>NZ_JABTEX010000003.1 GCF_015711645.1 Planomonospora sp. ID82291
CTGAACGGTGATCTTGTGACTGGCTGACACCGTCACGATCACCGTTCAGGGGCATGCCCGCCCCACGACACACCGGCAAGCACACGAGGGCGTGGGGACTTAAAACTGGCCACCAGCGGTGACCTCAACCCGGCCACCTGCGGCTACTTTTGCACGGCCACGGACATCGGAGAAGGCGCAGCAGGTCCCATTCGGTCTCGCAGACGCGGCGGCCGATCGCGGCGAGTTCGACCGACCGGGCGCCCCCGGTCATGTACCGCATGGCCTGCATGACGCAGATGACGCCCCACTTGAGCACGCCGAAGGACTCCCACCAGCGCAGCGCCTCCCGATCCACCCGGTATCCGCTCGCCTTCTCGTAGGCCTCGACGAGCTCGCCGTACTCACCGAACCCGCCGACCGGCAGGGGCGAGCCGAACCTCCATGACTTCACGCACAGCCATCCCAGGTCCTCCAGGGGGTCTCCCGCGTGGGCCAGCTCCCAGTCGAGCACCGCCCGGACGCCGTCAGGGCCGACGATGAGGTTGCCGTTGCGGAAATCGCCGTGCACGACGGTGATCCGGTCACACGGAGGGCGGGAGGAGGCCAGGCGCCGGAAGGCCAGCTCGAATACCGGGTGCGGTCGACCGGTCAGGTCCAGCAGGTCGCGCCAGGTCGTCAGCGGATCACCTGGGACGGCCTGCGGACCGGGGACGGCCCGGGGCGACGGTGCGGAGGCGTCGGGCAGGCAGGAGAGCGGCATGCGGTGGATCGCGGCCAGGATCTCCCCGCACCGGGCCGCCAGGCGCGGGCGCACGGCGGCGAACGCCTCGTCCCGGAGGATCTTGCGGGGGATCGTCTCCCCGGGCACCCGGGTCATCAGGATGTGCGCCCCACCGGCCGACAGGATCCGGGGGACCGGGACGTCCCCCGCGGTGGCGGCCCGCATCAGCGCGGCCTCCCCGGCCAGCCCGATCCCCGACCCCGGAGCGGAACCGGGTGAGTCGAGGCGCAGGATCAGCTCGTGGACGCCTCCGGCGGGGTCCACCGCGTCGAGCGCCCACGTCTCGCGGGACGCCCCGCCCGGCAGCCGGACCTCCGCCGTGACCGTCGTTCCCTCGCCGAGCGCGTCGGCGAGGATCTCGTCTCTGTCCATCCGTCCTCTCCTCGTGGAGTGCCCGGCCCCGCACAGCCCGGCCCCGCACAGCCCGGCCCGGTGCCCGTCGGTCGCTCCCGCAGGGCGTGCCGGTCGCTCCCGCAGGGCGTGCCGGCCCCTACCGGAGGCCGAACTCCCAGTTGCCGCCGGCGGCGTACGCGCCGAGGATCCGGCGGCCGACCGAGTCGATGTGCACCTCGTCGGGACCGTCGTAGATGCGGCCGGCACGGGCGTGCCGGTACATCCGGTCCAGCGGGGTGTCGGGCGTCAGGCCGGCGGCGCCGTACACCTGGACGGCCCGGTCGATCACGTTGTGCAGCATCCGCGCGGCGGCCACCTTGACGGCGCCGATCTCCACCCGTGCCTGCTCTCCCCGGTCGATCGCCTGGGCGGCGTGCAGGGTCAGCAACCGGGCCGACTGGATCTCGGTGTAGGAGTCGAACACGTGCTGGCGCATCAGCTGCCGGTCCGCCAGCGGCCGGCCGGAGGCGCTGCGCTCGTGCAGGCGGCGGCACATCAGGTCGAAGGCCCGCTGGGCCTGGCCGAGCCAGCGCATGCAGTGGAAGATCCGGCCCGGGCCCAGCCGCCGCTGCGCGATGAGGAACCCTTGACCGCGCGGGCCGAGGAGGTTGGCGGACGGGACGCGGACGTCCTCGTAGCGAACCTCGCAGTGGCCGCCGTCGAGGCCCAGCACGGGTGTGTCGCGGACGATCGTGTACCCGGGCGTGTCGGTCGGCACGAGGATCATCGAGAACGCCAGGTGCGGCGGCGCGTCCGGCTCGGTGCGGCACATGACGGTCGTGTAGGCGGCCCGGTTCGCGCCGGTGGTGAACCACTTGTGCCCGTTGATCACCCACTCGTCGCCGTCCAGCACGGCCTCGGTCCGCAACTGGGTGGGGTCGCTGCTGGAGACGGCCGGTTCGGTCATCGCGAAGCTCGGCCAGATCTCCGCCCGGACCAGCGGTTCGAGGAACCGCTCGCGCTGCTCGGGCCCGGCGAACTCGTGGAGCATCAGCGAGTCCTGCAGGGTGAACGTGCCGAGCGCCAGCTGGCCGAACTCGCTGCGCCCCTGGACCTCGTTGACGTAGACGTAGTCGAGGAAGGGCAGGCCCCCGCCGCCCAGCTCGGCCGGGTGGCCCAGAGCCCACAGCCCGGCCTTCCGCGCCTCCTCCTGGAGCTCGCCCAGGACCGCCGAGGCCTCGGGCCCGCCCCGGTGCAGGACGCCCTCGGCGGGCTCGACCCGCTCGGTCATGAACGCGTGGACGGCGTCGCGGAGCGGGCGCACGCTGTCGGGAACGGCGAAGGTCATGCAATGATCTCACCGGAGATTCGTTGCCCAGTCAACGGATAAGGAGTCCTTTATGTCGCAGCCCGGAGCGCCGCAGGATCCGCAGAGCGCGGAACGGCCATCGGCCGGTCCCGCTCCCGGTCCCGCTCCCGGTCCCGGTCCCGGTTCCGGTCCCGGTTCCGGTCCCGGTCCCGGTCCCGGTTCCGGTTCCGGTTCTGTTCCCGGTTCCGGTCCCGGTCCTCATGACGTTCCGTCGGCGGCCCGGCTCGTCGCCGCGGTCCGTGACTTCCTGGAGGACGACGTGCTCCCCGCGGTCCAGGGCAGGGTGCGCTTCCACACCAGGATCGCCGTCAACGTGCTCGGCATGGTCGAGCGGGAGCTGGAACTCGGCCCGGGGCAGGCGGCCGGGCACGCGGCCCGCCTCGGCGAGCTGGGATTCGCCTCCGACGCCGAGCTCGCCGCCGCCGTCCGCGAAGGGCTGGACCATCCCGCGCTCGTCGCCGCCCTGATCGAGGCCGTCCGGGACAAGCTCGCGGTGGCGAACCCGGCCTACCTGAACGGCTGACGCGCCGCGGCGGGGCCGGCCGGGGAACGCCGCGGCGCTCCCCGGGACGGACGCCCGCCGCGTCGCCGGTACGGCCCGGATGACCGGGGGTACGGCTCGCGCCGCCGCCGCGAGGCGCGAGCCGTACCCCGTCGCGGAGCGGGTCAGTGGGCTCCCGGCGTGAGGTCGAGGTCCTTGATGCGGGGGTCGCCCTCGTCGGCGAGGTAGTGGTCGGGGTGGGTGGCGTCCTCGCCGTCGGCGAGCCCGGCGGCGCGTGCGACGAGCGTGCCGAGGGCCGCGACGGCCAGGTTGACGGCCAGGGCGAGGACGCCCGCGTAGACGGTCATCTTCGTGTCCAGGCCGAGTTTGCCCAGCGGGAACGCCGATCCGGCGAAGTGCAGCTTGCCGGTGGCCGGGTTGCCGATGTTGTAGAGCAGCAGCATGCCCGCGCCCATGCCGGCGATCCAGCCGGCGATCAGGCCGACGCGGTGGAACCAGCGGGTGTACAGGCCCAGTGCCACGGCCGGGAGCGTCTGCAGGATGATGACGCCGCCGATGAGCTGGAGGTCGATGGAGAAGCCGGTGTCCAGGAAGAGGATGCAGGCCACCGCGCCGACCTTGACCAGCAGTGAGGTGATCTTCGAGACGCGGGCCTCGTCGGCGTCGCTCGCGTCCGGCTTGAGGTACTCCTTGTAGACGTTGCGGGTGAACAGGTTCGCCGCGGCGATCGACATGATCGCTGCGGGGACCAGGGCGCCGATGCCGATCGCGGCGTAGGCCACGCCGGTGAACCAGTCGGGGAACATCTGGTCGAACAGCCGCGGCACGATCGTGTTGTTGTCCTTGCCGATCGGCGTGGTCCCGGCCGCGATGGCCATGAAACCGAGCAGCGCGATCAGGCCGAGCAGCAGGCTGTAGGCGGGCAGCGCGGACATGTTCCGCTTGATCACGTTGCGGTTCTTCGACGCCAGCACGCCGGTGACGCTGTGCGGGTAGAGGAAGAGCGCCAGCGCCGAGCCGAAGGCCAGTGTGACGTACTGCAGCTGGTTTCCGGCGTTGAGCAGGATGCCGTCGCCGGGTGCGGGGGAGGCGGCGAACTTGGCCTGCGCCCTGTCGAAGATCACGTCCCAGCCGCCCAGCTTGGCCGGGATGACGATGACCGCGGCCAGGATCACGACGTAGATCAGCGTGTCCTTGACGAAGGCGATCAGCGCGGGGGCGCGCAGGCCCGACTGGTAGGTGTAGGCGGCCAGGATCGCGAACGCGATGATGATCGGCAGGTGCCCGGTCACGCCCATCGACTTCAGCACGGCCTCGATGCCGACGAGCTGCAGGGCGATGTACGGCATGGTCGCGACGATGCCGGTGATCGCGATCAGCAGGGCGAGGGTGGGGGAGCCGAAGCGGGCCCGGACGAAGTCGGCCGGGGTCACGAAGCCGTGGATGTGCGAGACCGACCACAACCGGATCAGCACCAGGAACACCATGGGATAGATGACGACGGTGTACGGCACGGCGAAGAAGCCCATCGCGCCCGTGCCCCACAGCAGGGCGGGCACGGCCACGAAGGTGTAGGCGGTGTAGAGGTCGCCGCCGACCAGGAACCAGGTGACCCAGGAGCCGAAGCTCCGGCCGCCCAGGCCCCACTCGTCGAGGCTGGCCAGGTCCTTGGGCCGGCGCCAGCGCGAGGCGACGAACCCCATGCCGCTGACGACCAGGAACAGGACGGTGAAGATGACGATCTCGGTCAGGTGCTCCTGCACGACGTCACCGCCCCCGCTTGGTCATCTGGTAGACGATCGTGGTGCACGTGACGCCGACCGCGATGAAGGCGAGCTGGAGCCAGTAGAACATCGGGAAGCCGAGCAGCCGGGGCTCGTCCGAATTGAACAGGAAGGGGAGCAGGGGCAGGACGATCGGCACGATCAGCAGCCAGTTCCACGGACTGCGGTCGCTCCGATCCTGCTTCGGTGCGGTCAACACGAGCTCCTCGTGACGGAGGGAACCGGTCGGCCGGAGGCCGACCCTTCGGGGTGACCGGCAGGGTAACCACGTGATCATTTCATCGCGGTCACCGAGCGCCGAACGGACCCGTTGGCGCGCCGAGTGGTCGGTCGTCCCGGTCCCGGGTGCGCCCAGGAGGTCGGCCGGCGCCGGCGTCGTCGGCGTGCCGGCCGTCCAGATGCCCGCGGCACGGTCGGCGTGCCGGCCGTCCAGATGCCCGCGGCACGGTCGGCGTCGAGCGTGGCGGGGTAGAGCGGTCTCCGGCCGAGTGAGATCGGAACGGGTGAGATCGGAACGGGTGAGATCGAGGGCTCCGAGGTCCTCGCCGGAGCGCCGGTCCCACGGCCGCATCCGCTGGTGGGATGAACCTCGGTACCGCCATGATCCCCCTTTTGTGTGACATCCGAATGATCGGGGCGACACGTACCGTTCGGCTATGGCATCCCCTTCCCGGGCTCCGAGCCGTCATATCGCTCCGCGCACTCCCTACGAGGAGGTCATCGCGGGAATCTGGCGCGATGTCCTCGACCGTTCGCATCTGGGCGTGTCCGACGACTTCTTCGAACTGGGCGGGCACTCTCTGCTGGCGCCCAAGGTGACAGCGCGCATCAGGAAGATCCTGGGTGTGCGGGTCTCCGTGAAGGAGTTCTTCGCCGCTCCCACCGTGGCGGGGCTGGCGGCGGCGGTGGCGGCGCGGGCGTCGTCCGGGGCCTCCGCCGCCGAGCCGCGGGCCGCGGATGCCGGGCCGCGGGCCGCGGACGCCGAGCCGGTGCTCTCGTTCGACCAGGAGCGGCTGTGGCTGGAGAACCAGCTTCGGCCGGGGACCGCGTACAACGTGCACGGGCGGCGGCGGCTGACCGGGCCGCTCGACGTGGCCGCGATGGAGGGCGGCATCCGCGCGATCCTCTTGCGGCACGAGACGCTGCGCACCCGCTTCCCCACGGTGGACGGGCGGCCGGTCCAGGTGGTGGACGACCTCGGCGAGGACTGGCGGCTGGAGGTCGTCGAGGGCGCGGACGAGGACGAGGCCCGCCGGCTGGCGGACGAGCAGGCCACCGCTCCTTTCGATCTGGCGCGGGGGCCGCTGTTCCGGTGCCTGCTGGTCAAGCTGGGCGACACCGAGCACGTGCTGGCCGTCACCATGCACCACATCATCTCCGACGCCTGGTCGGTCGGCCTGCTCGTGCGCGAGCTGTCGGCACTGTACGAGGCGGGCGGTGACGCGGAGCGGGCGGGGCTGGCCGAGCTGCCGATCCAGTACAGGGACTACGCGGTGTGGCAGCGGGCCGCGCTGACCGGTGAGGCGCTCCAGCGGGAGGTGGGCTACTGGCGCGAGCACCTGGCCGACGCCCCGCCGCCGCTGGTGCTGCCGCTGGCCCGGCGGTTCTCGCCGGCCCGGGGCGCGCGGGGGGAGCGGCTGCGGTTCGACCTGTCTCCGGAGGAGACCGGGGAACTGCACGCGCTGTGCCGTGAGCACGGTGTGACGCCGTTCATGGTGGTGCTGGCGAGCCTGGCGACCACGCTGAGCCGGTGGTCCGGACAGCGGGACATGGTGATCGGCGTGCCGGTCGCCGGCCGGACGGACGAGGGAACGGACCGGCTGATCGGGTTTTTCGTCAACACGCTGCCGTTCCGCGTGGACCTGTCGGGCGAGCCGACCTTCGCCGACCTGCTGGGCCGTGTGCGCCGGGTCGCGCTGGACGGGTACGCGCACTCCGACGCGCCGTTCGACGTGCTGGTGAAGGAGCTGCGGGTACCGCGGGACCCGCGCCGGACGCCGCTGTTCCAGGTGCTGCTCAACGTGATCGACGGCCCCGTGACTGAGGAGATCACCGGTGTCGCGGTCGAGCCCATGGAGACGCCCGCGCTGGACAGCAAGTTCGATCTCATGGTCAGTGCGCAGGAGGTCGGGTCCGCGCTGCAGGTCCATCTGGAGTTCAACGCCGAGCGGTACCAGCCGGCGATGATGCGGGTGCTCGCGGAGCATCTGCGCGTGTTCCTGCGCGCCGCGGTGGAGGATCCCGCACGGGAGCTGCCGGACTACCCGCCGCACGCGGTCGAGGAGGCGCCCGCCGGCGACTGGCCTGTGGCGGAGCCGCATCGGGCCGTGGATCGGTTCGCGCGGGGCCGGGATCGCGTCGCGGTGGTCGACCGGGACGGCGAGTGGAGCTACCGCCGGCTGAGCCGGGCGGCCGATCGGGTGGCCCGGGTCCTGTCGGAGCGCGCCGCGTCGCAGACGGAGCATTTCGGGGTGGTACGGCGGGCCTCCGCGGCATTCGTGGCCGCTGTCCTGGGCTGCGGGAAAGCGGGTGCGACCTTCTCGGTGATCGAGGAGGCGGGCCCGGTCGCGGCGCGGTACCTCGGGGTCTCCGCGGTGGTCGACGTGCGTCCGGGGAGCGAGGCGGACATCGATCTCAGTCCGATCTTCGCCGACGTGAACGACACGGACGGCACGCCGGCGCCAGGGGATCCGGGGCGGGCGGAGACCGACTGGGCGGTTCGGCGGTTCGGGCTGGACGAGGACGATCGGTTCGCGGTGCTGTCGGCTCTGCCCGGCCACCTGGCCTCGGCGATGTCCAGCGCGTTGAGCGCCGGAGCGGTGCTGCTCCTGCCGGAGCGCGGCGACCTCGCCTGGCTGAGGGAGAACGCCGCCACCGTCGCCTACCTGACCCCGGCGATCCTGCGCGGTCTGGACGCCGCCCACGAGACGCTCCCGGCGCTGCGGTACGCCTTCATCGAGAACTCCGGCGAGCTGATCTCCCACGACCTCGTGGCGCTGCGCCACCTGGCGCCCCGCTGCCGGGGGGTCGGCGTCCACCGGGTGGGCCGCGACGGGCGGCCCCTCGCCGCATACCCGGTCCCGGCCGACTGGCAGCCGCAGACCGCGGGCGTGCGGGTGCCGCTGAGCGGCGATCCGGCCGACGACCGGGCCGAGCTGCGTCACCCCGGCGGACGGCCGGCCGCGGTCGGGGAGGTGGCCGAACTCTGCTCCGGCTCCCAGCGCACCGGAGACCTCGCCCGCCGCTGGACGGACGGCACACTCGAATTCGTCGGACGGGCGGACGCCGATCCCGTCGAGACGCTGGCCGCGCTGCGCGACGGGCCGGACGTCCGCGACGCGCTGGTGACCGAGCACGTCGCCGCGGACGGCCGGATCGTGCTCGTCGGCTACCTCGCCGGCCCCGACCCCGCGCTCGGCACCGTCAGGATCCGGCAGTATCTCCTCACGGTGCTGCCCGACTCCTCGATGCCCGAGCGGCTGTTCGTCCTCGACCGGCTGCCGCGCACCCGCGACGGCGACTACGACCTCGACGCCCTTCCCGTTCCCGACGGCAGCGGCCCGCCCGACGACTACGCGGCCCCGAGCACGCCGATAGAACACCGCCTGACCGCGATCTTCGAGGAGCTTCTCGGCATCGATCGGGTCGGCGTCCACGACACCTTCTTCGAGCTGAGCGGCTTCTCGCTGCTGGCCACCCAGCTCGCCTCGCGCATCCGCGACACGTTCGGCATCGAGCTGTCCCTGCGGGAGGTCTTCGGCTCGCCGACGGTGGAGAGCCTGGCCCAGCTGGTCGTCCGCGCCCAGGGGGAGCTGTACGGCGCCGACGACCTCGAAGCGCTGCTGAACGAGATCGAGTCGGCCGACCGGGAGCACGACCGGTGATGACACGGGAACCGGTGACGACACGGGAACGGCCCGCACGGGAGACCGAGCACCACACGCCGCTGGGCGGGTCCGGCTGGCTGCTGTGGCGGGAGTGCGCGCTGCGCGGCACGGGGTTCCCGGCTGACTGGTTCGCCGAGCTCTGCGACGCCGAGCTGGCCGCCGCGGCCGACCGCCTGGACGAGCGGGTGCCCGCCACCGGGGAGCAGTGGGAGAAGACCTTCGCCGCCGCGGCCGACCGGCGGACCGCCGTCATGCGCCGGGCCGCCGCCGACCCCCTGTTCCGCGAGGCGGTGGCGTGGCAGAACCCGCAGGTGGTCCGGGTCTGCCTGGACAAGACGGCCGGCGGTGAGCCTCGATCGCAGCGCGAAAGCCGCCGCCACGAGCTCACCATCACGACCTACCTGCAGCGCTACTGCCTCAAGAACGACACCGTGGGCTTCTTCGGCCCCCTCGGCTGGGCCCGGATCGGCGCCGAGGACACGGGCCTGGAGCTGGCTCCGGGACCCGGCCTGCTGGCCCGGCGCACCGTCTACTTCGAGGGCTGGGCGATCGACGCCGTCGCGGAGGCGGTCGCGGCCCGCCCCGAGGTGTGGCCCTGGCTGCGCCCCAGGCGGGACTCGGCCGCGACGCTCACCAAAGGGGTGCTCCGGTTGCCGTTCCGCAAGCCGGTCACGCTGCAGGCCGCTGAGCTGCGCGTCCTCGGCCGCTGCGACGGCCGTCACACGATCCGCGACATAGCGGGCGACCCGCCCGACCCGGCGGCGGTCGCCGTCCTGCTGCGGCTCCGCGAGTGCGGGGCGGTGCGTCTGGACTTGAACGGCAAGCTGGTCACCTGGCCGGAGCGGGAACTGGCCGAGCGCATCGACCTGATCGCCGACCCCGCGGTACGCGCCCGTGCCCGTGCCTCACTCGACGAGCTGGTCGGTGCGCGTGATGCCATGGCGGCGGCCGCCGGGGACGCGGAGCGGCTCATGGAGGCGCAGCGGGAACTGGCCGAGACGTTCGAGCGCATCACCGGCCGCCCGGCCGTCCGCCGCTCCGGCGGCGTGTACGCCGGCCGTACCCTCGTCTATGAGGACACCGTCCGCGACCTCGGCGTACGGCTGGGCCGGAAGGCGACCGACGCGCTGGCCGCGCCTCTCGGGTTGGTGCTGGACAGTGCGAGGTGGCTGGTCAACAGCGTCGCCGAGCGCTACGAGGCCGGAACGCGCCGGTTGCTCGACCGCGAGACGGCGCGCACCGGTGCCCGCACGATGCCGTTGCTCCAGGTGCTGACCTCGGTCATGCCCGAGCTGGGCGCGCTCACCCTGGCGCCGGGGTCGGAGGTCGTCGACGAGGTCGTGGGGGAGTTCCGCCGGCGCTGGCGGCGGGTGATCGGCCTGCCGCTGGAGGAGTTCGGCCGGACCCGGGACGTTCGTCTGACCGCCGAGGCGATCGCCGGCCGAGTGGCCGAGGAGTTCGCCACCGGCGCGCCGCGCTGGAGCGCCGCACGCTGCTTCTCGCCGGACCTCATGCTGATGGCCGCCGACGAGGCCGCCCTGGCCCGCGGTGACCTGGACTTCGTGCTCGGCGAGCTGCACTGCGCCGCCAACACGCTGGAGAACAAGGTCTTCGTCAACCAGCACCCCGACCCGCGCCGCCTGCACGAAGCCGCCGTCGCCAGCCGCCTGGACGAGCGCGTGGTGATCGTTCCGCGGGTCGACTCCCCCCTGGCCACCACGCGGATGTCGCGGGCTGACGAGGTGATGCTGCCGAGCTACACCTACCTGTGCATCGGCGCCGAGTCGTTCGAGCCGCCGCCGGGTTCTCCCCTGGTGTCCGTACTGGACCTGGTGGTGGAACGCCGCGGTGACGATCTCATCGTGCGGCACCGTTCCGGGGGCGGCCGCGAGCACTCCTTCCTGGAGGTGGCGGGCGACCTGTTCAGCGTGCTGGTCGTCGACGCGTTCAAGCCGTTCGACGGCGCGCCGCACCGCCCGCGCATCACCGTCGACCGCCTGGTCGTCAGCCGCGAGGCGTGGACGTTCCCGGTCGCCGACGTGGCGTGGGCCTTCGTCAAGGACGAGCGGCGGCGTTACGTGCAGGCACGCCGCTGGCACGTCCGGCACGGCCTGCCCGAACGCGGCTTCGTCCGGCTCTCGATAGAGAGGAAGCCGATCGCCGTGGACTTCAGGAGCCTGTCGCTGGTGAACCTGCTCGGCAAGTTCGTCCGCCGCACCGCCGAGGCCGGATCCGGCGCGGTCACGATCACGGAGATGCTGCCGGACACCGACCGCCTCTGGCTGCGCGATGCCCGCGGTGCCCGCTACACGGCCGAACTGCGCATCATGGCCCTCGCCCACGCGTGACACGCGCCGCTCCGGCGGCGCGTGTCCGCGGTGCGGTCCCTCAGGGGTACGGCAGAGCCGCCCGGTCGACCTTGCCGGTGAAGGAGAGCGGAATCGCCGCCAGGGTCTCGTAGCGGGCGGGCACCATGTAGGCGGGCAACGACATCCCGCACTCCTCGCGCACCCGCCGGGCGTCGTAGTCGTCGCCGGCCACCACATAGGCGACCAGGAGATCCCCCAGCGCGCGGTCGGTGACCAGCCGCGCCACGGCGTCCCGCACCCCCGTGCACCTCCGCAGCACCGCCTCGATCTCCCCGAGTTCGACGCGCAGCCCGCGCAGCTTCACCTGCCGGTCGGCCCGCCCGAGATACTGCAGCTCGCCGCCGGCCGTCCGGCGCGCCAGGTCTCCGGACCGGTAGCAGCGCACGCCGTCGACGACGACGAACCGCTCGGCCGTCAGGTCGTCCCGGCGCAGATAACCCGCGCCGACCCCGCCGCCGGAGACCCACATCTCACCGACCTCGCCTTCCGGCACCTCCACACCGGCCTCGTCCCGCAGCACGACGTCCAGATGCGGGAGCGGGCGGCCGATCGGCGACCGGTCGGAGCCGCGCAGGACGTCCGGACCGAGCTCCTTGTAGGTGACGTGCACGGTGGTCTCGGTGATGCCGTACATGTTGACCGCCACAGGCCTGGCGTTCTCGGGCAGCGCGTCCAGGAAGGCGGCCGTGACGTCGAGGTCCACGGCGTCCCCGCCGAAGATCACGTAACGCAGCGCCAGCGGCGGGTGTCCCGCGTCGGCGTGCGCCTCCGCCAGCACGCGGAAGACCGGAGGCACCTGGTTGAGCACGCTCACCCGCTCCCGGATCAGCAGCTCCAGGAACTCCTCCGGGTCCACGGAGGTCTCGGCGTCCACGATCACCAGGGTTCCGCCTGTGACCAGCGCCCCCCACAGCTCCCACACCGAGAAGTCGAAGTTGATCGAGTGGAACAGGGTCCACCGGTCGTCGGCCCCGACGTCGAAGAGCGGCAGCGCGCCCGCGAGCAGGCTCAGGACGTTCGCATGGGTGATGACGCAGCCCTTCGGCCGCCCGGTGGAGCCGGAGGTGTAGATCACGTAGGCGAGGTCGCCGGAGGACAGCGGGGGCAGGCCGCCCGCCGGGGCCGGGCCGTGGCCGCGGACCGGCACGCTGCGCTGGACGGCCATGCCTTCACCGCCCACCACGTACCGGATCCCGGACTCCTCCACCATGAGCCGCAGCCGCTCGGCCGGGTGCTGGGGATCGAGGGGTACGTACGCGGCGCCGGCCAGCATGATCCCGAGCACGGCCACCGGAACGTCGGCGGACCGGCTCACCCGCAGGCCCACCGGTTCCCCGCGCTCGACACCCTGGCGCACGAGTTCGGCGGCGAGTGAGCGGGCTGCCGCGTTCAGCTCGCCGTACGTCAGGCTGCGCTCACCGCACACGACCGCGACCCGCTCCGGCTGCCGCGCGCTGACCTCCGCGAACAGCGCCGGGACCGAGCCGTCCGGCACGGCGGCACGGAGCCGATCAGCCGGTGCGGCGGGGGGAGGGGAGCCGCTCACAGCGGTACCCTGTCGTCCGCCGCCGGCGCCACCAGCTCCTCCACGGACGCCTCCGGCCGCGTGACGATCGCCCGCAGCAGCGCGAGGTAGCGGTCCAGCATCCCGCGCACGGTCGCCGCGTCGAACAGGTCGGTGCTGTACTCCAGCAGCACCGTGATCGTCTCCTCGCGCGACTCGGTCCCGGCGTCCTGGAAACGGTTCTCGGCATGCGGGATGATCACCGCGTTCAGGTCGAACTTGGCCGAGCGGTTGTGCGCGTTGAGGACCTCCAGCCGCACCCCTGGCAGCCGCAGCGTCGGCATCGGCGTGTCCAGGAAGCTGAACATCACCTGGAACAGCGGGGTGCGGCTCAGGCTCCGCACCGGTCGCAGGTGCTCGACCAGCTTCTCGAACGGCATGTCCTGGTGGGCGTAGGCCTCCAGGCAGGTGCCCCGTACCCGCTCCAGCAGCTCCGGGAACGTCGGCTCCCCGGACAGGTCCACGCGCAGCAGCACGGTGTTGATCATCATGCCGAGCAGGTTCTCCAGCTCGGTCCGCTGCCGGTTGGCGATGCCGCTGCCGATGACGATGTCCTGCTGGCGGCCGTCGCCGTACAGCATCATCGCGAACGCCGCGAACATCGTCATGAACAGGGTGGCGTCGCGGTCCCGCCCCAGGTCGCGCAGCTCCCGCGCGAGGTCCCCCCCGATGACCAAGGTCTCTTCACCGCCGCGCAGGGTCGGCACCTCAGGTCTGTCGCGGTCGGTTCTGAGCCGCAGCAGGGGCGGTGCGCCGTCGAGCCGGCGGCGCCAGAAGTCCAGCAGGGTCGTCAGCCGCCCGCCCTCGATCGCGCGGCGCTGCCAGACCGCGAAGTCGGCGTACTGGACGGGCAGCTCGGGCAGGCGCGGCTCGCGGCCGGTGGCGTGCGCCTCGTACAGTTCCAGGAAGTCGCGGAGGAACACCCCCTGCGCCCACCCGTCGTGGATCATGTGATGCTCCACGACGACCAGCACGTACTCCTCGGGCGTCAGGCGGACCAGCGAGACCCGGAGCAGCGGGCCCTCCGCCAGGTCGAACGGCTCCTGCCCGGCGGTCAAGATGTACTCGCGGATCCAGGCGTCGCGCTCATGCTCGGGCAGCCCGGTCTGGTCCAGCGTCGTCACCGGGATGCCGCGCGGCTCGTGGACCTGCTGCACCGGCTCGCCGTCGAAGTCGGGGAAGGTCGTACGGAGGATCTCGTGCCGCTCCTCGAGGTCGGCCAGCGCCCGGGTGACCGTCTCCAGGTCCACCTTCCCCCGCAGGCGCAGGGCGCGGGGCACGTTGTAGTTGGTGCTGTCCGGCTCGACCTGCTGCAGGAACCAGATGCGCTCCTGGACGAAGGACAGCGGCAGCGGCCGGTCCCGCGGGGCTCGCGGCACCCGTTCGGACCGGGCGGGCGGGGCGTCGGGGAGGCGGGCGGCGAGGGCGGCGAGCGTGGGCGACTCGAAGACCGCGCGCAACGGCAGGTCGAGACCGAGCGTGTCGGCCACCCGGGCCAGCACCTTGGTGGCCAGCAGAGAGTGGCCGCCCAGCGCGAAGAAGTCGTCGTTCCTGCCGACCTCCGGCACGTTCAGCACCTCGCGCCAGATCGCGGCCAGCGCGGACTCCTCCGGCGTGCGCGGCGGCTCGGCGGGGCCCTCCTGCACGGGGGCGGGGTCGGCCGCGGGCAGCCCGGCATAGTCGATCTTCCCGTTGACGGTTCGGGGGAGCGCGGGCAGGGAGACGTAGTGGGTGGGAACCATGTACCTGGGCAGGACGGCGCAGAGCGACGCGCGCAACTCCTCGGCCGGCGGAGTCGCCGCTCCGGCCGGCGTCACGTAGGCGAGCAGCCGGCCGGGGGCGTCCCGCCGCACCACGGCCGCGTCGGCGACGCCGGGCAGCCGGCGCAGCGCCGACTCGATCTCGCCCGGTTCGACGCGGTAGCCGTTCAGCTTGATCTGGCGGTCGGCGCGTGCGACGAACGCGAGCGAGCCGTCGGGAAGATGCCTGACCAGGTCGCCCGTGCGGTACAGCCGCCCGCCCGCGGGGCCGAACAGGTCGGCCACGAACCGCTCCGCGGTCAGACCGGGCCGGTTCAGGTAACCGCGGGCCAGCCCGGTGCCGCCGAGGTACAGCTCGCCCACCACGCCGGCGGGCACCGGCCGGCACGCGTCGTCGAGCACGTAGGCGCGGACGTTGGCGATCGGGCGGCCGATGGACGCTCCGGCCCCGGTCAGCTCGCCGGCCGTGGCCACGACGGTCGCCTCGGTGGGCCCGTAGGTGTTGACGAGCCGCACTCCGCCGCCGACCCGCTCGTGCCAGGCGGCGACCCGGTCCGGCAGCGCGCGCTCGCCGCCGATGACGACGAGCCTGAGCGTTCCGGGCAGTACGGCGCCGCCGTCCTCGAGCGCGCCGACGAGGTCGTGCCAGAACCCCGTGGGCAGGTCGAGCACGGTCACCCCCTCCGCCGCGCACGCGCGCAGGAACCCGGCCGGGTCGGCGAGCATGCGGTCGGTGCGCGGAACGAGGCAGGCGCCCCGGACGAGTGCGGGGTAGATCTCTTCGGCGCTGGCGTCGAACCCGATCGAGGCGAACTGCAGGACCCGGTCGCCGGGGCCGATGCCGTACATCTCGGCGGCGTGCAGCGTGTGGTTGGTCAGGGCCGCGTGCGGCACCTCCACGCCCTTGGGCGTCCCCGTCGAGCCCGAGGTGTAGATGACGTACGCCGCGTCACCGGGCTCGGCGCGCGGCGCCGTCGCGGGCCGCCGCAGGATCTCCGGCCGGTCCCCGTCGAGCAGGATCACCGGCGGCTTCGAGCCGGGCAGCCTGCCCGCCAGGCCGCGCTCGCTCAGGACGGCTCCCACGGAAGCGTCGGCGAAGGCGGCGGCGACGCGCTCCGGCGGGTTGAGCGGATCGAGCGGGACATAGGCCGCACCCGCCTTGAGGACCGCGAGCAGCGCCTCGAACACGGCCGGGCCTCTGTCCAGGTGGATCCCGACCCGGTCGCCCGGACCGACCCCCCTCTCGCCGAGCAGGTGCGCGAGCCGGTCGGCGCGCTCGTCCAGTTCCCGGTACGACACCCGCTCGCCGCCCGCCGCGATGGCGGTCGCGTCAGGGGTACGGCGGGCCTGGCGCTCGAACAGCTCCGCCACGGTCGCGCCCGTGTCCAGGGCGCGTTCCGTGGCGTTCCACTCCTCCAGGACCCGGACGCGCTCAGCGCCCGTCGCGGGCAGCAGCGTGCCGAGCCGGGCTCCCGGGTCGGTGGCGGCGGCCTCCAGCAGGGACAGGAACCTCTCGGTGAACCGCTGCGCCTCCGGACCGTCGAACACGCTGGTCCGGTAGCGGAGCAGTCCGTGGATCCCCCCGTCGATCTCGGAGAGCGACAGCTCCACGTCGAACGCGCTCTCCCGGAACTCGACCGGCAGCGACTCGGCCACCAGGCCGCCGCCGAACGGCCTCCGCACCCCCGGGTGCCCGAGCAGCACCGCGGGGAAGCACGACAGGTCGGCCGCGCTCGGCTGGTTGAAGACGAACATCGTCTGGAACAGCCCCCGGCGTGCGGCGGCGTGCCGCTCGGCCAAGAGCGCGCTGGGCAGGTCCTGGTGCTCGATCGCGCCGATGATCCGGCTCCTGGTCTGCTCCAGGAGCCGCCGGAAGGTCGGCGACCCGTCGGCGCGGCTCCTGATCGGCACCGGGTTCATGAGGTAGCCGACGATCTCCGCGAAACCCGGGCGGGTGCGTGCGGCCACCGGTGTGCCGACCACGATGTCGTCCTGGCCGGTGAGCCGGTGCAGGAGCGCCTGGTAGCCGGTGAGCAGCAGCACGTTGAGCGTCACGCCCTCGGCGGCGGCGCACCGCTTCAGCCTGCGGGCCAGCGCGTCGCTCATGCGGAAGCGCCGGACCTGACCGCGGCTCGACGCACCCGCCGAACCGCGCGGCGAGAGCTCCATCGGGGGAGCGCCCTCGCCCGCCTGCCGTTCCCAGTAGCGTTCCAGCTCACGTCCGGCCGGGCCGGCGATCAGCGCGTCCTGCCATGCGAGGACGTCCTCGACGTCCGCGCCCGGCGGGGCGAGCTCCGCGGGCGGGCCGCCGGTCCGCTCCGTGTACAGCGCCGCGAGCTCCCGGCCGAGGATCATCGTCGACCAGAAGTCGGTCACGATGTGGTGCGCCGTCACCAGCGCCACGTGCTCGTCGTCCGCACGCCGGTACAGGCGCAGCCGCACGAGCGGGCCGGAGGCGAGGTCGAAGGGCCGGTGCGCGTCCTCGGCCAGCCGCGCCGCCAGCGCCTCGTCGTCGAGCCCGTCCGCTTCGATGCGCTCGAAGGACCCGGGCAGGTCCGGCCGGATCATCCGCACCGGTTCGCCGTCTCTGCCGGCGAACACGGCCCGCAGCGCGTCGTGCCGGGACACGAGCGCCTCGAAGGCCCCCCGCAGCGCCGACGGGTCGAGCGGGCCGGTCAGCCGGAAGGCCGCCACCGTGGTGTGCGCGGTGCTCTCCGGCGCGAGCTGCTGCAGCAGCCACAGGGTGCGTTGGCCGGGCGTGAGGCCCGCCGGTGACGCCGCCGCCGTCCGGGCGGGCGGGCCCGGTACGGCGGCGGCGTCACCGGCGGACGCGGTGATCCGGGAGGCGACCTCCGACAGCGGGGCCCCGCTGAGGACGTCGGCGAGCGGAAGGCGCAGTCCCAGCCCTGTCTCGATCTCCTGCCGGAGCTGCTGCGCGCCCAGCGAGTCCAGCCCGGCGGCCGGCAGCGGCAGATCCGGCGTGAGGTCGGCGGCGGGCACGGCGCAGAGCGCGGCCAGCCGGGCGCGCAGGTACCCTTCGACGGCGCGGGCACGCCGGTCGGCGGGCATGGCGAGCAGCGCCTCCCGGTTCAGGACCGCTGCGTCGTCGTCCAGGGCCGGTGCATCGTCCGCCCGGTCCGGGGGACCGGAGCCGCCTCCGCTCCGGCCGATCTCCGGCAGGTCCCCCGCCAGGAGCCGCTGACGGCAGGCGTCGCGCCGTACTTTGCCGCTCGTGGTCTTGGGCAGGGCCCCGGCCGGGATCAGCACGACCAGGTCGACGGTCACCCCGTGTTCCTCCGCGACCCGGCGGCGGACCTCCCGGGCGACGGTGGCGACGTCCGCGCCGCCTGTGCCGCCTGTGCCGCCTGTGCCGCCTGTGTCGCCCGCGCCGCCCGTGTTCCGGGCGAGTTCGTGCACGAGGGTCAGACGCTCCCCGTGCTCGTCCTCGGCCAGGAAGGCGGCGGCCCCGCCGGGCCGCAGCGCGGGGTGAGCCCGCTCGGCGGTGGCCTCAAGGTCCTGCGGGTGGTGGTTGCGGCCCCGGATGATGATCAGGTCCTTGATGCGCCCGGTGACCACGAGCTCGCCGTCGCGCAGGAAACCGAGGTCGCCGGTCCGCAGGAATCCGGGGCCGTCGGAGCCCGCCATCCGCGCCTGGAAGACCTCGCGGCTCAGCTCCGGGCGGCCCCAGTACCCGTCGGCCACACTCGGGCCCCGCACCCACACCTCGCCCACCCGGCCGGGCGGGCAGGGGCGGCGCGTGTCGGGGTCGACGATCTCGAGCCGCTGGTCGGGCGCACCGCGGCCGCTGCCGACCTGGTCCCGTACGGACGAGGCGAAGCCGCCGCTGACGATGAGCGTGGCCTCGGCGAGGCCGTAGCAGGGGAAGAACGCCTCCGCGACGAAACCGGCGGGGGCGAAGGCCTCGGCGAAACGCTCCAGGGTGGCGCGCCGGATCGGCTCGGCGCCGTTGAAGGCCACCCGCCACGAGCTCAGGTCCAGCCGTTCCCGCTCGCTCGCCGTCGTCTTGCGGACGCACAGGTCGTAGGCGAAGTTGGGGCCGCCGCTGACCGTCACGCCCACCCGCGACAGCGTCTCCAGCCAGCTCAACGGCCGGCGCAGGAAGTCCAGAGGGGACATCAGCCACACCGGGAAGCCCGCGAACAGCGGCTGGAGCAATCCGCCGATCAGGCCCATGTCGTGGTAGGGGGGCAGCCAGCTCATGCCGCGGCTGTCGGCGGTGGTGCCGAAGAACCTGTGAATGAGCCGGGAGTTGTGCAGCAGGTTGCCGTGGGAGAGGATCACGCCCTTCGGCTCGGAGGTGGAGCCGGAGGTGTACTGCAGCACGGCGGTGGAGGAGGCGTCCGCCCCGGGCGGGGTCCACGAGGCCGCGTCATCCGAAGGGAGCGCGTCGGTCGCGATCCAGGCCGCCGGTCCGGGCAGGCCGCCGGGCAGGCCGCCGGGCAGGCCGCCGGGCAGGCCGCCGGGCAGGGCCAGCAGCGGCGTGATGGTCAGCACCACGCTCGGCTCGGCGTCCGCCGCGGTCGCCAGCAGCCGCGGCAGCGTGCGATCGAACCGGAGCGGGTCGGGGGGGAACGCGGGGACGGCGACCACGCCGGCGTAAAGGCAGCCGAAGAACGCCGCGAGGAAGTCGGGGCCGGGGGGGTAGAGCAGCAGCGCCCGCTCGCCCTCGGCGACACCCGCCCGCCGCAGCCGGACCGCGATCGCGCGGGCCCGCAGGTCCAGCTCGCCGTAGGTGAGGGGGCTCTCGGTGCCGTCCTCGGCGAGGAAGACATGGCCGACCCGCTCAGGCCGGCGTGCGGCCCGCCACCGGAGCAGCCACGCCAGCGTCTCCACCTCGGCAATCGTGCGGACGTCGGGGAAGTCGTCTCTGATCACGGGCCCTGTCCTCCGCGGCGGGGTTCAGTAGATGATGCGGTTGTCGGCAGCCGGCCGCCATGCGCGAGAGCCGCGGATGTTGCGGGTGACGTTGAGCCGCTTGAGCCACCGGTCCGACCCGTCGTAGCGGGGGCGGAACGACCTGCGGCCGTGCACGGCCCGGAAGTTGTCGATGAACACGCAGTCGCCGGGCCGCAGGCGCACGTCCTTCATGTTGGCCTCGATCTGGTCGCACAGCCCCTGGAAGGCGCGCAGCGACGGCTCCGGCCAGCCGTCGGTCTTCATGTGGTACGGGTCGAGCGCCATGTACGGCTGCGTGCGGTCGCCGAACAGGACCGGCCGCTTCACCGGGTGGTCGTTCCACGACTGGATGAGCGCGAAGCTCCTGGCCCGCAGCCGGTCGATGGTCGGGTCGCCGGTGGATACGGCGGCGTTCTGCGGCTGGTGCGAGTTGTCGGGCATCTGGGTGAACTCGGCGGCGAACAGCGCCTCGACGTCCACGGCCGACCAGTCGAGGTCGGCGGCGTCGCAGACCATCGTCTCCACCGCGTCCGGATTCTTCAGGCACATCAGCGCCACGTAATCGCCCCGGCAGGGATGGAACGCGTCCTCGGTGTGCCACGACAGGTGCTGCAGGCTGTTGGAGCCGATCTCGTAGTGCTCGTGCCCCTTGATGGGAAGGACGTCGTGCATGATGCGGCCGTCCTGCTGGGTCGCCCAGCCGAACACGTCGCCGAGCACGGAGGCGCACAGCAGGAAGACCACCTCCTGCGGAAAGGCCGACGAGTCGTACTGGCTGTCGCGCCAGTGCTCCGGGGTGGGGCCGAGCCGCGACTCGTCGACGTCGAGCCCGGAGATCACGCATAGGGCCGACGGCTCTCCGATCCGGTACTCCTCCAGGAACTCCAGCAGGTGGATCGGCAGAGAGCGGGCGAGCACCGGCGCCCGGCGGATCAGCTCGGGGTTCTCGATCGTGTCGTAGGCTTTGGTGATTTCGGCGACCAGCGGAGACAGCTCCGCGTTGTCCTCCGGCGTCAGCGTCAAGCGGTGCACCGCAGCGTCCTTCCGTATCGGTGACATTCCGGAGTGTAGGAGCCATTCACGTCCCGTATGGGTCCCCGTTAGAGGGGACATCCGGGTGAGCGCCGTCCTCGTTAGCTTTGCTGGTGGAGCGTAAGGAGAGGACGTCATGAACCCGTTCGATGACCCCGAGGGCAGCTTCACCGTGCTCGTCAACGACGAGGACCAGCACTCCCTGTGGCCGGCGGCGCTGGACGTCCCGGCCGGGTGGAGGGTCGTGCACGGAGAGGACACACGCCAGGCGTGCCTGGACTACATCGAGGCCAACTGGACGGACCTGCGCCCGCGCAGCGCCCGTCGCGAGCACCTCGCGGGCACCGCCCACGACTAGGAGTGGCGATGACCGACGCAGGAGCACCGCGGTGCGTCCACGAGATGGTGGCCGAGCAGGCCGCGCGCACGCCTGACCGGGTCGCGGTCGGTTTCCGCGGCGGCACCCTGACCTTCCGGAGGCTCGACGAAGCCGCGGACGCCCTGGCGCAGCGCCTGCGGACGGCCGGGGTCGGCGGCGGGTCGGTGGTCGTGGTGGTCCTGGGCCGCACGCCGGAGCTCATCGTCACCCTGACCGCGATCCTCAAGGCGGGCGGCGCCTACCTCTATCTCGACCCCGCGGAGCCGTCCGGCCAGCGGGCGCGGATCGTGTGCGACGCGCGGGCGCGTTTCGCCGTCGTCGGCTCGCGCTTCCGAGAGCAGGCGCCCGACGTGGAGCACGTCCTCTACGTCGAGCCCGACATGACCGAGGCGCCGGCGCCGGAGCGCGCCGGAGCACCCGAGCGGTTCCACCCCGACACCCCCGCCTACGTCTGCTACACCTCGGGCTCCACCGGCGAGCCCAAGGGCGTCGTCGTCTCCCACCGCGCGGTCTGGCGGCTGGTCAACGCCCCCACCTGGATCGACGTCCGCGACGACGACGTCTTCCTGCAGCTCACCCGGGTCGGTTTCGACGTCTCCACCTTCGAGATATGGATGCCGCTGGTGAAGGGGTGCAGGCTCGCGCTCGCGCCGACCGGGCACGCCGACCTCGAAGAGATCACCGCGACGCTCCGCGACGAGGGCGTCACGGTGCTGTGGCTGACGACAGGCCTGTTCCACAAGATCGTCACCCACCATCTCGACGGGCTGTCCGGCATCCGCCACCTGCTGGCCGGAGGCGATGTCCTGTCTCCCGCGCACGTGCGGCGGGTGACGGCCGCCTACCCCGGCTTGATCTTCACCAACGGCTACGGACCGACGGAGAACACCACGTTCAGCACGTGCTGGACCACCCGCACCGGCGGCGACGCCGTACGGGTGCCGATCGGCGTGCCCGTCGACGGCAGCACGGGCAGGGTCCTCGACGGGCGGTTGAACGAGGTCGCGCACGGGGAGGTCGGTGAGCTGTGGGTGGGCGGCGACGGCGTCGCCATCGGCTACCTCAACCGGCCCGGCGCCACGGCTGAGCGCTTCGTCGCCGACCCCGATCCGTCCAGGCCGCCGGGCAGCCGCATGTACCGCACCGGTGATCTGTCCCGCTGGACCGAGGACGGCGTGCTGGACTTCCTCGGCCGCTCCGACCGGCAGGTCAAGATCCGCGGCTACCGGGTCGAGCTGAGCACGGTGGAGATGGAGCTGCTGAGCCAGCCGGGCGTCGAGCAGGCCGCCGTCCTCACCCGTACCAACGGGGCCGGTGACACCCGGCTGATCGCCTATGTGGCCGTGGGCGGTATGGATCCGGCCGAGTGGGCCTCTTTCGGCACGGCGCTGCGGGAGAGACTGCTGGCGACCGTGGCCGCCCACCTGGTGCCGTGGGCCGTCATCGTGGTGAGCGACATCCCGCTCAACCCCAACGGCAAGGTGAACCGCTCGGCGCTGCCCAGCGAGAAGATCCCGCGCAACGTCTGGAACGACTACGTCGAGCCGAGCCGCCCGGTCGAGCGCCGCCTGGCCGAGATCTGGAGCGACGCGCTGGACATCGAGCCGATCGGGGTGGACGACAACTTCTTCGACCTGGGCGGGCACTCGCTGCTGGCCGCCGAGCTGCTGTCCGCGCTGCAGGCCGAGTTCGACGTCAACCTGCCGGCCCGCATCCTCTACCTGCGGCCGACGATCGCCGCCCTCGCCGAGGAGCTGCGACTGAAGCAGCGGCCCGGCACGACCAGGAAGGAAGGCGCGGATGCAGCAACCCCGTAGGGCCGACGAGCAGGCCGCGCCCGGCTGTCCCGTCGGCGCGGCCGCGCGAGGGCTGGCCGACCCGCTGCTCTACGCCGGCCTCGACTTCCGCTTCCGGGAGAAGTGGAAGGACCTGCGGAACCTGGATCGCCTGGAGTGGGAGCAGGTCGACGAGCGGAACGGGTTCTGGTCGGTGGTGAAGTACCACGACGCCGATCGGGTGCTGCGCGACGCCCACACGTTCACCTCCGAACGCGGCACGCTGCTGAACATCCTCGGCGTCGAGGACCCGGCGGGCGGTCGCCAGATCGCCGCGACCGACCCGCCCCGGCACACGGTCATGCGGGCCCGCCTGCAGAAGGCGCTGGCCATCAAGTCCATCGAAGCGCAGCGGGACCTGATCCGCGACCTGGTCCTGGAGGTGATCTCCCCGCTCGCCGACGGCGGCCCGTTCGACTTCGCCCAGGCGATGCTGGCCCTGCCGGTCGCGGTGGGCGGCGAGTCCATGGGGCTGCCGAGAGCCGACTGGCCGATGCTCGGCCACCTGCTCAACGCCTCGATCGCGGCCGAGGATCCGGAGTATCGGGTGCCCGGCGGCGCGCAGGCCACCCTCGACCGGGCGCACCGCGAGCTGTTCGCCTACTTCCAGGACATCTACCGGGAACGCCGCCGCAACCTCGGCGACGACCTCATCAGCATCCTGATCACCACTGAGGTGGACGGGCGCACCATGTCGCCCGGCGAGGTCATGTCCAACTGCTACAGCGTGCTGCTGGGGGCGGTGGTCACCACCCCGCACTCGCCGAACCACATGATGGCCGAGCACATCGGCGACGGCCTGCTGGACCGGTGGGCGGCCGACCTGAGCGTCACCCCCACCGCGGTCGAGGAGGGCCTGCGTCTGGGCTCCCCGGTCAGCCACTTCATGAGGTACGCCGTCCACGACACCGAGGTGCGCGGTACCGAGATCAAGGCGGGTCAGGCGGTGGTCACCTGGCTCGGCGCGGCCAACCGAGATCCGGAGGTCTTCCCGGACGCCGAGACGTTCGACCTGCGCCGCAAGCCCAACAAGCACGTCGCCTTCGGGATCGGCCCGCACTACTGCGTCGGCCACACCGTCGCCCGGGTCACCCTGCGGATCCTGTTCGACGAGCTGCTGTCGCGCTTCACCGCCTTCGAGCCGGCCGGTGAACCGATCCGCCTGCACTCCAACTTCATCTCCGGCTACAAACACCTGCCGATCACCGCTAAGACGGTCTGATTCCCGGAGGGCCGCACATGGCGAATCGTCCGAAGCGCCGCAATCCATGGCTGCCGCACGAGCCGTCGGCCACGGCGACCGGCCGGATCTTCCTGATCCCGTATTCGGGCTGCGGCGCCAGCATGTACCGCCAGTGGCCGCGGCGGCGCGCCGGCGTCGAGTTCCTGCCGGTCGAGCTGCCCGGCCACGAGACCCGCTTCGCCGAACCGAACTTCGAGACCTACCAGGAGCTCGCCAAGAGCATGGTGATCGGGCTCGGAGACCATCTCGACGTGCCGTTCGGCTTCTTCGGCCACTGCGGGTCCGCGCTGGCGGCCTACGAGGTGTCGGCGGAGCTGATCAGGAGCGGCATGCCCGCGCCCGCCCGGGTCTACGTCTCCTCGGAGGTCGCCCCTCAGGACGGGCCCGCCGGCCGGTTCCTGTCCATGGACGACGCCGAGCTCGGCGCCGAGCTGGCGAAGCTGATCACACAGCTCGGGGGCAAGCCCGGCGCGGAGCTGATCGAGCTCTACCTGGAGGTGCTGCGGGCCGATGTCGAGACCAACAAACGGTATGTGATGCCTGAGCCGTACCGGCTGTCCTGCCCGATCACGGTGATCGGCTGGACCGAGGACGACGAGATCCCGTTCTCCACCATGGGCGGATGGGGGGAGTGCGGTGAGACGACCTCGGTGCTCCTGGACGGACGCCACCACCGCTTCATCGAGGCGCCCGAGGATCTGCTGGACGTGATGTGCTCCGGGCTCGGGACGGCGTAGGGAGGACAGGCGCGTGCGCGACGGTGACCCCCGCTGGCTGAAGCGTTTCGGGCGCGGCGCGCCCGCCGAGGTCCGGCTCCTGTGCTTCCACCACGCCGGCGGCGGCGCGGCGATGTACCGGCACTGGCCGCAGCTCATGCCGGGCTACGTCGAGCCGATCGCGGTGCAGCTCCCGGGCCGGGCCGACCGGTTCGCCGAGCCGCCCTTCGACCGGATGGCGCCGCTCGTGGACGAGCTCATCGCGGTGATCACGCCCTTGCTCGACCGCCCGTTCGCCTGCTACGGCGTCAGCATGGGGGCGCGGGTGGCCTGGGCGCTCGCGCACGAGTTGCGGGACCGCGCGCTGCCGTCGCCGCGCATGCTGTTCGTGGCGGCCAGCATCGCCCCCTGCCTGGACGACGGCACCTGGGCGTGGGAGGGCCGCGACGACGGGCTGGAGGGCTACGTGCGCGAGATGGGCGGCACGCCGGCCGAGGTGCTCGCCGAGCCCGAGCTGCTCGCGGGCCTGCTGCCCACGCTGAGCGCCGACCTCACCGTGCTGAGCACGCACGGCTTCCACCCGGACAAGCCGCTGGAGATGCCGATCCGGGCCTTCGCCGGCACCGAGGACGCCGAGTCGCCCCCGCCGCGGATGGACGGCTGGCGCGCGGAGACCTCGGCGCGCTTCGACCTCGACCCGGTGCCCGGCGGGCACTTCTTCGATTTCGACGGCGAGCAGCAGGTGATCAGGACGATCAGCCACGACCTCGCGTGAGCGGACGGTCCTGAGCGGACGACGAGCGGACGACGAGCGGACGGTCCTGAGCGGACGACGAGCGGACGACGAGCGGACGGTCCTGAGCGGACGACGAGCGGACGACGAGCGGACGGTCCTGAGCGGACGACGAGCGGACGACGAGCGGACGGTCCTGAGCGGACGACGAGCGGGCCGTGCCGACCAGGCCGGCCGGACCGTGCCGTGCGCGCGGGTGCGACCGGGCCGCCTCACCCTCCGGGAGGCCGCCTCACCCTCGGGGAGGCCGGGGAGCGCGGCGGCGGGTCACCGTGCAGGGCAGCGAGGTGAACCCGCACTGGTGAGGCGAGTGCGCCCGCCGCGCACCGGCCGGATCGATCTCGTATTCCGAGATCAGCGCTCCGATCTCCTCCAGCGCGATCCGCATCTCGAGCCGGGCCAGCGCCGCACCGAGGCAGTGGTGCGGTCCGTGGCCGAAGCTGATCATCCGCCTGGTGTCGCGGTCCAGGTCGAAGGCGTCGGGGTCGGGAAAGACCCTCCGGTCCCGGTTGGCGGAGGCGGGCAGGAGCGCGATCCGGGCGCCTTCGGGCAGTCGGACGCCGTGGACGACGGTCTCCTCGGTGAGCACGCGCGCCACCATCTGACTGGAGGAGTCGTAGCGCAGCGTCTCGCCGGCCCAGGCGTCGGCCCGCCCGTTGAGCCCCGCCCGCTGCACGTCCGGCCGGAGCCAGCCGTGGTACCAGGCGTTGCCGAGCGTCTTGCCGGTGGACTCGTTGCCCGCGCCGATCATCACGAACAGGAACGCGACGATCTGCGCGTCGGTGAGCCTGGCCCCGTCGACCTCCGCCTCGATCATGGCCGAGGTCAGGTCGCCGCCGGGGCGGCGGCGCAGCGAGGCGACCAGGGGGACGAAGCGGCCGGCCAGGCGCAGGGCGGCCATCGCCGACTCCGGGCTGCGGCCGTCCGAGCCGTCCACGTGGTGGTTCAGCAGGTCGGTGTCAGCGCGGACCTGGTCCCACTCGTCGGGCGGGAAGCCGAGCATCTCGCAGAGGACGTCGTTCGGCAGCGCGGCGGCGTAGTCGGCGCAGAAGTCGAACGCCGGCTCGTCCCGCAGCCGCTCCAGCCGGGCGCGGGCGAGCTCGCGGATGCGGGGTTCGAGCGCGGCCACCCGGCGGGCGGTGAAGGCCGATGTCACCAGGCCGCGGTACAGGCCGTGCTCGGGGGGGTCCATGGCCAGGAACAGGCTCGTCTTCTTCGCCTGCGGTCCCCACAGCTCCGGCTCCAGCGAGATGCCGCAGCCGTTGGAGAAGCGGAGCGGCTCGCGCAGCGCGGCGTGGACGTCGGCGTGGCGCGACAGCGCCCAGAAGTCGCGCTCCTCGTTGCGGTAGACCGGCGCGTGCTCACGCATCCACGCGTAGACGGGGTGCGGATCCTCCTGCACCTTGAAGTCGAACGGGTCGTAATGCGGCATCACCACTCCACTGCTGTCAGGGCGACCGTACGGCGGGGCCGCGGGTTCGTCGCGTCCCCGGAATCCGGGACCGCCCGAGCATGATCGGCGGAGGGCCGCAGTCGCTACACTCGCCGCCTATGAGCGACGTGGACGAGCACGGACGGCCCTTTCCTCCTCCGGCGGGCGACGAGACCGAGACTCTTCTGGGGTTCCTCGACCACCAGCGTGCGACGCTGGCCTGGAAGTGCCGGGGACTGGACGCCGCGGGGCTGAAGGCGACGGTCGGCGCCTCGTCGATGACGCTGGGCGGGATGCTCAAGCATCTGGCCTATGTGGAGGACGACTGGTTCTCCCGGTGGCTGCACGGGCGGGACCGGTCCGCTCCGTGGAACGCGGTGGACTGGCGCGCCGACCCCGACTGGGACTGGCATTCGGCCGCCGGCGACTCCCCGGACGAACTGCTGGCGCTGTGGCGGGAGGCCGTGGACCGCTCGCGCGAGGCGGTCGCCGAGGCGCTGGGCGACGGCGGGCTGGACCGCCTGGCCCGGCGGTCCTGGCCCGGCGGCCGGGCGCCGAGCCTGCGGTGGATCGTGGTCCACATGATCGAGGAGTACGCGCGCCACAACGGTCACGCCGACCTCATCCGGGAGTCGGTGGACGGGGAGACGGGGGAGTAGCCCGGGGTCACGTCAGCCGCGCGGACATCTCCGTGTACGACCGGACCAGCGTTCGCGCCGCCGCCTCCACCGTGCTGTACGGCCGCGCCAGCGACACCCGGATGAACCGCAGGCCGCCGTCCGGGTCGGCCCAGTGGAACGGCGCGCACGGCAGCACGTGGACTCCGCGCGCGACCATGTCCTTGTACAGCAGCGAAGAGTCGGGCCCGTGCGCGGGAAGCGCGATCCGCGCGACGCTGATCTGGGAGGCGGGGTCGGCCAGCTGCAGGTCGACCCCGCCGATCGTCTCCTGGAGGATCGCGCGGTTGCGCGTCACCAGTTCGCGGGCGCGCTCGTAGCCGCCGCTCACCCAGTCGCGGGCGAGGCCGGTGACGAGCAGGAGGACCACCGGCGAGGCGGACAGCAGCGACTCGGAGAACGCCCGGTAGACGGGCAGCTTCGTCCGCGCGCTGTAGGCCAGGAGCCCGACCTTGAGCTCGTGCGTGGGCCACAGCTTGCCGGTGTCCTCGATGACGATCCAGTCCGCCCCCGCCTTGTCGAGGACCGCGTAGGTGTCGTACTGCGCGTCGCGGACCTGACCGCGGAAGCTGGCGTCCACGATGACCGTCTGGCCGTGCCGTGCGGCATGCTCGGCGAGCGACCGCAGATGGCCCTCGGGGGTGACCAGCCCGGTCGGGTTGTTCGGGTGCGTCACGACGACGGCGTCGACCGGCGGCCCCGGCCAGTTCATGTCGAGGAGCGCCTCCTCCGTCAGCGGCACCAGCTTCAGCCCGCGGGTGAGGAACAGGTCGGCGATGTTGTCGAAGGTGGGGTGCAGCACCGCGATGGTCGACCCGGCCGGCAGCGCCCGCGCCACGATGTCGGTGGCGAGCGTCGAGGAGTAGCAGCTCAGGATGCGCCCGGTGCCGACCGGGGCGCTGTGCTGCCCGATCGCCTTCAGGAACGTGCCGTGCGCCTCGCGCTCGATGCTGGAGAAGGGGCGGCGGGACGCTTCGGCGAACATCTCGGGGATCCGCGCGACGACGGCCGCCTGCTGCTCGGAGAGGACCAGTCTCGCGTGGCCGTCGGTCAGATTGAGGCCGCCGTCGACGTCGGTCAGCGCGTCGACTTCCATCGTGGTGAGGTTGCCGACCTCGATCATCTGTGGCCCTCCCAGCGGCATGACATGGGGCTTCGCGGCAAGTGCCGCCGCACCGGCAGCCTAGGCGCGGTCGTGGTCGCCCACCTGTCCCCTCTACTGGGGACCTACCGGGGAGCCGCGGGGGGCCGCCGGGGAGGCGGCGGCTGAGACAATCCCGGAATGAAGCTCACCGCGCGGGCGCTCAACCGGGCCACACTCGATCGTCAGCTGCTGCTGCGGCGGGAGCCGCTGGACGTCGCCGAGGCGGTGCGCCGTGTGATGGCCCTGCAGGCGCAGCAGACGGCCTCGCCGTACCTGACGATGTGGAACCGGGTCACCGACCTGGACCCCGCGGACCTCGACGCCGCCTTCGCCGGGTACACGGTCGTCCGGGGGACGATGATGCGGATGACGCTGCACACCGTGCACGCCGACGACTACCCGGCCTTCCGCGACGCCATCGAGCCGACCATGTACGCCACGCATCTGGACGGCCGCTTCACGCCCGCCGGTCTCACCGTCGAGGCGGGCCGGACCCTGGTCGGGGACCTGCTGGAGTTCGCCGCCGAGCCGCGGACCGCGGAGGAGATGAAGGGCTGGCTGGAACCGCGTCTGGGCGGCCTGTCGGCGGCGGGCGTCTGGGCGATCCTGCGCTCGTACACGCCGCTGCTGCGGGTGCCGACCGGCGGGCCGTGGTCGTTCACCGCGCGAGTGTCGTGCGTGGCGCCCTCGCCGCGGCCCACGCTCGACCTGGACGCCGCGGCCGGGGCGCTGCGGGTGCTGACGCGGCGTTATCTGGAGGCGTTCGGGCCGGCGTCGGTGGCGGACGTCGCGCAGTTCGCACTCGTCCAGCAGGCCAGGGTCAAGGGCGCGCTGCGTGCCATGGACGGAGAGGTCGAGCAGGTGGAGGGACCCGACGGCAAGGTGCTGTGGGACCTGGCGGGTGCGCCCCGCCCGTCCGAGGACACCCCGGCGCCGCCCCGGCTGATGGCCATGTGGGACAACACGCTGCTCGCTCACGCGGGCCGCGACCGTCTCCTTCCGCCCGCCTACCGCGCGTTCGTCATCCGCTCCAACGGCGACGTGCTGCCCACGCTGCTCGTCGACGGTTACGTCGCGGGCGTGTGGCGGACGGTCGAGGGGGGGATCGAGGCGGCCGCGTTCCATCCCCTGCCCGACGAGGCATGGGAAGGGCTCGCCGCCGAGGCCGAAGGGCTGGTGGCGCTGCTGGCCGAGCGCGAGCCGCACCCCTACCGCCGCTACGATCGCTGGTGGGCCAAGCTGCCCGAGCTGGAGACGACCCTGCTTCCCGGATAGCCCCTCGTTCGGGTGACAGGCGACACGATCGGCATATCTGTACGTTCCGGATATGCGCAGTCTGGCACCGCAGACGGGTGAGTTCGTCTATGACCCGTTCTCCTACCGGATCCACGAGGACCCGTATCCGGTGTACGCCTGGATGCGCGACCACGCGCCGCTGTACCGCAACGCCGAGCGCGGCTTCAGCGCGTTGTCCCGCTACGAGGACGTGCTGCTCGCGCTGCGGGACCCGGCGCTGTTCTCGAGCCGCAACGGCATCTCCCTGGAGCCCGACCTATGGGGGCCGACGGCGGTCAAGACCAGCTTCTTCCTCGCCATGGACCCCCCCGACCACGGCACGATGCGCCGCCTGCTGGGCACCGCGTTCAAACCGCGGTGGGTGGCCGCGATGGAGCCCCGGGTGCGCGAGCTGACCCGGGCGAGGCTGGCACCCGTGCGGGACGGCGGTCCGTTCGACTTCGCCGACTTCGCGGCGGCCGTGCCGAACGACGTGATGTGCGACGTGGTCGGCATCCCCGCGGCCGACCGCGATCGGATCCGCGCCGACAACGACCTGCTCAACCACTGCGAGGACGGCACCGACGAGAGGTCCGGGGAGACCGTCGCCGCGGGGCTGCGCCTCGCGGTCTACTACGTGAACCTGATCGGGGAGCGGCGCAAGCGGCCGGCCGGCGACCTCACCTCCGCCATGATCGAGGCCCGGGCCGGAGGGGAGCCGCTGACGGACTCGCAGCTCGTCGCCTTCCTCTTCCTGCTCGTCAGCGCGGGCAACGACTCGACCGGCAAGCTGATCGGCAACGCCTGGTACCACGGCCGGCGCCTTCCCGACGTCGGGCGCGCGGGCCTGAACGGGCGGGCGGAGGCGTGGGGGGCCGAGACGCTGCGCTACGACTCGCCCAGCCAGATGACGGCCAGGACGCTCACCCGGGACATCGTCGTCCACGGGACCCGGCTCCGGGAGGGGGAGCGGGTGGCGCTGCTGCCCGCCTCCGCCAACCGCGATGGACGGGTCTTCCCCGACCCGGACACCTTCGACCTGGACCGTGATACGGGCAAGCACATCGCCTTCGGCCACGGTCCGCACTTCTGCCTCGGCGCGGCGCTCGCCCGGCTGGAGATCACGGTCGTGCTGCAGGAGGTCGGCGCGGTGGTGTCGGACTACGACATCGACCTGTCCGCCGCCCGGCGCGTCCACTCCCCGCACCAGCGCGGATTCGCCTCGCTGCCCTCCGAGGTCGCTCTCCGCCCCAAGCCGTTGCCCGCCGTCTGACCACTGCCCGCCGTCTGACCACTGCCCGCCGTCTGACCACTGCCCGGCGTCTGACCGTTGCCCGGCGTCTGAGGAGAATCTCCATGTCCACCTCGCCGATCTCCTTCGAGATCCGCCCCAGCGACCACCCCGTGCCGGACGCGGAACGGCGGGCCGTGCTGGCCTCGCCGGGATTCGGTGAGCACTTCACCGACCACATGGTCACGCTGCGCTGGTCGACCGAGCGGGGCTGGCACGACGCCCGCGTCGAGCCGTACGGGCCGCTGAGCCTCGATCCGGCGACCGTGGTCTTCCACTACGCCCAGGAGTTCTTCGAGGGCATGAAGGCGTACCGGCAGGACGGCGGGGCGATCGTGATGTTCCGGCCGGGGTGGAACGCCGCCAGGTTCAACCGGACGGCACGGCGGCTGGCGATGCCCGAGCTTCCCGAGGAGGTCTTCATCCGGATGCTGGAGCTGCTGGTCGTCCAGGAGCGCGACTGGGTTCCGTCCGGCGACGGCAACAGCCTGTACCTGCGCCCATTCATGATCGCGACCCAGCGCGGCCTCGGGTTCACCCTGCCCTCGCGCAGCTATCTGCTGTGCGCGATCGCCTCGCCGTCGAGCTATCTCGGCGGCGGGGACACGCCGAGGCCGCTCACCGTGTGGCCGTCGGAGGACTACACGCGCGCCGCTCCCGGCGGCACCGGAGACGTCAAGGCCTCCTGCAACTACGCGCCCGCGTTCGCCGCCCAGCAGGCGGCCGCGGCGCGCGGCTGCGACCAGGTGGTCTGGCTGGACGCCGCCGAGCACGTCTGGGTCGAGGAGATGGGCGGGATGAACCTGTTCTTCGTCTACGCCGCCGGGGGCGGCGGCCGCCCCCGGATCATGACGCCCGCGCTGACCGGCACGCTGCTGCCGGGGGCGACCCGCGACTCGCTGCTCCGGCTCGCGCCCACGCTCGGCATCGACGCGGAGGAAGGGCGGATCTCGCTCGACCAGTGGCGCGCGCAGTGCGAATCCGGGGAGATCGTCGAGGTGTTCGCCTGCGGCACGGCGGCGACCGTGATCCCGGTCGGCAGGGCCAGGAGCGCTTCCGGCGACTGGCTCGTCGGAGACGGCGGCGCGGGGCCGGTCACGCTCAGGCTGCGCCAGAGCCTCATGGACATCCAGTACGGACGCGGTCCCGATCCGTTCGCCTGGATTCATCAAGTTTGTTGATCTATGTAGTGATTACGGAGTGTCTGCAGATAAATGTCCCTCAAAGGAGGGACTGACCTTTTCTCGCGGCACCCGGGAAGCCCAGCGCATCATGAAGGGAGCATCGCGTGCGACTGAGTCCTAGGACGGTCCACCAGATCGACTCGCCGTTCGGCGCGGCGCGCGAACTGGCAGCCCGGCGGTGCGGGAGACGCGAACTGCTCGACCTGTCGCAGGCGGCGCCGCGGTATCCCGCGGCGCCGGCCGTGGTCGAGCACACCGCCTCCGTCGCGCGGGACGCCCACGGCGGGGAGTACACCGACATCGCCGGGCTGCCGCACCTCCGCGAGGCCTTCGCCGCCGAGCTCTCCCAGAGCTACCTCGGCCACGTGCGCGAGGAGCAGGTCGTCGTCACCGCGGGCTGCAACCAGGCCTTCTGCCTCGTGGTGTCCGCTCTCGCGGAGGCGGGCGACGAGGTGGTGCTGGCGCTGCCGTACTACCCCAACCACGACATGTGGCTGCGCCTGAACGGCATCCGGCCGGTCTATCTGGACCCGGGACCGGATCTCGTACCGGGCCCGGAGGCGGCCGAGGCGCTGATCACGCCGCGGACCCGGGCGATCGTCCTGGTGACTCCGGGCAATCCCAGTGGGGTGACGGCCGGTCCGGACGCGATCGAGCGCCTGGCCGAGGTGGCCGGGCGGCACGGCATCGCGTTGATCCTCGATGAGACCTACCGCTCGTTCCGCGACACCGCCGAACCGGCGCACCGGCTCCTGTCCGACCTGCGGTGGGAGCAGACGGCGGTGAGCCTGCACAGCTTCTCCAAGGACTATGCCATCCCCGGCTACCGCGTGGGGGCGGTGGTCGCCTCGCCGCGGCTCAACCGCGAGGTGATGAAGCTGCTCGACTGCGTGGCGATCTGTGCGCCGCGCATCGGGCAGGAGGCCGCTTGGGCGGGCGTGACCCGGGCTCAGGAGTGGCGGGCCGCACGGGCGTACGAGGTCCGGGAGAAGCGGCGGCACTTCGCCGCCGTGATGGCGGAGCGGCCGGGCGGATTCGAGCTGGTCTCCGCCGGAGGGTTCTTCGCCTGGGTGCGTCATCCGTTCGCCGGGCGCTCCACCGAGGAGGTCGTCCATGATCTCGTGATCACGTACGATACGTTGGTCATTCCCGGCACGGCATTTCTTCCCGAAGACGACCGGATGTTTCGGGTGAGTTTCAACAATGTCGATCGAAAATCATTTTCCGACTTCGCCGAACGCCTGACCGCCGCGGGAATTCCGCATGCCGCGGCACACCTGGAGTGATCACATCCGCAATCGCCGTACGGCGGCGCCGTTGCGTGATGGTGTGCACCGATCGGTCTTTCTGAATTCGCTCAAGAGAAAGTCTGCGGTGACCTGTGCCCGATATCGGCTGCGCGGACTGTACCACCTCCCGCGTGCCGTCGTCCATGGACTCCCGACCCGGTGCGACGGACCCTTTCCTGCTCGTCGGCGGGGGTCTCCGTGGGGGCGGGCCCCGTGAGCGGGGTGAAAGAACCAATGGTCTTCCGCGGCGTCACCGACCGACTCCAAAGAATCACCCAACGTGAAATCCGGTGCACGGCGGGGCCGGTCCCAGCGGTGAGAACGGCTCCCGGCGCCCCGAAAATCGATCATGGAAAAAGGATGTTTCCAAGGTTAAAGAAAGCCGATAAGGGCATTTCATGACTCATGGTGTCAAGTTGGGATACTGTCGGATTGACGGGATGTGCGGGGGCCCTGTGATCAGAGTCGACGTTCTTACTAGTTCGCCAATCTTCCTCGCCGGGATCGTCCAGGTTCTGACAAGCGCCGGTATTCAGGTGGTCGCCGAGAGGACCTCTCCCGACATGGAACCGTCCTGGATAGCCGACGCCGCCCTCATCGACGTGGAGGGGCTCCCGCTCTCCGACGACCTGGCCTACATCAGGGAGACGGCCAAGCACACCGAGGTCCTGGTCCTGAACAACGGGGACGGTACCGACAGCTATCTTCACGCCGGAGCGCTGGGCGTCATCGGCAAGCAGGAGACGGCTGAGCGGGTGGTCTCAGCGGTGCGCGCCGTGGCCTCCGGTTCCCGCGTCCTCCCCGGGGAGCGCGAGGCGCGGCTCATGCTCGGACACGGCGGCGAGGAGCCCCGCCACCACCTCTCCGAACGGGAGGAGCAGGTGCTCCGCCAGATCTCCAGGGGCCTGACGCATGGGCAGATCGCCACGCGGCTCGGCATCAGCCCGCACACGGTCGACACCTACGTCAAGCGGATCAGGACCAAGCTGGGGGTGGGCAACAAGGCCGAGCTCACCCGTGCGGCGCTGCTGGGCCGGCGGGCCGGCAGCGAGAGCGGAGGACCGAGAACGGCCGCGTGAAGGGCTTCGCGGTGGCGCACGACGGCTCGGCGAGCCGGGCCCGACGGCCCGCGTCCACCGGCCTGACGGGGGTCCCCCGGCTCCGGCGGCGAGGCACCGAGGGCCTCGGCCGCCGCCACGGCGGGCGGGAGCAGCCGCTCGATCACGCCGGCCCGGCGGAGCGGGGAAGGACCCGGAGCGGCGCGGTGCCGTCGGGCCCGCCGCGTCTGGCCCACTCGCGCGGATAGCCCACGGAGACCTCCATGAACGGCACGCCGTCGTGCCAGGTGGTCCTGCGGATGTGCAGGTGGCCGTAGACGACGGCGACGGCGTTGAAGCGCAGGTGCCAGTCGGCGGTGCGCCGCGTGCCGCACCACTGTGCGAACAACGGGTGGCGCAGGACCCGCGTGGGGTCGCGCACCAGCGGGAAGTGGTTCACCAGCACCGTGCGGACGCCGGGGCCCAAGCCGGCCAGGCGCTTCTCGGTCTCCTCGACGCGTGCCTCGCACCAGGCCTCCCGGCTCGCGTACGGGTCGGGGTGCAGCAGCAGCTCGTCCGTGCAGACGACACCCGACTCGTAGGCCTGTTCGAGCGCCTCCTCCTTGGTCAGCCCCTCGGGCAGGAAACCGTAGTCGTACAGGAGGAACATCGGCACCACCGTCACCGGCCCGCCCGGCCCCTCCCAGACCGGATAGGGGTCCTCGGGGGTGACCACGCCCATGCCCCGGCACATCTCGACCAGGCTCCGGTAGCGGTCTTCGCCGCGAGGGCCGTGCAGGTCGCCGGGCAGCGTCCACAGCTCGTGGTTGCCCGGCGCCCAGATCACCCGGGCGAACCTCTCGCTGAGCAGCCGCAGCGCCCACTCGATCTCGCCGGGCCGCTCGGCGACGTCGCCGGCGACGATCAGCCAGTCACGGGGTGAGCCGGGCCGGAGGTCGAGGAGCAGCCTGCGGTTGTCCCGGTGCCCGACGTGAAGATCGCTCACCGCCAGGAGCCCGGGGCCGGTCACCGCGTCCCCGCGATCGGCGCGGTTCCGAGCAGCGACCGCCGCACGCTCGACAGCCCGGCCGCCAGCTCCGCCGTGGTGCCGCCGAAGCCCAGCCGCGCGTAGCCGGTGAAGGCGTCGCCGAAACACTCGCCGGGAACCAGCAGGACCCTGTCCCGTTCGGCGAGACGGCGGCACAGCGCGGTGGCGTCGGGGTGGCCGGGGAACTCGACGAACGCGGTCACCCCGCCGTCCGGCGGGTTCACCCGCACCAGGTCCGGCAGGCCCTCCGCCCAGTCCATGAGCAGCCGCAGATTGCCGTGCGCGTGCTCGCGCTGCATCGCGACGATCCGGTCGGCGTTCCTGACCGCCTTTTCGGCGAAGAACTCCAGCACCGGGGAGACGTACAGCGCGATGTAGTCGCGCAGCACCGCCATCCGGGCCAGCAGATCGGGCGGCGCCAGGCACCAGCCGACCCGGAGGCCGGCCAGCCCGTAGCTCTTGGAGAACGTGCCGAACGTGATGCACTTGTCGTAACGGCCGAAGGGCAGCGGCAGCGGGGCCGCCGTGTGGGTCAGCTCGCCGAAGGCGTGGTCCCACACCAGCCAGGCCCCGGCCCCGGCGGCGATGTCGATCAGCTCCTGCTGCTGGGCGGGGGTGATGGAGACGCCGGTCGGGTTGTGCGGGAAGTTCACCACGATCATCCGCGGCCCGTTCGCCGCCAGCTTCCGCAGCAGCGGCAGGTCGGCGGCGAATCCCTCCTGCGCGCGCAGCGGCCACGGGGTGATCCGGCAGCCCATCCCGGCGGCGATGTCGTAGAGCTGCTGATAGGCGGGATCGACCACGATCACCTCGTCACCCGGGTCCAGCAGCGTGTGCATGACGATGTAGATCGCCTCGCTGGAGCCGTGGGTGACCATCACGCCGTCCGCGTCGCCGCCCGTCCACCGGTCGGCCAGTGCCGCCCGCAACGCGCCGCCGCCGAAGCTCTCGCTGTCATGAAAGATCATCGGGTTGAGCTCGGACAGGTCGAATCCGCAGATCGTCCCCAGCTCGCCGACGGTCAGGTCGCGCACGCCGCTGCTGCCGATGTCGTGGTCGACGTTGTGGTAGTAGAGGCGCATCCACTCTTCGAGCCTGGCGATCGCGAGTCGCATGAAGTGTCATCCTTTACCGGTCGGCACCAGGACGAGGACGTTCTCCGCCGTCGCCTCGATGCGCTGCCTCGTCCATTGCATGGGGATGTCCCGCCCGGTACGCCACAGATCCAGTTGGTCGTCGAAGTTGGGGTGGAACGCGTGCCCGGAGTTGCCGGCGAGCTGAACCCATCGCGACCCGTCGGGGTCGGCCATATCGACGATCATCCGCATCGTGGGCACGAAGACGACGTCGTCGTACCCGCCGGCGGCCGACCAGCTCGTGGAGTTGACGGCGTCGCCGCCGCCCGCGATCGGCACCGGGCCGCGGTTGAAGAGCCACTCCACCGGCGCGATGCCGGACCGGCCGGGGCCGTCCCCCTTCAGCGTCAGCGTGTGCAGGTCGCCCCAGCGCCAGGCGGCCGGGTCGTCGCCGAGCCGCTCGGTGAGCTCGGCCGTCGCCTCCTCCATCGCCGCGGTGAGGATGTCGGTCATCGACTCCCTCCTCCCGGTGCGCCGGTCGTCCCACCACGGCGACCCGGGCGACGCCAGCAGCGCGGCCATGACCTCCCACCAGCGGTCGCCGCCGCCCGGCTTGCGGTCCCCGGGCAGTTCGTCGAAGGTGCGCGCGAGCAGATGCCGCCAGGTGGCGTTGTAGAAGGCCGCCGCCGCCGACTCGGTGCCCTGCTGGAAGTCCCAGCCCTTCAGCAGGTCCCTCGCCACGGCCGCGGCGCTGTCGCCCAGGGGCACGGCCAGCAGCGCGCCCACCACCGCGGGGGCGCCGCCGTTGCGGTTGTCGAACTGCATCCGCCGCATGTCCGCGACCCCGAGCCCCCCGCGTGCCGACCGCTCGGCGATCAGGTCGAGGACGCGCCGGCCGCGGTAGCCGTACGTCCAGTCGGTGGTGATGACGTGCGGGTAGGACGGACCGGCCACCGCCTGGTTGGCGGTCACGATGGCACCGCCGGGCGGGTCGAACAGCGTCGGCAGCTCGGCGAACGGGATGAAACCCGTCCACTCGTAGGAGGGGTCCCAGCCCGGGACCGGCCAGGCGCCGTCGCCCTTGCCGCGGACCGGGACGCGTCCCGGCGCCTGGTAGCCGATGTGGCCGTCCACGTCGGCATAGACCAGGTTCTGGGCGGGCTCGTCGAAGAGCGCCGCCGCCGCCCGGAACTCCGTCCAGTTCGCCGCCTTGTTGATGCCGAAGAGCGCGTCCATCGTCCGGCCGGGTTCGAACGCCGTCCACCGCAGCGCGACCGCGTACCGCTCCGCCGCCGCCGGCGCGGGCACGCCGGGCTCGCCGGGGTCCAGGCTGGGCAGCGGTCCCGGTGCCGCGCTCTGCACCGCTCCGCCGGCCGGGTCCAGGGGAGGGCGGGCGGCCACCCCGAGCATGTCGGCCCGCCGGTCCGACAGCAGAGGGCCGTGCCCGGTGGCGCGCACCGTGATCGTCACCGGTCGGCCGCCCGCCACTTCGATGACCTCCTGCCGCGATTCGAGCGGGCGCCACGCCTTGCCGTCGAAGTACCGTTCGCCCTCGACCTTCTCCAGGTACAGGTCGGTCACGTCGGCGGGCAGGTTGGTCAGCCCCCAGGCGATCCGTTCGTTGCGTCCCGCGACCACGCCGGGCAGGCCGGGCATCGTTAAGCCCTGCACGTTGTACGAGCAGGTGCACCGCAGTCCGATCTGGTACCAGGTTCCCGGCAGCGACGCCGCCAGGTGCGGGTCGCCGGCCAGCATCGGCTTGCCCGATGCCGTCAGCGAGCCGCTCACCACCCAGGAGTTCGAGCCGATGCCCGCCGTGTCGCCGCCGGTCCGGAGCGGAAGCGAACGCAGTGCGCCGAGCGCGGGCGCGGCCTCCCGCCACACGTCGTCGGGAACCGGCCTGGCGGGTGCGGGCCCGGGCACGTCCACGATCGGATGGTTCTGAGCATACGGGTAGGGCGGGTAGAGCTGCTCGATCTGGCTCCTGCTCAGCCCCTGGGCCAGCAGGAGGGACCGGTCGATCTCCGCGTCCATGTTGCCCAGCAGTTCCCAGGCCATCGCCTTGAGCCACGCGAGCGAGTCCACCGGGTCCCACGGCTCCACCGTGTAGCCGGGGTTCTGCAGGCCGAGGACGGTGTACTCCAGACTCTTCGCCCCGGACGCCGCGGCGGCTCCGTTCGCGGCGATCCAGGCGTTGACCCCGTCGGCGTAGGCGCGCAGGTGGCTCCTGGCCTCCGGCGAGATCCGCCGCCACTCCCGTTCCGCGGTCCGCCGCCAGCCGAGCGTGCGCAGGAAGGCGTCGGTGGGGACGAGCGAGGGGCCGAACAGCTCGGCCAGGCGGCCCGAGGTCAGGTGCCGCCGGTAGTCCATCTCCCAGAAGCGGTCCTGGGCGGTGACATACCCCTGGGCCCTGAACAGGTCGGCCGCCGAGCCGGCGTACACCTGGGGGACGCCGTACGCGTCCCGGAAGACCGTCACCGGCGCGGAGAGACCGGGCAGCGGCGACCTTCCGTCATGCTGCGGGAAGCCGCGGCGCACCGACCACACCGCCAGCCCGGACGCCACCAGCGCGAGCACCGCGACCACGGCGCCCGTCCACCGCGCCACCCGTCGCAACCGGCGGCCGAGGCCGCCGCGGCGGCCCGGCACCGTGCCGGGGCCAGGCGGCTCGGGGCCGGCCTCCGGCCGGGTCCCGTCCGGGATCACGCGCGCCCGCCTCGGAGGGCTCTCACGTCTCGCCCGCATCGGCGACGAGCCGTGCGAGCTCGTCCACGGTCGGGGCCGCGAGCACGTCCACCAGCGACACGTCCACCGCGAACACCTCGCGGATCCGGGCGGCCAGTCGGGCCGCCACGATGGACGAGCCGCCCAGCGCGAAGAGGTCGTCGTGGATCCCGACCCCGCCGACGTCGAGGAGATCGGAGAAGAGCTCCGCCAGGCGACGCTCCACCGGCGTGCGCGGAGCCAGGCGGGCGCCGGCCGGGCCGAGGTCCGCGTCCGGCGTCGGCAGCGCGCTCAGGTCGTACTCGCCCTCCGGCGTCAGCGGGAGCGCGTCCAGCACGAACAGGTGCTCCGGTATCAGGTAGCCGGGCAGCCGGCTGCTGAGGTGCTGCCGGATCCGGACGGTGCCGGCCGCCGGATCCGGACCGGTGACGTAGCCGAGCAGCATCGCCCGGCCGTCCGCGCCGACGTACCCGGTCACCACCGCGCCGCGCACCTCCGGCACGCGGCGCAGGGCGGCCAGGGTCTCGACGGTGCCCGCCTGCGGGCCGGTGTGGCTCACCACGGGATCCCCCCTCCCCTCCGGCGGCGTTCTTCACCGCACCCTGCCGACGAACTCCAGCGTCCCGTCGGCCCAGCGGCGGCCCAGGTCGCCGGTGCGGTGGCCGCCGAAGCAGATCTCGGCGACCTCGCCGGTCGCGACCGGCCGGCCCGACGGGCGCCGCAACCGCGCGGGCAGGCCGTCCAGCGCCGTTCCGAGCGGCACCCGCAGGGGCGCCGCGTCGAGCCGCCAGTCGTCCGGCACCGCATACGCGGCCAGCGGCCGGCCGTCGAGGCCCGTCCGATAGACCGCGACGTACCGGCAGTCCGGCGAGAGCCGCCGCAGCGCGTCCAGATCATGGGAGATGAGCTCTCCCGGGTTGTCCACGAACACGCACCGCAGTCCCGGCAGCTCCGGCAGGCTCCCGCCGGCGGTGATCGTTCGCAGGATCGGCGCGTCGAGGTAGACGACGCTGACCGAATTGTCCTCCAGCCATGCCGCCAGCGCGGCGGGATCGCCGATGAAGGAGCGGTCCGGCACGACCAGCGTCGCCCCGGCGTGGAACGCGCTCGACATCGCCGACACCAGATGGGCGGAGCCGCCCGACAGCACCGCGAACCGGTCGTCGCCGCCGAGACCGAACCTGTCGACCGCCCAGTCCCCCTCCGCGGTGTCCCCCGTGGCGTCCTCTGAGGGCCGCCGCTCCGCCGCCGCGCGGTCGGCAGGGGAGCCGGGGGCGGACGTTCCGGCGGCCACGTCCAGTACCGCCGGGTCCCGCGCGTCGGCCGTGTCCACCACGGTGAACGCGGCCCCGGCCTTCATGCACCCCAGGATCGCCGCCACGAAAGCCGCCGTGGGCCGCCGGACGACGCGGATCCGCTCCGCGTCGGGGAGCGCCTGCGCGATGCGCCCGGTCGCCGCGCCGAGCCACCGGTAACCCCACTCGCCGTCCCGGTCCGCCACCGCGACCCGATCAGAGGTACGGCCGTGCCGCTCGACGGCCAGGTGCGGTGCGGGCGGCGGCCGGTCGCCGGGCGGAGCGACGGCGCCCTCCTCGGCCTCCTCCAGCGGATAGTCCAGGATCCCCTTGGACGGGTCGCGCACCACCGCGTTCAGCATCGTGCGCAGATGCTCCAGCAACGTGTCCATCATCGGCGCCTGGTACCGTTCGGCGTCGTACTCCAGGCGGAGCTGGAACGCCCCGAACGCCTCCAGCGCGGTGAAGACGAGGTCGAAGCTGCTGAGCAGCTCCGGCAGCGGCATCACCTCGAGGCCGACGTCCCCGATGCGCCGGATGGGCGGCAGGTCGAACACGTTCAGGACCACCTGGAAGATCGGTGTCCTGCGGGGGTCCCGGGGTATCCGCAGTTCCTTCACGAGCACGTCGAACGGCGTGTCCGAGTGGGCGTGGCCGTCCACCGCGACCTGGCGCGCCCGCCGCAGCAGCTCGGTGAAGTCAGGGTCGCCCGACAGATCGAGGTGGAGCGGCATGGTGTTGATGAAGCAGCCGATGAGGCTCTCCAGCGCGACGTCGGTCCGCCCGCTGACCGAGGTCCCGATCACGATGTCCGACTGCCCGGACCAGCGCCGCAGCACCGTCCCCAGGCACGCCAGCACCAGCATGAACGGGGTCACGCCGAGACTGCGGCACATCTTGTGCAGCGCGGCCGTCTGCTCCCCGGTCATCTTCAGAATGCTGCGGCCGCCCCCGGCTCCCAGGGTCCGCGGCGCGTCCGGCATGGTGATCGCGGGCGGCGCCCCGGCCAGATGGCCGCGCCAGTACTCGACCTTCTCCGCGAGCACGTCCCCGGTCAGGCGCTCGCGCTGCCACACCGCGAAGTCGCGGTACTGGACGGGCAGCTCGGGCAGGTCCGCCCGCGCCACGTCCCCGCCGGCCTCGTACAGGGCCAGCAGCTCCCGCCCGAACAGGCCGATCGACCAGTTGTCCGAGACGACGTGATGCGAGGTGATGTTGAGCAGGTGCTCGGTGTCGCTCAGCCGGACCAGCGTGCAGGTGAACAACGGACCGGCGGCCAGGTCGAAGGCGGCACTGAACTGCTCGTCCAGCATGCGCGTGCCGGCTTCGAAGCCGTCCTGGGCGTCGGAGAGGTCCACGAGGTCGAGCCGCCAGTCGTCCACGTCGCCGACGACGGGCACCGGCCGGCCGTCCACGATCGGGAACGTGGTGCGCAGTACCTCGTGGCGGGCGACGATCGCGCGGATGCCGGCCTCCAGCACGTCCACCTTGAGCGGGCCGGTCAGGCGGTAGCGCCCGCCGACGTGGTAGGCGGTCTTGGGCCGGAGCTGATGCTCCAGCCACAGGCGCTCCTGGTCGAAGGAGAGCACCGGCTCGGCGTCGGCCGGCCGCGGCCGGACGGCCCGGTCCGGGCCGGCGTCGGTGGCCGCCTGCGCCAGCAGCGCGATCGTCGGCTGCTCGAAGAAGTCGAGCGGCGACAGGCCGATCCCCTCCTCCTGGGCCCTGGCCACGACTTGGATGGCCTGGATCGAGTCACCGCCGAGCTCGAAGAAGTTGTCGTGGATGCCGACTTCGTCCACGCCGACGACGGCGGCCACGATATCGGCCAGCCTCCGCTGCAGCGGCGTGCTCGGCGCGACGTAGTCCTCGACCAGCTCCGGTCTGCCGCCGTCCGGAGCGGGCAGGCGCTTGCGGTCGAGCTTGCCGTTGGGGCTGAGGGGAAGCGCGTCGAGCTCTACGAGCGCCGAGGGCACCATGTAGGCGGGCAGCTCGCGTTCGAGGTACCGGCGCAGCTCGGTGAGGGACGGCGCGGCCCCGGCGCCCGCCGGGACGACGTAGGCGACCAGGCGGCGGTCGCCGGGCACGGGCTCGTACAAGGCCACCACGGACTCGCCGACCCGCGGGTGCCTGCCGAGCACCGACTCGATCTCCGCAGGCTCCACCCGGAAACCGCGGATCTTGATCTGCGTGTCCACGCGGGAGATGAACTCCAGGTTCCCGTCGGGACGCAGGCGGACCAGGTCACCGGTGCGGTAGAGCCGCTCGCCGGAGTTCGAGGGGTCGGCGACGAAGCGTTGCGCGGTCAGGCCGGGGCGGCCGAGGTAGCCGCGGGCCAGGCTGACGCCGCCGATGTACAGCTCGCCGACGCCGCCCTTGGGCACCGGCGCCAGCCGGCTGTTGAGGACGCGCAGGTCGGCCGAGGGCAGGGGGGTGCCGATCGGCAGGTTCGGCCAGTCGAAGTCGTCGTCCGGGTCGAGGCGGAAGAAGGTCGAGCTGACCGTGGTCTCCGTCAGCCCGTAGACGTGCATCAGAGGTACGCCGAGCCGCGGCCACATGGCCAGCCGTTCCGGCAGGACGCGCTCCCCGCCGATGATCACCAAGCGCAGGCAGCGCGGCAGCTCCCGGCCCAGCCGGTCGAGCTCGCGCACCCACTCGTGCCAGTACGCGGTCGGCAGTTCCATCACGGTGAGCCGCTCGCGCTCGACCAGGTCGACGAGGTCGGCCTCGCCGCTGACGAGGTGCCGGGTCGGGATGACCACGGCACCGCCGGCCAGCCAGATCGGGAACAGTTCCTCCACCAGTACGTCGAAACTCGGAGAGGCGAACTGCAGGAACCTGTCACCGGCGCCGAGCCCGAGCCGCTCGACGATGTCGCGGGCGAACGTCACCAGCGAGCGGTGCTCGATCATCGCGCCCTTGGGCCGCCCGGTCGAGCCCGAGGTGTAGACGATGTAGGCCAGCGAGGCGGGGTCCGGCGTCCCGTCCAGGTCGTGATCGGCGTGGCCGTCGGTGGCGGGGCCGTCGAGGAGGACGGTTTCGGCGGGAGGATCGGCCACGAGCGGTGCCAGCCGTTCCTGAGTGACGAGAACCTTCGCGCCCGCGTCGGAGAGGAGGAGGGAGATGCGCTCGGGCGGGTACGACGGGTCGATGGGGACGTAGGCGCCGCCGGCCTTGAGCACGCCGACGATCGCCACGGCCAGCGCGGGGGAGCGCTCCACCAGGATGCCGACGGGCGTCTCGCCGCCCACGCCTCTGGCCCGCAGCTCGCGCGCGAGCCGGTTGGCGGCCCGGTTGAGGTCGGCATAGCCGGTCGCGACGCCGTCGCAGACGACGGCCGGCGCCTTCGGCGCGAGTTCGACCCGGCGCTGGAACAGCTCGACGAAACCCACGTCGGCCGCAGGCGGACGGGCCTTCCGCACCGGGGCGGAGGCCGGCTCCACCTGGCGCACCGCGATGTCAGGCGAGGCGACGAGCCGCTGCAGGATCTCCTCGAACTTCCCGGCCAGCAGGACGATGGTCTCCCGGTCGAACAACTCGGTCATGTAGTGCCACTGGAGCTGCAGCGAGCCGGGGCGGGGGACGGCGGACAGGGTGAGGTCCACCGACACCAGCCCGAGATCGATCGGCTCCGGGGTGATGCGCAGGCCGGGCACCTCCAGGCTCTCGCCGGGCACGGTGAGGACGTTGATCCACAACCGGCTCAGCGAGGTCTGCGACGCCTCCCGGCCGAGGTCCAGCAGCTCGATCACGCGCTCGAAGGGCACGTCCTGGTGGTCCATGGCGGTGGCCATGGCCTCGCTCGCCCGCCGCACGACCTCGCGCAGCGTGAGATCGCCGCTCAACCGCACGCGCAGCGGGAGCGGGTTGGCGAAGCAGCCGATGATCTGCTCGGTCTCCAGCCGGTTGCGCCCGGAGACCAGTGAGCCGACGACGAGGTCGTCCTGCTCCAGGTAATGGTGCAACAGGATGGAGCAGCCCGCCAGCAGGATGGAGACCAGCGGGGCGTTCTCGCGCTCGCCGAAGGCGCCGAGCTCGGCGGTGAGCTCGGCGGAGAGGTCCACGATGTGCACGTCGCCGACGAACGACGGCCGCGCCGGGTAGGGCCGGTCGGCCGGCAGCTCGGGCGGCGCCGGGATGCCGTCGAGGGTCTCCCGCCAGTGCTCCAGCTCGGCGGCCACCCGCTCCTCGTCGAACTGCTCCCGCTGCCAGGCGGCGAAGTCGCCGAACTGGATGTCGGGGAGGGGCAGGCCGCCGCCGCCGTTCTTGAGCAGGCCGTACAGGGTGACGAGCTCGCGCACGATGATCGACAGCGACCACGCGTCAGAGGCGGCGTGGTCGGTGGTGAACAGGACGACGTGCAGATCCTCGGCCAGGCGCAGCAGCGTGACCCTCAGGCGGTGCGCGTCCCGGGAGTCGAAGGGACGCATGATCTCGGCCTTGCAGTGCCGGCGCACCGCCGCCCCCTGGTCCTCGGGCGCAACGTGCGTCAGGTCCACCACGGGGGTGAGCACCGGACCGGCCGGATGCACGATCTGCACCGGCGTCCCGTCCGCCCCGAGTTCCACGGTGGAGCGCAGCACCTCGTGCCGCTCGACGACCTTCGCCAGGACATCGTTCAGCAGCCCGGGATCGAGCCGGCCCTCGACGCGGAAGGCGCGGCTGATGTTGTTGGCCGACCGGAGGCGCTCGATGGCCCATTCCCGCTGCTGCGCGATGCCCAGCGGGGTGGGGAGGGAACGGTCGCGTGGCCGGATCCGTGCCTCGCGGGCGGGTCCGCGGGCCGCCATCAGGTCCGCGACCCGCGACTCCAGCGTCGCTCTCTGCTCCGGCGAGAGAGCCGCGATCCGGCTGTGCAGGTCGGTCACCAGGCCACACTCCTTACGGCATCGCAGCCTGAAGTCGACACAGGGAGGGTCATGAGATCTTCCCGTCCGCGCGTTCTTGCGCAAGAGCCATTACCGATGATTCGGGCTCGTTCTCCTTCGCGCCGCCGGAGGGCCGGTCGGGCAGGGCGCGCAGGTCGGGCTGCCGGTAGGCGACGAGCGCCGTCACGATCACGGCCAGACCGCAGATCAGGAGGAGTAGAGCCGTCCCCCTGCCCGGGCCCACCCCCAGGAACGTCCCCACGGAGCCGGTGAGCGCCCCGCCGTCCCGCAGAAGCGGCTCGAAGACCTGATCGGCCAGCGGGCCGGCGAGGGCGAAGGCCGCACACTGGACGGTGTTGGCCACCATGTTGAAGAAGGCGAACACCCGGCCCTGGACCTCCGGCTCGACCTCGACCTGGAGGACGCCCCTGGCCGTGCCGTCCACGATGGTGGAGAACAGCGAGTACCCGAAGGCCGCGACCATGATCAGGGTGACGCTCGGCCGCGCCACTCCCAGGCAGATGAACGCGCCGATCGGCAGGGTGAGGCCGGCCAGGGCATGGATGCGGCGGCGCGGGCCCCCCCAGACGGCCAGCACCAGGCTGCCCGCCACCGCGCCGAGGCCCGCGCCGCCCAGCACCAGGCCCAGCACCTCGGGGGAGGCGAAGGAGAGCACCACCGGCGTGATCAGCACGTCGGCGGGGGCCACCGCGACGCCGACCGCGCCGTACAGGACGACGAGCGCGAGCAGGCCGCGGCGCGCCAGCAGGTAACGCCAGCCCTGCCGGATCTCGCCGCCCAGGCCGCCTCCGCCGGCCGGGTCGGCGGCGGTCCTGCGCTGGTGCGGGACGGGGACGAGCAGCACGGCCAGCATGCTGACGACGAAGGAGGCGCAGTCGAGCAGGAGCACGCCGCCCAGCCCGACGGCCATCAGCAGCACGCCACCGGCGGCGAAGCCCAGGGTGCCGCCGAGGGCCTGGGCGAGGAGCACCATCCCGTTCGCGCGGCCGACCTGCTCCTTCGGCACGAGCAGGATGACGACGGAGTTCATGGCCGGCACCGTGAAGGCACGCAGCAGCGACTGGACGCCGACGACGATGAAGATGTGCCACGGCTGGAGTGTCCCGCTCAGGAACAGCCCCGCCAGCGCGAAGATCGTCACCGCGGACAGCGCGTTGCTCGCCGCCAGGGTGCTCCGCCGGCTCCAGCGGTCCACGAGCGCCCCGGCCGGTGGCGTCACCAGGATGCCCGGCAGGAAGCTCATGACGATGACCAGCCCGTACTGCGTGGCCGATCCCGTCTGCTGGAACACCCAGACACCCAGTGCGAGGCTGGTGAGCGAGGAACCGAGCACCGAGACCAGGTAGCCCGCCCAAAGGGTGGTGAATCCACGCATGATCGGTCGCTCCGTCCGCCGTCGGTAGCCGTCGCACGCGCCCATGCTCGTGGATCCGGCGGCCGCAATCACCTCCCCCCTTCAGGGGACACCCGTCCCGCGCGTAACCGGTGGCCAACCGCCGCGGCCTAGCCTCGGTGCGGCCACGATCCGTGAACCGCAGAGGCAGACCCATGGCGACAGCGCTCATCGATCTCGACGATCTCGATCTGTTCGTTTCCGGCGACCCGCACGCCGCCTGGGCGTGGCTGCGCGAGCATGCGCCGGTCTACTGGAACGCCACCGCCGACGGCGGTTACTGGGCCCTGACCGCGTACGCGGACGTGAGCGCGGTGTACCGGGACCCGGTGACGTTCTCCTCCAAGGACGGCACCGTGCTCGGCGGCTCGTTCCGCAGCGCGACCGACACCGCGTCCGGGCGGATGCTCATCTGCTCCGACCCGCCGGAGCACCGGCTGCTCCGCCATCACGTGCACAAGGCATTCGACCGGCGGATGATGGGAGAGGCCGCCGGGCACGTGCGCGCCTACCTCACGGAAGCACTCGACCGCCTCGCCGCGGACGGCGGCGGCGACTTCGCCGCGGACGTCGCCCCCACGCTGCCCGCAGGGCTCCTCGCGGCCATGTTCGGGATCGGCCGCGCCGACGCGCTCCATCTCCTCCGCCTCACCCGTACGATGATCGGTTTCCGCGACGGGGAGTACGTCAGGGGCAGCGGTGAGGCCATGACGCTGGTCGGCGCCCAGGTGGAGATCTTCGATTTCCTCACCGAACTGCTCGCCCGGCGCCGCGCCGCGCCGGGCGAGGACCTGATCAGCATCCTGCTCGCCGCCGAGACGAACGGGCGCGGCCTGACCGAGGACCAGATCCTGTACAACGCGCTCAACGTGGCCGTCGGCGGCAACGAGACCACCCCGTTCACCGCCTCGGCGATCGTCGAGACGCTGATCGGCCATCCCGAGGAGGAACGCCGGCTGCACGACGACCCGAGCCTGATCGGCACCGCGGTGGACGAGTTCTTCCGGTGGACCTCGACCAACGCCTACGTGCGCAGGACCACGACCAGGGACGTGACGCTGCGCGGCGTCCCGATCCCGGCCGGGCAGACGCTGACGCTGTGGAATTCCTCGGCCAACCGCGACGGGAGCGTCTTCCCGCACGCCGACCGGCTCGACCTCGGCCGGACCCCCAACCACCACCTGGCCTTCGGCGTCGCCAACCACCGCTGCGTCGGCATGCCGGCGGCTTGGACGGAGATCACCCTGCTGGTCGAGGAGCTGGTACGGCGCCGCCTCCGCTTCGCGCTGTGCGGTGACGTCGAACGGCTGGCCTCGAACTTCATGCTCGGCATCAAGCACCTGCCCGTCGAGGTGGTGGCCTAGCGGCCGGGCGTCAGGCGGTCGGGCGCAGCAGCGAGGGCCGGCCTTCCGGCTGCAGTTCGCGCCGCCACACCTGGGGGTCGATGGCGCGGCCGGTGAACGTGCCGTGCGCCGCGCGGGTGTAGAGCCGCCGGGTGGCCGGGTCCGGCGCCATCTGCAGCCGGTCGTGCAGCCGCCCCGCGCACAGGCGGTACCAGCGCTGGACCTGCTCCAGCTGCCCGAGATGACCGTGGACCAGCATCAGCGCCCGGAAGGCCTCCTCGTGGAACGGCTCCACCTCCAGCATCCGCTGGCACCACCTGATGACGCCGACGTGGTCGCCGTGCAGGATGTTCGTCTCCGCCAGGTAGGTCAGGCCGCACAGCAGCCGGCTGCGCAGCCATTCCCGCTGTGCCGCCGCCCACTCGTACGGCTCGTCCGGCAGGAAATCACCCGCGTACAGCCCTTCGGTCCGCAGATACAGCGCCGCCGCCTCCGCCCGGTCGCCGCGGAGCTGCGCCGCGTGCGCCTCGTCGGCCAGGCGGATGAAGACCTCGAAGTCGAGCGGCACGTCGACCGCCTCCAGGAGGTAGCCGGACTCGCGGGTGAGCAGGCGCAGCGCGGGGCCGCCCACCGGCTGTCCTGCCAGGATCTTCCTGAGCATGTGCGCGGCGACCTTGAGCGAACTGGAGCCCTTGGACCACGAGGCGTCGGGCCACAGAGACTCGTGCAGCACGTCGCGCGAGACGATCCGACCGTGCCGCAGGAGGAGGAACTGCAGGAGGCTGCGGGCCTTGCCCGCCTTCCACCGCTCCACCGGGTGGCCGCCGAACGCCAGCTCGAACGTGCCGAACGTGCGAACAGAGATGGGTTCTTCCACGTCTTCTCCCCGTCTCGCCGGGGACTCGAAGCTACCCGCGGGCACGGGGCCGTGGATGTCACATGAAGAAGGGATGCCTGTGGGACAGGGCCGCGGTTCATCCTGTGCGTATGTCATACGTACCGCAGTCGCCTGTCAGCCCGATACAGGCCGGCGGCGAGGAGCGGGACGGCCACCCCGGCCGTACTACCCGTCAGCGGCGGCTCGGCGGTCGCATCGCCCTCGGAGTGCTCGCGATCGCCGTCTGCGTGTTCGTGGGCCTGTCGATCCCGCGATATCTCACCTTCGACCCGGACGTGGGCAGGCTCTCGCCGGAGGAGCACCCCCTGTTCTTCCCGGTGCTCATGACGCATGTGCTCGGCGCGACGGTGGCCATGACCGGCTGCGTCTTCCAGATGTGGCCGTGGCTGCGCCGCCGGCACCCCCGGGCGCATCGCCGCATCGGCCGGGCCTACGTCGTCGCCGGCGTGTGGCCGGCCGCGATCGCCGCGCTCGTGATCTCGGTGGTCTGGCCGTTCGGCCCGGTCAGCGCGCTGAGCGACATCGTGCTGGCGCTGCTGTGGTTCAGCGTCACGACCTACGGCTTCGTGTACGCCCGACGGGGCCGCTACGCCGCCCATCGCCGGTGGATGGTGCGCAGCTTCACCCTGACCATCTCGATCATCTTCAACCGGCTCCTCGGCCTCCCGATCGGAATGATCCTCGCCAACCAGCTCGACACGACCTTCGGCGGTGACAGGCACGCCCTGGAGCAGGCGGTCTCGGCCAGCGTCACCTGGCTGCCGTGGACGCTCGCCTTCATCTTCGTGGAGTGGTGGCTGGACCGTGAACAACGCCGCACCGTACGGGAGATGTGATGAACGGGCTCGACTGCGTGGTGATCGGATACAACGAAGGCGACTTCGACGACTACCGGATCATGTGCGAGCGGGCCGGCCCCGGGACGCCGGAGTTCCAGATCATGCGCTCCGAGCACCTGGTGGTCGACGGTACGGCGATGCCGTGGCTGGACGCGTTCAGCCGGATCAGGAACCGCGGCACCGGCCGCGCCGACAGGTACCACGTCGGCGAGGTGTTCAACCTGGCGGCGCTGTATCTGACCAGCTACCTGCGCAGGCGCGGGCTGCGCGCCGAACCCGTCTCGCTGTTCACCGGCGAGCGGGATCGGCTGGCCGCGCTGCTCGCGCAGCGGCCCGCCGTCGTCGCCGTCACGACCACCTTCTACGTCAACATCCTGCCGGTCGGACCGATCGTCGAGTACATCCGGCGGCTGTCGCCGACCAGTCACATCGTGGTCGGCGGCCCTCTCATCGACAACCTGTGCCGGTCGGGCGTGAACGGCGCCGTGCAGGACTTCTTCTTCGCCATGGGCGCCGACTCCTACATTCAGGAGTCGCAGGGCGAGCACAGCCTGGCCCAGCTCTGCCACGCCGTACTCGCCGGCGGCGACCTCGCCGGCGTGGACAATCTGATCTTCTGCCCGGAAGACAGGTGGGTGCGCACCAGACGCCGCCCGGAGGCCAACGACCTCGACGAGTGCTCGATCGACTGGGCCGGCTTCGGCTCCGACCTCATCGGCCCGACCGCGCAGCTTCGCACCGCGCGCAGTTGCGCGTTCACGTGCAGCTTCTGCGACTATCCGACACGTGCCGGCGCGCTCGCCACGGCGTCGGTGGAGACGGTGCGCAAGGAGCTTCGCGCGCTGGCCGAGCTCGGCGTCCGCAACGTGGTCTTCGTGGACGACACCTTCAACGTGCCGCCGAAGCGGTTCAAGCAGATGTGCCAGATGATGATCGACGAGGACCTCGGCCTGCGCTGGTACTCCTACTTCCGCTGCTCCAACGCCCGCGACGAGGAGTCGTTCGACCTGGCCGCCGCCAGCGGATGCGCCGGCGTCTTCCTGGGCATCGAGTCCGGCGACAGCGACGTGCTGGCCAACATGCACAAGCTCGCGCAGGACAGCCAGTACAGGACCGGCATAGCCCGGCTCAAGGAGCGCGGCGTCACCACCTTCGCCTCGATCATCGTCGGATTCCCCGGCGAGACCGAGAAGACGGTGGGCAACACCATCGACTTCCTCAACGAGACCGCCCCCGACATGTGGCGGGCTCAAGCGTGGTGGGCCAACCCCCGCTCACCGATCTACCGGCAGAAGGAGCTGCTGGGCATCGAGGGCGAGGGCTATGACTGGTCGCACTTCAGCATGTCCTCCTCACGGGCCGCCGACCTCACCGACGAGATGTTCGAGCGCGTGACGGAGTCGGTGTGGTTGCCGTTGTACGACTTCGACTTCTGGTCGCTGCCCTACCTGGACGGCAAGGGCGTCAGCGTGCAGGAGCTCATGGGGCTTCTGCGGACGGGCCAGGAGCTGATGGGGGTGCGCAACCGGGGCGGTGACCCGGTACGGCTGGCCGCCCTGGAGCAGCGATTCGCCGACGGCGTGGCCGCGCTGGACGTGGCACCGGCCAAGTTCGGCTACTGACGCCCGGGAGGGCCGTATGACCTTGCCCGCGACCGCCGCGACCGCCGCGACCGCCGCGACCGCCGCGACCGCCGCGACCGCCGATCCGGCGGCCCGGGGCTGGCGTTCGGTGGTCAGCCGTTTCGAGGAGGTGGCGGCGGCCTGCCCGGACCGCACCGCGCTGGTCCACCGCGGCGGCGCGCTGACCTACGGCGAGCTCGCCGCACGCAGCGCCGCGGTCGCGGCCGGGCTGATCGGCCGCGGAGTCGGCGCCGAATCCCTGGTCGGACTGCTGCTTCCGCGCGGGGTCGACCTCGTGGTCGGCCTGCTCGGCGCGTTGCGCGCCGGAGGCGGCTACCTGCCGATGGACCCGGCACTGCCCATCGACCGCCTGCGCTACATGTGCGAGCGGTCCGGCACCGCGCTCGTCCTCTCGGACGCCGCCACCCGCCGCCGCGTCTCGCCCGCTCTCGGCAGGCGGGTGCTCACCGTGGACACGTGTGCTCGCACCGTGGGCGGAGCGGTGCCCGCCCGCGCCGCGATCCTGCCCGGAGACCGGGCTTACGCGATCTACACCTCGGGCTCGACCGGGCGCCCGAAGGGCGTCGAGGTCACCCACGGATCGCTGGCCGCGCTGCTCGACGGCCTCGCCCACGTCGTCGGGCCGACGCCGGCCAGGATCGGCTGGAACGCGAGCCCGTCGTTCGACGCCTCCGTGCAGCAGTGGTCGCGCTTGTGCCGGGGCGACACCGTCGTCCTCGTGGACGACCGGGTGCGCGGCGACCCGCAGGCGCTCGCGGCGCTCATCGCCGAGAAGCGGCTGGACGAACTCGACATCACCCCGTCCCACCTGGCGCCGCTGCTCGACCATCTGCCGGAGCGCGCTGACGGCCCGCCGCTGCGGCTGCTCATCGGCGGGGAGGCCGTCACCCCCGCGCTGTGGGACCGTCTGGCGGAGCGGCGCGCGGCCGGGACCCTGGCACCGGTCAACCTGTACGGCCCGACCGAATGCACGGTCGATGCCACGTACGCGCCGATCGACCAGACCGGCGGACCGCACCTGGGCGACCCGCTGCCCGGCGTCCGGGTCCACCTGCTCGACGAGAAGCTGAGGCCGGTCGGCTCCGGCGCCGAGGGCGAGCTCTACGTGGCCGGCACGGGGGTGTCCCGGGGCTACCTCGGCGCTCCGGCGCTGACCGCGCAGCGGTTCGTCCCCGATGTGATCGCGGGAGACGGCCGGCGCATGTACCGGACCGGCGACCGGGTGCGGATGGGCCGCGACGGACGGCTGGAGTTCCTCGGCCGCAGCGATGACCAGGTGAAGCTGCGCGGGTACCGGATCGAGCTGGGCGAGGTGGAGGCGGTGCTGAGCCGTTGCCCCGGGGTGGTCCAGGCGGTCGCCGTGATCCGCGACGACCTGCCGGGCGGCGCCGGTCTCGTCGGCTACTGCATGCTTGAGCGGGCCGGTTCGTTCGACGCGGATCTGGTACGGCGCGCCGCCGCCGCCTCCCTGCCCGAGTACATGGTGCCCACCGCGCTCGTCGGGCTCGACCGCTTCCCCCTCACGGTCAACGGCAAGGCGGATCGTGCGGCGCTGCCGCCGCCGGCCAGGCCGGAGGGCTCCGCATCGGCGGATGCGGCGCCGATGACCCCGACCGAGCGGCTCGTCGCCAAGGCGTGGCGCGAGGTGCTGGAGATCGAGCACGTGGGCGTGGACGACAACTTCTTCGAGCTCGGCGGCCAGTCGCTGCTGGCGATCCGGCTGATGGCGCACCTGCGCCGCAAGGGCGTGGGGGCGATCCCGATGGTGGCCGTCTTCCAGCGGCCCGTGCTGAGCGCTCTCGCCGCCTACCTCGACGAGGTCAGCCTGACCGGCAGGTTGCACGTGCCGCCGAGGAAGTTGGAGTAGACGCGCCGGGGGTCACCCGTCACCTCGATGCCGCCGACCAGGTCACGGAGGGCGGCCAGGGTCGCTGCGAGCTGGATGCGGCCCAGCCGCGCCCCCAGGCAGAAGTGCGGCCCGTAGGCGAACGTCAGGTGCCGGTTCGGCGTGCGGTCCAGCAGGAACCGCTCGGAGCGGGCGAACTCCCGCTCGTCGAAGTTGGCCGAGGCCAGCCAGACCGTGACGATGTCACCCGCCTCGATCCGCCCACCGCCGATCTCCGCCGGCTCCACCGCGAGCCGGCCCAGATGCCGCGACGGCGTCGTCCAGCGCAGCACCTCCTCGACCGCGCTGCCCAGGCCGACCCCGCCCGCGCGCAGCGCCCGCCACTGCCCCGGATTCTCCACCAGTGCGAGGACCGCGCCGGTCATCGCCAGCCGGGTCGTCTCGTCACCGCCCAGGATGAGGCTGTAGCAGTTGAAGACGATCTCGTCGGTGCCGAGCGGCCGCCCCTTCACGCGGGCGTTGGCCAGGATGCTGACCAGGTCGTCGGCGTCGCCTCCGCGCCGCTCCTCGGCGAGTTCGATGAAGTAGGCGAGGAGCTCGTTCTTGGAGTTCCAACCGTCGGCCGAGGTGTGGGCCGGCCCGTGCGAACTGACCGAGTTCGAGCCGAGCCGATGGATGTAGGCGCGGTCGGAGTCGGGCACGGCGAGCATGTCGCAGATCGTGGCCAGCGGTACCCGGGCGGCCACGTCATCGCCGAAGTCGCAGTCCTCGCGCTCCAGCGCGTCCACCACGAGCTGTCGTACCTGCTCCTCGATCCGCCGGGCCAGCCGGTCGAAAACGGCCGGGGTCAGCGCGCCGGTGATGAGACGACGCACCTCGGTGTGGCGGGGACCGTCGGTCACCGCGAGCATCTTGCCCGTCGCGGAGTCGCCGCCCACGAGCAGGGTCTCCAGCACGTTGCCCGACGTCGAGGTGAAACGTTGGCCGTCGCGGAAGACGCGGACGGCGTCCGCATGCCGGGTGACGACCCAGAAACCCGGATTGCGGTTCATCGGCGGATGCCGGTAGAGCGGGTGCTCCGACCTCAAGCGCCGCCATACCGCGGACAGGTCGCGCTCGGCGTGCACCTCGGGGGAGGTCAGGTCCAGGGTCTCCACCTGGTCCGGGTCGAGTACGGGCAGCACCTGGGACACCTCGCATCCGCCTCCGGTTCGTGTGCCCACAACCATGACCCACCCCGGTTAGCCGCCGGTTACGCCGGTTCTCTCATGCTCGCACGCGTAACCGGCGGCTAACCCCTCCCGGCTAGCGTCTGCCGGCAGCCGATACTTCTGGAGGACCCGTGCGCCGACCATCCACGCGCTGGCTGCTGCAGGAGCCGTCGGCCGGAGGCGGTCTCCCGCTGTTCGCCTTTCCCTACGCCGGCTCCGGCGCGGCCTCGCTGCGCCGGTGGCCGGGGCGGATCGGGGAGGCCGAGGTGCATCCGGTGCAGCTCCCCGGCCGGGAGTACCGGATCAAGGAAGAGCCGTACCGCGACTTCGAGACGTTCGCCAGGGACGCGGTCGAGGCGCTCGGCCCCTACCTGGTGCGGCCGTACGCGGTCATCGGCCACTGCATGGGCGCACTGCTCGCGCACGCCTTCACCGCCCGCGTCCGGGAGATCGGGGCGCGGCCGCCTGAGCGGCTGTTCGTGTCGGCGTCCCTGACACCCGACCGCGGCTTCTACGGCTACTACCACCCGTGGATGTCCGACCGCCGCATCGAGCAGGAGCTGCGGCGCGTCGCCGGCGACCTCGGTGACGGCGCGATCCCGGACGAGCTGGTGGCGCTGTCGGTACGGGTGCTGCGCGGGGACGTGCGGATGTGCCTCGACCACGCGCCCCCGGCCAAGGCGATCGGCGCGCCGGTCAGCGCCATCGGCTGGGAGGACGACCTCGACGTGGGACCGGACGACCTGGCCGGGTGGCGGGAGTACGGCGAGACGCGCGTGCACGTCCTTCCCGGGGACCCGCTGAACTTCCTGGCCGCTCCCAGCGGGCTCAGGAAGGTCATCGAGGACGACCTCGAACTGTGACCGGACCCTGCTCCGACCCGACGACCCCGTTCTGCGAAGAGGATGAGCCCGTGTCTGTACCCGCGACGATCCACGACCTTCTCGCCAGGACCGTCGGCGCCCATCCGGACCTGAGCGCCGTCAGCGACCAGGAGACCAGGCTCAGCTACGCGGAGCTGGCCGACCGGGTGGACGCCGTCGCGCATGAACTGGTCAGGCTCGGCGTGCGGGCGGAGGACCGGATCGGCGTCTACGTGCCGCGTGGCGTGGGCGCCGTGGTAACGGTGCTCGGTGTGCTGCGCGCGGGAGCGGCGTACGTGCCGATCGACGTCGGCTATCCCAAGCGGCGGCGGGAGCGGATGGTGCAGGCCGGCCGCCTGCGCCTGCTGCTCGCCGATCCCGACACGGCCCGGCGGGCGGCCGGGTCGCCCGTGGAGGTGGCGGAGCTGGACTGGCGCGTGCTCGCCCCGGCCCCCGCCCCGGCGGTCCACGTCGATCCGCGGAGCGCGGCCTGCGTCCTGTTCACCTCGGGATCGACCGGACGGCCCAAGGGCGTCGTGCTGGAGCACCGGCACATGGTCGCTTTCGCGGAGGACGCGGTTCTCCCCGCGGTGGGCCCGGGCGACCGGATGGCGCAGGCGTCGAACCTGTCCTTCGACACCTTCACCTTCGAACTGCTGCGCAGCATGGCCGGCGGTGCCGAGCTGGTGGTGATGCCCGCCTTCGCCGATCTCCTCGGCGCCGATCTGCGGCGGCAGCTGCGGCGGTACAGGATCACCGTGATGCTGGCGCCGGCCATCGCGCTCAACCACGTGGCCCGCCACGACCGCGAGGCGTTCGCCTCCCTGCGGGTGCTGTGCTCGGGTGGGGACGTGCTGCTCGCCGACACCTGCCGTGAGCTGCGGGAGGGGGGTTTCGACGGCGACCTGCTCAACCTCTACGGCCCGACCGAGGCCACCGTGGCCTGCACCGCCCAGCGGGTCCGGAATCCGCCTGAGGACTGCACCCGGGTCCCCATCGGGCACCCGACGGCCTCAGCCCGTCTGTACGTACTGGACGACCGGCTCGCGCCCGCGTCCAGCGGGGAGCTGTACGTCGGCGGTGCCGCCGTCGGCCGCGGCTACCTGGATCAGCCCGGGCACACCGCGCAGCGCTTCATCGCCGACCCGTTCGCCGCGGACGGCAGCCGCATGTACGCCACGGGCGACCGCGTGCGGACCGGCCCCGACGGAGCCCTGGAGTACCTCGGCCGCGTCGACGACCAGGTCAAGATCTCCGGTCACCGGGTCGAGCCCGCAGAGGTGGAACGCGCGCTCTACGAGCACCCGCAGGTGCGGGAGGCGGCCGTGGCGGCGGCGGGGGAGGACGGCGGCCTGCGCCTGGTCGCCTTCGTCATCCCGGCGGCCGACGAGTTCTCACCGGCCCGCCTGCGCGCCTTCCTCACCGAACGCCTGCCCGCCGCCTACGTCCCCGCCGAGATCGTCGCCCTGGACGCCATGCCACTGGATGCGAACGGCAAGCGCGATTGGGCGCGGCTGCGGGAGGTGGCCGAGGACCGGTCTCGGAGACGGCGCGCGTACGAACCGCCGCGCACCGCGACCGAGCGATACCTCGTCCGGCTCTGGGAGGAACTCCTTCGGGTGGAATCCATCGGCGTCCGCGACGACTTCTTCGGCTTGGGCGGTCACTCCCTCCTCGCCGCCCGCGGCCGCATGTGCATCCGCCGTGATCTGCAGACCGATCTTCCCCCCGAGGTGGTCTTCGAGAACAGCGTGGTCGAAGACCTCGCCAAGGCGATCGACCAGGTCAGATCCGATCCCGCCGGAACCGCGGATGCGGCTCGCCGCGGCGGGGCGAGGGGCCGCTCGCTCCATACGCCTTGACCATGCGTGCCGACGCGTGCGGCGGGGCGCGGGCTGTTCGGGCTGCCGGGCGGCCGGCGCCTGCTGCTCGCCCCGGCCGGTGAGCACGTATGCCGTCGTCGCGGCGCCGGCGGTGACCGCGACGGCGGCGAGCACGGCGGGAGGCATCCGGGTGCGTCGATTCTCACGTTTCATCCATGGCCTCCGTGAGGATGGTCAGGGCGCGCAGCACGCCGGCGCGCTCGCCCTCGGGGACGCGGTCCAGAATGGCGGAGAACCGCTTCGCTCGGGCCTCGGCCAGCCGGCCTGCGGCCTGCACCCCGTGCGGAGTGAGCCGGACCAGCACGCCGCGCCCGTCGTCGGGCGCGGGGGTGCGCTCGGCCCAGCCGCGGTTGATGAGCTGCGTGACCAGGCGGCTGGTGGTGCTCTTCTCCAGCCGGAGCCGGTGCGCCAGATCGCTCTGGCGCAACGCGCCGTCCCTGGCCAGTTCGCCCAGCGCGTGGGCCTCCGAGGTCGGGACGGGCTGCCCGCAGGGGGTCTTGTCCGGCTGGTGGAGGCCGAACGCCCGGACGAACCGGACCACGGCCTCCTGGAGTTCGCGATCATCCGCCACGGTTCGACCGTACAACCAGATGGTTCGATGATGCAACCATACGTGGGAAGGGGCCGCTCCGGGCCGGGGTTCGGGAGTCCTCCGCCGGCGTGATCTCCGGCCCCACCCCGTCCTGTTCGAGGTGGCCTCGGCCGTCGCCACGGTGGGATCGTCCACCGGCATCACCGCCGACCTCACCTCCGCCTGGGCGGATCCTCGTCGCCGCGCTGATGTTCGCCGGACGGGTCGGCCCGGCCGCGCTGTTCTCCGCGCCGGCGCTGCGCGACCGCAGACGCCGCTACGAACCGCCCGAGGAGAAGGTCATCGCCGGCTGATCCCTGCGGCCGGCGGTGACGCCGGTCCCGGTCGCCGGCGTCACCGCCGGCTGAACGTCAGCCGGAATCTTCGGGGGGACGCCGGAGTCTTTAGGGTGATCGGTGTGGAATGTCGAACCGCTGGCCCGGCCGGCGCCGTCGACCGGCTGTGGCGGAAGCGGATGACGGACGTCCGGCAGCCGCGACGGCACTACGGCGAGGACGGCTCCTGATGGCGAGGCGCAGTGCGCGGGCCGCCCGGTCGATCGACGTGACCCGTCTTCCCGAGGACGTCGCGGCGCTCGTCGACGCCCTCGAACCCGGCGAGGAACTGGTCGTCACGCGGGGCGGCGAGCCGATCGCCGCGATCACCGGCACCCGGCGCGTGCTCCGCGGCGCCGTCGTCGATCCCGGAACCCCGAGGGAGGCCGACGAGCCGCCTCCGGCCGACTACGACGAGGCGACGGTCGTCGCCACCGCCATGAAGCTGTCGGCGTCTGCCCGGGTGGCGCTGGCCGACCGGCTCGGCCCGGACTACGTCGTGCTCGACATGCACGCGGCTCCCACGACGGCCGACGTACTGCTGACGCCGCCGGTCAGCCCTCAGCTGATCGCGAACCTCCGGTCGATGTTCCCGAAAGCCCGGGTCATCATCACCGAGATCGACGACGACGAGCTCGGGGTCAGCTACCACGGCCCGGTCCGGCGCCTGCTCGACGCCGGCGCGGAGGCCTATCTGCCGCCGGCCACCATCCCCCGCCTGGCCGGGCAGCTCGATCACATCACCCGGCTGCGCCGGCTCGCCGCCGACGACGCCGCGCCACCGGAGATCGAGCCCGCCACGGGACCGCCGGGCGACGACGGAGACGCGAGGTGAACGGATCACGGGCGCGGACTCCGCGCCCCCCGCCCGCAGGTGAGGCCTCCCCGGCGTGCCGGGCCCTGCGCGTCACCGGGAGGGCGGGAGCCCCCGGCCGGGGATCCGCCACCCGCTGAGGCGGTCCGCCGGGCGAGGCTCAGAGCCGCAGCCGGGCCAGGTGGTAGTCGAGCGTCTCGGCCGCCTCCTCCGCCGAGGTGTCCCCCATGAGCATGCCCGAGCTGAGCCCGCCCGCCAGCGCCAGCAGGACCCTCGCCTCCTGTTCCACGGCGATCCCGGCGGCGAGCTCTCCGGCCTGCCGGGCATCGCGCAGACAGCGGCTGATCGTCTCGAGCAGTTCGGCGGAGCCCTGCCGGAACGCGCCGGACAGCGCGGGCGTGGCCAGGGCGCGGATGAAGAACGCCACGTTGACCAGCGCACCGGTGCGGCTCTCCTCGTCCACGGGCAGAAGCGCCACGAGGAGCGCCCGCACCGCGGCCATCGGCGGGGGAGCGGCCTGCCCGGCCAGCTGCCGTCGCACGCGCTCGCGCAGCCGGTCGGCGGCGTGGCCTGCCGCGAAGAGCAGCATCTCCTCCCGGCTGGCGAAGTAGTGCTGCAGTCTGCCCTTGGAGACGCCCGCCTCGGCCGCCACCGCCGACAGGCTCACCGCCTCCAGCCCCTGGCGCATGGCCAGGCGCCACAGCGCTTCGGCGATCTCGCGCCGCCGCTCCCCGGCGTCCACGATCTTGGGCATTCCCGCCGTCCTTTCGCAATCCGATCGGATTGCCATAAGGTGGAGTCATTTCACAATCCGATCGTATTGCAAAGGGGTGCCATGAGTGCCACCCGCTCGCCCGTCATCACCCTGTTCCTGCTCGCACCCCTGGTGGCCGAGGTGCTGTCCGGCTCCACACCCCTGACGGGCATCGCCGGGCTGGTGTTCTTCGTCCCCATGTACGGCGGAGCCGCCGTGCTCATCCGCGAGACCGCCGTCCGCCGAGGGGGCGGCCGGTCGGCCGTCCTGCTCCTGGGGCTCGCCTTCGCCCTGCTGGAGGAGGGCCTGGTGGTCCAGGCGATCTTCCATCCTCAGGCTGTCGAGGCGGCGAGCTGGGGCGCCGCCGGAGGGCGCCTGCTCGGCGCCCACGTCACCTTCACCCTGGCGGTACTCGTCTACCACGCGGTCTGGAGCATCGCCCTGCCGATCCTGCTGTGCGACCTGATCTTCCCCGCCACCCGCTCGCGGCCGCTGCTGGGCCGTACCGGGCTGGCGGTGACGGCGGCGGCCTTCACGGCCGGGGTGGTCCTGGTGGCCGTGCTCGTCCGCAGCCGCATCGCGCCGGGCCTCCCCGTCCCGGTGGCGCGGTCCCTGGGCGTCGCGCTCGCCGTCGGGGCGCTCGTCCGCATCGCCGTCCGGCTCCCGGCGCGCGGCGGGCGGCGCGCCTCCCGCGCGGCGCGCGCGTCGAGGACCGCCCGGGGGACGGCCCGGACGCCCGCCCCCTGGGCGGTCGCCCTGGCGAGCGCGGCCGCGGGGTCGACGTTCCTCCTGGTGCTGATGGTCCCCGCCGCGTCCGGCCACCGCCCGGTGCCCGAGCCGGTGTCCGTCGGGGCGGCGGTCGCGATCGCCGCCGCCGCGCTGGTTGCGTCGCATCGGCGGATCGGCGACGGCGGCTGGGACGAGCGGCGCCGTTTCGCGCTGGCCGCCGGGCTGCTTCCCGTGCCGCCCGTGATCGGCCTGGTCCAGGCGGCCCTGCACGGCTACGGCACCGTCGCCGACCGGGTGGGGCTGGTCGCCCTCGAAGCCGGAGTGATCGCCCTGCTGGCCTGGACGGGAACCCGGAGCCCGGCCGGTGGCCGGCGGGACGGGCCGGAGGCCTGCTGACCGGAGGGGGCCGTGCCCGGCCGGTTTTCAGGCGAGGGCGGCCAGTGCGGCCAGCGCGGCCTCCACGGCGGCGGGCTTCACCTCCTCCAGGGGGAGGGGGGCGTGCTCCACCACGCCAGTCGGACATGCCGCCGAGCGCCACGGTCGCGTGGATCCGCGCGGCGGTGGAGGGAGCGGCTCGTGTTCCGCTCCGAGGACGACGGGCGCCCGTACGAACTGGAGCTGTCCAGGCTGATGCGCGCCGTCTCCGACCGGCACGTCGAGATCATGCGCGACGACCTCGCGGAGATCCTCCACCAGGCCACCCGGCACGACGCCGAGTACCTCTTCGACGACTCCGTCACGGCCCTGGCCGAGGACCCGGAGGGCGTCGACGTCACCTTCGAGCGGGCGCCCGCCCGCAGGTTCGACCTGGTGATCGGAGCCGACGGACTGCACTCCGACGTCCGGCGCCTGGTCTTCGGCCCCGAGTCGCGCTTCTCCACCTGGATCGGGGCCTACCTGGCCGTCATGTCGATCCCCAATTACCTGGGCCTGCGCAACCGGGTGGAGGGCGTCACGGGCGTGAACAGAATGGCCGCCGTGTACGGCGCGGCGCGTTCGGACGATGCCCGCGCGTTCTTCCTGTTCCGTCCCGGCGCCGAACTCGACTGCCACCACCGGGACGTCGACCGGCAGAAAGAACTGCTGCGCCGGCACTTCGCCGGGATGGGCTGGGAGGTCCCCCGGCTGCTGGGCGGGGAACCGGAGCGCGCCTCGGCGTTCTGCTTCGACTCGGTCACCCGGCTGCGGATGGCCGCCTGGTCGCGCGGCAGGGTGAGCCTGGTGGGCGAGACGCCGGCTACCGCCCCGGTCCCGCGGTCGGCGGCAGCACCAGCCTGGCCGTCGTGGGCGCCTACGTCCTGGCCGGTGAGCCGGCCGAGGCGGGCGGTGACCACACGCGCGCCTTCGCGGCCTACGAGCACCGGATCGGCGACTACGTGCGGGGCAGCCGGGCCTTCGCCGTCCGCGCCGCCGGACGGCTCCTGCCCGGCGGCCGCATGGGGCCGTGGGGCCTGATCCAGGGGGTGCGGTTGGTCGGCCATGCGCCCGTACCGCTCGTCCGGGCACTGGTGGGCTTCAACGGCAAGGGCGTGCGCCTGCACGACGAGGTCGCCCCGAAGGACTACCCGCACGGCGCCGCACGCCCGTCCTCGCGGGAGCGGCTCCCGAGGGAAACATGACACTAGGTGGCCTCTTTTCCCGGTGGCATCGTCGACATGGACACACCACTCAAGGGAAAGGTCGCCCTGGTCGCCGGGGCGACGCGGGGAACGGGCCGGGCGGTAGCGGTGGAGCTGGGCGCCGCCGGGGCCGTCGTCTACTGCACCGGGCGCACCACGCGGGAGCAGCGCTCGGAGATGGACCGGCCGGAGACCATCGAGGAGACGGCCGAGCTGGTGACCCGGGCGGGCGGCGAGGGGATCGCCGTCCAGGTGGACCACCTGGAACCGGAGCGGGTGCGGGCGCTGGTGGAGCGGGTCGACCGCGCGCACGGCCGGCTCGACGTGCTGGTCAACGACGTCTGGGGCGGAGACCGGTTCGCCGCCTGGGACACGCCGCTGTGGGAGCACCCGCTGGACGACGGCCTGCGCCTGCTCCGGCTGGCGGTCGACACCCACCTGATCACCAGCCACTTCGCGCTGCCGCTGCTGACCAGGAACCGCGGCGGCCTGGTCGTGGAGGTGACCGACGGCACCTGGGAGTACAACGCCGGCCACTACCGGGTCTCCTGCTTCTACGACCTGGCCAAGATCGCGGTGAACCGGCTGGGCTTCTCCCAGGCGCACGAGCTGCGCCCGTACGGCTGCACCGCGGTCTCCCTGACCCCCGGGTGGCTGCGCTCGGAGGCGATGCTGGAGATCTACGGTGTACAGGAGGCGAACTGGCGGGACGCGCTCGACAAGGAGCCGCACTTCGTGATCTCCGAGTCGCCCGCCTTCACCGGCCGCGCGGTCGTCGCGCTGGCCGCCGACCCGGAGCGGGAGCGCTGGTCGGGGCAGTCGCTCTCCAGCGGCGGGCTCGCCCAGGTGTACGGCTTCACCGACGTCGACGGCACCCGGCCGGACGCCTGGCGCTACCTGGTCGAGGTGCAGGACGCGGGCAGGCCCGCCGACGCCACCGGCTACCGCTGATCCGCTGAGCCGCCCGGCCGGGCCGCGCCGCCGGGACGCCGCTCCCCGGGGTCGCCGGCGGGCGGACCGTACAGGCGGGACATGCGGACGGCGGCCCCGGCCAGGAGGGCGCGCAGGGCGGGCGGATCGAGGACCTCGGCCTCGGGGCCGAAGCGCAGGAGCTGGCCGTAGGCGACCTCGGGGGACTCGACGGGCAGGACGAGCGTGGTCCGGCCGTGCTCGTCGGGCTCCCCGGCCGAGGCCAGGGCCTCGTCGAGGGCCGCCGGATCGGCCACGTGCCGGAGCAGGCGCAGGCCGTCGGGGCTGAGCCGTACCGTGACGCGGGCGGTGAGCAGGGAGCGGGTGAACTCCGCGGCCCGTGCGCTCCAGAAGGCGGCCAGGTCGAAGTCGCGGTCCCGGGCGAAGCGCCGGTCGGCGTGGACGGCCACGGTGGAGAAGCGGTCCACCCGGTAGATCAACGAACGGGTCGCCAGGTACCAGACCCCGGCCTTGAGCACGAGGCCGTACGGCTCCAGCGTGTGCTCGGCGCCGCGGTAGCGGGCGGTGACCGGGTGGTCGCCCCAGACCGCCCTGGCCAGCGGGACCAGTGCTTCCGGAGGCGGGCGATCGCCGGCGAACCAGCCGGGGGCGTCGAGGTGGAAGCGCTGCGCGGCGGACACCGGGGCGTCGCGCAGGCCGGGGGAGAGCGCCGCGGACGCCTTGAGCCTGGCGGCGGCCGCGACCCCGCCCAGGCCCATCTCCCGCAGCGCCTCCGGGACGCCGGACAGGAACAGGGCCTCCGCCTCGGCCCGGTCGAGGCCGGTGAGGCGGGTCCGGTAACCGTCCAGCAGCCGGTACCCTCCGCCGCGTCCCCGGTCGGCGTAGACCGGGACGCCCGCCTCGGACAGCGCGAGCACGTCCCGGTGCACGGTCCGCTCGGACACCTCCAGCTCCCGGGCCAGCTCGGCCGCGGTCATCCCGCCGCGCGACTGGAGGAGCAGCACCAACGACATCAGCCTGGCCGCACGCACCCGCCGACCCTAACGCCCCGATGCGCGCCGCGCGGCCGGGCGCGGTTCAGCGGGGGACGAGCGGGCGCGGTTCAGCGGGGGACGAGGGGCAGGACGACCGCCGAGGGGCGGGACGGGTCGTGGAAGACCTCCTGGTCGGCGATGACCATGGCGCTGCCGGTGCCCAGGGGGTCGCCGGTGCCGAGGTTGCGGGCGACGCGGGGGTAGGCGCCGCCGGCCACGTGCACCCGGATGCGGTGGCCGCGCCGGAAGCGGTGGCCGATCGGCCACAGGTCCACCTCGACCCGGCGGACGCCGTCGGCGTCGGCCGCCGGGTCGCCGGGGGTGAGCCGCCGCACCCCCTCGCACACGTTGTACGACGCGCCGCCGGGGTGCACGTCGCAGACCCGGACCACGACGTCGGTGTGCCCGGTGCTGGAGCGCAGGTACAGCTCGGCGGAGACGGGGCCGATCATCTCGGTGTCCTCGCGCAGCTCGGGGCCGGTGTAGACGAGCACGTCGCGCCGGGTCTCCAGGCGCCGGTTGTCCCGCGGCTCGGAGTTTCCCAGCAGCACCGGGCCGCCCAGCGCCGGGGTGGGGTGCGCCGGGTCGTAGCGGTAGCGGTCCGGCTCGGAGTCCTCCGGGCCGCCCGGGTCCAGCCCGCCGCCGGCCCGCAGGTGCCAGCGCTGCGGGCGCATGCCCGGCACCGGCCAGTCGGGGTGGTCGCGCCACTCGTCCGCACCGGTGACGAAGATCCGGACCGGCTGCTCCCGCAGGCCCGACAGGTCGCCCATGAGGTGGGCCCGGAACCAGGCCAGCGCGTCGGCGTTGGCCGCCCGCGTCTGCCGCACGTCCGCGTGGTACCACGGGCCGATGGTCAGCTGCGGACGCCGTCCCGCGGCCCGCATCGCCAGGTAGTCCTTCACCTGCCAGGGCAGGAAGACGTCGTACCAGCCGCCGACCATGGTGACCGCGGCCTCCACCTCGCCCACCGAGGCGGAGAAGTCGCGCCTGCCCCAGTAGGCGGCCGGGTCGGCGTGGTGGGTCAGCAGGTCCTGGAAGAAGGGCACGGCCCGGCCCGCCGACAGCACGTCCAGCTCCGCCAGCGGGCGCCCCGACAGCGTGGCCCGCCGGGTCCTGCGCGGGGCCGTCAGCGCGCCGAAGGGGCTGTCGATCGTGGCGGTCAGCGTGGTCCAGATCAGCGACGACTCCAGCGCGAACGCCCCGCCCACGTAGGCGGCGTCCCGGAACTGCGAGGCGGTCACCGAGGTGGCCATGGCCCTCAGGTCGGGCCCGGCCTCGGCGGCGATCGCCCACTGGGCGTAACCGAGGTAGGAGGGGCCGTGCATCGCCAGGCTCCCGCCGTACCAGGGCTGTCCGCGCAGCCAGGCCAGGGTGGCCAGCCCGTCGTCGTGCTCGTCGAGCGGGCTGGGCAGGCCGCCGGAGCCGAAGCTCCCGCGGCAGCTCTGCATGACCACCTGGAAGCCCCGCCGGGCGAAGGCGCGGCCGTACATGAGCCCGAACATGCCGCGCCTGCCGTACGGCGAGCGGATCAGGACGGTGGGCGGCCGGACGGCTCCCCGGGGGACGTAGCGGTCGGCGAGCAGGACCACCCCGTCCGGCATCGGGACCGGCAGGTCGCGCTGGACCTCCACCCGATGCGCGATCCGGGGCCCGGTGGACCGGCCCGGCCAACTCGACCATGTCGTAACCATATGTCCTCCTCATCCCGTTTCTTACCCGCTAGTAATAGAACAAAGCTCGCGGCGGGGGAGGTGAACCGGCAAGACATGGTGGATGATTTCATTTCAACATTCAGAGAATTGTAGTGCCTCCGTGATGACGCCGGGTGATCGGTGCAGGTCCGTCGGCCGCGCTCCGGCGGTGGCGCCGCCCTGGGGGCCTACGGTCGCGTAGGGAGCCGGCGTCGCGGCAAACTACTGCGCCATGTCATCGATAACCTCGTATGTCGCTCTTGGGGACAGCTTCACCGAGGGCTTGGACGACCACCTCGGCGACGACCGCTATCGGGGCTGGGCCGACCGGCTGGCCGAACTGCTGGCGGCCCGCGAACCGGGGTTCCGCTACGCCAACCTGGCGATCCGGGGCCGCCTGATCGCCCGGATCGCCGACGAGCAGGTGCCCCAGGCCGAGGCCCTGGCGCCGGACCTGGTCTCGCTCTGCGCCGGAGGCAACGACATCCTGCGCCCCGGCGGCGACCCCGACGCGATCGCCGCGCAGCTCGACGCCGCCGTGGCGCGGCTGTGCGCCACCGGCGCCCGGGTGCTGCTCTTCACCGGCTTCGACCTCCGCCAGGTCCCGGTGATGCGCCTGGTCCACCACAAGGTCGCCGTCTACAACCTGCACATCCACGACATCGCCACCCGGCACGGCTGCACCCTGGTGGACCTGTGGGCCATGGACGTGCTCCGCGACCGCCGCGCCTGGAGCGAGGACCGCCTCCACCTGTCGGCCGACGGCCACCGCAGGATCGCGCTGCGCGCCGCCGAGGCCCTCGGCCTGCCCGTCGAGGAGGACTGGCGCGAGCCGTACCCGCCGCTGGGACCGCCGGTGTGGGCCGAGGCCCGCCGGCAGGACCTGCGCTGGGCCCGCATGTTCCTGGCCCCGTGGGTCAACCGCCGTCTGCAGGGCCGCTCCTCCGGCGACGGACTGGACGCCAAGCGACCCGAGCTCGCTCCCGTGGGCGATGATGTTGCCTGACCACGGCTGACGCCGGTAGTCTGCGGGCATGCGAAACCCCGGAACCCTTCAGTGGTGGCGCCGCTTCTAGGCGGCGCAGGTTTCGCACACGCGAGCAGAGGGACGGCCGCCCGGGGAGGCGGCCTTTTCTGCGTCCGCCCCCCTGGCATCGGAAGACACCAACGAGGGGCGAGGCTGCAGTGGAGACGAGCGGATACACCACCGCCGGAGGCATCAGGGTCGAGGTCGCGACGGCCGACGTCCCGGAGACCGTGCTCGACGACGTCGTCGGCACGCTGGGCGAGCGGCGCGGCGGCGTCCTGTCCTCCGGGATGGAGTACCCCGGCCGCTACAGCCGGTGGCACCTGGCCTACGTCGACCCCTGCCTGGAGATCGTGGCCAGGGGCCGCACCGTCACCGCCCGGGCGCTGAACGCCCGGGGCCGCGTCGTGCTGCCCGCGGTCGCCTCCTGCCTGCTCGCCGCGGGCGAGCCCGTCTCCGCGCCGGCCGCCGACCGGGTCGAGGTGCACGTGCCGGAGTCGGCGGAGATCCTCCCCGAGGAGATGCGCAGCCGCCGCCCCACGGTCTTCACCGCGATCCGCGAGGTCATCGCCGCGTTCAAGGGCGAGGACGAGCACCTGGGCCTGTACGGCGCCTTCGGCTACGACCTGGCCTTCCAGTTCGAGCCGATCCGGCAGGTGCTCACCCGCGCCGCCGACCAGCGCGACCTGGTGCTGCACCTGCCCGACCGGATCATGGTGATCGACCGCAAGCGGGAGACCAGCAAGGAGTACCGCTACGAGTTCACCGTGGACGGCGTCTCCACCCGCGGCCTGCCCCGCGACGGCGAGAGCGTCCCGCTGCCGCCCGCCCCCGCCGAGCTCCCGGCCGACCCGGCGAAGGGCGCCTACGCCGAGGTCGTCGCCGCGGCCAAGGAGAAGTTCGTCCGCGGGGACCTGTTCGAGGTCGTCCCCGGGCAGGTCTTCCACGCCCCCTGCACCGACCCGGCCGCCTTCTACCGGGGGCTGCGCACGGCCAACCCCGCGCCGTACGAGTTCCTGTTCAACCTCGGCGAGGGCGAGCACCTGGTCGGCGCCTCCCCGGAGATGTACGTCCGGGTCAGCGGCGACCGGGTGGAGACCTGCCCGATCTCCGGCACCATCGCCCGCGGCGGCACCCCGGTCGAGGACGCCGAGGCGATCCGCACCCTCCTGTCGAGCGTCAAGGAGGAGTCGGAGCTGACCATGTGCACCGACGTGGACCGCAACGACAAGTCCCGCATCTGCGTGCCGGGCAGCGTCCAGGTCATCGGCCGGCGGCAGATCGAGATGTACTCCCGCCTGATCCACACCGTCGACCACATCGAGGGCCGCCTGCGCCCCGGGTTCGACGCCCTCGACGCCTTCCTCACCCACATGTGGGCCGTCACCGTCACCGGCGCGCCCAAGACCTGGGCCATGCAGTTCATCGAGGACCACGAGGCCACCACCCGCCGCTGGTACGGCGGGGCGGTCGGCTACATCGGCTTCGACGGCTCCATGAACACCGGCCTGACCCTGCGCACCGCGCAGATCAGGCAGGGCGTCGCCACCGTGCGGGCCGGGGCCACGCTGCTGTTCGACTCCGACCCCGACGCCGAGGAGCGCGAGACCGAGCTCAAGGCCAGCGCCCTGCTCGGCGCCCTGGCCGCGGTCGGTGCCCGGACCGCCGGGGAGGACGGCACGGCGCCCGCGTCGGCCGCCGAGCAGGACCGGGAGCGGCCCGGCGAGGGCATGAAGGTGCTCCTGGTCGACCACGAGGACTCCTTCGTCAACACCCTGGCCGACTACTTCCGCCAGCAGGGCGCCGAGGTCGTCACCCTGCGGCACGGCTTCCCGGCCGAGATGATCGACGAGATCGACCCCTCGCTCGTGGTGCTCTCGCCGGGCCCCGGCTGGCCGTCGGACTTCGGCCTGCCCGCCCTGGTCGACGCGCTCTACGCCCGCGACCTGCCCGTCTTCGGCGTCTGCCTCGGCCTGCAGGGCATGGTGGAGCAGGCGGGCGGCACGCTGGAGCTGCTGTCCTACCCCGAGCACGGCAAGCGCGGGCAGGTCAAGCGGCTGGGCGAGAGCGCCCTGCTGGACGGGCTCCCGGAGGAGTTCGTCGCCGCCCGCTACCACTCGCTGCACGCCAAGCAGCCGGGGGTCGACGGCTTCGCCGTCACCGCGCTCACCCCCGACGGCGCGGTCATGGCGATCGAGGACGTGGCGCGGCGCCGCTTCGCGGTGCAGTTCCACCCCGAGTCGATCCTCACCGCCGAGGGCGGCGCGGGCGCGCGCATCATCGCCAACGTCCTGAGGCTCTCCCGGCCGGTGGCCTGAAACGACGGCGCGGGCAGGTCCGGTGGCCTGAAACGGCGGCGCGAACACGCGGCGTGGTCGTACAGTTACTCCTGCAATGGGACTGCGGGCGGACCGGTCGGACCGGTCCGCCCGCGGGCGTATGAGAGGAGCCGACGATGCGACCGCAGGACGCGCTGCCCGACGGACTGCCCGTCGCTCTGCCCGACGCCGTCCGGGAGGCACTGCTGGCGCCGCTCGTCGACCACCACTGCCGCGGCGTGCGCCGCGACGACCTGGTGCGGGCCCGGTTCGAGCTGCTGATCACCGAGGCGGACACCCCCGCGCCACCCGGCACGACCCACTTCGACACCCCCGCCGGCGCCGCCGTCCGGCGCTGGTGCGCCCCGCTGCTGGACCTGGAGCCGCACGCCCCGCCCGCCGTCTACCTGGCCCGGCGCGCCGAACTCGGCGCGGAGGAGGTGAACCGCCGGATGCTGTGCGGTGCGGGGATCGCGGCCTTCCTGGTCGAGACCTCCCCGGAGGCGCCGGAGCTGCTGTCGGCGGCCGAGACGGGCCGGCACGGCGACGCCACGGCCGACGAGATCGTCCGGATCGAGCAGATCGAGCACGAGGTGGCCGAGACCTCGGGCGCCGGCGTCTCCTACATCTCGGCTCTGGAGAGCGAGCTGGCCGACCGCGCCGCGCGGGCCGCCGCTCTCGCCTCGGCCATCGCCCACCGGTACGGCCTCGACTTCGACCCGGCCCGGCCGAGCCGGGGCGCCGTCATCGCGGCGGCCAACCGGCGGCTGTCCGACCCCAAGGAACCGCTGGCCGATCCGGTGCTCCTGCGCCATCTGCTCTGGACCGCGGCGGAGGCGGCCCGGGCGGGCGGCCTGCCGCTGCAGTTCCACGCCGGGCACGGCGGGCCGGAAACGGCCCCGCACCGGGCCGACCCGGCGCTGATGGCCGGGTTCATCCGGGCGCTCCAACCCATGGGCGTGCCCGTCGTCCTGCTCGGCTGCCGCCCCTTCCACCGCCAGGCCGCCCACCTCGCCGCGGTCTTCCCGCACGTCTACGTGGACGTCGGAGGCACCCCGGCCCGCGCCGCCGCGGACGGCGTCGTCGGGGAGCTGCTGGAGCTGGCGCCCTTCCACAAGCAGCTGTTCGGCTCCCACGGCCGGGGTGTGGCCGAGGCCTGCTACCTCGGAGCGCTGCAGTACCGCAGGGCCCTGGCCGGAGCCCTGGCCCTCCGGCTGGCGGCCGGCGAGTGGAGCGCCGCCGACGCGGCCCGGGTGGCCTACATGATCGGCTCGGGCAACGCCCGCCGGGTCTACCGATTGTGACGGCCTTCTCTGAGGTGCTCAGGTGCGGCTCCGTCTCCGACGCAGGTGACGGGTTTCCCGAGGGCGAGGTCGTTCCTCGAGCGATGAGTCCCGAACCAGAAGTGATATCCGAGAGTGCCCTGGCGGTCACCGTGGGTTGTCAATGGTCGGCGCTAGGCTTGCCAACGTCCTGACCCCGACGCCGGAAGGCCTTGTCGTGCACGAAAATCAGCCGCACTTTCTCGATGATGTGACCGTGGAGTTGGTCAAGCACAGTGCTTCGGACGCCGACGTGCTGTGGGCGGCTCGCGTGTCCACGGCGGGAGAGCAGTCTCTGGAGGAGATCGGCAAGGATCCCGAGCGCTCCAAGGGACTGATCAACTATCTGATGCGTGACCGGCACGGCAGTCCGTTCGAGCACAACTCGATGACGTTCCTCGTCAGCGCGCCGATCTTTGTTTTCCGCGAGTTTCATCGTCACCGGGTCGGATGGTGTCTTCCTGGAGATTCTCGAATCCCCGTGGGAACTCTAAAGAACACCAACAACAAGAAGATCAAGGATATCTATTCGGATTGGCATGAAGGGGTCCGGGACTCCATGGGCCGCACCCGTATGCTTTCTTCATGCCGACATCTGAGCACTCGCACGGTGAATCTCGAGACGGGTCTCATCGAATGGACTCGCATGGTCGACGTGTTCAAGAGCGGAGTCAAACCCATCTTGAAGATCGAAACGGCTGCCGGAAAGACGCTGCGGTGCTCTCCTGACCATGCGATCTTATCGCGGGGCGAGTGGGTCAAGGCGAAAGACCTGACCTCTGGGGACCTCGTTTCGGTGCAGGCCACCGTACCTGTCGGAGAGTCCACCGGCATCCCCCGCCGCCTACGGGAAGAAATCCAGTTCTGGACCACTCGGATGAAGCCGGAAGTGGTGAGCGCGATCGATGCGTGCCATGTCTGCGGTGGAATTTTCGACTTCGGAGACCTTGAGGTCGATCACGTCGTTCCGGTGAGTCGGGAAATCAAGCTCGCTCTGGACAAGGACAACCTCGCTCCGATCTGTGCTCCGTGTCATGAGACGAAGTCCAGCAGAGAAGCATGGGAAGTCGAGCGTCGACCGTCCAGGCTCGGTATCCGCGACGAAAAGATCATCTCGGTCATGGCTGATGGCGAGGAGGAGACCTACGATATCTCCATGCCCGGCCCCTGGCACAATTTTATCGCCGATGGAATTGTGGTGCACAATTCGTACAACGAGGAGAGCGGAAGGTATCGCGAGCTTCAGCCTAAATTCTACGTTCCGGGCATAGAGCGCAAACTGGTACAGGAGGGGCGGCCGGGTAAGTACGTCTTCGTGGAGGGGAGCGCGGAGCAGCACAAGGTCGTCTCCGAGGCGATGGAGTCGGCCTACCGGCAGTCGTACGCGGCCTACCAGGAGATGCTGGAGGCCGGGGTCGCCCGCGAGGTGGCCAGGGCGGTGCTGCCGGTCGGGCTGTTCTCCTCGATGTACGCCACGTGCAACGCCCGCTCGCTGATGCACTTCCTGTCGCTGCGCACCAAGAGCGAGCAGGCCAGGGTGCCGTCGTTCCCGCAGCGTGAGATCGAGATGGTGGCCGAGAAGATGGAGGCCGCCTGGGCGGAACTGATGCCGCTCACCCACGCGGCCTTCGTCGCGAACGGCCGCGTCGCCCCGTAGGAGATCGCCGGAGGAGCGGGACGAGGCCGCCGGGAGGCGGTCGCCGACCGGCCGGTCGGCTCGCGGGGCGGCCTCGGCCGGGAACCTGGTGGTACGGACGGAACGCCGCGCTCAGCGCCGCGGGGAGGGCGCGGGGCTCCGCACGGCGGGCCGTACGGAGGACATGACGAAGCCGCCGGCCAGGCGGGCGGGGACGCGCCGCAGGGAGATGCCCAGGTCCTGGTCGGGGACGCGGTAGTCCAGGCGGGCCAGCCGTACCACCAGTGCCTTCAGCAGCGCGACGGTGATGGCCTCGCCGGGGCAGCGGTGTCCGGTGCGCGGGTCCCCGCCGCCCTGCGGGATCAGGTCGAACTCGCCGATCTCCCGGCCGGTGAAGCGCCCCGGGTCGAAGGTGTAGGGGCTCTCCCAGAGCCGGGGGTCGTGGTTGTGCCCGTAGACGTCGAGCAGCACCAGCGCGCCGGCGGGAATGCGCTCCCCCCGCCAGGTCAGGTCCCGCAGCGCCCGGCCGCCCACCAGGGGCGCGAACGGGTAGAAGCGGCGGACCTCGTGCACGAAGGCCTCGGTGAAGGCCTCGTCGCCGCCCGCCAGCGGCGCGCGGTGCCGCGGCCACCGGTGCAGGGCATGGGCGGCGAAGGTGACGAACCAGCACACGGCCACGGTCGGGCGCACGACGTTGAGCAGTTCCACCGCCGCCACGCGCGGGTCGAGCAGCTCACCGCCGGCGTCGTGGTGGAAGGCGACGACGTCGAGCGCGGAGCCCCGTGGCGCGGTGGCCGCGCCGTCGCGCACGTCCCGCACGAGGCCGCCCAGCCACGCCTCGCGGCGCGCGCGGGCCCGCCGGGCCCGCCAGTGCCGGGCTCCGGGGCCGCCGAACCCGTCCACCAGCGCCACCAGGTCCGACGCCGCAGCCGGTGCGTCGGCGTCGCGCAGGGGGATGCCGGCCCACCGGCACACACCGCGGGTGATGACCCGGGCGGCCTCGTCGAAGAGCACGACCTCCGGCGCGCCGGCCCAGGAGGCGACCGCCTCGTCCCAGGCCGCGGTGGTGCGGTCGACGAGGTCGGTGACGCCCTCGTCCGTCATCAGCGACATGAACATCGCCTTGCGCACCCGGTGGTCGGCGCCGTCGAGGGTGTGGACCGCCCCGTGGCCGAACAGGGTGCTCTTGACGGGGCCGGGCAGGGCCGTGTGCCGCTCGATGTGCTCCTCGTCGTAGAAGAACCGCGCCGCCTCCGGTCCGCCCAGTCCCACGGCGCGCTGACCCATCACCCGGGTGTGCACGACCTCGCCGGGGGCGCGCCGCCGCTGGGCGGGCAGCCAGCCGTAACCTTCGAGCAGCAGCAGAAGCGTGTGATCCGCGATGGGCATGGCGTACGGCCTTCCCGTGGCTCCCGGTGCGAAACCACCGGCCCGTCGAGCGGAGGCCCGCCGATCCGCGGAACAGGGGGGCTAGAGCACCGCGGCGCGTACGGTCAGCACGTCCGGCAGGTGCCGGGCGACGGTGAACCAGCTCTCGCCGTCGTCGCGGGAGCCGTACACCTCGCCGTCGCGGGTGCCGAAGAAGACACCGGCGGGCGAGGCGCACATCGCGTCGCGCAGCACGGTGGAGTGGACCGGGTCCTCGGGCAGGCCGGCGCTCAGGGCCTGCCAGGACCCGCCCGCGTCGTCGCTGCGGAAGACCCGGCAGCGGTGGTCGACCGGGGTGCGGTCCATGTCGGCCGTGAGCGGGAAGACGTAGACCGTGTCGGGCCGCTCGGGGTGCACGACGATGGGGAAGCCGAAGTCGGACGGGAGCGGGTCGCCGATCGAGGTCCAGGAGCCGCCGAAGTCGTCGCTGCGGTAGACGCCGAAGTGGTGCTGGAGGAAGAGCCGCTCGGGCCGGGCGGGGTGACCGGTGACCTTGTGCACGCACTGGCCGAACTCGGGGTACTGCGACCCCTCGGGCAGGAACGGCGCGCGGATCCCCCGGTTGGCCGCCTCCCAGGTGGTGCCGCCGTCGGTGCTGCGGTAGAAGCCGCCGGTCGAGACGGCGGCCCCGATGGTCTTCGGGTCGCTGGGATGGGGCAGCACGGTGTGCATGCAGAGCCCGCCGCCGCCGGGGTGCCACTGGGGCCGGTGCGGGTGGTTCCACAGCCCCTCGACCAGGGAGAACGTGATCCCGCCGCCCTCGGAGCGGAACAGCGCCCCCGGCTCGACCCCGGCCCAGACGACATCGGGCTCGCTGGGGGAGGGCTGGAGCTGCCAGACGCGCTCCAGCGTCGCGCCGGTCTCCTCGGGGAAGGCGATCGGGGCCTGCTCGGCCTCCTGCCAGGTGCCGCCGAGGTCGTCCGACCACATCACGGACGGACCGAAGTGGCCGTATTCGATGCCGGCGAGGAGGCGGGGCGCCGGGCCCCGGGTGTCGATCGCGACCGCGGCGACCCCGATGGTGGAGAAGCGGACCGGATCGGCCTCGAACGGGCCGCCGGCGGTGGAGCGGGCCAGGAACAGGCCCTTGCGGGTGCCGATGGCCAAGAGTGCATCGCGCATGTCGTCTCCTTGATCTCTTCGGCCCCATGGTTTCACGGCGCGAGCGATATCGCACGCTTTATCGGATCGGCGTTCCGGATTCGAACGGAAAGTCGTTTCGGAGGGGGAGGGAAAAGCGCGGGATGCGGTCAGAGCGCGCCCAGGGCGACGTCCCGGTGGATGCGGGCCGGAGGCACCCCGCCGCGGCGCAGCCGCCGGGCGGTCTCCTCGACCATGGCGGGAGGCCCGCAGACGTAGACCTCGTGCTCGGCCCACGAGTGGAACCGCTCCACCACCTCGGCCACCCGGCCGCGCATCCCGTCGTACCCGGGCTCGTCGGAGACCACGGGAAGCACGCGCAGCCACGGGAAGCCCGATTCCATCCGGATCAGGTCCGGCAGGTCGTAGAGGTCGCGCGAGCGGCGCACGCCGTGCAGCAGGTGGATGTTGGGCCGCCGGCCCGAGGCGATGACGTGCTCCACGATGGCCTTGATCGGCGCCAGGCCGGTGCCGCCCGCCACGCACAGCAGGTCGCGGCCGGAGTCGACGGGCGTCATCGTGCCGACCGGGGGGCCGAGCATCAGGGTGTCGCCGATCCGGGTGTGCTCGACCAGGGCGGTGGACACCCAGCCTCCGGGGACCGCCCGGACGTGCAGCCGGACGGTGTTGTCCTCGCGGGGGGCGTTCGCCAGCGAGAACGCGCGCCACACCCGGGGCCAGCGCGCGGTCTGCACGTTGACGTACTGCCCCGGCAGGTACGGCATGCGCCGACCAGGCTGGAGGGTGACCACCGCGATGTCCGGCGTGCGGCGCTCGTGGTCGATCACCTCTGCCGGCCACCAGGCGGGGGAGACCCCGGCGGCGGCCTCGGCGGCCTCGATCATCGTGTTGGCGGCGGCCGTGTAGGCGGCGACCCAGGCCGCCTCGATCTCCGCGTTCCAGATCTCGGCGGCGAAGCGCCTGATCGTGGCCAGCAGGGCGTTGCCGATCGCGGTGTAGTGCTCGGCGAGCACGCCGTACTTGCGGTGGTCGCGGCCGAGCTGGCCGAGGAAGGACGCCAGGCCGTCGGGGCTGTCGATGCTCCAGACGATCCTGGTCAGCGCGCTGAAGAGCCGGTCGCGCTGGACGTCCATGGCCGGCGGGAACATGCCCCGCAGATGCGGGTTCTCGGCGAACAGGCGGCCGTAGAAGTACGCCGCGGCCTTGTCCGCGACGGGCTCGACGAGGGAGAAGCTTTCTTTGACGAGACGCGGATTCAATGACATGTGACGGAACCCAACCTCATTGACCGGACCGGTGCCCGGTCGTGCGGATCCACCTCTCTGGCGGTTCCGGGTGAGAGCGGCCCGCGGCCCCGGCACCCCTGGTCGCTCGAATTTAAGTCTTCCATCACCCCCTTGGGCGTCACAACCGTTTCCCGGCAATATGATGCGGAAACTAACGACGCGTAGCCGATTGATCATTATCCGTGATAAGCCTGATCGATTTCTAGAAATAAGGGAATAAGAATCGCATTCGGCTGATAAGTGGTGAATTCATCCATGAGGAGAATGATCACCGGATCCGTCGAAACGCCCTTCGCGCCCGCAACCCCTCGCGGGCGGCGACGGAGGCGGCTTCCCGGCGAGACGACACCGATACCCGGGATGTGTGACATAGCGCAAATACTGTGCGCCATGATGGGAGGTGCTGCTGGAGAGGGGATGGGCACCGCCCGCGCCGGGCGGTGTGACCCCGCGCATGGCCCTGGAGGACGCATGTCCCGACCCCTGATCGGTATCACCGCCTACCTCGAGGCCGCCCGCTGGGGCGCCTGGGTCCGCGAGGCCGTCCTGTCGCCCGCGTCCTACGTCCGGGCGGTGGAGAAGGCCGGTGGCGCCCCGGTGCTGCTCCCGCCGCTGGGCCTGGGCGGGGTCGACGACTACACGGCGGGCCTGTCCGGGCTGATCCTGGCCGGCGGCACCGAGCTCGACCCCGGCCTGTACGGCGCCGCCGCCGACGACCGGCTGGACGCGCCCCAGCCGCACCGCGACCGCTTCGAACTGGCCGCGGCCCGCTCCGCCGTGCAGGCCGGGCTGCCGCTGCTCGCCGTCGCGCGGGGCATGCACGTGCTGAACGTCGCGCAGGGCGGCACCCTGATCCCCTGGCTCCCCGAGGTGGTCGGGCACGACCGGCACGGCGAGCCCGGCCGCCCGCACACCGTCCAGATCAGCGTCTCCAGCGTGCTGGGCAAGGCGCTCGGCGACCGGGCCGAGGTGACCGCGCCGCACCGGCAGGCCGTCAAGCGGCTCGGGACGGGCCTGCTCGCGGTGGCCTGGGCCGACGACCAGATCGTGGAGGGCGTCGAACTGCAGGGGCACCCCTTCGCGGTCGGCGTGCAGTGGCACCCGGAGCGGGGCGACGACAACCGCCTGATCGAGGCCCTGGTCGAGGCCGCCGCCCACTGAGCATTCCACCGGGCGTGTCACCGGGCACGCCACCGGGCGTGTCGCCGGGCGTGACCCCGGATGCGGCCCCGGGCGCGCTCCCCGGAGCCGCCGCCGGGAGGCCCCGCCCGCCGCGCCGGATCCCGGCGGGTAGGGTGCGGCCATGGCGTTGCATCCCCAGGCCGAGGCCTATCTGAAGCTCTTCCCCACCGACCTCGGCCCGCCCCTCGCCGAGCTCACCCCCGCCGTGATCGCCGAGATGCGGGCCCTGGACGGGTTCGCCGAGCAGCGGGGGCCGATCGTCGCGCTCCCGGTCGTGCGGGACGGGAGCGCGGGCGGCGTGCCCGTGCGCGTCTACCGGGCCGACGACGGCGACCGCCCGCTCCCGGTGATCGTCTACTTCCACGGCGGCGGCTGGGTGTTCGGCAGCGTGGCCCGCAACGACGCGCTCGCCCGGGACCTGGCCGTGCGCACCGGCGCGGTGGTGGTCTCGGTGGACTACCGGCTCGCTCCCGAGCACCCCTTCCCCGCCGCGGCCGACGACGCGCTGGCCGCGGTCCGGGACGTCTTCGCCCGCCCGGCCGCCTACGGGGCCGATCCGGAGCGGATCGCGGTCCTGGGTGACAGCGCGGGCGGCAACCTCGCCGCCGTGGCCGCCTGGCGGGCCAGGGACGCCGGACTGCGCCTGGCCCACCAGGTGCTGGTCTACCCGATCGCCGACGTCGCCATGGACACGCCCAGCTACCGGACCTACGCCTCCGGGTTCGGGCTGGGCGCCGACGAGATGGCCTGGTTCGCCGCGCAGTACGGCGGCGACCCGGCCGACCCCCGGCTGGCCCCGCTCCGCCTGGCCGACAAGGCGGGCCTGGCCCCCGCGACGGTGCTCACCGCCGAGTGCGACCCGCTCTGCGACGAGGGCGAGGCGTACGCCGCCGGGCTCGCGGAGGCCGGGGTCCCGGTCGAGTACCGGTGCTACGCCGGGGCGATCCACGGCTTCTTCGGCCTGCCCGGCTTCTTCGACCAGGCGGCCGAGGCGCGCGAGTACGCGGCCGCGCGGCTGAAGGAGGCCTTCGCCTGAGACGCCGGGCGGCGAGCACCCGTCAGAAGCTCCGCGGCAGGCCGAGGACCTGGGTGGCCAGGTAGTTGAGCAGCAGTTCCTCGGTGACCGGGGCCACCTTGCCGATGCGGGCGTCGGCCAGCAGCCGGGCGACGGGGTACTCCAGCGAGTAGGCCATGCCGCCGTGGGTCTGGAAGGCGTGGTCGGCCGCCTCCCAGGCCGCCTGGGAGGCGGTCAGCTTGGCGATGTTGGCCTCGGTGCCGCACGGCCGCTGCTCGTCGAAGAGCCAGGCGGCCTTGTACAGCATCAGCCGGGCCAGCTCGATCTTGGCCTTGACCTGGGCGAGGGGGAAGGCGACGGCCTGGTTGGCGCCGATCGGCCGGCCGAAGACCTCGCGCTCCTTGGCGTACCGCACGGCCGCCTGCAGCGCCACCTCGGCGCCGCCGACCGCGGAGGCGGCCAGCAGGATGCGCTCGGGGTTGAGGATGTCCCACAGCACCTGCGCGCCCCGGTCGACCTCCCCGACGACGTTGGCCGCCGGCACCCGCAGGTCGTCGATGAAGACCATGTTGGACGGCGTGGTGTTGGCGCCCATCTTGGGGATCGGCCGGTAGGAGAGCCGGCCCGCGGCGACGGCCTCGGGCACGTTCACCAGCAGGACGGTGATGCCGTGGGTGCGGGGGCGGGCCTCGGCGGCGGGGACGGTCCGGGTGACCAGGAGCATCCAGGTGGCGCGCTGCACGCCGGTGATCCAGATCTTCTGGCCGTTGACCACGAACTCCTCGCCGTCACGGCGGGCCGAGGTCGAGATGCCGAGCGCGTTCGAGCCGGCGTCGGGCTCGGTCAGGGCGAAGCAGGTCTCGATCTCACCGGTGGCCATCGCGGGCAGCAGCTCCTCGCGCTGGCGCGCGCTGCCGTGCCGGGCCAGGGTCATCGCGCCGAAGCCGGGGGTCAGGACGTAGGTGAACGCCGCCCCTCCGGCGGCGCCGGAGGCGGAGAGGGTCTCGGTGGCCACGGCCAGCTCCAGCAGGCCCTGGCCGCCTCCGCCGTACTCCTCGGGGACGGCCAGGCCCAGCCAGCCGCCCTTGGCCAGCTCCGCCCAGACCTCCTCCGGCCAGCGCTTGTCGGTCTCGCAGCGCTGCCAGTAGTCGAGGTCGTAGCGTGCGCAGATGTCGGCGACGCCGCGCTGTACGGCCAGCGCGCTCTCCGGAAGAGTGAAGTCCACCCTGGTCGGCTCCGTTCTGGTTGCGTGTGCAAAGAACCGGTTGCGCACGCAATAATAGAACGAAGTTCGGTCAGAAGGCGAGGGTCATCCGCGGGGACGTCGCGCGTGGTACACGAAGGCCGGCGGGACGTTGCCCCACACCGTGCGGCCCGTGACGACCTCCTCGAAGGTGTCGTGCAGGCGCCGCCGGAAGCGCCGCGCGGGCGGCAGGTGCTTGGCGAAGCTGTAGGCGAAGGTGGTGAAGGCCGTGTTCGGCCCCATGACGGCGGCGACGGCGTTCAGCAGGCTCGCCTGGGTCTCCTCGGAGAACGCGGCCCAGGGCAGGCCGCTCACGACCGCGTCGGCGTGGAGGAGGCCCCGCTGCTCCAGCAGGCCCGGCAGCCCCGCCGCGTCGGCGACCACGACGTCGACCTTGGGGTGGCGGTCCGCGAGGAAGTCCGCCAGCTTCGGGTTGATCTCGACCGCCAGATGGTGCCCCCGGCCGCCCAGCCGCCGCTGGATCTCCGCGGTGAACGCGCCCGTGCCGGGGCCGAGCTCGACGATCACCGGGTCGCCCCGGTGGGGGACCGGCGCGGTCACGGCCGCGGCGAGCCGGCGGGAACTCGGGGCCACGGCTCCGGTGGTCCCCGGAGCCCGCATCCACTGCCCCAGGAAGACCGCGGTGTCATTGGTCATGGTGTGAAGGTTAAGGGTTCTTTGGCCGTCCGTTACCGGTCATCCGGCCGATCTTCCGGCCAGTAGGAGGAGGCGCCGCCCTCCCCGGGGACGAGCGGATCGCCTGCGCGGGCGGATACCGTTTCGCTATGAGATCCCGCGGTCCGGTGCCGGACGTCCTCCTGGCGCTCGCCGGGGTCGCCCTGGGCCTCGTCGTCTCCGGCAAGACCGGCGAGCCCGCGCCGTGGCCGGCCGCGGTGGCGCTCGCCCTGTCGGCCGGGGCCCCGATGGGGTTCGTCCGGCGCGCCCCGCTGGCGGTCTGCGCCTACTACGCGGCCTTCCTGGTCGTCGGCGACCGGTTCCCCGCGTTCACCACCGACACCGCGCAGATCCTGCTCCCGGTGGCCGTGGGGATCCTCTCCCACCGCGGCACCTGGCGCCGGATCGTGCCCGGCGCGGTTCTGGCCGGCGCCGCCACCGCGGTCAACCTCGCCGACCCGGGGGCCGTCTCCACCTGGTACTTCCTGCTCGGGATGAGCGCCGTCCCGGTCGTGGTCGGCCGCTACCTGCGCAGCCCCATCGAGGCCGTGGCCGAGGTGGAGCGCCGCCCCGGCCTCGACCTGCTGCTGGCCGGCGGCGGGGTGGCCTTCATGGTCCTGGACACCTGGACCGGCTGGGACGCCGGGCCGTGGCCCGTCTGGGGGGTGGGCTGGTTCGTGATCGGCTGCGGGCTCACCGCCGGGCTGGTCCGCCTGCTGCCCGGCACGGCCTTCGCGCTGCAGGCCGTCCTGGTGCTGCTGGCCGACCAGAACGCGCAGTTCGCCGCGAACTCGCTGCAGGGCCTGTTCCTGGTGACGCTGGGCGCCTTCGCGATGTACGCCTCGTGGTCCTGGACGGCGGTCGCCTACCTGCTCGCCGCCGCGGTGACCGCGCTGAACGTCGTCGACGGCCTGCTGGTCGAGGTGACCCCGCCGCGGATCGCCGCCCTGATGGCGATGGTGGCCGCGCCCGTCATCATCGGCCGCTACCTCGGCATCCGGCGGTCCGCCGCGGACCTGCAGCTGGCCATGGCCGAGGAGGCCAGGCAGCTGGCCGCCGAGCGCGCCCGCGCCGACCTGCTGGCCGAGCGCGAGCGCATCGCCCGCGACGTCCACGACATCGTCGCCCACCACGTCGGCGCCATGGTGCTGCGGGCCGGAGCCGCCCGGTACGCCGCGCCGTCGGGACCGGTGGCCGAGGCGCTGGCCGACATCCGCGCCACCGGCCACCAGGTGCTGGAGGACCTGCGGGGCCTGCTCAACGTGCTGCGCGACCCCGAACTCGCCCACCTGCCCGTCGCCGACCCCGAGGAGGTGGTCCGCGACGCGGTGGAGCGGATGAGCGCCGCCGGTCTGGAGGTCGAGCTGCGCCTCCACCCCGGGGCCGAGTGCATCCCGCTGGTGACCCGCGCCTCGGCGGCCAGGATCGTCCAGGAGGGCCTGACCAACGTCCTCAAGCACGCCGGGCCCGGCACCCGCGCGACCGTCGAGCTGCGGGACGCCGGCGGCGCGCTGGAGGTGAACGTGCTCAGCGGTCCGCCGCCCGGTCCGCGCGACACGCCGGAGGCGGACGCGCTCAGCGGCCCGCTCGCGCATGCCCGCGACGCGCTGCCCTCCTCCGGCCAGGGCATCGCGGGCATGCGCGAGCGGGCCCGCGCCCTGGGCGGGGACCTGTCCGCCGGTCCCGGCCCGGACGGCGGCTGGCGGCTGACGGCGACGCTCCCGGTGGAGCGCCCCGGCCATCCGGCCGGACATTCGTGCGGGATGACGCCGCAGTACAGACTGCTGCCGTGGCGTCGCGAGGAGGAGGAGACGGCGTGAGCGGGCCTGCGGGCGGACGTATGGCCGGGTGTGCGGGCGGACGTGCGGGCGGGCGCGGTGCCGCCCCGTCCCGGCGGCCGGAGGAGGAGGCCCCGTGATCCGGGTCGTGGTCGCCGACGACCAGGCGCTCGTGCGCGCGGGCGTGCGGATGCTCCTGGAGGCGGCGGGGGAGATGGAGGTCTGCGGCGAGGCCGTGGACGGCGCGCAGGCCGTGCAGCACGCCGAACGGCTCCGCCCCGACGTGCTGCTGATGGACCTGCGCATGCCCCGGGTGGACGGGCTGGAGGCCACCCGGCGGATCCTGGCGGCCTGGCCCGCCGCGCGGATCGTCATCCTGACCACCTTCGCCGAGGACGAGAACGTCTACGCCGCGCTGCGGGCCGGGGCGATCGGCTTCCTGGTCAAGGACGACGAGCCGGAGCGGATGGTCGACGCCGTGCGCCGGGCCGCCGCCGGGGAGCCGCTGCTGGCCCCCTCCGTGCTGCGCCGCGTGGTGGAGCGCGCCCTGGCGGCCGAGGAGCAGGCCGTCCCGCGCGTCCCCGCGGGGCTCACCGACCGGGAGCTGGAGGTGCTCTCCCTGGTCGGGGCGGGGCTGTCCAACGGGGAGATCGCCGACGCCCTGCACGTGGGCGTGACCACCGTCAAGACCCACGTCTCCACCGCCATGGACAAGCTGGGCCTGCGCAACCGCATCCAGGCGGCGGTGGTCGCCCACCGGATCGGCCTGGTCGGCGCGGACTTCCGCCCGGTGCGCACCCCTCCCCGGAGCGGACGGAGCGGCCCGCCCCCGGCCTGAGGCCGGAGGCGGGGGAGGAGCGGGGCCGGAGGCGGGGAGGAGCGGATCAGACGCTCTCGACGGGCAGGTAGACCCGGCCGCCCTCGCGGGCGAACTCCTCGGACTTCTCCCGCATCCCGGCCTCCACCGCCTCGTCGTCGCTCAGCCCGCGCTCCTCGGCGAACCGGCGCAGGTCGTGGCTGATCTTCATCGAGCAGAACCTCGGGCCGCACATGGAGCAGAAGTGGGCGGTCTTGGCCGGGGCGGCGGGCAGGGTCTCGTCGTGGAAGGACCGTGCCGTGTCGGGGTCCAGGGACAGGTCGAACTGGTCCTCCCAGCGGAACTCGAACCGCGCGTCGGACAGGGCGTCGTCCCAGGCCTGCGCCCCCGGATGGCCCTTGGCGAGGTCGGCCGCGTGCGCCGCGATCTTGTAGGTGATCACGCCGGTCTTCACGTCGTCCTTGTCCGGCAGGCCCAGGTGCTCCTTGGGCGTGACGTAGCAGAGCATGGCGGTGCCGTACCAGCCGATCATCGCCGCGCCGATGGCCGAGGTGATGTGGTCGTAGCCGGGGGCGACGTCGGTGGTCAGCGGGCCGAGGGTGTAGAACGGCGCGTCGTCGCAGAGCTCGCGCTGCAGGTCGACGTTCTCCTTGATCTTGTGCATGGGCACGTGGCCGGGCCCTTCGACCATCACCTGGACGTCGTGCGCGTGGGCGATCGCGGTGAGCTCGCCGAGCGTGCGCAGCTCGGCGAACTGGGCCTCGTCGTTGGCGTCGGCGATCGATCCCGGGCGCAGGCCGTCGCCGAGCGAGAACGCCACGTCGTAGGCGGCCAGGATCGCGCAGATGTCGGCGAAGTGCTCGTACAGGAAGCTCTCGCGGTGGTGGGCCAGGCACCAGGCCGCCATGATCGAGCCGCCCCGGGAGACGATGCCCGTCTTGCGGCCCACGGTCAGCGGCACGTGGGCCAGCCGCACCCCGGCGTGCACGGTGAAGTAGTCCACGCCCTGCTCGCACTGCTCGATCAGGGTGTCGCGGTAGACCTCCCAGGACAGCTCCTCGGGGCGGCCGTCGACCTTCTCCAGCGCCTGGTAGAGGGGGACCGTCCCGATCGGCACCGGGGAGTTGCGGATGATCCACTCGCGGGTGGTGTGGATGTTGCGGCCGGTGGACAGGTCCATCACGGTGTCGGCGCCCCACCGGGTCGCCCAGGTCATCTTGTCGACCTCCTCGGCGATGGTGGAGGCCACGGCCGAGTTGCCGATGTTGGCGTTGATCTTCACGAGGAAGTTGCGACCGATGATCATCGGTTCGCTCTCCGGGTGGTTGACGTTGGCGGGGATGATGGCCCGCCCGGCGGCCACCTCGTCGCGGACGAACTCCGGGCTCACCCCCTCGCGGACGGCGACGAACCGCATCTCCTCGGTGATCACGCCGCGCCGGGCGTAGGCGAGCTGGGTCACCGGGGCGCCGGCCGCCCGCAGCGGCCGGTGGTCGTGCCCGTTCCGCGCCGGGTCCGCGCCGTGCCCGTTCCGCGCCGGGTCCGCGCCGTCGCCGGTGAAGACGGCGTCCAGCGAGCGCAGGTCGCGCGACCGGGACTCGGCGTCCCGGTGACCGTCGTCGCCGGGCGCGACCGGGCGGCCGTCGTACCGGACCACGTCGCCCCGGCCGGTGATCCACTCCTCGCGCAGGCGGGGCAGGCCGCGGGTGACGTCCACGGTCACGGCGGGGTCGGTGTAAGGGCCCGAGGTGTCGTACAGCGTGACGGTCTCGCCGTTGGTCAACCGGATCTCGCGCATGGGGACGCGGAGGTCACCGATGTAGATCTTGGAACTGGTCGGGCGCGCGTCGGACATCGCGCAAACTCCCTTCGCCGGCATTACCCGGAGCAGGTTCTGGCGGTCGGCGGCCGTTCCAGCCGTCCTCTCAGCCCGGTTCTCCGGGCTCCCGCGTTGGTCGGCGAAACCATAACGCGATCTTCCCGCCGACCGCCAGCCCGCGCGGCGGTGAGGGATATGTCACTCCTCTCAGAGAGAGGGACCGGTCCTGCTTCCCCGGGGATCGGCCCGCGAGGGGGCTCCGGCGTCTGGACCGAGGAGCGCGCGCAGCGAAGCGAGCACGCGACGAGGGAAGACGGCGGTCACCGGCCCCCGAGCCGCGGCGCTCAGCGTCGCCATGTCACAGCGAGCACGCGACGAGGGAAGACGGCGGTCACCGGCCCCCGAGCCGCGGCGCTCAGCGTCGCCATGTCACAGCGAGCACGCGACGAGGGAAGACGGCGGTTACCGGCCCCCGAGCCGCGACGCGTCAGCGTCGCCACCAACACAGTAGTGTCACCCTCAGGTACGGGGAGGGGGACGAACGGGTGAATGCGGAAGTTTCGGCGGCCGAGGACCGGATCTGGACGGTTCCCAACGCGCTGAGCCTGGCCAGGCTGCTGGGCGTGCCCGTCTTCCTGTGGCTCGTGCTCGGCCCCGAGGCCGACGGCTGGGCCGTCGCGCTGCTGATGCTCGCCGGGTTCTCCGACTGGCTCGACGGCAAGATCGCCCGGGCGTGGAACCAGACCAGCAGGCTCGGCCGGCTGCTGGACCCGCTGGCCGACCGGCTCTACATCCTGGCGACCCTGCTCGGCCTGGCGCTGCGCGACATCATCCCCTGGTGGCTGGCGCTGGTCATCCCGCTGCGGGACGTCATGCTGCTGGGCATCCCGCCGATCCTGCGCCGCCTGGGGTACGGCCCGGCGCTCCCGGTGCACTTCCTGGGCAAGGCCGCCACCGCCAACCTGCTCTACTCCTTCCCCCTGCTCTTCCTCGCCCACCACGACGCGTGGTACGCCGGACCCGCCCGGATCGTCGGCTGGGCGCTGGCCGTCTGGGGCGTAGGGCTGTACTGGTGGTCCGGGGTGCTGTATTGGGTACAGGTGCGGCAACTTCTCAAAGGAGCGGGAACGCCTTAATGAGGTGATGCGTGAAGGCCGTCGTGATGGCGGGCGGGGAGGGGACACGGCTCCGGCCGATGACCGCCAACCAGCCCAAACCGCTGCTGCCCGTGGTCAACCGGCCGATCATGGAACACGTGCTGCGGCTGCTGAAGCGGCACGGGTTCACCGAGACCGTGGTGACCGTGCAGTTCCTGGCCGCCCTCGTGCGCACCTACTTCGGCGACGGCGACGAGCTCGGCATGGACCTGTACTACGCCACCGAGGAGATGCCGCTCGGCACGGCCGGCAGCGTCAAGAACGCCGCGGACAAGCTCCGCGACGACCGGTTCCTGGTCATCTCCGGCGACGCGCTCACCGACATCGACCTGACCGACATGGTCCGGTTCCACCGGGAGCAGGGCGCCCTGGTCACCATCGGGCTCAAGCGGGTGCCCAACCCCCTGGAGTTCGGCATCGTCATCGCCGACGAGCGGGGCCGGGTCGAGCGCTTCCTGGAGAAGCCCACCTGGGGCCAGGTCTTCTCCGACACGGTCAACACCGGCATCTACGTGATGGAGCCCGAGGTCCTCGACGAGGTCCCGGCGGGGGAGGCGGTCGACTGGTCGGCGGACGTCTTCCCCCGCCTGCTGGCGCGCGGCGCCCCGATCTTCGGCTACGTGGCGGAGGGCTACTGGGAGGACGTCGGCACCCATGAGAGCTACCTGGCGGCCCACGCCGACGTGCTCTCCGGCCGGGTGGCGGTGGACCTCGACGCCTTCGAGCTCTCACCCGGCGTCTGGGCGGCGGAGGGCGCCGTGGTGGACCCGGAGGCCGTGCTCAAGGGCCCGCTGTACATCGGCGACTACGCCAAGGTCGAGGCCGGTGCCGAGCTGCGCGAGTACACCGTGCTGGGGAGCAACGCGGTGGTCCGCGAGGGCGCCTTCCTGCACCGGGCCGTGGTCCACGACAACGTCTACGTCGGCCCGGGAGCCCATCTGCGCGGCTGCGTCATCGGCAAGAACAGCGACCTGATGACGGGCTCCCGGGTCGAGGAGGGCGCCGTCATCGGCGACGAGTGCATCATCGAGGCCGAGGCCTACGTCTCCTCCGGCGTGAAGGTCTACCCGTTCAAGACCGTCGAGGCCGGGGCGGTGGTCAACACCAGCGTCATCTGGGAGTCCCGCGGCCAGCGCAGCCTGTTCGGCCCCCGCGGGGTCTCCGGGCTGGTCAACGTCGAGATCACCCCTGAGCTGTGCGTACGGCTGGCCAGCGCCTACGCCACGACGCTGCGCAAGGGCGCCTCGGTCGTCACCTCCCGCGACTCCTCGCGCGCCGCGCGGGCCCTGAAGCGGGCGGTGGTCAGCGCGCTGAACGCCAGCGCCATCAACGTGCTGGACCTGGAGGCCACCCCGCTGCCCGTCTCCCGCTTCCACACGGCCAAGGAGAGCGCCGTCGGCGGGATCGCGCTGCGCACCACCGCGGGCGACCCGCAGAGCGTCGACATCGTCTTCATGGACGACAGCGGCGCCGACCTGTCGCAGTCCGCGCAGCGCAAGCTGGAGCGGGTCTTCTCCCGGCAGGAGTTCCGCCGCGCCTTCCCCGGAGAGATCGCCGAGCTCGGCTTCCCCCCGCGGGTGGTCGAGGACTACACCCACGAACTGCTGCGCCGGGTGGACATGACCGGGGTGCGCGACGCCGACATGAAGGTCGTGGTCGACTGCGCCGGGGGCACCTCCTCCCTGGTGCTGCCGAGTCTGCTGGGCCGGGTCGGGGTCGACGTGCTGACCGTCAACAACCGGCTGGACGAGGCCTCGCCCACCGAGACCTTCGCCGAGCGCCGCCGCGACCTGCAGCGCCTGGCGGAGCTGGTCGGCTCCTCCCGGGCGGCGTTCGGCGTGCGGTTCGACCCGGTGGGCGAGCGGGTCGCGCTGGTCAACGAGGCGGGCCAGCTGATCAGCGAGGAGCGCGCCCTGCTGGTCGTGCTGGACCTGGTCGCGGCCGAGCGGCGCGGCGGCCGGGTGGCGCTGCCGGTGACCACCACGCGGGTGGCCGAGCAGGTCTGCCGCTTCCACGGCGTGCAGGTCGAGTGGACCTCCACCGCGCTCGACGCGCTCACCGCGGCCTCCCGCGGGCCGGACATGGTGTTCGCCGGGGACGGGCGCGGCGGGTTCATCGTGCCGGAGTTCGGTCCGACGGTGGACGGGGTGGCGGTCTTCCTGCGCCTGCTCGGCCTGGTCGCCAGGACCCGGCTCTCGCTCAGCCAGATCGACGCCAGGATCCCCGTCGCCCGGCTGCTGCGCCGTACGGTGCCGACGCCCTGGGCCGCCAAGGGCGCGGTGATGCGCTCGGTCATCGAGGCGGCCGAGCGCCAGCGCATCGACACCACCGACGGCGTGCGGGTGGTGGGCGAGGACGGGAGCTGGACGCTGGTCCTGCCCGATCCCGCCGAGGCGGTCACCCACCTGTGGGCCGAGGGGGCCGACGCCGACTCCGCGCAGGTCCTGCTGGAGCACTGGGCCCGGATCGTGGAGCGGGCGGCCGGCCCGTGAACCGGGACACGGGCCGGTCCGGATCCGGGACCCGCGGGGCGCGCGGGCCATGGGGCGGCCCGGAGGCGGGGCGGCCGGGGAGGCGGGGGAGTCCGGAGGCGGCGCGACGCGCCCGGCTTGGCGAAGATATGGACCTTGGGCCTTCCCCGCCTGTAACTTTGTCCCCGACCGAACCCGCGGTCCAGTGCTCGCCTTGACCTTTGCGCCTCAGGGGCGTAAGTTGCGGCATTCGCAGTTTGAGCAAACACTTGAGAAGCGAAGAAGCGAGGCGCGCATCCCCGAGCACCGTTGCCGCGCCTTCGCGGTAGGAGGCCGAGCCGATCGATGCCGAGCGTCTACTGCACGCAGTGCGGTCATGCCAACCCCGAGGACGCGCGTTTCTGTTCTCGATGCGGGTCGCCGCTGACCAGAGCCGAGACACCCGGAGACAGCACGTCGACGATCTCCCTCTCCGGGATCGAGGCCTACGAGGCGGAGACAGGGGAGGCGCTCCTCGCCGAGCGGCACGCCGTCGAGCAGTTGCCCCCGGGCACGGCCCTGTTGGTCGTCCAGCGCGGCCCCAACGCCGGCAGCCGCTTCCTGCTGGACAGTGACCTCACCACGGTGGGCCGCCATCCGGAGAGCGACATCTTCCTGGACGACATCACCGTGTCGCGGCGCCACGTGGAGTTCTACCGGCGCGGCGGCGGCGTGTTCACCGTCCGCGACGTGGGCAGCCTCAACGGCACCTACGTCAACCGCGAGCGGATCGAGGAGGTCCCGCTCTACGGCGGCGACGAGGTGCAGATCGGCAAGTTCCGGCTGGTGTTCCTCACCCGCGGCGCCGCTGGAGGATGATGAGCTCGCAGGCCGCTCGTGCGCACATGAGCATCGGGGAGGTGCTCGCCCTGCTGCAGGGCGAGTTCCCCGACGTCAGCATCTCCAAGATCCGTTTCTTGGAGGGCGAGGGGTTGATCGAGCCGGAGCGCAGTCCCTCCGGCTACCGCAAGTTCACCTACGCCGACGTCGAGCGGCTCCGCTACATCCTCAGCGAGCAGCGTGACCGCTACCTGCCGCTGCGCGTGATCAAGGACCGGCTGGAGGAGGCCGACCGCGAGGAGCGGCCCGTCGCCCGGCCGCGCGCCGTGCCGTCGGAGGCGCAGCCGGAGATCCGGCTCAGCCGTGCGGAACTCCTGGCCGCCGCCGAGATCGACGAGGAGACCCTGGCCGAGCTCGAGGACTACGGGCTGCTGGCGGCCGTGGCCCGGCACTACGACGCCGAGGCGCTGGCCGTGGCCCGCAGCGTCGGCGCACTGGCCGCCTTCGGCCTGCGGGCCCGCCATCTGAGGGCGGTCAGGGCCGCCGCCGAGCGGGAGGCCGGGCTCGTGGAGCAGGCCGTCGCACCGCTGCTGCGCCGCCGCGCACCCGGCGCGATCGACCGGGCCGACGAGACCGCCAGGGAGATCTCCGGCCTGCTCCTGGAATTGCACGCCTCGCTGCTGCGTTCCGGTGTTCGTGGGGTCCTGGGCCGGTGAGGGCCTGACCGGGCGCCCGCGCCTGCGCGGGTGTTACGTTGAATGAAACGGTTGAACCCAGCGAAAACGGAGCAGCCCGTGTTGCAGATGGAGGTCGTGGGCGTCCGGGTCGAGATGCCCTCCAACCAGCCGATCGTCCTGCTGAAAGAGGCACACGGGGAGCGCTACCTGCCGATCTGGATCGGGATGACCGAGGCGACCGCGATCGCCATGGCGCAGGCCGAGGAGCCGCCGCCCCGGCCGCTCACGCACGATCTGTTCCGTGACGTCATCGACGCGCTCGGCGCCCGGCTGACGACGGTGAACATCGTCGCGCTGCGGGAGGGGATCTTCTTCGCGAACCTGGTGTTCTCCAACGGGGCCGAGGTGAGCGCCCGGCCCTCGGACTCGATCGCCCTGGCGCTGCGCACCGGCGCCCGCATCTTCGCCAGCGAGGACGTGGTCAGGGAGGCCGGGGTGATCATTCCCGAGGACCAGGAGGGGCAGGAGGACGAGGTGGAGAAGTTCAGGGAGTTCCTTGACCAGATCTCGCCGGAGGACTTCGGCCGTGCGGGGTAGGAATTTCGGTGCATTTACGCTTCACGACGCGCCGAGTGGGGTCGTTGACTGAGGCAGATCCCAGTCTTACGGTGCGAGTGAACCTGTGGCCGTGTACAAACCCCCAGATCAGGCCACGGGATGAGAGAAAGCCGGAGGTCCGCAGTGGCGGTCAGCAGCGGCGAAGGAAAGGCGGCCGGCCAGGATGATCCGGGGCGGCGCCGGTCGGCGCGCCAGCGCGCCGGAGAAGAAGGCCTGCTGTTCGACGGGCGACCGGTGAGCCCGCCCGCCGACGTCGGCTATCGAGGCCCCACGGCCTGCACCGCTGCCGGGATCACCTACCGGCAGCTGGACTACTGGGCGCGCACCGGCCTGGTCGAGCCCACCGTCAGAGCCGCGCACGGCTCCGGCACCCAGCGGCTGTACGGCTTCCGCGACATCCTGGTGCTCAAGGTCGTCAAACGCCTGCTCGACACGGGCGTCTCCCTGCAGCAGATCCGGATCGCCGTGCACCACCTGCGCTCCCGCGGCGCCGCCGACCTGGCGCAGATCACCCTGATGAGCGACGGGGCCAGCGTCTACGAGTGCACCTCGCCCGACGAGGTCATCGACCTGCTCCAGGGCGGTCAGGGCGTGTTCGGCATCGCGCTGGGCCGGGTCTGGCAGGAGGTGGAGGGCTCCCTGGCGGAGCTTCCCGGCGAGCGCGCGGAGAGCGACCAGGGCCCTTTAGGCGGTCACCCCGGCGATGAGCTGGCCCGCCGTCGGCAGGCTCGGCGCACGGGGTAAAGTTGGTCGCGCTGACGACCCTGTGCGGGAGAGACCCCGACCACGATCGGGGCGCCGAAGGAGCAACCTCCCCGGAATCTCTCAGGCACCCTGTACCGCACGGACGAGGCAACTCTGGAAAGCAGGTGCGTCCGCCAGGCGCGTCTCACCGACGGTGAAAACCTCCCCGCCCGGGGCAGGTGAAGCTCTCAGGTCGAGATGACAGAGGGGGAGATCCGGCCCCGTACGCCCGCGCCCAGCGCCGGTCTCCACCGCCTCGGGAGGCTTTCCATGACCGACCTGTCGCCCCTCAGCGACCTCGTCCCCCCGCCGTTCGCCACCCGCCACATCGGGCCTGACGACGCCGACCGGACCCGCATGCTGGAGGCGGTCGGATTCGCCTCCGTCGCCGACCTGACCGCGGTGGCCGTGCCCGAGGCGATCCGCTCCGCGGACCGGCTGGAGCTGCCCCCGGCGGCGAGCGAGACCGAGGCGATCGGGGAGCTGCGCGCGCTGGCCGCCCGCAACACGGTGCTCACCTCGATGATCGGCCTCGGCTACCACGACACGGTCACCCCCGCGGTCATCCGCCGCAACCTGCTGGAGAACCCCGGCTGGTACACCGCCTACACCCCCTACCAGCCGGAGATCTCCCAGGGCCGGCTGGAGGCCCTGCTCAACTTCCAGACCGTCGTCTCCGATCTCACCGGCCTCGGCATCGCCGGCGCGTCCCTGCTGGACGAGGCCACCGCCGCCGCCGAGGCGATGACCCTGGCCCGCCGCGCCGGCCGGGCGAAGTCGGACGTGTTCGTGGTCGACGCCGACGCGCTGCCGCAGACCAAGGCGGTGCTGCGCACCCGCGCCGAGCCGCTCGGCATCGAGCTGGTCGAGAGCGACCTGTCGGCCGAGCTGCCCGAGTGCTTCGGCGTCCTGGTGCAGTACCCCGGCGCGAGCGGCCGGATCCGCGACTTCCGGGCGGTCGCCGAGGCCGCCCGCGCCCGCGGCGCCCAGGTCGTGGCCGCCGCCGACCTGCTGGCCCTGACGGTGCTCACCCCGCCCGGCGAGCTCGGCGCGGACATCGCGATCGGCTCCTCCCAGCGGTTCGGCGTCCCGCTCGGCTTCGGCGGCCCGCACGCGGCCTACATGGCGGTCCGCGAGGGCCTGCAGCGGCAGATGCCCGGCCGGCTGGTCGGCGTCTCGGTGGACGCCGACGGGCGCCCCGCCTACCGGCTCGCGCTGCAGACCCGCGAGCAGCACATCCGCCGGGAGAAGGCCACCAGCAACATCTGCACCGCGCAGGTGCTGCTCGCCGTGATCGCCGGCATGTACGCCGTCCACCACGGCCCCGACGGCCTGCGCCGGATCGCCCGGCGGGTCCACCGGCACGCCGTCGTGCTCGCCGAGGGCCTGCGCCAGGGCGGCGTGCAGGTCGTGCACGACGTCTTCTTCGACACGGTGCTCGCCCGGGTGCCCGGCCGCGCGGAGCGGGTCGTCGCGACCGCCCGCGACAACGGGGTCAACCTGCGCCTGGTCGACGCCGACCACGTGGGCGTCAGCTGCGACGAGAGGACCGAGATGCTCCACCTGGAGCAGGTCCTGGCCGCCTTCGAGGTCGGCGGCGCGGTCCTGGCCGACCTGGACGCCGCCGCGCACGACGCGCTCCCCGCCGAGCTGCTGCGCACGAGCGACTACCTCACCCACCCGGTCTTCCACGCCCACCGCTCCGAGACCGCGCTCCTGCGCTACCTGCGCCGGCTCCAGGACAAGGACGTCGCGCTCGACCGGTCGATGATCCCGCTGGGCTCCTGCACCATGAAGCTCAACGCGACCACCGAGATGGAGCCGATCACCTGGCCGGAGTTCGCCAGCCTGCACCCGTACGCGCCCTCAGACCAGGCCGAGGGCTACCTGGAGCTGATCAGGGAGCTGGAGCGCTGGCTGGCCGAGGTCACCGGCTACGACGCCGTGTCGATCCAGCCCAACGCCGGCTCCCAGGGCGAGTTCGCCGGGCTGCTGGCCATCCGCGCCTACCACCGGGCCCGGGGCGAGGCCGGGCGCGAGGTCTGCCTCATCCCGTCCTCGGCGCACGGCACCAACGCCGCCAGCGCCGTCATGGCGGGCATGAAGGTGGTCGTGGTCGCCTGCGACGACGACGGCAACGTCGACCTCGGCGACCTGACCGCCAAGATCGAGGCGCACCGCGACCGGCTCGCCGCGATCATGGTCACCTACCCGTCCACGCACGGCGTGTACGAGGAGGGCATCACCCGGGTCTGCGAGCTGGTCCACGAGGCCGGCGGCCAGGTCTACGTCGACGGCGCCAACCTCAACGCGCTGGTCGGCCTGGCCAGGCCGGGCGAGTTCGGTGCCGACGTGTCCCACCTGAACCTGCACAAGACCTTCTGCATCCCGCACGGCGGCGGCGGCCCCGGCGTCGGCCCGGTCGCGGTCCGCGCCCACCTCGCCGACTACCTGCCCGGCCACCCGCTGACCGGCGGCTCGCCGGTCGGGCCCGTCTCGGCCGCGCCGTACGGCTCGGCGGGCATCCTGCCGATCTCCTGGGCCTACATCCGGATGATGGGCGGCGAGGGCCTCAAGGCGGCGACCGAGCAGGCCATCCTGTCGGCCAACTACCTGGCCCGCCGGCTGGCCCCGCACTACCCGGTGCTGTACACCGGCCGGGGCGGGCTGGTCGCCCACGAGTGCATCGTCGACCTGCGCCAGATCACCAAGGAGACCGGCGTCACCGTCGACGACGTGGCCAAGCGCCTGGTCGACTACGGCTTCCACGCGCCGACCATGTCCTTCCCGGTGGCCGGGACGCTGATGATCGAGCCGACCGAGAGCGAGGACCTGGCCGAGCTCGACCGGTTCTGCGACGCGATGATCGCGATCCGGGAGGAGATCGGGAAGGTCGCCTCGGGGGCCTACGACCGGGCCGACAACCCGCTGCGCAACGCCCCGCACACCGCCGACTGCGTCGCCGCCGACGAGTGGTCCCACGCCTACACCCGCACCGAGGCCGCCTACCCGGTGCCCTCGCTGCGCGAGGGCAAGTACTGGCCGCCGGTGCGCCGCATCGACCAGGCCTACGGCGACCGCAACCTCGTCTGCTCCTGCCCGCCGCTGGAGGCCTACGAGGACTGACCCGCCCCCCCGCGCGGCCCGCGCAGGACCGCGGATCACCGTGTACGCCGAGACGCGGACGGCCCCGAGTCGTTAGGCTCGGGGCCGTTCCTTACCCGGGGAGGATCCCGAATGCCGGACGTCGACACACACCCCCTGGAGGTCGCCCGCAGGCTGGCCGAGCACGGCGACCTGGACGGCGCCGCCGCGATCCTCGCCGAGCTGGCGGCCGACGCCGACGGGCCCGACCGGGCCCAGGCGGCGGTGGGGCTGGCCGTGGTGCTCCAGGAGCGGGGGGACGTGCCGGGGGCCCGTGCCGCCGCGCGCACCGCGCTGGCGACGGGGCATCCGGAGTTCGCCGCCCAGGCGGCCTGCCTGCTCGCCGAGAGCTTCGAGAGCGAGGGCCGGACCGATCAGGCCCGCGCGGCCTGGCAGGCCGCCCTGGGCCTCGGGAACCCCGGCTACGCGCCGCCGGCGCACATGGCCCTGGCCCGGCTGGCCGCGGACGAGCGGGAGGCGGAGGAGGCGCTGCGGGCGGCGCTGGCCACCGGCGATCCGGAGATCGCCTCCCGGGCGGCCCAGCGGCTGGCGGAGTTCCTGCTGGAGGAGGGGGAGCCGGGGGAGGCGGCCGACGTGCTCCTGGAGGCGCTGGCCGTACCGGAGGTGGCGGATCCGCCGCGGCTGCGGGTGCTGCTCGGCGTGGCGCACCTGGAGCTGGCGTGCGCGGAGTTCCAGGGAGCGGTGGAGGAGGGCGGCGACGTGGAGACCAGTGCCCTGGCCATCGAGTTGCTGGCCCGGACGCTCCCGCTGCGGGGCCGCGACGAGGACGCCGAGCGGGTCTGGGACTACGGGCTCGGCCACGCCGACGAGCGGCTGGCCGTCCAGGTACGGCTGCGCCGCGACCGCGACCTGTGAGGGCGTCCGGCCCGGGGACCGGACGGGCGGCCCGGCGGCGGTCTCTCCTCCGCGGGACCGCGTGGCGCAGAGCGGCGCCGGGGCGGGATCAGTAGTCGCGGTGGTCGCGGAGGCGCCAGTTGCCCAGTGCGTGGGCGAGGTTGACCGCGACGATGCCGCCCCAGGCGAGCAGCAGGCCGACGATCCCGGCCTCGTTCGCGGCGATGCCGGTCAGCGGGATGCCGATGCCCAGCGAGCCCAGCGCGATCGCGGCCGGGGAACCACCGCTCCGGCGCTGCTTCCTCAGAGGCGGTTCGTACGGCGAGGGGCCGGCGGCGTGGACCTCGGCCCGCACGCGGGCGGCGATGGTCGCGTCCAGCCGCTCGACGAACGACTCGACGAGCGCCGCTTCGTACTCGGGGCCCAGGTCGCGCCGGGCGTCGAGGGTGGCGTGCATGTCCTGGCGGATGTCGTGGTTTTCGTGCACGTCCCCAGTCTGCATCCCGGAACGGGCCGCGGCATCGGCCATCTGGACGAGATCCGCGGGCGGCACCGGTAGCGTTCCACCGTGGAGATCCTGACATGGAGATCGTGACGCCGCACGGCCCGGCGCGGGCCGAGATCGACCGGGTACCGGATCCGCGGTTCCTGCTGGTCCTGACGCACGGCTCGGCCGGGGGAGTGGACGCACCGGACCTGCTGGCCGTACGGGACGCCGTGCTGGCGATCGGCGGCCTGGTCGCCAGGGTGACGCAGCCGTTCCGGCTGCGCGGCGCGCGGGCGCCGGGCTCGGCCGTCAAGCAGGACGAGGCGTGGGCGGCGGCGGTGGCGGAGATCCGCGGTCGTCGTCCCGGTCTGCCGCTGGTGCAGGGCGGGCGGAGCAACGGGGCCAGGGTCGCCTGCCGTACCGCCCGCACGGTGGGGGCCCGGGCGGTCGTCGCGCTGGCCTTCCCGCTGCACCCGCCGGGCCGGCCGGAGCGTTCCCGCGCGCAGGAACTGCGCGCGGCGGGCGTGGACGTGCTGGCGGTCAGCGGGGACCGGGACCCCTTCGGCGTGCCCGCGGTGGAGGACGCCGAACGGCTGGTGGTGCTGCCGGGGGAGGGACACGACCTGAAGAAGGACCCCGCCCGGGTGGGCGAGGCCGTGGCCGGGTGGCTCGACGCCAGAGCGTGGACCCGGCGCTGATGGGGTAGCGCGCGGACCCGGCGCTGATCGGGTAGGGCGCGGCCCGCCCCCGGATGACGCGGATGCTCAGAGGACGCCGGCCAGGGGGCGGTGCGGCTCGATGACGGCGCCGTCGGGCAGCAGCTCACCGGTGTCCTCGAACAGCACCACGCCGTTGCAGAGAAGGCTCCACCCCTGCTCGGGGTGGGCGACCACGGTGCGGGCGGCTTCGCGGCCCGGCCCATCGGCGGACGGGCAGGACGGCTCGTGCGGGCACATCGGCGTGCCTCCAGATCTCTCGTGTCGGCTCGCGGGGGTCGACATCGGCGATCGGTGGGCACCGTCACCGATGGGACCCCGTTCCCACGTATGACGAGGGGCGAGCGTTTGCGGTTGACATATGACGGCGCGCGCCTCGAACGGGGTGAGGCGCGCACACGGAACAGCTCAAGTGTGCGACGGGTCACACCCGTGCGACATAGTCAGTTAGGACCGTTTGAGGACCATTGGACGTGGCCCTCTGGTCCCGTTCGGGGGTGTGACCTATGACACAGCGTGCCGCATCCCCTGATAACCGGCCAAGTGCGACACGCCGGAGATTGTGTAAACGATCGGTTGCGAATCGGAGACCGGCTCCGCGCCTCCGGTGCCGCGAGGCGCCCGCCCGGGGTCGGGGCGGTCGGGACCCGGGCGGGAAGGCCCGGCTCCGGGCGGGCGGGCTCAGCTCCGGGCCAGGCCCGCCAGCAGGGCGTCGAGCCCTCGCTCGAAGTCCGCGTCGGCCGCCGCGTTGCCGCCGCCCCGGGAGGGCGGCAGCCACGGCTCGGCGTCGTCCTCCGGGCCGGCGGGCTCGGCCCAGCCCGACTGCTGCACCTCCACCGCCACCGCGCCGAAGACGTAGGCGCGCAGCGCCCGCACGGCCTCGGGCGCGTCCGGCAGCCCCGCCTCGGCCAGTTGCCCGGTCTGCTCCCGCACGGCCATCGCGGCCCGTCCCTTGGGCGGCTTGGTCAGGGCGAGGGCCAGCACCCCGGGGTGCTCCCGCAGCGCGGCCCGGCTCGCCCGGCACCACGCGCGCGCGGTCTCCCGCCAGTCGGCGCCCGGCTCGACGTGGACGGTGGTGACGTGCTCGGCCAGGGCGTCCATCAGCGCGTCCTTGCCGCGGGGCAGGTGGTGGTAGATGGCCATCGCCTCCACCTGGAGCGCGTCGCCCAGCCGCCGCATGGTCAGCCGTCGCAGCCCCTGGCTGTCGGCGATGTGCAGGGCCGCCTCGATGATGCGCTCCCGGGACAGGGGGATCGGTGGTCGCTTGGCAGGCATGGGGCCATCCTGCCATCGCCTGCCTTACTGCGTAAAGGACATCGCCGGTCCGATCGGCGGGCGTGTCGGCCGGACCCGGCCCGTCGGCCGCCCGCGGTGTCGTCCCCTGCGTGCGGGAGCCCGCGGCGGACGGCGTAGGCTACCGCTGTCACCAGCCGGGCAGTCAGGCGAGAGAGGGTAGAAGATGGCGTTTTTCCGACCGAGAGTGAGCCGGGAGGCGGAGGTTCGCCACCACGCCGACCAGGAGGTCGGGAAGGGCTTCCCCGAGCTTCTGCGCAAGGCCCGCCTGGCCGAGGCCGCGCTGCGCGAGGTGCAGGCCGCCACGTCCTCCTCCGCCGAGCGGCGGGCCGCCGCCCTGGTCCTGGACAAGGCCCTGACCGAGGTGCTGCGCGCGGCCGAGGCCAATCAGCGGGTGGCCTTCGGCATCCGCTCCTACGACGACCGGCTCCGCCGCCGCAAGGGCAGGGCGACCCCCGAGGGGGTCCGGTGGACCACCGAGGTCGAGCGCCTGCGCACGCTGCGTGAGCGCAACCGCCTCCTCGACATGCCGCGCGACGTGCTCCCCGTCGGCACCGCGCACCGCGCGGGCGCCGCGCACTGAGCACGCACTGAACGGGCGCTGAGCGCGCGCCTGAGCGCGGGCGCCGCGAAGCGCACCGGGTCCCGGTACGGCAGGCCGTACCGGGACCCGGTGCGTCGCGGGTTCAGCTGGCCCAGTCGAGCAGCGGGCGGGTGTTGCTGGGGTGGCGCAGCTTGGACAGGGACTCCTTCTCCAGCTGGCGGATGCGCTCCCGGGTCAGGCCGAGGTGCTTGCCGATCTCGTCGAGGGTGTGGGGCTTGCCGTCGACGAGGCCGAAGCGCAGGGCCATGATCCGGGCCTCCCGGGGGGAGAGGTTGCCGAGCACGCCGCGCAGCTGCTCGCCCAGCAGCTGGCGGTCCACCACCTCGGAGGCCTCCGGGGAGTCGACGTCCTCGATGAGGTCGCCGATGGTGGTCTCGCCGTCCTCGCCGATGGTGGCGTTGAGGCTGAGCGGCTGGCGGCTGGTGCGCAGCAGCTCCTCGATCTGGTCGGGGGTCCGATCCAGCTCGACCGCCAGCTCCTCGGGCGTGGGCTCGCGGCCCAGCCGCTGGTGCATGTCGCGCTCGACGCGGGAGAGCTTGGAGAGCATCTCCAGCACGTGCACGGGCAGCCGGATGGTGCGGGCGGAGTCGGCGAAGCCGCGCTGGATGGCCTGCCTGATCCACCACATGGCGTAGGTGGAGAACTTGTAGCCCTTGGTGTAGTCGAACTTCTCCACCGCGCGGATCAGGCCGAGGTTGCCCTCCTGGACCACGTCGAGCAGGGCCATGCCGCGATCGGTGTACTTCTTGGCGACGGAGACGACGAGCCGGAGGTTGGCCTCCAGCATGTGGTCCTTGGCGCGGCGGCCGTCCTCGGCGATCCACTCCAGGTCGTCGCGGACGTCGGCGGGCAGACCGGGCTCGGACTCCAGCTTGGCCTCGGCGTACAGGCCGGCCTCGATCCGCTTGGCGAGCTCGACCTCCTGGGCGGCGGTGAGCAGCGTGCGGCGGCCGATCGACTTGAGGTAGGTGTGCACCGAGTCGCCCATGACCGACGACTGGTCGTCCAGGTCGGCGGCCTGCTCCACCTCGGCCTCGAGCTCCGCCTCGTCGGGGGCGGTCCAGCCCTCCTCGGCCAGCTTCGCCTCGAGGTTCTCCGGCACGTCGTCCGGGCCCGGCGCGGCCCTGTCCGCCTCGTCCGCGAGGAGGCCCTGCGGAGCGGCCGTGCTGGTGTCCTCCGCGGTCTCCTCCGCGCCCTGCCGCGCGCCCTGCTGTGCGCCCTTCCCGGCGGTCCTGCCGCCGGCGGCCTTGGCCGTGCGCGGGGAGGTCGTCTTGCGGGCCGCCGTCTTGCGGGCGGCGGTCTTGGCCGCGGCCTTCCTGGTGGCCGCGGCGAGCGTGGGCTCGTCCTCGGCGGCCAGGCTCACACCGGCCTCGGTGAGCTCGCGCAGGATCGTCCGGCCCTCGGCCGGGCTGATGCCCGCGTCGGCGAAGGCGTGACGCAGCTCCGCGAGAGAAAGGTGACCCTGAACTCGCCCTCGGTCAAGGAGCTGCTCGAGGGTCGTCGGGGCCTCGGTCGAGGTCGCGGCGGCGGTTTGGGGCATGAGGACACCTCCTCCGTTACGGAGTCGTCTGTTTTCAGGCTGTGGGTGTTGACACGTTGCGGAGTGGGGCGGCCGGGGGGGCCGCTCAGCGCACCAGTACCAATAACCCCGTCGGCGACCTTTCTGTTCCCGGCTTGACGGGGAAAATATGATGGGATGGGCCGGTTCCAGCCGGACCATCCCATTCGACGTCGGTCTCGGCCGCCCGGAGCGGCCTAATCGGTCGAGTCGACCGGGCCCTCGGGGGCGTCCCCGGCCGGGCCCTCGACCGCGGGGAAGGGCCCCTCGACCACCGGGAGCGGCATCGGCAGGGCGTCCTCCATCCGGTGCTCGGTCCAGTAGCGCGCCGCCTTCTCGGGTTCGGGGTCGACCTCGGTGGAGACCACGAAGTCCTCCGGCGGGGCGGTCCGCTCCGGCGGGGCGGGCGGGACGGAGGCGGTCGGCGGGACCGGGCCCGCGGGGACCGGCGCGTTCGGCTCGACCGCGGGCACGGGCACGGGCACGGGCTCACCGGCCCGCTCGATCCCGCCGGCGGAGGCGGCCGCCGCGACGGACGCGCCGCCGGTGAGGATCACGGCGACGACTCCGGCGGAGGCCCACGTCTTGCGGGTCGGCTTCATCGGGCCCCTCCTTCCTGGTCGTGTCATCCCTTCGACGCTCCGGAGCGCCTCACGGTTCCCGCCGCAGACCGCGGCGGAGCGCGGCGAGGTCCGGCTTGCCGTTGGGCAGGAGCGGTATCCCGGGGACGACGACCACCTCGGCCGGGGCCGCGTAGGCGGGCAGCCGCTCCTTGACGAAGGCGCGGAGCTCGGCCGGCGACGGGGGCGCGGAGGAGACCACGACGGCGACCACCCGCTCGCCCCACTCGGGGTCGGGGCGGCCGACCACGGCGGCGTCGGCGATCGCCGGGTGCTCGGCCACGACGGCCGCCACGGCCGCCGCGACGACCTTCTCGCCACCGGTGTTGATCACGTCGTCGGCCCGGCCCAGCACCCGCAGCCGGCCGCCTTCCAGCGTGCCGAGGTCGGAGGTGACGAACCAGCCGCCGTCGCGGGCCGCGGCGGTCAGGTCGGGCCGGAGCCGGTAGCCGGAGAAGAGCACGGGGCCGGCGATGCGGATCCGGCCGTCCCGGGACCCGCCGCCGATCTGCAGATCTACATTGTCAAGGGGCCGGCCGTCGTAGACGCACCCGCCGCAGGTCTCGCTCATGCCGTAGGTGGTGACGACCCGGGCGCCGACCGTCCGGGCCCGGTCCAGCAGCCCCGCCGGGGCCGCCGCCCCGCCGAGCAGGATCGTCCGGAACGCCGACAGGTCCGCCGAGACGTCGAGGAGGCGGTGCAGCTGGGTCGGGACCAGCGAGACGTGGTCGGCCCCGGAGGCGAGCACCGCCTCCGGGGAGAAGCCGTCGTGGACGACCGGCTCGGTCCCGCTCAGCAGGGACCTGACCAGCACCTGCAGGCCGGAGACGTGCGAGGGCGGCAGGCAGCAGAGCCACCGCTCGCCGGGCCGGGCGCCCAGCCGCTCCAGGGAGGCCGAGGCCGAGGCGCGCAGCGCGGCGGCGGACAGCTGCACGCCCTTGGGGGCGCCGGTGGTGCCGCTGGTGGCGATCACCACGGCCACCTCCGCGGGGACGGGCTCGCCGCCGGCCTGCCGTACGCCGTCCAGCCGGGCCGGGCGCAGGGCCTCCAGCGCCGCCCGCAGCGCGGGACCGGGCAGGTCCGGCGGCAGGGGCAGGATCGCGGGGCCCGTGAAACCGGCGTCGAGCGCCGCGGCGACCGCCTGGAACAGCGCGGGTCCCGGCGGCAGCGTCACGGCGTGCAGCTCCCGGCCGGGGCCGGCGGCGGGCCGTCCGGCGGGCGGCTCCTCGTGCACGGGACCGGTCATCACGGTCGTAAGGTTAGTGCCGATGAGCCGGACGACGACCGAGGGGCCGGTGCAGCGGAAGGGGACGGAGCGATGTCGGCGGGGGCGGCGCTGCGGGTGTTCCGGATTCCGATGCGGACCCGCTTCCGCGGGCAGACCGTCCGCGAGGGCGTGCTGCTGGGCGGTCCGGCCGGGTGGGGGGAGTTCTCCCCCTTCCCCGAGTACGGCCCGGCCGAGTGCGCCCGCTGGCGCGCCTGCGCCGAGGAGGCGGCCTTCACCGGCTGGCCCGCGCCGCTGCGCGACCGGATCCCGGTCAACGCCATCGTCCCCGCCGTCGGCCCCGAGCAGGCGCACGCGATGGTACGGCGGGCCCGCTGCGGCACGGTCAAGGTGAAGGTCGCCGAGCGGGGCCAGGGCTTCGCCGACGACCTGGCGAGGGTCGAGGCCGTCCGTGACGCGCTCGGCCCGGCGGGCCGGATCCGGGTGGACGTCAACGGCGCCTGGGACGTCGAGGCGGCGGTGGCCCGGATCACCGAGCTCGACCGCCGCTTCGGCCTGGAGTACGCCGAGCAGCCCTGCGCGACCCTGGACGAGCTGGCCCGGGTCCGCAGGCGGGTCGAGGTGCCGATCGCGGCCGACGAGTCGATCCGGCGCGCGGAGGACCCGCTGAAGGTCAGGGCGGCGGAGGCGGCCGACATCGCGGTGGTGAAGGTGCAGCCGCTCGGCGGCGTGGCGGCCGCGCTGCGGGTGGTGGAGGCGTGCGGGCTGCCCGCCGTGGTCTCCAGCGCGGTGGAGACCTCCGTCGGCCTGGCCGCCGGGGTGGCGCTCGCCGCGGCCCTGCCCGACCTGCCCTACGCCTGCGGCCTGGGCACGCTCTCCCTGCTGGAGGGGGACGTGGTGGCCGACCCGCTCGTCCCGGTCGACGGGATGCTCCCGGTGCGGCGTCCCGACGTGGACCCCGGCGCCCTGTCCCGCTACGAGATCGAGTCCCCCGCCTGGGTGCGACGCCTGAAGGAGGCACGGTGAACCCCGCGACCGCGCTCGCGACCGTCCTGGTCGACGAGCTGGTGCGCTGCGGCCTCACGGACGTGGTGCTCGCGCCCGGTTCGCGCTCCGCTCCGCTCGCCCTGGCCGTGCACGCCGACAGCCGGGTCCGGCTGCACGTGCGCATCGACGAGCGGTCGGCCTCCTTCCTGGCGCTGGGCCTGGCCCGGCGCGGCGAGCGCCCGGTGGCCCTGGTCTGCACGTCGGGCACGGCGGCGGCGAACTTCCACCCGGCGGTCATGGAGGCGCACCAGTCGGGGGTGCCGCTGCTGGTGCTCACCGCCGACCGCCCGCCCGAGCTGCGCGACACCGGCGCCAGCCAGACGATGGACCAGCTCAAGCTGTACGGCACGGCGGTCCGCTGGTTCGCCGAGGTCGGCGCCCCCGAGGAGCGGCCCGGCCAGGTCGCCTACTGGCGCTCCCTGGCCTGCCGGGCCTACCAGCGCTCGCTCGGCCCCGCCGACCCGGGTCCGGTTCACCTCAACCTGGCCTTCCGGGAGCCGCTGGTCCCCGACGGCGACGACTCCTGGTGCGAGCCCCTGGACGGCGGTGCGGACGGGCCCTGGGTCCGTGCGCGGGTGGCGCCTCCGGCCGCCGCGCTGCACCTGCCGAAGACCCGCAGGGGCGTGCTGGTGGTCGGCGACGGCGCCGTCGGCACGCGCCGGTACGTCGCGGCGGCCGGCATGGCGGGCTGGCCGGTGCTGTCGGAGCCCAACGGCGGCGCCCGCTACGGCGACCACACGATGTCGGCCTACCACCATCTGCTGAGCACCCCGGAGTTCACCGAGGCGCACCGTCCCGAGGTGGTGGTCACCCTCGGCCGTCCCAGCCTGTCGAAGTCGCTGCTGCGGTGGATGGGCCGGGTCGGGGGCGAGCACGTCGTGGTCGCCCCCGACCTGACCCGCTGGCCCGACCCGACCCGCTCGGCCACCCAGGTGGCGCAGGCCGTGGAGATCCCGATCGCGGCCGGGGACGACGCCTGGCTGCACTCCTGGCGCCGCGCCGACGCGGCGGCCCGGGCGGCGATCGACGAGGTGCTGGACGACTCGGGCCTCAGCGAGCCGCGCCTGGCGCGGGACCTGGCGGACCTGCTGCCCAACGGGTCGCTGCTGACGGTCGGCTCCTCCATGCCGATCCGCGACCTGGACCAGGCGATGCGGCCCCGACGGGGACTGCGGATCCTGTCCAACCGGGGCGTCGCCGGGATCGACGGGGTGGTCTCGACCGCGATGGGCGCGGCGCTGGCCCACAACGGCCCGGCGTTCGCGCTGATGGGCGACCTGACCTTCCTGCACGACCAGAACGGGCTGATCCTCGGCCCGCTGGAGCCCCGCCCCGACCTGTGCCTGGTCGTGGTGAACAACGACGGGGGCGGGATCTTCTCGCTGCTGCCGCAGGCCGCGTTCCGCGATCCGTTCGAGCGGGTCTTCGGCACCCGGCACGGGGTGGACCTGGCCTACGCGGCCGCGGCCACCGGCACGCCGTACACCGCCGTGAGCGAGCCCGGGCAGCTGGACAAGGCGCTGCGCGGGCAGGGCGTGCGGATCGTGGAGGTGCGCACGGAGCGGGAGTCCAACGCGGCGCTGCACGTCACCATGCGGGAGGCGGCGAGCGCGGCGGTCCGCGCGGCCATGGCGGGGTGACGGGGGAGGCCCGACGCCCGTCCGACGGGCCGGCGGTGTTCCCGAGGCGGGCGGGCCGGCGGTGTTCCCGAGGCGGCTTGCGGTGTCCTCCCCGGGCCGGGATCGGACCTGTCCCGTCGGCGGCCGCAGGAATTGCCGGATCATTCCTGCCCGGCCCTGGAAATCGTGAAGGACCGTCCGCCTGTAAATGCTCACCCGCCGTATCTCATGTCACGCGGGCACCTGGCTCCAGAGAACATCCGACATTTCTATCAGGACGGTCCGGCGCGCGCCACGGGTGGATAAACGCAGTCGGCCGGTCGCGGACGGTGAGCCTCCAGGCCGGGGAAGGGGGCCGGGTTGACCGGTGTCTCCGCCCTCGTATAGGGTGCCCGAATTTTTTTCGGATATCCGGCCCGACCTTCTGGGACGGCCCCCGTCGGCGCATCCCCGTTGGGTGATCGCCTGGTGGCGGTGCGTCAGGTTTCGGTGCTTGTGCGATCTTCGGTCCGCCGTAACCCCGATGGATGCCTGGTTTTTGTCGTTCGGAGGCTGTCCGATTCGAGTGGGGGTCGAGGAAGGGGGCCGGTGGAGCCCGACATGACAGCCCGCTGCCGCGTATTGTTTCCAAGTCTGTAAACACCGGGTTCCGGTCATCCGTAACAGGGTCGTCAACGGTTCTCCGAGGTCGCGGCGGGAATCTTGACGCCTTCCCTTCCGGGTGTATATAAGAGTCATTGTTGTTTATGAGAGGTATGTAACAGGGTGGGGTACGACCCCGTATCACATCTGAATTCCGGGGCGTTTCAGCCTTGCAGGAGGGCGCCGTACATGGCGACCGGTCACCCGCCGCAGTCGACTCATGAATCTCCTCCGACATTGTTCTGCCTGCCCTATGCCGGAGGCGGCGCGAGCGCCTACCAGAGCATGCGGGCGGCGCTCTCGGGCACCGCGGAGGTCGTCGCGCTCAACCTGCCCGGCAGGGAGGGGCGCATCGCCGAACCGCCGCGCGTGTCGATCGGCGAGATCGCCGACGAGATGGCTCCCGCCACGGGCCGGCCGTACGCGGTCTACGGCCACAGCATGGGCGCGCGGATCGCGTTCGAGGTGGTCCGGGAACTGCGTCGCCGGGCGCTGCCCATGCCGGTGCGCCTCTACGTCGGCGGGGCGCATCCGCCGGACCGCCGGGTCCCGCTGGCCGCGGCCGTGGGACTCGCGGACGAGGCGTTCATCGAGCAGCTGGTCCGCCGCGCCGGTGCCCTGACGGAGCTGCGGGACGTGCCGGAGCTGCGGGAACTGCTCCTGCCCCTGCTGCGCAGCGACTTCACCTGGATCAAGGAGTACCGGTACGCGCCGGAGCCACCGCTGGACGTGCCCCTGGTGGCCTTCGCCGGCCTCGACGACGCGGAGGTCCCCGCACCCGTGATGCTCGGGTGGAGCCGGCACACCCGGTCCCGGTTCCGGCTGCGCACCGTGCGCGGCGGCCACCTGTTCCTGGCGGACGCGCACGCCGATCTTCCCCGGCTCATCGCCGAGGACCTGGCGGCGGGCGACCCGGCGGGCGGGCGCGCGGAAGGCCCGCCGGGTGCGGCGCCCCCCGCCGAGGACGAGGTGCACGTCTGGCTCGCCGCCCGGGAGACGTCCCCGGGACGCCTGGTGGAGGAGGTCCTGCGCCGGTACGGCACGGCCCGGCGGTCCCTGCGCCACGGCGCCGACCGGCACGACGGCCTGGCGCTGGCCGCCGTCTCCCGGGACTGCGCCGTCGGGGTGGCGGTCGAGCGCCTGCGCGTGCCCGGCGTCCCCGGTGACGCCTTCGACGACGCCCTCCTCCATGCCGACGAGCGGGAGCAGATCGAGGACGCCGCCGAGGAGGACCGGCCGTGGCTGGCGCTGCGCGCCCGTACGGCGAAACGGGCGCTCGCGGAGGGGAGCGGGGCGGCCCCGGACCGGATCGGCTTCGCCGACCTCACCGCCCCCGGTCCGTGGCGGCCCTTCGCCCACCGGGTCCCCGGGCCGCCCCCGCCGGACCGCGACACCCGCGCCGCGGGCGTCGCGGATCCCGTGCCCCCGCCCGGCGACGGCCCGCCCGTCCCGGACCTGACCGGGTGGCAGGTCGTCCACCTGCCGCTCCGGGTCCCCCGCGGGGAGGCGGTCGCGGCCGTGGCGCTGCCGCGCGACCGGATGCGGCTGCGCTTCGACACCCTGACGGACGGCCTGCGGTGAGCGGAGGCACGGCGGCGGCGCTTCTCCACGAACTCGTCGCCGTCCAGGCCGCCCGCACACCGGAGGCGACGGCCGTACGGCAGTGGCACCGGCGGCTGAGCTACCGGCAGCTCACCGACGCCGCCGACGCCTTGGCCGGACGGCTCCGCCGGGCGGGCGTGGGACCGGAGGTGCGCGTCGGCGTCTGCGCCCGCCGCACCCCCGAAGCGCTGGTCGCGATCCTCGGCGTCCTGCGGGCCGGGGGCGCGTACGTGCCGCTGGACCCCGGGCACCCGCCCGCGCGGCTGGCCGGGGTCGTCGAGGACGCGGGGATCCGGCACGTGGTCGCCGGTCCGGAGGCGGGCGAGCTGCTGGCGGGGGTCCCGGTCCGGCTCTTCCCGGCCGACGGCGACGCGGACGGCGCGGGTGGCGGCGCGGGCGGTGACGCGGACGGCGCGGGCGGCGACCCGGCGGCGCCCGATCGCGGGTCCGGCGGGAGCGGGGACGGGCCGCCGGCCCTCCACCCGTCCAACGCCGCCTACGTCCTGTACACCTCCGGTTCCACGGGCCGGCCGAAGGGCGTGGTGGTCAGCCACGCCGCCGCCGTCGCCTTCGTCGGGATGGCCGGTGCGTTCTTCGGCCTCGACGCCGCCTGCCGCAGCATCGGGTTCGCCGCGCTGGGGTTCGACGTGTCGGTGCTGGACGTCTTCGCCCCGCTGGCCAGGGGCGGCTCGGTCATGTTCGTCCCGGACGAGGACCGGGTCGATCCCGTGCGCCTGCAGCGTTTCCTGGAGGCGCACGAGGTCAGCTGGGGGACCGTTCCGCCCGCGCTGCTGCCCCTGCTCGACCCGGACCGGCTGCCCCGGCTGCGCGACGTGCTCACCGCCGGCGAGCCCGCGGGACCGGAGCAGGTCGCCCGGTGGGCCCGGCCGGGCCTGCGGCGCTTCCACAACTGGTACGGGCCCACCGAGACCACGGTGTGCGTGGTCGGGACCGAGCTGTCCGGCGTGTGGGACCGGCCGCTGCCGATCGGCCGCGCCCTCCCGGGGTGCACGGCGCACGTCCTGGACGACCGGCTGGAGCCGTGCCCGCCCGGCACGCCCGGAGAGCTGTGCATCGGCGGCCCCCAGCTGGCCCGCGGCTACCTCGGCCGGCCCGGCCTGTCGGCCGAGCGCTTCGTGCCGGACCCGTACGGCCCGCCGGGCGCGCGGCTCTACCGCACGGGGGACCGGGTCGTGGAGGAGCCCGGCGGGCGGATCGCGTTCCTGGGGCGGATGGACCGGCAGGTGAAGATCCAGGGGCAGCGGGTGGAGGCCGGCGAGGTCGAGTCGGTGCTCCGCACCCACCCGCACGTGCGCCAGGCCGTGGTGGACGTCGCCGACGGCGCGTCGGGACTGAGGCACCTGGTGGCCTACCTCGCACCGGAGGAGGCGGCCGATCCGGCGGCGATCCGCGAGCACTGCCTGACCCGGCTGCCCGCCTACATGGTCCCCACCCGGGTGGTCGGCCTGCCGGCGCTGCCTCTGACGACGGCGGGGAAGGTCGACATGGACCGGCTGCGCGCCCTCGGGCCGACCGGACCGGTGGGGTCCGCGGAATCCGCCGGGGCGGCCGTCGCCGTCGCCGACGCCGGGGCCGGGACCAGGGCCGATGCCGACGCCGGGGCCGACGCCGGGGCCGGGGCCGGGAGCGCGCCCCGCAGCGCGACCGAGCGCCGGGTCGCCGCGGTGTGGGCGCGGACCTTCGGAGGCGCGGAGCCCGGCGGCGACGAGGACTTCTTCACCGCGGGCGGCCACTCGCTGCTCGCGATGCGCCTGGTGGCGGCCCTGCGGGCGGAACTGGGCAGGGAGATCGGCATCGAGGACGTGCTGTCCGGCCGTACCGTGGCGGGCCTGGCGCGGCGCGTGGCGGCGGCCCCGCCGGCCGGCGACCCGCCCGCCCTCCCCCCGCCCGACGCCCCGCCCGCGCTCTCGGCGATCCAGCGGCGCATGTGGTTCGTGGAACGGCTCTCCCCGGGCACGCCCGCGCACAACATCGCGATGGCGCAGCGGCTGTCCGGCCCGCTGGACACCGGCGCGCTGCGCGACGCCCTGTCGGCGGTCGCGCTCCGCCACGAGGTGCTGCGCTGGCGGATCCCCGAGGCGGGAGGCGTCCCGGCGGTCGCCGTCGACCCGCCGGGCGAGGTGCCGCTTCCGGTGGAGGACCTGACCGGAGGTTCCGCCGGGAGCGCCGCCGAGGGCACCGCGGGGGAGGCCGCCGGGGTCTCCGCCAGGAGCGCCGCCGGGGACGTCCTGCGCCGACGGCTGGAGGCCGAGGCGCGCCGCACCTTCGACCTCGCCGCCGGACCGCTGTGGCGGGCGCGGCTGTTCCGCCTCGCCCCCGACGAGCACGTGCTCGCGGTGACCGCCCACCACATCGTCTTCGACGGCCTGTCCCAGGCGGTGCTGTACGACGACGTCGCACGGGCCTACCGGGGCGCGCCGCACCCGCCGCTCGCCACGTCGTTCGGCGGCTACGTCGCCTGGCTCGCCGGCCGGGAGACCGCGGCGGACCTCGACTGGTGGGCCGAGACGCTGGACGGGGCGCCCACCGTGCTGGAGCTGCCCGGCGACCACCCGCGCCCGGCCGTGCAGACGTTCGAGGGCGCCGAGTCGCGGGCCGAGACCGACGCCGGCACCGGTGAGGGCGTGCGCCGGCTCGCCGCCCGGCTCGGCGTCACGCCGTACGCCGTGCTGCTCGCCGCGTTCGCCCAGGTGCTGCGGAGGCTCGCCGGCACCGACGACCTGATCGTCGGCACCCCGGTCGCCGACCGGCGGGACCCGGCCTTCGAGCCGCTGGCGGGCTGCTTCGTGCACGTCCTGCCGCTGCGGCTGACCCTGCCGGACGCCGAGACGTTCGCCGAGCACGCGACCCGCTGCCAGCGGGCGCTGTCGGGCGCCTTCGCCCACCTCGACGTCCGGCTGGAACGCCTGGTGGAGCGGCTGGGGGCGGGCCGGGACCTGTCGCGCAACGCCCTGGTGCAGGTCCTGTTCAACATGTACGACTTCGCCGAACCCCGGCTCGACCTGCCCGGGATCACCGCCCGTCCGCTGCCTCCCGGGCTGCCCGGCTCGCTGTTCGACCTGACGATGTACGTCGCCGAGCGCGACGGCCGCTACGTCGTGCACGCGGTGCACAACCCCCGGCTCTTCCGCGCCGACCGGATCGAGGCCCTGCTCGCCGGCTACCTGCACCTGCTCGGCGAGCTGGTGGCCGCCCCGGACCGGCCGGTACGGTCGGCACGCCTGAGGCCGCCGGCGGTCCCGCGGGCCGGGCGTGCGGACCCGCGGGCCGGGCGTGCGGCGCCACCGGACGGGAGCGCCGGCCTGCCGGACGGGAGCGCCGGCCTGCCGGATGGGAGCGCCGGCCTGCCCGGCTGGGACGGGCCCGGACTCGTCGAGCGCGTGCTGCGCCGGGCGGCCGCGCACCCCGACCGGATCGCGATCACCGGCCGGGACGGCTCCCTGACCTACGCCGGGCTGGCCGGGGCGGCCGAGGGGACGGCGCGGGCCGTGGCCGCCGCGGGGATCGCCCCCGGGCAGACGGTCGCGGTCCTGGCCGCCCGCCACCACGAGCTGCCCGCCCTGCTGCTCGGGGTGCTGGCGAGCGGCGCGCGGTGGGCCGTGCTCGACGCGGCGCTGCCGCCCGCGCGGCTGGCGGCCCAGGCCGAGGCGGTCGGCGCCCGGGCCCTGCTGTGCTGCCCGGGCACGGCACCGCCGCCGGAGCTGGCACGGCTCCCGGTCCTCCGGCGCGGCCCGGCGGACGGACCCGCGGGCGGCCCGGTGAACGACCTCGCGGACGGCCCGGCGGACGGCCCGGCGGACGGCCGGGCGGGCGGATCCGCGGAGACGGGCGGGGGGCCGGTCCCGGCCGTGCCGCCGGAGGAGCGGGGCTACCTGTCGTTCACCTCCGGCACCACCGGGGAGCCCAAACCCGTGCGCACCGGCGAACGGCCGCTGGCCCGCTTCCTCGACTGGTACCCGCGCGCCTACGGCCTCACCCCGGACGACAGGTTCGCGCTGCTGGCCGGGCCCGCCCACGACCCGCTGCTGCGCGACGTCTTCACCCCCCTGGTGACCGGTGCGGAGCTGCGGGTCCCGGACCAGGACGCCGTCCGCGACCCGGCCGCCCTTGCCGCCTGGCTGCGCGACGGCCGGATCACCGTGGTCCACCTCACCCCGCCGCTCGCCGCGCTCGTGGCCGCCGCCCGCGTCCCCCTGCCCGACCTGCGGCTGGTGCTGTTCGGCGGGGACCGGCTCACCGGGGCCGACGTGGCCCGCTTCCGGCAGGTCGCGCCGGCCGCCCGGCTGGTCAACACCTATGGGACGACCGAGACGCCCCAGGTGCAGGCGGTGCACGAGATCACCGGGGACCCGGCCGGCGCGGGATCCGTGCCGGTGGGCCACGGGGTCGACGGCGCCGAACTGCTCGTCGTGACGCCCGGCGGCGCGCCGGCCGCCGTCGGAGAGCTCGGCGAGGTGGTCGTCCGCAGCCGCCGGCTGGCCGAGGGGTACCTCGACGGGCGGCTCACCCGCGAGCGCTTCACCGCGGAGGGCGGCGGGACCGCGCATGCCGGGGACGCCGGGGACGGGCATGCCGGGACCGCGCGAGCCGGGGCCGGGGGCGCGGGGAGCGCGCGCATCGAGGCCGGGGACGGCGGGATCCGCCGCTACCGGACGGGGGACCTGGGCCGCTACGACCCCGACGGCCGGGTCGTCCTGGCCGGGCGGCGCGACGGGCAGGTCAAGATCCGCGGTTACCGCGTCGAGCTCGGCGAGATCGAGAGCGTCCTCGCGGCGCACCCGGGGGTGCGGGCCGCAGCAGCAGCCGCCGCCGACCAGCCGGACGGGCCCGTGCTGCGCGCCTACGCGGTGCCCGCCGTGCCGGCCGTACCCGGGACGACCCCGGACGGGCTCCGGCGCCACCTGCGCGAGCGCCTGCCCGGCCATGCCGTGCCCGCGGAGGTGATCCTGCTGCCGGCCCTCCCGCTGACCCCGAACGGGAAGGTCGACCGGGCCGCGCTGCCCCCGCCGGCGCCGCGCCCGGCCCGGCCGCACCGCGAGGAGTCGGCGACCGCGACCGAGCGCCTCATCACCGCGGTGTGGCGCGAGGTGCTCGGGGTGCCGCGCGTCTCGGCGGAGGAGAACTTCTTCGACATCGGCGGGCACTCGCTCGCCACCGCCCAGGTCCAGGCACGCCTGACCGCCGCGCTCGGCCGCCAGGTGCCGATCGTGGACCTCTTCCGCTTCCCCACCGTCCGCGCCCTCGCCGCACATCTCGACGGCGACCGGCGTCCTCCCGGATCGGAGCGCGCCGCCCGGCGGATCGCCGCGCGCCAGGCCCGCCCCTCGTCGCGACGGCCGCACCCGGCCAGACAGGAGAACAAGGAATGACCGACCCGATGAGCACCGAAGGGGACCATGCGGTCGAACCGATCGCGGTCATCGGCCTGTCCTGCCGGCTGCCCGGCGCGGGCGACGTCCCGGCGTTCTGGGGCAACCTCGTGGACGGCGTGGAGTCGGTCAGGTTCTACACCCGGGAGGAGCAGGCGGCCCTCGGCGTGCCCGACTACCTGCTCGACGACCCGACGTTCGTCCGGGCCGCCTCCATCGCGGCCGACTACGGCGCCCTGGACGCCGCGTTCTTCGGCATGTCGCCGCGCGAGGCCGAGACGCGGGACCCCCAGCACCGGATGTTCCTCGAACTGGCCCACTCCGCCCTGGAGGACGCCGGGTACGACCCGGCCCGCTACGCCGGGGAGGTGGGCGTCTACGGGGCGGTCGGTTCCGACGAGTACCAGTGGATGTACATCCGGCGCGACAAGGGCGTGCACTCCTCCGTCGGCAACCTCGGCATCTACGTGGGCAACCACCCCGACTACCTGGCCACGCTGGTGTCGTACAAGCTCGACCTGCGCGGTCCGAGCCTGACCCTGCACACGGCCTGCTCGTCCTCGCTCGTCGCGGTCCACGTGGCGTGCGAGGCGCTGCGGGCCGGGGAGTGCGACATGGTGCTCACCGGCGGCGTGTCCATCGAGATGCCCCCCGAGTGGGGCTACCAGTACCACCAGGACGGCATCTACGCCGCCGACGGGCACTGCCGGGCCTTCGACGCCTCGGCGGCGGGCACGGTGTGGGGCGGCGGGGGCGGCGTCGCCGTGCTCAAACGCCTGTCCGACGCCGTCGCCGACGGCGACCACATCCGCGCGGTCGTGATCGGCAACGCCATCAACAACGACGGCGCCACCAAGGTGGGGTTCTCCGCGCCGAGCGCGGAGGGGCAGGCCGTCGCCGTCTCGCAGGCGCTCGGCGTGGCCGGCGTCGGCCCCCGCACGGTCACCTACGTCGAGGCGCACGGCACCGGCACCTCCATGGGCGACCCGATCGAGGTGGCGGCCCTGTCGACCGTGTTCGGCCGGGACACCGGCGAGGCGGGCTGGTGCGGGATCGGCTCGGTCAAGACCAACATCGGCCACCTCGGCCCGGCCGCCGGCATCGCCGGGTTCGTCAAGACGGTCCTGGCGCTGGAGAACCGGCTCATCCCGCCGAGCATCAACTTCGAGCGGCCCAACCCCGCGATCGGCTTCGGCACGAACCCGTTCTACGTCGTCAGCGCCCCGACGAAGTGGGAACCGGAGGGTTTCCCGCGCCGCGCGGGCGTCAGCTCCTTCGGCATCGGCGGCACGAACGCCCACGTCGTCCTGGAGGAGGCGCCGGCCGCCGAACCGCCGTCACCGCGGGACGGCGAGCGCCGTCCCGCCCACCTGCTGCGGCTGTCGGCCCGCACCCCCACCGCCCTGGCGGCCATGGCCGAGCGCCTGGCCGACCGGCTGGCGGAGCCGGGCCGCGACCTCGACCTGGCGGACGTCGCCTTCACCCTCGCCGTCGGCAGGCGGGAGATGAGGCACCGGGCCGTCGTGGTGGCCGCGGACGCCGCCGACGCGGTGAGCGCGCTGCGCGATCCCCGGCGGCTGGTCCGGGGGAGCGCGGGACGGCCGCGCGTGGCCTGGCTCTTCTCCGGCCAGGGCGCGCAGTACGCGGGCATGGGCGCCGGGCTCTACCGCACCGAGGAGGTCTTCCGCGCGGTCGTGGACGAGTGCGCGGAGATCCTGCGCGGGGAGATCGGCCTGGACCTGCGCACCCTGCTGATGCCCGCCGAGGGCGACCGCGAGGCCGCCGAGGAGCGGCTGCGCCGCACCGAGTTCACCCAGCCCGCGCTGTTCACCGTCGAGTACGCGCTCGCCCGCCTGTGGCGGTCGTACGGCGTGGAGCCGTCGGCGATGATCGGCCACAGCATCGGCGAGTACGCGGCGGCCGCCTGCGCCGGGGTGTTCGACCTGCCCGACGCGCTGCGCCTGGTCGCGGCCCGGGGCAGGCTGATGCAGGAGATCCCGCCCGGGTCGATGCTCGCGGTCCGCCTCGACCGGGACGAGCTGCGCGGTCGCCTGCCCGACGGCCTGTCGATCGCCACCGTCAACGGCCCCGGCGCCTGCGTGGTGGCGGGCCCGACCGACCTGGTGGAGGAGTACGCCGCCCGGCTGGAGGAGGAGGGCGCCGGGCACACCCGGCTGCGCACCTCGCACGCCTTCCACTCGCCCATGATGGACCCCGTCCTGGCGCGGTTCCACGAGCTCGTCGCGGGGGTGGACCGGCACGCGCCCGCCCTGCCCTTCCTGTCCAACCTCACCGGCACGTGGATCACCGCCGAGGAGGCGACCGACCCCGCCTACTGGACCCGCCACCTGCGCGAGACGGTGCGCTTCGGCGACTGCGTCGCCACCCTCCTGGCCGAGGGCGACTGGACGATGGTCGAGTGCGGGCCGGGCCGCCAGCTCGCCGGCCTGGCCAGGAGCCAGGTCCGGCAGGGCGGTACGGCGCCGCTGACGAGCCTGCCGGGACCGTCGGACACCAAGACGGACCTGCAGGTGCTCCTCGCCGCCGCCGGCGCCCTGTGGACGGCCGGCGCGACCGTGGACGCCGAGCGGCTGTGCGGGCCCGGCCGCCGTGTCCCGCTGCCGGGCTACCCCTTCGAGCGCTCCCGCCACTGGGTGCCGATCCTGCCCGACCCGGAGATGGTCTACCCCGCCCCGGCGCGCACGGGCGCGCTCCCGGTGGACGAGTGGTTCGGCGTCCCGGTCTGGCGCCAGCTCCCCGCCCCCGCCACCGGCACCGCGCCCGTCACCGGGCGCCTCCTGGTCTTCGCCGGGCCGGCGGCCGACCCGCTGGTCGCGGCGGTGCGCGCCGGGGGCGGCGACGTGGTGCGGGTGACGGCGGGGGACGCCTACGGGCGCGCGCCGGACGGGTCGTTCACCGTCCGGCCCGGGGTCCGCGAGGACTACGACGCGCTCGTCGCGGAGACCGGCGTCCCGCAGCGGGTGGTCCACGCCTGGGCCCTCGACGGTCCGTCCGGTGGTCCGGGCGAGGGTCCGTCCGGTGGTCCGGGCGACGGTTCGGGCGAGGGTCCGTCCCGCGGTCCGGGGGAGGGGGCGGCCGGCCGGATGTGGGCCGCGCAGGACCTCGGCTTCTTCAGCCTGCTCACCCTGGTGCAGGCGCTGGCCCAGGCCGACCGCGGGGCCGACCGCGAGACCGGGGCCGAGGCGGGCGTCCGCCTCGACGTGCTCACCTCGGGCACGCAGTCGGTCACGGGCGCGGACCTGTCCCGCCCCGAGCACGCCACGGTGGCCGGCATCGCCAAGGTGGTCCCGCTCGAGGCGCCCTGGCTGTCGGTGCGCCACATCGACCTCGCCGCCCCCGAGGCCCCCGGCGGCGCGCCGTACGACTTCGCGCCCGTGCTGGCCGAGCTGGCCCGCGACCCCGAGCCGGACCGGTCGCAGGAGGGCACGCCGCCCTCGCCGGTCGCGCTGCGCGGGGGACGCCGCTGGGTCCGGGGGTACGAGCCGCTCGACGTGGCCGCCGCACCGGGGGAGGCGGGCCTGCGGCGCGGCGGCGTGTACGTGATCACCGGGGGTCTCGGCGGGATCGGCGTCACCCTGGCCGAGGACCTGGCCGTGCGCCTGCGGGCCCGGCTGGTCCTGCTCGGCCGTTCGGGCCTGCCTCCGCGCGAGGAGTGGGACGCCCGCGCGGCCGGCGGTGACCGTACGGCCCGCGCGATCGCCGCGATCCGCCGGATGGAGGCGGCCGGGGCGCAGGTGGCGGTCCTGGCGGCCGACGTCACCGACGCCGCGGACCTGCGCCGGGTCCGGGAGGAGACGCTCGCCCGGTTCGGCCGGGTGGACGGGATCGTGCACGCGGCCGGACTGCCCGGCGGCGGCATGGCCGAGGTGAAGGAGCGCCGGGCGGCGGAGGAGGTGATGGCGCCCAAGATCCTGGGCGCGGTCGCGCTCCGCGAGGCCTTCGGCGACCTCGACCCGGACGTCGTCGTGCTCTGCTCCTCCGTCACCGCGGTCGCCGGCGGTTTCGGGCAGGTGGACTACTGCGCCGCCAACAACTTCCTCGATGCCTACGCCCAGACCTGGCCGGGCCGGGTGGTCTCGGTGAACTGGGGGGCCTGGCTGGAGGTGGGGATGGCGGCGGAGGTCGCCGCGCCGGTGGCGTTCCGCGCGCTCCAGCGGGGCGACCGGGTCGGCGCGCTGGAGCACCCCGTGCTCACCCACCGGCACGAGCCGTCCGCCGACCGGCTCCCCTGGTGCGGCGGCCGGATCTCCCCCCGGACCCACTGGCTGCTCGACGAGCACCGGATCTCGGGCGTGGCGGTGCTGCCCGGCACCGGCTACCTGGAGATCGCGCGGTGCGCCTTCGAGGAGACCGTGCCGGCCCCCGCCCCGGGCCACGTCGTCGAACTGCGCGACGTGGCGTTCACCACGCCGCTGTCGGTGGCCGACGAGGCGGAGACCGAGATCCGCGTCGGGTTCGCGCCCGGAGGCGACGGACTGGAGTTCGAGGTGACCAGCGTCACCGGCGGGCGGCCGGTCTCCCACGCCCGCGGCACCGCCGCCTGGGTCCCCGCCGCGGACCGCGCCGCCGGCGCCGACGGGCTCGCCGAGGCGCGCGCCCGGTGCGCGTACGGCACCAGCGCCGCCGCCGACGGCATGTTCGCCGCGTCCGCCTCCGGCCTGGTCTCCTTCGGGTCCCGCTGGAGCAGCCTGCGCGCCGTCCACCTGGGGCAGGAGGAGCAGCTGGCCCGGCTGGAGGCGGGTCCGGAGACGGCGGCCGAGCTGGACCGCCTGCCCCTGCACCCGGCGCTGCTGGACGAGGCGACCGCCTTCGTCAGCGCCACGGTCGGCGGCCGGTACCTGCCGCTCGGCTACGGGTCCGTGACCGTCCACGCCCCGCTGCCCGCCGCGCTGTGGAGCCACGCCCGGCACCGCGACACCGGGGGAGGCGAGGTGGTGGCGGTGGACCTGACGATGTACGACGACGACGGCGGCCTCGTGCTGGAGGTCACCGACTTCGTGCTCCGGCGCGTCGACGCCGGCGACGTCGCCCGCACCGTCGACGAGGCCGCCCGTGAGACCGCCGAGCTGCCGGCCGTCGACGAGCAGTCGGCCGCCGCCGGGGCGGCGCTCGACACCGAGGGGGCCAGGCGGGGCATCGCCCCGGCGGAGGGGGCCGACGCCTTCCGCCGGCTGGTCGCGGTGGACCTCGGCGGGCAGGTCGTGGTCAACGCCACCCCGCTGAAGGAGTTCGTCGCGGGCGTCCGCGGGCTGACCCAGGACACCGTCGCCGAGGAACTGGGCACCACCGCCGGGGAGGCCGCCGCGGACGACGCCGCGACGGGCCACGTCGCCCCGTCCGGGGAGCTGGAGACCGTCCTGGCCGGACTGTGGTGCGAGGTCCTGGGGGCCCGGCGGGTCAGCGTCGAGGACGAGTTCTTCGAGCTCGGCGGCAACTCGCTGGTCGCCGTGCAGCTCATCGCGCTGCTGCGCAAGAAGCTGGGCGTCCGGCTGCCCATGCGGAGCCTCTTCCAGGTGCCGACGGTCAGGGGGATGGCCGCGCTGGTCGAGGAGATGCGCGCGCAGAGCGCAGGCGCGGGCGGGGACGGCGACCGGGCCGCGGACGGCGGAGACGGAGGGCAGCGGGGCATCACCCGGCTGCCCCGGACGGAGAGGGCCTGACATGCGGGACGGGATGTACAAGGTCGTGGTCAACCACGAGGAGCAGTACTCGATCTGGTTCGCCGACCGGCCGGTCCCCGAGGGGTGGCGGGAGGCGGGCTTCTCGGGCGAGAAGCAGGACTGCCTCGACCACATCGACCGGGTGTGGACGGACATGCGGCCGCGCAGTCTGCGCGAAGCCATGGACGGATAGGGGCGGAGGGGCGGCAGGTGACGCGCCGTCACGTCCTGATCTCCCTGGAGACGGCGCGGCGGCTGCGCCGGGAGGGGCACGACGTCCCGCTCGTCGTGCTCTTGGGTGACCTGGTCGCCCGGTCCGGGGTGGACCATGACCAGCAGGTGCTGGGGGTGAAGACATCCCCGTCGGGTCTGCGGTAGTGCACCCGTACGCGGTAGCGGCCCGCGCCGGCCACGGCCAGGTCGGGCAGCTCCGGCGCGGCCAATGGTCGGAGATCCGCAGGTGGTCCGGCACACTGCCCACCAGGTCGCCGTGGATGACGGGCTCCTCCCGCGAGGTGTCCGCATGGTTCTCGTAGGACTCCAGGCCCATCTCGAGGAACTCGCGGCTGCGGACCGCGCGGACCGCCGTGATCCGGGGCCGGCGGCGGAAGCGGTCGCAGGCGGCCTGGCCGGCGGCCTCCCGGCGGGCGACCTCGGCCTCCGCGGCGTCGATCTCGCGCTGCACGTCGGCTGCGGCGGGCGGGCGGGAAACCCAGCCAGCCATCGACGACCGGCTCCTCGAACGCCGAACGCGGCTCCACGTCGTGAACCGCGAGCCACTCCTCACTCCAGCGCTTCAAGAAGGGCTTCCATGCCTCGCGGTCCACGCGGCACTCCTTCACCTCGATCATGCCGCGTCCATTCCAGCAGCGACCACTGACATTCAGCGTGCCGCTCATCTCCGCGGGCGCGGCAGAGCCGACCGCGGCGGGCGGTCGGGCTGCGGCCCGCGCCTGCTCGGTCGACGCGATCGGCAACGTCGACACCCTGCTGCAGACGCTGAACGGGCTGTCGGCCATGTTCGACGAGGACTGATCCGTCCCCGCGCGAAGACATGAGCGACACACCGCCTCGGGGTCCGCCGGTCGCGGCCGTTTGCCGTTTAGCCTGCGAAAACAGGGTCGGCTTCAGACTCCTGGCCGTGTGAGTCCCCGCTGGGCGGTCGACCTGGTGCAGGCAGGTCCTATACGGAGACGACTTTGATCAAGAGGTTCACCGCCGGTGCCGTCATCACCCTGGTCGCGTTGTCCGGGACCCAGATGATGGCTCAGCCGGCCAGCGCCGCCAAGCGGTACAGCAGCCCCTGCGAGGGCATCCGCAACTGCCAGGCAGGGTTTCAGGACGGCGAGGGGTGGATGGTGATAACCCCGAAGAAGAACTGGAAGAAGGCCATCTACCGGTTCAAGCGTTTGAAGAAGAGCGCCAAGCGGGTCTGCCCCCACGTGTATCCGAAGCTCACCATGTCCCTCAACAATCCGAGCTCCACCCGGCACAGAGCCGTCACGATCAAGGCGTCGGGCAAGCTGCCCCGCTCCCGATGCTTCACCTGAATCGCGTTCTCGCAGCTGCCGCGCGATCCCGTCGGTCTCCAGCGCCACCCAGGCCCGGTGCCGAGGCCGTCCTCATGCTTCGGGCCGCTCAGGAGTTGAGTTCGGCGAGCCAGCGGAGCTGTTCGAGGCGGTCGTCCAGGGTGGGCGCGTTCAGCCCGGCGATCAGCGTGGTGACGCCGGCCGCGCGGTAGGCGGCCAGCCGATCGCGCACCCGCGCGGGCGTGCCGCACAGGCTGAGCGTGTCCACCAGGGCGTCCGGGATCTCCTCCATGGCCTCGCCCAGGCCGCCGTCGAGGTAGGCGTCCTGCACGCGGGCGGCGTCGGCGGCGAAGCCCAGGCGGTGCGCGAGCCGGTTGTAGAAGTTCACCTGCCGGGTGCCCATGCCGCCGAGGTAGAGCGCGAGCATGGGCCGCACCAGGTCGCGGGCGTAGTCGGCGTCGTCGTCCACCACGGCCATGACCATGGGGGAGACGGCGATGCGCGACGGGTCGCGTCCGGCGCGGGCCGCGCCCTCGCGCAGGTATCGAAGCGAGTCCGCGACGTGCTCGGGCGGGAAGTGGATCGGCAGCCAGCCGTCGGCGACCTCCCCGGCGAGGGCGATCGCCTTGGGGCCCATGGCGGCCAGATGAACGGGGAGCGGCCGGCGGACCGGCTCGACCGCCAGGGTCAGCTCCTTGCCGCGGCCGCCGGGCAGGGGCAGCACCAGGGTGGGACCCTCGTGGCGGACGGGCCGGCCGTCCAGGGCCGTGCGCACGACCTGGACGTAGTCGCGCAGGTGGGCCAGGGGCCGCTCGTAGCGGTGGCCGTGCCAGCCCTCCGCCACCTGCGGCCCGGAGGTGCCGAGGCCCAGCCGGAACCGTCCGCCGGACAGGCGGTCGATCGTGGCCGCGGCCATGGCGGCGGCGATGGCCGTACGACCCGAGATCTGCAGCACGCCGGTGCCGAGGCCGATCCGCTCGGTGCCCGCGGCCAGCCAGGCGAGGGTCGTCGCGGGGTCGGCGCCGTAGCCCTCCGAGCTCCACACGGACTCGTACCCTAACCGCTCCGCCTCCTGGACCAGTTTCAGTTGGTCGTCGGGGGTGGACGCGGCGGATCCCAGGGTGCCGAGACTGAAGCCCAGACGCACGGTCGCCTCCTCGACGGGACATCTCGTGATCGCATCATCCCCGACGGAGACCGTCCGCGACAGCCCCCAGCCCCGGTCCGCTCTCGGTCCGCTCCCGCTCTCGGTCCGCTCCCGCTCTCGGTCCGCTCCCGCTCTCGGTCCGCTCCCGCTCTCGGTCCGCTCCCGCTCCCGCTCCCGGTCTCGCTCCGCTCCCGCTCCCGCTCCCGGTCTCGGTCCGCTCCCGATCCGCCGCCGCCCTTCCTCCGGGACGGCGGCGGACCGCGGCGTCAGCGGCGGGGGTGCCAGCCGCGGGTGTCGACGGCCAGGCCGTGCAGGCGGGCGACCGCCTCCCACCTGACGAACTTGAAGCCGGTGCTCTCCCGCTCGCCGTCGGCCGGGGTCTCCTGCCCGTCGTGGACCACCAGCAGGCCCTTGCCGAACCCCCTGCCGAGCGGCGCGTTCAGCACCATCGCGCCGTCGCTGTGCTCGGCGCCGTCCAGGCCGCCGCCCGCGCCGACGCGGAACCGCCCCAGGTGGGCGTTGGAGCCCTCGCGCCGGTAGACGGAGAAGGTGCTGTCGCCCTGGCCGGAGGCGAGCAGGTAGCCCTTGCCGCCCGCGCGGTGGTAGATGGTCAGGCCTTCGGCGTCGGCCGTCAGGTGCTCGCCGCCGAACCCGGGGTCCTCACCGTAGGTGCACTCCTCGGTCGCGGCGTCGTAGGTGCCCGGCACGCCGTACCCGCGGACCCGGTCCATGAGGACCGGCGCACCGGTCAGGTCGGCGCGCATCCTCCAGATGCCCACGGTCTCCTGGGCGGCGTAGAGCACGTCCCGGTCGGCGTCGACGACCATGCCCTCGACCTGCGGCAGCTCCCCCGGCTCCAGGCACGGGCTCCAGGAGGCGCCGCCGGGCAGGGTGAAGGAGGAGGGCAGGTCGATCTGGCGGACCTTGTCGTAGCCGACCCGCCCGCCCGCGGTGGTCTTGAGCCGCAGCAGCGCGACGGTGGTCGTGTGCCGCCGGCTGACCAGCACGTAGGTGCCGGTGGCGTCCTTCCAGGCGGCCAGGCCGTAGGCGGTCTCGGCCTCGTTGACCTGCCGCTGGGTGGCGTTGAAGACGAACGGCACGGCCGGGTCGGTCACGTCGGCCAGCGGGGCCCGGCCCGCGGCGGCCCGGCGGGCGTCGACGGCGTAGAAGCGGACGTGGTCGCGGCCCCGGTCGGAGACCACGGCCAGGTCCCGGCCGCCGAAGCCGTAGACGACGTCGACGTTGTTGAACCGGCCCGGCTCGTCGTCCGCGGCGGGGGCGGCCGGGGCGGGGACGTGCTGGACGCGGGAGGCGGACAGGTCGTAGGCGTACAGCCCGCCCTCCTTGGCGGTGGCGATCACCAGGCTCCGGGCCGGGTCGGCGGGGTGCACCCAGATCGCCGGGTCGTCGCCGTTGGCGTTGCCCCCGGCCTCGTCGTCGAAGAGCGCGGGGGTCTCGGCCACCGGGTGCACGGCGGGCACGTCCGCGGCCCGGACCGGTACGGCGAGCACGGTCAGGCCGCAGACCAGGGCGGTGGCGGAGGTCAGAGCGAGGCGGGGCAGGGGACGCATGGCGCCTCCGGGATGAGGGATCGGGTCGGTCGGCGCCCGATCATCGTGACCGGACGTTAACGTCCGGCCGACGACCGGGCAACGAGGCGGGCCGCCGCCGTGACGCGGTGATGAACATCGGGCGGCCCGGTGGCCCGGACCGGTGCGGCCATCCGGGCACGAGGCCGCCCGCGCCGGCCCGGCGCGGCACCCGGCCGGGCGGTCAGGACGGGCAGGGGGCGTTCGCGGTGGGGAACCGGAAGGCGGTGCGCGCCGGGGCGCCCACCAGGTTGTCCCAGAACCGGCCCGGGGTGAGCGGGGCCCGGGTGGCGTCCAGCAGGTCCCGGAACCGGCCGCGGGCCAGCTCGCCCCTGATCCGCTCCACCTCGGCCTGGAACCGCGCGTCCGGCAGCCGGGTCGCGGGGTCGGCGTAGTCGGCGAAGACGTACTCGGGGGGCAGCGGCTTCTCGTGCCCGACCCGCTGCCCGCACGCCGTCTCCATGTGGCTGCCGAGGGCGTTGGCCAGGCCGAGCCGGTCGATGACCAGGGCGTCCAGCGGGAACGACGCCCCCAGCGTGCCCATCACGTTGCCCGATATGCCCAGGCGCGCGGGCTGGTCGGCGCGGAGCGGGACGGGGCCGAACGGCGTGCCCGGCACGTACAGGCCGGTGGCGCTCTGCGTGCTCAGCGGGTCGGCGGCGGCGCGGACGTAGGGTTCGGCGCCGATCGGGTGGGGGTCGCCGGTCCAGGCCACGTAGAAGCCGCGCTCGTCGGCGATCCCGTCCGGGCCGATGGCCTGGCCGTACGGCACGTGCAGCGCGGTGGCGCAGAGCGCGGCCCACATCGCCACGGCCGTGCACGCCAGGGTGGTCACCGCGTGCAGCGGCAGGACCAGGGCGGGCAGCAGGACGAGCAGCAGGACCGGCAGCATCATCCGGCCGTGCATGAAGTCGCCGCCGACCCGCAGGACGTACAGCAGCATCAGCACCCCGGCGGTGAGCGGGGCCGCCGCCAGGACGAGGTCGCCGCGCCTGCGCAGGGCCCACAGCGCCAGCGGGACGACCGCCAGCAGGGGACCGGCGAGCTGGTAGGTCAGCACGGTGTCCCCGGCGTACAGCAGCCCGCGCGCCCACCGGCTCGCGCCGGCCTCCTTGGCCAGGGCCGTGTTGGGCACCAGGAGCCCGTAGTAGCCCATCCGGAAGACCTGGTAGGCGACCGGCAGCGCCGCGGATACGGCGAGCCAGCGGGCCGTGGCGCGCCATCCCGGCCGCCGCAGCACGAGCAGCGCGCCGAAGAAGACCGGGTGGACCAGGGCCAGTTCCGGCCGGACGAGGGGCGCCAGACCGAGGACGAACACCAGCGGGAGCACCGGCCCTCCCCGGGCCGCCCGGACCAGCAGCCACCAGGACGCGCCGATCCACAGGAACACCGGCCCGGTCTCCAGGCCGGAGGTGGCGAACTCCCGGAACGGCGGCAGCACGAGGACGACCAGCACCCCGGCCGGCAGGAACCAGTGCGCGCCGCCGTGCAGGAGCATGGCGCCGGACAGGGCGAACGCCACGGCGCCGACCGTGCACACCAGGCCGAGCACCACCGAGACGTGGGCCGGGTCCGCCCGGCCCAGCCAGGAGACCAGCGCGACCAGGTAGGTCCAGGCGGTGCTGGTGTTGGCCTCGACGCGCTCACCGGCGTTGAAGACCGGCCCGTTGCCCGCCAGCAGCTGCCGGACGGTCCGCACCGCGATCAGGCCGTCGTCGCTGATCCAGCGGCTCTGCCATCCGGTGAAGGCCGTCACGGCCGCGGCCGCCACCGTGATCGCGCCGTTCCACACCCGGGTCGGCTGCGACAGCCACGCGGCGGCGGAGGCCGGATCGGCGTACGCGGGCGGGAGCACGGCGCCCCGCGTGCCGGTCACCCCGTCGGGCACGTCGCCGGCCACCGCGTCGGTCACCCCGTCGGGCACGTCGCCGGCCACTCGTCGGTCACCTCGCACCGGTCCGGGGTCAGCGGGGGAACAGCTCGAAGCTCACGGCCGGCCGGCCGCCGAAGCGGGCCGAGGCCTCGGAGGTGGCCTGGCCGATGAGGGTGCGGCAGTACTCCTCCGGGTTCCGGTCGGTGAGCGCCTCAATGTAGGTGCGGTGCGCCAGCAGCGAGCGGACGGCGCGTTCCAGGTGGTCGCTCACGTCGACGGCGTGGGTCGGGTGGGGGGAGCCGTTCACGGCGACCCAGCGCACGCCGTTCCAGGGGGTGAAGCCCTCGGCGGCCAGTTCGGAGAAGATCCACCGGTTGCCCGCGTCGGCGGCGGCGTCCAGGACCGCCCGGCCCACGGCGCGGTGGTCGGGGGTGTTCCAGGAACTGCGGCCGTCCCAGGTGTCGTGGTGGTTGAGGGTGATCAGCAGCTCCGGACGGCGGCGCCGGATCTCCCGGGTCAGGTCCCGGCGCAGGGCGGGACCGTACTCGATCACCCCGTCGCGGTGGTCGAGGAAGTCCACCGCGGTGACGCCGACCACGGCGGCGCCGGTCCGCTGCTCGCTCTCCCGCAGGGGGGCGGCCTGGCCGGGGGGCAGCGTGTCGATGCCGGCCTCGCCCCTGGTGACCAGCAGGTAGGAGACCTCGCGGCCCTCGCCGGTCCAGCGGGAGATCGCCGCGGCCGCGCCGTACTCCAGGTCGTCGGGGTGGGCGACGATGGCCAGCGCCCGGGTCCAGTCGCCGGGCATCGGCTCGAACTGCTCGGTCATCGGTCCTCCCATAGTGGATCTACATCCTAAAGGCAGGGGGCGGCCCCGGCGCGAGATCGGGCGGTCCCGGGGTCCCCGTGCCGGGGCGGGGGTGCGCCCGCCCCGGCACGGGAGCGGGACGCCCGGCAGAAGTGAATCTACGTTGTAAAGGAGTGGGGCTGGATACCCTGATCCGGTGGCCGAGCCGTACCTGACCCTGAACGACCCCGTCGAACACGAGACCGAGATCAAGCGGTCGCGGTTCATCTGCGCGATCGCCCCGGCCTCCTCGGAGGAGGAGGCGCGCGGCTTCGTCGCCGGGCGCAGGGCGCTGCACCCCGACGCCACGCACAACTGCTCGGCCTACGTGGTCGGCGGCCGGCGGCTGCAGAAGGCCGACGACGACGGCGAGCCCGGCGGGACGGCGGGCACGCCGATGCTGGAGACCCTGCTGCGCCGGGGGCTCGGCGACGTGGCGGCGGTGGTCACCCGCTACTTCGGCGGGGTCAAGCTGGGCGCGGGCGGGCTGGTCCGCGCGTACGGCGGGGCGGTCGGCAGGACGCTGGACCTCGTCGTGCCGGTGGAGATGGTGCCGGCCAGGATCATGACCGTGACCGTGGACCACGTCCGCGCCGGGCGGCTGGAGAACGACCTGCGGATCTCGCCGTACGAGGTGCGTGCGGCGTCCTACGGCGCGCAGGTGGGGCTGCAGGTGGCGGTGCGGGAGTCGGAACTGGAGGTCTTTCCCGACTGGGTCGCCACGCTGACGGCGGGCCGGGCCGTCATCGAGCCAGGTGAGACGGTGTACCTCCGAAAAATCTGACGGATGCCTCCACGGGCCGTCGTCGGGGAAACTGTGAGATGAGTCACACCGGTCCGCCGGACGATCCGATGATCCGCCGCCCGGACCGCCCGGCCGTTCTTCCGCGGAGCGGAACGGCGGTCGGCCCGCCCTCCCCGTCCTCACCGCTTCCGTAAGGCCCTGACCTGGGAAGATGTCAGGAAGCGGGCGGCCGTTCCGGTGGACCGCCGAGGCGCAGGCGCCCGGTGGCCGGACCCTGGGGTTTTCCGCACCCTCCGGTTGCGGGCCGCGCCACCGGATGACGGCGCTCGGCCTCATGCATGGCATATCCCGCGTTCCCTAGCCTTGTCCCCATGAGTTCAACGACTGTCGACGGAGTCGCCGGGTGGGCGATCAACCTTATGGAGACCCTGGGAGCGCCCGGGGCCGGGATCGCGATCGCGCTCGAGAACCTGTTCCCGCCGCTGCCGAGCGAGGTGATCCTGCCGCTGGCGGGCTTCACCGCGAGCCGGGGGAACATGACCCTGTTCGACGCCGTGCTCTGGACCACCCTGGGGTCGGTGATCGGCGCGCTGGCGCTGTACGCGGTCGGCGCGCTGCTCGGCCGGGAGCGGGTGGTGTTCATCGCCTCGAAGCTGCCGCTGGTCAACGTCTCCGACATCGAGAAGACCGAGGCCTGGTTCGCCCGGCACGGTAAGAAGACGGTGTTCTTCGGGCGGATGATCCCCATCTTCCGCAGCCTCATCTCGATCCCGGCGGGCGTCGAGCGCATGCCCATCTCGATCTTCACCCTGCTCACCCTGATGGGCAGCCTCATCTGGAACACGGCCTTCGTGATGGCCGGGTACGCGCTCGGGGAGAACTACCACCTGGTCGAGCGGTACATGGGGATCGTCTCCAAGGCCGTGCTGGGCGTCGTCCTGCTGGCCGTCGTGGTCTTCATCGCGGTCCGGCTGATGGACCGGCGCAAGGGCAAGCACCACGCCGGATGACGGCGCGGACGGTCGGGCGCCGCGCCCGGCCGACGACGGGCGCGGCGCCGACGCGGCGGGGAGCGGCCCGGCGGGGGCCGGGCGGATCGCCGCGTCGGACGGATCGCCGCGCGTGGCGGTCACTCGTGGGCGGTGACCAGGGCCGTGGGGGAGGACCGGGTCGCCGCCAGGGCGGTCAGGGCGGCGGCGACGGCGGTGACGGCGAGCGAGGCGACGATCAGCAGGCCGAGGAGGGACCAGGGCACGGAGAGGACGCGCACGCCTCCCGGGCCCGGGTGGAAACCCGCCAGCGCGGCCGCGGCGACCAGGGTTCCCAGGAACAGGCCGATCAGGGTGACCGCGGCGGACTCGATGACGGCCATCCGGACGACCTGCCCGCGGCTCAGCCCGGTGACGCGGGCGACGGCGAACTCGGTGCGGCGTTCGGCGCCGGCGATCACGACGGCGTTGACCACCGCGATCGCGGCGTACAGGCCCGACATGCCCATCAGGACGGCCATGATCCCCGTGGTGCCGCGCTGCTGGGCCGCCACCCTGGCGTCGGCCCACTGGCGGAGGGTGTGCACCTCGCCGATCCCGGCGGCGCGGATCCGGTCGGCGACCGCCTGCGGTGAGGTGCCGGGGGCGACCTGGATCAGGGTCTCGGTCGGCGCGCCGGCGAGCATCTCGGCGGGGATGAGGTCGCGCGGCACCAGGAAGGTGTCGCTGCCGTTCTCCAGGACCTCCGGCAGACGCGCGACGGTGCGCAGCGTGAGCGTACGGGGGCCGATCCGCGCGGTGACCGCGCCGTCGCGGACGCCTTCGCCGGCCAGTCCGGGGCCGATCGCGACGGTGCGGCCGTGCAGGGCGTCCAGGGAGCCGGAGCGCAGGGTGAGGCGGTGGGTGCGCCGGTAGGCGGCGGCGTCGACCGCGGTGATGCCCGAATGGTAGGTCTGCCGGTAGGAGCGGTGGTCCACGCGGTGCCGGGCCGTCACCGACATCTCCACCCGGCTCTGCGGGGAGGCCAGGGCGACGCCGGGGATCCGGGGGATCCGGGCTGCGGCCGCGCCGGTCGAGGTGACGACCAGGTCGGCGGCGGTGGTGCGTTCGAGGTCGGCGCCGGTGGCGCGGGCCAGCGAGTTCAGCGCGCCGGTCAGGCCGACCAGCAGGCCGACCAGCACGATGACGGGTGCGGCCGTGGAGGCGCTGCGCCGTACCGCGTCGCGCAGGCCGGCCTGCGCCAGTTCGCCGAGAGTGCCGGCCCGCAGCACCGTCCCCAGCAGCCGGCCGACCAGCGGAACGGCCAGCGGGCTCAACGCGCTGAGGGCGATCGATCCGAAGACCGGGACGGCCATCGCGACCAGCAGGGCGCCCAGCAGATTCGCCCCGTGCCCTGCGGTGACGAGCATGACGGTCAGCGCGAGTGAGGACACGCCCCACAGCCAGCGGCCGACGGTCATCACGCGAGCGGCGCGGGGGGCGTTGCGCAGGGCGTCCAGCGGGCGCACCCGCGCCGCGCGGTAGGCGGCGGACAGCACCCCGAAGACCGCCACGCCGATTCCCACGGCCGGCGACAGCAGCAGCACCCCGGTGGACCAGCGGGCGGAGAAATCGCCGGGAAGCAGCCCGATCCCGATCAGCAGCCGGGCCTGGACCCAGGTGGCCGGCACGCCCAGCAGGATCCCGAGGGCGCTGCCGGCCAGCCCCAGCAGGAACGCCTCGCCCAGCAGCAGCCTGATCAGCTGGAGGCGGCTCCCGCCGAGCATCCGCAGCAGGGCCAGTTCCCTGCGCCGCTGGTCGACGGAGAAGGCGAACGTCGAGCCCACGATGAACACCGCCAGGAACATCGCCAGCGGTGTGGCCATGCCCAGCAGCGTCGCGGCTCCGACGTACCCCTCCCTGATCTGCTCGGCGACCCTGCCGGAGGCGCCCGGCGGGATCACGGGCTCGCTCGTGGAGACCAGCACGAGCACCGACGACTGGACCAGGGCCACGCCGAGGGTGACCGTCAGCAGGCCCCCGGCGAACAGCGGCCAGCGGTCGCGGACGGTGCCGGCGGAGATGCGCAGCACGGATCAGCCCTCCAACCGGGTGAGTCGTTCGGCCACCTGAGCGGCGGAGGGGCGCAGCAGACGGTCGGCGATCCGGCCGTCGGACAGGAACACCACCGCGTCGGCGCTCGCCGCCGCGACCGGGTCGTGGGTGACCATGACGACGGTCTGCCCGGCGGTGTCGACCATGCGGCGCAGCAGGCCCAGGACCGTGCGGGCCGAGCCGGTGTCCAGGGCGCCGGTGGGTTCGTCGGCGAACAGCACCGAGGGCCGCATCACCATCGCGCGGGCGATCGCCACCCGCTGCTGCTGCCCGCCCGACAGCTCCCGCGGCCGGTGCCGCGCGCGGTCGGCCAGTCCCACGTCGGCCAGCGCGGCCTGCACGTCACGGCGCGACGGCCGGGCCCCGGCCAGCCGCAGCGGGAGCGCGACGTTCTGCTCGGCGGTCAGCGAGCCGATCAGGTTGAAGTTCTGGAAGACGAACCCCACGGTGCGGCGGCGCAGCGCGGTCAGCGTCGCGTCGGTGGCGCGGGTGATGTCCTGCCCGGCCAGCAGGACGCGACCGGAGGAGACCTGGTCCAGGCCCGCGGCGCAGTGCAGCAGGGTGGACTTCCCCGACCCGGACGGGCCCATCACGGCGGTCCAGGAGCCGGCCGGGAAGGTCACGCTGACGTCGGCCAGCGCCTGCACCCGCGCCTCACCGGCCCCGTAGTGCCTGTTCACCTGGTGCATCTGCACCGGTGCGACGGGGACGCCGGCATGCGGATCCGCGGCGGCAGGGGTCCTCATCGCGAGGCCTCCGGGTCGATGCCGTGCGCCGGCGCCGGGAACCGCGCGTCCACCGGGCCGTCGGCCGGCGCCGCCTCGGCGGGGGCCGGCGGGGGAGCGGTGACGCGTACGGGAAGCCTTCGTCTCATGCCCCCCATCCCACCGCCGCGGCACCGGCGCCCGCATCACGGTGGTCCACCGACTTGGAGGTATGCCCAGCACTACCTCGGCGCCGGAGCGGACCGGCCGGGGCGCGGGGTCGACTAGCGTACGCCTGTGCCGAATGATCCACCGCCCACCCCGCTGGCCGCGATGCGGCGCCGCGGGTTCCTGCTGACCTCCTGGCCCTGGCGCGCCGCCGGCTACCTGCTGTCGACCGTGCCGGTCGTGCTCGCGGTGAGCCTGCCGCCGGTGCTGCTCGCACTGCCGGTGCTGCCGGCGGTCGCACCGGACGCCGCCTTCGGCGAGCGGGCGTTCCTCGCCGTCCTCGGCGTCCTGCTGGTCGCGGGGCTCGGGCCGATGGGGACCATCCCGCTGGCCGGGCTGGAGCGGCGCCGGCTGCGCCTGGTGGATCTCCGCTCGACGGGCTCGGGCCATCGGCGGCCGCCGGGCCGGGGCGTCCTGCCGTGGCTTCGCACCCGCTACACCGAATCGGTCACCTGGCGCGAACTCGGCTACTTCCTGCTGCTGGCCGCCACGACCCCCGTCCTGTACGCGGCGCTGCTGTCCGCGCTGGCCTTCCAGGTCGGCGCCGTCGCCGCCCCGCTGATCCTGCTGGGCGGCGGTGGCCCGATGGCGCTGGGCCCGGTGAAGGTCGCCGCCCCGGAGGCCGCGCTGCCGTACGCGCTGGCCGCGCTCGTGCTGCTGCCCGCCGTTCCGTACCTGCTGGCGCTGACCGCCGGTGCGCAGGCCGCGCTCGCCCGGGCGCTGCTCCAGCGCGGGTCCGGTGAACGGCTCCAGGCCGAACTCGTCGAGGTCGCGCGCTCGCGGGCCCGGCTGGTCGACGCGTTCGAGGCCGAACGCCGCCGCATCGAACGCGACCTGCACGACGGCGCCCAGCAGCGGCTGCTCTCACTCACGATGAAGCTCGGGCTGGCCCGCGTGGACCTGCCGCCCGGGTCTCCGGCCGCCGACAGCGTGGCCGACGCCCACCAGGAGGCCAAGCAGCTCATGACCGAGCTGCGGGAACTGGTGCACGGCATCCATCCCCGTGTCCTCACCGACCGGGGACTGGCGGCGGCGCTGGGCGAACTGGCCGACCGGTCCCCCCTGGCGGTCGCCGTCGAGGCCGACCTGCCCGGACGGCCGCCCCGCCACGTCGAGAGCACGGCCTACTTCACCGTCGCCGAGGCGCTCACCAACGCCGCCAAGCACAGCGGTGCCGATCGGGCCGGGGTGGCCGCGCGCTGGGACGGCGGTATCCTCACCTTGGAGATCATCGACGACGGCGTCGGCGGTGCCGATCCCGGTCGCGGCACCGGACTGACCGGGCTGGCCGACCGGGTGGCGGTGATCGACGGCAGACTGCTGGTGTCGAGCCCGGCCGGTGGCCCGACCCGTGTCCGTGTGGAGCTTCCGTGCGATCTGAACCGACCGCCGTCCGGGTAGTCCTGGCCGAGGACGGGGTCCTCCTGCGGGAGGGTCTGGCGGGCCTGCTGGCCAGGTTCGCCTTCGACGTCGTGGCCGCCGTGGGCGACGCCGCGGCCCTGCACGCGGCCGTCGCCGAGCACCGCCCCGACCTGGTGATCACCGATATCCGGATGCCGCCGGACTTCTCCGACGAGGGGCTGCGGGCGGCCGTGGAGCTGCGCCGCGCGGATCCGGACCTGGCGGTGGTGGCGCTCAGCCAGTACGTCGAGCTGAGCTACGCCGCCGACCTGCTGGACTCCGGCGCAGGCCGCCGGGTCGGCTACCTGCTCAAGGACCGGGTGGTCGACGTCGCCGACTTCGTCGCCGCGCTGCGCCAGGTGCTGGGCGGCGGCACGGTGGTGGACCCGCAGGTCATCCGCCAGCTCATCGCCCGGCGACGGGACCCGCTCGCCGCGCTCTCCCCGCGCGAGCGCGAAGTGCTCACGCTCATCGCCGAAGGCCACTCCAACGCCGCCATCGCCCGGCGGCTGGTCGTCACGGACGTGACCGTGGGCAAGCACGTCCGCAGCATCCTCGCCAAGCTCGACCTCCCCCAGACCGCCGACACCCACCGCAGGGTCCTCGCCGTCCTGGCCTATCTGCGCGGCCGGCCCGCGGACCCGGAACCCGGCCGGTCCGCCGCGGCGGGTCCCGCCGGATCCGGCGATCGGAGGCATGCGGGACTCCGGACCGCGGGGGACCCCTGAACCGCGGGGGAGGGACGTGACATCGCCGGTGCTCAGCCCTCCAGGGCGTACTGCATGACGCGGAACTTGGCCTGGGCCTCGGCGAGTTCGGCGGCGGGGTCGGAGTCGCCCATGATGCCGCAGCCGGCGAAGAGCCGGGCGCGGGCGCCGTCGACCTGGGCGCAGCGCAGGGCGATGCCCCACTCGCCGTCGCCGCGGGCGTCGATCCAGCCGACCGGGCCGGCGTATCCGGCGCGGTCCATGCCTTCGAGCTCGCGGATGACCTGCAGGGCGGTCCGGGTGGGGGTGCCGCCGACGGCCGCGGTCGGGTGCAGGGCGGCGACCACGTCCAGGACCGAGAGTCCGGCCGAGAGCCGGCCGGTGACCGGGCTGGCGAGGTGCTGGACGTTGGGGAGCACGAGCAGCTCGGGCTCTTCGGGGACCTTCAGCTCGGCGCAGAGCGGGGTGAGGGTCCGGCGGACGGAGTCGATCGCGCAGGCGTGCTCGCGGCGGTCCTTGGCGGAGGCGAACAGGGCGGCCGCGCGGGCCGCGTCGTCGGCCGGGCCGGTGCCGCGGGGGGTGGTGCCGGCCAGGACGAGGGACTCGACGGTCTCGCCGGTGCGGCGGACCAGGAGCTCGGGGGTGGCGCCGACCAGCCCGGAGCAGGAGAAGGTGTAGCACTCGGGGAAGCGCTCGGCCAGGCGGGACAGCAGGAGCCGCACGTCGATGGGGTGTTCGGCGACGGCGGTCAGGTCGCGGGCGAGCACGGCCTTCTCCAGGCGGCCGGACCGGATCCGGTGGGCGGCCCGCGCGACGGCGTGCTGCCATTCGGGGGCGGTGAGGCTGCCGTCGCCGTAGCTGATCCGGCCGGGGTCGCGGAGGGCGGTGATCTCGTCGAGACGTCCCTCGCCGATGGTGGTGAGCCAGGCCAGGCCGTCGCGGCGGGCGAGGACCGTCCGGGGGACGACGAGGACGGACCCGGGGGAGGCGGGGTCGAAGGTGAAGGAGCCGAAGGCGACGGGACCGGAGCCGGGGGTGTGCGCCTCGTCGTCGACGGCGGCTCCGTCGAAGACGGACGCGAGCCAGTCGCGGGCCCAGTCGAAGCGCCCCGGGCCGGGCGGCACGTTGACCCGTGCGGCCTCCCCCCAGGCGACCATGCCCTCGCCGTGCCGGACCCAGGCGTACGGGGCGGCGGAGGGAAGCCGTGTGAGCAGATCGCCGGGGTCGGCGACGAGGGCGGTTCTCACCACGAGGGGACGGGTCGATCCGAGCGCGGCTCTCACCCCTGACACTCTATGCGGAAACTGAACGTGTTCGACGGCCGCCCCCCGGGGGGCGGGCACGGCGTCGGCGGCCGGTCAAGGGAACCAAGGGAGTCGGTCAACCGGGAGCGCCGCCCTGGACTGCGGTGATAGATCGGGGAGCGGATGCGATCCTTCACCCGGAGGTGCCATGGCGCGCAGGACTGTGACCGTGTTCACAGGGAGGTCCGTACGGAGGCCCGCGGTGGGACGCGCGGCGGTGAGGTCCGCAGCGGCACGGACGACGGCACGGACGGCGGCGGCGGTGCTGACGGCGGCGGCCGTGCTGACGGCCGGGTGGGCGGGTCCGGCGGGGGCAGCGGCGGCGGAGGCGGCCGTGCCGTGGCGGCCGACGGTCATGGCCGCGCTGGGCGACTCCATCAGCGCCGGGTTCAACGTCTGCGGCTGGTACGTCCCGTGCACCTCGCGCTCGTGGGCGGCGGGGGACCACGCCGGGGTGCGCAGCCACTACCTGCGGCTGCTCGCCCGCGACGAGGCGGTCGAGGGGCACAACCTCAACCTCGCCGTCCCCGGCGCGACCAGCGCCGACCTGGCCGGGCAGATGGCGCGGGCGGTCGCCCGGCGGGCCGACTACGTGACGGTCCTGGTCGGCGCGCAGGACGCGTGCGTGCCGGAGGAGCGGCGGATGACGCCGGTCGCGGTCTACCGCGCCCGGGTGGCCGCCGCGCTGCGCCTGCTGAAGGAGCGGCGGCCGACGGCGCGGGTGTTCCTGGCCAGCGTCCCCGACCTGAAGCGGTTGTGGCGGGTGGGCAAGGACAACGTGGCGGCCCGCGGCTTCTGGGCGGTGGGCCGCATCTGCCCGACGATGCTGGCGCGGCCGGTCTCCGCCGCCCCGGCCGACCGGGCGCGCCGCGACCGGGTGCGGGCGCGGGTCGCGGCCTACAACGGGGCGCTGGCGGATGTCTGCGCGGAGTACGGCCGGGCGTGCCGGTTCGACGGCGGGGCGGTGTTCCGCCGGCCCTTCACGCTGGAGCACGTCAGCGGATGGGACTTCTTCCATCCCAACGCCGCGGGGCAGCGGCTGATCGCCAAGGTGACCTTCGCCGCGGCCCGCGGGTGGATCGACGAGCCCGTCCGGGAGCCGGCCGGAGAACGCTGACAGCGTCTGATCTACTTTGTACAGGCGCTGGCCGTTTGAAAAAACACCACCACCACGACCCCCGGAAAAGACCCTCAACACGCCCCGAGAACCCGCCCCGGCGCAGCCGCCTGCGGAGGAGGTCGCGATGGCTCATTCGTACGGCTCGTCCGGCGGGGCCGTCCGCTCGACGCGGGAAGCGGCCAGCTCAGGCGGAGTGTAGGCGTCCGTCGTGTGGTTCTTCCGCGGGATCCAGGTCCCGGTGACGCGCACCCAGGAGTCCGTCTCGGGTGCGGGAACGCCTCTCACCACGACCTGCATCGCCAGGGCGTCGGCGGCGCAGCAGCCGATCCGCATGCGCGTGAGGTGCCACGCGTCGCGTCGCCCGGACGGGACGACGAACCCGGTCAGCCGGACGGTCTTGCCCCGCAGGGAACCACCGGGGTCGTCCCAGTCCAGGTTGGCGAATTCGATCATGCTCAGATCGTTCACCCGGCCGTTCTCCAGCGTGACGGGGTCGGCCTCGACGATGACGGGCGGGGGCGCCTGGGGGGTCTGCTCGGCCTGCCGGACGGCGAACGAGCCGAGGGCCGGGGGCGCGGCCAGGAAGGCCACCGCGATCGGCACCGTCAGCAGCCAGGCCACCCGGCTCCCTCCCCGGTGCTCATGCCCGTGCTCATGCCCGTGCCCATGTTCGGGCTCGGGCTCGGGCTCGGGGGCGCGGGTCTGCGGTGACGCGGCGGGTTCTCGGCCGACCAGCAGGGCGAGGTGCCTCTCCTCCGCCGCGCGGGCGTCCTCCTCCTCCGCCGCGCGGGCGCGGCGGAGGTCGGCCCGGCGTGCGGTGCCCGTGCCCCTGTGCCGGTCGAGGGCCAGGGCGGCCACGGACAGGAGGACCAGCACCGCGCCCGCCGCGATCAGCAGCGGCCGGAATCCCGGCTTGACGTAGTTGGCGAAGTCCGCGGAGAAAGCGGAGATCTTCACCAGTGCTCCACCGAGCAGGAGGAGGACCAGGTTCTGTCCGGTCCGGTTCACCGGGACCTCCGGGGGATGCCCCGGCCGTCGGGGCGGGGGGCGGTCAAAGGAGCACCCAGCCCGCGGCGGAGCTGACCGCCGTCGCCAGGAGCAGGGTGAGCGGGGCGAACCGCCGGGTGAAGGCGCGGCCGAAGGTGCCCGCCTGCAGGGCGATGAGCTTCAGGTCCACCATCGGGCCGACGACCAGGAACGCCAGCTTGGCCGTCGGGGAGAAAGCGGTGAGCGAGGCCGCGACGAAGGCGTCGGCCTCCGAGCAGATCGACAGCAGCACCGCCAGCAGGGCCGACACCAGTACGGACACGACGGGCACCTCCGCCACGGAGGTCAGCCAGGACCGGGGGATCGCCACGTTCAGGGTCGCCGCGGCCAGGGCGCCGACCACCAGGAACCCGCCGGCGTGCATGAGGTCGTGGTGCATCGCGTCCAGGAAGGCGACCGCCCTGCTCCGGCCGGGCCCGGCGGTCCGGCGTGGCGCCGGCTGCCATGCGGTGCGCCCGAACCGCGCCCAGATCCAGCCGGCCAGTACGGCCGCCGTGAGCGAGGCGGTGAACCTGGCGACCACCATCGCGGGATCGTCCGGGAAGGCGACGGCGGTGGCCACCAGCACCACCGGGTTGATCGCCGGGGAGGCCAGCAGGAAGGTCAGCGCGGCCGGCGGCGCCACGCCTCGCGCCATCAGTCCCGAGGCCACCGGTACCGACGCGCACTCGCAGCCGGGCAGGATCGCTCCGGCGATGCCCGCCACCGGCACCGCCGCGTAGGTGCGCCGGGGCAGCGCCCTGGTCCAGAACGAGGCGGGCACGAAGGCGGTGATGGCCGCGGACAGCGCGACCCCGAACACCAGGAAGGGCAGGGCCTGCGCGCACACCGCCATGAAGACGGTCGCCCATGTCCGCACCGCCGGATCCGTCGGGTGCGGCGCCGTCAGGAGGCGTCCCGCCGCCGGCAGGGCCACGATACCGAGGAGGACGGCGAGGACGGCGAGGACGGCGAGCGCTCGGGGCGGCCGGAACCCCCCGGGGCGCCGGTCGGCTCCGGCCTCCGGTGGCGGGCCGTCCTGCGGGCCCGGCCGGTTCGCGGTGCTCGGCTGGGACATCACCCTCCCACCCGCATGCGGTCGCGGAGCGGCGGACCGGCTGGATCTCCCACCGCTTTCGCCCCGAGCGGGGACGGGGCATCCGTGATCGTACAGCTTTTCGGGAATGATTCTCATTCCATCGCGTACCTCGGAGAGGGGGCCGGGGACGGGCGACTGCTTGGCGCCCCGGTCGGGGGCGGGGTAGAAGATCATGAAATCCCGTACGCATCCGGACGGGTTCTGCCCGGATTCGCTCTTAATGTGGTTGCCATGACGACCTACGTACTCATCCCCGGTTTCTGGCTCGGCGCCTGGGCCTGGCGCCCGGTCACCGACGCGCTGCGGGCCCGCGGCCACGACGTCCACCCGCTGAGCCTCACCGGCATGGGTGAGCGGGCGCACCTCGCCCGGCCCGACACCGATCTGGAGACGCACGTCACCGACGTGCTCAACCTGCTGCGCTACGAGGACCTGACCGACGTCGTCCTCGTCGGCCACAGCTACGCCGGAGCGGTGGTGACGACGTCGGCCGCCGATCGCGCGCCCGAGCGCGTCTCCAGGCTCGTGTTCGTCGACACCGGCCCGCTGCCCGACGGCACGGCGCAGGCGGAGTTCGCCGATCCCGAGGAGCGGGCGCGCGACGCCGGGCTCGTCGCGCAGGCCGGTGACGGGTGGATGCTCCCGCCCCCGCCGTGGGCCGAGCTCGCCGCCGAGGTCCCGGACCTCGACCCTGCGGTCCTCGCGTCGCTGGCCGAGCGCGCGGTGCCGCAGCCGTGGGCGACGGCGACGACGCCGGTACGGCTCACCGGCGCGTGGGAGAAGCTGCCGCGCCTGGGCGTCCTGTGCGGGTTCACCGCGGAGCAGGCGCAGGGGATGGCGGCGGCCGTCCCGATGTTCCGGCACATGGCCGGCGAGCAGTGGCGGTACGAGGAGCTGCCGACCTGGCACTGGCCGATGTTCAGCAGACCGCTGGAGCTGGCGGAGATCCTGCATCGCGCGGGCTGAGCCGTGACGGCCGCGCGGGTGCTGGCGCTGCTCGAACTGCTGCAGGCCTCGCCCGGCCTGACCGGGCCGGAGCTGGCCGCCCGGCTGGAGGTCGACGAGCGCACGGTGCGCCGCTACGCGGTCCGGTTGGGCGAGCTCGGCGTGCCGGTGCAGGCCGAGCGGGGGCGTTACGGCGGGTACCGGCTGCTGCCGGGCTACAAGCTGCCGCCGCTGATGCTCACCGACGACGAGGCGACGGCGGTGGTGCTGGGGCTGGTGGCCGGGCGGCGGACCGGGCTGGCGGTGGGGGAGGCGGCGACGGAGAGCGCGCTGGCCAAGATCCAGCGGGTGCTGCCGCGGGCGCTGCGCGAGCGCGTCGACGCGGTCGCGCAGACCCTGGACCACACCCGCGCCCCGGCGGGCACGCCGGTCCCGAAGGCCGGGCCGCTGCTGGTGCTGGCCGACGCGGTCCGGCACGGGCGCACGGTACGGCTGGCCTACCGGTCGTGGAAGGGGGAGCCGTCGGAGCGGGAGCTGGACCCGTACGGCATCGTCTTCCACTCCGGGCGGTGGTACGTCGCGGGGTTCGACCACCGCAGCGGCGAGGTCCGCACCTTCCGGGTGGACCGGGTGGCGGACGCCGAGCGCACCGAGCGGGTCTTCGCGGTCCCGGAGGGCTTCGACGCGGCCGGGCACGTGACGCGGTCGCTGTCGGCGGTGCCGTACCGGCACGAGGTCCGGGTGCTGCTGGCCACGACGCTGGCGGAGGCGCGCGGGCGGGTGCCGGCGTCGGTCGCGGCGCTGGCGGAGACGCCCGAGGGGGTGCTGCTGACGACGCGGGCCGAGCGGCTGGACGGCATGGCGCAGCTGCTGGCCGGGCTCGGCTGGCCGTTCACGGTGCTCGAACCGGAGGAGCTGCGCGGGGAGGTGCGGGCGCTGGCCGCCCGGCTGGCGGGGTGGGCCGCGCTCTGACCTCCGTACGGCGGTCCGCGGCCGGGGCCGCGCGGGCGTGTGCGGTCGGCGGTTGCGCGGGTGTGCGGTCGGTGGCTGCACGCGTGTGCGGCGTGCGGCGGTCCCGGGCGCTCAGCGCGGCGGGAGCGGGGGGATGGAGAGCCGGGGCCGGTCGGCGGGGTTGGGCGTGTGCGGCGGGTGGGCGGCCAGCCGCTCCAGGGCCATCCGGATCGCGGTGTCCAGCTGGGTGTCGATCCCCGCGGCGTAGTCCTGCGGGGTGATGTCCACCTCGAGGTCGGGGTCGGTGCCGTAGTTCTCCACCCGCCAGCCCACGTCGTCGAAGGCGAAGGAGAACTCCGGCTGGGTGGTGACGGTCCCGTCGGCCAGCTGGTGGCGGGGCCAGATGCCGATGACCCCGCCCCAGGTGCGCTTGCCGATCAGCGGGCCCAGGCCCAGCAGTTTGAAGGTGTGGCTGAAGATGTCCCCGTCGGAGCCCGCCCACTCGTTGGTGATCGCGACCATGGGGCCGCGGGGCGACTCCTCGGGGTAGGGCTCGGGCATGCCCCAGCGGGGGTGGTTGTAGCCCAGGCGGCGCCGGGACAGCTTCTCCAGCAGCAGGGAGGAGACGTGGCCGCCGCCGTTGAAGCGGACGTCGACGATCAGGCCCTCGCGGTCGTACTCGGCGAGGAAGCCGCGGTGGAACTCGGCGTAGCCCTCCGGGCCCATGTCGGGGATGTGCAGGTAGCCGATCCGGCCGCCGGTGCGCTCGTGGCAGCGGGCGCGGTTGGCGCGGACCCAGTCGCGGTAGCGGCCCGGCTGCTCGTCGGCGATGGCCCGCACGGTGACGGTCCGCCGCTCCTCGCCGCGGGCGACGGTGAGCTGGACCTCCTCGTCGGCCTGGTTGACCAGGTGCTCGGCGGGCCCGGTGGCGGAGTTGACGCTCTGGCCGTTGACGGCGAGGATCGCGTCGCCGGGGCGGACGTCGACGCCGAGGCGGTGGAGCGGGGAGGTGGCCGCGGGGTCCCAGCGGTCGCCGTCGACGATGCGGGTGATGCGGTGCAGGCCGTCGGCGAAGGACAGGTCGACGCCGAGTTTGCCCTGGCGGTAGTGGGGGCGGGCGCGGTAGGCGCCGCCGCTCTCGTAGGCGTGGGAGGTGCCGAGCTCGCCGAGCAGTTCCCACAGCAGGTCGGAGAACTCCCCGCGGGTGGTGACGCGGTCCACCAGCGGCAGGTAGCGGCGGTAGACGCCCTCCCAGTCGATGCCGGACATGTCCTCGGCCCAGAAGTGCTCGCGCTGCAGGCGCCAGGCCTCGCGGAACATCTGCCGCCACTCGGCTTCGGGGCAGACGGAGACCTTGACGCGGGACAGGTCGATCCAGCCGCTCTCGCGGCCGGGGCTCTCGTCGTCCTCGGGGGTCTCGCCGGCCTTGACGACGCGCAGCCGTGAGCCGGAGCGGTAGAGCAGGGTGGCGCCGTCGCGGCCGAGCTGGAACTCCGACACGTCCGTGACCAGGGTCTCGTGCTTGTGCTTGGTGAGGTCGTAGGCGCACAGGGTGCCGTCGGAGGAGTCGGCGTGCTCGTCGCCGAGGGCGCCCTCGACGGGGTAGGTGAGGTAGACGACCTTGTCCTTGATCGCGGCGATGGCCTCGTAGCGGCATTCGGGGACGGGGAAGGCGGCGATGCGGTCCTCCAGGCCGTCGGTGTCGACGGTGAACTCGACCTCCTCCTCCTCGTCCTCCTCGTCCTCGTCGTCCGCGCCGGACAGGGGCCGGGGTTCGGGGACGAAGGGGGAGCCGGTGCCGGTGCGCAGGGCCAGGGCGTAGAGGCGGGAGCCGAGGGGGAAGCCCAGGTCGAAGCCGAGCTCGTCGTAGACGGGGTTGAAGACGCGCTGGCCGATGAAGTAGAGGTAGCGTCCGGCGGGGTCGAAGGCGGGGCAGGAGTCCCGCAGGACGGGGCGGGTGGCGGGGAAGGTCTCGCCGGTGGCGGCCCGGCACAGCCGGATCGCCATGGTCTGGGCGGTGTCGCGGAAGGCGTAGGCGAGCCAGCGGCCGTCGGGGGACCAGGCAGGGTCCTCGACGGCGCCGAACCGGCTGGAGTCGATCACGGTGGCCGTGGCGGGGTCGGCGGCGAGGTCGACGAGGAGCAGTTCGTTGCGGTGGTCGGTGACGGCGACGGTGTCGGCCGTGGGGGAGACCTGCAGGGCCGTGATCCGGCCGGTGTCGAGGTGGTCGAGTCGCAGGGGCGGGGCGGTGCCGTCGGCGGTCAGGACGGTCAGGGTCTCGCGGTCGCGGTCGTCGCTGGCGGCGGCGATCAGCCGCAGTCCGTCGTTGAGCCAGGTCAGCAGCCGGTAGCGGACGCCGTAGGGGGCGCCGTGCTGGCGGACGGGGCCCTCCCAGGCGGCGAAGGAGAACGCCTTGCCGCGGGTGGTGATCGCCAGACCGGTGCCGCCGGGGTCGAGGGTGGCGCTGTCGAGGAAGCGTCCGGCGGGGACGAAGCGGCGGTTGCGCTGGGTGCGGGAGCTGCGCAGGCTGACCTCGACGCGGTGGGACTCCCCGTCGTCGATCAGGTAGAGCTCGCCGCCGGCGTGGTAGACGAGCCGGCGGCCGTCGCCGGACAGGTTGCGGGCGTAGTAGTCGGTGTGGTCGGTGTGCCGGCGCAGGCCGGTGCCGTCGGCGGTGCAGGAGTAGACGTTGCCGACGCCCTCGTGGTCGGAGATGAAGTAGACGCGGTCCCCGGCCCAGCAGGGGGAGGCGAGGTTGCCGGGCAGGGCGATGAGCCGCCGGAAGGTGTCGTCGCCGATCCACAGGTCGCCGACGGTGCCGCCGCGGTAGCGCTTCCAGCGGGCAGGGTCGGCGGTGTTGCGGCCGATCACGATGCGCGGACCGTAGGAGATGGAGTTGGCCGGGCCGTACGGCAGGCGTTCGGGGACGCGGTGCGGCAGGACGCGGTGCAGCCATTTCTGGCCGTGGAAGGGCTGTCCGGCGTCGCTGGCGTAGAGGATCGCCTCCTCGGGGTCCCAGCCGGTGACGGTGGAGCGGGTGCCGTGGTAGGTGACGCGCCGGGCGGAGCCGCCGTCGGCGGGCATCACGTAGACCTCTTCGGGGCCCTCCTCGCGGCCGGCGAAGGCGATGCGGTCGCCGCGGGGGGAGAAGCGCGGGTAGCCGGCTTCGGCGACTCCGGCGGTGAGGCGGAAGGCGCGGCCTCCGGTGGCGGGCACCAGCCACAGGTCGTCCTCGGCCGCTAGGACGATGACGTCGCCGAAGACCGTCGGGAATCGCAGGTAGGCGGACATGGTGGCTCACTCCGTGGTCAGGTGCTCGGAAACGTCTCGCCGTGCGGCGCGGGCGTCTTCCGGCCGCCCGATCGGGTCCCGCGTCCGCGACGGGGAGGAGACGTTCCGGGGTGTCCCGGGATGTCGCGCGGCGCGACGCCGGTGGCCCCGGAGCGTCCCCTGGCGTGCGGTGTTATTCCGTGTTGTCCCGCGTCATCCGGTCATCCGGGGTCATTCGGCGCCCTCGGGACGTTTGCTCTGCCGTTTGGCCTGCTTGGCCTCGCGTGTGGCCTTGATGGCGGCCTTCTTCTGCTTGCCCGACGCCTTGGTGGGCTTCTTCTTCTCGGCCATCTTCTCCCCCTGATTTTTTGTACTGTGATGCGCCCGATCGGGAGCATCCAGCCTGTTCGTACCCTTTATAGGGGTCGGCCATCCATCGTCGGAGAGGGGACGGGCGATGCCTCCGGATCCGTCCCGTGATGTCGCCGGCCGTGCCCCGGTCATACTCCGATCGTGCTCCGGCGGGGACGGGAGCGGCTCCGTCGGCGGTCCCGCGCCGGGTGCGGCCATCAGGCAAAGAAGAGGTAAATCGCAGCCCTCGGAACGGATAACGATCTTCATGATTGGGCAGAACGTCGGCACACGCCTTGCATTCCGGGGAGGTGCGGCATGGCCTGGTCGAAAGACGAGGAGCGAATGCTGCTGCAGATCGAGCGTCACCTCGTCGACGAGGACCCGCGGCTGGCCGCGCGGCTGGAGTCGTTCAACGAGCGCGTCCAGCGCAGAGAGGGGGGCCGCCGCCGGGGGGACCCCGGGCCCGGGGCCGGGAGGTTGCTCAGGCGTCCGCGCCGTTCGACGGTCATCATCATGGTCAGTTGGCTGCTGATCGCGACTCTGATCGCGACGCTGCTGATCCTGGTCCTGAGGCACGACGCCGCCGCGCTTCCGCTCTGAGCCGCTGATCTGAGCCGCTGAATCGCCGCGCCCCCGGGTCACGGCGTCGCTGAAGTCTCCGAAGTCTCCGCGTCGCTGAGCGGAGACGCGCGGGACGGCCGGAGCGGGTTCAGTCCAGGGCGCGCAGGAACGCCGCGGCCACCGGGGCCGCGTCCGTGCCGCCGCCCGCACCCTCCTCGACGATCACGGCGAAGGCCAGGTCGCCCTTGAAACCGATGAACCAGGCGTGGGTCTTCAGATCGTCCTGAGGGCCGTACTCCGCGGTGCCGGTCTTGCCGCGGGTCCCCGCGGGAAGGCCCGCGCCCTCAGCGGTGCCCTTGGTGACCACGGCGGACATCATCCGGTGCATCGGGCCGACGACGCCTTCGGGCAGGGCCCGGGCCTGGAGCTTCTGCTCGGCCGACGGCACGAGGGTCGGCGGACGCCAGGTGCCGTCGGCGAGCGCGGCGGCGACCGAGGCCATCATCAGCGGGCTGGCGGTGATGCGTCCCTGGCCGAAGGACTCGGCGGCCAGTTCGGCGTCGCTCTCGGCCCGGGGGATCCTGCCGCCGTGGACCTCGGGGACACCGATGTCGAGTTCTTCGTTGAAGCCGAACAGCTCGGCGGTCCGCACCATCTCGTCGGCGCCCAGCCGCTCCTTGGCCAGCGGGGCGAAGGTGGTGTTGCAGGAGTGGGCGAAGGAGTCGGAGAAGGTCACCGAGCCGTAGGCGGCGTGGTGGGAGTTGCGGATCGGCAGCCCGCCGACGTTGACGTCCTTGGGGCAGGTGACCCTGTCGCCGGGGCCCACGCCGGCTTCGAGGAGTCCGACGGCGGTGACCGCCTTGAAGGTGGAGCCGGGCGGGTAGGCGCCGCTCAGGGCGCGGTTGAAGCCGCCCTTGTTGTTGACGACGGCGAGGATCTCGCCGGTCGAGGGCTTGACCGCGACCATCGAGGCGGTCTTGTCGAGGTCGCGTACGGCTCCGGCCGCGGCGTCCTGCACCCGCAGGTCCAGGCTGGTCTCCAGGGGCTCGCCCTTCTCGCCCTCGATGGTGCCGACGGTCGTGGCGGCGGCGGACGCGCCTCCGGTGCCGACGATCTGGATCTCGGTGCCGGGGGTGCCGGCCAGGCGCTGCTGGAAGCTCTCCTGCAGCCCGCCCCGCCCGATGGCCTGGCCGGTCTTGTAGGAGGGGCCGAGCTTCTTGACGTCCTTGTCGGTGGCCTTGTCCAGGAAGCCGACGAGCTGCTGGACCGAGCCGCCCACGCCGCCGCCGTCGATGCGCTCGCCGTCGGCGGCGGTGACGGCGGCCCGTTCGGGCCAGGTGGTCTTCAACGCGAAGGAGGACCCGGCGGTGAAGCGGGGGTGCAGCGCGGCGGGGGACCAGTCGACCTTCCAGTGCCGGTCGACGACCGCCAGGTCGATGGTCCCGGAGTAGCTCCACTCGCCGACGTTCTTCAGCCGGAGGGTGGCGGTGTAGGCGGCCTGGGCGGTGTCGTCACCGGTCGTGCGGACCGCGTCGAGCCGGATCGCGGTGCTCTCCACCGCCCAGCCCGTGCGCATGTCGTCGTAGGCGCGGGGGAAGGCGGGGTCGGGGGCGCCCAGCTCGGCGCGCATGGCGGCCTGGTCGCCGCGCTGCCAGGCCTGGGTGAAGCGCTGCGCGGTCTCCTGCGGGGTGCCGCGCGTGTGGAGGTACCACCAGGCTCCGCCGCCGGCGGCGCCCGCCACCAGCACGGCGGCCGTCGTGGTGATCGCTATCGTCCTGCCGCGCGGCATCTGGCCACCCCCGTTCGCCGAAGCTCAGCGCACCACCCTAGCGCGACCAATCCGACATATGCCGAAATATGATCAATTGTCGGTGGTGCGGCGGGGGGCGTAGGCGGTGACGTACTCCTGACCGGAGAGGCTCCGGATCGCCGCCATGATCTCGTCGGTCACCCGGCGGCGGTCGCGGGCGCTGGCCTCCGAGCCGGTGAAGGTCATCGGCTCGCCGATCCGCACCCCGACCCGGCCCAGCCGGGGGAGCGAGGCGCCGATCGGCAGCACCCGGTCGGTGCCGGACATGGCCACCGGGAGCACCGGCGCCCCGGTGGCCAGGGCCAGCCAGGCGACGCCGACCTTGCCGCGGTAGAGGCGGCCGTCGGGGGAGCGGGTGCCCTCGGGGTAGATGCCGAACAGGCCGCCGTCCTTGAGCACCCGGGCCGCGGCGTCGAGCATGTCCTGGGCGGCGGTGGGGCTCTGCCGGTCGATGGCGATCTGGCCGGTGGCCCGCATCCACGCGGCGGTGACGGGGTTGCCGGTGAAGTACTCCTGCTTGGCGACGAAACGCACCTGGCGGGGGACCACCAGCGGCAGGAAGGTCGAGTCGAGGACCGACAGGTGGTTGGAGGCCAGGATGGCCGGTCCGGCGGCGGGCACGTGCTCCACCCCCGTGGCCGTGGTCGGCCAGAGCAGGTGCAGGAAGGGAGAGCTGACGGTCTTGGCCAGGCGGTAGAGCACGGACTCTCCTCACGGTACGGAAGAACACCACAGTAGGCGGTGGCCTGGTGACCGGCGGGTGTGGACATCCTCACAAGCCAAGCTTTGATGTTTGTAGCCCTGGTCCAAAGCCGGGAACCCGAGGGGGCGCAGAAAGGGCACAGGAGGGCACTGCGGACGTCGAGGGAGAGGAAAACGCCCCGCGGGCGCCGGGCGCCCGCGGGGCGGAACGTTTAGTGCCGATGTGGCGGTCGCCTCCTCGGCGAGAGGCACAACACGGCTCCAGCCGAACGGTATTCCGTGAAGGCGGTAATTTGCGGCCCGGGGGACACAAACCACATCGGCACGATGACTCTAACGGACGCGGGGGGGTGGTTATTCCACTTCCCGGTTACCGGTGGGCCGGATGTTCCCGGCCACCGGTGGGCCGGATGCGCCGGATGCGGCGGTCCGCGCCGGTTCAGGCCGGTTCAGGCGGGGGAGGGGCCCACGGGCAGGCGGACGGTGAAGACGGTGCCGCCGCCCTCCCGGGGCGCGGCGGCCACGCTCCCGCCGTGCGCCTCGACGATCGCCCGGGTGACGGCCAGGCCCAGGCCGGTGCCCTTGATCCCGGCCTCCTGCGCGGTGGAGGCGCGGAAGAACCGGCCGAACAGGTGCGGGTACTCCCCGGCCGGGACGCCGATGCCGGTGTCGGCCACGGTGACGACGGCGGCCCGGCCCGCGTCGTCGCCGTGCAGGCCGACGGTGACGGCGCCACCGGCCGGGGTGTACTTGACGGCGTTGGACAGCAGGTTGTCGAGCACCTGGCGGAGCCGTACCGGGTCGGCGTGCACCGGCAGGTGCGCGGCCAGGTCGGTGGTGACGGTCAGGTCCTTGGCCGCGGCGGCGGCCCGGTGGTCGTCGACGGCCTGGCGGACCAGCCGGGTCAGGGAGACCGGCCGCGGATCGACGGCCACCTGCCCGGCGTCCAGCCGGGCCAGGTCCAGCAGGTCGTCCACCAGGTCCAGCAGGTGGGCGCTGGTCCGCTCGATGACGTCGGCGAACATGCGCTGGGTGCCGGTCAGCCCCGGCGCGTCGACGAGCATCTCGACGTAGCCGCGGAGCGTGCCGATCGGGTTGCGCAGCTCGTGGCTGACCAGGGCGACCAGTTCGTCCTTCATCCGGTCCCGCTCCTCGGCCAGGCGGTGGCGCTCGGTCACGTCGGTGGAGATGCCGTCGGCGAACAGCCGGCCGTCCTCGCGGCGCGGAGTGCTGCGGATCCAGATCCACCGGGTGGCGCCGTCCAGGCCCGTGACGCGGCACTCGATCTGCGCCGGAAACCCGGCGCGGACCTTCTCGTCGAAGGCGGTGTAGGCGGGCAGGTCCTCGGGGTGGACGTGCCGGAGCAGCAGGTCGGAGATGTCGGCGCCCGCGGGGACCCGGTCGCCGAACACCCCGGCGGCGTCCTGGCTCTGGTAGACCGAGCGGGCCCGGCCGTCAGGGGTGATCTCGATGCTCCACACGTTGTCGTCGATCTGGGAGACGACCTGGTCGAAGTGGCGGCGGCTGGCGGCCAGGGCCAAGGCGAGCTCCTCGGCCCGGCGGCGCTCCAGGTAGCGGCCGACGTGCGCGCAGACGCCGTCGAGCAGGGCGATCAGGTCGCCGTCGGGCTCCTGTACGGCGTCGCCGCAGAAGACCAGCACCCCCAGCACCTGGTCGCCGCTGCGGACCGGCAGGGCGACGGCCGAGAGCAGGCCCGCCTCCAGCGCGTCCCGCCTGTGCGGGAAAGGGCGGGGTTCGGTCCTCAGATCGCTCATCCAGACCGTCCGACCGGTGGCCCACACCCGCCCCGGCAGCCCCTGGCCCCGCCGGACGGTCTCCGCGGGGTCGCCGGTGAAGGCCAGCCCGGGCCTGTGCCACGCGCCGACGCGCACCAGCACGCTCCGGTCGGGGTCGATCTGCCAGTACTCCCCGTAGGACCAGTCCAGCGCCCGGGCGACCGCGCTGATCACGCGGGTGGCCGCCTGCTCGCTGCAGACCGCCTCGGCCAGCGCCTGCGCCACGGCGTGCTGGGCCTCGCGCAGCACTTGGGCGCGGTACTGGTCGGTGATGTCGTGCAGAGCGGAGACCGCGCCCAGGCGGCGACCGTCGGGAGTGGTGATGGGGCGGCCGTTGACGAGGCAACGGCGCGGTTCGCCCTCCGGAGGGCGGACCACCAGGTGCTGGCCGTCGACGTTCTCACCGGCGTGCGCCCGGGCCAGCGGTGCCTGCTCGGACCGGAGCCGGGTGTGTCCGTCGGGGGCGAACAGGTTGCGGTCCTGCGGCCAGTCGCCGTCGCCTCCGGCCGGCCGGTCGCCCGTCACGTGGTGCAGCTCGCGCGCCGCCCGGTTGAACAGGGTCAGCCGGCCGTCCCCGTCGCAGGCCATCACGCCGACCTGGAGGCTGTCCAGCAGCGCCCGCAGGAAGGTGCGTTCCTCCTCCAGTCGGCGCCGGGCCTCGTGGCGGTCACTGATGTCGTGCACGAACGCGTGCAGGAGCGGCCCGCCGTGCCGGTCGTCGACCTGCAGGGCCATCTCGATGGGGAACTCCCGGCCCGCGCGGTCGACGACGGCCAGCTCCAGGCGGTGGTCGGGCAGGTGGGAGGGGCCGTGCTCGCGAAGGCGGGCCAGGCCCTCGTCGTAGCGGCGGCGCAGCGAGGGCGGGGCGATCAGGGCGGTCACGCTCCGGCCCAGGGCCTCGGTCGCCGACCAGCCGAACAGCCGTTCGGCGGCGGCGTTCCACGCGCGCACGGTCCCGGCGGCGTCGAGGGAGATGAAGGCGTCGCGGGCCTGTTCCAGGATCGCCTGCAGTGCCTGCGCGTCGCCCAGATGCCCGACCGCTCCCATGACCCCGTCCTCTCCGGTTCCCCCGGCTGCGCCCGCCGTGTTCCCCTGTCCGATGTCACGTTATGCGCAAATCTCGTCTCCTGGAGTGACGGGGTCGCGGTGGGCGGCTTTCGCGTCCCCCGCCGGCATCTCCCCGCCGCCGGCCTCCCGCCGGCCCCCGCCGGCCGACGGCGGGGGCCGGCGGGAGGCCGGCTCGCGGCCGACGACCGCGGCTCCGGTGCGGCGGTCAGCGTTCCGTGCGGCGGAAGCCCGCTCGGTAGGCGCTGGGGGTGAGCCCGACCTTGCCGACCAGGTGCTTGCGCAGGGAGTCGGTGCCGCCCAGCCCGCTCCTCCAGGCGATCTCGTCCATCGGCAGGTCGGTGGTCTCCAGCAGCTCCCGGGCCCGGTCGACGCGCCGGTGCAGCAGCCACTGCAGGGGGCTGAGCCCGGTCTCGGCGTGGAAGCGGCGGGTCAGGGTGCGCACGCTGGTGCCCGCGTGCGCGGCGAGGTCCTTGAGGGTCAAGGGCCGGTCCAGGCGCGCCAGCGCCCACGCCCGGGTCTCCGCCAGCCAGGTGCCGCGCTCGGGTGGCAGCGGGGTGGTGATGAACTGCGCCTGACCGCCGGGCCGTACGGGGGAGACGACCGCGGCCCGGGCCGCGGCGTTGGCGGCGGCCGCACCGTGGTCGAGCCGCACCAGGTGCAGGCACAGGTCGATGGCGGCGGCCGCGCCCGCCGAGGTCAGCACCTGGCCGTCGTCGACGTAGAGCACGTCGGGGCGGACCTCGACGGCGGGGTGGCGGGCGGCCAGCGCATCGGCCAGGGCCCAGTGGGTGGTCGCCGGGCGGCCGTCCAGCAGACCCGCCTGCGCCAGCACGAAGGCGCCGGTGCACAGGGAGGCGATGCGCGTTCCGGCGGACGCCGCGTCCCGCAGTGCGCGCAGGGCCCCGGGGTGGGCGGGCCCGCCGCCGCTGCCGACCGCGATCACGGTGTCGGCCCCCGGCACGGCCTCCAGGCCGTGCGGGATGAACAGGTCGGGGCCGCCGGCCGTGGGCACGACGCCCGGCTCGGCCGTGCAGGCCTGGACGGTGTAGCCCGGGACCCCGTCGGCCTCGACGCCGTCGAAGATCATGTACGGCACGGACACGTCGAAGCCCAGGACGGGGGTCACGACGACGAGCACGATGTGATGCACTGGCCGGATCCTCCGGATATTTGGTATTCTGGCCACTGCCGTCAGCCTAGGCGGGTGGTGGACGGTGGGTCCATGACCTTCCACGTGATCATCGGCGCCGGTGCCGCCGCCTCCCGCACCGCCCTGCTGCTCGCCGCCGACGGCGAGCACGTCACGATCGTCAGCCGCGGCGGCGGCGGGCCCGACCACCCCCTGGTCGAGAAGGTGGCCGCGGACGCCGCCGACGCCGACCGGCTCACCCGGCTGCTGGAGGGCGCCGCCACCCTGTTCGGCTGCGCCGCACCGGCGTACCACCGCTGGCTGCAGGAGTTCCCGGCGCTGGCCGACGCCATGCTGACCGCCGCGGCGCGCACCGGCGTGCGCTACGTCATGCTGGGCAACCTGTACGGCTACGGCCTCGTGGAGGGCCCGCTCCACCCGGGGCTGCCCCTGCGGGCCGCCGGGCCGAAGGGCCGTCTGCGGGCCCGCCTGTGGGAGGAGGCCGCCGCCTCGGGTGTGCGGGCCACCGAGGTGCGGGCCGGGCAGTTCTACGGCGCCGGCGCGGTGTCGGTCTTCAGTCTCATGGTCCAGCCACGGGTGCTGGCGGGTGCGCTCGCCCTGGTGCCGCAGGAACTCGACCTGCCGCACAGCTATTCCTCCATCGGTGACACGGCCCGCACGCTGGTCGCCGCGAGCCGCGACGAGCGTGCCCCGGGGCGGGCCTGGCACGTGCCGGTCGTCACGCCGTCGGCGCGCGAACTGGCCGCGCGGCTGGCCCGGCTGGCCGGGGCGCCGGAGCCTCGGCTGGAGAGGCTGACCGAGCGGGACCTGGCGCTGCTGGCGCTCACCGACCCGTTCTGGGCCGAGCTCACCGAGGTCCTGGAGACTCCGGGCCTGCCGTACGTCTCGGATTTCACCGAGACCGAGAAGCTCCTCGGCGTCACGGCCACGCCGGTCGACGAGGTCCTGGCCGAACTGCTCTGAGGTCCGGAACCGGCCCCGGCTCCCGATTCCCCGTCGCATCCGGGCCTCCCCTCCTGGTACCGTCTCGATCATGATCTAGGAACTCGCCTGTCTCCGGGCCGTCTGAGACGGCGTCTCGCCGGACTCACCCGGTGATCGGCGGCGGCCGGGGCGGTCCCGGCCGCCGCTGGGCGCCGCGGACCGGACGCCTCGTTCCGCCCGACCGGCGCGCGACCGCGGCCGGTCCCCGGCGGACCTCCGCGGTCCGGACCTGCGCCCCCCGCGTCCCCGGTCGCCCGTGCCCTTCACCGGTTCCGACGGCCCGCCGACGGGACTCCGCCGCCCCACCGCGGGCGGCTCGACGCTCCGGCATCCGGCGCCACGCCGCATCCGCCGGTTTTCCAGCTGATTATCGATCTGATCGGACTGATCCGCATGTCATCCATCCCGACCGGCTCGCCGCACCCCCGACCGGAAGCCGGTGCCGCTCCCACGTTCGTGCTGGTCCACGGGTCCGGCTCCAACTCGTTCATGTGGTCCTCCGTCCAGCGCGAACTCGCGTTGCTCGGCCACCGCAGCTTCGCCGTCGACCTGCCGGGGCACGGCCTCGACGCGCAGTACCCCGTCGCCTACCAGGCCCCGCAGGACCTCGACGCGTGGGCGGCCGAACCGTCGACCCTGGCCGGGGTCACCCTGCAGGACAACGTCGACATGGTCGTCGACGTCGTCCGCCGGGTGGCCGAGCACGGGCCGGTGGTCCTGGTGGGCGCCAGCCTCGGAGGGACGACCCTCACCGGGGTCGGCAACGCGGTCCCCGGCCTGGTGGACCGGCTGGTGTACATCTCCGCCTGGGCGTGCGTGCAACTGCCGAACCCGATCGAGTACATGCAGGAGCCCGAGTTCGAAGACAGCCTGATGCCGTCTCTGTCCGCGTTCAACGTCGGGGATCCGTCGCGCCTCGGCGTCGGCCGGGCCAACTACCGCACCGCCGATCCGGAGCTGCTGGCCGGCCTCAAGGCGGCGACCATGGCCGACGTCACCGACGAGCGGTTCCGGGCCTTCCTCAACATCCTGCAGCCGGACGAGTCGCTGGCGGTGATGACGGCCGACGCCCGCGGTCACGCCGACACCTGGGGCACGGTCGCCCGCACCTACGTCCGCCTCACCGGTGACCGGTCCATTCCGGTCGCCATGCAGGACAGGCTCATCGCCGAAGCGGACGCGCTGACCCCCGGCAACCCCTACGACGTCCACACTCTGGACACCACGCATGCGGGGTTCGTGTTCAGAGCGGCGGAAGTGGCGGCCGTCCTCGACAAGTCAGCGGTCTAGCGGCACCTCTCAGAAGCAGATCAGCGGGACGGCCCGCGCCTGCAGGATGAAGGCCAGGCCGAGGCACCGGTTCCGCCCGATTTAATATAAATATCCACCGAAATATGAGTTTCGGTGGATATTTATATTTTTACTACCTTTGCGAGGTCGACGCAGCGGCCGGGCGGGCGATCGTCCCGTTTTCGGGTTTGAGTGACTCGTGTTGAATGTCCATTCGTGTCTAGGATGCGGACGAAATCCCCGCGGCCGAGAAAAGATGGCTGCCCTTTCCTTCCGGAACCGGATCCGGCTCCGGAAGGATCACCTCGAAGGGGGCTTGGCCTGGGTGTGGACGCCACATATTTCTTCCCTCTGTGCACGTTAGGGGGTAATTATGTGGCGCTTTGTCCGACATGATATACGGCTTTTGTTTCCCCTATCCATCGCGAGCCGCCGACTGTCTGGATCGGTAAAGGGTCTGGACGGAATCGAGGGACGGCTGTGAAACTCGGCCGTGTTCCCCGCACCACCGCCGGCGATCCCGGGTCGGCCGGCCGGTCGCGCGGAATCCGTCGGCATCCGCCGGCGTCCACCCGTTCGAGAGAAAGGGAATCGCATGAAGCGTTACGAGAAGCCCCGCCTGACGGCCGCCGGCTCCTTCCAGCAGGTCACCGGCCTGCTCGGGTTTTCGGGCAACGACCGGCTGATCCTCAGCAAGAACTGAGATCGGACACTCGTTGACCCAGCCCCTGCTGAGTCGGCCCGGCCACGGCGAGGCGTACTTCGCGGTCCTTCCCGACCGCGAGTCCGCGCCCGCCGTGGCCGCGGCCCTGCGCACCCCGACCGCCCGCATCCTGCACCACGCCTCCGGGCGGCCCTGGCTGATCGGGCACTGGCCGGATGACGGCATCACCCTGGCCGAGGCGGGCGCCACCCGGCTGGCGGTGATCGGCTCCTGTCCGGTCGGCGCCGAGCGGCTGGCGGCCGAGGCCCGCCGCCTGCGCGACCTGGCGCAGCTGGACCGGCTGGCCCGGTCCCTGCCCGGCAGCTTCCACCTGGTCGCCGCCCTGGACGGCCGGCTGCGCGTCCAGGGCACCGCCTCCGGACTGCGGCTGGTGTTCCACGCGCGGGTGGGCGATATGACGGTGGCCGCCGACCGGGCCGACGTCCTGGCCGCCGCCACCGGCGCCGAGCCGGACCGCCGGCAGGTCGCGGTGCGGCTGCTGTGGCCGGTGCCGCACCCGCTGCAGGACACGCCGCTGTGGCGGGGGGTGAGCGCCGTCGAACCCGGTCACTGCCTGCTGGTCCACGCCGACGGGCGGACCGCCCGGCACCGGCGCTGGTGGACCCCTCCCGAGCCGGTCCGCCCCCTGGCCGCCGGCGCCGAAGCCGTACGGCACGCGCTCGACGAGGCGGTCGCCGCACGCACGGCGGGCGGCGGCACGGTCAGTTTCGACCTGTCCGGAGGCCTGGACTCCACCTCGTTGTGCTTCCTGGCCGCGGCCCGGCCGCAGGCCCGCCTCATCGCCTCCACCTGGCCGGGCCGCGACCCGGCCGACGACGACCTGCTCTGGGCGCGCCGTGCGGCCGCCCACCTGCCCGGTGTCGACCACGTCGTGTGGCCGGCCGAGGAGTCGCCGCTGGTCTACGCCGACCTGCTGGACATCGACGACACGCTGGACGAGCCGACCATCGGGGTCATGGACCGCGCCCGGGCGCTGGCGCACGTGCCGCGGCTGGCCGCCCGGGGCAGCCGGCTGCACGTGACCGGGATCGGGGGCGATCACGTCGCCTGGTGCTCGGAGGCCGCCTACCACGGGTTGCTGCGGCGGCGCCCGCTGCTGGCGATCGAGCGGTTGCGCGGGTTCCGGGCGCTGTTCCACTGGCCGGCCGGGCCGATGCTGCGGGCCCTGGCCGACCGCCGCCCCTACCGGCGCTGGCTGGCCGACGCCGCCGCCGGCCTGCGCTCTTCCGCACCGCCGCCGGTCACCGCCGCACTCGGCTGGGGGACGCCACCGCGGATGTTCGGCTGGGTCACCGAGGAGGCGGTGGGCATGGCCGCCGAAGCGATCGCCGAGGCCGCGCGGACCGCCCGGCCGCTGGCGCCCGACCGGGGACGCCACGCCGACCTGCACGCCATCCGCGACACCTGCCGGATCATCCGGCAGTGGGAGCAGATGAGCGCCCGCGCGGGCCTGCCCATGGCCTCCCCCTTCCTGGACGACCGGGTGATCGAGGCGTGCCTGGCCGTGCGCCCGCAGGACCGCGTCACGCCCTGGCGCTACAAGCCGCTGCTGACGGCGGCGATGCGCAGCACCGTTCCCGACGAGTGCCTGCGGCGCACCAGCAAGGCGGAGGCGTCGATGGACGCCGCCGACGGGCTGCGCCGCCACGGCGGCCAGCTGCACGCGCTCTGGGAGGACTCCCGGCTGGCCGAGCTCGGGCTGGTCGACGCCGCCGCGCTGAAGGACCTGGCCGGCCGCCCGGACGCCCCGCACCTCCGTCACGCCATCGTGTATTCGACCATCGGCTGCGAGGTCTGGCTTCGGACCCTGCGACCGGCGACGAGAAAGGTCCCGTCATGACCCTGCGGCTGCGCGCCGGTGTGGCCACCACCGCCACCGACTACGGGGCGGTCCTGCTCGACGAACGCAGCGGTGCGTTCTGGCAGCTCAACCCGACCGCGGCCCTGGCCGTCTCACGGCTGTCGGCCGGTGACACGCCCGAGCAGGCCGCCGCGGCGCTGGCCGCCGAGTTCGAGATCGGACCCGAGCAGGCGCTGGAGGACGTGCAGGCGCTGGTGGAGGACCTGCGGGCCGCCGGGCTGGTGGGGCCGTGACCGTTCCCAGCGCACTGGAGCGGCCCTGCGGGGTGCCGTTCATCCGCCGGATGACGGCCCGGATCGCGGTCGCCGCGGCGTTCGCGCTCAGCCTGCTGCCTCCCGGACGGCTGCGCGCGGTCCTGGCGCTGCTGAGCAGAGGGGCCGGGCCCGCGCGGTACGTCCACGCCAAGGCCGCCCGGGACGCGGTGCTGGCGGTGAGCCTGACCTGCCTGGGCTCGCACGGCTGCCTGCCGCGATCGCTGGCCACCGCCCTGCTGTGCCGCATCTGGGGGGTGTGGCCGACCTGGTGCGCGGGGGTGCGGACGCGACCGCCGTTCGCGGCGCACGCCTGGGTGGAGGCCGACGGCCGCCCGGTGGACGAGGCCGCACCGCCGGGCTATCTCAGCCCGCTGATCACCGTCGCACCGCGCCCCTGACCGGTGACGCCGACGGGTTCCGGGGTCCAGACGTCTCCTCGGTGCCCGGCGGTGTGGCGGGCGGCTCCGGGGCGGCCGCGGCCGGCCGCGGGGACGACGGTGATCCGCCGCTCACAGGGGCTCGGCGGCGGGGAGGGTGATCCGGTCGACGGCCTCGCGGCGGCGCCGCTCGGGGCGGCGGTCGTAGCGGGCGGTGGTGGCGGGTGAGGCGTGGCCGACCAGGGCCTGGGCGGTGGCGAGGTCCACGCCCGTGTCGAGCAGCTCGCCGATGAAGGTGCGGCGGAAGTCGTGGGGGGTGCGCGGTGCGGCTCCGGCCTGGGTCAGCCGCCGGGCCAGGATGTCGGCGACGGCCTGGCCCGTCATGGCCGCCGGCCCGCCGTCGCGGAACCGCAGGAAGCCCGCCCTGCCGATGGGGCAGAACAGCGCCCCGGAGACGCGGCCCCGCACGGCCAGCCAGCGCTCCAGGCGGCCGACGGCCTGGGGGGTGAGATAGACCAGGCGCTCCTTGTCGCGCTTGCCGCGCACCCGCAGCGAGCGGGAGGCCGGATCGTAGTCGTCCAGCGTCAACCCGGCGATCTCCGCGCGGCGGCAGCCGGTGGAGTACAGCGCGGCGAGCAGGGCGGCGTCGCGGATGCCGGCGGGGGAGTCGTCGGCCTCGCAGGCGGCCAGGGCCGCGCCGACGACCTCGGCGGGAACGTGCTGGCCGGTGGGCAGACGGGTGTGCTCGACGGTCGGCAGGTCCGCGGCGCGCTGGTATTCCTCGGCGGTCATCCGCCCGAGCCGCCAGGCCTCCCGCAGCACCCTGCGCAGCGCGACGAGGTGCTTGTTGACGTAGGAGGGGGACCAGCCGCGTTCGGTCATCAGTGCACGCAGGCGCACGGTGTGCTCGTAGCGCAGCAGGTGCCAGGGCTGGCCGGCGCCGGAGACGGCCTCGTCGCCGGAGATGAGGACGGCCAGGCGGTCCAGGCAGCCCCGCATCGCGCGGCGGGACTCGGGACTGGCCAGGGAGTCGAGGTAGACCAGGTAGGGGTCGCGCGCGGGCTCGACGACGGGCCCGGTCGCTGCGGGGGGAACGGCTGGCAGGCTCATCGGGGAGATCCTAACCCTCGACGCGCGGCGTGATCCGGCGGTCCCGGCTCTCGGGAAAGAGCTTTCATAATCTACAATGTAAAGGAGCTTGGTACGAGCAGAAAGTCGATTCCTCACGTCTAAAAAACCCCGACGACCAGCACCCAGTCGATTGTTCGCCCTATTGGGGCTTGTAGTGAGAGAACACCTCCCGCACCTCCTGGGGTGAGCAGGCCAGTGCGGCCTCGTCGGGGTCGGCGCCGGTGACGTGGGGCAGATGGACGACGATGTCGTACGCGTCCAGCGCGTTCACCGGCGCGTAGAACGCGCCCAGGCCGGCGCGTTGCACGCTGGCGGTCCGGACGGCGTCGGCGTCGGCGGGCGACAGCCGCCGCAGGTCGGTGGCGAAGGGGCCGTCGTGGCTGGCGTGCAGGAGGGCGTCGAGGCTGCCGGGCTCCGGGGCGGGCATCGGCGCGAAGAGCGTGCCGGCCATGAACGCGGCGGCGTCGGAGTTGAGCATGTCGCCGGTTCCCGACGTGGTGCCCATGACCAGGTAGTCCTCGCCCAGCCGGTCTGCCAGGTGCATGCCCGCCGGGGTCACCGGGTCCATGCCGGGGAGTACGGCGGGCCCGCGCTGGATGTGGGCGTTGTGGGCGGCCAGGACGATCCGGTCGTGCCTGCGCAGAATCCCCTCGACCGTGTCGGCGATCTCGGCGTCGCGGTTGTAGAGCACGCTTTGATGGTCACCGCCGGTCATGCCGCGGATGACGGAGTCCAGGGTGAGCGCGTGGCGCATGGAGCACAGTGCGCGCTCGTATGCTTCGGCGGTGGTGCGCCTGATGTACTCCAGACGCCGGCCCTTCATGCGCGCGGCGAGGCCGGCGAGGCCCGCTGTCAGTGCGTTCTTCGTCTCGGGCGGAAGCTGCGCGTAGGCGGCCATGGTCGCGGGCGCGACGAACGGGGACGTGGCGGAGAAGGCCGAGGCCGTCTCCCGGATGGCCGGGTCGGCCTCGAAGCCGGGATCGGCCTGCGCGAGGAAGGTGAGCGCGGCGTCCAGGGCGGGGATCAGGGAGGCGTTCTGGCCTCCCAGGTCGATGCCGTAGAAGCCGACCGGGTGCTCGGCGGAGGCGTTGTGCTCGCGCATCCATTCCAGGTGGCTGCCCATCTGGCGCCACAGGCCCATCAGTGAGGTCAGGCCGCCCGCCATGACCTCGCCGAGCCGGTCGTGGCCGCCGCCGCGGACCCAGGTGTCGGCCTGCCATCCCTCCGTGAAACCGGTCTCCATCGCGTAGGCGCCGAAACCGTGCCGCTCGGTCAGGTGGCGCAGGAGGCGGTGGCGCAGTTCGTAGGACTCGCGGTTGTAGTGCGCGCTCTCGCCGATCGCCACCACCCGCGCGTCCCCGATCGCCTCGTCCAGCCATTCCAGGTCGTCCAGCGCTGCGGCCGGATCGAGCGTGCGCAGGGGGGTCACGGCTGCGTTGCTGAGCCGGGTCGGCGGTGCGGTCGTGTGTGCGGTCATCGAGATCCTTCGAATAGTTCCAACTTTGGGAACAGTACCATATATGGGAGTATCGGTTCGTGGACACCCTTGAACTGATCTTGCATCCGGTCCGGTTGCGCATCATGTGGGCGCTGTCGGGTGGTCGCACCCGGACCACGTCCGACCTGTGCGAGAGCCTGACCGATGTGCCGAGGACCACCCTGTACCGGCACGTCGGCATGCTCGCCGACGCCGGGCTGCTGGAAGTCGTCGGCGAGCAGCGGGTGCGAGGGATGATCGAGCGCCACTACCGCCTCCGGCGCGACGCCCTCCACGTCGACCTCGACACGGCCCGGGCCATGTCGAACGAAGACCACCGTCACGGGTTCGCGGTGGCCATGGCGGCGCTGCTCGCCGAGTTCAACGCCTATCTCGATCGGCCGGGAGCCGATCCGGCCGCGGATCGGGTGGGGTATCGGCAGGGAACGTTGTGGCTCAGCCCGGAGGAGATGGAGGAGGTCGCGGGTGAGTTGCTGGAGGTGCTCAGAGCCCGGGCGGGGAACGGGCCCGCACCGGGGCGTCGACCGCATGTGATCAGCGCGATCTTCTTCCCGACGGAACAGCGGAACCAGGAGGACGGGGGCTCGTGAACTCAGGCGATCGAGCCTCGCCGGCCGATTGGAAGGGATGTTTCGGTCCGATATGGTCTCCGGTGGCCGATCGAGAGGGGTCTCATGCCGGAGACGCTGAGCAGGCGGGCGCTCAACCGGGCGACGTTGGAGCGGCAGTTGCTGCTCTCCCGGGCGGGGCTGAGCGCCCTGGAGGCGGTCCGGCACCTGTACGGCATGCAGGCGCAGGCTCCCGCCCCACCGTACGTGGGGTTGTGGAGCCGGTTGGAGGGGTTCGCGCCCGATGACCTGTCGCGGTTGCTCTACGACCGGCGGGTGGTGCGGCTGGCGCTGATGCGTTCCACCATCCATCTGGTGACGGCGGAGGACTGCCTGGTGCTGCGCGCTCTGCTGGCGCCGACGCTGGAGCGGGGGCTGCGGGGGCGGAAGGGGCTGGCGGGTCTGGATCCGGCGGAGGTCGCGCGGGTGGGCCGGGAGCTGGTGGAGGAGCGTCCGCTGACCTTCCGGGAGCTGGGGGCGGCGCTGGCCGGGCGGTGGCCGGAGCGGGATCCCGCCGATCTGGTGGCGGCGGTGCGGGAGACGGTGCCGCTGGTGCAGGTGCCGCCGCGGGGCGTGTGGGGGGTGGGCGGGCAGCCGGCGCACACGAGTGCGGAGGCGTGGCTGGGCCGTGCGCCGGACGGGGCGGCGGGGCCGGCGGAGATGGTGCGGCGGTATCTGGCGGCCTACGGTCCGGCGTCGGTGATGGACGTGCAGCAGTGGTCGGGGATGACGAGGCTGGGAGAGGTCGTCCGGGGGATGGGGCTGCGGGTCTTCGCGACCGAGGACGGCGTCGAGGTGGTGGATCTGCCGGAGGCGGTGCTGCCGGATCCGGATGCGCCGGCGCCGGTGCGTTACCTGGCGGAGTTCGACAACGTGCTGCTGTCGTTCTCGGCGCGGACGCGGACGCGGATCATGGCGGACGAGTACCGGCGGCGGGTGTTCACGGTGAACGGGATCATCAGGGCGACGGTGCTGGTGGACGGGTTCGTGCGGGGGTTGTGGCGGGTGGTGTCGGGTCGGGGTGAGGCGGTGCTGGAGGTGGAGCCGTTCGCGCCGGTGACGGCGGTGCAGCGGGGGGAGCTGGAGGTGGAGGGGCTGCGGATGCTGGAGCTGTTCGCTCCGTCGGCGGAGGTGCGGGGGGTGCGGTTCGTGTGATCGGCCGCGTCTGATCGGCAGGGCCAATTGTGGGAATTGGCCGTTCTCCGGGTCGTGGTTCCCATCCATGATGGGCGCATGGTCTCTGCGGGCGCGGTGGCGGGCATGGCGGCGGTGGCGTTGGGGATGGTGCTGACCCCGGGGCCCAACATGATCTATCTGGTGTCGCGGTCGGTGGCGCAGGGGCGCCGGGCGGGGCTGGTCTCGCTGCTGGGGGTGGCGGGGGGTTTCCTGGTCTACCTGGCGGCGGTGGTCGCGGGGATCACGGCGGTGTTCGCCGTGGTGCCCGCGGCCTACACGGCGGTCAAGCTGGCCGGGGCGGCGTATCTGCTCTGGCTGGCCTGGTGCGCGGTGCGGCCGGGCGGGGGGTCGGTCTTCGCGCTGCGGGAGCCGGCGCCGGACCGGCCGGCGCGGTTGTTCGTGATGGGGCTGGTCACGAGTCTGCTCAATCCGAAGCTGGCGGTCATGTACGTGTCGCTGCTGCCGCAGTTCGTGGATCCGGCGCGGGGGGACGTGGCGGGGCAGAGCCTGGTCCTGGGGCTCACGCAGATCGCGGTGGCGGTGTCGGGCAACGGGATGTTCGTGCTGATGGCGGGGTCGGTGGCGGTGTTCCTGGCCCGTCGGCCGGTGTGGGCGCGGGTGCAGCGCCACCTGATGGGGGCGGTGCTGGGCGGGCTGGCGGTACATCTGATCGCGGACCGCTCCCCGGCGGGGGGCTGATCGCGGGCCGTTCCCCGGCGGGTGAGGGGCCTGGGGTCGCCCGGCCACCGGGGCGACGCGGCGGCGGCGGTGATGGCGGCGGCGGTGATGGCGGCGGCGAACGGATGTTACCAACAAGTCAGTAACTTGTAATGCGAGCTTGTAAATCCGGTGGTGCGGGCGGACATTCTGAGCATCCCAGCTGATCGGGGAGGACCCAGGAGGCCAGATTGAAGCTCCCGCGCCGGGCACTCGTCCTGCTCACCGCACTGAGCGCCGCGCTCGCCCCGGGGGCGGTCGCGGCGGGGACCGCGCAGGCGTCGCGGGCCGTCACGTCGATGGCCTCGATGGGCGACTCCATCACGCAGGGGTTCAACGCCTGCGGTTTCTACGTCGACTGTCCGTCCAGGTCCTGGTCAACCGGCTCGAGTTCGTCGGTGCGCAGCCACTATCGGCGGCTGCGGGAGGTCAACGCCGATCTGGTGGCCCACAACGTGAGCCGTTCGGGGGCCAGGGTCGCCGATCTGCAGGGTCAGGCCGAGCGGGCCGTCGCGGCCGGGGCGGGGTACGTGACGGTCCTGATCGGCGCCAACGACGCCTGCACGTCGTCGGAGGCGGGGATGACGTCGGTGGCCGACTTCGAGGCGAGGTTCCGTACGGCGATGCGGACGCTCGCGCAGGGGGTGCCGGAGGCGACGGTGTTCGTGGCGAGCATTCCCGACGTCAAGCGGTTGTGGGAGGTCGGGAGGGGCAGTTCCTCGGCCCGGGCGGCGTGGGCGGCGCTGAACATCTGCCAGTCGATGCTGGCGCGGCCGCGTTCGACGGATCAGGCGGATGCGGAGCGGCGGGATCGGGTGCGCCAGCGGGTGGCCGATTTCAACGCGGTGCTGGAGCGGGTCTGCGCCGAGCAGGCCGGGTGCCGGTACGACGGCGGGGCGGTGTTCGGTTATCCGTTCGAACTGTCGCACATGAGCCGCTGGGACTACTTCCATCCCAACGCGGCCGGGCAGCGGCTGCTGGCCGAGGTGACCTATCCGCCGGCGGGGCTCGACGGGTGATCCGCGGGCGGGTGCGTGCGGTGGTCGCCGGGTGCCGCGGGGCGGCGTTCAGCCGGTCGCCTCGCGGTAGCGGTGGGCGAGGGTGCGCAGGAGGTCGCGAAGTTCGGGCGGGTCCAGGACGGTGAAGGGCAGGCCGAGGGTGCCGAGGAAGGCGGCCACGTGGTGCAGGGACTCGCCGCCGGTCTCCAGGACGCCGTCGTCGTGCAGGAGGCCGGCGGTGGGCGGCAGGACCTGGGAGATCTGGTCCAGGGGGGCGTGCAGGCGGACCCGGGCCGGGTGGCTCCAGGCGGTGGAGGCGACGCCGCGGACGACGTGGGTGGCGGCGTCGTCGGGGGGAGTGCGGGGGGTGAAGCGGGGGCCGTTGGGGGTGCGCAGGGCGATGCGGTCGGCGCGGAAGGTGCGCCAGTCGGCACGGCCGGTGTCCCAGGCGAGCAGGTACCAGCGGCGGCCGGTGTAGACGAGGCGGTGGGGTTCGGCGGTGCGCGGGCCGGTGGTGCCGTCGTGGCTGCGGTAGTCGAAGCGCAGCTGCTCGTGGTCGCGGACGGCGGCGGCGACGGCGGTGAGCGTCGCGGCGTCGACGGTGGGGCCGCGGCGGGCGACGGAGACGGTGGCCGCGCCCACGGCGTCGATGCGGTGCCGTAGCCGGGAGGGGAGCGTCTGCTGGAGTTTGGCCAGGGCGCGCAGCGCGGTCTCCTCCAGCCCGGTGACGGTGCCGGCGGCCGCGGCGTGCAGGCTGACGGCCACGGCGACGGCTTCGTCGTCGTCGAGGATCAGCGGGGGCAGGGTGGCGCCGGCGCCGAGGCGGTAGCCGCCCGCGGGGCCGGTGGCCGAGTGGATGCGGTAGCCGAGGATGCGCAGCCGTTCGACGTCGTTGCGCACGGTGCGGGTGGTGACGCCGAGCCGGTCGGCGAGTTCGGGACCGGGCCAGTCGGGGCGTGACTGCAGCAGGGCCAGGAGGCGCAGGAGCCGGACCGAGGTTTCCACCACTTCTTCAGTCTGCCAGGAGTCGAGGAACCGTATGTTCCTCGATCGTTCCTAGAGTCCGGGGAGGGACAGCGAGAGGGGCAGTCGTATGTTGCGAGGACCGGCCACCGTCAACATCTGGGCCGACGACCTGGAGGCGGCCAGGACGTGGTACGCCGAGCTGCTGGGCGCGGAGCCGTACTTCGAGGCGCCGGGTGGCGGCCGGCCGGCCGCCTACTACGAGTTCAGGATCGGCGACCACCTGACCGAGCTGGGGTTGATCGACCGGCGCTACGCTCCGGCGGGCGCGGACGGCGCGGGTCCGGGGGGCGCGGTGCTGCACTGGCACGTCGACGACGTGCGGGCGGCGCTGGACCGGCTGCTGTCCATGGGGGCCGTGCCGTACATGCCGCTCACCGAGCGCGGTCCCGGGTTCGTCACCGCTTCGGTGGTCGACCCGTTCGGCAACGTGCTCGGCGTCATGTACAACCGGCACTATCTGGAGGTCGTGGGCCGATGATGCGTTTCGCGGATGCCGCGCAGTGGGAGTCGTGGCTTGCCGTGCACCACGCGACCGAGGGCGAGGCCTGGCTGGAGATCGCCAGGAAGGGGTCGGGTGAGGAGCTGGTCGCGATCGGGGAGGCGCTGGAGGTGGCGCTGTGCTACGGCTGGATCGACAGCCACCGCAGGTCCTGCGACGAGCGGCGCTTTCTGCAGCGCTACTCGCCGCGGCGCAGGCGCAGCCCGTGGTCGCGGGTGAACGTCGAGCGGGTGGAGGCGCTGACCGCGGCGGGGCGGATGCGTCCGCCGGGTCTGGCGGAGGTCGCCGCGGCGCAGGCGGACGGCCGCTGGGCGTCGGCGTACGCGGCTCAGCGGGAGGCGGTCGTCCCGCCCGATCTGGCCGAGGCGCTGGCGGCCGACGCGCGGGCCGCCGCGCGGTTCGAGGTGCTCGGTGCGACCGGTCGCTACCGGCTGGTGCTGCCGTTGCTGAAGGCCAGGACGGCGGCCGGGCGGGCGGCCCGTCTGGAGCGGGTGGTACGGGGGCTGGGCGGGGGGTGAGGGGAGGGCCGGTGGGCGGGGGTGCGGCACCGCGGGAGCGGGGCCGGGGGCCGGGGGTCGCTGGGGTCGGGGCGGGGCCGCGGGTTCGGCACAATGACCGGTGTGCGAGTCGAATTGCTCGGGCCGTTCGAGGTCCGCAGCCCCGAGGGGGCCGTGCTGCAGGTTACCGGGGTCCGGTTGAGGGCGTTGCTGGCCGCCCTGGCCCTGCAGCCGGGGCGGGTGGTGGCGCGGGCGAGGCTGGTGGACTGGATCTGGGGGCGGCGGCCGCCTGTGGACGAGGTGAACGCGTTGCAGGCGTTGGTGTCGCGGTTGCGCCGGGTGCTGCCGGGCGGTGTGGTGGAGGCGGTCCCGGGCGGGTACCGGCTGGCGGTGGCCGCTGACGCGGTGGACGCGTGCCGGTTCGAGGATCTGGTGGGCCGGGCCCGCGGCGCCGGGCCCGCGGCGCGGGCGGACCTGCTGCGTTCGGCGCTGGCGTTGTGGCGGGGCGCGGCCATGGCGGACCTCGCGCTGCCGGACAGCGACGCGTTCGCCGCCGCGGTGGCGCGGCTGGACGAGCTGTACGTCGCCGCGCTCGGGGACCGGGTGGAGGCGGACCTGCGTCTGGGGCGCGGTCCGGAGCTGGTCTCCGAGCTGACCGGGCTGGTCGCGTCGTATCCGCTGCGGGAGGGGTTCGCGGGGGCCCTGATGCGGGCGCTGGCCGAGGCGGGGCGGGGGAGTGAGGCGCTGGCGGTGTACCAGCGGACGCGTGAGCGGCTCGCCGAGGAGCTGGGCGCCGATCCGTCGGCGGAGCTGGCCGCGCTGCACACCGCGCTGCTCCGTGGTGAGCTGGGCGGGCGGGCGCAGGGCCGCAGGACGAATCTGCGCGCCGAGTTGACGAGTTTCGTGGGCAGGGACGCCGACGTCGGCGCGGTCGCGGATCTGGCCGCGGGCCACCGGCTGGTCACGTTGACGGGGGCGGGCGGCTGCGGCAAGACCAGGCTGGCCGGGGAGGTCGCGCGGACGATGCTCGCGGGGCTGCCGGACGGGGCGTGGCTGGTCGAGCTGGCGTCGGTTCCCGCGGGCGGCGAGCCGGTGCAGGCCGCTCTGTCCGCGGTCGGGCTGCGGGAGCAGGCGCTGCTCGGTGACGCGCGGGGCGGGGAGCCGATGGATCGGCTCGTGGCCGCGCTGCGTGAGCGTGCGATGCTGCTGGTCCTGGACAACTGCGAGCACATGATCGAGGCGGTCGCGGTCTTCGCGGACCGGCTCCTGGGGGAGTGCCGGGGGCTGCGGATCATCGCCACGAGCCGGGAGCCGCTCGGCATCACCGGGGAGGTGCTGTGGCAGGTCGAGCCGCTCGGGCTGCCGGCCGAGGGTGCGGGCCCGGCCGAGGTCGGGGCCTCGCCCGCGGTACGGCTGCTGCGCGACCGCGGGGGTCTGGTGCGCAAGGGCGTCGGGTCCGATGCGGCCGCGCTGTCGGCGATGGCGCGGATCTGCCGGGTGCTCGACGGGATGCCGCTGGCGATCGAGCTGGCCGCGGTACGGCTGCGCACCATGTCCGTCGATCAGCTGGCGCGGCGGCTCGATGACCGGTTCCGGTTGCTGACGGGCGGCAGCCGTACGGCGCTGTCGCGGCACAGGACGCTGCGTGCGGTCGTGGACTGGAGCTGGGATCTGCTGACCGAGGCCGAGCGCGGTGTGCTGCGGCGGTTGTCGGTGTTCTCCGGCGGGGCGGGCCTGGAGGCGGCCGAGCGGGTGTGCGGGGAGGGGCTGCCCGCCGGTGAGCGGGTGTTCGAGGTGCTCACCGCGTTGATCGAGAAGTCGTTGGTGCTCGCCGACGGCGGGGACGTGCCGCGTTACCGGATGCTGGGCACGATCAGGGAGTACGCGGCGGACCGGCTGGTCGAGGCGGGGGAGGGCGAGTCGGCGCGCCGGGCGCATCTGGCCTGGTTCACCGAGCTGGCCGAGACGGCCGATCCGCACCTGCGTGCGGCCGGGCAGTTGGAGTGGCTGGCGGTGCTGGAGGCCGAGCACGACAACATCGCCGCGGCGCTGCGCGGGGCGATCGCCGAGGGGTGGGCGCAGGAGGCGATGCGGCTGGTCGCGGCCGTGGGGTGGCACTGGTTCCTCAGTGGGCGCCGGGCCGAGGGCACCGGGTTGGGCGTCGCGGCGGCCTCCTTGGAGGGGGAGGTCTCCGATGGGGTGCGGGCGGTGGCGTACACCATCGTGGCGGTGTTCGTGTCCTCGGGGGTCGGTGGTGATCAGTATCAGGCGCGGGAGTGGATCCAGAAGGCGTCGCGGTTCGCGCGGCGCAGCGGGCGTCGTCATCCGGTGCTCGGGTTCGCCGCTCCGCTGGAGGCGATGCTGCGCGGGCCGGAGGAGTTCCTGCCGGCGTTCGAGCCGCTCATCGCCGATGGTGATCTGTGGGTGAGCGCGCAGGCCAGGCTCGCCCGCGGCCGGTTGCGGCTGGTGCTGGACGGTGATGAGACCGGTGTGGACCTCGACGCCGAGGTCGCCCTCGCCGCGTTCCGCCGGGTGGGGGATCGGTGGGGGATCGCGCTGTCGCTGGGTTTCCTGGGTGATCGGCTGGCCATGCGCGGTGAGTTCGCCCGGGCGTGTGAGCACTGGGAGGAGGCGGTGGCGGCGCTGGCCGAGCTGGGCGCGACCGAGGACCTGGTCGGGTTGCGGGCGCGGCAGGCGCAGCTGTACTGGCTGCTGGGCGACGAGCGGTCCAGTGCCTGCGCGATGGCGCAGGCGCAGCGGTACGCGGAGGGGATCGCCTGGCCGGACACGGTCGCCGAGTTGGCGATCGCGAAGGCGGAGCTGGCGCGCTGGCGCGGTGAGCCGGAGGTGGCGCGCCGGCACCTGGCCACGGTGCGGGCGATGCTGGACGATGAGCGGATCGGTCGGATCCGCGCCAAGGCGATGGACATGTACGGCTATCTCGCGGAGGATCTGGAGAGTTCCCGCGCCTATCGGGCCGAGGCGTTGCGCGCGGTGGCGGGGACGGCGTTTCCGCCGATGCTGGCGGGGGTGCTGGTCGGGATCGCGGATCTGGCGCTGCGCCGGGGGCAGGACGAGCAGGCGGTGCGGTTGCTGGCGGCGGGTGACGCCGTGCGCGGTGCGCCGGATCGTTCGCAGCCGGACGCTTGCAGGATCGCGGCGCAGGCGCGCGGTCGTCTCGGTGAGGCGCTGTTCGCCGAGGCGGTCCGTGAGGGTCGGCGGCGGGACTGGCGTGAGCTGGCCGAGATCGCGCTCGCTCCGTGAACGTCGTGCGTGCCGGCGGGCGGGTGCCGGCCCGGTGAGCGCGGTGAGGGCGGTGCGTGCGGTGTGTTCCGGCGGGCGGGGTGACCAGGTCCTCGCCTGCCGGGTTTCTGTCGGGGGAGCGGTCCGGTGTTAGAAATGCCGCGGTGCTGGTAGAAAAACAAGCGCCTGCCCTGGAATCCGCAGGTGTGAGGAGGGCCCGCCATGCTGTTCGCACCCGATCACGGCCCGGCGTTCACCGTCTCGGCCGGTCTGTACAACGATGCGGTCGTCGTGCGCGCCTGCGGGGCGCTCGACGCGGCCGGCGCCCCGGTCCTGCGTGAGCAGTTGCATCGTCTGTGGGGTCTGTCGGAGTTGCCGGTCGTCGTCGTCGATCTGACCGAGACCACGTTCTGCGACTCGACGGGGCTGGGTGTGCTGGTCGCCGCCCTGCAGCGCTGCGAGGGGCGGGGCACGCGGTTGGTGCTGGCCGGCGTCGACGGGGTGGTGGCGCGTGTGCTGGCCATCACCGGCCTGCGTACGACGTTCGAGATCTGCCCGACTCCCGCCGACGCCCTGCGGGTGGCCGCCCGCCGGGACACGCGGTCCGGTGAGGGGCACCTCAGTTCCGCGTAGGCGCGGGGGCGGGTGAGGGGCTGCTTGCGCCGTCAGGCGCCGGTCCGGTTCCGGGCCGCAGGGGGCGGAAGAAGGCGCGCACGTCGTGGACGAGCAGTTCCGGTTCCTCCATCGCCAGGAAGTGGCCGCCCCGGTCGAGTTCGGTCCACCGCACGATGGCGTGGTCGCGTTCGGCCCAGCGGCGGATGGTGACGTCGTGGGCGGAGACGAGCACTCCGGTGGGCACGGTTCCGCGGGAGGGGGCGGTCCAGGCGGCGGTGTCGCCGGAGGGGCCGTCTCCGCCTGGACCGGTTGCGGCGGTGTCGCCGGAGGGGCCGTCTCCGCCTGGACCGGTTGCGGCGGTGTCGCTCCAGGAGGGGGCGGAGATCTCCTCGTAGTAGATCTGCGCCGCCGATCCGGCGGTGCCGGTCAGCCAGTACAGCGAGACGTCGGTCAGGATGCGGTCGCGGTCGACGCTGTCTTCGGGCAGTCCCTCTTCGGGGTGGGTGAGCTCCTTGAACTTCTCCACGATCCAGGCGAGCTGGCCGACGGGTGAGTCGTGCAGTCCGTAGGCCACGGTCTGCGGCCGTTTGGCGTTGCACTGCAGGTAGCCGTCGTTGAAGTCCTGCATGGCCTGCCAGCGGCGCTGCTCGGCCGGTGTCAGGCCGTCGGTCTCGCCCTCGGCGCCGGTGGGGAAGGCGAGCAGGGCGTTGAGGTGGATGCCGGTGACGCGGTCGGGGTTCTGTTCGCCGAGGTGGGGGGCGACCCAGGCGCCGGTGTCGTAGCCCTGCACGCCGTAGCGGTGGTAGCCGAGCAGGTCCATCAGCCGGGCCAGCAGCGCGGCCATCCTGGCGGCGTCCATGCCGGGTCCGGCCAGCGGGGTGGAGAAGCCGAAGCCCGGCAGGGACGGGATGACGAGGTCGAAGGCGTCGGCGGCGTCGCCGCCGTGCGCGCGGGGGTCCGACAGCGGGCCGATGACGTCGAGGAAGTCCACGACGCCGCCGGGCCAGCCGTGCAGCAGCAGCAGCGGGGCGGCGCCGGGTTCGGGGGAGCGCACGTGCACAAAGTGGAGGGTCTGCCCGTCGATGGTGGTGCGGTACTGCGGGTGGGCGTTGAGGGCGGCTTCGTGTGTCCGCCAGTCGTAGCCGGTGCGCCAGTATGCGGCGAGGTCCTTCAGGTAGGCGACGGGCACGCCGCGGCTCCAGCCGACGCCGGGCAGTTCGTCCGGCCAGCGGGTGGCGGTCAGGCGGGCGGCGAGGTCGTCCAGGTGCGCCTGGGGGACGTCGATGCGGAAGGGCAGGATCTGCGGCCGGGGGCTTGCGGGGGCCGCGGGGCCGGTGGTGTGGCGGGGGTTGGTCATGCCGGAGAAGCTACGGGGCGCTTAGGACGGATCCGGTCCTAAGGATCGGGCAGTCTGGCAGGCATGGTGGACACCTCCGCGCGGCTGCTCCGGCTGCTGTCGCTCCTGCAGACCCGCCGGGAGTGGTCCGGCGCCGAGCTGGCCGGGCGGCTGGAGGTGAGCGTGCGCACGGTCCGCCGGGACGTGCAGCGGTTGCGCGGGCTCGGCTACCCGGTGCACGCCGTGCAGGGCTGTGCCGGTTACCGGCTGGGGGCGGGCGGGGCGCTGCCGCCGTTGCTGCTGGACGACGACGAGGCGGTGGCGGTGGCGGTGGGGTTGCGCACGGCGGCGGATGGTTCGGTCGCCGGGATCGAGGAGACCTCGCTGCGGGCGCTGGCCAAGCTGGAGCAGGTGCTGCCGTCCCGGTTGCGGCACCGGGTGGATGCGTTGAACGCGGCGACCGTGCGGGTCGGCGGCGTCGGGCCCGCGGTGAGTCCGCAGGCGCTGATGGCGATCGCCGAGGCCTGCCGCCGCCGTGAGCGGCTGCGTTTCGACTACCGCGGTCCGCGCGGCGGTGTGACGGTGCGGTGCGTCGAGCCGCACCGCCTGGTCAGTTTCGGCCGGCACTGGTATCTCGTGGCGTGGGACGCCGACCGCGATGACTGGCGGGTCTTCCGGGTGGACCGGCTGGCGCCCCGCACGCCCACCGGTCCGCGGTTCGCGCCGCGCGAGCCGCCCGACGGCGATGTGGCGGCCTATCTGGCGCGGCGGTTGTCGTGGCGGACCTGGCCGTGGCAGGCGAGCGTGGTGCTGCACGTGCCGGCGCAGGCCGCGGCGGGGCGGGTCTGGCCGGGCATGGGGGTGATCGAGGCGGTCGACGGCGACCGTTGCCTGCTGCACGTCGGTGCCGAGAGCCCGGCGGACCTGGTGTGGATGATCACTTCGGTCGGCGTCGGTTTCACCCTCGTCGAGGGTCCGGCCGAGCTCGCCGAGGAGCTGCGGGCCCACGCCGAGCGCTGCCTGCGGGCCGTGCGGGCGAGGTAGGGCGTGCCCCGTACGGCCCGCGGCGCCGGTCGTGGTCGCAGCGGCGGCCGGGGGTGGCCCACGGGGCGGGGCACGGGGGTGCGCGGCGGGCGGGAGGCGGGCGGGCGGGGTCCTCAGTCGTGCCAGGCGGGGGAGAAGCGCGCCCGCCAGCCGCCGGGCAGCTTCACCGTGCGCCAGCCGGCGGCGTAGCGGGGCGGGGCGGCGCCCCGGTAGACCAGCAGCAGCCGCTCGCCCGCGTCGATGGCCCGCCGGACGGGGGCCGGCGGGGTGCGGGGGAAGCCGCGGGCCAGTCCCCGCGAGCGGCAGCCCAGCAGGTAGCCGATCTGGACGCCGGACTGGCCGTAGACCGTGCACGGGGCCCGTACACCCCGGCGGCGCAGGTCCTCGGTGGCCAGCCGTACCCGTTCGCGGCCTTCGTGGGCGATGGCCGCCATGCGGTGCGCGTAGGCGCCCTGGAGCGCCAGGTGAGCCAGCAGGCCGGTGGCGGTGAACGCGATGGCGGTACGGCGCAGCGGCGGGCGGCTGCGCCGTACCAGGGCCAGGGCGCCCGCGGCGACGGGCAGGGCCAGCAGTGCGTAGGCGGGCATGAGGAAGCGGGGGGCGGCGTAGCCGACGTAGAACAGGTACGGCGCGGTGAGGGCGGCGGCGACGAGGGTGGCCAGCAGCAGGGGGCCGGGTCGGCGGCGGTCGCGCCAGGCGGTCCGCAGGCCGACCGCGGCCATCAGCGGGATCGCCAGCCACCAGGCCAGCGCCACGGGGGAGACGTCGCCGCAGTCGGCGCCCCACCGGCACAGGGATGGGCCGTCGAGCGCGGCGGCGTGCTCGGCGATCGAGACGGTCAGGCCCGTCAGGTTGGCCTGCCCGGCGGCGTGCAGGCGGGCGGCGGCCCCGCCGTGGCGCAGTTCGGCCTCCACCAGCCATTCGCCCCAGCCGACGGCCAGTCCGGCGGCGATCGCGGCCAGGGCCGCCGGGCGGCGCGGGCGGGCCAGGAGCGCCGCGGCGGCCAGGGGCACGGCGGCGACGAGCGCGTCGGAGGGGCGCAGCAGCGCCATGGCGGCCATCACGGCGGCCAGGCCCGCGAGCGCGGCCCGGGAGCGGCGCGACAGGCAGAGCAGGCCGGTGGCGGCGACGGCGGTCAGCGCCACGTACAGGTTGGGCATGGCCTCGTTGCCGTAGAACAGCGACAGCCAGCAGCCGGCGAACAGCAGCGCGGCCAGCGGGGCGGTGTGGCCGGGGCGCACCCGCGTCCAGATGAGGAAGGCGCCGTACAGGGCCAGGCACGACAGCGCGGTGAGGTACAGGCGCAGCGCGGTCACCGAGTCGGTCAGCGCGGTGACCGGGGCGACCAGCAGGGGGACGCCCCGGGCGCGGGGGGCGCTGAACTCGGCGGGCGGCGCGTGCGCGGCGAACTGGCTGGCGTAGATCGCCTCGTCCCAGCCGATGCCCATGCGGGGGGAGACGATCGTCAGCTGGGCCGCGCCGTACAGCGCGGTGACGAGGGCGAGCAGGACGGCGGGGCGGGGCAGCGGCGGGCGCGGCGGGGTGGGGGAGGAGGGCGTGCGGGCGAGGGTGCTCGTCATCGTGCCGGTCCGGTGCCGGGCCGCCGGCGGGGTGTCGCAGAGGGCGTCATGTCCGGTGTCTCTCCTGGTCGTCGGCGGTGGCCCGGCGGGCGCGGCGGGAGGTCCGGGCGGATGGAGGGATACCCGGGCGGCGCGGGGCGCACGGGGCGGGGCGCGTCAAGATTGGAGAAAACGGCTGGGAGCGGAGTCGGCGTCGGCCCGGCGGGCGCGGCGGGAGGCCGCGGCGGCGCTCCCCGCGGCCACGGCCAGGGCCAGGGCGGCGAGGAGCGCCGCGGCGGCGAAGGTCCAGCGGGTCGCGCGCGCCACGTCCGCCGCCGCGGCCGTGGCGACGTCATCGGTGCCGGAGGCCAGGGCGAAGAGCGCGCCCATGACCGACGCGCCGGTGACGAGGCCGAGGTTGCGCGAGAGGTTCAGCATCCCCGACGCCAGGCCGCGCCGGTGCGGGGGGACGTCCTTCATGACCGCGGTGGTGTTGGCCGCCTGGAACAGGGCGTAGCCGGCGGTGACGGTGACCAGGGGGATGACGTATCCGGGGACGCCGGCGAGGGCGGGCATCGCGGAGAGCGCCGCGGCGCCGCCGAGGACGCCGCCGAGCCCGGCGATCGTCGTCGCCCGGGTTCCGAAGCGGTCGGCGGCGCGGCCCGCGGGGACGCCGGCGAGGGCGGCGACCGCGGGACCGGCCGACATCACCAGGCCGACGGAGGCCGGGTCGAGGCCGAGCACCCGGGCCAGGTGGAAGGGGCCGACGACGAGAGTGGTCATCATGACCGTCGAGACCAGCGCGCTCGTCGTCAGGCCCGCGGCCAGGACGGGGTCGCGGAGCGCCGAGGGGCTGAGCAGCGGGGAGGCGACCCGGTTCTCGGTGGCGACGAACAGGCCGAGGCCTGCCCCGGAGGCGATGAGCAGTCCGATGGCGAGCGGCCCGAACGCGTTCCCCTCGACCGTCATGGCCAGGGCGTAGGTGCCCAGGGTGATCGCCAGCAACGCCGTGCCCGCGATGTCGAAGCGTCCTCGGGCGGGTCCGGCCGCCGGCGGGGCGCCGGGCAGCGCCCGTGCCGTGAGCGTGAGCGCCAGGAGGCCGAGCGGCACACCGGCGAGGAAGATCGCCCGCCAGTCGAAGGCGGCGATGAGGACTCCGCCGAGGGAGGGGCCCGAGGCGGTGCCGGCCGCCGACATCGCGCCGAGGAGCCCCATGGCGCTGCCGGTGCGGTCTTCGGGCACGGTCTCGCCGACGAACGCCATCGTCAGCGCCGTCATGCACGCGGCGCCGGCGCCCTGGAGCGCTCGGGCGGCGGCCAGGAGGGGAAGGTCGGGGGCCAGACCGCACAGCAGCGTCGCGATCGTGAACACGGTGATGCCGCCGAGCAGGAGACGGCGGCGGCCGAGGAGGTCTCCGAGCCGGCCGGCGACGGCGACCAGTGTCGTGACGGCCAGGAGGTAGGCGATCACGACCCACTGGACCTCGTTGAAGGGGGCGTCGAGGGCCGCGGCCATGTCCGGCAGGCCGACGTTGGCGATGCTGGTGCTCAGCGAGGGCAGGAGCACGGACAGCGACAGCGCGGTCAGCGCCCGGGCCGGCGACGGACGGCGGGCGGGGGGTGTCGGCTCGTGCGCGGCGGCCGGGTGCGTCGCGGGTCTCATGAGGGTGGTCTCTTCCTGGAGTCGAGGGGCGGCGGGATCACCAGGGTCCGCCGGGGGTCACCGGGGGGTCGTGACGACCGTAGGTCCCTCCGTGATCCGGCGGAAGGCGCAAAGATGGAAAGCCATCTGTGCATGGGACGCAATGCCCGGCGGGTCCGTGGGATCATGTGTGCATGGCGCGGCCCGATCTGAACCTGCTGGTCACGTTGGACGTCCTGCTCCAGGAGGGCAGCGTGACGCGGGCGGCGGAGCGGCTGGCGCTGAGCCCGTCGGCGATGAGCCGGGCGCTCGCGCGGTTGCGGAGGGCCACCGGTGACCCGTTGCTCGTGCGGGCCGGGCGCGGTCTGGTGCCCACGCCGCGTGCCGTGGAGCTGCGTGAGCGCGTGCGCGGCCTGGTCCGGGACGCCGAGGAGGTGCTGCGGCCGGCCGCCGGGCTCGACCTGGCGGCGCTGGAGAGGACCTTCGTGCTGCGCGGCAGCGACGGGTTCGCGGAACGGTTCGGGCCCGAGCTGGTGGCCGTGGTCGGCGCCCAGGCGCCCGGCGTGCGGCTGTGGTTCGTGCAGAAGACCGCGAAGGACACCGGTTCTCTGCGGGGCGACGGCGTCGACATGGAGACGGGCGTCGTCGAGGACGCCCTGCCGCCGGACGTGCTGAGCGAGCCGCTGTTCACCGACCGGTTCGTCGGGGTGGTGCGGAGCGGTCACCCGCTCAGCACCGGGAGGGTCACGGCGGCCCGCTACCTGTCCGCCCGGCACGTGCACGTCTCGCGGCGCGATCCGGCAGAGGGACTGGTGGACGAGGCCCTTCGCGCCGAGGGCCGCAGGCGGGAGATCGCGGCGGCCGTGGGCGGCTTCGGCGCGGCCCTGGCGCTGGCGCGGGCCTCGGACCTGGTCGCCACGGTTCCCGAGCACCACACCGCCGGCCTGCGGCGGGGGATGCGCTCCTTCGCGCTGCCCTTCCGCGCTCCCGAGGTCACGGTGTCGCTGCTGTGGCACGCCCGGCTCGACGCGGACCCGGCGCACCGGTGGCTGCGCGAGCGCGTGGTCGGTGTGTGCCGGCGGGTGATCGACCTCAAGGCGCCGGCGGCGGTGGCCGCCGCGGAGCTCCGCGACTGATCGGCGGGGCCGCCGCACGGTGATCCGGTGATCGCCGGCGGACCGCCGCGCCGGGCGGCCCGCCGTACGGCCGCGTGTCGTCCGGCGGACGATCGAGCCGACCGGATTTTCGGTGTTTTTCCGCCGGGTGGATCTCCGGGGTGAGCTGGTGGAAGGCGGCGGACGCCCGGAGCCGGCCGCCGGAGCGGTCGCATGGGCCGCGCGGGAGGGGGAAGTGCCTGCGGGTGCCCGCCGAAAGATCACTGTTACGGCGGATCCGCCGCGGTCGTCCTCCGCGGGGGAGCGAGCAGGCGGTGGTCGCGCGCCGTCCCGGCCGGCGGGCGTTCAACCGGATACCGCAGACGGGAGAACCTGGTGACACCGACCGATCACGACAGACGGAACGGGCGGAAGCGGGCCGGCGCGAGCGGGGCCCGCCGCGGGCTTCCACGGCCGCTGATCCTCACCACCGCCGCGGCGCTGCTGGCCTCGGGCGGCCTGGGAGCGGCCGCGGCCTCGGCGGCCACGCCCCCGCCGCCGCAGAGCCCGGCTCCGACGGGCACGTCCGCTCCGACGGGCACGCCCGCCCCGCCGCCGTCCGGCACCGCGGCGCCGGACCCGACCGCGAGCCCGACCGGCCCCGGGCGGACCGCCGTCCCCCTGCCTCCCGCGCCGGCGCCCGTGCCCCCGCTGCCCACCGTGCACCCGCTGGAGTTCGCGGGCGCGGCGCACGGCGAGTTCGTGGTGGGCACGGCGGATCCGTGCGTGTTCACGACGGTCTTCGCCCAGACCGGGCAGGCGACCGCCGTGTCCGACGGCTCGCTCACGGTGCGCAGCGCCGACGGGTTCGAGCAGGTGTACGCGCTCACCGACGACACCCGCGTCGTCGCCGGCAGGCGCGGCGACGGCCGGATCCGCCGGGACGACTGGGTGGCCCTGACCGCGACGCGCGGCGGGACCGGCGGGGCCGACGGGGCATCGGCCACGGCCGCCTACGTCTACGACCTGTCCCGGCCGGCCAGGAAGGACCGGCGCGGCTGGTGGTACCAGCGGCAGTGGCCGCCCGGCGCGGTCACGTGGCGGACCCCCGCGCCCTGCCCCACGCCGCCGCAGACCCCGCTCCCCACGCCCAGTACGACGCCCACGGCGATGCCGACCGCGACCCCGACGGTCCCCCCGGAGGCGACTCCCACAGCGACCCCCACCGCGACCCCCACGGGGTCCTCCACGGCGACCGCCCCGCCGTCTGAGCCCGGCCGAACCCCGACCGCGACCCCCGCCTTCTGACCCGGATCACGAGCCCCGCTCCCTGAGGCCGTACGCCCCGCAGGGCTGAAGGGCGGCCCGCACCCGCCGGGGTCCCGCTCCGCTCCGCCGCCGCGCGGTCAGTCGTCGTGCTCGGCGGCGGAGCGGGCCTCGGCGGCGGGCGCTCCGGACGGGCACGTCACGGTGACCGTGGTCGTGCGGTCGTCGGATTCGAAGACCACCGATGCGGCCGGAGCGGGGCCGCGCTCGACCTCCTCGACGCCGTGGCCCGGGGCGGGCGTCCACGACAGCAGCAGGGCCCGGCCCGCGTCGCAGGCGGCGGTCACCGACCCCTCGGCGTAGGAGAAGCCTCCGGTGGCCGCGTACGGCCCGTCCGCGGCGGCAGGCGGGACGGCCGGGGCCGCCGAGGCGGTGGCCAGGGCCTGCTCGACCTCCTGCAGGGTCATCGAGCGGACGGCCTGGCCGGTCAGGCCGGCGCCTGCCAGGGACAGGGCCCACAGGCCGGCGGCGGTGGCGGCGGCGGAGGCCGCGAGCCAGCCGCCCACGGCCGGCAGTGCGCGCAGGCTCGCGCGCAGGCTCGCGCGCAGGCGCGTCGGCGATGCGGGGTCACGCCGTATGCCGCGCCGCGTGCGGGGGTGCGCCGCTCCGGTCGCCCCGTCCGGTGCCGTCATCCGCCTGCCCGTCCGCATCGATCGGCCGCCCTTCGGTGTCGTCCGCGTTCCACGGGGAACTTCCCCTCCTCGTCGGAATCATCGCCGTTCTCGGAGAGGCGGGCGTGTCGCCGTGGTCCACCTGCTGCTCGTCGAGGACGACGCCCGGGTGCGCTCGGCGCTGACCCGCGCGCTGAGCGGCCACGGCCATGCCGTGACCTCGGTGGGCGCGGGGATGGCGGGGCTGACCCGGGCGCTGGAGGACCGCCCCGATCTGGTCGTGCTCGACCTGGGCCTTCCCGATCTCGACGGTTGCGAGGTGCTGCGCATGCTCCGGGCCGTCAGCGCCGTCCCGGTCATCGTGGCGACCGCGCGCGACGCCGAGCCGGAGATCGTCCGGGCGCTGGACGCCGGAGCCGACGACTACGTCGTCAAACCGTTCGGTGCGGCCCAGCTGGACGCGCGGATCCGGGCGGTGCTGCGTCGCGGTCGCGCCGCCGGGGCCGAGGCGGCGCCGGTGCGGGTGGGCGGGCTGCTCATCGAGGAGGCGGGCAGGGAGGCGTTCCTGGACGGGGTGCGCCTGGAGCTGACGCCCCGGGAGTTCGACCTGCTGCGCTACCTGGCGGCCCGGCCCGGCCAGGTCGTCTCCAAACGGGAGCTGCTGGCCGAGGTGTGGCGGATGGCCTACGGCGGCGGGGACAAGACCGTGGACGTCCACCTGTCGTGGCTGCGCCGAAAGCTCGGTGAGAGCGCCCACCGGCCCCGCTACCTGCAGACCGTCCACGGGGTCGGCGTCAAGCTCGTCGACCCGGGGGCGTGAGGAGCACGCGATGAGGCGACGCGTGAGGGGCACGCGATGAGGCGACGCGTGAGGGGCACGCGATGAGGCGACGCCTGGCCCTGCTCGCGGTGGCGACCACCTCGCTGGTCCTGATCGCCTTCCTGGTGCCGCTGGCCGCGCTGGTGCGGACGCTGGCGGCCGAGCGGGCCACGGCCGCCGCGACCACCTGGGCGCAGTCGGTCGCCACCGCGGCCGCCCTGGGCGGACGCGAGGCCCTGGAGGCCACCGTACGGCAGGCGCGGGGCTCCGGCGGTGTGCCGATCACGGTCTTCCTGCCCGGCCACGGATTCGTCGGGGTTCCCGCGCCCCGGGGCCCCGGAGTGGAACTGGCCGCGCGCGGGCGCAGCCTCACCGTCGACACCCCGCAGGGCAGGGAGATCCTGATCGCGGTGCAGGGCGGGGCGCGCGGTCCCGCGGTGGTGCGCGCGTTCGTCGCCGCCGACCGGCTGCGGCAGGGCGTCGGGTGGGCGTGGCTGGTGCTCGGCCTGATCGGGCTGGCGCTGCTGGCCGTCGGCCTCGCCGTCGCCGACCGGCTCGCGCGCTCGCTGACGGGGCCGGTCGGGCAGGTCGCGCAGGTCTCCCGGCGGCTGGCCCGGGGCGACCTGGCCGCCCGGGTGGAGCCGGCGGGCCCGCCGGAGGTCCGCGAGGTCGGCGCCGCCCTCAACCACCTGGCCGCCCGGATCCGGGAGCTGCTCGCCCACGAGCGTGAGGCGGTGGCCGACCTGTCGCACCGGCTGCGCACGCCGGTCGCGGCGCTGCGGCTGGAGGTCGACATGATGCGCGACCAGGAGGAGGCGGCCCGGGTGGGGCAGGCGGTGGCCGGCGTGGAGCGGATGGTCGACCAGGTCATCAGGGAGGCGCGCCGGTTCGACCGGGACGGGGCGCGGGGCTGCGACGCGGCCCGGGTGGTCGCCGAGCGGGTCGCCTTCTGGTCGGCGCTGGCGGAGGACCAGGAGCGGCCGCTGCGGTCCGACCTCGCCGACGGGCCGATCGCCGTGGGGGTCAGCGGGCCGGAGCTGGCGGCCTGCGTCGACCTGCTGCTGGAGAACGTGTTCGCCCACACCCCCGACGGCACGCCGTTCGCCGTCGTGCTGCGGGCCCGGCCGGAGGGCGGGGCCCGGCTCGTGATCGCCGACCGGGGGCCCGGCTTCCCCGATCCGGCCCCGCTGGGCCGCGGGGTGAGCGGAGGGGCGTCCACCGGTCTGGGGCTGGACATCGCACGCCGCACGGCGGAGGACTCGGGCGGGTGGCTGCGGGTCGGCTCCGCGCCTCCGGGGGGAGCCGAGGTGACCCTCGACCTCGGTCCGGGGGCGGCTTAACGATTCGTTAGGGACTCCGCAGCATCCCGCTATCGCCCGGCAGGGCAGTCTCGGAGGGTCGGTGCGGATCGCGGCAGGCCGGGGCGGGAACGCACCGGGGCCGCGGCCCCGCGGGTCGCTCCCGCGGACCCTTCTCGCCGATCTTTCACGGGCCCCTCTCACGAACTCTTCCCACGAACACGGAGAAACCCTGATGCGCAAGCCAGTGATCGTCTTTTCCGGTCTCGCCCTCGCCGCTCTCGTGGTCGGCGGAGGCGTCGCCTTCGCCGAGCGGGATGCGGCCGGCCCGGCCGCGGCGGCGCCGGCCGCGTCGGTCTCACCGGCGCCGCAGGCCGATGACGACGCGGCTCCCGCGGTCAAGCCCGCCGTGTCGGCGGAGCAGGCCCACAGGACCGCGCTGTCCCAGGTGAGCGGCGGCTGGGTCGTCTCCTTGGAGCTGGAGGCCGAAGGCGGGGCCGCCACCTGGGAGGTCGAGGTCGTCGACGGCAAGGGCGCCGAGCGGACGATCGCCGTCGACGCCGCGACCGGAAAGATCGTCCCGGTGGCGGCCGACCCCGAGGACGCCGGGCAGGACGACGACTGACCCGGCCCCGTCCGGCCCTCCCGACGGACCGCCCGCCCGTCCCGCCTCCCGCGGGGCGGGCGGTTCAGCCTGCCAGCTGCGTGCGGGCGGCCCGGATCAGGGACGAGTCGGCGTCGGGGGTCGCCACGGTGAGGGCGGTCGCGGGGGTGCGCTCGCGCACGTCTTGGGCGCGGATGGCCAGCACCGCGGGTGCGCTGCCCAGGTCGCCGTAGGCGGCGGCGACGGCCGTGGTGATCACCGTGCGGGCGGCGGCGAGCACGTCCCTGGCCGTCAGGCGCGAGGTCTCGGGTGCGGCCGACAGGAACCCGAGCAGTGCGGCGAAGCGCAGGTCCGCCGGGGCCGGGGCCGGGGCCGCGGGATCGGCCGGGGGCGTCGGCCGGTCCAGCCAGAACACCCGGCCGTGCAGGTGGCCGGGGTAGGGCGCGCCGGTGGGCGAGGGCAGGGCGGCGACCGCGCCGGCCAGCACGCGCCCGAAGACCGCCAGGTCCGTCTGCGGCGGCAGATCCGTGGTGACCAGCACGGGAACGCTCAGAAGATGGGTCATGGCGGCCTCCTCGTCGTCAGGACGCCGATGTTACCGACCGTCACCGACAACACGGCGTGAGCACGGCGTGCGGCCGGACGGCGCCGCCGGGCGGGGGTGCGGGCGGCTCGCCGCTCACCGCTTCAGGACTCCTCAGGATGCACGGCCATCTGCCGAAAAAAGGTCGTATATCAATTTTTTAGACCTGAGGAGACATTCGTGGTACGGCTATCCGACCTGGGGGTGGCGAAGCGGCTGGGACTCATCGTCGCCGTCGGCATGCTCAGCCTGGGCACCGTCGCCGGCATCGGCGCGGTGAGTCAGGACAAACTCAGCCACCAGTCCGAGCTGGTCAGCACCTTGGAGGCCGCCACCGCGGCGCTCAACCACCTGGACACCCGCGCGGTCGAGCTGAAGGTCGGCGGTTATCTCGCACTCGGCGGCAGCGACATCGGCCAGCTGGTCGACGAGGAGGTGCCCGGTGACATCGACAGCCTGAACAAGGCGGTGGCCGCCTTCGAGGAGCTGGAGCTGCCCGCCGATCTGGAGGCGAAGTTCGAGGAGGTGCGCCGCAACGTCGAGCCGATGAACCGGTTCATGACCGCGTTCGTCGCCGCGGCCCAGCGCGATCCGGCCTCCATGCAGGGCCGGATGGACGACATCCACGCGCAGAACGACCTCATCGACACGCCGCTGGACGCGTTGAAGGAGGAGCTCGGCCCGCGCACCGAGCAGGCTCAGAGCGAACTGCACGACATGGTCGCGTTCATGCGGACGCTCTCGATCGTGGTCGCCCTCGCCGCCGCGGCGCTGCTGGTGGGGCTGTCGGTCCCGCTGGTGAGGTCGATCACCCGGCCGATCGAGCGGGTGGGCCGGGTGGTGACCGCCCTGGCCTCCGGCGACCTGACCGTCCGCTCGGAGGTGTCCAGCGCCGACGAGTTCGGCCGGATGGCCGCCGGGCTGGACGGGGCGATCGAGGCGCTGAGCGCGTCGATGCGCCAGATCTCGGGCAGCGCGGCCACGCTGGCCGGCGCGTCGGCGGAGCTGACCACCGTGGCGAGCGGCATCGCCGGAGCGGTGAACGACACCAGCACCCGTACCCGCGCCGCCTCCGCGCAGTCGGAAGAGGTCTCCCGCCACGTGCAGACGGTCGCGGCCGGCTCGGAGGAGATGGGGCAGTCCATCCGGGAGATCGCCCAGAGCACCAGCGAGGCGGCGCGGATCGCCGGATCGGCGGTGAGCGAGGCGGAGCGGGCCACCCGGACGATCGCGGCCCTGGGCGAGTCGTCGGCCCAGATCGGGCAGGTGCTGAAGCTGATCACCTCCATCGCCGAGCAGACGAACCTGCTCGCCCTGAACGCCACCATCGAGGCCGCCCGTGCCGGTGAGATGGGCAAGGGCTTCGCCGTGGTCGCCGGCGAGGTCAAGGAACTGGCGCAGGAGACGGCCAAGGCCACCGACGACATCAGCACCCGGGTCGCGGCGATCCAGCGCGACACCGAGGGCGCGGTCGAGGTGATCGACAAGATCAGCAACGTCATCGCGAAGATCAACGAGTATCAGACGACGATCGCCAGCGCCGTGGAGGAGCAGACCGCCACCACCCAGGAGATGAGCCGCGGGATCACCGACGCCGCCACGGGATCGGACCGGATCGCCCACGACATCAGCGAAGTGGCGTCGGCCGGCGACCGATCCCTGCAGGGCGCGCTCCAAGCCGAGCAGGCCAGCGGGGAGGTGGCCCGCACCGCCGACGAGCTGCGGGAGCTGGTCGGGCGCTTCCGGCTGGGCTGAGCGGGGACGCCCCCCTCCGGCGTCACCGCCTCGGAGACGCCGGAGGGGGGCTGACGGCGGCCAGGGGCTCGGCCGGCCACCCGGGCGGCAGGTCGCCGCGGGTGGCCGGCCCTTCGTTTCCCCGGACCGGGTGACGGACCGGGTGACGGACCGGTTCCCCCGCCCCCGGCCCGGGGGCGGGGGAACCGGTTCTTTCGGCCGCGTGTCAGGCGGCGGTCAGGTCATTCCCCGGTGTCCACCACGCGGTACGTGATGGTGTACTCGCCCTCGCTCCCGGAAAGGGACTTGGTCTGCGTGGTGCCGTACTCTGCGCCGAAGGCGTCGAAGGTGCCGAGGGCGTCGTCCCCGCTCGTGGTGTCGTAGTCCCACAGCGAGAAGGACTTCATGGCGTACTTGGGGAACCGGAACGCCTCGATGCCGTTGGCGTCCTCCAGCGAACGGGTGTAGCCGGTGCCCATCGTCTGGTATTTCCCGGATCTCGGCCACACCTTCCCCCGGCCCATCTTCAGGTACGCCTCGTCGTGGTCGCCCTCGCTGTTCTTGACGCAGTAGATGCTGACCAGCTCCAGCGTGACGTAGTCGGTGCCGGGGTCCAGGGACTCGATCGGGTCGTCCTGGGCGGCGGCCGGTCCGGCGAGCATGATCGAGGTGGCGAGCGTGGCCGCGGCCGCCGCCGCGATGCGTCGGATGCGCATTGTCTTCCTCCGTCTGTGTGGTCGGAACGAACTTTCACCACGACCGTAGAAACGGCTTCTTGGAATGCACATGGAAGGCGCTTGGACATGACTGGACCGCGCCGGAGAAACGGCGGAATTCCGAGTCGTCCGGGCTCGTCAGGCATGCCGGGCCGCCCGGGGAGCGTGAATCCGGCGCAATTCCTGATGCGGTTTCCGGACGTGCGGCGGCCCTTGTATCGGATCGGCCCGAAACCGGTCCTGTGAATCTTCCCGTCAGAGGGCCGCCCGCGATTCGACGCCCCTTTTCCGTCGTCGGGATCGGTGAGGCGGCGGCACGGGCAGGCGGCGCATCCGCTATCCCGCGAAACTCACGACGAGTTCCAGCCCTCCCCCCGGGTGGGGGCTCGCCCGCACGTCGGCCCCGTGCGCCCTCGCGATCGACGCGACGATCGACAGCCCGAGCCCGGCGCCCTGCCCCCGCGTCGTGTGCAGTCGCCGGAAGGGCTCGAAAAGGTCGCCGAAACGTTCCCGGGGCACGTGCGGGCCGGTGTTGCGGACCGTCAGGACCCCGCCGGAGAGCGTCACCTCGACGGTTCCGCCGGGACGGTTGTAGCGGACCGCGTTGTCGAGGAGGTTGGTGACGAGCCGGTTCAGCAGGACGGGGTCCCCCTCGACGACGAACGGCTCGGCCTGCACCGTCACGGTGACGCCGGGCGAACCTCCTTCGGCCACGACGAGCCGTACCACCTGGTCCAGGGCCACCGGGCTCTTGTCGTCCAGGCCGTGTTCGGCCTGGGCCAGGACCAGCAGGGCGTCGATGAGGTTCTCCGCGCGGCGGTTGTGGAGCAGGAGCGTGTCGCGGATCTCGCCGACGTCCTGGGGCAGGCCGATCTCGATCGCCGCCCGCTGGACGGCCAGCGGGGTCCGCAGCTCGTGGGACGCGTTCGCGATGAACCGGCGCTGCCCCTCGACGGAGCGTTCGAGCCGGTCCAGCATCGCGTCGAAGGTGTCGGCCAGTTCCTTCAGCTCGTCCTGCGGCCCGCTGAGGGCGATCCGCTCGTGCAGGGTCGACAGGGACAGCCGCTGCGCGGTGGCGGTGATCCGGTGGATCGGCCGCAGGATCCGCCCGGCGACCAGCCATCCGACGACCAGCGAGACCAGTGTCAGGACCCCGACCGTCAGCCCGGTCACCTCCCACTGGTAGCCGATCACGTCCTCCACCAGATCGGGCAGCGGCGACCGGTGCGGCAACCGCTCGACCGGCCCCCCCTGCCCCCCCGGCGGCGGCGCCGCCGGGGCCACCGCCACTTCGGGCAGCCGCGCGATCCGCGTGGACAGCGCCCGGCGCAGCAGGAGGTTGACCGTGACCAGCAGCACGACCGAGGTCAGCAGGAACAGTCCCGAGTAGATCAGCGTGAGCCGTACCCGGATCGTCGTCACAGCAGGTATCCCGCGCCGGGGACCGTCCGGATGCACGGCGGGTCGCCCAGCTTGGTCCGCAGGCGGCTGACGACGACCCGCACCACCGTGGTGAACGGGTCGGTGTGCTCGTCCCACGCCTCCTCCAGCAGCCGTTCGGAGCTCACCACCGCGCCGTCCGCCCGCATCAGCACCTCCAGGACGGCGAACTCCTTGAGCGACAGGTGCAGGTGCCGGCCGTCCCGCGAGGCCTGCAGCCGGTGGGTGTCGAGCACGATCCCGTGCCGGGTCAGCACCGGTGGCGCCTGCGCCCGGCTGCGCCGTCCCAGGGCCCGCACCCGGGCGACCAGCTCGGCGTAGTCGAACGGCTTGGGCAGGTAGTCGTCGGCCCCCATGCCGAGGCCCGCCACCCGCTCCGGCACCGACGCCGCCGCCGTCATCATCAGGATCCGGGTACGGCTCCCGCGCGCCACCAGCTCACGGCAGACGAGGTCGCCGTGCACCTCGGGCAGGTCCCGGTCCAGCACCAGGACGTCGTAGTCGTGCACCGCCAGCCGCTCCACCGCGGCGGCTCCGTCATAGGCCACGTCGACGGCCATGGCGTGGCGGCGCAGTCCCACCGCCACGAGATCGGCCAGATCGCGTTCGTCTTCGACCACCAGAACCCGCATGCCGACGTTCTTACACGAACGGCGGTGACAGCGGTGTTAACGGGTGCGTTCACGGCCGTGCAACCCGCCTCCGGCCATGCTGGCGGCCATGATCAGAACACTGTGCGCCGCCGTACTGGTGACGGCCTGCTCCATGTCCGCGTCCGCGCCGGCCCTCCCGCCGGTCTCCGCCCCGGTCCTCCAACCGGTCTCCGCCCCGGTCCTCCAACCGGTCTCCGCCCCGGTCCTCCAACCGGTCTCCGCCCCGGGCGCCGGCTGCGCCGCCGTCACGGGGCCACCGCCGCGATCGGCGCCGGCGACCTCGGTGAACACGCTCCGGCAGGCGTACTTCTGCGTGCTGGACAACTACCACAGCGGCCCGGTCATGGATCCCCGGGCGCTGCTGAAGAGCGCCCTGGCCGCCTACACCCAGGATCTGGTGCGGCGCGGCGCCGACCGGGCCGACCTGCGGTCGCCCGCCCTGACCGGGAACCGCGACACCGACTGGGCCGCCTTCGCGAAGGTCCTCGGCACCGGTGACCCCGCCGCGCTGCGCGCCGCGATCACCGGCATGGTCGCCGGACTGCACGACAACCACGCCCGCTGGGTCGAGCCGACCCCGCCACCGCAGGGCGAGCCGGTCGGGATGGGCATCGCGGGCGTGTCGGCCGAGCAGGGCCCGCGGTTCGACCCGGCGGCCCGGCCGCCGCTGTTCATCACCCGGGTCCTGCCCGGCAGCCCCGCCGCCAAGGCCGACATCCGGCCCGGCGACATCATGGTCAAGGTCAACGGCGTGCCGACGGTCATCGGGGACACCGTCAACCACGGCATCATCGACCTCTTCGCCGCCGACCCGGTACGGCTCACGCTCAAGCGCCCCACGACGGGACGGACCCGCACCGTCGAGCTCAGGAAGGGCCCCATCACCCGGCGGCCCCCGAAGGTGACGTCCACGACGCTCCCCGGCGGCGCCGTCCACGTCCGGCTGCCCGGATTTCACGAAGGCGCCGCCGACGAGGTCATCGCCGAGCTGAAGGGCAGGCCGAAGGCGGTGGTCCTCGACCTGCGCGGCAACGGCGGCGGGTCGCCTCGCGAGGTGACCCGGCTGCTCGGCGCGTTCGCGCACGGCAAGGTCACCAGCTACTTCTGCCCGCTCAAGGGCGACTGCGTGCCCAACCGGACCGACGACGGCGTCCCGCTGCTCGGCTCGCGCCTGATCGTCCTCACCGACCGCGCGTGCGCCTCGGCCTGCGACGACTTCAGCGCGGCGGTCAAGGGCAACGGCCTGGGCACCCTCGTCGGGACCCGCACCGCCGGGGCCGTCTCCGGCCCCGGCGAGGGGTACCTCCTCGACGACGGCAGCGTCCTGATCCTGCCCAAGGTCCGGCACCTCGGCCCCGCCCGCGAGATCATCGACACGATCGGCGTACCGGTCGACCACTACGCCCCCATGACCGCCCTCGACCTGGCCACGGGGCGCGACCCGGCTCTGGCCAAGGCGCTCACGCTTCTTTGACCCGCTCGCCGGGGGAAGCGTGCTCGATGAGGATGACCCGGCCGTCCCCGCGTCCGCCCCGCCGCAGGGCGGGCGCCGGGCCGCACCCCGCAGATATGACAGCGCTATTGTATTTTGGGGCGATGTATCCACCCATCGAGCCCTACGACCACGGCCACCTCGACACCGGCGACGGCCACCTCGTCTACTGGGAGGCCTGCGGCAACCCCGCGGGCAAACCCGCACTCGTCGTCCACGGCGGTCCCGGCGCGGGCTGCACGCCGAACCAGCGCCGCGGCTTCGACCCCGAGCGCTACCGCGTCATCCTGTTCGACCAGCGCAACTGCGGCCGGAGCCTGCCGCACGCCGCCGACCCCGCCACCGACCTGACCGCCAACACCACCGCTCACCTGGTCGCCGACATGGAACGCCTGCGCGAGCACCTGGGCGTCGACCGGTGGCTGCTGTACGGCGGGTCGTGGGGGTCGACGCTGATGCTCGCCTACGCGCAGGCCCATCCCGAGCGGGTGTCGGAGATGGTGGTGTGCGGCGTCACCATGACCCGCCGCTCCGAGATCGACTGGCTCTACCGGGGCGTTGGGCGGTTCTTCCCCGAGCAGTGGGAGCGCTTTCGCGACGGCGCCTCCGCGGCCGGCCGCGGCGACCGCTCCCTGAACCGCCCGGACGGCCTGAACCATCCGGGCGACCCGGACGACCCGGACGGACTGTTCGGCCTGCTGGCGGCCTACGCGCGCCTGGTGGCCGATCCCGACCCCGCGGTGCGGGCCAAGGCCGCCCACGACTGGACGGCGTGGGAGGACACGGTCATCTCCCTGGAGGTCAACGGCAAGCCGGACGCCTACAGCGACCGCCCGCCCGCCGACCTGCTGGCCCTGGTCCGCATCTGCAGCCACTACTTCTCCAACGCCGCCTGGCTGGAGGAGGGGGTGCTGCTGCGCGAGGCGCACCGGCTGGCCGGCATCCCCGGCGTGCTCATCCACGGCCGCTTCGACCTGGGCTCGCCGCTGCGGACCGCCTGGCAGCTGGCGCGGGCCTGGCCCGAGGCGCGGCTCGTCGTCGTGGAGGACTCGGGCCACACCGGCAGCGGCACGATGGGCAAGGCGGTCCGCGCCGCCCTGGACGGCTTCGCGGACCGGTAGGCCCGGCCGGCTTCACCGGAGGCGGCGGCGTGCCGGTCCACGGCATGGCGGGGCGCCGCCGCCGGGCCCCGCCGGTCGCCGATCGACCCGTTCCGCTCGGGCGCCCGGCCCACCGCCGATCAGCCGGGTCCGCCCGGGCGCCCGGCCCAGGCGGGCGGGTCGCCTCCCCACCGGCCCGGCGGGCGGCTCCACGTCCGGGGTGCGCCGTCGTAGGCGACCGGGGGCAGAGCGTGGCGCAGCGCCCCGTACGGCGAGGCGGTCTCGGCCAGCCAGGGCCGCGGATCGTAGGAGCCGTCCTCCGCCGGCGCGCGGGGGACGCCGTGCAGGAGCCAGGAGGCGGTGCCCGCCAGGGAGAGCCGGAGCAGTCCCCCCTCCCCGGTGAGCTGCCGGTCGCTCAGCGCCCGCAGGATCGCGGCCGCGAGCAGGTAGCCGGTCCCGTGGTCCAGGGCCTGGGCGGGCAGCACGCCGGGGCGGCCGTCGGCCGCCGACTCGATCGCGGCGATGCCGCTCGCCGCCTGGACGAGGCTGTCGAAGCCGCGCCGGCCGGCCCACGGCCCCGTCCAGCCCCAGGCGCACAACTGGGCGACGATCAGGCCCGGGCGCCGTGCGAGCAGCGCGTCGGGGGCCAGGCCGTACCGGTCGAGGCTGCCGGGGCGGTAGCCGGTGACCACGACGTCGGCCGCGCCCAGGAGGCCGTCGAAGGCGCGCCGGTCCTCGGGGAGCGACAGGTCCAGCAGCGTCGAGCGCTTGCCCATGCCGGTGTCGGCGTGGGAGTCGGCGTCCTCCGGGATGCCGGGAGGGTCGACGCGCAGCACGTCGGCCCCCAGCAGCGCGAGCGTGCGCGTCGCGACGGGGCCGGCGATGACCCTGGTCAGGTCCAGCACCCGTACCCCGCCGGCCGGCAGCGGCGCGGCCGGCAGGACCCGCGGCCCGCTCCCGCCGGCGGCCCGGATCTCGGCGAGCGGGTGGACCGCGGCAGGGGAGGGGACGGCCACGGCCACGGCCAGGCCGCCGGCCGCGTAGGCGGTCTCCTGGACCTCCCGGGCCGGCCGCGTCGCGATCCGCGCGGCCAGCGCCTCGGTCAGCGCCCGGTCGTCCCCGGCGTCGTCGAGGTCCAGGGCGCGCAGCAGCCGGGAGCGGTGGTGCGGGTAGTTGGCGTGGGTGCGCACCCAGCCGTCGGACGCGCGCCAGAACCCGGAGAGCGGGGCGAAGGACGTCGGGGCCCGCCCGCCGATCCGCAGGCGCCGTTCGCTGGTGAACGCCGTGGCCACCGCCGCCTCCCGCACCCGCACCGCGGGGACCGGTACGGCGTTGCGCCGTGCCAGCAGTTCCGCGGCGGCCAGCGAGCACACGCCCACGCTCGCCCGCGCCAGTTCGCGGACCGGGAGGCGGGAGGCCAGCACGCCGCCCGCCCCTTCGTAGGACACCGCTCCGGCCGGTCCGTTCCGGCCGCCGAGGGCGGCCCACGCGTGGACGGTCGCCGCGTCGTCGCTCCATGCCATCGGGTCAGTCTGCCCGACCGGCCCGCCGGGGCTCCGCGGACCCCGGCGGGCCGGCGGGGCCCCGGCGGGCCGGCAGGGCCCCGGCGTGGTGACGGGCGGCGGCGCCGGTGACGGCGGCCCTTCGGCCCGGCACCGGACTTCAGCCCATCGGCAGCCGGAACTCGTGCACGGTGCCGTACCTGCGGCCGGTGGCCAGCCGTACCTCGCCGCTCCTGCCGCCGTAGACGATCGACCACTGGGTGTGGCCCTGCCTGAGGCGGGCGAGCAGGTCCATGGCCCGGTCCGCCGGCAGCCTGCCTCCGGCGGCCTCCAGCGCCCCGGCGGCCGTGCGGTAGCGGTGGTCGGCCTGCCGGCTCTGCTCGGTGGAGCCGGTGACGGTGAAGTTCACCATGGCCTGCCAGGGACCCCGCCCCCGGTGCACCACCATCTCGCCGCCGACGAACTCGATGATCGCCGACCGGCCGGCGGCGTCGGCGACCATGTAGTGCAGCGGCGGGCTGTCGGAGGGGTCGACGTTGTGGCGTCCGAAGACCGCGACGGCCTCGTCCACCGTCGCGGCCCCGTCCAGCACCAGCCGCATGATGCGGACACTGCCCACCGTGCGTCGCGCGGGGTCGGAGCCCGGCTCCCACGCCGGGACGGTGGCCATGCCCACGACCAGGCCCTTGGCGTTCATGCCGTCGAACGGCAGCAGCGGGGCCTTCAGCAGCGCCTCGCGGCCGGCGGCGGTGGTGAAGTCGGCCTCGGACGTCAGGCCGAGGTAGGAGACGTCCACCATCGACACCGACGCGTGGCCGTCCGGCGGCGCGGTGAACAGCAGCAGCGCGGGCTGGTGGGCGTAGTCGAAGTTGCGGCCGAACACCGGGGCGGCGGGGTCGCCGTGCGCGGCGAACAGCGAGCATCCGAAACCGGTCGGCGTCGGTTCGGGCGCGAGCTCCGCCAGGCGGTCGTAGCCGCCCTGGTAGCGCATGGTCCACAGCGGGTGGTCGTCGACCTTGCGCAGGCTCGCCAGGGTAGCGGCGTGCGCGGCGGACGGGGTCGTCCGGCCGCTCGCGGAGCTGTGCGGATCCGGAGCCGGGGGCCCTTCCCGCGGCGGCGCGGCCGCTCCGGTCGTGCAGCCGGCGAGCAGCGCGGCGGTGAGCAGGAGCACCGCCGCGGCCCGTGGGCGTCCGGCGGCCGCTGAGGACCCGGCCGGTGAGGGTTCGGCCATCGATGAGGGTTCGGCCATCCCGCCATGGTGACCCGCCACGGCGGGCCCCGCCAGACCCGTGCGGTGGATTTCCCGGACGGTGCAGTCGGTGGGGGAATCGGGTCCGCGCCCCGGGGGCCGGTGCGGCAGGCTGAAGGAGTGCGGTATGCGGACTGGGGTGAACGTTGCCCGCGGTGGGCCGGAGTCCACAGCCGGGTGATCGACGTCGCCGGCACCGAGGTCCACTACCTGAGCGCCGGCGAGGACCAGGGCGGGCCCACCCACCTGCTGATCCATCCCATGGCCGCCAGTGCGTCGATGTGGATGGACGCCATCGCCGAGCTGGGCGCCCACGCTCCGGTGATCGCGCCCGACCTGCCGGGCTCGGTCTTCGGCCACACCGGATCACCGCACCCGCGCGCGTCCACGGCCGGGCCGAGCGCGCGTTTCCTGCGCGCGTTCACCGGCCGCATGGGGCTCGAAGCCACCGTCACCCACGGCTGGTCCATGGGCGGCCTGGTCGCGGTGCACTTCGCGGCCTGCACGCCGGAGCGGGTCGATCGTCTGGTCCTGGCCTGTCCGGCGCTGCCCGGTCCGCTCGCGCCGGACGAGGTCGTCTTCTGGCGCGTTGCGGGCCGCCCGCTGCTCGTGGTCGGGCCCGGGCTGCTGCGGGGCGCGCTGCGGGTGGCCGGTCGGCGCATCATCGATGCCAAGCTGCGCGCCTACGCCGATCCCGGTGCCTGGTCCGGCAGCGTGGTCGGTGACGACCTCGAACGGCTCTCACCCGAGATGCTGGCCTTACTGGGCGACGAACTGCGGGCCACCGACCCGCGCCGCCTCGGTGACGCCGTCGCGGCCTTCACCTCGGTGATCTCCGCCCTCTACGTCAGCCGGAGCACGGTCCACCGGATGATCGACCGGCTCGGCGCGCCCACGCTGCTGCTGACCGGGGCGCAGGACAAGCTGATCACCGCGGCCACCGCCGGAGACCTGGTCGCCCGCCGGCCGGACTGGGCGTACCGCGCATTCCCGTCGGCCGGGCACCTCCTGCCCCTGTCGAACACGCGCGACTACGTCGCGACGGTCACCGACTGGCTGAATCGATCCGGCGGGGGACGGTGAGGCGCCTCGGCGGTGCAGCGGTGCCCCCGCGCCGGGCCGCCGATCGCCGGGATGTCTCGCCGTTTGAAGGTTAGACCCGGTGGAGCGGGAACGTCACGGGGAAACTTTAAACCATATCGTTCAACGATACCGTTGAAGGCATGGACATCGGGAACATGGCCAGGCCGTTCGACGGCGCGGGAGTCTCGGCGTTTCTGCGGTCGCTTCCCGCCGAGCCCCTGCTGCTCGGTCTGGGGGAGGCCAGGCACTTCGTGGAGGAGTTCGGCGAACTGCGCAACGAGCTCTTCCGGTACCTGGTCGAGCACGAGGGCTACCGGTCGTTCGCCATCGAGAGCGACTGCCTCAGGGGCCTCGTGGTCGACGACCACATCACGACGGGCGCCGGCGCGCTCGACGACGTCATGGAGCGCGGCTTCAGCCACGGTTTCGGCGCGCCCGCGGCCATCCGCGGGCTCGTGCGCTGGATGCGGGCCTACAACGACGAGCACGAGGAGAAGCTGCGGTTCTTCGGGTTCGACGGGCCGCTGGAGTACTGGGCCGAGAGCCCGCGCCAGGCGCTCACCGCCCTGTACGGGCTCCTCGACGGCCCGCTGCCCTGCACCCGGGAGACCCTCGACGCGCTGCTCGGTCCGGACGAGCGGTGGACGGACGAGGCCACGGTCATGGACCCGTCCCGGTCGATCGGCCGGTCCGCCGACGCCCGGCGGCTCCGGGTGATCGCCGACGACCTGGTGGCGCTGCTCGACACGCAGGTGCCGCGGCTGAGCGCGGCGGACCGGGAGCGGGCGGCGCTGTACGGGCGCACCGCCGTCGGGCTGCTGCGCTACCACGACGGGATGGCCGACGCGTCCCCGGCGCGGATCGCCAGGCTGTCGGGCCTGCGGGACGCGATGATGGCCGCCAACCTGCGGGCCGTGGCCGAGCACGGCCCTGCCCTGGTCTTCAGCCACAACCTCCACCTGCAGCGCAACAGGAGTTCCATGTCGTTGGGCGACCAGCCGCTGGAGTGGTGGAGCGCGGGGGCGATCACCGCGGCACACCTGGGCGACCGGTACGCCTTCCTGGCCTCGGCCCTCGGCACGGTGGCCGGCCGTGTCCCGCCCCCGGACACCGTCGAGGGCGTCCTGTCCGCCCTGCCGTGGGACCGCTGCCTCGTCGACGCCCGGAGCCTGGCCGAGGCCGTCGCGACGTCCGCCCCGCGCGTCTCCCACGATTTCGCCTACTTCCCGCTGGACCCGGCGCACCTCGGCCTGATCGACGGTCTCGTCTTCCTCAAGCGGGTCACCCGGCTGGGGTGACGAGCGCGTACGGGCGGACCCGCGTGGTCCGCCGCCCGGCGCCCTCGGACCAGCAAACAACTCCCAAACAAGTAGATAGTTCGCAAAAGGGACGTATAGTAATTAAAACGACTTCAATCGTCTGTCGTCGCCGCGGGTCCCCGCCGCCCCGCGCGTCCGGGGCCGCCTGAGGCGGTCCCGGACGCGCGAAGGGCTCCGGGCGCGCCGCGCAGGAGGAGACGGCAGACCGCGACCCCGAGGAGGCCGCCCATGCCGCCGCGTCCACCCGACCGTGTCCTCAGCCGCCGGGAGCGGTCGCGGAGCGGAGCCCGCGGCCGTTGCGGCGGCGGCGCGCGCCGGGTCCGGGGCGTCATCGCCGCCGGAGCGGCCGCCCTCGTGGCGGCGTCGGCGCTGGCCTGGCTGGCGACGGTGCTCCCGCCGCTGCCGGCGGACGGCGCGCGACCGCTGACCGACGCCGCCTGGACGCGGGTCTTCACCCGTCCCGTCCACGCCTACCTGACCGAGCACGCGGGCGGGCTGGTCGTCACCGTGGAGCAGATCGAGTGGGCCTGGGTGGTGACCGGCTGCGCGATGTGGCTGCCGGCGGTGCTGTGGCGGTCGTGGGGCACCCGGGCCGGATGGACGCTGTACGGGATCGCGGGCCTGACGATGGTGGCCGCCGGAAGCCCGCCGCAGACCCGCTGGGCGGCGACCGGCGTCACCGCGGCCTACTGGGCGATCCTCACGCTGCCCATGCTGTGGCGGGGCTCCCTGCGGGTCCCTGCGGGACGTCGTCGCTCCTCCGAGCCGTGGGCGGTCGCGCGCCGCCATCGGGAACTGGCCGCCGTGCACCGGCGGCTGGACCGGCTGGAGGCCACCGCCTGGCTCCCGGCTCCCGGCGCGCCCGCCGTACAGGCCCGGCACGTCTGGCCGTCCGGCCGCGCCGCCGCGGCGGGACCGGGCGCCATCGGGCACGACGCGGGGGAGACGGGCGCCGCGGGCGGGCTCACCGGCGGCATCGTGGCCGGGACCGCCTACCTGGTGCGCGTGCCCGACGAATTGTCACCCGGCGACGACCCGCACGGCGACCTGGGCGCCGCACTCCACCGGGAGTACGGCCCGCTGCGCGGCGGCACCTTCACGATGACGGTCACCGCCTGCGGCCCGCGCCTGGCCGAGGGGGTGCGCGTGGTGGAGTCCGGCGGCGTCGACCTCGCGCTCACGCCGGAGCAGGTCGACGCCTTCGGCCTGCAGCCGGGCGTCGCCTACCGGGTGCGGGGCGAGCTGTGCGACGACGCCGGCCGGGTGGTGGAGATGCCGCTGGCGGTGACGGTCCGGGTCCCCGTCCGGTGGCTGTACCCGCTCGGCGCCGTCTGACCGGCGCCGCGGTACCTGTCGAACCGGTTGGAACATCCGGCTACATGTGGTGTTCGTGGTGAGGCCCTGCGCCGGGCCATGGAGTGCTCACCGACCTCGTTGAGGACCACGAGCTCCTGTGCGCCGATGCCCCCGACGACAGGCAGCGTGCCTTCCTCACCCGGCTGGCCGAGTTCCGCACCTGCATCGACCGCAACCAGGAGGAGATCCCCAACTACGGCGAACGCCACCGCTGCGGCGAGGCCGTCTCCAGCGCCACCGCCGAAGCCACCGTCGACCACGTCATCAGCCGCCGCACGGTCAAGAAGCAACAGATGAGGTGGACACCCCGCGGCGCCCACCTGCTCCGGACGCCGCCGGCCTCGTTGTGGTGGAAGCGCGGCGCTGGGAGGATCTTCGCCATGCCTGTCTTCTCCGCATATGACGGAACCGATCTCGCCTACCACGTGTTCGGAGAGGGCACCCCGGTGGTCTGCCTGCCGGGCGGCCCGATGCAGGACTCCGCCTACCTCGGCGAGCTCGGCGGCCTGTCCGCGCACCGCCGGCTGCTCATGGTGGACCCTCGGGGCACCGGCCGGTCCGCGACGCCGGAGGACGCCGCCTCCTACCGCTGCGACCGGCTGGTCGGCGACGTCGAGGCCCTGCGCGCGCACCTCGGCCTCGACCGGCTGGACCTGCTCGCGCACTCCGCCGGCGCGAACCTCGCGGTGCTGTACGCCGCCCGGCACCCCGAACGCGTCGGCAGGCTCGCTCTGATCACTCCGAGCACCTTCGCCGTCGGCATCGCCGCCACCGGGGCGTCGCGGCTCCAGGTCGCGCGGCTCCGCGGGGACGAGCCCTGGTTCGGGCCCGCCTTCGCGGCCCTTGAGGCCGTCATGGCCGGGGACGCCACCGAAGCGGACCGCAAGGCGATCGATCCCTTCTTCCACGGGCGGTGGGACGCGGCGGCGCAGGCCCACCAGGCGGCCCAGGACGGCCGCCGGAACAGGGAGGCGGCGGCGGTCTTCGGCGCCGAGGGGGCGTACGACCCGGACGCCACGCGCGCGGCGCTCGCCGCGTTCGGCGCGCCGGTGCTGCTGCTCGCCGGAGAGGTCGACCTGAACACGCCTCCGGGCGTCGCGGCCGAGTTCGCCGGGTTGTTCCCGGACGCCGAGTTCGTCGTGCAACCGGGAGCGGGCCACTTCCCGTGGCTCGACGACGCCGACCGGTTCGTGGCGACGGTCGCGAGGTTCCTGGGGTGACGGAATCTCGGTCACATCGCGTCACCAAACGGGTATCGAAGGGATCATGCTCCGGGCGACGGATATACGGATACCGAGGCAAACCGTGCGAGTCGGCCCGAGGGCATAGAGGACTTCATCTCACCAGACGCAGCAAAACGCCCTCTGATAGGACCGCTGACCTGCAGCCGGCCCCTTTCCGGCTTACTCGGTCCGCCCCCCGTCGGGTCGCTGCGCGTGAGGGGGCCCGGGAGCGGGCGTTTCGGGGGTCCTGCCCGAAGACCCCATGGGGCCCGGCCGTCACGCAGTGGCGCCGACACGGACGCCCTCGGGAACACCGGGCCTGTCACCTGCGCGCGATGACGAGGAACTCCCCGTTCCCCTCCCCGACGGGCTGCCGATCCCATCCGCCGTAGATGCGCTCGACGCCGAACCCGGCCCTCCGCAGCGAGTCGTGCAGCTCACCTTCGGCCCGGAAGCGCAGGGTCATGACGCTGAGGAGTTCCTCCTCCGGGAAGACGTAGTGGTGGGTGAAGTCGACGACACCGTCCCGCACCGCGGTCACCTCGGTCCAGGTCTCGACCTCGCAGCCGTCCGGCAGGCGCACCCGGCGCCGGGAGTCGGCCGGGGTCCACCGCTCCCACCGGCGGTCGGCGGGATCGCGCGTGTCGAACACCAGTCGGCCGCCGGGCACCAGTGCGCGGACCAGGTCGGCGAGGACACGGTCCCACTCGCCGTCCTCGACGAAGAACTGCGCCACATGGCTCGTCATGACCGCCACGTCGAAGGTCCGCTCCGGCAGCGACGCCGAGGTGCCCTCGATCCACGTCACGTGCTCGGCGCCCGGCTTGGCACGGGCGGCCTCCAGCGACGCCCGGGCCGGGTCGACGCCGGTGACCGCGTGGCCGGCCGCCGCCAGGCCCAGCGCCAGCCGTCCGGTCCCGCAGCCCAGGTCGAGCAGCCGGGCGCCGGGAGTCTCGCCGACCACGGACAGGAAGAAGTCGTCGTCGCGGCCCCAGCCGTACTCGGCGTCGTAGACAGCGACCAGCCGGGGGTCGTTGAACTCCGCGTTCTTCATGGCCGGATCGTAGCCGCGTACCGGAGACGCCCTGAGTGCTCTGGCGGCGGCCCTCGACGCCGCCGCGTCCGCCGCCTCCTTGAGCGGCGCCAGGACATCCGCCGTGACGCCCTCCCCCGTCCGAAGAACCCTTCGCCACCCGCTCCCGGCCCGGGAGGATCCGTCATCCCCAGGTCGCATCCCGGGTTCCGCCTGTGGAATGATCCCGTCCCCAAAAGATCATCCCGATAGGTCATAAAAGTGGACAAGCCGCTCTTTAGGTTTGGATCACATCGGGGGCCACGGGGGCGGTATGAGGGGCGTGCGCAGCATACGCACGGTGATCGTGATCGCGGTGATCGCCGCTCTGGCGCCACCGCTCATGCTGTCGCCGGTCCGGGCGTACGGGCCGGGCGCACTGCTGCAGGACGCGGACGCGGCCGACAGCGGCGGCTCCTCCCTCCAGGTGGTGGCGCATCCCGACGACGATCTGCTGTTCATGAGCCCTGACCTGCTGCGGGGGATCGCCCGGGGGAGGAGCGCCGTCACGGTCTACCTGACCGCGGGGGAGGCGGTGGCCGGGCTGGAGGATGACCGCGATCCTGTCGGCTACATCGAGGACCGGGAGCGGGGCGTGCGGGCGGCCTACGCCTGGGTCGCCGGCTCCCCTGACCGCTGGCGGCGCGAGACGACGCGCCTGGGCGGGGTCCGGGTGGCCGTGGACACGCTCGTGGAGCGGCCTCGGATCAAGCTGGTCTTCGCCCGGCTGCCCGACGGGGGCGACCCCCGCGCGGACGGAGGCCGGAACGCGCTGGCGCGGCTGTGGGCGGATCGCTCCGGTACGGCCTGCGTGCGCGCCGTCCCCCCCGGCCCGGCCTGCCTGCGCCGGGCCGACGTGCTGGGCATGCTGCGCGCCGCGATACGGACCTTCCGGCCCGCCGTACTGCGCAGCCTGGACCCGGATCCGCCCGCCGGGCGGCGGCCCGACCATCCCGACCATGTCGCCGCGGCCCGGTTCGCCGCCGAGGCGGCGCCCGCGGACATCGAGGTGATCTCCTACCGCGGTTACCCGATCACATCGCTGCCGCCGAATCTCGACCTCGCCGAGCGCGAGGTCAAGCGGCGGGCCTTCGCCCTGTACCGGCGGCACGACTACCGGGTCGCCGGGCCCGGCTACGACGCCTGGATCGGCCGGATGTACCGCGGTCCCGCGGGACGGGGCCCGGCGTGAGAGGGGCCGGCGGGCCTCTGGCTCCGGCGCGCACCCGGACGGGGCGGACGCGAAGGCGCGCCTTCGCGTCCGCCCCGTCACAGGCATACGTCGATCGTGAGCGGTGCCGCGTCCGCCCGGACGCCGAGCCTGCAGGTCCCTCGGGGGGCAGGATCGGCCGGAGAGGGAGGCGGCGCCTGCGGCTCTGCGGCCGGATCTGCGGCCGGAGGGGGAGGCGGAGCGGTCGCGGGGCGCGAGGGCGCGTCCTGTTCACGCTCGCGTTCCGGCGGGTGCTCCCTGCCGGGCTCTCGCCCCCGGTCACGTTCGCGATCGGGTTCGCGATCGGGCTCTCGTCCCCGGTCGTGTGCGCGATCGGGTTCGCGGCCGGGCCCCGGCACCGGACGGGGAGCGGGACCCGGCCCGGCGGTGGAGGGCTTGGCCGGACGCGCGGCGGGAGAGGCCGCCGCCCTGGACGGGCGCGGTGAGGGCCGGACCTCGTCGGCGTTCTTCGGCAGGAGCACGGTCCCGGGCACGCGGAAGGGGTGGGGGGCGGGCGCCGGGGCGCTCGCCGGCACCATGGGGCGGTGCTTCCGGACCGCCGGCCCGGGAGGCGGGGGCGTCGGGACGGCGGCCACCGGGAGGAACGGCGGCGCCGCGGTCGCCCGGGCGGGAACAGGGCCGGAGACGGGGCCGGGGCCGGAGACGGGGGCTGACCCCGCAGGCGGGGGCGGTTCGGCGCCGCCGGTGGGGACGAGCACGCCCGTGCAGACGACGGCCGCCCCGGCCAGCACGGTGGCGGCCACGGCGCCGGCGCTCACCCGGGCCGGACGCCGATGAGCTCCCCGCCCGGTCGCCGTGCGCGGCGTCCGGGCGATCGGGACGGCGGCGGAGGGTTCCTCACCCGGAGAATCTGACATGAGCACCTCGAGACCCGATGGGACTGGGAGGGTTTCACTTTTGCCGCGTCGGCGGAACGTTGCCCACGAAGAGGACTTCTTGTAATCAGATGGTTACCTGGAGTGTCACGGGTCCGCCGACCGGGTCCGCCGACCGGGGGCGGAGGCCCGCGGACGGCGACGGCCCTACGGTCAAGCGCCCGCAGCCGCTCCCCGTCGCGGTCCGGTCCGCGGAGGGCGGGCCGGACGCGGTGCGGTGATCAGGGCGGTGAGCGGGCGGAGGCCGGCCGCGGCAGGGACCAGCGGCACACCGGCGCGAGGTGGAGGCACGGTCGGCGCCTGCATCCGCCGGGGCCATCCCGAGCCCTGCGTTTTACGTTCTCCTGGGCCGCCCCGCCCGCCCTCGGTCGTGCCCGCGTCAGGGTTCCGCCACCTGTCCGCGCGGCCCCGTGTCGCGCTTGAGCGCGGAGCACGGGTACACGACGATCACGCGTGACGGTGCGGCCTCCACCCGTCTCCCGCGAGCGGGACGGACGGGTGCGGGGACACCCGCCCGGCCGCCGCGCCGGCCGTCCGGATCCCGCTGATCGCGCCGCCCGTCCGGGCGGCCCGTCCAGGCGGGCCGGACCGTTCAGACGACCCGTCCAGACGACCCAGAAAAGGTGCCCGCAGCATGCGCCTGACCGTTCTCCGCCGAAACATCGCCATCGCCACGGCCGTCGCCGTCGGGGCGATCGTCGTTCCCGTCACGATCGCCTGGAGCACCTCTCCCGGCGGCTCCGTCGCGGTCGTACGGAACGCCCCGAACGCCGCCGCGCCGGACGCGCCGCGTGTCGCCGCGCCGCGTGTCGCCGCGCCGCGTGCCGCCGCGCCGACCGCATCCCGCGCCGCCGCACCCCGGAGCCGCCACGGCCACGACTCCGACCTCCAGCCATACCCCACCCCGCCGAGGGCCTACGACTTCGGGGAGACCCTGGCCGAACTGGAAGGCGATCTGCTGGAGATCGCGTTCTTCGCGCAGATGATCCCGCACCACCGCGCCGGGGTTGAGATGTCCCGATTGCACCTCCGTCGCGGCGTCGACCCGCAGCTGCGCACCCACTCCGAGAACATCATCGCCTTCCAGGACTTCCAGATCGGGCAGTTCACCCGCTGGCTGCGCGACTGGTACGGGCTCACCCCGCGGCAGGCCGTGCAGCGGCTGCCCCGCGAGGCCCGCCGGGAGGTCGAGGAACTGGACGAGGAACTGGCGATGATGGTCGCGGAACTGCGATCGGTCCCCGCGGGCAGGCGGTTCGACGTCGAGTTCGCACGGCTGATGATCCCGCACCACCTGTGGGGCATCCTGGAGTTCCTGGAGCCGGAGGCCCGCGCCGTCCACCCCGAGCTGCGGGTGGCGTCGTCCACCGGGATCGTCGCCCAGCAGGCGCAGGTCGCCGACCTGCGGACCTGGCTGGCCGGCGGGCGGGACGGACACGGCGGGCGGGACGGGCGCTGACGCGCCGGGCCGGGGAGGAGCGGGGATCCGCCCGCCGCCCGCGTCCTCGCGGTCGGGCCGGACGCCGGGATCCGCCCCTCAGGCGTTCGTCCGCGTCCTCGCGGTCAGCGCAGGTACCGGCGGACGGCGTGGCGGATCTGCTCGCGCGTCATCGGGTCGGTCGACAGGGCGCTGTGCAGCACGAGCCCTTCGATGAGCGCGTCGAGTTCCCGGGCGGTGGTGGGGTCGAAGTGGCGTTCCAGCGCCCGGCGGCTGCGCGCCATCCAGTCCTGGGTGACGGCCTTCAGGGCGGGGGTGCGCGCCGCGGCCCCGTACAGCTCCACGGCCAGGACGAGGTCGCGCTCCGAGCCGAGCAGGTCGTCCGCGATCAGCGCGATGACGGCCTCGATCGCCGCCTCCCGGTCCCGCGCGGCGCCCAGGCGTTCGTCGAAGAGGCGGGCCGCCGCCTCGGCGTGCCGGGTGAACGCCTCGATGAGGACCTCCTCCAGGGAGGCGAAGTGGTAGGTCGTCGACCCCAGCGGCACGTCGGCGGCGCGGGCGATCTCCCGGTGCGTCGTCGCGGCGACGCCGCGCTCGGCGATGACGGCCAGGGCCGCGTCGATCAGCCGGTCCCGCCGGCCGGGATCATGCCGCCGGGGCCGCCGCGGGGCCGGCGCGGGACCGCTCACGCCGTGCCCGGTGCGCCCGTCCCGGCGCCCGGCTCGATCGTGCGGATCACACGGGCGGGGTTGCCCACCGCCACGACGTTCGCCGGCAGGTCGCGGGTGACCACCGCACCGGCTCCGACGACGGTGTTCTCCCCGATCGTGACCCCCGCCAGGACGATCGCCCCGCTGCCCAGCCACACGTTGTCGCCGATGACGATCGGCGCGGCGGCCTCCCACTTGGCCCGGCGGGGCTCCGGATCGACCGGGTGCGTCGGGGTGAGCAGCTGGACGTTCGTGCCGATCTGCACGTCGTCGCCGATGGTGATCGGTGCGACGTCCAGCGCGACGAGGCCGAAGTTGGCGAACGACCGGGCGCCGATGCGGAGGTGGCCGCCGTAGTCGACCCGCAGCGGCGGCCGGATCTCGGTGCCCTCGCCGACGGCGCCGAGCAGTTCGGTGAGCAGCCGGCGCCGCTCCTGCGGATCGCGGGCCGACGTCGCGTTGAACGCGTCCATCAGGTCCATGGCCCGCAGGCTGTGCTCGGCCAGCTCCGGGTCGTCGGCGATGTACAGGTCACCGGCGAGCATGCGCTCGCGCATCGAGCGGCCGTCCCCATCGGATGTCATGTGTACCAGTGTACGCATGATGTGTACGGAAGTACATAAACGAGGGCCGGGTCCCAGGACCGGCCGCACGCCGCGGGTGGCCTGCTTCTTGCGCTCACGGCGGCCGGGGAGCGGCGCCGCGGAGTCCGCCGCGGCCGGGTGGTCGTCCCCGCCGCCCGCGGTGCGCCGGTCCGCCGCGCCCTTCCCCGTCACGGTCTTCATCGTGGGCGTTCAGGACCAGGCGACCGGCAGGGAGTGCACGCCGAAGATGAGCATCTCGTCGCGGAGCGGCACCTGGTCGGCGGGCACGGCCAGGCGCAGGCCGGGCAGGCGGGTGACGAGCTCGGCCAGGCCGATGCGCATCTCGACGCGGGCCAGGTGGTGCCCCAGGCACAGGTGCGCGCCGTACCCGAAGGCCAGGTGCGGCACGCGCGGGCGGCCGAGGTCGAGCCGGTCGGGCGTGGACCACTGCCCGGGGTCGCGGTTGGCCTCGGGGGTGGCGATCACCACGGTGGCGCCGGCGGGCAGGTCGACCCCGCCCAGGGCGACGGCCTGCGTGGTGACCCTGCTGACGCCGAGCTGGATGATCGACAGGTGACGCAGCAGCTCCTCGACGGCGTTGTCCGTCAACGACGGGTCGGCGCGCAGGGCGGCGAGCTGGTCGGGATGCTCCAGCAGGGCGAACGTGCCGAGGCTGAGCATGTTGGCGGTCGTCTCGTGGCCGGCGCCGAGCAGCACGAGGGCGATGTCGACGAGCTGGGCGTCGGTCAGCGGCGGGTCGGCGTCGTGAATGAGGCCGGACAGCAGGTCGTCGGCGGGACGGGCGCGTTTGCCGGCCACCAGCCGCTGCATGAACGCGTACAGCTCGGCGCCCGCGGTGGCCCGCTCCTCTGCGGTGGCGGTGGCGTTGAGGGAGACGGCGGTGCGTTCCTGGAACTCGGCCCGGTCGGCGTAGTCGACGCCGAGCAGCTCGCAGATGACCAGCGAGGGCAGCGGCAGCGCGAACGCCGGCACCAGGTCGGCCTCGGTGCCGGCCGCCTTCATCGCCCCGATGAGCCCGACGGCGATCTCGGTGACCCGCGACTCCAGCGCCCGCATCCGCCGTACGGTGAACTGGCCGGTCAGCAGCCGCCGGATCCGGGTGTGCTCGGGCGGGTCCATGAAGACGAAGAAGCCGTCCTCCCGGGCCGCGGGGGCCGTGTCCGGCGGGGGCGCCGTACCGGACGCGGACCCCACGGCGGCCATCTCGGCCACCTCGTGCGGCTGCAGCGACGTGGCGTCGCGGTGGCGGACCTTGTCGGCGCTGAAGCGCGCGTCCGACAGGACGGTGCGGGCCTCTTCGAAACCGGTCACCAGCCAGGCCCGGGCGCCGTTCAGCAGGTGCAGCGGCTGGACCGCGCCCCGGCCGCGCCGTGCGCGCAGGCCGGGCGGCGGGTCGAACGGGCACCGGCCGCGCTCGACCATGTCCGCGGGCAGGATCCGGCGCATCGCCGTGGGGCCCGCGCCGGGCGACTCCTCGACCACGCTGTCGTCGTTCATCGGCGCATCCTGTTCCCGGGCGCACCCGCTCACCGGCCCGCCCGTCGACGAAAGGTGTGCCTCGAAAATACACGGCGCGCATCGATGCGCGCCGTGCATGAATCTCCCGCGCTGCGCGCCCTGCGGCGCCGGCCCCCTCGCGTACGGCCCGACCGGGTCCGTGAACCGGAGCGGTCGCCGGGCTCGCACCCGGCGCCGGCGGCGGGCTCCCGGTGCGGGCCCGTCAGAGGGTCTTGACCAGGGCGACGAGCTGGTCGAGCGCCGCGCCCCAGCCCTCGATGAAGCCCATGTCGGCGTGCTTCTTGTTGTCCTCGGGGGTCTGGTGCATGGCGATGGCCCGGTAGCGGGTGCCGCCGGAGGCGGTCGGCTGGAGCTCGATGATCGCGGTGAAGGCCATCTCGCCGGGCTGCGGGCGGTAGCCGGGGGCCAGGGCGCTGGTCCACACCAGCCGCTCCTCGGGGATCACCTCCAGGTAGCAGCCGGCCCCGTCGAACTCCGCGCCCTCGGGGGAGCGCATCACGGTGCGGAAGACGCCGCCGGGGCGCAGGTCGATCTCGCAGTGCGGCGTCTCGTAGGGCTTGGGCGCGAACCACTGGGTGAGGAGCTCGGGCGTGGTCCAGGCCTTCCAGACGAGCGCGGGCGGCACGTCGACCTCCCGCTCGAGCTGGAGGTCGAGGTCGGCGTCGAGGGTGTGCGGCGTGAACGTCATCACTGCTCCTTCAGGGTGGTGAGGAAATGGTCGAGTTGGTCCAGGCGGCGTTGCCAGAGGCGGCGCTGCCGGGCCAGCCAGCCGTCGGCGACTTCGAGTGCGTCAGGGGTGAGCCGGTAGGTGCGGGTCCGGCCCTGTTTGGTCGAGGAGACCAGCCCGGCGCGCTCCAGCACGGCCAGGTGCTGGGTGAACGACGGGAGCGCCATGGCGAACGGCCGCGCCAGCTCCGAGGTGGTGGCCGGACCGGCGGCGAGCCGTTCGATCACCTTGCGTCGCGTCGGGTCGGCCAGCGCCTGGAAGACCTGGTCGAGCCGCGCCTGTTCGTTTAGGCACACACCTGAGTATGGCTCCTCCTGATACTTAGGTCAATACCTAAGTATCAGGAGGAGCCGGCCGCGCCGGCGGTCCTCTGCGCCTCCGGCGACCCTGCCGCTGCGAGCCGCCGCCGGTCTCGATGCAGAGCGGATCGGCTGTGTCGAGGGCGAGGGCGAGCCGGTGGCCGACGCGATCATCTCGGCCTCCCGGTGCAGCTCCGAGCGGACGGTACGCAGTACCGTGTCCGGCAGCCTCCCCAGAGCACGTGTCGTGACCGGACCGGAGCGAACCGGCCGGATCTGACGCCAGACCAGAACGGTGACCGTGGTGAACCTCGATGTGATCATGTGGCCGGACTCGCCGTGGCCGGCGATGCGCCAGGAGTGGCTCAGAGCGGAGGAGCTCGGCCTCGGCCGGGGCTGGCTGTACGACCACCTGAATCTGAACGGCCGGCCGGTATGGCACGAGGCCTACACCACGCTCGCGGCCGTCGCCGCGGCCACCTCGCGCATCGGGATGGGCACCATGGTGACCGCACCGAACTTCCGTCATCCCGTCACCTCCGCCAAGGCCGCGCTGAGCCTCGACGCCCTGGCCGAGGGCCGATTCGTGATGGGCGTCGGCGCCGGAGGGCCCGGCGGGGACTCCGACGCCCTCGGCGGCGGCCCGATCGGCCGCGCCGACCGCACGGCGAGGTTCGCCGAATGGGTCCGGCTCGTCGACCTGCTGCTGACCCGGGCCGAGACCGACTTCAGCGGTCGCCACTTCACCGCCCACCAGGTCGCCCTCGGCGGCGGCGAACCCCGCAGGCCGCCGCTGGCGGTCGCCGCCACCGCCCGGCGCGGCATGGAACTGGCCGCGCGCTTCGCCGACCTGTGGATCACCCAGGACGTCGGCCAGAATCCGGCCGTCTACGCCGGCACGCCCCACGCCGAGGTGCGGCGGCAGATCGCCCTGCTGGACGAGGTCTGCGCGGAGCAGGGGCGCGACCCCGGCACGCTGCCCCGGCTGGCGGTGCTGGGATACGGCGGCGAGCGCCCGCTGGCCTCGATCGAGGCGTTCCGCGACTGCCTGGGCCGGTACGCGCGGCTCGGCGTCACGACGCTGGCGGTCCTGTGGCCCCGCGGGGACCGGGCCCGCGCCCAGCTGGCGGTGCTGGAGCAGGCCGCCGCCGAGTGCCCGCGGCCGTGAACGGGACCGGGCGCACCGCCGGCCCGTCGAGTACGGCCTGCGGACCCTCGACAGGCCGGAGGCTCGACAGGCCGGAGAGCCGGTTTCTCCGCCCGGGATCGGTCGTGCGCCGGGGCGCTCCTCAGGCGGCCGACCAGCCGCCGTCCACCGGCAGGATCGCGCCGTTGACGAACGAGGCGGCGTCCGAGGCCAGGAAGAGGGCCGCGTCGGCCATCCGCTCGGGCTCGGCCATCCGCTCGCCGAGGGCCAGCACGGGGCCGAGCCGGGCGGCGCCGGCCGCGTCGAAGACCGCGTTCGCCGCGATATTGGTCATGGTGGGGCCCGGCAGGATGGCGTTGCAGCGGATGCCGTCCTTGGCGTAGGCCCAGGCCACGCTTCGGGTCAGGCCGACGACGCCGTGCTTGGAGGCGGTGTAGGCCGCCCCGGCCGCGCCGCCGCGGATGCCGGCCTCGGAGGCGGTGTTGACGATCGACCCGCCGCCCTGGCGCAGCATGTGCGGCAGCACCGCGTGGGTGACCAGGAACGTGCCGGTCAGGTTGACGCGCAGCACCCGTTCCCACAGCTCCACCGGGATGTCGGCGGGCAGGGCCATGGTGTCCATGATCCCGGCGTTGTTGCACAGGACGTCGACGCGGCCGTACGCGCCGAGCGCGGTCTCGGCCAGCGCGGCGACCGAGGCCTCGTCGGCGACGTCGGCGACCGCGGCGACGGCGCTTCCACCGCCGTCCGCGATGTCGGCGGCGGTCCGCTCGGCGCCGGCGGCGTCGATGTCGCAGGCCACGACACGCGCTCCGGCGGCGGCGAAGGCGACGGCCATCGCACGGCCGATCCCGGAGCCCGCGCCGGTGACGAGGGCGACGCGGTCGTGGAGGGGGGTGGCGGTCAAGGGGATCCTCTCGGTCGGGGCGGTCGCCGCCCGCCGGATGCTCGGCGGGCGGTGGGGGTGCCGGGGTCGGGACGGGTGCGGCCCGCAAGAGGGGCGGTGGACCGGTGATCGGGGAAGAGGGGAGCGGGGCGGCCCCACCCAACCGGACGGCTGTGTCCGGTTGGGTCGTAGTGTGCGCGATGACCGCTCGCCGGGTCAACAACCCGCACGGACCGCACCCGTGACGTCGGCGTCCACGGGTGCGTCCAGGCGGGATCCGCCCCATTGCCGCACCGGTACGGCGGTGTTAGCGTCTGTCCGCGGCAGCTGTGCACGCGTTGGTTCCATGTCGTCCGAACGATCCGCTCAACCGGAGAACACGGCGCCGGTTCTCTCCCGGTGCGCCGGGAAACGCGCCCTGTGTCCGTTGTGCGGGTGCCAGAGCACGTCTTCCGGCGAAACCGCCCCGCCCCGGCGGTCCGGCGTCTTTCCAGGAGGTCACGCGGATGGAACGGCTCACCGACCGGCGGATCCTGATCACCGGTGCGGCCTCCGGCATCGGCCGGGCGACGACGCTGCGCCTGCTCGCCGAGGGCGCCCGCGTGGTCGCCGCCGACATCGCCGAGGAGGGCCTGAAGGAGACCCTGGCCCTGGCCGGCACCGACCGCCTCACCGCCCGGGTGCTGGACATCGCCGACGAGGCCTCGGTGAACGCCGTCGTCGACGCGGCGGCGGCCGAGCTGGGCGGCCTGGACGCCCTGGTCAACACGGCGGCGATCCTGCGCGGCGCGCACACCCACGAGTGCTCGCTGGAACTGTGGAACCGCGTCATCGGGACCAACCTGACCGGCACCTTCCTGATGACCCGGGCGGCCCTGCCGTACCTGCTGGACAGCGGCAGGGGAGTGGTGGTCAACTTCAGCTCCACCGCCGCGTTCTTCGCCCACCCGCTCATGGCCGCCTACTCGGCCAGCAAGGGCGGGGTCTTCTCCTTCACCCACAGCATCGCCCAGGAGTACGCCAGGCAGGGGCTGCGCGCGGTGAACGTGGTCCCCGGCGGGATCCGCAGCGGCATCACCGACAACATCGGCGGGTCCGTGCCGAAGGACACCGACTGGGACATGTTCCTCAAACTCACCCCCGCCCTGCCGGGCGGCATGCCGGGGCCGGAGAAGGTGGCCGGGGTGGTGGCGATGCTGGTCTCCGACGACGGCGCGTTCATCACCGGCACCGAGATCCGGATCGACGGCGGCGCCCACCAGTAGCGGACGCCGTTCCGCCTACCGCAGAAGTCTCATGCAACGGCAGGGGAAATCAATCTGCAGGTTCATGCCCCCGATGTTTTGCTGAGATATTTTGAGCACCGAAGACATCCGCAAGCCGTTCGCCGCTTCTCGGCATGATCCACCAGGCCTTCCCTGCGCTCCACCCGCACCCGGAAACCGATCCGGCGAGCACGCGCGCCCGAGGGGCCACCATCGAGCCGCAAGGAACGCCTTTCGCCTGGTCGCTCCGTGCTCATCTTCGAGGGAGGCTTCATCCGGATGCGCGCCCTTCGTGCAACCGCCTTGTTGCTCACCGCGGTCCTGGCCGGTGCGTGCGGGGCCGGGGAGACCCCGGCCGGGCGGGCGGGGGAACCCGCCGTCCCGCCGGTGAACACGCCCGCTCCCGCCCGGTACGTGACCGAGGGGACGGTCGGCTTCCACACGGCGGAACCCTTCACGATCGCCGTCATGCCGGTCGAGCGCCACCCCGGGCTCACGGTGCTCCGCATGGAGATCACGACCACCGCCGACCGGAGCGCCAAGGGCGACTTCGGCTACGGTTCCGTGCCCAGCGACTTCGCCAGGTTCCGCCTGCTGGACCCGGTGGGCAGAAAGCTCTACAACACCCTGCGCGAGAAGGACGACAGCGGTGCGGCCTTCGGCACCAGGCACGTCCTGGCGACCTCCGGATATCCCGAGGACTTCACGCCCGGCGTGCGCTACCCGGTCGAGGTGTACTTCCCCCCGCTGCCCGGCGCCGTCGAAGCCGTGTCGGTCGTACCCGACATGCCGATCGGCCCCCTGACCGGCATCCCCGTCACCGACGGCGACGCCGCTCCGGTCGCCAGGGAGCGGGACCCGTCCGCCGCGCCCACGTCCGGCCAGGTGTTCCGGTGGCCGGTGGTGCCGCCCTCCGGCGAGGTCTGGTCCTGGGTCACCGACCTGACCGAGCTGGTGGAGAGCCCGCAGAAGACCACCACGCAGGAGGGCCCCAGGGAGACCGTCGGCCTCCGCACCGACGTGCTGTTCGCCTTCGACGAGGCCACGCTGAATCCCACGGCGGCCGCCGTACTGGACGAGGTGGCCGCCGAGACCCGGCGGCGGGCCGACCCGGACGAACCTCCGATCACGATCACCGGCCACACCGACGACAGGGGAGACGAGTCCTACAACATGGACCTGTCGCTCGAACGGGCGCGGGCCGTCAGGGACCGTCTCGCCGCCAGGCTCGGCGCCGGCTACCGGTACAGGACCGAGGGCAAGGGCGAGACCGCGCCGATCGCCGAGAACAGGAAGCCGGACGGCGGTGACGACCCCGCCGGGCGGGCCCGCAACCGGCGGGTGGAGGTCTCCTACACGATCAAACAGCAGGGGCCGGACACGACCGCGACCGCCCCTGCCGCCGGAGACGTGCGCGGCTCCGCCCTGGCCCCCGCGCCCTTCCGCGCGACCCCGGGGCCCGCGGCGGCGCACTTCGACTGGACGCTTCACGGAACAGAGCAGGCGATGGGGGTGGACGTGTTGCCCCTCTACCGCGACGGCGCCTACCTGGTGGCCTCCTTCGACATCACCAACCAGCGGCAGGAGGGCTTCACCCTGGTGGCCCCCCAGCCGTTCGGCAGGTGGGGGCACGAGTTCTCCGCCGGGGCGAATCTCAGCGCGTTCACTCTGCTGGACCCGCAGACCCAGACCCGGTACCACCCGGTGAAGGCGCACGGCTTCTTCGTCGAGAACGCGGTGCCCGCGCTGGATCCCGGCGAGGTCAGCCGCGCCTACGTCTACTTCCCGGCGCCTCCCGATGATCGCACCTCCATGACCGTGGAGGTGGCCGGCGGCTCGGCGTACCCCGGCATCCCGATCAGTCGCTGACGGTCTCGCCCCGCCGCCGGGGCACGGAGCCGGGCCGCCTCCAGCGGGTCGAGACGGCGGACGTCATCGGCGCATGGCGCGTGTCCGCCCGCTCGGGGCAGTCCTCCTCATCGGCCGGTCCCGTCCACCGGAGCCGGGTCCGGATCCTCGGCAGGCCCCTTCCCGCCGCCGGTCCGGGCGAGAGGAGGCTCGGGCGCCCCGAGCAGGGAAGCGCCGAGGGCGGTCGTCACGTACACGACGGCACGCCCGGACCGTTCACGCGCCACCAGTCCGCTCTCGCGCAGCACCCGGAGGTGCTGCGTTGCTCGGTCCGCCAGTGGGCTCCCTGCAGCAGCCGGCCACTGCGCCAGCGCAGGGCTAAAAGCTGTCACGGTGAGGCCCGGTGCCGGAGGATCCCGGCATGACATCGGATGCGACACCGGCGGCCTGACCGCCGCGCACATCATCGGCCGGGCCGGGGCGCTTCCCGCGCTGCTGGCCGGACTCGCGGTGAACGCCGCAGTCTTCGTGCGGGCTGGTGGCGCACGCGTTCGGGCTGCGCGCGCCGTACCCCGTCGCAGGCGTGCTGCGCGGGATCGCCTTGCTGATCGCGATGCCCGTCCTGATTCGCGCTCTCCGGAATCAGAGCCGGGCGCCGGCCGCGGTCGGCGTGGCTTCGGCCGTTGGAGGACGCTGTTGGCGAACATCTGCGGTTCGACCGTGTACTGCGGCTGCTCGGCGGCGTCGCCGGTGAGGAGCGCGGCCGAGTCCGCGGTGGATCAGGAAGGGGAGAAGGAGCCTGAAGGCGGCTGCGAAGGCAGTCCGACCTCGACGGCCGTGCCCTCGCCCGGAGCGCTGCGGATCCGTGCCGACCCTCCGTGGGCGTGAGCGATCGCCGCCACGATCGGCAGTCCGAGCCCGCTCCCGGACGACCCGCCGCGGCCGGCCGGCGCCACCCGGTAGAAGCGGTCGAAGGCCCGGTCGAGAGCCTCGGGCCCCATGCCGGGCCCCCGGTCGACGACCTCGATGACCGCCCCGTCCGCCGAGGTTCGCAGGACGATGCGAGCCGGCGTCCGGGGCGGTGTGTGCGCGCGGACGTTGCCGAGCAGGTTGGCGAGGATCTGCCGGACGGCGTCCTCGTCGGCGACCAGCGTGCACACCGCCGGCGCGTCGAGCGTGATCGGCCGGTCGGGTTCCACGGTCAGGGCGTCGGCCACCGAGTCGGCCGCGACCCGGCGGAGGTCGACGGGGCCCGGCTGCAGCCGGGGTTCCTGATCCAGGCGGGCGAGGTAGAGGAGACCGTCGATGATCTTCGCCATCCGGGCCGCCTCTTCGTCGGCCCGCCGCACCGCGTCCGGGCGGCCTTCCGGGGTCACGATGCCCTGGCGCAGCAGCTGCAGGTAGCCGCGGACCGAGGTCAGCGGGGTCCGCAGCTCGTGGGAGGCGTCGGCGACGAACCGCCTCAGGCGCTCCTCCGACCTGGCGCGGGCCGACAGGGCGCTTTCGATGCGGGCCAGCATCCCGTTGACGGCCTGTGCGAGCCTGCCCGCCTCGGTCCGGGGCGAGGTCTCCGGCACCCGGCGGCTCAGGTCGCCGTCGGCGATGGCCCCTGCCGTGTCCGCGATCCGGTCCAGCGGCCGCAGCCCGCGGATGATGGACAGCCGGGCGGCGGACGAGAGCACGAGCAGGACGGCCAGCGCGGTCAGCGACTCCACCAGGAGCAGCCGTACGACGGCGTCGCGCACCGGCTGGAGGGGCAGCGCGACGACCGCCCGGACACGGCCGCCGGGGCCGGTGAACGAGACGGTCCGGTACCGTCCGGCAGCACCGGTGTCGATCGTCTCGGGAGCCGAGCTCCCCCCGGCGGGTGGAACGGGTGCCCGCTCCAGGAGCGCGCCCGGCCGTAACCCGCCGGTGAACGCGGTGCCCGTGATCACCCCGTCCTCGCGACGGAGCTCCACCAGGTACTCGGTCGGGGCGATGGCCGTGCGCAGCAGTTCGACCCGGTCGGCGCCCGCCAGCAGCGGGCTCTGGCGCGCGATCGACGCGGCCCCCTGGAGCTGATCGTCGATCCGGCCGACCAGATGGGAGCGCAACGCGAACACGCTGGCCGCGCCGGTGACCGTCAGCGCCAGCGCGGTCAGCGCCACCATGAGGAGCAGCAGCCGGACGCGCAGCGTCATCCCGGCCTCCGCCCGGGAGCGCGCATGATGTAGCCGAAGCCCCGCTGGGTGTGGATGAGCGGCGGTCCCAGCGGGTCGAGCTTGCGCCGCAGGTAACCGACGTAGGTGTCCACCACGGTGGACATCCCGCTGTAGTCGTAGTCCCATACCGCGTCCAGGATCTGGGCGCGGGAGAGCACCCGGCCCTCGTTGGCCATCAGGAAGCGCAGGAGCTTGAACTCCGTCGGCGACAGCCGCAGCGGAACGCCGTTCCGGCTCGCCTGGCAGGTGTCCTCGTCGAGTTCCGCGTCCCCCACGCGCAGCGTGGCCGATCCGGGCCGGTCCGGGGCCGTCCCGACCCGTCTCAGGACGGCCCGGACGCGCGCCAGCAGTTCGTCCAGGGCGAAGGGCTTGGTGATGTAGTCGTCCCCGCCGTAGGTCAGCCCCGACACCAGGTCGGAACGGGAGTCTCGGGCGGTCAGGAACACGATCCCGGACCGGTGGCCCCGGGCCCGCAGGTCCCTGCACACGCTCAGCCCGTCGGCGTCGGGCAGCACCAGGTCGAGGACGATCAGCGCGGGCGCGTAGGCCTCGGCCTTGGCCAGCGCCTCCACGCCTGTGGCCGCGGTGGCCACCTCGAACCCGTGGAACTCCAGCACCGTCGTCAGGACGTCCCGGATGTTGGGCTCGTCGTCCACCACGAGGATCTTCTCTGCAACCATGACGCCCCCATGAAACCAGTGATTCATGGGAGAACGATGTGAGCTCGCGCCGAGGACGCGTGCAGGACGCGGAGCGGATCCCCCGCGGGGCCCGGCCACAGGCGATCCGCGACGACCTCACACGGAACTCCGGTGTTCCTCCCATGAGACGCACATCGCGGTCTGCTGGACTCCCGTGCCATGAGATCCCTCCCCCCTCCGCCGGGCCGGCGTCCGGCCACAGGCGTCGCGCTGCTGGCCGGAGCCCTTTTACTGAGCACCGGTGCCGCCCGCCCCGTTCCGGCCGAGCTCGTCGCCGCCACGCGCGGCTCGATCGAGACCCCGCCGGTCCAGCCCCCGCCCTTCGAACCGGTCGAGGTCGACCGGGAGATCGCGCTGCCGGCCGGGGTGCGGCTGTCGTCCTCCCAGGGCGTCAAGCTCGCCCCGGACGGCCGGCACCTGGTCATGGGCATCGTCTACCGGGGCGAGGAGCAGGTCGGCGTGATGCTGCCGGACGGCTCCGGCTTCTCCTGCGTCACCTGCGGCAGGCTGAAGACCGCGCGCGGCACCGAGATCTTTCCCGACGGCGGGAAACTGTGGGTGGAGCGGGTTCCGGCAGGCTCCGGCGCGCCCGGCGCCAGCGGCGGGACCGGCGACATCCACTACTCGGTGCTGGAGTGCGCGCCCAGCGTCTACGACTGCCGGACGTCGGAACTCGTCCCCGTCCGCTTCCCCGTCCCCGGTCTCAAGCAGGGCGCCCAGAACCGCGCCGTCCAGATCCACCCGGACGGGCGGCACCTGCGATGGACGGAGGTCCGCGCCCTCGAAGGCGCCCGCATGACCATCGGGCGGCTGGAGCGGCGCGCGGACCGCTACGTCGTGACCGGGCCGCGCGTGGCCAACCCCGCCTTCACACTGGGCGACGATCCCGCGGACTGGGTCGCGGCGGGCAGCTACTACGAGGCCGGGCAGTGGCTCGACGGCGGCAGGACCTTGAAGATCGGCGCCACCGGCAGCGCCCTGAACTACGACATCTTCACCCTCGATCTGGCGACCGGCGAACGCCGCCGGATCACCACCGACACCGACTACAACGAGGGCACCGACGGCTCGCCCGACGACCGCTGGCTGGCCTACACCTCGGCCCGCGGCCTGGACCGCATGGACGTCTTCACCCAGCTGCGGCGACCGCCGTTCATCGACATGGCGTCCTTCGCCCAGATCGGCCGTGTCGGGCTGTGGAACAACCGCCGGTGCATGAACGAGCGCTGGCTCATGGACCGCGAAGGCCAGCGCGGCACCTACGGCGGCCAGCCCGTCATCACCGAGGACGCGTGGGCCATCCGCTCCTGGTCGTGGTACCCCGACGGCACCCGCGCCCTGATCGCCGAAGAGCACGTCACCCCGCGGACGGGGACGGCCGGCCACCGGCCGGACATCCGCGTCCGGGTCCTGCGCCTCCCCTCCCGCACGCCGACCGAGCCGACCCCCGTCGTCGACCTCGACGACATCGACCTGGCCAGGTCCACGGTTCCCGCCGGCGACTACACGGCGGTCGCCGCACGCCAGGTCCGCGGCGAGGTGGTGCACGGCGAGCACTCCGGAACCGCGGAGCCGACCTTCACCGGCACCTTCCTGGCCGGGCGGTGGGCGGTCCGCTACGAGCGGTATTCCGATGACGGGCGCAGCTTCGTCACCGGCACCGAGTCGCTGACGACTCCGCTGGCGTCGTCGGTCGCGACCTGGAAGGCCGACCTGAAGGTCACCGGACGCGACAACGGGTACCTGCGCGGTGACCTGACCGTCCGGCGGCCCGCCACGTTCAGCGGCACCGTCGAGAGCGAGGTCAACGGCAGGCGGCTCGAAGGCGTCCCCACCCAGGCCGACTGCCCCGGCATCCAGCAGCCGCGGCTCTCCGTGACCCGCGCGGGCACCGGCCCCGGCGACACCGTCCGGGTCCGGGTCACCGCCCAGGTCGCCGAGGATCCCGTCCCCCGCCCCGTCCGCGACGCGCGGGTGACGGCCCAGGGCGCCACCGTGCGCACGGACGGCGACGGCCACGCCCTCGTTCCCGCGACCGCCCGGAGCGTGGCCGCCGCCGCGGGCGGCTTCAAACCGGCCGTCCTCCCGCTTCCCTGACACCCAGGAGCCGTCATGCGACCACGACACCGCCCGCGCATCGGCCGCACGGCCGTCGCGGGGATCCTCCTCACCGCCCTGGCCGCGTGGCCCCAGCCGGGCGCCTTCTCCGATTCACCGGCACCTTCCTGGCCGGGAGATGGGAGGTCCGCTACGACCGCTACTCCGACGACGGCCGGACCTTCCTCACCGGCACCGAGTCCCTCACCACGCCCGGTCCCACGCTCCTCGGCATCTGGCGGGCCGACCTCCAGGCGACCGGACGCCATTCCGGCCGCCTGCGAGGCGAGCTCACCGTCACCAGGCCGGCGAAGGTCACGGGCACGGTCACCAGCGACGTGGACGGCGTGCGCTCCAGCGGGCTGCCCACCCAGGCCGACTGCCCCGGCACGAAGCAGCCGCCGCTGATCCTCGGTCCCATCCGGATCGGCGATCCCGCGAACGGAAGGATCCCCCTCACCGTCGAGGTCACCGCCAGGGTCCCGGAGGATCCGACGCTCCGCCCGGTGACGGGCGCAACCGTCACGGTCGGCGGCGCCCAGGCCACCACCGACGATCAGGGCGTCGCTCGGCTCGTCCTCCCCGCAGGCGAAAGACTCCGCCTCACCGCCGCGGCGGGAGGCTTCCGCCCGGTATCCACCGAGCTGGGAGAGTGAGCCGGCGCCGTCCACCGGACGGCTCTCCTCGCGAGGGACGGTACCGCTTCCCGTCCCGGCCTCGGCCGCCGCTGGGACGTCCCGATGCCCTCATGTCAGGCGGGCGCGGTCGCCGCTGCTCAGTGGTCTTGTACAGACAACAACAACTCTGTCCTGTAATCGGACAGAACGCAGGTTTCGGTGGATTCGGCGGGCGGGTATCGCTCTCCTGCGTCCGGTCGCCGCCTCGCCCGAAGCCGACCGGGACGGACACCGGATGCGGTCCGGGTCCCGGCCGAACCAGAACGAGAGAAGGAAGTCCCATGGGCAGGATGTCGCGCATCACCCTCTTCGGGATCACCATGACGGCGCTGGCTTTCCAGCTCCCCGCCGCGGCCGCGGCGGGGGCCGGTGCCTCCTGCCACGGGAAGAGCCCGCTTCGCCACCTGTGCGGAAGCGACGGTCCCGCCCCCGGGACGGCGACCGGCCGCGGTCCCGAAAGCGGTCCCGAAAGCGGTCCCGGCCGCGGGGCGGGGACCGGCGGCGCTCCCGCCTCCGGTACGCAGGGCGCCGATGAGGGGCGGGACGCCGGCGGGGAGCAGGACGACGACGAGCCCACCAGCCGCAGCGGCGACGACTTCTACGATTCGTCGTCCACCACGGCGGGTCCGGACCGCGCCTCCAACTGACCCCTCTCCCGAGGCGGCCGTGGCGGGGCGTCGCAGGTCTCGCCCCGCCGAGGCGGCCGGGGCCGGTCAGCTCAAAGCGAGCTCCGTGACCAGCGGATCGCCCCTGAGCGCGGTCGCCGCCTCGTCCGGGTCGAGGGCCTCCGCGGCCAGGTGGACCCCGGGAGGGATCCGACCGGCGAGCACGGCCCGTGCGGCCAGCGCCGTCACCACCCCGCTCAGGGCGTAGGAGTCCTCCGCGGTCAGGAGCATGCGGGTGGGGCCCGCAGGCGCGCCACGGTGGGGGCGGGCGGTGAACAGCATCACGTAGAACGCCCCGACGTCGGCGTTGTCCAGCCGGGAGGCGTCCACCACCTGCGTGGCGTACGGCCGGAGCGTCTCCAGCGGAGCGGCGTGGACGTCGGGGACGTCCGCCCACGCGCCGGAGAGCGCCTCGGGGATCCTGCCGGAGACGAACACGTTGTAGCAGCGCACCTCGTCCGCGCCGCACGCCGCGGCCAGGGCCTGCGCCTCGGTGGTGAGGTACGGCCAGGCGTGCACCGGCACCGGGAATCCCGGCAGCCGCACCCCGTGCAGCGGCGCCAGCGGAGTGGCGGCTCCCTCCCGCCAGGCGGCCATCGGCACGCCGAACCTCGGGCCGCGGGTCAGGAGCGCGTCCACCGCGGACAGCGGGGTGAACACCGCCGCGCCTCCGACGTAGACGTCCAGCCTGCGGAGCGGGCGCCCGTTGGCGAGCAGCCGGGGCAGCAGACCGGACAGCCCCGGCATCACCCCGGCGGAGAACACCGCGGTCCGCTCCCCGGGGACGGCGGAGCCGGAGAGGGCGTCCTTGGCGGCGAGTTCCCCGCCGATGTCGACGTAGTCGGCGCCGGCCGCGAACGCGGCCCGCGCCACGGTGTCCAGCACCCGGTAGGTGGGGCCCGCGCAGTTCACCACGATCGTGCAGCCCGCGCAGAACCGGGCGAGGTCGTCCGGGTCGGTCAGATCCACCCGCACGGCCTCGGCCGGCGCGGGCAGCGTCCGCGCGAGGTCCGCGGCCCGCGCCGCGTCGCGTCCGCCGAGCCGCAGCCCGCCCGGCCCGAAGGCGGCCAGGCGCTCGGCCGCCGTGCGGCCCACGGCCCCGGTCGCGCCCAGCACGCCGATCACCGGGGGTCCTCCGTTCATCGGGAGTCCTCTGTCCTGGTGCGGGCGGCGTGCGCCACGCCGGCCACCGTCGGATCGGCCAGGAACTCGCGCACGGGCACGGTCACGCCGATCTCCTTGGCCAGCCGGACCACCGTCCGCACCGCGAGCAAGGAGTCGCCGCCGAGGGCGAAGAAGTCCGCGCCGCGGTCCAGTACGGGCACCTCCAGCAGTTCTTCGAACACCTCCGCGACGGTCTGCTCCAGTTCGTCCGCCGGCGGACCGCTGTAGCGCTCTGAGGCGGCTTCGGGCAGCCGGCCCAGCCGCGGCCCGTCCTCTTGGGCGGGCAGATCGGCGGGTTCCGGCAGCCGCGGCACCAGGTCCCAGCCGGAACCGTCGGCGAGGCCGTCCACCACCGCGACGAACTCGGTGAACGCCGCGGTCACCGCCGTCGCGTCGAACAGCTCGTCGACGAGCGAGAACACCGCGACCGCCTCGTCGCCGATCTCGAAGCAGCGCACCTCCAGCGCCACCTGCGGCGTGCGCAGCTGGTGGAAGTAGTCGCCCGCGATGATCCGGCCCAGCGGCCCGGCCTCCTCCGGAGGGCGGCCGCCCATGGCCGCGTCCACGCCCAGCACGCTCTGGAAGACCACCGGTCCCACCGGCCGCCACGTGCCGCGGCGCCGGGCCAGTTCGCGGCCCACCTCGACGCCGGTGACGAGGTTGTGCGCGGCGTGCTCGCCGGAGGTCCGCTGCGCGGCGGCGGCCAGTTCGGCGAAGGTCGCGCCGTGGGCGAGCTCGACGGGCAGCAGCATCGTCGAGGCGAAGGCCCCGACCACCCGGTGCAGATCGGGATGCAGGGGGAGCCGGTTGAGCTGGAGGGAGGTGAGCAGCATCCGGCGGTGGCCCGACCAGCGGGCGAGCACGATCGCGAACGCGGTGAACATGGCCGTGGAGGGGGTCACCTCCCGGCGCGCGCACTCCCGGCGCAGCGCGCTCCAGCGCTCGGCGCTCCAGCGGTGCTCGCGGTTGCCCATGGTGACGGGCCGCACGTCCTTCGGGTCGGCGGCGAGCGGCAGGGCGGGCGGCAGGGGCAGGTCGTCCAGCCGGGAGAACCACCAGTCGCGGTCGGCCCGCCACGCCTCGGTCTCCGGCAGGCCGGCCAGGGCCGTGACGTAGTCGCCGAAGTCCACCTCCAGCGGCGGCAGCACGGCGTTCCAGTCCGCCGCGTAGGCGAGCAGGTCCCTGCTCAGCACCCCCGACGACCAGCCGTCGAAGGTCAGCAGGCTGAACCCGAGGTGGAGCCGCCCCTCACCGCCGGGCAGCAGGGTCAGGCGGACGTCGAGACCGGGCCCGCCGGTGGGGTCGGGGCCGCGGACGCTCATCTCGTGCCGCACCCCGGCCAGTGCCGCCGCCGCGTCCTCGGGGGAGGACGCGCGCAGGTCGTACACCGTCAGCCGGGGAGCGCCGTCGGCCAGGATCCGCTGCCGGCCCTCGGGCGTGACCCTGACCCGCAGGGCGGGCTGGTGGACGGCGAGCCGTTCGATCGCGTCGGACAGGGCGTCGGCGGCCTCGTCGCCGTCCACGCCGCGCAGCGCGTAGTCCAGGTAGTAGTGGGCCGAATCGTAGGACAGCTCCCAGCCGTCCTGCTGGCCCACGAAGTAGCCCTGCTGCAGGGGGAGCAGGGGGAACTCGGCGTACGGGTCGGGGCGCCTGGTCACCTGGAGCGGCAGCGTGCGGGCCATCGGCTCGTCCGAGGCGCGCCGCCGCACCAGGTCGGCCAGCTGGTTCAGGGTGATCTCCACCCGCACGTCCGACAGCGCGAGCACCACGTTGAGGCGCCGGCGCACCAGCGCCGACATCCGCACCGTCAGCACGGAGTCACCGCCCAGCCGCAGGAAGCTGACGTCACCGGGCACGGCGTCGGGGGACAGGGCGAGCAGTTCCGCCCAGATGGCGGCCAGCTCCTCTTTCAGGTTCACGCTCTGCGGGGCGGTGGTCACGAGGGCTCCATCGGTACGGTGGCGACGAACAGACGCTGGGAGAGCGGAGTGAGCGGATCGCCGTCGGGGGGCAGGTCCGCCTCGACCCGCAGCCCGGCCCGGGCGAGCCGGTCCCGCCACTCCGCGCGGGTCAGGTAGGTGCGGGTGGTGCCGGCCCGCCCGTCGTGCCGCGGCGGCGGGCCGGGGCCCTCGCGCGGGGACAGCGCGGGCGGCATCGTGGTCAGGGACTGCGCGTGCTCCCTGACGGTCTCGATGAGCAGCACCCGCCCGCCCGGGGCGAGCCGCCGGGCCACCTGGTCGAGCAGCCGGCCGACGTGGGGCGCGTTGTGCGCCGCGGTCGCCGCCACCACCAGGTCCAGTCCGCCCGGCCGGCCCGGGAGCCCTCCGGCGAGGTCCAGCAGTCCGTAGCGGAGGAAGGGCGCGTCGAACCGGCGCCGGGCGACGTCGAGGAAGAACGGGGACAGGTCGGTGAACAGGTAGGACTCGACCGGTCTTCCGGCGAGCGCGGGCAGCAGGTCCGCCGTGGTCGCGCCGATCCCGGCGCCCAGCTCCAGCGCCCGCAGCGGTCGCGGTGAACGCTCGGCCAGGTCGCGGACCGCTTCGGCGGCGGCGAGGTTGAGGTAGCGGCTGACCGTGTTGTCCCGGTAGACGGCCTCGGCCGTGGCCGGTTCCCCGTCGGGGTAGAGCAGGGCCTGCACCCCGACCTCGTCCCGCAGCAGCTCGGGGATCAGGCGCAGCGAGCGGAGCAGCATCCCGGCCAGCGCGGGAGGGTAGCCGAGGACGGCTGCGGCGTTCTCCATGCGGGTGCGGGCGACGGCCAGCTCGGCCCGGGAGGGGCGGTGCAGGCCGTGGTAGCGGCCTTGCGCGTCCCGGCGGGCCAGTCCCGCCTCGTGCAGCGCGGCGAGCCAGTGGCCGACGATCCAGCGGTGCCGCACCGCGGCTCCCAGGTCCTCGGCGGCCGGCTCGGGCCGGTGCGCGCCGGGGGCGCCCAGCCGAGTGGCGCGGTGGAGCTCGGCCGCGATCCCGAGGAGGACGAGCCGGTCGAGGTCCTCGACCGCGGTGGAGACGGCGGAGGCGTCGATGCCGGTGGTCGCGGCCGAGCCCGCTGCGTGCGCGCGGGCGGACAGGTCGGCTGGCATGAGGGCCCTTCTGCGGAGTCCTGCTGTGGAGTCGTGACCGTGGAGTCCTGCTGTGGAGTCGTGACCGTGGAGTCCTGCTGTGGAGTCGTGGCGGCGGGGCCGTGACGGCGGGGCCGTGCCGCGGACGGCGGTCGGCCACACGCTAGACAAAACGGTAATCATTTTCAAGATCTAGACATGTCGGGATCGCAGTGCAAAAATGAAAACCGTTTTCGTACTCGGGAAGGACTCAGCGTTGGGTGAAAGCCAGCCCGCATCCATCGACGACGTGCTCGTCTGCCTGGCCGACGTGCTGGAACGCAGGCCGGAGGAGATCGACCCGGACGCCGACCTCATCGCCCTCGGTCTGGACTCCTTCACGGCCGTACGGCTGCGCCGCCGGCTCCGCGAGGACGTCGGACTGGACCTCCCGCTGACCGCGTTCCTCGACGCGGCCACCGCGCGCACCGTCGCGGCCGGGACGGTGCCGGACTCCGGCGCGTTCCCCCTCACCCCCATCCAGGCCGCGTACCTGGTGGGCCGCGACCCGGCCTTCCCGCTCGGCGGCGTCGCCACCTTCTACTACCAGGAGTTCGACCGGACCCCCGGCGGCGATCCCGAAGCCGACCTGGCCGGGCTCGCCGCCGCCTGGAACCGGCTGGTGCGCCGGCACCCGATGCTCCGCATGGTCATCGGACCCGACGCCCGGCAGCGGGTGCTCGCCGAGGCGCCCGACTACGCCATCGCCGTCACCGACCTGCGGCTCGCCGCGCCGGAGGCGGTGCAGGAGGCGCTGTACGCGCTGCGGGCCGAGTGCTCGCACCAGGTGCGGCCCACCGACCGGTGGCCGCTGTTCGACCTGCGGGCCGCGCTGCTGCCGGACGGACGGACCCGGCTGTTCGCCGGTGTCGACGTGCTCGCCCTGGACCTGATGAGCTGGATGCGGCTGATGCGCGAATGGGGCGCCCTCGTCGCCGATCCCGCTCTGAACCCGCCCGCCCCGCCGCTGACCTTCGCCGACCTCGTCCGGCGCCGCCTCGACGACCCGGCCGAGCAGCGCCGCCGGGAGACGGCCGCCGCGTACTGGGAGCGCCGCGCCCCCACGCTGCCCGACGGGCCCGGACTGCCCTGGACCCGCGGGCCGGCGGAGCTGGGCGTGCCGCACTTCACCCGGCACGAGGCCGAACTCGACGCCGATCAGTGGGACCGGCTGCGCAAGCAGGCCGCCTCCCACGGCCTGAGCCCCACCGGCCTGCTGCTGGCGGCGTTCGGCCTGGTGCTCCAGCGCTGGGGGAGCCACGACTCCTTCTGCCTGAACACCACGCTCTTCGATCGCGACGACTTCGCGACCGGCGACGACACCCCGGGGCTCGACACCGTCGTCGGCGACTTCACCAGCACCGTGCTCGTGGAGATCCCGGTCGCCGACCCCGGCGGCTGGTACGGCTTCGCGAGCTACGCCGCCGCGGTCAACCGCCGGTTCTGGGCGGACATGGACCACCGCGCGGTCTCGGGGATGGAGGCCCTGCGCGCCGCCGCCGAGTCGGGGCGGCGCGCCCGGAGCGTCGATGCGGCCACCGGCCTGCCCGTCCCGGTGCATCCCGTCGTCTTCACCAGCGGGATCGGGCTCGCCGGCGAGGGCGAGCCCCCCACCGCCTGGCTCGGCACGGAGGTGTTCGGCGTCTCCCAGACCCCGCAGGTCCTGCTCGACCACATCGTCCGCGAGGAGGGCGGCCGGCTCCGGATCGCCTGGGACGCGGTGGACGGGGCGCTTCCCGACGGCTTCGTCGACGGGATGCTCGCCGCCCACGCCCGGCTGCTGCGGCTGCTCGCCGCCGATCCCGGCGCGTGGACCGACCCCACGCTGGGCTGGGACCCGTCCTTCCGGCGGGACGAGAACCCGCCGGACGGCGCGTTCGGCGGGGCGGGCCCGCTGCTGGACGACCCGCTGCGGGCCCGCGCCGTACGGGCCCCCGCCGCACCCGCGCTGATCGACGCGACGACCCGGGTGGACGCCGGCCGCCTCGCCGAGCGCACCGAGCGCACCGGCCGGGCGCTCGCCGGAGCCGGCCTCGGCCCCGGCGACCTGGTGGCCGTGGCGGCCGACAAGGGGATCGCGCAGGTCACCGCGCTTCTCGGCGTGCTCGCCGCCGGCGCCGGATACGTGCCCGTGGAGCCGTCCTGGCCGCGGGCGCGCGTCACCGCCCTGTGCCGGCAGGCGGGCGTACGGCACGCGCTCGCCGCTCCCGGCACCGACGTCTCGGTCTGGCCCGAGGAGGTGACCGTGCACCGGCTGGACGCCGACGGCGTCCTCGCACTCCCGGCGGAGGCCGAGCCGCGCCGTCCCGCGCCGGACGACCTCGCCTACGTGATCTTCACCTCGGGCTCCACCGGGAGGCCCAAGGGCGTCGCGATCGAGCACCGGGCCGCGCGCACCACCCTCGACGACCTCGCCCTGCGCTTCCCGCTGTCCGGCGACGACCGGGTGCTCGCCCTGTCGGCCTTCAGCTTCGACCTGTCGGTGTACGACGTCTTCTCGGTGCTCGGCGAGGGAGGCGCCGTCGTCCTGCCCGACGCGCACCGCCAGCGCGACCCCGGGCACTGGCTGGAGCTGATGGCCCAGCACCGGGTCACGGTGTGGAACACCGCGCCCGCGCTGCTGGAGATGCTCGTCGAATACGCCGAACTGGAGCCGGAGGCGGTCCGGCGCGCGCTGTCGAGCCTGCGCCTGGTGCTGCTGTCCGCCGACTGGATCCCGGTCACCCTGCCCGACCGCCTGCGCGCCCTGGCCCCGCAGGCCGAGGTGGTGAGCCTCGGCGGCGCGACCGAGGCCTCCATCTGGTCGATCTGCCACCCGATCGACGCGGTGGACCCGGCCTGGCCGAGCATCCCGTACGGCAGGGCGCTGCGCGGCCAGTCCTTCCAGGTGCTCGACCCGCAGGGGCGGCCGTGCCCGGTCGGCGTCCCCGGGGAACTGCACATCGGCGGCGGCGGCCTGGCCCGCGGGTACGTGGGCGACCCCGTGCAGACCGCGGAGCGGTTCATCGTCCACCCCGTGCTCAGGCGCAGGCTCTACCGGACCGGAGACCTCGGCCGGTGGCGGCACGACGGGACGATCGAGTTCCTCGGCAGACTGGACCGCCAGGTCAAGATCCGCGGCCACCGCATCGAACTCGGTGAGATCGAGTCCACCCTGGACCGGCTGCCGTCGGTACGGCAGGCCGTGGCGCGCGCGGTGCCCGGGCCCGACGACCGGCCCCGGCTGGTGTGCTACCACGTGCCCGCCGATCCGGGCTCCCCGCCGGCGGACGACGCCCTGATCGAGGCGCTGCGGGAGAACCTGCCGTCGTTCATGGTGCCGAACCGGTTCCTGGTGATGGACGCGTTCCCGATCACCGCCAACGGCAAGATCGACTACGCGGCGCTGCCCAACCCGTACCGGCGCGCAGCCGGACCCGCCCCGGACACCGCGCCCGCCCCGCAACCCGCCCCGGACACCGCACCCGCCCCGCAACCCGCCCCGGACACCGCACCCGCCCCGGGGACGCACCCGGCGACACCGCCGGTTCCCGCGCACGGCGTCGCCGCGCCCGCCTCCCCCGGTCCCGGGCTCGCCGGCCTGCTCCACGCCCCCGGGCTGGAGGTCCGGCTGACCGCGTTCCGCGGGACGCTGTCCGCGAGCGACGCGCTGACGGCGGCGGGGGACTGGGCGCGGCGGCTCACGGCGGCGCTGGCCCCGCACGGCTTCACCGTGACCGGGCGCCTTCCCGCCGACGGCCTGATCGAGCTCGCCGTGACGGCCGGACCGGCCGGCGACCCCGGCGGGTGGGCGGGCGGCGCCGTTCCCGTGTCCGGCGCCGCCCTCCACCCCTCGGGGGGCGTGTCCGGTGCCGTCCTCCGCCCCGCCGAGGGAGAGGCGGTTCTCGCGCCCGCTCCCGTACCGGAGGCCGGGGAGGGACCGGACCCGCAGGTGGAGCGCGCGGTGGCCCGGGTGTTCAGCGAGCTCCTCGACGCGCCGGTGGACGTGACGACCCCCTTCTTCCGGCTCGGCGCCTCGTCGCTGACCGTCGTGCTCGCGCACCGCAGGCTCCGCGCCGAGCTGGACGCCGACCTCACCGTGGTGGACCTCTTCGCCCGCCCCACCGTCCGCGAGCTCGCCGCGTTCGTCACGACCCGCCGGGAAGACGGGACACGGGGGCCTGCCGCCGGGGATCCGGCGCCCGGCTCCGACGCGGACGCGGCGCCCGCCTCCGATACGGCCCCCGCGCCGGCCGGCGGGTCCCCCGGCCGGGCCGCGTCCCGCAGAGCGGCCCGTGCGCACGCCGCGGAGCTCGCCCGATGAACCCGACGAATCCGACGAACCCGACCACTCCGGTGAACCCGACCACCCCGACGGACCCGATGAACCAGACGGACCGGCAGCACCCGATGAACCGGCGGAACCCGACGGACCCGCAGGCCCCGCAGCGCCGGGAGAGCCCGCCGGACCCGGTGCGGCCGGGTCAGCAGGCCGCGGAACCGATCGCCGTCGTCGGCCTGGCCTGCCGCTTCCCCGGCGCGGCCGACGCCGACGCCTACTGGGAGCTGCTGCGCGACGGCCGCGACGGCCTGACCCGGTTCACCGACGAGGAGCTGATCGGCAGAGGGGTGCCCGCCGGTCTGCGCGGCGACCCCTGCTTCGTCCCCGTCGGAGGCCTGATCGAGGGCCAGGCCGACTTCGATCCGGCGCCCTTCGGGTTCACCGACGCCGAGGCCGCCCTGCTCGACCCGCAGCACCGGCTGTTCCTGGAGTGCGCCTGGCACGCCCTGGAACACGCCGGGCACGGGGGCGGCAGGGACGCCGGTGCGGTCGGCGTGTTCGCCGGCGCGGCCCAGAGCGCCTACCTCGCCGCCAACCTCGCCGGCCGCTGGGACCCGACCGGCGGCGGCGCCGACCCGCTCGGCAGCTTCCAGACCGCGATGGCCACCCAGACCGACTACCTGCCGCTGCAGACCGCCTACCGGCTCGATCTCACCGGCCCCGCGGTCGCGGTGGCCTCGACTTGCTCCACCTCGCTCGTCGCGGTGCACCTGGCCGCCCAGTCCCTGCTCGCCGGAGAGTGCGACACGGCCCTGGCCGGCGGCGTCTCGCTGATCGTTCCGCAGGGCCGCGGCTACCTCCACGTGCCCGACGGCATGTTCTCCGCCGACGGCGCGGTCCGCCCGTTCAGCGAGCGGGGCACCGGAATCGTCTACACGCAGGGCGTCGGCGTGGTCGTGCTGCGCCGCCTGTCGGACGCCCTGGCCGACCGCGACCCGGTCCTGGCCCTCCTGCACGGCTCGGCGGTGAACAACGACGGCGCCGCCAAGGCCGGATTCACCGCGCCCTCGGTCGGCGGCCAGGTCAAGGTGCTGGCCGAGGCGCTGGCCGTCGCCGGCGTCACCCCGCGTGAGATCGGCCTGATCGAGGCGCACGGCACGGCGACCCGGATCGGGGACCCCATCGAGGTGACCGCGCTGCGGCGGGCGTTCGGCCGCAGCGGCCCCGCCTGGTGCGGCCTGGGCTCGGTGAAGGGCAACATCGGCCACGCCAACACCGCCGCGGGCATCGCCTCGTTCATCAAGGCGGTCCTGGCCGTGCACCACCGGGTGCTGCCCGCCTCCCTGCACGCCCGTCCGCTCAACCCCCACCTCGGCCTGGCGGACTCGCCGTTCGAGGTGGTCACGGAGACACGGGGGTGGGACACCCCGCCCTACGCCGGTGTCAGCTCCTTCGGCATCGGCGGCACCAACTGCCACGCCGTCCTCGGCCCCGCGCCCGACCCGCCGCGGCCCCCCGCCGACACGCGGCCGCAGCTCCTGACCGTCTCGGCCGCCACCCCGCAGGCCGCGGTCGCGGGCGCGGCCGCCGTCGCGGACGCCGTGACCGCGGACGGAGCCGCCGACCTGGCCCACACCCTGGCCGCCGGGCGGGCCGCACTGCCCCACCGCGTCGCCGCCGTGGGACCGGAGCGGCTGGCCCGCACCGCGCCGGTCCAGGCCCTGGTGCCCGCGCCGCGCGTCGTGCTGGCCTTCCCCGGGGCGGGCAGCCCCTACCCAGGAATGGGCGGCGGCCTCCACCGCGACGAGCCGGTGTTCGCCGCGGCCTTCGACGCGTGCGCCGACCTCCTGCGCCCGCTGCTCGGCGCCGACGTCCGCGACGTCCTCGATCCGGGCCTGGAGCCGGAGCGGGTGCGCGACGCGGCCTTCGGGCTGCCCGCGCTGTTCGCCGTCTCCTTCGCGCTGTCGCGGCTGCTCGCCTCCTGGGGCGTGCAGCCGCAGGCCCTGGTCGGGCACAGCCTCGGCGAGTGCACCGCCGCCGCCGTGAGCGGGGCGCTGCCGCTGCCGGAGGCCGCCCGGCTGGTCGCGGCGCGCTGCGCCGCCGCCGCCCGCGCCGCCGGCGGCGGGTCCATGCTCGCCGTCCCCCTGGGCGAGGAGGCGGTGCGGGAACTGCTGCGCCGCCACCCCGACGTCGACCTCGCGGCGGTGAACGCCCCCGGAGCCTGCGTGGTGTCGGGCCCGGCGGCGGCCGTCCGGGCGTTCGCGGCCGGACTGCGCGGCGGGGGCGTGCCGCTGCGCGTGGACGCGGCGATGCACTCGCGGCTGATGGAACCCGAGCTCCCCGCCCTGCGCGCCGCGCTGGCCGGGATGACCGGCGGCGTGCCGCGGCCCCCCGTCTTCAGCACGGTCACCGGCGGTCCGGTCGGCGCCGAGCTGGCCGATCCCGAGCACTGGGTGCGGCAGCTGCGCAGCCCGGTGCGCTACTCCGACGCGCTGCGCGCCGCGCTCGGCGAGCAGCCCGCGCTGCTCGTCGAGGCGGGACCGGGCACGGCGCTGTCCACGCTGGCCAGGAGGCACGCCCTCCCCGGGCTGCGGGCCACCGTGAGCACGCTGACCCCCGACGAGCCCGAAACGGTCACGGTACGGCAGGCGCTCGGCGTGCTGTGGGCGCACGGCGTGCCGGTCGATCCGGTGGTGCTCTCCGGTCCGGGCCGGCGGCGGGTGGCGGCGCCCGGTTACGCCTTCCAGCGGCGGCGGCTGTGGATCGAACCGCAGGCGCCGGCCGCGCCGGACCCCGGGGTCGGCGCCGACGAGCCGCTGCAGCTTGCCGCGTGGCGGCAGGAGCCTCCGGCCGAACCCGCCTCCGCGCCCGCCGGCCGCTGGCTCGTGGCGGGGAGCGGTGAACTGCCGGACGCGATCCGCGCGGCGCTGGCCGCAGGCGATCGGCAGGAGGAACCGCTCGCCGGACTGGTGATCGTCGCGGCCGGGCCGGGCGGCGCGGACCGCCCCCTCGGCTCCGATCCTCTCGGCGCCGATCCCGTCGGCGCGGTCGTCGACGGCATGCTGGAGTTCGGCGCGCACACCGCCGCGCTGACCGGGAGCATGACCGGGAGCATCGTCGGCGGCACGACCGGCGGCACGGCCGGGGAGATGACGGAGAGCGCCGCGCCCGCCGTTCTCCTGGTGACCCGCCACGGCGAGCGGGTGGGCGACGACCCGGCTCCCGACCCGCGGCAGGCCGCGCTCCGGGCCCTGCCGCGCGTGCTCGGCCAGGAGCACCCCGGACTGCGCTGGGCCACCGTCGACCTCGGCGCGCCCGCCGCCGCACCCGCGGAGGCGTCCGCCGTACTGGGGGAGCTCGCCGCGCTCGCCGCCGGGGACGGCACGGGCGCGGAGTCCGTCCTGCGCGGCGGGGCGCGCTGGCGGCGGCGGCTGGTCTCCTGGCGGCCCCCGCCGACCGGAGGGACCGGCAGCGGGACCGGTGACGGCACCGGGACCGGGACCGCGCTGATCATCGGCGGACTCGGCGCGGTCGGACGGCTGTTCGCCCGGCACCTCGCCGGACGCGGGCACCGGGTCGTCGTCACCTCGCGCACCGGCGCCAGGACCGACGCGGCGCTCACGGAGGCGGGCGTGGAGGTCCGCCGCTGCGACGCCACCGACCCCGTCGCCACCGCCGGACTGATGCGGGAGCTGTCGCAGGACGGGCCCGTGGAACTCGTCGTGCACGCGGCCGGCGTCGTGGCGGGCGCCGAGCTGGACCCGGTGCGGGCGCTCGACCCCGGGCGGACCGCCGCGCAGGTGCGCGCCAAACTGGGCGGTGCGCTGGCGCTTCGCACGGCGGTCGAGGCGCTGCCCGAGGAGCGCCGTCCGCGCACCGTGGTGCTGATGTCGTCGGTCACCACACTGGTGGGCGGGATCGGCATGGGGGCGTACGCCGCCGCCAACGCCGCGATGGACGCCTTCGCCGCCTCCGCGGCCCCGGCTACGGCCCCGGCCCGGTGGTGCAGCGCCGTCTGGGACGGCTGGCGCGTCGGCGAGGAGGCGGTGGTGCTCGCCGAGGCCCTGGACGCCGCCACCGGCGTCCGCGCGCTGGACCGGCTGCTGGAGGCGGGCGCCCGCGGGGTCCTGCCGCCCGCCGTGGCCGTCGCGACGACCGACCTGAACCCGCGGATCGCCGCCGGCGGGCGGCCGAGGACGCCCGCCGGCGGTACGGGCGCCGAACCGGCGACCGCGGTGCAGGAGGCGATCGCCGCGCTCTGGTCCGACCTGTTCGGCACCGGCGTCGGCACCGCGGACGCCGACTTCTTCGCCCTCGGCGGGCACTCACTGCTGGCGGTGCGCATGCTCGGCGCGGTGCGCGACCGGTACGGCGTGCGGCTGGGGCTGCGGGACCTGCTGGAGGCCCCGACCGTCGCGGCGCTGGCCGGGCTCGTGGAGGCGAGGAGCGGGTCCGCGGCGGCGGACGCCGGAGCGGGCGGACGCCTGCCGCACCGGCCGTCCTCCGAACCCGGCCCGTCCTCCGAACCCGGCCCGTCCGCCGAACCCGACCCGTCCGCCGAACCCGACCCGGGCACCGGGCCCGGCGGCGACGGCACCTTCGCCATGACCCGCGTGCAGCACGCCTACTGGGTCGGGCGGGGCGGCGGCTACCGGTGGGGCGAGGTGCCCTGCCACTTCTACCTGGAGTACGACTGCCCCGGACTCGACCCGGACCGCTACGAGGACGCCTGGAACGGCGTGATCGCCCGCCATCCGATGCTGCGCGCGGTGACCACTCCCGAGGGGCGCTTCCGCGTCCTGGACGACCTGCCCCGCTACCGGATCAGGGTGCACGACCTGGCCGAGGCCTCCGAGGAGCACCGGGCCGCCAAACTGGCCGCGCTGCGCGACCGCCTCTCCACCCGGCCGGGTCCGCCGGACCGCTGGCCGCTGGTGCAGGTCCAGGCCGCCCGGCTGCCGGACGGGAAGGTGCGGCTGTTCATCGGCGTGGACGTGCTCGTCTGCGACGCGGCGAGCTGGTGGATCGTCGAGGCCGAGCTGCGCGCCCTCTACCGGGACCCGCACGCGCAGCTGCCGCCGATCGACGTGCACCCGGCCGAGTGCGCCCGCGCGATGGACGGCCGGGCGGACGGCGCCGCGGCCGAGTACTGGCGCGCCCGGCTGCCCGCCCTCCCCGGGCCGCCCGCGCTGCCGGTCGGCGCGCCGCCGCCGGGCCGCCCGCGGTTCGTCCGCCGCTCGGCGCGGCTGAGCCGCCGGGAATGGACGGCCCTGCGGGAGCTGGCCGCCGAGCACCGGGTCACGCCGACGGCGGTCCTGCTGACCGTCTACGCCGACGCGCTGACCCGCTGGTCGGGCTCGCCGGGGTTCAGCCTGACGCTCACCCTGTTCGACCGGCCGCCCGTCCACCCGCACGTCAACCGGGTGGTCGGGGACTTCACCTCGCTGGTGCTCCACGAGGTCCCCGCGGCTCCGGCCGCGGGCTTCGCCGAACGGGCCGGGGCCACCCAGGCGCGATTGTTCGAGGATCTGGACCACCGCGGGTTCTCCGCCCTGGACGTGCTCGCCGAGCAGGGCGCCTGCACCGGCGAGGTGCGGCCGGTGCCGGTGGTGTTCACCAGCGCCCTGGGCATGGACGGCCTGCTGGAGGAGCCCGGTGCGCTGGAGTGGGCGGGCGAGCAGGTGTACGCGCTCTCGCAGACCCCGCAGACGTGGCTCGACCACCAGGTGCTGGAGCACGACGGCGAGCTGCGCCTGCAGTGGGACGCGCTGGAAGGCGTGCTGCCCGCCGGTGAACTCGAGACGGCCATCGCCGACCACGTGGCGCGGGTGCGCGCGCTGGCCGCCGACCCGGGCGCGTGGACCGGCGCGCCCGCACGACCGGCCGCCGACCGCGCAGCCCGGGTGCGGGAACCCGCCGCCGACCGCGTGGCCCGGGTGCGCGAGCCGGCCGCGGACGCCCGCGCGCGGACCGGCGGGGCCGCACGGCCGGCGATCCAGGACATCCTGCTCCCGCTGCGGACGGATCCGGCGCCCGGGGACCGCCCCACCCTGTTCCTCGCCCACCCCTCGGGGGGCGACGTGCTGTGCTACGTGGAGCTGTCCACGCTCGTCGACCCGCGCGTGGACGTCGTGGCGGTGGCCGATCCCGAACTGTCCGGGGACGGCTCCGCGGGCCCCGAGTCGATCCCCGCCATCGCCGAGCGGTACGTCCGGGCCGTCAGGGCCGCCGGCCGCGGGCCGTGGCTGCTGGGCGGCTGGTCCATGGGCGGTTCGGTCGCCCAGGAGATGGCCGGGCGGCTGCACCGGGACGGCGAGCGGGTCGCGCTCCTGGTGATGCTCGACTCCAACGACCCCGCCCTCATCAGGCCGGTGCCCGGACGGAACGCCCGAGAGGTCGAACTGGCCGTGGCGCTGCGGCACGTGCACGCCCTGGAGGCCTTCCTCGGCATCGACCTGGACGCCGGTGACGCGCTCACCGCCCTGCCGGAGGAGCGGCGCCTGGCCGCCATCGAGGACCGGCTGCGCGCGCACCGCCTCCTCGGGCGGGGCGACGGCCTGGAGGCGCGCCTGCGCGTGTTCGCCCGGCACCTGCGGGCCCTGGCCGCGCACACCCCCGCCCGGGGGGGCGACCCGGCGATGCGCACCCTGCTCGTCCGCGCGGACAGGCCCTCCCCGCGCAACTCGGGGATCGGGATGGGCGTCGACGACACCCCGCCGGGTCGGGCGGACCTCGGCTGGGGCCGGTACCTCTCCGGGCCCGTCCGGGTCGCCGGCGTCGACGCGCACCACTACGGCCTGCTGCACCCGCCCGTCCTGCAGTGGGTCGCCCGGCTGATCAACGACGAGCTCGACCGCGTGCTCCCTTCAGAAAGGTCATGATGTCCCCCCGACTCTCCCGCCGGATCAGTGCGGCGGTCGCAGCGGCGACGCTGCTGACCGGTTGTTCCTCCGGCGGCACCGACACGGCCGCATCTCCGGCCGCGTCCCCGTCCACCGCGTCCGGTACGGCGTCGGACACGGTCCGCTACGCCGCCCCCGGCTCCCCGTCCAACGCCCCCCGCGACCCGCACGGCCTGCTGCCGGGCGAGAGCGACCTGGTGCGGATGGCCCTCACCTACGACGTGCTCACCCTCCCCGGGCCCGGCGGACGCACGCTGCCCCGGCTCGCGACCGCCTGGGAACCCGACAGGTCCCTCACCCGCTGGAAGATCACGATCCGCGGTGACGCGACGTTCTCCGACGGCCGGCCCGTCAGGGCGGCGGACGCGCTGTTCTCACTGCGCCGGATGGGGGAGAAGGCCGCGGAGAACTTCGGCCGGATGGAGATGTTCGACCTGGACGCCTCCACGGTGCTCGGCGCCACCTCCTTCGAACTGGTCACCGAGAAGCCCTACGCCGAGGTCGGCAAGGCCCTGGAGGGGGCGACCTTCGTCGTCCCCGAGGGCAGCACCGACTTCACCCGGCCCGTCCCCGGCTCCGGGCCGTTCCGCCCCGCCGGCGGTGACGCGCAGGCGGCGGTGTTCGAGCGCAACGACGACTGGTGGGGGCCGAAGCCGCCGAGCCGCCGCATCGAGGTCCGGGCGGTCCCCGACCCCCAGGCGCGGGGCGAGGCGCTGCTGTCCGGCCAGGTGGACCTGGCCGCGGCGGTGCCGGCCGCACTGGTGAGACAGCACGCGGAGAACCCCTCGGTGACGCTGGTCCGCAGACCCGGGGCGACCCTCTACCCGCTGGTCATGCGGACCGACCGCAAGCCCTTCGACGACCGGCGCGTCCGCGAGGCGGTACGGCTGACGCTCGACCGCGAGCAGTTGCTGCAGGTCGCCTTCCTCGGGTTCGGCGAGGTGGGCAACGACCTGCTCACCCCCAAGGACCCCACCAGCCCCGCCGGGCTGCCGCAGCGCACCCGCGACGTCGAGCGCGCCAGGAGGCTGATGGCCGAGGCGGGACACGCCGGCGGCGTCGACCTCACCCTGCACAGCACCACCGCCTACCCGGGGATGGACTCCGCGGCGACGCTGATCGCGCAGCAGCTGGCGGAGATCGGGATCCGCGCGAAGGTCGAGCTCGCCCCCGCCGACACCTATTTCTCGACGGTGTGGGGCAAGGAGCCGTTCTACCTCGGCTACCTGGGCGGCATCCCCTTCCTCGACGTGGTCCGGGTCGCGCTGAAGCCCGGCTCGGCGACCAACGAGACGGCCTGGGAGGACGAGACGTGGCACGCCGGCCTGGAGGCGGCCCTGGCCGAGGCGGACGAGTCCGAGCGCCGCACCCGGCTCGGCGCACTGCAGTCCCGGCTGCGCGACGAGGGCGGATACGCCGTGTGGGCGCTCAGCGACCGGCTCGACCTGGCCAAACCGGGCCTGACCGGGGTGCCCGAGGGGATCGGCTTCTCGGCGGGCTTCATCGACCAGGTGGCTCTTGGCGGCTGACCGGGCGCGGCTCGGCGGCGTTCTCCGGCTGATCGTGCGGGCCGGGGCGCCGCCGGCCTGCGCCTCCGTGGTGATCTTCCTGCTCGCCGAGGCGCTGCCGGGGGATTCCGCCGTCGTGCTGGGCGGCGGCCGGGCCACGGACGAGCAGCTGGCGCGGTTGCGCGCCGCCGCCGGGCTGGACCGGCCGCTCGCCGAGCGGTACGCGGACTGGCTCGCCGGGATGCTGTCCGGCGAGCCGGGGCACTCGCTCCTCACGGGTCGGCCGGTCGCCGAGCTGATCGGCGGGCGGATCCCGGTGACGCTCACGCTGGCCGGGGCCGCGCTGGCGCTCGCCGTACCGCTCATGGCGCTCCTCGCCTGGTCGGCGGTGCGGGGGCCGCGACCGCTGCGCCCAGTGATCACCGGGCTCGTCGTGGGCGGGGCGGCGCTGCCCCAGGTCGCGCTGGCGGCGCTGCTGGTGGCGCTGCTGTCCGCGGGGTGGCGGCTCGTGCCGCCCGTCTCGCTGCTCCCCGTCGGCGTGCCCGCGTGGAGCCGTCCCGACCTGCTGGTGCTGCCGGTGCTGACCCTCGCCCTGCCCGCCGCCGCCTACGGCGCCGCCCTGCTGCGCGGCGCGGTCGCCGACGCCGTCTCCCGGCCCTTCGTCCGGGACGCCGACCTGCGGGGGATGTCCGCGACCGCCGTCGCACTGCGATACGTGCTCCCGGCCGTCGCGCCCGCCGCCGCCCGGCTGCTCGCCGTGGTCGGGGGCGGGCTGGTCGCCGGGACGGCGGTGGTGGAGACGCTCTTCGGCCTGGCAGGACTGGGTGAGCTGCTGGTCTCGGCGATCGGCGGCCGGGACCTGCCCGTGGTGCAGGCGGTGGCCATGCTCGCGACGGTCGTGGTCGGCGCCGGCCTGACGGCCGCCGACGCCGTCGCGTGGGCCGTGGACCCCCGGGGCGGGGCGGCCCGGTGAGAGCCTTCCGGACGCGTGCGGCCGCGCTCGCCGCCGGCTGCGTGCTGGTGATCGCCCTGGGCGGGGAGGCGCTGGCCGGCCGGGATCCGATCCGCACCGTGGCCGTGCCGTGGGCTGCCGCGGGACCGGGCCTGCCGCTGGGCGCCGACGCCCTGGGCCGCGACGTCCTGGCCAGGGTGCTGGCCGGCGGGCGCGAGCTGACCCTTCTCGCCCTGGCCGCGGCCGCCGCCGCCTGTGCCCTGGGAGTGGCGGGCGGGCTGTGGGCGGGATGGAGCCGGAGCCGGGCCGTCCGCACGGTCACCGCCCTGTCGGATCTGCTGCTGGTGCTCCCCCTGCTCCTGGTGGCGATGCTGGCGGTGGTAGTGCTGCCCGGCCCTTCGGCGGTCGTCGCCGGGACGGTGCTCGGCGGCGCCCCGCTGACCCTGCGGGTGGTGGCCGACGCCACCGCCCAGGCCCGGCACGCCGGTTACGTCGAGGTCGCGCTGGCCCGGGGAGAGCGCGGCCTGTCCGTATTGTGCAGGGAGGTGCTCCCCGCGCACGCCGGACTGATCGGCGCCGACCTCGGTCAGCGCACGGTGCTGGCCGTGCAGCTGACCGCCGCGCTGAACGTCCTCGGTTTCGGGCCGCCTCCGCCGGCCCCCGACTGGGCGGCGATGCTCCGGGAGAACCTGCCGGGCATCGGCCTCAACCCGGCCGCGCTGCTCGCCCCCGCCGTGGCGCTGGCCCTGCTGGCGGGCACCGTGGCGGGGTTGTCGCACGTCCTGGCGGCCCGCCCATGAGCGGGCGGGCCGCAGGGCAGGCCGTGAACGGACGGGCTCCGGACGGGCGGGCTCCGGACGGGCTCACGGTGAGCGGGCTGACGGTCACCGGCCCGGACGGGGCCCCCGTGGTCCGGGATCTCGACCTGAGCGCCGCGCGCGGCGAGGTGCTCGCCCTGACGGGCCCCTCCGGCGCGGGCAAGACGACGGTGCTGCGCGCCGTCCTGGGCGCGCTCCCGCCCGGTCTGACCCGGGCCGCGGGCCGCGTCGAATGGGATCGCGCGCCCCTGAGCGCCACCCGGCACTGGCGGCGCCGGCACGTCGGCTACCTCGGCCAGGACCCCTCCTCCGCGCTGCACCCGCTGCTGACGGCGCGGGCCGCGGTGCTCGAACCCCTGCGGGCGCTCGGGTTGCCTCGCGCCGAACGGCCGGCGCGGGCCGAGCGGATGCTCGCCGAGGTCGGACTGGAGCCGGCCGAGTTCGCCGGCCGGCTGCCGCACCAGCTCTCCGGCGGGCAGGCGCAGCGGGTCGCCCTGGCCAGGGCGCTCGCCGCGGATCCCGACCTGCTCATTCTCGATGAGCCCACCAGCGCGCTCGACCCGGCGGCGCTGGCGACCGCCGTCGCCCTGATCCGCCGCCGCCGGGCGGAGGGCCGCTCGGTGACGCTGGTCGTCTCGCACGACGGCTCCGTGGTGACCGGGCTGGCCGACCGGATCACACGGCTGGGCGCACCCCCCGCACCGTCCGCGCCGGCGGCTCCGGTCGGCGCCGTCCGCCCGGCCGACCGGATCACACGGCTGGGCGCACCCCCCGCACCGTCCGCGCCGGCGGCTCCGGTCGGCGCCGTCCGCCCGGCCGCGGCCGGGCCGGCCGACGCGGTGCTCGCGGCCGACGGCCTGAGCCTCGACCGGCCGGACGGCGCGCCCCTGCTCGGCGGCGTCCGGATGACGGTCGCCCCCGGTGAGTTCGTCGCCGTCCTCGGCCCTTCCGGGTGCGGCAAGAGCACGCTCCTGCGCGCCCTGGCCGGGCTCTGCCCGGTCCGGGCGGGCCGCGCCACGCTGCTGGGCGAACCGCTGCCCTGGCCGGTGCGGGACAGGAGCGTCCGCGCCCTGCGCGCGCTGGCCCTGGTCGGGCAGGACCCGCTGGCCGCGCTCAACCCGGCGCGGCCGGTCGCGGCCGCGCTGCGGCGGCCCCTGCGCCTGCTGCGGGGACTCGACCGCGCGGCGGCCTCCGCCGAGGCGGAGCGCCTGCTCGCCGCCGTGGGACTGCCCGCGGACACGGCGCACCGCCGTCCCGCGGCCCTGTCCGGCGGGCAGCGGCAGCGGGTCGCCCTGGCCAGGGCGCTGGCGGCGGGCCCGGCGCTGCTGCTGGCCGACGAGATCACCGCCGCCCTCGACGCCGAGGCCGCCGAGCGGGTCCTCGACCTGCTCGACGGGCTGCGCCGCGACACGGGCCTGGCCGTCCTGGCGGTCACCCATGACGAGGCCGTGGCCGCCCGGGCCGACCGCGTCCTGCGGATCGACCACTGCACGATCAACGATCGGAGGAAGACCACCGATGTCCGGTGAACAGATCGAGCGGACGCTGCTCGCCCACCCGTGGATCACCCGCGTGGAACGCGGCGGCGCCGTCGTCACGGCGTCCCCGCAGGCGCTGGCCGTCCGGCGCGGGCCGACGGGATCGCCCGTCCTGGGCGAGCTCGTGACCGAGCACCTGGAGCACTGGGGAGAGGTCTACGACTGGACCTACCGTTCCGGGCAGGACGCCCAGGACCCCCTGCTCGACCTGTCCGGCTGGCGGGCGACCGGCACCGGCGAGCCGCTGCCCGCCGAGCACATGGCCGAGTGGGTGGACCGCACGGTGGAGCTCGTCCTGCGCGCCCGGCCGCGCACCCTGCTGGAGCTGGGCTGCGGCACCGGCCTGCTGCTGCACCGCCTGCACCCGCACCTCGACGGCTACGTCGGCACCGACATCGCCGGGCACGTGGTCGACCGGCTGTCCGGGCTCGGCCTGCCGAACGTGCGCGTGGTGCGGGCCGCCGCCCACGAGACCGGCGGCGCGATCGTGCGCGGGGCGCTCGGCGAGCTCGGCGAGCGGCCGGACTGCGTGCTGCTCAACTCGGTGACCCAGTGCTTCCCGAGCGTGGCGTACCTGGCCGCCGTGCTGCACGACGCGATCCGGCTCGTCGCGCCGGGAGGAACGGTGATCGTCGGGGACGTCCGCCACTCCGGACTGCTCGACGCCCACTGCCGGCGGCTGGAGCGGGCGGCCGATCCCGGCGTCACCGAACCGGAGCTGACCCGCCGGGCGGAGCGGCGCGCCGCCGCCGACACCGAACTGCTGCTGGACCCCGCCACCCTGGCCGCCGTCGCGGCGGGTTCGGGCAGGCGGATCACGGTGAGCCTGCTCGCCAAGACCCTGACCGCCGACAGCGAGCTGACCCGCTACCGGTTCGACGCCGTGCTGCACGTCGAGCCCGCGGACGCGCCCGAACCGGCCGTGCACGCGTGGGACGCCCTCGGCGCCGACCCGCTCGCCGGGCTCACCGGCCTGCTGACCGGTCCCGTCCGCGTGCGCGGCATCCCCAACCGGCTGCTGCCCGGCCCCGGCTCCGGTTCCGGCGCCCGGCGCGCGGTCACCGGGGCCGAACTGCGTGCCGCGCTCGCCGGTCACGACGCCGTGGTCCTGATCGACCCCGACGACCCGGCCCTGCTGCAGGTCGCCGCGCCCGCCGCCGCGGGCGCGACCCCGCTCGACGCCCTGGCCGGGGTGAGCCGCCCGCACGAGCCGCTCGGCGCGTTCGCCAGGACCCGGCTGGTGGAGGTGGCCCGCCGTACCCTGCGCGCGGCGGGGCTGCCGGTGCCCGCCGAGATGACCGCGCTGCTGCCGAGCGGGCCCGGTCACGACGCCGTCACCCTCGCCCGGGACTGCGCGGACGCCGACCGGGCCGGCCTGCTCGCCCTCGGCGGCGGGGGAGCCTCGGCGGAGATCCCCGCCGCGGTCGCAAGGTTCGACGAGATCGCGCTGCACGCCCTGGGCCGGCTGATGGCCGGGGCGTTCGACGGCCGGCACACCGCCGAGCAGGTCCTGGCCGGGCTGGGTACGGCGCCGCGGCACGCGTGGATCGTGCGCAGGTGGCTGCACGTCCTGCACGCCGAAGGGCGGGCCGAGCGCGACGCGGACGGGCGCCACCGGTTCCCGCCGGTCGCCGACCGCCCCGACCTGGACCCCTCCGGCCCGCTCCTGGCGCAGGCGTGCGCCGCGCTGGGCTACCCCGCCCAGATGACGACGTTCTTCCGCGAGGCGCTCACCCTGCTGCCGGAGCTGCTGCGCGACGAGATCCCGGCCCAGGCGCTGCTCTTCCCCGACGGCGACCTGCTCACCTCGCTGAGCAAGGACCAGGACAACGCCAGCAACGCCTACCTGAACGCCGCGTTCGCATCGGTGATCCGGCAGGCCGCGCGGACCCGGGCGACCCCGCTGCGCGTGGTCGAGCTGGGCGGAGGGGCCGGCGGCAGCACCGCCGCCGCGCTGCGCGGGCTGGCCGGGGCGGAGGCGGACTACCTGTTCACCGACGTGTCCCGGTTCTTCACCACGGCCGCCGAGGACCGCTTCGGCGGCCTGCTCCGCTACGGGCTGTTGGACATCGACGCCGATCTGGTGGAGCAGGGCGCACCGCGGGGCGGCGCGGACGTGGTGCTCGCCGCGAACGTCCTGCACTGCGCCCGGGACGCGGGTCGGTCGCTGCGGTGGATCCGGGAGCTGCTGGCACCGGGCGGGCTGCTGATCGTGACCGAGGCGGTACGGGAGCACCCCCTGGTGCTGGCGACCATGCAGTTCCTGCTCTCACCCCGGGACGGCGCACCGGCGCCCGGCGGCGGCGACAGGCGCGGCGGCACCGGCCGGGTCTTCTTCACCGGCCGGGAACTGCCCGCCGAACTGGCGGAGGCGGGCCTTCGCGTGCTGCTCGAACTGCCGGGCGCGGAATCGCCGCTGGCCGCGCCGGCGCAGCACCTGTTCGTGGCCGCCGCCGTCTGAGCCCGCCCCGCCGAGTCCGGTCCGGGCCCGCCCGGCGGGGCGCCGGCGCCTCGCAGCGCCCGCGCCCCGCCGGGGCACCGGGGCTCAGCGCGCGGCGGGGTCGACCGGGAGACCCGCGCGGAACAGCTCCTGCTCCAGCCAGACCGCCGCGCGCACCCCGTCGGCCGCGCTCGGGCCCACCAGGGTCACCGGCTCCGGCACGGCCTCCAGATGGGCGAGGTCGCCGGCGGCGTAGACGCCCGCGACGGTGGTCCGGCCGTACTCGTCGACCTTGACGCACCGGTCGGGCAGCAGCCCGCATCCGAGCTGGACGGCCAGGTCGTTGTTCGGCCGGGTGGGCGCGCGGTGGTAGACCGCCTGCCGTTCCAGGGCCGTGCCGTCGGCGAACCGGAGCGTCAGCCCGTCCGGCTCCCCCTCGATCGCGGCCACCGGGGTCTCGACCACCGGGATGTCCCGGGCCTTGAGCACTGCGGCCACCGGCTCGGGCAGGGCGCCGGGCCCGTGCGTGCACAGGACGACGTCCGTGCTGTACCGGTCGGCCACGTAGGCGGCGAGCATCGCGTCGGAACCGTTGCCGATGACCGCCAGGACCTTGCCGTCGGTCTCGTACCCGTGGCAGAACGGGCAGTGGAAGACGCTCACGCCCCACCGCTCCGCCAGGCCCGGGATGGCGAACGGCACGTCCGTCTGACCGCTGGCCAGCACCAGCCGGGCCGCCCGCGCGCTCCTGCCGTCCTCCAGCGCGACCGTGAAGGCGCCGGACCGCCCGCCCGCCGTGCTCGCGCGCCCCCGCCAGAACTCCACCGTCGGATAGGCGGCCAGCTCGGCGCGGCCGTCCGCCAGCAGCCGGGCCGGGGATCCGCCGTCGCGCCCCAGGTACATGTGCATCTCCGCGGCCGGCGCGTTGCGCGGACGGCCGGCGTCGATCACCAGGACCCTGCGGCGCTGCCGTCCGAGCACGAGCGCGGCGCTCAACCCGGCGGGGCCGCCACCGGCCACGATCACCTCATACATGCGGATCCTCCTCGACGACGTACATCCCGAGGCCCTCCGGCCCGGTGGGGGTCAGGGACAGGCCGCGCCCGCGGAGCTCCTCGCGCAGCGCCCGCTCGCCGAGCACCCGCCAGGCGTAGGACGTCTCGACCTCGCGGACGAGCCGTTCCCCCTCGTAGACCCGGTAGGACATGTGCCAGACGACGCCGTCGGGGCCCGCGGGCTCGGCCCGGCCCCACCCCTCGTAGCGGTGCCGGCCCAGCCGCACGTCGGCGAAGCGGGCCGGCGGCACCTCGACCGGTTCGGCGGGGGGCTGCAGGTTCAGCACCGCGCGACCGCCGGACGCCGGCAGGTCCCACAGCCGGTGCCGCTCCTCGGGGGTGAGGTGGCCGAGGACGTTCATCGCGACCACCCCGCTCACCTGGGGGCTCACCTGGGGGCTCACCTGGGGGCTCACCTGGGGGCTCACCCGGGGGCCCGCCTGGGGGCCCGCCTCGGACGGGAGCGCGGCCTGCGGCAGGCCGCCGGGCAGCACGGTCACCCGGTCGCGGAGCCCGGGGCGTTCGGACACGCGGGCCGTCAGCACCGACCGGAGCGCGGCGGACGGCTCGATGGCGATGATCTCGGCGTCCGGCAGCGCTTCGGCGATCACCAGGGTGCCCAGCCCGCCGCCCGCGCCGAGATCGACGACCGGGCCGGGCCCGAACGCCTGCAGCGCCTTCGCCAGCGCGGGACCCAGGGCCTCCCAGTGCGGCGCCATCATGACGTCGATGAACTCGGCCGACCGTTCGTACGGATCGGTCCGTTCCACCCCCTGCAGCGGGTCGCCCTTCCTGCGCGGGGTACGGCGGGGCTTCATGCGCTCTCCTGGAGAGTGAGGATGGGGGCGAAGGGGTCGTCGTAGCCGGCCCAGGCGTCGGAGCCGGCCAGCGCCTCCTCCTCGGTGAGCAGGCAGGAGTCGAGCAGTGCGGTGATGCGGCCGGCGTCGAGGTCCGGGCCGGTGAAGACCAGGTGCTGCACGCGGTCGCCGGTGATCTCGTTCCAGTCGAGGGCGGCGGCCGTGCGGCGGGCGGGGGAGACCAGCTCCCACGCGGCTCCGGGGAGGGCGGCGAGCCACGGGCCGGCGTCCTCCACCGAGACGACGCCGGCGACCGCGTCCCAGGCCAGCAGGCGCTCGTGGCGCGTGGCCAGCCAGAACCGGCCGCGGGAGCGCACCGACTCGGTGACCAGCTCGTCGACGGCCTCGAACAGGCGCGCGGGGTGCAGCGGGCGCAGCCGGTGCCAGACCACCGTGGTGATCTCGTCGGTGCGGGCGTCGCAGGGCAGCCGGGCGGTGGCGGGGTCCACCCGCTCGGCCAGCTCGGTCGTGCGCACCGCACCGCCGCGGACCCCGGGCAGAGCGGTGATCCGGTGGACGGGGGTGAGCGGGGCCAGGTGCGCGAGCACGGCGCGGGACAGGTCGTCGTCCTCGGCGTCGCCGCCGTGCAGCACCAGGCCGGTGGCGTACTCGATCTGCCGGGCCAGCACCTCGGCCAGGTGGCGCTCGTCGCCGTCGGCCGCCATCCGGCCGGTCTCGGCCAGGCGGTCGCCCCGGGTGATGTCGATCGGCATGTGCGCGGCGTCGAGCGCGGTCAGCACGGCGGTGAGCCGCAGGGCGGCGCGGGCCTCCTCGCAGCCGACCGCCTCGGCCACCGGCCGGGGCTCGACCGCGTCCCACAGGTCCACCACCAGCAGGGAGGCCGCCGGAGCACGCCGGACCAGTTCGGGGAGCAGGTCCTCGCGCACGGTGCAGGTGACGCAGCCGTGCGCGAGCCGGACCTCGGCCAGGTCGAGGACGCCGGAGCGGTCGCGGACGACGCGTTCGACCCGGCCGGAGGCCACCTCGCGCAGGTCGTGGTGGACGGCGACGGCGCCGGGATGGTCGTGCAGCAACCGGTCGACGGCGGCGCTGCGGGCCCGGGCGTGCAGGCCCGCGACGAGGACGACGGGAGTGGACACGGGATCCTCCTTTGCGGATGGAGGCGCGGACGCGGGCGCGGTGACGCTCCCGGTGCCGCGGTCGGATGGCGGTCGAAGAAATGAAAACCATTCCCATTATCATTACACGATCCGACCGCCCGGAGGGCACCCCCGCGGGTGAAGGCGACCTCCACCCGCGCGGAGGCCACCGCGCCGCTTCGGTTTTGCGTGGCACCTCATGCCCGTCTGTGGCGTTATGTGCTCTTACGGAACCTCGCATGGGGCATGAAGGGGGCAGACCAAGCAAGCGTCAGAGGGCGATTCGTGAGCCGGCACGCCTTTCGCCTCTGGGATTGGGAGAGGTGGGCCGGTCGGAAACCCGTCGCCGGGGCTACGGGCGCGGCCGAGCGGGCTTCCCTCCGCTCCGCCGGGACGGAAGCCACCGCGCCCTCTACGCCTTGCCGGGCTGCAGCCGGCCGCTTCGGAGAAAGGGCGGAGGGACGCGCCAGAGGCGGCGTTGGCGTGACGCCATGCCGATGGAGAGTGTTTCCCCGCGATGCGACCGCTTCATCCTCGGCGGGCGGTCGGCGGTGAAGCAGGAATCCCTTAGGGAGGGGAGCAGTCAAGTTCGCGCCGCACCACCGGCGGTGATGCCGGCCTGGATGCCGTCAAGCAGCCAGACCAGGCCGAGAGCGAAGCCGGTGTCCCGGTCGCCTTCCGCGACGAGCGGGCCGTAGGCGGCGAGGGCCGGGTAACGCCCCCCATTGGCCTGGAGGTGTTCTCGAGCGGCCCGTCGCGTTTCCTGCTCCGCGTCGGCCGGCCAGGTGGCCTGCATCAGCCCCGAGCCGATGACGTAGTTGGACAGTCCGTACGCCGCGGCGGTGAGGTGGGGCTCGACCACCCCGGCGTCCAGGAGGGTCGCGTACAGGAACTCGCTGCGGGCCAGCACGTTGGGGCCCAGCATCGGACGGCCCAGCAGCGCCGCCGACCAGGGATGCCTCAGCAGGACCGCGCGCCATCCGCCGATCAGCGCGGTGATGTCGGCGCGCCATCCTCGGTCGCTCTTCGGCGGGATCTCGACCTCGGCGAAGATGGCGTCCAGGGCCAGATCGAGGACGTCGTCCTTGGTCTTCACATGCCAGTACAGCGTGGTGGAGCCGGTGCCGAGCCGTTCGGCCAGGCGTCGCATGGTCAGCCGGTCGACGCCTTCGGCGTCCAGGAGGGCCACGGCCTCTTCGACGATCCGGTCCCGGCTGAGCGGCGGGGCGTCGCGTCCCGTCCGCGTGGACGGCCGCAGCCACACGTCCCCTGCCGCCCCCGCGCGGCGCTTTCCCGATCCTGCCTTGCTCGTATCCATAGACGTGAGTCTAGTATGGGGATCGGGTACCGGATCATTGATCCGGTACCTGGAACATCGATCCGGAAGTGGCGGGGAGCCCGAACCCGCATCAGGGAGGCGCCGTGGCAGGACACATCGAGGCGGACCGGCTGACCTACGTGCTGCCGGACGGGCGGCTGCTCCTGCACGAGGTGTCGTTCCGCGTCGGCGACGGGGTCAAGGCCGCCCTGGTGGGACCGAACGGCGCGGGCAAGACCACCCTGCTGCGGCTCATCGCCGGAGATCTGCGACCGGACGACGGCCGCGTGGCCTCCTCCGGAGGGCTGGGAGTGATGCGGCAGTTCATCGGCGGCATCCGCGACGACCGGAGCGTGCACGACCTGCTGCTGTCGGTGGCACCGGACCGGGTCCGGGCCGCCGCCGCGGCACTGGTGCGGGCGGAGGCGGCGATCGCGGCCCGCGACGACGAGGAGACGCAACTGGCCTACGCCCAAGCCGTCGCCGACTACGCCGACGCCGGCGGCTACGACATGGAGGTCGTCTGGGACGTCTGCGCCACCGAGTCCATGAGCCTGCCCTACGACGCGATCCGGGGCCGCCCGGTGACCTCCCTGTCGGGAGGCGAGCAGAAACGCCTCGTCCTGGAGGCCCTGCTGCGCGGCCCGGACGAGGTCCTGCTGCTGGACGAGCCGGACAACTACCTGGACGTGCCCGCCAAGCAGTGGCTGGAGGGCCGGCTGCGGGCCACGGACAAGACCGTGCTGCTGGTCTCCCACGACCGCCGGCTCCTGGCCGAGGCCGCCGACCGGATCGTGACCGTGGAAGACCGCGGCGCCTGGATCCACGGCGGGGGTTTCGCCACCTACGCCACGGCGCGCCAGGAGCGCATCAGCCGGCTGGAAGAGCGCCGCCGCCGCTGGAACGACGAACACGCCAAGCTCAAGCAGCTGGTGCGCACCCTGCAGCAGAGCTCGGCCAACAACGACGCGCTGTCCTCGGCCTACCGGGCCGCGCGCACCCGGCTGAGCCGCTTCGAGGAGGCCGGCCCGCCCGAGCGCCCGCCCAGGGCGCAGAACGTGCGGATCCGGCTGCGCGGCGGCCGCACCGGCAAACGCGCCGTCGTCTGCGAGAGCCTGGAGCTCACCGGTCTGATGCGGCCGTTCGACACCGAGATCTGGTACGGCGAGCGCGTCGGGGTGCTCGGCTCCAACGGCTCGGGCAAGTCCACCTTCCTGCACCTGCTGGAGCAGGCCGCCGACGGCGCGGTGCCCTCGATCCGGCACAGCGGTTCGGTCCGGCTGGGAGCGCGGGTGGCCCCGGGCAGGTTCGTGCAGACCCACGCCCGGCCGGACCTGCACGGCCGCACCCCGGCCGAGCTGGTCATGACCGGCCACGCCCTCACCTTGAACGAGGCGATGGCCGCTCTGGCCCGCTACGAACTCGCCCCCGCCGCCGGCCAGCGGTTCGAGTCCCTGTCGGGCGGTCAGCAGGCCCGGCTGCAGATCCTGCTGCTGGAACTGTCCGGTGCCACCCTGCTGCTGCTGGACGAGCCCACCGACAACCTGGACCTGGCCAGTGCCGAGGCCCTGCAGCAGGGCCTGGCCTCCTTCTCCGGCACCGTGCTGGCCGTCACCCACGACCGCTGGTTCGCCACCGACTTCGACCGCTTCCTGATCTTCGCCGCCGACGGGACCGTCTACGAGAGCGATGAGCCGGTCTGGAACGAGGGCCGGGTCGAGCGCGCGCACTGACGTCGCAGGCCGATGAGCGGTATCGCCGGGATCACCGAGGACCGAAGTGCTGCCCGGCATGGCAGGAGAAGGCTCCTGCGGATTCGGCCTCCGGCGGCCCGGCGCCGGCGACCGCGGTTCAGACGCCGGTCGGCCGGTAGGTGAGGACGACGACGCCGGAGTCGAAGGCGGTGCTGTCGGCCAGCTCGACGCCGGTGACGCTGCCGGGACGGAACAGCGGCTCCCCCTCGCCCTTGAGGACGGGGTAGATCCACACCTTGTACTCGTCCAGCAGCCCGTGCCGGGCGAGGTCGTCGGTGAGCCGGCCGTTGCCCCAGATGAGGATGTCCTTGCCGTCCTCCTCCTTGAGCTTGGCCACCTGCGCGGCCAGGTCGTCGCCGGGGATCACGACGGTGGGGTCCCAGGCGCCCGTGTCGACCGGCCGGGAGGCGACGACGTACTTGGTCATGGCGTTGACGTGGTCGGCGTAGGGGTTGCCGCCCATGTTCGGCCAGGCCTGGGCCATGCCCTCGTAGGTGACGCGGCCCAGCAGCAGGGCGTCGCAGCCGGTGGTCATGGCGAAGGCGTAGGCCATCGCGTCCTGGCTGTTGTGCTGCATGGACCACAGGTGCGGGTCGTCGATGAAGCCGTCGAGGGTGGTGTAGGTGGAGGCGATGACCTTGCGCATGTCGGGTCCTTTCGGGGGCCGGTGGCGGTCGACTGATGAAGACGTTATAGTCATGATTATTGATAGTCAAGATTCTTGATTGAATTTTCCGGGGGAGCCCGCCATGCGAAACGACACCCCGTCTCCCGACCTGGGCATGCTGACCGGCCGGCTGATGCGCGCGATCCAGGAAGAGCTCTTCTCGACCCTGGCCGAGCAGGGCCATCCCGACGTCCGGCCACGGCACGGCTCGGTCCTGGCCCATCTGGATCCGCGGGGGACACGGGCCACCGACCTGGCCGAGCGTTCCGGTCAGCACAAGCAGATCGTCGGCACGATCGTCGACGAGCTCGTCGCCCTCGGCTACGTCCGGCGCGAACCCGACCCCGCCGACCGGCGCGCCAAGCTCGTGGTCTTCACCGACCGCGGCCGCGACGAGGTCGCCAAGGCGCGCGCCATCCTCGCGGCGATCGAGCAGCGCCACGAGCGGGCCCTGGGCGCCGACGCCTACACGACCTTCAAGGAGATGTTCCAGCAGGTCACCGACCGGCAGAGCGCCTGGCGAACCCACGGCGGCCACCGGTAGCCTCGCGCCGGCGCCGCGCTCGGGCGAAGCCCCGGCCGGCAGGGCCGGTCAGCCCTGCCCCGCCAAGGGGACGGTCGTGCGGAGCGCGCCGTCGTGGCTGCGCGCGCCGGACAGCGCCCCGGTGGTCTCGGCCAGGCCGTCGAGCGCCGTGACCGCCCGCGCCCGGGCCGCGGCGTCCAGGTTGCGGGCGAGCGTCACGTGCGGGAGCCACCGTCCCGGCGCGTGCAGCGGGTTGCCGCCGCACGCGCCGCCCAGCACCCGCCACACCTCCGCGTGTACGGCCAGCAGCCGGGCCTCCGGCACCACGCCCCAGGCCAGCGTCCGCGCCCGGCCGGCGAACAGCAGCAGCGGCCCCAGCCTGACCGGCACCGGCAGGCCGCCGAACGCCTCGGCGAACGCGGCCGGCGCGTCGGGCGGCAGCCGTTCGCAGACCGCCAGCGTCAGGTGGGGGCGGTTGGTGGGGTGCGGGTGGCGGGCCTGGCTGGGCAGCCCCTCGGCCACCAGCCGGTCCCAGGCCGCGCGCACCGCCGAGTCGAGCACGTCGTCGCAGGTCAGCTCGATGGTGTGCATCCGGCAACGGTAGCGGGCGCACCGTGTCCGATCACGGACCTCGACCGGCCTCCCCCCACTCGACGATGCCAACTTGCGGGAATTGCCATTCCCGGTAGTTGGTGAACATCTTCGCCAACGCAACAGATCAGATTTATTTATTTTTATTTTCTGGAAAACAGAAAATGCTAGGCTCGGGGCATGACACAGGAGCCGACCGCACCGCGGCCGTGCCGGCACTGCGGCACACCCGTCGAGCAGCGCCCGGGGCGGGGACGGCCCCGCGCCTACTGCCCGCAGGGCGACTGCCAGGCCGCCGCCAAACGGGAGCGGGAGCTGCGCCGCGCCACCCCCGGCCTGGAGGGCGCACTGGCCCGGGCCGAGGAGTTCTACGAGCGCATGGAGAAAGGGATGGCCGCCGCGATCGCCCCGCTGGCCCAGGTGCTGGCCGAGGAACTGAGCCCGGCCGGGGTGGAGGCCCGGGTGAGCGCGGTGCAGGCCGAGGCGCACACCCGGGTCGCCATCGCGCGCACCGAGCGGGAGCAGGCCTTCGAGCAGGTACGGCTGGCCCGCGAGGCGGCCGAGCACGCCCGCCGCGAGCGGGACGGCATGGCCGAGCGCACGGCCGAGGCGCTCGCCGAGCGCGACACCGCGCTGCGCGACGCCGAGACGGCCCGCGAGCAGGCGCTGGCCGCGCTGCGCGAGGCGGCGGCCACCGAACGCCTGGCCCGCAACGCCGAGGCCCAGGCGCGCCGCCGCGCCGAGCAGGCGGAGGCGGCCCGGGACGCGGCGGTGCGGGAGATGACCGAGCGGGTGGAGGCCGCCGACGCCGAGCGGGACCGGGCACTGGCACAGGCCGCGCAGGACCGGGAGCGCACCGCCGAGGCACTCGCCGAACGCGACGAGGCGCGCCGTGAAGCGCAGTCGGCGCGCCGGGCCGGAATCGAGGCCGAGCAGGCCGCCGCCGCCGCCGCGGCGCAGGCCGAGGCCGCCGCGGCCGAGCGGGACCGGGCGCTGGCCCGCGCCGAAGAGCAGTCCCGGGCGCGGGCCCGCGCCGAGACCCGAAGGGCCGAAGCGCTGGCGTCGCAGGCGCAGGCCCAGGAGCGCGCCGAGGCCGCCGGATCCGCGGCCGCCGAGCGGGTGGCGCAGGCCGAGGCCGCGGCGGCCGAGCGGATCGCCGAGGCCGAGGCGCGGGCCGCGCGCTCGCGGGAGCAGGCGGAGGCGATGCGGGCCGAGCGCGACGAGGCGCGCACCGGGCTGCTGCTGGAGCGCGCCCGGGTCGCCGACCTGCGGGAGCAGGTGCAGGCGGCGCGCAGCGAGGCGGCCGGCCTGCGCGAGAGAGCCGTCACGGCGGAGCTGCGCGGCGGCGGCCCGGCCGGACCGCCGCCCATCCCCTGACGCCCGGCGACCACCGCGGCACCCCTTCGACGACGGGCACCGCTATGACCTGCCTCGATGCTGGGTAGGGCAACCGGTGCCCCCGCCCGTCGGCACCGCAGCGGGACCGTCCGGCACACCGACGGGCACACCGGGAAAGTGAGGCAAGGGGTGATGGCCTCTCCACCGTGGCCGAGCGACGAGGCCGGGCGGCTTCAGGAGCTGCGAGAGCTGCACGCCCTGGACGCCGTGCTGGAAGGCGACCTTCGCGCCATCGCCGAGGTCGCCGCCTACGTCTGCCGCACGCCCATCGGCGTGGTCAACCTCATGGACGCCGACTACCAGCACTTCAAGGGACGCCACGGCATCGACCTGCCCGGTATCGGCCGCCGCCAGATGTCCTTCTGCTCCCACGCCATCCGCGGCCGCGACGTGCTGGAGGTCCGCGACGCCCTGGCCGACGAGCGCTTCCGCGACGACCCGGCCGTCCGGGGCGAGCCGTACGTGCGCTTCTACGCCGGCGCCCCCGTCGTCACCGGCCGCGGCCACGCCCTGGGCGCCGTGTTCGCGGCCGACCACCGCCCCCGCCGGCTGCTGGGCGAACAGCGGCGCGTCCTGCGCACACTGGCGGCCGGCGTGGCGCACCTGGCCGAGCTGCACCACCACGTCCGCCGCGCCGAACTGGTCGAACGCCGGATGCAGGAGCTGGAGGAGGTGAAGAACCAGTTCCTGCGCACCGTCAACCACGAGCTGCGCACCCCGCTGACCTCCATCCGCTCCTACCTGCAGCTCCTGCAGGACGGCGACCTGGACGAGACCACCGCGCAGCGGTTCCTGAGCGTCATCGACCGCAACAGCTCCCGTCTCGGCGAGCTGCTGGACCGGCTGCTGCTGATCGCCAGCCTCAACGCCCGCACCACGCTTTTCACTCCGGCGCCGGCCGACCTGGCGGCGCTGGCCCGCCAGGTGGCCGACGCCGCGGCCGAGCGGGCCCGCGCCGGAGGCCTGACCGTCACCGTGCGCGCGCCCGCTCCGGTGATGGCCTGCGCCGACGCCGTCCGGACCCGGTACGCGATCGAGCAGCTGCTCGACAACGCCATCAAGTTCACCCCGCCGGGCGGCCGCATCGAGATCGCCGTGCACGCCGACCCGGTCCCGGCGGTGGAGGTGTGCGACACCGGCATCGGCATCGACCCGGGCGAGCTCGACCGCGTCCGCGACGACTTCTACCGGGGCGTCGGCGCCGAGGACCGCGCGATCGGCGGCGCCGGGATCGGCCTGTCCCTCGCGGAGAAGATCGCCCGGATGCACGGCGGTGACGTGCGGATCGACAGCCGGCCCGGGCACGGGACCCGGGCCCGGCTGACCCTGCCCGGCCCGGTCTCCTGCCCGTAGTCCGCGCCGGGCCCGGCCGCCTGCGAGGCCCGAGGTCCCGGCCGGAAAGGACCTTGGTCGGTACCGGCGGCGGGTGCGGGCCGATGTCATGGAGGTCGCCGACACGGCGACCTATGTGACGAGGAGCGATGTGATGACCACGGCCAAGTCCGGCGGGCAGGACCCGGCCGCCTCCGGGGGGCGGGCGGCGGCGATGCTCGCCCTGGCGACCCTGGGGTTCGCGGTGAACTTCTGGGCCTGGGCGCTGCTGAGCCCGCTGGGACCCCGCTTCAAGGAGCTGCTGGGCCTGTCCGCCGCCCAGCAGGCGCTGCTGGTCGCGGTCCCGGTGGTGGTGGGCTCGCTGGGCCGCATCCCCGTCGGCGCCCTGACCGACCGGTTCGGCGGCCGGGTGATGTTCCCCCTGGTGTCGGCCGCGACCATCGTCCCGGTGCTGTTCATCGGCGTGGCCGGGCAGGGCTCCCTGCCCGTGCTGCTGGCCGGGGGCTTCTTCCTGGGCATCGGCGGGACGGTGTTCGCGGTGGGCGTGCCGTTCGTCAACGCCTGGTTCCCCCCGCACCGCCGCGGCCTGGCCCTCGGCGTCTTCGGCGTCGGCATGGGCGGCACCGCGATCAGCGCCCTGACCACCGTCCCGCTGGTGAAGACCGGCGGCTCGGCCACCCCGTTCCTGATCACCGCGGCCGTGCTGGCGCTGTACGCCGTCGTCGCGTGGCTGGTCATGCGGGACGCCCCCGGACGCGTCGCCCCGGTCCAGCCGATGGCCGCGCGCATGGCGGCCGCCGCGCGCCTGCCGATCACCTGGCAGGCCTGCGCGCTGTACGCGGTGGCCTTCGGCGGCTACGTCGCCTTCTCGGTGTACCTGCCGGCCTACCTGCAGACCGCCTACGACCTGGAGCAGGCCGACGCCGCCAACCGGATGGCCGGATTCGTGCTGCTGGCGGTCCTGATGCGCCCAGTGGGGGGCTGGCTGTCGGACCGGATCGGGCCGCTGCCCGTCCTGTCGGGCGTCTTCGCGGTCGTCTGCGCCGCGGCGGCCGTCGTGGCCTTCACCCCGTCACTGGTGCCGGTGGGCACCGCGGCCTTCCTGGTCATGGCGGCGGCCCTGGGCGCCGGCAGCGGCGCCACCTTCGCGCTGGTCGCCCAGGTCGCCCCGGCCGACAAGGTGGGATCGGTCACCGGCCTGGTCGGCGCCGCCGGCGGGCTGGGCGGATTCGTCCCGCCGCTGGTGATGGGCTTCCTGTACGGACGGTTCGGCTCCTACGCGCTGGGACTGGCGCTGCTGGCCGTGGTCTCGGCGGCGACGCTGGCGCTGACCGTGACCGTGGTCCGCTCGGCCGCCCTGCGGCGCGCGGTGCCGGCCGCCGCCGGCTCGGGATCCTGAGAGCAGGGGAGAGAGGGCTCGGCGATGACGACGGTGGGAGACGTCATGGGGGTGGTGGCGATCGCGGTCCGGCGGGAGGCGTCGTTCGCCGAGCTGGTCGAGACGATGCGGCGCTTCCAGGTCGGCACGGTCACCGTCATCGACGCCGAGCGCCGCCCGGTGGGGATGGTCTCGCGTGAGGACGTCCTGCGCAGGGACGTCGTGCGGCGGGGCGGCCCGGCGGGCCCGGAGACCGGTCCGACCGCCGGGGAGCTCATGACCGGTCCGGCGGTCGCGCTGGTCCCGGGCAGCGCGACCGCGGAGGCGGCCCGGCTGATGCGCGTCCACGGCGTGGCGCAGCTGCCGGTGGTCGATCCCGTCACCGGCAGGATCGTGGGGACGATCCACCTGCACGACCTGCCGCACGGGCCGCCGGCGCGCGGACGCGGTCCCCGGCGGCTGGCCGCCCCGCCGGGCGGGCGGTAGCGGCCCGCGGCCTGCCCCGGCCGAGCGGCCCGCCCCCGCCGCTCGGCCGGGGCAGGCCGGAGACGCAGACACCGACGCCGACGCAGACGCCGAGGCGCTCGCCGGAACGTCCCCGGCGAGCGCCTCGGCGGCGGATCCGCTACGCCCCGGTCAGCACTTGCCCGCGCCGTCGAAGGTGCGCACCCCCCGGGGGACCTTGCTCGTGATGGTCCCCCCGGGGCGGACGGTCCGGCACTCGCCGTCGCCGCCGCGAGCCCAGACGATCTTGATGCGCACGGTGTACGTGCAGTTGTTCTTGGCGTAACCCGTCTTGGTGATCCTGCCCACCTTCTGCCAGACGTGGACGCAGCCGGGTGCGTTCCCGGCGGGCTTCGCGACGGTGACGGCGGACGCCTCGGCCGCAGCCGGGACCGACAGGCCGAGCCCGGCCACGGCGCACAGGGCCAGAACGGACGTACGGAGCTTTCGCATGGAACCTCGTTTCGGGAGTCGCGCCGCCTCTCCCGGCGGCGCTGCAACGACGAGAGCCATCGAAACACCGGGGGACGATCCGCCGAATCCCGCGGAAAACTGAGATCGCACGGACTTCGGCGGTACACGACGCCACCGGTCTACGTCGTCTGCCGTACACCTCCGGCGGGACGGCGCACCCACCGCAGGAGCTCCGCGCAGGGCCGGGCCGCCGCGGCCCGCCCTCTCCCCGCCCTTCTCCCGGGTCCTTCCCCGGCTCCCGCCTCCGCGCCGGGGCGGTCCGCCCTCCCAAGTGGCCGCAGGTCCGGCGCGGGTGCGAGACTCGCGATATGACCGACAGGCAACGGCGCTCCCTGAACACCCACATGCGGCTGGACGACCTGCTGTCAGAGCTGCGGACGCGGCTCGAGGCGGTCCTGGCCACCCGCGACCGGGTGCACGCGCTGCTGGAGGCCGTCGTCTCGGTCGGCAGCGACCTGGACCTGGAGACCGTGCTGCAGCGCATCGTCAGGACCGCCACCACCCTCGTCGACGCCGGCTACGGCGCACTGGGCGTGATCGGCGAGGAACGCACCCTGGTGCAGTTCGTCCCGGTCGGCCTCAGCGAGGAGGAGATCGTCCGCATCGAGCACTGGCCGCACGGCCTGGGCCTGCTCGGGCTGCTCATCGACCAGCCGCAGACCCTGCGGCTGGCCGACATCGGCGACCATCCCGCCTCCTACGGCTTCCCGCCCGGCCACCCGCCGATGGGCTCCTTCCTCGGCGTGCCGATCCGGGTGCGCGAGGAGGTGTTCGGCAACCTCTACCTGACCGAGAAACGCGGCGGCGGGCAGTTCGACGAGGAGGACGAGTCGATCGTCGTCGCGCTGGCCGCCGCGGCGGGCGTGGCCATCGAGAACGCCCGCCTGTACGAGGACACGCGGCGGCGCGAGACCTGGCTGCAGGCCTCGGCGGAGATCACCACCAGCCTGCTGTCGGGGGCCGAGCCCGCCGACGTGCTGAACCGCATGGCCCAGCGGGCGCGCGAGATGGCCGGCGCCGACATCGTGGCCGTCATGCTCGCCGACGAGGCCCGCCAGGACCTGCAGGTCGTGCTCGCCGACGGCGAGGCCGCCGGCTCCCTGATCGGCCGCCACGTGCCCGTCGCCGGCTCCCTGGCCGGCACCGCCCTGCTGCGCGGCGAGCCCGTCATGCTCAACGAGCTCGCCGAGACCGACCTGCTGACCCTGACCGCCGAGCACCTTTCGGTGGGGCCGGTGGCCGCCGTGCCGCTGGGCGCGGCCGGCGCCGCGCGCGGCGTGCTGAAGCTGGGCAAACGCGCGGGCCGCGTCCCGTTCAGCCACGCCGACGTGCGCACCCTGCACGCCTTCGCCGGTCAGGCGGCCCTGGCGCTGGAGCTGGCCGAGACCCGCAGGGACGCCGAACGGCTCGGCCTGCTGGAAGACCGCGACCGCATCGCCCGCGACCTGCACGACGTCGTCATCCAGCGGCTGTTCGCCGTGGCGATGACGCTGATGAGCACGGTGCGGATGGTGGAGCGGCCCGAGGCCTCCGGACGGCTGCAGCACGCGATCGACGAGCTGGACGAGACGATCCGGCAGATCAGATCGACGATCTTCGCGTTGCAGACGCCGCGCCAGGCGGCCGGGCCGAGCCTGCGGGCGCAGATCGTGGAGCTGGTGGAGAGCTCGCGCGGCCATCTGGGCTTCATGCCGGGCCTGCGCATGGAGGGCCGGCTCGACAACGAGGTGCCCGAACCGCTCGCCGAGCAGCTGCTGGCGGTCCTGCGCGAGGCCCTGTCGAACATCGTGCGCCACGCCAAGGCCTCCCGGGCCCAGGTGTCGGCGCAGGTCACCGCCGACCGGCTGGTCCTGGCGGTCGGCGACGACGGCGTCGGCCTGCCCGAGGGCGGCAGGCGCAGCGGCCTGCGCAACATGGCCGAGCGCGCCGAGCGGCTGGGCGGGTCCTTCCAGGTGGCGGCTCCACCGGAGGGCGGCACCCTCCTGGAGTGGAGCGTGCCGCTCACCTGATCCGGTGCGGTGCGAGCAAGGAACAACCCCGCAGTCCCCTGAGCCCTCCGCCCTCGCCATGGCTCCAGGACCTGGGCGTTCTCCGTGCATGAGTCGACGTCGCCCCCGCCCTCGGGTTCTCGGCGGTGATGCCACGGATCCAGCGGTCCTGGGAGGCTTGATCGCTTACCTGGTCAGGGCTGTGTGATGCGCTCGAGCCATCGCTGCAGGAGGGCGGTTTCGACCGGTTCGAGGGCCTCGGCGCCGCCGAGCTGGAGTTGCGCGCGCAGGCGCAGCGCGGCGGTCCGCAGAGGGTCGCCGTCCTGCCGGTCGGACGTGTGGGCGAGCACGTGCGAGAACACGGCGTCGCGCATGCGGTGGGACGGCGCGGGATCGTCGAACAGGGCCGGCCTGGCGATGTGGTCCAGCGCGGTCCCGATGTTCGCCGACAGGATCAGCTGAGCGGCGGTCCGCGGCTCGAGCTTCAGCGCGCCCACCGCCGCGCACCGGGTGAGCGCCGCCACCAGCAGGTCCATCACACGCTCTCGCGCCGTCGAGTGCGACCACGGCCGCGGAGTGAACATCAACTGGTAGAGCGCCGGGTTCGCCTGAGCGAACGCCATGTGGCCGTCCCAGCCGGCGTGCAGGTCGGCGACCGGGTCGCCGGTCCGCTCCTGGGCGGCCTTGAGCGCGGCGTACCGCTCGTACCCGTGGTCGGCGACGGCGTCGAGCAGCCCGCGCTTGTCACCGAACAACCGGTAGAGCACGGGCTGGCTCACGCCGACCGCCTCGCAGACCGCGCGTGTGGCGATCTCGTGGTCTGAGGACGACGCCAGCTGCCGCTCCGCGGCCTCGATCATCGCCGCGCGGAGCGGGTCCGTCTCTGCCATGCGATCAATGATACCGACACACGATAGCGATGGTACGAATCTGTGCTACCGTCATCTCTTAGCGACGATATTGAGAATCCGTATCGACGATAAGGCGGGAGGTTTTCATGAGTGATCAGCGTGTGGCCGTCGTCAGCGGCGGCTCCCGCGGGATAGGCAAGGCGATCGCGGTGGCGCTGGCGGCGCGCGGCTGTGCGGTCGCGGTGGGCTTCCACGGGGCGGCCTCCGCCGCGGCGCAGGTGGCCGAGGAGATCACGGCGTCCGGCGGCCGGGCCATCCCGGTCCAGGCCGACGTGGCCGACGAGGACGCCGTCGCGGAGATGTTCGACGCGGCGGAGGAGTCCTTCGGCGGGGTCGATGTGGTCGTCAACTCGGCGGGGCGGCTGTCGCTGTCCCCGATCGCCGACCTCGACCTGGACGAACTGGACGCCCTGCACCGCACCAACATCCGCGGCGCGTTCGTGATGGCCCGACAGGCCGCACGCCGCGTGCGCGCCGGGGGAGCGATCGTCAACCTGTCCACCTCCGTGGTCGGGCTGCAGTTCCCCGCCTACGGGGCGTACGCCGCGAGCAAGGCGGCCGTCGAGGCGATGACGCTGGTGCTCGCCCGCGAGCTGCGCGGACGGGACATCACGGTCAACGCCGTCGCGCCCGGCCCGACCGCCACCGAACTGTTCCTGAACGGCAAGGACGAGGCGACGATCCAGCGGCTCGCCGAGCAGCCGCCGCTGGAACGGCTCGGCACCCCCGAGGACATCGCCGAGGTCGTCTCCTTCCTGGCGGGTCCGGCCGGGCACTGGATCAACGGGCAGGTCGTGCGCGCGAACGGCGGAATCGTCTGATGGCCGCGTCAACGTCCTCGCACCCCACAGGCCGACCGCATCGTCCTCGGCCGCCTCACTCCGAACCACCACCACACGAAAGGTGATCATCATGCCGTTCGCCAACCTCAAGGTCCCCGCCGGCACCCTGACGCCCGAGTCCAAGAAGAAGCTCATCGACGCCGTCACCGACGCCTACGCCGCCGTGTACGGCGAGCGTGCCAGGGCGACCACCCTGGTCCTCCTCGAGGAGGTCCCCGACGGCGGCTGGGGCCTCGGCGGCAACATCCTCACCGCTGAGATGCTCGGCCGTAGCTGACGGCTGCGCCACCCCATCGAGGCCCGTCGACCCTTCCGGTCCGAGGCCACCCGGGACGGACTCGCCGCGGCCGTCGCCGCCGGCCGCAAGCCCGGCCGACGGCCAAGCACGCCCCCACTCACCCGAGAGCAGGAAGAGCCGGCCGACCGACTGCAGGCCACCGGTCATCCGGTCGTCGAGATCACCGGCCTGATCCGGTGCGGTGCGAGCACCGCACCGGGAAACCGGCCGACCGGCACGGTGTTCCTCGACGCCGTACCGGTCGGAGCATGGGCCGCCGTCCCCTCCGGGGGGCGGCGGCACGTCAGCGCGACGGCTCCCAGCCGCGCCGCGGGGCGCGCGAGCCGGTCGGCTGATCGTCGCGGCTGCGGTAGACCACGTACGGGCGGGTCAGGTAGCCGACCGGCGCGGTCAGCATGTGCACCAGCCGGGTGAACGGCCAGACCGCGAACAGCACCAGCGCACTGAGCGCGTGCAACTGGAACAGCAGCGGCGCGCCGGCCATCAGCGCCGGATCCGGCTGGAAGTAGAAGATCGACCGGAACCACGGCGAGATGGTCGTGCGGTAGTCGTAGCCGCCGCCGACGATGTTCGCCATCACCGTGGCGGCCAGGCCCAGCACGATGGTGACGGCCAGCACCGCGTACATCAGCTTGTCGTTGCGGGTGGTGGCGGTGAACACCGGGCCGACGGTGCGGCGCCGGTAGACCAGGATCGCCAGGCCGCCGAGGGTGGCCACCCCCGCGATCGTGCCCAGCACGACCGCGACGATGTGGTAGGTGTGCTCGCTGACGCCCACCGCCTCGGTCCAGCTCTTGGGGATCACCAGCCCGCCGATGTGGCCGAGCAGCACCACCAGGATGCCGAAGTGGAACAGCGGGCTGCCGATGCGCAGCAGCCTCGACTCGTACATCTGCGACGAGCGGGTGGTCCAGCCGAACTTGTCGTAGCGGTAGCGCCAGACATGCCCCAGCACGAACACCGTCAGCGCCACGTACGGCGCCACCACCCACAGCACCACGTCCAGTGCGTTCACCTGCTCGCCTCCATCACCGCGTACGGTTCCAACCCGACCTCTTCGGCCGGCGGGCCCTGGGAGGCCAGCCGCAGCGCGGCCTCCTCGTCGCGCAGGCTCGCCGGGCCGAGCGTGGCCAGCACCGCGGCCACCACGTCGGCGTACGGCGAGTGCTCGGCCTCCAGCGCCTTGCGCAGCAGCTCCACCCCGGCCCGGTTCTCCTGCAGCAGCCGCCGGGCCTCCCGGACGGCGCCGCGCGCCAGCAGCTCGCACACCACCGCCAGGTGGTCGGGCAGCTCGCCGTCGGCGAGCTCGAAGCCCGCGCTGCGGAAGGCGTGCTTGAAGCGCAGCAGCGCCGCGCCGCGCTTGCGGGTGTCACCGTAGGCGTAGTACGTCAGGTACGGGCAGCAGCGCCGCTTCAGGTCGAACGTCGCCACGTAGTGGGCGGCCAGCTCGACCCGGCCGGCGGTCTCGGCGTGCTCCAGGAAGGCCGCGAGCCGCGTCCGGACCTCCCCTTCCGGCAGGCCGGCCACCGCCCCGGCGAGCACCTCGCGCTCGCCGTACAGCCGCTCGTCGGGGTAGCCGAGCAGCACCGAGGCCACCATGTGGGCGGTGCGCAGCGCGCCGGGGTCCAGCTCGCTCACGACTCCTCCTTCTTGCCGTTCTTGGGGAACAGCCCGTCCGGGGTGCCCTTGCCGTCCCAGTTGAGCAGGTTGACCCGGCCGCGCAGCTCGCTGGCGTCGTCCAGGTCGTCGCCGCGCTGGCGCTCCTTGAGCGCGTGGAAGTTCTCCACCGCGATCGGGGCGGGCGTGCCGGAGGCCTCACCGAACGGGCCGCCCATCCCGGGGCCGCCCTCGTAGTCGAGGCTGCAGCCGCTGCCCAGCGCCAGCTCCTCCAGCTGCGCCCCCTGCTCGGCGTGGGCCTTGGGGATCACGTAGCGCTCGTCGTAGGCGGCAATGGCCAGCAGCCGGTGCATGTCCCGGATGTTCTGGCCGGTCATGCCGACCGCCTCGGCGATCGACTCGTCGGCCTCCTGGCCCAGGTTGAGCCGGCGCATGTAGGAGCGCATCGCGGCCAGGCGGCGCAGCACCGCGCGCACCGGCTCCGGATCCCCGGCGGTGAACAGCTCCGCCAGGTAGCCGATCGGGATGCGCAGCGCGTCGATCGCACCGAACAGGTTGCCGGCGTCCTCGCCGTCGTGGCCGGTGCCGCTCAAGACGTCCACCACCGGCGACAGCGGCGGGATGTACCAGACCATCGGCATCGTCCGGTACTCGGGGTGCAGCGGCAGCGCCACCCCGAACTCGAAGATCAGCTTGTGGATGGGGGAGCGGCGCGCCGCCTCCAGCCAGTCGTCCGGGATGCCCGCCGCACGGGCCGCCTCGATCACCGCCGGGTCGTGCGGGTCGAGCATCACGCTCTTCTGCGCCTCCAGCAGCTCCTTCTCGTCGGTGACGGAGGCCGCCTCGGTCACCCGGTCGGCGTCGTACAGGATGAGCCCGATGTAGCGCAGCCGGCCTACGCACGTCTCCGAGCAGACCGTGGGCAGGCCCACCTCCACCCGCGGGAAGCAGAACGTGCACTTCTCCGCCTTACCGGTGCGGTGGTTGAAGTACACCTTCTTGTACGGGCAGCCCGTCACGCACATCCGCCAGCCGCGGCAGCGGTCCTGGTCGACCAGGACGATGCCGTCCTCGGAGCGCTTGTAGATCGCCCCCGACGGGCACGAGGAGGCGCACGAGGGGTTGAGGCAGTGCTCGCAGATGCGCGGCAGGTAGAACATGAACGCGTTCTCGAAGTCCAGCTTGACCTGGTCGGAGACCTTGCGCAGCACCGGGTCGGCCGGCGCCAGCTCCGGACCGCCGGCCAGGTTGTCGTCCCAGTTCGCACTCCAGCTGATCTTCGTGGGCTCGCCGGTGATCAGCGAGCGCGGCCGCGCCACCGGCGTGTCGGCCTGCATCGGCGCCGAGAACAGCCGGTCGTAGTCGTAGGTCCAAGGCTCGTAGTAGTCCTGGATCGACGGCATCAGCGGGTTGGCGAAGATCGAGAACAGCTTCTTCAGCCGCCCGCCCGCCTTGAGCTTCAACCGGCCGCGCGAGTTGAGCTCCCAGCCGCCCTTCCACTTGTCCTGGTCCTGGTAGGTGCGGGGGTAGCCCTGCCCGGGACGGGTCTCGACGTTGTTGAACCACACGTACTCGGTGCCGGCCCGGTTGGTCCACGCCTGCTTGCAGGTGACCGAGCAGGTGTGGCAGCCGATGCACTTGTCGAGGTTCATGACCATGGCGAGCTGTGCCATGACGCGCATCAGTAGTCGACCTCCTGGTTGCGGCGGCGGATCACGGTGACCTCGTCACGCTGGTTACCGGTCGGACCGAGGTAGTTGAACGCGAACGACAGCTGGGCGTAGCCGCCGATCAGATGCGTGGGCTTGATCATCAGACGGGTCAGGGAGTTGTGGATGCCGCCGCGCTTGCCCGAGGTCTCGCTCTTGGGCACGTCCACCACCCGCTCCTGGGCGTGGTACATGTACACCGTCCCGGTCGGCATGCGGTGCGAGACGATCGCCCGCGCCACCACGACGCCGTTGCGGTTGAGGGCCTCCACCCAGTCGTTGTCGCGGATCTCCGCCCGCTCGGCGTCGGCCGGGCTCATCCAGATCGTCGGCCCGCCCCGCGACAGCGTCAGCATCAGCAGGTTGTCCTGGTACTCCGAATGGATCGACCACTTGGAGTGCGGCGTCAGGTACCGCACCGTGATCCCGCCCGCGCCCTCCTGCCCGGCCGAGCCGATGCCCGGCTCACCGAACAGCGCCGTCATGTTCAGCGGCGGCCGGTAGACCGGCAGCGCCTCGCCCACCTCGTGGATCCAGTCGTGGTCGAGGAAGAAGTGCTGGCGGCCGGTCAGGGTGTGCCAGGGCTTGCGGTGCTCGACGTTGATGGTGAACGCCGAGTAGCGGCGCCCGCCCGTCTCGCTGCCCGACCACTCCGGCGACGTCGTCACCGGCACCGGCCGCGCCTGCGTGTCGGCGAACGTGATCTTCTTGTGCTCGTCGGCGAGCCCGGCGAAGCTCGTGCCGGTGCGCCGGCCCAGCGTCGCGAAGCCCTGCGCGGCCAGATGCCCGTTGGTGGTGCCCGACAGCGCCAGGATCGTCTCGCACATGTGGGTGTCGCGGGCCAGCGACGGCCGCCCGTCGGCCACCCCGCCGCGCACCGTGCCGTTCATCCGGCCCAGCCGCTCGATCTCCCCCGACACGTCGTAGGTCAGGCCCTTGGTGGTGGCGCCGAGCTTCTCCATCAGCGGCCCGAGCGCCGCCATCTTCTGCGCGATCGCGCCGTAGTCCCGCTCCACCGTGACGATCTTCGGGAAGTCCCGGCCCGGCACCGGCGTGCGGCCCTCGGCCCGCCAGTCGCGCACCACGCCGCCCGGCGTGGCGAACTCGTCCGGCGTGTCGTGCAGCAGCGGCACCGCCACCACGTCCTTGCGCACCCCCAGATGGGTGGCGGCCAGCGCGCTGAACGCCTCGGCGACGGCCGTGAACGCCGCGAAGTCGGTGCGGGTCTGCCACGGCGGGTCGATCGCCGGGCTGAAGGCGTGCACGAACGGGTGCATGTCGGTCGAGGACAGGTCGTGCTTCTCGTACCAGGTCGCGGCCGGCAGCACGATGTCGGAGAACAGCGTCGTCGACGTCATCCGGAAGTCCAGCGACAGCAGCAGGTCCAGCTTGCCCTGCGGCGCCTCCTCGCGCCAGCGCACGTCACCGGGACGGTGCTCCGGCCCGGCCTCGGTGGCGCGCAGCGAGGAGTCGGCGCCCAGCAGGTGCCGCAGGAAGTACTCGTTGCCCTTGGCCGACGAGCCCAGCAGGTTGGCCCGCCACACCGTCAGCACCCGCGGCCAGTTGGCGGGGGAGTCGGGGTCCTCGCAGGCGAAGCCCAGCTCGCCGGCGGCGACCTTGCCCGCGATGTACGGCCCCGCCTCCTGCCCGGAGGCGGCCGCCTCCTCGGCCAGCTCCAGCGGATTGCGGTCGAACGTCGGATACGACGGCATCCAGCCCATCCGCGCCGAGGCCGACAGCAGGTCGGCGGTCGCCTTGCCGGTGAACGCGCCGCCGCCCAGCGGCGAGGAGACCGTGCCGGCGCTGTAGGTGTCGTAGCGCCACTGGTCGGTGTGCAGGTACCAGTAGGCGGTGCCGATCATCTGCCGCGGCGGGCGCGACCAGTCGGTGCCGAACGCCATGTGCGCCCACCCGGTGACCGGCCGGCACTTCTCCTGCCCGACGTAGTGCGCCCAGCCGCCGCCGTTGACGCCCTGGCAGCCGGTCAGCGTGGTCAGCGCCAGGAACGAGCGGTAGATCGTGTCGGAGTGGAACCAGTGGTTCGTCCCCGCCCCCATGATGATCATCGATCGGCCGCCGGACTCCTCGGCGTTGCGCGCGAACTCCCGGGCGATCTTCACGGCCTTGGCCGCCGGCACCCCGGTGATCGCCTCCTGCCAGGCCGGCGTGTACGGCGCGGAGGCGTCGTCGTAGGAGGCCGGCCAGTGCCGCTCGCCGCCCGCCTCCGGCCCCTCACCGCCGGCGCGGCTCGAGCCGCCCGGCCGGGCCACGCCGTACTGGGCGAGCATGAGGTCGAAGACCGTCGTCACCAGCCGGCCGGCGACCTCGCGCACCGGCACGCCGCGCCGCAGCACCCCGCCCGCGCCGTCGTCGCCGGCCTCATCGAAGCGGGGCAGCAGCACCGTCGCGGTGCGCCCGCCGTGCAGGCTCAGCAGCGGATCCACGCCCTGCAGGTCGAGGTTCCAGCGCCCCTGGCCCTGCTCGGAGTAGCGGAAGCCGAGCGAGCCGTTGGGCACCACCGGCTCACCGGTCGCCGCGTCCATCAGCACGGTCTTGAACGCCGCCTCCTGATCCGCCTGGCCGAGGTCGGCGGCGGTCAGGAACTTGCCCGGCACGTACCCGCCGTCCTCGCGCTCGACCAGCGTCACCAGGAACGGCAGGTCGCTGTGGCGCTTGACGTAGTCGGTGAAGTACGGCACCTGCCGGTCGACGAAGAACTCCTTGAGGATCACGTGCCCCATCGCCATGGCCAGCGCCCCGTCGGTCCCCGGATGCGGCGCCAGCCACTCGTCGGCGAACTTCGTCGCGTCGCTGTAGTCGGGGGTGACCACCACGACCTTCTGCCCCCGGTAGCGGGCCTCGGTCATGTAGTGCGCGTCCGGGGTGCGCGTCACCGGCACGTTGGAGCCCCACAGCATCAGGTAGGCCGCGTCCCACCAGTCGGCCGACTCCGGCACGTCGGTCTGGTCGCCGAACACCTGCGGCGAGGCCACTGGCAGGTCGGCGTACCAGTCGTAGAACGACAGCATGGTCCCGCCGATCAGCGAGACGAACCGGGCGCCGGAGGCGTGCGAGACCATCGACATCGCCGGGATCGGCGAGAACCCCGCGACCCGGTCGGGACCGTAGGCCTTGATGGTGTGCACGTGCGCCGCGGCGATCATCTCGGTCGCCTCGTCCCACGTGACGCGGACCAGACCGCCCTTGCCGCGCGCCGACTGGTAGCGGCGCCGCTTGTCCGGATCGGAGGTGACCTCCGCCCAGGCCGCCACCGGATCGCCGAGGCGCGCCTTGGCCTCCCGGTACATCTCCACCAGCACGCCGCGCGCGTACGGGAAGCGCACCCGGGTGGGGGAGTAGGTGTACCAGGAGAACGCCGCACCGCGCGGGCAGCCGCGCGGCTCGTACTCCGGCCGGTCGCCCCCCACGCTGGGGTAGTCGGTCTGCTGCGACTCCCAGGTGATGATGCCGTCCTTGACATAGACTTTCCACGAGCACGACCCGGTGCAGTTCACCCCGTGCGTGGAGCGCACCACCTTGTCGTGGCTCCACCGGTCGCGGTAGAACGCGTCCGCCTGGCGGCCGCCGATCTGGTGCAGCGTCCGCAGGTCGTCGGAGACCGTCCCGGCGCGCAGATGCCGCCCCAACCGCAGCAGCGCGTCGTCGACCGGCCCGTCCATGCCCGCCATATGTGATCCTCTTTCTCTCGTCACAGACCGCACATCCCCGCGATGCCCGCTTCCATGACCGTTTCCGCTGATCGTTTTCTACCGATCATTCCATGGGCGTGCATCCCGGGAAGGAACGCGGCCGGCTCCGGCCGCGGGATCCGTGGCGGGTCCCTGCCGCCCCAGGCGTCCCCTGAGGCGGTCCTCATCCTCCCGACAGGGCATATCCCGACCTCAGGGTCTTTAGTCCCGCAGGTCGGGCCCAAAGGCCCAAAGATCTACGCAATTCCGCCCGCAACAGCGCGCCTCCTCCACGGGGTGCGGCCGGCCGTCAGGGGTCCGCCGTCAGGCCGCCGACGGCGCCGAACCGGCCGGTGCGCGCCGGACCGTCACCGCGCACCCACCCGGAACAGGCCGTGCGCACCGCCCTCGGCCTGGCGCATCGTGTGGTCGACCACCGGGTAGACGCCCGGCTCGGCGAAGACCAGCTCGGCGAACCCGCCCTGCGCCGGCGCCAGGTCCAGCACCTGCGCGCCCCCCGCGTCCCCGGCGCGCAGCAGGTAGGCGCCCTCCTTGTAGACGGTGTCGAACGGCGCCCCCACCACGTGCAGCGCCGTACCCGAGCTCGGTCCGGCCGCCACCGCCCAGATCCGCACCCGCTCGCCGGCCTTCGCCTGCAGCGGGGCGTGGTCGTAGCCGGCCGCGGTGCCGTTGAACATCCACCCGTCGGGCCGGCCCTCGCGCAACCTGGCGACCTGGGCGTCGCCGCCCGGCTCGCCCAGGTACAGCTCCCCCTGGACCAGCAGGAACTCGCGGTCCACCCGGGACAGGCCCGGCGGGTCGATGACGACCGCGCCGTACATGCCGGAGGCGATGTGCTGGGTCATCGGCATCGTCGAGCAGTGATACAGCCACGCCCCGGCGAAGTCCGCCCTGAACCGGTAGGTCAGCCGCTCACCCGGCTGAATCGTGCGCATCACCCCGTCGGGGGCGTTCGCCCCGGCGTGGAAGTCGATCCCGTGCCCCATGGTGCCGCCGTTGACGAACGTCACCGTGAACACGTCCCCGACCCTGCCGCGCAGCACCGGCCCGGGCACGGTCCCGTTGAACGTCCACATCCGCTGCCGCACCCCGGGCGCGACCTCCAGCACCGCGCGGTCGTCCACCCGGATCTCCACCTCGTGCGCGGTGCCGCCCGGCGCGGGCTTCAGCGCCGCGTCGTACGGCCTCCACCCGGGCGACATCGGCGCCCCCAGGTCCAGGCCGCCTCCCGCCGCGGCGCGGTCGGCCGCGGCGCCGTGCGCACCGTGCCCCGTCGCACCCGCGCCCGTGCCCGACGCGTCTGCACCGGCGCCCGTGCCCGCCGCAGCGCCGGCCGCGTCCGGAGCCGGACCGGCGAGCGCACCCACCGGCACGATCCGCAGCGTCATGCCCGCGGCGCGGTGCCCCGCCACGGTGCACCAGCCCTCGACCGGCCCGCCGAGCGGCGCCAGCGTCAGCACGGCGCTCTGCCCGGCCGCCAGCATCGGGGTGCGCTCCCCGGTGCCCAGGCGCAGGTCGTGCCGCTGGGCGTCGGTGTTGGTGACGCGCAGCGTCAGCACGGTGCCGGGCGCCGCCTCGATCACCGCCGGCCGCACCCGCATCCCCGACAGCGTCACCTCGACCGTCCTGGCGCCGGTGGCCGCGACCTGCGGAGCGGAGGCCGGAGCGCCGGTGACGGCGACCACGACCGCGGCGGCCGTCAGCAGGCACCCGGCGACCACCCCGGCCCGCGCGGGCGACGTCCACGCCGCCCCGGCCCGCCCGCCGTCCGGACCGCCGCCGTCCGGACCGCCGGATCCGGGCCGCGCCCGCTCGGCGGCCCGCACCAGCGCCAGCGCGGCCAGCGCGACGAACACCGCGACCGGCGCCAGCACCAGCGCCCAGCCCAGCACCTCCAGCGGCCGCGGCACCGGCAGCGCCAGCAGCGGCACCCCGGCGTTGAACGCCGCCAGCCGCACCGCCCAGCCCCGCTCCAGCAGCGCCGCGTTCTCCTTGAACCGCGCCGGACCGCCGCCCAGCACCGCCGGCAGCAGGTGCAGCAGCGACCCCAGCAGCACCTGGCCGACGAACCCCGCCACCACCAGCGGCAGCAGCGGCTCCAGCCCGGCCGCGACCTCGCCCGGCGCACGGCCCGCCACGACCACCACGTCCGCGGCCAGCGCCACCTCGAACCACACGACGCCGGCGCCCAGCATCCAGGCCGCCCCCGTGTGCGGACGGCGCGAGCGCACCGCCTCGGCCAGCGGCACCAGCGCCGCCAGCGCCCCGGCCGCGTACACCGCCAGCCCCACCGCCGCCACCACGCGCAGATCCGCCAGCAGCCCGCCCACCAGCAGCGCCAGCCCCGGCACCGCCAGCCGCAACCCGAGCACCGACGCCCGCCGGGTCCGCTCCGGCATCCGGGTGCGCAGCACCGTCGGCCACAGCGTGAACAGCGTCCCCACAACGGTCAGCCCCACCCAGCCCAGCAGGTTCACCTGGGCGTGCGCCGCCTGCAGCCGCTCGTACGCCGCGCCGCCCGCGACGTGCGCGGCCAGCAGCCCGCCCAGCGTGCCGCCGGCCGCCAGCGCCCCGGCCGCGCACACGTACCAGGCGATGACGTGGCCGAAGCGGCCCGGCAGCGCCCGCCGCGCCAGCCGCACCAGCGCCGCCGCGTGCCACACCACGACCCCCACCACCGCACCCGCCCCGCCGACCGCCACCGCCGCCGGACCGGCCGCCACGCCGTACAGCACGGCCAGCGCCCCGCCGTTCAGCAGCGCCAGCCGGGCCAGGCTCCCGCGCGGATCCGGCGTGCGGGCCCGCAGCAGCGCGACGGCGAAGTGCTCGCTCCAGATCAGGACCGCCGTGCTCACCGCACCCAGCAGGAAGACGTGGATCAGCAGCCAGCGCGGCGCCGGCAGCCCCTCCCCGGCCACCGCGACCGCGACCGTCGCCCCCAGCCACGCCACCACGAGCGCGTTGGCCCGCAGATGCCAGGGCGCGCGGCGGCGCCCCGCCCCCGGCGGAGGCCCCGGCTGCGCCGGCGGGCCCTTGTCGATCCGCACCTCGACCGATGCCACCTTCAGGTCACCTTCCCCTCGGCGCCCGGCGCGCCCGCAGCACCAGCGCGGCGGCGCACCCGGCGAACACCAGCAGAGCGATCTCGGCCCCCAGCCCGCCGGCCACGCGCACCGCCTGCTCGGCGGCCAGATCCCCGGCCACGCGCACCGCCACCGCCGCGTGCAGCAGCGCCGCCGGCACGTACAGCACCGGCCGGTACGGCAGGGCCACCCGCAGCACGGCGGGCAGGATCACCGGCGCGTGCGCGAACACCATCGACATGACGAACCCCAAGAACAGCGCGTGCAGCGCCGCGTCGTACAGGTACTCGCCGGCGGCCAGCCCGGTCGCCCCCCACAGCAGGCCGGCGACCGCCAGCCAGCCGTACCCGGCCAGCAGGCACACCGCCGCATACCGCGGCAGGCCGCTGCCGCGCACGGTGCGCCGCGCCACGTCGAACCAGGCCAGCCAGAGCGCCGTGGCCAGCAGGCCCGCCCCGGCCAGCCGCGTCCCCGCCTCGGGATGCCAGGCCGACCCCGCCGCGCCGGCGGCCAGCAGCGCCGCCGCCCCCGTCAGCGCCGCCGCCGCGCCGCGCCGCAGCACCGCCACGTGCGCCAGCTCCAGCCGCTCCCCGGCGATGGTCAGCACGTGGAAGGCCGCCAGCCAGCCCACCAGTTCCGCCACCGGCCGCCCGGCCAGCCACAGCAGCCCCCCGGCGTACCAGGCCAGCGCGCCGCCCAGCTGCAGCAGCGTCTCGCGGCCGACCCGCCGCCCCAGCAGCGCCAGGTAGATCCCGGCCAGCCAGCCCGCGGCGGCGGCCAGCGCCAGCCGGCCCGCCTGCTCGGCCCCCGCGACCAGGAGCACCGCGCCCAGCGCCGAGACCGCCGGTGCGATGTAGCCCCAGCGGCGGCGCAGCGCGACCGCACGCTCCAGGCAGATCAGCGTGCCCAGGAAGCCCGAGGCCATCAGCGGCCCGTGCTCGCGCGCCAGCGCCTCCGGTGCGGGGGTCTCGGGCAGCAGGAGCGCGAGACCCCCGTAGAGGCCGGCGAGCAGGGCGACAGCGGCGCCGGCCAGCATCGGAAGCCGCCCGGCGGCCGGGCGGAGCCGGGAGCGCGGGGCGGCGGCCGGCCCGGTGACCGGCGGACGGCCAGCGGAATGCGCCGTCGTCGGTTCTGTGGGCACGGCCGTATCTCTTCTGGTCGTCGTACGGAACGCCCTCCACACTAGGCGGCGGCCCCCGTCCCGGTCCCGGGCTCAAAGGCCGTCACCGCAAGGACCAAAGTCCCCTTCCGTCCCACTACGGGACTTTCAGCCCGGCCATCAGGGGCCTGTGGCCCTTCCCCCCACCCCACCCCCCGCCAAAAGCTCCTAAAAAGGGCGGACCCGGACCTCGGGCCCGCCGCCGCGCCCGAGGGAGAACCACGCATGAACCACCTGCCCGGACCGGCCACGGCACTGGTCGGCGCCGCCGGCGCCGCCGCGCTGACGGCCGGCGCCGTCATGACGGCCCTCGGCCTGCAGGCCAGGGGCCAGATCCGGGACGAACTCATCCGCCAGAAGATCACCTTCCCGGACAAGGGGCTGCCCGACGGCCTCACCGCATGCGCCGGCCGGCGCGTGCAGACCGGACCGCAGGCACGCGCCTTCGCCGACGTGATCGGCGGCAACGTCCGCAAGGCCACCCAGGGCCGCACCTACTCCGAGATCAGCGCCGACCTGCACGCCGCCGGCGGCCACGACGAGACCCTCGGCGCCCTGCGCCAGACCGCCTTCATGGGCGAGACCCTGCGCGCCTCGCTGATGACCGCCTACCAGGCCTGGCAGCTCACCTCCCTGACCGCCGGCCTGGGCGCGGTCCTCATGGGCACCGGCGGCGCCTTCCTCACCCTGAGCGCCGTCCTGCACTCCAGCGACCGGACACCCCGCCGCTGAACCGCCGCCGGACCGCCGCCGGCCACCCCGCGGCCCGCCGGACACGCACCCCGCCCCGACAGGCCCGCAGACACCCGACGGACCGGGCCCCGCCCGCGCGTGTGACCGCCGACCCCGCCACCGGGGACTTTGGTCACTACGCCGCGCAGGACCCGGCCCGTTTGAATCATGTCCATGCCCCGACGGGGCGCCCGCCGCCCGCGCCGACCAGGAGGTCCCCGCCGTGACGATCGCCGAGAACGCCCCGCCGAGGACCGCGCCGAAAACCCCCCGCCCCCTCCTCATCCAGGGCGGCATGGGCGTCGGCGTGTCCGGCTGGCGCCTGGCGCGGGCCGTGGCCCGCACCGGACAGCTCGGCGTGGTCTCCGGCGTCGCCCTGGACGTCGTGCTGGCCCGCCGACTGCAGCAGGGCGACCCCGGCGGCGACCTGCGCCGCGCCCTGGCCGCCTTCCCCTTCCCCGACATCGCCGCCCGCATCCTGCAGCGCTACCACGTGCCCGGCGGCCTGGCCCCCGGACGCCCCTACCGGCCCGTCCCCAAACTCGGCCTGCGCCCCCACCCGCACCGCACCGAACTCACCGTGGCCGCCAACTTCGCCGAGGTCTTCCTGGCCCGCGAAGGCCACGACGGACCCATCGGCGTCAACTACCTGGAAAAGATCCAGATGGCCACCCCCGCCGCCGTCTACGGCGCACTGCTGGCCGGCGTCGACTACGTCCTCATGGGCGCGGGCATCCCCTCGGAGATCCCCCGGCTGCTCGACACGCTCGCCGCCCACCGCCCCGCCGAGATCACCGTCACGGTCGCCGGCGCCGAATCCGACCGGCGCCACACCACCGGCATCGACCCCGCCGACCTGCACGGCGCCACCCGGCCCGCCCCCCTCAAACGCCCCGACCTGCTGGCCATCGTCTCCTCCGACGTGCTGGCCGCCTACCTCGCGCGGCGCCCCGAGACCCGGCCCGACGGATTCATCATCGAAGGCCCCGCCGCCGGCGGCCACAGCGCCCCGCCCCGCGGCCGGCTGCGCCTCGACGAGACCGGCCAACCCCTGTACGGACCCCGCGACCACCCCGACACCGGCAAGATCGCCGCCCTCGGGCTGCCGTTCTGGCTCGCCGGCGGCTACGCCGGCCCCGAAGGCCTCCAACGCGCCCTGCAGTCCGGCGCCACCGGCGTCCAGGTCGGCACCGCCTTCGCCCTGTGCCGCGAATCCGGCCTGGACGAGCACCTGCGCCGCCGCCTGCTCACCGGCGCCGCCGACGGCACCCTGACCGTCCGCAACGACCCCGACGCCTCCCCGGCCGGCTTCCCCTTCAAAGTCGCCGACCTGCCCGGCACCGCCGCCGCCGCCGACGTCTACACCACCCGGCCGCGCCTGTGCGACCTGGGCCACCTGCGCACGCCGTACCTCAAGACCGACGGCACCGTCGGCTACCGCTGCCCCGCCGAACCCGTCGCCACCTACGTCCGCAAGGACCGCCCGGAAAGCGACACCACCGGCCGCAGATGCCTGTGCAACGGCCTGGTCAGCGCCATCGGCCTGGCCCAGCACCGCCCCGACGGCTACACCGAACCACCGCTGCTCACCCTCGGCCAGGACCTCGCCTTCCTGGCCGACCTGCCCGCCGACCACACCGCCGCCGACGTCGTCGCCGGCCTCCTCGGCACCCGCCGAGCCGAAAGGACCGCCCCGTGAACCACCGCCCGCTGCGGTCCGTCCGCCGCGACACCGCCGCAGCCCCGTTCATCGTGATCTGGGAGGCGACCCGCGCCTGCCCCCTGGCCTGCCGCCACTGCCGCGCCGAGGCCCGCCCCGACCGCGACCCCGCCGAGCTGACCACCGACGAGGCCACCGACCTGATGCGCCAGATCACCGCCTTCGGCCGGCCCTCCCCGCTGTTCATCATCACCGGAGGCGACCCCTTCTCCCGCCCCGACCTGTACGAACTGATCGCCCGCGCCCGCGCACTCGGCCTGCCCCCGGCCGTCTCCCCATCGGCCACCCCCGCCCTGACCCCCGAGAACCTGACCCGCCTGTACCGGGCCGGCACCTCGGTCATCTCCCTCAGCCTGGACGGCGCCACCGCCGCCGCCCACGACGAGTTCCGCGGCTTCGGCGGCGTCTTCGGCCGCACCCTGCAGGCCTGGCAGGCCGCCCGCGACACCGGCCTCAAAGTGCAGATCAACACCACCGTGACCCGCACCAACCTGCTGGACCTGCCCGACATCGCCCGCCTGGTCCGCGAATACGGCGCCCTGACGTGGAGCGCGTTCCTGCTCATCCCGACCGGCCGCGGACGCGCGCTCAACTCCCTGACCGCCGCCGAGACCGAGGACGTGCTCAACTTCGTCTACGACATCGGCCGCACCGTCCCCGTCAAGACCACCGAGGCCCACCACTTCCGCCGCGTCGCCCTGCAACGCCACATCCTGGCGGCCCGCGGCGCCGACCACGAGCGGATCCTCGGCCTCGGACCGCTCTACCGCGACCTGCGCCGCCGCGCCGAGGAGCACGGCCTCATCGGCGCCGACCGCACCCGCAGGCCGCCCATCGACGTCAACGCCGGCCGCGGCCTGGTGTTCGTCTCCCACACCGGCGAGGTGTCGCCCTCCGGATTCCTGCCGCTGCCGGCCGGCAACGTCCGCGACCGCCCGCTGACCGCCATCTACCGCGACTCGGAGGTCTTCACCTCCCTGCGCGACCCCGCCCGGCTGGGCGGCCGGTGCGGCGCCTGCGAGTTCGCCGCCGTCTGCGGCGGCTCACGCTCGCGCGCGTTCGCCGTCACCGGCGACGCCCTGGCCGAGGAGCCCTGGTGCGGCTATGCGCCCGGCAGCTTCCCCTACGCCGAGGACCTGGCGGCACTGCTTTGACGTCCTCCTCCGCCTGAAGACGGGGGATTCCAACGGCAACCACCCCGCAAGGAGGAGGCCGCGTTGAGGTTCGCGGTTCACCGGCCCGCCCAACGGCGAGCCTCCCCGCGCAGCCACCGTGCGCCCCACGGCGGTGTCCCGGAGGTTGCAGGCCGCGTTCACGTCGGCGTCGGTCCGATGCCCGCAGGCGCGACACCGGAACACCGCTTGGCTCTCGCGGTTGTCCGGGGCGCGGTGCCCGCAGGCGTTGCAGGTCTGCGACGTGTACGCGGGGTTGATCTTGACGACGCGTCCGGGGGCCTTGTCCTCCAGGCGGGTCACGAGCCGCCCCCATCCGGCGGCGAGAATCGACCGGTTCAGCCCTGCTTTCTGGCGGACGTTCGTTCCCGGCTGCTCGACGGTGCCCTTCGCCGACCGGGTCATGTTCCGGATCCTCAGGTCTTCGACGGCGATGACGTCGAAGCGGCGCGCCAGATCGGTGGAGGTCTTCTCCACCCAGTCCCTGCGCCGGTCGCTCTGGCGGGCCTTCAGCTTCGCGAGGGCGGCCTTGACCTCGGCCCGCCGGTGGGAGCCGCAGCGGGCGCGGGCGAGTTTCCGCTCAAGCCGCAGCAGCCGCCTGGCCTCGGGCTCGCGCAGCCCGGGAGCGGTCAGCAGTTCCCCGGTCGACAGCGCCGCCGAGGCGGCCACGCCCCGGTCCACGCCGACGGCCTCACCCGTTGCGGGCGCGGGCACCGACTTCGGGACGGCGGCGAACGCGACATGCCAGCGTCCAGCGCTGTCGCGGGTGATCCGGTAGGACTTCACCCCGTCGGGCACGGCGCGGGACCAGCGGAACCGCACCCAGCCGACCTTCGGGATCTTCACCTCGCCGGTGTTGCGCGACAGGCGCCGCACATGGCCGGGTTCGACGGCGACGATGCGGAACCCCTCACTCCGGCCGCGTCTGCGCCACGTCGGGCGCCGGTGGGTGCCGCCGAAGAAGTTCGCCATGGCCTGGGCGAAGTCCTTGAGGGCCTGCTGCTGCACGACGATCGACCCGGCGGCCAGCCAGCCGAAGGCCGCTCGCGCTTCGGTGAGCTGGCGGCACTGCTCGGCGAACCCCGGCGCGCGCTTGCGGCCCGGCTTCCAGTGGGCGTGCTGCTCGACGGCGAGGTTCCATATGAACCTGGCGTGCGCGCAGTGCTCCGCCAGCGCCGCTTCCTGGGCGGGGGTGGGGGAGAGCCGGTACCGGGACATGCCATCAATTTACCATCGGAGAGATGGGTCGTGGCGGGTATTCTGCCGACATGAAACAGATCACGTTGCGGCTTCCCGACGACCTTCACGCACGACTCAAGGAGTTGGCCGAACATGAATACCGATCCCTGCACGCGCAGGTGCTGCACATCGTGCAGCAGGCCGTCCCGGCTCCGCCGGACCGTCCCTGACGGGACGCCCATTCCTCCCCGGCCTGAAGGCCGAGGCATCCTGGGCGGACTGAGGTGATGCGCGCCCGGCCCGGACACGCGCTCGTCCCCCGGCCCGCCGTCGAGGCGGTCCGGGGGACGAGCGAATCCACCGCGGCCGGGCCCGGCCCTACTGATCGACGCCCTACTGATCGATGCGCCGGCCCGACACCTGCTCGGCGGCGATGACGACGAAATGGTCACGCGTTCCCGGCGCCCACGGCGTCAACGGCAACGCGGCCAGCCGGACGACCTCGGCCGGATCCTCCACCGCCCGGGCGTGCCCCACCACCGTCACCGACCACCCGGTGCGCATGACCGGGTCGAACTCGTCGACCTCGAAGGCCACGACGGTCTGGCGGGTGGCGGCGGCCAGCTTGGAGCCGACCGTCGTACGGATCACGATCTCCTCGCCGTCGAGGCAGAAGTTGACCGGCTGCACCGCCGGCAGGGCACGGTCGGTGAACACGATCCGCCCGATCGGGCATGAGCCCAGCAGGCTCATGCACTCCTCGTAGGAGAGCACCTGCAGGCCGGCCGAGTCCAGTCTCATGCCCACAGCCTGCCACAGTCCCGACCTGCACGGTTAGGGGCGAAAGTCCCTTGGCCGCCGCCGGAGGCCCCGCCCGCACCCGGCCGGGCGGAGCACGGCCCCTCCAGAAAACGCCCCTGGACCGGCCCGACGGAACCGACGAACATTCTTGATCGCGAAAGGACCTTCTCCCCTAGATGATCAAGAGAAAAGAGGGAACTGTCATCCCCATGGAGAAACTGCAGCGAATCGACGCCTACTGGCGAGCCGCCAACTACCTGTCCGTCGGACAGATCTACTTGCTGGACAACCCCCTGCTGACCGAGCCCCTCGCACCCGAGCACATCAAACCCCGCCTACTCGGACACTGGGGCACCACACCCGGACTGAACTTCTGCTTCGCCCACCTCAACCGGATCATCTCCGAACGCGACCAAGAGATGATCTACATCGCCGGCCCCGGCCACGGCGGCCCCGCCGCGGTCGCTCACGCCTGGCTCGAAGGCTCCTACACCGAGAAATACCCCGAGATCACCCAAGATGCTCCAGGAATGCGGAAACTGTTCCGCCAGTTCTCCTTCCCCGGAGGCATCCCCAGCCACGTCGCCCCGGAGACCCCCGGCTCCATCCACGAAGGCGGCGAACTCGGCTACGCCCTCGCCCACGCCTACGGCGCCGCCTTCGACAACCCCGGCCTCGTCGTCGCCTGCATCGTCGGAGACGGCGAAGCAGAGACCGGACCACTGGCCGCCAGCTGGCACTCCAACAAGTTCCTCGACCCCCAGCGCGACGGCGTCGTCCTGCCCATCCTCCACCTCAACGGCTACAAGATCGCCAACCCGACGGTCCTGGCCCGCATCCCCGAAGAAGAGCTCGTCAAGCTCATGGAGGGCTACGGCTACCGCCCCCACATCATCTCCGGCGACGACCCCGCCACCATGCACGAACTGACCGCCCGCACCCTCGACACGGTCTTCGACCAGATCGCCGAATTCAAGAACGGCCAGGCCGCCCGCCTGCCGATGATCATCCTCAGGACCCCCAAGGGTTGGACCGGCCCCCGCGAGGTCGACGGCCTGCCCGTCGAAGGCACCTGGCGCTCCCACCAGGTCCCGCTCGCCAACGTCCGCGGCAACGACGAATACCAGCGCATGCTGGAAGAGTGGATGCGCTCCTACCGGCCCGAAGAGCTCTTCGACGCCGACGGCCGCCCCAAGCCCGAGATCCTGCAGACCGTACCCGCCGGACCGCGCCGCATGAGCGCCAGCCCCCACGCCAACGGCGGCGAGATCCTCCGCCCCCTGGCCCTGCCCGACTTCCGCGACTACGCCATCGAGGTCAAGGCGCCGGCCGCCCAGCACAGCGAGCCCACCCGCGCCCTCGGCGCCTTCCTGCGCGACATCATCACCGCCAACCCCCAGACCTTCCGCCTCATGGGGCCCGACGAGACCGCCTCCAACCGGCTCGGCGCCGTCTTCGAGGCCACCGACCGCACCTGGAACGCCGAGATCGTGCCCGGCGACGACAACCTCGCCGCCGGCGGCCGCGTCATGGAGGTCCTCAGCGAACACCTCTGCCAGGGCTGGCTCGAAGGCTACCTGCTGACCGGCCGCCACGGCCTGTTCAACTGCTACGAAGCCTTCATCCACATCATCGACGCCATGTTCAACCAGCACGCCAAGTGGCTCGACGCCTGCGACGACATCCCCTGGCGCCGTCCCATCGCCTCACTCAACTACCTGCTCTCCTCCCACGTCTGGCGCCAGGACCACAACGGCTTCAGCCACCAGGACCCCGGCTTCCTCGACGTCGTGGTCAACAAGAAAGCCGACGTCGTCCGCGTCTACCTGCCGCCGGACGCCAACACCCTGCTCTCCGTCGGCGACCACTGCCTGCGCTCCCACGACTACGTCAACGTCGTCGTCGCCGGCAAGCAGCCCGTCCTGGACCTGTTCACCATGGACGAGGCCATCGCCCACTGCACCCGCGGCCTGGGCATCATCGAATGGGCCAGCAACGACGGCGGCACCGACCCCGACGTCGTCCTGGCCTGCGCCGGAGACGTCCCCACCCTGGAGACCCTCGCCGCCGCCGCCCTCCTGCGCGAGCACCTGCCCGAACTGAAGGTCCGCGTCATCAACGTCGTCGACCTCATGCGCCTGCAGCCCCCCAGCGAGCACCCCCACGGCATGTCCGACGCCCAGTTCGACGCCCTGTTCACCGCCGACAAGCCCGTCATCTTCGACTTCCACGGCTACCCCTGGCTCATCCACCGCCTCACCTACCGCCGCAACGGCCACAACAACATCCACGTCCGCGGCTACAAGGAGGAGGGCACCACCACCACCCCCTTCGACATGGCCATGCTCAACGACATCGACCGCTACCACCTGGTCATGGACGTCATCGACCGGGTCCCCGGCCTGGGCACCCGCGCCGCCCACCTGCGCCAGCAGATGTCCGACGCCCGCCTGCACGCCCGCGCCTACACCCGCGAGTACGGCGAAGACGTCCCCGAGATCCGCGACTGGGTCTGGAACCACTGATCGCCCCTCACGGGCCCGGCCGATCCGCACCCGGGCCCACCAGGGCACACCCCGGCCGCGGGAGGACACCCCTCCCGCGGCCGGCCCCTTTTCCGGCGGCGGACCACCGCTTCCCAACCACCCCACCAGGCACGATCATGGGGGAGAGGAGCACCCGGACCACCCCGCCGGACAGGCCCGGCCCACCGGAAAGGACCAGCCACGATGGACCTCATGAGACTGGCCGAACAAGCCCGCGACACCACCGCCGTCAACCGCGTGTTCGGCGAACCCGTCACCCGCGACGGCGTCACGGTCATCCCCGTGGCCAAGATCGCCGGCGGCGGGGGAGGGGGATGGGGCGCCGGACGGCAGACCGGCACCCGCCCCGGCAACGACACCGGCAACGACACCGGTGAAGGCGGAGGCGGCGGATTCGGCCTCGGCGCCGCCCCCGCCGGAGTGTTCGTCATCAAGGACGGCGACGTCCGCTGGCAGCCCGCCCTCGACGTCAACCGCATCGTCCTCGGCGCCCAGATCGTCGGCGTGGTCCTGCTCCTGACCATCCGCACCGTCACCCGCCTGCTCACCCGCCGCCGCACCAGACGCTGACCACCCCGCCCGCACCGGGGCGGCCCGCCCGGCGGCCGGAACCCCCGGCCGCCCTTCCCCGAACACCGCCACGACACCGCCGGCCCCCGCCACCCGGAACCTCCCGCCCGACCGACGCCCCGAGGGCGAAAGTCCCGCCGACCGGGGACTTCGGGACAAGGGCCCCATGCCGTACGCCTCTGCGGATCCCCGGACCCGAACCGATGTACTGGGTGACGTAACCGAGAGACGAACGCCCGGCAAGGGAACCCGCAAGGAGACGATCATGGCCATCATCGAAGGAAGCGCCCCGGTCACCGGACGCCACACCACCGCCGCGACCACCACCCCGGCCGCCGCGCTCACCCCCCGCACCCCCGCCGCCTACGCCTTCGGGGTCGCCCGCATCGCGCTGGGCTGGGTCTTCCTGTGGGCCTTCGTCGACAAGATGTTCGGCCTCGGCTTCGCCACCCCCGCCGCCAAGGCGGTCGTCAACGGCGGCAGCCCCACCACCGGCTTCCTCAAGGGCACCGGAGAGAACGCCCTCGGCGGCTTCTTCGGCACCCTGGCCGGCCAGGCCTGGGTCGACTGGCTGTTCATGACCGGCCTGCTGGGCATCGGCCTGGCCCTCATCGCCGGCGCCGGCCTGCGCATCGCCGCCGCCAGCGGCACCGCGATGATGCTCCTGATGTGGGCCGCCGAACTGCCCCTGACCACCAACCCCTTCATGGACGACCACATCGTCTACGCCATCGTCATGATCGCCCTGGCCCTGGCGAGCGCCGGCGACACCCTCGGCCTCGGCGCCTGGTGGGGCAAGACCGCCCTGGTCAAGCGGCTCCCCATCCTGAAGTGACCGCCCGCACGCAAAGCGCCCGCCCTCCCTGACCCGGAGGACGGGCGCTTTCCGCGTCCCCGCCCCCGCAAGGCCCCGCCCCCGCAAGGCCCTTCGCCCCCGACCGCGCAGGCCCTCGGCCCCTACAGCGCCCCACCCGCCGGCGAGACGCTGAAAACACCCGGACGGAGGCGGCACACCCCGCACACGCCCCCGCCGCAGAGAGCACCGAGACGGAAAAAGGAGACCGATCCCCATGCGCGCACTCGTGGTCTTCGAATCGATGTTCGGCAACACCCAGACGATCGCCGAAGCGATCGCCCAAGGCCTCACCACCCGCATGGACGTCGAACTGGCCGAAGTCGCCGACGCACCGACGGCCATCGCCGACGACGTGGACCTGATCGTCGTCGGCGGCCCCACCCACGCCTTCAGCATGAGCCGACCCGCCACCCGCCAGTCGGCCGCCGAACAGGCGCCCGACGGACTGGTCTCCAAAGGACAGGGACTGCGCGAATGGCTCGCCTCCCTCGACGGACGTCCCGCCCACACGACGGCCGCCGCCTTCGACACCCGCGTCAAGAACCCCTGGGTCCCCGGCTCGGCCGCGCGCGGCGCCGCCAAACACCTGCGCAGACACGGCTTCCCCATCGTCACCGAGGCGCACAGCTTCTACGTGGCGGGCACCTCCGGCCCGCTGCTGGAGGGGGAGGCCGAACGCGCCCGCAACTGGGGCGCCGAACTCGGCGCAGCCCTCCTCGCCGCCACGCGCTGAGCGCGGCTCAGATCTCGACGCCGCGGCGGAGCATCCGCCAGACCCTCTCGGCGATCTGCGTCCGCTCGGCCGCGACGGGGACCTCGGCCAGGAGGAGGGCCAGCATGCCGACGGCCAGAAGCAGATCGTCGGTCGTCACCTCCGCCCGCACGCGGCCCGCGCGCTGGGCCTCGGCGAGCCCCGCCTCCAGAAGCCTCCCCACGCGCTCGCGCAGGCCGAGGATCCGCGGATCAGGCTGCGGCGGAACGCTGACCAGGCGGATGAACGTGGTCGAGGCGATCGTCTGCTCGGTGACCAGGGCCAGCACCTCGTCCAAGGAGGTCCCGGGTTCGGCGGCCAGCGCCTCCAGCTCGGCGATGCTGTCTTCGAAGACGGCCAGGACGAGACTGAGGCGATCGGGGAAATGCCGGTAGAGGCTGCCCTGCCCGACCCCTGCCGCCCGCGCGACATCGGTGAGCGAGGTGTCGTATCCGGAGACGGCGAAGGCCTCGCGAGCCGCCGCGATCAGCGCCGCCCGGTTGTGCGCCGCGGCTTTCGGTCCTCGGTTGGGTCGGCGGGCGGCGGTCACAACGGACATGATACCGACCGGACGCATGAGTCCGGTCGGGGGCGGGGCCCTGCGCACCCGGCGAAGGCGCCTCCGGCCCCCGGCGGCGGACAGGCCGCGCCGCCGTCGTCCAGGCCCGGCGCCCCGCCGTGCACGGGGGGAGAGGCCGTGCATGCCGGAGACGCGTCCCCGGCCGGGCGACGGCCGTACGGGATGACAAAAGGGTCTTTCATCCTTATACCAAACAGAATTCAGCTTCTGTCTGGTATAAGGATGAAAAGGGCGAAATCCGCCTCACCGGGGCCGGCGCAGCCACCGCAGAGCCGCGTCGGCGCAGTCTTCGGGGCCGGTGTTGAAGGCGATGGCCGCCCCGGGCGCGTGCCGCCGCACCAGGTTGACCACCTCCTCGAAGAGTTCGAGCAGCGATTCCTCTTTGCGGATGCCGCCACCGATCACCACACAGGCATGGTCCGCGCGGGTCAGCGCCTCCGTGATCACCCCTTCGGGATCCTCGTCGAGCGCCACCAGGCACCAGTCGGCATCGATCCCGTGATCGTCGAAACGGGCCCGGCCGCGTGCCATCGCCGCCTGGACCGGCTCCGGGTCCCAGCCCTGGATCTTGGCGGGATCGAGACCGATCACCAGTACCCGTGCCGCTGTCACGCGTCCTCCTCGCGGGACGTCCCTACGCCCGGCCGACGGCGCCGCCGACCGGAGTGATGCCACGTTATCCCGGCCTCGCCGCAGGCGCGCTCCGGGACGTCGCGCACGGAGCGGCGCCTCGACCGCCATCCGGTCGGAGCCACGTTTGATGCATAATTTTACTTATGCTGCATTCGCGGTGCGCTCCCCCTCGGCGTACCGGGCACCTCGAGGACCGCGGCGGTGGCCCGTCGTACGAGATCGCCCTGCTCAGGCTTCCGACTGCTCAGGCTTCCGAAGGCCGGGGCGGGATGTCCTCCGGTGACGGCCGGGTGAGCCTGTCCGGGATACCGAAGTCCCAGTGCTCGCTGGTCATCGAGATGAGCCCCTGCGGGGTGCGCCAGCTGCGCGGCGTGATGACGCGGGAACGGACGCGCCACGGGCGGTCGTCCGCGGTGAGCCACAGTTCCCACGTCATCTGGTCGGTACTGTGCAGTTCCAGGTATCGATGCAGCTCGGCGGCCATCGGGTCCTCCTGCTGGGCGGACGGCCGCAGCAGGAACACATGGCGGCGCAACCGCTCCCCGTCCCGCTTCTCCGGGGTGACGGACCGCAGTCGGCCCAGTCGCTCGATCATGGTGATGGCCGGGTGCAACCCGTGGTTGGTGCACCCCGGAAGGCTGTCGGCCCATATCCATCGCTCACCCGTTGCGCGCGGCCCAGCCCCGCACGGCTCAGTTCCAGGCGGCCGGTAGTAGATCTCTGTGCCGATCCGCAGGATGTCCATGCACCCGTCCTCGATCGTCTCCACGCTCCGCTCGAGATCGTTGGCGAAGTCCGTGACGCCCAGGATGCGTAGGACGGTGTCGCGGTTGTGATCGTCCCTCACGATGGTGTGCGCGGTCCTGGCGGTGCCGAGCCCCCTCCAGATCCGCTGGAGGTCCGGGGGCGGGCCGAGCGGTGGGCGGCGTGCGGTCAGCAGGCGGCGGAGTCGCGACATGCGCCGCAGCATATTCCCGCGACCTGCAAGGGGATACGGGCGGACATCACCGGCCGGGCGGTGCGGAGGCCGGCGCCGGCCGGTGGACACTACCCGGCGGGGCGGTCGATCCCGAAGGACCGGCGGACGCCCTGGTCCGGGAGATGCGGGAGGAGCTCGGCTGTCGAGGTGCCCGGGGGGCATAATTCTGCCCACGCGTCGTCGGGGTCGTGGTGCCGGATGGAGGCTGTGGTGGGCGGTGGTGATCCGCTGGTGCTCATGCGGGTTCCGGAGGCCGCGGCGGAGTTCGTGTCCTCGCTGCGGACGAAGAAGCTGTCGGTGAACACGGTGGCGGGGTACGAGCGGGACCTGCGGCTGGTGGCGGGGATCGCGGCGGATCTGGCGGGTGTGGCGGCGGCGGATCTGGAGGTGCGGGCGCTGACGGGGCGGCTGGTGCGCAGGGCGTTCGCGGAGTTCTCGCAGCCGCGGTCGGCGGCCAGTGTCAACCGGGCCTGGAGCGCGTGGAACCGGTTCCTGACCTTCTGCGTGGCGGAGGGGCTGCTGGAGGGCAATCCGATGGCGGCGGTCCCCCGGCCGCGGCAGCCGGCCAAGGCGCCGAAGCCGTTCCTGGGGGACGGCACGGCGTCGGCGACGCTGCTGGAGCGGATCGCGGCGGGGGCCCGCAAGGCGCGTGATCCGTGGGTGGAGCGGGACCTGCTGGCGCTGGCGCTGGCGCTGGTGACGGGGATGCGGTCGGCGGAGCTGCTGGGGCTGACGCTGGGGTCGATCGGGGGTTCTCCCGGGGACCGGCGGATCCAGGTGCTGGGCAAGGGCGGCCGGACGCGGTCGCTGCCGATCGAGCCTGCGGTGGAGCGGCTGGTCGAGCGTTACCTGCGCAGCCGGATGGAGCGGTTCGGGCTCGCCTCGCTGCCGGGGTCGGCGGTGCTGCTGGTGGACACGGCGGGTGAGCCGCTGCGGCGGGGCGGGCTGCAGTACCTGGTGCGGCAGTGCTATCGGTATGCGGGTGTCCACGACCGGGTGCAGCGGGGCACGCTGGTGCACGCGTTGCGGCACGAGTTCGCGACGCGGCTGGCGGAGCGGGGGGCGTCGGCGCACGAGCTGATGGAGTTGCTGGGGCACTCGTCCATCGTGACGGGGCAGGCCTATGTGGCGTCGTCGGCCCGTGAGGTGCGGCGGGCCGCGCAGGGCAATCCGGTGTACGGCGTGCTGGACCGGTTGCCGGCCGGGGGCGGCGGTGCGCCGGGGGGCGAGGGGGGTTCGGCTCCGGCGGGGTGAGGTGGGGGCGGGGCGGGGTCGGGCCTCGCCCGTCCCGTCGCCGTGCCGGACGGCGTCGGTGGCGACCTCGTTCACGGCGGAGTCGAGTGCCTCGGCGTCGTCGTGCGGCAGGCCGAGGGCCGCCGCCCGGGCGGCGGGTCTTCCCGCGGTCAGCGGATCTTCTTGACGAAGCGGCTGGCCGCGCGGTGGCTCATCCCGGTCTCGCCGCGCACGATGAAGACCGCCTGGTCGAGTTCGCCGGTGGATTTGAGTTCGCGGACCTGTTCGACGAGTTCGGGGCTGAGGGTGCTGCCGAGCAGGGCGTTGCGGGGCCGCTGGGCCAGCCGTACGGCCAGCAGGATCAGGCCGATGACCAGTGCTGCGAACAGCGCGGTCAGCAGGATGATGGAGAGCGTGTCGGTCATGGGGGTGCGGTCTCGCTTTCTCGGCGTGGATCAGTGTTCACCGGCCTATTCAATCCCGGGTGCCGCTGCGGCGGTAGGCGGTCGGGGGGCGTGCGGGCTGAGGGTGCGCGTGCGGGGTCCGGGCCGGGCGGGGTTAAACCGTTTGCGGAACTGTCGCAGGCTTCTGTTACGGTCGCGGGCGTGTCTGAGCAACCTCTCATCTACGCGCGTGGTCTGGTCAAGAGATTCGGTGACTTCACCGCGGTCGACGGCATCGATCTGGACGTGGCCGCGGGTGAGGCGTTCGGTTTCCTGGGGCCTAACGGGGCGGGCAAGTCCTCGACGATGCGGATGATCAGCTGTGTGTCGATGCCGACCTCCGGTGAGCTGCGGATTCTGGGGATGGATCCGGTGCGGGACGGGTCGCGGATCCGGGGCCGGCTGGGGGTGTGCCCGCAGTTGGACAATCTGGATCCGGATCTGAGTGTGCGGGAGAATCTGACGACGTATGCCCGGTATTTCGGGTTGTCGCGGGCTGAGGCGCGTCGGCGGACCGAGGAGTTGCTGGACTTCGCGCAGTTGCGGGAGAAGGCCTCCGGTGCGGTGGAGCCGTTGTCGGGTGGGATGAAGCGGCGTCTGACGATCGCGCGGGCGCTGGTCAACGATCCGGATCTGGTGCTGCTGGACGAGCCGACGACGGGGCTGGATCCGCAGGCGCGGCATCTGCTGTGGGAGCGGTTGTTCCGGCTCAAGCAGCGGGGTACGACGCTGGTGCTGACGACGCACTACATGGACGAGGCCGAGCAGTTGTGCGATCGGCTGGTGGTGATGGACGGCGGGCGGATCGTGGCGCAGGGGTCGCCGCGTTCGCTGATCGAGACGTATTCGACGCCCGAGGTGGTGGAGCTGCGGTTCCCCGACGAGGCCGACTACGCGGGCAAGCTCGAGGGGATCGGGCGGGTCGATCCGCTGCCGGACCGGATCCTGCTGTACGCCGAGGACGGCGACGCGGCGGTGGCGGAGGTGCACCGGCGGGGGCTGGCGCCCTCCAGCGTGCTGGTGCGGCGCTCGTCGCTGGAGGACGTGTTCCTGCAGCTGACCGGCCGGACGTTGGTGGACTAGCGGTGGCGCATCCGACGGTGGCCGTGCTCGAGCGGCATCTGTTCCTGTATCGGCGGCTGTGGCGGGCGTCGGTGTTCTCCTCCTTCGTGCTGCCGGTGCTGTTCCTGGTGAGCATCGGGATGGGGGTGGGGGGTCATGTCGGCCGGATCGGCGGGGTGGACTACCTGGCGTGGATCGTGCCGGGGGTGATGGCCTCGACGGCGTTCCAGATGGCGATCGGCGAGTCGACGTATTCGGTGCTGGGCGACTTCAAGTGGGTGCGGGGCTATCACGCGATGCGCGCCACTCCGGTCGAGATCCGCGACATGCTGGCCGGCTGGCTGCTGTACATCCTGTTGCGGGTGGAGATCGCGGCGGTGGTGTTCCTGGGGGTGACGGGGCTGTTCGGGGCGCTGCGTTCGCCGTGGGCGGTGGTGACGCCGCTGGTGGCGGCGCTGGTGGCGGTCGCGGCGGCGGCTCCGGTGACGGCGTTCGCCGCCAGCATCGAGCACGACAGTTATTTCGCGTTGCTGTTCCGGTTCGTGATGATCCCTTCGACGTTGTTCGCGGGGGTGTTCTTCCCGGTGGAGCAGTTGCCGGCGGCGGTGCGTCCGCTGGCGTACGTCTCGCCGCTGTGGCACGGGGTGGAGCTGAGCCGGGCGGCGACGCTGGGCGGTGCTCCGCCGTGGCCGGCGGCGGTGCACGTCGCCTGTCTGGTGGTGTTCGCCGTCGTCGGGCTGGTGTGGGCGCGCGCGGCCTTCCGCACGCGGCTCCAGGACTGAAGGAGGACCAGGTCATGGTCACCACGATGCTGGCCGCCCGGGTCTCCCCCGGCCGGGTGGGTGCGGTGCTGGGCCGCAATGTGGCGGCGCTGCGTACCGGCCCGTCGTACTGGCTGGTGCTGCTGTCGGGGTTCTTCGAGCCGGTGCTGTACCTGCTGTCGATCGGGGTCGGGGTGGGGGCGCTGGTCGGGGGGCTGGAGCTGCCCGGCGGCGGGGTGGTGGACTACGCGGTGTTCGTGGCTCCGGCGATGCTGGCGGTGTCGGCGATGTCGGGGGCGCTGTCGGAGACGACGTTCAACTTCTTCTTCAAGATGAAGTACTCCAAGACGTTCGAGGCGGTGCTGGCCACGCCGGTCCGGCCGTTGGAGATCGCGCTGGGTGAGTTGTCGTGGGCGCTGGTGCGCAGTTCGCTGTACACCGGGGCGTTCTTGGTGGTGATGGTGGCGTTGGGGCTGACGTCGCCGGTGGGGGCGCTGGCGGCGTTTCCGGCGGCGCTGCTGGTGGGGGTGGCGTTCGGCGGGGTGGGGATGGCGATCAGCACGCTGATGCGGGGCTGGCAGGACTTCGATCTGCTGACCACGGGGCAGTTCGCGTTGTTCCTGTTTTCGGGGACGTTCTCTCCGGTGCGGGATTATCCGGCCGTGATGGAGGCCGTGGTGGCGGTGACTCCGTTGTTCCACGCGGTGGAGCTGGTGCGGGGGCTGGCGGTGGGGCAGCCGGGGTGGGGTCTGCTGGGGCATGCGGCGTACCTGGTGGTGATGGCGGTCGCGGGGTTGGTGTTCGCGGCGCGCCGGATCCAGCGGACGCTGTGCGTGTGAGGTCTGCGGCTGCGGGTTCCGCACCGGGGGTGCGGTGGTCCCGCAGCGCGGGGCGGGGTGTCAGGGGAGGGTGAACGGGGTGGTCGTGACGACGGCGGAGAGCGGGATCGGTCCGTAGACGTGCGGGAAGGTCTCGGTGGGGGCGGGGTCCGGCGCGGGGGTGGCCGGGGGGCCTGCCGGGGGTTCCATGCGGACGTCGAGTCCGGTGGGGTCGATGGTGAGCAGGGTGAGCGGTTCGGTGACGTCGCGGTAGAACCGGTCGGCGACGCCGTCGAGTTGGGCGCGGTCGGCGCAGGCGTGGATGAAGCCTTCCTGTTCCAGCGTGCGGCCGAGGGTGGAGACGCGGTACTCCCCCGTCGTGCGGGCGTTCTGCCAGTCGGCGTCCAGGGCCAGGTGCAAGATGACCGCCGGGACGGGTGCCGGGCCGTTCGCCGGGTCGTGGGCGGTGCCGTTCACCGGGGCGCTCTCCCGGTCGCCTGCCGCCAGTCGCGCTGCAGGATCGCGTACACCAGTTCGTCGGTCCACTCGTCTTTGACCCACTCGTTCTCCACCAGGTGGGCCTCGCGTCGCAGGCCCAGGCGTTCCAGTACGCGGGCCGAGGCGGTGTTGCGGGCGTCCAGGCGGGCGGCGACGCGGTGCAGGTCCAGGCCGTCGAAGGCGAGTTCCAGCAGGGCGCGGGCGGCCTCGGTGGCGTAGCCGCGGCCGTGGTGGTCGGGGTGGAAGACGTAGCCGATCTCTCCGGCGCGGTGGGTGCGGCTGTGCCAGAACAGCAGGGCGTCTCCGGCCAGTTCGCCGGTGGCGGCGACCTCCACCGCCAGGGAGAGGGCCTGGCCCTCGTCCAGCAGCGCGCTCTGGCCGATCTTGGTCTCCAGGGCCTGGCGGACCTCCTCGCGGTCGCGGGGTCCCCAGTACAGGTAGCGGGCGACTTCGGGCAGTGACTGGAGGGCGTGCAGGGCGTCGAGGTCGTCGGGGGTGAAGGGGCGCAGCAGCAGGCGTTCGGTGCGGATCGGGTAGGCGGGTTTCAGCATCCTTTCAGCCTAGGACACGATCTTCAGGGATGGGCGGCTCCGCTGCGGGTGGAGCGGGTGGAGCGGGTGGAGCGGGGGTGGTGGGCCCGGTGGCGGGCGGGGAGAAGGCCGGGTGGCTCCGTGGTCGGCGGGGTGCGCGGGGCGGTCCGGCCGCGAACCGGTTGCGGCCGGAGTCGAAAGCGTGTTCCACTGGGCCGTATGGGTTGGGACTCCCCCGCGCTGGTGGCCGAGGTGCCCGACACCCGGCCGCGGATCGAGCGCACCGCGGTGAGGCGGGTCCACGGCGCGCTGACCTGCTACGAGGTGCGGGCCCGCACCGCGTTGGAGGCCGTCGCCGGCGGCTGGGCGGTGAACCCGTACCGCGGGTGCGCGCAGGCGTGCCGCTATTGTCCGGCGCGGCGGGGTCACCGCTATCTGGGGCTGGATGCGGGCGCCGACTTCGATTCGCGGATCGTGGTGCGTACCGACATCGTGCGGCGGCTCCGGGCCGAGCTGTCCCGCAGGTGGGACGGGGGGCCGGTGGCGGTGGGCCTGACCGGCGACTGCTACCAGCACGCCGAGGAGGTCTACCGGCTGATGCCCGGGGTGGTCGCCGCGCTGGCCGAGGCGGGGGCGGCGTTCACGGTGCGCACCAAGAGCCCGCTGGTGCTGCGCGACGCCGGTCTGCTGGCCGGGGCCGCGGGGGCGAGCGTGGCGGTGTCGGTGGCGTTCGTCGACGACCAGGTGCGGCGGGCGGTCGAGCCGGGGGCGCCCAGCGCGCAGAAGCGCCTGGAGCTGGTGGCGGGGCTGGCCGAGCGGGGGGTGGTGTGCGGGGTGGCGATGGCGCCGGTCCTGCCGCTGCTGACCGATTCGCCCGACCAGTTGGCCGCGACCGTGCGGCGCGTCGCCGCCGCGGGGGCGGTGAGTCTGGAGCCGCAGGTGCTGCGGCTGCCGCCGGGTGCCCGGGAGTGGTATCTGTCGTGGCTGGCCGGGCGGCATCCTGGGCTGGTGGACCGGTACGCGGAGCTGTACGGCGGGGGGCCGGAGGCCGAGGCGGGGTACACGGCGCGGGTGATCGGTCAGGTGGAGGCGCTGGCCGCCCGGTACGGCCTGGCCGTGGGCCCGCCGGCGGGCCGGCCCGCGGTGGCGGCGGCCCGGCAGCTGTCGCTCATCTGAGGCGGCGGTGCGGGGGCGTTCCCGCGCCGCGGGAGGGTCGCCGCACCGGCCGGGGTCAGGCCAGGGCGCTGCCCTTCTTCCACTCCTTGAACGACAGCTGCCAGTAGCTCCAGCCGTTGTTCCACTCGACTTCGCGGTCGGTGCCCTTGATGGTGATCACGTCGCCGCGCTGGGCGTTGTCGTAGAACCACTTGGCCTGGTCGGGGCGGGCGTTGATGCAGCCGTGGCTGACGTTGCGCCGGCCCTGGGCCCAGACGTTGTTCTTGGCGTGGACGTATTCGCCGCTGTTGGAGAACCGGACCGCATGGTTGATCATGACGTCGTAGTACTCCGGGTGGCCCTTCTCGAAGCCCGGGGAGATCATCCGTTCGGGGTTGGACTTGCCCATGACCAGGTGGACGCCGCTGGTGGTGGTGTAGGCGCGGGTGGTGGCCATGCCGGCGCTGATCAGCATCTTCTTGACGACCTTGCCGTCCCGCTTGACGATCATGTTCTTCTTGCGGGTGTCGACGGTGGAGATCTGGGCGGCGCCGATGCGGATGGTCTTGGTCAGGTCCTTGGTGCCGTACATCTCCTTGCCGCCCTGCACTCCTTCGAGGCGGGCGGTGAAGGTCACCTTCTGGTGGGCCTTCCAGAACCTGGCGGTGCGGTAGATCACCGTGGTGTCGTCGACCCACCGCCACGCGCCCTGGACGGGGTGCTCGGCCTCCACCTGCAGGGCCCGCTCGACGTTGGCCTTGCCGGCCTTGGAGGGGATCGGGTGGTTGAACCTGACGATGATCGGCGCCCCCACGCCGACCTTCTCCCCCTTGACCGCGGGGGTCACGTCCGTGACGGCCAGTTCGATCTTCGGCTTGAGCGTGGTGAAGGAGCTGCTGGCGGTGGTGCCGCCCGCGGCGGTCGCCGAGACGGTGTAGTCGCTGGCGGGTTTGAGCGGCGTGGTGGAGACCCATCTGCCGCGGGAGGCGTCGAATTCGCCTTCGACCTGGTCGCCGCCGCTTTCGACGGTGACCTGCTCCAGGGGGCCGCCGGCGGCGGTGACGACCACCTTCTTGTCCGGGCGGACGGTGTCGCTGCCCTCGGCGGGGCTGATCTTTATGACCGGCGCGGCCGGGGTGGCCTGCGTGGTGCCGGCGCCGGCGTCCTTGCGGTCCGCGACGGGCGCGGTCTCGGCCGATCCGCTGGAGCAGGAGGCGACGAGCACGGCCGTGGCCGCCGCGGCCAGTCCGGCCAGCGGCGTCCTGAGTCGTCGTGATCCCAGGTTCAACACAACCCCATCCCCCATACGGCAGCAAACTGCGTCTAAAAACACTAATAGGAGATGCGTGTGGGACGTCCAGGGTTCAGACCGAAAGTGTCACATTTAAGTAACATTCACTGGTCGGACGGCTGTTGACCAGGAGTCACCGGACTCATCATGATGAATCCGGCCCCATCCGCCCGCCGACGGGCCGCCGCCCGGCCCGGAACGATCCCGGCCCCGCGCCGCCCCCCGCCGCCCCCCGCCGCGCCGCCCGCACCGCCCCGCGGCGCCTGCCGCCGAGCGCGCCGTCCGCCCCGCCATGATCGGTGGATAGGCTGAGGCGATCCGATATGGCCCGGCATGGAAGGTTCGGTATGCCAGAAGGATGTGCGCGGGGCGGCCCCGCCCTCCCCGCGGCGGCCCGTCCCCCTGCCGGGTGGTCCGCCGGCCCGTCCGCCGAGGTCCCGCCGGCCGCTCCCCGCTCCCCCGGCCCCCTGCCGGGCGAGCGCCGGGCCACGGAGTTCCTGCTGGAGGCCGGCCGCCGCCTGTCGGCCTCCCTCAACACCCGCCGCTGCGCCCGCGCCACCGCCGAGCTCGCCGCGTCCTTCCTGGCCGACGCCGCGCTGGTCGTGCTGCCCCCCGACGAGACCCGCCGCTCGGCCTGGCTGCGCGTCACCGCCGGACGCCCCGGCCTGCAGGAAGGCGCCGTGTCCGTCGCCGAGGCCGCCCGGGTCCCCGGTCTGGCCGAGGCGCTGGCGGGGTTCCCGCCCGTCCCCAGCCGCTGGCTGGACCCCGCGCAGGCGCCCGGCTGGCTGCTGCCGCCCGGCTTCGGCCCGGCCGGGCACCTGCTGGTGACGCCGCTGCCCGGCAACGGCGTGGCCGCCGGGGCGCTGGTCCTGGCCCGCCGCCGCGGCGGCCCCGCCTTCCACGACGGCATCGAGACCCTGGTGCGGCTGTTCGCCGCCCGGGCCGGCGCGGCGATCTCCGCCGCCGCCCTCCACCAGGAGCAGAACGCCGTCAACGCGGTGCTGACCGCCGCGCTGCTCCCCCCCGATCTGCCGTCGATCGACGGGGTGGAACTGGGCGGATCGCTGCGCGTCGCCCATCAGGCCGCCCGCGTCGGCGGCGACTTCTACGACGTCTGCCTGCCCGCCGCAGACGACCCGCCCGCGGCCTGCGGGCAGGTCCCGGCGCCGCTGGCGGTCCTGGGCGACGTGTGCGGCAAGGGCGCCCAGGCCGCCGTGCTGGCCGGGCAGATCCGCCAGTCGCTGCGCGCGCTGCTGCTCGTCGAGCGCCGCCCCGCACGGCTCGCCTCGCTGATCAACCGGTCCCTGCTCGCCTGCCCCGCACCCGACTCCTACGCGACCATGGTGATGGCCGAACTGCACCGCACCGGCGGCGGGCGCCTGCGCCTGGACCTGGCCGTGGCCGGGCATCCGACGCCGCTCGTCCTGCGGGCCGACGGCACGGTGGACGAGCCGCCCGGGCACGGGACCCTGCTCGGTCTGCTGCCCGACGCCGAGCCCGCCCTGTGCGCCGTCGACCTGGCTCCGGGCGAGCTGTGCCTGCTCTACAGCGACGGCGTCACCGAGGCGTTCGGCGGCCCCACCGGCCGGGAGATGTACGGCGAGCAGCGCCTGAAGGACGCCCTGGCCACCTGCGCCGGGATGCCGGCCGAGGCGGTGGTGCAGCGGCTGGAGCAGCTCGGCACCGAATGGCTGGCCGGCGGCGGGCACGACGACCGGGCCCTGCTGGCGATCAGGGCCCGCCCCCGGTGAGGCCGGTGACGCCTGTCCCCGCCGCCGCCGTCGGCCGCTACCTGGAGCTGATCGGGCGGGGCGAGGAGTACGCCGCCGTCGACCTGGCCCTGGAACTGCTCGACGGCGGCGCGTCGGCCGAGGCCGTGCTGCTGGACCTCGTCGCCCCGGCCCAGCGGCGCGTCGGCGACCTGTGGGCCGGCAACACGTGGTCGGTGGCCCGCGAGCACGCGGCCACCGCCGTCAGCGAGCGGGTCGTGGCGGCCGTCGCGGCACGCGTGCGCCCCCCGTCCGTCCGGGGCCGGATCACCGTCGCCTGCGCCGACGGCGAGTACCACGCGCTGCCCACCCGCCTGCTGGCCGAGGTCCTGCGCCTGCGCGGCTGGCGTGTCGACTTCCTGGGCGCCAGCGTGCCGGGCCCGCACCTGATCGCCCATCTGCACCAGGTGGGTCCCGACGCGGTCGCGCTCAGCTGCACGCTGCCCACCCGCCTGCCGCGCGCCCACGCCACCATCACCGCCTGCCGGTCCGTCGGCGTGCCGGTCCTGGCCGGCGGGCGCGGTTTCGGGGCCGACGGCCGCTTCGCGCGGCTGCTGGGCGCCGACGCCTGGGCGCCGACGGCCGACGCCGCCGCCGACCGCCTCGACCGCGGCCTGCCGGGCTTCCCGCCGGAGGCCCCGTACACGGGCGTGCCGGCGCATCTGGCCGACGACGAGTACACGCAGCTGGTGCGGCGGCGCGGCGAGGTGCTCGGCGGGGTGCTGGGCGCCCTGACCGCCGCCCACCCGCCGGTGGCGTCCTACAGCGCGCGGCAGCGGGAGGCGACCGCCGAGGACCTGGCCCACCTCGCCGACTTCCTGGCCGCCGCGCTGTACGTCGACGACGCCCGCCTGTTCACCGAGTTCGTCGCCTGGACCGCCGGGGTGCTGCGGGCGCGGGGCGTGCCGGCCGCCTCCCTGGCCGCGGGTCTGGAGGCCTTCCGCGGCGAGCTGCGGGACTTCCCGCGCGCCCGCCGCATCCTGGCGCAGGCCGCGGCCGCGTGCGCGGCGGCCGTAGGCCCGGACGCGGCCGTAGGCCACGGGGACGCGCCACGCGACGGCGACCCGGCGGGCCCGCTCAGCCCTGGCGGATCCGGTGGGTGAGGCTGGTGTGGCGGCGCCCGGCGCCGCGGGTGCGCACCGCCTGGCCCAGCGCCCGGCGTGAGCCGACGATGACGACGAGCCTCTTGGCGCGGGTGATCGCGGTGTAGAGCAGGTTGCGCTGGAGCATCATCCACGCGCTGGTGGCCAGCGGGATCACCACCGCGGGGTACTCGCTGCCCTGGGAGCGGTGGATGGAGACGGCGTAGGCGTGGGCGAGCTCGTCGAGCTCGTCGAAGGAGTACTCGACCTCCTCGTCCTCGTCGGTGCGCACCAGCAGTTTGTGGTCGTCGGGCCGGATGTCGGTCACCCCGCCGACGGTGCCGTTGAACACCCCGGCGGCGCCCTTGTCGTAGTTGTTGCGCAGCTGGGTGACCTTGTCGCCGACGCGGAACACCCGCCCGCCGTAGCGGCGCTCGGGCATGCCCTCGCGGGCCGGGGTGAGCGCCTCCTGCAGCACGGTGTTGAGGTTGCCGGCCCCGGCCGCGCCGCGGTGCATCGGCGCCAGCACCTGCACGTCGCGGCGGGCGTCGAGCCCGAACCGGCGCGGGATGCGGTTGGCGACCACGTCGACGGTCAGCGCCGCGATCTCCTCCGGCTCCTCGCACGGGAACAGGAAGAAGTCCTTCATGCCCTCCAGGGCGGGCATCAGGCCGGTGTTGACCCGGTGGGCGTTGGTGACCACGCCCGACTCGGCGGCCTGGCGGAAGATGTGGGTCAGCCGTACCCGCGGGATCTCCTCCTCGGCGGCCAGCAGGTCGCGCAGGACCTCCCCGGCGCCGACCGACGGCAGCTGGTCGACGTCGCCGACGAACAGCAGGTGCGCGCCGGGCGCGACGGCCTTGACGAGCTTGTTGGCCAGCAGCAGGTCCAGCATGGAGGACTCGTCGACGACGACCAGGTCGGCGTCGATCGGGTTGTCGCGGTCGAAGGTGGCGTCCCCGCCGGGGCGCAGCTGCAGCAGCCGGTGCACGGTGGTCGCCTCGTGCCCGGTCAGCTCCGCCAGGCGCTTGGCGGCCCGGCCGGTGGGCGCGGCCAGGATCACCTTGGCCTTCTTGGCGCGGGCCAGGGTGACGATGGAGCGCACCGTGAAGCTCTTTCCGCAGCCCGGGCCGCCGGTCAGCACCGCGACCTTCTCGGTGAGCGCCAGCCGTACCGCCTTCTCCTGCTCGGCGGCCAGCTCGGCGCCGGTACGGCCGCGCAGCCACTGCAGGGCCACCGGCCAGTCGACGTCGGCGAAGGCCCCCAGCCGGTCGTGCCCGGCGCCCAGCAGCGCGCGCAGCGACCGGGCCAGCGACAGCTCCGCGCGGTGGAACGGCACCAGGTAGACCGCGGGGATCGTCACGTCCCCGGCGGGCAGCTCCTCGCGGACCACGCCCTCTTCGGCGACCAGGTCCTCCAGGCACTGCGCGGTCAGCTCGGCGGGCACGTCCAGGATCTTGACCGCGTCGCCGATGAGGTTGGGCGCCGGCAGGTAGCAGTGGCCGTCGTCGGCCGCCTGCGACAGGGTGTAGCGCAGGCCCGCCTTGACCCGCTCGGGGCTGTCGTGGGGGATGCCGACGGCCTGGGCGATGGTGTCGGCGGTCTTGAAGCCGATGCCCCACACGTCGTCGGCCAGCCGGTACGGCTCGCTCCGCACGACGGTGATGGAGCGCTCGCCGTACTGCTTGAAGATGCGCACCGCGATGGAGGTGGACACCCCGACGCCCTGCAGGAAGATCATCACCTCTTTGATGATCTTCTGCTCCTCCCAGGCGGCCGCGATCAGCTTGGTGCGCTTGGGGCCCAGGCCGGGGACCTCGACCAGGCGCTCGGGGGCGGTCTCGATGACGTCCAGGGTCGCGGTGCCGAAGTGGCCGACGATCCGCTCGGCCATCTTCGGCCCGATGCCCTTGATCAGCCCGGAGCCGAGGTAGCGCTGGATGCCCTGGACGGTGGCCGGCAGCACCGTGGTGTAGGACCAGACCTCGAACTGGCGGCCGTAGCGCGGGTGCGAGCCCCACCGGCCGGTCAGCCGCAGCGACTCGCCCACCTGCGCGCCCAGCAGCGGCCCCACCACGGTCAGCAGCTCCGAGCCCGAGCGCTCGGTCGCCACCCGGGCGATGGTGTAGCCGGTCTCCTCGTTGGCGTAGGTGATGCGCTCGAGCACCGCCTCCAGCACGGTGCCGCCGGGCCGCTGGGCCTCCGCAGTGGTCATGGCGGGTATTGTGCCGCAGATCCCCGACATGCTCCCCGCCGGGCGGCCCGGCCCCGGTCCGGGCGGAGGCGGGCGGAGGCGGGTTTCGCCGGGGCGTGGCGTGGCAGATCACCAGGGTGAGCGGTGCGGTGGACGGCGTATGGGATCTGGTGGTCGTCGGGGCGGGTCCCGCGGGTGCGGCGGCGGCGCTGCGGGCCAGGCAGCTGCGTCCCGACGCGCGGGTGCTGCTGCTGGACCGGGAGGACTTCCCCCGGGACAAGGCCTGCGGCGACGGCATCGCCGCCCACGGCCGCGACGAGCTCGCCCGGCTCGGCCTGCCCGGCCTCATCGACGACTACCGGCCGGTGCGGCGCCTGGAGGTGGTCTCCCCGGGCGGTGAGCGGGTCCGGGCGACCGTTGCCCGGCCCAACCACGTCGTACCCCGCCGCGTCTTCGACGCCCGCCTGGTGCAGGCGGCCCGGGCCCGCGGAGTCGAGGTGCGCCGCCACCGCGTGCGGGCGCTGGCCGAGCGCGGCTCCCACGTGGTCGTCGACGGGGTCTTCGCCGCCCGCGCGGTCGTCGCCGCCGACGGGGCCAACTCGGCCGTGCGGCGCCTCATCGGCCTGCCGGCCACCCCCGAGCGGCACACCGCGATCGCGGTGCGCGGCTACGCCGACGTGCCCGTCGGCGACGACGTCCAGCTCATCGCCATGCAGCGGGAGGGCTGGCCCGCCTACGCCTGGTCGTTCCCGGTCGGCGACGGCAGCGCCAACGTCGGTTTCGGCATGCTCCTGCCCCGGTTGCAGTCCTGCGACCTGCCCGGCCGCCGGGTGCTGCACGGCCGGCTGGCCGAGCTGCTGCCCCATCTGCCCGCCCGGGACCTGCGGGCCCACCACCTGCCGCTGTCGTGCGGGCGGCCGGGGCCGGGCGCGGGCCGGGTGATGCTCGCCGGTGACGCCGCCAGCCTCATCAACCCGCTCACCGGTGAGGGCATCTACTACGCGCTGCTGTCGGGTCGGCTGGCCGGGGAGGCCGCGGTGCGGGCGGCGGGCGACCCGCTGCCCGCCTACCGGCGGGCCCTGCGCGGGGTCCTGGGGCGGCACCTGCGCACCACCGACGTGCTGGCCCGCGCCGCCCGCTGCCCCGGTTTCATCGACGCGGCGATCGCCGTCGCCTCCCGGCGCAGGGAGGTGTTCGACCTGCTGGTGGAGGTGGGTCTGGGGGCGGGGACCGTACCGCCGCGGCTGGTGGGCGCGGTGGCCGGTCGCTGGCTGCTGGACGGGGTGCGGCCGCGCGGCCGGTGAGCGGAAGGCGGCCCGCCGCTCGCCGGGGTGCGCTGCGAGGCGCTGCGAGGAGGCGGTCCCGCGCTGCGGGCGCACTGGCCGGCGGGTCGGCACAGGAATACGGAAGTACGGCGAGAGCGCTACACTCAAATCGCCTTCACTTCACAGAAGTCCTATCACACAGGAGTCTATCAAAGAGATGGGATCCCGTCAACCCGGCCCCGCGACCGCCGAAGCACTGCGGACCGAGCAGGCCCGCCTCACCGCCCTCTACGAACGCCTGGACGCCGTCCGCGAACGGACCCGCGCCGCGCTCGCCGCCGCCCATGCCGGCGGCGAGCGCGGCGGCACGCACCAGGCCCGGTTCGAACGCGAGGTCTCCGCCGCCGAGCACGCCCGCCGCCTGGCGCAGCTGTCGGGCGTGGAGCACGGCCTGTGCTTCGGCCGGACCGACGACGCCGACGGCCGGACCCTCTACATCGGCCGGACCGGGCTGCGCGACGCCGACGGCGAGATCGTCCTGACCGACTGGCGCGCCCCGGCCGCCCGCCCCTTCTACACCGCCACGCCCGCCGACCCCGGCCAGCTGGTGCGCCGCCGCCACCTGCACACCCGCGAGCGCACCGTGGTCGGCCTCGACGACGAGGTCTTCGACCTGGACCGCCTCGCCGAACCCGACCGGCGCACCCTCGTCGGCGAGGCCGCGCTCATGGCGGCGCTGCGCCGCAGCCGCACCGGCAGGATGAGCCAGGTGGTGGCGACCATCCAGGCCGAGCAGGACCGGGTGATCCGCTCCGGCCCGGCCGGGGCGCTGGTCGTCGAGGGCGGCCCCGGCACCGGCAAGACCGTCGCCGCGCTGCACCGCGCCGCCTACCTGCTCTACACCCACCGCGAGGTCCTGTCGCGGCGCGGCATCCTCGTCATCGGCCCCACCCCCCTGTTCTCCCGCTACATCGGCCAGGTGCTGCCCTCCCTCGGCGAGACCGACGTGGTGGTGGCGACCGTGGGCGAACTGCACCCCGGCGTGCGGGCGCACGCCGACGACCCCCCGGCCGCCGCCGTCGTCAAGGGCGACCTGCGCATGGCCGCCGTCGTCGCCGCCGCGGTCCGCGACCGCCAGCGCCTGCCCGACGGCGACCTGGAGGTCTCCTTCCCGGTACGGACCTCCCTGCGCGGCGGCGTCGAGGTCGCGGTCGAGGAGATGACGATCAGCGCCCCCCGCACCGCCTGCGCGGCCGCCCGCGACCGGGCCCGGCGCTCGGGCCGCCCGCACAACGTCGCCCGCAGACTGTTCGTCCTGGACGTGCTGCGGGCCCTGGCCGCCGACGAGGCCGCCCGGCTGGACGCCCCCGCCGACGCCGAGGACCTGGCCTACGCCCGCAAGGTGCTGTGGAACCGCCCCCAGGTGCGCGCCGCACTGGACTCCCTGTGGCCCGACCTCACCCCCGAGCGGCTGATCGGCGACCTGCTGTCCGACCCGCAGGCGCTGCGCCGGGCCGCGCCGGAGCTGTCGGCCGACGAACGCGGCGCCCTGCTGCGTCCGCCCGGCTCGCCGTGGACGACCGGCGACGTCCCGCTGCTGGACGAGGCCGCCGAACTGCTGGGCGTCGACGACTCGGTGAGCCCGGCCGCCGAGCGGGCCGCCGCCGAGACGCGGCGCAAGGAGGAGGCCTACGCCCGGGGCGTGCTGGAGTTCACCGGCCTGGCCGAGGAGGAGACGATGGAGGCCGCCGCGCTGGCCGAACGCCACCGCTCGACCGGGCCGCACGCCACCACCGCCGAGCGGGCCGCCGCCGACCGCACGTGGGTCTACGGGCACGTCATCGTCGACGAGGCCCAGGAGCTGTCGGCGATGGCCTGGCGGACGGTGATGCGCCGCATCCCGGCCCGCTCCCTGACGATCGTCGGCGATCTCGCGCAGACCGGCTCGGCCGCCGGGGCCCGCTCCTGGGGCGAGGTCCTGGACCCCTACGTCGCGGGCCGGTGGCGGGTGGAGCGGCTGCAGGTCAACTACCGCACCCCGGCCGAGATCATGGAGGTCGCCGCCGACGTCCTGGCGGCGGTCGCGCCGGACCGGCGGCCGCCGGAGTCGGTGCGCGCCGGCGGCGACCGGCCGCGCGCGGTGCGCGCCGGCCTGCGGGAGCTGCCGGACCTGGTCGGGCGGGAGCTGGAGGCGATCGGCGCGGGCCGGCTGGCGGTCATCGTGCCCGACGCCCGGTACGCCGAGACCGCCGCCGCCCTGGCCTGCACGCACGCCCCCGGGCAGGACGCGCGGCCCAGCCTGCCGGCCGCGGGGGCGCGCGCCCGGACCTGCGCGGAGCCCGGGGCCCCGGCCGCGGCTCCGCGGCCGGGCGCACCGGCCGGGCCCGACGCGCTGGACCGCACCGTCGCGGTGCTGACGGCCGCCGCCGCCAAGGGACTGGAGTTCGACGCGGTGATCGTGGTCGAGCCCGCCGAGATCCTGGCCGGCTCCCCCATGGGCGGCCACGACCTGTACGTCGCGGTCACCCGCGCCACCCGCCGGCTGACCGTGGCCCACACCGGCCCCCTGCCGCCGATGCTGTCGCGGCTGGCCCGGCACTGACGCGGGCGTCCGGCGGGCCCACCGGCACTAACGTGGGCGGTCAGTGGTCCCAGTCGTCTCACAGGGGAGGAGCCCCGTCGATGTCACCGGTGCTGGAGGGTACGGCTCGCGCGCTGCTGCGCAGGATCGCGGCCGAGCAGTCCGAGTCGAGGCTGCCGTCGCTGGCGGCGGCCGTGGTGCGCGACGGGCGGATCGCCTGGTTCGGCGCGCGCGGCCGCCTCGGCACCGGCCCCGGCGGGGGCCCTGGCGGGGGCCCTGGCGGGGGCCCTGGCGGGGGCGGGGCCGAAGGAGACGGCGCGCCCACCGCGGCCACCCAGTACCGGATCGGGTCGATCACCAAGAGCATGGTCGCCGTCGTGGTGATGCGGCTGCGCGACGAGGGCCGCCTGGACCTGCCGGACCCGATCGGCAAGCACCTGCCCGGCACCCCGGTGGGCGAGGTGACCGTCGCGCAGCTGCTGTCGCACACCTCCGGCCTGACCGCCGAACCGCCCGGCCAGTGGTGGGAGCGCACCCCCGGCCTGCCGTTCGCCGAGCTGCTGGCCCTGCTCGGGCCGGAGACGGCCCGGCACCGGCCGGGTCGCCGCTACCACTACTCCAACCTCGGCTTCGGCCTGCTGGGCGAGCTGGTCGCCCGCCACCGCGGCGCCGACTGGGCCGCCGCGGTGCGCGAGGAGGTCCTGGAGCCGCTCGGCATGCGCGACACCACGACGCGGCCGCGCGCACCGCACGCACGCGGCTACGCCGTCCACCCGTGGGCCGACGTGCTGCTGCCCGAACCCGAGCACGACGCCGGCGCCATGGCCCCGGCCGGGCAGATCTGGTCCACCCCGGCCGACCTGGCCCGGTGGGCGGCGTTCGTGGCCGGTGACACCGGCGGCGTGCTGGAGCCCTCGACGCTGGCCGAGATGCGCGAACCGGCGACCGTCGACGACGGCGACGCCTGGACCGGCGGCTACGGCCTGGGCCTGCAGCTGGCCAGGGCGGGCGGGCGCCGCCTGGCCGGGCACACCGGCTCCATGCCGGGTTTCCTGGCCACGGTCTGGGCCGATCCGGCCGACCGGACCGGCGTGCTGTTCTGCGCCAACTCCACCTCCGGAGCGAGCCGGACCCTGCTGACCGACCTGCTGGCGATCCTGGACGCCTGCGAGCCGCGGCTGCCCGCCGAATGGGCGCCCGCCGAGGTCGACCCGGCCCTGCTGGAGCTGGCCGGCCCCTGGTACTGGGGGCCGGCCGCCTACGCGCTGCGGCTGCTGGGCGGCCGGGAGCTGTCGCTGACGCCGCTCGGCGGCGCCGGCCGCGCCTCCCGTTTCACCGCGCGGCCCGACGGCACCTGGCTCGGCCTGGACGGCTACTACGCCGGGGAGACGCTGCGGCCGGTCCACCGTCCCGACGGGTCGGTGGGCCACCTGGACCTGGCGACGTTCGTCTTCACCCGCACCCCCTACGACCCTCAGGCCGGCGTGCCCGGCGGCGTGGACGAGGGCGGCTGGCGCAGCTGAGCGACGAGCGCCGCCACAGCGTCCTCAGCGTCCTCAGCGCCCCCGCCGTCTCCGCCGCCCCCGTCCTCGGCGCCCCCGCCGTCTCCGGGAATGCCGAGCGCGCCGTGCAGCACCTCCACCCGGTGCACCACGCGCGGCGCGCTCAGCGGGACCGCGACCACCGCCGTCCCCCCGGCCGAGGCCGCCGAGGCCGGCAGCAGGGTCAGCCCGTGCCCGGCGGCGACCAGGCTCAGCACCGTACGCAGGTCGTGGCCGTCGTAGCCGGAGCCCGTCCGGAACCCGCCGGAGCCGGGCGGCTCACCCGCCAGCTCGCGCAGCCGCTCCACCGCGACCGCGGCCGGGGCCTGCAGCCACAGCGCACCCGCCAGGTCCGCCAGCGCCAGGCCGCCGCGCCCCGCCAGCGGATGACCGGACGGCAGGACCACCGCCAGCGGCTCGGCCGACGCGCCGACGGCGGTGAGCGGGCCGACGTCGGGCAGGCGCAGCGGGTCGCTGGGCGCGGCGATCCCGTCGACGAGCCCCAGGTCCGCCGCGCCGGAGGCGACCTGCTCGGCGACCCGGCGGCGATCGGCGGTGCGCACCGTCACCCGCAGCCGGGGCCCGCGCAGGGCTCGGGCGAGTGCGGGCGGGCAGGCCAGCGGGGAGGCGGCCACGACGACCGTCCGCGCCGGCCGGGCCGCGGCGCGCAGCACGTCGGCGCGGGCCGCCCGGTGGCGCAGCAGCAGCGGGCCGGCGTGCTCCAGCAGGCGCCGTCCGGCCGGGGTGGGCGCAACCGGCCGCCGTCCCAGCAGCGCCACCCCCAGATCGGCCTCCAGGGCCGCGATCTGCTGGGAGACCGCCGACTGGGTGTAGCCGAGCCGCCGGGCCGCGGCGGAGAAGGAGCGCAGGTCGGCCACGGCGACGAAGGTGCGCAGCAGATGGGGGTCCACAGCGCATCAGTATCCCCCATCGGATCAGCGTTCCTTATCAGAGCAGCAGGGATCATCGTTGGCGCTTACCGTCCGGAGGCGGCCAGGATGGGCGCATGACCACCGCGACCGTCGCCCTCGTCGGCGACCGATCCCCCCACGTCCAGGCCCACGCCCGCATCCCCGCCCTGCTGTCGGCGCTGCGCGAGCGCGACGGGCTGACACTGGACGCCTACTGGATCCCCACCACCGACACCGGTGATCTGGAGCGCTTCGACGCCGTCTGGATGCTGCCGGGCAGCCCCTACCGGAGCGAGGCTGGGGCCCTGCAGGCCGCCCGCACCGCCCGCAAGCACGCCGTCCCCTTCCTGGGCACCTGCGGCGGCTTCCAGCACGCCCTCCTGGAGTACGCCCGCACCGTCCTGGGCCTGGCCGTCTCGCACGCCGAGAACGACCCGGCCGCCTCCGATCCCCTGCTGGTGCCCCTGGAATGCTCCCTGGCCGGCCACGAGGACACCGTACGGCTGGCGCCCGGCTCCCTGGCCGAGCAGATCATCGGCGCCGAGCAGACCGTGGAGCGCTACTCGTGCAGCTACGGTCTCGACGCCCGCTACCTGCCGGTCCTGGCCGGCGGCGGGCTGCGCTTCTCCGGCCACGACGCCGCCGGGGCCGCGCGGATCCTGGAACTGCCCGGCCACCCGTTCTTCCTGGCCACGCTCTTCCAGCCCGAACTGGCCGGCGACGGGAGCCGTCCGCATCCGGTCATCACCGCCTTCGCCGCGGCGGCCGTCGCGCACGCCGCCGGCCGGGCGGGCCGTTGTGATCGCCGTGCGGGACGAGTGTGATCGTCGCAGAACTCCGACTCGGCCATGTCCGGCACCGGCGCGCCCAGGTCGGCCTGCGCCCGGACGGGCCGCAGGTGCTCGCGCAGGAGGGGTGCCGTGCACCGGCCCACCTCGCCGGCGGCCCGCCTGTTGTCCTCAGCCGGCGCCCGTCCGCGCCGATGGTGCGGCGACATCCCCTCGCGGCCGTCCACGGGCGGACCGCCGGCGGCCCGCCGGAAAGGACCTGATCGTGCCCTCCCTTGACGAATCCGTACGGCCCGTGGTGACCGTGCGCCGCAACCCGCTGCTGGGCAGGTTCTCCGACCTGCGCATCAGCACCAAGATCCTCGTCGCGGTGGCGCTGGTGGCCTCCATGGCGGGCGTGATCGGCGTGACCGCGCTGGGCCGGATGTCGACGATGAACGACAACATGCAGGCGATGGAGCGGGGCAACACCAACCAGGCCCGGCTCGGCGTGGTCCGCGCCCGGCTGGCCGACATGTACAACACCTCCGTCGGAGCCGTCGTCGAGGCGACCGCCGAGAAGCGGGCGGAGCGCACCCGGCAGGTGCACGACTTCACCGAGCAGGTGACCGCGGCGTTCGAGGCCTACAAGACGGACACCGCGGGCTACCAGCCCCTGCAGAAGGACCTGGCCGCCTTCGAGGAGACCTGGCGGGAGTTCGTGGCCCTGCGCGACGCCGTGATGTTCGGCGCTCCCCTGCCCGCCGGGGCGGGCACGGACCTCACGGCGGCCGGCGTACGGCTCGGCGAGACCTCCATGGAGATCAACACCTTGATGGACGCCCTGGCCGACAACGAGCGGAACTGGAGCAGGGCGATGGCCGCCGACGCCGACGCCGGCTACGACAGCGCCCGCCTCTCGGTCATCGCGCTGCTGACGGTCGGCCTGGTGCTGTCGGTGGTCGCGGCCCTGCTGATCTCCCGCACGATGGTCGGCACGCTCAAGACGCTCTCGGGGGCCCTTGCGGCGATGGCGCACGGCGACCTGACCCGGCGGGCGGAGGTGACCTCCCGCGACGAGGTCGGCCGGATGGCGGTGGCGGTCAACCAGGCCACCGGCGCGATGCGGCAGGCCATGGAGGCGCTGGCGGGCAGCGCCGACACGCTGGCCGCCAGCTCCGGGGAGCTGGCGTCGGTCAGCGACCGGATCGCCGCCTCCGCCGACGAGGCCTCCACCCAGGCCGGGAACGTCGCCGCCGCGGCCGGGCAGGTCTCGCAGAACGTGCAGACCGTCTCGGCCGGCAGCGAGGAGATGGGCGCCTCGATCCGGGAGATCGCGCACAACGCCGGCGAGGGCGCCAAGGTCGCCGCGCAGGCGGTGGCGGTGGCGGAGTCGACCAACGAGACGGTCGCCAAGCTGGGGGCCTCGTCGGCGGAGATCGGCTCGGTCATCAAGACGATCACCTCGATCGCCGAGCAGACCAACCTGCTGGCCCTCAACGCCACCATCGAGGCGGCGCGGGCCGGGGACGCCGGCAAGGGCTTCGCGGTCGTGGCCGGGGAGGTCAAGGACCTGGCGCAGGAGACGGCCAAGGCCACCGAGGACATCTCCAAGCGGGTCGAGGCCATCCAGGCCGACACCGAGAGCGCGGTCGCCGCGATCGCCGAGATCAGCGGGATCATCAGCAGGATCAACGACTACCAGCTGACGATCGCCGGCGCGGTGGAGGAGCAGACCGCCACCACCGGCGAGATGAACCGCAGCGTGACCGAGGCCGCCCAGGGCAGCGCCGACATCGCGGCCAACATCGCGGTGCTGGCCGACGCCGCGCACATCACCGCCGAGGGCGTGGGGGAGAGCCGCCGGGCCGCGGCCGACCTGGCCGGCCTGTCGCAGCAGCTGCGGGAACTGGTCTCCGGCTTCCGCTACTGACGGCGCTGTCCATCGGCCGCGCCGTACGCCCCGCGGAGCGGACGGGTGATCCGGCGGCCGGATGTCGGTGCCGGCCGGTAGCATCCGGGCAGATCGAGAAAGGGCGTCCCCGAAACCATGCGGCCTGCGGAGCTGAACCGTCTCACCGTGCAGGAGTCGGCCGATCGCTATGTGGAGCTCATCCGGGCCCGGACCTCGACCGGCGCCCTGTCACCGGCCACCGCGGAGCTGTACGCCCGGGACGTGGCGACCTTCGTGCGGCTGGCCGGCGCCGGCCGGGTGCTGGACGATCTGACCGGCGAGGACGTCGACGCGGTCCTGCTGGCGTTCGCCCGCAAACCCGACGAGCGGCGCACCCGGCCGGACGGGGCGGCCCGTCCGGCTCCCGGGCAGGCCGTGCAGTCGGCGTCGTCGCAGGCGCGGTTCCGGCGGTCGGTCTCGGCGCTGTTCAAGCACGCGACGCTCGCGGGCTGGGTGCAGATCAACCCGATGGCGGCGGCGACGGTGACCGCCAGGGAGCGCGGGGGACTGCGCCCGGAGCGGCGGGCGCTCACCCGCGAGCAGGCGCAGGGCCTGATCGGCGCGGCCCGGGAACTGGGCGGTGCCGGCGGCGCGGAGGCGGGTCCCGCCGCCGCGCCGGGTCCGGCCCCCGGACCGGAGAGCGGCGCCGATCCGGGCGCCGATCCGGGTGCCGGCCACAAGCGGCGCAGACGCCGCGACCAGCGCACCGAGCTGCGGGACGCGCTGATCGTGCTGCTGCTGACGACGCTGGGCCCCCGGGTCTCTGAGCTGGTCCGCGCCAACGTCGAGGACTTCTACACCAACGACGGGGTCCGCTACTGGCGGATCTTCGGCAAGGGCGGCAGGACCCGCGACGTGCCGCTGCCCGCCGACGTGGCGCGGGTCCTGGACGCCTACCTGGAGCGGGGCAGGTCCGGCGGCTCGCCGGACAAGGCGCTGCTGCTGTCGTGGCGGGGACGCCGGCTGGCGCGGGGGGACGTGCAGGCGGTGATCGACCGGGTGCAGCGGCGGGTGGAGTCCGACCGGCGGCGTTCGGTGACGCCGCACGGCCTGCGGCACACCACGGCCACGCACCTGCTGGCCGACGCGGTGGACATGGACGCGGTGCGGCGGGTCCTGGGCCACAGCGACCTGGCGACGCTGGGCCGCTACCGCGACGAGCTGCCCGGTGAGCTGGAGGTGGCGATGCGCGCCCACCCGCTGCTGCGCCGGCCCGCCCGGCGCGCCGACGGCGCCTGACCCGCGGCGCCCGCCGTCCCGTACGGCGGGGCGCCGGGTGGCGGTCAGGCGGCGCGTTCGGCGGCGCGTTCGGCGGCGCTCACCTCGGCCAGGACGTCCAGGGAGATGTCCAGCGCCTGGGCCAGGGCGGCGACGGTGAAGAAGGCCGGAGTGGGGACCCGGCCGGTCTCGATCTTGCGGAGGGTCTCGGCGGACAGGCCGGCGGCGGCGGCCACCTCGGCCATGCTCCGGTCGCCGCGCGCCTGGCGCAGGATCGTGCCCAGCCGGTGGCCGCGTTCGCGGTCCAGTTCGCTCAGTGGAGGTCGCACCATGCACGCGATCCTAACAACCGTGATAGTAATACCGGTATAAGTATTGGATCCGCGGGAGTGGTGAGGAGCGCCGACCATGGTGGAGATCAAGACACCGGCCGAGATAGAGGCCATGGCCGAAGCCGGCAAGGTCGTCGCGGCGGCCCTGGCCGCCGTCGGCTCCCACGCCGCCGTCGGGGTGAGCCTGCGGGAACTGGACGAGATCGCCCGCACCGTGATCGACGGATCGGGCGCCACCTCGGCGTTCCTCGGCTACCGGCCGTCCTTCGCCCCGACCCCGTTCCCCGCGGTGATCTGCACGTCCGTGAACGACGCCATCGTGCACGGCATCCCCGACGGCTACCGGCTGCGCGACGGCGACCTGCTGAGCGTCGACTGCGGCGTCCTGCTGGACGGCTGGGCCGGCGACGCCGCCGTCAGCCTCACCGTCGGCCGCCCCCGCCCCGCCGATCTGGCGCTCATCGCAACCGCGCAGGCCGCACTGGAGGCCGCCATCGCGCTGTGCGTGCCCGGCGGCCGGCTCGGCGACCTCGGCCACGCGATCGCACGGACCGGCCGGGCCGCCGGCTGCGGCACGATCGAGGAGTTCGGCGGGCACGGCATCGGCCGGGCCATGCACGAAGACCCCCACGTGCCCAACCGGGGCCGCCCCGGCCGCGGGCTGACGCTCCGGCCCGGCCTGGTGCTGGCCATCGAACCGATGTTCACCGCCGGCGGCGCCGACGGCCACGTGACCGCCGCCGACGGCTGGACCCTGTGCAGCACCGACGGCAGCCGCGCGGCCCACGTCGAGCACACGGTGGCGGTCACCGACGACGGACCGCGCGTGCTGACCCGGCGGTGACGGCCGCCTCCCGCGCCCCACCCGGGACGGACCGCGCACGGCCCGCACAGGTCAGACCCGCACAGGTCAGACCGGACCCGGGAGCGCCCTGCCTCCGGGCTGCCTCCGGGCTGCCTCCGGGCTGCCTCCGGGCTGCCTCCGGGCTGCCTCCGGGCTGCGGCGGTGAGCGCGTCCGCAACCCGCACCGCGGGGCCGGCCCGTCGCATCCCCGCCCTGCGGAGAGCACCGCCGGCGCCAGGCTCTAGGCTGAAGGCCGCTCCCGCCCGAAGGAAGGTGCCCCACCGTGCCCGGCCTCCCCGCCGCCCCCGCCCCCGCCCCCGCCGCGCTGCGCCTGTTCCGCCACGTCGCGATCGCCGAGGCGTGCTCGTGGGCGGGCCTGCTCACCGGCATGTACGTCAAGTACGTCGCCGCCGCCGGCGACCTCGGCGTGAAGATCTTCGGCCCGGTCCACGGCGCCCTGTTCGTGCTCTACGTCCTGAGCGTGTTCGCCGCCGCCCGCACGGCCCGCTGGAGCACCGGCACGATCGTCCTCGGCCTGGCGTGCGCGGTGCCGCCGTTCACCTCGCTGTGGTTCGAGCGGCGTGTCTCCGCCCGCGTGCGCGCCGCCGCGGCCCCCGCAAGCTGAGACCCCGCCCCTCGCCCCCTGGACAAGACGCTCAAAGACCCAGCACGGCCCGCGTGACGGCACGGCACCGATCCGGGCGCGTCAGCACCTCGGCCGAATCGGCGAACTGGTCCACCGACCCGGCCGGCGGCAGCCCCGCCACCACCGGATCGGTGATCGCCGCCTCCAGCGCGTCGGCGAACCGCCCCGCGCCGATCACCTCGAAGGGGCGGCCCGACAGACCCCGCACGGACGTCTCCGGCGCCCCGGCCAGCCCCACCCGGTTGTGCAGCGCGGCCACCCGCTCGTACGCCCGGCCCAGATGCCGCTCACGCTCCCGCCAGCGCGGCGCCGCCACCGCCCGCGACAGCGCCTCCCCCAGCTCGGACGCCCCCGACAGGCGCGCGAACCCGCTGCCGAGCCATTTCGCGTACGGCGGATAGCGGCGGCGCATCAGCAGCGCCAGCCGCATCACCTCCCGCGCCAGCCCGGCGGTCAGCACCGCCGAACCCAGATCGTCGCCCGCCTCACCGCACCGCCCCGGGAACGTCTCCTCCCGCGCCAGGCGCCGCCACTGCCCGGCCAGCACGTACCGCCACAGATCAGCCGGATACCAGCGCAGCGCCGCCCGCGCCGGCTCCAGCACCCCCAGCCCGTCGTGGAAGACCTCCCCGCCGGTGACCTCCGCCAGCCGCTGCCACGGCGCCGACAACCAGTCCAGCACGGTCGTCCCCCGGCCGGGATCGAACCCCAGCCGCTCGGCGAACCACTCCCCGGCATCGGCGACCACGACGCCGCTCCCGCCGCCGAACACCGTCGGATACCCGCCGAACACCTCGGGCAGGCCCGACCCGACCGCCTCCCGGACCTCCTGCACCCGGCCGCCGGCGGTGAACAGCACCACCCGGGGCCCCCAGCCGCGGTCGGCCGAACGCTCGGTGTCGAACGCCAGCACCTCCGACCCCGCGCCGATCAGTGCGGCACTGTGCGGCACCCCGGCGACCAAGGGCCGCACCACCTCGGTGTAGAAGTCACGCGAAAGCTGCAGACCCGGCACGAAACTGGACATCATTTCGTCCACTCTGCCCGGGGCCCTCCCCCTGCGCACCCGGTTTTCCCTCCGCCGCAACACCGCCGGCGCCAGGACGCGTCCGGACGGGCCGACCCCGCGCGGCCCCCTCCGCAAGCCCTCCTCGCCAGGGTCCTCCCTCCGCGGCCCCCGGCCGACCCCTCAGCCGGCCCCTCAACGCCGACCCGTCCCTCAGCGGGCGCCGACCGCGGACAACTCCGCCGCGGCGACCGGCCGGATCCGCAGACCCAGCCGCGCGTAGACGCGGATCGCGCCCCGGTTGCCGGTGTCGACCATCAGCGCCACCCGGCCGTGCTCGGCCGCCAGCTCGCCGACGACGAACCGGCACACCGCCTCACCCAGCCCCCGGCCCCGCCACGGCGGCGCGGTCCCCACCCCCGCCACGAAACCGACCTGCGGCGCCGACCACGCATCGGCCGCCACCGCCACCAGCTCCCCGCCGACACCCCGGATCCCGGCCCACCGGCGGATCCCCGCCACCCCGGGAACCGCCCACGCCGACGGCGACGCCACCGCCAGCAGCGCCGCCACCTGACCGTCGGCCTCCGGCGGCAGCCACACCGCACCCCCGCCGCCCGGCCGCACCTCCCCCGCCGGCCCCGCCCCGGCCGCCACCGCCCCGTCCCCCCGAACACCGCCGGCCGCGACCGCCTCCCCCGTCTCCATCCACTCGAACCCCGTCGGCGGACGCGCCCCCGGCAACCGCCCCACCAGCTCGGCCACCAGCGACCGCTCCCCCAGCAACCGGTAGGACGGCCCCAGCCCCGGCAGCACCCGCCGCACCAGCTCCGCCGCCTGCGCCGCCGGGCCGCACACCGTCAACCGGTCGCGCCGGTTCAGCCGCGGACTGGCCACCGCCACCGCCCCGTCCAGCGCCCACGCCCGCACCCCGCCGCGCAGCCCCTGCGCGGCCCACACCACCATGCAGTCGTCCCCGGACGCGGCCGCCACGTCCGCGACCGTGAACAGCTCCACCACCGGCTACAGGATCGCACCCGGAACATAGGCGGCCGCCTGCGGATACCGGGCGGCGATCTCACCGACCCGCGCCACGACCGCCTCGACCTGCTCGGCCGCCGCCCCCGTGAAGGAGACCCGGTCGGCCAGCAGCGCCCGCAGCGCCGCCCCGTCCAGCGGGAACCGCTCATCGGCCGCCAGCCGCTCCAGCAGCTCGTTGCCCGCGCCCCGCTCCCGCATCGCCAGCGCCGCCGCCACCGCGTGCTCCTTGATCAGCTCATGCGCCGTCTCCCGGCCCACCCCGGCCCGCACCGCCGCCATCAGCATCTTCGTCGTCGCCAGGAACGGCAGATACCGGTCCAGCTCCGCCGCCACCACCGCAGGGAACGCCCCGAACTCGTCCAGCACCGTCAGCATCGTCTCCACCAGCCCGTCGAAGGCGAAGAACGCGTCCGGCAGCGCCACCCGGCGCACCACCGAACACGACACGTCCCCCTCGTTCCACTGGTCCCCCGCCAGCTCCGACGCCATCGACGCGTACCCGCGCAGCACCACCGCCAGCCCGTTCACCCGCTCGCACGAACGGGTGTTCATCTTGTGCGGCATCGCCGACGACCCGACCTGCCCCTCGGCGAACCCCTCGGTGACCAGCTCGTGCCCGGCCATCAACCGGATCGTCGTGGCCAGCGACGACGGCGCCGCCGCCAGCTGCACCAGCGCCGTCACCACCTCGTAGTCCAGCGACCGCGGATACACCTGCCCCACACTGGTGAACCGGCGGGCGAACCCCAGATGCGCCGCGATCCGGTCCTCCAGCCCCGCCAGCGCCCCCCGGTCCCCGCCCAGCAGGTCCAGCATGTCCTGCGCGGTGCCCACCGGACCCTTGATCCCGCGCAGCGGATAGCGGGCGATCAGCTCCTCCAGCCGCGCGAACGCCACCAGCAGCTCGTCGGCCGCCGACGCGAACCGCTTGCCCAGCGTCGTCGACTGCGCCGCCACATTGTGCGAACGGCCCGCCATCACCGTCTGCGCGTGCTCGGCGGCCAGACCCGCCAGCCGCGCCAGCAGCGCCACGCACCGGTCCCGCACCAGCACCAGGCTGTCGCGGATCTGCAACTGCTCGACGTTCTCCGTCAGGTCCCGCGACGTCATGCCCTTGTGCACCTGCTCGTGCCCGGCCAGCGCGTTGAACTCCTCGATACGGGCCTTGACGTCATGCCGGGTGACGCGCTCGCGCTCCGCGATCGACGCCAGGTCGACCCGCTCGACCACCTTCTCGTAATCGGCCACCACCCCCGCACCGACCTCCACGCCCAGCTCGGCCTGGGCGGCCAGCACGGCCAGCCACAGACGGCGCTCGGCCACCACCTTGTACTCGGGGGACCACAGACGGGCCAGCTCCGCCGAGGCGTAGCGGGCGGCCAGGACATTGGGGATACGCGGCTTGGCAGTCACGTTGCCTCAGCTTATCGGCGCCCCCGCGCACCGCGCGCCCGGGGTCCTCCCATCGGCGCACCGCCCCCGCGCACCACCCGCCGGCACCCGCCCGGCGCGCCCCGGCCCCGGCGGCCCCGCCGCAGACCGGACCCCGCGAAAAAGCCGACCGCCGTACGGCGGGCGCACAACCCACCGCACGGCGACCGGCCCACGCACCGCTAACGCGAGGACGCCAACTCGTCGGCGTCGTACACCTTCACCTCCGGCCCGTCCTGCACGGCCCTCCCCCGACCACGGCTCAACCGCTCCTTGGTCCGCTCCAGCATCACGTACAGCGTCGGCACCAGCACCAGCGTCAGCAGCGTCGACGACAGCAGCCCGCCGATCACCACGATCGCCAGCGGCTGGGAGATGAACCCGCCCGACCCGGTCAGCCCCAGCGCCATCGGGACCAACGCGAAGATCGTCGCCACCGCGGTCATCAGGATCGGCCGCAGACGCCGGCGACCCCCCTCGATCACCGCCTCCACGACGCCCAGCCCCTGCTCCCGGTACTGGTTGATCAGGTCGATCAGCACGATCGCGTTCGTCACCACGATGCCGATCAGCATCAGCATGCCGATCAACGCCGGCACGCCCAGCGGCGTACCCGTGGCCAGCAGCAGCCCGATCGCGCCCGTCGCCGCGAACGGCACCGACACCAGCAGGATCAGCGGCTGCACGAAACTCCGGAACGTCGCCACCATGATCATGAACACGATCGCGATCGCCGCCAGCATCGCCAGCCCCAGCTGACCGAACGCCTCCTCCTGATCCGCGCTCACCCCGCCGATCTCGTACGAGGCGCCCTCCGGCAGCGACAGCTCCGCCAACCGCGTCGTCAGCGACGCCGTCACCGCACCCAGGTCGCTGGCCGTCGCCGTACCCGACACCGTCGCACTGCGCTCACCGTCGATACGGGTCACCTGCGGAGGACCCTCGACCTTCTCCACCTCCGCCACGTCCGACAGCTCCACCATGCCCGCCGCCGTCGGCAACTCCAGCTTCCGGACCGCCTCGACGTCCTCGGGCGCGTCACCGGTGCGCAGGACCAGGTCCTCCGCCCGGCCGTCCAACGTCACCTGACCCAGCGGAGCACCCCGGAACCGCTGCGCCAGCACCTGGCCGATCGACGACTCCGTCAACCCCCTGGCCGCCGCCTTCTCCCGGTCCACCCGGACCTCGACCCGCTCGGCGCTCGCCGTCAGGTTCGACGAGACGTCCCGCAGCCCCTCCAGGCCGGCCATCGCCTTGCGCACGGTCTCCGCGGCCGTCTCCAGCACCGCGATGTCCGGCGCCTGCACGACGACCTGCACCTGGTCGACCGAACCGCCCATACCGCCGCCCTGGCCGCCGCCCACGGTGATCTCACCGGCGCCGGCCAGAGCCCCCAGCCGCTCGCGCAGCGTCTCCTCCAGCGCCGGGGTGTCCGTGCCCTCGGCCACCGTCACCGAGTACGACGCGCGGTCACCGCCGCCGCCCATCGCCCCCAGGAACCCGCCACCGGCCCCCACGTTCACCTGGTAGGACTGCACGCCCCGGTCCTTCAGCCCGGCGAGCACCTCCTCGACCTTCTTCGCCGCCGCGTCCGTGGTCGCCAGATCCGTTCCCACCGGCATCTTCTGGCTGATCGAGACCGTGTCCTGCCCGGAGGAGTCCAGGAAGTTCGTCTCCAGCCGCCCCGCCAGGCCCATCGTCGCCACGAAGACCACCACGCCCACCAGGACCGTCACCAGCCGCCGCCGCGTCGCGAACCGCAGCACCGGAAGATACGCCCGCTGCAGCGGACTGCGCAGCTCCTTGGCCTCGGCCTCCTCCCGGGCCGCCCGCGCCTCCTCCGTGCCCAGCACCGGAGCCTTCAGGAACCAGTACGCCAGCACCGGGATCACCGTCAGCGACACCAGCAGCGACGCCAGCAGCGCCACCGTCACCGTGATCGCGAACGGCGCGAACAACTGCCCCACCATGCCGCCGACCACCGCGATCGGCGCGAACACCGCCACCGTCGTCAGCGTCGAGGCCGTCACCGCCCCGCTCACCTCGCGCACACCCGCCAGCACCGCGTCGCGCTTGGCCTCGCCGTACTCCAGATGCCGCTTGATGTTCTCCAGCACCACGATCGAGTCGTCCACCACCCGGCCCACCGCGATGGTCAGCGCGCCCAGCGTCAGCATGTTCAGCGAGTAGTCGCCCAGCCACAGCGCGATCAGCGCGATCACCACCGACAGCGGGATCGACACCGCCGTCACCAGCGTGGAGCGCACCGACAGCAGGAACACCAGGATCACCAGCACCGCGAACGCCAGCCCCAGCAGGCCCTCGGTCGTCAGGTCCTCGATCGACCGCTCCACGTACGGCGCCTGGTCGAAGATGACCGTCACCGCCGCGGTGTCGCCGATCGCCCGGACGATCTCCGGGATCCGCTCGCCCACCTCATGGGAGATCGCCACCGCGTTGCCGTCCGGCGCCATCGTCACCGACACGCCCAGACTCGGCTCACCGTTCGTCCGCGTCAGCGACGTCGCCGCCTCCTCCGTGCGCTCGATGTCGGCGACGTCGGCGAGCCTGACCGGCTTGGGCGCCTTCGGCGCCGCCGCGGACCGGGACTGCCCCGCCTGCCCCATCGCGCCGGGCACCTGACGGCCCTGCGGGGCGGCCTGCTGCTGGGCCTGCGGAACCTGCACCGCCGGAGCGGCCGGCGTCAGGTAGAGGTCCTGCAACTCCTTCAGCGACCCGATCCGGCTGCCCACCTGCACAGTCAGCGACTTGCCGTCCTCGGTCAGGCCGCCCGCCGGAACCGGCTGGCCGTTGGCCCGCAGCACCTCGGCGACCGCGGTCGGCTGCAGGCCGAGCAGCGCGAGCTTCTTGAGGTCCGGAGTGATCACCACGCTCTCGTCGCGCACACCGGTCACCGCCACGTCGCGCACGCCCTCGATGCCCCGCAGCTCCGGAACCATGATCCGCTCGAGCTTGTCGGCCATCGCCCGGCCGTCGCCGCCGTCCTCCACCGCCAGCACCAGCACCGGGATGTCGTCGGTGCCGCCCGTCATCACCCGCGGGTCGGTGCCCTCCGGCAGGGAGGCCTCGATCCGGGCCACCGACTGCTGCATCTTGGCGACCGCGTCATCGATGTCCGTGCCGTACTCGAACGCCACCTGGACCTGGGACAACCCCTCCCGGGAGGTGGAGGTCACCTCGGTGACCCCCGCGATGCCCTGGAAGCTGTCCTCGATCGGCTTGGTCACCTGCTCCTCGACGATCTCCGGAGAGGCGCCCTGGTAGGCGGTCACCACGAACGCCCCCGGGAACGAGAGCGAAGGCAGCAGCTGCTGTTTCAGCGACGGGATCGCGAAGGCGCCGAACGCGCTCACCACAACCGCGATCATTATGACGAGGCTGCGGTTGGCGAGGCTCAACCTGGCCAGGGCTGTCATAAGAGGGGGCTCCTCGAGGACGTCAGAAGAATGTTCCCGCCAGCCTAACACTTCGCCTCGAACGAATATTTAACGGATCCTCACGATCCTGATAACCTTCTCAGGAAACGAGAGGTGAGCGTGGACGACGAACGTGACCGGCTGATCGACCGGATCGGCGAGATACAGCGCGACCTGGGCCGCATCTTCGCCCAGAACCGCCCGTCCTCCCCCCTGTTCGACTCCAACCTGACCATGCGCCAACTCAAGGTCGTCATGCTCCTGGCCGCCCGCGGCTCGGCCTCCGGCCAGGAACTCGCCCACCACCTCGGAGTCGGCCTCGGCACCGTCACCGGCCTCGTCGACCGCCTCGTCGGACACGGCCTCGTCGCCCGCCACGAAGACCCCCACGACCGCCGCGTCCGCCGCGCCGAACTCACCCCCGCCGGCCACTCCCTGCTGGAGCGCATCTCCAACGCCGGCCTCGACGACTTCCGCCGCCTGCTGATGCACCTCGACACCCCGACCCTGCACGACCTGCACTCCGTCATGGACCGCATCCAGGCCGTCGCCACCGCACTCCACGAAGAAGAACCCCCCACCAGAAAAGTAGGATGACAGGCTTTCCGACCATGCCCGGATACCTCGACGCCCTCTTCTCCCTCGCCGGACGAACCGCCCTGATCACCGGCGCCAGCTCCGGCATCGGCTACGCCATCGCCGAAGCCCTCGGCCGCGCCGGCGCCGACCTCGTCCTCGTCGCCCGCCGCCCCGAACCGCTCACCGCCGCCGCCGACCGCCTGCGCGCCCACGGCGTCAGCGCCACCGCCGTCAGCGCCGACCTCGCCGACCCCGCCGACCTGGCCCGCCTCCGCCGCGACGCCGCCACCCACCACGGCGACATCGACATCCTCGTCAACAACGCCGCCAACAACATCCGCCGCCCCATGGCCGACCTCACCACCGACGACTACGAGCAGACCATCGCCGTCAACCTCACCGCCCCCTACCTCCTCGGCCAGCACTACGGCCCCCGCATGGCCGACCGCGGCTGGGGACGCATCATCAACATCGGCTCCCAGCAGTCCATCCGCGCCTTCGGCGACAGCGGCGCCTACGGCATCGCCAAAGCCGCCATCACCGGCCTGACCCGCTCCCAGGCCGAAGCCTGGTCCCGCCACGGCGTCACCAGCAACACGATCATCCCCGGATTCGTCCTCACCCCCCTCACCGAACCCGCCCAGGCCGTCCCCGGCCGCGTCGAAGCCCTCGCCGCCCGCACCATGACCGGCCGCAACGGCCTGCCCACCGACTTCGCCGGCCTCGCCGTCCTCCTCGCCGGACCGGCCGGCGCCTTCATCACCGGCCAGGCCCTCTGCGTCGACGGAGGCTTCTCCGTCCACTGACACCGGACACGACCGGCCCGCACCGACCCGAGAGGCCAATGAGCACCCCACCCCGGCAGGCCGCAGGCGCCCGCCGCGCCGTCTCCTTCTTCTTCATCGTGCTCGGCACCGTCTCCGGCGCCTGGGCCGCCCGCATCCCCGCCGTCAAAACCGACCTCGGCCTCAGCGACGGCCGGCTCAGCTACGGCCTGCTCGCCATGGCCGTCGGCCTCATCGTCGGCATGCGCTTCGCCGGCCGCCTCACCGACCACTTCGGCAGCGCCCGCGTCATCGTGCCCGCCGCCGTCGGCACCGCCCTCGCCATGATCCCCCCCGGCTACGCGCCCACCCTGCCCGCCCTCATCGCCTCCCTCTTCGTGTACGGCCTCGTCAACGCCTCCCTCGACGTCTCCATGAACGCCCACGGCGTCGAGGTCGAACGCCTCTACGGCCGCCCGATCATGTCCTCCTTCCACGGCATGTTCAGCATCGGCGGGCTGCTGGGCGCCGGCATCGGCGGGCTGTTCGCCCTCCTCGGCCTCGGCGCCGGCGCCACCCTCGCCGCCACCGGCGTCCCCCTGGCCCTCGTCTCCCTGTACGCCGGCCGCCACCTCCTGCCCGCCGGCCCCCGCCCCTCCGCCCAGGACGAGCCGAAGACCGCCGAACCCGCCCGCTGGACCGGCTGGATCGTCCTCATGGGCGTCGTCGCCTTCGCCGGGCTCGTCGGAGAGGGCGCCGCCGTCGACTGGACCTCCGTCTACCTCTTCGAGGACCTCCACGCCTCCGAGACCGTCGCCGCCCTCGGCTTCGCCGTCTTCTCCGTCGCCATGACCGCCGGCCGCTTCGCCGGCGACCGCCTCGCCCTGAGACACGGCCCCGTCCGCCTCGTCCGCGTCTCCGGCGTCATCGCCGCCCTCGGCCTCGGCGGCGCCCTGCTGGTCGGCAGCATCCCGGTCGCCATCGTCGGCTTCGCCCTGTTCGGCCTGGGCCTGGCCACCATCGTCCCCCAGGTCTTCTCCGCCGCCGGCAACCACGACCCCGCCCGGGCCGGACAGGCGATCGCCCAGGTCGCCACCGTCGGCTACAGCGGACTCGTCGCCGGACCCGCCATCATCGGCGGCGTCTCCGAACTCACCGACCTGCCCACCGCCCTGGCCGTCCCCGCCGCCCTGGCGATGTTCATGGCCGCCTCCGCCGGAGCCCTGCGCCCCCGCGCCGTCGGAGAGGACGCCGCCGCGACCGCACGCCCCGATCCCTGAGACCGAACGGGGCCTGCCCGGGCTCTTGTCGTGTTGTTCTTCGGGTGGGGAGGATTCATGAACCCTCCCCACCCCTTTACAAAGTAGATTTATTGATTACCGCCGCCGGACCTCGCGGAAGCCCCGGCCCTCATGCCACATCTGGATGACCAGGTGCTCTCCGTCCGCGTCCACGAACGTACGGACCACCTCGGCGACATCGATCCGGAACAGGTGCGACTCCTGCCCCTCCGGCAGCTCGAATCCCCCGAGCACCTGCGGATCGGTCACCTCCACCGCCCGGCCCGCCAGCTTGGCGTCCCCCGCCCACCCCGACGGGTCCTCGTCGTCGGGATCCTCCGACCCGCTGTGCAGGGCGAGCCGCGGATCGCGCCGCAGGTCCTTCGCCTTCACCGAACCCGGCATGGACCCCAGCCACAGCTCCCCGTCCTGGAACCGGGCCTCCGTCCCGCTGATGCGGGGCGAGCCGTCCCTGCGGAGCGTCGCCATCGTCTTGTGCCGGTGCGCGTCCAGCAGCTCGCGCACCCTGCCCGCCAACTCGGGCACTTCCGTCTCGATCTCCCGCCACGAAGCCATGCCGGCCATCGTGCACCCCGCCACCGACAATCCGGCGGTGCCCGCCGCCGACATCATCACGAGCCGACCGCCGACCGCACGCCGCGCCCGGTCGGCGCCGCACCCGGGACCCGCTCGGGCGCGGCGCCCCGGCCGTCAGCCCTCCGGGGCCGCCGGCGGGCCGTACAGCAGCGCGAGCGCGGCGGCCGTCTCGGCCATCGCGGCGCGCAGCTCGGGCGGCTCCAGCACCTCGACGTCGGTCCCCAGGCGCAGCAGCAGCCACCGGGCGTGCCGGACCGACTCGACCGGCAGGCGCAGCACCCTCCAGCCGCGCTCGTCGGGCGGCCCGGCGCCGGCCAGCGCGGCGTCGGCGGCGTCCTCCCCCACCGTGTAGCGCAGCAGGCCCTCCAGCCCGGGGGCCAGCCGGATCAGCGCGTGCGCGGTGTACATGCGCTCGCGGAAATCCGCGGTGTAGCGCGCCCAGAAGTCCGCCAGGCCGAACCCCTCGGGCCGCTCGAAACGGCCGTCGAGCACCTCGGCGTCCACGATCCGCCCCACCTTGTAGGTGCGCGGCGCCTCCTGGCCCGGGGCGGCCACCATGTACCAGGAGCCGCCCTTCAGCACGAGACCGTACGGATGGACCAGGCGCTCCACCTCCTTGGGGCCCCAGCGGCGGTAGGCCATCCGCACCGGCCGCTGCTCCCACACCGCTCCGGCGACCAGCCCCAGGAACGGCGCCTCCTCCGCGCTGTGGTACCACCCCGGGACGTCCAGGTGGAAGCGCTCGCGCATCCGGGCGGCGTGGGAACGCGGCTCCGGCGGCAGGGCGGCCAGCAGCTTCAGCTCCGCGGCGGCGGCCACCTCGCCCAGCCCCAGCTCCGCCGCCGGCCCGGGCAGGGCCGCCAGGAAGAGGGAGGAGGCCTCCTCGGCCGTCAACCCGTTGAGCCGGGTGCGGTACCCGTCCAGGAGCCGGTAGCCTCCGGCCGGTCCGCGGTCGGCGTACACCGGCACCCCCGCCGACGACAGCGCCTCCACGTCCCGGTAGACCGTCCGGACCGAGACCTCCAGCTCCTCGGAGAGCTCGGTGGCCGTCATCCTCCCCCGCGTCTGCAGCAGCAGCAGGAGGGAGAGGAGACGACTCGCACGCATGCGCCCATTCTCCCCCGGGCCGCGCCCCGGGTCGGCGGCCTCGCAGTGCCGGCCGGTCCGGCGCCCCGCCCGCCCGAGGCGCGGCCCGCTTGCACGAACGGCTTCAAGCCGGTTGAAAGCGGTCCGGCGCACACTGCGCTCAGTCGCAGACGGAAAGGATCCCCCCATGCACACCGCTCGCACCCTGGCCGGGCTCTCCATCGCCGGTCTCACCGGTCTGGCCGTCCTCACCCCCGCCACCGCTCACGCCGCCGGCCCCGCCGCGGGCGCCGCGGACGCACGCTCCGCGCAGACCGCCGCCCCGGGCCCGTGGGGGCCCCACTACGCCGCCGGCCGCAAGGCCAGAGCGGCCGGTTCGCTGACGGCCACGGCGAAGGACGACCCGAGCAGGCCCGCCGACCGCGTCACGGTCACCGGCCGCGTCACCGACCTGACCGGCTCCCCCTCCACCTGCGGCTGGGCCGTCTTCCGCCTCTCCGTCGCGGAGGCCGGCGGCCGGGTGTCCCTCAAGCAGCGCCACTACCGCGCCTGCGCCCACGGCAGGCCGCTGACGTTCACGTTCTCCCACAAGAACGTGTACCAGGTCGAGCTGAAGGTGTGCGCCGAGGCCAAGGCGTCCAAGCCGTCCCTCCACTGCCTGTACGCCGGAACGTGGAAGCCCCTCTACACCTACTACGCGTGAGCCCTCTCCGGGATGAGGCGCCGCCCGGTCAGGCGGCCTCCGGTCAGGCGGCCTCCGGTCAGGCGGCCTCCGGTCAGGCGGCCTCCGGTCAGGCGGCCAGGAACCGGTCGTAGCCGAGCTTGGCGACCATCGCGGCGACCACGCACAGCAGGACGATCCGTACGAACTTCGCCCCCCTGCGCAACGCCATCCGCGCGCCGAGCTGGGCTCCGGCGATGTTGCACACCGCCATCCCCAGGCCGAGGAGCCACAGCACCTCCCCCTGGAACCCGAAGACCAGCAGCGCCCCCACGTTCGTGCAGAAGTTGACGATCTTCGAGTGGGCCGAGCCGTCCACGAAGTCCATGCCGAGGATCACCGTGAAGGCGATGATCAGGAAGGTGCCCGTGCCCGGTCCGATGATGCCGTCGTAGAAGGCGATGCCGACGCCGGTGACGCCGATCGCCGCCAGCGTCCTGGCCGGGGTGCCCAACTGGGGCCGGGGATGGGTGCCGAGAGCGGGGCGGAAGGTGACGAACAGCGCCACCCCCACCAGCACGGCCATCACCAGCGGGATCAGCGCCTCCTTGGAGATCAGCGTCACGGCCGAGGCGCCGAGCCCGGACAGCAGCACCGCGGCCAGCCCGGCGGGGACCGCCACCCGCTTGTCGATCTTCGTGGTGAGGGCGTAGGTGACGGCCGCCGAGGCCGTGCCGAAGACGGAGGAGAACTTGTTGGTGGCCATCGCCTGGACCGGCGGCACGCCCGCCACCAGCAGCGCGGGGAGCTGCACCAGCCCTCCCCCGCCGACCACGGCGTCGATCCACCCCGCCCCGGCAGCGGCCACCATCAGCAGCACGATCTGCCCCATGTCCATGCACAGCCCCCAAAATCACACGTCCGCCGGCCAGAGCGTACCGACCGCTCCCCGCGAGGGGAGTCCCGGCTCAGATCGCGGACATCGCCGGACCGCAGGAGGGGACCGACGACTGTGCGGGGGCCGCCGGTGCTAGGCAGGGTCGCGGTACACCGGTGCCGGCTCCCCGTAGTGCACCCGTCGAACGGCACCGGGCAGGGCTTCGGCCAGAGCCTGGGACGCGTCGGCGGAACATCCGACGGTGAACTCGATCTCCTCGTCGACCTCGCAGGCCAGGCACCAGGCTTGATCTTCGGGCCACACGAGGTGAGGGTCTGGACCGCCCAGCGCAGAGCCGTACCAGGCGAGGGCGGGCGCGTCGCTCAGTACGTCGACAGGGCCGGTGAAGAGCAGCATCTCTCGATGGGGAACGGCCACCCGTGGCGCTTCAGGAGCCGGCGGGTGCCCGCTCCACCCCTCCCAGATCGCCGCGTATCCGCTGGAAGGCGTGGCCGTGCATGTCGCGAGAGTCGCGAGTGCCACGCGAACGGCGCGGTCTTCTCCCTCCGGGTCGACACCCTCCGCCCCATGGGCGAAGGCGATACGCACGTACACGTCGAAGCCCGGCGGGCCGTAGCGAACAAGATCCCACCAATCGACATCAGCCCGGAGCAACCATCGAGCCGCGTCGGCGTTCGGAGCGGGTCGCACCTCGGTCATGTCCTCAGTTTGTCGCAACCGCAGGCGGTACCCGAGGCGGGGCCGGCTCCGGCGGGTGGCGGAGGAGGCCGCCGGGCGGGGTGCGCTTCCGGTTCAGCACCTTTCCCGGCCGGGTCCACGACGGTCTCGAGCCGGCCGCCGGCCGGCTCGGCCTCGAACGTCCTGGGCTCGTAGCAGGGGAACGCCTCCGACGCCTTCCCGATCGTGGTGTCCGGATCGAGCTGCTGGAACTCCGCCCTGTCGGCCTCGAGGTTCCGCCGTTCCGCCGTGTTCGTCTTCGGCGGCACGCAGTTGATCGAGATCGACACCGGTGTTCTCCCGGCGGCCGGGGCTCCGGTGTCCCGCGCCGGCGGGGCGCCGTCCCGGGCGGACTCGCCGGAGCCGCACGCGGCGGGCCGCACCGCCCCCGGGCACCGCTTCGGACCGGCCGGGCCGCACCCCGGGTCACCCCCCGGCGACATCGCCGAGCCGCCCCGGCCTTCCGGCGCACGGTCTCACCCCTCGCCGGAGGCCCTGAGCAGCGACTCGCGCCGGACCTCGAGCTCGCTGATCAGGTTCTCCTGCTCGTCGGCCAAGTTGATCATCTGCGCCCGCTCGTTGGCGTCGGTGGCGCCGAGCTCGCCGACCTGGTCGCGCATGGCCGCGACCTCCGCGCGCAGCCGCGCCAGCTCCTCGTCGAGCCTGCGCAGTTCTTCCTCGTTGCTCATCCGCTGTCCATACCCCGCGATGTCCCGAGATCACGCGGACGGGGCGGCCCCCGCCCGCCTCTCAGATCCCGCTGCGCGGATCCTCCGGCCCCTCCAGGTCTCCCGGCTCCCCCGGACCCGTCCCGCTCTCCGACGGCGACGGCGACGGCCGTCCCGGCTCCGGGGTCGCGGGGACCGGCGGCGGCGTCGGCTCGAACCTCGTCGGCGGCAGCGGCCCGGGGAACTGCCCGGCCTCCTCCTCCGGGCGGAGGAACTGCCAGAGCATCACCGCCAGCAGCACCAGCAGGACGGTCAGCACCGCCCCGGCCAGGAGCACCGACCTGCGGGTCTCCACCGCCGGAGGGGCCCCCGGGGAGGGCGCCGGCAACGCGGGCGAGCGGTCGCCCACCCAGTGTGGCGCGAAGTCCGGGCCGTGCCGCTCACCGATCAGCGTGCCGCGCACCAGCACCGGCTCCAGGAACCGCTCGGCCCCCACCCGGCCCGGTTCGTACGGCGTGGCGACCCAGGGCGCGGCGCCGCCGTCCATGGCCAGCACCTGCGGGACCGCCCCGGCCTCCGCCGTCCGGCCCCGCGCCGCCCTGGCCATCCAGCCCCGGACCCCGCGACTGGCCGCCGCCTCGCGCACCGCCGTGACGAAGCGGTCCCTGGCCGCCGGGTCCTGCGCGGCCCCCTTGGTCAGCACCGCCAGCGAGACCGCCCGGCCGCCGGAGTCCTGCCCCAGGTAGACCAGTCCCGCGGGCCCCACGCGCAGGCGGGCCTGCAGGACGAACCGCCCGAGCCGGGGCGGGTCACCGTACTGGAGCGGACTGGCCACGTCTGCCATGAAAGCACACGGGAAAGCGGGTGACGGCGATCACACCGCGCACAGGTGGGTATCAACCGGAAATGCGCACCACTCCAGCCATGCGGCAGAGCCCTCTGTTCGGTGGGATGTCACCATGACCGTCGCCGAGGACGTCCCCAGCGAGACCGACGCCGGACTGGTGCGCGAGGCCCTGACCGAGGTCCGGCGGGTCATCGTGGGCCAGGACCACATGGTGGAGCGGCTGCTCGTGGCGCTGCTGGCCCGCGGCCACTGCCTGCTGGAGGGCGTGCCCGGCGTCGCCAAGACCCTGGCCGCCTCCACCCTGGCCACCGTGGTGGGCGGCACCTTCGCCCGCATCCAGTTCACCCCCGACCTGGTGCCCAGCGACATCGTGGGCACCCGGGTCTACCACCCCTCCCGCGAGGCCTTCGACGTCGAGCTCGGACCGGTCTTCGTCAACTTCCTGCTCGCCGACGAGGTCAACCGCGCCCCGGCCAAGGTGCAGTCGGCCCTGCTGGAGGTCATGGCCGAACGCCAGGTCTCCCTGGCCGGGCGGACCCACCCGCTGCCCAAGCCGTTCGTCGTGCTCGCCACCCAGAACCCGATCGAGTCCGAGGGCGTCTACCCGCTCCCGGAGGTCCAGCGCGACCGCTTCCTCTTCCGGGTCCGGGTCGGCCACCCCAGCGCCCACGAGGAACTGGAGATCCTGCACCGGATGAGCGTCACCCCGCCCACCCCCCGGGCGGTCCTCGACCCGCAGCGGCTGTCCGCCCTGCAGGAGCTCGCCGACCAGGTCTCGGTGCACCACCTGGTCGCCGACTACGTCGTCCGGCTGGTCATGGCCACCCGCTCCCCCGACGAGTACGGCCTGGCCGGGCTGGAGGACACCATCGAGATCGGCGTCAGCCCGCGCGCCACGCTCGGCCTGGTCTCCGCCGGCCGCGGCCTGGCCCTGCTGCGCGGCCGCGACTACCTGCTCCCCGACGACGTCCGGGACGTGGCGGTGGACGTGATGTCCCACCGGCTGATGCTCACCTTCGACGCGCTCGCCGACGGGATCGACCCCGACGACGTGGTCCGGCAGATCCTCGCCGCCGTGCCCCCGCCGCTGGTGGTCTGGAACCAGGGCCCCCGATGACGCGCGGGCCGCGCCTGAGCGCATCGGAGCAGGCGCTGCGCAGGCTGGAGCTGGCCATCGTGCGGCGGCTGGACGGGCTGCTGCACGGCGCGCACCAGGGCCTGCTGCCCGGCCCCGGCAGCGAGGCCGGCGACAGCCGCGTCTACGTCCCCGGCGAGGACGACGTCCGCCGCATGGACTGGGCGGTGACCGCCCGCACCTCCGTTCCGCACGTCAGGGACCTCGTCGCCGACCGGGAACTGGAGACCTGGGTGCTGGCCGACCTCTCCCCCAGCATGGACTTCGGCACCGCCGCCGTGGAGAAGCGGGAACTGGTGATCGCCGCGGTCGGCGCGATCGGGTTCCTCACCCGGCGGATCGGCAACCGCTTCGGCGCCTACGTCCTGCACGACGAGTACGTCCACCGGATGCCCGCCCGCGGCGGCCGTCCCGCCCTGTACGGCCTGCTGCACTCGCTGATGGACGCGCCCCGGGGACTCCCGGTCGCCGACGCCCCCGACCTGGCCGAGGGCGTCGAGGTGCTGGCCTCGGCGCGGCGCCGGCGCGGCCTGCGGGTGGTCGTCTCCGACTTCCTGGACGCCGAGCCCGCCCTCGACCCCGGCCTGGAGCTGTCCTGGGAGCGGCCGATGCGCCGCCTGGCCGCCCGCCACCAGGTGCTGGCCGTGGAGGTGATCGACCCGCGCGAGCTGGAGCTGCCGCCCGTGGGCCTGGTCAGCCTCACCGACCCCGAGTCGGGACGCGGCCGCCAGGTCCGGCTCACCGCGAAGGTGCGCGCGGCCTACGCCCGGGCGGCGGCCGTCCAGCGGGAGGTCAACCGGATGGCGCTGCGCCGCTGCGGCGCGGCGCACCTGGTGCTGCGGACCGACCGCGACTGGGTGGCCGACATCGCGCAGTTCGTGCTGAGGCAGCGGCGCACCGCGCACCTGTCCCACCGGCACCCGGCGGCGGGGGCGGCCCGGTGACCTTCCTGTCTCCCGCCTGGCTGTGGTTGTTCGCCGCGCTCGCGGCCCTCGCCGCCGCCTACGTGGCGGCCCAGTTCGCCCGCCGCCGCTACGCGGTGCGCTTCACCAACCTGCCCCTGCTCGACCTGGTGACGCCCTCCGGGCCGGACTGGCGGCGCCATCTCGCCCCCGCGCTGTTCTTCGTGATGATGAGCCTGCTGGTGCTGTCCGTCGCCCGTCCGGCCGACGCGGTCCGGGTCCCCCGCGACCGTGCGACGATCATCATCGCGCTGGACGTCTCGCTGTCGATGGAGGCCGGCGACGTCGCGCCCAACCGGCTCGCCGCGGCCAAGGAGGCGGCCCAGAAGTTCGTCCAGGACCTGCCGGAGCGCTTCAACGTCGGCCTGGTCGCCTTCGCCCGCTCCGCCGCGGTGGTCGTCTCCCCCACGCTCGACCACCAGGCCGTGTCCACCTCGCTGGCCAACCTGAACACCCGGGCCGGCACCGCCATCGGCGAGGCGGTGTTCAGCTCCATCGACTCCATCCGCTTCTTCGACCAGCAGGCCGTCAGCGATCCTCCGCCGGCCGCGATCGTGCTGCTGTCCGACGGCGACAACACCTCGGGCCGGTCGGTGGCCGAGGCGGTCGAGTCGGCGGTCAACGCCCGCGTGCCCGTCTCCACGATCGCCTACGGCACTCAGGACGGCACCGTCTCCATCGACGGCAGAGAGGTGAACGTCCCGGTGAACAAGGCCACCCTGCAGGCCCTCTCGCAGGGCACCGGCGGGCGCGCCTACGAGGCGGAGTCGGGCAGCGAGCTGCGCGCGGTCTACGAGCAGATCGGCACGTCCCTCGGCTACCGGACCGTCAACCAGGAGATCGGCCGGTGGTTCACCGTGGCGGGGGTGGTGACGGGCCTGCTGTTCGCCGTCTCCGCCCTGCTGCTGGGGGCGCGCCTCCCCTGACCCGTCCCTCCTGACGGCGCCGCCGGGCCCGCGTCGGCCGGCGGCGTGCGGAGCGCTCCGCCGGAGGCGGGACAATGAGCACGTGGCACATTACTTCGAGGAGCGCCCCACCAGCGCCGGCCGGCCGGGGTCGGTCACGCTCGTCCTCCCCGACCTCCACCTGAGGCTGGAGACCGACAGCGGGGTCTTCTCCCCCGAGCGGGTCGACCAGGGCACCCGGATCCTGCTGGAGAGCGTGCCCCCTCCCCCCGCGGAGGGCGACCTGCTGGACCTGGGCTGCGGCTACGGGCCGATCGCGCTGACGATGGCCTCCCGCGCCCCCGGCGCGACCGTGTGGGCCGTGGACGTGAACCGGCGTTCCGTGGAGCTGTGCGCCAGGAATGCACAGACCGCCCGCCTTGACAAAGTAAGGTCAGTGCACGCCGACGAGGTCCCGCCGGAGGTCCGCTTCCGCGCCATCTGGTCCAACCCGGCGATCCGCATCGGCAAGCCCGCCCTGCACGCGATGCTGACGCGCTGGCTGTCGCGCCTGACCCCGGACGGCGCCGCCCACCTGGTGGTCCAGAAGCACCTGGGCTCCGACTCCCTGCAGCGCTGGCTCAACGAGCAGGGCTGGCCCACCACCCGCGCGGCCTCCCGGTCGTCCTACCGGATCCTCCGGGTCGGGGCGCGGTGAGCGCCGCCCGGCCGGGCGGCGGCGAGAGCCACGACCGAGAGCACGACCGAGACCCACGACGACCAGGAACGGTGAACGCCCCATGACCGCCAACCCGCGCAGGCAGCTGCGGCCGACCGACGTCAAGCGGCTCAACCGCACCTGGCGCAGGAACACCGAAGGCCGCCTCGCCCTGATCGTGGAGTCGGTGACCGGGCCGTTCAACATCGGTTCGATCTTCCGTACGGCCGCCGCCTTCGGGGCCGACCGCATCTGGCTGGCCGGCAACGCCACTCCCCCGACCAACCCCAAGGCGCAGAAGACGGCGCTGGGCACCGACCGGCTCGTCGCCTGGGAGGAGCCGGTCCCGGTCGCGGAGGCCGTACGGGCCGCCAAGGCGGACGGGTTCCGGGTGGTCGCGGTGGAGCTGACCGGCGACGCCGTCCCGCTGCACGAGGCGGAGCTGTCCGGCGACGTGTGCCTGGTGGTGGGCAGCGAGGACCACGGCTGCTCCCCCGCGCTGCTGGAGGCCGCCGACGCGGTCTGCTACATCCCGCAGGTCGGCCGGGTCGGGTCCTTCAACGTCGGGGTCGCCGCGGCGATCGCCGTGGCCGAGGTCCGCCGCCGGGAGTGGGCCGCGCTGGAGCCGGTCCGCACCGCCGAACCCGGGTGAGCGGGGAGCCCGAGGACGATCAGGGGCTCCTCAGCGCGTCGGCGAGCGGGCCCTGACCGGTCACCGTGATCCGCCCGTCGGCCACGGCGTCGGCGACCGTCCCGACGTCCCGGGCGAGGGCGACGCAGGTGTCGGCGTCCGTGGCGAGCCGCGCGTCGGCGGCCTCGGCCGGGCCGTCCCCGTAGGACGGCGCCTCCTTCCCGCCGAGCCGCAGGTGGAAGACGCCCTCCTCCAGCGCGACCTCGACGACCCCCGCCCGCCCGTCCGCGATCCGTTCGAGCCGGTGCACCAGGGGGACGGCGAACCAGTGGGCGCGCACGGCGTCGGTCGGGCTCCGCTCGGCGAGGCCGTCCGCGCCCCAGGCGGCCAGCGCGGTCAGGACCGGCAGCAGGCCGCGACCGCGCGGGGTGAGCTCGTACACCGTGGCGGCGCCGGGCGGCGGCAGCCGGCGGCGGGTCACGACGCCCTCGCGCTCCAGGTCCTTGAGCCGGGCGGCGAGCACGTCCGTGCTCACCCCCGGCAGGTCGGCGTGCAGCTCGGTGTATCTGCGGGGACCGGCCAGCAGCTCCCGGACGACCAGCAGCGCCCACCGGTCGCCGACGGCGTCGAGTGCCCGCGCGATGGCGCAGTACTGGTCGTAGCTCCGTCGTGGCATGCCGCCACCCTAACGGTTGGACTTTCCAAGTGCTTACTTGGTAGAACCAAGTACCATCGCAGACGGCGCAGACGTGCACACGGATCGGGAGACCACCGCATGGAGTTCAGGCAGTCGAGCAAGCTGAACGGGATCTGCTACGAGATCCGCGGGCCGGTCGTCGAGCACGCCGACGCGCTGGAGGAGGCGGGTCACAGCGTGCTCCGGCTGAACACCGGCAACCCGGCGCTGTTCGGCTTCGAGGCGCCCGAGGAGATCGTCCAGGACATGATCCGGATGCTCCCGAAGGCCCACGGCTACACCGACTCCCGGGGCGTGCTGCCCGCGCGGCGGGCGGTGGCCCAGCACTACCAGGAGCGCGGCCTGCCCGACGTGGACGTCGACGACGTCTACCTCGGCAACGGCGTCTCCGAGCTGATCTCGATGGCGGTCCAGGCCCTGGTCGACGACGGCGACGAGGTCCTGATCCCGTCCCCCGACTACCCGCTGTGGACGGCCGTGACCACCCTGGCCGGCGGGCGGGCCGTGCACTACCTGTGCGACGAGTCGGCCGGCTGGTACCCCGACCTCGACGACATGGCCGCCAAGGTCACCCCCCGCACCAGGGCCGTGGTGATCATCAATCCCAACAACCCCACCGGCGCGGTGTACCCCCGGCACGTCCTGGAGGGGATCCTCGACCTGGCGCGGCGGCACGGCCTGATGGTGCTGGCCGACGAGGTCTACGACAAGATCCTCTACGACGACGCCGTCCACCACCACGTCGCGGCGCTCGCCCCCGACCTGGTGTGCCTGACCTTCTCCGGGCTGTCGAAGGCCTACCGGGTGGCCGGCTACCGCTCCGGCTGGCTGGTGGTGTCCGGCCCCCGCGAGCACGCCCGCGACTACCTGGAGGGCCTGAGCATGCTGGCCTCCATGCGGCTGTGCCCCAACACCCCGGCCCAGTACGCCGTCCAGGCGGCGCTCGGCGGCCGGCAGAGCATCACCGACCTGGTCCTGCCCGGCGGGCGGCTGCGCGAGCAGCGCGACCTCGCCTGGGAGATGCTCAACCGGATCCCCGGCGTCTCGTGCGTGAAGCCGCAGGGGGCGGTGTACGCGTTCCCCCGCCTCGACCCCGAGGTGCACAAGATCGTCGACGACCAGCGGTTCGTCCTGGACCTGCTGCTGCGCGAGAAGATCCAGGTCGTGCAGGGCACCGGTTTCAACTGGCCGCGCCCCGACCACTTCCGCATCCTCACCCTGCCGCACGCCGACGACCTCGACGCGGCGATCAGCCGCATCGGCCGCTTCCTCGACGGCTACCGCCAGGTGTGACGCCGCCCCGCCGGCGGGCCCGCCCCCCGGGTACGGCCCGCCGCCGGGAAGCGGTCCCCGGCGGGAGGCGTCCGGCGGCGGTCATCCGGCCGGCGTCAGCCGCGGGCCTTCGAGGAGCGGAAGAGCTTGGCCGCGAACGTGGCCACCACGGCCACCAGGCCGATGATCAGGGCCCACTTGAGCAGGCCGAACAGGAAGCCCAGCACCGAGCCGAGCAGGAAGAAGGCGAGCACCACGGCCGCCACGATCAGCAGAATTCGTCCCATGCGCCCACCGTAGGCCGCGGCGGGGCCGGACGGCGGGCTCGCGGGCCGAGATCAGGGACAAGCCAGGGTCGCCCCTCAGGGTCCCCCGCCGCCGTACGGCGGGTGGCGGGCGCGGCCGGTCCCTCGGGTCTCCGGGAACGGCCCCTCGGGCTTGCGGGAACAAGCCACACGAGCCCACGGCCTCGGTGCGGTGTCCGGCCGGGGCGCGTCCCACGGGTCCGTTTGCTCTCACCTGGGCGGGTAGACGAGCCGCGACAGCCGTTCCCTGACAGGAGAAGAGTCCGATCATGATGAACGAGAACCTGTGGGACTACCGGCCGGACGTCTACGGCGGCGACCGCTCGCTGGACATCATCGGCTTCGAGGTGCACACCCCCGACGGGGAGATCGGGCCGGTGGAGGAGGAGAGCACCATGGCCGGTGACAGCTACGTCGTCATCGACACCGGTTCGTGGGTCTCCGACAGGAGCACGCTGCTGCCCGCCGGTCTGGTCACCCGCATCGACCCGGCCGAGCGCACGCTCCATGTCTCCCCCACCAGGGAGGAGATCATGGATGCTCCGCAGTTCCACGGCGCCGAGGCCGGTGCGCCCCGCTCCCGCGAGCGGCTGGGCGCGTACTACGCCCACCGGCTCGCGGAGCGGACCCCGGCCGGATGAGGAGAGCCGGGCGGCCGATCCGGCACGGCCGCCCGCCGGCCGGCCGGCGGGGAGGTGCTGCGGCGACCGGTCGCATGCGCCGAGTGCACCACGGCCGCCTGGCGCCTCACGCGCCCACGGCCGCCTGATCGCTCGCCCCGGCCGGGGCCGGCGGTCGGGCGGGGTGGAAGACCGCGAGGATCTCGCCGATCCGGTGGTCGCGCTCGAGGGGGTGACGCAGGGGCAGGGCGGGGTTGACGCGGTAGCGGTTGCGCCGTCCTTCCCGGGTGGCGGTGAGGTAGCCGGCGGCGGTCAGGTCGGCCAGGATGCGCTGCGCGGCCCGCTCGGTGATCTCGACGCGGGCCGCCACGTCACGGATCCGGGTGCCGGGGTCACGGGCGATGCACAGCAGCACGTGGGCGTGGTTGGTCAGGAAGGTCCAGTCCGGCATACCCGCCATCCTACAAAGCACGCTGCGGGTTTCACGAATGAGAAGTGCCGAACTCGAAAGCGTGAATCGGGGTCAGGACGGGGCGGCGCTGTGGGTACCGGCGTCGGAGCCGGGGGTGCGCCGGGTGGCCAGCAGGCTCCAGGCGATGGAGGCGCCGATGGTGACCACGATGACGCCCAGGGTCAGCGGGATCGGCAGTTTGCCGACCGGGGTCTCCGAGGCGATCAGCTTGACGCCGGCGAAGGCCAGCAGGAGGGCCAGGCCGTAGTGCAGGTGCACGAACCGGCGCAGCAGCCCGGCCAGGCAGAAGTACAGGCTGCGCAGCCCCAGGATGGCGAAGGCGTTGGCGGTCCAGACGATGAAGGTGCTGGTGGTGATCGCCAGGATGGCCGCGACCGAGTCGATCGCGAAGATCAGGTCGGTGGCCTCGATGGCGATCAGCACCACGAACAGCAGCGTGGCCACCCGCCGGCCGCCGATGCGGGCGAAGAACCGGTCGCCGTGGTAGCGGGCGTCGGTGGGCACGATGCGGCGCACCAGGCGTACCAGCGGGTTGCGCTCGGGCGGCGCCTGCCGGTCGTGCCGGAAGGCCATCTTGTAGCCGGTGTAGATGAGGAACGCGCCCAGCAGGTAGGCGGTCCAGAAGAACCGATCCAGCAGTTCGGCCCCGAGGAAGATGAACACCAGCCGGAAGGCCAGCGCGCCGATGACGCCCCAGAACAGCACCTTGTGCTGGAGCTCGGCCGGGACGGCGAAGGCGGTGAAGATCATCGCGAAGATGAACACGTTGTCGATCGACAACGCCTTTTCGATCAGGTAGCCGGCGAAGTAGGTGCCGGCCGCCTCGCCGCCCTGCCAGCCCCACAGGATCACGCCGAACAGCAGGCCGGCGGCGATCCAGACGCCGGACCAGACGGCCGCCTCGCGAAAGCCGATGACGTGGTTGTCGCGGTGCAGGAACAGATCGATGGCCAACATGGCGGCCACGGCCAGCATCACCGCGGCCCAGGCCCACCAGGCAACAGACAACGGGGAGACCTCCTCGACCAGCCGCCGGCGGATGCGGCGGCGCCGGTGGTCGACGGTCTCCCCAGGCCGCCGGCGAAGGGCGGCCGCAGCGCCGGGACCCGGATGGGCCGGGCCCGTCTTGACGGCGGTGCGTGGAGCCTTGGGTACTCCCCATCGATCTACGTACCAGTATTCACGACACAAAAGACATGTGTCAAGTTTCAGGTATTCCCGCTGCACCAGTTGCGTCACAACGCCGCCGCCCACCTCGGCGAGGTCGAAGTACCGCTGCAGCCCATCATGGGCGGGACCCGCCACAACGACCCCCGCACCGCCATGCGTTACGTCGACCCCCGGCGCCGAAGCCGTCGCCGCTGGGCGGCTCCGCGAGGTCGCGGGCAGGGCGAACGCCGCCCAGCGCGGCACCGGACAGTCCCCCGGCAGCCCCGGACCGGCCATGGTCGCGGAGAGGCCGCGTCCAGGAGAGCACGTCCGGCCTCAGTGAGCTCGTGCGCGGCCGTGCGGCCGGCCCTGCTGCTGTCGATCAACCCGACGTCTCGCAGGATCGCCAGGTGCTCGCTGGCCGTCGGGGCGGTGACGCCCACCAGCCGAGCCACGACGGTCGTCTGCAGCGGAGTGGTGAGCGCGGCCAGGATCCTCGACCGAGTCGCTCCCAGAAGCCGGTCGAGGGATCTCGGCGTGGGAGGCGGCGCCCAGAGGTACCGCCCGGACGCCGGGTAGTAGATCGCCGGAGTCCAGTGGTCTGAGGTGGTGCACTGCATCCGGTCGGTGATGAACAGCGACGGAACGAGGATGAGTCCCTCAGGGCAGCCGACATCGATGTCGACGGTCTTCTCGACGGTGATGGCGTCGCCTTCGCACGCAGCGGAGTGGTGCAGGCGCGGAAGGACCGCACGCAGCCCCTCGCGGTTGACCTGGACGGCCCGGTCCAGCATCTCGGCGCGCAGCGCCTGCCGCATGGACGGCCATTCCGGTTCCACGGCCGCCTTCCAGAGGCGGCGTAGCGCCTCGGCGGCCTCGGACCTGGCCCGGTCGGGGTCATCGAGCAGCCGACGGCCGATCTCTTCCCCGCGCCCCGTCGCGGCGTCGACCAGCTCGGCGTACGCCTGGTCCGCCGGCGCGGCCCGTCGTCGCCGCATCAGCCAGTCGGCGGCCAGTCGGCGTCGGAAGGCGGAGCGGAGAGGTTCGGCAACCGCGAATCCGGGCCGTGAAGCCCGGGGGTCCGCGGTCCGGGGGTCCGGGCGCACGTCCCGGACCCCCGTCCGGGTCACCTGAGCGCCGAGCGCCCGCCGACCAGCGGGAGCGTCACGGAGCTGTCGCCCGGCTTGACCTCCACCCGGGTCCCGGCGGGCAGGCGGAGGGTGAAGTCGCGGTCGGTGGAGATCAGCACGACGCCGATCCGGTGCCCGGCCTTGACGATGTGGTCGCTCGGCTGCAGGTCGAAGCGGAAGTCGTAGAACCGGCCCTCGCGCAGCAGTTCGGTCCGGGCGGCGGAGTGCCGGTTGCGGACGTCCAGCCAGCCCCGAGTGATGATCTTGAAGGGGGCGGTGGCGGTGACGTGCTCGGCCAGCCGGGCGCAGCCGGTGTCGCCGGGCACGCCCTGGCCGTAGCAGACCGGGGTGGCGCCGTAGGCGACCCGGCCGTAGGCGCGGGCGTCGGTGCCGTAGTCGACCAGCAGCGCCGTCAGGTACGGCGAGCGGCCGCCGGAGAAGGCGGCCTTCACCGCGACCTCCGGCGTGCCGGACAGCCGGGTGTCCTTGGCCAGCGGCGCCGACAGGTAGGCCAGCCGGTTGGGGTCGGCGGCCGTCTCGTTCTCGGCGAGCTGCTCGGCCGTGCGCGCGGGAGCGTCGGTGAACACCTCCGTAGATTTCGCGGCGTGTCCGCGGCCGGGCCGCGGGGTCAGCGCGCCGCTGCCCCCGTTCTCACCGGCGGCCAGGGCGAAGCGCACGTCGCGGGTGCCGGGCAGCGGCCAGGCGGCGTGCTGCGCCCACTGGCCGGGCCCGTGCTCGACGTCGGCCTGCGGCTCCTCCATGATCCCGTTGGGCAGGCCGTACAGGTGGAAGTCGAACCAGCGGTGCAGCTGGCGCAGCCACTCGGCGTTGCGGGAGGCGAAGTTGAACGGGTTGAAGTGCGCGCCCTGGTGGAGCCAGATCTTGCGCGGCACGCCCCGCCCGCCCAGCGCGTCCCACCACTGCACGGCCTGCCCGGTCTTGACGTTCCAGTCGTTGAGGCCGTGCACCAGGAACACGCTCGCCCGGACCTTCCGGACGTCCTTCAGGTAGTCGCGCTCGTCCCAGAAGCGCGTGTAGTCGCCGGTGACGCGGTCCTGGTCGTGTTCGATCCGGTCCATCAGCGCGCCGCAGGCCTCCTGGCCGTTCTCCCGGGTCAGCACGTAGCGGGCGAGCACGTCGGCGTCCTCGCCCTGGTAGCCGCCGGGCGCCACGACGCCGCCGTTCGAGCGGTAGTAGTCGTACCAGGAGGAGATGGCCGCGATCGGCACGATGGTCTTCAGGCCCTTCACCCCGGTCGCGGCGACGGCGTTGGGCAGGGTGCCGTTGTAGGAGATGCCGATCATGCCGACGTTCCCGGTCGACCAGTCGGCCCGCACCTCGTTTCCGGCCGCGTCGAAGCCCTTGGCTCGGCCGTTCAGCCAGTCGATCGCGGCCTTCGGCCCGGCGGTCTCGTTGGGCAGGCCGGTGGTCGGGCAGCCGGTGGCCCGGCCCGAGCCGAGGTTCTCCACCAACGCGACCGCGTACCCGCGCGGGACGAAGTAGTTGTCGTAGTAGCCCGGGAAGGGGCCGGCGGCGGCGCGGGCGGCGGCCGGGTCCTCGGCCTGGCCGAACATCGTCTCGCGCAGGTCGCTGAACTTGTTGCGGCGGTACTCCATGCCGGCCGGGTCGGAGCCGTCGAGGTCGACGACGTGGTTGTCCACGTCGTTGCCGCCGGCGTAGTAGGGGCTGGCCTCCATGATGACCGGGACCTTCAGCCCGGTGGCGGTCGCCGCCGGGCGCATGATGTCGACGGCGACCCGGTCGGGGCGGCCGTCGGCGTCGCTGTCGGTCCCGGCGACCTCCACGAACACGGTCTCGGTCAGCGCGTCGGCGCGCGAGTGGACCGGTTGGGTCTCACCGTTCTCGATCGGCGCGGACGGCAGGGGTGGTGGGGTGGGCGTGGACGACGCCGACGCGGCGGGGGCGGCCGCCGCCGGCAGGGCGCCTGTGGGCACGGCCACCGCCAGGGCGAGCAGGAGGTGTTTCCATCTGGTCATGGGGGGTGCTCCGAAAGCCGATGGAGATTTGACGACTGCCGTCAATCTCCACGGCCGGATCTCCTCCCGCAAGATCCAGGATGTAACGAATCACGTGCCGCCGGGGGTTTCCGGTCCGCCCCCGCGCAGCGACCGCCGTCCGCACGGAGCCGGAGTCCTGGAGCCGCGGACCGCGGGACCTCACACGGTGCGGAACTGCGAGACGAGGTCGCGCAGGTCCGCCGCCATCCGGGACAGCTCCCTGGCGGTGTCGGCCGCCTGGACCGCGCTGGTGGTCGTCTCGGACGTGGCCGTCGCCACCTCGGAGATGTTCGTGGAGATCTCCTGGGAGCCCAGGGAGACCGCCATGACGTTGCGGACCATCTCGCTGGTGGTCACGCTCTGGGTGCCCACCGCTTCGGCGACCGCCTCCTGCAGGGAGTCGATCCGCTGGACGATGCCGGTGATCTCGCGGATCGTCTGCGACACCGCCTCCGCGTCCGAGCGCGCCGCGGCGACGCGGCCGACGATGTCCTCGGTCGCCTCGGCGGTCTGGCGTGCGAGCTCCTTGACCTCGCCGGCCACGACGGCGAAGCCCTTTCCGGCCGAGCCCGCACGGGCGGCCTCGATGGTGGCGTTGAGGGCGAGCAGGTTGGTCTGTTCCGCGATGGAGGTGATGAAGGCGACGACCTGGCCGATCTTCTGGCTGGAGGCGCTGAGCCGCTCGACCGTGTTCTCGGCCGCGCCGGCCGCGGTCACCGCGTCGGCGGCGACCCTGCTCGCGCCGGCGGTGCTCTCGGCGACCGCGTTGATGGTGCTGGTGAGCTCTTCACCGGCCGCGGCGATGGTGGCGATGTTCACGTTGATCTCCTCGGCCGCCGCGGACACGGCCTGGGAGCGGGTCGAGGACTGCTGCGCCCCGTCGGACATGCCCGCCGCGACGGTCGACAGCGACGCGGAGGAGGCGCTGAGCCGCCGGGCGCTGTCGGTGATCGCACCGATCAGGGTGTTGAGCCTGGCGATGGACGTGTCGACCGCCTCGCCGATCTGGCCGACCTCGTCGGCTCCGGCGACGTCCGACGTCTGGTCCAGACGGCCGTCGGCGAGACCGCGGATGATCTCGGCGACGCGGACGAGGGGACGGGCGATGGCGCGGCTCAGGGCGAGGGCGAGGACGAGCGCGAGGAGCACCGCCAGCAGGCTCAGCCCGACGATGATGAGGCGGGCCTGCTCGGCGGCCTCGACCGCGCCGTCGCGGGACGCCTTGGCCTCGGCCATCACCACCGCCTTGAGCTCTGCCAGCTGACCGCGTGCGGCGTGCGCCAACGGCTCCACCTCGGTGTTCCGCAGGACCGTGAAGGCGTAGTTCATGCCGTTGCCGGCGAACGGGTCCAGCCGGGCACGCTGGGTGCGCCAGGCCTTCAGATTCGCCTCGAAGGAGGTCCGCACCTTCTCCGGGAGATCGGCGTTGGTGCCGATGAACTCCGCCCACCGCGCGTCGAGGCCGGCGTCGGTGGCCGCCGACCGCTTCTGCACCTTCTCCAACTGGGATGTGTCGGGCGAGAGGGCGATCTCGGACATGTCCGCGGAGATCGCGTAGAAGTCGGCGGTGATGGCTCCCACGAGGTCGACCGAGCGCAGGCCGTCATGGTAGAGCGACTCCATCCGCGCCTCGGACTGGTTCAGCTTGACGATGCTGATGTAGCCGATGCCGGCCATCAGCAGGCAGACGGCGAGGAAGGCGCTCAGCAGCTTCCTGCCGACCGACCAGTCGCGCAGGGACGACAGGGCGGTGCGCTTGCGGGTCGTGCGAGGCGTGGCGGACATGGCGGTCCTTCGGTCCGGAGCGGTGGGAGGCGGTCGGCGGGCGGTCAGGAGGACCTGTGGATCAGCGCGACTTCCGACGCCATGGACTGTCCCTGGTTCAGAACGGCCCTCACCGTCGTGGTCCCCTCGAAGGCGTCGGCCAGGTTGTGGCTGATGCGCGTCGCCAGGTCGGCGAACTCGGGAATGGCGACGAACTGGATGCCGGCGGCCGGGCGCGGCTGCAGGCCCGGGTTCACCGGGTCCGCCTCCTGGATGGCCTTGAGGGTGATGTCGCCGAACGCGGCGGACGCCTGCCGGTACTCCGGCAGGGAGTACGTGCTGGCCCGTTTCCCCGAGGGCACCCGGGACCAGCCGAGCGTCTCGCCGACCAGCCGCTCGTACTCCTTGCCGGTGGCCCACTTGACGAAGGTCGCGGCGTCCTCGGTGTTCTTCGACGCCGACGGGACGGACAACGCCCAGGTCCACAGCCAGCCGGAGGACTTCGTGCGCTCGACGGGCGCGTACACGTAACCGACCTTGCCGACCACCCGGCTGGTCGAGCCGTCCTCGAGCAGCCCCGCGGCGGAGGTGGCGTCGTACCACATCGCGACCTTGCCGCCGCCCATCGCCTCCAGGCACTCGGCGAACCCGGCCTCGGCCGGGTCCGGCTGGCCGTGGGCGCGGACGAGGTCCACGTAGAACTCGGCCGCCTCGACGAAGGCCGGGGAGTTCACCCGCGCCTTCCAGTCCTCGTCGAACCAGGTGCCGCCGAAGGTGTTGACGACGGTCGTCATCGGGGCGAACACCTGTCCCCAGCTGGGGAGACCGCGCAGGCAGATGCCCTTCATCCCGGGCCTGGACCCGTCCGCCTTCGCCGCGAGGTCGGCGACCTGCCGCCAGGTGGGGCGCTCGGGCATCCTCAGGCCCTCGGCCGCGAAGACGTCCTTGCGGTACATCAGCATGGACGACTCGCCGTAGAAGGGAACGGCGTACAGCTTCCCGTCGGAGCCGGTCAGCGACTGCACCATCGGCGCGAGCAGGTCACCGGCGTCGTAGGCGGCGTCGCCCTCCGTGGTGCTCGACAGCTCGTGGAGCCATCCCCGGCTCGCCCAGATGGGGGCTTCGTACGCGCCGATCGTGGCCACGTCGTACACGCCGCTCTGCGTGGCGACGTCCTGGGTGATCTTCTCCCGGACGTCGGCCTCACCGGCCAGGGTGAGGTTGACCTTGATCCCGGTCTTCTTGGTGAAGTGCTCGTCCACCAGCTCGGCGAGGTCCTTCATCTGCGGGTTGTCCGTCATGATGACGTTGATCGAACGGGCCGCCGCGGTCGCCGTCCCACCCTGTTCGGCGTCACCGCAGCCGGTCAGGGCCACCAGCCCCGTGACGGCGGTGACGCCGACGAGCGATCTGATCCGGTGACGTGCCATGGCGACCTGCTTCCGATGAATGGCCTGCGGTCACACGTCCGGCGGGCCCCATGCGTCTTCCATCGGTTGATCGCACACCCACTTGAGGACACCCGGGTCCGTGATGCGCGGCCGATGCGCCGGGAACAGGAGACCCGCCCTCCCGGGGAATCCCGTACGGGGGACCGCTCCCCCTCTGGCAGGCTGGACCCGTGAGCATGCGGTTCGTCCCGGATCATCTGGTGCTGTCGGTGGTGGTCGGCTCCCGCGCGTACGGGCTGGAGACCGAGGAGTCCGACGTGGACCGGCGCGGCGTCTTCGCCGCGCCCACCCCGCTGTTCTGGCGGCTGGACAAGCCGCCGACCCACGTCGACGGACCGCTGCCCGAGCAGTTCTCCTGGGAGGTCGAGCGGTTCTGCGCGCTGGCGCTGGAGGCCAACCCCACGGTCCTGGAGTGCCTGTGGTCGCCGGTCGTCGAACGCGCCGCCCCGGCGGGCCGCGACCTGCTCGCGCTGCGGCGGGCGTTCCTGTCCCGGCGCGCCCGCGAGACGTTCACCGGCTACGCCGACGCCCAGTTCCGCAGGCTCGACCCGGAGCGGCCGAAGTGGAAGCAGGCCATGCACATGATCAGGCTGATGATCAGCGGGCTGCATCTGGTCCGCGAGGGCGAGCCGCTGGTGCGGATGGACGGGCACCGCGACCGGCTGCTGGCGCTGCGGCGGGGCGAGATCCCGTGGCCGGAGGTGGAGCGCTGGCGCGCCGAGCTGCGCTCCGCCCTCACCGCCCTCGGCGACCGGAGCGCCCTGCCCGAGCACCCCGACCGCCGCGCCGTCGACGACTACCTGACCACCGTACGGAAGGCCCTGCTGTGACCGCGACGCTCCCCGCCTGGCTGCCGGAGATCGCCGCCGAGCAGCCGCACGCCCTGGCCTTCGCCACGGTCAGCGGCGCGCACCTGTACGGCTTCCCCTCCGACGACTCCGACGTCGACCTGCGCGGCGTGCACGTCCTGCCGCCGGAGCAGGTCGTCGGCCTGCGCACCGGGCCCGAGACCGTCTCCCGCTCCTGGACGCGCCGGGGCGTCGAGGTGGACCTCGTCACCCACGACCTGGCCAAGTTCTGCCGCCTGCTGCTGCGCCGCAACGGCTACGTCCTGGAGCAGCTCCTCTCGCCACTGGTGGTCGCCACCTCGTCGGTCCACGAGGAGCTGGCCGCCGCCGCGCCGGGCTGCCTCACCCGCCACCACGCCCACCACTACCTGGGCTTCGCGCGCACCCAGTGGCGCCTGTTCGAGCGGTCCGGCGAGCTCAAGCCGCTGCTGTACACCTTCCGCGTGCTGCTCACCGGCATCCACCTGATGCGCACCGGCACGCTCGTGGCCGACCTCACCCGCCTCGGCGGCGGCCCGCCGTACCTGGGGGAGCTGATGGCGGCCAAGCGCGCCGCCGAGCACGGGGCGCTGCCGTCCGGCGCTCCGGAGCGCCCGCGGCTGGAGCGCGACGTCGCCCGGCTGACGGCCGATCTGGAGGCGGCCCGGGACGCCTCGCGCCTGCCGGAGGCCGCCACCGCGGACGGCGTCCTGCACGACCTGGTCGTCCGCACCCGCCTGGCGGCCGGGGCCGGGCCCCCTCCAAGCCGACTCCCCGGCCGTGACGCGACCGTCTCGCAGGAGCGCGGCCTGCGCTGATGTCGATGTGCTGCAATCGGCGCCGTGGGCCATGGTGGACGTATGAGCGATCGACAGGCCGCTGCCGGCCGGAGCCCGGACGGCCCGCAGCATGGTCACCACCACGGGCACGGGCACGGGCACGGGCACGGGCACGGGCAGGCAGGGGTCTGGGCGAGGATCACGCACCTGCTCCGGCCGCACGCCCACGATGCCTCCGACAGGATCGACACGGCGCTGGAGTCCAGCGCCGAGGGCATGCGGGCGCTGTGGATCTCGCTGGGGGTGCTCGGCCTGACCGCGGCGGTCCAGGCCGCCATCGTGGCGCTGTCGGGGTCGGTGGCGCTGCTGGGCGACACCGTGCACAACGCCGCCGACGCCCTGACGGCGGTGCCGCTGGGGATCGCGTTCCTGCTGGGCCGCCGTGCGCCGGACCACCGCTACACCTACGGGTACGGCCGGGCCGAGGACCTGGCCGGGATCGTCATCGTGCTGGTGATCGCGGCCTCGGCTATCACCGCCGGGTGGACCGCGGTCGACCGGCTGGTCCATCCTCGGCCGGTCGCGCACCTGGGGGCGGTCGCGGCCGCGGGACTGGCCGGGTTCGCCGGAAACGAGCTGGTGGCCCGCTACCGCATCCGCGTCGGCCGCAGGATCGGCTCGGCGGCGCTGGTCGCCGACGGCCTGCACGCCCGCGCCGACGGGTTCACCTCCCTGGCGGTCCTGATCGGCGCCGGCGGCGCCGCGGCGGGCTGGGACCGGGCCGACCCGGTGGTCGGCCTGCTGATCGCCGCGGCGATCGCGGGCGTGCTGGCGCAGGCCTCCCGGCAGATCTGCCACCGGCTGATGGACGCGGTCGACCCCGCCGTGACCGCCCGGGCGCGGGCGGCGCTGTGCGCCACCGGCGGGGTCCTGCAGGTGGGGCGGGTCCGGCTGCGGTGGGTCGGTCACCGGCTGGAGGCCGACTGCCAGATCGTGGTGGACCACACCCTGTCGGTGGTCGCCGCCCACCGGGTCGCGGTCGCGGCCGAGCACGCCCTGCTGCACGCGCTGCCCCGGCTGGCCGCCGCCACGGTGCACACCGACCCCCGGCCGGTGGACGGTGCCGACCACCACGCCCTGCTCGCCGGCCACCGGTGAACGCCGACACCGTGGGGGACCGCTCCCCCGCTGAGGGCTGGACCCGTGAGCAGGCGGAACGCGCCGCCCCGGCGGGCCGCGACCTGCTCGCGCTACGGCGGGGCGAGATCCCGTGGCCTCCCCTGGCCGGCTTCGACCCCGTGATACCGGTGGGCGAGGCGAGCGACCCGCCTGCCGAAGCGGAATCGTCCTTCGACGTGATCCTCGGTCTCGTCCTCCTGCAGCCGGCCCGCGCCTGCACCGAACCCCGCACAAGAAGGCACCTCGCATGGAAACGCCATGGCAGTCGTATCAGCGTGTCGAGTTCACCCAGCAGCCTCCGGAAGCCTCGTTGAACGGGATGGCGCTCCCACTGGCCGGCAGCGACTGGGAAGCGGTCAGCGGCGTCCCGGCCGCACCTGCTCCCACCGCTCTCGCATGGCCGGCCGCGCACCGCCTTCAGGGGCCGGCCGAGTTGACGCTGGAAACCACCGCCCAGCCGTTGTCCGTAAGCGTCATGACGTTCGACGCCGTGGGCGCTGACGGCATCCCGACCAGCAGGGTCGACCGGTGGACCTGCAGCAGGCTTCAGCCGGTGGACGGCTGCGGTTTCCACGCGCTGGAGGACGGCACGCACGCGGTCTCCCTGCCCGCCGCCCTGTTCGCCGACGACAAGGCCGTCTGGCACACGATCCAGGTGTTCTGGGACGTCCCCTTCCCCGTGCGGCACCCGGACCATGAAGATCGCGCCTCGTGCACCGCGGTCTGGCTGTTCCGGCACGCTTGAACTCCGAAGCGCCGGCGGTGCGCAGCGGCGCCGGACATCGCCCACGACCCACTCCTGGCACGGTGCTCTGTGACGCGCGGCGCTGTTCGGCAGGGTTTCAGCGGCGTTATCTGGCGTCGATACGCTTCGCGGAATGCGGAGGACCGCTCGCCGACCACACCGAGGGGTTCGCCAGGCAGCTCGCCGAGGCCACCGAGAGGGGACTGATTCCCGACCCGGACGCCGTACGCGCGATCTGGGACGATGCCGCCGCCGCGCCCGGCTGAACCGGCCCGGCGTTATGGCTGCACGGCGACCTGCATCCGGCCAGCGTCCTGACCGCGGACGGCACCATCTGCGCGGTGATCGACTTCGGTGACCTGCGTGCGGGCGATCCGGCCTGCGACCTCGCCGCCGCCTGGATCATGCTGCCGGACGGCGCCGTCGGCCACTTCCGCTTCGCCTACCGGCCAGCCCTGGACGACGCGACCCTGCGCCGCGCCCGTGGATGGGCGGTGGGACGCGCCCTCAGCGGCATCCTCATCGGCGAGGCCGGCGTCCGCGGCCGCCCAGGCGGCAAGGCCACGTGGGGCCCGCCCGCCCGCGCGGCGCTGCGGCGCCTCATCGGCCTTCCGGTAGCCCGGCCGAACGGGGTGGGAAAGCGCTGCGCACCGTGATCCGATCACCGTCCGCCACAGCGGTGCATCCCGAACACGCCCCCAGATGCGAACCGGTCACCGCCACGGGCGATGGACGATCTTCTCCGTGGAGCGACCGGGATAGACGACGATCAGGTGCTCCTCGACGGGCGCATCGGGGTCGTCCTCGTCCCACTCGAACGAGCGGGCGTAGACGCGCATCCGGTAGCGGCCGGGGCCGTCGACAGCCAGGTTGGGCAGCGGCCGGATCGCTCCGCTGTCGCCGCCCTCGGGGTAGGGCGGGACGACCAGGCGGCCGGTGCGGCTGGCGATGCCCACCTCGACCACCCGGTCCCAGCCGTTGAGCCGCAGCGGCGGGGCGGCGCCGAAGGCCTTGACCGTCAGACACATCGGCGCGTTCTCGCCGCCGGTCGTGATGGCGGCGCTGCTGCCGACGGCGTCGATGAACCCCTCGTCGATGGCCTTGAAGATGTCGCCGCTCGCGCCTTCGGTGTGGTCGCGGTCGTCGAAGACGGCGTAGCCGCCCCCTTCGAAGAGCAGGTACGCGGCGGTGCCCTGCCGCCCGGCCCGCACTCTCGGCCAGGGATCGGTGCACCGGGCGTTCGCCTCGGCCTTCCACGCGGCCCACTCCCGCTGCTGCTCGCGTTCCCGGCGGGCCTGTTCGCGCGCCTCCTCGGCCCGCTGCCGGGTGATGACGTCGGGGCACAGGAACTCCAGGGCATCACTGAGTTCGGCCGCGTCCGCCGACCCTCCGGCCCGCCGCAGCAGCGCCTGGCGCTCCTCGGCGCCGGGCGCCGCGCACAGTTTTCTGCCGTGGACCAGGATGCGCTGGTCCGGCAGGTCCTCGGGGAACATCGGCGTCCCGGTGGGGGTGCCGCCCCGGGCCAGGCACAGGAACGCCTGCTGCCGGTCCCGCGGCCGGGTGTCGGCGTAGGAGCCGATCCGCTCGAAGCAGTCCTCGTCGGCGCCGGTGAAGCTCAGCTGGGCGCCTTCCTCGGCGCCGACCGCGATGAGCGGCAGCACGAGCGCGACGGCGACGAACCGCAGCCGCCCGCGGCCGGTGGCGGGCGACGCGGTGGTTTCCGCAGCGGGCGTGCCTCCGGGTCCGGCGAGTTCGTGCGCGGTGCGCGCCAGCCACACCGTGCTCAACATGCCGAGCGTGCCGATCACGATCCCCAGGCCGTTGAGCAGCAACGACTCACTCTGGAGGGCGAGAGTGCGCAGGGGGGAGGCCAGCAGGACGACGAGGGCGATCCTGCCGACCTCGATCGTGGCGTTGCTCCACCGCCCGTCGCGGCGCTGCCCGATGAGGATCATCACCGTCCAGCCGCAGCTCGCCAGCCCCAGGAAGCTGATCATCGAGAGGTCGGGATCGCCGAGGAGAAGCAGCGGCGCCGGGGCCAGCACGCCGGTCAGGCCGAGCACGAGAGCGACGACCCGGAACCGGGCCGAGACCCCACCGACGACCCGCGTCAGCAGGACCACCGTGACGGCCCACAGCAGCAGGCTCCCGACGTCCTCCACGGCGTCGGACAGCTCTTCGACGAGCTCCCAGACCACCAGGTCGCCGGCGACGCCCGCATACAGCAGGCGCCGCAGCCAGACCACGCCGGGCGTCAACCCCTCGGTGCGCGGCAGCGCAGGACCGCGCAGCACCTGCCACAGCATCCACGCGTTGAGCCCGCAGATCCCGATGAGCAGAGGCCCGAGCCAGCCTTCCTGCCCGTGGTGCGCGTAGAGGAGGACCCAGGTTGTGGTCATCGTGGCCGACGAAAGCGCCGACGGGTCGCCGGACACGACGGCGAGCACCGCGGCGACGGCCACGGCGGACAGGTAGAGCGCGACGACGACGGCGGCGGCGCGCCCGAAGCGGTATCGGCCGGCGGCGGCCCAGATTCGTGTAACGATGTAGATGATCTTAGAGGTATGTCCGGATGTGTTCTGTCGTGCCATGTCGTATGCGACGCCTCGGGCCATCGGTATGCGTGTTGATACCTGATGGCTGCCCCCCGGGAGGCGGGCTTGTGTCTGCCGCGGGCAGAGCACGGCCAGCAGTCCGGCACTTCGGTCAGACAGACCGGCGCCCGGGCGGGTGATGTCCTCTTTTCATCCTGAGCCGCAGGCCTGAGCTCGATTTCGGCGGCACTATGCCTGATGCCGAGCGGCTAGTTCGGCCAACTGGTCGAACGTCTGGACGAGGGTCGCGCGCCGCTGCGTGCGGTACTCCGGACGCGGCTCCAGGTTGCCTATCGTTTTGTCCCAGACGGTCATGTACGCCCTCTTCCATTGCGCGATCATGTCCGCTTCGGGCAGTTGGGCGCCGACGTAGCGCTGCTGGGCGATGACGTACAGCAGTTCGAGGTTGCACGGCACTGCGACGCCCCAGTACTCGTCGGGCTCGATATGGAGCGGATCGCCCGACATCGCCTCGGCGACCTCGGTGATCAGTCGATCGGTGATGATCGAAAGATGGTCCGCCGCCGTGTCGTCGTTGAAATTGCCCGGGCCCCATGTCCCCATTCGATCTCTCCGGACACACGTCACCGCTGAGGCAGGCACCGGGCCGGGGCCGCCTTGAGCCGTCGGCTCAGGCTCTGGCCGACGAGCTCCCGGAGGAGGTGGGGGCGCCGAGGCCCGAGTCGGGTGTGCCGTCGAGGGAGACGCCCCGCGCACTGAGCAGAATCACGAAGGCGCAGCTTCCGGTGAGGGCGATGTCGGCCAGGTTGCCGACGAACAGCCCGCCGTAGTCGATGAAGTCGACGACGTGGCCCCGGGCGAAGCCGGGCGGGCGGAACAGGCGGTCCAGCAGGTGAGAGGCGGCGCCGCCCAGCAGCCCGCCCAACGCCACGGTCCACGCCGCCGAGCGCAGCCGCCGCCCGACATACGCGATGCCGGCCGCGGCCGCGGCCGCCACTAGGGTGAACACCCACGTCGCCCCCTCCCCGATCGAGAAGGCGGCACCCGGGTTGAACAACAGCCGCAGCCGAATCACCCCCGGAACCACCGAGACGGGTTCACCTTCGGCCAGCGCCGAGATCGCCCACACCTTGGAGGCCTGGTCGGCGAGAAGGACCATGACGGCCAGCACGAGCATCCACCCGTACCGCCGCGTTCCTCGTCTCCCTGCGTGCGCGCTTCGTTCGTCCGACATGCTTACCTCGCAATCGTGGGATCGAGCACGGCAAATCTAGCGAACCGGCCTGTCGACGAATACGGCGATGACGGCTCGCCCCTCACCTCCGTGTACCGGCGCAAGAGTCAACGACGGCCGGGGCCGGCACCCATCCGGCCGGCTCGGCGGCGGTTTGACTGCAGGGCGGCCGTATCCCCGGCGGGCTGCGCGCGGACCGGTGCCGCTTCACTGAACACAGATCGTGGCTTTACGTCGTAGATTCGCCGGGCGAGCGGCATGAACCGTAGCCCGGCCGGCCCTTACCCGCGGCTGTCCATGGGGCTGAGCGACCCGAAGCGGTCGCGATACAAGACGGCGACGGTCAAGGCGCCGGGCAGGCTCCCGAGGCCGGAGTGCTACACCCCGCCGAGCAGCTCCCACCAGGGGTCGAGCTGCGGCACGTCGCCGACGTCGATCCGGTCGCCCGGCCGGGGGATCGCGAGCCGCACGTCACGGGCCTTGGCCTCGTGCCACAGCCGGTCGACGGGCTCGGCCCAGGGGTGCAGGGCCAGGCTGAACGTCGCCCAGTGCACCGGCAGGAGCAGCTCGCCGCCCAGGTCGAGGTGGGCGGCGACCGCCTGCTCGGGGTCCATGTGGATGTCGGGCCAGCTGGGACTGTAGGCGCCGATCGGCATGAGCGTCAGGTCGAAGGGGCCGTGCGCGGCGCCGATGCGGGCGTAGCCGTCGAAGTAGCCGGAGTCGCCGGCGTAGAACACCCGCCGCCGCGCGCCCGCGACCGCCCAGGAGCCCCACAGGGTGTCGTTGCGGCGCAGGGTGCGCCCGGAGAAGTGGCGGGCCGCGGTGGCGGTGAACCGCAGCCCCGCGACGATCGCCTCCTCCTCCCAGTCGAGCTCGATGATGCGGGAGGGGGGCACGCCCCAGCGCTCCAGGTGGGCGCCGATGCCCAGCGGGACCAGGAACGGCGCGGTCTGCGTCGCGGCGAGCACGCGCACCGTCGCCCGGTCGAGGTGGTCGTAGTGGTCGTGGGAGATCGCGATCGCGTCGAGCGCCGGGAGGTCCGCCAGCGGGACCGGCAGCGGGTGCAGCCGCCGCGGGCCGGCCATCGGGACGGGGGAGGCGCGCTCGCTCCACACCGGGTCGAACAGCACCCGCCGTCCCTCGATCTCGACCAGCGTGGTCGCGTGGCCGTACCAGACGACGCTCAGGCCGGTCTCGGACGGCGGCGTGGCCGGGGAGGCCACCAGCGGGACGGGACCCGCCGGACGGCGCCCCTCCCGGTCGAGGAGCATCCGGGCCAGCAGCCTCGGCGCGCTGCTCGGCGGGACGAGATCGGCCGGGACGGAGTTGCGGAAGGCCCCGTCACGGAACCGCGGCGACCGGAGCACGCGCGCCAGCCGCTCGCCGGCGATCCTGCCGCCCAGCTCCGCCGGGACGTCCCGCAACGCCCATCCGGCGGCGGCCAGCGCCAGTCCGCCCGCGACCAGACGTCCGGCCGTTCCTCTTCCCGCCATGCGGCACACTCCCCTCACGCGTCGATCCAGACGGTTCAACCGGTCGCCGGCCTCCGGTGTTCCCGGGACGCGGGCCGCCGCGGGGGGGGGGCGACGGCGGCCGGGGGACGGGCCCCGGCCGCCGCGCGGTCACGCCAGATGCCGCTCCACGGTGGCGACCTTGGCGTCCATCCGGCCGCCCCCGCCCTCGCGGATGTCGGCCTTCAGCACCAGGCTGACCCGTCCGCACCGGGCCTCGACCGCCGCCACCGCGGCCCTGACCACGGACATCACCTCGTCCCAGTCCTCCCCCTCCACTGTGGTGAACATCGCATCGGTCCGGTTCGGCAGGCCGGAGGCCCGCACCACCCGGACGGCCTCGGCGACGATCTCACCGACGTCCTCCCCGGCCCCGATCGGCGTCACGCTGAACGCCACGAGCACTGACATCTCCGTCTCCTCCCCACCCGGGAGCCCGTCCCGGGTCTTCCGTTCCCGGGTCTTCCGTTCCCGGGTCTTCCGTTCCCGGGTCTTCCGTTCCCGGCGCGACGCCCCGCTGCGGCCCGCCGCGCCGCCGTGACCCCGCGCGACCCGCTACAGCCCGCCGCGACCCGCTGCAGCCCGCCGCGACCGGCCGCGGCCCGCCGCGACCGGCCGCGGCCCGCCGTGATCCACTGTGGCCCGCTGCGACCCACTGTGGCCCGCTGCGACCCGCCCGCTTCTCCGGGCGGCCGGATCCGTGCGCGCCCCGGATCACGCTCCGGTGACCGGGACCGCCGCCGCCGGGTCCCCCCTGCGGACGGTACCGGGGCGGGACACCCTCATGATCACTCCGAACGCGTTCGCGTGCCGCTCGATGAGCCGTTTCTGCAGTCCCGGCCAGCGCTCGCGCCCGTCCGGGTCCCAGCTCGGCACCGCGCACCGGATGCACGGCCCCGCCTCGGGCCCCTCCACCGCGAGCTCCACGTCCCCCACGGTGACCACGGTTCCGGCCGTCCACCCCTCCTCGGCGAAGGCGGGGGCGTCCAGCGCGAGGTGGAGGTTCGGCCGGAACCTGCGCAGGTCCACCGGCGCTCCCAGCTCCTCCTCCAGCGCGGCCCGGGAGGCCTCGGTCGTCACCAGCACGGTGGGCCCCCGGTCCTGCTGGCCGTCGGCGGCCCGCAGGCGCAGCGGCGTCCCCAGCGACTCCGCCAGCGCCCCGGCCAGGCCGGGATCGTCCCACTTCCACTCGGACCCGTCCGGCGCCGTCAGCGTCGGCACGCCGTCGGCGGCCCCGTCGTCCCCCGGGTAACCGCTGCGCCAGTGGAGCATCTCGGCGCGCTGCCGCACGGTCAGCAGCCTGCCGACGTGGTGCTCGCGCCCGTCGACCAGCGCGTAGGCGCGGTCCCCGGCCATGCCCCGCGCGTCGAACCGCGCCTGCCCGACCTCCTCGCCCCGCAGTGACTTCACCGGCCAGCGCAGCACCCGCTGAACGCTCCCGCGATATGTCGTCATGTCCCCTAAAGTAGCGATTCCCGATGTCTCCGAGGACGCCTTCCGGCGCTGCCGTCCCGGGCGGGTCGGTAGAGTCGCGGGGTCATGAGAGAACACACGATCACCGCGCTGTGGGAGGAGATCCCCGACGACGCCGACGACCTCGCGCTGGTCAGCGGCGGTTTCCGGGTCTATCTCTGCCTCTGCGGAAAGCAGCTGGGCGACCGGGCGGCGGCCGAGCTGCACGCGATGGAGACCGACCAGTGCACCACCTGCCTGGGCTCCGGGACCGAGCAGATCGTGCCCGACTACGCCCAGCCCTGCACCTCCTGCGCCGGGAGCGGACGGCGCAGGGCGCAGCTGCAGTGGCAGCTCGCCTGCGCCGAGGCCGAGGCGGTGATCACCGTCGACGTGGTCCGCGCGCTGATCGCCCTGCTGCCCGGGCCGTTCCGGCTCTCCCAGGTCGCCGACGCCGTCCGGGACGCCCTGGGCCTGCCGGTGGGCCGGCTGCCGGTCGGCCCCCGGGTGCGCGACGTCCTGCGGGGCCTGGAGGCGGCGGGCGAGCTCGTCCTGGTCTCGGCCCCGGACGAACTGCTGCGCGGCACCACCGTGGTGCTCTACCGGGACCCCTCCTGGGAGCACGCCCGGGACTGAACCGCTCCGCGCGGGCGCGCCGTACGGACGCCGGGCCGACCGGGTCCCCGCCCGGGACGGGCGGGGCGGGAGCCGGCGCTCAGCGCTCCTGCAGCACCTCGGAGACCGGCCGCCGGACGCCCGGCGTGTCGTCGAAGGTGAAGCCCAACCGCATGATCATCTGCGGGTACTCCCCCGAGCAGAGCTCCTGGCGCAGGAACTCCCGCAGGTGGAACATCTCCAGCGCTTGGGTGTGGAACGCCGCGCTGACCCCGTAGGCGAAGGCGTGCAGCAGGACGCGCTGCAGCGCCTGCCCCGCGGTGATCCAGGCCTCCCGGGAGTCGCCGGGGGTGGTCAGCACCGCCACCACCCCGGCGGAGGTCGCGGCGAACTGGTCGGCGGCGTGGCCCCAGGGGTGGCCGCGGGCGTAGTCCCGCTGGGCGAAGAGGGGGTCGGTCCGGCCGGTCGCCCGGGGATAGGCCTGCGCCGGGACGCCGTCCCTGCGGGAGCTGCCGGGCGGGCGGGCCCAGCGGACCACCTCCAGGCCGGAGACCCGGTCCTGGGCCTGCACGTCCTGCGCGGCGCAGGTCAGCGCGGCGAGCACCCGGACCGAGGCCTCCGAGCGGACCGGGGCCAGGCGCGCGCCCTCGGCGGACGCCTGGGCGACGAGCGCCTCGATCAGGCGCTCCGGCACCGGCAGGTCGGTGAAGCCCGCCCGGTGGGTGCGGCGGCGCTCGATCTGGGCGTGCAGCAGCCGGGTGTGCTCGTCGGACGGCGCCTGCCCGCCGATCCGGACCGTCGCCAGCAGGCTGGGGCGGTCCGGGTCGGGCAGCACGCGCACCTGCGGCTCGTAGCCGAGCTTGAGCAGGGTCAGCCGCACGTTCAGCAGGGCGGCGCCGCAGCTGATCAGGAGTTCGCGGCCGGCCGGGTCGCCGACCCGCAGGCCGCGGTCGGGGTCGGCGTCCAGCCGGATCTCCCCGTCCTCGATCGTGAAGGCCCACGGCTGGGTGTTGTGCACCGACGGCGCGTGCACGGCGGCCTCCACCGCCGTGCGGAGCGCGAAAGCGGTCTCCTCGGGCGTCTTGCTCCCCACCGGGTGAACGTTCATCTCCGCACCTCGCATCCCGCTCCCGGCCGGCGTCCTCTCGTCGGCCTGCCTGTGCCTTCAGCATCCCCGGGCGGATCAGGCGGGATAAGCGCCGAAGGTCCCCCCGGGGGAGGACCTTGGCAACCGGCCGGGGGCTACGCCCTGCCCTGGGTCAGGCGCTTGCGGAACACCCAGTACGTCCAGCCCTGGTAGGCCAGGACCACGGGGGTGAAGATGCCCGCGACCCAGGTCATCACCGTGAGGGTGTAGGGCGTGGAGGCGGCGTTGGTGACGGTCAGGCTGTTGGCCGGGTCGAGCGCGGGCATCACGTTCGGCCACAGGTTCCCGAAGAGGGTGACGGTCACCGCGAGGATCGCCACCGCGTTCGCGGTGAACGCCCAGCCGTCCCGGCCGCGCAGGGTCGCCAGGAGCGCACCGGCGATGCCGAGCGCGGCCGACGCGGCGGTGGCCCAGGTGGCCGGCTTGCCGACCGTGACCTGGGTGATCACCAGGAAGGCGCCGCCGGCGACCAGCGCGGCCACGCCGGCCTTCTTGGCCCAGCCCACCGCGCGGGCGCGCAGCTCGCCGGTGGTGCGCAGCGCCAGGAAGAGCGCTCCGTGCAGGGTGAACAGCGTCAGCGTGGCCAGGCCGCCCAGCAGCGCGTAGGGGTTGAGCAGGGTCAGCAGCGAGCCGGTGTACTCGTGGTCGGCGTCCAGCGGCACGCCGCGGACGATGTTGGCGAAGGCCACGCCCCACAGCAGGGCCGGCAGCAGCGAGCCGAAGAACAGGCAGCGGTCCCAGCCGCGGGTGCTGTCGCTCTTGTTGCGGTACTCGATGGCCACCCCGCGCAGGATGAGCGCGACGAGGATGAGGAAGAGCGGCAGGTAGAAGCCGCTGAACAGGGTGGCGTACCACTCGGGGAAGGCGGCGAAGGTGGCGCCGCCGGCGACCAGCAGCCAGACCTCGTTGCCGTCCCAGACGGGGCCGATGGTGGCCAGGACGGTCCTGCGGTCGGTCTCGTCCCGGCTGACGAACGGCAGCAGGATGCCGACGCCGAAGTCGAAGCCCTCCAGGACGAAGTAGCCGATCCACAGGATGGCGATGAGCAGGAACCAGACGGTGGTGAGTTCCATGGGGGGATCCTCAGTAGGAGAGCGCGGGGGCGGCGCCGGTCCCGGTCTCGGACTCGCCGGAGGGATCGGTCACCCCTTCCACGGGACCGATCTTGATGAACTTGAGCAGCAGCCGGATCTCGATCACCGCGAGCACCCCGTAGAGCAGGGTGAAGCCGACCAGCGTGGTGGCGACCTCGGCGACGTCCACCCCGGGGGAGACCGCCGAGGCGGTGCTCATGATCCCGTAGACGGTCCACGGCTGGCGGCCCATCTCGGTGAAGATCCAGCCCATCGAGTTGGCCAGGAACGGCAGGCCGATGCCCAGGACGGCCAGCCGGTAGAACCAGGGGCTGCGCGGCAGCCGGCCCCGGCGGGTGAGCCAGAGCCCGGTCAGGGCGAGCAGCCCGGCCAGCACGCCGAAGCCGATCATCAGACGGAAGGTCCAGTAGGCCAGGCCGACGCTCGGCCGGTAGTCGCCGGGGCCGTACAGGGCCTGGTAGCGGGCCTGGATGTCGTTGATGCCCTCGACCTCGCCGTCCAGGGTGTTGGTGGCCAGCAGGCTGAGGCCGTACGGGATCTGCAGGTTGACGTGGTTGCGGCCGTTCTCCACGTCGCCGACGGCGAACAGCGAGAATCCGGCGGAGCTCTCGTCCTCCCACAGCGCCTCGGCGGCGGCCATCTTCATCGGCTGCTGCTCGGTCATGATCTGCGCCTGCCAGTGGCCGCTGAAGGCGACCCCGGCCGAGGCGACCAGGGCGACGGCCATCGCCAGGCGCGCCGAGGTGCGGAACAGTTCGACGTCCTGCTTCTTGAGCAGCTTCCAGGCGCTGACGCCGGCGACGAACGCGCCGGCGGTGACGAACGCGCCGAAGATGACGTGCGGGAAGGTGGCCAGGGTGGTGACGTTCGTGAGCACCGCCCAGATGTCGGTGAGCTCCGCGCGGCCGGTCTCCGGGTTGAGCCGGTAGCCGACCGGGTGCTGCATCCAGGAGTTGGCCGCCAGGATGAAGTAGGCCGACAGGTTGGTGCCGATCGCGGCCAGCCAGATCGTCATCAGGTGGAGCCGGGGCGGGAGCCGGTCCCAGCCGAAGATCCACAGTCCGAGGAAGGTGGACTCCAGGAAGAAGGCCATCAGCCCTTCCATGGCCAGCGGGGCACCGAACACGTCGCCGACGAAGCGGGAGTAGTCACTCCAGTTCATGCCGAACTGGAACTCCTGCACGATGCCGGTGACCACCCCCATCGCGAAGTTGATCAGGAAGAGCTTGCCCCAGAACTTCGTCAGCCGCAGGTAGGCCGGCTTCTTCGTCCGGTGCCAGGCGGTCTGCAGGCCCGCGACGATGATCGACAACCCGATCGTCAGCGGCACGAAGAGGAAGTGGTAGACCGTGGTGATCCCGAATTGCCAGCGGGAGAGGTCCAAGACGTCCATGGGGACTCCGTCTCACGAGTGATTTCCCGGCAATCGTCCCGACGCGGCGGAGTCACTCCGTAGGGTCTGCCGTCCCCCTCCGCAGGGACCTTGGTCCCGCCCCCACCATCCCGACCAGCGTGGTCCCGGTGACGGCCGCCACCGTGGCGGCCATCGCCACCGCGCCGAGCATCCCGATGAGCACCACGAGCGGCGGCGACTGCCCCGGCTGCCAGAGCGGGGTGGTCACGAGGCCGAAGGCCGCCAGGCCCATGCACCAGCCCCCGGTGCTCGCCACGATCCACCGCCACGCCCCGGCGACGCGGCCGCGCAGCACGCGCCACTGGAACAGCCCCATCGACACCAGCAGGGCCGGGCCCATGACGGCCAGCAGCGGCCAGGGGACGGCCGTCAGCCCCTCGCCGAGCAGCACGGGGACCGAGCCGATCGTCCAGGCGACCGTGGCCCCGGCCGCGGTCGCCCGCACCCACGTGCGCGTCGGCACCGAGGGCAGCGCGCCGCGCAGCGCGTACGCCTGGCCGAGGCCGAGCAGGGCGCCCTCCCCCGCGCCCGCCAGGACCAGCAGGAAGACCTGGGCCAGCGGCCCGAGCCGCGCGGAGCCGACCACCAGGGCCGCGACCACGGCGGGCAGGGCGAAACCGGCGATCTCCCCGGCCAGGGTGGCCAGGAACCAGCGCCGCCACAGGCCGCGCGCGCCCCCCGCGCCCGGCCCGCCGGGAACCGGCCGCTCCAGGCGGATCCGGATCGCCACCCCGTCGCGGGCCCAGGCGGGCGGGGCCGCCCCCGCGGGCCGGCCGGGGGCCGACGCCATCTCCAGCAGGGTCTCGGCCACCCGGTGGACGTCCGCGGACACGCTCGCGACGCCCTCCCACTCGCGTCCGCGCAGGCGCACGCGGACCGGGGCGCCGCCGGGCCCGGACAGGTTGCGCCACCACATCCGGTCGCGGTGGCTGACCAGCAGCAGCTCGCCGTCCCTGGCCACGTAGTTCGCGGGCACCGTGATCCGCCTGCCGGTCCTGCGGCCCTCCACCGTCACCAGGGCGACCGAGGCGCTCAGCAGGTCGTGCAGGGGGGAGCGGAGCAGACGGCGGACGAACGGGTTCACCAGGCGGTTCTGGACCGCGCGCAGCGGGCTCCGCGTCCCGGGGCCCGCTGCGGGGCCCGGCCGGGCCTGCGGGCCGTCCACGACTCCGGGCGGCGCGTATGCGGGCGGCGCGTGCGAACCGTCCCCGGTCCGCGGCCGGTGCATCACCATGTCGTCCTCCTACCGTCTCCCCCATTCGACCGTCTGCCGGTGTCCGGCACAGGGGCCGAAAGACCCTGCCGGGCGGGACCTCCGGCCCGCAGGGGCCCGGGTCCCTGCCTTACGATGGCGATCGATCATGACGGGCCTCCGGCGGCCGGGCACGGGTTAGAGTCACCCGGGCGGGGGGAGGTCCGGAGTGATCCGGTTTCGAGCACGCCGGTCCCCGGGCGCTCCGGCATCCGGGACCGCCGCTGCCCTCTTCATCGGGAGAATCCATGACCGAACGCATCACGGCCCCCGGCGATCTCGGCCGCCGGGTCGCGGCCAGGCGTGAGGCCCTCGGCCTCAGCAGGGAACGGCTGGCCGAGCGGGCCGGGATCGACCCCGGTTACCTCGCCTATCTGGAGGAGGCCGCCGCCTCCCCCGCCAGTGAGACCGTGCAGCGGCTGGCCGCCGCCCTGCAGACCGGCCCGGAGGAACTGCTGGGGGGCACGGTCGACCTGCCGCCCGGACGCGGCCCGGCCGGCGCCGAGCCGTCGCTGGACGAGCTCGACCCCAACGAGTGCCTGCACCTGATCTTCCCCGGCGGTGTGGGCCGGGTCGCCTTCGACGACGGCGGCGGGCCGACGATCCTGCCGGTCAACTACGTGCTGCACGACAACGCGGTGGTCTTCCGCACCGCGGCCGAGGGCCCGTTCAGCCGGCACCTGCGCACCGGCGTCCCCGGGGTCGAGTTCAAGGTCGCCTTCGAGGTCGACCGGATCGACGACCCCAACCGGGAGGGCTGGAGCGTGCTCATCCGGGGCGGCGCGCACCTGGTCTCCTCCCCCGACGAGCAGGCGGCCGTGGCGGCGGCGGGCGTGCAGTCCTGGGCGGGCGGCACGCGCGACCTCTACATCAAGATCGTTCCCAGTGAGGTCTCCGGCCGCCGGATCCGGCACCGCTCGTGACCGTCCGGCGCGGGATCCGGCGATCGTGCGGGCACCCGCGTGCCGATGACGCCCCGATCCGTGTTTTGATGGTCTCCCGCAGGACAGGGGTGACCGGAAGGCTCGGTTGCCGGCGGTCGAGGTGAGGAGAGCTGACGACATGGATGTGATTCGCGTGGTCCTCGTGGACGACCACGAGGTGGTACGGCGCGGCGTCGCGGCCCTCCTCGACTCCGAGGACGACATCCAGGTGGTCGGCGAGGCCGGGACCGCCGAGTCGGCCGTCACCCGCATCACCGCGCTCCAGCCGGACGTGGCGGTGCTGGACGTGCGCCTGCCCGACGGGAGCGGCGTCGACGTGTGCCGCGAGGTCCGCTCCCGCCTGCCCGGACTCGCCTGCCTGATGCTGACCTCGTTCGCCGACGACGACGCGTTGTTCGATTCGGTGATGGCGGGCGCCTCGGGATACGTCCTCAAGCAGATCCACGGCTCCGACCTGGTCGGCGCCGTGCGCACCGTGGCCTCGGGCCAGTCGCTGCTCGACCCGCAGACGACCGCGTCGATGCTGGCGCGCCTGCGCGACCAGGAGAGCCGCAAGGACCCGCTGTCGGCCCTGTCGGCGCAGGAGCGGCAGATCCTCGACCTGATCGGCGAGGGGCTGACCAACCGGCAGATCGGCGAGCGGATGTTCCTGGCGGAGAAGACCGTCAAGAACTACGTCTCCAACCTGCTCGGCAAGCTCGACATGCAGCGCCGCACCCAGGCCGCGGCTTTGGTCACCCGGCTCAAGGCCGAACGCGGCGAGCGGGGAGACCTTCGTCCCTGGTGATCCCGGCAGGTCGGCGGTGATGCTGGAGGCATGAAAGTCGACTCCGCCGGGCTGCGGGTGCTCACCCGTGCCGAGTGCATCCAGTTGCTCGCCTCCACTCCCCTGGGGCGCATCGTCTTCACCGACCGGGCGCTGCCTGCGATCCAGCCGGTCAACTACGTGCTGGACGGAGACGACCTGGTGATCCGCACCGGCTCCGGCTCCAAGCTGGCCTCCGCGGTGCGCGACACCATCGTGGCGCTGGAGGCCGACGCGTTCGACCCGGACGGCCGCACCGGATGGTCGGTGACCGTCGTCGGGCAGGCGCGGGCCGTCCGGGAGGCCCACGAGGTCAGCCGGCTGGCACACCTCCCGCTGGCCCCGTGGACCTCCCGGAGCCCCGGTTCCCCGGAGGCCCAGGACCACTACATCGTCCTGCCGATCGAGCAGGTCTCCGGCCGCCGGGTCGACACGCACCCCTGACGCCGCATCCCGCCCCCCGCCGGAGGCGCGGTCCTCTGCGGGCGGACCGCCCCGCCCGGAGGGGACCGGGCGGCGGACCGGCCGGGATCACCCCCGGTCCAGGGGGGCCTGCCAGCGCAGGCGGCTGCCCCCTCCTTCGGCGCGCTCGGCGGTGAAGGAGCCGCCCAGGCGCTCGGCGCGCTCGGCCAGGTTGCGCAGTCCGCTGCGCCGCCCGCCCTCGGGGATGCCGACGCCGTTGTCGCCCACCTCCAGCAGCAGCGTGCCGTCGCGCACCTCCACCAGCACCTGCGCCCTGCTCGCCCGGGCGTGGCGGGCGACGTTCGACAGCGCCTCACGCAGCACCGCCCGCAGCTGCTCCCCCACCTCCTCGGGCACCGTGTTGTCCAGCGGCCCCTCCATCCGGATGCCGGGCATGAAGCCGAGCTGCTCGCGGGCGGCCTCCACCAGCTCCGTCACCCGGCCGCGCAGCGTGCGGGCCGGACCGTGCTGCGGCGGCGACTGCAGCGCGAAGATGGTGGAGCGGATCTCCTTGATGGTCTGGTCCAGCTCGTCCACGGCGTGCTGCAGCCGCGCCGACGCGGCGGGGTTCTCGACCATGCGGACCGTGCTCATCAGCGTCATGGCCACCGCGAACAGCCGCTGGATGACGACGTCGTGCAGGTCCTTGGCGATGCGGTCGCGGTCCTCCAGCAGGCCCAGCCGCTCGGCGTCGCGGCGCGCGTCGGCCAGCTCCAGCGCGACCGCCGCCTGCCCGCCCAGGGACTCGGCCATCCGCAGGTCCGCCTCGTTGAACGGCAGCGCCCCGCTCCGCTTGGCCAGGACGAGCACGCCGCGGGACGCGTCCACCCCGCCCAGCGGCACCGCGATGGCCGGGCCCAGCGGCACCCCCTCCAGATGCGGCGGATACCCGGCGAACTCCTGCAGGTCCGGCGTGCTCTGCGGCCGGCCGCTGCGCAGCGCCGCCCCGGCCAGCGACCGGTCCGTCCGCATGTCCCGCGCGCGCAGCAGCTCCTCGCCGAGCCCTTCGACGATCTCGATCCGCACCATGTCCTCGTGCGGGAAGCTCACCATCGCCGTATCGGCCCCGGTCAGCTCCCGGGCGCGCCGGGCCATGATGGTGAGCACCTCCCCCGGGTCGTCGCCGGACAGCAGGCTGGTGGTCACCTCCGACGAGACCCGCAGCCAGTCCTCCCTGCGCCGGGTCTCCTCGTACAGCCGGGCGTTCTCGATCGCCACGCCCGCGGCGGCGGCCAGCGCGTTGACGACCGCCTCGTCCTCCTCCTCGAACGCCCCGCCCCCGGCCTTCTCGGTCAGGTAGAGGTTGCCGAACACCTCGTCGCGCACCCGGATGGGCACGCCCAGGAAGCTGCGCATCGGCGGATGGCCCGCGGGGAAACCGTAGGACTCGGGGTGCTCGGCCAGGTCGGCGATCCGCAGCGTCTGCGGATCCTTGATCAGCAGGCCGAGCAGCCCCTTGCCGTGCGGCCAGTGCTCGATCTGCGCGATCTCCTCCTCGGTGACCCCCACCGGGATGAAGCGCTCGAGGGTGCCGCCCTCGCCGATCACGCCGAGCGCCGCGTACCGGGCGTCGACCAGCTTGGCCGCGGCCTCGGTGATCCGCCGCAGCACGGTCTCCAGGTCCAGGTCGCTGCCGACCGAGACCACCGCCTCCAGCAGCGCGTGCACCCGGTCGCGGGTGGCGAGCACCGTGTCCAGCCGGTCCTGCAGCTCCGACAGCAGATCGTCCAGCCGCATCTGCGGAATCAGAGGTCTCTCGCCCACGCCCATCCCTCCACCACGCCCCGGCTCACCCCCCAAGCTTCCCATCCGGCGCCGGAGGGTCAAAAAAGAGCACCCGCCCCGACGGGGCGGATGCTCTGTCACGGACCCCCTCCTGGTCCGCCGGGTCTCACAGCGTGCTGGTCAGCGGCCAGGTCGCGTTGGGCGTGATGACGGTGCCCGCGGTCCCCTCCAGGATCCGCACGGCGTCGTCCAGCCGGCCGATGGCCGCCATGTCGCCGGTCGTCTCGACGAACCGGCAGGCCGCCTCGACCTTCGGCCCCATCGAGCCGGCCGGGAAGTCCTCGGCGCGCAGCTCGTGCGGGGTGGTGTGGCCGATCTCCTCCTGCTGCGGGGTGCCGAAGCCCCGCATGACCCGGGGCACGTCGGTGAGGATCAGGAAGGCGTCGCACTCCAGCGCCTCGGCGAGCATGGAGCCGGTCAGGTCCTTGTCGATGACCGCCTCGATGCCCTGCAGGCGGCCCTTGTCGTTGCGGATGACCGGGATGCCGCCGCCGCCCGCGCAGACCACCACGACGCCGTCGCGGACCAGCCCGCGGATCAGCCGGGTCTCCACCACCCGCTGCGGGCGCGGCGAGGGCACGACCCTGCGCCAGTGGGGGCCGTCGGGCTTGACCGTCCAGCCGTTCTCCGCGGCCAGCCGCTCGGCCTCGGCCCGGTCGTAGACCTGGCCGACGAACTTGGTCGGGTCGTCGAAGGCCGGGTCCACCGCGGAGACCAGCGTCTGGTTGACCATCGACATGACCTGGCGGCCCGGCAGCGCGTTCTGCAGCGCCTGGAGCATCCAGTAGCCGATCATGCCCTGGGTCTGGGCGCCCAGCGTGTCGAACGGGTACGGCCGGCTCAGGTTGGAGTCGCCGGCGCTCTGCAGCGCCAGCATGCCCACCTGCGGGCCGTTGCCGTGCGTGATGATCAGTTCGTGGCGGGCCGCGACCTCGGCCAGCGTCTTGACGGCGACGGCCACGTTGGCGATCTGGACGTCGGCGTCGGGGCTCTCCCCGCGCCTCATCAGTGCGTTGCCCCCCAGGGCGACGAGAACGCGCATCGCTCAGCTCCCCAGGGTGGCGACCATGACGGCCTTGATCGTGTGCAGCCGGTTCTCGGCCTGGTCGAAGACGATGGACCGCGGCGACTCGAAGACCTCCTCGGTCACCTCCAGCGCCTCCAGGCCGGTCTTGGCGTACAGGTCCTCGCCGACCTGGGTCTCCCGGTTGTGGAAGGCCGGCAGGCAGTGCAGGAACTTCACCGCCGGGTTGCCGGTCGCCTTCACCAGCTCGGCGTTGACCTGGTACGGCAGCAGCAGCCCGATGCGCTCGTCCCACACCTCCTTCGGCTCTCCCATCGAGACCCACACGTCGGTGTAGAGGAAGTCGACGCCCCGCACGCCCCCGGCGACGTCGGCGGTGAGGGTGAGCCGGGCGCCGGTCTGCTCGGCGAGCTCGCGCGCCGGGCGCACCACCGTCTCCTCGTCCGGCCACAGCGCCTCGGGCGCGACGATCCGCACGTCCATGCCGAGCATCGCGCCGGTGACCAGCAGCGAGCTGCCGACGTTGTTGCGGGCGTCGCCGAGGTAGGCGTAGGAGATCTCCCCCAGCGGCTTGTCGCTGTGCTCGCGCATGGTGAGCACGTCGGCGAGCATCTGCGTGGGGTGCCACTCGTCGGTGAGGCCGTTCCAGACCGGGACCCCGGAGTAGGCGGCCAGCTCCTCCACGTGCGCCTGCCTGCGGCCGCGGAACTCGATGCCGTCGTACATCCGGCCGAGCACCCGTGCGGTGTCCTTGACCGACTCCTTGTGGCCCATCTGCGAGCCGCTCGGGTCGAGGTAGGTGACGTGCGCGCCCTGGTCGTGGGCGGCGACCTCGAACGCGCAGCGGGTGCGGGTGGAGGTCTTCTCGAAGATCAGCGCGATGTTCTTGCCCGTCAGCCGAGGCTGCTCGGTGCCGGCGTACTTGGCGGCCTTGAGGTCGGCCGCCAGATCGATCAGGTAGCGGATCTCCTGCGGAGTGAAGTCGAGTTCCTTCAGGAAACTGCGGTGACGCAGGTTGAACGCCATTGTTCTTCCCCTGTGGTCGTGTTGCGGATTCGGTGAGCGGCGGACGGTCAGATGCCGTCGCGCTCGATCGGGCAGCTCATGCAGCGCGGTCCGCCGCGTCCCCGGCCCAGTTCGCTGCCGCGGATGGTGATGACCTCGATGCCGTTGGCGCGCAGGTAGTTGTTGGTGGTGGTGTTGCGCTCGTAGGCCACGACCACGCCCGGCTCGATGGCCAGCACGTTGCAGCCGTCGTCCCACTGCTCGCGCTCGGCGGCGTGCACGTCCTGGGTGGCGGTCAGCACCCGGATGTCGTCCAGGTCCAGCGCCCGTGCGATCGTCCGGTGCATGTCCTCCGGAGCGTGATCGGTGATCTTGAGTTCCTTCTCGTTGTCCCCCGGTTCGATCGTGTAGGACGGCAGCATGCCGAGTCCGGCGTACTTGGTGAACGTCCCCTCGTCGACCTGCGTCATAACCGTGTCCAGGTGCATGAACGCGCGCGCCTTCGGCATGTTCAGCGCCACGATCCGGTTGGCCGAGCCCTCGGCGAACAGCCGGTGCGCGAGCATCTCCACGGCCTGGGGCTGGGTGCGCTCGCTCATCCCCACCAGGACCGCGCCGCGGCCGATGACCAGCACGTCGCCGCCCTCGACGGTGGCCGGGGCCGCGGCCATGCCGGGCATCCACACGTGGTAGCCGTTCTCCACACCGGGCCGGTCGTAGCCGCCGGCGAACATCGGGTGGTAGCGGTAGAGCGCCTCGTAGTTGACGGTCTCGCGCCGGCGGGCCTTCTTGCGCATCGCGTTGATCGAGACGCCGTCGTAGATCCAGCACGAGGTGTCGCGGGTGAACAGGTGGTTGGGCAGCGGCGGCAGGACGAAGCCGTCGGTGTCCAGCGTGCGGAACGCCACCGAGTTGCCCGGCGCGCAGCCGTACTCCATGATCTCCCGCTTGGTGATGCCGCCGGTGAGGAAGCGCGCCAGCGTGGCGGAGTCCATCGCGTCGAGCGTGTTGCGGATGGCGTCGGTGGCCAGCGGCCCGAACACGCGCTCGTCGATGATGCCGTCGAGGATGTGCTTGCGGCCTTCGAGGATCGAGACCGTGTCGCGGAGCAGGTCGGTCAGGAGGTGGACGGTGATGCCGCGGTCCCGCAGGACCTGCTGCCACTCCAGGTGCTCCTCCACCGCGCGCTGCACCCACAGCACGTCGTCGAAGAGGAACTCGTCCTTGTTGGAGGGGGTCAGCCGCTTCAGCGAGAGCTCGGGCTTGTGCAGAACCACCTGTCGCAGGCGGCCCACCTCGGAGTCGACGTGGAAGGTCATCGCAGTTCTCCTGTCATTCTCGTGGTCTCCCTGGGGCCGTACTCGCCGCGCGAGGCCTTGACCCAGATGTAGACGGGGATGCCCGCCAGCAGCATGAGGGTGCCCTGGAAGACGGCGTCGTTGCCGGCACCGAAGATCATCCAGAAGCTGAACAGCAGGGCCACGATCGCCATGGTCATGTTCCAGGCCAGGCCCTTGCGCGCCGCCGCCTGCCGCTCCCCGGTGGCCAGCCAGAACAACTGGGCGGCGGCGGAGAACAGGTAGGGCACGACCGTGGTGAAGGCGGCCAGCAGCAGGATGGTGTTGAAGGCGTTCTCCGCGGCGAAGGCCAGGACGAACGTGATCGAGGTCAGCGCCGTGCCGACGATGATGCCGACCCACGGCACGTTGCCGTTCCGCATCCGGGTGAACATCTTCGGGAACAGGCCGTCACGGGCGGCGGCCATCGGCATCTCGGCGACCAGCAGGGTCCATCCGTTCAGCGCGCCGATGCCGGAGATGATCGCGAAGGCGGCCATCACCACGCCCCAGGCGCTGCCGCCGAACATCGCGTTGATCGCGTCGGCGAAGGGCGCCGTGGATTCCACCAGCTTCTCGTGGGGGACGGTGCCGAAGACCGCGACGGTGCCGAGCATGTAGAGCACCGCGCAGGCCAGGGTGCCGTAGATGCTGGCGCGGCCGATGTTGCGCTCGGGGTCCTTGACCTTCTCCGCGACGATGCTGACGCTCTCCACTCCGGAGTAGGCGAACAGCACCAGCGCGGCCGACACCGAGATCGCCCCGATCCACGAGCCGTCCGTGGCGTTGAAGGGACCGAAGTTGTCCGCCTGGATGAAGAACAGGCCGACGATCGCGACGAAGATCAGCGGGGCGAACTTCAAGATGGTGGTGACCAGCTGGAAGAGGCCCATCTTGGTGACGCCGGCGAGGTTGATGAGCGCCGGGATCCACAGGCCCGTCAGTCCGATGACCACCTGGGCGGGGACGCTGCTCCAGTCCAGTCCGAACGCGGCGTCGGCGAAGTAGACGACGTAGCCGACCCAGGCGAAAGCGATACCGGCGTTGCCCGCCCAGGCGGTGATCCAGAAGGACCAGGCGTTGAGGAACCCGGGGAACTCCCCGAAGCCCTCACGGGCGTAGGCGTACGGCCCGCCGGAGGCCGGGATGCGCCGGCCGAGCCGTCCGAAGACGACGGCGAGCGCGAGCGCGCCGAGGGTGACGATCCCGAACGCCAGGATGCTCACGGTCCCGAACGCCGCCAGCGAGGCCGGGAGCAGGAAGATCCCGGTGCCGACGATGTTCCCGACGACCAGCGCCGTCGCCTGGGACAGCCCCAGGCGGGCGCCGCCTTCTGCGGGCGCGGACGGCGTGCCCTCCCGGGCCGGCTGTTCTGTGGCGAGTGGGCCCTGCGGGCGCCCGCCTGCTTCCTCTTTCATCTGTGCTTTCCCTAGGTGGTGACCTGGCCGCATGCCGGTCGGCAGCGGTCTCCCCACGGCATGGGCCGCCGGAGCGGCCCGGGTCTGCTTGCGCACCGAGAGAGGCGACCGGACGGGGTCCGGGCCTCCTGCGGGAGGGGTCGTCCTTATTTGACCGTTTGTGGCGGGCCGTTCACCCAGCCGAACGGCCCTGACCCTCAGGACCTCCGTCCTTTCTGTGCCTTTTCCATGCCTTTTGGCGCCCGTCTTGACCCCCGGCGGCGCGGCGCGGCGGTTTCCCGGTCCCGAGGTCCCCTCCCACGGGGACCTTCGGCCCTGCCCGCAGAGCCGTACGGTGGGCAGCCTCAGGAGGGACCAAGGAGGTTCCGCCATGCTCAGTCCACTCGCCACCCATGCCGGCCTGCGGCGGCTCGTCACCGCGGCGAGCGCCGCCCCCTCCGTGCTCAACACCCAGCCCTGGCGCTTCGGCGTCCACCGTCGCGAGCACATCGAGCTCCACGCCGACCTGGACCGCTGGCTGCCGGTGGCCGACCCCCGCGGCCGGTCGCTCCACATCAGCTGCGGCGCGGCCCTGTTCAACCTGCGCCTGGCCCTGCGCGTCGCCGGCTGGCGGCCGGTCTCCTGGCCGCTGCCGGCGATCGGCGACGACGCGTCCTCCCTGCTCGCCGCGGTGCGGCCGGTGCGGGCCCCGCTCGCCTCGGCGGCCGAACACGAACTGTACGCCGCCATCCAGGACCGCCGCACCAACCGCCAGCCCTATTCCGACCTCCCCGTCCCCCCGGCGGTCCTGGCGGAACTGGCCGCGGCGGTCCGGCTGGAGGGGGCCGACCTGGTCCCGGTGGGCGGCCCGGCGGGCGCCGCGCTGCTGGACGAGGTCGCCATGGCCGAGGAGCGGCTCGCCAGCGACGCCGAGTACCGCACGGAGCTCGCCCGGTGGACGAACGGCGGGCCGCGCTGCGACGGGCTCCCCGCCTACGTCCAGGGTCCGCGCCCCGACGGCGTCTCGGTCCCCGTCCGCAGCTTCGCCCGGACGGGTGCCGAGACCGCCCGCTTCGAGGCGCGTCCGCAGCTGGTGGTCGTGACCACCTCCGGAGACGGCCCGCAGGACTGGCTCCGGGCCGGCCAGGCGCTGCAGCGCATGCTGCTGGTCGCCACCCTGCACGGCGTGTCGGCCTCGTTCCTCAACCAGCCGCTGGACCTGCGCGACATGCGCCACCACACCGACCCGCAGCACCGGCGCGGCCACCCCCAGATGATCGTCCGGATCGGCTACGGGCCCGCCGTGCCGCGTGCCCCCCGGCGGCCGGTGCCCGAGGTCCTCAGCGCCGCGTGAGCGGCGGGGCGGACGGGCGCGGGCCGCGCCGGTCCGTTCGTGACGAAGGTCCCGCCCTCCGGTGACGTCCGTCTCCGGCCTGCACCTTCACCGGGGGGCGAACATAGACTGTAGACGTAGCCAAGCAGGAGGTTCCACCATGAGCACGACGACCGAGACCGGACGAACGGCAGAGCAGGGCGCCTGGCGCGGCTTCCAGCCGGGCATCTGGTGCTCCGCCATCGACGTGCGGGACTTCGTGCGCGCCAACTACACCCCCTACACCGGGGACGAGGGCTTCCTGGCCGGCCCGACGGAGCGCACGCTGGCCGTCTGGGAGAAGCTGACCGCGATGTTCCCCGCCGAGCGGGAGCGCGGCATCTACGACGCCGACGTCTCGACGCCGTCCACGATCACTTCGCACGCCCCCGGCTATGTCGACCGGGAGAACGAGCTGGTCGTCGGCCTGCAGACCGACGCCCCCCTGAAGCGGGCGATCATGCCGAACGGCGGGCTGCGGATGGTCGAGAACGGCCTGGCGGCCTACGGGTACACGCTCGACCCCCAGGTGAAGGAGATCTTCACCAAGTACCGCAAGACCCACAACGCCGGCGTGTTCGACGCCTACACCCCGCGGGTGCGCGCGGCCCGCCGCTCGCACATCCTCACCGGCCTGCCCGACGCCTACGGCCGCGGCCGGATCATCGGCGACTACCGGCGGGTTGCCCTTTACGGTGTAGATCAGCTGATCGCGGCCAAGAAGGCCGAGCTGCGCACCCTGGACGAGGTGCCCTCCACCGCGGACGTCATCCGCGACCGGGAGGAGCTGGCCGAGCAGATCCGCGCGCTGGGCGAGCTCAAGGAGATGGCCGCCTCCTACGGCTTCGACGTCTCCGGCCCCGCCGCGACCGCGCACGAGGCGATCCAGTGGCTGTACTTCGGCTACCTCGCCGCGGTCAAGGAGCAGAACGGCGCCGCCATGTCGCTGGGCCGCACCTCCACCTTCCTGGACGTCTACCTCCAGCGCGACCTGGAGGAGGGCACGATCGACGAGGTCCGGGCCCAGGAGCTCGTCGACGACTTCGTGATCAAGCTGCGGATCGTCCGCTTCCTGCGCACCCCCGAGTACGACCAGCTCTTCTCCGGCGACCCCACCTGGGTCACCGAGTCGATCGGCGGCATGAGCCGCGACGGCCGCACCCTGGTCACCAAGACGAGCTTCCGGTTCCTGCAGACGCTGCACAACCTCGGGCCCGCACCCGAGCCCAACCTCACCGTGCTCTGGTCGCCCGACCTGCCGGAGGGCTTCAAGCGCTTCTGCGCGCGGACCTCCATCGAGACCAGCTCGATCCAGTACGAGAACGACGAGCTGCTCCGGCCGGAGTACGGCGACGACACCGCCATCGCCTGCTGCGTCTCCGCGATGCCGGTCGGCCGGCAGATGCAGTTCTTCGGCGCCCGGGTGAACCTGGCCAAGACCCTGCTGTACGCGATCAACGGCGGTCGCGACGAGATCACCGGTGAGCAGATCGGCCCCGCGCTCCCGCCGCTGACCGGCGACCGGCTCTCCTACGACGAGGTCGCCGGCGCGCTGGACAAGATGATGGACTGGCTGGCCGAGACCTACGTCGACGCGCTCAACGTCATCCACTACATGCACGACAAGTACGCCTACGAGCGCGTCGAGATGGCGCTGCACGACTACCCGGTCAAGCGCACCCTCGCCTGCGGCATCGCCGGCCTGTCGGTGGCCGCCGACAGCCTGTCGGCCATCAAGTACGGCGGCGTGCGGGTGGTGCGCGACGAGACCGGCCTGGCGGTCGACTACGTCGTCGAGGGCGACTACCCCGCCTTCGGCAACGACGACGACCGGGTCGACGGCATCGCCGCCGGGCTGGTGCGGAGCTTCATGGACAAGATCCGCACCTACCCGTCCTACCGCGGCGCCGAGCACACCCAGTCGGTGCTGACCATCACCTCCAACGTGGTGTACGGCAAGCACACCGGCAACACCCCCGACGGCCGCCGCAAGGGCGAGCCGTTCGCCCCCGGCGCCAACCCGATGAACGGCCGCGACCGGCACGGCATGGTCGCCTCCGCGCTCTCGGTCGCCAAGCTCCCCTACGACCAGGCCAGGGACGGCATCTCGCTGACCAACACGGTGACGCCGTCCGGGCTGGGCCGTACCGCCGAGGAGCGGATCGCCAACCTCGCCGGGGTGCTCGACGGCTACTTCGACGGCGGCGGCTTCCACATGAACGTCAACGTCCTCAACCGCGAGATCCTGCTCGACGCGATGGAGCACCCGGAGAAGTACCCGCAGCTCACCATCCGCGTCTCCGGCTACGCCGTCAACTTCGTCCGCCTGACCAGAGAGCAGCAGCTCGATGTCCTCAACCGCACCTTCCACGGCTCGGTCTGACGCCGCGTCCGCGGCTCCGGTCACCACCGGCTCCGTCCACTCCTGGGACATCTCCACAGGCGTGGACGGGCCGGGCACCCGCTTCGTGGTGTTCACCTCCGGCTGCCCGCTGCGCTGCCTGTACTGCCACAACCCCGACACGTGGCGGATGCGGGACGGGCAGCCCACCACGGTCGACGAACTGGTGGCCCGGGCCGAGCGCTACCGGCGGTTCATCAAGATCACCGGCGGCGGCGTCACCATCAGCGGCGGCGAGCCGCTGCAGCAGCCGCTCTTCACCGGCGAGTTCCTGCGCCGGTGCCACGAGAGCGGCCTGCACACGGCCCTGGACACCTCCGGTTTCCTGGGCGCCCGCGCGAGCGACGCGCTCCTGGCCGACGTCGACCTCGTCCTGCTGGACATCAAGTCCTGGGACCCGGAGACCTACCGCAAGACGACCGGGAACGAGGTCGCCCCGACGCTGCGCTTCGCGCGCCGCCTGGCCGAGCTGGACAAGCCCACCTGGGTCCGGTTCGTCCTGGTCCCCGGCCTGACCGACGCCGAGGACAACGTCGACGGCCTGGCCCGCTTCGTCGCCACCCTGCCCAACGTCGAGCACGTCGACGTCCTGCCGTACCACCGGATGGCCGAGGCGAAGTACGCCGGGCGCGGCCTGCCCTACCCGCTGCCGGGCGTCGAGCCGCCGGACGCCGCCCTCCTGGAGCGCGTGCACGCGCAGTTCGGCGCGCACGGGGTGCGCAGCCTCTGAAGGACCCGCCCGCACGGGTGAGGCGGCGGCTCGGGGAGCCGCCGCCTCACCCGTGCGGGCCGCGCAGCACCCTGAAGGTGATCCCCGCCCGCTGGAGGCGCCCGATCAGCGCCTCGCCCATCGCCGCGGCGGTGGTGGTCTGGCCCGCGGTCTCCGGCAGGTCGTCGAAGGCCAGGCAGAGCGCCGACTCGCCCAGCATCTTCGCGGTCTCGTCGTAGCCGGGATCGCCGCCGGAGACCTCGGTGACCACCCGCTCGCCGCCGCCGCGCCCGTCGAAGGTGACGGTGAACCAGCTCTTCGCCCGCTGCTCGGGAGTGGGCCCGCCACCGGCCGGGAAGCGCTCCAGCAGCCGGGAGCGCACCGGCGGGATCTGCGCCAGGAGCGCCAGCGCCCCGGCCCCCGCCGCCAGTCCCAGCGCCTCGGGCAGCCGCCGGACCGCCAGGTGGTGGCGGTAGGCGAAGTCCGGGCCGTAGCGCTCCAGCGCGCGGGCGGAGCGGGCGACGATCCGCGGGTCGATCGTGGGCAGCGGCAGCGCCCAGCCGCCGACGCGGTGCGGCGCGCCGGGCAGGCCCCGCACCCGGCGGCCGGCCGGGCGCTCCTCCAGCCTGCGCCGGGCGAGTGCGGCCCGCGCGCCCTGCCGGGCGCGGGAGAGCGCCGTGACGGCCGAGTGCACGGTGCCGCCCGACGCCCTCCCTCCCGCGCGCACGTATCCGTCGACGGTGATCGGCACGCCCTCCGGGAGCCGCTGCACGGTGAAGTAGACGCCCAGGTCGTGCGGGGCCGAGTCGAACCCGCAGGCGTGCACGAGCCTGGCCCCGGTCTCCCGGGCGGTCGCGTGGTGCCGGGCGAAGACCAGGTCGACGAACTCCGGCTCGCCGGTGATGTCGGCGTAGTGGGTGCCCGCCGCCGCGCAGGCGGCGACGAGCGGCTCACCGTGCAGGACGTACGGGCCCACCGTGGTGGCGACCACCCGGGTCCGCCGGGCGATCTCCGCCAGCGAGGCCGGGTCGGCCGCGTCGGCGTGCAGCAGGGGCAGCTCCGGCAGGCCGATCCGCTCCCTGACCGCCTCCAGCCGCGCCCGGTTGCGGCCGGCCAGCGCCCAGCGCCGCTCCGGGCCGGCGGTGCGGGCGAGGTACTGCGCGGTGAGCGCGCCGGTGAACCCGGTGGCGCCGAACAGCACGATGTCGTACGGACGGTCCTCAGGCATGGGGGAAGCGTCTCCCGGCCCGGTCCCTTCCGCAACCCCCGTACCGCGAGGAGTCCGGTCGGCGTGATCACCGCGGCGGGACCGTTCGGCGGCCGGCCGTCCTGGTTGGTAGGTTCGGGGAAACACAGGCGATACATGGACAAGCGGAGGATCGGCGCGGTGGAAGTCGAGCAGACGGCGTTGCCGGGGATCGGATTGCGGCACGAGTTCACCACACGCTCCGGACGCCGGATCGGGATCGTCTCCCACCGGACCGGCCGCCGCGACCTGGTGATCTACGACAAGGAGGACCCCGACCGCGCGTGCGAGGTCGTCAAGCTGAACGACGAGGAGGCCGACGCGCTGGTCGAGCTGCTGGGCGCCCCGCGCATCGTGCAGCGCCTCAACGCCCTGCACCGCGAGGTCGAGGGCCTGGTCAGCCTGCAGCTGCCGATCGCCCCCGGCTCGCCGTACGCCGGGCGGACCATGGGCGACGCGCGGGTGCGCTCCCGCACCGGCGCGTCCATCGTGGCCGTGGTCCGCGCCGGGCAGGTCTTCGCCAGCCCGGCCCCGGACTTCGCCCTCACCGGCGACGACATCGTCGTCGTGGTGGGCAGCCCGGACAGCACCGACGCCGTCGCCGACATCTTCACCAACGGTTAGGCCGCGAGTGCACCACACTGCGATCCTGTTCCTGGAGTTCGGCGCGGTCCTGCTCGGACTCGGCATCCTCGGAGCGCTGGCGCTGCGCGTCGGCATCTCCCCCATCCCCCTCTACCTGATCGCCGGCCTGGCCTTCGGCACCGGCGGCATCGTACCCCTGGCCACCAGCGAGGAGTTCATCGCCACCGGCGCCGAGCTCGGCGTCATCCTGCTGCTGCTCACCCTCGGGCTGGAGTACAACGCCGACGAGCTCGTGACCAGCCTCAAGGGCAACGCCCGCGCCGGCATCGTCGACCTGGTGCTCAACGCCGCGCCCGGCGCGGTCTGCGCGCTGCTGCTCGGCTGGGGCCCGGTCGCCGCCGTGGCGATGGCCGGCGTCACCTACGCCACCTCCTCCGGCATCACCGCCAAGGTGCTGTCCGACCTGGGCTGGATCGGCAACCGCGAGACCCCGGTGGTGCTCTCGCTGCTGGTCTTCGAGGACCTGACCATGGCGGTCTACCTGCCGGTCCTGACCGCGATGCTGGCGGGCCTGTCCCTGGCGGGCGGGGCGGTCACCGTGGCGATCGCGCTGGCCACGGTCAGCGTGGTGCTGCTGGTCGCGCTCCGCTACGGGCGGTTCATCGAGGCGTTCGTCTCCAGCCCGAACTCCGAGGTGCTGCTGCTGAAGGTCGTCGGGCTCGCGCTGCTGGTCGCCGGGATCGCCCAGCACCTGCAGGTGTCGGCCGCGGTGGGCGCGTTCCTGGTCGGCATCGCCCTGTCGGGGGAGCTGGCCGAGGACGCCCAGGCGCTGCTGGCCCCGCTGCGCGACCTGTTCGCCGCGGTGTTCTTCGTCTTCTTCGGCCTGCAGACCGACCCGGCGAAGATCCTGCCCGTCGCCGGGCTCGCCGCGGCGCTCGCCCTGGTGAGCATGGCGACCAAGCTGCTCACCGGCGTCTACGCGGCCCGGCGCGCGGGCATCGCGCGGGCGGGCCGGATCCGCGCCGGCATCGCGCTCATCCCGCGCGGCGAGTTCAACATCGTGATCGCGGGACTGGCCGTGGCCGCCGGCGCCCATCCGGACCTGGGGCCGCTGGCCGCCGCCTACGTCCTCATCCTGGCGGCGTTCGGCCCGCTGGCCGCGCGCCTGGTCCAGCCGTTCATCACCCGCATCGCCGGCCGCCCCGCCTGATCGCCCGCCTTCCGGCCCCCGGTCAGGCGCTCCGCTCCCCGGTCTCCTGACCGGGGGCCGGAGCACCGCGGGCGGTGCAACCGGACGGCACCCGCGCTGCACGGGATCCGGTCGGGTTCGCCGAGCAGTATGGCGGCATGCGGATGACCTGTGACCGCCGGACCCCGCGCGGGCCGGGCGCCGGCATCGTCGCCGCTCTGGTGGCCGTGGTGGGCCTGGTGGCGTCGCTGGGCACCGGCGTGGTGCTGCACCGGGCGGAGGACAGAGCCGCCGCCCAGGCGATGGACCGGCGCACCGAGTCGATGCGGCAGGCGGTGCTCGCCGAGAGCCGCCGCTATACCGAGTCGATGCAGGCGATGGCCGCCGCCCTGCAGGCTCAGCACGAGCTGACCCCGGACGCCTTCGCGACGGTGACGGCGCCGCTGAGCCGGATGGGCCTGCCGGGCGCCAGCGGGATCGCGTTCGTGGTCGCCGCGTCCGACACGCAGATCGCCCGCGTGCAGGCGGACTGGCGGGCGCGCGGGGCCGCGCAGGTACGGTTGCGCCCGGCCGGCACCGGTGAGCACCTGTTCTCGGTGCTCCAGCGTCCGCTGAGCGCCACAGGGCTGCCGCAGCCCGGCCTCGACGTGTCGGCGTCGGCGCCGGCCGCGGAGGCGATGCGACGGGCCCGCACCGAGGGCACGGTCGTCTCCTCGGCTCCCTACCGGCTGCTGAGCGACCGTCAGCTGCCCGCAGAACGGCAGCAGCTGTCGTTCGCCCTGGCCGCACCGGTCTACGCGCCGGCGGCCGGCGCGGCGCGGGGACCGTTCCGCGGGTGGCTGCTGCTGGGCATGCGCAGCCAGGACTTCATCGGCGCCACCATGCAGACCGCGGCGCAGGACACGCTGCACAGCACGCTGCTGGCGCACGTCGGCGGAGGGTGGCAGCCGCTGGCCGCCGGCGGACCGCGGACGGCGGGCATGGACCTGCAGCGCCGGACGGACCTCACCGTGGCGGGACGGCAGTGGGTGCTGCGCACCGGCGCCGCGTCCGAGGCGCTGCCGGGCGGGGAGACGCACCTCGACACCGGCATCGCCGGCGCCGGCGCCCTGCTCACCCTGCTGCTCGCCACGCTGGTGCTGGTGCTGGCCTCGGGCCGGCAGCGGGCCGAGGACCGGGTGCGGGCCGCCACCGCGGAGCTCCGCGAGGCCGAGTCCGAGGCCCGGCGGCAGGCGGGCCTGCTGGGAGCGGTGATGGACAGCATCAGCGACGGCGTGGGGGTGGTCAACGACAAGGGCGCGTTCCTGCTGCACAACCCCGCCGCCAGGGCCATCCTCGGTGTCGACGACGACGTCGACGGCGCGGACAACTGGCAGTCCCACTACGGACTGTTCCGCCCCGACGGCGCGACCCCCCTGCCCACCGAGGAGCTGCCGCTGGTGCGGGCGATCGCCGGCCAGAGCTGCGACGACGTCGAAATGCTCGTCCGCAACGCCGCCCACCCCGGCGGGGTGCTCCTGAACGTGTCGGCGCGCCCGCTGCAGGCGCGGGCCGGGTGGCCGGGCGCGGTGGCGGTCTTCCGCGACATCACCGACCGCGTCACGGCCCAGGAGCAGCTGCAGCTGCTCAACGAGCGGCTCAACCGCCTCAACGGCGATCTGGAGCGGCACGTCGCCGAGCGCACCGCCCAGCTGCAGGCCCAGAGCGAGGCGCTGCGGCAGGCCAACGCCGAGCTGGAGGCGTTCTCCTACAGCGTCTCCCACGACCTGCGGGCGCCGCTGCGCGCGGTGGACGGTTTCGCCAAGGTGCTGGCCGCGGACTACGCCGATGCGCTCGATGAGCCGGGGCGGCGCTACCTGGACAAGGTCCGGGCGGGCGCGCAGCAGATGGGGCAGCTCATCGACGGACTGCTGTCGTTCTCCCGGCTGCAGCGCCAGTCCATGGCCCGCGGGCCGGTGCGCCTCGACACACTGGTCGACGAGGTGTGGGAGGAACTCGCTCCCGCCCGCGCCGACCGCGACGTCCGCCTGCGCGTCGGGACGCTGCCGACCGCCGACGGCGACCGGCGGCTGCTCCGCCACGTGCTGGGCAACCTGCTCGGCAACGCCGTCAAGTACACCCGCGGCCGCGAGCGCGCCGAGATCGAGGTGGGCAGCCACCGCGACGCCTCCGGGCACGTCGTGTACGCCGTCCGCGACAACGGCACCGGCTTCGACATGCGCTACGCCGACAAGCTCTTCCAGGTCTTCCAGCGCCTGCACCGCGCCGAGGACTACGAGGGCACCGGCATCGGCCTGGCCCTGGCCGCCCGGGTGGTCCACCGCCACGGCGGGCGGATCTGGGCCGAGGCCGCCCCCGACGCGGGCGCCGCCTTCTTCTTCACCGTTCCCGCCGCCGGAGCCCCGGCGACCGTCGATCAGGAGATCCGATGATGAGACTGTCCCCGTCCCGCGTGCTGCTGGTGGAGGACAACCCCAACGACCTGGAACTGGCCCAGCTGGCGTTCGAACGCGGCCGCTTCGCCAACCAGGTCGACGTCGCCCGCGACGGCGCCGAGGCGCTGGACTACCTGTCCGCCCGCGGCGCGTTCGCCCACCGCGACCCCGACGACCTGCCGCGGGTGATCCTGCTGGACATCAAGCTGCCCCTCATCGACGGCATCGAGGTGCTGAGCCGGATCAAGAACGATCAGCGGCTGCGGCACATCCCGGTGGTCATGCTCACCTCCTCGGCCGAGGACCGCGACCTGGCGGCCTGCTACGCCCTGGGCGCCAACAGCTACATCGTCAAGCCCGTCGACATGGAGCAGTTCTTCAACGCCATCCAGAACATCGGCGTGTACTGGCTGCTGCTCAACCACCCCGACGACCACATCCATCCCGCCGACGTGCCGTGACGGCCCGGGGGCCGCGACCGCCCGGGAGCCGCCTCCGCCGGAGGCGGAACGGCCCGCCGCCGGACGGGCCCCGGCGGGCGGGCCCCGGCGGGCCGCACGGATTCAGTTCCGAGCCGTCCCCCCGTGCGCGGCGACGGGCAGGGTGAGGATGAACCGGGCGCCCCCGCCGGGGTTGTCGGCGGCGGTGATGGTGCCGCCGTGGCGCTCGACGACCCGCTGGCAGATCGCCAGGCCCAGCCCGGTGCCGCTGTAGGCGGTGGTGGCGCGGTGGAACCCGGTGAAGATCGCTTCGTGCTCCCCCTGCGGGATGCCGATGCCGCGGTCGGCGACCGTGATGCGCACCCAGCCCTCGTCGGCCGGTTCGGCCGTGATGTCGATGCGCGCGACGCGATCGATCGTGGTGTACTTGATCGCGTTGCCGATCAGGTTGTTGAAGAGCTGCCGGATCAGGGCCGGATCGGCGCGGACGGCCGGCAGTGCTCCGACGTACACCTGCGGGCCGGGACCGGCCGACTCGGCGCGGACCATGGTGACGTGGTCGTCGACGAGCTCGCCGACCAGCGTGTTCAGGTCGATGTCGACCGGATCCAACGCGGCGTCCCGGGCGGTGGCGTAGGTGAGCAGGTCATCGATCAGCCGGCCCATGTGACCGGTCGCGGTCAGCACCCGCTTCAGGTAGCCGGCGTCCTCGTCGTGACCGGGCCGCTCGACCAGGTTCTCGTACACCAGCTCGGTGAACCCGCGCATCACGCTGAGCGGGCGTTTGAGGTCGTGGGCGACGACCCCGGCGAACACGTGCAGTTCGGCCTCGCGCCGCCGGGTCTCCTCGTACAGCCGGGCGTTCTCGACCGCCACGCCCGCGGCGGTGGCCAGCGCGGTGACCACGGCCTCGTCCTCCTCCTCGAAGTCCCTCCCGCCGGACTTCTCGGTCAGGTAGAGGTTGCCGAACACCTCGTCGCGCACCCGGATGGGCACGCCCAGGAACCCGTGCATCGGCGGGTGGCCCTCGGGGAAGCCGTAGGAGGCCGGATGATCGGCGATGTCGGCCAGCCGCAGCGTCTGCGGCTCCCTGATCAGCAACCCGAGCAGGCCCAGCCCGTGCGGCCAGTGGTGGACCTGCTCGATCTGCTCCTGGCTCATGCCCACCGTGATGAACCGTTTGAGGGTGCCGCCCTCGCCGATCACGCCGAGTGCGCCGTACCGGGCGTCGACCAGCCGGGTGGCCGCCTCGATGATGCGTCGCAGCACGGTCTCCAGGTCCAGGTCGCTGCCGACCGAGACCACCGCCTCCAGCAGTGCGTGCACCCGGTCGCGGGCCGACAGCAGCGCGTCCAACCGGCCCTGCAGCTCCGACAGCAGATCGTCCACGCGCATGCTGGGAAGCAAGGGCTTATCGCTCACCTCTTCTCCCCTTCCCCCTGGTCAGGCGGAGGACCCCCTTTCCGGTCAAGTCTTCCACCTTCCTTCGGAGCGCCCGGAGGAGGACCCGCCCCGCGGCTGCGGGAGGAGGGCGGCCGTCCCGTCCGCGCTGCGGCGCACGGACCGGCCGGGGCCGGGGCGGCCGGCCGCCGGGGTGCTGATCGCGTGCACCGGCGCCCGCGGGACGCCGGCGGTCCGTGCGCGGCGGCTCCCGCGGGCGTGCCGGGTCAGTGCTGGCCGCGTGCGAGGAGCGCCTCGACCCGCCGGGCGAGCTCGCGAGGGCTGAACGGCTTGGTGACGTAGTCGTCGGCTCCGGCGTCGAACCCGGCCTCCACGTCGCTTTCCTGGCCCCGGGCGGTCAGCATGATGATGGCGATCTCGGCGGTGGAGGCGTCGGCCCGCAGCTTGCGGCAGATCTCCAGCCCCGAGTAGCCGGGCAGCATGACGTCGAGCACGGCCAGGTCCGGGGGGTCCGCCTGGGCGACGGCCAGGGCGTCGCGTCCGTCGTCCACCGCGGTGACCTCGTGACCCTCCATTTCCAGGCGGAAGGTGACCAGGTCCTTGATATTGGTGTCGTCCTCGACGAGCAGGATCGTTGCCATCGGTGTTCTCTCCAGTGGCCAGTAGGGATGCCCCGTTCATCGACCGAGATCGGCCGGTATTTACCAGAAAGGGAAACTTCAAGGGCTTTGGTCATCGACCGGAACCGCCGAACACCGTGTGCGGGCCCTTCCCTTCAGGTACCGCCGGGCCGGGCCGATGACTCAGGCATGACGACGTTTCCCCGCCGGATGCGGGCGGTCCTGCGGGAGTCGGTCCCCGGACCGGCCCTGGCGGTGCTGTGCGCGGGGGTGGCCGCGTCGCTGGTGCTGGGCACGATGACGGGGACGGCCCAGCGGCGTTCGGCGGAGGCGGCGATCGACCGGCGTGCGACGAGCACGCAGGCGGTGGCCGCAGCCGAGTTGCAGCGGTACGTGGACGCGCTGCGGATGACCGCCGACGCGCTGGCGACCGGCCCCGAGCCGACTCAGGCGCGCTTCGAGGCGGTGACCCGTCCCCTGGGGTACATGCGCCTGCGGGGTGCGACGTCGGTCATGTTCGTCGCCCCGGTCGCCTCCGCCCGGGTGGCCGAGGCCCAGCGCCTGTGGCGGGCCCGCGGCGCGACCGGACTGGAGCTCATTCCCGCGGCGGGACGGCAGGAGCAGCTGTTCGTGACGCTGCGGCGGACGCTGGGCGACTCCTCCCCGCCGCCCCTGGGCGTCAACGCGGCGCTGGCGGCCGAACCGGCCGAGGCGCTGCGGCGGGCCCGCGCCACGGGCTCCCCGGCGGTCTCGGCCCCGTACGTGCTGCTGAGCGACCGCGCGCTGCCCAAGGCCCTCCAGCAGTCGTCCTTCGTCGTCGCCGCTCCCGTCACCGGCACCGTCGCCGGGCAGCAGGACCGGATGCTCGGATGGGCCGTGATCGGGGTGCACGGCACCGATTTCCTGTCCTCCACCGTCAGCTGGGCCCGCCAGGGCAGGCTGCGGCTGACCCTCGACGCCGACGGCACCGAGGTCGTACGGCTCGGCGAGGACCACGACGACATGCTGTACCGCCGGGTGAGCGTGCCGGTGGCCGACCGGCGGTGGTGGCTGACGGTCGGCACCGACAGGGCCACGCTCAACGGCGGCGCCCACCTGTCCACCGTGATCACCGGGGCCGGGTTGCTGCTGACGCTGCTGCTGGCGGTACTGGTGTCGGTGCTGGCCGGTTCCCGTGCCCGGGCCCGCGCGCAGGTGGCGGCCGCCACCGCCGAGCTCCGCCGGACCGAGGCCGAGGCCCGCCACCAGGCCGCGCTCCTGACGACGATCATGGACAACATCAGCGACGGGGTCGGCGTCGTCGACGCCGACGGCTGCTTCCTGCTGAACAACCCCGCCGCCACGTCCATCCTCGGTGTCTCCGAGGACCGCGACGGCGCCGAGACCTGGCCGGCCCACTACGGGATCCGCACCCTCGACGGCGACCCGTTCCCCGCCGAGCAGCTACCGCTGGCGCGCGCCCTGGCGGGCCATGCCAGCGAGGAGAGGTCGATGGTCATCCGCAACCCCGCCCACCCGGAGGGGATCGTCGTCTCGGTCTCGGCCCGGCCACTGGACCTGCCCCGGGGCCGGCGGGGGGCGGTGGCGGTCTTCCACGACATCACCGAGCGCCGGCGGGCGGCGCAGGCGATCGAGGACCTCAACACCGACCTGCGCCGGCTCAACGCGGAACTGGAGCAGCGCGTCGCCGAGCGCACCGCCCAGCTGCAGGCCCAGAGCGAGGCGCTGCGGCAGGCCAACGCCGAGCTGGAGGCGTTCTCCTACAGCGTCTCCCACGACCTGCGGGCCCCGCTGCGCTCGGTGGACGGTTTCGCCAAGATGCTGATGCTGGACCACGCCGACCGGCTGGACGGCAGCGGCCGCCGCTACCTGGACAAGATCAGGGACGGCGCCCAGCGGATGGGGCAGCTCATCGACGGACTGCTGGCCTTCTCCCGGCTGCAGCGCCAGGCCATGTCCTTCCGCCCGGTCGCGATGGGGGACGTGGTCGCCGAGGCCTGGCGGGATCTGGCCGCCGAGCGGGCCGGCCGGGACATCACGCTGACCGTCTCCGACCTTCCCACCGCGCACGCCGACCCCGGCCTGATGCGGCATGTGATCATGAATCTGCTCGGCAACGCCGTCAAGTACACCCGCGGCCGCGAGCGCGCCGAGATCGAGGTGGGCAGCCACCGCGACGCCTCCGGGCACGTCGTGTACGCCGTCCGCGACAACGGCACCGGCTTCGACATGCGCTACGCCGACAAGCTCTTCCAGGTCTTCCAGCGCCTGCACCGCGCCGAGGACTACGAGGGCACCGGCATCGGCCTGGCCCTGGCCGCCCGGGTGGTCCACCGCCACGGCGGGCGGATCTGGGCCGAGGCCGCCCCCGACGCGGGCGCCGCCTTCTTCTTCCGTCTGCACCCCGACGGCGACGACCCGTCCACGACCGAGGAGCCCGCCCATGACACCGCCGCCTGACCCCAGTGCGCCGCCGGTCCGCGACCGTCCCGCCGCCCCCGCCGGCCGCTACCCCCAGGACCGGCCATGTCCACTGCGCTGAACGTCTTGTTCCTGGAAGACAACCCCGACGACGCCGAACTGCTGGCGCTGGAGCTGCGGCTGGCCGACTTCGCTCCCGACTGGCGGCGGGTGGACGGCCCGGAGGACTTCCTGAGGGAACTCCAGGACCGGCCCGACATCGTCATCGCCGACTACTCCATGCCCCAGTTCACCGCGCTGGACGCCCTGCGGCTGCTGCGCGAGGCCTCCTGCGACGTCCCCGTCATCGTGGTCAGCGGCATGATGACGGAGGAGGCATGCGTGGAGTGCCTGCGCCACGGCGCGGTCGACTACCTGCTCAAGGACCGGCTGACCCGGCTGGGCCCGGCCGTGCACCACGCCCTGGACCAGCACCGGCTGCAGACGGAGCGCCGCCGGGCCGAGCGGGCCGCGCAGGAGAGCTCCGCGGTCCTGCACGCGATGGTCAACGCCGCCCCGCTGATGTTCTACCTCACCGACCCACACGGCCGGTTCTTGACGATCAATCATGAATTCGAGCGCCTGTTCGACCTCACCCGGGAGGAGGTGATCGGCCGGACGGCGCGCGAGCTGCCGCTCGGCCCGCTGGCGGCCGACCTGAGCCGGCGCGACACGCGCTGCCTGCGACTGCACACCACCCTGGAGGCCGAAGAGACGATCACCACGTCCGACGGGGAGCGCGTCTACCTGTCCACCCGCTACCCGGTGCCCGATCCCGACGGCGGCGTCCACGCCGTCGGCGCCATGTACACCGACATCACCCGCCAGAAGACCATCGAGGCCGAGGTGCGCTCGGCGCGGGCCGCGCTGCAGCGCCAGGCCGAGGACCTGGCCCGTTCCAACGCCGAACTGCAGGAGCTCGACCGGCTCAAGAACCAGTTCCTGGCGACCGTCTCCCACGAGCTGCGCACTCCGCTGACCAGCATCCGCGGTTACACCGAACTGCTGGCCGACGGCTACATCGGCCGGCTCGGGCCGGCCGAGCAGCGCGTGATCGGCATCATCGACAGCGAGGGCAAGCGGCTGCTGAGCCTGATCGAGGATCTGCTCACCTTCGCCCGCATCGACAACGACGCCCTCGCCCTCAACCGCGGCGAACTCGACGTGACCGGCCTGATCGAGAGCTGCTGCGTCGCCGTGCAGCCCGCCTTCACCGCCGCCGAGGTCGGCCTGGCCCTCGCCGTACGGCCGGCCCTCCCCCGCCTGTACGGCGACGGCGCCCAGTTGGAGCGCGTGCTGCTCAACCTGCTCAGCAACGCCGTCAAATTCACCCCGCGGGGGGGTGCGGTCACCGTCAGCGCCCAGCACGGCGGAGACGCCGTCACCGTCGCCGTCGCCGACACCGGCGTCGGCATCCCGGCGGAGGAGCAGGACAAGCTGTTCACCCGCTTCTTCCGCTCCTCCACCGCCTACGACAACCAGGTGCAGGGCACCGGCCTGGGCCTGGCCATCAGCAAGGCCATCGTCGAGGCCCACGGCGGCACGATCGGCGCCCGTTCCGCACCCGGCCAGGGCACCACCGTCACCGTCACCCTGCCCGTCCACCCGTCCTCCCCGGAGCGGGGCAGCGGCGGCCGGCCCGCCGACGGCGTCCCCGCGTCCTCCGCCTCTCCTCCGCCCACCGCCTTCACCCCGCCCACCGCCGACCGCCCGATCGACCACCGCTAGGAGGACGCCGCGGACCCCGTGCGGCCGCCCGTCCCCCGGCACCCGGCGGGGCGGGGTCAGGCGAGGACGGCCTCGTCGAGGGAGGCGGTCATCCGGCGCAGGGTGGCCTTGAGCGCCACGAGCTCCTCCAGGCCGAGGCCGGTCGCCGCGTAGATCTTTTCCGGGACCTCCTCGGCGCGCGACCGGAGCCCGGCTCCGGCGGGCGTGAGCCGGACGAGCACCGAGCGCTCGTCGGCGGCGCTGCGCTCCCGGCGGACCAGCCCGGCCGCCTCCATCCTCTTCAGCAGCGGCGAGAGCGTGCCCGAGTCGAGCCGCAGGGCCGTGCCGAGCTCCTTGACCGTGACCGGCTCACGCTCCCAGAGCACCATCATCGCCAGGTACTGCGGGTAGGTGAGGCCGAGGTCGCGCAGCAGGGCGCGGTAGACGCCGTCCAGCGCCCGCGCCGTGGCGTGCACCTCGAAACAGAGCTGGTTCTCCAGGAGCAACTTCACCCTGCCCAGCATACCGGTTGACTTCCGACAACTAAATTGTGCACAATCTAGTTACGTACAACCTAATTGTGCGCCATCAAACGGAGGTCCCCATGAGCACGATCTACACCGCCATCGCCACCGCCGCCGGCCGCGAGGGACGGGCGGTCTCCTCGGACAACCGGCTGGACGTCCGGCTGGCCCCGCCGAAGGAGCTCGGCGGCTCGGGCGAGGGCACCAACCCCGAGCAGCTGTTCGCGGCCGGTTACGCCGCCTGCTTCGCCAGCGCGCTCAGCCTGGTCGCCCGCCGGCGCAAGCTCGACGTCGCCGACGCCTCGGTGACCGCCGAGGTCGGCCTGCGGGCCGAGGGCGAGGCCTTCGGCCTGGTCGTCACGCTGCGGGTGGAGCTCCCCGACGAGCTCCAGGGGGAGGCCGGCACGGCCCTGGTCGAGGCCGCCCACCAGGTCTGCCCCTACTCCAACGCCACCCGGGGCAACATCCCCGTGGACCTGGTGGTCGAGTAACCGGCGCCCTCGCGGAGCGGGCCGTCGGCGCCTGCCCGACCACGGCCCGCCGCGGCCCCGGCCCCCTCCCGGCTCCCTCGCCGGAGGCGGGCGCGGACCCTGCGGTACGGCGGAGCGGACCGCTCCGAGCGGCTCCGCCGGGTCATTCCCGGTCCCCGTCTCCCCCCACCGGGTCCGCCGAACTGGTAGGACAGAGACAGCCCGCCCTGCCCCCCGCGGGCGGAGGAGCTGAGACCATGACCGTCTTCACCGTCTCGTCGCACCGGTTGGACACCGCGCTCGTCGTCCGGGCGGGCGGCGAACTCGACTACGCCCACGCCCCCGTCTTCCGCGCCGAGCTGACCGGGGTCTGGGAGTCCTGCGCCCCCGCCACCGTGGTCGTCGACGTCACCGGCCTGACCTTCTGCGACTCGGCGGGGATCGCCGAGCTGATCTGGGCCCTGCACCGCAGCCGCGACCTGGGCACCCGCCTGGTGCTCGCCGGCGTGCACGGCGTCCTGGAGCGGATCCTGGCCATCACCGGACTACGCCCCGCCTTCGAGCTCTCCCCCACCGTCGAGGAGGCCCTCAGCGGGGCGTAGCGGCGCCCGCGGGCACACGGCTCAGCCCTTGCGGTCGACCTTCTCCGACGCGAGCACGCGCGGCGCGTCCACGATCACGTCGGAGAAGATGTCCACGAGGAGGGCGATCACGCCGCCGACCGCGATGATGCCGGCCCCCGCCCAGACCAGCGGCCAGTTGGGGCCGAAGCACAGGGCCACGCCGCCGACCGTGAATCCCGCCAGGATGACGATCACCGCGAGCCAAGACTTGGGGCTTCCTCCGTGACTTCCAGCCATGACGTCTTCCCGTTCCTCTCGATATGGGGCACCGTCGCACGTCGTCCGCTGCGGCGACCACGCGCTCCGGCGTCTGTTGAAGGTCCTGCGGTTCGGCAGGCTCCTGTCCGGACGCCTCACGATCGTAGGCGGTATCCCCTCCGCCCCGCGCCGCAGGTCCCGCCCTCCCGGGTCGGCCTGTGCGGCCGGGACGTCCCGGCCGCGGCCGCCGCGCCGTCCCCCGACGCGACCGGGCGCGCGAACAGCGGAAGGAACATACCCGGATGAAGATGGAGCAACCCACCGATCCCCGGCCGTCGAAGCACGGACATCCCCAGCGGCCCGGCCCCGTACCCGCCTTCCCCCGCCTTCCCCGGCCTCGCGCCGCCGTCCGGCGGCACGGGCGCGTCCCCCCGCGGCACGGGCGGAACCCTTCAGCGGCACGGACGACTTCAGCGGTACGGACGGCGGATCGCCGGACAGCCGGGATCAGCCGACATGTCCATCGAAACACCCATATAATGACATTGAATAACATTTGCAATACAGGCCGTCATCTCCCCGGCATCCGGCCCGTCAGAGGAGCCTCATGTTCCACAGCAAGCCCATCGAGGAGCGGATCGCCGAGCGGGAGGCCAAGCGCAAGCCGCTCGCGGAGGGCAAGCACTTCGAGCACGGGCCGGCGAAGTTCCTGTTCGTCTTCATCATCGTGTTCGTCGTCATCGGCCACATCGCGGGACTGCTCTTCCTGATGGCCATCGGCCTGCACTGAGCCGGTCCGGCCGAAGGCGGGCGGGCGGCGCCCGGACGATCCCGCCCGCCCGTCGAGAGGCCCGTTTCGGACATGAGATGATGATGATCAGGCCGGGCCGGAGTTGGACTGCCCGCCGGTGACCAGGAGGTCCGCATGCCCGACATCACCCCAGAACCCGAGAACCCCGACTCGCAGCCCGAGAGCTCCGAGGACGAGATGAAGCGCCGGTTCCGCGAGGCCCTCGAACGCAAGAAGCTCTCCCAGGCGGGAGCGGGCGAAGGCGGCCGGGGCAGGAGCGACTCGAAGATCCACGGAGCCCACGGCCCCGCCTCCGGCAGGCGCTCCTTCCGGCGCAAGAGCGGCTGATCCCCGGGCGCGGCGACCGGCCGCCGGCTCCGTTGCCCGCGTGCGCCTCCGCCTGGGATCATGTGCGCTCCGGTTCGGGTCGCGCGGGCCAGGTCGGCCACCGGCGATCTGCCGCGCGGGGACGTGGGTGAGGAGCAGCGATGTGGGAAGAGCGGTTCGCCGAGCTGTCGGCCGTCGGCGCGCGCCAGGGCGGGCTGATCACCGCGGCGCAGGTCGGCCGGCTCGGCGTCGACCGGTCGGCTCTCACCCGTTTCGTCGACAGCGCGCTGCTCGTCGAGCTGGACTGGGCGGTGTACCGGTTCGCGTGGTCGTCGGCGGGGCCGCGCTACGCCTACCCCCAGGCCGCCTGGCTGGCGCTCCTGCCCGAGCTCTACCGCTGGGAGCGGCCCCGCTCGGCCGTCGAGGACGCCGTGCTCTCACATGAGTCGGCCTGCCGCCTGCACGGACTGGGTTCCGTGCCGAGCCCTTTGATGACCTTCACCTCTCCGGAGGCGCTCGACGCCCCCCGGGCGACGAAGATCCACCTCGGGCGCCTCGCGCCGGACGACGTGACCGTGGTCGAGGGGGTCGCGGTGACGACCCCCCACCGCACCGTCGTCGATCTCGCGACGGACTGGACCGACCACGGCGACCTCCGCCGGATCCTCATGGACGCGGTGCTGAGGGACCTCGTCGACCTGCGCGCGATCCACGCGGACCTGGTCCCCCTGGCGGGGCGGCACGGTTTCCCGGACGGAGGCGGCGAGTTCGTGGCGTACTTCCTCCCGGACCTCGACCCGGCCGCCCTCTCCCCGCGGAACCGGCGAGGCCACGCCCTGCTGACCCGCCCGGAGAGGGTGGCCGCCGTCCGGCCCGCGGTGGCCCGGATCATCTCGGAGGCCGGCGCCGCGCACGACCCGGACGAGACCCTGAGCCGGGACATCGCCGCCGAGATCATCGCCCGGATCGGCTAGGCACCGGCTCGTCGGGATACAGATCCCGCCAGAGCCGCCGCAGGAAGCTCTCCACGTCGCCGTCGCCGTACCTCACCGCCCGGTACAGCGGCGGCGCCTCGGCGGGGGCCGCGAGGGCGCGGCGCAGCTCCGCCTTGAACTGCGCCATCTCCGCGTCGTCCGGCCGCCTCGCCAGCCGCTTCAGGCCGTCGTAGGCCCCCTCGTCCGCCTCGGGGTGGCAGTACGTGGCGCACACGCGCAGCAGCACCGAATCCGTCACGGCGGGTCCACGAACAGCGTGGTGATCTCGTACCCGTCGCCCCGGCGGTTCGGCTGGAAGAAGATCTCCACGGTGCCTCCGGCGAAGCTCTCCACGGGCACGGCCTTCGGCTCCGGCACGGACGGCGCCTGCCCGGGGGTGTTGCGCTCCCTGACCCACCTGTCCCGGTTCGCCATCGCGGTCTCCAGACTGCCGTCGACCGGCGTGAGCCGGTATCCGGAGCAGTAGAGGTGCCCGTCGGGGCCGAGCACCTCGCCGAGCGGCAGGGAGACCCGGTCCGGGCGCCGGTCGGGGTCGAGGGGGACGGCGAGGGCCCGTTGCACCCGCGGATGCTCGACGGTCCGCGCGAAGAGGACCGCGAAGGCCGCGGGGTCGTGGATCGCCGTGGTCAGGTCGACGCAGCGGTGCGGGCGGTCGCCCACCTTGAACGCGTCGATCCCGCGGGCCCGCTTGTCGTCGTCGAGCTGTGCCGGGTCCTCCAGGTGCACGAGGCGGGCCCAGAGCCGGCCCTCGGCGGCGGCGAACCCCTCGTGGCGGACGAGCGGGTGCCCCTGCCCCTGGTCGACCGCGACCAGGACCCGCTGGACGGCGGGGTCCAGGCCCGCGGCGGCGGCGAGCCACGGCCGGGCCGCGGCGTGCCGCGCGATGTACTCCGCGGCCTGCTCCGCCGTCACGTGCGGCAGCCCCACCGCGGAGGGGTCGAACCGTTCGAGCACCTCCCGCGGTGTCGGCTCTCCGGCCCCGAGGGGGGAGTCCAGGCGCGCCGCGTACGGCGGGACGACGGGCCCGGTCACCCGGTCGATCTCCTCCCCCAGCGCGGCGCACTCCGCCGGCTCCAGCCGGAACAGCCGCAGGTCGTCGAGGGCCCGCCGGGCGAGATCGGACGAGTCGAGCAGCGGCCTGAGCGCCTCCGCGACGGCGGTGCCGCGCTCGGCCGGATCGGCGTCGTAGGCCCGGGAGATCCGGACGGCGTCGGCGTCGAGCCGGGAACGCTCGACGTGCAGGACGGTGTACGGATGCGCGATGGAGACGCCCTCGTACTCGTGGTCGACGGTGAAGCGCGGCTCCAGCACGCCGAGCAGGGCGAGCCGGACGCCGTGCCACTTGCGGCCGGCCTCCTCCGGCGTCGCGGCGTCCGTGCGCAGCCACCGGCGGAGCTGCTCGGCGTAGTACGCGCTGCGCTTCCAGTCCTCCTCGGTCCAGGGGACCCAGCGCTCTCCGTCGATCGGGCTGCTGCGGCCCAGCCGCAGCGACCACCGGTCCAGCTCGCCGGTGCTCACGAGCCTGTCGATCCGGTCGGCGGCGACCGCTACCCGCGCCGGCTGGTAGACGGCGACCGGCTGCCCCCTCCGGTTGGCCGGGTCGGGCAGGTCGGGGCCGAACGACATCCGCCGCATCGCGGGAAGCGGGGCGCTGCTCGTCTCCGTGACGTGGAACCTCCTGACGGGACGCCCCATCCGGTCGAACCGCGGGTTCCCCTGATCGTCGAGGACCTGCTCCGACCGGCCGAAGGCCCAGTCCTGCCAGTAGAGCAGCCAGCGGTTGCCCTTGTTCCCGTCGTGCTCCCTGGCCTCGAAGTAGACCGTGGGCACGCCGAGCATCGCCGGGATCTCCAGTGCGCCGCTCTCCATGCCGATCTGGACCACGTCGCTCAGGGTCGTCAGGCGGTGGAAGAACAGGGCCTGCTCGGCGTAGTTCAGCGCCCGCCCGCCGTTGCGGGCGGCGTCCCAGAACTCCACCAGCGTCCGCGTGTCCACCCCGTCCAGCACGCCCTCGGCGCGCCACGCCTCCTCCAGGCCGGGGCGGCCCGCGAAGACGTCGTCGCCGAGGAGGACGACGCGCCGCCCGGGCTGCCGTTCGCGCAGCACCTCGATCGTCTGGCGCAGGACCTCGGGCCGGGTGTCCAGGTGCGGTCCGTGTCTTCCGCCCATCGGCTGGCCCCGGGTGTCCCGGACCCAGAGCAGGGCGTACCGCTCCGCCCCCCCGTTGGCTTCACGGAGCCGGTCGACCACGGCCTGCGCGCGCGCCGCGCGGTCCGCGGCGGTCGCCTCGTCCGGTCCGAGCATCCTGTCCACCATGCGCTGCCGGGTCCCGTCCGGATCGGTCCGGATCGCCTGCAGGGTGAAGAGCTGGGCCCGCATCCACCGGGACTCGCCGTAGTGGCTCTTCTGACCGGCGTTCGCCAGCACCAGCCGGATCCGGTGGGGCTCGACGCCGTAGTCGCCGATCAGCCGCTGCCGCAGGCGCAGGGCGTCCCGGAACGGCTGGGCGTGCAGTTCCAGGAGGTCGTCGACCAGGGCGGCGGGATCGGTGCCGACGGGGCTCTGCCCCATGACCCGCCGGCGCATGGCCGCGGCGTTGGCCTGGTCCGCGGTGAGCCCGTCCGGCACGGCGGCCAGGTGGGCCACATGGGCCTGGTGCGCCTCCCACTGGTAGGTCTTGAAGGCGCGGTCCGGCTCGAAGGCGATCTCGACCGTCGTGTCCGGGTCGGCCATCAGCGCCGCCGCGTGGCTGTAGAGCTCGCCGCGCTGGTGGGCGTAGAACCGCAGATGCTTGAGGTTCTCGTTGTCCGGACCGGGGATGCGGGTCAGCTCGGTGTAGGCGCCGTCGTACATCAGCCGCCCCCGGATGAGCTCGATCTTCTGCGCGGGCGGGAGGTCGGTGCGCTCGCCGAGCCGCCGCAGCTCCGCGTCGAGTCCTCCCGCCGCCAGGGCGTCCCACCGCTCGATCATGTCCGGGGCGGCGTGGACCGCCGACGCCGGCGCGTCGGCGGGGATCTCCAGTCGCGGGCCGCGCGGTGTCACGGCCGGTTCGGCCGTCTCCCTGTGGTCCCTGTGGTCCCTGTGGTCCCTGTGGTCCGGGTGACCGGCGGGGACCGCGGTGTCCTCGCCCTCCGCCCACCGGCGCAGGGCCGGGTCCCACCGGCTCGGCGGGGGCGTCTCCGGTCCGAGGAGGGGATCGAGGAAGGCCTGCGCCACCGGAACGGCCTCGGCGAGCGTGGCGTACGGCAGGCCGGGCGTCGTCCTGGCGTACTGGTCGAACTTCCGGACCCAGTCGGGGTTGGGGATCTCGAAGGCCTCCGGCACCTCCAGCCGCTCGCCCTGCTCCAGCCGCCAGGCGAACTCGGCGTGCAGCATGGCGTGCGTGGCGGGCCCGTCCCACGACGAGTTGGAAATGATCATCAGGATGTCGACCAGGTCCTGGCACCGGTACGGCAGGTCGCCCGACTTGCAGCTGAACAGGCCGCCGCCGCGGGCGGTGCAGTCGTCGCACCGCGTCTCCAGCGTTCTGATGCCGTGCGTGTAGATGCCCGAGACCTTGTGCGCCAGGGTGTCGTGGTAGGAGATGACCCGCAGGCGGGGGCTCTCGTCCGGGTGGCCGGTCGAGAGGATCTGCTGCGGGAAGGAGATGATGTCCGGCTCCTTCCACACGGGCCGGGTGCGGGGCGGGGCGAGGTCGACGCTGAGCTGCATGATCTCCATGTCGCCGCAGTAGACCGTGTGCGCCATCCTGACGGCCTTCCCGTGCAGGATGTACGCCCTGGACTCCCGCTCGAACCGCAGCCAGTCCCCGTGGTCGCGGGTGAGCGCGGCCTCGTACTCGTCGGCCATCGCGTCCGGATCCGTGTCCCCCGACATCCTGACGAGGTCGATGTCGGTGCTCGCCCGCCCGCCCGGGTTCCTGGAGAGCATCGCCTGGCCGCCCTTGAGCATCCAGTCGTCCGGGTTCGCGGAGAAGATCCTGCCGAGTGCGCGCTGGAGGGCGAACTGCTGCAGTTCGTCGAGCGGCGCCGTTCCGCGGCGGTGGGCCTCGGCCTGCACCTGCCCCATCAGGTCGCGCCAGAACCTCAGGAACAGCCGGGGCTCGCGGTCCGGGTTCCGGTCCCCCGCCGGGCTGAGACTCGACCGGAACCCGGCGGTGAGGTCCTGCGGAACCCCGATCCCGGCGCGGCGGAGCTCCAGGACGCCGCTCAGCGAGTCCGTGCGCTCCCGCAGCGCCCTGCGCAGCGCGTCCGCGCCGGTCTCCCCTGGACCGGGTGCCGCCCCGGCCGCGACGCCCGCCAGCGTGCGGATCGTGTGGTCCTCCACCGGCGCGCCGGCGTCCCGGCCCAGCAGCGCGTTGACCTGCTCGCGCATCAGGTCCGTCCGGGGAAGGGCGTCGCCCGCCAGCAGCTCGGACAGGTGCTTCAACCGGGCGAGCTCGGTGACGGTGAAGGAGTGCTCCGGCCCGGTGCCGTAGACCTCCTGGGCCGTCAGGACGAGCGCGTCCGTGTACGCCAGGTCCCGCGGCGTCGGCGGCCGGTCGCCGCCGAACAGCGCGTCCATGCGCTCCAGGCGCCTGAGGTGGTCCAGGAGCGGGCGGCCGTCGGGCGGGAAGTCGGTGAGCAGCCGCTCCGTGTTGCCCGGCAGGCGGGGCCCGAGCTCGTAGTCCGGACGCGACCACTCCTCCGCGCGCGCCTCGGTCCGCGTCTCGGGCCGCGTCTCGGGCTGCGGCCCGGTCCGCGTCTCGGGCTGCGGCTCGGGCCGCGCCTCGGTCCGCGCCTCGGTCTGCGGCCCGTGGGCGGGCGGCGCCGCGGGGTTCCGGTCGCCTCCGGGCAGGAGCGCGTGGACGTGTTCGAGGTGGCGGTCGTGCAGGCCGACCGTCTCGGGCACCGTACGGCCGTCCCGGTCGAGCACGACGTGGCCGCGCGACCACAGGAGCACCGTCTGGCCCATCAGGCTGCCGTCGGCGCGGACCCGGGCGGCGCCCAGGTCGCGGCGGTCGTGGTCCTGCGCGTCGACGTACTCGTCTCTCAGGCCCAGAAGGTGCATCGCCTCATGGGCGAAGACGACCGGTTCCATCTCCGCGTACCAGCTCAGGTAGTGGATGGGGGCGCGGGAGCGGTAGGACGCCAGCTGGTCCAGCGGAGTGGGGATCACGTCGCCGTCTCCGTACCAGCTCCGCCGGTCCGCGAAGTCGACGGCGCGCGTGCCGGTGCCGGGATGCAGGAGCACGGCCTCGCCGGGCGGGGTGGACTCCGGTACCGCCTCGAACTCCACCCGCACGTGCAGCTGCGACCCGTCGGGGAGCGCATGCTGGTGGTTGCAGTAGAGGTCCACGCCGTCGAGCAGGCGGGCGCGCGCGGCGGCGATCTCCTCCGGGCTCAGCCGGGGATCCGCCAGGTAGCCCACCCGGAGGGTGATCTCGGTGACGGGATGCGACCGCCCCTTCCACGGGACGAGCAGCCGGCGCGCCTCCGTCCGGACCGCCGCCGAGGCGGGCGGACGGGAGACGGTGATCGGCTCGGGGTCGACCGATCCCCGCAGTCCCTCCCAGTGGCGGGCCTGCGGCACGTCGCGCGGGTCGTAGGCGCCGGCCAGAGCCTGGCCGGGCCGGGGCGGCGATTCCATGGTGAGTTTCGGCGTCCGCGTGGCGTGGCCCGTCCCCGCGGAGGGAGCGGCGTGGCCCGTCCCCGCCGGGGGAGCGGCGGGCCTCCTGTTGATGAGGCCGTCGATGCTCCGGGGAGCGGTCCCGGAGCCGCCGGGGCCCGCGAGGTGCACGGCGGCGTCGGCGGCGGCCACCCGCCCGCGAGGCGCGGACGGGTGGTCGTCCGCCCGACGGGCCTGCTCCGGGACGGCCGCCGACGGCGCGTCGGAGGAGACCGGCGCGGCGAGCACGGTCTCCCGCGCTCCGCCGGGCGCCGGTGCCGCGGCGTCCTGGCCCGCCCGGCTCTGCCCGGGCACGGCGTCCTGGCCCGTCCGGCTCTGCCCGGGCACGGCGTCCTGGCCCGTCCGGCTCTGCCCGGGCACGGTCTCCGGATCGGATGCGGCCTCCCGGTCGGGCGCCAGGCCTCGGCCGGGCGCGGCCTCCCCGTCCCGGTCCGGTACGGCCTCCGGACCGGACGCGGCCTCCCCCGGCCGGCTCTGCCCGGCGTCAGGCGCCCTGCCGGGCGTTCCGTCGGGCGTTCCGTCCGGTGCTCTGTCCGGCGTTCCGTCGGGCGTTCCGTCCGGTGCTCTGTCCGGCGTTCCGTCCGGTGCTCTGTCCGGCGTTCCGTCGGGCGTTCCGTCCGGTGCTCTGTCCGGCGTTCCGTCCGGTGCTCTGTCCGGCGTTCCGTCCGGTGCTCTGTCCGGCGTTCCGTCCGAAGAGGACTCCTGCCCCGCCCGCACCGGGTCGGCCGCGGCGGATCCGGACCGCGGTGCGGGGGGCGGGTCGGCGGTCGGCGGGACCGGCGGCTGGATCCCGCTCACCCGCGGCCCCGCGCCCGGCCGGCCGGGACCGCTCTGCGGCCCCCCTGCGGCGGCCTCGCCCCGAGCGCCCCCGGACCCCTGGCCGTTCCCGGGCGTCCCCGGGCCCTGGGCGCCCCCGAGGGGGACCTGTCCGCCCGGGGAGCGCGCCGCGCCGGAACCGTCCGGCCCGTCGGGATGCGCCTGCGGGCCCGCTCCGGGACCCGGGCCGGCGGGGGCCGCGCCCGGCTCGGCGCGGGCCAGGTCGGTGGCCGCCGCGGCGTCGAGCGCGGAGTTCAGCGCGGCCCCGGGGTTCAGCAGCGCCCCGGCGACGCTGGGATCGAACGGGCTGATCGTGTTCGTGCGGCCGATCCCGCCCATGAAGCCGCCGACGAGCGATTCGGCCGTCGGCGGCTCCCACCGCCCGTACACGAGGCCGTTGGCGACGAAGCTGCCCGCGGGCGAGGCCGCCACGTTGTTCACGCCGGTGTTGAGCGCGCGTCCGGGGAACCGCAGGAACGCGTTGCCCCATCCCGGCAGGTCGCCCGCCGCCCGGTTCAGCCGGCCGATCCCCGGTATGCCGTTGACGAGCCCGGAGACCGGGCCGCCCAGCTTGGTGCCGACGACGGCGCCCGCGCCGGCCCCCACGGCCGCGGCCTTGGTCTTGTCCCAGTCCCAGCTCGTCCGCGTCCCCATCTGCAGCTGCTGGTACTGGGTGTAGGCGTCGATGAAGGTCTCCTCACCGATCTCCTCGACCAGCTCGCGCATCAGCGAGCCGGACACCAGCCGGCCGCCCAGCGACCCGCCCGCGAGGGTGGTGAGCCTGCCCGCCACGACGACCCCGGCCGGGCGCGCCGCCGCGATGCCCAGACGCGCGAGGATCTTGCCGATCGCCGCGCGCAGGGCCGCCGCGGTGGGGCCGACCAGCGGCGCGCTCGCCCCTGCGGAGAAGAACGCCGCGAGCAGCGCGGCGGAGATCGCGATGACGGCGACCCAGAAGGCCACGTTGATAGAGATCTTGGAGTACTGCGTCTCCAGCGCGAAGGCGTCCGACTGACGGGCGTACTGGTGGTGGGCGGCCATCTTGGACAGCGCACCGGTCCGATCGTCGTACATCCTCCCCACCCGGGAGAACGCGGCCGGCGCGGCGGGAGAGGCCCACTCCGCCGAGATCGTCCGCACCGCCGCGCCGGTCGGCTCGAAAGCGCCCGCGTACACCTCCACGGCCCGCTGGTGGGTGTCTCTCAGCTTCCACAGCCCGCTCTCGCTGGCCTCGGGCCAGGCCTGTCCCGACATGAGCATCGGGATCAGCCAGTAGACCGCCCAGTCGGGCAGGTTCTCCGTCTCCCAGACCGGCCGCACGTCGGTGGCGGACACCCCGCCGAAGCCGTCCTCCGACGGCAGGCCGCCCGGGGACTGGGAGTTGACGTCACCCCGACCGGACATGCCGACCCGTCACGCTTCCACGGTCTTCGCACCCCGGGCGAGAGCCTCGGCGATCGCGGCGTCGGTCGCGCGGGAATGGGCGATGGTCCTGCGCAGCAGCGGCCCTGCGGCCACGATCTGCCCGACCAGCGCGCTCCCCGACTCGACCAGCCGCACCGGGCCGTCCTCCCTGAGGTACTGGCTCGCGAACGCCCTGCCCTCGGGTCCGCTCCCCCACGGAGCGGCCTCGTTGAGCCCCTTCAGCTCCGCCGACACCTCCCGCCACGCCCGATCGAGGTCGGAGGCCATGGCCTCCCACTGGGAGATCCCGTTCTCGATGGTCCTCCCCAGGTGGAGGACCCCGTGTTCAGAGGTGCCCAATCTCCCTCCCCGCCATCTGGTCGGCCAGGCGCGCCATCGCGGCCTCCGCGTCGCCGTCGAGGTAGGCCCGCATCTGCTCGGCCGGGATCAGCGGTTCGAAGATCTCCACGACTCGCCGCTGCGCGCTCTCCGCCGCGCGGTGGACGGTGCCGGTGATGACATCCGCCAGCGCCCGGGCGTCGGGGCGGCGGTAGATCCTCGGGTCGATGTCGAGACGGATCAGCTCGCCGCGCGGACCGACCGTCGCCGCGACCAGGCCGTCCTGGGACTTCTCCGTGACCTGTACGGTCTTCGCGTCCCGGAGGCGGTCCAGACCGTCGTCCTGCAACCGCGCGAAGGTCCGGCGCAGTTCGTCGGCGTAGGCCTGCATGCCCGCCACGTCCGGCTCCCCGACCGGCTGCACGCCGTCCCCCATGACAGACGTCGTCCCTTCCTCACCGCGAATAACGGTCGATAACTTATCTCACATTGGCCATCCATTATCCCAAAATTCACAAAAGACACCCGAGGTCGAGGTCGACGGCCTCCTCTCGGAGCCCCGTCACCTCGTCGCGGTCGACCCAGCGACGGTGCACGCCCCGTTCGATCCGCTCCAGCCCGAGAGCCGCCGCCACGGGCGCCAGGCCGCCGAGGTACTCCAGCAGCAGCTCGGTCCCCCTCGCGGCGAGCACGAGGAAGGGCGCGCCGTTCCATTCGCACACCGTCGTGACGAGGTCGACCCGCTCGCACTCCGCGGCGGGCACCGGTCCGGCCCGCCGCCCGGACGCCGGCTCCCCGCCCGCCCCGTCCGCCTCGTCCGCCCCGTCCGGGGGCGGGTCGCACAGGCGCATCCACACCCCGTCGGGCCGGAGCTCGGGGACGGCCCGGTGGCAGAGCCCGCCCCAGCGGACACGGTAGAAGGGGGGCGTCATTCCGCCGCCCCCGGAACGAGCCGCCACCCGCGGTCCCCGTCGTACACCGCCCGCAGGCGGGTCACCCCGTCGGCCCCCAGCTCGACGATCTCCGCCCCGTGCGGCAGCGGAACCCCCGCCACCTTGTACTCCCTGATCGTCTGGTCGACGTTCGGCACCAGTCCCATCCCCACGAAGGGCGGTTCCTCGACCACCCAGCCCGCCACCGCGCGCATCCCCTCCTCGTCCACCCCGCCGTAGGGCGTCCGGTAGAGGTCGAACCCGATCGCCGGCCAGCGCAGGATGTTCACCGCCCCCCTGTCGGTGATCGCGTCCTCCTGCAGCAACGCCTCGGCGAGGACGGAGGGCGTCGCGATGTGGGCCACGTCGAGGGCGTGGTGGCAGTATCCGGACACCCATGAGCCGCCGTCGAGCAGCTCCTGGATCTGGGCCGGCCGCAGCAGCTTCTGCACGATCGGGACGCCCGGCTCGGCCGCGTGGTCCTGCGCGAGCGTGGGCACCGCGAGCCGGGCCACCGTACCGGACTCGAGGAGGAACGAGGGCTCCAGCCCCGGGTTGACCGCCAGCCCCCACCTCGGATCCGGCCACCCCGCGGCGAGTTCCACCATCAGCACGATCCGGTGATGGGCCACGGCGCCGCCGGTGCCGGTCCGCAGCGCCTCCTCCGAGGTGTACGCGATCAGCCAGGTCCGCTCGGGGTCGGGCCGGGTGGGCCAGGCCACGGGTTCGTCGCCGGTCGCCGCGGCCTCGCTGATCGGCATCGCGAAGTCCGCCGCCCGCAGCAGGCTCAGGCACAGGGCGAGGTCCCCCCGCCTCCGCGCCGCCGAGAGCCGCTGTTCGAAAGGACTGAGCCGCCACATGCGGATCACCGTACCGGCGCCGGTGCGGCCGCGCGCCCCGCGGGACCCGGCGGCGGACCGCCCGGGTGCCGGCGGACCGCCCGGGTGCACGACCGCGGCCGGGCCGCCGACGGGCGCCCCGGGCCGGCCGTCCCTGGTGTCGCCCGGACAGGCCGCGGCCCCGGTCCCGGGGAGCCGGGACCGGGGCCGTGCGCGGGTCCGTGCGGTGTCCCCGCCGGGACGGGTGCCGGTTACCGGACGCTGCGCCTGCCGTACAGGCTCACCGCCAGGATGACTCCGACGGCGGCCACGGCGATCTGCAGGGCCAGTTCGATCCAGTCGATGCCGCCGGTGCTGGCGACGCCGAAGGCCCCGGCGATGGCGGTGCCGATGAGCGCGGCCACGATGCCGATCACGACGGTCAGCCAGATCGGGATGCCCTGCCGTCCCGGGACGACCAGGCGGCCCAGGGCCCCGATGATGGCGCCGATGACGATGGCGGTGATGATGCCGGTGGCTGTCATGTTCCCACTCCCTCTCGTTCGAGCCGCCCTCCGACTGCCCCGGCACGGGGGGCCGACACATCACGGATGCATCACGGTCTCGCGGCGGCTCTTGATGCCCGGCCGCACCGGGGTTCCGCTCACGCCGTCTCGTCCTCGATGATCTGGAAGGCCGCGGTGGAGCCGCTCGCGGCCGACTCGATCGCGCCCTGCGTCTCGGTGATGGTGTCCCCCGCGGCGTACAGGCCCGGGACGCTGGTACGGCAGGAGCCGTCGGTCTTGACGTAGCAGTCCTCGCGGAGGACCAGGCCCCGGTTCCTCGCCAGGCCGGAGACCAGCGGGACCGGGCGCTGGTCGAGCTGCCAGAGCAGGGTCCCCCGCTCGACGACCGCGCCGTCGTCCAGTTCGACCGCGCGCAGGTCGCCGCCGTCGTGGCGCAGCCCGCGGATCCTCCCGGTGACCGTCTCCACGCCGGGATCGCCCTCCGGCGCCGCCCCGTCGGTGAAGACGATCACGTCGTCGCTCCAGGCGGCGAACGCCCGGGGCGCCTTCGCCGCGAACTCCGGGTCGGCGGTGACCACCCCCCAGGCGCGCTCGCGGTTCTCCCAGCCCGAGCAGAAGGGGCAGTGGATGACGGTCGCGCCCCAGCACTCCCGGAACCCCTCCAGTTCGGGGAGGACGTCGGTCATCCCCGTGGCGAGCAGCACCCGCCGGGCCCAGAGCGGACCTCCGTGCTCGGCGACCACCTCGAACCCGTCCTCCTCTCCCGGGCCGGGGACCAGGTCCGCGGCCTCGGTCTCGAGGAGTTCGGCCATGCCGTACCGGGCGAGGTCGCGCCAGGCGCGGCCGCGGTACTCGGCGGGGCTCACGCCGTCCAGGCCGAGGATGCCGTGCACCCCGTGCGAGCACGCGTTGCGCGGGTCGGCCGGCGACTCCAGCACCGCGACGCGGCGCAGGGACCGGCTGAGCGTCATGGCCGCGGTGAGTCCGGCGGGCCCGCCGCCGATGATCGCGACGTCATAGTGCTGCATGCCGCTCTCCTGCCCCCCTGCGGCGGCCCGTCACCTCCCGCGGGGAGGGCGGAAGCCAGGAGGGGACGAGCGGCGGACGATCTCCCCTGCTCGGCCCCGGCCCGGCTCCCGCACGGGGGCGGCGGGACGGCCCGGCGAACTGCCCTGCCTTGGCCTCTTGTGCTCCCACACATACGGGTGTAAACAAATACGAAACAACACGGAAACGGCGGTGAATCAACACCATGTACGCCGAGGAGCGGCAGCAGGAAATTCTGCGGCGCGCCCGAGAGGCCGGGCGAGTGGACGTGATGGCACTGGCGGAGGAGTTCGCCGTGACCACCGAGACGATCCGCCGCGATCTGACCGCGCTTGAGCGGGTCGGGGTGCTGCGGCGCGTGCACGGCGGCGCCATCCCCGTAGAGCGGCTGGGCTTCGAACCCGCCCTGGCCGCCAGGGACGAGGTGCTGACCGCGGAGAAGGAGCGCATCGCCAAGGCCGCCCTCGCCGAACTCCCGGAGGACGGCGCGGTCATCATCGACGCCGGGACGACCACCGCCCGGCTGGTCCAGGCCCTGCCCCCCGACCGGGAGCTCACGGTCATCGTCAACTCCCCGCCCCTGGCGACCGCCCTGGCCGTCCGGCCGGGCCTCAATGTGATCATGATCGGCGGCCGGGTACGCGGACGGACGCTGGCCACCGTCGACGACTGGGCCCTGCGCCCGCTGGCCGACCTGCACGTGGACGTGGCGTTCATGGCGGCCAACGGCTGCTCGGTGGCCAAGGGCCTGACCACGCCCGACCCGGCCGAGGCCGCGATCAAGCGGGCGATGATCGGCGCCGCACAGCGGAGCGTGCTGCTGGCCGACCACACCAAGTTCACCAACACCTATCTGGCCCGCTTCGCCACGCTGGCGGAGATCGACCTCGTGATCAGCGACACCGGCCTGGACGCCGCGCTGGCGGCCGAGATCGCGGCCTCCGGCCCCGAGGTGGTGCGGGCATGATCGTCACACTGACCCTCAACCCCAGCCTGGACCGGACGATCGATGTCGGGACGCTGACCCGCGGCGCGGTCATCCGCGCCACCGACACCCACCTCGACCCCGGCGGCAAGGGGGTGAACGTCTCCCGCGCGCTGCTGGCCAACGACGTCCGCTCCTGCGCGGTCGTCCCCTACGGCGGCGACGAGGGGCGGCGGCTCGTCTCCCTGCTGTCGGCCGAGGGCATCGACATGGTCACCGTGCCGGTCGCCGGGCCGACCCGGTCCAACGTCACGCTGGCCGAGCCCGACGGCACCGTCACGAAGATCAACGAGCCGGGCACGGCCCTGTCCTCCGCGGAGCTGGACGCCCTCGCCGAGGCGGTGCTCGGCGCGGCGGACTCGGCGGACTGGGTGGTCGCCTCCGGCAGCCTCCCCCCGGAGGTCCCGGTCGACATCTACGCCCGGCTGTGCCGCCGCTTCACCCGCGCGGGGATCCTCGTCGCGGTCGACACCAGCGGACCCGCGCTGCTGCCGGCCCTGGCGGCGGGCCCCGCGCTGGTCAAGCCCAACCGGGAGGAGCTCGCCGAGGCGACCGGCCGGGCGATCACCACGCTCGGCGACGCGATCGAGGCCGCCTCGGTGCTGCGCGCCCGGGGAGCGGAGACCGTCCTGGCCAGCCTCGGCGCCGACGGCGCGGTCCTGCTCCAGGGCGACCAGATCTGGTACGGCGAGGGCCCGGTCGCCGAACCCCGCAGCACCGTCGGCGCCGGCGACGCCATGCTGGCCGGTTTCCTGGCCGCCGGAGCCAGAGGCGAGGCCGCCCTGGTCGAGGCACTGGCCTGGGCGACCGCCGCCGTCGGGCTGCCCGGCAGCCGGATGCCCGGCCCGGCCGACATCCGCCGCGACCACGTCCGCACCTTCACCGCCGATCCGGCCCTGCCGCTGCAGGCCGGGGGCTGACAGCAGCGCCCCACCACCCCCTGACCGGCACACCCCCGCCGGTCGCCCCGGAAGGAGCACCAATCACATGAGCACTGACTACACCCCCACCGTCCAGGGGACCGGGGTGAGAGCCACCATCCAGCGCTTCGGCGGCCACCTCGCCGGAATGATCATGCCGAACATCGGCGCCTTCATCGCCTGGGGCCTGATCACCGCGCTCTTCATCCCCACGGGCTGGTTCCCCAACGAGGGCCTGGCCGCCCTCGTCGACCCGATGGTCAAGGTCCTGCTCCCCGTCCTGATCGGTTACACCGGCGGGCGGATGGTGCACGGACAGCGCGGCGCCGTGGTGGGCGCGATCGCCACCATGGGCGTGGTCGTCGGCGCCGAGGTGCCGATGTTCCTCGGCGCCATGATCGTCGGCCCTCTCGCCGCCTACCTGATCAAGCTGGTGGACGGCTTCACCCAGGAGCGGACCAGGGCCGGCTTCGAGATGCTGGTCGACAACTTCACCTCCGGCATCATCGGCGGCGCCATGGCGCTGCTGGGCGTGTGGGGCATCGGCCCGATCATCGAGACGGTGACCAGCGCGGCGGGCGAGGCCGTCGGCTGGCTGGTGGGCAACAACCTGCTCCCGCTGGCCTCGGTCCTGATCGAGCCCGCCAAGGTGCTGTTCCTCAACAACGCCATCAACCACGGCGTGCTCAGCCCGCTGGGCGTGGCCGAGGCCGCCGAGCAGGGCAAGTCGATCCTGTTCATGCTGGAGAGCAACCCCGGCCCCGGCCTCGGCCTGCTGCTGGCCTTCATGTTCTTCGGCCCCCGGGCGCTGCGCCCCAGCACCCCGGCCGCGATCGTCATCCACTTCCTCGGCGGCATCCACGAGATCTACTTCCCGTACGTCCTGATGAAGCCGCGCATGATCCTCGCGGTCATCGCCGGCGGCGCCGCGGGCGTCTTCACCTTCATCCTGACCGGCGGCGGCCTGGTGGCTCCGCCGTCCCCCGGCAGCGTCTTCGCCTACTTCGCGGTCACCCCCAAGGGAGGCTGGTTCGCCTCGGGCGCCGGCATCCTCGTCGCCGCGGCGGTCTCCTTCGCGGTCGCGGCGGTGCTGCTGGGCTTCGGCCGGGGCCAGGAGCAGGACCCGGCCGCCGAGCAGGCTCCGGACGCGAGCACCGCGACCGAGCCGGGTACAGCCCCGGAGGGGGCCGCCCCCGAGGCCGCGACCGCCGCAGCACCCACATCCAAGGAGGCATGAGCCGTGACCGGCATCGACAGCAAGGACATCCGGAAGATCGTCGTGGCCTGCGACGCGGGCATGGGCAGCAGCGTCATGCTCGCCACCCAGGTCCGCCGCCAGCTCAAGGGCCAGCAGATCGAGGTGGTGCACACCCCGGTCAACTCCATCCCCGGCGACGCCGACGTGGTGCTCTGCCACGCGGGGCTGGCCGACCGGGCCAGGGCCTCGGCCCCGGGCACCGTGCTGGTCCCCTTCCAGGTCTTCATCGGCGACCCCGCGGTGACGCGGCTCATCGACACCATCAAGAAGGGCGGGACCGTCGGTGGCTGAGGCCGTCCCGCTCCCCCTGGACCCGCGCGCCGTACGGCTGGACGCCGCGGCGACCGGACGCGACGACGCGATCCTGCAGTGCGGCCGGGTGCTGATGGAGGTCGGCGCGGTCGAGGCCTCCTACCTCGACGCGATGCTGGAGCGTGAGCGCAGCGTCTCGACCTACATGGGCGAGGGCGTCGCCATCCCGCACGGCACCCTGACGGCCAAGGACGCCGTCCGGCACGACGCCCTGTGCGTGCTGCGCTTCCCCGACGGCGTCGACTGGGACGGCGAGCGGGTCACGGTCTGCGTCGGGATCGCCGCCCGCGGCGACGGCCATCTGCGGCTGCTCTCCGCGCTCGCCCGGATCCTGATGGAACCCGACCGCGCCCGGGCCCTCCGCGATGCGGACGAGGTCGCCGAGGTGCTCAATCTGCTGGAACCCATAGAGGAGGAAGAAGAATGAAGGTCGCCCGTTTCCACGCCCCCGGTGACATCCGGGTCGAGGACGCCGACGAGCCCGTCGCCGGGCCCGGCGAGCTCAAGATCCGCGTACGCAACTGCTCCACCTGCGGCACGGACGCCAAGATCCTCAAGCACGGCCACCACCACATCAGGCCGCCCCGGGTCATGGGGCACGAGATCGCCGGCGAGGTGGTCGACGGGACCGGCGCGTGGGCTCCGGGCGACCGGGTGCAGGTGATCGCCGCGATCCCCTGCGGGACGTGCGGCGAGTGCCGCAGGGGCCGGATGACGGTCTGCCCGAACCAGGAGTCGATGGGCTACCACTACGACGGCGGGTTCGCCGAGTACATGGTGGTGCCCGCGAAGGTCTTGGCGGTGAACGGCGTCAACCGCATCCCCGACGGGGTCGGCTTCGCCGAGGCCTCGGTCGCCGAACCGCTCGCCTGCGTGCTCAACGGCCAGGAGCTGGCCCGGGTCGGCGAGGGCGACGACGTGGTGATCATGGGGTCGGGCCCCATCGGCTGCCTGCACGTGCGGCTGGCGCGTTCGCGCGGCGCCGCCCGGGTGTTCCTCGTCGACGTCAACGCCGGACGGCTGGAGGCCGCCGCCGCCCTGGTCCGGCCGGACGCCGCCGTGCACGGCGGCGGTCCCGGGGCCGCCGGGTCCGCCGGAGATGCCGTGGAGCAGATCCTCAAGCTGACCGAGGGCCGGGGCGCCGACGTCGTCATCACCGCCGCCGCCGCCGGCGCGGCCCAGGAGCAGGCGCTGCGGATGGCGGCCCGGCAGGGGCGGATCAGTTTCTTCGGCGGCCTGCCCAAGGACCACCCGATCATCCGGTGCGACTCCAACCTGGTGCACTACCGGGAGCTGACCATCGTCGGCGCCAACGGGTCCAGTCCGGCGCACAACGCCCAGGCGCTGGAGCTGATCGCCGGTGGAGCGGTCCCGGTGGCCGACCTGATCACCCACCGGCTGTCGCTCCCCGAGGTCCTCGACGGGATCGACATCGTCAGCCGCGGCGAGGCCATCAAGGTCACCGTCGAGCCCTGAGCCGCCGGGCTCCACCCCCCACCCCCCGACACCCGCTCCACCCTCAGGCCGGCCCGCCCCTCGCACCGGCTCACCCCCCACGCCAGACCCCACCCCCACCTCGCCAGAGAGGAAATCCGGACATGCCGGAAAGGACAGTCGTCATCGCCTCGCGCACCGGTCTGCACGCCCGGCCCGCCAAGCTCTTCGTGCAGGCCGCTGCGGCGCAGGACGTGCCGGTGCGGATCCGTCTCGGCGCGGGCAGATCCGTCCCCGCCACCAGCATGCTCGCCGTGATGGCCCTCGGAGCGGGGCACGGCGCCGAGGTCGTCCTGGAGGCCGAGGGAGCGGGCGCGGACGCCGCGCTCGACTCCCTGGCCGGACTGCTGAGCCGCGACCTCGACGCCGAGGAGGCACCGGATGCCTGAGACCGCGGCCGGGACGCTGCGCGGCCTCGGGGTCGGGCCGGGGCGGGCGGCGGGCAGAATCGCGCGGATGGCGGGCCCGCTCCCGCTCCCGGACCCGGTCCGCGCGGCCGATCCGGACCGGGAGCTCGCGGAGGCGCTGCGCGCGCTGCAGGCGGTCTCCGCCGAACTGGCGGCGCGCGCCTCGGCGGCGGCCGATCCGGCCGCGAGCGCGATCCTGGAGGCGCAGTCGTTCATCGCCGCCGACCCGGGCCTGATCGAATCGGTGCAGGAGAACGTCGCCGCGGGGATGGACGCCGTCCACGCCCTCGACGCCGCCTGCGCCGGTCACCGGGAGGCGCTGCTGGCGGCCGGCGGCCTGTTCGCCGAGCGCGCCGCCGACCTGGACGACATCCGCAACCGGGCCGTCGCCGCGGTGCTCGGCCTGCCCGTGCCCGGCGTGCCCGATCCGGGCCACCCCTTCGTCCTCGTCGCCGAGGACCTCTCCCCCGCCGACACCGCGGGTCTCGACACCGGGACCGTGCTCGCCCTGGTCACCGAGAAGGGCGGGCCGACCAGCCACACCGCGATCCTCGCCCGCGCCCTCGGCCTGCCCGCCGTGGTCGCCTGTCCGGGTGCCGCGCACCTCGGCGAGGGGACCTGGGCGGCGGTCGACGGGACCACCGGGGAGGTCCGCTCCGGCATCGGGGAGGAGGAGGCCGCCGGGATCCTGCGGCTCGCCGCCGCCGACCGCCTCCGGCAGGCGGAGAGCCGCGGTCCCGGCCGGACCGCCGACGGGCACCCGGTCGAGCTCCTGCTCAACATCGGCTCCGCCGCCGATCTCGTCCCGGGGGTGGACGCCGAGGGCGTGGGGCTCTTCCGCACCGAGTTCCTCTTCCTCGACCGCCGGGAGGAGCCGGGCTTCGACGAGCAGGTCGCGGCCTACGAAGCCGTCTTCCGGGCCTTCCCCGGCGGGAAGGTCGTCGTCCGTACGCTCGACGCGGGATCGGACAAACCGCTGCCGTTCCTCGACCCGGGCCCGGAGCCCAACCCCGCCCTGGGCGTGCGGGGGCTGCGGGTCGCCCGCGGGCGGCCCGGCGTGCTCGACACCCAGCTCGACGCGATCGCCGCGGCCGCCCGCGCGAGCGGCGCGCAGCCGTGGGTGATGGCGCCCATGGTCTCCACGGTCGCCGAGGCGGACGACTTCGCCGCGCGGGCGCGGGCGCGGGGGATCACCCGCGTCGGAGTGATGATCGAGGTCCCGGCCGCCGCCCTCCGGGCGGACCGGCTGCTGGAGCGGCTCGACTTCCTCAGCATCGGCACCAACGACCTCAGCCAGTACGCCTTCGCCGCCGACCGCCAGCACGGCGAACTCGCCGACCTGCTCGATCCCTGGCAGCCGGGCCTGCTCGCCCTGATAGCCGGGTGCGCGCAGGCCGGGCTGGCGGCGGGCAAGCCGGTCGGGGTGTGCGGAGAGGCCGCGGCCGACCCCCTCCTGGCTCCCGTGCTGGCCGGGCTCGGCATCACCAGTCTGTCCATGTCGGCGCCCGGCCTCGCTCCGGTCCGGGACGCGCTGGCCCGCCGTACGCTGCAGCACTGCCGCGACGACGCCCGGCTCGCCCTGGACGTCGACGACCCGGCGCAGGCCAGGGCGGCGGTCGCCGCGGACCGGTGAGCCCTCCGCCGGCCGGGCCGGCCGTCCCCCGGCGGTTCAGCGGACGACGTTCAGCGGACCACCTTGACCGCCGCCCTGACCAGGTCGCTCCGCGTCCCGTCGCCGTTCCAGGTCCCCCAGACGGCGACGTGGCGGACCGATCCCGGGCGGACGGCGGAGGAGAGCTCCAGCTGGACGCGGATCAGCCGGTGGGCGCCGCGCGCCAGGGCGACGCGCAGGCCGGAGGCCGAGTGCATCCCGGCGGTGACGTCGGTGTTGCCGGAGAAGTAGCGGACCGTGGAGCCTGCGGCGGCGCGTCCGCCCCTGACCGCGATGACGGCGGTCGTGGTGCCGTCGTTGTGGACGCGGACGTAGAAGCCGCCCGGTCTGAGCGTCCGCCCGGTCCAGCGCATCGTCGTCGTCCTGGTCTGCGCCGCCGACGCGCCGGCGGTGTAGACGTTGTCGCCCACGTAGCCGGAGCCCGCGGAGGTGCTGATCAGGGCGTCGGGGCGCTGGTCGCTGGCGGCGACGGTGACGGTCATGGTGACCGGTGATCTCAGCTCGGCGCCCGCGCCGGACGAGGAGAGCGTGATGGTGAGCGTTTCCGCGGCCTCGGGAACGGCGTCGTCGCGGACGGACAGCATGACGGCCGCGGTGGTCTGGCCGGGGGCGAAGGTCAGCGTGCCCGGGGTGAGGACGAAGTCGGATCCGGGAGCGGCCTGCCCGCCGGTGTGCGCGTAGCCGACCGTGGTGGACGCGGTGCCGGTGCGGGTGACCGTCAGGGGGACGGTCCCGGCGTTCTCGGTGACCGTCCTGGCCGCCTGCTGGAAAGCCGCCGCCGACCTGCTCAGCGCCAGATTGTGGTGGCTGCCGGCGGCGATCCGGGTCACCCCGCCCAGCCCCGCGGGCACACTGGTCTGACCGAGGTCGTTGCCGCCCCAGGCCGTGACGGTGCCATCGGACCTCAGCGCCAGATTGTGGTGGCTGCCGGCCGCGATCCGGGTCACCCCGCCCAGCCCCGCGGGCACACTGGTCTGACCGAGGTCGTTGCCGCCCCAGGCCGTGACGGTGCCATCGGACCTCAGCGCCAGGCTGTGGTAGTAGCCCGCCGCGAGCTGGGTCACCCCGCCCAGCCCCGCGGGCACATCGGTCTCGCCTTCCACGTTCATGCCCCAGGCCGTGACGGTGCCGTCGGACCTCAGCGCCAGAGCGTGGTACGGAGCGGCGGCGATCTGGGCCACGCCGGTCAGCCCGGCGGCCCCGCCGATCAGGCCGTGGACGTCATCGCCCCAGGCGGTGACGGTGCCGTCGGACGTCAACGCCATGCTGTAGAAGGCGCCGGCGGCGATCTGGGTCACCCCGTCCAGCCCCGCGGGCACGCCGGCCTGGCCGAGGTCGTTGCCGCCCCAGGCCGTGACGGTGCCATCCGATCTCAGCGCCAGGCTGTGGTAGTAGCCCGCCGCGAGCTGGGTCACCCCGTCCAGCCCGGCGGGCACGCCGGTCTGGCCGTCGCCGTTGTACCCCCAGGCCGTGACGGTGCCGTCGAACCTCAGCGCCAGGCTGTGGTAGTAGCCCGCCGCGACCTGGGTCACCCCGTCCAGCCCCGCGGGCACATCGGCCTGACCGTCGAGGTCGTACCCCCAGGCCGTGACGGTGCCGTCCGCCGCGGCGTGCGCGGAGGCGTGCGCAGGGGCGTGCGCGGAGGCGTGCGCAGGGGCGTGCGCGGAGGCGTGCGCAGGGGCGTGCGCGGAGGCGCGCGCAGGGGCCCCGAGCGCGGCGACGGCCGCCAGGAGGCAGGCCAGCAGTGCGGCCATCGACCGGGGACGCCCTCGCAGAGGCCGGACCGGTGCCGGAGTCGCCGGTGAAGCGCCCATCAGGCGTCCTCCTCTTTCCGCTTCCGCATCGCGGGCAGGACGGCACCGGTCTCCGCCGGTCGAAGGCCGGAGTCACCCCCTCTCATTGCACGAAATGTGCGCAATATGGGAGATATGCCGAAAAAAGACGAAAGCGTCGGCTGAGATTGACGGCCGCTCCGCAACGGCCGGGCCGTCCTCCCCTGTCGACGGACGGACGAACGGCCGGACGGACGAACGGCCGGACGAACGGGCGGCCCGGCTCCGAGCCCGGAGAACGGCCCGGCATGAGATCACCCGGAGGCGGACCGGCCCGCGGTCACCCGGAGGAGCCTGAGGGTCCGGACGGCCCGGCCAGGACCGCCGAGCCTTCTTTGACGTAGTCCAGCAGCGGGCGGACACGGCCGTCGAGGTGCCACTGCTCCAGGGCGCCGAAGTAGACGCCGAACAGGTAGGAGCGGACGGCGACGCGCGCCCGCGTCGGATCGGCGCCCGTGGACCTCAACGCGGCCGTCAGGCGCTCGCTGAGGTCGTCCAGGGCGGTGTACACGGCTTCCCGCACCGCCGGCTCCTCCAGCACGTAGCGCACGCCGGACCAGGGGGTGTACAGCGCCGCCCCGCCGGAGGGGGCCGCGGCCGTGTGGACGCTCGCGACGATCCGCTCGAGCGTGCCCGGGAGATCGTCCAGGTCGAGCTGCTCCGCCAGCAGGTCCTGCCCGATGGCGGCGTGGGTGTCGGTGGTGAACAGGCCTTCCTTGGTGCCGAAGTAGCGGTAGAAGGTGCGCGGCGACACCCCGGCCGCCGCGGCCACCTGCTCGACGGTGACCGCGGTGTAGCCGTGCTCGTCGAACAGGTCGATCGCGGTCTCGATGATGTGGTGCATCGCGGCCAGCCGGTTGCGCTGGCGGAGGGTCAGAGCCACCGTGCCAGCGTACCGCGTATCTGGCCCACACCCGCTAGATGGCAGTGCATGCCATCTTGACATGAAATGCCATCGGCAGAAGGATGGAACCGCCCCTCACCGCACGGCGGCGGGGCGCCGCTCCCGTCCCGTTCGCGGCGACCACCCGGTCCGTGCGGCCCCGTACCGCTCCGGTGCCGCCGCGCGTCCGCCGGCCGCCCGGCGGTGCCCGACCTCCACCGTGCGAACGCGGCGATCCGCCATCCGGTCGCGGATCCCGCCCGAGGAATCGAGACGACAATGCCCACCCATGCACTTGCGGGGCACCTGGTCATCGCCACCGCCCCCCTGGCGGCCCTGCTGGCGCTGGTCTACGCCTGGCGGCCGACGGCCCGTCGCCGGCTGCGCCTCCCCCTGCTGGCCGCGGGTGTCCTCAACATGGCCCTGGTCGGCTGGGCCGCGACCGCCGGGTCCACGCTCCTGGACACGTTCAAGGCGTCGGGAAGGACCACGGACGGGGAACTGGCGACGGCCGTGGTGCACGCCCACCAGGCGGACGCGCTGAGCGTGGCCTCACTGGCGCTGCTGCTGGCCGTCCTCGCCCTCGTGTGGTGGCTGCTGGCGCCGGGCAGGCCTCCGACGACGGGCGCGACGGCCGCCGCCTGCGTCCTGAGCGCCTGCGCACTGGCCGTCTGCTGGTTCGACGCCACCACGCTGATCGAGGCCACGCGGTCGGTGTGGAGCCATCACCCCCTGTGGCAGGGCTGAACCGATGACCGGTCTCCGCGCCGTGCTCCGCCGTCTCACCGGGCGGGCGGAGTGAGGCCCCTGGAGGCGGTGCTGGTCACCGCGGACCTGCTGGCCTTCCTCCTCCTGGTCGGCCCGGTGCCGCGCGGGCTCCGGCGGGCGGTGCCCGCCGCGCTCGCGGCGGCGGTGGCCCAGGCGCTGCTGGAAGGTCCGCGCTGGCAGGTGATCCCCGCCTACGCGCTGGCGGCGGCCGTCACCGCGGCATGGCTGCGGCGCGCCGTCGCACCGGCGCGCCGGCCGGTCGGGCGCACCCGGTTCCGGCGGCTCGCCACCGCCGTCACCGCGGTGCTGGGCGCGGCAGGGCTGATCGTCTCGGCGGCGGCGCCGATCCTGCTGCCCGTGTTCTCCTTCCCCCCGCCCGCCGGTCCCCACCGGATCGGCACCGCGACCTACCACTGGACCGATGACGGGCGTCCCGACGTCCTCGCGGCGGACCCGCGGGCCCGCCGCGAACTGATGGTGCAGATCTGGTATCCCGCCGCCGACGGGCCGTCCGCGCCCCGCGCCCCCTACGTGCAGGACGGCGACGTCTTCGTGGCCATGGCGCACCTGGCCGGGGCGCCGGGCCTCACCTTCACCCACCTGCGCCACGTGACGACGAACGCCTCCGCGTCCGCGCCCGTGGCCGGGGCCGGGGTCGGGGAGCGGTCCCGCCATCCGGTGCTGATCTTCCTGGAGGGGGCGATGGGCTTCCGCCAGATGAACACCTTCCAGGTCGAGCACCTGGTCTCCCACGGCTACGTCGTCGCGGCCGTCGACCACCCGCACGCCGCCGCCTCGGTGCGCTTCCCCGACGGGCGCCGCACCGCCGCGCCGCCCCCGGACCGGCTCAAAGCCCTGATCGACCGGAGCTTCGACCCGGCCGGCACGGCCCCGGCGCCCGGCGGCCAGGCGCTCGACGGCGGCCTCGTCCCCCAGCTCGCGCGTGACGTCGCCTTCGTCCTGGACCGGCTGACCGCCCTGGACCGGGCGGACCCGGCCGGCCTCCTGACCGGGCGGCTGGACCTGGACCGCATCGGCGCCTTCGGCGTCTCGCTGGGCGGCATCGTCACCGGTGAGGCCTGCCGGGCGGAGCCGCGGCTGCGCGCCTGCCTGATGATGGACACGCGGATGACCCCCGGCGTGGTGCGCGACGGCCTGGACCGGCCGAGCATGTGGATCACCCGCGACGCCGCCACCATGCGGCGGGAGGGCTGGTCGCCCGAAGAGGTCGCCCAGCACCAGAACAGCATGCGGGCGGTCTTCGCCAAGCGGCCCGCGGACGGCTACCTCGTGCGCGTACCCGGGATGTTCCACGCCGACTTCACCGACGTCTCCTCCTGGTCGCCGCTGCTGTCCCTGCTCGGCCTCACCGGCTCGGTCCCCGCGGAGCGGGGGCACGCCATCCTCAACGCCTACAGCCTGGCGTTCTTCGACCGGCACCTGAGGAACCGCCCGGCGCCGCTGCTGGACGGCCCCGCGCGGGACTATCCGGAGGTGCTGCTCGAAACGCGCCCCTGACCCGCCGCACCGCGGCGGTGCGACGGCACGGAGGCCGCGGCGAATTCCATCGGAAACGAACAAGGAAGGAAGTCCGATGACGGAGCGATCGGAACACCGGGGACCTGGCATCGTCGACCGGCTGTACGCGGTGAAGCGGTGGATGTACCGCGGTGGCCGCCCTCATCTGCTGGCACGGGCGATGAACCGGGTGGCCACCCTCCAGCACTCCACGGGGCTGCTCGTGCCCCGCCGGGCGGTCACGCTCGAGGTGCGCGGCCGCTCCAGCGGCCGGATGATCGCGGTACCGGTGGTGGTGGCCGACCACGAGGGCCAGGAGTACCTGGTGTCCATGCTCGGCGAGGACGCCAACTGGGTCCGCAACGTCCGCGCCGCCGACGGCCGGGCGGTCCTGCACCGGAGGGGGCGCCGACCGGTCGTGCTCCAGGAGGTCGAGGCCGGCGCGCGCGCGCCGATCCTGCGTCGCTATCTGGCGCTGGCGCCCGGCGCCCGGCCGCACGTGCCGGTCACCCGCGACTCCCCGCTGGAGGCCTTCGCGGCGATCGCCGCGGATCACCCCGTCTTCCGGATCACCGCCGCCCCTCCGGCGGCATCGCCGATGTGATCCCGCCACCGGTCCGACCACGACGAACAGGCCTTATCGGGTGTTTCACGCCCATCATTGCGGGCAGGGCGAAACAGCAGATGTCGAGGCCGTCACCGGCCGGCCGCCGAGCGCAGCGGGTCACGGCCCGCCGGCCTCGGCGGCCGGCCGCGGCCGGCACCCGTACCCGAACACACCACCGGCAAAGGATCCGCGATGGCGAGCATTCATACACACCGTGACGACACCCGGTCGACCTCGGCCCACGGCCCCGCCGCCAAGGTGTGGGCGATCACCCGCATCGCCCTGGGCTGGATCTTCCTCTGGGCCTTCCTGGACAAGCTCTTCGGCCTGGGATTCTCCACCCCCTCCGAGCGGGCCTGGATCAACGGGGGCAGTCCCACCTCCGGGTTCCTCAAGGGCACCGGCGAGAACGCCCTCGGCGGCATGTTCTCCGGCCTGGCCGGCCAGGGCTGGGTCGACTGGCTGTTCATGCTCGGCCTGCTCGGGATCGGCACCGCGCTGATCCTCGGCATCGGCCTGCGCGTCGCCGCCGTCACGGGCGCCCTGCTGATGGTGCTCATGTGGATGGCCCAGCTCCCGCTGGAGACCAACCCGATCATCGACGACCACATCATCTACGCGCTCGTGCTGGCCGGTCTGGCGCTGAGCAACGCCGGCGACACCTGGGGCCTGGGCCGCCAGTGGGGCGCCACCAACCTGGTGCGCGGCAAGCCCTTCCTCAAGTAGCACCCGACCGCGTCCGCCGGCCGGTCCCGTCCTCGGACGGGGCCGGCCGGCCGCATGCGCAGGTGCCGACCACCGACCACCGACCACCGACCACCGCACCGGGCACCGGGCACCGGGCACCGGGCACCGGGCACCGGGCACCGGGCACCGGGCACCGGGCACCGGGCACCGGGCGGCAGACGCGCATGGGCGCCGGGCGGCAGACGCGCATGGGCGCCGGACGAGCACACGGGCGCCGGACAACAGGCGCACATTTGGCTAATTTGTGAAAAATACGCCAGCGCGTCACATTCACCGAGCGGACATAGGCACACCATGTGCAACGTCACCCGGGCGGTCATGACCGCCCTGTCGCTCACCGTGCTGATCACCCCTTCCGTGCCGGCCGCCGCGGCGCCGACTCCCCCACCGCTCCGGGCCGCCGCCTCCGCCCTCGCCGCCCCGCCGCCGGCCGGGGCGCGCGCAGCACCCGTACCGGCGGGCACCCGGGCGATGTGGCTGTGGAACTCCGCCACCGCGGCCCCGGCCGACGTGCTGGCCTGGGCACGCGACCAGGACGTGAAGGAGATCTTCGCCTACGCCCCCGCCAACCTGCCCACCAACTCCGCCCAGCTGACCCGGATGCGCGAGCTCAAGCGCGGCGCCGACACGGCCGGCATCCGCCTGACCGCCCTGGGCGGAGAACCGGAGTGGGCCACCGACCACGCCGCGGCGCGGGCCTGGCAGCGCGCGGTGCTGGGCACCGGGCTGTTCGCCGGCAGCCACGTCGACGTGGAGCCCTACGCGCTGCCCGCCTGGCAGAGCGACCAGGAGACGCTGGCGCAGTCCTTCGTCCGGATGCTGGAGGTCCTGCAGGCCGACAGCACCCGGCCGCTGGAGGCCGACGTGCCGTTCTGGTACGGCGAGATCCCCCTGGAGACCGGCGCCGTCCTGGCCGATCAGGTCCTGGCGCAGGTGAACGCCGTCACCGTCATGAGTTACCGCGACACCGCCACCGGTCCCAACTCGATGGCCGACGTCGCCGCCGACATGCTCACCCGCGGAGCCGCCGCGGGCAGGCCGGTCCGGCTGGCCGCCGAGACCGTTCCCCTGGACGACTGCCCCCACTGCACCTTCGCCGGAGAGGAACCGGCGCACATGACCACGGTGCTGGCCGAGGTGGACACGGCCGTCGGCGCGTACGCGACGTTCAACGGCATCGCGATCCACCACTACGACTCCTGGCGCACCCTGGCCGCCTGACGGACGGGAGGGGGCGGGCGCGTCCGGCACGCCGGACGCGCCCGCTCTCCCGTGCCCGTCGATTCGGACGGTCCGGCTCTCCCGTGCCCGTCAGTCCGGACGGTCCGGGACGTCGATGCCCGCGGCCTCGCATATCCGGGCCAGCGGCCGGAAGGCCACGATCGACCGGCCGGTACGGCCGAGCGGGGCGACCGTCTCCGCGACGGCCGGGACCGTCGACTGGCGGGCGTGCTGCGCGGCCGCGACCAGCCCGGTGAAGACGTTCCGGCCGTCGTCCGAGTGGTGGGTGGCCGCCAGGATCCGGCAGGCCCGTTCGGCGGGCGCGTCCAGTGGCCGCGCCTGCGGCGCGCCGGGTCCGGTGGCGATCCCCGCCGCCACGAGAACCGCCAGGAGCGGTGCCGACATCGCGTCCCCCTGCTTTCCGGATGATGGTGTTCCCCTGACCAGGGGGAATACCCGAACGATGCGTGCCTATGCCGCGATCTGGACCGCCCCGCCCGAGAGGAGGCGCCCGGCGGGTGGCCGGGGCCGTCCGCACCGGTGGGAGCACCGGTCGCGCAGACGCCCGCGGCTCCGGGGGAGCCCGTCACCCGCTCTTCTCATCCGTGACATCCGGGCGTAACACTGAGGCATGTCCTCCCCGTCCTCCGCCACCCCGGCCGTGCCCCTGCGCGGTCGCGACGCCGAACTGGCCGCCCTGCGCCGACTGCTCGGCGCCGCCCGCCGCGGGGCGGGCGGCGCCGTGCTCGTACTGGGCGCCCCGGGAACGGGCAAGTCCGCGCTCCTCGACTCCGCCTGCGCGGACGCCCTCGGCCCCGCCCCTGCCGCCGGCCCCGGCCCCGGCACCACCCGAGCCGCCGGCCTCGTCACCGGCCCCGGCCCCGGCCCCGGTACGGACGCCCGCGTCCCGGATCCCGGCGGGAGCGCGGACGGCGACGACGCCGCCCGTCTCCGCCCGGACGGGGACCGCTTCGTCGTCCTGCGGACCCGCGGCACCGCGGTGGAGGCCCGCCTGCCGTACGCCGGGCTGCACGCGCTGCTCCGCCCGGTCGCCGATCGGCTGGGCGCACTGCCCCCGGCGCAGGCGGCGGTGCTCGCCGAGGCGCTGGAGCGCGGTACGGCCGGCGGCGGCCTGGCGCTTCCCGCCGCCGTCCTCAACCTCCTGCTCGCCGTGGGGCGCCCGGTCCTGGTCTGCGTCGACGACCTGCACCACCTCGACGCGCCGAGCCGCGACGCGCTGTTCTTCGTCGCCCGGCGGCTGGGCGGGGAGCGGATCGCGCTGCTGCTGGCGGGCGACGGCGAAGGCCCCGCCGTCCGCGCGGGCGGCCCCGCGGACGGGGGCGGCGGGGACGGGGACGCGCCCGGCGACGTCCCCCGGCTGCGCCTCGGCCGCCTGGACGAGGAGGCGGTCCGGCAGGTGCTCGACGACCTGGCGCCGCCGGGCCTCTCCGAGGAGCTGCGGGCGTCGCTGGCCGAGGTCGCCCGCGGCAACCCGCTCGCGCTCCGCGAACTCGTCGGCGCGCTCACCCCCGACCAGGTGGGCGGCGCCGCCGCTCCCCCGGAGACCCTGCCGCCGGACGGGCGGCTGTGGCGCGCGTACGCCGGCCGGCTCTCCCGGTTGCCCGGGGAGACCGCGGACCTGCTGCTGCTGCTCGCGGCCGACCCGGACCTGGACACGGCCACCCTGCTGCGCGCCGCCGAGCCCCGCTGCGCGCTCACCGCGCTGGAGCCCGCCGAGCGGGCGGGCGTCGTCGTCCGCACGGCCGGCGACCGCTACGGCTTCCGCGACCCGGCGATGGGCCCGGTCGTCTACGCGGGGGCCTCCCCGGCCCGCCGGCGGGAGGCGCACCGCCTGCTGGCCGGCGTCCTGGACGCCGAGCACCAGCGCCTGCGGCGGGCCTGGCACCGGGCGGCCGCGCTGGACGGCCCCGCCGAGCGGCTGGCCGACGCGCTGGTGGAGGAGCTCGCCGAGGGACCGGACGGCACGGCCGGCGGGGCCGGGGGCCGGGGCGGCTTCCCCGAGGCCTTCCGCGCCTTCGAGCGGGCCGCGGAGCTCACCGCCCGCGGTGACGTCCGGGCGGCCCGCCTGGCCGCCGCCGCGCGCCACGCCTGGCACGCGGGCCTGCCGCAGCGCGCCCGGTCGCTGCTGGCCCGCCTCAACTCCCTGGCGGTCACCGAGGAGGTGCGGGGCCGGGCCGAGCTGGTCCGGGGCAGCCTGGAGCTGCGCAGCGGCAAGACCGGCGACGCCTGCGACGAGCTGCTGGCGGCGGCCGACTGGCTGCTCGCCCGCGACCGGGAGCAGGCCGTCCGGGCGCTGATCCGCGCGAGCGAGGCGACCTACCTCGCCGGGGACAACCACCGGTTCATGGCCATCGCGCGGCGCGCCGCCGCGCTGCGGCGGCCGGACGACCCGCCCGCCACGCAGCTGATGTTCGAGTACCTCGCGGGCGTGGCGGCGACGTTCCGCGGGCGGCACCGGGAGGCCGCGGCACCGCTGCGCCGCGTCGTGGAGCTGGCCCCCTCGGTGGACAACCCCTCGGTGCTGGTCTGGGCCTGCGTCTCCAGCCTCATGCTCGGCGAGGACGCCCAGGCGCTGAGGCTGTCCACCCGGGCGATCGGCATCGCGCGCGCCCAGGGGGCGGTCTCCACGGTGCCGCAGGTGCTGGAGTTCCTGATCCAGGCCGAACTCTGGATGGGACGCTACGCCTCGGTCGCGGCCAACGCGAGGGAGGGCCTGCGGCTGGCCCAGGAGACGGGCAGGCTCACCAGCGCCGCCCAGCACCTCGCCTGGCTCGCGCTGACCGCCGCGGTGCAGGGCGACGAGGAGACGTGCCGGATCCGGGCCGGGAGCGCGATGGAGCTGGCCGACGCCCACGGTCTGGGCATCGCCGGGGCGCTCGGCACCTGGGCGCTGGCCCACCTCGACGTCGCCGCGGGCCGCCACGCGGACGCCGCCGCGCGCCTGCGGGCCACGGCCCGCTCCGGCGGTGCGGGCGGCCATCCGGTCGTCCGGGTCATGGCCACCCCGCACTTCGTCGAGGCCGCCGTGCGCACCGGCGACGTCGAGCACGCGCGGGCGGCCCTGGTGGTGCTCGACCGCTGGACGGGCAGTACGCGCAGCCCCGACCGGCTGGCGCTGGCGGCGCGCTGCCACGCGCTCCTGGCCGGCCCCGGCGAGGCCGAGGAGCGCTTCCGCGAGGCGCTGGACCTGCACGAGCGGGGCTCCTGCGGGTTCGAGACGGCCCGCACGCAACTGCTGTTCGGCAGCGTGCTGCGCCGCAACCGGCGGCCCGGCGCGGCCCGCGAGCACCTGCACGGCGCGCTGGAGACCTTCGAGCGGTACGGCGCGCGGCTCTGGGCCGAGCAGGCCCGGGGGGAACTGCGCGCCTCGGGAGAGGCCCTGCCGTCCCGGCGCGCCCGGGCCCGGTCGGCCGAGGCGCGGATGCGGGCCGAGGAGGCGCCCGCGGCCCGGGTCCTGACGGCGCAGCAGTTCCAGATCGCCCGGCTGGTCGCCGACGGCGCCACCAACCGCGAGGTGGCCGCCCGGCTCTTCCTGAGCCCGCGCACCGTCGAGCACCACCTCAGGAACATCTTCTCCCGGCTCGGCATCCGATCCCGCATCGAGCTGGTCCGGCTGCTCTCCTAGGCCCGCCCGCCGGCGGCCCGCCGCCGGGAGGAGGGGGTGCGCGCCCCCTCCTCCCGGGACACCTCGATGACGTCGCGATCCCCGGATCGGTTCAGCGGGCCGGTCAGGCGGCGTTCTTCCACGGGGCGATCCGCAGCAGGTCGTCGATCCGCGCGGGCGGCACGGGCGGGGAGAACAGGTAGCCCTGGGCCAGCGGGGAGCCCATCTGCTGCAGCACGTCGGCCTGGTCGCGCGACTCGACGCCCTCGACGACGGTGGACAGCCCCAGGCTGGCCGAGAGCTCCAGGATCGCCTTGGTGAAGGCCCGGGTGCGGTGGTGGTCGGCCTCGGTCAGCGGGGTGGTGAACGAGCGGTCGATCTTGAGGATGTCCACCGGGAGGGTGCGCAGGTAGGCCAGCGAGGAGTAGCCGGTGCCGAAGTCGTCCAGGGCGATGCTCACCCCGTGGGCGCGCAGCCCCGCCAGGACCTCGACGATGCGGCGGGTCTCGGCGGCGGTGGTCGCCAGCAGCATGCTCTCGGTGATCTCCAGGGTCAGGGCGTGCTCGGGCAGCTCGTGGCGGTCGAGCAGCCCCAGCACCGCGTCGCTGAAACCCTCGTCGCGCAGCTGGCGGCCCGAGACGTTGACGGCCACCGTGATGCCGTGCTCCTCGTGCCAGCGGCGGGCGTCGGCGCAGGCCCGTTCCAGGACCCACAGGCCGATGTCGATGATGAGACCCGTCTCCTCGGCGATGGGGATGAACACGTCCGGGCGGACCGGGGGACCGCCGGTGGGGGTCCAGCGCAGCAGGGCCTCCACCTTGCGGATGTCGCCGGTGGCCAGGTCGACGACCGGCTGGTAGAGCAGGGTGAGCTCCTGGCGGGCCAGGGCGTGCCGCAGGCCGGTGGCGAGCCGGGTGTGCTCCAGCCGGGCGGCGCGCAGCCCGCTGTCGAAGACGGTGATCTGGTTCTTGCCCGCGGACTTGGCCGCGTACAGGGCCAGGTCCGCGTCGCGCAGCGCCTCGGAGGCGCCGTCCACCGGGACCTCGGCCAGCACGCCGATGCTGGTGGTCAGGTACAGCTCGCGCTCGCCCATGCGGTAGGGGGCCTGGACGGCGGTCAGGACCTGCTGCGCCGTGGAGAGGGCCTGCGCGACGGTCGCGTCCGGCAGCACGACGGCGAACTCGTCGCCGCCGGGCCGGGCCAGGACGTGGTCGCCGGCGACCAGGCCGCGCAGCCGGCGGGCCACGATGGTCAGGAGCTTGTCGCCGACCGGGTGGCCGTAGGTGTCGTTGACGTCCTTGAAACCGTCCAGGTCGAGCAGGAGCAGCGCGGGCGGGGGCGTGCCCGGCCGGGCCGCGTGGGCGGTGATCGCCTCCTGCAGCACCTCGCCGAGCAGCGTGCGGTTGGCCAGGCCGGTGAGCGGGTCGTGCGCGGCGCGGTGGGCCAGGCGGCGCTGGAGCACGTCCTGGCGGCGCAGCGCGGCCGACAGCTCGTCCGCCTGCGCGGTGAGCTGCTCGGCCTGGCGGTCCAGCTCGACGGCGCGCGCCTCGGCCAGCCGGGCGGCGAGGTTGAGACGCACCACCAGCAGGACGGCGAGCAGCACGGTCAGCCCGATGACCACCATCTCGGCGTGGAAGCGGCGCGGGACGCCGTCCCCGGCCAGGCCGAGCCCCGCCACCGAGACCAGCGGGCTGACCACGGTCAACGCCAGGAACGTGGTCACCCGCGCCCGGTTGCCGACCTCGGGCGTCACGATCTCGGCGGCCCCGGCGAAGCTGGGGTGCAGCGCCGCGCCGCCGATCAGGACCGGCCACGCCATCCAGGCGGCCAGGGTCAGCGCGCCGTCCGGGCGGCCCGCGGCCAGGTTGAGCAGGTGGCCGCTGTCGGAGACGACCACCATGGCGTAGGCCAGGCTCACCAGGACCAGCCAGCCGGCCCGTCCCTTGCCGAGCGCCAGCCGCACCACCAGGCCCAGCATGAACAGGTCGATGACGGGAGTGGAGACGGTGAAGACCAGATCGATGCCCGTCCGGTGGACGCCGTGCAGCAGGGGGTGGAGCAGGAAGGTCCACGCGGGCATGGCCGCGCCCACGGTGATGATGCCCGCGTCCAGCAGCGCCGACCTGGGCGAACCGTGGCCGCGTCGGCTCAGCGCCACCAGGGCGGCGAGTCCGAGCAGGGAGGCGCAGAGGGTGACGACGGTGTGGAAGTGCAGCAGCTGGGGGACCTTCAGCCACGTCCAGCCGATCGCCCGGCCCAGCGCGGTCGCCAGCCAGGCGGAGAGGGCGGCGGCGACGACCATCCGCCACGGCCGCAGGCGGCTCAGCCCGTGCCGCCGGATCACGACCACCATGACCAGGACCGTCGCCCCCTGCACCCCGGCCTGGAGCAGGGCGGCCGGCAGGGCGGGCAGCAGCGGGGAGAGCAGGACCGACAGGCCGCCGACCAGGAGGTACACCAGCCAGCTCCGCGTGGCCCGGCTTTCGGCGTCGCCCCGATGCGGGGCCCGCCGGAGCGTCGAGCACGGTGGCTGGCGCATGGAGTGGTCCTTCCGTGAGATCTGGCTCCTCCTCATCGGCACGCCGGAACGGCAGTTGACCAAAGCAGGTGAAGGATTCGTCGGCCTCCGGAGCCGCGGGCGCTCTCCCCGGTTGCGGACGGATGGGTGATTTCACCGATGCACCCGACGCCTGACAGAGCGAAAGTACTTCCTGTCAACGTTTCGAGGGGACCAGCGGAACCCCCCGCGGCGCGGAGCGCCCGCCCCGGCGGACGCTCCGCGCCGGACGGCCTCCGACCCGGACGCCGTCGCCCGGTCCCCTCCTCCGAGCAGGGAGCAACCGACGTGCAGTCACACCCCCCGACCCCCGCGAACCGCCGGACCCGCACCGTCGCCACGCTGGCGCTGGCGCTGACCCTCGTCGGCGGCGCCGGCGCGATCGCCCCCACCGCCCACGCCGCCGCCGGCCACGAACGCGGCCCGAACCCCACGAGCGCCGCCCTGGAGGCCTCCCGCGGTCCGTTCAGCGTCTCCAGCACCACCGTCTCCTCCCTCTCGGCGAGCGGCTTCGGCGGCGGGACGATCTACTACCCGAACGACACCGGCCAGGGCACCTTCGGCGGCGTCATCGTCGCGCCGGGCTTCACCGCGAGCAGGTCCACCATGGCCTGGCTCGCCGAGCGGCTCGCCTCGCACGGCTTCGTGGTCTTCAACATCGACACCATCACCCGCTCCGACCAGCCCGACAGCCGGGGCCGGCAGCTCCTGGCGGCGGCCGACCACCTGGCGGAGGAGAGCAGCCCCGCGGTCCGCAGCCGGCTCGACGCCGGCCGCATCGGCGTCATGGGCCACTCCATGGGCGGCGGCGGCACCCTCGCGGCGGCCGAGAGCCGGCCGTCCCTGCAGGCCGCCGTCCCGCTCACCCCGTGGCACACGGACAAGAGCTGGGGGAGCGTCCAGGTCCCGACGATGATCATCGGTGCCGAGAACGACTCGGTCGCCCCGGTGAGCTCGCACGCCGAGCCGTTCTACAACAGCCTGTCCTCGGCTCAGGAGAAGGCGTACCTGGAGCTCAACGGCGCCAGCCATTTCGCGCCGAACAGCTCCAACAGCACGCTCGCCAAGTACAGCATCGCCTGGATGAAGCGCTTCGTCGACGACGACCTCCGCTACGACCAGTTCCTGTGTCCCGCCCCCGGGCGCAGCACGCGGATCGAGGAGTACCGCTCCTCCTGCCCCCACTAAGGACCGTACGGAGCGCAGCCCGTCACCCGGCGAAGGCTCCGGGGCGCCCGGCCGTCAGGCGCGCCGCCCGCCTTCCCCGGGGGGCGCGACCGCGCCTGCGGCCATGCCGTGGTCGCGCAGCAGCCGCACCGCGGTGACCTTGTACTCGGGGCAGGAGGTGACGGTGTCGGCGTGGTCGGAGGTGAGCGCGTTGACCCCGCTTTCGGGGAAGTGGAAGGCGCAGAACACCTGTCCGGGCGCCGTCTCCGCGCAGATCCGGGCGGTCAGGCGGGCCCGGCCGTGGCGGCTCTCCACCGTGACCGGGTCGCCGTCGCGCAGGCCGTACCGGGCGGCGTCGGCGGGGTTCAGGTCGAGCCGGTCGACGGCCTCCAGCCGGAGGTTGCCGGTGCGCCGGGTCATGCCGCCGGAGTTGTAGTGCGCCCAGCGCCGTCCGGTGACCAGGACCAGCGGATGGTCCTCGTCCGGTTCCTCGCCCGGCGGCAGGTAGGGGCGGGCCGCCAGGTGCGCCCGGCCGTCGGGGGTGGCGAAGCGTCCGGTGTGGAGCCGGGCCTCTCCGGGACGTGCGGGATCGGGCACCGGCCAGCAGAGCGCCCCCTCGCGGTCCAGCCGCTCGTGCGATACGCCCGCGAACAGCGGCGCCAGCCGGGCGCATTCGGCCAGCGCCGCGGCCGGGGTGGCGCATCCCAGGTCGGCGTCGAGAGCGGCGGCGAGGGCGTGGACGATCGCGAAGTCGGACCGGGCCTGCCCCGGCGGGGCGAGGGCGGGGCGCACCCGCTGGAAGCGGCGGTCGAAGTTGACGAACGTGCCGTCCTTCTCCAGCCAGGAGGCGGCCGGCAGCACCACGTCGGCGCGGCGCGCGGTCGGCGACAGGAACAGCTCGTGGCAGATCACGAGCGGGCACGCCTGGAGCGCCTCGGCGACCCGGGTGGTGTCGGGATCGGTGGTGCACACGTCCTCACCGATGATCCACAGCGCCCGCAGGTCGCCGGCGCGGGCGGCGGCGAACATCTCGGGGATGCGCAGGCCGGGCTTCTCCGGGACCGCGTGTCCCCATACCCGGGCGACCCGCTCCCGCGCGGCCGGGTCGGTCACCTTCTGGTAGCCGGGCAGCAGGTCGGGCAGCGCGCCCATGTCGGAGGCGCCCTGGACGTTGTTCTGGCCGCGCAGCGGGTTGACGCCGTAGCCGCGGCCGGTGCCGACCGCGCCGCGCAGGATCGCCAGGTTGGCCAGGGCCCGCACGCCGTCGGTGCCGTGCAGGTGCTCGGTGACGCCCAGCCCGTAGACGATCGCGGGCCGCCGGGCGCGGCCGTACAGGCGGGCGGCGGCCACGATGTCGGCGGCCGGGACCCCGGTGATCGCCTCCACCCGTTCCGGGGGGTAGCCGGTGAGCAGCCCGGCCAGTTCCGGCAGGCCGGTGGCGCGCTCGCGCAGGAACTCCTCGTCGGTCAGGTCTTCGGCGAGCAGCACGTGCGCCAGGCCGTGGAAGAGGGCGACGTTGGTGCCGGGCCGGGGCCGCAGGTGCACGTCGGCGTGGCCGGCCAGCCCGACCGCGCGCGGGTCGGCGACGACCAGGCGGGTCCCGCGCAGGACGCGCTGGAGCAGGCGGGCGCCGACCACCGGGTGCGCTTCGACCGGGTTGGCGCCGGCCACCAGCAGGCAGTCGGCCCGCTCGACGTCGTCGAAGGAGTCGGTGCCGCCGGCCAGGCCGAACGCCGCGGTCAGCCCGGCGGCCGAGGGGGAATGGCACAGCCGCGAGCAGTTGTCGACGCTGTTGGTGCCGATCACGGTCCGCATGAACTTCTGGATCAGGTAGTTCTCCTCGTCGGTGGCCCGGGCCGAGGAGATCGCCGCCACCGCGTCGGGTCCGCCGGCGGCGACGGCCGCGCGCAGGCCGCGGGCGGCGTGGTCGAGGGCCTCGGCCCAGTCCACCGGCTCCAGGCGGCCGTCGCGGCGCAGCAGCGGCCGGGTGAGCCGTTCGGGCGAGGTGCGGAAGCCGTGCGCGAAGCGGCCCTTGACGCAGGCGTGGCCCTGGTTGACGGGTCCGTCGCGGGCGGGCAGGACCGCCACGATCTCCTCGTCCCGGGTGAGCACCTCCAGGGTGCAGCCGACCCCGCAGTAACCGCAGGTGGTGCGGGTGGCGGTGGTCGGCGGGCGCGGGCCGGGCGGCAGGCCGGGCTCGCTGAGCGCGCCGGTGGGGCAGGTGTCGACGCAGCCGCCGCAGGCGACGCAGTCGGAGTCGATCCAGGCGCCGCCGGTGCCGGGGGCGACCACGGTGTCGGCGCCCCGGCCGGTCAGGGTCAGGGCGAAGGTGCCCTGCACGTCGGCGCAGACGCGCACGCACCGGCCGCACGCGATGCACAGGTCCCGGTCGAGGTGGACGTAGGGGTGGCTGTCGTCGCGGCCCCGCCCGCCGCTCCCCCGGGCGGCCTCCGGCGTGATGTCCAGGGCGTGGCAGGCGCGGGCCAGTTCGGAGCCGTCCGCGCCGCCGTCGAGGGCGCGGGACGGCAGGACCGAGACGATCAGCTCCACGGCGTCGCGGCGCAGCGCCTCCAGTTCGGCGGTGCCGGTCTCGATGCGCACGCCGTCGGCGATCGGGGTCACGCACGCGGCGACGACCCTGCCATCGGCGCCGACCAGGCAGGTACGGCAGGAGCCCGCCGGGGTGAGGCGGTCGTCGTGGCAGAGCGCGGGCAGCTCGACGCCGGCGGCGCGCACGACGGCCAGCACCGTGGCTCCCTCGGCCGTCTGGACGGGCACGCCGTCGACGTCGGCCCGCACCGTCCGTACCTCACCGGTCCGATGGGCCTCCGGGATCTCCCCGGGTACCGGGCGGGTCACCGGTCCCACCCCGCGAGCCGGTCGCCGTAGGCGCGGACCAGGCTGCGCACCGCGGCCGGCACCCGGCGCCCGAAGGCGCACAGGCTCGCCGCGCCCATCACCCGCAGCAGCCGCGCGTACTCCGCCGCGCCGTCGCCGTCCGGTCCGCCGGGCCCGGCTTCCCGCACGATCTCCAGGCCGCGACGGGAGCCGACCCGGCAGGGCGAGCAGGCTCCGCAGCTTTCAGCGGCGGCGAACTCCCACACGTGCCGCAGCACGTCCTCCGGCCGCGCGCGCCGGTCGAAGGCGACCAGGCCGGCGTGGCCGAGGGCGGCGCCGCGGCTCGCCAGCGCGGCCTCGGTCAGCGGCACGTCCAGCCGGTCGGCGGCCAGGAACCCGCCCAGCGGCCCGCCGACCTGCACGACGTCGAACTCGGTGCCCTCCTTCGGGCCGCCGCCCAGTTCGGTGACGATCCGCAGCACCGGCGTGCCGAGCTCCACCTCGTAGCAGCCGGGCCGGGCGAAGCGCTCCGACAGGCACACCAGTTTCGTCCCGGCCTCCGCCGGGGTGCCGCGGCGGGCGTAGGCGGGTCCGCCGCGGCGCACGATCCACGGGACGGCGGCCAGCGTCTCGACGTTGTTGACCACGGTCGGGGCGCCCCACAGGCCCTCCCGCGCCGGGTACGGGGGTCGGGGCCGCGCGCAGCCGCGCCCGCCCTCCAGACCGGCGATGAGGGCGGTCTCCTCGCCGGCGACGTAGGATCCGGCGCCCTCGGCGATCCGGATGTCCAGGTCCGCGCCGCCGCCGTGCACGTCCCGGCCCAGGTGCCCGTCGGCGTAGGCGTCCCGCAGCGCGGCGCGCATCCGCTCCAGCGCCCGCGGGTACTCCGAGCGGACCAGGACCACGCCCCGGCGGGATCGGCAGGCGAAGCAGGCCAGTGCCAGCCCTTCCAGCACGCGCGCCGGGTCGGCCTCCATCAGCAGCCGGTCGGCGTAGGAGCCGGGGTCGCCCTCGTCGCCGTTGGCGATGACCACGGTGTCGGGCGAGCCGCCCGCGGCGGCCCATTTGGCGGCCACCGGGAACCCCGCTCCGCCGCGCCCGCGCAGACCGGAGGCCGCCACCTCGGCGCGGACCCGCTCCGGGGTGCGGGCGGCCGCGGTCTCGGGCCAGACCTGCCACGGGCCGCAGGCGCCGGTGATCCCGGCGAGCACGACCGGGTCGCCGGTGGCGTCGGCGACCGGGATCGGCGGGTCGTGCGGCCGGGCCCGGCCGGCCAGCTGGTCGGCGACGTCCGGGCCGGTGCAAGGGGCGTCTCCGTCCAGGCAGGCCGGTCCGGCGTAGCAGTAGCCGAGGCAGCGGACGGCCTGCACAGAGACCTCGCCGACCTCGCCGACCTCGCCACCGGCTCCGGTGGGGCCGGCGGTGACGCCGAGGGCCTGCTCGACCTCGGGCAGGTGCTCGCCCAGGCGGGCGGCGAAGCAGGCCGCGGCGGTGCAGACCCGCACGTGGCGGCGGCCGTGTCCGGCGGCCAGGTCGGCGTAGAAGGTGGCCGGTCCCAGCCCGGCCGCCGCCGGCAGACCCAGCCGTTCGGCCGCCGCGGGCGCCCATTCCCGCGGGCCCTCCGGTACGGTGGCCGCGGCGTCGGCCAGGGAGGCGATCAGCCGGACGCCGGGACGTCCGCGCCGGTCGGCCAGCGCGCGGAAGGCGTCGAAACGGTCGGTCGCGTCCACGGTCGTCTACCTTCCCGGCCTCCTGACCGGTGCCGTCCTCCGTGGCTCAACTCTGCGGACGGATTCGGTCAAATCGCCTTCCGGGAGTCGGCGTGTCCGCTGGAGGCGCTCGACGGCGGCGTGCACGACGTCCAGAGCGGCGCCGCGGCCGAGGCTCCGGTGCCGGGGACCTCGACCTGGCGGGTCCCCGGCGCCTCCGGCAGGCGGTTCACAGGGCCGCCAGGTCGGCCTCCCGCTCCTGCTTGGTCACCACGCGCGCGTCCGGACCGGGGAACACGAGCGTTTCGTGCTCGGCGTCCATCCAGCGCACCACATAAGGCGGCGAGCCGTCCGGATGGCGCAGCTCGACGACCACGCCGACCCGCCGGGGCTCGTGGTCGTAGGTGCCTTCGACGATCAGCCGGTCCCCTACCGCTGCCTTCATCGCCTTCCCCCTTTTCCTCGGCCGTCCCGCACGGCGGGCGGTCACGGGGGCGGGCCGCCGAACGGCGCCCCGCCTTCATCTCCATCATCCCTCCGGCCTGCGGTGCGACGCAGAGGGCGGGTGTCCTGAACCGCCCGGGCCCAAGGACCCGGTAGCGCGCATACGCGCAGCACCGGGCCGTCATCGCGGTCAACGAATGGACGGCACCGCGTGCCTGGCCCAGAGGGCTCACGGAGGGCGTCGGCGTCGATGACGGCGGCGATGCGCCAGCGCACCTGGCCCGCGCGGATGCGGGGCAGGTCCGCACCGTGGACGAGGGCGGGCACGGCCAGGATGGAGCCGCCGCCCAGCAGCCCGAGCAGGACGCCGATCACGGCGCCGAGGCCGAGTGCGGTCAGCATCGCCTGTCCGACCGGCCCGCTGCAGCAGGCTGGTGGCGGCGGCGGCCCGGCAGCCGCTCGAAGCCGACGGTGTCGGCGCCGGCGACCAGGTAGGCCGCGCCGGTCAGGCGGGCCAGGGCCAGGGCGCCGGAGACGTAGTCGTTGTGCAGGTGGGTCTCGGCCACGTGCGTGATGCGCACGCCGAGCCGTCCGGCCAGGGCCAGGATCCGGTCGATGTCGCGCTGCGGGTCGACCACCAGCGCGACGCGGCCGTCGTGGGCCAGGTAGCCGCGGTCGCCCAGGGAGGAGGTCTCCACCACCTCGACGTGGATCGTGGTCATCGTCTCGCCGCCTTCGCGTCGTCGAGTATCAGGAGCGGGTTGTCGGTGTCGTCGGTTGCGGGATGGGCGGTGTGCGGAGGGCGTCAGCGGCCCTTCTCCAGCGGCAGGCCGGCCCGCTGCCAGGCGTTGGTGCCGCCGGCCAGGGAGCGCACCCGCGCTCCGGCGTTCTGCAGCGCCTGCGCCGCGACCGCGCTGCGGCCTCCGGACAGGCACACCGTCACCACGTCCCTGCCCGCGTAGCCGGCCAGGTGCGGGCCCAGCTCGTCCAGCGGGACGTTCACCGCGCCCGCCAGGTGGCCGGAGGCGAACTCCGGGCGGGTGCGCACGTCCAGCAGGACGGTGCCGGTCAGGTCGGTGCGCCGCAGCTCGGCGATGGTGGTCTCACGGATCGTCATCATGTCACTCCTCAACGAATATACCCGGGGGGGGTATTCCACGGGCAGATGGATGCCCCGGCTCGGGATGGCTCCCCACCTGCCCACCCGGCGGGCGGGAGGCGTTCCGCGCCGGATGCGCGGGCCGGGCCGGGCCGTCCCGGTGCGGGACCGGGACGGCGCGGGGCCCTCCGAGCCGTCTCCAGGACGTCTCAGGACAGGGCCAGGAACAGCTTCTCCAGCCGCTCGGGGGTGATCGGCGGCTCCTGCCCGGTTTCGCGCGCCAGCTGGCACTGCCGCAGACCGGTCGAGATGATCTTGAATCCGGCCCGGTCCAGCGCCTTGGACACCGCCGCCAGCTGGGTCAGCACCCGCTCGCAGTCCTCGGCGTTCTCGATCATCGCGATCACTCCGCCCAGCTGGCCGTGGGCCCGCTTGAGCCGGGTGAGCGCGTCGGCCAGGACGGTCGCGTCCATCTCCACGTTCTCCACCTCCGCGTCCAATATGCCCCTGGGGGTAACCAGGAGGATGATGGTCGATTTCCGGGCCGCCCTCGGGCGGCCCTGCCGGTCCGATCGCGTATACGCCGCTCAGGCGGCGGTGGCGGCCTTCCACGTCGTGTAGCCGCCGTCCAGGTTGGCCGCCCGCCGCCCGAGGCCGGTCAGCAGCCGGGTCGCGGTGTGCGCGCGCACCCCGACCCCGCAGTAGACGACCAGCGATCCGGCCGGCAGCTCGCCGACGCGCTCGCGCAGCCCGTCGAGCGGCACGTTGAGCGCGCCGGGGATGTGCCCGGCCGCGTACTCGCCCGCCGTACGGACGTCGACCAGGTGCGCCCCGGCGGCGACGGCCGCTTCCAGCTCGTGCCACTGCACGCTCTGAGTGGTGCCGTCCATCAGGTTGGCGGCGACGTAGCCGAGCATGTTGACCGGGTCCTTGGCCGAGCCGAACGGCGGGGCGTAGGCCAGCTCCAGGTCGGCCAGCTCGGGCGCGGTCAGCCCGGCGCGCATCGCGGTGGCGATCACGTCGACGCGCTTGTCCACGCCCTCGGTGCCGACCGCCTGCGCGCCCAGGATCTCCCCGCTGCCCGGGTCGAAGACGAGCTTGAGCGCCATGGGCGCGGCCCCGGGGTAGTAGCCGGCGTGCGAGGCCGGGTGGGTGTGGATGACCCGGTGGTCCCGGCCGGCGGCGCGGGCCCGCTTCTCGTTCCAGCCGGTGACCGCGACCGTCAGGCCGAAGACCTTCACGATCGCGGTGCCCAGGCTGGGCGCCAGCCGCACCGGCCGGCCGGCGATGACGTCGGCGACCTGCCGCCCGGCGCGGTTGGCGGCGTTGGCCAGCGGCACCAGCACCGGGCCCCCGGCGACCGCGTCCATCTTCTCGGCCGCGTCGCCGACCGCGAAGATCCGCGGATCCGAGGTGCGCATGTGCTCGTCCACGGCGATGCCGCCGCGCGGCCCGATCGCGAGCCCGGCCTCGCGGGCCAGGGCGACGTCCGGGCGGACCCCGATGGCGAGCACGACCAGGTCGGCGGCCAGGCGGCGGCCGTCGGTCAGCTCCACGGTGTCGTCGTGCACGGCGGCCAGGGCGGTGCCCAGCTCCAGGGCGACGCCGCCCCGGCGCAGCTCGGCGTGGACCAGCGCGGCCAGCTCCGCGTCCAGCGGGGCCAGCACCTGGTCGGCGAGCTCGACCACGGTCACGTCCAGACCGCGCCGGCGCAGGTTCTCGGCGGTCTCCAGGCCGACGAAGCCGCCGCCGACCACGACCGCGGTGCGCGGCTCGGCGGCGAGCGCGCCGACGAGGGCGTCGAGGTCCTCGACCGTGCGCAGCGTGCGGGCACGCTTGACCCCCGGCACGTCCGGCACGAACGGCGCCGCGCCGGGCGACAGCACCAGGTGGTCGTAGGTCTCGGCGTAGACCGCGCCGGAGGCCAGGTCCCGGACCGTCACCGTGCGCGCGGCGGCGTCGATGCCGATCACCTCGTGGCGCACCCGCACGTCCAGCGCGAAGCGCTCGCGCAGGCTGGCGGGCGTCTGCAGCAGCAGCGCGTCCCGCTCGGCGATCACTCCGCCCAGGTGGTACGGCAGGCCGCAGTTGGCGTAGGAGACGTGGCCGCTGCGCTCCAGCACCACGATCTCGGCCGACTCGTCCAGGCGGCGCAGCCGGGTCGCGGCGGACATGCCGCCGGCGACCCCGCCGATGATGACGGTCTTCATCGAAGTGATCTCCTCGGAGTGCGGATGCAGGGTGGCCCGGTGCGCGCCCTTCCACCACCTCCAACAGATACCCCCCTGGGTATATTTCCATGAGAGATCACCACAGGAGTGACGTCGCCCACTATGAGGGAGAGCCGTCACCGTGGGCGAGCCCGGCTTTTTCGGGGCGGGGCGGTACCGTCACCCGGAATCCGCTGGGGTAGGACGCAGTGCTCATCCACTTCTCTCCCGTCCGGTCCCCCGCAGACCACGGACGGCTCCCGGTTCCGCGCCGCCGCGCCGCAGGGCCTTGTGCAGGGCGTCGGCGCCGATGACGGCGGGGACCGCCAGGGCGGCCAGCGCCCAGCCGGCCGGTGGCGGCAGGGCGCCGCCCAGCAGGCCGGCCAGGGGCGGCGAACCCAGGAAGACCAGGAGCAGGACCGCTTCGCTGGCCACCGCTCCCAGCAGGAGCCGGTTGCTCCGCCACGGCAGGCTCCCGGCCCAGCGGGTCTGGCTGCGGCAGGCGAAGGCGTTGGCGAGCTGCCCCAGCACCACCGCGGCGAAGGCGGTGCCGGAGGCCGCGGCCAGCAGCGCGGGATCCGGATCGGCGCCGAGCGCCCAGCCGCCCAGGGCGAGCACCGCGGTGAAGGCGGCCATCTCCACGACGGCCTGGGCGGGCCCGAGGACGCCGAAGACGCGCACGAGCAGGCGCCGGTCCAGGAGCGCCCCGGTGCGTGCGGGCCCGTCCATGGTGCGCGGATTGGCCGGTTCCGCACCGAGGGCGAGCAGGAACCCGTCGGTGGGGGCCATGCCGAGCAGCAGCGTCAGGGCGAAGAACAGCGTTCCCACGCCGAGTGCGATGGCTGCGACGACCTTGATGACCGTGCCGAGGCGGCGGGCCAGCGGGCTGGGCGGCCTCCTCGCCGCCTGGGTGAGGGCGGCGATGGCGGCCAGCCGGGTGCGGGCGCCGGTGGCCGTCACGACGGCCTCGGCCTGGCCTTCGACGACGAACGTCCCGGCGAAGACCGCATCGCCTCCACGGGGACGGGCCGGGACGCTCTCCCCGGTCAGCATGGACTCGTTGACCGCCAGCGCGTGAACCTCGGCCAGGTGCAGGTCCGCGCTGATGCGGTCGCCGGCCTCCAGCAGGACCACGTCCCCGGCGACCAGGTCGGCGGCGTGCACCACGGTACGGCGGCCGTCGCGGCGGACCGTGACGTCGGCGGGGATCAGCTCGCGCAGCCGCCTGCTCGCCTGGTCGGCCCGGTACTCCTGGGCGAAGGCGAAGACGCCGTTGAGCAGCACCACCACGACGATGGCGACCGCCAGCTGGGGCATCCCGGCCAGCAGCGCCAGTGCGGCCGCACCCCACAGCAGCAGCGCGAAGAAGTGCACCATCTCCCGCAGCAGCAGCAGCGGCACCGGGCTGCGCCCGCGGGCGGGCAGCCGGTTGGGGCCGTCGGCGGCCAGACGGCGGGCCGCCTCGACCGAGTCCAGGCCCGCCCGCACCGGACCGGCGGCCGATGCGTCCGCGAGACCACCCGCTGGATCGCCGGCCACAGGGTCATCTCCCGTGTTCTGAGGGGGTCCCGTCCTCCCGCTCCCGATGCGGCCGGTCGGCGGGAGCGGGTACGACGGCGACGGGGCAGCGGGCGTGCTCGACCATCACGCGCACGACCGTGCCCGGGTGCCCCTCCCGGTGCCGGGCGCGGTCCGCGCCGACCACGATCAGGCTCGCCCCGGCCGAGGCGGCGCCCAGCACCTCCTTCGGCGTGCCGGTCACGGTGCGGGCCTCGACCGCGACACCGGGATACCGGCTGCGCCACGGCGCGAGCCGCTCCTCCATCCCCTCCTGCCCGGCCCGGGTGAGGGCCTCGACGTCGGGCAGGGGCGCCATCGCCGTTCCCCACGCCATGGCCTGCAGGTGGACGGCGTGCACGACCACCAGGCGCAGCCGCCGCAGCGCGGCCTCACCGAAGGCGAACTCCAGCGCCTCATCGGATGTGGCCGGGCTCAGCCCCAGCACCACGGGACCGGGATCGGCCGGAACGGGGATCGGCCCGGGACCCCGCACGACGATCACCGGGCAGCAGGCGTGCGCCGCGACGTAGACGGTGACGGAGCCGATCACGGACCGGGCCAGGGCGCCCAGGCCGCGGGAACCGATCACGACGAGGTCCGCGCCGGCCGACAGTTCGGCGATGCGCTCGCCCGCCGGGCCCTCGTACAGGTCGGTGGCGATCTCGGCGACCGCGCTGCACGAGCGCGCGCAGGCGGCGCCGTGGTAGAGCACGTGCTCGGCGGCCTTGCGCAGGTGGGCCTTGGCCTCCTCGGAGGCCTCGCCGTACGGCCAGCGCCACGCATGGGTGACCGTCAGCGGCAGCCTCCTCAGCTCGCACTCGTCCATCGCCCAGTCCAGGGCCTGCATGGAGAAGTCCGAACCGTCGTAACCGACGACGACTGCGCGGGTCGCGGTCATGGTCCTCACCTCGAATCCATCGTCGAAAGCGGCGGCCCGCACCGGCAGAGCACAACGCCCCCGTCGCCGAGGACCTCCGGCCCGGCCCCCGGGCCGCGCTGGCGAGTGGCCGCCGCCGTGCAGAGGTGATACCCACCCGCGCTCCGGACACGGGCGGCGCACTGCACAGGCGGGGCCCGCAGTCGCAGCGGTCCCGGGCACGGCCGAAAGGTCCCCTGACAGGAAGCGGCGTACCGGACGACGGCGGCCACCCCGGCCCGCCGCCCGGCGGGCGTTGTCGGTGGCGCAGTGCAGTATCGCGGCATCGGTCCGCGCGCAGAAGAGGAGATCACAGTGCCGCCGGTGAATCAGCGGGTGCTCGGCCACGCGTTCCTCAAGGGGATGTACGAGGACGCCTACTTCCCCGATCACGTCGTCGACCGGGGCAGAGCGATCCTGCTGGGGCTGTGCGAGCGGATCGAGGCCGGGCGGCCGCAGGACCTGGCGGCCCTGTACGCGCTCACGGAGGTCGCCACGCGGGAGTTCAACGCGCTGGAGGCGGAGTTCGAGGCGGCCGGCAGCGCGATCGAGACCGTCGCACGGGAGGTGATCGCCGAAGACTTCCGGTTCGTCGCCGCGGCGTACGGGTTCGCGGAGGCGGACGCCGAGGAGCTGATCGCCGCGCGCGACTGGTGACGGCGACGGCGGTCCACCGGCGGGCCCACCCCCTTCCGTGACCGTTACCGGTGTTTTTGGTGATACCCCAGGGGCAATAAGGTTTGTGCCCTATGCCCGGGAAAACAGATAATCAGCTGCGCAGGCCTCGTTTCTGGCTGCTCGTCGCCGGTTGCCTGGCCGTGCTCCTGGCCGGTGGAAGCGCGGTCGCGGCCCTGCCCCTCCCGGGTCCCCGCCCCTCTCCGGCCGCCCTGCCCGGACCGGCCTCTCCCCCGCCGGGGGCTCCGGCGCCCCGGGCCGCGGCGGGGGCCGCCCCGCCGGTACCGACACCGACAGTGACAGTGACACCGACGATGGCACCGGCACCGACGGTGACCGTCGCGCCGACGCCGGCAGTGACACCGACGATGGCACCGACGGTGATACCGACGGTGACGCCCACGATGGCCGTCACCCCCACGCCCCCGCCCGAGCCCGCCCCCGAGGCGCAGCGGACCCGCCTGCTCGCCAACGGGCGGCGGCAGCCGGAGAAGGTCCGGGTGCCGAGGTCCGCGAGCGGTCGGTACGCGGTCGTGCCCGGAGAGGCCGCTCCCCCGGCCCGGCGCAAGGGGAAGGTCATCCGGTACGTCGTCGAGGTGGAGCGCGGGCTCCCGTTCGACCCCCGGGAGTTCGCCGATGAGGTGCACCGGACCCTCAACGACCCGCGGAGCTGGGGTTTCCGCTTCAAGCGGGTCTCCCGCGGACCGGTGCGGATCCGCGTCTCGCTGTCCAGCCCCGCCCTGACCGACCGCCGGTGCCTGCCGCTGCGCACCCAGGGCACGCTGTCCTGCTGGAACGGTGAACGGGCGGTCATCAACGCGGTCCGGTGGAACCAGGGCGTTCCGGGGTACCGCGGCGACGTCGCCTCCTACCGCGAGTACGTCGTCAACCACGAGGTCGGCCACGGACTGGGCCACGGCCACGTGCCCTGCCCCGGACCGGGCAGGCGCGCCCCGGTCATGCTCCAGCAGACCAAGTCCCTGTACGGCTGCCGCCCCAACGCCTGGCCCTCCCCCAAGCGCTGACCCGCCCCGGCGGTCCCCCCGGAACGGCGCGGAGGGCGGCGGAGGGCGGCGGACGACCGCGGAGAGCCGGAAGAGGGGCGTCGCCGGTCGGCACAGAGTCCGGCAAGGCACGGCGTGCTTCCCCGTTCTCCGCGGATCGTCGGCTATACGGTGCTCGCGTGACTGCATTCCGTAACGATCTCCGTCGTATGACCGGTGTGCGGGGTCCCGCCGCGGCCCGCAGACTTCACGAGCTCGACGCGCTCCGCGGTTTCGCGCTGTGCGGGATCATGGTGGTCAACACCTGGCAGCACACCTGCGACCGGTTGGCGCACCCGGCGCGCAACTCCGTCGACTGGGTCATCGACGGGCTCTTCCAGGCCAAGTTCTTCCCGATCTTCTCGTTCCTGTTCGGGATGAGCCTCGTGCTGTTCCTCCGCTCCGCCGAGGACCGGTCGGAGCACCCCCGCCTGGTGCTGCTGCGCAGGCTGGCCGTGCTGGCCTGCTTCGGCGCCGCGCACCGGCTGGTGAACCCGGACGAGGTGCTCCTGCCGTACGCGGGGTTCGGCGCGATGGTGCTGCTGCCCGCGTCGTTCCTGCCGGACCTGATGGTGCTGCTGGCCGGGGTCGGCGCCACCGTCTGGGGGGTCGGCCACGGCGGCGGCGGAGCCCTGGTCAGCGGGCTGTTCCTGCTGGGCATGGCCGCGATGGAGTTCCCGCTCTCCGAGCGCCTGCTGGCGCCCGCCTTCCTGGTCAGCACGGTGCTGGCGGGAGGGCTCGTCTACCTGTGGATCGCCTCCTCCACCGGCGGCCTCCTGCTCTTCCGGAGCGCCTACACCGCGAGCGGGGTGGCCTGCTCGGCGGCCTACGGCACCGGGTTGCTGCTGCTCCTGCGCACCCGCCTGCGCGACCTGCTGATGCGGACCCTCACCCCGCTCGGCCGGATGGCCCTGACGAACTACCTGCTCAGCACGGTGGCCATCCTCGGCACGCTGCCGCTGCTGGTCGCCGATCCGACCCGGCTGTCGGTGCCGGTGCTGGCGGTGGCGGTGCTGGCCGCCCAGGTCGCCTTCAGCCGGTGGTGGCTGGCGCGGTTCCGCTACGGCCCGGTGGAATGGGTGTGGCGGTGCATGACCTGGCTGGAGCGGGTCCCGAACCGCAGGTCGCCGACGCCCGCCTGAGCGCCCGCCGCGGAAGGGGCGGCGACCTTCAAGTCTTCCGGCTCAGGAATTCACCCGATGCAGACGATGCCGCGGCCGGAGCCGGGTACCCGATCCGACATGCGCTATCACGCCCTGGCCTGTGACTACGACGAGACGCTGGCCGCCGAGGGCCGCGTCGACGACGGCACCGTGGCCGCCCTCGAACGTCTCGCCCGCTCCGGACGGCGGCTGATCATGGTGACCGGACGGGAGCTGGAGGACCTCCGGCGGGTCTTTTCCCGGCTGGACCTGTTCGACCGGGTCGTCGCCGAGAACGGGGCCGTGCTGTACCGCCCCGCCGACCAGACGGGCGCGCCCCTGGCGGAGGCCCCGCCGGCGCGCCTCGTCGAGCTCCTGCGCGAGCGGGGCGTGGAGCCGCTCGGCGTCGGCTCGGTGATCGTGTCCACCCGGGAGCCGCACGGCGACACCGTCCTGCACGCGATCCGGGAGCTCGGCCTGGAGATGCAGCTGATCTTCAACAAGGGCGCGGTCATGGTCCTGCCCTCGGGCGTCAACAAGGCCAGCGGGCTGGCCGTCGCGCTGGCGGAGCTCGGCCTGTCGGCGCACAGCACGGTGGGGGTGGGCGACGCGGAGAACGACCACGCGTTCCTGGTCGCCTGCGAGTGCGCGGCGGCGGTGGCCAACGCGCTCCCCGCCGTCAAGGAGCGCTGCGACCTGGTGACCGCCGGGGAGCGCGGCGCCGGGGTGGCCGAGCTGGCCGGGCGGATCGTCGAGACCGACCTGTCGGAGGTGGACGTGGACCGGCACCACCTGCTGCTGGGCGCCGTCGAGGGCGGGGAGCTCCGGTTCTCCCCGTACGGCCTGCGGCTGCTGGTCGCCGGACCCTCGCACAGCGGCAAGTCCACCGTCACCGCCGCGCTGCTGGAGCGCATCGCCGAGGCCGGATACCAGTTCTGCCTGATCGATCCGGAGGGCGACTACATCGAGGGGATCGAGGGTGCGGTCGTGCTCGGCGACGGCCGCCGCGCGCCCACCGAGGACGAGATCCTCCAGGTGCTGCAGGAGCCCGGGGAGAGCGTGGTGGTCAACCTGCTGGGGATGTCCATCGACGACCGGCCGGGCTTCTTCGAGGCGTTCCTGCCCCGCCTGGCCGCGCTCCGGGCCCGCCACGGGCACCCGCACTGGCTGGTGGTCGACGAGGCCCACCACCTGATGCCCGACGGGTTCGGCCTGGAGTCGGTGGGCCTGCTGCGGGAGGCGGGCGCGCTGCTGCTGGTCACCGTGCATCCGGCGGCGGTCAGCGGACCGGTCCTGCAGGCCCTGAACGCGATCGCCGCGGTGGGCGAGTCCCCCGGCGACGCGCTCGGCACCTTCGCCGCCGCCACCGGTCAGATCCTGCCGCCGGAGGACCTCCCCGACCTGCCGACGGGGCACCTGCTGCTCTGGCAGCCGCCGGCCGCTCCGCTGCGGGTGGAGCTGACCCCGCCCCGGCGGGAGCGCCAGCGGCACCGTCGCAAGTACGCGATCGGGGACCTCGGGGAGGCCAAGAGCTTCTACTTCCGGGGTCCGCACGGGGCGCTGAACCTGCGCGCCGAGAACCTCGCCGTGTTCTGCCGGCTGGCCGACGGCGTCGACGACGACACCTGGAACCACCACCTGCGCCGGGGCGACTACTCGCGGTGGATCGCCGAGCAGGTCAAGGACGAGGAGCTGGCGGCGGAGGTGGCCCGGGTCGAGCGGGAGCCCGGCGACTCCGCGGCCGAGGCCAGGCGGCGCGTGCGGGAGCTCGTCGAGGACCGCTACACCGCCGCCGCCACCGGCCCCGGCTGAACCCGCCCGGTCCACCGGCCCCGGCTGAACCCGCCCGATCGCGGTCAGCCGCGCGGGACCGGCCGCAGGTCGCCGTCGACCAGGCCGTCCAGGACGAGCTCGCGGAGCAGGCCGCCCGCCTCGCCGGCGCGGCGGAGCGCGTCGGTGAAGAGGTCCAGCTCGCGGAAGACCTGCCCGTAGCGCCGCTGCTCGGCGAGGGGCAGCCGGGGCAGCCGCAGCCGCCGCGCGTCCGGGCGGGAGGCGGACGCCGCGGAGCCGGACGCGCGGCCGGCCGAGGCCCGCAGGAACCCGGCGACGAAGTGGGGGTCGAAGGAGCCGGGGTCCGGCCGGATGAGCAGCAGCTGAGGGCCGAGCGCGGTCTCCTCCTCGACCACCGCGGCGGTCGGCGTGCGTCCCGCGACGGAGACGACGACGTCGCCGGGCCCGGCGACCACCAGGTCGGGCCCGTCCGTCCCCCGGCCCGTGGCGGACCGCCCCGCGAGCAGGTCCTCGGCGGTCAGCAGCGCCAGCTCGCCGTGCCCGGTCTCCATCCGCCCCGGCGTCTGGACCATGCGCAGGGCGCCCGTCCTGGCCAGTTCCCCCAGCGGGACCGCCGCCAGCGGGCTGTGCGGCGTCTCGGTGACCGGGGGGAGCAGACGGGTCAGCTCGGCGACCGCCGCCAGCAGCTCGCCCGCGGTCGCGCCGACGCCGCCGGCGACGGCGGGGCGGCGGGCCAGGTGGCGGGCCGGGGTGAGGTCGACGTCCTCGTCGAGCAGGTCGATGACCGGGACGGCGCGGCTGCCGGCCGTCTCGCGCCGCGGGTCCTCCACGAAGGACCGCCAGGCCGGCACCGCCGCGTCCCGCGACTCCGTGGCGTCGATCATGAGCACGTGCGTCGGGACCGGGTCGCCGTCGTCCGGCCGGCGCAGCAGCCACAGGTGGGGCGGCATCGCGGACTGGGGGGCCGACCCCGGCGGCAGGGCCACGACCGCGCGCAGCGCGCCCGTCCGGATGAACCGGGAGCGGATCCGGCGGCCGGATCTGCGGTTCGCCGCGGCGGGCGGCATCAGGACGATGACCTGCCCGCCCGGCCGGGCGTGGGCCAGGCAGTGCTGGACCCAGGCCAGCTCGGACTCCCCGCGCGGGGGCAGGCCGTACTGCCAGCGCGGGTCGCCCGCCAGTTCCTCGTAACCCCAGCCGCGCTCGCTGAACGGGGGGCTGCACAGCACGGCGTCGGCCTGCAGCCGCGGGAAGGCGTCGCCGGTCAGGGCGTCGCCCCGCCGGATGTCGGCGGTGATGCCGCGCACCGCCAGCCGGGCGCCCGCCAGCCGGGCCGCGTCGCCGTCGCGTTCCTGCCCCACCGCCCGGACGGCGCCGGGGTCGCCGGCGGCGATCAGGAGTCCCCCGTGGCCGCACGACGGATCGAACACCTCGGCGGCCCGGGGCTCGACGAACGCCGCCATGAGGCCGGCGACCTCCGGGGAGACCGCCTGGACGCGGCGCGCGTGGGCCTGGGCGTAGCGGGTGTAGAGGAACTCCACGGTCTCCTCGGGCCCGCGGACCTCGGCGAGCGCGGCGGCGGCGCGGATCAGCGGGACGTCCTCGTCGCCCACGACCAGGTCGGGCAGCGCGTCGGCGACCTCGGCGTCCCCGGCCTCCAGGAGCGTCCTGAGCCTGCGGTGGGCGACGGCCGCCGCGAGCCGGCTGACCAGCGAGAGCAGCCGCAGGTCGTCGGCCGAGTTGCGCACCTGCTGCCAGAGCAGCTCGTCCTCGGGGAGCTCCTCCAGCTTGCCCTGCGCCCGCAGCCAGGCCTCGACCTCCGCCAGGGAGAACAGCGGGCTGGAGGCGGTGCCGCCGACCGGCCCGGGGAAGTCCCCGAAACGGCGGCGCCAGTTGCTCACCGCGGCCCGGCCGACCCCCGCGAGCCTGGCGATGTCCCCCGAGGTCACCGTCGGACCGTCCTGCGTGGCCACTTCCCACCTCCCGCTGGGTCACCCGTCTCCCGGACCGGCGGCGCCCTGCGGTGCCGCCGGCGTCCCGGCCGGCGGAGACGGCCGGGCCCGCGGTCGCGCGCGCTTTCCGGTCCGCCCCACCTCCGGAATGTACCGGTCCAGAATCACCCATGTTGCGGCATGAGGTACGGAATTCCGCCATTTCTTACCCGGCAGACCTCTCCGGCTATTTGATCGAACCCGCGGTCAGGCCCCCGACGACCTTCCGTTCGATGAGCGCGAACAGGATGATCACCGGGATGGTGGCGATCACCGAGCCCGCGAACAGGTTCTGCCAGTCCACCTGGTACTGCCCGATGAAGGAGTTCAGCGCCACGGTCAGGGGCTGGCCGGACGGGGTCGTGGTGAGCGTCAGGGCCACGACGAACTCGTTCCAGGCCGCGATGAAGGTGAAGATCAGCGCGGTCACCACGCCGGGCATCGCCAGCGGGAGCGTGACCCGGAACAGCGCGCCGAACCGGCCGTTGCCGTCGATGAAGGCGGCCTCCTCCAGCTCGCGCGGGATGGAGGAGAAGTAGGCGTTGAGGATCCACACCGCGAACGCCAGGTTGAAGCCCCCGTTGACGAGGATCAGCGACCAGACCGTGTCCACCAGCCCGAGCTGGAAGAACTCGCGGTAGATGCCGACCAGCATGGCGGTGGGCTGGAACATCTGCGTGATCAGCACCAGGACCAGGAACGCCGTCCGGCCCCGGAACGCGTGCCGGGCCGTGTAGTACGCGGCGGGCAGCGCCACCAGCAGCACCAGGACGGTCGACCCCGCCGCCACCTGCAGGGTCACGCCCAGGTTCTGCGCCAGCCCGCCCGTCCAGAAGTTCGTGAAGTTCGACCAGGCGAACGTCGTCGGCAGGAAGGTCGCCTGGCGCAGTTCCTCCTGCGGCCGGAGCGCGGTGAGGATCATCACCAGGTAGGGGAAGACGAAGACGAACGCGACGAGGTAGGCGCTCGCCGCGACGATCACGGTCGTGACCGACGGGAGAGCGCGCACCCGCGCGGGGCCCGGACCCGCCGCCGGCCGCCGTCGCGCCGGGGCGGCGGGGGTGGCCGGGGCGCTCCCGGCGACGGTCACGGGAGCTCCTCCGCCGGTCTCGCCCTCCGGAGGGCGGCGCTCGTCGACGACCTCGCGGTGTTCGGTCATGAGACCTCCGCCCTCCACTTGCTGACCCTGAGGAAGACGATCGTCAGCACGATCACCATTCCGAAGTTGACGACGGACATGGCCGCCGACTCGCCGATGTCGGAGCCCTTGAGGATGTACATGAAGACGGTCGAGGTCGCGGTGGAGTAACCGGGCTGACCGTGGGTCATGGCCCAGATGATCGGGAAGCTGTTGAAGACGTTCATCACGTTGATGAGCGTCGCCACGACCAGGGCGGGCCGCAGCAGCGGCAGCGTGACCGACCAGTAGGTGCGGAGCCGGGAGGCGCCGTCCATCCTCGCGGCCTCGTAGACGTCGGGGGGGATCGCCGACAGCCCCGCGAGCAGCGCGTAGGTGGTGAACGGCAGGGAGACGAAGACCGCGACGAAGACGAGCCACGGCATCGCGGTCGCCGCGTTGCCGAGCGGGTCGGCGTCGGCGCCGCCGAGCGCGTCCAGCAGGCCGAGGTGCCGCCGGATCATGTTGATCAGCCCGACCTCGGGGTCGAGCATCCACTTGAAGATGATCGACGTCATCAGGACCGAGGCCGCCCACGGCGCGATCAGCGCCCAGCGGGCGAACCGGCGGCCCGGGAAGCGCTGGTCGAACAGCTGCGCCAGCCCCAGGGAGAGCGTCACGGTGAGACCCACCACGGCGACCACCCACAGCAGGCTCCTGGCCATCACCCCGCCGAAGTCGGGCTCGGCGAACAGCTTGGTGTAGTTGTCGAACCCGTTCGAGCCCTGGACCACACCGAACCGGCTGATCTTCAAAAACGACGACTGGACCATCACCACGACCGGCCAGACGACGACGACGGCGATCAGGGCCACCGCCGGGCCGATCCAGGCCAGCGGGGCCAGCGCGCGCACCACCCTGCCCGGGGTGAATGTCTGCTGCATGCGTCCTGCTTTCGAACGTGGCGCCGGATGCGGCGGGCGCGCCGGGAGAGCGCCCGCCGCATCCGGTCACCGGTGATCGGAGTCGGGATCCCGCGAGGGGCTAGTTCGCGGTGGCGGTCTTCTGGATCGCCCCGAGGACCGCCTTCGGGTCCCCGTCGATCGCGCTGCCGATGGTCTGCTTGATCTGGGTGTTCACCTCGGACCACTTCGGGTCCTGGAAGGGGTAGAAGGTCGCGTTGGGCAGCGCGTCCAGGAACGGCTTGAGCTTCTCGTCCGACGACAGCTTCTCGATGCCGGACTTGGTCACCGGGAGCAGCTTGTAGGTGTCGCTGATCTTCTGGGCCGCGGTGCCGCCGTAGAAGAAGTCGAAGAACTTCTTGATCTCCTCCTTGCGGCCGTTCTTGTTGAAGGCCATGATCCAGTCCTCGACGCCGAGCGTGGTGTCGAGCGGGCCGGTCTTGCCCGCGATGGGGGCGACGCCGAAGTCGGTCAGGCCGCCCTTCTCGAAGATCGGGATCGACATGGGGCCGCCGTTGACCATGCCGACCTTGCCCGCGGCGAAGTCGGCCCAGACGTCCTTGCGGTTCTTGGTGCCGGGGTTGGGGGTGGTCAGGCCCGCCTTGACCAGGCCCTGGAGGTACCGGAAGGCCTCGACGTTGGCCGGGGAGTCGATCGCCCAGGCGCCGGAGGCATCCTTGTAGCCGCCGCCGTTGCCCATGAACCACAGGAACGACTCGGCCTGCGCCTCCTCGTTGCCCAGCGGCAGGCCGAACGGCTGGGAGACGCCGGAGGCCTTCAGCTTCTCGGCGGCGGCCTTGAGCTCGTCCCAGGTCGTGGGGGCCTCGGCGACGCCGGCCTTGGCGAACAGGGCCTTGTTGTAGAACAGGGCGCGGGCGGAGGAGACGAACGGGATGCCGTAGCCGACGCCCTCGACCTTGCCGAAGTCGGCGAACTTCTCCAGCAGGTCGGCGGAGGTGTTCGGCGAGAGGACCTCGTCGGTCCTGTAGAGCAGCCCGTCCTTGACGAAGCCCGAGTAGTCGCCGGTCTGCAGGATGTCGGGCACCTGGCCGTTCTGGACCATGGTGGCGACCTGCTTGTCGATGTCGTTCCAGTTGATCACCTGGACGTCGACCCTGATGCCGGGGTTGGCCGCCTGGAACTCGTCGACGACGCCCCTCCAGAACTTCTCACCGCTGTTCTCGGCGGTGGGTCCGTCGCCGTAGTCGGCGGCGACCAGCTTCAGCGTCACCGCGCCGCCGGCGGCGCCGCCCCCGCCTCCGGCGGGGTCCTCGGAGCCGCAGGCGGTCATTACCAGTGCGGCGGCCAGGCCGAGCGTGACCGCTCCAACGAGCCTCTTGTTCACGTGCTTACCACCTTGGTCGTCGTACGGCCCGTGCCGGTCCGTACCAGTGGGGGATACCGAGGAGCGCCTCGGTGCACCGCTCTTCGGCCTCGGACCGGCTCCGGCCTGCGCGGCCGGGCCGATTCGCGGCCGGTGTGATGCGGACCACGTTAGGTGGCGGGAAACTCCCGGTCCATACCGGCCGATATCGGTTTCGCAACGCCGCTCCCCGGGCCGCCTCACTGGTCCGTACCAGCGGGGCGCGCCCAGCGAGCGCGGGACGGCCGCGCCCCCCTCCGTCACGCGGCGTTCTCCGCACTGGTAGAAAGGGGGGCTACCTGCCCTGAACCCGCAGGCGTGAGGAGCCGACCATGCTGTTCGAGCCCGACCGCGGCTCGGCGTTCACCGTCTCGTCCGAACCGCGTGGAGAGGCGATCGTCGTCCGCGCCCGCGGAGAGCTCGACTACCGCTCCGCGCCGGCGCTGCACGAGCACCTGGGCCGCCTCTGGGCCGCGCCGGGAATGGCGGTCCTCGTCGTGGACCTGTCCGGGGTCGCCTTCTGCGACTCGGTCGGCCTCAGCGAGCTGGTCGACGCGCTGCAGCGCAGCGAGGCCGCGGGTGTCCGGCTGATGCTCAGCGGTGTGCACGGCGTCCTGTCCCGGGTGCTGGCGATCACCGGTCTGCGCAAGGCCTTCGAGATCCACCACGAGCCGGGCGACGCCCTCCGGACCGCCGCCGACCGGTCCGCCGACCGGTCCGCCGGGCCGGCCGACGGGGACCCCTGCCCGACTCCCTGACCCGCCCGCCGCCCGCCGCCCGCCGCCCGCCGCCCCTGAAATTGTGAACGCAATACACCTGTATCCGACCGCGGATCGGTCAGGTTCCACGTCATGGGATACGTTGGCGTCCACACCCACGGCGTACCCGGATGAGATGACGGAGGTCGGCGATGCCAGGCGACGAGGCGACCGTCAGCGCGGCCGACATCGCACGGATGGCAGGTGTCGGCCGCGCGGCCGTGAGCAACTGGCGGCGCCGCCACGAGGACTTCCCCGAACCCGTGGGGGGGACGGCGACCAGCCCGGCCTTCTCCCTCCAGGCCGTCGAGGCGTGGCTGCTCACCCAGGGCAAGGTCCAGGAGCTGCCGCTGCGCGAGCGCGCCTGGCAGCAGATCCGGACCGCCGCCGACGACCTGCGGCTCGGCGAGGTCGTCGCGGAGGTCACCGAGCTGCTGCGCGGCGAGGGGCGGCCCCGCCTCGTCCCCTCCTCCGCGTGGAGCCTCGTCGAGCGGTACGCCGCGGAGCAGGGTCCCGCGCACGCCGTCCGGTTCCTCCTCGACCGCTACGCCGACGTGCACTCCCGGCGCCTGGTCGAGACCCCGCCCGAGGTCGCGGAGTTCATGGCCGGGCTGGCCGGGCCGGGCCTGCGCTCGGTCCTCGACCCGGCCTGCGGTCTCGGCGTCCTGCTGGCCGCGGCGTGCAGGGCGGCGGAGCCCTCCGGTCCGCCGGGGGCGCCCGGAGCCGAGCACGCCTACGGTCAGGAGAGCGACCCCTCCCTCGCGCGGCTGGCGCAGTCGCGTCTGACCCTGACCGGGACGGGCGGCGAGGTCAGGACGGGCGACTCCCTCCGGCACGACGCCTGGTCCGGCGTGAGCGTCGACACCGTCGTGTGCCATCCGCCGTTCAACGAACGCAACTGGGGATACGCCGAGCTGACCGGCGATCCGCGCTGGGAGTACGGCCTGCCCCCCAAGACGGAGTCCGAGCTCGCCTGGGTCCAGCACGCGCTCGCCCATCTGGAACCGGGCGGCGTCGCGGTGCTGCTGATGCCCGCGATCGCCGCCGCCCGCCGCTCCGGCCGCCGCATCCGCAGCAACCTGCTGCGGCGCGGAGCGCTCCAGGCGGTGATCGGCCTGCCGCCGAGGATGGCCACCGGCACCGGCCTGCCCGTGCACGTCTGGGTGCTGCGCAAGCCGTCGGGCGAGGGCCGTACCCCGTCGCGCGTGCTGATGGCCGAGGCCGATCCGGCGAACTTCGACGCGGTCACCGCCCTGTGGCACGCGTTCCGGGCTGACCCGGAGGCCGATCTCGACCGGCCCGGCGAGAGCCGTACGGTGCCGATCATCGACCTGGTCGACGAGGACGTCGACGTCACCCCCTCCCGCCATCTGGGAGCGGCGGACCAGGTCTCCGCGGAGGGCTGCCTCGCCTTCCGCGAGCGCCTCGCCGCGCAGCTCGAACGGCTCACCGCGCTGATCCCCGAGGCCGTTCCCGGTCCGGGCCGGGAGATGCCGGGCGTCGCGCTCTCGGAGCTGGAACGGATCGGAGCGCTCTCGCTGCACCAGGCCGGGCGCTTCGAGATCGACGGCTCGGGGGACCCCGTCCTGACCGACCGGCAGGTGTTCGACGGCGACCGGACCGAGGTGCTCACCGAGCCCGCCGACCGGATCAGGATCGAGCCGGGAGACGTGGTGGTCGCCTCCCGGAGCGGCGGCCTGGCGGCCCGGGTGGTCGAGGAGCCCGGCCTGCTCCTCGGCCCGCGGCTCACCCTCCTGCGACCGGATCCCGACCGGCTCGACCCGTTCTTCCTGGCGGGGTTCCTGCGGACCCCGTCCGCCGCCTCGGCGGTCGGCACGTCCTCGGGCGTGCAGTCGGCCGCGACCCGCTTCGACCCGCGCCGGGCCCAGGTGCCGCGCCTGGGCCGGGACGAGCAGCGCCGCTACGGCGACCTCTTCCGCCGGATCTTCACGTTCGAGGCGGAGCTGCGCCGGCTCGCCCTGAACGGCGGCCTGACCGCGACCGCGATCGCCCGCGGCCTCGCCACGGGAGCCCTCGCCCCGCCGTCGCCCGGCTCCGCGGACCCCGGTCGCGCCGCGACCGCGGGCACCGGGCCCGGAGACGCCGCGGGCACCGGGCCCGGAGACGCCGCGGGCACCGGCGCCGCGACCGCGGGCACCGGGCCCGGAGACGCCGGGGCCGGAGGGGCTCGCGCCGCCGGGCGGCCTGCGGTGCCCGCCGTCTCCTGCGTGTTCGTCTGCCACGACGGCGACGGCCGGATCCTGCTGGCCCGCCGGGGGCCCGGCGCGCGGGACGAGCCCGGCGCCTGGGACTGCGGGGCCGGCGCGCTGGAGTACGGCGAGTCGTTCGAGGCGGCCGTGACCCGCGAGGTCCGCGAGGAGTACTCCGCCGACGTGCTCGGGCTGGAGCAGATCGGGGTCCGCAACGTCGTCCGGCGGGACCCGCCCTCCCACTGGGTGGCGGTCGTCTTCGCGGTCCGCGTCGACCCCGCGGCCGTCGCGATCGGCGAGCCGCACAAGTTCGACGAACTCGGCTGGTTCGCCCCGGACGCCCTGCCCGGCCCGCTCCATTCGCAGCTCCCCGAGACCCTCGCGCTCTTCCGCGCCCCACGGTCCCGCCCGGCGACGGCCTCCTGACCCGGCGGTCCGCCCCGGAGCCCGCCGTCCTGAGGACCGGATGCGGCACCGGCTCCGCCCGGAGAAGTCCTGGTCGAGCACCAGGCTCTCGCCCTGGGCCGCCGCCTCGCTGCGGGGCGGGTTACCATCGCGCATGGTCTCCACCCCCCGCCTGCTGGCCGTCAGCGACCTCCACGTGCGCCATCCCGAGAACCGCAGGATCGTCGAGCGCCTGCAGCCGGAGACCGACGGAGACTGGCTGCTCGTCGCCGGTGACGTGGGCGAGATCATGGCCGATGTCGAGTGGGCGCTGCGCCTGCTCGGTGAGCGCTTCGCCACGGTGGTGTGGGCTCCGGGCAACCACGAGCTGTGGACGCCGCCCGAGGATCCGGTGCGGCTGCGCGGCGAGGCGCGTTACCGGTATCTCGTGGAGATGTGCCGCGACCTCGGCGTGACCACTCCTGAGGACCCGTACCCGGTGTGGCGGGGGGAGGGTGGCCCGGTCACCGTCGCCCCGCTGTTCCTCCTGTACGACTACACCTTCCGGCCGTACGGCGCCGCCACCGCGGAGGAGGCGATGGACCGGGCCCTGGAGGCGGGGGTGGTGTGCACCGACGAGGTGCTGCTGCACCCCGATCCGTATCCCAGCAGGCAGGCCTGGTGCGCCGCCCGCGTCGCCGAGACCGAGCGGCGGCTGGCCGGCCGCGATCCGGCGCTGCCCACCGTGCTGGTCAACCACTACCCGCTGGTGCGCGAGCCGACCCGGGTGCTGCGGTACCCGGAGTTCGCCCTGTGGTGCGGCACCGAGCGCACCGCCGACTGGCACCTCAGGTTCGACGCCGCCGCCGTGGTCTACGGTCACCTGCACATCCCCCGCAGCACCCGCTACGACGGGGTGCCGTTCGAGGAGGTGTCCGTCGGCTATCCCCGTGAGTGGAGCCGCCGCGCGGGACCGCCGCCGCGTCCCCGGGCCGTCCTACCCGCGCGCACGGCGCCCTCTTCCGAGGACGGCGGGTGATCGGGGCGCGGGCGGCGGGTTCCCGGCGGCGTCCTACGCCGGCGCCGGACCGCCCTCCGGCTCACCCGCCCCCGGTCCGCTCGTCTCCGGCGCCGGACCGCCCGCCGGCTCACCCGCCCCCGGTCCGCTCGTCCCCTGCGCCGGACCGCCCTCCGGCTCACCCGCCCCCGGTCCGCTCGTCCCCTGCGCCGGACCGCCCTCCGGCTCACCCGCCCCCTGCGCCGGACCGCCCTCCGGCTCATCCGCCCCCTGCGCCCGGCCCGGTTCGCCGAGCTGCTCACGCAGGTACTTCCAGACCACGGCGATCAACGCGGCCGCCGGCACCGCCAGCAGGCTGCCGACGATGCCCGCCAGACTGCCGCCCAGCGTGACCGCGAGCAGGACCACCGCCGCATGCAGGCCCAGACCGTGGCTCTGCACCATGGGCTGGAAGACGTTGCCCTCGAGCTGCTGCACCACGACGATGATGATCAGCACGATGAGCGCGTCGGTCGGGCCGTTCGACACCAGGGCGATGAGCACGGCCACGAACCCGGCGAAGAGGGCGCCGACGATCGGCACGAACGCCGCGACGAACGTCAGCACGGCCAGCGGGAGCACCAGCGGGACGCCGACGATCCACAGCCCCAGCCCGATGAAGACGGCGTCCAGCAGGCCGACGAAGGCCTGGGAGCGGACGAACGCCCCCAGGGTGTCCCAGCCGCGCGCGGCGACGGCCGGGATGTCGACCGCGAGCCGGCCGGGCAGCTGGCGGGAGAGCCACGGCAGGAACCGGGGGCCGTCCTTCAGGAAGAAGAACATCAGGAAGAGGGCCAGCACCGTGGTGACGAGGCCGTTGAGCACCGTGCCCACGCCGGTGACGGCGGCGTTGACGATGCCGCCGACGCTGCCCTGGATGCGGGTCGCGGCCGTGTCGAGCCCCTGGGCGAACTGGGCGTCGCCGATGTTCAGCGGCGGACCGGCGGCCCATTTCCGCAGCTGCTGGATGCCGTCGACCACACCGGCGGTGAGCTCGCCGGACTGGGACGCGACCGGTACGGCGATCAGCACCACGATGCCCGCCGCCACGATGAGGAACAGGACGGTCACCACCGATGCGGCCAGGGCCGGGGGCCACCCGCGCCGGCGCAGGAAGCGGGTGGGCGGCCAGGTCAGCGTGGTCAGCAGCAGTGCGACGAGCACCGGCCACGTGACCGACCACATCTGGCCCAGCGCCCACAGCACCACGGCGGTCATCAGCAGGACCAGGAGCAGTTCCAGGGAGATGCGGGCTGAGGAACGCAGTGCCGCTCGGGTCTTCGTGGAACTCAGCGTGGCAGGCATGGGATCACCCTAGTGCGCCCGGCGATCGGCCCGGCGGCCTCGGATCGGCGGCCGGGCGGGGATCGGCCGAGGCCCCGTCGGTGTCCGGGCGGGGGCGTCCGGGCAGGGGTGTCCGGAATGCGCTCACCGGCTACCTGGATGCGGGCCTTCACCTCCGGCCTTCAGGCCGGAGGTGAAGGCCCGCGCGGGAGCGCCCGCTAGGGCGCGGGCGTGCCCTGACCGGCCTGTTCTTGCTGCCCGGCCCACCAGGCGTAGGAGACGACGACGGCGCGGGGTTCGCCGTGGCGCTCCACGATGGTCGCTTCGCCGGTGAAGTGGGCGACGTCGATGCGGCGGCCCAGGTTGTCGCGGAGTTCTCGAACACTCATACGTTCCGTCACGGAACCAATGGTACTATCGGCACCGTGCAGCTTCGATACCAGTACCGCCTCTACCCGACGCCCGCCCAGCGCCACGCGCTGGCGCGCGCGTTCGGGTGCGCGCGGACGGTGTACAACGACGCCCTGCGCGCCCGGCAGGACGCCCGCGAACAGGGACTGCCGTACGTCTCGGACGGGGACCTGTCGAAGCGGCTCATCACGGCGGCGAAGCAGACGCCGCAACGCTCCTGGCTGGGCGAGGTCTCCGCCGTAGTGCTCCAGCAGGCGCTGGCCGATCTGAACACCGCCTACCGCAACTTCTTCGCCTCGGTCACGGGCAAGCGGAAGGGGCCGAAGGTCGCCGCGCCCCGGTTCCGCTCCAAGAGGGACAACCGGCAGGCCATCCGCTTCACGAAGAACGCGCGCTTCCAGGTCACGGCGGGCGGGAGGCTGCGCCTGCCGAAGATCGGGGACGTTGCGGTGCGCTGGTCACGATCCCTGCCCTCGGAGCCGTCATCGGTGACGGTCATCAAGGACGCGGCCGGGCGGTACTTCGCGAGCTTCGTCGTGGAGGTCGGCGAGGAGCCGCTGCCCGAGACGGCCGCCGAGGTCGGGATCGATCTGGGGCTGACGCATTTCGCGGTGACCTCGGACGGCCGGAAGATCGGCAATCCCCGGTTCCTGCGCCGGGCGGCGAAGAAGCTCCGCAAAGCCCAGCAGGTCCTCAGCCGGAAGGCGAAGGGGTCGAACAACCGCAAGAAGGCCGTCGTCAAGGTCGCCAAGGCTCACGCGAAGGTGGCCGATGCGCGCCGGGACTTCACGCACCAGCTGTCCACGCAGATCATCCGCGAGAACCAAGCGGTGTATGTGGAGGACCTGTGTGTGACGGGCCTGGCCCGCACGAAGCTGGCCAAGAGCATCCATGATGCGGGCTGGTCGCAGTTCGTCGGCATGCTCGCCTACAAGGCCGCCCGTCATGGGCGGCATCTCGGCAGAATCGACCGGTGGTTCCCCTCCTCGAAGATGTGCGGGGCCTGCGGGACGCTCGCCGAATCCATGCCGCTCAACGTCCGGTCGTGGGCCTGCCCGTGCGGGGCCGTCCACGACCGGGACGTCAACGCGGCGAGAAACATCCTGGCCGCCGGGCGGGCGGACAGGCTAAACGCCTGTGGAGACCAGGTGAGACCACCGCTCGCGGTGGCGCAGGTCGGCGAAGCAGGAAGCCTCAGAGGTGCCGCATGACGCGGCACGGGCTGTATCCCCCGCCTTCAGGCCGGGGAGCGCGTCAATCGAAGGGGGACGGGTCCCCGGTGCCCCGGCGCAGGATCTCCGGCTCGCCCTGCGAGAGGTCCACGACCGTCGTCGGGGTGGCGCCGCACTCCCCTGAGTCGATGACGGCGTCCACCGCATGGTCGAGCCTCTCCTTGATCTCCCAGCCCTGGGTCAGGGACTCGGTCTCGTCGGGCAGCAGCAGGGTGCTCGACACCAGCGGCTCGCCCAGCTCGGCCAGCAGCGCCTGCACGACGACGTGGTCGGGGATCCGGACGCCGACCGTCTTCTTCCTGGGGTGCAGCAACCGCCGCGGCACCTCCTTGGTGCCGGGCAGGATGAACGTGTAGCCGCCCGGGGTCGCCGCCTTGACCGAGCGGAACTGCGCGTTGCTCACGTGCACGAACTGGCCGAACTGGGCGAAGTCCTTGCACACGAGGGTGAAGTGATGGTCGCCGCCGAGGTTGCGGATCTCCCTGATCCGGTCGATCCCGTCCTTGTTGCCCAACCGGCATCCCAGCGCGTAGCCGGAGTCCGTCGGGTACGCGATCAGCCCGTCCGCCCGTAGGAGATCGGCCACCTGGCCGATCAGCCGGGGCTGCGGACTGTCCGGATGCACGTCGAAGTATTTCGCCACACTCCAGAGCTTAGAGAGGATTGCGCACGCAATCGCCCGGACCGGCGCCCGGACCGGTCGGCTCCCCTCCCGAGCCGACCGGCCTCCCCCTTCCCGCCCGCCCCTGCCCGCTCCCGTGAGAGGGCGAGGGCGAGGGCGAGGGCGAGGGCGACAGAAAGTCGATCGACTGGGAGAGCGCTCTCTAAATTTTTACCGCACCTGTTGACCGGAATTAACGTTCGCGCAACAGTGGCATTAATCGGTCTTCTTGCTGCAGCGACGATCGACCGCCCCTCATCCGCCCCCCGAGAGAGGCCTCGAATGAACCGTGTCCGCACGAGAAATCGCTCTCTGAGATGGATCCCGATCATCATCGCCGCGTTGGCGCTGCCGATGGCCGCCGTCGCCGCCAACGCCGCGGTCCCCTCCACCCCCTCCGGCTGGTCCCTGGTCTGGAGCGACGACTTCACCGGCGGCGCCGGATCCCTCCCCTCCTCCGCCGACTGGATCGTCGACACCGGCCACGCCTACCCCGGCGGCCCCGGCAACTGGGGCACCGGCGAGATCCAGCGCTACACCTCCGACCCCGCCAACCTGAGCCTGGACGGCGGCGGGAACCTGCGCATCACCCCGATCAAGAACGGGAGCGAGTGGACGTCGGGCCGCATCGAGACCCGGCGCGCCGACTTCAAGCCCGCCGACGGCCGCATCCTGCGCATCGAGAGCCGGATCCGGATGCCCGACGTCACCGGTGAGGCCGCACTGGGCTACTGGCCCGCCTTCTGGGCGCTGGGCGCCCCGTACCGCGGCGACTACTGGAACTGGCCCGCCATCGGCGAGTTCGACATCATGGAGAACGTCAACGGGATCGACTCCGTCTGGGCCGTGCTCCACTGCGGGGTGAACCCCGGAGGTCCCTGCAACGAGACCACCGGCCTGGGCGCCAGCCGTCCCTGCCCGGGGACGTCCTGCCAGTCGGCGTTCCACACCTACCGCTTCGAGTGGGACCGCTCCGTCTCCCCCGACCAGCTGCGCTGGTACGTCGACGGACAGCAGTTCCACAGCATCAGCCAGAACCGGTTCGACGCCGCGACCTGGAACGCCATGACCTCCCACCAGGGATACTTCCTGCTGCTCAACGTGGCCATGGGCGGGGCGTTCCCCAACGCGCTGGGCGGGTCGACCCCGACCGCGGCCACGGTCTCCGGCCGGTCGATGCTCGTCGACTACGTGGCCGTCTGGCAGAGCGGCTCCGGGTCCGAGCCCACCCCGACGGTCACGCCCACCGGCGACCCCGGCGGGGTGGACGCCCGCTCGACCATCCAGGCCGAGGCCCACCAGGCGCAGTCCGGCACCCTGGTGGAGTCCACCACCGACTCCGGCGGCGGGCGGAACGTCGGCGGGATCGGCAACGGCGACTGGCTGCGCTTCGACGACGTGCGGTTCGGGAGCACGGCGGCCACCCAGTTCCGGGCCCGCGTCGCCTCCGGGGCGGCGGGCGGGGTCAGCGGACTGGTCCAGGTGCGCCTGGGCAGTCCGACCGCCGCGCCGATCGGCGACTTCGCCATCGCCGGCACCGGCGGCTGGCAGAGCTGGCGCACCGTCCCGGCCAACATCACCCCGGTGACCGGGACCCATACGGTCTACGTCACCTTCAGCAGCGGGCAGCCCGCCGACTTCGTCAACCTCAACTGGTTCTCGTTCGGCGACTGACCCGGGCGGGATCCCGGCCGGGTCGCGCCCGCGGTGTCCCCGCACCGCGCCCTCGGTGACCCGGCCGGTCCGGTCGCTCCCGAGGGCTCCGGCGGCCCCGGCCGCCCCGGCCGCCCGTACGGCTCAGAGCCGCACGGGCAGCCGGGCCAGGCGCCACATGCCCGGCAGCGGCCGCCGGGGAAGGTCCTCGGGCGCCACGGCCAGGGCGAGGTCCGGGAAGCGGCGCAGCAGCGCCGCCAGGGCCACCTCGCCCTCCTGCCGGGCCAGCGCGGCGCCCAGGCAGTAGTGCATCCCGTGGCCGAAGCCGACGTGCGTCTCCCGCCGCCCGTCCGGTTCGCGGGTGATGTCGAGGCGGTCGGGATCGGCGAACACGCGCGGGTCGCGGTTGGCTCCGGCCAGTACGGCCACCGCCGCCTCGCCCCGGCGGACCGTCAGACCGCCGATCCCGACGTCCTCGGCGGCGTAGCGCATCCGGGCCAGGTGGACCGGCCCGCACCAGCGCATCAGTTCGTGGACGGCGCGGGGCATCAGCTCCGGCTCGCGGCGGAGCAGGGCCAGCTGACCGGGATGGGCGAGCAGGGCCGCGGTCCCGTTGCCGATCAGGTGGGCGGTGGTCTCGTGCCCGGCCAGGACCAGGGTCAGGACCATCGTGACCAGTTCGGCGTCGCCGAGCCGGTCGCCGTCCTCGTCGTGGACGTGGACCAGCCCGGTGAGCAGGTCGTCGCCGGGGGCGGCGCGGCGCCGTACGATCAGCTCCTCGATGTGGCCGACCATGTCGCGCAGCACCGCGCCGAACCCCGCCGGGTCCGGGGTGAACAGTGCGGCGCCCCATTCCCGCCACCGGGGGCGGTCCTCCTGCGGGATGCCGACCAGCTCGCAGATGACGGTGATCGGCAGCGGGTAGGCGACGTGCTCGATCAGGTCGGCGACGCCGTCCTCGGCCGTGCCGGGGAGCCGGTCGAGGAGGTCGTCGGCGATCGCGGCGACCCGCGGGCGCAGTTCGGCGACCCGGCGTGCGGTGAAGGCCCGGGAGACGAGCCGGCGCAGCCGGACGTGGTCCTCGCCGTCGGCGTCCAGGATGCCGTCCAGCACGTACCGCGCGTACTCCGGGGGGATGCCGCGCGCCCGGATCACCTGCTCGCGGATGTTCTGCACGTCCCCCCCGGGGACGTGGGCCGGGTCGTTGACGAACCGGGGGTCGCCCAGGACCGTCCTGACGTCGTCGTACCGGGTGACCAGCCAGACGGGGGCGGCGGCGCCGGGGAAGGCGCCGCGCACCATGGGGGCCTGCTCCCGCATCCGCGCGAACCCGCCGTACGGGTCGCTCAGCAGTGCGGGATCCGTCAGGTCGAACGCGCCGGTCGCGGCCGGACCTGCCGCCGGAGTGCTCATGGTCTCCCCCTCGTGGTCTTCTCGTGCCCTCCCCCCATGGTCTTCCCCTCGCGGACGTCCCGGTGGACGTCAGGCGAGTTTCTGGCGCACGATCTCCTCGTGCAGCCGGTCGTGCAGGCGGCGGCCGAGGGCGACGACCTCGGCCGCCGCCGCGTGCACCGCCGCGGGTGCCGCCCGGGGACCGGGGGGCTGCTCGAACGCCGAGCGCACGACCCCGGCGAGCACGCCCGCCGTCGCCGCGACGCCCGGCTCCTCCCCCGGGGCCGCCGGCCCGCTCACCAGGAAACCGGTCATGACGGCGGCGAACGCGTGGCGCTGCAGCCGGAGCGGGGTGTCGGTGCGCACCAGGCCGTGCGCGCGCAGCGCCTCGAAACAGCCGTCGGCGACCCGCTCGGCGGTCTCGACGAGGTCCCCGAGCAGCGCGGGTGCCCTTCCGAGCAGCGCGCCCAGCGCCTCGGAGTCGGCCGTGAGGACCGTCCGCGCGACGGGGTCGTGGTGGATCAGGAGGTAGGCCGACCGGGCCAGCTCGCTGAGCAGGGCCGCGGAGGGATCCGCCCGCGCGTCCTGGACGAGGTGCCCGGTCATCCACCGCAGGGAGCGCATCAGCACCGTCAGGAACAGCGCCTCCTCCGTGGCGAAGTGCAGGTGGACGGTGCCCCTGCCGACGCCCGCGCGACGGGCGACGTCCTCGACGGTGACCCGTCGGCATCCCTGGACGGCCAGCAGCTCGGCGGCGGCGTCCAGGATCCGCTCGGCCCGCCGGTCGCGCCCGGCCTCGGCCGGGGTCATCGAGGTCGTGCCGGAAGGTGTGTCCAGTGGTGTCACGTCGCGGGGTCTTCCTGGTGCGTTCGTTCGCGGTGCTCGTCGGCGCCGGCCGGGTGGCCGGACGGGAGGTCCGGCGACCCGGTCAACCCTAGTGGGGCCCGGCCGGGCCGCCCTGGTGCGAGGCCGGGCGGCGGACGCCGGCCGACCGGGGCCTCAGGACGCTCCGTCCGGTGCCGATGGGACCTTCATGACCGAGCACGTTCAATCCCTCGACGCCCGGGACAGGACCCTGGCCGGGCTTCTGGAGTACCCGCACGGACGCGTCGTGGCCCTGGCGCCCGACGCGCGGCGCGTACCGGTTCCCGCGGCGCTCGGCCTCGGTGACGACCGGCTGGTCCCCGTGCCGGAGGGCGGGGCCAACATGCTGGAGCTGCTGCACCCGGACGACGTGGTGCCGGCCCTCACGACGTGGGAGCGCGTGGCCAGAACGGGGGTGGCGTCGCTCGACGCCCGCCTGCACGACGAACCGGACCGTCACTACAAGGTGACCGCCATCGACATGCGGCACCGCTACGGCGTTTTCGTCTGCGTCCTGGTGCCTCTCGACGACGACGGGTCCGTCTCCGGCACCTCGATCGAGCAGTCGCTGGCGTCCCTGCGTCCGCGCTCCGGCCGGATGCTCAAGAAGTTCGACGGGGTCATCACCGAGATCGACGACCGGGTGACCCGGATGCTCGGCTGGACCCGGCAGCAGATGATCGGTTCCCGGTCGACGCACTTCTTCCATGAGGAGGACGTGCACCGCTCCATCGCCGGCTGGCTCGACATGCTGGGCACCAGGCAGGGGTCGCGGTCACGGGTGCGCCACCGCTGCGCGGACGGCGGCTGGCTCTGGATCGAGATCGAGAACATCTATCCGCAGGCGGCCGAACTCGCCGACGCCGTCATCGTCAGCCACATCAGCGACATCTCCGAGGAGATGGCCGCCTACGAGGCGCTGGGCCAGCGCGAGCACCTGTTCCGCCGGCTCGCCGACTCGCTGCCCATCGGCCTGCTGCAGCTCGGGCAGGACGGTTCCGTCGTCTACGCCAATTCCCTGCTCGCCGCGATGCTCGGCACCGGTGCGGCCAGGACCGCTCAGGAGCAGCTGGCGAGCGTCGCCGACCGTGACCGCATGATGCTGGACACGGCGCTGGAGCACGTGCTGCGCGGAGGACCCGACCGCGAACTCGAGGTCGCCGTCGAGCCGGTCGCGGCCCGCGGGGAGCCGCGCCGCTGCACGATGACCCTGATCGGCCTGTCGGATGAGGAGGGCGCGCCCGGAGCCCTCATCTGCGTCCGCGACATCACCGAGAGCGTGCGTTCACGCGAGGAGCTGCGGATCAGGGCGACGTTCGACCATCTCACCGGCTGCCACAACCGCGCCTCCAGCCTCGCGATCCTCGACCGGGAGCTGAGCGTGCAGGACCACCGGCGCACCGGAGTGATCTTCATCGACCTCAACGAGTTCAAGTCCGTCAACGACTCCCTCGGGCACGCGGCGGGCGACGAGCTGCTCGTGCAGGCGGCGAACCGGATCAGGGGGGTGCTCCGCGGCGACGACGTCGTCGGGCGGATCGGCGGGGACGAGTTCCTGCTGATCTGCCCGCGGCTCGACCTGCCCGCGGAGGTCACCGCCATCGCCGAGCGGGTCGCCGAGGCGCTGGAGGGCGAGGTCGTGCTGCCCGGCGGCACGGCACGGCTCAGCGCGGCCATCGGGGTGACGTGCTCCATGCCCGGCTCCACGGGCGACGCCCTCATCGCGCAGGCCGACACCGCCATGTACGCGTCCAAACGCCGGCGGTCCCGGCGCCCGGTGCCGTTCGACGAGGCCTTCACGGGAGCGGAGACGGAAGCGGGAGCGGGAGCGGGAGCAGGAATGGGAATGGGAGCGGGAACGCCCTCGCCGCCGCCCCCGGGGGCCGTCCGGACGTGAGAGGCGCCGTCTGGCGGGCAGGAGCCGCGCATGACTACGCAATCCTTCTGGATCGAATCGGCGGCGGGCCGGCCGTACCCGGTGCTCACCCAGGACCTCGAGGTCGACGTCGCCGTGGTCGGCGCCGGGATCGCCGGGCTGAGCACGGCCTGGGAACTGGTGAAGGAGGGCCTGTCGGTGGCGGTGCTGGAGGCCGGGAGGGTCGCGGAGGGCGTCACCGGGAACACCACGGCCAAGCTCTCGGCCCAGCACACGCTGATCTACGCCAGGCTGGCCAAGTCCGCCGGGGCGGAGACCGCGCGGCTGTACGCCACCTCCCAGACGGAGGCGGTCGAGCACGTGGCACGGACCGCCGCCGAGCTCGGCGTCGACTGCGAACTGGAGCGGCTCCCCTCCTACACCTACGTGGAGTCCGAGGACGGCGTCGAGGAGCTGCGCAGGGAGGCCGAGGCCGCCGCGGAGGCGGGGCTGGCCGCGGAGTTCACGACCGCACCGCCCCTGCCCTTCCCGGTCGCCGGGGCGGTGCGGGTGGACGGGCAGGCGCAGTTCCACCCCCGCCGGTACCTGCTCGGCCTCGCCGAGGCGATGACCGCCCGCGGAGTGCGGATCTTCGAGGGCACCCGCGTCGTGGCGCTCGACGAGGGCGAGCCGTGCAGCCTGCGGACCGAGGGCGGGGCCACCGTCACGGCCCGGGACGTCGTGGTGGCCACGCACTACCCGGTGTTCGACCGCGCCATGCTGTTCACCCGCATGAAGCCGCACCGCGAACTGGTCGTCGCCGCACCGATCCCGGTCGGCGCCGACCCGCGCGGCATGTTCATCACCACCGAGCAGAACACCCGCTCCGTGCGGACCGCGCCGTACGGCGAGGGCCGGCGGCTGCTGATCGTCACCGGCGAGCAGTTCGAACCTGGCGCCGGCGGGGTGGGCGAGCGGTTCGACCGGCTGGCCGCGTGGACGGCCGAGCGGTTCGGCGCCACCGAGGTCGCCTACCGCTGGGCGGCCCAGGACAACCACACCACCGACGGGCTGCCCTTCATCGGACCGCTCCACCCGGGCGCCCGTCACGTCTACGTCGCCACCGGGTTCGGCGGCTGGGGCATGAGCAACGGCGTCATGTCGGGCCTGCTGCTCACGGATCTGATCCGCGGGCGGCAGCGGTCGTGGACCCGGCTCTACGACCCCCGGCGGCTGCACCCGCTCCGGGAGGCGGGGCCGGCGCTGAAGATGCAGGCGGCCGTCGCCGCCCACTTCGTCGGCGACCGGCTGGGCACCGGATCGGCCGGCGCGCTGGAGGAGCTGGGCCCGGGGCAGGGTGCGGTCCTCAAGGTGGGCGGGAAGCGCTGCGCGGTCTACCGCGACGAGGACGGGCGGGTCCACGCGGTCTCGGCGGTCTGCACCCACCTGGGATGCGTGGTGGGCTTCAACGACGCCGAGCGCACCTGGGAGTGCCCCTGCCACGGCTCGCGGTTCGGCGTGGACGGCTCGGTCCTGCAGGGACCGGCCACCGAGCCCCTCGACCGGATGGAGCTGCCGGCCGCCGAGACGGAGCGCGAGGCGACCGGATGACCGGCTGACACCGCCCGGCCTCCTCCGCTCCGGCCCGCCCCGTTCCGGCCGGACGGACGGAACGGGGCGGGGCGGGGCGAGGCGAGGCGGGGGTCACCTCTGCCGCTGGTGGGCGCCCCGCCGGGAGCCGCGGAACAGGTCCCTGCGCTGCAGGAGGTAGGCGAGCTTGGCGGCGGTGACGCGGACCGCCTCCTCGTGCCGGTGGCGCTTGGCCGGGACGGTCGCGGCCCAGCGTTCGAGCACGCGGGCCATCTCGTCGGCGACCTCGCCGATCACCCGGTAGCGGGTGCTGAAGGCGTACAGGTCGCCGTGGACCTCGTCGACCAGGTCCCCGTCCACCCTGCGGGTCAGCGGGGTGATCCCCTTGAGGATGCCCGCCTCCATCCCCGGGGTCACCGGGGCGCGGCGGGCGTCGCCGTCCGGGACCATGACCAGCGCCCGGACCCGGGCGAGGGCCAGCGCCCGCTCGGCCTGCGGGGTGGCGGGGTGCTCGGCGAGATCCAGCAGGCGGCGCAGGGTCTCCTGCGTCTTGTCGTCGAACATGGAGGAGCCCGTTCCCGTCGCGTGGTGTCGCGCACATGCTATTCGACCGGGATGCGACGGCGGCCCGTGACGGGCGATGGTAGACCGCGGGCCGCTCCACCGCTTCCCATCCATCGAACTCGGTATCAGTCAGCCGATCGTCCCTCTTGTCAGGGTTTACCGGAATAAAGTCCAGCCTTGTCGATTGATGACCCCTTTTCGGAGGGCGGGGGACGAAAGTGACGGGCGGGCGTGGATCCGATAGGCGACGAACTGCTGGAAGTCGTGGTGGCGGAACTCGGGTACCGGGAGCGCCCCGGACAGCACACCAAGTTCGGCGAGTGGTACTCGGCCACCGTCCGGGACCCCCGGTACCGCACGGCCCCCTGGTGTGACATGTTCATCGCCTGGGCGGCGGAGCAGGCGGACGTGACGGACTACGTCGGCCGGTTCGCCTGGACGCCCTCGCACGCCCGCTGGTTCGAGACCAACGGCGCCTGGACCGCCGAACCGGAGCCCGGGGCCCTGGTCTTCTTCGACTGGTCGGGCGGCGACGACATCAGGGGCATCGACCACGTCGGCATCGTGGAGCGCGTCGAGGGTGGAACGATCCACACGATCGAGGCCAACGTCGACCGGGTCTGGCTGAAGCGCAAGGTCCGCGACCAGGAGAAGGTCGTCGGCTACGGACTGCCGCGCAAGGTCAGGGAGAACCTCGTCCGGCCCTCCGTGGAGGACGGGGAGGACGGGGCGGACGGGGCGGACGGGGCGGACGAGGCGGCGCAGGCGGGCAGGCCGATCGAGGTGCGCCCCGCGCCCGCCGCGGACACCACGGCCCTGACCCTGTCCGACGCCGACGGCGCGCTCCCCGCGCTCCTGGAACCCGCTCCGCTGACGGTGCTGACCGTCCTGGTGCTCGGCTGGGCCTTCCTCGTCGCCCGCCGGCGGCCGCGCCCCGCGCCGAGCGGGCGGCACCGGCGGCGGTCCGGGCACCGACGCACCGGAGGGGACCGACGGGATTTGATCGATTAGGTTAGGCAAAGCTAAGTTGGTCGTGCAACCTCCTGACAGAAGGCGATTCCATGACCGTGAACAGCGCCCCGGCCCCGGATCAGGCCAGGGAGATCCCGGCCTACCGTTTCTTCCACGTGCAGGTCCTGCGCTCGCACCGGCTCAGCCCGAGCTTCGTGCGGATCACCCTCACCGGCGACGACCTGGCCGCCTTCGCCCCGTGCGGTTTCGACCAGCGCATCAAGATCGTCCTTCCCCTGGCCGACGGCACCCTCACCCCGCTCGGCGACGACGACGCCTGGTACGGACGCTGGCGGATGCTCCCCGACGCCCTGCGCAACCCGATCCGCACCTACACCGTGCGCGCCGTACGGCCGGAGCTGCGCGAGCTCGACGTCGACTTCGTCCTGCACGGCGACGCCAGCCCCGCCTCCCGCTGGGCCACCTACGCCGCCCCCGGCCACCGGCTCGCGGTGCTCGGCCCCAACGCGGAGTTCTCCGGCCCGACCGGCGGCCAGGAGTGGGCGCCGCCGCCCGGGGCCGACCGGTTCCTGCTGGCCGGCGACGAGACCGCGGTCCCCGCGATCTGCTCGATCGCCGAGGGCCTCTCCTCCGAGGTGCGGGTCCGGCTCCTGCTGGAGGTCCCCGAGGCCGCCGACGCGCTGCCGCTCGACGTCCCGCCGGGCGTGCGGGTCACCTGGCTGCCCCGCGACGGGGCCCGCCACGGCGAGCTGCTGGTTCCCGCGGTGCGCGAGGCCGTCCGCGAGCTCGCCGCGCCGGAGGTCTCCCCCGGCGCGGCGACCGCGCTGGAGGACGTCGACGTGGACGCGGACATCCTCTGGGAGGTCCCCCAGCCCACCGGTTCCGTCGCGGGCGGGTTCTACGCCTGGCTGGCCGGCGAGGCCGGGGTGGTCAAGCTGCTCCGGCGCCACCTGGTGCAGGAGGCCGGGATCGACCGCTCCTCGGTGGCCTTCATGGGCTACTGGCGGCTGGGACGCACCGAGGGAGACTGAGGGCGGCCCGTCCCGTCCCACCGGTCCTCTCCGGGGTGCCGGGACGCGTCGCGCGGCGTCCCGCCTCGCCGGTCAGGCGCCCGCCCCGGAGAGGGCGCCGAGGCGGGCCGGCCCCGTTTCCAGGCGCCCGCCGCCGCCGCGGTGGCCGCCTCCGCGGCCGTGATCGGATTCCGTCACCCCGGCGACGGCCACGGAGCCGCGCCGACCCGCCCCGCACCTTCCGTTATTACGCTACTGTAGTAGCGAAAAGGAGGGCGGGATGAACCAGGCCCGGCGGGGACGCCCGCGTGACGCACAGGTCGACGAGCGGATCCTGCGGACGGCCGCCGGACTGCTCCTGGAGCGCGGCTACCCCGGGTTGTCCATCGACGAGGTGGCCGAACGGGCCGGCGTCGCCAAGACCACCCTCTACCGCCGCTGGCCGACCAAGGACCACCTGGCCGTCGCGGTGGTCGCCCGGCTCCAGGACGACGACCGCATCGACGACACCGGCGACATCCGCCGGGACCTGACCGGCTACATGGAGAAGATCGCCGACGCGCTCAACCGCATGCGCTCGGCCGGAAGACCCGCCGACCGCGACGACCGGTCGGCGGGGGTCGTGGCCGAACTCGTGGCCGCCGGCGCACGCCACGACGACATCGGGGAGATGGGCCGCCAGGTCTACGCCCGGCGCAACGCCCTGGCCCTCGGACTCATCGAGCGGGCGCGCCTGCGCGGGGAACTGCGGGCCGATCTCGACGCCGCCGTGCTCCTCGACCAGCTCGCCGGCGCCCTCTACTACCGCGTCCTGGTCACCGGCGCCCCGGTGGACCGCGCCTATGCCGAACGCCTCGTGGCCGGCGCGCTCGACGGCGCGCTGAACCGGAAGGAACCCCCCACGTGTCCGTGAAAGGCGCCGTCATCGGCTCCGCCTCCGCACTCCTCGCCCTCCTCACCGTCGCCGGCGGGCCGGCGCCCGGCGCGTCGGCCGCCGTCCCGCCGCCCCGTCCCGCCGTTCCGCTCCCCGCCTCCGCCTCCTCCTCCACCACCTCCTCCTCCACCACCTCCTCCTCCTCCACCACCTCCACCACCTCCACCACCTCCACCACCTCCACCACCTCCACCACCTCCACCACCTCCACCACCTCCACCACCACGGTGTCCCCCGCCTCCTCCCCCGCGGTGTCCTTCACCGCGTCCTTCGTGCGCGGGGCGCCGGCGGTGGAGGACCACCCGTGCCCGGTGCGGGTCCCGCCGGGCACCCGATGCGGATACCTGGTGGTCCCGCAGCGGCGCGACGTGCCGGAGGGGCCCACCGTCAAGGTGGGCTTCGCCGTCCACCGCTCGACCGCCGCCGACCGCAGGGAGGACCCGGTCGTCTACACCAGCGGCGGTCCGGCGTCGGGCTCGATCCCCCTCACCGGCCACCTCGCCGACATGTTCCGCGACCGCGACGTGGTCGTGCTGGAGCAGCGCGGCAGCGCGTGGTCGCGGCCCCGGCTCGGCTGCCCGGAGACGGTCCGCGCCGTGCTGGACACCCTCGTCACCCCCGGCCAGGCCGGGCAGGAGAAGGGTGTGATCGCCGCCGGGGCGAAGGCGTGCCGCGACCGGCTCGGAGCGGACCTGCGGGGGTACCGGACCGGGGAGATCGCCGCCGACGTGGTGGATCTGCGCCGGGCCCTGGGATACGCGCGGTGGAACCTGTTCGGGGTCAGCTACTCGACCCGTTCGATGCTCGCCGCCGCCGCCGCGGACCCGGAGGGCACCCGCTCCGTGGTGCTGGACTCCTTCCTGCCGGCCGGCAAGGACTGGTACGACGACGTCTCCCGCGATCTGACCGAGGCGATCGGGAAGCTGGCCGGCCAGGGCTGGCCGGATCTGCCGGCGCGGTTCGAGCGGATGGTCGACCGGCTGAACCGCGACCCGGCGGTCGTCACGACGGACGATCCCCTGACCGGAAGGCCGCTCACCGTCCGGCTGACCGGCGACGACGCGGCGACCGTCATCGGCGAGGCCCTGCGCGAGGTCGACGTGGTGCCGATCGTGCCCGTGCTGATCGACGGGCTGGCGGCCGGTCGCGACGACCTGCTCCAGCCGCTGGCCGACGCGGCCGGCCCCGGGCTGACCAGCCATGAGTTCGGCCTCTACCACGCCGTCCAGTGCCAGGACGAGGCGCCCCACAACGCCTTCGCGCCCGCGCGGCCGCAGCTGTTCACCGTGGTGCACGACCAGGCGGTGTGCGACGCCTGGAAGCTGCCCCCCGCACCCGCCCCCGAGGCCGTCACCGCGGCGCCCGTCCTGGTGGTGGGCGGTCAGTACGATCCGACGACGCCCACCCGCACCGCGGAGCCCGCCGCCCGGGCGCTGCCGAACGCCCGGTTCACGGAGTTCGCCGGAGTCGGGCACGCGGTGTTCCTGTCGAACCGGTGCGGCCGGCGGACCATCGCCGCCTTCGTCGCCGATCCCTCGGCGGCCCCGCCCTGCGACCCCGCCGAGGCCGCCCACCCGGTGATCGGACCGGGGCGGATCCACCTCACCACCGCCGTGTACCGGGCGCAGCGGGCTCCCTGGACGCTGCTGCCCTTCGGCCTGTTCGTCCTGACCGGGCTGGTGCAGCTCGGCGTGGGACTGGCCCGCCCGCGCCGGCGCCTGCCCGCCCTGGCGGCGGGGGTGTGCGGGCTGGCCCTGGCCGGGCTGACGGCCGACGCGCTGTACGGCGTGGCCGCCGAGAACGAGGTCGTGCTGGGGGTGGGGATCCCCGCCGCCGTGCCGTGGTACGGCCTGCCGGCCTGGGCCGGTCTCGCCGTCACGCTGTGGGCCGCCTGGCGGGCACGGGCCGCTCGCGCCTCCCGAGGGCCGGCCGCGGGCGGGTTCCTCCGCGATCCGACGGCGGCCCACCTTCTGGCCGCGGCGGTCTCCGCCGGGTTCCTGGCGTGGTGGCACCTGTACTTCCTGTGATCCGTACCCGGGCCGCGGCGCCCGGCCGGACCTGCAGGACGGCGGCGGCCGACAGGACGAGCAGACCGCCGGCGAGCTGCACCGGGGTGAGGGACTCCGTCAGGGTGAGTGCGGCCAGCGCCGTGGTGACGACCGGTTCGAAGGTCGACAGGATGGCCGCGGTCGACGGACCGGTGCGTCGCAGGCCCGCGAAGAAGGTGAGCATCGCCACGACGGTGGACACGACGGCGATGCACGCCAGCCACGCCCACCCCCGCACGCCGAAGCCGAGGTCGACGCCGCCGGTGAGCAGGGCGCGCACGGCCAGGGTGGCGGTGGCCCCCGTCATCACCAGCGCGGAGAGCACCACCGGTGGCAGCCGGTGCACGACGGTGTCCGAAACCAGGATGTAGACGGTGTAGGTCATCGAGGCGCCGAAGGCCAGAAGCGCGCCGAGCGGGTCGACGTCCGGCCCGCCGGCGCCGAGCAGGACGAGCAGCGTTCCGCCGCACGCGGCCGCCAGCGCGGCGACCCGTCCGGCGGTCGGGCGGTCGCGGCCGAGCAGGACGGCCCCCACGGTGACCAGCAGCGGATAGGTGTAGAAGACCAGGGAGAGCAGCGAGGCGTCCATCCGCTCCAGCGCCGAGAAGTACAGGCTCGCCTGCGCGGCGTACCCGATCGCCCCCAGCCCGAGAGCCGTCCCCAGCACGCCCGCGCTCGCGCGGCCGGGGCGGGACGCCGGAACCGCGGGCGAAGGGCCCAGGCGCGGCTCCGGCGCCGCGGGCGAGGGGCCGCGGCGCAGCCCCGGCCGCAGGAGCAGCAGCGTCGCCAGTACGGCGGCCGCCAGGCCGAAACGCACCAGCAGCAGCGCCGCAGGTGAGACGCCCGCGGCGTAGGCGAGCTTGCCGAAGACCGCCATGGCGCCGAAGCACGCCGCCGACAACAGACACAGTGCGGGACCCATGCCCTCCAGCATCGGCGGCTGCGACTCATCATGTCCAGCGATGATTTCTCGACCTGATTCGTTAGCATTCATGCATGATCGCATTTGATCTCCGCCGGCTCCGGCTGCTGCGCGAGCTCGAGGAGCGCGGCACGCTGGCCGCGGTCGCGGCGGCCCTGGACTACAGCCCGTCCGCGGTCTCGCAGCAGTTGAGCGTCCTGGAGAAGGAGGTCGGCGCGCGATTGCTGGAGAAGGCCGGGCGCGGTGTGCGGCTGACCGACGCCGGACGGCTGCTGGCCCGGCATGCGCGGGTCCTGCTGACGGCGGCCGAGGTGGCGGCGGCGGATCTGGCGGCCCTGGGCGGCGAGATCCGCGGCACCGTGCGCGCCGGCGGTCTGCAGTCGGCGGCGCGGCGCCTGCTGGTGCCCGCCGTGGCCCGCATGATGCCCGAGCACCCGCTGGTGCGGGTGGAGGTCTGCGAGCTCGAACTGGAGCAGGCGCTGCCGGGTCTGCGCCTGGGAGCGGTCGACCTGGTCGTCAGCGACGAGTACGACGGTCACCCGCGCCCCCGGCCGGCCGGGCTGCGGTTCACGCCGTTGCACGAGGAACCGCTCAAGCTGGTGCTTCCACCGGCGCATCCGCTGGCCCGGCGGGAAGGACCCGTCGCTCTGGCCGCGCTGCGCCAGGAGGCCTGGGTGGCCTCGGACGCGGGGACCGGCCACCACGCCATGGTGGTGGGGACCTGCCGGTCCCTGGGCGGCTACGAGCCCGACGTGCGGCACCGCTCCAACGACGCGGAGCTCCAGCTCGAACTCGTGCGCACCACGGGGGCCGTCGGCCTGCTGCCGGTCCTGACGCTGCCGGCGGCGGATGCGGCGCTGGCGGTCCGCGATGTCGCCGAAGCCGACGTCCGGCGCCGCCTCGTCGCGGTCACCCGGGAGGGACCCATGGCTCCCGCGCTGAGCGCGTTCCTGGAGGCCGTGACCGATCAGGTGCGCCGTATCGGCTGACGCCTCCGGTGGCCGGCGCCCGACCGGCTCCCCGGCCGCGCCGGTCCGACCTGCCGTCCCCTACCCCGCGCTCATTCGGATGCGCCCGCGCCACCGCGACCGGCCGGTTCGCAACCTGACATCGATGTCATCACGAAACCTCTGGTGAAATCCCCCACATGGGTAGGAAAGTCATAGGGGGTGGGTCATGGGAGCGAACGATCGAGAACGCATCGGTGACCCGAAACGCCTGCGGGTGCTGCGCGCCACCGGTCTCCTGGACGCCCCGGCGGTGCCGGTGCTGGACCGGGTGACCCGGATGGCGACCCGGCTGCTGGACGTACCGGTCGCGATGGTGTCGTTGATCACCGGGGACCGGCAGGTCGTCATCAGCACGGCGGGGGTGCCCGATCCGCAGGCGGTGCGGGAGAACCCTCTGGCGCGGTCGCTGTGCCGGCACGTCGTGGCCGACAGCGCACCGCTGGTCATCGACGACGCCCGCGGGGACGGCCGCTGGCACGATCTCGTCGAGCACTCCGGCGGGCGGCCGGCGGCCTACGCCGGAGTGCCGCTGAGCGCTCCCGGCGAGCAGGTGATCGGCGCGCTGTGCGTGATCGACGCCACCGCCCGCGCCTGGGACCGCGAACAGGTGCAGACGCTGGAGGATCTGGCCGCCGTGATCGAACCGGAGATCGCGTTGCGGCTGTCCCGGGCCGAGGCCGCGCAGGCGACGGCGCACCGGCAGCAGGAGCGCACCTTCCTGCGCGCCCTGCTCGACAGCCTGGAGGTGTCGGTGATGGCCTGCGACGAGAACGGCCGGCTGGTGATCAACCGGCCGCTGCGGGAAAGCCTGCACACCGACAGCCCGCCGGCCGACGTGCGCTCCTGGCTGGAGACCTACCGGCTGTACGCCCCCGACGGGCGGACTCCGCTGACGATCGAGGAGATGCCGCTGGCCCGGGCATGGGCCGGCGAGCACTTCACCGGCCAGCAGGTGATCACTCCCACCGACGCCGGGCCGCGCCGCTTCCTGGTCAACGGCCGGCCCATCGACACCCCCGAGGGGCGGCGTCTGGGCGCGGTGATCGCCGGCCACGACATCACCGACGCCCACCGCATCGCCCTGCTGCGCGAGGCCCAGCAGTCCGTCACCCGTGCCCTGGCCGACGCCGCCTCCAGCCAGGAGGCCGCCACCGGCGTGGCCGCCGCGGTCACCGAAGCGCTGGGGTGGGCCTACGGCGAGTACTGGCAGGTCGTCGAGGACGAGACGGTCATCACCCGCATCGGTTCCTGGACCAGGCCCGGCCGGGACCTGTCGTCCTTCACCGCCGACCACCCGGACGTCTTCGCCCGGGGGCAGGAACTGCCCGGGCTGGCCTGGGAGCGCGGTGAGCCGGCCTGGGTCGCCGACACCGCGGCCGAGCCGGACGGCTCCCCCCGGGTGCGGGCCGGGCTGCGGGCCGGCCTGCGCTCGGCCCTGGCCCTGCCGGTGCGCAGCGGTGAGCAGGTGCTGGGTGTGCTGGCCTTCGCCAGCGACCACCCCCAGCAGCCCGACGACGATCTGGCCGGCCTGCTGGACGGGGTGTGCGCCCACGTGGGCCGGTACATGGAGCGCCGCCGCGCCGAGGAGCTCGCCCTCGCCCTGGCCGAGAGCCGCCGCCGGTTCGAGCGGGTCCTGTCCCGCATCGACGACGACGTGTGGAGCGCCGAGGTGGCCGCCGACGGTGCGATCCACGCGGTGTACCGGAACCGGCAGGCCGCCACGGTGTTGGGCCGTCCGCCGCCGCAGGGCGTCGACACGGTCCAGCTGATCGCCCGCCGGGTCCACCCCGACGACCGGGCGGCGTACACCGCCTTCCTCGACACCCTGCGCTCCGGGGAGCCGGCCGGCCTCGAATGCCGCATCATGGGCCTGGACGGCGTCACCCGCTGGATCTGGACGCGGGGCGTCCCCCGCCGCGAGGCCGCGGCGTTGTTCGTCGACGGCATCTCCACCGACGTCACCGACCGCCACGAGCTGGCCGAGCAGCGCGAACGCCTGCTGGCCCAGCACCGGCGGCAGGTGGAGCGCCTGCGCCAGATCGACGAGGTGAAGAACCAGTTCCTGCGCACCGTCAACCACGAACTGCGCACCCCGCTGACCTCGATCCACAGCTACCTGCAGCTGATCCGCGAAGGGGATCTGGACGCCGCGACGCAGGCCCGCTTCCTGGAGGTCATCGACCGCAACAGCACCCGGCTGGGCCAGCTCCTGGACGAGCTGCTGCTGATGGCCAGCCTGAACGCCGGGAACGCCGCCTTCACCCCCTCCGAGACCGACCTGGTCGCCCTGGCGCAGAACGCCGTGCAGGCGATCACCGCTCAGGGGCGCACCGAGCACCTGACCGTGGCCGTGCACGCCCCTGCGCGGGCGACCGCCTGGGCCGACGCCGGACGCATCCGGCACGCGCTGGCCCATCTGCTGGACAACGCGGTCAAGTTCACCCCGCCCGGCGGCCGGATCGACGTCACCGTCACCGCCGGCCCGGCCCCGGCGATCGAGGTCGCCGACACCGGCGCCGGCATCGACCCGCACGACCTCGAGCACGTCTCCGACGACTTCTACCGCGGCGGCACCGCCGAGCAGCAGGCGATCGGCGGCACCGGCGTGGGCCTGGCCCTGGTCCGGAGGATCGCCGACATGCACGGCGGGAGCCTGCGCATCGACAGCCGGCCCGGCCGCGGCACCCGGGTCCGCCTGGTCCTGTCCGCCGCGGCCGCGCACCCGCCCGAGCGGCGGTCCCGCAGACGACCACCGCCTCCGGCCCGGCAGCACCGGCGGCGGTGAGCCGTCCGCTCAGGACGTGTTGCGCCACCGACGGCCGTCGCGGCCGATGAGCCGGTCCGCGTCGGCCGGACCCCAGGAGGCCGCCTCGTACGTCGGGATCGGCGAGTCGTCCTTCTCCCAGCGCTCGATGATCGGGTCGACGATCCGCCAGCACTCCTGCACCTCGTCGCTGCGGATGAACAGCGACGCGTCACCGATCAGGGCGTCGAGCAGCAGACGCTCGTACGCCTCCGGGGACTCCTCGACGAACGTCTGGTCGTAGGAGAACTCCATGCTGGCCGTACGCACCCGGAAGGAGTGGCCCGGCACCTTGGCGCCGAAGCGCAGCGAGATGCCCTCGTTGGGCTGGATCCGCAGGATCAGCGCGTCCGCGTCGAGACCGGTGAGCTGGTCGTCCGGGATCGGCAGGTGCGGCGGACGCTGGAACTGCAGCGCCACCTCGGTGAGCCGGGCCGGCAGCCGTTTGCCGGTCCGCACGTAGAACGGCACCCCGGCCCAGCGCCAGTTGTCCACGGTCAGGCGCATCGCCGCGTACGTCTCGGTGCGGGACAGCGGGTCGACGCCGGCCTCCTCGCGGTAGCCGGCCATCAGCTCCTCGCGGGTGCCGCCCCGGGTGTACTGGCCGCGGACCGCGGCGTCGGCGAGGTCGCGGTCGCCGGGGAGCCGGATCGCCTGCAGCAGTTTCACCTTCTCGTTGCGCAGCCCCTCGGCCTCGAACGAGGCGGGGGGCTCCATCAGCGCGAGCGCGAGGACCTGGAGCACGTGGTTCTGCACGATGTCGCGCATCGCGCCGGCGTGCTCGTAGAAGCCGCCGCGGGTGCCGACGCCGAGGGTCTCGGCGACGGTGATCTGCACGTGGTCCACCCAGGAGCGGTCCCAGATCGGCTGGAAGATCGAGTTGGCGAAGCGCAGCGCGAGCACGTTCTGGACGGTGTCCTTGCCCAGGTAGTGGTCGATGCGGAAGACCTGGTTCTCGTCGAACGCGTGGTGCACGACGGCGTCCAGCTCACGGGCGGTGGCCAGATCCCGCCCGTACGGCTTCTCGATGACCAGGCGGGAGAAGGAGCCCTCCCGGGCGCGGTTGAGCCCGGCGGCGGCCAGTCCGTTGATCACCGGCTCGAACGCGCCCGCTGGGGTCGACAGGTAGAAGAGCCGGTTGCCGGAGGTACCGCGGACCGCGTCCAGCTCGCCGAGGGTCTCGGCGAGGCGCTCGTAGGTGTCCGGGTCGTCGTAGCCGCCGGCGACATAGCGGATGCCGCCGGCGAGCTGGCGTTTTTCGGCGAGGTCGCGTCCGCCGAGCCCGCCGAGGGTGCTCTGCGCGAACTGGTCGTCGCTCATCGGCGTCCGGGCGACACCGACCAGGGCGAACTGGTCGGGCAGGCGGCCGTGGCGGGCCAGGGTGTCCACCGCCGGCAGCAGCTTGCGGCGGGTCAGGTCACCGGAGGCACCGAAGATCACCAACGTGGCCGGCGGGGCGCTGCGCTCCTGAACCATCTGGGGCATCCCGTACATGATTCGCCTTCCGTGACGGCGAGCCGTCGGGCTCGTCCCTCTTCGACGGACACCCGTGGCGTGGTGGCCGGGCCGCGCGGACGGCCCCGCAGGCGGCAGAGCCAACGTAGCCCAGGCCCCCGTGCGCCCGATGCAGCGGTACCGGCCCCCGATCGCCGGCGCCCGTCCGCTCCCGGCCGCGCGTTGCGGTTCCGGTGCAGGGCCCCCGGCAAGTTCCACCGCCTCCGGGTCCGACCGATGGATCTGATCGGCCGGGCCACGGATGGACCGGCGAAGACCTGGTCAAGGAGAGAACATCATGGGTCTGCGCATCAACCAGAACATCGGCGCCATGAACGCCTACCGGAACCTGTCGGTCAACGACGGGGCGATGGCGAAGTCGCTGGAGAAGCTCTCCAGCGGTTACCGCATCAACCGGGCGGCGGACGACGCGGCCGGCCTGTCCATCAGCGAGGGCCTGCGCGCCCAGACCGGTGGCCTCAAGGTCGCCGTCCGCAACGCGCAGGACGGTGTCTCGGTCGTGCAGACCGCTGAAGGCGCGCTCACCGAGACGCACTCCGTCCTTCAGCGTATGCGTGACCTTTCCGTCCAGGCCGCCAACGGCGGCTCGCAGGACGCGAAGGCCCAGGAGGCGGCGAACAAGGAGTTCGGCCAGCTCAAGACCGAGCTCGACCGGATCGCCGAGACCACGTCGTTCGGCACCCAGAAGCTGCTCGACGGCAGTTACCACGACGAGTACACGAGCAGGACGCATGCGGGCATCTACGCCACCCCCGTCCTGGCAGGCGGTACTCCGGCGGACCAGTTCGACCTCACCGCCACGATCGCCGGCGTCCAGCAGACGGTCACGGTGACCATCCCGGGGGTGGGCATGTTCCCCAACGACCCGCAGGGCTACACCAACGCCGTCAACCAGGGTATCGAGACCGCGTTGAAGGACGCCGGCGGCGTCGGCGACGAAGTCGAACTGACCTACGAGTTCGTGAGCAACGGCCTCAACCCCTTCGACCCGAACGACGATCAGTACACCTTCCAGGTCGAGGGGAAGAACGCCTTCTCCATCGCCAACTCCGGCGGGAACGTCGGAGTCGGCATCGTGGACACCTCTCCTTCGGTCCCGGTGACCAGGTCCCGCCCCGGTGGCGTGTTCCAGGTCGGTGCCGACAACGCCGCCGAAGAGCGCATCGAGGTCTCCATCGCCGCGATGGACACCGGGAGCCTACGGCTCGCCGCCACGACCCTGAACTCGACCGGGGACGCCCAGCGGGCGATCGACGCCCTGGACGGTGCCATCCAGGAGGTCTCGGACCAGCGGGCCAGGCTCGGCGCGTACCAGAACCGGTTCGAGCACACGCTCAACAACCTGAACGTGGCGATCGAGAACCTGTCGGCGTCGGAGTCGCGCATCCGCGACACCGACATGGCCCAGGAGATGGTCGGCTTCACCCGCAACCAGATCCTGTCCCAGGCCGGCACCTCGATGCTGGCCCAGGCCAACCAGGCGCCCCAGTCCGTGCTCAAACTCCTGGGCTGACGCCGTGACAGGCCGCGGCTCCGGATGCGCGGCCCTCCGTGACAGGCCGCGGCTCCGGATGCGCGGCCCTCCGCTCCCTTCGGCGTGGCCTCGCTCCGGGTGAGCCCGGCGACGCAGGCCGCCAGGTTGCGCAGGGTCTGCTCGTCGTCACGCGGCGGCGTCCGCGCCGCTCAGCGGCCGGCGTCCAGCAGGGAGCGGCAGTACGGCCGCTGGAACGGCTCGTAGTGCGCGCACGGGTCCGGCTGGTGCATCCACCGCGGTCCGGGGCCCGGAGCCGGCCGGAACGGAGGCCGGCGGTCGCGCTCCCGCCGGGCCGCGGGCCGCTCCGGGCCGCCGCGGCTCCCGGCGCGCGGCGCGGCCTCGGTTCTGCGCGGCGTGCTCTTTCGCGGCGTGCTCTTTCTCGGCGCGGCCTTTCGCGGCGCGGCCTTTCGCGGCGCGGTTCCGGCCGAGCCGCTCCCACCGCCCGCCCCGGCGGTGCCGGCGACCGGTCCCGCCGGGCCGCCGGCCCCCGTCGAACGGCCGGTCCCCGCCGGCGGGCGGACGCCGATCCGCGGCGGCACTCCCGCGGACCAGGCGCGGCGGTCGCCGCGGTGGCCTTCACCGGACGTCGCCGGGTCCTCCCCCCGGTCGTCGGACGCGCTGCGCCGATCGGCCGGAGCCCGCCTCGGGATCGCGGACCGGGGCGGGATCGCGGACCGGGGCGCCGGCCGCGCGTGCTCCCCGGGTGCGCGGGGCGGCGGGGACACCTTCCGGGCGGCTTCGGCGGCGGCCCCCGTCGCGGCGGACGGCTCGGGACGGCTCCACGTGGACGACCACCCGCCGAGGGCGGCCGCGACGGCGAACACGCCGATCAGCGCGGGCAGGACGAGGCGGCCGCGGTGGAGCCGCCTCCGGGCCCCGGCGGGCCCATGCCCGGGTTCCGGTACGGCCTGCGGCGTGGCGGGCCGGAAGAGAGGAGGCAGGACCCGTTCCCCGGGCGGGTCCGCACGGCCCCCGGCCCCCGGCACCGGGATCGCGGCGGACGCGGTGACGGCCCGCTGCGGAGCCGTCGGCGGCCCGGTGTCCGGGCCGGCGGGCGGCCCGCCGTCCGGGCCGTGGGGGTCGTCCACCCCGGCATGAGAGGCGGGACCGTACGGCATGCGGCCGCGTCGTGCCGCGGTGGCGGGGTCGTCCTGCACGTCACCTCCGGTGATCCAGTTTCCCGGGAATCGCAGAGCGTGAACATTCTGTCACGGAAAGTCCTCGCAGGGTCGGCGGCTTCGCCGGATACGGCCATGCGGGCCTGCGCGGCCGCCGCCCAGGGCGGACGGGGTCCCGGATCCCCCCGATGTCCGGGCGCGGCGGCCGTGCACGCCGGGTGCCCGGCACGCACTGTCCGGATCACTCTCCAGAGGACACTATGAACAGATGAAGGTCCGTCATCTCAACTGCGGGACCATGACCCCGCCGGCCGCGCCGCGCATGGTCGCCCACTGCCTGCTCCTGGAGACCGCGCACGGCCTGGTACTGGTCGACACCGGTTTCGCCCTCGGCGAGGACCGCCTGGAGGCGACTTTCCTGCGCACGGCCCGGCCCTCCCTCGACCCCGCCGAGTCCGCCGTACGGCAGATCCGGGACCTGGGCCTCGACCCCGGCGACGTGCGCCACATCGTGCTCACCCACCTGGACCCCGACCACGCCGGCGGGCTGCGGGACTTCCCGCACGCCCGCGTCCACGTGCACGCCGCCGAACTGGCCGCGGCCACCCGCCCCGGCGGCGGCGCGGCCCAGCGGCGCCGCTACCTGCCCGCCCAGTGGGCGCACGGCCCCGACTGGGCCCTCTACGACGACGCGGGAGAGGAGCTGTACGGCCTGCGGGCCCGCCCCCTGGACGGGGTGGAGGGCGTGGCGCTGGTCCCGCTGGCCGGGCACAGCCGGGGCCACTCCGGCGTGGCCGTGGACACCGGGGACGGCTGGCTGCTGCACGCCGGCGACGCCTACTGGTTCCACGGGGAGCTCTCCGCGCCGCCGCACTGCCCGCTGACGCTGCGCCTCGCCCAGCGGCTCATCGCCGTCGACCACGCCCAGCGGATGGCCAACCTGGTCCGGCTGCGGGAACTACCGGAACGGGTCCGGGTCTTCAGCGCCCACGACGCCGCCGAACTGGCCCGCTGCACCACGGGCTGACCGGCCGTACCGGACGGCGCGGAGGCGTGCTCCGCCGCCGGCCGGGGAGCGCGTCAATCCCGGCCTTCCAGGTCGCCCTCCGCCTTGAGGTAGGCCTCCTGCACCCCGGCCAGGATCTCCGGGTCCGGATGCTCCCACATGCCCCGGTCGGCGGCCTCCAGCAGCCGCTCGGCGATGCCGTGCAGCGCCCACGGGTTGGACTCCGCCAGGAACGCCTGGTTCTCCGGGTCCAGGACGTAGGCCGCGGCGAGCCGGTCGTACATCCAGTCGGCGACGACCCCGGTGGTGGCGTCGTAGCCGAACAGGTAGTCGACGGTGGCGGCCAGCTCGAAGGCGCCCTTGTAGCCGTGCCGGCGCATCGCGGCCAGCCAGCGCGGGTTGACCACCCGGGCCCGGAAGATCCGGGAGGTCTCCTCCGACAGCGTCCGGGTGCGGACCGCGTCCGGGCGGGTGCTGTCGCCGATGTAGGCGGCCGGGGCCCGGCCGGTGAGGGCGCGGACGGTGGCGACCATGCCGCCGTGGTACTGGAAGTAGTCGTCGGAGTCGGCGATGTCGTGCTCGCGGGTGTCGACGTTCTTGGCCGCCACCGCGATCCGCCGGTAGGCCGTCTCCATGTCCTCGCGCGCCGGGACGCCGTCGACGCCCCGGCCGTAGGCGAACCCGCCCCAGACCGCGTAGACCTCGGCCAGGTCGGCGTCGTCGCGCCAGTTGCGGCTGTCGATGAGCGGCAGCAGCCCCGCCCCGTACGCGCCCGGGCGGGAACCGAAGATCCTCATCGTCGCCCGGTCGCCGCGGCCGGAGTCGGCCAGCACGTGGGCCCGGACGTAGTTGTCCCGCTCCGGCTCGTCCAGGGCCGCCACCAGCCGTACGGCGTCGTCGAGCATGGCCACGACGTGCGGGAAGGCGTCCCGGAAGAACCCGCTGATGCGGACGGTGACGTCCACCCGGGGCCGGCCCAGCTCGGCCGGCGGGATCGCCTCCAGGCCGGTGACCCGGCGCGACGCCTCGTCCCAGACGGGCCGCACCCCGAGCAGCGCGAGCACCTCGGCCACGTCGTCCCCGGCGGTGCGCATGGCGCTGGTCCCCCAGACCGAGAGCCCGACCGAGCGGGGCCACTCGCCCGTCTCCTCCCGGTAGCGGGCCAGCAGCGAGTCCGCCATGGCCTGCCCGGTCTCCCAGGCCAGCCGGCTCGGCACCGCCTTGGGGTCGACCGAGTAGAAGTTGCGCCCGGTCGGCAGCACGTTGACCAGCCCGCGCAGCGGCGACCCGCTCGGCCCGGCGGGCACGTAGCCGCCGTCCAGGGCGTGCAGGATCGCATCGATCTCGTCGGTGGTGCGCGCCAGCCGGGGCACGATCTCGGTCGCCGCGAACCGCAGGATCCGCTCCACCTGCGCGGGGTCCGCCCCGGAGCCCGCGCCGCCCCCGCCCGGCCCCGCCGCACCGCCCGATCCGGGTACGGCACCGCCGCCCGTTTCAGGTGCGGCGCCACCCGGCCCGGACACGGCACCGTCCGGCCCGAGGACGGCACCGTCCGGCCCGAGGACGGCGGCGACCACGCCGGAGGCGGCGTCCGGGTCCCAGCCGCGGGACTCCATGGCCTCGACCAGCGAGCGGGCCAGCGTCTCGGCCCCGTCGACGCCCGCCCGGTCCGCGCCGCCGTCCTCCGCCAGGCCCAGCGCCTCCCGCAGGCCGGGCAGCGCCTCGCTGCCCGCCCACATCTGCCGGGCCCGGAGCATGGCCAGCACCAGGTCGACGCGGACCTCCCCCTCCGGGGCGGCGCCCAGCACGTGGAGGCCGTCCCGGATCTGCACGTCCTTGACCTCGCAGAGCCAGCCGTCCAGGTGGAGCAGGAAGTCGTCGAACTCCGCGTCGTGCGGGCGGTCCCCGACCCCCAGGTCGTGGTCGAGGCGGGCCGCCTGGATCAACGTCCAGATCTGCGCGCGGATCGCCGGGAGCTTGGCCGGGTCCATGGCCGCGATCGAGGCGTGCTCGTCGAGGAGCTGCTCCAGCCGCGCCATGTCCCCGTAGGTGTCGGCGCGGGCCATCGGCGGCACCAGGTGGTCGACCAGGGTGGCGTGGGCGCGGCGCTTGGCCTGGGTGCCCTCGCCGGGGTCGTTGACCAGGAACGGGTAGATCAGCGGCAGGTCGCCCAGGGCGGCGTCCGGGCCGCAGGAGGCGGACAGGCCCGCGGACTTGCCGGGCAGCCACTCCAGGTTGCCGTGCTTGCCGACGTGCACCACCGCGTGCGCGCCGAACCCGTCGGCCAGCCACCGGTAGGCCGCCAGGTAGTGGTGGCTCGGCGGCAGGTCGGGGTCGTGGTAGATGGCGATCGGGTTCTCGCCGAAGCCGCGCGGCGGCTGGACCATCACCACGACGTTGCCGGCGCGCAGCGCGGCCAGCACGATCTCGCCCTCCGGGTCGCGGGACCGGTCGACGAACAGCTCGCCGGGGGGCGGCCCCCAGTGCTCCTCGATCCGTTCGCGCAGGTCCGCCGGGAGCGTGCCGTACCACTCGGCGTAGGCGCGCGCGGCGATGCGCACCGGGTTGCCGGCCAGCCGCTCCTCGGTGAGCCAGTCGGGGTCCTGCCCGCCCGCCGCGATCAGCGCGTGGATCAGCGCGTCGCCGTCCTGGTCGGCCACGCCGGGCAGCTCGTCCTCGGCGCCGGTGTCGTAGCCGTGCCCGCGCAGCGCGGCCAGCAGCCGCACCAGGCTCGCGGGGGTGTCCAGGCCGACGGCGTTGCCGATCCGGGAGTGCTTGGTCGGGTAGGCCGAGAGCATCAGCACGATCCGCCGCTCCGCGGGCGGGACGTGCCGCAGCGCGGCGTGCCGTACGGCGATGCCGGCCACCCGCGCGGCCCGCTCGGGGTCGGCGACGTAGACGGTGAGCCCGTCGGCGTCGATCTCCTTGAACGAGAACGGCACGGTGATGATCCGGCCGTCGAACTCGGGGATGGCGACCTGGGAGGCGGCGTCCAGCGGGGAGAGGCCGTCGTCGCTGCCCTCCCAGGCCTCCCGGCTGCTCGTCAGGCACAGTCCCTGCAGGATCGGCACGTCCAGCTCCGCCAGCGCCCCGACGTCCCACGCCTCGTCGTCGCCGCCGGCCGACGCGGTCGCCGGGCGGGTGCCGCCGGCCGCGAGCACCGTCACCACCAGGGCGTCGGCCCGGCGCAGGGTCTCGATCAGCGCGGGCTCGGCGGTGCGCAGGGAGGCGCAGTGGACGGGCAGCGCCCGCGCGCCGGCGGCCTCGACCGCCGCGCAGAGCGTCTCGACGAACGCGGTGTTCCCGGCGACGTGGTGGGCCCGGTAGTACAGCACCCCCACGACCGGGGCGTCCGCGGGGACGTCTCGGCGGGCCTCGCGCTCCAGCACGCCCCAGGCCGGGGTCGGCTGAGGAGCGGCGAACCCCTCGCCGGTGAGCAGCACGGTGTCGGACAGGAACCGGTGCAGCTCGGCGAGGTTGGCCGGGCCGCCGTGGGCGAGGTAGGCGTGCGCCTCGGCGCAGACGCCGCCCGGGACCCCGCCGCGGCCGGACAGCTCCATCAGCTCGGCGTCGGGCGCCTGCTCGCCGCCGAGCACGACGACGGGCCGGGGTCCGGCGAGCAGGGCGTCCAGGCCCTCCTCCCAGGCGCGGCGACCGCCGAGCAGCCGGACCACGACCAGGTCGACGCCCTCCAGCAGCGGCGGCAGGTCGGCGGCGGCGAGCCGGGCGGGGTTGCCCAGCCGGTAGGCGGCGCCGCTCGCGCGGGCGCTGAGCAGGTCGGTGTCGGAGGTGGAGAGCAGCAGGATCACGCGGCACGCCCCTCGGGACGGGGGCACGGCGAAGGGCGCACGGGAACTCTTCCTCCCTCGGGGTCCTCGCCCCGGGTCGTCGGCGGACGCGACGGCCGGAGTCTCCTGGCTCCCGGATCGACGCTCCCCCCGGCCTTCCCGTCCGCATGCGGACAGTGGCCCGGTTGGGGGTCGCTCCCCGGTCACAGTGGCGGGACCGCGCCGGATTCACACCGGCTTCCTCCCTTTGCCTTCGCTTGACCATGAGGGTACGGCAGTCCGGCCGTCCGGAGGAACCCGGCGTTACCATCCTCGGCGTGACCGTTCCCGACTTCTCCGGATCTCCCCGTGTGTCCGGCTCCTCCGGCGTCCGCGGCGGGCCGGGGCTCCGCCGTCCCGCACCCGCGCCCGCCGCGCCCGGATCCCCCGGGGCGCCCCGGTCCCCCGCCGGACCCGGCCCGACGGGACGGTCCCGGCCCGACGGGTGTCCCGGGGCGCTGCAGACGCACGCCGCCGCCGACGGCGGGCTGGCGCGGATCCGCGTTCCGGGCGGACGCCTGGCCTCCGCCCGGCTGCGCGCGCTGGCCCGGGCCGCCGCCGAGTGCGGCACGGGGGTCATCGAGCTGACCTCCCGGGCGAACGTCCAGGTCCGCGGGCTGGGCGAAGAGTCCGGTTTCGCGGCGCGGATGGCGGAGGCGGGCCTGCTGCCCTCGCCGTCCCACGAGCGGGTCCGCAACATCCTGGCCTCCCCGCTGAGCGGCTGCGACGGCCGCGGGCTGCTCGACGCGGGCCCGCTCGTCGCCGACTTGGACCGGGAGCTGTGCGCCCGCCCGGAGCTGGCCGCCCTGCCCGGCCGCTTCCTGTTCGCCGTCGACGACGGCCGGGGCGACGTCGCCGGGCTCGGCGCCGACGCGGGCATCCTGCCACTCGGCCCCGATCGGGCCGCGGTCCTCGTCGCGGGAACCGACAGCGGCCTGCGCGTCGCGGTGTCCGAAGCGGTTCCCGCGCTGCTCGCGGTGGCTGGGGCGTTCCTGGCGGAGCTCGCGGACGCGCCGGCCACCGCCTGGCGGATCGGGGAGCTGCCCGGCGGTCCCGGCCGGGTCGCGGCACGCCTCCGCACCGAGGCGACCGGTTCGGCGGTCGCCTCGGCGGGCGCTTCCGCGGGCACCCCGGCGGGCGCTTCCGCGGGCACCCCGGCGCAGACCCCGACGCAGACCCCGTCCGGCACCCCGGCGGAGACCCCGGTGCGCACCCCGGCGCAGACCCCGCCGGGGACCCCGGCGGACGCCGCGGCGCCCCCCGTGACGGACGCCGGGTCCGGCGAGCCGGTGGTGCCGCACCCGTCCGCACGCGGGCCGGTGGGCGTCATCGAGCCGGTCCACGGGCACGGGGACCGGGAGGGATACGGGCACGGGGACCGGGAGGGATACGGGCACGGGGACCGGGAGGGATACGGGCACGGGGACCGGGAGGGATACGGGCACGGGGACCGGGAGGGATACGGGCACGGGGACCGGGAGGGATACGGGCACGGGGACCTCGGCGACCGGGTGGCCCTCGGCGTCGCGGTACCGCTGGGGCGGCTGACCTCGGCGCAGGCGGAACTGCTCGCCGGACTGGCCGCCGAGGTACGGCTCACGCCGTGGCGGGGGGTGGTCGTTCCCGGTCTGACCCGCGGCGAGGCGGCGGAGGCGGCCGTCCGGCTGGCCGACGCCGGGCTGGTCACGGACCCGGACTCGCCGTGGACCGGGGTGAGCGCCTGCACCGGCCGGCCGGGCTGCGCCAAGTCCCTCTCCGACGTCCAGGCCGACGCGGCCTCCGTCGTCGGCCTCGCCGAGGAGAACGCCGCCTCGCGTTCGATGAGATCGCCCCGCACCGGTACGCTCCCCGTGCACTGGGCGGGCTGCGAGCGCCGCTGCGGCCGTCCGGCCGGGCGGGTCGTGGACGTGGTCGCGATCGGCGACGGCTACCGGGTGGACGCGGACGGCCTCAGCCTGGCCTGTGCGGACATCGGACAGACCGCGGCCGCGGTGGCGGCCGCCAGAGGGGAAACGTGATCGACTACGTCCGCGACGGCGCGGAGATCTACCGCCGTTCCTTCGCCACCATCCGCGCCGAGGCCGAGCTGGGCGGGCTGCCCGGCGACGTCGCCCAGGTGGCGGTCCGTATGATCCACGCCTGCGGCATGGTGGACCTGGTCGCCGACCTCGGCTGGTCCCCCGGTGTCGTGGCCTCGGCGCGGACCGCGCTGCGCGCCGGGGCCCCGGTGCTGTGCGACGCGATGATGGTCGCCTCCGGGGTGACCCGCCGCCGTCTCCCGGCCGGCAACGACGTCGTCTGCACCCTCGGCGACCCCCGGGTGCCGGAGCTCGCCGAACGCCTGGGCACCACCCGCAGCGCCGCCGCGCTGGAGCTCTGGCGCGACCGGCTGGAGGGCTCCGTGGTCGCGGTGGGCAACGCGCCCACCGCGCTGTTCCGGCTGCTGGAGCTGGTCGAGGAGGGGGCCGGCCGACCGGCCGCCGTCCTCGGCCTCCCGGTCGGCTTCATCGGCGCGGCCGAGTCCAAGCAGGCCCTCGCCGAGCATCCGGCGGGCCTGCCGTACCTGGTCGTGCACGGCCGCAGGGGCGGCAGCGCGATGGCCGCCGCCGCCGTCAACGCGATCGCCAGCGAGCAGGAGTGACCACCGTGACCGACGATCCGACCGGCCCGACCAGCCCGACCGCGGGACACGACAAGCGTGACGGGTGCACCGGAGAAGACGGGCACGGCACGGGACGGCTCTGGGGGGTGGGGCTGGGGCCGGGCGATCCCGAGCTGGTGACCGTCAAGGCCGCCCGCCTCCTCGGCGCGGCGGACGTGATCGCCTACCACAGCGCCCGGCACGGCCGGAGCATCGCCCGCTCGGTCGCCGCGCCGTACCTGCGGGAGGGGCAGATCGAGGAGGCGCTCATCTACCCGCTCACCACGGAGACGACCGACCATCCGGGCGGTTACCAGGGGGCGATCGACGACTTCTACGCCGCGTGCGCGCTCCGGCTGGCCGCGCACCTGGACGCCGGGCGCGACGTGGTGGTGCTGTGCGAGGGCGACCCGCTCTTCTACGGCTCCTACATGCACATGCACAAGCGCCTGGCGCACCGCTACCCCACCGAGGTCGTCCCGGGCGTCACCTCGGTGAGCGGGGCCGCGGCGGTCCTCGGCCGGCCGCTGGTGGAGCGCGACGAGACGCTGACGGTGCTGCCCGGCACCCTGCCCGCCGAGGTGCTGGCCGAGCGGCTCGCCTCCGCCGACTCCGCCGCGGTGCTCAAGCTGGGCCGGACGTTCACCAAGGTCCGCGACGCGCTGGAGAAGGCGGGCCGCCTGCAGGAGGCCTGGTACGTGGAGCGCGCCACCACCGGCGGGCAGCGCCTGGCCCCGCTGGCGGAGGTCGACCCGGACAGCGTGCCGTACTTCTCGCTGGCCCTGATCCCCAGCCCGGTGAACGCCGGGCCGGTCCCGTCCGCGGATCCGGCCCATGCCGCGCAGCCCGCCGCCGGCGTCGGGACCGGCCCCGCGGACGGGACCGAGCAGGCCGGATCCGCGGCGGGGACCGGCCCGGCCGGCGAGATCCGCGGGATCGGCGGGGTCGGCGAGGTCGGCGAGGTCGGCGAGGTCGGCGGGGTCGGCGGGGTCGGCGGGGTCGGCGGGGTCGGCGGGGTCGGCGAGGTCACGGTCGTCGGCCTCGGCCCGGCGGGACGGCCGTGGCTGACGCCGGAGGCGCAGGAGGCGCTGGCCGCCGCCGACGAGCTCGTCGGGTACGGTCCCTACCTGGACCGGGTCCCGCCCAACCCGCGCCAGCGCCGGCACGCCACCGACAACCGGGTGGAGGCCGAGCGGGCCGCGCACGCGCTGGAGCTGGCCAGGGCCGGGTCCCGGGTGGCCGTCGTCTCCTCCGGTGACCCGGGGGTGTTCGCGATGGCGAGCGCGGTGCTGGAGGTGGCCTGCGAGCCGCGCTTCTCCGGCGTGCCGGTGCGGGTGCTGCCAGGCCTGACCGCGGCGCACGCGGTCGCGAGCCGGGCGGGGGCGCCGCTGGGGCACGACTACTGCGTGCTGTCGCTGTCGGACCTGCTCAAGCCGTGGGAGGTGGTGGCGGAGCGGATCAGCGCGGCGGCGCGGGCGGACCTGGTGCTGGCGATCTACAACCCCGCGTCCAGGAGCCGGACCTGGCAGGTGGCCGCGGCCCGCGACCTGCTGCTGGAGCACCGCGCGCCGCAGACGCCGGTGGTCGTCGGCCGGGACGTCGGCGGGGCGCACGAGCGCGTGACGATGACCACCCTGGCCGAGCTGGACCCGGCGGCGGTGGACATGCGCTGCCTGCTGCTGGTCGGGTCCTCGACGACGCGGGTGGCCGACCGCGGCGACGGCCGCCGGGTGGTCTTCACCCCCCGCCGCTACCCGGCATGACGTGCCCCTCAGGAGCACGGCGGGGCCGTCCCGCCCCGCCGGCTCCGGCTCCGGCTCCGGCTCCGGCTCCGGCTCCGGCCGACCGTCCCACGCGGCCGTCCCCGGTCCTACCCTGCGGCGCCGGAGACCGTCTCCAGCCAGGCGACCGCCTCCTCGACGGTCGGCACCGCGGGCACGCCGCCGGGGGCGGGCGGGCGCCGCACGACCACGACCGGCAGGCCCAGCTCGCGGGCGGCGTGCAGCTTGGCGGTGGTCATCTCGCCGCCGCTGTCCTTGGTGACCAGCACGTCGATCCGGTGCCCGCGCATCAGGGCGAGCTCGCCCTCGCGGGTGAAGGGACCCCGGCTGAGCAGCACCTCCGTCCGGCGCGGCAGCGGCGGCTCGGGCGGGTCCACCGAGCGGGCCAGGAACCACAGCCCGTCCAGGTCCGCGAAGACCGGCAGGCTCCGGCGGCCGGTGGTGAGGAAGACCCGCTCCCCCAGCGCGGGCAGCAGCCCGGCCGCGGCCTCCAGCGACGGCACCGGACGCCAGTCGTCGCCGGGCCCGGCCTGCCAGCCGGGCCGGCGCAGGATCAGCAGCGGGAGCCCGGTACGGCGGGCCGCCTCGACCGCCGAGGCGGTCATCCGGGCGGCGAACGGGTGCGTGGCGTCCACCACGGCACCGATCCGGCGCTCCGCCAGCCAGGCGGCGAGCCCGTCGGGACCGCCGAACCCGCCCTCGTGCACCTCCCCCACCGGCAGCTTCGGGTCGCGCACCCGGCCGGCCAGCGAGGACACCACGTGCGTCCCGGGCCGTCCGGCGAGCGCGGCGGCCAGCCTCCTCGCCTCGTCGGTGCCGCCCAGCACCAGGACGTTCAGCACCCCGTCCCCCCTCTCCCCCCGCGGAGCGTCCGCGGTCTCCGGCGCCGGGGCGCCGGGGTCGTCCTCCCCCGCGCGTGCCCGATCACCGGGACACCGTACCGGCCGGAGGACGGGCGGTGAGCGCGCCCCTGCGCCACGGCTGGACCACCGGCGCGTGCGCGACGGCGGCGACCGCCGCCGCCTACACGGCGCTGCTGACCGGCGAGTTCCCCGATCCGGTGGAGATCGTCCTGCCGAAGGGCCGCCGCCCGGCCTTCGCCCTGGCGCGCGAGTCCCTCACCGCGGGCGCGGCGACGGCCTCGGTCGTCAAGGACGCGGGCGACGACCCCGACGTGACGCACGGCGCGCTGATCTCGGCGACCGTGCGGCACGGCGCCCCGGGCGGCGGCGTGGTGTTCGCCGCCGGTCCCGGCGTCGGCACGGTCACCAAGCCGGGCCTGCCGCTGGAGGTGGGCGAACCGGCGATCAACCCGGTCCCCCGGCGGATGATGCGCGAGCACGTCGCCGAGGTGGCCGCCCGCTGCGGCGGAACCGGGGACGTGGTCGTGGAGATCTCCGTGGAGCGCGGCGAGGAGCTGGCCCGCCGGACCTGGAACCCCCGCCTGGGCATCCTGGGCGGGCTGTCCATCCTCGGCACCACCGGCGTCGTCGTGCCGTACTCGTGCTCGGCGTGGATCGACAGCATCCGGCGCGGGATCGACGTGGCCCGCGCGGCCGGTCACGCGCACGTCGCCGGGTGCACCGGCAGCACCTCCGAGCGGGTGGCCGCCGAGCTGTACGGCCTGCCGGAGGAGGCGCTGCTGGACATGGGCGACTTCGCCGGAGCGGTGCTGAAGTACCTGCGGCGGCATCCCGTGCCCCGCCTGACGATCGCCGGGGGGATCGGCAAGCTCTCCAAGCTCGCCGACGGCCACCTCGACCTGCACTCCGGCCGCTCCCAGGTCAACCCGGGCCTGCTCGCCGAGCTGGTCCGCGCGGCGGGCGGGGACGACGCCCTGGCCGGGCGGGTCCTGGCGGCCAACACCGCCCTGCACGCCCTGCGCCTGTGCCAGGAGGCGGGCCTGCCCCTGGGCGACCTGGTCGCCGGACGGGCCCGTACGACCGCCGCGGGCGTGCTGCGCGGAGCGCCGGTGGAGGTGGACGTGGTGGTCATCGACCGCGCGGGGGCGGTCGTCGGCCGCGCCGGGTGACCGCCGCCCCCGCCGCCCTCCGCGTCCGGTCCCGCCCGCCCCTCGGCGCCCCTCACCGCCCCTCAGCGCCCTTCATCGCCCCTCGGATTCCCTTGACCGCGCGTTCTTCCTGCCGATCGGACGGATACCGCCGGCCGGCGGATTCGAGCAGGGAGGTCCTTGCATGTTCCAGCCACAGAACTGGGGAGTCGGCAGAAGGCTGGGGGTGTCGTTCCTTCTCGTCACCTCGTTGATCATCGTCTCGGTCGTCGTGGGCCGCGCCGGGATGGACAACCAGCACGCCATCAGCATGCGGATGGACCAGCTGAAGCAGGTGGAGGACGACATCCAGCGGCTCAGCTACGCCGCCTCCGACGTCACCGGCTGGCAGGGGCTGGTCGCGGCCGACGCCGGGGCCTTCGGCGGCACGGCGGCCACCGCGCCCGACGCCTACAACCGCAAGGGCGAACTGGAGAGCAAGAAGGCCCTCTACGCCACGATCGACGCCACCCGGGTGGACTACCTGACCGAATCCGAGCGCGCGCGATTCGACACGCTCCGGCCCGCCTGGGACCGCTTCTTCGCCTGGGACGACAAGATCATGGAGCTGCTGCGCCAGGACACCTCAGCGGCCCGGGCCGAGGCCATGAACAGCATCAACGGCGGTGAGGCCGCCGACGCGTACTCCGCCAGCCTGGAGATCAACGCGGCGCTGGTCGCCTCCCTCGCCGAGCGGGTGGACGCACTGCGGGCGGAGGCCGCCGGGGTGCGGGCCGACAGCGAGCGCATCCTGCTCGGCACGCTGGTCGCGGCGCTGCTCGTGGCGGCCGGCTTGAGCGCCGCCGCCACCCGCTCCGTGGTGCGCCCGCTCCGCACGGTCGTGTCCGCCCTCGGCCGGCTGGCCCGCGGGGACCTGACCGTGCGGCTGAGGATGAGCCGCCGCGACGAGCTCGGCCGGCTGGGCGACGCCGTGGACGCCACCGCCGGATCCCTGCACACGACGGTGACGGCGCTGGTGGACCACAGCACCTCCCTGGCCGCCTCCTCGGTGCACCTGTCCCGGGTGGCCGAGCAGATCGCGGCCTCCGCCGAGGAGTCCAGCCTCCAGTCCGGCGTGGTGGCCGCCGCCGCCGCGGACGTCTCGCACAACGTGGAGGTGGTGGCCGCCGGCGGCGAGGAGATGGGCGCGGCGATCGGGGAGATCTCCCGCAGCACCTCCGCCGCCGCCTCCGTGACCGCCGAGGCCGTGCGCGTGGCCGAGACCACCAGCGCGATGATGGCCCAGCTGGAGACCTCCTCGGCCGAGATCGGCGACGTCGTCAAGACGATCACCTCGATCGCCGAGCAGACCAACCTGCTGGCGCTGAACGCCACCATCGAGGCGGCGCGGGCCGGGGAGTCCGGCAAGGGCTTCGCCGTGGTCGCCGGCGAGGTCAAGGACCTGGCCCAGGAGACCGCCAAGGCCACCGAGGACATCGCCCGGCGGGTCCAGGCGATCCAGGCCGACACGACGGCCGCGATGGAGGCGATCAGCCGGATCGGCGAGATCACCGAGCGGATCAACGACCACCAGGCGGCGATCGCCGCGGCGGTGGAGGAGCAGACGGCCACCACCGGGGAGATGAACCGCAACGTGGCCGACGCGGCGAGCTCCAGCAACGAGATCGCGGCCAACATCGCCGGGGTCGCCCAGGCCGCGGCGGTCACCACCGCGGGGGTGGAGCAGTCGCACCGGGCCGCTGCGGAGCTGGCCGAGATGAGCACGTCGCTGCGCACGCTGGTGAGCCGCTTCACCGTCTGAGGGAGGGGCCCGCGGTTCCGCCGCGCGTCGCGCCGCCCGCTACACGTCCCGGCAGCGGGCGGCGGAGTAGAGGTGGCTGTCGGGGAACTCCGCGGCGGTCAGGACGCGGCCGACGACGATCACGGCGGTGCGGACGACCCCCGCGGCCCGGACCTGCTCGGCGATGTCGGCGAGGGTGCCGCGCAGGACCACCTCGTCGTCGCGGCTGGCCCGCGCCACCACGGCCGCCGGGCAGTCGGCGCCGTAGTTGGGGACCAGCTCGCCGACGACCTGCTCGATCCGCTGCACGGCCAGGTGCAGCACCACCGTGGCCCGGCTCCGGCCGAGCGTGTCCAGGTCCTCGCCCGCGGGCATGGGGGTGGCCCGCGCGGAGGTCCGGGTCAGCACGATCGTCTGGCCCACCCCGGGCACGGTCAGCTCCCGCTTCAGCGAGGCCGCCGCCGCCGCGAAGGCCGGCACGCCCGGGACCACCTCGTACGGCACCGCCGCGGCGTCGAGCCGCCGCATCTGCTCGGCCACCGCGCTGAACACCGACGGGTCCCCGGAGTGCAGCCGGGCCACGTCGTGCCCGGCCGCGTGCGCGGCGAGCATCTCGGCGACGATCTCGTCCAGCGTCATCCGCGCGGTGTCCACCAGCCGCGCGCCGGCCGGGCAGTCGGCCAGGAGCTCCGCCGGGACCAGCGATCCGGCGTACAGGCACACGGGTGAGGACGCGATCGCCCGCTGCCCCCGCAGAGTGATCAGATCCGCGGCGCCCGGCCCCGCCCCGATGAACCGGACCGTCATCGCTCCCCCTCCGTCCGCGGGCGCGGGCGGCGCCCCGCCTCCGCCGTCTCCGCCGCCGTCGTCATCGTCTCCACCGTCGCCACCGCCACCGCCGTCGTCATCGTCGTCCGTCCTCCGGTTTGACCGCCGTCCAGACCGTCACCGGCATCAGGGGCCGCCAGCCGGTGAACCCGCCGACCGGGGCCGCCCGGCTGACCGCCAGCCGGACCAGGTCCCCGCCGAGCTCGCCGTACCAGGAGGCCACGACGGACTCGGACTCGACGGTCACCGCGTTGGCCACCAGCCGGCCGCCGGGCCGCAGCGCCGCCCAGCAGGCCTCCACCACGCCGGGCACGGTCACCCCGCCGCCGACGAAGACCGCGTCGGGGGACGGGAGACCGGCGAGCGCGGCGGGGGCGGGCCCGGTCACCACGTTCAGGTCCGGGACGCCGAGCCGGGCCGCGTTCCCGGCGATCCCGGCGGCGCGGGCGGGATCGCGCTCCACCGCGACGGCCCGGTTCGCCCGGTGGCCGCGCAGCCACTCGATCGCGATGCTCCCCGCCCCCGCGCCGACGTCCCACAGCAGCTCGCCGGGGACGGGCGCGAGGCGGGACAGGGTCACCGCGCGCACCTCCCGCTTGGTGAGCTGGCCGTCGTGCGCGAAGGCGTCGTCGGGCAGACCGGGGACGCACGGCAGCGGCGCGGTCCCGGGATCGGCCCGGCACTCGACCGCGACGACGTTCAGGTCGTGCGTCACGGGCAGGGCCCAGCGGCCCGCCGTCCCGGAGACCACGCGCTCCTCGGGGCCGCCGAGCCGTTCCAGGACGGTCACCGGGCTGCCGCCGTACCCGTCGGCGGCGAGCAGCGCGGCGACCCGCGCGGCGGAGCGTCCGTCGGCGGCCAGGACCAGGATCCGGCGGCCCGGGTGGAGTACGGCGCGCAGCGACTCGGCCGGGCGGGTCACGAGGCTGACGACCTCGGTCCGGTCGACGGCCCAGCCCAGGCGGGCGCAGGCCAGCGAGACCGACGACGGGTGCGGGAGCACCCGGATCCGGTCCGGGCCGAGCAGGCGGGCCAGCGTCGTGCCGATGCCGTGGAACATGGGATCGCCGCTGGCCAGCACGCAGATCCGGCGGCCGGAGTGCGCGGCGATCAGGCCGGGCAGCGCGGGCACCAGCGGCGAGGGCCACACGACCCGCTCGGCGGTGGGCTCGGGGACCAGGGCGAGCTGCCGCGCGCTGCCCATGAGCACCTCGGCGGTGTGCAGTTCGCGGCGCGCGGCCGGCGACAGCCCGGCCCAGCCGTCGGCGCCGATCCCGACGACGACCGCGATGGGGACCGCGGCGGCGCTCGTGGCAGGGCCTGCGGCGGTGTCCGGCGGGGGTTCCGCGACGGGACCCGAGGGGGCGTCAGACATTGCCCATGACCCGGGTGACGCGGATCTCGATCACGACGCGGGACGGGTTCTCGCGCGGCGTCCTGTAGCGCTCGGCGTAGCGGCGTTCGGCGTCGGCGACCGACGCCGGGTCCCTGCGGACCACCGCCCGGCCCTCCAGCGTCGACCAGCGCCGTCCGTCCGCCTGGCAGACCGCGACCGGCACGCCCTCACCGGCCGCCTCCCCGGCCTCCGGCACGTGGCCCGCCTTGCGCGAGGATCCGGAGGTGATCACCCGCGCGATGCCCGCGTCGGCGTCCAGTGTCACCCCCACCGGGACCACGTGCGGGGTGCCGTCGGGCCGCAGGGTGGTCAGCGTGCACAGGTGGCGCTCCCGCCAGAAGGCGCGGAACCCGTCCCCGAGATCCTTCAACACCCCGCCCTTCCCTGATCGTCATGGTTCAGGGCGACATGGTAGAGGGTGCCCGGCGACCGCACCCCGCCGGGCACGGCGGAGCGATCGGACGACGGCGCGGCCCGGCGGGCACGGCGCGGATCAGCTCCCCGGGCTGTAGATCACCTGCTCCGGGGCGACCCGGACCGTGATGCGCTGCTCACCCGGCTGGCGGTACGGATAGGAGTCCACGTTCAGGTACTTCTTCGCCAGCCGGTCGATGACCGCGTCGGCGCCCTCCAACTCCAGCCGCGCCGTACCCGAGACGCTCACCAGGTGGAAGGGGTCCTGCGGGTCCAGGACGCTCACCGACACCCGGGGATCGGCGCGCAGGTGCCGCTCCTTGGCCCGGCCGACGGCCGTGTTGAAGACGACGTCGTCGCCGTCGACGTCCACCCAGACCACCGTGCTGTGCAGCGAGCCGTCCGGCCGCAGGGTGGTCACCCAGCCGTGCACCGGCCGGCGGAGCAGTTCCCTGGCGTCGTCGTTCAGCTTCCCCACGGGGACCTCCATGATCGGTTCGTTATGCCTACGGACCGATCGAACAACCTCCCTCGGTGATCTGTTCCGTTCCGCCACGCGTTCCCGTGATCCGCGTTCCCGTTCCCGACCTCCCGTTTACGCAGGCTTCCTCCCCGCCCCGTTCACACCGGCCGTCCCTCCGCCCCCGCTCATACGGCGCGCCCGCGCGGGTAAGGGCCGCCCATGACCGAACTCCGCCAGAGCGATCCCGCCGAGCCGGGCATCCGGCGCCGCCGCAGGGGCCGTGGTTTCAGCTACCACCACCCCGACGGCCGGCCGGTCCGCGACCGCCGCGCCCTCGCGCGGATCAGGGCGCTGGCCCTCCCCCCGGCCTGGACCGACGTGTGGATCTGCCGCTCGGCGGACGGGCACATCCAGGCGGTCGGCACCGACTCGGCCGGGCGGCGGCAGTACCGGTACCACGACGTCTGGCGCGCCGAGCAGGACCGGATCAAGTTCGACCGGGTGCTGGAGATGGCCGACCGGCTGCCGAAGTTCCGCGACCGCGTCGCCGAGCACCTGCGGCAGCGCGGGCTGACCCGCGAGCGGGTGCTCGCGGCGGCGGCCCGGATGCTCGACATCGGCTTCTTCCGGGTGGGCGGTGAGGCGTACGCGTCGTTCGGCCTGGCGACGCTGCGGATGGAGCACGTCACCTGCGCGGCGGGCCGGGTCACCTGCGCCTACCCGGCCAAGGGCGGCAAGCACCGCGAGATGGAGATCGTCGACGCGGACGTGTGCGCGGTGGTCACCGCCCTGCACCGGAGCGGCGAGGAGGGGGAGCTGCTGCGCTACCGGGACGGCTCCCGCTGGGCGGACGTGCGCAGCGACGACATCAACGCCTACCTGCGCGAGACGTTCGCGTGCGAGGTGTCGGCCAAGGACTTCCGGACCTGGCACGCGACCGTGCTCGCCGCGGTGGGCCTGGCCGTCTCCACCCGGGCCCGGTCCCGGACCGGCCGGAGGCGGGCGGTCAGCAGGGTGATGACCGAGGTGGCCCGCTATCTCGGCAACACGCCCGCCGTCGCCCGCGCGTCCTATGTCGACCCCCGTGTCGTCGAGGCCTACGACAAGGGGCGGACCATCGCCCGGGCGCTCACCGAACTCGGCGCCGAGACCGGCTTCGGGCAGCTGGCCACCCACGGCGGCGTGGAGCGGGCCGTCATCGCGCTGCTGCGCCGATCATGAATTCTCCGCCCGTGATTTTGCCGACCTTTTCTCTCCCCAACCCGTATGAACCCGACAGGCGCGGGCATCCGAGTGAACAAGTTGAGCCGACATCTGTCGGATTTATCCCACATTCATTGGATTTAATGTGACTTCTCATAATGACATCGCCTTCATCACACACTGGTCCCGCCTCGCGGCCTGCCTCAGCGAGGACCCGGAGTTGTTCTTCCCCATCTCGCTCCAGGGGCCGGGCCATGTCCAGCACGAGCACGCCAAGGCCGTCTGCCGGCGCTGCCCGGTGCGTGCGCAGTGCCTGGAGTACGCCCTCAGCACGCACCAGATGCACGGCGTCTGGGGCGGCACCAGCCCCGACGAACGGGCCGCGGCCCTGACGGGCACCCGGCAGGGCGCCAGCATGTGACACGGCGTACGACGCCGGGCCCCGCGCCCACCGCGCGGCGGGCCCGGATTGGAGGCCCCTCGACCGGTAGCCACGGCGGGATCGGACGACCCCGCAGACTTCGGGTACGAGCCCGGCGGCGTCTTCGGCCACTCCCACGCCATGGGCGGGTTCAAGGGCAGCCACGCCGAGTACGTCCGGGTCCCGTTCGCCGACCACGGCGCCTTCCCCGTTCCGGAGAGGGTGGACGACACCAGCGCCCTGTTCGCCTCCGACTCCGCGCCCACCGGCTGGATGGGCGCCCATCTGGGCGGTGTTCCGCCCAGGGACGTAGGCGTCCGGGCGGGCCCGCACCGCACCGCTGGGAACGGTTTCCAGGGCCGTGACCCAAACGTTCACCTGCGGTCGATGACGGGCTCCGCCCATACCGGGCATACTCCTGCACGTGCAGCGTCGTCATCCGTTTCTCGACCATCCCGGACCGCTCGCCTTCGCCCACCGCGGCGGGGCCTCGGAGAACCGGGAGAACACCCACGCCGCCTTCGCCCGCGCGGTGGAACTCGGCTACACCTACCTGGAGACCGACGCCCACGCCACCGTCGACGGCGTCCTGCTGGCCTTCCACGACCACACCCTGGACCGGGTGACCGACCGGCGCGGCCGGATCGCCGCCCTGCCGTACCGGGTGGTGCGCGAGGCGCGGATCGGCGGCGTGGACGAGATCCCGCTCCTGGAGGACCTGCTGGGCTCCTGGCCGGAGGCGCGCTTCAACATCGACGTCAAGGAGGCGACGGCCATCGCGCCGCTGGCCGAGGTGGTCCGGCGGACCAACGCCTACGACCGGATCTGCCTCACCTCCTTCTCCGACGAGCGCCTGCTGCGCGCCCGCGCCGCGATCGGCCGCGACGTCTGCTCCGCCCTCGGCCCGCGCGGCGTCGCCACCCTGCGCGCCGCCGCCAGCACCGCCGCCTACGGCCGGCTGCTGTCCCGCCTGGCCCGCGCCGGGGTGCCGTGCGCGCAGGTCCCGGCGGGCTTCCGCGGCCTGCGGGTCACCACCCCGTCCCTGGTCCGTACGGCGCACGCCCTCGGCATGCAGCTGCACGTGTGGACGGTGAACGACCCCCAGGAGATGGAGCGCCTGCTCGACCTCGGCGTGGACGGCGTGATGACCGACAACATCTCCGGGCTGCGCGGGGTGCTCGAAGCCCGCGGCCAGTGGCATCCCGGCAGGCTCGCCGCCTGACCCGGCGCGGCCCGCCGCCGCCCTTCGGGCCGCTCCCCGCGGCCCTCCCCGGTTTCCCGGCCCCGACCATCCCGGCGCGACTCCCCGATCCCCCTCCCCCAGCGAACCGAGGACGCCATGACCGCCGAAACGGCCGTCGAAGAGACCCCGCAGTCCCGCCGCCGCGAGCAGCGCGGCTGGTACTGGTACGACTGGGCCACCTCGGCCTTCAACACGACCGTGATGACGGTCTTCCTCGGCCCCTATCTCACCGAGATCGCCAGGACCGCCGCCGCCGGTGCCGAGTACGTCGACGTGCTCGGTTTCGACGTCCGGCCCAGCGCCTACTACTCGTTCGTCCTCGGCGCGGCGGCGCTCCTCCAGATCGTCCTGATGCCCGTCGCCGGAGCGCTCGCCGACCACACCGGCCGCAAGCGGGAGCTCCTCGGCTTCTTCGCCTCCCTCGGCGCGATCGCGACGCTGCTCATGTGGTTCGTCTCCGACGGCCGCTACCTCCTGGGCGGCCTGCTCTTCCTGGTCGGCAACGTGGCCTTCGCCGCCGCCTTCGTCGTGTACAACTCGTTCCTGCCGGAGATCGCCACGGCCGACGAGCGGGACCGGGTCTCCACCCGGGGCTGGGGCTTCGGCTACCTCGGCGGCGGCCTGCTGCTCGTGGTCAACCTGGCGCTCTACACCCGGTACGAGGCCTTCGGCCTGACGGAGGTGAACGCGGTCCGGCTCTCCCTCGCCTCGGCGGGCCTGTGGTGGGGCGGCTTCACGGTCATCCCGCTGCTGCGGCTGCGCAACCGGCACGCCCTCGCCCCGCGCAGCGAGACCCCCCGCCAGGCGGTCGCCGGCAGCTTCCGCCAGCTCGGCCGGACCGTTCTCGACCTGCGCCGCTACCCGCTGACACTGGCCTTCCTGCTGGCGTACCTGGTCTACAACGACGGCGTGCAGACCGTCATCTCCTTCTCGGCCACCTACGCCGACCAGGAGCTGGGCCTGAGCAAGGAGACGCAGATCACCGCGATCCTGATGGTGCAGTTCGTCGCGTTCGGCGGCGCACTGCTGCTGGGCTGGCTGGCCGGCCGCCTGGGCACCAAGCGGGTGGTGCTGGGCAGCCTGGTGGCCTGGACCGTCGTGGTCGGGATCGGCTACTTCCTGGAGAAGGGCGCGGAGATCCAGTTCTACGCGATGGCCTTCGCCATCGCGATCGTGATGGGCGGCACCCAGTCCCTGTCGCGGTCGATGTTCTCCCAGGTGATCCCGGCCGGCCGGGAGGCCGAGTACTTCAGCCTGTACGAGATCAGCGACAAGGGGGCGACGTTCCTCGGCTCGACGCTCCTGGCGGTGACCCTCCAGCTGACCGACAGCTACCGGACGGCCATCCTCTCGCTGGTGGTCTTCTTCGTGGTCGGCTTCGCCGGACTCGCCGCGATCAACCTGCCCAAGGCCGTCCGCGCGGCCGGCAACCCGGTCCCCGAGCGGCTCTGAACCGCCTCCGGGGACCGGCGCGGGGCCACTCCGCCGAGGACGGCGGCGAAAAGCGCGATTGGATCACGCCGTGCGTGGGAATCCACACACGGTATCAAGCGTTGTACGCCGTGGGAGTTCACCCCCTCACGACGGGGCCCTTCAGGAGGCATTGAGACATGGGCGAGCGTGCGCTGCGCGGTACCCGACTCGGGGCGACCAGCTACGAGAACGACCGCAACACCGATCTGGCCCCGCGTCAGGAGGTTTCCTACACCTGCCCCAAGGGCCATCGGTTCGACGTCCCCTTCGCGGCCGAGGCCGAGATCCCCGCGATGTGGGAGTGCCGGATGTGCGGTGTCACCGCGATCCGGGTGGACGGCGAGCTGCCGGAGGCCAAGAAGTCCAAACCCCCCAGGACGCACTGGGACATGCTGCTGGAGCGGCGCACGATCGAGGACCTGGAAGAGGTCCTCAACGAGCGCCTGGCGATCCTCCGGGCCCAGCGCCGCAAGAGCGCCTGACCCGACGGGCGCTCGCCGTCCGGCGAGGCCGCGGACCACTGCGGGACCACTGCGGGACCACTGCGGGACCACTGCGGGACCCCGGCACCCCTCGGGTGCCGGGGTCCCGTGCCGTCCAGGGCCGGTCTGCGCTGTTCATCAACTGACTTTTCCGGCATTCTTCTCATCGTCATGGGAACCGCAACACGAGTGCCGCAGACCCGCAGCATGGACGGCGAGGAGCTCTCCGCCGACCACGCCTGGGCCACCCTCCGCAGGTACGGCCGCTGGCACCTGGCGCGCGACTCCTACACCCGGTTCCGGTACGGCGACGGCCTGACCAACGCCCGCGCGCTGGCCTTCCAGATCTGCCTGTCCATCATCCCCGGCGCCATCGCCCTGGTCGGGCTGAGCTCGGTGATCGACCAGGAGCGCCTGGGCCAGGTCCTGGAGCTGACACTGGGCCACCTGGCCCCCGGTCCGGGCGTCGAGGCGGTCAGGGACGTGCTGGACGACAGCCACCGGCAGGCGAGCCGGACCGGCGGCACCCTGGCCCTCTCCTTCGGCCTGCTCACCGCGCTGGTCTCGCTGACCAGCGCGATGGCGCAGGTCGAGCGGGGCGCGAACCGCATCTACGGTGTCGAGCGGGACCGCCCGTTCCACCGCAAGTACGCCAGGGCCCTGGTGATGGCGCTGACCGCGGGCGCCTCCATGACCGCGGGCTTCACGGTGATGGTCGGCGGCGGCGCGATCGGGCGCGCCCTGGCGGAGGTCTACGACTGGAGCGAGGGCGCCCGGGAGGCCTTCGGGCTGGTGCGCTGGCCGCTGGGGTTCCTGCTCGCGCTCCTGTCGACCTCCGTGCTGTTCCGCGCCTCCCCGCGCCGCCGGCAGCCCGGCCACACCTGGCTGGCCTTCGGGGCGCTGGTCGCCCTCGTCCTGTGGACCGCCTTCACCCTGCTCCTGGCCCTGTACACCGAGAGCAGCGGCACCTTCGGCGCCACCTACGGCCCGCTCACCGCCGTGATGGCCCTGCTGCTGTGGTCCTTCCTCAGCTCGACGGCCCTCTTCCTCGGACTGGCCTTCGCCGCCCAGCTGGAGGCCTGCCGCGCCGGGGACTCCACGCCCTGCGGGCCCGACCCCGGTCCCACCGCCGAGGAGGAACGCGAACCCCTGGTGGGGGCGGTGGGCTCGGCGGCCATCGCGGCCGTGCGGGCCGGCGTCAGGGCCGTGCGGGCCGCGCTCCGGTTCTGGCGGCGCAGGAGATCGGCCGGCTAGCCCTCCCGCGACCGGCTCCTACGGACGACCGGCTCCTACGGACAGCCGGTTCCTACGGACGGCCGGCGACACCGATCCCGCGCGGCGGGTAGACGTGGTCGAGCGCGTGGCCGGGCGGCAGGATGCAGCGCCGGTGCGCGTTCTCCTGCGAGCAGCGCAGGGCCGCCTCCCGGCGCGGCAGCGTCGCCTGCGCGCCGGATCCTTGACCGCCGTCCGAGACGCCTGCGAAGACGCCGTACTGCCCGTCCGGCATTGAGTGCTCCCAACCAGGTGGCGGATCGGCCGTGGCCGCGGGAGAAAAATTCTACAGAAGTATCCCCATCGTTCGCATAACTACCTTTTGACGCTTTCATGTCGATCAGTGTCAGATCCCCCGATCAGGACAGGCTCCCCGATCAAGGCTCGGGGCGGGCGGCGGCCCCGCTCCGCGGTCCCCATAGCACGGCGATAGGGATTTTTTAGCAGATTCCCGGCAAGCCTCTCGGCCAATATCGTGACGGCACCTCGCCTGACCACCCCCCCATCGGCCGAGGAGGCCCGACAGAGATGTCATCGATGTCAAGGATCCCCCGTTCCGCCCTCGTGTTCGCCCTCGGACTCGCCTTCGTCACGACCGCGACCCCCGCCCAGGCCGTCCCCGCCCCCGCCGCCCCCGCCGTCCGGGCGGCCCAGGGCGCCCAGGCCGCGGTCCGCGTCGTCCGCTACGACGCGAGCCGCGCCGCCGAGTTCCGCTCGGCCGTGGACCAGGCGGCCCAGATCTGGAACGGCAGCGTGAGCAACGTCCGCCTCGTCGCGGGGAGCCCCGCGGACTTCGTCGTCCTGGCGGACAACGGCTGGCCCCGCGCCCAGCCCGTCGGCCTGGGCCGGGGCACGGTCTGGATGGGCCGGCAGGCCACGGGCCAGGGCTACGACCCGCTGCGCATCGCCACCCACGAGATCGGCCACATCCTCGGCCTGCCCGACCGCCGAACCGGCCGGTGCACCGACCTGATGTCGGGGTCGAGCGCGGGCACCGGCTGCACCAACCCCTACCCGAGCACCGCCGAGCGGGCCGCGGTCGACCGGAACTTCGCGGGCCTCACTCCCCCGGCGGTGGAGTTCGGCGAGATCTACGTCGACGTCCCCGTCGGCGCGGCGCCGTAACCGCGGCCCTCCCCGGTCCCGTCCGCGCCCTCCCGGCGTACGGCGGCGGCCCCGGCGGGGCGCGGACCGCCGGAACCGCCGGAACCGCCGGAACACGGACGGGACCACCGGGACCACCGGGACACGGACGGCGCCGCCGGGACCACCGGCGCCCCGCGGGCCGGGGAGGCACGGAAGCCGTCCGGTGAGAACGGGCCGGTTCCCGGGCAGGACGTGGTCGTGACCATGACCCGTATCAGCGTCTCCTGCGACGCGGCGGCCGGCCCCGAGCGGGTGTTCGCCGTCCTGACCGACTGGCCGCGGCACGACGAGTGGATGGTCCTGACCCGCGCGCGGGTCACGGCCGGCGACGGGCGCAGTGCCGGGAGCAGGCTGGCGGCCTTCACCGGCGTGGGTCCGCTCGGCTTCCTGGACACCATGGAGATCACCCTGTGGGATCCGCCCTCGGCGGTCGAGGTCCGGCACACCGGGCGGCTGGTGCGCGGCACCGGCGCCTTCCGGGTGCTGCGCCGCGAGGGCGGCGGCAGCACGATCGTCTGGGAGGAGGAGCTCGACCTGCCGTTCGGCGCCGCCGGGCGGCTCGGCTGGCCGCTGCTGCGTCCGCTGAACGAGGCGCTTTTCCGGCTCTCCCTGCGCCGTCTGGCCGAGCTCAGCTCACCGTGACGGCCGCCGCGCACCGCCCCGGCCACCGGACGGCCACCGCACGGCCACCGCGGGCCCGGACCGCACGACCACCCGGCGGACGTCCTGCGAGGCCGTCCGGCGTGCGCCCGGCTCTTCTCCGGGGGCACGACCGCCGATCAGCGGCCGGTGAGGTCGCGACCGGAGTCGCGGGAGACCGGTCCGTCCGGCTCGTCGCGGACGACCTCGCCGTGGATGACGGGGCCGCGCCCGTCGGCCCGGCCGCGCGCCGCCCCGTCGAAGGGCGCGCCCATCGGGCCGAACGGCGCGCCGAAGGCGAGGCCGGGACCGCCGGTCCGCGCGGCCAGCGTGCGGATCCTGCGGGCGAAGAACCAGGTGCCGAGCCGGCGCATCAGCGGCCGGGTGAACGGCAGCACGAGCAGGAACCCGGCGACGTCGGTGAGGAAGCCCGGGGTGAGCAGCAGCGCCCCGCCCGCGACGATCATGGCGCCGTCGGTGAGCTCCCGGTCCGGCATCCGCCCGCCCTGCAGCGCGCTCTGCAGGCTCTGCCAGGCCCGGCGGCCCTCGCGGCGGACGACCCAGGCGCCGAGGAGGCTGTCGGCCAGCAGCAGGGCGATCGTCAGCGGGCCGCCGATGACCTGCCCCACCTGGATCAGCGCCCAGATCTCCAGGACCGGGACCACCAGGAAGGCCAGGAAGAGTAGAAGGCGCATCGTTTCCTCACTCGTGCGGACGCCGTACGAAGGAGACAACGCCTGCGGGGCCCTCCGCGTTCCATCACCGCCCTGGGCGGCTCTGCCCCAGGGCGGCGGAGCACCGCCCGCGGCGCGGCGCGTTCGTCCGGTACCCCGGAAATCCGGCCGGTGATCGGTAGCATGGGCGAATCGTGATGAGTTACGTGATTCTGGGCTGCCGCCTGCTGCTGCTGGGGATATTCCTGGCGTCACTGGCCGGCAAGGTGCGGGGCCGTCAGGCGTTCCGGGAGTTCGTCGCGGCGACCGTGACCCTGCTGGCCGTGAGATCCGTTCCGGCGCGACGGCTCGCGCTGCTCGCGATGGCGGCGGAGGCGGCGATCGTGGTGCTGCTCGCCGTGCCGGCCACGCTGCCCGCGGGCTTCGCGCTGGCGGCTTTCACACTCGGCGGTTTCGGGTACGCGCTCGCCCGCGCACTGAGACAGGGCAGAGCGGCCCCCTGCCGCTGCTTCGGCTCGTCGTCGGCGCCCATCGGCGGGCGTCACGTGATCCGCAACCTGGTGCTGATCGCGGCGGCGGTGACGGCCCTGGTGGCGACGCTCGGCGGCGCGCCGCAGGCCGTCGGGACGCCAGGGATGATCATCACCGCGCTGGCGGCACTGGTCTGCGTGGTGCTCGTCACACGCCTGGACGACATCGCGGAGCTGTTCCGCCCCACGGTCGCCGGACGCTGAGGCGACGGGCCGCGGTCCCGGCGCTTCCCGCGCAGCCTCCGAGGCGAGGGCGTCCGGGCCACCGGCGCGGCGGCACGTCGGGGTCACGGGCGGGCGGACATCGCGCGGTGCACCACGCCGAGCAGGTGCTCGCCGGTGACGTACCCCCAGTGGCGGGAGTCGGCGCTGCGCGCCCGGTTGTCACCCAGCACGACCAGGCACCCGGCGGGCACGCGGACGTCGTGGTCACCGGCCTCACCGACGGCCGGGCGCACCTCCGGGGGCACCGGTTCCCCCGGAACCGCGACGACCCGTTTGATCAGCCAGCCGCCGGGAGCGTCCCCGGAGCCCACGGGGGGCGGCCTGCGCGCCACCATCACCTGCCCGGCGCGCACCCGCGGCAGCGGCACCCGGCGCACCAGCACCCGGTCCCCGTCCCGCAGGGCCGGCTCCATGCTGGGCCCCTCGACGGTGACCACCACCAGGCGGCGACGCACCCACAGCAACGTCCCGGCCAGCGGCACGCCCAGTGCCGCGCAGACCACCGGCAGGACGGCGGTCATCCCGGCGCCGTCGCGGGCAGCTCGTCGGCGTATCCCCGGGCCTGGAGCGCGAACAGCCGCGCGTAGACACCGCGCCGCTCCAGGAGGCCGGCATGGGTGCCCGTCTCGGTGATCTCACCGCCGTCCAGCACGACGAGCCGGTCGGCGTCGCGAAGCGCGCCGAGGCGGTGGGACACCAGCAGGCTGGTGCGGCCGGCGCGGTGCGCGGCGATGCTCGCGTGGACCCGTGCCTCGGCCTCGGCGTCCAGGCCCGAGCTCGGCTCGTCCAGGATCAGCAGATCCCGTTCGTGACGCAGGAACGCCCTCGCGAGCGCGAGCCGCTGCCACTGGCCGCCCGAGAGGACGACGCCGGTCTGTGCGCCGTCGTCGTCCGGTTCCGGCAGGAACATCCTGCTGAGCAGGGTGTCGTATCCGCGGGGAAGGGCCGAGAGCACGTCGTCGATCCCGGCGCGCCGCGCCGCGTCCTCGATCCGGGACGGATCGTGCAGGGCGTCCAGATCCCCCATGCCGATGTTCTCCCGCGCGGTGAGGTCGTAGGACATGTAGTCCTGGAAGACCACGCCGACACGCCGCCGCAGGGCCGCCGGGTCCACGTGGCGCAGGTCCACGCCGTCCCACAGCACGGCCCCCCGCGTCGGGTCGTAGAGTCGGCACAGGAGCTTGATGAGCGTGCTCTTGCCCGCGCCGTTCGTGCCCACCAGCCCCACCGACTCCCCGTGGGGAATGGTGAGGTTCACACCGCGCAGCACCCACTCGTGCTCGTCGGAGTAGCGGAACCACACGTCCCGCAGCTCGATGCCCCGGCGCAGCGCGGGCAACCGGGCGGGGGGATCGGCGACCGGCAGGTCGGGGGCCGCGCGCGCCACCCGCAGGTAGTGCCCGAAGAGCAGCAGGTGCTGGTGGATGCCGGCCAGATGGTGGATCAGGCCGGTCAACGCCGCCTGCATGCCGGCCACCGCGGCCACGAACATCGCGATGTCCCCCGCGGTCAGCGCCCCCCGGCCCGCCGCCAGCACCGCCCAGACCAGACCGGCGCCGGCCACACCGGCGCCCAGCAGTCCCAGCCCGCTCTGCACCGCGGCCTCGCGACGGTCGGTCTCCCGCTCGGTGGCGTGCGCGGCGCGCAGTTGCGCGAGCATCCGGCCGCGCAGGAAGTCCCCGAGGCCGAACAGGCGCACCTCCTTGGCGGCACGGGGGTCGGACAGCAGCGCGGAGTAGAACAACCGGCGGCGTTCGACGGGCCCGATCAGCCACATCATCGCCGCCCGCCGCCGGGACAGCGCGAGCTCCGCCAGCAGCGCGGGCACGGCCGCCACGACGACCAGGAGGGCCATGGGAGGACTGAGCAGGAAAAGCGAGCCGAAGAAGCCGAGACCGGTGGCCAGGGACTGGACGAGCCCGAACGTGCTCGTCACCACCATGGCGGGCGTGCCGTCACCGGCCTGCTCGGCGAGCCGGAGCCGGTCCAGGAACCGGGCGTCCTCGAACCTGCTCAGTCCGGGGAACGTGTTGACCGCCGTGTAGAGCCGGTCCTGTGCCAGCAACGCCGTCCGCCGTCGCGACTCCTCGCGAACGTACTGGGTGATCTGCGGCAACGCCGCCGCCACGGCGCCGACGAGGGCGAGCCCGGCGGCGAGATGGGGCAGGGGCAGGTCCGTGCCCGCGCCCGGTGCCGTCACCCGGTCCAGGACCAGCTTGGTGAACCAGGCCGCGGTCACCGGCAGGGCCCCGGCGGCCACCGTCAGCACCAGGTCGAGCGCGACGTGGCCCGGTGCCGCCCGGAACGCCAGCGCCCACGCCGGTGCGAATCCCGCCAGGAGCATGCGCGGGCGAGGCTGGGCGGCCGTCATCTCAGGGTCGCGGCGGGCAGCGTGTCGAGGGTGGATCCGGTGGTGACGACCGTGCCGTCGTCGACCACCAGCAGGGCGGGGAACGAGTCGACGGCGAAGGCCGAGGCGACCGGCCCGTCGTAGCGCTCCAGCACGACCCGCGCCACGGCGTCCGCCCGGTCGACGAAGTCCTCGGCGTCCTCGGCCCGTTCGGCGACCACGACGATGAGCACCCGGTCACGGCCTCCGGCGAAGGCGCGGGCGTAGTCCACGAACTCGGGGAAGCGTTCCAGGCACGGCGCGCAGGTCGTGGAGAAGAAACCCACCGCGGTCCGGCCGGTGAGCTGGGCGCGGGTGAGCGGGGCGCCGTCCACGGTCACCGCGGTGAAGTCCGCGACCGTCATGCCGGGGGAGAGCGCCCGGCCCGCGGGCCGGGTCGCCGCCGGATGCGACGCCAGCGCCCTGTCGTGCTCCCGCAGACGCCGGATCACGCCGAACGTCAGGACCAGGTTCAGAGCCCCGACCAGCCCCACGAGGACCACGGCCGCGAGCAGGTACGTCGTCATCGCATTCTCATCCTTCTCCAACGGTGGAACGGCCGCTCCGACCGGTCACGGGACGGTGCGGGACGGCGACCACCGGGTGGTCCCCGTCCCGGCCCCGTCAGTGGTAGCGCTTGTCGCAGGTACGGACCCACTGGCAGCCGTTGCAGGTGTACCTGTAGTACCAGCCGCCGGTGTCGCAGGCGGCGCCCCAGTACCGGTAGCCCTTGCCGTAGCTGCTGCAGGGGCACGGGTCGGCCTTCGCCGTGACCTGGGGGGCGAACACGCCGAGAAGGCGGTCGGCCAGTTTTCCGATGTTCGCGGACATGATCTGAACATCCTTTCCGTGGGGGCGGATCGATGCGCTCATCCGAGGTCGCCTGGCGAACCTGGGCAGACTGTCGATGCGGTAGGAGGTCCCGCCTCGAGATCGTGTCACCGCCACGGATGCGCGCCGTATACGTCCCGTATAGACGGCCGACCGCATGGGGGGATCACGGTGCGTCCCTTCGGCACCGGACCGTCGTCCCCGAGCCTGCGACGCCCGACACGGACGCCCGGCGCCTGGCACCCGGCGCCCGGCACCCGGAGCGGGGCCGGGGCCGTCCCGGAAAGGGGGTCAGCGGCCCCGGGCGGCACCGAGCCGGTCGAGGTGGTCGCGTACCACCCCGGTCTTGCGGTGCCGGAGGTCCTCGAAGAGGGCCAGGGCGCTCTCGAGATGGACCAGCGCCTCCCCGTCGTGCCCCAGCGCGGCGTGAGCGAGGCCGAGCGCCTCGTGCGCGTCCGCGCGCAGCGAGGTGTCACCCGCCCGTACGGCGAGCGCGAGGGCGCGCTCCCCGCACGACACGGCCTCCCCGACGGCGTCCATGTCGCGGTGGAGCGCGCTCATGCTGACCAGGATCTGGGCGATGTCCCGATCGCCGCAGCCCGTCTCGCTGATCCTCAGGGAGGTCCGGTAGTGGCTCATGGCGCGGGTGAGGCGTCCGGCGAGGTGGTCGGCCTCCCCCAGGTTGCTGTGCAGCAGGGCGGTGAAGTGGTGGGCGTCCGGCAGTCGCGCCCCCAGGGCCCCGGCCTCCTCCAGCCACCGGATCGCCTCCTGCGGCCGACGGGCGTTGATGTACGCGGCGGCGAGGTTCAGCAGGGCCGTGGCCGCCCCGAGGGTGTCGCCCAGCCCGAGCCGGAGCCGGTGCGCGCGGTGACAGGCCGAGACGGCGCGCTCGGTGTCGCCCAGCAGGCTGTGCGCGATGGCGAGCCGGCCGGTGACCATCGCCTCGCCCACGGGGTCCCCGGCCGTCGCGGCGGCCTCGGCCGCGACGGTGTAGAGGTCGGCCCACTGGCCGGTGTGGTGGCGCCGGTGCAGCCACCCGAACATGGCCGCGGCGATCTGCCAGGCCAGGGCCGGATGCGACTCCGCCGCCCGCCGTACCGCGGCGTCGAGGTTCGCGGCCTCGGCGTCGAACCAGGCCAGGGCCGACGCGTCGTCGGTGAACCCCGCCGGCGGGGCGGGGGAGACGAAGTTGGGCCGTTCCTTGGGCCGCAGGACCCGGTCGGCCGCGTTGGCGACATCGCGGTACCAGGTCAGCAGCGCGGTCGTGCACCGCTCCCGCTCGTCCGCGCCCTCCTCCGCCAGGAACCGCTCACGTGCGTAGATCCTCACCAGGTCGTGCATCGTGTAGTGGTCGCCGGGCACGGGCGCGAGCAGGTGGACGGACACGAGCCGGTCGAGCAGGTCCCGGGTCTCCCCGGCCGGCCTGCCCGACATGACCGCGGCGACGGCCAGCGACGGTTCGGGGCCGGGGTGCAGCCCCAGCAGCCGGAACATCGCCCGGACCGGTTCGTCCAGCGGGCGGAGCGAGGCGTGCAGCACCGCCCGGACCGATATCTCGTTCTCGTCGACGGCGAGCCTGTCCAGGCGCACGCGCTCGTCGGCCATCTCCGCCACCAGCGCGGGCAGGGCCTCCTCGTACGCAGGCATCTCCAGCCGGGAGGCCGCGATCCGCAGGGCGAGGGGGATCCGGTCGCACAGCTCGGCGAGCTCCTCCACGCCCGTGGCGTGACCGGCGGGGGCGAGCCGGTCCCGGATCAGGGCGACGGCGTCGGCCACCGGAAGCGGTCCGAGCGGGACCCGCGGAACACCGTGCGTGGTGGCGAGCCCGTCCAGGCGGAGCCTGCTGGTGATCAGTGTGAGGCTCGGCGCGCCTCCCGGGAGCAGCGCGCGCACCTGCGCGGCCGAGGCGGCGTTGTCGAGCACGATCAGCATCCGCCGTCCGGACATCCGCGACCGGAACACGGCGGCCCGCTCCTCGGTGTCGGCGGGGATCCCCCACGGCGGGACGTCCAGGGCGCGCAGGAAACGCTCCAGCACCAGTCCCGGGTCCAGCGGCCCGCCGACCCCGAACCCGCCCAGGTCCACGAAGAACTGCCCGTCGCCGAACAGGTGACGCGCCCGATGGGCCCACCGGACCGCCAGGGCCGTCTTGCCCACGCCCGGCGGTCCCACGACGGCGGCCACCCGGGCCTCCTCGCCGGCGTCCGCCGCGATCCCGTCCAGGCGCGCGAGCTCGCCGTCACGCCCCACGAACCCCAGGGGACTCGCCGGCAGCTGGGCGGGCACCGCCCGGTGACCGGACGCGGGCGGGCGTGCCCGCGTGGCGCGGTCGTCCGTCCCGGGCGGGCGGTCCTCGCCGGTGTCCCACAGCCGAGGGCCGGTGGTGTTCCACAGCCGAGGGTCGGCGGTGAGGATGGCCCTCTCCATCGAGCGCAGCTCCGGGCTGGGCTCCAGCCCGAGCTCGTCCGCGAGGATCGCCCGCGCCCGCCGGTAGGTCTCCAGGGCCTCCGCCTGACGGCCGGACCGGTAGAGCGCGAGCATCAGGTGCGACCAGAGGCGCTCGCGGAAGGCGTGGCGGTTCACCAGCGCCGTCAGCTCGGCCACCAGGGCGGCGTCCTGCCCCAGGCACAGATCCGCCCTTATCCGTTGCTCGATCGCCACCATGTGCCACTCCTCCAAGCGGGAGCGCTCCTCGCGCAGGGCGAACTCGCCGGAGAGGTCGGAGAACGGGGGCCCCTGCCACAGCTCCAGCGCCTCGCCGAGCGATCGCCGGGCTCCCGCGGCGTCGTCCGCGGCCAGGGCCGCCTGCCCGTCCTGGACGAGCCCGACGAACCGGCAGGCGTCGACCTCGTCGCAGCAGGCGTCGATCCGGTAGCCGGCGTGGCCCTCGCGCAGGATCCGGCCGGTTCCCAGGACCAGGCGCAGGCCGCGCGCGTAGAGCCGGAGGTTGGCCTCCGCCGACGGCGGGGGCGCGGGGCCCCACAGCGCGTCGACGAGCCGGTCGACGGAGAGGAAGCCGTGCGGGTGGCCGAGCAGCACCGCGAGGAAGAGCCGCTGCTTGGGCGGTCCCAGCACCGGGACGGTGTCACCGGACCGGACGCGTAGCGGACCCAGGATCTCGAACTGCACGATGACGCTCCTTTGCGCACCACGTACGGAGTCGCCCCGCATGCTCGCGACGGCGCCGCCCGTGCGGCGCGACGTCACGGGGGCACGGACGCGCGCACACGACCCGCGGGGGGATTCGGCGGTGAGGCGGACCGCTCAGTGGCGGGGGATGCCCGGGGTGACGAGCAGGTCCTCTTGACGTCCTCCCCCGTCTGAAGACGGGGGATTCCAACAGCAACTACCCCACAAGGAGGAGGTCGCGTTGAGGTTCACGGTTCACCGGCCCGCCCAACGGCGAGCCTCCCCGCGCAGCCACCGTGCGCCCCACGGCGGTGTCCCGGAGGTTGCAGGCCGCGTTCACGTCGGCGTCGGCCCGATGCCCGCAGGCGACGCACCGGAACACCGCTTGGCTCTCGCGGCTGTCCGGGGCGCGGTGCCCGCAGGTGTTGCAGGTCTGCGACGTGTACGCGGGGTTGATCTTGACGACGCGGCCGGGGGCCTTGTCCTCCAGACGGGTCACGAGCCGCCCCCACCCGGCGGCGAGGATGGCCCGGTTCAGCCCTGCTTTCTGGCGGACGTTCGTTCCCGGCTGCTCGACGGTGCCCTTCGCCGACCGGGTCATGTTCCGGATCTTCAGGTCTTCGACGGCGATGACGTCGAACCGGCGCGCCAGATCGGTGGAGGTCTTCTCCACCCAGTCCCTGCGCCGGTCACTCTCACGGGCTTTCAGCCGGGCGAGGGCGGCCTTCACCTTCGCCCGCCGGTGGGAGCCGCGGCGGGCGCGGGCGAGTTTCCGCTCAAGCCGCAGCAGCCGCCCGGCCTCGGGCTTGCGCAGGCCGGGAGCGGTCAGCAGTTCCCCGGTCGACAGCGCCGCCGAGGCGGCCACACCCCGGTCCACGCCGACGGCCTCACCCGTTGCGGGCGCGGGCACCGGCTTCGGGACGGCGGCGAACGCGACGTGCCAGCGTCCAGCGCTGTCGCGGGTGATCCGGTACGACTTCGCCCCGCCGGGCACGGCGCGGGACCAGCGGAACCGCACCCAGCCGACCTTCGGGATCTTCACCTCGCCGGTGTTGCGCGACAGGCGCCGCACCTGGTCGGCTTTGACGGCGACGATCCGGAACCCCTCACTCCGGCCGCGTCTGCGCCACGTCGGGCGCCGGTGGGTGCCGCCGAAGAAGTTCGCCATGGCCTGGGCGAAATCCTTCAGCGCCTGCTGCTGCACGACGATCGACCCGGCGGCCAGCCAGCCGAAGGCCGCTCGCGCCGCGGTGAGCTGGCGGCACTGCTCGGCGAACCCCGGCGCGCTTTTTCGGCCCGGCGTCCAGTGCGCGTGCTGCTCGACGGCGAGGTTCCACACGAACCTCGCGTGCGCGCAGTGCTCCGCCAGCGCCGCCTCCTGGGCGGGGGTGGGGGAGAGCCGGTACCGGGACATGCCATCAATTTACCATCGGAGAGATGGGTTGTGGCGGGTATTCTGCCGACATGAAACAGATCACGTTGCGGCTTCCCGACGACCTTCACGCACGGCTCAAGGAGTTGGCCGAGCATGAGCACCGGTCCCTGCACGCACAGGTGCTGTACATCGTGCAGCAGGCCGTCCCGGCTCCGCCGGACCGTCCCTGACGGGACGCCCATTCCTCCCCGGCCTGAAGGCCGAGGCATCCTGGGCGGACTGAGGTGAAGAGGGAACCACACGCCGCGGTAGGACGCGAGATCGTCCGTCACGTACTCCGGCGCACCCGCCCCGGCGTGGGCGAGCGCTTCGGCTGGCCTGGTCCGGTACCGCCGGAACCGGAGCATCGCCGCGTCCAGCTCCGCGGAGACCCGCTCGGCGTCGGCGGCGCACCCCGCCTCGGTGAGCCCCCATCCACCGAAGACACCCGGGGTACGCGCGACGAGACCGGCCACCGCGAGGTCGATCCGCTCGGACTCGACATCGGACTCGGACATCCCCGTCGCCTCGGCGAGACGGTCGAGCTCGACGAACCCGATGCCGCGGAGGGTGTGAAGCGTCAGCAGGTCCACGCTGGTCACGTGGGGCAGGTTCGACACGCCGATATGCTACCGCGATGGCCTGGATTCACCCGATCTCGGCGAACGTCGAGGAGACCGCGAACGTCCGCTGACTTCCGGCATGGTCGGGGTATGCCCCCGGTTGCTGATCATCCTGCACGCGGTCTCGAGGCCGAAGCGCGCAGCCGCCGGATCGGCCGGCCGCTCGCTCATCCGGCCGACCGGATCGAGTGGATGACGCTGGAGATCCGCCGCCGCTCACCGGTGAAGGTCGCAACCATCCGGCACACGGCCGAGGCGGCGTACTCCGGCACCGTGTCGGAGTACGCCGCCTCGGGACACCGGGCGCGCGTGCGTGATGACTGCTTCGGGTCGGGGCCCGCCTTCGGCGTCGACCCGCCGCGGTGCGGGGTCCGGATGGGTCCGGTCGTCCATGCGGCGGGTGCCGGCCGGGGCGGGCGAGCCGATCCGGGCCCGTGCCGGTCCGCATGACCCGGCCCTCTACCGGGCCGGGCCGGCCTGCCCGCCGTCGAACACCTCGGCGACCAGGCGCTGGGACGCCCGCTGGAAGGCCGCTGCCATCGACAGATCGGCGTCGTCGACGTAGTTCAGCGCGGCGGTCAGCGTCGTGGCGCCGTCGGGCGTGCTGTACATCAGCGCCGCGTGGCCCGCGATGCCGCCGTTGTGGCTGATGACGGTGCGGCCGCCGTCGGTGGTCAGCACGAACACGCCCAGGCCGTAGTCCATGTTCGGGATGCCCGTCGGGTGCGGGGTGCACATCTCGGCCAGCAGCGCGGCGGGCAGGAGCCCGCCGCCCGTCAGCGCGGAGACGAACGTGTGCAGGTCGCGGGTGGTGGAGATCATGTCGCCGCCGCTGGAGATCCAGGAGGGGTTGTGGCAGGTGACGTCGACCGTCGTGTGCTCGCCGTCCTCCTCGTAGCGGTAGTAGGCACGGGCGTGCGGTGCGGGCAGGTCGGTCTGGGTGGTCGGCTGGACGGTGCCCGCCAGGCCCAGCGGGCCCAGGATCCGCCGGTGCATCTCCTCGGCGACCGGACGGCCGGTGACCTTCTCGATCAGCAGCCGGGCCAGCACGTAGTTGGTGTTGGAGTAGCTCCAGCCGGTCCCCGGCGCGAAGCGCGCCGGCTTGGACAGCGCGAGCCGGACCAGGTCGTCGGGCCGGTGGGTCGTGAACCGGCTCTCCGCCCATGCCTTGCCCGAGGTGGTGGCGGGGCTTCCCGGCACGAATGTGCCGTCGGGGTCGTAGTCGCCGGTGAAGTTGAAGATGCCGCTGGTGTGCTGCAGCAGCATCCGCACGGTGATCCGCTCGTGAAGGTCGAACCCGGGCAGGTGGCCGGTGACCGGGTCGTCCAGTCCGAGGCTGCCTTCGGCGACCAGTTGCAGCACCACGGTGGCGATGAAGGTCTTGGTGTTGCTGCCGATCCGCACGTGCCCGTCGATCGGCGGTGCGGTGCTGTGGCCCGGCTCGGCCGTTCCGGCGCCGACGGTCCATTCGCCGTGTTCGTCGTGCACGCGCAGCGTCACGCCGAGGAAACCGGAGTCGATCATCTCGTCGATGGTCTTGCGCAGCTGCGGGCGGGTCTGGGCGGGGTGGGTGGTGGGCATGGTGGCGTGCTCCTTGAGGGCTGGTGCGGGATTCAGCTGGAGGGGATGGGACCGCTGCGCCCGGCGGGCCTAGGGTGCGGGCTCTGCGGGGCGCTTTTGCTACAGGCTGCGGGCGGTGATGTCGCCGTAGGCGGTGGTCGCGTGGATGGTCAGGCCGGCGGCGGCGCCGTCGGTGTTGGCCAGCGCGTTGCGGATGCGGCCGTAGGTGGTGCCGGCGTCCAGGGACGCGGAGGCTCCGCGGGCGGCGCCGACGGTGATGTCGCCGTGCTCGGTGCGCAGCGTGACGGTGCCGTGCACGGCCTCGGTGATGCGCAGGTCACCCTTTCGGGTGCTGATCCGGGCGGGGCCGCCCAGGCGGCCGACCGAGACGTCGCCGGCCTGGAGGTCCAGGTGGGCGCCGGCGGTCTCGTCGAGCTTGACGGTGGCCTGGGCGCCGGTGAAGGAGACGTCGCCGAGGCGTCCGACGCCGCGCAGTTCGGCGCCGGCGGCGGTGGCCTCGATGCGTGAGCCGGCGGGCAGCCGGACGGTGACCTCGATGGAGCCGGAGGGGCCGAAGAGGCGGTTCGCGGGGTCGGGGGTGCGGATGCGCAGGACGCCGTCGTCGTAGGTGACGGTGGTCTGCTGGGCCGCGGTGACGTCGCGGCTCCTGGCGGGGTCGGCGGGCAGGACCTCGACCGTGGTGTCGGTCCGGTCGGCGGCGATGAGGCGGATGCGTCCGGCGGGGATGTCCAGGACCGCTGCGATGGGGGCGGGGGTGGTGAACGTGTGCATGGCGTGCTCCTTGGCCTGTGGTCGTGTGCCGTCGTCGGCGTATTGTTTCCGACGAGGGAAAAGCTACGTTGCTTTCATGATGTCGGCAACAAGTGTGTTGCACATAATCATCATTTGCGCAGCCTATAGCCTTGAAATCATTGCAATGGTTCTGAATTCAACGCAATGATCTCGGGCGATTCGTTGCAACCGATGGAGAGTGAACGCTACGTCGTCGACGACGACGTCATGTACCAGTCCACGATGGCCGGCGCCCGATCCACCGCCCACCTCGGCCGGATCGCCCGCCAGGGCGTGGACGTCCTGGGCCCCGACACCCCGGCCGCCGCCCGCCTGGAGAACATCGTCCGCTTCGTCGACTTCGTCTCCGAGAGCATCGCCCGCGCCGCGGACCAGGCCCGGGAGATCCTCCACACGAAACCCGAAGCGACCTCGGACGACCTCGCCTGAACGACATTCGGATCCTGGTAATGGCCGTGGGGAAGGCTCAGCACAGGTCGGGCACACCGGTGTGGATCACGCTGGCGGCGGCGCCGGCGGTCGGCCGTTCCGTCCCGTGCGGTTCGGTACGCGGCCGGCGGCGGCGGAGCCTTCAGGCGGCCCGCGCGGCGAAGCGCCGCGCCACGAAGGCGACGAGCGCCTCCACCAGCCGCGTGGCCAGCACCTCGATCACGAGGACGGCCGCCCTGGTGAGAAGGGCTGACAGGAAGTCGCTCATGGGAACCTCCAGGGGTCGGAACCGCTCGGGGCCGGATCCACGGCCGGATCCACGGACCGCGTTCACGGCGTGGAACCGGCCTGCGCGTGCTCTCCCCCCTCTCCGGCCGGGCGGACGCCTCCGGACCGGCGACTCCCGCCCGCCGGCGTACGGCGGGCGGGCCGTCGCGCGACAGCCGTTCGGCCGTCGCCCCGAGGGCGGTCGCGACGGCGGCGGCGCCGAGGCCGATGGACCACCCGACGGGCCCCAGGGGCCGTGAGCCGAAGAACCGGCTGACCCCCGGGGTCGACACGACGAGGCCCAGGACGGCGAGGGAGGCCAGCGCGGCGGCCACGACCACCGGGTCCCGCCCACCTTTGGCGAGGGTCTGCAGCAGCTGCGCCGCGACCAGGGCGACCAGGGCGACCGTGTCCGCCCGTCCGCGCGTTCCGGTCACCCGCCCGGCCAGCCAGGCCGCCGCCGCGGCGGCCGCGGTGGTGACGGCCCGCAGGTGGATGTCGCGGGTCAGGGAGGCGCCGAGCGAGCGCTCCGGCCCCTCGGCCATCAGCCGCTCCGGACTCGCCGCGGCGGGCGGCCGTACGGCCACCACCATGGCGGGCAGCATGTCGGTCAGCAGGTTGACCAGCAGCAGCTGCCGGGCGTTCAGTGCGCCGCGTCCGGTGAGCAGGCTGGAGCCGACCGTGAAGGCGATCTCACCGATGTTGCCGCCGAGCAGGATGCTCAGGGAGTCGCGGACCGAGCTCCACATGGCCCTGCCCTCGATGATCGCGTCGACGATCGTCTCGATGCGGTCGTCGGTCACCACGACGTCCGCCGCCGCCCGGGCGGCGGGGGTGGCGCGGGAGCCGAGGGCGATCCCGACGTCGGCCGCGCGGATCGCGGGGGCGTCGTTGGCCCCGTCGCCGGTGACCGCCACGGTCTCGCCGGCCTGGCGCAGGCAGGAGACGATCCGCGTCTTGTGCGCCGGGGTGGCGCGGGCGAACACCGCGACCTCGGGCAGCGCCTTCGTCAGGATCTCGTCGTCGACGTCGTCCATCTCGGGGCCGGTCATGACACGCCGCCCGTTCAGCACGCCGAGTTCGGCCGCGATCGCCTCGGCGGTGCTCGGGTGGTCTCCGGTGACCATGACGACCCGGACGCCGGCCCGCGTCAGGTGCGCGACGCTCTCGGCGGCGGCGGGCCGTACCGGGTCGGCCAGGCCCAGGAAGCCGAGGAAGCACAGGTCGCCGACGCGGGACCCGTCGAGGTCGCGCCGGTCGGAGGCGGGCCGCTGGGCCACCGCGAGCACCCGGTGGCCCTGCCGGGCGAGCGCGTCGACCTCCCGTTCCAGCTCCAGCCGGAGCTCCTCGCCGAGTGGCACGGTCCGCGCGTCCCGGAGCACCGTCGTGCAGCGGTCGAGCACGGTCTCCGGGGCGCCCTTGACGCTCAGCAGGTGCCCGGAGCCGCTCACGCCGAGCACGGCGTGGTAGCCGCGCTCCGGCTCGAAGGGCAGCTCGTCGATCCGCCGCCAGGCGGTCAGCCCCTCCTGCGGGGTCACCCCCAGCCGGGTCGCGCCGTCGACGACGGCGCGGTCCGTGGGGTGGGCGATGACCCGTCCCTCCTCCGCCCGGGGACTCGCGCGCAGCGCCGCGGCGACGATCGGCCGCAGCCCGGCCGCCGGCTCGTCGACGGAGTGCCCGGTGCGCCCGTCCGAGACGCGCCGCAGGCTGAGGCGTCCCTCGGTGAGCGTTCCCGTCTTGTCGAAGCACAGGACGTTCACCCGGCCCAGCGCCTCGATCGTCGACGGGTTGCGCACCAGCGCGGCGCGCTTCGACAGCCGCCGCGCGGCGGCCAGCTCCGCGACCGTGGCGATGAAGGGCAGCCCTTCGGGAACGGCCGCCACGGCCAGGCTCACCGCCGGTGCGAGCCCCGCCGCCAGGGACCGGCCGCGGAGCAGGTCGACGGCGAGCAGGGCCAGACCGGACCCGGCCGAGAGCGGCAGGATCCTCCTGCCCAGCTCGCGCAGCCGGAGCTCCACTCCGGTCGGCGGGCGCGGTCCCGCGGCCAGCCGGGCACCCCGGCCCGCCTCGGTCGCCTCGCCCGTCGCGACGACCACCGCGTGCCCCGCGCCCGCGGCCACCGTCGTGCCCTGGTAGAGCATGCAGCCGCGCTCGGCGACGGCGGACGCCGTGGTGGGCGCCGCCGTCTTGGCGACCAGTTGCGACTCGCCGGTGAGCGGCGACTCGTCGACCTCCAGGCCCACCGCCTCCAGCACCCGGCAGTCGGCCGGTACGGCGTCGCCGGCGCGCAGCTCGATCACGTCGCCCGGGACCAGTCCCGCCGCGGACGTCCGCGTGTGCCCGCCGGGCCGGCGCAGCCGCACGGGAACGCAGGAGTCCTCGGTGAGGCGGCGCAGCGCCCGGTCGGCCCTGACCCGCTGTGCCCCGCCCACGAACGCGCTGACGACCGTCACCCCGCCGATCAGCAGCGCGTCCAGGACCGAGCCGATCAGCGCGGACACGCCCGCCCCCGCCGCCAGCGCCGGGGTCAGGGGGTTGGCCAGTTCCTGCGCGGACGCGCGGATCAGGGAGTGCGGCTCCGGCGCGGACCGGTCCTCCTGCCCCGCCGTCCTGCGTCCGGCGGCGTCCTCGGCGGTGATGCCGTCGGACGACGAGCCGAGCCGGGTGAGGACGTCGGCGGCCGACATGGCGTACCAGGGCGTGCCGTCGGCCCGGACCGGGACCGGTGTCCGCCCCGCGGCGCGGCCCGACAGCTCCCCCAGGGCGAGCGCGGCCAGGGAGACGCAGTGGCTCACCAGGTGCGCCCGGCGGGACGACGCCGCCTCGGGCCCGGCGAGGGCCAGCAGCGCGCCGACGCCCGCTCCGGCGACGCCGAGCCGTACGCTCCGCCGGCTCGTCCTCTCGGCCTCCGGCAGGCAGCTCAAGACCAGGTGGGCCGCGTTGAGGTCGCCGAGCACGTCCGCGTCCCAGGGTACGCGGCCGGGCCGGTCCGCCACCCCGATGCCGAGGTCGGCCCGGGCCAGCGCCTCGCGCAGGTCCGGGGACCCGCCCCGCGACACCACGGCGACGGCGTGGCCCCCGGCCTGGAGCGCGCGGACCGCGGCGGCCGTCCGCGCCCCGCCGGGGGCGATCCGGCGCGCGGAGAGGCGCGCGGCGAGACCGCGGTCCCCTCCCGCCAGCAGGACGGCGCCCGCGTCCCGGGCGGCGGCGGCGAGGGCCTCGGCCAGCGGATCGACCGCCCGCGCCAGCGCGGCGACGGCGACCGGTTCGTCCCGCAGGGTCACCAGCACGGCCCTCAGCCCCCGGGCGCGCCAGGCCCGGACCTCCCGTGCCGCCGGTCCGCCCCGGCCGGGCGCCGGTCCGACGGCCCATTCGCCGTCCTTCCGGCGCGCGCCGGGGTCGTCCGGGTCGAGCAGGGCGTGCAGCCGCGCGTGCAGGGTGCCGTCGTCCACCCCGTCGGCGCCGCCGCCCGCCGTACCGCCCTCGCGGTTCCCCGCGGCGCGGCGCGGCCCGCCCGCCGCGCCGCCCGCACCGCCCGGGTCTCCGGCCGGGCCCGCGATCCGTACGACGCGCTCGACCGCCCATGAGCCGGTGAGCAGGACCTCCGCGTCGAGGACGACCGTGTCGACGCGGTCCATGCGGCGCAGGGCGTGGGAGGCGAGCACCACCGCGCCGCGTCGTCCCAGGGCGCGGGCGACCGCTCCCGCGAAGGCGTGGCGGCCCAGCTTCGCCTGCTTGGGCGTGGCCGCGACCATCATGGCGTGGCTCCGGCGGCCGCTGCGGCTGAGCAGCCGCGTCGCGGCGCAGGCCCCCAGCGTCACCGGGGCCGCGACGTCCGCGTACCGCTCGATCGGGCCGCGGGGCAGGGGGGCCGGACGCGGGCGCACCGGCTTCGCGATGTACCGGTAGGCGCCCCGGGCGCGGGCCAGTTCCCGCTCCAGCCGCCGCCAGGCGCACCGCGCGGCGCGCGCCTCGGCGTAGTGGACGACGGTCCCCGCCGCCTGGACGAGCAGCGCCGACGGGCTCAGCGCGAGCGTCTGGGCGACGACGTGGCCCGCGGTGAACAGCGTGTCGGTGGTCGGACGGCCGATCCGGCGGTTCAGCTCCTCCCGGAGGAGGGGGGTGGAGTCGGCCAGTTGCAGCAGGGCCGGTACGGCCGGGGACAGCCCCGGCAGCCGCACGGCCTTCCCCACGAGCGCCAGGCCGGCCCCGGTCAGCTCCGCGCAGAGGCGGGCCGCGGCGCGCGCGTGCCGCTCCGCCACCCTGATCCGGGGCGGGTACGGAGCTCCGCCCCCGCTTCCCGGGTCCAGCTCCGAGCCCGTATCCGGGTCCGGGTCCGAGCCCGTGCCCGAGCCCGGGTCCGAGCCCGGGTCCGAGCCCGGGTCCGGGTCCATGCCCGTGCCCGGATCCGGGTCCGGCGGCCCCGCGTCCGTGCCCGGGTCCGCGTCCAGCCCGGTGACGACCGACAGCAGCTCGCCGTGGCGGGACCGGTCCTCGGCGATGCCGACGAAGACGCAGCCGAGGGCGCCGTTGACCTCCGCCCGGCGCACGCCGTCCACCGCGCGCAGCCGTGCCTCGAGCCGCCGGGCGGCCGCCTCCGTGCCCGGCCCGCCGATCGTGTGCAGGTCGATCCGGATCCCCCCGGGACAGGCGCGCACGCGCCGGTGGCGGGGCAGGACGCCCGCGAGCGCGTCCGGAACGACGTCCCGGAGGATGCCGGCGGGAACCGCGAGCAGCCGTGACAGGACCATTCACCCTCCTGTGGAGCCGGATCCGGCGGGCGGAGACGGCCGGGTCACGCGGACGTGCTCCCGCCGCCTCCGCCGTTCCCTCCGGCGCCGTTCCCGCCGGAGCCGTACCCGCCGCCGGGGCTCCCCCGCCGGGCCGGAGGGCTCTGCCCGCCTCCGGTCCGGGAACGCCGGGCGATCACCGTTCCGACGCCGATGGCGGCCGCCACGGGCCACTCGATCAGGCCGAACGCGGCGAGCGCGCCGAGCCCTCCGTAGTAGGCGAGGCGTTCCCGAGACGGAAGGGGCGGAAGTGCGGGCAGGAACGCCCTGGCGGCCCCGACGACGCGGCCGACCTGCCGCCCGTCGACCCGCGGCGGCCGGAACTCCAGCGTGATCATGGGCAGGGTCAGGGTGAGCGACCCCGCGGCGTCCCGCTCCCCCGCGAGCCCCGCGGGGTCCACGAGGTCCACGAGGTCCACGAGGTCCACGAGGTCCACGGGCCGTGCGGTTCTCCCGGGCCTCGCCGCGGGCTTTCGTCCGGCCGCGCCGGAGCCGGACCGCACGCGCTCGCGCGGCGGCCGGGTGGTCTGAGCGGTATCCGTCATGGCCCCTTCTCTCAAAAGAGTCGGGGGGCGCTCTCCACGGTGTCGGCCGGCGGGCGGAAGGTCCTTCCGGCCGCCGGAGGGTGACCCTGAGGTCGTTCCGGTACCTTCCGCCGGCCCGGTCCGCCGAAACGTGCGCGCCGGATCCGGCGCGGGGGTCAGCGGGAGCGGCGCAGCCTCCGGGGCAGGCCGGTCACGCCCCACAGGGTGACCCGCCACAGCGCCTCGGCGATGACGTCCCGGCTCATCTTGCTGGCGCCGACGGTGCGCTCCACGAAGGTGATCGGCACCTCCGCGACGCGCAGGCCGTGGCGGACCGTGCGCAGGGTCAGGTCCACCTGGAAGCAGTAGCCCTGCGACTCGACGTCGTCCAGGCCGATCTTCTCCAGCGTGGAGGCCCGGTAGGCGCGGAAGCCCGCGGTGGCGTCGCGGACCGGCATGCCGAGCATGATCCGGGTGTAGACGTTCGCGCCGCGGGACAGGAGCTCCCGCGAACCGGGCCAGTTGACCACCTTGCCGCCGGGCACCCAGCGGGACCCGATGGACAGGTCGGCCCCGTCGGCCAGCGCGTGGAGCAGTTTGGGCAGTTCCTCCGGCTGGTGGGAGCCGTCGGCGTCCATCTCCACGAGCACGTCGTAGCCCTCGGCCAGGCCCCAGCGGAACCCCGCGATGTAGGCGGCGCCGAGCCCCTGCTTGCCGGGCCGGTGGAGCACGTGGACGTGGTCGTCCTGCGCCGCCAGGCCGTCGGCGATCTCCCCGGTGCCGTCGGGGCTGGCGTCGTCGGCGACCAGCAGGTGCGCCTCGGGCACCGCCGCGCGGACCCGCTCGACGATCACCGGGAGGTTCTCCCGCTCGTTGTACGTCGGGACGATGACGAGCACCCGGCCGACCATCCGCTCCATCACACGTCTCCCACCTGCTGGTCATCACTGCGTGTCACCGGCCGCGCCGGATCGCGTCGCCGGAGGACCGGAACCGCGGCCAGCGCGGCCGTACCCATCAGTATCAGGGCCCACTCGGGTAGTGCGCCAACCGTGGTGGCCACCGTCGCCCGCGTGCGGACCGGGACCCGCAGCACCGCCATGTCCTGGACCAGCTCGCGGGTCTCCCAGACCACCTTCCCCTCCGGGGTCACGGAGGCGGAGATGCCGGTGATCGCGGCGGTGACCACCGCGCGGTTGTGCTCCACCGCGCGCAGCCGGGACATGGCCAGCTGCTGGGCGGGCAGGCCGGTCAGCGCGTAGGTCGCGTTGTTGGTCTGCACCACCAGCGGGCTGGCGCCGGTCCGGACGGTGCCGCGGACGACGCCGTCGAAGGCGACCTCGTAGCAGTTGACCGCTCCGACGGTGACCGGTCCCAGTCGCAGGTCGCCGTCGCGGGTGCCGGGCACCGACTGCTTGCCGACCAGGCCGGCCCGCTCGAACAGGGCGAGCACGAGGTCCTGCATCGGGGTGAACTCGCCGAACGGCACCAGCTTCTGCTTGTCGTAGTAGGCCCCGGGCCCGGTGACGGGGTCCCAGACCAGGCTCCGGGTGGCCCGGTTCTCCTCGCCGATGCCGACCACGGCTCCGACCAGGACGGGCACGCCGACGTCCTTGACCGCGGCGTCGATCTCGGCGCGGGCCGTCTCGCTGCGGTAGGGGTCGATGTCGGTGGAGTTCTCCGGCAGCACCACGATGTCGGGCCGGGGCATCGCGCCCGCCCGTACGGCCCGCGCCATCTCGTGGAGCCTGCCGGTGTGGTTGCGCAGGACCACGGCGGGCTCGTCGCCCAGCGGGGTCATCCCCCGGCCGGGCACGTTGCCCTGGATCACCCCGACCGTCACGCTCCTGCCCTCGTCGCCCGGCCGGGGCACGGCGAAGGCCGCGGCCGGGACGGCCAGGGCCCCGGCGAGCGGGAGGACGAGGTGCCGGACGAACCGCGGCCCCGCCGGCCGGGCGAAGGGCCGGTCGGCGGGCGGGACCGAGGATGGGACCGAGGGTGGGACCGAGGGTGGGACGGAGGACCGGGCGGGGGGCGGGACGGGCACCCGCAGCGAGGCGAGGGCGAGCAGCCCGCCGCAGAGCACCACCGCGAAGCTCACCAGCGGCGCTCCGCCCAGCGCCGCGTACGGGGTGAAGACCGACTCGCCCTGGCTGAAGGCGACCCGCGCCCAGGGGAAGCCGCCGAAGGGGAAGACCCCCCGCGCCCACTCCGCGGCCACCCAGAGCGCGGCGCTCCACAGCGGCCACAGGGGCAGCCGCACGACCAGGGCGGCACCGGCGGCCCAGGCGGCGTAGAAGAGGCTCTCCAGGGCGATCAGACCCAGCCAGGCGTCCACCCCGATGGGGGTGACCCAGTGCAGGCCGGGGCCGAGGAAGGCGAGCCCGCCGACGTAGCCCAGCCAGGCGGCGCGGCGCGGCCGGGCGCCGTGCACGGCCCGGATCATGAGGGCGGCGCCGAGGGGGGCCAGGAACCAGAGCCCCAGCGGCGGGAAGGCCAGGAAGAGCAGCAGGCCGCCGACGGCCGCGGCGGCCGCCCGGCCGGACGGGTCCCGCCACCGGGAACGGCCCGGCGCGCCCTCGGGCGACGCGGCGGGCGGAGGGATCGGCGGAGCACCCGGCGGAGTCCCCGGAGGAGGGGGCGTCTTCTCCTGCACCACGGAGGCTCCTCACGGACGTCGGACCTGGCCGGACCCGGGCGGGCCCGCCAACCGAACGCTACCCCCGGCACGGCAGCGGGGTGACCTCCAGGGCGGACGGATGCCCTGGGGATCACCCCGAGACCTGCAGACGCCGGCACGGGAGCGGGAAGAGTGCCCGGACGAACCCTTCGGACCGGTTCCGTCCCGTCGGCGGCGGGCGCGGATTGCCGTTGTCTACTGGGTGTCCAGGCCCCTCCCGGGTCCGTTCCCCCCGCCCGGCTGGGGTGCCCCGACCCGACTGACCACAGGTCCTGCGCCTGGCTGTACGGACGGAGTCACGCTCCGCCGCGGGCGAGGAACCGGTGCTGTCGGAGGCGGCCAACCGGCCAGTCCCGTGCTGGACTGGGCAGCAAAACTACCGACCTCAGCTCAGATGTCAACCTCGCCCCCAGCTGCGGAAACACCTCGTTTCCGCAGCTGGGAAGCGGTCGTCCCAGCCGCGCGCGGCCTTGCTCCGTGTCCGGATCGCCGCCGCCCCCGACGGCGGTCCCGCGACGGTCCTGTGACATCTCCGTGACCGCTCTGCGGCGGATCCGTGATGTCCCTGCGAGGGGCCCCGGCGGCTCAGCCGCTCCGGCGCCGTTCGAGCCCGGCGAGCGGCTCGGGCAGCGGGGCCCCGTGGACCACGCCGAGCCGCCGCGTCGCCCTGGTCAGGGCGACGTACAGGTCGCTCGCCCCGCGGGGCGACTCGCTCAGGATACGGTCCGGCTCGACCACGATGACCGTGTCGAACTCCAGCCCCTTGGCGTCGGCGACGCTCAGGACCGCCGCGGGGGCGTCCAGGGCCGCCGTGCCGGGCCCGGCGACCGCGCCGTCGACGGCCCGGGTCACCACCTCGCCCAGCTCGGCTCCGAGGGACTCGGGGACGAGCACCGCCAGGCGGCCGCCCTCGACGATCTCGGCCTTGACCACCTCGGGCAGGGACTCCAGCGGGGAGGCCGCCCAGGGCCGCTCGCCGGTCTCCCGGACCGAGGCGGGCGCGGTGAGCCCGGGGCCGACCAGCGGGAGCACGGCGGCGGCCACCGCCATCAGCTCGGTGGGGGTGCGGTAGTTGACGGTGAGGTTCTCGACCCGCCACCGCCCGCCCACGTACGGGTCGAGCACCCGCTCCCAGGAGCGGGCCCCGGCCGCCGACGCGGTCTGCGCCAGGTCGCCGACGATCGTCATCGACCGGGTGGGGCACCGGCGCATGACCATCCGCCAGTCCATCGGCGACAGCTCCTGCGCCTCGTCCACGATGATGTGCCCGAAGGCCCAGGTGCGGTCGCCCGCGGCCCGCTCGGCGGTGGTGAGGTAGAACTCGTCGCCCAGGTGCCGGGCGGCGAACCTCTCCGCGTCCATGATCTCGGACAGGCCGGTCAGCTCCAGCACCTCCTTGGCGTAGGCGAGCTGCATGCTGTCCTCCTCGCGCGCGGCGGCGCGGGCGGCGGCCTGCTCCTCCTCGGCCATCCACGCCCCGGCCCGCAGCACGCCCGGGTCGATGTCGCCGAGCAGTTCGGCGGCCTCGTCCAGCAGGGCCACGTCGGCCGGCGACCACCAGCCCTCCCCGGTGCGGGGCGGCTCGCGCAGCAGCAGCGCGCGCTCGGCCGGGCTCAGATCGGCCGCGGCGTACTCGAGCCGCTCGCGGGAGGTGAACAGCCCCAGCAGGAGCTGCTGCGGGGTGGTGTAGGGCCACAACCGGTTCAGCGCGGCCTTGACCGGCCGCTCGGTGCGGAGCTCCTCGCGCAGGTCGGCCAGCTCGTCGTCGTCGATGACGCCCTTGCCCAGCAGCTTGGCGGCCTGCCGGGCGAGGGCGTTGAGCAGGTGGCGGACGAAGACCGCGCGGGCCTCGTTGTGGGGGCGGCGCGAGCGGGCGGCCCGGTTGCGCGCGGCCTCCAGGGTGCGGCCGTCGAGGCTGAGGGTGTAGCGGTCCAGCTTGATCTCGATCGGCCGCCGGGGCACCCGCTGCCGCTCCCGCACGGCGCGCGCCACGACCTGGGCCATCCGCTCGTCGCCCTTGACCGCGGCCGTCTCGGGCCGCTCGGCGGCGGTCGCGGCGACCCCGGGGTACAGCTCGGCGACCGTGGACAGCAGCACGTCGGTCTCGCCCAGGGAGGGCAGGACCTGCTCGATGTAGCGCAGGAAGGTCAGGTTGGGGCCGAGGATGAGCACGCCCCGGCGGGCCAGCTTCTCCCGGTGGGTGTAGAGCAGGTAGGCCGCCCGGTGCAGGGCCACGACGGTCTTGCCGGTGCCGGGCCCGCCCTGCACGACGAGCACGCCGGACAGGTCCGAGCGGATGATGCGGTCCTGCTCGGCCTGGATGGTGGCCACGATGTCGCGCATCCGGCCGGTGCGGTGGGCGCCCAGGGAGGCCAGCAGCGCGGCCTCGCCGTTGAGCGTGGCCGCGTCCTCCTCGCTGAGGGCGTCGAGGTCGAGCAGGTCGTCGTCGACGCCGATCACCCTGCGGCCCCTGGTCTGCAGGTGCCGGCGGCGGGTGACGCCCATCGGGGAGGCGGGGGTGGCCCGGTAGAACGGCTGCGCCACCGGTGCCCGCCAGTCGATCAGCAGGCGGTGCTGGTCGTCGTCGGCCAGGCCGAGGCGGCCGATGTAGAGGGAGGTGTGGTCGGCGTTGTCGAGCCGGCCGAAGCACAGGCCGTTCTCCACCGCCCACAGGCGCGCCAGCCGCTCGGCGTACATCCCGGCGAAGCTGTCGCGCTCCGAACGGTTCTGGTGGGTGCCGCCGCCCCCCTGGGCCAGCACCCCGTCGAGCTGCCGCTGGGTGCGGTCGCGCAACAGGTCGAGCCGCTCGTAGAGCGAGGTGACATACTCCTGTTCCTTGGCGAGCTCGATTTGACGGGTTGCCGTCGCTCCACTATCTTTGCCGCTAATAGGATACTCCGGGCCATATAAATGCATTGTGCTGGTTGCTATGACAAACCATCACCCTAGCAGGTCCGTTGAGATGTTCCCATTCCCCGATCTCCCCGAGGCGGCCTCCTGCGGCGACCGCAGGAGGCCGCCCGCCCGCCGTCGTCACGGCTTGGTTTCGGGGCCCCTCCCTCCTTGACGGCCCCTCCGGCGGCTCCTTAGATTCTCCTCGAGTTAGGAAACTTTCCTAACTCGATGACGACGTCCTGGAGGGACCGTGCCCCAGCCGACCCCGGGGACCCCGAGCCTGCTGCGCGCCATCAACGACCGGGCCGCGCTCCAGGCGCTCCTGGAGCGCGGCCCGCTGACCCGCCCGGAGATCGGCGCCCTCACCGGCCTGTCCAAGCCCACCGCCTCCCAGCTCCTCCTCCGGCTGCAGGAGGCCGGGCTGGTCGTGCCGGGCGGCGTCCGGGAAGGGCTGCCCGGACGCACCGCGGAGGTCTACCGGCTCAACCCGTCCGCCGCCTACGTCGCCGCGCTGGACGTCACCCGCACCCACATCGACGCCAGGGTCGCCGACATCACCGGCGCGGTGGTCGGCGAGTACCGTCAGCCCACTCCGGCCGCCGCCGCCCCCCGGGACGCCGAGCGGGCCACCGAGGAGGCCGTCCGCAACGTGCGCGCCGCCCTCGACGGCGCGCACGCCCCCGCCGCCCTGCGGCACGTGGTCGTCGGCGTGCAGGGCGCGCCGGACCCCGGCACCGGCGCGCTCGGCTACGCCACCGCCGAGGACCTGCCCGGCTGGCTCGTCCCCGACCTCGTCGCCACGCTCGGCCGGCGGCTGGGCGTCCGGGTCGCCGTGGAGAACAACGTCAACCTGGTCGCGCAGGCCGAGCAGGCGCACGGCTCGGCCCGCGGGCACCGCGACTTCGTGCTGCTCTGGGCCGACGAGGGCCTCGGCGCGGCGCTGGTGCTCGGCGGGCGGCTGCACCGCGGCGCCACCGGCGGCGCGGGCGAGATCGGCTACATGCCCGCCCCCGGCGCCCCCACCGCCCGCGAGACCGGACGCTACGGCGACCACGGCTACCAGGCGCTCGGCGGCGGTCCCGCGGTGCTCAGGATCCTGCGCTCGCACGGCGTGCACGGCGACGGCCCCGCCGCCGCGGTGAGCCGGGCCGTACGCGCCGCCGGATCCGGCGGCCCGGAGGCCGCGGCGGCCCTGGCCGGGCTGCGCGACGTCGCCGGGCGCCTGGCCGTCGGCCTGGCCTCGATCACCGCGGTCGTCGATCCCGAGATCGTCGTGCTGACCGGCGGCACCCTCCTGGCCGGCGGCCGACTGCTGCGCGACCTGGTCGAGGAGGAGCTGCACGCGCTGACCATCCCCCGGCCGCCCCTGCTGCTCTCGGCCGTCGAGGGCAACCCCGTCCTGGCCGGCGCCCTCGACCTGGCCCTCGCCGCCGCACGTGAGGAGGTCTTCGGCTCCACCCTGTCCTCCTGAGGGTCCTCCTGAGGGTCCTCCCCCTGAGAGGCCTCCTCCGGTCCTCTTGAGCCCCTCCCGCCCCTGCCCCCGCCCCTGTCCCCGCCACCGACCCCGTCCCCGTCCCTTTCCGCCGTTCGTGGGACCTCCGGCTCTTCCGATTCATCCGGTCATCCCACCCCCCGATCGAGGAGGCCACTGTCGTGAACCGACGGTTTCTCACCCTCGCCACGGCCGCCGTCGCGGCCGCGGCCCTGACCGCCTGCACCGCGGGCGACCGGAGCGCGCCCGCGCTCGGATCCCAGCCGAAACCCTCCGGGAGCGCCGCCGCGGCGCTGCCCGCGGCGACCATCGAGCTCTGGCACGGGTTCAGCGCCGACAGCGAGGTCAAGGCGTTCGAGGACGCCGTCGCCGGGTTCCGCAAGAAGTTCCCGCAGATCACCGTCAAGCTGACGAAGGGCGTCCAGGACGACCAGATCACCCAGGCCGTCCGCGGCGGCACCGCCCCCGACGTGGCCGCCTCCTTCACCACCGACAACGTGGCGCAGTGGTGCCGCAGCGGGGTCTTCCAGGACCTCACCCCGGTGATCGCCCAGGACGGCGTCGACCTGTCGGTGCTCCCGGCCGCCGCGCGCTCCTACACCGAGTTCGAGGGCCGGCGCTGCACGCTGCCGATGCTCGCCGACGCCTACGGCCTCTACTACAACAAGGCCCTGATGAAGGGCGAGCAGCCGCCGAAGACCCTCTCGGAGCTGACCGCGCTGGCCAAGAAGCTCACCGTCCGCGACGCCGACGGGAACATCGAGGTCGCCGGCTTCATCCCCAGCGTCCAGTACTACGAGAACTCCCCCTCCCACCTGGGCCCGATGGTCGGGGCCAGGTGGTACAACGAGGACGGCACCTCGGCGATCGGCTCCGACCCCGCCTGGAAGAAGCTCCTGACCTGGCAGAAGGAGCTCATCGACTGGTACGGGTACGACAAGCTCGACAGGTTCCGCAAGGGCCTGGGCGACGAGTGGGGCGCCGAGCACCCCTTCCACGAGGGCAAGGTCGCGATGGCGGTCGACGGCGAGTGGCGCAACGCCATGATCACCGGCGACGCGCCGGACCTCGACTACGGCACCGCCCCGGTCCCCGTCGCCGACGACCGGCCCGAGCTGTACGGCAGCGGCTTCACCGCGGGCACCGTGATCGGCGTGCCGAAGGGGGCCGGGCACCCGCAGCACGCCTGGGAGCTGGTCAAGCACCTGACCACCGACACCGGCAGCCTGGTGACGCTCTCCAACGCGCTGCGCAACGTGCCGACGACCAGGGCCGCGATGGACTCGCCCGACCTGAAGAAGGACGCGAACTTCCAGACCTTCCTCGACATCTTCAACCACCCCAAGACGAGCACGCTCCCGCCGAACGTCAACAGCGTCTTCAACCAGGAGGCTCTCACCACCTTCCTCGTCGAGTGGGAGAAGGGCTCCGTCAAGGACCTCGACGCCGGGCTGGCCGGGGTCGACAAGCGCATCAACGACAAGCACACGCTCTCCGGGGGCTGATCCGCGATGCGTCCCACCCCTGCGGCGCCGCCCGCCCGGCGGCGCCGCGAGGGCCTGCGGGCCCTCCTGTGGCTGTCGCCCTGGCTGATCGGGTTCGCGGTCTTCTTCGTCTACCCGCTCGCCGCCACCGTCTACTTCTCCTTCCACCGCTACGACCTGTTCACGCTGGAGTTCGTCGGCCTGGACAACTACCGCTACCTGCTGACCGACGACCGGGCCCTCACCTCGATCGGCAACACCCTGTGGCTGGTCGTCTTCATGGTCCCGGCCCAGTTGCTCTTCGCCCTGGGGGTGGCCTGGCTGGTCACCCGGCTGAAGGCGGGGGCCGGGTTCTTCCGGACGGTCTTCTACCTGCCCTCGCTGATCCCGACGGTGGCGGGCACGGTCGCGTTCGTGTTCCTGCTCAACCCGGCCACCGGCCCGATGAACCAGTTCCTGGAGCTGTTCGGGATCGCCGGCCCGGACTGGTTCGGCGACAAGGACTGGGCCAAGCCGAGCCTGACCCTGCTCGGCATGTGGGGCACCGGCAACACCATGGTCATCTTCCTGGCGGCCCTGCTCGACGTGCCGAAGCACCTGTACGAGGCGGCCGCGCTCGACGGGGCGGGGGCCTGGCGGCGGTTCCGCAGCGTCACCCTGCCGACGATCTCCCCGGTGCTGCTGTTCTCCGCGGTCACCGGCGTCATCTACGCCCTGCAGTACTTCACCCAGGCGATGATCGCCGCCCGGGTCGCCTCCGGTTCCACCGACTCCCCCGGCAGCAGCTTCACCCCCGGCTACCCGGAGATGTCCACCCTGACCCTGCCCCAGTGGCTCTTCCAGATGGGCTTCCGCGACTTCTCCATGGGGTACGCGTGCGTGCTCGCGCTGCTGCTGTTCGCCGCGTCGATGCTGCTCACCCTGGTCCTGCTGCGCCGGTTCCGCGGACTCGAGGAGGTCTCGTGAGCACCGCACCCGCCGTCCTCCCCCGCACCCCGGGCCCCGCCGTCCGCCGACCGACCGCCGCGGGTCTGCGCCGGCGGCGGGCCCTGCACTGGATCGCCGTCCACTCCGTCGCGATCGCGCTGGCGATCATGTTCCTCGCCCCGCTGGTCTTCATCGCGCTCACCGCGCTCATGACCGACCAGCAGGCGCTGACCAGCCGGTTGTGGCCGCACTCGTGGAACTGGGGCAACTTCGCCGAGGTGTTCGCGCGCTCGCCCCTGCTGCAGTGGATCGGCAACACGATGCTGTACGCGGGCCTGGGCACCGCGTTCATGCTGCTGTCGTCGGTCCCGGTGGCCTACGCGCTGGCCCGCTTCCGCTTCCCCGGGCGCCGGGCCGCCTTCCTGGCCGTCATCACGATGATGATGCTGCCGCCGCAGGTGGTCGCCGTACCGGTCTACCTGATCTGGGCCCGCGCTGAGCTCACCGGCACGCTCTGGCCGCTGATCCTGCCCATGCTGCTCGGCGACGCCTTCTCGATCTTCCTGCTCCGCCAGTTCCTGCTGACGATCCCCAGGGAGTACACCGAGGCGGCCCGGGTCGACGGCTGCTCGGACCTGGCGACGCTGCTGCGGATCGTCCTGCCCATGGCCCGGCCGGCCATCGCCGCGGTGGCGCTGTTCCAGTTCTTCTACTGCTGGAACGACTACTACGGCCCGCTGCTGTACGCCTCCACGAACGTGGACAACTGGACGCTCTCCATCGGGCTGGCGTCCTTCAAAGCACTGCACAGCGTGCAGTGGAACCTCACCATGGCGGCCACGCTGCTCGTCATGGCACCGGTGATAATCGTGTTCTTCCTCGCCCAGAGAGTCTTCATCGAGGGCGTCACCTTGACAGGAGTGAAGGGTTGAAACTCGCCGTTGTCGGGGGCGGCTCGACGTACACGCCGGAGCTGATCGACGGGTTCGCGCGGCTGCGGGACGAGCTCCCCCTCACCGAGATCGCACTGGTCGACCCGGACGCCTCCCGCCTCGACCTGGTCGGCGGCATGGCCCGGCGGATGCTGGCCCGCGCCGGCCATCCGGCGAAGGTCGCCACCACCGCCTCGGTCCCCGAGGGGGTCGCCGGGGCGCAGGCCGTGCTCCTGCAGCTGCGCGTCGGCGGCCAGGCCGCGCGCAACGTCGACGAGACGCTCCCGCTGGAGTGCGGCTGCGTCGGCCAGGAGACGACCGGCGCGGGCGGCCTGGCCAAGGCCCTGCGCACCGTCCCGGTGGTGCTGGACATCGCCGAGCAGGTCCGCCGGCACGCGCCCGGCGCCTGGATCGTCGACTTCACCAACCCGGTCGGCATCGTCACCCGGGCGCTGCTGGAGGCCGGGCACCGCGCCATCGGCCTGTGCAACGTGGCCATCGGCTTCCAGCGCCGCTTCGCCGCCGCGCTGGACGTCGCGCCCGAGCGGATCGCCCTGGGCCACGTCGGGCTGAACCACCTGACCTGGGAGCGCTCCGTCCTGCTCGACGGCGTGGACGTGCTGCCCCGGCTGCTGGACGAGCACGGCGAGCAGATCGCCCAAGACGTCGGCCTGGAGGCCGCGCTGATCCGCCGCCTCGGCACGGTGCCCTCCTACTACCTGCGCTACTTCTACGAGCACGACGGCGTCGTGGCCGAGCAGCGGGCCAGGCCGTCCCGCGCGGCCGAGGTCGCGGCGATGGAGGCGCGGCTGCTGGAGCTGTACGCCGACCCGGCGGTGGACACCAAGCCCGCGCTGCTGGAGCGGCGCGGCGGCGCGTTCTACTCCGAGGCCGCCGTCGCGCTGATCGCCTCGCTGCTCGGCGACCGCGGCGACACCCAGGTGGTCAACCTGCGCAACGACGGCGCGCTGCCGTTCCTGCCGCGCGAGGCGGTCGTCGAGGTGCCCGCGACGATCACCGCCGCCGGGGCCCGGGCCCTGCCGGTCGACCCCGTGGAACCGCTCTACGCGGGCCTCATCGCGCACGTCACCGCCTACGAGACGCTGGCCCTGGAGGCGGCGCTGCACGGCGGCGAGGAGCGGGTCGCCGACGCGCTCCTGGCCCACCCGCTCATCGGCCAGGCGTCCCTCTCCGGCGACCTGGCCCGCCGCCTGGTCGAGGCCAACCGCCCGCACCTGCCCTGGGCGGCGGGCGCGTGAGGACGACCCCCCCGGGCACGGACGGTGAGCACACGAGGACCGCACCCGGCGCGGCCGGTGAGCACGCGGGGATCCCGCCGGGCACGGACGGCGCACGCGTGCGGACCGTGCTGGCCGTCGACGGCGGCAACAGCAAGACCGACGTCGCACTGGTGGCCGAGGACGGCACCGTCCTGGCCACCGGCCGCGGCGGCGGCTTCCGGCCGCAGAGCGAGGGCGTGGGCGCCGCGGTCGACGTGCTGGGCGACGCGGTGCGACGCGCGCTCGGCCCCGGGGCGGCCCCGCCGTTCGCCGACCACGTGGCCGCCTACGTGGCGGGCGCGGACCTGCCGGTGGAGGAGGAGACGCTCCGCGACGAGATCCTCGCCCGCGGCTACGGCCGCGAGGTGGCGGTCGGCAACGACGCCTTCGCGCTGCTGCGGGCCGGCGCCTCCGGCCCCTCGGGCGTGGCGGTGGTCTGCGGGGCGGGCGTCAACGCGGTCGGCGTCTCCCCCACCGGTGAGGTCGCCCGCTTCCCCGCGCTCGGCAGGATCAGCGGCGACTGGGGCGGCGGCCTCGTCCTCGGCGAGGAGGCCCTCTGGCACGCCGTGCGCGCCGAGGACGGCCGCGGCCCGGCCACCGCGCTGGAACGCGCCGTGCGCGGGCACTTCGGCGCCCGCACCGTCGAGGAGGTGACGCTCGGCCTGCACTTCGGCGACCTGCCCCACGCCAGGCTGCACGAGCTGGTGCCGGTGCTGATGGCGGTCGCAGCGGCGGGTGACGCGGTGGCGCGCTCGATCCTGGCGCGGATGGCCGACGAGGTCGTCGTGCTCGCGGTCGTCGCGCTGCGCCGCCTCGGCCTGCTGGACTCCCCCGTCGAGGTGGTGCTGGGCGGCGGCGTGCTGACGGCCCGCGACGCGCTGCTGGACGACATGATCCGGCGGCGCTTCGCCGAGCGGGCGCCCAAGGCCGAACCGGTCGTCGTCACCCTCCCGCCCGTCGCGGGCGCCGCCCTGCTGGGCCTGGACGCTCTCGGCGCGGGCGAGGAGGCCAAGACCCGCCTGCGCGACCGCTTCCGCAGCCGCGTCTGAACGGCCGGGCTCGGGCGTCCGGGCTCGGGCGTCCGGGGCCGGACCCCGCTCCGCCCACCGCGCCGGGGCCCGTCCGGTCCCGGCGCGGCACCGGGCCGGGCCGCGCCTACGAGGGCTGCGGCGGCTTCTCCATCAGTTCGGGCGCGCGGTGCTCGTACGGCGTGCTGAGCACGACGGTGGTCCGGGTCGAGACGTTGGCGGCGGTGCGGATCTGGTTGAGCAGTTCCTCCAGCGCGAGGGGCGAGGCCACCCGCACCTTGAGGATGTAGCTCTCGTCACCCGCGACGCTGTGGCAGGCCTCGATGGCGCTCAGGTGCGACAGCCGGTCGGGGGCGTCGTCGGTGGCGGCCGGGTCGATCGGTTTGATGGAGACGAACGCGGTGAGCGGCAGGCCGATCTCGTCGTAGTCCACCAGCGCCGCGTACCCGCGCACCACCCCGCGCTTCTCCAGCCGGCGCACCCGCTGGTGCACCGCCGAGACCGACAGGCCCGTCTCGCGGGCGAGGTCGGTGAAGCTCATCCGGCCGTCCTCGGCCAGCAACGTCACGATCCGGCGGTCGATCTCCTCCACCCGCCCAAGGTAGCGCGATCCCACCCGGACCATGACCAACCCCTGATCACGATCCGGACCCGCCGCCGCCCCGCCTCGGCCCGTCCGCGACGATGGCGGTCGACACCGCCTCCCGGGCGGCGATGGCCGCCGTCGGCCTGCGGTACGTGCGCACGTTCCACCTGGACCGGGACGACCCGATCCCCGGCAGCGAGTTCGGCGAGGTCGAGTACGCGATCACCCGGCGGGAGCGGCTCGCCCGGCGGAGTCAGGCGCACGAAAGCACCTGAGGACGCCCGGCCCGCGCACACGGTCGCGGATCGCCGTCCCCGCCGGTGATGCATGAGAGGGCCCCGGGACCACCGGGCCCCGTACCCGGCGCAACGCCCCCTACCGGGGCTGATCGCCCCCGTTGTCCTCGGTCAGGTCTCGGGTACGGCGCAGCAGCGCCTCCCGTACCGGGTCCGGTGACAGGACCCGCAGCCTGGTGCCCAGACCGAGCAGGTAGTCGGCGAGCTGGTCGGCGTCGTTGCCGCCGATGTCGACGATCGTGGCGTCGGGGCCGTCCGGGCGGTGGGAGCCGATCGTCGGCGGGACCAGCCGTAGCGCCCGGTCCACGGGGTGCGGCAGCCGGACCGTCGCGTAGAGCGGGTACACGACGCCCGCGATGCCCCGGGAGACGAGGAGCACCGGGTCGGGCGGGTCGAGGAGTTCGACCGCGTGTCCGGTCGGCCGGACGTGCACCACCCGGTCGGCCCGGAACGTCCGCCACTGGTCCCGGGCCACGTCCCGGGCGACGAAGTACCAGCGAAGCCCGGTGAACACCAGTCGGTAGGGGTCGACGTCCCGGACGGTGGCCTTGCCCGCGTGGTCCCGGTAGGACAGCCGGGCGCGTTCACCGCGGCGGCAGGCGGAGGCCAGCTCCAGCAGCGTGCCGGACGAGATCTGACGGTCCGCGGGCCGGGGGGTGTGGACGAAGGTGGCGTCCATCTCGCCCAGCCGGTCGGCGATCCGCGGCGGCAGGACCGCCCGGAGTTTCAGCAGCGCCGACAGCGCGGCCTGGTCGCCGCCCAGGACACCGCTGAGCGCGGCCTCCCGCAGTGCGACGGCCACCGCGAGCGCCTCCTCGTCATCGAGGATCAGCGGCGGCACCCGGATGCCGCCGCCGAGGCGGTAGCCGCCCCACGGCCCGGGGTCGGACTCGACGCCGTAGCCGAGCTCCCGCAGCCGGGCGATGTCCCGCCGGACCGTGCGGTCGGTGACCGCCATCCGCTCGGCCAGCTCGCGGCAGGTCCATGTCGGCCGGGCGGACAGCAGGGAGACCAATCGCAGCAGGCGGGCGGAGGTACCGATCACATCCTGAAGTGTCCCCGATGACCAGGACCGGAACTGTCCTGGTCCCGTCATAGCGTCCTCCCATGAGCACCGAACCCGCATCCGCACCCGCGATCCGTCTGCTGTCCGTCGACTTCGACTGCCCGGACCCCGCCGAGCTGGCCCGCTTCTACGGCGACGCGCTCGGCCTGCCCGTCGTCTACTCCAGCGACGACTTCGTCCTGCTCGGCCGGGAGGGTTCATCCGGACTGGGCTTCATCCGGGTGGCCGACTACCGGCCTCCGACCTGGCCGGATCCCTCCCAGGGCAAGCAGGCCCACATCGAGCTGGGCGTCGACGACCTGGAGTCCGCCCAGGCGCGGATGCTGGCGCTGGGCGCCTCGGAGCCCCCGGTCCAGCCGCATCCCGACGAGCGGAGGGTCCTGCTGGACCCCGCAGGCCACCCGTTCTGCATCTCCACGCAGAACTGAGCGCCGTCGGCCGGCCGCCGGACCCCGGTGACGCGCTCGCTCGGGTGCCCGTCGCGCGCCGGTCGGGGGCCGGGCGTCCCCCGCATGAGGCGATCCTCTCAGGAGAACCGGCCTCCGCCGAAGCCGGGGCGCTCCACCACGAGATGATCGCCTCATGGTGGATGTGATTTTCTTCGATCTGGACGGCACCCTGGTCGATCACCGAAGCGCGGTGTGGGAGGCCATCGGCCGCATCGTCCGGGCGGCGCCGAACGCGACGGCTCCGCCGGAGGAGCTGGTGACGCTGTGGTGGACGCTGGAGGGGCGCCACATGCGGGAGTACCTGGCGGGTGAGTGCTCCTTCGCCGAACACCACCGGCGCAGGATCCGTTCCTTCCTGCCGGTGCTCGGCGAACCGGTCCCGGAAAGCCCCGGCCTTCTGGACGCCTGGATCGCCGAGCGCTACCTCACCGTGTTCGAGGAGTCCTGGCGGTGCTATCCCGATGTCCAGCCCTGCCTGGAGACCCTGAAACGACTCCCCGCGGGACCGCGTCTGGCCGTTCTCACCAACGGGGACCCCGAGCAGCAGCGCGCCAAGCTCGCCCGCTTCGGTCTCCTGGAGTACTTCGAAGCCGTCCTGACTCCGACCGAGCTCGGCGTGGCCAAGCCCGCCGCCTACGCCGCCGCCTGCCGGCGGATGGGGACGGACCCCTCGCAGGCGGTCAACGTGGGCGACATGCTGGAGAGCGACGTGAACGCGGCCGCCCTCGCCGGGCTCACCGGCATCTGGCTGGACCGCGGTGTCGACTTCGTCACCGGTGGGCCGTCGCCGACGGCGGACGAGACGGTGCTCCGCATCGAACGCCTCACCGACCTCCCCGGCCACCTGTCACGCACGAACGCCTGACCGGCTCCCACGAACCGCAGCGCGGCCCGGGTCGGGGAGTCCGCTCTTCTCCCCGCGCCAGGCGGGCCGGACGCCGCGGTCCGCGACCGCCCGGGGGCGGGCAGGGAACGCGGCGGGCATCGGGGCGGTCAGGCGCCGTCCGGGCCGGAGGGTTCGACGGCGGCCAGGCGGCGGCGCAGGTGGGCGCGTTCGGGCTCGGTGCCGGCCAGGGCGAGCGCCTCGCGGTAGGCGGCCGCGGCCTCGGGGAGCCGGCCGAGCCGCTGCAGCAGGTCGGCGCGGGCCGCCGCGTACGGGTGGTGGGCGTGCAGGCGCGCCTCACCGGCCAGGCCGTCGAGCAGCCGCAGCCCCGCCTCGGGGCCGTCGCGCATCGCCACCGCCACGGCCCGGTTGAGCGCGACGACCGGGGACGGCGCGAGCACCAGCAGCACGTCGTACAGCGCCACGATCTGCGGCCAGTCGGTGGTGGCGACGTCCGCGGCCTCGTCGTGCAGCGCCGCGATCGCGGCCTGCACACCGTACGCCCCCGGCGGGCCGCCGCTCAGCGCGGCGAGCACCAGAGCGCGACCCTCCTCGATCATCGTGCGGTCCCAGCGGCTCCGGTCCTGGTCGGCCAGCAGCACCAGCCCGCCGTCCGGGCCGGTCCGGGTCTCGCGCCGGGCGTGGACCAGCAGCATCAGGGCGAGCAGCCCGGCGACCTCCCGCTCGGCGGGCATCAGCCGGCGCAGGATCCGCGCCAGCCGGATCGCCTCCTCGGCGAGGTCGAACCGCTGCAGGTCCGCACCCGAACTCGCCGCGTACCCCTCGGTGAAGATCGAGTACAGGACCTGCAGCACCCCGGGCAGGCGCTCGGGCAGCTCGTCGGCGCCGGGCACGCGGAACGGGATCCGGGCCTGGCGGATCTTCTTCTTGGCCCGCACGATCCGCTGGGCCATCGTCGCGGGCGGGACGAGGAAGGCCCGCGCGACCTCGGGCGTGGTCAGCCCGGCCAGGCAGCGCAGCACCAGCGCCGCGCGGTCGTCGGCGGCCAGGGCCGGATGGGCGCAGGTGAAGAAGAGCTGCAGCCGCTCGTCGGGCAGGCCGCCGTCGGCCTCCGGAGGCGGAACGGGACCGGCCCGCTCCGCCTCGACCTGCAGGACGGCCAGCCGGGCGGCGTAGGCCTTGTCCCGGCGCAGCCGGTCGACGGCCTTGCGCCGCGCCGTCGTCAGCAGCCAGGCGCCCGGCCTGGTCGGCACGCCCGCCGCCGGCCAGTGCGCCAGCGCCGCCTCGATCGCCTCGGAGGCGACCTCCTCGGCCAGGTCGAGGTCACCGAAGCGGCGCACGAGGGAGGCCAGCAGCCGGCCGTACTCCTCACGGAACAGCGCCTCCACCGCCGCGCCCGCTCCGGCCGCCCGGCCGGCGTCCCGCATCGCCGTCAGGCCCCGAAGTCGGCGACCGGCCGCACCACGACCGCCCCGCTGCCGCGCGCGCCGGGGCAGCGGGCGGCCCAGTCGAGCGCGGCGTCGAGGTCGGGGACGTCGATGACGTAGAAGCCGCCCAGGACCTCGCGCGTCTCGGCGAACGGCCCGTCAGTGACGGTCCGCTCCCCGGAGGAGCCGACCCGGACCGTCGTGGCGGTCACCAGGTCCGCCAGCGACTCGCTCGAGACGTGGATCCCGGCGTCCCGCACCTCCTTGTCGTAGGACATCCAGTCCTCGACCGTGCACTCGGCGGACGCGCCGTTCTCGTCGACGGCACCCGCATGGATGAGCAGCATGTACTTCACTGTCGTCTCTCTCCGATCCTGTTGTGATCCCCGTACGGCGGTCGCCGTACATCATGACGACGAACGGGGGACGACCGGATCGACAGCGCCTTCGAAATTTCTCCCCCGGGGGCGGGGACGCCGGTCCGGTCCTCCCGGCGGGAGCCGCCGGAAGGACCGGAGAGCGCCGGGTCGCGGGTCCGTTCCCCCGGCGGAGCGGCATCGCCGGGTCACCGGTCCATCCCCGCCCGGCGGCTCCCGTCCCGCCGGAGACGCCCCGCCTCCGTCACCGGGCCAGGGCGCGGCCGATCACGAGGCGCTGCACCTGGTTGGTGCCCTCGACGATCTGCAGGACCTTCGCCTCGCGCATGTACCGCTCGACCGGGAAGTCCTCCACGTAGCCGTAGCCGCCGAGGACCTGGACGGCGTCGGTGGTGACCTTCATGCACATGTCAGTGGCGAACAGCTTGGCCATCGCCGCCTGCGTGCCGTACGGCCGGCCCGCGTCGCGCGCCCGGGCCGCGTCGAGGTAGAGGGCGCGGGCGGCGGCGAGCTGGGTGGCCATGTCGGCCAGCAGGAAGGAGAGTCCCTGGAAGTCGACGAGGCGCGATCCGAACTGGCGGCGCTCCTTGGCGTAGGCGGTGGCGGCGTCGAGGGCCGCCTGGGCCACCCCGACGGCGCAGGCGGCGATGCCGAGCCGGCCGCCGTCCAGCGCGGCCATCGCGATGCGGAAGCCCTCCCCCTCGGCGCCGAGCAGCGCCTCCGGCGCGAGCCGCGCGCCGTCGAAGCGGACCTGCGCGGTCGGCGAGGAGCGCATGCCCATCTTCTTCTCCGGCGCGGCGGACGAGAGGCCGGGGGTGGCGGCGGGCACGTGGAAGCAGGAGATGCCCCGGGCCCCGTCGTCGGACGTGCGGGCCATCAGGGTGTAGAAGTCCGCGACCCCGCCGTGCGTGATCCAGGCCTTGACCCCGTCCACGGTGTAGCCGTCCTCACCGCGCACCGCCCTGGTCGTCAGGGCCGCGGCGTCGGAGCCGGAGTGCGGCTCCGACAGGCAGTAGGCGCCCAGCAGCTCGCCGCCGAGCATGTCCGGCAGCAGCTCGGCCCGCTGCGCGGCGCTGCCGTAGGCCGCGACCGGGAAGCACGAGAGCGTGTGCACCGACAGGCCCAGCCCGACCGCCAGCCAGCCGGCGGCCAGCTCCTCGATCACCTGGAGGTACACCTCGTACGGCTGCGCGGCCCCGCCGTGCTCCTCGGGGTAGGGCAGGCCGAGCAGCCCGGCGCGGCCGAGGGTGGTGAACACCTCGCGGGGGAAGCGCCCGGCGGACTCGTCGGCGGAGGCCCGGGGCGCGACCTCCTTGCCGACCAGGTCGCGGACCAGGTCCATCAGGTCGTGGGCCTCGGGACGGGGAAGGACGCGCTCGACGGACATCTTCCGCACACTCCAGATCATGGGCGTGGAACACGGGGACGGGGTGACCGGGATCACCGGCCACCCCGATTCTGGCATCCGCCGCGCCCCGGCGGAGCCCCGCCCCGGCACGCCCGGGGCTCGGACGCGGGCACCGCGACCGGACCCCGGCCCCGACCCGGACCCCGGCCCCGACCCGGACCCCGACCCGGACCCCGACCCCGACCCCGACCCCGACCCGGACGACGGACCGGACGACGGGCCTAGACGACGACCAGTTCGCGCGGGCGGTGGTTGACCCGCTCGCCGCCGTCCTCGGTGCAGATCACGATGTCCTCGATCCGGGCGCCGTGCGTCCCGGGCAGGTAGACGCCCGGCTCGACGGAGAAGGCGAAGCCCGGGGCCAGCGGCTCGGCGTTGCCCGCGACGATGTAGGGCTCCTCGTGGGTCTCCAGGCCGATGCCGTGGCCGGTGCGGTGGATGAAGTACTCGCCGTAGCCCTCGGCCGCGATCACCTCGCGGGCGGCGGCGTCGATCGCCTCGCACGGCACGCCGGGCCGTACGGCGGCGCAGGCGGCCTCCTGGGCGCGCCGGAGCACGTCGTAGGAGCGCAGGAAGTCCGCCGGGGGCTCCCCGACCGCGTAGACGCGGGTGGAGTCGGAGCAGTAGCCGCTGGGCATCTGCCCGCCGATGTCGACCACCACCGGCTCGCCTGCCCGGATGACCCGGTCGGACAGCTCGTGGTGCGGGCTGGCGCCGTTGGGCCCGGAGCCGACGATGACGAAGTCGACCGTCTCGTGTCCGGCGGCGATGATCGCCTCGGCGATGTCCCGGCCCACCTCGCGCTCGGTCCGGCCCGCTTTCAGGAAGCCGGGCACCTGCGCGTGGACCGCGTCGATCGCCGCGCCGGCCTCGCGCAGCGCGGCGGCCTCGGCGGCGCTCTTGCGCATCCGCAGGCCCCGCAGGACCGTCCCGGCGAGCACCTGCTCGGCTCCGGGCAGCGCGTCGCGGAAGCGCAGCGACTGCATCGCCCACATCCGGTCGGCCAGGCCGACCCGGGCGACCGCGCCCAGACGGGCGCCGACGGCCGCGTAGGGGTCGTCGGTCTCGTCCCAGGGCACGAACTCGACGCCGAGCCGCGCGGCCGGGGAGTGCTCGGCCGCGGGCAGCTCCAGCCGCGGCACCATCAGGAAGGCGTCGCCCTCGGCGGGCAGCACCAGGCAGGTGAGCCGCTCCAGCGGCAGCGCCTGGTAACCGGTCACGTAGCGCAGGTCGGGGCCGGGGGTGAGCAGCAGCGCGTCGAGCCCGGCGGCGGCGGTCGCCTCCTGCGCGGCGGCCAGGCGGGCGACGGGATAAAGGTCGTAGGACTCCGTTGTCACGCCGACCAATCTACGGGCTCCTCCCTCCTCGTGCCGATCACCGGACCCGCGGGGCGGCGCCGCCCCGACGCCTCCCGACGGCCTCACGGACGCGCCCCCGCACCGGACGCGCCCTCGCGCCCTCGCACCACCGCGCCCGACGCGGCCCCGCACCGGATGCCGGCGACGCTCCCGGTTGGTTAGATGGGGCCATGTCCGGCCTTCTGCTCCTCGACACTCCCTCTCTCTACTACCGCGCGTTCTACGGGGTGCCCGAATCGGTGACCGCACCCGACGGGACGCCCGTCAACGCGGTCCGCGGCCTCCTCGACATGATCGCCGCGCTGGTCCGGGAGCACTCCCCCCGCGAACTGGCCGCCTGCATGGACGCCGACTGGCGGCCCGCCTTCCGGGTGGCGGCCATCCCCTCCTACAAGACCCACCGCCTGGCGGCGGACGGCGGGGAGGAGACGCCGGAGGCCCTCGTCCCGCAGATCGGCGTGATCGAGCGGGTCCTCGATGCGGCGGGCATCGCCCGGATCGGGGTGGCCGGTTACGAGGCCGACGACGTCATCGGCACGTTCACCGCCCGGTCCGCCGGTCCGGTGGACATCGTCACCGGTGACCGGGACCTGTTCCAGCTGGTGGACGACGCTCGACCGGTCCGCGTCCTTTACACAGTAAGGGGAATCAAGAACATCCAGCCCGTCGACGAGGCCGCCGTCACCGACAAGTACGGCATTCCGGGCCGCTCCTACGCCGACTTCGCCGTCCTGCGCGGCGACCCCAGCGACGGCCTGCCCGGCGTTCCCGGCGTCGGCGACAAGACCGCCGCCGCGCTGGTCACCCGGTACGGCTCGCTCGCGGCGCTGCTCGACGCCGCCGACCGCGACGACCCCGCCCTGACCAGGGCCCAGCGCGCCAGGCTCGCCGCCGCCCGCGACTACCTGGCCGTCGCCCCGGCGGTGGTCCGGGTGGCCCCGGACGCGCCGGTCCCGGAGACGGACCTGCGCCTGCCCGCCGAGCCCCGCGACCCCGGGGCGCTGGCCTCCCTGGGCGAGCGGTACGGCCTGGCGAGTCCGCTCAAGCGCCTGGCCGCCGCCCTGGGCTGGCCGGCCTGACCCGCCCGCGCGAGGGCGGCCCCGGTGCGAAAACGCCTGGCGAAGAGTCGTGTCCTACCGGCTTCCAGGCGCGGCCGACCGCCCCGCCGCGTCCTACTCCTCCGGCTTCCAGGCGCGGAGCAGTCGGGAGCCGCCGGCGGCTTGCCGATCCCCATCCGGTGGCAGCGGCGTCGGGCTCGGCCGCCGGTCGTTCTGGTCACCCGGGTCCGGAGCGAAGCGGGTCGGACGGTGGCCGGCACCGCGCCGCGCTGATGCGCCCGTGCGGACTCATCGTCCTCCATGGGGCAGGATCCGTCGGCAAGGAGCGCTTCCTCATCAGCCGTCAGCGTCCCCGGCCGGGCCCGCTCCGGGCAGGGCGCGAAGTCCGATGCACCGGGGGCCGAGCGTCACCGCGGTTCGTCGGGCAGCTGCTCCATTCGTGCGCACATTCTGCGCAGGCCGGAACGGCTGGTCGATGGGCCCCTTTTTCTCCGGGTTCGGCCCTCATGGCACCACAGCAAGGTCTGCGGTACAAGACCGCCGCCCGATGCCTCCGCGGCTCCTAAGGCCGAGTCGGCGCTCGTCTCCTACCCGCCGCCGGACCCGTCGTGCGGCTCAGCGGACGACGTTGACCGCTGACCTGACCAGGTCGCTACGAGTGCCGTCGCCGCTCCAGGTCCCCCACACGCTGGCGTAGCGCACCGAGCCCGCACGGACGGTGGAGGAGATCTGCAACTGGACGCGGATCAGCCGGTAGGCGCCGCGTGCCAGGGCGACACGCCACCCGGAGCCCGAGTGCATGCCGGCGGTCACGTCGGTGCTGCCGGAGAAGTAGCGGACCGTCGATCCGGACGATGCACGGCTGCCCTTGACGGCGATGACCGCGGTGGAGGTGCCGTCGTTCTGGACGCGGACGTAGAAGCTGCGCGGGGTGAGCGTCCGCCCGGTCCGGCGCACCGTGGTCGTCTTGGTCTGCGCCGTCGTCGCGCCGGTGGCGTAGACGTTGTCCCCTGCGTACCCGGAGCTCGCGGAGGTGCTGATCAGGGCGTCGGGGCGCTGGTCGCTGGCGGCGATGGTGACGGTCATCGTCGCCGGGGATCTCAGTTCCGTACCGGGGCTGGGCGAGGAGAGTCCGACGACGATCGTCTCGGCGGCCTCGGCCACCGTGTCGTTGCGGATGGTCAGCGCGATGGCCTTGGTGCTCTGGCCGGAGATGAAGGTGAGGGTGCCGGAGGCGAAGATGAAGTCGCTCCCCGCGGTGGCCCGTCCTCCGCCGAGTGAGTAGTTCACCGTGGCGGTGGACGTGGTTCTGGTCCGAGTGACCGGCAGGTAGACGGTGCCGGCGTTCTCGGTGACCGTTCTGGCCGTCTGCGGGAACCCGACCAGCGGGTGGACGATCGCCAGGTTGTGCGCGCCTCCGGCGGAGATCCGGGTCGCTCCGGTGAGCCCGGCGGGTACGACGGTCTGGCCGTACGTATCATCACCCCAGGTGGCAATGGTGCCGCCGGACCTCAGCGCGAGGCTGTGCGTGCCGCCGGTGGAGATCTGGAGCACATTGGTGAACCCGGAGGGTGCGAACCCCCGGGGGTGGTTCTCGCTCCATTGCGTGACGGTGCCGTCCGACTTCAATGCCAGCCTCACGTCGCCGCCGGCGGCGATCCCGATCACGCCGCGGAGTCCGGCGGGCGGGGCGAGCGTGACACCTGCATGGTCGTAACCCCAGCCGGTCACGGTGCCGTCGGACCTCAGCGCCAGGCTGACGCCACCGCCGGCGGCGACCTGGACCACGTCGGTGAGCCCGTCGGGCACGGTGGACTGGCCCTGGCTGTCGTCGCCCCAGGCCATCACCGTGCCGTCGGACAGCAGCGCCAGGCTGTGACGGTCCCCGGCGGCGACCTGGACCACGCCGGTGAGACCGTCGGGCACGGAAGCCTGGCCGTTCCCGTTCCATCCCCAGGCGGTGACGGTGCCGTCGGACAGCAAAGCAAGAGCATGAAAGTAACCGGCGGCCACCTGGGTCGCGTTGATGACCCCGGGCACGCTGGTCACGCCTTCGTAGTCGAGCCCCCAGGCGGTAAGGGTTCCGTCGGACTTCAGCGCCAGGCTGAAGTTGCCGCCGGCGGCGACCTGGACCACGCCGGTGAGCCCGTCGGGCACGGTGGACTGGCCGGAGGAGTCGTCACCCCAGGCCACGACGGTTCCACCCGCGGCGGCGTGCACCGGACTCGGAACGGCCGTCAGAGTCGCAAGGACCATCGCGACGGCGGCCAGCAGCGCATGCACCCTCCTGAAGAGGTGCCGCCGGTGGTCGGCCGGCATCGGATTCGCCGCTGAACTGTTCATCGGCCCTCTCGTCTTCGCGTCGTGGGCAGACTGCGGACCCGCCCTCCAGCCGTACGGCGGAGACCGAGCCGTTCTTCCTCATCGTCCGCAGCACCGAAGAAGTGAGGGATACGGTGATGAACGTTCACACCGACGATCGGATGATCTTCCAGAGGACGGTCATCGCCACCGGCATCTCCGTCGGCGGCCGCCGTGAAATCCTCGGATTCTTCACCGTCGACAGCAAGGAGCGGTAGTTCGGGACCGGATTCTCTCGCCTACTGCGCACCCACGACCTACCCGGGGGCGGGCAGGGACACATCGACCGTCCGCACCCTCCGCACCGGCCGATCCATGGCGGGCCGCCCACCGCTCGACCCGAACGACCCCACCGACCTGGACGAGGCGGTAGGTTGATCGCCGTGCCGTACAGGAGCATCCGGGTGCCCGGTGAGTGCCATCCGCGCCTCGAGGACGGTTTCGAGCGGATCCGCCGGGAGCTGAAGCTGCCCGAGGAGTTCCCGCGCGCCGTGATCGACGAGGCCGAGTGGGTCGCCGAGGTGCCCCGGCTGCCCGTGCTCGACCGGACCGACCTGCCGCTCATCACGATCGACCCGCCCGGCGCGATGGACCTGGACCAGGCGCTGCACCTGGAGGAGCGGCCCGGCGGCTACCGCGTCTGGTACGCCATCGCCGACGTGGGGGCGTTCGTCCGGCCGGGCGGGCGGATCGACGCCGAGGCCCGGCTCCGCGGGGAGACCGTCTACCTGCCCGACGGGCGGGTCCCGCTCCACCCGCCGGTGCTGTCGGAGGGCGCCGCGAGCCTGCTGCCCGGCGCGGTCCGCCCGGCCGCGCTGTGGTGCCTGGACCTGGACGCCGACGGCCGGCTCGTGGGCGCCGACGTCACCCGGGCCCGGGTGCGCAGCCGCGAGCGGCTCGACTACGACTACGTCCAGGCGGCGGTCGACACCGGCACCGCCGACGGCACGCTGCGCCTGCTGGCCGAGATCGGCCGGCTCCGCCTGGCGCTGGAGCGGGCCAGGGGCGGCGTCACACTGCCCGTCCCGGAGCAGGAGGTGGTCGCCGACGCGGACGGCTGCTACCGGGTGGAGCTGCGCGCCCCGCTGGAGGCCGAGGCGTGGAACGCGCAGATCTCCCTGCTGACCGGCATGGCCGCCGCCACGATGATGCTGGACGCCGAGATCGGCCTGCTGCGGGTGCTGCCGCCCGCCCCGGACACCGCGGTCGCCCGGGTGCGGCGGACGGCCGCGGCGCTGGACGTGCCGTGGCCCGAGGACGCCTCCTACGGCGACGTCGTGCACTCCCTCGACCCGCGGATCCCGCGGCAGGCCGCGTTCCTGGAGGAGTCGACGGTGCTGCTGCGCGGCGCCGGCTACGCGGCCTTCAACGGCGGGCCCCCGGCGGAGTCCGGCCACGCCGCGGTGGCGGCGCCGTACGCCCACGTGACCGCGCCCCTGCGCCGCCTCGCCGACCGCTACGCCACCGAGATCTGCCTGGCGGTCGCGGCGGGCGAGCCGGTGCCCGAGGAGGTCCAGCGGGCGCTGCCCGAACTGCCGGACGTCATGTGGGTCACCGGGCGGCGCGCGGGTGCCGCGGAGCGCGAGTGCGTGAACCTGGTGGAGGCGTTCGTGCTGCGCGACCGGGTCGGCCAGACCTTCGACGCCGTGGTGATCGGCGCCGACGAGGACGGCTCGGGCGGCGAGGTCCAGGTCGTCGACCCGCCGGTGACGGCCCGCTGCGACGGCGAGCGCCTCCCGCTGGGAGAGCGGGTCCGGGTACGGCTGACGCGCGCCGACCCGGCCACCCGGGAGGTCCGCTTCGGCCTCGCCTGAGCGGACGGCCCGGCGACCGCCTCCTCACCGCCCCCAGCCGGGGACCTCGACACCGGGCCCCGGCACCTCGGCCCCCTCCCCGCAACGCGCCGGCGTCCGCCACCGTCGCCGAGCGGAGCCGGGCCGGACGGAGACGGACGGAGACGGACGGAGCGGGGCCGGGAACGGCCGAGGCCGCGCCCGGGGGCACGGGCGCGGCCTCGGGGCCGCGGGAGCGGCGCTTCGGGTCCGGCTACCTCTTCAGGCTCCAGCCCGCGCCGACGCCCATCAGGTGCAGCGCGACGCACAGGAGCCCGGCGGTGCCGAGCGTGGTGACGGTGACGACGCTGCCGACGGCGACACCGGCGATCTCGAAGATGAGCGCGAGCAGGAACAGCAGCGCGGCGGCGAGGGCGAACATCCCTACCTCCTGGGGGGCGGGCCAACGGGTTCCGACATGGAGATCTCCGGTGGGACCACCCCGGAAACGGACCCCGGGGTGACGTTCCGCGCACCGGCCGTCACAAGGTATTGACCGGGCGGTCAGCCGACCGGTGGGCGGACGCCGGTCGGCACCCGCCCGCCCCGGACGCCGGTCGGCACCCGCCCGCCCCGGACGCCGTCAGCCGACGGACGAGTACGCCACCACACCGCGCCGGAGCGCGTCCATCGCCTTGCCCGCGCTCTTCCTGATCGCGCTGTTCCGGGGCGCCGCGTCGGAGATCTGGCCGAGCAGGTCCAGCAGCTGCTTGGTCCAGCGCACGAAGTCGCCGGCGGCCAGCTCCGAGCCGTTGATCCCGTCGCCGAGCACGGCGTCCAGGGTGTGCCCCTTGGCCCAGCGGAAGGCCGCCCAGGCGAAGCCGAAGTCGGGTTCGCGGATGAACGCCAGGCCGTGGTCGCTCTCGATCGCCTCCAGGTCGCCCCAGAGCCGGATCATCTCCGCCATCGCCTGCTGCGCCCCGCCCGCGGGGATGCGGGGCTGGCGGGCCTCGTCGGCCTGCCGGGACTCGAACACCAGCGACGACACGCACGCGGCCAGCTCGGCCGGGTCGAGCCCGTCCCAGATCCCGGCCCGCAGGCACTCGGAGGTGAGCAGGTCCAGCTCGGTGTAGAGCTGGGCCAGGCGGCGCCCCTCGGCGGTGACGTCCTCCCCGTCGAGGTAGCCGAGCCGGTCGAGCACCCCGCAGACCCGGTCGAAGGTGCGGGCGATGACGTGCGAGCGGCCCTCGACCCGGCGGCGCAGGCCCTCGGTCTCGCGCAGCAGCTTGTGGTACCGCTCGGCCCAGCGGGCGTGGTCCTCCCGCTCGTCGCAGCCGTGGCAGGGGTGCTGCCGGAGCTCCCGCCGCAGACGCAGGATCTCCTCGTCCTCACCCGCGTGGTCACGGGCCCGGTCGGGCTTGCCCAGGTCGCGGTCGCCGATCTTGGCGTGCATCGAGGAGACGAGGTTGGCGCGCTCCTTCGGGGAGCGGGCGTTGAAGTGCTTGGGGATGCGCAGGCGCTCGACCGGCTCCACCGGGACCGGGAAGTCGGCCGGCGACAGCTTCTTGACCTGCTTGCCGATGGTCAGCACCAGCGGGGACGGCCCCTCGCCCCGGGAGTTGAGGCCCGGGTCCAGCACGACGGCCAGGCCCGCCCGGCGACCGCCCGGCACCCGGATGATGTCGCCGGGCCGCAGCGCCTCCAGCGAGCGCACCGCCTGCAGCCGGCGGGCGGCGCCGCGCCGGCGCGACAGCTCCGACTCGCGGTCCGACAGCGCCCTGCGCAGCGCGGCGTACTCGGTGAAGTCGCCCAGGTGGCAGGTCATCGCCTCGCGGTAGCCCGCCAGCGCCTCCTCGTGGCGGCGCAGCTGCTTGGCGATGCCGACCACCGCCCGGTCCGCCTGGAACTGCGCGAAGGACGACTCCAGCAGCGAGCGGGCGCGCTCGCGGCCGACCTGGCCGACGAGGTTGACCGCCATGTTGTAGGAGGGGCGGAAGCTGGAGCGCAGCGGGTAGGTGCGGGTGCTGGCCAGGCCGGCGACGTGCAGCGGGTCCGTGCCCGGCTGCCAGTGGACCACCGCGTGGCCCTCCACGTCGATGCCGCGCCGCCCGGCCCGCCCGGTCAGCTGGGTGTACTCGCCCGGGGTGAGGTCGGCGTGGGTCTCGCCGTTCCACTTGTCGAGCTTCTCGATCACCACGGAGCGGGCGGGCATGTTGATGCCCAGTGCGAGGGTCTCGGTGGCGAACACCGCCTTGACCAGGTTGCGGGTGAACAGCTCCTCCACGACCTCCTTGAAGGTGGGGAGCATGCCCGCGTGGTGGGCGGCCAGGCCGCGCTCCAGGCAGTCGCGCCACTCCAGGAAGCCGAGCACGGCCAGGTCCTCGTCGGGCAGGTGCGCGGTGCGCTCGTCGACGATCTGCCGGATCTCGTGCCGCTCGGCGTCGGTGGTGAGCCGGAGCCCGGCGTAGACGCACTGCTGGACCGCGGCGTCGCAGCCGGCCCGGGAGAAGATGAACGTGATGGCGGGCAGCAGGCCCTCGGCGTCGAGCCGCTCGATGGCCTCGGCCCGGTTGGGCGGGCCCGGCCGGCGCGGGCGCGAGTAGCCGCGGCGGCCCCTGCCGTAGGCCTGGCGCTCCTCGTCGCGGGACAGGCGCAGCAGGTTCGGGTTGACCAGCGGCCGCTCGCCGTTCTCGTCGGTGACGAACAGGTCGTAGATGCGGTGGCCGACGAGCATGTGCTGCCAGAGCGGGACCGGGCGGTGCTCGTCGACGATGACGGAGGTGTCGCCGCGGACGGTGCCCATCCACTCGCCGAACTCCTCGGCGTTGCTGACCGTGGCCGACAGGGCGACCAGCCGCACCGACTCGGGCAGGTGGATGATCACCTCTTCCCAGACGGCGCCGCGGAACCGGTCGGCCAGGTAGTGCACCTCGTCCATGACCACGAAGCCGAGCCCGGCCAGGGTGCCCGACCCGGCGTAGAGCATGTTGCGCAGCACCTCGGTCGTCATGATGACGATCGGGGCCTCGCCGTTGACGCTGTTGTCGCCGGTCAGCAGGCCGACCTTGGCCGCGCCGTACCGCTTGACCAGGTCGTTGTACTTCTGGTTGGACAGGGCCTTGATCGGGGTGGTGTAGAAGCACTTGCGGCCCTGCTCCAGGGCCAGGTGGACCGCGAACTCCCCGACCACGGTCTTGCCCGATCCGGTGGGGGCGGCCACGAGGACGCCGTCGCCCGCCTCCAGCGCGCGGCAGGCGTCCAGCTGGAACTCGTCCAGCTCGAAGTCGTACAGACCGCGGAACGAGGTCAGGGCCGGCCCGCTCTCGGTCTGGCTCTGACGGAAGGCGGCGTAGCGTTCCGCAGGGGTCGTCATAATCTTCAGCCTACCGATATCGGAATTCCGGTCCGTCCTCCGCCGGGTACGGCCCCGCGGCCCGGACACCGGGCCGCCCCGCGGTCCCGGCCGTGCCCGCCCGGGCACCCGGCCCGGGGTGCTCTACGGCACCAGCACGCGCAGCGCGCCGGGCACGGCCTCGCAGACGAGAGGGACCGGGCCGATCCGCTCGCCGTCGGCGTAGGCGACCACGCCGGGGGCCTCCAGCGCCACCCGGCGGGCCCGTCTGATCGTGACGGCGGGGTGGTCGACGTGGGTGCCCCGGTAGACGCGGGGGAAGGCGCGCAGGAACCGGCCCGTGGACACGGCTCCGAGGATCGTCACGTCCAGCAGGCCGTCGTCGGGGAGCGCGCCCGGGCAGACCTTCATCCCGGCGCCGTAGGAGCGGGTGTTGCCGACCGCCACCAGCATGGCCTCGGTCTCGACGACCTCGCCGTCCAGGTCGATCCGGAACGGGATGGGCGTGAAGGAGCGCAGCTCCTCCACCAGCGCGACGAGGTATCTGGCCATGCCCGGCGGCCAGGTGAGCCGGTTGGCCCGCTCGTTGACCCGGGAGTCGAAGCCGCAGCACAGCACCCCGGCGAACCAGTGGTCCTCGCCGATCCTGACGGCGTCGACCGTGCGGACCCGGCCACCGAGCACGACGCCGGCCGCGGCGACCGGGTCCCCGGTCGGCAGGCCGAGGGCGGCGGCGATGTCGTTGCCGGTCCCGGCGGGGATGACGCCCAGCGGCACGTCGGTCCCGGCCACCGCCTGGACGGCGAGGTGGACCAGCCCGTCCCCGCCGAAGGCCACCAGCGCGTCCGGGCCCTCGGCGACGGCGGTGCACGCCCGCTCCAGCGCGTCCTCGGCGGAGTCGCCGAGGATCACCGAGACCTCCGCGCCCGTCCGCCGGAGGCGGTCCAGGGCGGGCGCGAGCAGGCCGCGCGAGCGGCCGCCGCGGGCGGCGGGGTTGACGAGGACGGCGATCTCTCCGGGCACGAACCGGAACTTATCGCCTATGTAGCGGAATCAGTATCGGTCGTTCTCGAATCGAGAGCAGAATCGTCGTCCGCGAGCGGAGCGGCGTCCGCGACCGGGGACGCCCCGGCGACCGGGGGGCCGTCGGCGGCGAGGGGGGACGCCTCGTCGTCGGACAGGTGCGAGAAGTCGTCCCCGCCCGCGGCCCGGCGCTCCCGCAGGAACATGACCCCCTCGGCCAGGGCGAACAGGATCACCATCGGCAGGGCCAGCGCGATCATCGTGAACGGGTCGCCGCCCGGCGTGGCCACCGCCCCGAAGACGAACATCAGGAAGACGACCATGCGGCGGTGCTTGGCCACCGTGGCGCGCGGCAGCACGCCGATGACGTTGAGGAAGACCATCAGCAGCGGCAGCTCGAAGGAGACGCCGAAGACGATGAGGAGCACCAGCGCGTACCCGAGGTACTCGTCGAGGGTGATGGTCGGGATCGCGTTCTCCGGCGCGAAGCCGAGCAGGATGGCCAGGCCCGTGTCCATCACGAAGTAGGCCAGGGCCGCGCCGCCCAGGAAGAGCGGGACCGCCATCCCCAGGAAGGCCAGCGAGTAGCGCTTCTCGTTGCGGTACAGACCCGGCGTCACGAACGCCCAGATCTGGTAGAGCCAGATCGGCGAGGTGACGACCAGCCCGAACATCGCGGCGACCTTGAGGTTCACGAAGAAGGACTCGAAGACGCCGAGGACGAGGAACGTGCACTCCCCGCGCAGCTGGTGCGACTGCTGGAGGCTGCAGTAGGGCGCGGAGACGAAGCTCCAGACCGGGTCGAAGAAGACGAACCCGAGGATGATGCCGCCGACCAGCCCCAGCAGCGCGATGACCAGGCGGTTGCGCAGCTCGCGCAGGTGCTCCATGAGCGGCATGCGCCCGTCCGCCGCCTCCGCGGACGGCACGGACCCGTTACGGCCCGGCTTGGGCCATTTCAGCAGCGCCATTCGCGAATCCCGGTCCGAGGAGTGAGGTGGTCAGGAAAGGGGGGCGGCATCCGCCCTACGGCTGCTCGGGGGCCCCCGACCGGGCGCGCAGCCGGGCCGCCTGCTCCTCCAGGGCGCGGGCCTGCTCCTCGGCCGACGGCGCGGCGGCCGGAGCCGGCGTGGCGAGCTGCTGCGGGGCCGGGGCGACGGGCTGCGCCTGCACGACCGTGGCGGTCGGCGCGGCGGCCTCGTCGTCCTCGCGGAGCTTGGCGGTCTCCGCCTTGAAAATGCGCAGCGACCGGCCGAGCCCGCGAGCGGCCTCGGGGAGCTTCTTGGCACCGAAGAGCAGCACCAGGATCAACCCGATGATGATCAGCTCAGTGGGTCCCAGGTTGGGCATGACACATCCTTAAGCCGAACGACGTGCAGTCTCTGTGCCGATCGTACGCTGCCCGGGGCGCAGACTCATCCCCCCGCGCTCCGGTCCTCGTCCGGCCGTCCGCCGGTGGCGCCCCGCACCGCCTCCAGCCGCCGGCGCGTCCGGTCGACCTCCCGGCCCAGCTCACGGGTGGCGAGCAGCACGCGGGCCCCCATCAGGCCCAGGACCGCCGCTCCCGCGAGGCCCAGTCCGACCGCGGCGAGGATCCAGCTCATGTCACCGGATCCTAACCGCGTGTCCGCCGTACGTCCGCCGCATGGCCGCCACCGGTTCAGCCGACCGACGCGTAGCGCGCGAGCGCCGCCGTGGCCGCGGCCCGCACGCTCTCGGCCAGCGAGGCCGGGGAGACGACCCGGCCGGTGCCGCCCAGGCGCAGCGCCAGCCGGAGCAGCCAGCTCTGGTCGCGGACCCGCAGGGCCACCCGCAGGCGGCCCTCGCCGAGCTCCTCGACCCGCTCGCACGGGTAGTACTCGGCCACCCAGCGGCCCGCCGCGGTCAGCTCCAGCTCGACCAGCTCGTCGGTGGGCGAGGGGCGGAACACCCCGGGCGTCACCTCGTCGGGCACCGCGCCGGCGGGCGGGTCGGCGGGCGTGTCCAGCACGTCCACGTCGAGCATGCGGTCCAGCCGGAACAGCCGCACCGCCTCGGCCCGGTAGCACCAGCCCGACAGGTAGGAGCGGCCGTCCACCACGACCAGCCGCATCGGGTCGACCTCGCGCGGGGTGATCTCGTCGCGGCCCGGCACGTAGTAGCGGAGCGAGAGCCGCCGGCGCCGCCGCAGCGCCTCGTTGACGGCCGGCAGCGCGTCGGGCGTGGCGTCCACCTCGACGGCGACCTGGCTGCTGACCGCGGCGGCGCCCTCTCCGGCGGCCTGCTCGAACTTGGCGATGACCCGCGCCAGCGCGTCGCGCTCGCCGAACTCCGGCATCTCGGCGAGCATGCGCAGCGCCACCAGCAGCGCGCTGGCCTCGTCCACGCCCAGGCGGAGCGGGCGGGCGATGGTCTCGGCGTTGTCGATGACGATCTCACCGCCGTCCCAGGAGACGTCGATCAGGTCGCCCGGGGTGTGGCCGGGCAGCCCGCACATCCACACCAGCTGCAGGTCGTCGATGAGCTGCTTCTCGGTCAGCCCGAAGACCTTCGCGACCTCGGGCACCTCCGCCCCGGGGTGGGACATCAGGTAGGGCACCAGGGCCAGCAGCCTCGGCAGCCGGTCGGCCGTCCCGCTCACCGGCGCACCCCCCTGTCCCCGGTGGCCGGCGGCGTGTCGGCGCGCCGGAGGCCCGCCTCTCCGCTCCCGCCCTGCGGACGGCCCGCGCGGGCCGTCCCGCCCACCGCGCCCGCCGCGCGGGGTCCGGTCCGGACGATCATGCCAGTGCTCCCTTCAGGCGGCAGATGACGGCCTCGCGGGCGTCGGGCGGCCCGACCACCTCGGCGTCGGCCGCGAACCCGGCGACCCATCCGGCCAGCCGCTCGGGGTCGGTGAAGTCGACCTCCAGCTCGTCCCAGCCCCCGCCGGCGGGCCGTACGGCCTTCGCCACCTGGCGCAGCCCCTGGCAGGCGCCCTCGCGGGCCCGGATGACGGCGGTGCGCGGGGTCAGGGGCGTGTCGTCGCGGTAGCCCACCATCGACCGGATGTCGACGCCCTCGGGCACCGTCACGGTGCCGGGCCGGCCGGCCGCGACCACCGGCCCGGTGATCCTGCTGAGCCGGAAGACCCGGGGGGCGTCGCGGTCGCGGTCGTGGCCCACGACGTACCACCGGCCGCGGCGGCTGACCACGCCCCACGGCTCGATCGTCCGGGTCAGCACGCTCTCCCCGGCCGCGACCCGGTAGGGGAAGCGGACCGGGCGCCGGTCGCGCACGGCCTCCCACAGTGCCGGGAAGGCCGGGTCGCTGGTGTCGACCCGCAGCTCCAGCGCGCCGCCGAGCATGCCGCCGGTCTCGTCGGCCTCCACCCCCCCGGCGCGCAGCTTCAGCAGCGCCCCGCTGGCCGCCTCGGCCAGGCTGGCCCGCTGCCACACCCGGGCCGCCAGGCCCACCACGGCGGCCTCGTCGGGCTCCAGGGTGATCTCGGGCAGCTCGTAGGCCTGCCGGACGATCCGGTAGCCCGGGTCCTCCTCCCACGGGTCCTTCTGGACCTCGATCGGGATGCCGATCTCGCGCAGCTCGTTCTTGTCGCGCTCGAACATCCGCTGGAAGGCCTCGTCGTTGGCCGAGTCGTAACCGGGCACGGCCTGGCGGATGTGCTCGGCGCTCAGCGGCCGCCGCGTGGCGAGCAGGCAGATCACGAGGTTCAGCAGCCGCTCGGTCTTCCGGCGTGACATCCGGCCTCCCTCCCTGTTCAAATGACGCTACCCTTCCCCGCGTGATCAGATGGCGCAGGGGCGAGGTCGTACGGATCCGGCGCGAGTGGCCGGGGGCGGTGGAGCTGGACGTCGCCACCGAGGAGGGCCAGGCGCGCGCGCTCGCCTACCCCGCCCTCGTGGGACGCCCCGAGCCCGGCGACGCGGTGCTGCTCAACACGACCGCGCTCGCGATGGGTCTCGGTACGGGAGGTTACGCCATGGTGGTGGCGATTCCCGACCGGTTACCGGAAGATCCACACGGACCGGGACATCTGGTGAAGGCACGCTACACCCCCCTGCAGGCCACCGTGCCCGGCGCCGACGAGCAGGACTCCCCGCACCACGAGGTCCTGCGCGAGGCCGACTCGCTGGACGGGATGCCGGTGGTCGTCGCCGACCTGCACTCGGCCCTCCCCGCGGTCCTGTGCGGCCTGTACGGCTCCCGCCCCGGCGTCCGGGTCGCCTACGTGATGCTCGACGGGGGCGCGCTGCCCGCGTGGTTCTCCCTGTCGGGCGCGCGGCTGCGGGAGGCCGGCTGGCTGTGCGGGACGGTGACCACGGGCCAGTCCTTCGGCGGGGACGTGGAGGCGGTGACCGTGCACACCGGCCTGCTGGCGGCCCGGCACGTCCTGGCGGCCGACGTCGCGGTCGTCACCCAGGGGCCGGGCAACCTGGGCGGCGGGACCCGCTGGGGCTTCTCCGGCGTCTCGGCCGGGGAGGCGGTCAACGCCGCCGCGGTGCTGTCGGGCCGCCCGGTCGCGGCGCTGCGGGTCAGCGAGGGCGACCGGCGCGAGCGGCACCTCGGCCTGTCGCACCACTCGCTGACCGCCTACGGGCGGGTCGCCCTGGCCCCCGCCCGGGTGGCGGTGCCCGAGCTGCCGGGCGACTTCGGCGCCCGGGTGGCCGAGCAGGCCCGGCCGCTGGGCGAGCGGCACGAGCTGGTCTCCGTTCCCGTGGACGGGTTGCACGACGCGCTGCGGACGTCGCCGGTGCGGCTGTCCACCATGGGGCGGGGACTGGAGGAGGACGCGGCCTACTTCCTGGCCTCGGCCGCCGCGGGCAGGCTGGCGGCCTCGCTGCTGCCGTAGGGGCCGCCGGAGGGCGCGGCGCCGTCCAGCACGTCCCCGCCGCCGGAGGAGCCCGGACCGCCGAGGAGGTCCCCGGCGTCGTGGAAGTCCTTGAACGTGAAGGCCCGGGGGGTGGGGCCCTCGCGCCGGAGCAGCTCCAGCCGCTCCATCCCCTCGGCCAGCGCGGGGACGTGCCCTTCGGGGATCCACCACATCACCGCGTACGGCTCCGCCACGTGCAGGAACCACTCCCGGCGCCGCTGCAGCACGGGCAGGTGGGCGCTGCGGTAGACGAAGTTCCACAGCGTCTCGCGCGACTCCCAGACGGAGAAGTTGATCACCAGGTCGTCGCCGTAGGCGTGCTGGACCGTGGCCTGGGGGTCGTCCTCGCTCTCCTTGAGCCGCCAGACGAAGCCGGGGGACCCGTCGGAGATCTTGTTGATCGGTTCGAGGAGCGCGACGAACTCGGCGATCTCGGGCGAGTCGAGGGGCGCCCGGAGGCGGGCGACGTTCAGCTGTGCCAGATGCATGACCTCAGCAGACCATCTCCGCGCCTTCTATGTCAATTATCATTATTTATAGAAAGGCTGACGCAGCACTCCCCCGGCCGCGGATCCGACCGGGCCCGCTCCGGGTCGCGGCCGAGTCCTTCCAGCAGCCCCCGGCACAGCGCCAGGTTCATCGAGCAGACCAGGACCGGGTGCTCCTCGGCCAGGACGTGGAACGGGCAGTTGCGCAGCCGCAGGCGGCCGTCCTCCTCGTAGGGCTCGTAGCCGCGCCGCCCCAGCACCGCACCGAGCTCCTCGGACGGCTCCGGCCCCTGCGCCGCGTCCCCCCGGCCGGCCGGCCCGCCCCGTCCGCCCGCGAACCTGCGCCCGGCCCGCCGCGCGGCCTCCGCGGCCCGCTCGTCCCCGCCGAGCAGGTCCACCGCCTCGGCCAGCACCAGGGCGAGCGTGCGGTAGTCGCGCGGCGGGACGCTCACCTGCCGCTCCCCCGGCGCACGGCGGTAGACCTTGGCGGGCCTGCCGCTCCCCGGGCCGGTCCGGTCCCCCAGCCGTTTGAAGCCCGGTTCCAGCAGCCCCGCCTCGACCAGCTTGTCCAGGTGGAACGCGGCGAGCGTGCGCTGCACCCCCACCGCCTCGGCCGCCTCGTTCCGTCCCACCTCGCGCCCCTGGGCGACCACGTACTCGTAGACCGCCCGCCGTACGGGATCGTTCAGGGCCGCCACCGCGCTCAGATCGTCGCCGTTCACGGCCGGAGTCTAGTGCGCCCGCCCCCACCGCCCCGCTCCTCGATCCGGACCGGCCCGCTCCGGCGAGACCGACCGGGACGGGCCGGACGGCGGACGGCGCAGGGGACGGCGGACGGGGAGAGGCGGAGAGGGGGCCTCAGTAGGCGGCGAGCACGTCCACGACGAAGACGAGGGTGTCGGAGGGCTTGACCAGAGGGGGCAGCCCCTGCCGGTAGCCGAGGGCCGGAGGCACGACCAGCGCGACGCGGCTGCCGACCGGGACGCCGGTCAGAGCGCGGTCCCAGCCCGGGATGACCGCGCCCTTGCCGATCCGGAACGCCCTGGGCCGCCCGGCCCGCCAGGTGGAGTCCAGCGCGGCTCCCGACCCCCAGACCCTGCCCTCGTACTGGACGACGAGGAGCTGACCGGCCTGGGTCCTGGCCCCCCTGCCCCGGATGAGCACCTCGGTCTCCAGGGCGGCGGGAGGACGGCCGTCGGGCAGGGTGAGGGCGGGCCGTTCCCCGGGGCCACCAATGATCTTCACTCCGGCGAGTTCCCCGGGACCACCGGACCCCTGCGCGGCGGCGCCGGACGGGAAGGCGCCGAGTACGTCGATCACGTAGAACAGCGTCTCCCCGGCGCTCATCCCGCCGGGCGGATTGGGCCCGTAGCCCTCCTGCGGCGGGATCGCCGCGACGACGCGGCTGCCGACCCGGTGGCCCTGCAGGGCCTTGCCCACGCCGGTGACCGCCCGGTTCAGCGGGAAGGAGGCGGGCACCCCGCCGTCGAAGCTGGACGCCAGCAGGCGGTTGTCCCCGCCGTCCCACACATGCGCGGTGTAGTGGGCGACGACCAGGTCGCCCGGCTCCACCACGGCGCCGGTCCCGGCCATCTGCTCGCGGACCCGCAGGTCCTCCGGAGGGCCCTCGGCCGGGAAGCGGACCTCCGGCTCGGCGCCGAAGTCACCGCCGACCGTGATGTCCGGGCCCGCCCGCCCTCCCGCGGTGCAGCCGCAGGCCAGCGCGAGCGCGAGCACGGCGAGCAGGGCCCGAGGACGCATCGGCTCCCCCTGGATCGGTGGACGCGCCCACCCTAACCCGCTATTGGGGGATATGTCAGTAGCGTGCGGCAGGCCCGGCCGCGCGGATGCGCGACCGGGCCGGTCCTGTCCCCGTCTGCTCCTGGTTCCGTCCCCGGCCGTCCCCGCTCGGGGCCGCCGTCTCCCGCTCCGCGGGAGGGCGCCGCGACCGGCCGGGCCTGCCGCGCCTAGTAGGCGCCGACGATGTCCACCAGGAAGACGAGGGTGTCGGTGCCCTTGATGCCCGCCTCCGGGCGGCCCTGCTCGCCGTAGCCGAGGTCCGGCGGGATGCTGACCAGCACGCGGCTGCCGACGGTCTGGCCGACCAGCGTCTGGTCCCAGCCCTTGACGACCTGGCCGACGCCGATCGGGAAGGTCGCCGGCTCACCCCGGCCCCAGCTGCTGTCGAACTCCTTGTCGGTGCCCCAGATCTTGCCGATGTAGTGGGCCATGAGCTTCTGGCCGGACTTCACCTCGGGACCGGTTCCCTTGATGACGACCTTGGAGACCAGCTCCTTGGGCGCCTTCTCCCCGGTCTTGGTGGTCAGCGTGGGCGTCTTTCCGGCCCCCGGGTTCGTCACCTTGACGCCCTTGACACCGGGGTCGGTCGCCTTGCCGTCCACGGTGACGGGCTTCGGCGGCGGCTGCTCCAGCCCCACCATGTCCAGCACCAGCACCTGGGTCACGTCGGCCTGGCCCTGCTGCTTGGCCTGCTCCAGCTGCTGCGGGCTCAGACTGTCGGGAGCCACCACGGCGATGTGGCGGCCACCCGGCCGGGCTCCGACGAACGCGTCCTTCAGAACCGCCGGCAACTGGTCGCTGACCGGGATGGTCTCCGGGGAACCCGTGTCGTAGGTCGACATGGCCGCGGGGTTGGTCTTGCCGTCCCACGTGTAGACCGTGTAGTTGACGACGACCTTGTCGCCGACCTTGAACTCCGCTCCGGAGCCGTCCTTGACCGTCTCCTCGACGGACTTCTTCGCGGGCGTGCCCGTCGGGAAGGTCACCGTCGGCTTCTTGCCGACGTCACCCGTCACCTTGATGCCGCTGCCGGCGGCGGACTCGGTGCCGCTCTGATCGGTGCCGCAGGCTGCGGCGAACAACAGAGGCACTGCGGCCAGTACGGCCAGGCTGCGGCGGCGCATTCGATATCCCTCAAGCAGACGTCAGGTTCGCGCCACACTATCCGACTGCCGCATACGGCCGGGATAAGCGGTGAAACGTTCATCCCGGCGCACGCTCCGCGCCCGCCGCGGGCGGCGGACCCGCCGTCACATGCCCGCGATCAGCTTGTCCACCCGCTCGTCCACGCTGCGGAACGGGTCCTTGCACAGCACGGTCCGCTGTGCCTGGTCGTTGAGCTTCAGGTGCACCCAGTCGACGGTGAAGTCGCGCCGCTTCTCCTGCGCGCGCCGGATGAACTCGCCGCGCAGCTTCGCCCGGGTGGTCTGCGGCGGCACCGACTTGGCCTCGAAGATCTTCAGGTCGGAGGCCACCCGCTCGACCGCCCCGCGCTTCTGCAGCAGGTAGAACAGCCCGCGGCGGCGGTGCACGTCGTGGTAGGCCAGGTCGAGCTGGGCGACCCTCGGGCTGGAGAGCGGCAGGTCGTACTTGGCGCGGTAGCGTTCGATCAGCTGGTACTTCGTCACCCAGTCGATCTCCCGCGCCACCAGGTCCAGGTTGCCCGTGTCGACCGCGTTGAGCGTGCGCTCCCACAGCTCCAGCACCCGGTGGCTGATCTCGTCGCCGCCGCGCCGGTCCACGAAGTCGCGGGCCTTGGCGAGGTACTCCTGCTGGATCTCCAGCGAGGACGCCTCCCGGCCGTTGGCCAGGCGCACCCGCCGGCGGCCGGTCATGTCGTGGGAGACCTCGCGGATGGCCCGGATGGGGTTCTCCAGCGACAGGTCGCGCATCACCGTGCCCGCCTCGATCATGCGCAGCACCAGGTCGGTCGCGCCGACCTTGAGCAGCATGGTCGCCTCGCTCATGTTCGAGTCGCCGACGATGACGTGCAGGCGGCGGAAGCGCTCGGCGTCGGCGTGCGGCTCGTCGCGGGTGTTGATGATCGGCCGCGACCGGGTGGTCGCCGAGGAGACGCCCTCCCAGATGTGCTCGGCCCGCTGGGAGACGCAGTAGACCGCTCCGCGCGGCGTCTGCAGCACCTTGCCGGCGCCGCAGATGATCTGCCGGGTGACCAGGAAGGGGATCAGCACGTCCGCCAGGCGGCCGAACTCGCCGTGCCGGCCGACCAGGTAGTTCTCGTGGCAGCCGTAGGAGTTGCCGGCCGAGTCGGTGTTGTTCTTGAACAGGTAGATGTCGCCGGCGATGCCCTCCTCGCGGAGCCGCTTCTCGGCGTCCAGGAGCAGGCCCTCCAGGATGCGCTCGCCCGCCTTGTCGTGCGTCACCAGCTCGATGACGTTGTCGCACTCGGGGGTGGCGTACTCCGGGTGGCTGCCGACGTCCAGGTAGAGGCGCGCACCGTTGCGGAGGAAGACGTTGCTGGACCGGCCCCACGAGACGACCCGGCGGAAAAGGTAGCGGGCGACCTCGTCGGGGGACAGCCGCCGCTGCCCCCGGAACGTGCAGGTGACGCCGTACTCGTTCTCAAGCCCGAAGATGCGACGATCCATTTCCTCACACTATTCGCCGAACCCCTCTCTCGGGAGGGATCAGTGGGGGTTTTCGGTCGCGGACCTTATGCCCCCGCCACCGGCGGCGTAAGCGGAGTCAGGGAGTGTAGATTTCCCGGAACTTGACGATCTTGCCCTTGTGGACGGTGATCAAGCCGGGCATCCTGTGCTTCTTCGCGTCGGCCAGCAGCGCCTTGCGGGAGCAGCGCTTGACGCCCAGGCCGGTCTTCGCGCTCACGGTCGTGCCCGCCCTGGCCGTGCCGCAGCCGAAGGCGCTGAGGTAGACGACGTTCTTGGCGACCGGTGAGGCGTAGGCGGTCGCGTCGCCCTCCGGCGGGCCCACGAAGTAGCCCTCGACGTGCTCGGCGTTCTTCCACCTGATCGGCTCGTACTCGACGTGGCCGGCGCCGACGTAGGTGATCCAGCCGCGCAGGACGCCGTCCTTGCGGGAGCTGACGCGCTTGGTGAAGTCGTGGCCCGGGTCACGCTGGAACGAGGTGCCGAAGACCTTGGGGTCGGGGAAGTCCGGGACCGCCGCGGCCTGCGCCGCGGTCGTCCCGGTCAGGGTGAGGGCGAACGCGGCGCCGGCCGCGGCAAGGGATCGCTTCATGCCCGGTACGACGCCGCCCCGAGCCGATCGGTTGGACCGAAACGCCGTGATCCGCCTCACATGTCCCCGGAAAGGGGTGACGACGGGCCCGCCGCACGCCCTTTCCGGGAAGCGGTCAGCCGCCGGAGCCGGTGTCGATGTCGCCCTCGGGGCCGGTCGCCGGACCGTCCGCCGGACCGGTGCCGCGCTCCGGAGCGGAGACGGCCCCCGGCGCGGACTCCGATTCCTGGGGCGGCGCCTGCGCGGCCGCCCCGGCCGCGGCCTCGGCGAGCAGCGCCTCCAGCCGGGGGCCGACGAGCCGCTGGAACTTGCGGTGCTCGCGGTTGCGGTCGAGCACCGCCACCTCCAGCTGCCCCACCGGGGGACGCTCGCCGCCCGGCTCGGTCAGCGCGGCCAGCGCCGCCTCCAGCGCCTGCGCCAGGGTCATGCCCTCCCGGTAGTGCTCCTTGAGCCGGGTGGTCACCGCCTCCGCCTGGCCGCCCATCGCGGCCATGCCGTGCTCGTCGAAGACCGAGCCGTCGAAGGTCAGCCGGTAGATCGCGTCGGTCTCCGGGGTGTCGCCGACCTCGGCGACGACCACCTCCACCTCGAACGACTTGATCGACTCGGTGAAGATCTGCCCGAGGTTCTGCGCGTACAGGTTGGCCAGGCCGCGCGCGGTGACGTCCGAGCGGTCGTAGGTGTAGCCGTTGATGTCGGCGTAGCGGATGCCGCCCAGCCGCAGCGCCTCGAACTCGTTGTAGCGGCCGACCGCGGCGAACCCGATCCGGTCGTAGATCTCACTGATCTTGTGCAGGGCCCGGGAGGGGTTGGGGGCGACGAACAGGATGCCGTGCTCGTACTGGAGCACGACCACACTGCGGCCGCGCGCGATGCCCTTGCGCGCGTAGTCCGCCTTGTCCCGCATGATCTGCTCAGGGGACGCATATCCAAAGGGCATGGACACCGTGGTGCTCTTCCTCTCGTGTCAGCGGGGCTCGTGTCAGCGCAGCGGGGCGACGGGACCGTCGGGGTTGGTCATGCGGCCGGCCACGGTCGTCTGGACGTACTCGGCGACCTCGTCGTCGGGCAGCCTGCGGAACCCGTCGGCGGTGATCGTGGCGACCACCGGCCAGATCCTGCGGGTCACGTCGGGCCCGCCGGTCGCCGAGTCGTCGTCGGCCGCGTCGTACAGCGACTGGATGAGCGCCATCACGGTGTCCTCGGGAGAGGCCCCCTCCCGGTAGAGCTTCTTCAGCGCGCCCCGCGCGAAGATCGAACCGGAGCCGATCGCGTGGTGGTGGAACTGCTCGTACGGCCCGCCGCCCACGTCGTAGCTGAAGATCCGGCCGCCGTCGATGTCGGGGTCGTAGGCCGCGAACAGCGGCACCACCACCAGGCCCTGCATCGCCATCGCCAGATTGCCGCGGATCATCGTGGCGAGCCGGTTGGCCTTGCCCGCCACCGAGAGCGTGCGGCCCTCCATCTTCTCGTAGTGCTCCAGCTCCACCCGGTAGAGGCGGGCCATCTCGATGCCGGTGCTCGCCGCCCCGGCGATGCCCATGCACGAGTGGTCGTCGGTCCGGAAGACCTTCTCGATCTCCCGCTGGGCGATGATGTTGCCGGAGGTGGCCCGGCGGTCTCCGGCCAGCACCACGCCTCCGGCGCAGGTGGCCGCGACGATCGTGGTCGCGTGCGCGATCCGGTCGCCGACCGGCGTCGCCAGGTTGTCGTTGCGGCCGGGCAGCAGCTCCGGCGCGTAGGACCCGACGAACTCGGTGAACGAGGAGTTGCCGGTGTTCGTGAAGATGTGGTTCACCATGCCGGCGGGCAGGTCCCTGTGCGATGCCACGCGACTCCCTCCAAGACTTCCGTACATGTTCGAGCGACGCCGGAGGGCAAGGCCGACAGCCTTCCAGTGTGCTCGCCTAACGCCTGACCCTACTCACCTATCCGTCCCCCATGCACTCCCCTCGATCAGCCCAGCGCGAACCCGGTCCGCCCGGGTCCCCGTATCCCCGGCATCCCGCCCCCGCCGCGCGCACCGCCGATATCGTGGCCGCGCGGGCAATCATCGGAGCGGACTCACCCGGGGGGACCCATGACGCCTGACGCCGACGTCACCGGGACCACCGGGACCACCGGGACCACCGGGACCACCGGGATCATCGTCGTCCCGCACACCCACTGGGACCGCGAGTGGTACCTGCCCTTCCAGCGCTTCCGCGCCGGGCTGGTCCGCATGCTCGACCGGGTCCTCGACGACCTGGCCGCCGACCCCGCCCACCGCTTCACCATGGACGGCCAGCTCGCCGCGCTGGAGGACTACCTGGAGGTGCGGCCCGAGCGCAGAGCGCTGGTCGGATCCCTCGTCTCCGGGGGCCGGCTCGCGGCCGGGCCGTGGCTCGTCCTGGCCGACGCGTTCCTGTGCGCGGGCGAGACCCTCATCCGCAACCTCGAGTACGGCGTGCGCGGCGCCGAGGCGCTCGGCGGCGCGATGCGCGTCGGCTACCTCCCCGACCAGTTCGGCCACTGCGCCCAGCTGCCGCAGATCCTCCGGCTGGCCGGGTTCGAGCACGCCTGCCTCTGGCGCGGCGTGCCCGCCCGCGTCGACCGCGCCGCCTTCGCGTGGACCGGCGCGGACGGCAGCACCATCCGCACCCAGTACCTCCCCGGCGGGTACGGCAACGCCGCCCACCTGCTCAGCGGCCCCGGCGAGGCACTGGCCGACCGGCTGGCCGCCCTCACCGAGGCCCTGCGCCCCTGGCACCCGGACGGCCCCGTGCTGGCCATGTACGGCAACGACCACACCACCCCCGATCCGGGCATCGCCGCGGCCGGGCTGCGGCTGGCCACCCTCGGCGAGTACCTCGCCGCCCGCGGCCCGTCCGTCGACGGCCTGCCCGTGGTGGAGGGCGAGCTGCGCTCCCACGCCCGCGCCCACCTCCTGCCCGGCGTCGTCTCCGCCCGCATCCCCGTCAAGCGGGCCATGGCCCGCGCCGAACGCGTCCTCATCCGCTACGCCGAACCGCTGGCCGCCCTCTGGCCGCCCGGCGACGGCTCCGCCGTCCGGCGGCTCCTGGACGCGGCCTGGCGCCGCCTCATCGCCTGCAGCGGGCACGACTCCGTCACCGGCTGCGGGTCCGACGAGACCGCCCAGCAGGTCGCCGCCCGCATCGCCGAGGCCGAGCAGACCGGCCAGGCCGTCGTCGACCTGGTCAGCGCCTCCCTCGCCGACCGGGCCGGCCGCGACCGGCTCGTGACCGTCAACCCCTCCCCCTTCACCCGGACCGCCCTGGTCCTCGCCGACCTGCCCGAGTCCCGTTCCCGCCTGCTCGGCCCCGACGGGGAACCGGTGCCGCTGCAGCGGCTCGAACTCGCCCCCACCCTGCTCGACGAGACCGTCGTGGACGACCTCACCCGGCTCCTCGGCCGGATCCACGACCGTGAGGCCTCCGGCCAGGAGATCGTCTCCTGGAGTGCCGAGGAGGACCTGTTCACCGTCGTCGTGGGCCGCCACGGCTCGCCCGGGTACGACTACGCCGCCCTGCGCCGCGCCGTCCTCGACGGCGCGGCCGCCCGGCCCGGCCCCTGGCGCGTGCGGACCCTCGCCGAACCGGTCGTCACCGTCGCCGCCCTCGTCACCGTCCCGCCCCTCGGCCGCACCGTCCTGACCGCGGCCCCCGCCTCCGCCGCCGCGCCTCCCCCTGCGGAACCTCCCGGAGGGCTCCCTCCGGCGGGACCGCCCCCGGCGCAGACACCGCTCCGACCGGAACGGGCCGCCGCGTCCCGCCCCGCCGCGCCCCCCGCGGCCGGCCACGGCTGGATCCGCCCCGCCGAGGGCGTCCTCGACAACGGACTGCTCCGCGTCGCCGTCGCCCCCGACGGCACCCTCTCCCTCACCTCCCGCGACGCGCAGGCCCGCGGCGTCGGCCGCATCGTCGATGGCGGCGACGCCGGGGACACCTACGACCACGCGCCGCCCCGCCGCGACCTCCTGGTCGACGTCCCCGTCTCCGTCGAGGTCGAGAGCGTCTGCGCCGGACCGCTGGTGTCCGTGCTGGAGATCCGGCGCACCTACCGCTGGCCCGCCGCGTCCGGAGAGGACGGCCGGTCCGCCGCCACCGAGACCGTCACCGTCACCACCCGCGCCGAGCTCCGCGCGGGCGAGCCGTACCTGCGGCTGGAGACCTCCTTCGACAACCGCGCCCGCGACCACCGCGTCCGCTGGCACGCCCCGCTCCCCCGGCCCGCCGCCGAGTCCTTCGCCGAGGGGCAGCTGGCCGTCGTCCGGCGCGGCCTGACCGCCGAGGGCGGCTGCGGCGAGCACCCCCTGCCCACCTTCCCCGCCGAGGGCTTCGTCGCGGCGGGCGGGCTCGCCGTCCTGCTCGACCAGGTCACCGAGTACGAGCTGACCGGCGGGGAACTCGCCCTGACCCTGCTCCGCTCCGTCGGCCACCTGTCGCGCGACCGCAACGCCCGTCGCGAACGGCCCGCCGGTCCCCCGCTGCCCACCCCCGCCGCCCAGTGCCCCGGTCCCACCGCGATGCGCTTCGCCGTGCTCCCGCACACGGGCACCTGGGACGAGGCGGGCCTGCCGCGCCTGGCCGAGGAGTACCGCCACGAACTGCTGGCCGTACCGGGCTCGGGACGCGACGGCCGCGTCCCTCCCGCGGCCGGCCGCGTGGCGGACACCGTCGGGCGGCTCTCCGTCGGGCGGCTCTCCGTCGGGCGGCTCTCCGTCGAGGGCCCCGGCGTGGTGCTGACCGCGCTGCGCGAGCGCGGCGGCGCGCTGGAGGTCCGCCTGGTCGCCGAGCATCCCGCCGCCACCGAGGCCGTGATCCGCGGCTCCTTCACCGCCGCCCGCCGCGCCGACCTGCTCGGCGCGGCGGGCGAGCGGCTGCGGGTCGCCGACGGCGCCGTACGGCTACCGCTGCGCCCCTTCGAGATCGCGACCGTTCACCTGATCAGCTGACGGTCTCGAGCAGCCCGCGCCACACCTCGTCCTCGGCGGCGGCGAGACGGGCGATCTCCTCCTCGTCGGTGGTCTCACCCCAGGCCTCCCTGAGATGGCGGATCGCCGCCTCGACCACCCGCACGCCGTCCCGGAACTGACCCGGACCGCTGTTGCAGGGCAGGCAGAGCGCGTGCCGCGCCCCACCCGTGTCGTGGTCGACGTGCCCCGCCGGACGCGTCCAGCAGACCGCGCACCGCCCCTTCCGCCGGTCGAGCATCCGGTCGGCCTCGGTGATGCCGTATCGCAGTTCCAGGAGGTGGTTTCGCTCACTGCCGTGCTTCTTGGTCTTGTTGGCCCGCATCACCCGGGTGCGGCAGGGCTTGCAGTAGGCGGCGAAGCCGTCCCTCTTCGAACGGTTGCTTCCGAATCCGGCGTGCGGCTTGATCCGCTTGCATCGGGGACAGAACGTGTGCCCCTCAGGGGCAACGACCCGCTCCCGGACCGTTTCCCCTGCTCCCCCTTCCGTTTGCGGTGGCTCGCGACGGAGCGCTTCCGAAAGCGCTCCTTGCAATAGCGGGCCAGCCCGTCCGCCATTCTCCTGGTAAGCCCGAACTCGGTGACCGGCCTGGCCGGTCCACAGTCAGGACAAGTCTGAGAACTCTCCGCCGAGTCCGCACTTACCCCTGATTCAAAATTCAGACATTTTCTACTATTCTCCGCCTTTCTGGACATATGACCGGACGAACTCCTCTGCGTTCTCTTCGAGGACTTCGTCGATCTCGTCCAGGATCGAGTCGACGTCGTCCGAGAGCTTCTCCTGGCGCTCCTGGACGTCGGAGGTCGAGGAGGCCTCGACCTCCTCGGCCTCACGGTCGGTCCGGCCGGTCTGCTTCTGGCCGCCGGTGTCCTTGCTCGCCATCTGTGGCACCTCCGCCTGGGGGACGTCTGCACTTCGTATCTTCCCCGAACCGGCCGACATTTCGCGCGGATCAGCCCGCGATCTTTGCCCGCCGCCCGGGTCGTACCCGGTCGTACCCGCCAGACAACCTCCCCCTCCGCCTCCGGGGCAAATCCATCCCTTGACCGGATAGCAGTGCTACCCAATAATTGGACACCATCACTATCCAAATGGGAGGCCCTCCGCATGTCACCGTCGTCCCTGAGCACCGCCGGGGTGCTGCTCGTCACCGTTCCCGCCGTGGCCTTCGGCGGGGCCTCCCTGCTTGCGCACATCATGCGCGACATCCCTGGATACCTGGACAACCCGGTCCGGCGCGGCCTGTGGCGGGCGGGCCACGCCCATGCGGGCGTCCTGGTGCTCTTCGCACTGGTCGCCCTGCTCTACATCGACCGGGCCGACCTGTCGGAGGACATGAAGGGCCTGACGCGGGGACTGATCGCTGCCGCGCCGGTCCTGATGCCCCTCGGCTTCTTCCTGTCGGTGGTGCGCCCCTCGGACACCGCGCCCAACCGGCTCATCTGGCTGGCGGCGCTCGGCGGGATCTCCCTGGCGGCGGGGACCCTCATCCTCGGAATCGGTCTCATCTGAGGCCCCTTACAGCGTAGATCCATGCCTTTTCAGGGGGATCGATCACCTGTGGAGCGGTCCAAGTAGGCCTTCGCCTCCGTTTCCTGGGATCATTGCCCCGTGAGCACCATCGTCGCCGGCCGGTACCAGCTCGTCGCCCCCGTGGGACAGGGGGCGACAGGCGTCGTATGGCGGGCCTACGACCTGCTGCTGGAGAGGGACGTCGCCCTCAAGGAGATCGCCCTGCCGCCGGGACCCGGCGCGGCCGAGCGGCGGCGCCGGGTGGTCAAGGAGGCGCGGATGGCCGCCCGCCTGAGCCACCGGGGCATCGTGACCGTGCACAACCTGGCCGAGGAGGCCGAGCGCCTCTGGATCGTCATGGAGTTCCTGGAGGCGCTGACCCTGCACGACACCGTGGTGCAGGCGGGTCCGCTCCCCGCGGAGCTCGTGGCGAAGATGGGGCGGCGACTGCTGGAGGCGCTCCGGCACGCGCACGACGGCGGGGTGGTCCACCGGGACATCAAGCCCGCCAACATCATGCTGACCGGCGACCGGGTGGTGCTGGCGGACTTCGGCTTCGCGGGGTTCGAGAGCACCGCGACGACCTCGATGCGCGGCACCCCGGCGTTCATCGCGCCGGAGACCCTGCAGGGCAGGGGCGGCACCCGCGAGGCGGACATGTGGTCGTTCGGCGCCACGCTGTACATGGCCGTGGAGGGCAGGACGCCGTTCCGCACGGTGGACTCCATGGCCGCGCTGATGGCCGCGCTGCAGGAGCCGCCCCGCGCGCCGAAGCGGGCCGGAGCCCTGGAGCCCGTGCTGCGGGGACTGCTCCGCAAGGATCCGGCGGCCCGGCTGACGTCCGAGCAGACGTACGCGATGCTGGTGAATCTGCGTCGCCACAGTGCGGCCTGATCCGTCTCGGACAGACGAGAAAGGCCTTTCCGGTCGACCCTCATACCGGAAAAGGACAAAAAAATAATATTTCACGACATGCGCGCAACTTAATCGTTATAGGCGATACATGTCGCGGCCCGCTGGTGCACCGTTCCAGATGAAACCATGAATGCCCGGAGGGGCCCGGTCTCTACGTGCAACAGGTGAATCATGGCAACGGGAAAGATGCGACCGCTGGGGGATCGGTATCAACTGATTTCGCCGACCGGGAGGGACGGTCCGGGAATCATCTGGCGCGCCCACGACCTGCGGCTCCGGCGCGATGTGGCGATCAAGGAGATTCAGCCGCTGTTCCGCGCGGACGGCGCTGATCTGGACGGCGCACGGCGGCGGGCGATGCGCGAGGCGCGTTCGGCGGCGCGGCTGAGCCACCCGGCGGTGGTCGCGGTGCACGACCTGCTGGAAGAAGGCGGACGGCTCTGGATCGTGATGGAGCTGCTGGAGGCGCTGTCCCTGAAGGAGACGGTGTCCCATCTGGGTCATCTTCCCGTGCACTGGACCGCGTGGATCGGTTTCCAACTGCTGGGAGGACTGCGGCACGCGCACGGAGCGGGAGTGCTGCACCGGGACATCAATCCCGGCAACATCCTGCTGACGGGTGACCGGGTGGTGCTGTCGGACTTCGGCATCGCGGCGTTGAACGGGGATCCGAGCGCGTCGACCACGGTGCCGCTGCACTGCGCGCCGGCCTACGTCGCGCCCGAGCGGCTCCACGGCCGTACCGCGAGCCCCGCGGCCGACCTGTGGTCGTTCGGGGCGAGCCTGTACTTCGCGGTGGAGGGCCGCCCGCCGTACCCCGGTTCGGACTCCCTGGCGGTGCTGGGCGAGGCCGCGCACCGCGCCCCCTCTCCGCCGGTGAAGGCGGGACCGCTCCGCCGGGTGCTGGAGGGGCTGCTCCGGCGCGACCCCTCGGACCGGATCACCGCCGACCACGCCGCGCGCCTGCTCTCGGCGGTCCTCCGAATGGAGGGGGTGGCGGTGGATCCGCCCCGTCTCCCGGCCGCGCGGCTGCCTCCCGACTCGTTCGCGAGGTGACCCGGTACGGGGCCGACCGGGAGCCGCCGGCCGCCCTGCCGGGTCCGGCGGCCGGCGGAACGGGTCCGGCGGCCGGCGGTCAGCGGGCCCGGCGGCCGACGGTCAGCGGGCCCGGCGGCCGGCCCGCCCGGTCCCCGGGACGGGCGCACTCCGCGGCCAGCCGCGCGGCCAGGTGGGGGTGGCCGGCCCAGTGCAGGTGCAGGTAGGAGGCGGCGACCCGGCCGTCGGCGAACCCGTCGGCCCCTCCCCGCCAGCGGAACAGCGGGCGCTCCGGGGCGGGGTCCACCGCCGTGCGGTGGAACTCGTGGCCCCGGTAGCGCTCCCCCTCCCTGGTCAGCACCGAGTCGCGGACGGCGACCGCGTCGCGGTAGCCGAGGGTGAGTCTGCCGGTCATCTCCGCCTCGGCTCCGACGACCCCGCACATCGGCCTGCCGTCCAGGGACCGCGCGAGGTAGAGCAGGCCGGCGCACTCGGCCGCGATCGGTCCGCCGAACGCGGCGATCCGCCGGCGCAGCGGCTCGTTGGCCGACAGCTCGTCGGCGTAGACCTCGGGGAACCCTCCGCCGATGACGACGCCCCGGCTGCCCTCGGGCAGGTCCTCGTCGGTGAGCGGGTCGAACACGGCGAGCTCGGCTCCGGCCGCGGCCAGCAGTTCGGCCTGCTCGGTGTATCCGAAGGTGAAGGCCCTGCCCCCGGCGACGGCGATCCGGACGCTGTCCGATCCGTCCCACGCATCCGATCCGTCCGGCGCGCCGTGTAGGTCCGGCACGCCTCGCACGGCGGGGTGCGCCCCCGCGGACGCGGAGGACGCGGAGGACGCGGCGGCGGACGCAGGGGCGGCGGCGGTGACCGGTGCGGCGGGCACGTGGGCGGGCACGGCGGTGCGCACGGCGGTGCGCACGGCGAGGTCCGGGCTCCACGGGCGGCCGGGCAGCGGCGGGGCCGTGCGCGCCAGCCGTACCAGCGCGTCCAGATCGCAGGAGTCCGCGACGAGCGCCTCGGCGGCGTCCATCGCCCCGGCCGCCCCGGCGCCGTGCTCGGCGGCGGTGACGAGGCCGAGGTGGCGGGAGGGCACGGTGACGGCGTCGCTGCGGCGGATCGCGCCCAGGACCGGGACGCCGCTCTCGGCGAGGGCCTCGCGCAGCAGGCTCTCGTGCCGCTGCGAGCCGACCCGGTTGAGGATCACCCCGCCGAATCTGAGCCGGGTGTCGTAGGAGGCGAAGCCGTGCACCAGCGCGGCCACGGACCTGCTCTGCCGGGCCGCGTCGACGACGAGGACGACCGGGGCGTCCAGCAGGCGCGCGACGTGCGCGGTGGAGGCGAACTCACCGGATCCCGCGCCGTCGTAGAGGCCCATGACCCCTTCGATCACCGCGATGGCGGCCCCCGCCGCGCCGTGCAGGAACAGCGGCACCACGAGGTCCTCCCCGACCAGCCACGGGTCGAGGTTGCGTCCGGGCCGGCCGGTGGCCAGGGCGTGGTAGCCGGGGTCGATGTAGTCGGGCCCGACCTTGTGCGGGGAGACCGCCAGCCCGCGGCGGGTCAGCGCGGCCATGAGGCCGGTGGCGACGGTGGTCTTGCCGGCCCCGGAGGCCGGGGCGGCGATCACCAGCCGGGGCGCGGAGACGCTCATGCCCGCCGCGCCCCGGTACGGCCGGCCGGCCGGACCGCGCACCCGGCCCGGTGGACGGCCCGGCGGACGGCCCAGACGGCCCGGCCGGGTGTGTCGGCGGTCACCATTCGATGCCCTTCTGGCCCTTCTGCCCCGCGTCCATGGGGTGCTTGACCTTGCCCATCTCCGTGACGAGGTCGGCGGCCTCGACCAGGCGCGGGTCGGCGTCCCTGCCGGTGATCACGACGTGCTGGCTCCCGGGGCGGTCCGCCAGGGCGGCCAGCACGTCCTCGACGTCGATCCAGCCCCACGTGATCGGATAGGTGAACTCGTCCAGCACGTAGAGGCGGAAGGTCTCCGCGGCCAGGTCGCGCTTGATCTGCTCCCAGCCCTCCCGGGCGTCGGCGGCGTGGTCGGCCTCGCTGCCGGGGCGCTGGATCCAGGACCAGCCCTCCCCCATCTTGTGCCAGGAGACCGGCCCGCCCTCGCCCGAGTCGCCGAGGACGCGCAGCGCCCGCTCCTCGCCGATGCGCCACTTGGCGGATTTGACGAACTGGAACACCCCAATCGGCCAGCCCTGGTTCCAGGCGCGCAGGGCCAGGCCGAAGGCCGCGGTGGACTTGCCCTTGCCGGGGCCGGTGTGCACGATCAGCAGCGGCCGGGCGCGGCGCTGCCGGGTGGTCAGGCCGTCGTCGGGCACGCTGGCAGGTCTGCCCTGTGGCATGTCACGCCTTTCTCGGGGTCGGGGTCGGTACCGGGGTCGGGGCCGGTGTCGGTACCGGGATCGGAGGCGGTACCGGGATCGGAGGCGGCGCCGGGGCGGGGATCGGTGCCGGGGCGGTCGCGTCCGGGCTCATGCGGCGGTCCGCCGCCGGCGGACCAGGTCGCCGAGGCCGGTCAGGTCGTCCAGGCGCACGGTCTCGGCGCCCATCCTGGCGGCCAGCGACCGGGCCAGGCCGAGGCGGACGTACCCGTCCTCGCAGTCCACCACCACCGCGGCCGTCCCCGTCAGCAGCGCCGCGGCGCGGTGGGACTGCTCCAGCGTGCCGGAGGTGGCCCGGCCGTCGGTCACCAGGATCAGCAGCGGTCGTCTGGCCGGGTCGCGGAGCCGTTCCACGCGCAGCACCTCGGCCGTCCGGACGAGCCCGGCGGCCAGCGGGGTGCGCCCGCCGGTGGGCAGCTCGCGCAGCCGGGCCGCTCCCGCCTCCACGGAGGAGGTGGGCGGCAGGACGAGATCGGCGCCGGTGCCGCGGAAGGTGATCAGGCCGACCTTGTCGCGGCGCTGGTAGGCGTCGAGCAGCAGGCCGAGCACGACCGCCTTGACCGCCTGCATGCGGCGGCGGGCCGCCATGGAGCCGCTGGCGTCGACGGTGAACAGCACCAGGTTGCCCTCGCGCCCCTCCCGCACGGCCTCGCGCAGGTCGCCGCGGCGCACCAGCAGGCCCGGGCCGCTCCTGCCGCGCTCCCGCTGGTACGGCGCGGCGGCCAGGACGGTCGCCGGCAGGTGGAGGGAGCCCGGGCGGCCGTCGGGGACCCGGGCGCCGGTGGTCTTCCCGAGGGGCGTCCTGGCCCGCGACCGCCGCCCCGGCGCTCCGGCTCCGAGGCCGGGCACGGTGAACAGGCGGGCCCGGCGGACCGGGTCGGCCTCGGCCACCTGCTCCCGGCCCGGGCCCGCGCTCTGCGCGCCGGACGGCCCGGCCTCGGCGGAGGACCCGTCCTCCGGGCCGGACCCGGACGGCGGCGCGCCGGGCCCGCCGGCGGGCGCGGGGCCTTCCGGTTCCCGGGACGCGTCACCGGCCGGCGCCCCGTCGGCGCCGGAGCGGGAGCCCTCGTCGCCGTCCGGTCCGGAGGACGGCCCGGAGGAGGACGGCCCGGAGGAGGACGCCGAGGAGGGCCCGGCAGAGGGCGCGGAGCCGTCCGGGCCGCCGGAACCCCCGCCGCCGTCCCCTCCGCCATCGCCCTCCGGGCCGCCGGGTCCGCCCTCGGGGGCGCCGGGATCGTCGTCGGGGATCGCGTCGAGGAGGTCGTCGAGCCGGGACTCGTCCAGGCCGGGCGCGTCGAAGGGATCGCGGCGGCGGCGGTGCGGGAGGGCGAGCCGGGCGGCCTCGCGGACGTCGGCCGCGGTGACCTCGCTGCGGCCCTGCCAGGCGGCGTGCGCGATGGCGGCGCTCGCCGTGACGAGGTCGGCGCGCAGGCCGTCCACCTCGAAGCCCGCGCACACGGCGGCGATCCGCCGCAGCGCGGAGTCCGGCAGCGCCACCCGGGCGACCCGGTCCCGCGCCTCGGCGATCCGCGCGGCCAGAGCCGCCTCCTGCCCGGCCCAGGCCTCGGCGAAGGCCTCCGGGGCGGCGTCGTAGGCCAGCCGGCGCCGGACCACCTCGGCCCGCTCATGCACCTCCCGAGACGCCCTGACCTCGACGGTGAGGCCGAACCGGTCGAGCAGCTGCGGGCGCAGCTCGCCCTCCTCGGGGTTCATGGTCCCCACCAGCAGGAAGCGGGCGGCGTGCCGTACCGACACGCCCTCGCGCTCGACGTAGCAGGTGCCGAGCGCGGCCGCGTCGAGGAGCAGGTCGACCAGGTGGTCGTGGAGGAGGTTGACCTCGTCGACGTAGAGCACGCCGCGGTGGGCGGCGGCCAGCAGGCCGGGTTCGAAGGCCTTCACGCCCTCGGTGAGGGCGCGTTCGAGGTCGAGGGAGCCGGCGAGGCGGTCCTCTGCGGCGCCGACGGGCAGCTCCACCAGGCGGGCCGGGCGGACGGCCGCCTCGCCGGGCTCCGGCCCGGGCGCGCCGTGGGGCCCGTCGGGGCAGCGGGGGTCGGGGGCGGCGGGGTCGCAGGAGAAGCGGCAGCCCCGCACGACCTCCACGGGCGGCAGCAGCGCGGCCAGCGCCCGCACGATCGTGGACTTGGCGGTGCCCTTCTCCCCTCGGACCAGCACGCCGCCGACGCGCGGGGAGACGGCGTTGAGGATCAGGGCGAGTTTGAGGTCCTCAAGACCCACGATCGCGGTGAAGGGGTAGTGCGAGTCGCGCACCGTCGGCATCTCCTCGGGGTGGGTCATGGGGATGGGTCCTGCGGGGTGGGCCGTGCGGAGGGAGCGGTCATGCGGGAAGGCGGAGCCGCCACCGGCCGCCGCGCCCGGTGAGGGCGACGCGGGTCAGCGGCGCGGCGTCGACGCGCCAGAACGACCGGGCGGGGGCGTCCAGCGCGTGGACGACCGCGGCGCGGACGACGGCGGGATGGGTGACGGCGACGGTCCTGCCCGGCGCCACCGCGGAGAGCCAGCCGGACACCCGGCCGAGGAGGTCGAGCACGGATTCGCCGCCGTGGGGCGCGGCCGCCGGGTCGGTGAGCCAGGCGGCGAGCTCCGCGGGTTCGGCGGCCTCGACCTCGGCGAGCGTCATGCCGCGCCAGCGGCCGTGGTCCCAGTCGGCCAGGAGCGGGTCGGGTCCGGCCCGCAGGCCGAGCGCCTCGGCCGTCTGCAGGCACCGCCGTTCGGGCGCCCGCAGAGCCGCCGGGCCCCGGACGCCGGGCGGATCCACCGGACCGTCCGGACCATCCGGAACGTGCGGACCCGCCGTGCCGCTCCGGCCGCCGTCCGGAACCTCCGGGGCGCCCGGGTGTCCCAGGCCGCCCAGGTGTCCCTGGGCGGCCGGGCCGCTCCAGCCGGGGCCGAGTCCGCCGGCCAGCGCGCCGGCGCGGCGCAGGCCCTGCCCGTCGAGCGGTTCGTCGTGCGGGAACGCGGCCCGGGCCGTCGCCGGCGTCGAGGCGTGGCAGACCAGCAGCAGCCGGGTGCCCTCCGGACCGCCCCTCACACCGGGGTACGCGGGCGCGCGGCGGCCTCGCCGGTGCGGCCGAGAGCGCAGGCGAGGGCGAACAGGGCGCCGACGCCGAGCCAGAAGACCGCCTGGGTGCCCAGGGAGGCGATCCGGAAGTCCCACAGCAGGCCGGCGGGGAAGCCCTCGGGCACCTCGTCGACCCCGGGCAGCAGGATCCAGGCGGCGGCCACGGGGAGCAGCGTCGCCGCGCCCGCCGCGAGCCAGCGCCGCCAGGGTTCGCTGCGGGCGGCGTACCGGTGGGTGGCGGCTCCCGCGGCGACGGCGAGGATCCCGATGGCCACCGCGACCAGGTAGAGCGTGGTGCGCTGGCCGATCGTCCCGGGATCGCCGACGGCGGGCGGGTTGGCCGGGTACTTCAGGAACGGGACGAGGACCACCGCGGCGAACGCGCCGGCCGCCAGGACGACGGCGAGCGCCGGTTCCGAGCGGGGCCCCGCCCTGCCCCGCACGGCCGCGTAGGCGAGGGCGAACAGGCCGCCGACCGCCAGGCCGTACAGGGCCAGGGCGAGGAACAGCCCGAACCGCTGACCGTCCCTGCCGACGAGGGCGTCCTCGCCGTGGGAGTGCCCGCCGGCGTCCTCGTGCGCGTGTCCGGCGGGCTCGCCGGCGCCGTGGGAGTGCGCCGCGGGGGCCTCGGCTGCGGCCTCCTCCAGCGCGATGGCCCGGTCGATGTGCGGCTCGCCCACGGTGGAGGCGAAGACGGCCGCCAGCAGTCCGGCGAGCAGCCCGACGAGCATGCCCCGGACGAAGAGTCGAGTGATCACTTCCGGCTCAGTGGCACGGAACGCCGAGCAGGTGGCGCCCGTCGTGCATGAGCTCGTGCAGGTAGTTCCCGGCCTGCGAGATCGCCCCCTGGTCGAAGGCGACCAGGTAGGCCAGGAGCAGCAGCGCCGGTACGGCGAGCAGCCAGCGGGTGAGGGAGGCCCAGGGGATGGGGCGGGAAACGGGCCCGGAAATGGACTGGGCGTGCGGAGCCGAGATCTGGCTCACGGGCACCTCCTTCAGGGATTGCGCGTCCCTTTTCGTCGGTCGGTGGCGGCCGAGTGACCTGGCTCCCGTCCCCGCAGGGCCGGTTACAGTGGCGCGACCGCACCGGAATCTCACCGGATTTCCCCCGCGCCGCCACAAAACACCCGGAACGTACCCCGGGATCGGCCCTCCCGTCAATCTCGGACGATCACGCGCCCCGGCCGCCGCGGAGCGGGCCCCGCATCGGCCGTACCCTCCCCGGGTACGCGGAACCGCGCCGGGACCGTGGGGTCCCGGCGCGGTTGCGCGCGGTCGTCGTCCGGCCCCGGGCCCTCACTTCTCGCCGGTGAGGGCGGTGACCAGGTCGGCGGCGGTGCGGCAGCGGTCGAACAGGTCGCCCACGTGCGCCTTGGTGCCGCGCAGCGGCTCCAGGGTCGGGACGCGCTGCAGGGACTCGCGGCCGGGGATGTCGAAGATGACCGAGTCCCACGAGGCGGCGGCGACCGCCTCGCTGTACTGGCTCAGGCACCGGCCGCGGAAGTAGGCGCGGGTGTCGCTGGGCGGCACCTCGACGGCGCGCTGCACCTCCTCCTCGGTCACCAGGCGCTGCATCCGGCCCCGGGCGACCAGGCGGTTGTACAGGCCCCGGTCGGGGCGGATGTCGGAGTACTGCAGGTCGACGAGCTGCAGGCGCGGGTGCGACCACGGCAGCCCGTCGCGGGTCCGGTAGCCCTCCAGGAGCTCCAGCTTGGCGACCCAGTCGAGCTCCCCGGACAGTTGCATCGGGTCCTCGGCCAGGCGGGTCAGGACCGACTCCCAGCGGTCCAGGACGTCCTTGGTGGGCTCGTCCATGCCGGCGCCGCCGCGGGTCTCGGCGTACTTCCTGGCCAGTTCGAGGTATTCCATCTGGAGCTGGACGGCCGTCAGCCTCCGGCCGTCGCGCATCGTGATCTCGTACTTCAGTGTGGGGTCGTGGGAGACCGCGCGCAGCGCCTGCACCGGGTTCTCCACGGCGAGGTCGCGGGTGAAGTAGCCGTCCTCGATCATGGCCAGGACCAGCGCGGTGGAGCCCAGCTTCAGGTAGGTGGAGATCTCCGACATGTTGGCGTCGCCGATGATGACGTGCAGGCGGCGGTACTTCTCCGGGTCGGCGTGCGGCTCGTCGCGGGTGTTGATGATCGGCCGCTTGAGCGTGGTCTCCAGGCCGACCTCGACCTCGAAGAAGTCGGCCCGCTGGCTGATCTGGAAGCCCTCGCCGCGCGAGTCCTGCCCGATGCCGACGCGCCCGGCGCCGGTGACCACCTGCCGGGAGACGAAGAACGGCGTCAGGTGCCGGACGATGTCGGCGAACGGCGTGGCGCGCCGCATCAGGTAGTTCTCGTGGCAGCCGTAGGAGGCGCCCTTGTTGTCGGTGTTGTTCTTGTAGAGCTGGATCGGCGCGTTGCTCGGGATCGCCGAGGCGCGCACCGCGGCGTCGTGCATGACCCGCTCCCCCGCCTTGTCCCAGAGCACCGCGGCCCGGGGGTTGGTGCACTCCGGCGTGGAGTACTCGGGGTGGGCGTGGTCGACGTACAGCCGCGCTCCGTTGGTGAGGATCACGTTGGCCAGGCCGAGGTCCTCGTCGGTGAGCTGGCTGGCGTCGGCCACCTCCCTGGCGAGGTCGAAGCCCCGCGCGTCGCGCAGGGGGTTCTCCTCCTCGAAGTCCCACCGCGCCCGCCGCGCCCGGGCCGCCGAGGCGGCCAGGTAGGCGTTGACGACCTGGGAGGAGGTCACCATCGCGTTGGCCCCCGGCTGTCCGGGCACGGAGATGCCGTACTCGGTCTCGATGCCCATCACCCGCCGTACCGTCATGCGCACCCTCTGTTCATCCGGGGCTGTCGTGTCCGCCGTATATATCCCCGAGCCTAGACCCTTCACTATGCCCAGCGCTTGGACAGTTATGGCACCGAGGCCTTTCGGTCCAGCGGCGCGACCTCCGGCGAGGGCTCGGCGGGGACCAGGAGGGAGGCGGCGGCGCGGCGCCGCCGGCGGGCCTTCACGAACTCCTGGACGGGCCGCTCGGCCACCCGGTGGACCGCGTAGGAGAAGGCCATCGTGGCCAGGACCGTGACGAGGGCGGTCAGCCAGGGCGGCAGCGCGTCGCGCAGCGCGGGGACGATCAGGACGGCCCCGGCGGTGTGGAACAGGTAGACCGGGTAGGTGATCGCGCCCAGGACGACCAGGCCGCGCCCGCGCAGCCATCCCAGCCCGCCCAGGGCCACCATGGCCATCAGCGCGTAGAAGGTCACCACGGTCGCGACGATCGCCCAGTCGGGCACCGGCATCGCGGCGTAGCCGACCAGGTCGATCCGGCCGTGCACGCGGTTCAGGGCGGCGTCGACGGCCAGTCCGCCGCTGATGCCGGCCGTGCACCACAGCACGAGGCGGGGACCGTACCGGGTCATGAGGTAGAAGGACATGCCGCCGACGAAGTAGGCCGCGTACTTGGGCATCACGATCAGGTCGACCCAGTGGTTCTCGATGCCCGCGAAGGCGGAGACGCCCGCGGCGGCCAGCCAGACGCCCATGAAGACCAGGCAGCGGCCCAGCGTCGCCCCGACGACCACGAGCACGGAGATGAGCAGGTAGAAGCGGAGTTCGACCCAGAGCGACCAGTAGACGCCGGTGGCGTCGGTGACCTCGAACAGGCGCTGGAGCATGGTCAGGTTCGTCAGGTACTCCCCCGGGCCCAGCTTGGGGTCCAGCGCCGTGGCGGCGGTCAGGCCGTACAGCGCGGCGGTGACGCCGACGCTGATCCAGTAGGCCGGGTAGAGCCGCACGAGGCGGGAGAGCGCGAACGCGCCGAGCCCGCGCCCCCAGATGCTCATCAGGATGACGAATCCGCTGATCATGAAGAACAGCTCGACGCCGAGGATGCCGAGCCCGGAGACCGTGGAGATCGCCGGGAAGAGCTCGGCCGGCACCTCTCCCCACACCGAGCGGAACGCGATGAAGTAGTGGAAGGCCAGCACCGCCAGGGCGGCGACGAAACGCAGGAGGTCCAGCTCGACGAGGCGGCCGCTTCCCCGTGCCGCTCCGCGGGACCCCGCGCCGGTCAACGGACGACCGGTCCGGAATGTTCACGCACGCCCCTTGGACGACATACCGACCCTTTGGGTTCCCTGGGGTGGATTTTTACTTTTACTCAGTCGGCGTCACCAGGGCCACACCAGGCGATGTTCGCCTCTCCCGGCGGGAGAAGTTCCGGCTGGTGGGGACCAGGGCGGCCGCGACGGGCGCCGAAAAGCACACCAGAGCGCAGACGGCCAGTACCGGCCGCAGGCCGAAGGCGTCGACGGCCGGGGCGAGGAAGGCCAGGCCGACGGGGGCCAGGCCGTAGGAGACGAGGAAGTCCAGCGAGGACACCCGGGCCAGCAGACGCGGCTCGACCTCGCGCTGGGTGGCGGTGAACCAGGGCACGTTGAACAACTCGATGCCCAGTCCGGCGATCGCGTAGGCGGCGAACACCGCCGCCGGGTGGACCGGCAGGAGCAGGCTGAGCGGCGCGAACCCGTACAGCGCCAGACCGGCCAGCGCGGCCCACCCCTGGGCGCGCGGCCTCCACCGGGCCACGAGGACGGCTCCGGCGAGCGCGCCGAGGGTGTAGGCGGTCAGGGCCGCCGCGAGAACCGCCTCGGTCCCGTAGCGGTCGCGGCTGACCAGCGGGAGCGCCACCCCGGTGGCGGAGTATCCGGTGAAGATGACGGCGGCCAGCGCGGCCAGGCCGGCCAGGAACCACGGATGCCGCCGTGCCTCGCGCACGCCCTCGCCGAACTCCTTCAGCAGTGACGCCCTGTCGGCCGCGGGCGCGGGGGCCCGCAGGCTCCGGGACGGCAGCAGCGCGGCGATCAGCCACAGCAGGCCGGTGCCGACCAGCAGCGTCCAGGTGTCCAGTACGACCGCCGCCAGTGCGGTGGCCGTCGGCGCGACCAAGGTCGTGACGCGCACCGCCAGGGTGAGGGCGGCATTGGCCTGCCGGCGCCGGCCGGCGTCGACCACCTCGGCGGTGAGCGCCTGGAAGGCCGGCCGGCACGCGCCCTGACCGGCGCCGACGACCGCCGCCGCGGCGCTCATGAGCAGGACCGAGCGGCCAAGGCCCAGCGCGATGAGCGGGGTGGCCAGGGCGGCGGCCAGGCCGGCCCACAGGACGACGGCCCGGCGCGAGTACCGGTCGGCCAGGACCCCGGCGACGGGCACCGCGACGAGGAAGCCCACGGTGCGGGCGGCCAGGACGATTCCGAGGCCGGCGGCGGTGAGCGAGCGGTCCAGCACGGCCAGCCCGAGGATGAACGGCAGCGCCCAGGTCGCCAGGCCGGAGGCGGTGGTGCCGCACCACAACCGGACGAATCGCCGCTCGCGCAGGATGGAGCGCGGTGGCGGGTGGGCGGCGTCCGAAGCGATGGGCGTCGGTGTGATCACAGGGGGTGTCCTCCGGACGAGTTCAGGTCGGGCGCTGGGGCGGATTCGACAACATGATAGTGAAAACCACTATCATTTGCGTTCCATGAGGATCTCCCCTAAACCCCGTACCGCTGCTCTCGCCGGGCTTCTGCTGGCGCTCACGACGGCCGGCTGCGGCGCCGGTCCGGCGTCCCCGGCCTCTCCCACGGCTCCCGCATCGGCCGCTTCCGCCGCGCCGGTGAAGGTGGAGAGCTGCGGTCACGACCTCTCGTTCGCCCGCCCTCCGCAGCGGGTGGTCACGCTGGACCAGTCCTCGACCGAAACCCTGCTGGCGCTGGGGCTTCAGGACCGCATGGCCGGAACCTCCAACCTCAAGACCAAGGTGGCGGCGCAGTACCAGAGCGCCTACGGCACCGTCCCCGTGCTCAACCCGAAGCTCCTCACCGCCGAGCAGCTCCGTGCGGCCACCCCGGATCTGGTCGTCTCCTCCTTCACCGATCTGTACACCAAGGACCGCGTCGGCACCCGCGAGGAACTGCGCCGGCTGGGGCTGCCGTCCTACGTGAGCGCGGTCGACTGCCCGGAGGGCGGCGGGTCCGGCCGCACCCCGTTCGACCTGCTGCTGCGCGACTACGAGAACCTGGGCCGGATCTTCCGGGTCGAGGACCGGGCCGCGAAACTGATCGCCGAACAGCGCCAGGCCCTCGACCGGGCCGCCGACGTGCGCTCCAGCGTGACCGGCGAGCCCACGGTCGTCTGGCTGTACTCGGTGTACGCCGGTCTGCCGTACGTCGCGGGCAACGGCGGCATGCCCAGTGCCATGAGCGAACTGGTCGGCGTCCGCAACGCCTTCGACGACGTGGACGAGGACTGGCCCGAGGTGTCCTGGGAGGAGATCGCCAGGCGGGATCCGGACATCATCGTGATCGGCGATCTGTCCGAGCGCGGAGCAGCGGGGGACAGCGCGGCGGAGAAGCTGGCCATGCTGCGCGAGGAGCCGACGATGTCGAAGCTCACCGCCGTCAAGGAGAACCGCATCGTGCAGGTTCCCGGAATCGAGATGGACCCGTCGGTGCGCACGGTGAACACGCTCGGCCTCTTCGCCGACGGACTGCGGAAACTCGGTCATGTCCGCTAACGGCGTCGATGTGTCGGTCCTCCACCCCGCCGCCAGAGACCGCACCCCACCCGGTGATGTCCGCGCTGATCCGCCGGGCCGCCCAGGGGCGTCCGTCGCGGTGCTGCTCCTGGCCGGGGCGGGGCTGCTGATCGCTTCCGTGGCGGTCTCGGTGCTGATCGGCACCTCTGAGATCACCTATGCCGATCTGGGCCGCGTCCTGGGAACCCGTCTGGGCCTGCCGGTGGACCCCCTGCCCGGCCTGCTCGACTCGCTCGTCTGGGACCTGCGCGTGCCCCGCGTGCTCCTGGCGGCGCTGGTGGGCGCCTCGCTCGCGCTGTGCGGGGCGGTGCTGCAGGCGGTGACCCGCAACGGCCTGGCCGACCCCTATCTGCTGGGCATCTCCTCCGGCGCGTCCACCGGCGCGGTGGCCGTCGTCGTCCTCGGGCTGGGCGCGGGCCCGTTCTCGGTGGCCGGCGGCGCGTTCGCCGGCGCGCTGCTCTCGTTCGCCCTGCTCATGGTGTTGCTGCGGCGCAGCGGCATGGGCTCCATGAGGATCGTGCTGACCGGCGTCATCGTCGCGGAGCTCTTCGCGGCGATCACCGCACTCGTGATGATCGCCTCCGGGGACGCCGACAGCACCCGCGCGATCCTCCACTGGCTGCTCGGCTCGATGGCCTCGGCCCGATGGGACGCGGTGATCGCGAGCGCGGTCGTCACCGTCGCAGGATTGTGCGTCATCTGGCCGTACGCCACCGCCCTGGACGGGTTCTCCTTCGGCACCGACACGGCCTCCTCCCTGGGCATCGACGTGCGAACGACCCGCATCGTGCTGCTGGGCCTCACGGCGCTGCTCACCGCGGTGGCCGTGGCCGGCGTGGGCGCCGTCGGCTTCGTCGGCCTGATCGTGCCCCACGGCGTGCGTTTCCTGGTCGGCCCGCTGCACCGGGTGCTGCTTCCCTTCAGCGCCCTGGCCGGCGCGATCTTCCTGGTGTGGACCGACGCGCTGGCCCGCGTCGCCTTCGCCCCGCAGGAGGTACCGGTCGGCGTGTTCACGGCCCTCCTCGGCGTTCCGCTGTTCCTGCTGATCCTGCGCAGGCGAGGTGAGCTGTGAACATCGACGTCGAGCGCCTCGCCTGGGGCGTCCCGGGCAAGCCCATCGTCCGGGACGTCACCGTGCGCATCCGATCCGGGCAGACCGTGGGGCTGATCGGTCCCAACGGCTCCGGTAAATCCTCCCTGCTGCGGTGCATCGCCGGACTCCGCGAACCCACCGCGGGCGTGATCCGCTACGACGGGCACGACATCCGCGGCTGGAGCGCCCGCCGGATCGCGCGGCGGGTCGCCTTCGCCGAGCAGTCCGTCGACGCCGACAGCGACCTGCGGGTCGCCGACGTCGTCGCGCTCGGCCGCATCCCTTTCCGAAGCCCGTGGAAGGACCTCGACCGAACCGACCGGAGGGTCATCGACGCCGCGCTGGAGCGCCTTGAGTTGGCCGGACTGCGGACCAGGGAGTGGAAGACCCTCTCCGGCGGTGAACGCCAGCGCGCCCACATCGCACGCGCCCTCGCTCAGCAGCCCTGGTGCATCCTGCTCGACGAGCCCACCAACCACCTGGACATCAAACACCAGCTCGCGCTGATGGACCTGCTGGCCGGCACCGACCAGACCGTCCTGGTGGCCCTGCACGACCTGTCGCTGGCGGCCCGCTCCTGCGACCGGCTGATCCTGATGAGCGGCGGCGCGCTCATCGCCGACGGAACCCCTGAGGAGGTCCTCACCCCCGAACGGCTGCGGAACGTCTTCGACGTCGAGGCCCGTGTCGCTCCTGACCCGCTGGGAAACCTGGCCATCGCTTACGCCCGCCCCGGTGCGCCGATCACCGCCGTCGCCGCGCCGCCCGACTGAGCCGGCCCATGCCGTCGGCGGCTTGCGGCGTCCACGCGGGCTCCAACCGGTGGCTTCTCAGCGCTTCGACGAAGGCCGCGTGGTCCCGCCGTACCTGGTCCGCATATGCCACGGCGAAGTCCCCCACCGCCTCCGTGAAGGCGTCGCCCGCTCCCAGGTAGGCGGCGATCGCGGTCGCGTCACCGGAGCGGGCGTGGCCGTGCGCCAGCGTCCAGCCGCACGCGCCGGCGTAGCGCTTCAGCCGCTGCGGGCCCATCGCCGGAATGTCGGCCGCCCCCTTCATGTCGCGGAACTGCCGCCAGTAGTGGTCCCGCAGCGGAGCCGCCAGGGACCAGCCGAGAAAGATGTCACCGCTCGCCTGCATCAACCGCTGCCCCTCCACGACGCGCTGCCCTCCGCAGGAGAACCCGCTGCCGGGCAGGTGGGCCTCCAGCACCGATGCACCGGCCTCCTTGACCTGCAAGAAGAGTGGTTCGTCGTGCTCACGTCCCTGCATCAGGACGAGGAAGCAGCGCGTGCCGACGCTGCCCACCCCCACCACCTTCAACGCGACGTCGACCATCCGGAAACGCGACAGCAGATGCCTCCGGTCACCTGAGAGCGACGACAGGTAACCGGTGAAGCTCTCCTCCACCTGACGGTGGAACGCCGCCCGATCCCCGTGCTCTCCCATCTCCCGCAGCGGGACGAGCAGCGGCGGTTCGCTTCTGATCCGCAGCCGCCCGCCGACCCTCTCGGTGAGCCTGCTCAGCACACGCCCGCTGGTCCGCCTGCTCGCTCTCTCCTGAGCCGAGGCGAACCGCCTGCGCTCCTTCCCGCGCGGGATCCTGTCCTTGATCATTTGCAGCGAGACCTGCGCGTACCACACGTCCAGCACACCCGCGGAGGCGAACCCCGCCATGGCCCGCTGGTAGGCGGTCACCGACCGCACGGCCGCCTCGCGGCCTTCGGCGTCCCCGCAGCCGTTGTCACGCGCGGCGAGCACGAAACTGGCCGCCAGCCGCTTCACGTCCCACTCCCACGGACCGGGCAGCGTCTCGTCGAAGTCGCTGACGTCGAAGACCTGTCTGCGCTCGGGGGAGGCGAACGTCCCGAAGTTCGCCAGGTGCGCATCACCGCACAGCTGCACGGTGAAGCCGGTGACCGGAGTGCACGAGAGGTCGGCGGCCATCAGTGCCGCGCTCCCCCGGAAGAAGGCCAGCGGCGACTCCGCCATCCGCGCGTGCCGGACGGGCAGCAGCCAGGGCAGCCGACCGGCTTCCTGCGCCGACAGCCGGGCGACGGGGTCGGGACGGTTGCGGGACGGCACCCATCCGGCGTGCTCCCGGCGCGGAACGGCCTTACGGGCGGCCCTGCCCACCGCGGCCCGCTCTGCGGACACCGCCTTGCGGCTCTCCATCGCGTCTCCCTGCCACCCGGTCCGCGCCGTCCGGCCACACCGGGAGAGCCCCACCGAACGGGGGGTCTCCCCGTGTCCCGTCCTCATCTCCAGCATGCGCCCGGCGCCCGCGGGGGCCGGACGGCGGGTGGGTGTTGGGCCTCCGCGTCCGCTTACGCCTGTGTTGGGCGTTCGGCCGCCGCGCCCGCTTACGCCTGTGTTGGGCGTTCGGCCGCCGCGCCCGCTTACGCCTCTGTATCGCGTCGTGCGCACCGGCGCGAGGAGGCGGTCCCGGACGCGGCCGGACGCGGAACGGCGCGGCCCCCGGGTGGGGAGCCGCGCCGCCGGCGGACGCCGTGCCTACAGGTACTGGCCGGTGTTGGCCACCGTGTCGATGGACCGGCCGGCCTCGGTGCCCTGCTTGCCGGAGACCAGGGTGCGGATGTAGACGATCCGCTCGCCCTTCTTTCCGGAGATGCGGGCCCAGTCGTCGGGGTTGGTGGTGTTGGGCAGGTCCTCGTTCTCGGAGAACTCGTCCACGCAGGCGGCCAGCAGGTGGCTGATCCGCAGACCCTTCTGCTGGGTCTCCAGGAACTGCTTGATCGCCATCTTCTTGGCCCGGTCGACGATGTTCTGGATCATCGCGCCGGAGTTGAAGTCCTTGAAGTACAGGACCTCCTTGTCACCGTTGGCGTAGGTGACCTCCAGGAAGCGGTTCTCCTCGCTCTCGGTGTACATCCGCTCGACCACCCGCTGGATCATGCCCGCGATGGTTCCCTCCCGGCTGCCGCCGTGCTCGGAGAGGTCCTCGGGGTGGAGCGGGAGCTCCGCCGTGAGGTACTTCGAGAAGATGTCCTTGGCCGCCTCGGCGTCCGGCCGCTCGATCTTGATCTTGACGTCCAGGCGGCCGGGCCGCAGGATCGCCGGGTCGATCATGTCCTCGCGGTTGGAGGCGCCGATGACGATGACGTTCTCCAGGCCCTCGACTCCGTCGATCTCGGAGAGGAGCTGGGGGACGATCGTGTTCTCGACGTCGGAGGAGACGCCCGAGCCGCGGGTCCGGAAGATCGAGTCCATCTCGTCGAAGAACACGATCACCGGGGTGCCCTCGGAGGCCTTCTCGCGGGCCCGCTGGAAGACCAGGCGGATGTGCCGCTCGGTCTCGCCGACGTACTTGTTGAGGAGCTCGGGACCCTTGATGTTGAGGAAGAAGCTCTTGCCGGACTGGCCGGTCTTCTCCGCCACCTGCTTGGCCAGGGAGTTGGCCACGGCCTTGGCGATGAGCGTCTTGCCGCAGCCGGGCGGGCCGTACAGCAGCACGCCCTTGGGCGGGCGGAGCCGGTGCTCGCGGAAGAGGTCGGCGTGCAGGTAGGGCAGCTCGATCGCGTCCCTGATCTGCTCGATCTGCCGCATGAGCCCGCCGATCTCCTCGTAGGAGATGTCGGGCACCTCCTCCAGGACCAGCTCCTCGACCTCGGACTTGGGGATGCGCTCGTAGACGTAGCCCGAGCGCGGCTCCAGCAGCAGGGAGTCGCCGGCCCGGATCGGCTGGTCGAGCAGCGACTCGGCCAGCTTCACCACCCGCTCCTCGTCGGCGTGCGAGATGACCAGTGCGCGCCGGCCGTCCTCCAGGAGCTCCTTGAGCATCACGATCTCGCCGATGTCCTCGAAGCCCAGGGCCTCGACGACGTTGAGCGCCTCGTTGAGCATGACCTCCTGGCCGCGCTTCAGCTGCTCGGCGTCCACCGCCGGGCTGACGTTCACGCGGAGCTTGCGCCCGCCGGTGAAGACCTCCACCGTGCCGTCGTCCCTGGCCTCCAGGAAGACACCGAACCCGGACGGCGGCTGCGCCAGCCGGTCGACCTCCTCCTTGAGCGCGACGATCTGGTCCCGGGCCTCCTTGATGGTCGCGACCAGCCGCTCGTTGTGGCCGGTGACGGCCGCTAGTTTCGCCTGTGCCTCGTGGAGATGCTCTTCGAGGACCCTGGCCTGCCGGGGAGACTCCGTCAGCTTCCGACGCAGCGCGGTGATCTCCTCCTGCAGGAAGGCGACCTGTGTTGTGAGGTCGGCGACCTCCCGTTCGCGCTGCGCGGCTCGAGCCTCAGCGTCGTCGCGAGCTGCCACGCCGTCACCTCCTTCCCAGTCGAGACCGACTACTCAAGACCCTACCCATCTGGGGGCTGTCCGTTACCTGGCCGGGCGGTATTCGTATGACTACATTAAGTGCACAGTGATTAATCCCTTATATAGCGTTTAGCGCTGTCAGCATAAGAACACGTCACTCTGTTCCCGTGTCATGCCCGGCGTCCGTTGTGGCCTAATCGTCATGTGGTGGAGATCACGGCCGGGAGCACGGAGGACGGCGCGGAGCAGGGCCGGGAGAGGCGCGCGGCGCGGGTCACGGCGTGGTCGTGGACTCCTCGCCATACGCCCCCTTCGCCGGCCGCCTGCGCCGGGGTGGTGGTGTCACCCCGTCCGCCATGCGACGGGCCGTGACGAGGAAACCGGTGTGGCCGACCATCCGGTGGTCGGGCCGTACGGCGAGCCCTTCGACGTGCCAGTCGCGAACCAGGGTCTCCCACGCATGGGGCTCGGTGAAACTTCCATGTTCCCGCAAAGTTTCGACCGTGCGGGAGAGCTGGGTGGTCGTCGCCACGTAGCAGCAGACGACGCCGCCCGGCGTGAGGGCCTTGGCCGCCGCGTCCACGCACTCCCACGGGGCGAGCATGTCCAGGATGACCCGGTCGACGTCGCTCTCGTCGAGCGAGCCGACGAAGTCGCCCACGACCAGGCGCCACTGGTCCATCGGCCCGCCGTAGAACTTCTCCACGTTCTTCGTGGCGACCTCGGCGAAGTCCTCGCGGCGCTCGTAGGAGGTGACCTTCCCCTCCGGGCCGACCGCGCGCAGCAGGAAGCAGGTCAGGGCGCCGGAGCCGACGCCGGCCTCGACCACGCGGGCGCCCGGGAAGACGTCGGCCATCGCGACGATCTGCGCGGAGTCCTTGGGGTAGATGACCGCCGCGCCGCGCGGCATGGAGAGCGTGTAGTCCGACAGCAGGTGGCGGAAGGCGAGGTACTGCGTGCCGCCGGAGGAGCGGACCACCGAGCCCTCGGGCCGCCCGATCAGGTCGCTGTGCGGGATGAACCCCTTGTGCGTGTGGAAGACCCCGTCCTCCTTCAGCGTCACCGTGTGGCGCTTGTTCTTGGGGTCGGTGAGCTGAACCTGATCCCCGGCCTGAAACGGCCCATGCCTGCGAAAACCCATGCCCGCAAGGGTATCGGCGCGCGGGCCGTGGCCGGGTCCGGCCGGGACCCGCCGGACGGCGCGCGGACCGGGACCGGGCCCGCCGGGGAAACCGGTTGGCCCCGTCTCCCCGGCACCTGATAGCACTGGAGGGTGTTCACCCGAGACGTGATCCCCGCCGGGCCCGTGATCCTGCGCGGACTCGTCGGCTCCGACGCCGAGCCGATGGTCCGCGCCTGCGCCGACCCCGAGATCATACGGTTCATCCCCACCGTGCCCGTCCCCTACGGCAGGGACGACGCCGTCCAGTACCTCACGCTGGCCGAACGGCTCTGGGAGGCGGGCGGCGCGTCCTTCGCCGTCGCCGACCCCGCCACCGGCGAGTGGCTGGGCAACATCGGCCTCAAGGCGCTCGACCCGCGCGGCAACGGCGAGATCGGCTACCTGATCGCGCCCTGGGCCCGGGGCCGGGGGGTGGCCACGGCCGCCACCCGGGCGCTGACCGGGTGGGCCTTCGCCCGCGGGGTGGACCGCATGGAGCTGTTGGCCGACGTGGAGAACCTGGCCAGCCAGCGGGTGGCGCTCGCCTCCGGCTTCCGCTACGAGGGCGTCCAGCGCGCGGCCGAGGCCCGGCGCGACGGCACCCGCGGCGACCTGGTGTCGTTCGCCCGGCTGAGCACCGACTCCGGTGAGCGGACGCCCCCGTACCTGCCGCCCTTCCCCGGCGGGTCGCTGACCGACGGCGCGGTACGGCTGACGCCGCTGACCACCGAGGACGCCGACGACTACCACGCGCTGCAGACCCTGCCCGACACCGTGGCGCACCACGTCCCGCCGGAGCCCCTCGATCCGGAGGAGAGCGAGGCGTTCTGCCGCGAGGCGGGCATGCACTGGCTCACGGGCACCCGGGTGGAGGCCGCCATCCGCGACGCCGCCGACGGCGCGTTCGCCGGGCACGTCCAGCTCGGCAACATCGTCCCGCCGCTGGGCCAGGCCATGGTCGGCTACAGCATGCTGCCGGAGTTCCGCGGCCGGGGGTTCGCCACCCGCGCGGTGGAGCTGCTGGTCGGCTGGGCCTTCACGCACACCCCGGTGGCCCGCGTGGTGGCCGGCACCGCGCCGGACAACACCGCCTCGCAGCGCGTGCTGGAGAAGGCGGGCTTCGCGCGGGAGGCGCTGCTGCACGGGCTGCTGCCCGCCCCGGACGGCAGCCGCCGCGACGACCTCCAGTGGTACCGGCTGCGTCCCCGGCAGTCCCCGGCAGTCCCCAGTAGTCCCCAGTAGTCCCCAGTAGTCCCCAGTAGTCCCCAGTAGTCCCCGGCAGCCCTCCGGCGGCCCGCTCCCGGTGACGCGGGCCGCGCCCGCCGTCCTCTCCGGCGGCCCGCCCGCGGTCTCCGGGACCCTCCTGTCGCCGCCGACCGCCTCCAGGGGCTCCTCCCGGTCACCGGGTTCACCGGCTCCCCTGGCGGCACCGGGGATTCGCCCGTCCCATTCACCCCATATGAGTCATCAAGGGCTGGTCAAGCCGTGTTCTGGGGGTGATACTCCGAATCGCTACCCCGCCCGCCGCCCCGGCGCGGGCACCCGGCTCCACGAAGAGAGGGGAAAGGGATGAGCACCATCCAGCAGATCGGGCCGGCCGCCGGCTCCGTCCTTCCGCACGGCGGGTCCGGAGACCGCCTGCGCGGTCTGATCGAGTCCTTCGCCGGGCCCGGCGAGGGTCGTCTCGTCGAGCAGGTGGTGGCGACCGCCGCGGCGGTGTGCTCGGCCGGCTACGCCGGGCTGGTCGAGGTCGACCCGGTGGCGGAGCGCGCCCGGCCGGTCCACGTGCACGCGCCGCCCGGCGACCCGCTGGCGGTCCGGCGGTGGCTGCGCGACGGCACGGTGCTCACGACCCTGGCGGCCCGCTCCGACCCGCTCCGCCTGCCCCGGGAGGAGCGCACGGGCCAGCCCGGGTTCCTGGCCGTCCCGGTGCCGCTGGCCTCCCGGGGCCAGGCGTACCTGTGGGTGGCCGGGCGAGGCTTCGACCACCGGGACGAGGACCTGCTGGTGCGCTTCGCGACCGCCGCCGGGCGCGCGATGGAGGCGGCCCAGGGATTCGCGGCCGCCGTCCGGATGCTCCGCTCGGTGCACGCGTTCACCCGGCTCTCCTGACGGCCGGGAGGCGGCGCTCAGTCCGCGCCGAACCTCGCCCTGAGCTTGGCGAACGCCGCGTCGGTGCCCTGCAGGGCCCGGTCGATGTCCGCGTCGGTGTGGGCGGCCGAGACGAACCAGTTGTGCCAGGGGTGGAGGTAGACGCCCTCCTCCAGGCAGGCCGAGGACCAGAACATGCCCTTCTCCAGGGTCGCGTCGCCCGCGAAGGAGAGCCACGGGATCTGGACCGGGCCGGTCTGGTTGACCGTGAAGCCGTGGGCGGCGGCCTGCGCGGCCAGGCCGTCCCGCAGCCGGGTGCCGGCCCGCTCCATCAGCGCGACGCCGTCGATGGCGTGCAGGGTCTCGATGGTCGCCTTCGCGGCGGCCATCGGGGCGGCGTTGAACCAGAACGAGCCGGTCGAGTAGATCGTCTGGGCGGCGTCCCGCAGGGCGTCCACCCCGGTGACGGCCGCGATCGGGTGGCCGTTGGCCATGGCCTTGCTGAAGGCGTACAGGTCGGGGCGGACGCCCAGGGGCTCCCAGGAGCCGCCGAGGTCCAGCCGCCAGCCGCCGCGCACGTCGTCGACGACCAGGGCGGCGCCGAGCCGGTCGGCCAGCGCCCGCAGTCCGCGGGCGAACTCCGGCGCGGCGAGCTCCTGGTCCTCGAAGGAGTCGTGCTTGAACGGCGTGACGATGATCGCGGCGACGTCGGAGCCGTCCGGCCCCTCGGCCCGCGCCGCGGCGGCCTCGGCACTGGCCGGGTCGTTGTAGGTGTACTCGACCAGGTCGGCCCGGTCGGCGGGGGTGGTGCCCGCCGTACTCGGCGTGCACCAGGGGTCGGCCCCGTGGTAGGAGCCGTGGGCGACGAGGACCTTGGCCCGGCCGGTGGCCGCGCGGGCCACCATCAGCGCCTGGGTGGTGGCGTCGGTGCCGTTCTTGGAGAACATCACCCAGTCGGCCTGCGGAATGGTCTCCACCATCAGCTCGGCGAGCTCCACGTAGACCGGGCCGGGGCCGTTGAGGCAGTCGCCCTCGGCGAGCCGGGCCGCCACGGCGGCCTCCACGGCCGGGTGGCGGTGGCCGAGGATGATGGGCCCCCAGGAGCACATCAGGTCGACGTACTCCCGGCCGTCGGCGTCGAACTGGCGGCAGCCCTCGCCGCGCACGAAGAACTGCGGGTACCCGGAACCGTGCAGGGCCGCGTTGAGGTGGCCGTACATGCCGCCGGGCACGACCCGGGCGGCCCGTTCACGGAGCTTCGCGTCGATCGACATCTCAGGAAACATCCCTTTCGCGTCAGAACCGGGGCAGGTCGAGCCCGCCGAGATCGTCGAGGCCCGCGTCGGAGCCCAGGCCGCCGGCGACCCGGGCGGCGACCGCGGTGCCGAGCCGGGCGGCGTCCAGGACCGCGCGCCCGCCGGCCAGTCCCGCGATGAACCCGGCGCAGTAGGCGTCGCCGCAGCCGGTGGTGTCGACCACCGCGACGTCGAGCGCGGGCAGCCGGACGGTCTCCGCGGCGGTGGCGACGAGGCTGCCCGCGCCGCCCAGCGTGACCAGCACCCCGCGCGGCCCCTCGGCCAGCAGCGCGGCGGCGGCCTCCTCGACCCCGGCCCGGCCGCTCATCATCAGCGCCTGCTCCTCGTTGGGCAGCACGTAGTCGATGTGCGGCAGGAAGACCTTCGCGCCGAGCACCAGGTCGGGCATGTTGGACAGCAGGTCCATCGTGACGACCGTCCCCGCCGCCCGCACCTCGTCCAGCAGGGCGAGGAAGGCGGGATCGTGCAGGCCCCAGGTCACGTCCATGCCGCCCAGGTGCAGGACCCGGGCCGCCCGCAGCCGCTCCGGGTCCACGTCGGCCGCCGACAGGCCCAGGTTGGCGCCGGGCACGTGGAAGGAGGGGCGTCCGCCGTCCGGGCGGATCGGCAGGATCGAGGCGGCGGTCTGCTCGCCGGGCCTGCGGACGATCCCGGCCACGTCCACCCCGTGCCGCCCCATCACCATCAGCAGGAAGTCGCCCAGCTCGTCGTCGCCGACCGCGCCGGCGGAGGCGACCGGGACGCCCAGCTTGGCCAGGTCGACGGCGGTGCCGGCCGCCGCGCCGGCCGCGGTGATGCGGATCTGCTCCAGCAGGTGGGTGTCCTGCCCCGCGGGGATGGACTCCACCGGCCGGGCCAGGACGTCCACGATGTGCACCCCGAGAGTGACGACGGCCATGGCGAGCCCTCCTCATGTTTTGCGCGCCTGAGCGGATGATAGACGTCCTCCCGGACACGCTGTCAACGGATCCGCCGCCTCCGGTCCGCCCGCGGCCCGGCGCAGAGCTCAGGAGAGCAGGGCGTAGAGGCGGTCGGCCAGCCCTCTGGCCGTGGGCCGCCCGGCCGCGTCCCCGATGCAGGAGCCCACCAGGTCGGCCAGCTCCGGCTCCAGGTCGCCGCGGACCGCGGGCGGGGTGCTGTTGATCTTCCGCAGGGTCAGCAGCGGATCGTGGACGGGCAGCTCGCCGTAGAGCCCGGCGCCGGTCGCCGCCCAGTGGAGCGTCGCGCCGAGCGACCAGACGTCCCCGGCCGGCGTGGGCCGGTCCCCGCGCAGCAGCGCCGGGTCGGTGAACTCCACCGACCCGATCCCGCCCATCCCGGTCACCGTCGCGCCCGGCGCCAGCACCTGCGACAGGCCCAGGTCGGACAGCTTGCCGCCGAGATCGGTGAGGAGCACGTTGCCGGGGGTGATGTCCCGGTGCACGATCCCCTCCTCGTGCAGCGCCTGCGCGGCGTGCGCGACGCAGGCGACGGCGCGCAGCGCCCGGTCCCGGGAGGGCGCCTCGGCCGGGCGGCCCAGCGACCCGCCGGGCAGGTACTCCATCGAGTAGTAGAACGCCCCGCCCTGCCGGCCCGCGTCGTAGAGCGTCACCAGGTACGGCGAGCGCACCGCGGCGAACGCCTTCAACTCCCGGGTGGCCCGCCGGAACGCGTCGGTCCCGGTCCCCCCCAGCACCTTCACCGCGACGAACTCGGCCTCCACCGGCAGCCGCGCCGGTCTCCGGGCGAGATAGAACTCGCCGTGGTTGCCCGCTCCCAGCGACCGGACGAACTCGTAGTCGGCGATGCCTTCCACCGCTGTCTCCCCTCCATGCCCCGTCTCACGCGACCCTCGCGGCGACCTCCGCCAGACGGTAACGTCGCCCTGGTCATTGTCGGGGCTTTTCATGACCTACGGGAAGCGTGCTCGCCTGTGCTCCACATGGACCTCCTCCTGCTCGATCTGGTGATCGTCCTGTCCGCGGCGAGGCTCCTGGGCGCCCTGGCCGGACGGCTCGGCCAGCCGCCGGTCGTCGGCGAGATCCTGGCCGGCATCCTGCTCGGCCCCACCCTGCTCGGCCCGCTCCTCGGCGACGAGCTGTTCGGCCCGGAGATGAAGCCCCCGCTGCAGGCCCTGGCCAACGTCGGGCTGGTGCTGTTCATGTTCGTCGTCGGCCTGGAGCTGGACCAGAAGCTGGTCCGGGGCAAGGGCCGGATCGCGGTGACCGTCGCGCTCGGTTCCACGGTGCTGCCGTTCGTGCTGGGCTGTGCGCTCGCCCTCGCCATCGCCGCCGACCACGTCGGCGGGGACAGGACCCTGCCCTTCGTGCTGTTCATGGGCGCGGCGATGGCCGCCACCGCGTTCCCCGTGCTGGCCCGCATCCTGACCGACCGCGGGATGCAGCGCATCACCCTCGGCGGCCTGTCGCTGGCCGCCGCCGCCGTGATCGACGTGCTCGCCTGGACCGTGCTCGCCGTGGTCGTGGCCGTCGCCGGGGCCGGAGACGCCGAGGGACAGTGGAAGGTCCTGCTCGCGCTGCCGTACGCGCTGGCCATGTTCCTGGTGGCGCGTCCGCTGCTGGCCCGGCTGGTGCCGGCCTACGAGCGGGCGGGGCGGCTGACGCCGGGCCTGCTCTCGGTGGTGCTCCTGGGCCTGATCGGCTCGGCCTGGGCCACCGAGTGGATGCACGTGCACTTCATCTTCGGGGCGTTCCTGTTCGGCGCGGTGATGCCGCGGGAGGGCGCCGAGCGGCTCAACCACGAGATCCTGGAGCGGCTGGAGCAGCTCGCCGTCCTGCTGCTGCTGCCGGTGTTCTTCGTGGTGGCCGGACTCAACGTGAACCTGCGCGCGCTGGACCTGTCCAGTCTGGGCACGCTGGCCGCGATCCTGGCGGTGGCGATCGGCGGCAAGCTGCTGGGCTCGTACGCCGCGGCGCGGGCCGCGGGGGTGGCCGGGCGGCAGTCGTGGGCGCTGGCCACCCTGCTGAACACCCGGGGGCTGACCGAGATCGTCATCCTCACCGTCGGCCTGCAGAAGGGCGTGCTCGACAACGAGCTGTACTCGCTGATGGTGGTGATGGCCCTGGTCACCACCGGGATGACCGGCCCGCTGCTGCGCCGGGTCTACTCCGACCGGCGCGTCGCCCGCGACATCGCCGAGGCCGAGCGCACCGCACTCGGGGAGACGGCCGCGCACCGGGTGCTGGCCGTCGTCCCCGATCCGCCCGGCGCACAGCGCCCGCTGGTGGACCTGGCCACCGCCCTGGCGCAGGCCGCCTCCCCCTCCGAGGTGGCCCTGACCCATCTGCGCCCCTACCCCCGGGAACGGCTGGAGGTCGGCACCGGCCTGTCGTCCGAGCTCGCCGAGATGGCCGAGGTCCTCCACGAGCTGGAGGCGCTGGCCGCCGCCGCCCGCGCGCGGGGCCCCGAGGCGAGGGTGGTGAGCCGGTTCGCCGCCGACACGGCCGCCGAGCTGCCCGAGGTGGTGACCGGCGCCCGGCCGGACCTGCTGGTGCTGCCGGCGGACGTGTCGGGACACGCCGAGGTGCACGCCGCCGCGACGTGCCGGGTGGTGACGGTGCTCTCCCCCGGCGAACCGGAGGCCGCCCTCCCCGGGACCGGGCCGGTCGCGCTCCACCGCGGCTCCGGAGGCTCCGGCGGCTCGGACGCCGCGGCCCACGTGGCGCTCGTCCTCGCGATGCTCGGCGACCGCCCGCTGGTCGTCTCCGGCGGCGGGCGGGCCGCCGCGCTGGCCCAGCGGCTGTCCCGGCTCGGCGTGGCGGCCACCGCGGGCGAGGTCCCGCCCGGCGCCCTGGTCGTGGCTCCCGACACGGGGACCGTGCCGGACGGCGTGCACCTGCTGGTCCGGGCCGAGCAGGACCCCGACCCCGTCGACTGGGCCGCCGCCGTCTCGGCCCTGCGCGCTCCGGCGCCGCGAGGCTGAGGGCGGGCACGGCGCGGGGTACGGCGTGCGCCGTACCCCGCGCCGTGCCCGGAGGCGCTCCGCCTACCGGTTGCGGTGCGACTCGTAGCGCATGGTGCGCGAGACGCCGATCCGCACGGTCGTGCCGGGCATGATCGTGACCGGCTCGTTCGGCGGGATGTCGTAGAAGTTCGGGTCGCCGGGCGGCTGGATCTGGGTCCCGTTGACCGAGCCCAGGTCGATCAGGTTGACGTCCCAGCCGTCCAGCGCCACCCGCAGGTGCCGGCGGGAGACCGAGCCGTCGGGGCTGGTGACCTTGGCCGGGCGGACCGCGCCGTCGGCGACCTCCGGGGCCCGCTCCGGGTCGCGGCCGAGCAGGTAGTCGGCGTCGAGGCGGAGCGTCATGCCGTCGTCCAGCAGGAGCACGCCCAGCGGCGGGCGCGGCCCCTTGTAGGGGACGAGCGTGCGCTGCACCAGGGCGATGCCGCAGACCGCGCAGTAGGGCACCCGGGGGTCGTTGAAGTGGTCGTTCTTGCAGTCCACGCCGTGGACCAGCGGCCGCGACTCCGGCTCGGGCGCCGCGGGCGGCAGGAGGTCCGGCGAGCCCGGCGGGCCGCCGGGGGTCAGCAGTTCGTACTCGAACGACTCGTTGCGCAGGTCGCCCGGGCCGAGGGGGTCGCCGCCCATCCCGTTCGCCCGGGCGGTCTCCATGTCCTCCTGCGAGGCGAAGGCCGGGCCGGAGAGGGGACCCTGCCCCTGCGCGGGGACCGACGGCATCGGCCCGGAGTCCCACGGGTGGGCGGGGACCTGCGGCTCCGCCGGCGGGAGGGGAGGCTGCGCGTAGTGGTCCTGCGGGGTCGGCGGAGGACCCATCGGGTACGGCGGTGCGGGCTGCGCGGGCGGCGCGGCCTCCGCCGGCGGGGCGGACCACTCGGAGGGCGCGGGGACCGCGGAGGCCGCGGAGGGCTCCGAGGAGAACGGCGACCAGTCGGAGTGCGCGGCGGGGAGCACGACGGGCGCCTCCACCGGAGGCGGCGTCACCGGGGCCGGCTCCATCATCATCGGGGCCGGCTCCGGCGTCCGGAGCTCCGGCGCCCGCGGCGCGGAGTCCGCGGACCGGGCCTGCGGCGCGGGGAGCGGCGGGGTCGCGCCCGCCGCCGACGGGTCGCACTCGACACCGCCGCCGACGACCACGCCGCCGTCCAGCCGGGTGAGCCGCTGCGCCGCGCCCGCCTCGGGCAGGCGCAGCTCGACCCGGGTGACCGGGCCCGGAACCAGCCGGTCGGACCAGGTGAGCGCGTCACGCCCGGCGAGCCGGACCTCACCGGCGGAACCGGTGACCGACGCCGACGCGGGGCCGCTGACCAGCACGGCCACGCCCTCGGGCACGGGCCCGGCCACGGCGCACGCCACGGGCTCGCCCATCATGGCGGCCAGCACCTGGGCGACCCGGCGGGCCAGCGCCCGCCCGTCGCCACCCGAGGCCGCGGTCTCCCGCAGCGCCCTCAGCAGGTCCTCCATGACGGCCTCGGCCGCGTCGCACACCAGCAGCAGGCCGCCCACATGGGCCACCAGCCCGTTGCCCGGCAGCGGACGCACCGCTCCGAAGCCCTGGTCGGTCACAGAACTCTCCCTCCCCGGAAACGCCACCGGATGAACGGCACGCGCATCGGCCCGTTCGCCACCAGCCACATGCATACCCAGACCACGGTGAAGTGCGTCCAGAAGGTGCCCGCTGGAATCGGCCCGATGACATCAATCGCACCAGACCGTAGCAAAAAGTACAGTACAAGGCCCTCGGGAATGAGGGTGAGCAGCCCGAACAGGGTCGGCCAGTCCTTCTCCCACCGGAACTGCATGAGGAAGTGGTAGAGCAGCTCCCAGGCGATCCCCAGCGCCCCCACCGCCGCCAGGACGAGCAGCCCGGTGACGTAGCGGTCGCCGAGCGGCGCCCCCGTGCCCGGCAGCAGCGGCATGATCAGCAAGGTGACGACCACGCCCACCGTGGCGAGCAGGAAGAGACGCGTCTGGATGCGCCCCGTCAACGTCGGAACCATGAGGCCGACCTCCTTACACCGGTGAGTTGAGAACCCATTTGAACCACTGCGAGGTGGAGCGCAGCGGTCCCATCCTCCGGACGAATCCGCGCCTGGCCAGGTCGTCGGCGATCTCCTGGGCCGCGATCTGCAGGCCGAGGAAGGTGTCGACGCCCGGGAAGTAGCCGCCCAGGGTGGCCGAGCCGGAGGCGTAGAGCACGCCGTCGCCGCTGGCGGTCCCCTTCACCTCGAAGTGGCGCTCCACGTCCAGGCGGCCGACCGGGTTGCGTCCGGCTCCGCCGTGCTCCAGCAGATCGGCGAAGATCCGGTGCTCGGCGATGTCGGCCTCCAGGCCCGTGCAGTCGATGATGTAGTCGGACACCGGTTCGCGGACGGTCCCGTCGGCGCTGCGCACGTGGCTGACCAGCCGCCCGTCGGGGGAACGCTCCACACGGTCCACCGTGCCCTGCACCGCGTGGTAGTAGCCGCCCTCGCGCCCGGCGCGCATCTGCTCCTGCCAGCGCCGCCGGTAGGGGGTGTTCGTCCCGCCCATCTCCTTGTACTTCTTGGCCCGCTCGGCGCCCTCGAGCTTGCGCATCTCCGCCTTGAGCTGGCCGCCCCACACGGACTTGGGATAGTTGAAGCCCTGGTAGGCCCAGCCGTTGCCGCCCTTGCGCCGCGCCCAGGCGTGCGGGCCGTGGGAGCCGGTGACGAAGGTCCGGAAGATGTGGACGATCTGGGTCTTCAGCCCGAACCTCTCCCGGTCGTCGAACAGGCGCTGGAGCACCCGCGAGGCGACGATGCCGCCGCCCCGGATGACCACCGTGCCCGGCCGGGCCTTGAGGAACTCGTAGACCTGCTCGTGCGGCTCGTAGGCGTTCACCACGTGCTGGTAGTCGCCGTGCTTGGTGCGGAACTCCTGCAGGTCGGGCAGGAACTTCAGGCCCGGGTAGCCGACGGCGATGTGCACGAAGCGCGAGCGGAAGACGATGCGCTTGGTGGGCGCGGCCCCCTCGGGCGGGGTCACCACGGTGAAGTAGCCGCCGCCCGCCCGGCGGCGCACCATCCGGACCTGGCCCTTGACCAGCATGTCCCAGTAGCCGATGCGCCTGGCCTCGCGTTCCAGGTTCTCGAAGACCGTCCCGGCGCGCGGGGTCCAGTAGTCGTTGATCAGGGGCTCGGTGAGCAGCTGCCACAGGTAGGCGGGGTTCTTGTCCTTCCACGCCTCCTCCAGGGCGTAGGAGGGGAAGCCCCAGAGGTTGTCCGGCCGGGAGGAGGAGTCGGAGCGGATCCGCTCGGAGCGGGGGATCTGCGAGCACCGGGTGAGGAACTCGTAGGTCTGCCACGGGTGGTCGATGTTGGAGACCACCCGCATCTGCGAGGCGGGGACCCCGTAGATCCGCAGGTAGTCGAGGGTCACGAAGGAGCCGATCCCGCCGCCGACGGTCAGGAAGGGGATGTCGTAGATCGGGATCCCGGCGGTCGCGACCAGCTGGTCGGTCCATTCGGACGCGCCGAGCAGCTCGGGGGTGAGGTCACCGGGCGAGGCCGGCGTGCGGGGGGGTGCCAATGCGATGCGTCCCTTGGATCCGTGGCCAACCGCTTCGGTCGGCCAAACACTAGTCCCGGTGCGCCCTGAAAACGAGTGGGACGAAGAGGCGTTTTCTCCTCAGACTGCGCCGTCGTCCCCGTTTCGCCGTTCGTGCGCACTCAGTGAGACGCCCGTACCCGCCGGGTGGTTCGCCCGTCCGCTCGGAGCCCGTTCACGGCCCGCTCGGAGCCCGTTCACGGCCCGCTCGGAAGCCCCTCGGAAGCCGCTCCGGCCCCGGGCGGCCCCTCCCGCGGTCCGCTCAGACCCCGGTGAACATCCGGTTCACGTCCGCGGTGGCGAGCACGCCGAAGATCTCCCCGCCGCGCTCGACCAGGAGGTACTCCCCGGCGGGGGCCCCGCGCATCGCCTCGATCAGCGGCTCCCCCTCCAGGTCGGCGGCCAGCACCAGCGACGGCTCCAGGCTGCGCGCCAGCGAGCCGGCCGTCACCCAGGGACGGCGCGCCTCCGGGGTCGCCTCCACCGCCACCTCGCTGACGATCCCGGTCGGGCTGCCCTCGTGGTCCACCACGACCAGGGCGCCGGCCTGCGCCTCCGCGGCCCGGCGCAGCGCCTCGGCCAGCGGCACGTCGGCGGTGACCGGAACGGCCCGCCTGGCCAGGGCGCGGGCGTTGATCTGCGGGATGCGGGCCCGCATCCGGGCGCCGCGCAGCGCCTGGGTGGCGCCGAACCAGATGAAGGAGGCCAGCAGGACCGACCAGACGAGCATGCTCCAGCTCGGCTCCTGCCCGCTCATCAGCGACAGGCCGGCGGGCCAGACCACCAGGAGCACGGCCAGCACGCGCCCGGCCCAGGCCGCCGCGACCGTCCCGGAGGCCGGGTTGCGGGTGAGCCTCCACACTCCGGCGCGGAGCATCCGGCCGCCGTCCAGCGGCAGGCCGGGCAGCAGGTTGAAGACCCCGACGATCAGGTTCGCCACCCACAGCTGGAGGGTCAGGACGCTCAGCACGGTGCCGGGGTCCAGGACATGCTCGAGGGCGTAGCCCGCGCCGCCGAGGCCCAGCGAGAGCAGCGGCCCGGCGAAGGAGATCATGAACTCCCTGCCGGGGGTGTCCGGTTCGCGCTCGATCTCCGAGACGCCGCCGAGCAGGTAGAGCGTGATGCGGCGGACCGGCAGGCCGTACGCCTTGGCGACCACGCAGTGCGCCAGCTCGTGCAGGAGGACCGAGACGTACAGCAGCACCGCGAAGGCGAGCGCCACGAGGTAGGAGAGCCCGGTGCTCAGCTCCGGCAGGCGCGACACCACGACGGGCTGGAAGGTGAAGGTGATGAACGCCGCCACCAGGAACCAGGTCGGCGAGACGTAGACAGGGACGCCGAACGGGCGTCCCATCCGCAGACCCGGGCTGTCCTGGCGCGGGCTGTCGTTGCTCACCGCTGGCTCACCACTCCTCGTCGCACACCGCTTCCGGCCTCGATGCTACGCGCCGGCGGCCTGTCCGTCGGCTCCGAGCGGTCACCGCGCGGCCACCGGACGGCCGGGTGAGCCCGAACTGTCGCCGGGGTGGCCTACAGTGCGGGCATGTCACTGACCGAGCCCACGATCGTCGGAGCGCTGTCGCCGTCCCGTGCCGGTGACTTCATGACGTGTCCGCTGCTCTACCGGTTCCGGGTGATCGACCAGCTGCCCGAGCCGCCGTCGCCCGCCGCCGTGCGCGGCACGGTGGTCCACTCGGTGCTGGAGCGGCTCTACGACCTGCCGGCGCCCGCGCGCACCGTCGCCGCCGCCCTGGACCTGCTGGAGCCCCAGTGGCGGCGGCTGCTGGAGCGGGAGCCCGCCTACGCCGGCATGTTCGACGGCGAGGAGGAGCAGGCCCGGTGGCTGGCCCAGGCCCGCGCCCTGCTGGAGCGCTACTTCACCCTGGAGGACCCCAGCCGGCTGGAGCCCGCCGAGCGGGAGCTCTACGTCGAGGTGGTGCTCGACAGCGGCCTGATGCTGCGGGGCTACATCGACCGGCTGGACGTCGCGCCCACCGGCGAGGTCCGCGTCGTCGACTACAAGACCGGGAGCGCGCCCGGGCCCGCCTTCGAGGGCAGGGCGCTGTTCCAGATGAAGTTCTACGCGCTGGTGCTGTGGCGGCTGCACGGCTCGGTGCCCCGCCTGCTCCAGCTGATGTACCTCGGAGGCGGCGGTGAGATCCTCCGCTACTCCCCCGACGAAGCGGACCTGCGGGCCACCGAGCGCAAGGTCCAGGCCCTGTGGACGGCCATCGAGCGGGCGCTGGACAGCGGCGAGTGGGTCGCCCGGCCCAGCCGCCTGTGCGACTGGTGCAGTTACAAGGAGCTCTGCCCCGCCTACGGCGGCACTCCTCCGCCCCTGCCGGCCCGGCAGCCCGGCGACACCGTGCGCAGCACCCGCCGCGCGGTCAAGGAGGCCACCGACGAGGTCTGAGCGCCGCGCGGACGGCCGTACGGCCCGGCGCGGAGCATCCGCCGCACGGAGTGGTCCGCAGCCGCACGGCCGCCGCGGCGCTCCGGATGGCGGTGGCGCGGCGTCCTCCGCGGGGATGAGGCCGATCTCCCCCTCCAGCAGGGTGGAGCGCCGGGCAGGACGCCTAGATTGATGGTGTGCGCACCACCCTGGGCGGCCTGCGGCCCTGGCTCCGCGACCGGCCGCTGATCGCGGACGCGGCCGTCGCGGTGCTGCTCGCGGTCGCCGCGGTCTCCTCCGTCCGCCTCCCCCTCGCCTCGGACGGTTCCCCGCAAGGTCCCGCCGGGGGACCCGGCTGGCCGGGCGCGGCCCTGCTCGTGCTGGGCTGCCTGGCCGCGGCGCTGCGCGGCTCCCGCCCGCTCCTGGCGCTCGGCCTGGTCCTCGCCGCCGAGCTGGCGCTGGCCCTGCTCGGCGCGGACGGACCGGTGCTCGGGCTCGCCGTGCTCTGGCTGGTCTCCACCGTCTCCGCCCGGCGCGGCCTGGCGCTCAGCCTGTGCGCGCTGGCGGCGGCCATCGCCGGCCGCCTCGCGGTCGCGGTGATCCGGAGCGACCCGGGCGACTGGACCTCCCCGTCGTTCGAGGTCGTCCTCACCGTGACGTGCTGGCTGGTGGGGCGGAGCCTGCGGCTGCGCCGCGCCTACCTGGCGGAGCTGCGCGACCGCGCGGACCGGCTGGAGCGCGCGCGAAAGGCCGACACCCGGGCCGCCAGGGCCGAGGAGCGCTCCCGCATCGCCCGGGAACTGCACGACGTGGTCGCCCACCACGTGAGCGTGATGACCGTGCAGGCCGCCGCGGCCCGGCGGGTGCTGGCGAGCAACCCCGACGGGGCCCGTGAGGCGCTGTCGGCGATCGAGCACACGGGCCGGGCCGCGATGGCCGAGATGCGCGCCATCGTGGGCGTGCTGAGGACCGAGTCGGCCCCCGCCGAGCGGGAACCGCGCCCCGGTCTCCGCTCGCTCCCCTTCCTGGCCGCTCAGATGTCCGAGGCGGGCCTGCGCACGCGGCTGCGGTTCGAGGAGATCGACGGCGCCGGACGGGTCCGCTCCTGCGCGACCGGGAACGCGACCGGGAACGGGAACGACGGCGAAGACGAGACCGGGACCGCGGACCGGAACGGAGGCGGGGACGGAACCGAGGACCGGGGCGAGAACGGGAGCCGGGGCGGGGACCGCGCGGGGGGACCGTCCCCGCTGCCGCCCGGGGTGGACCTGGCCGCCTACCGGCTGGTCCAGGAGGCGCTCACCAACTCCCTGCGGCACGCGGGGCCGGGCGCCCGCGCCTGGGTGACCGTACGGCGCGGCCCCGGCGAGCTGACCGTCCGGGTCGAGGACGACGGCCGGGGCCCCGTCCCCGTCCCCGACGGCGGCCGGATCGGCCACGGGCTGGTCGGCATTCGCGAACGGGTCGCCCTCTATGGTGGAATCCTGAGAATCGGCCCGCGTCCGGAAGGCGGATTCGCGGTCGATGCCCGGTTCCCCTTCAAGGATGCGCGATGACGATCAGGGTGCTGCTCGTGGACGACCAGCCGCTGCTGCGCACCGGATTCCGCCTCATCCTGGAGAGCGAGCCGGACATCGCGGTGGTCGGTGAGGCCGGTGACGGCAAGGTCGCCCAGGACCAGGCGCGGGCGCTGCTGCCCGACGTGGTGCTGATGGACATCCGGATGCCGGGGGTGGACGGCATCGAGGCGACCCACCGGATCGTCCGCGGGGCCACCGGCGGCGCGCACGTGCCGAGGGTCCTGGTGCTGACCACCTTCGACCTCGACGAGTACATCGTGGAGGCGCTCCGCGCCGGCGCCAGCGGCTTCCTGCTGAAGGACGTCCCGCCGGACGAGCTCGTGCAGGCCATCCGGGTGATCGCGGCGGGGGACGCCATCGTCGCGCCGAGCGTCACCCGGCGGCTGCTGGACAGGTTCGGCGCCCGTCTGCCCTCGGTCCACCAGCAGTCCACCCCCGCCCGCCTGGACCGGCTCACCGACCGGGAGCTGGAGGTGCTGAAACTGATCGCGCGCGGCCTGTCCAACGCGGAGATCGCCGCCGAGCTGGTGGTGAGCGAGACGACGGTCAAGACCCACGTCGGCAACGTGCTCACCAAGCTCGGCCTGCGCGATCGCGTCCAGGCCGTGGTCCTGGCCTACGAGACCGGCCTGATCACGCCGGGCGCCACCTCCTAGGCGCGTCCCCCGCCAGGTCCGTCCCGGGGCGCCGCGGGCCGGGACGGGTCAGTGCCGCGGGATGCCCAAGGTGACGAGCAGGTCTTCGTGGAGCTGGAACCAGACGGTGTGGTAGGACTCGACGTCGTCCGTCAGCCGCTCCGGCGCGCCGGAGCCGGCGCGCGCGAGCGCGTCGGCGAGCCGGACGCGGTACCGCCGGAACCGGGGCAGCGCCGCGGACAGCCGCCCGCAGACGGCGTCGGCACGCCGGTCGAAGTCGGTGAACAGCCTCAGGATCCGGGCGTCGTAGGCCGGGTCGGCGTGGTCGTTCTGCGTCACGACGCCGTCGACGGACCGCAGCTGCCACGCCGAGCAGAGATCCAGCAGCTCCGGGTTGAGCACGAGGAAGTCGTCGTACGCCGCGGCCACCGCGCTCCGGGCGCCCGCCGCGTCCAGCTCGGCGGCGATCCGCTCGGCGTCCGCGACGCGACCGGCCTCGGTGAGGCCCCACCCGCCGAACTCCCCGGGAACGCGCGTGACCAGGCCCGCCACCGCGAGGTCGATCAGCTCGGATTCGGCGTCCGGCTCCGGCAGCCCCGTCACCGCGGACACGCGGGCGAGCTCGGCGAACCCGATGCAGCGGAGGGTGTGCAGCACCAGCAGGTCGGCGCTGGTCGGCAGAGGAGGGGTCGGCACGGTGAAAGGATATCCCGGTGACCTGGATCCACCCCCTCGCGCCGGAGACCGAGGAGAGCCCGGACGTCCTCGGCGGCAAGGGCCACGGCCTGGTCGTGCTGCGGCGTCTCGGGCTCCCCGTGCCGCCGGGGTTCGTCATCGGCACCGGGGCGTGCCGCGCCTTCCTGCGCGACGGCCGGCTGCCCGACGGCCTGGGCGCCGAGCTGGCGGCCGCCGTCTCGGGGCTGGAGGCCGCCACGGGCCGGCGCTTCGGCGGCCCCGGGCGGCCGCTGGTCGTGTCGGTCCGCTCGGGCGGCGGCGTGTCGATGCCCGGCATGATGAACACGGTCCTCGACCTCGGGCTGACCACCGGGGCCACGGCGGCGCTGGCGGCCGAGACGGGCGATCCGCGGTTCGCGCTCGACTCGCGCCTGCGGTTCCTGACCGGCTACGCCTCGGCGGTCCTCGGCCTGGACCCGGAGCACCTGGAGGCCGCCGCGCGGGCGGCGGCCGGCCCCGGCGGCGGGGACGACCGCACCGGAGAGGACGACCGCGGCGGTCCGCACGACGGCCACCGCGACGACGGCCACGACGACGGGGCACGCCTCGCCGGGGCGGTCCGACGCGTGGAGGCCCTCATCCGCGAACGCGCCGGACGGCCCGTCCCGGACGACGCGATGGAGCAGCTGGAACCGGCCGTGCGGGCCGTGTTCGCGTCCTGGGACACGCCGCGCGCCAGGACCTACCGCGAGCTGCACGGCATCCCGCACGATCTCGGCACGGCGGTCACCGTGCAGGCCATGGTGTTCGGGAACCGCGATGAGCGCAGCGGCTCCGGCGTCGCCTTCAGCCGCGATCCCAACACCGGTGAGCGCGTCCCCTTCGGCGAGTTCCTGCCCGGCCGCCAGGGCGAGGACGTCGTCTCCGGCAGGTCGGCGACCCGGCCGCTGTCCGAGCTGGCCGGGCGGGAGCCCGCGGTGTGGGCCGGTCTCCTGGACGCCCTGGACCGGATCGAGGGGCACCACCGCGACGCCTGCCACGTGGAGTTCACCTTCGAGGCGGGCGAGCTGTGGATCCTGCAGGTACGGCCCGGCGGCCTCGTCGGGCGCGCCGCCGTCCGCGTCGCGGTCGACCTGGCCGACGAGGGGGTCATCGACCGCCGGGAGGCCCTGCTCCGGGTCTCCCCGCAGCACCTCCGCCACGTCCGCACACCCCGGGTGGACACCGCCGCGGGGGTCGACCTCCTCACCCGGGGTCTGGGCGCCTGCCCGGGGGTGGCGACCGGCAGGGTGGCCACCACCGCCGACCGGGCGGTCCGGATGGCCGCCGGCGGACCGGTCATCCTGGTGCGCCCGCACACCTCCCCGCTGGACGTGCACGGCCTGGCCGCCGCGGCGGGGGTCGTCACCGCCCGCGGCGGACCGGCCAGCCACGCCGCCGTCGTCGCGCGGGCGATGGGCAAGCCCGCCGTGGTGGGAGCGGCGGACCTCGTGGTCGACGTCGCCGCCGGCTGCGTGCGGGCCGGCGGGCGCACCGTCCCGGAGGGCGCGCTCGTCACCGTCGACGGGACCGGCGGGGAGGTCGTCGTCGGCGCGGCGCCCCTCGCCCCCGCCGCGGCCGGCTCCCACCTGCGCCGTCTGCTCGCGTGGGCCGACGAGGTCGCGGGCCGCGCCCGGGGCGGCGACCCGGGGAGCGGCGTGGCGGGCGACCCGGAGGGCGGCCGGGAAAGCGGCGGCCGGGGCGACGCGGAAAGCCGCTCCGGAGACGGCTCCGAAGGCACCGCAGAGAGCCGGGATGAGGCGGAGCGCCTCAGGGCCGCCCAAGCCGTCCTCCGGAACGCCTAGCCGCGGTTCCGGGAGGCATTGCTCCATGTCGGTACGACGGGATCCGCAGGCGTCCGGCGCCGGCGGTCCCTGGAAGGAGGTGCGTGCGCATGTCGGCGACGTCGACCGCGAACGGCCTGGAGATGGTGAAGGACCTGCAGGAGAGGGCCGCCCGGGCTCTGCCCGCCGAGCGGGTCGAGGACGCCGGCGGGTGGTGGCTGCGCCACGCCCCCGGCTGCTCCTGGTGGGTGGGGACGGTGCTGCCGCACGGTCATGCCGAATCCGCCGGGCTGGCGCGCCGGGTCGCCGAGGCGGAGGAGTTCTACGCCGCCCGCGGCCTGGTCCCGCGGTTCCAGATCAGCCCGGGAGCGTGCCCAACGGAGCTCGACGCGGTTCTGGCCGGGCGCGGTTACCTCCGGCAGAGTCCGATGTCGCTGCGGACCGCACCGACCGCGCAGGTCCTGCGGCGGGCGCGGGCGGCGGCGGGAACGCTGCGGGTCCGGCTGGACGGGCACCCGACCCGCGCGTGGTTCGAGGCCTGGCACGCCGTGCACGGTCACGGCGATCCGCGCTCCGAACGGGACCTGCTCGACCGGGTGGAACGGCCCTCCGCCTACGCCTGCGCGCTGCTCGGAGACGACGTCCTCGCCGTGGGCCGCGCCGTCGCCGACACCGGCTGGGCGGGGGTGTTCGGCATGGCCACGCTTCCGGAGGCCCGCGGCAGGGGCGCGGCCCGGCAGGTGCTCGCCGCACTGGCCGACTGGGCCGGAGCGCACGGAGCCGACCGCATGTACCTGCAGGTGGAGCGCGACAACGCCCCCGCTCTGCGGCTGTACGACCGGACGGGTTTCAGCGAGTTGTGCGGCTACCACTACCGCGCCGCGGAGTGAGCGGCCCCGCCGGCCGCCCGCGCCGCGGGCGTCAGAGGCCCGCGACGACGCCGGTCAGCACCGGCCGGGTGTCGCCGCGCCGCCAGGCGACGGCGGTGGCGCACCGGTGGTCGGTCGGGAGCGGGACGAAGACCACGCCGGTGCGGGCGTAGTGCTCGTCGGTGCTCTCCGAGAGCAGGGCGACGCCCCGGCCGGCCGCGACCAGCTCCAGCGTCTCCTCGATCGCGCCGGAGCCGACCTCGCCCGCGACGTCGGACACCCCGATGGAAGCCGGATGGCGGAAGGCCCGCCAGACGGGGTCCGGACTGCTCGGCACCACCCACACGCGACCGCCGAGCTCGGCGGGGTCCGCCTCCGGCCGCCGGGCCAGCGGGTCGCCGGCCGGCACCGCGACGGCCCGCCGGTCGGTGCCCAGCGGCCGGACCTCCAGGACGTCCCCGGTGGTCAGCGGCGGCCACACCACGGCCAGGTCGCTGACCCCGGTCAGCAGGCCGCAGGACGGGTCGTCGAAGTCGAAGCGGCGCAGCCGTACCTCGCGGCCGGAGACGCGGCGCACCTCGTCGAGCAGCCCGGCGGTGAGCGCTCCCGCCGCCTCCCCCATGAAGCCGACGGTCAGCTCCGGCGCGCGCCCGGTCAGCTCCGCCTCCAGTTCGTCGGCGGCGCTGACCACGCTCGCCGCGTGGGCCAGCACCCGCAGGCCGTGCCCGGTCAGGCGCACCCCGTCGCGGTCCCGCACCAGCAGCCGCTCCCCCGCCACCGCCTCCAGGCGTCTGACGGCGGCGCTCACGGTGGGCTGGCTGACGCCGAGGCGGGCCGCCGCCTCCCGGAAGGAACCGGCCCTGGCGACCTCGACGAACGCCCGCACCGCGGGCAGTGTCACGCTCATGCGGCCACGATAGCCATCGACTATCGCCATGTCCGGAAACTATCGGACGGCCGCGAGCCGCGGCGTGGATGATCGTCTCATGCTGATCCGGGAACTGACCCTCGACGACGTGGACGCCTGCCTGGACCTGGCCGAGAGCCGGGGATGGGGACGGGAGGAGCGCAAGTGGCGCTTCCTGGCGGAGGGCGGTGAGGGCTACGGGATCACCGATCCGGACGGCGCGCTCGTCGCCACGACGCTCCTGACCCGGTACGGCTCCCGCACCGCGGCGGTCAGCATGGTGCTGGTGGCCGAGCGGTGCGAGCGCCGGGGGCTCGCCGGCCGCCTGGTCCGGCACGCGGTGGAGCGGGCGGGCGGCGCGACGGTGTTCCTGAACGCGACCGCGATGGGCCGCCCCCTGTACGAGCGCCTCGGTTTCCGCGTGACGGGCGCGGCGGCCATGCACGTCGGCGTCTTCACCGGTGAGGCGGCGGAGGTCTCCCGCCCGGCCGCGCCGGAGGACCTGAAGGCGATCACCGGCCTGGACGCGGAGGTCGCCGGCGCCGACCGGTCGGCGCTGCTGGAGAGGTACGCGGACTTCGCCGAGGAACTGCGGGTGGTCGAGGACCGGCGCGGGGGGATCGCCGGCTACGCCGGGCGGTGGCGCAACGTGAGCAACGCCGTCATCGGACCGGTGATCGCCCCGGACCCCGCCGCCGCCCGGGCGCTCATCGCCGATCTCGCCGTCCGGGCGCGGGGGCCGGTCCGCGTCGAGGTCGCCGACGACCGCCCGGAACTGGCGGCGTGGCTGGAGGCCCGCGGCGTGGCGGCGGGGATGCGGACCTCGGACATGGTCCTCGGCGCCGGGCCGCTCCCCGGCGACCGGAGCCGGTTCTTCGCCCCCGTCATGTCCGCCCTGGGCTGACGCCGAGGACGCGGGTGGACGCCTCCCGGCGGAGTCCGGCTCCCGGCCTGGCAGCGGGGACGCGGCCGGTCACCGCAGCGCGACCCGGGCGAAGGAGTCGCTGGGCAGCACCGGGCTCGGCGTCCAGCCGGTCACGTTCCTGGCGGCGGCCGAGAACGAGGGGCTCTGCGCGTACGGCACGCCCGGCACGAAGTCGGCCAGCAGCGCGTTCGCCCGCCGGTACAGCCTCTCCCGCACGGCCTGCTCGGGCTCCTTCTCGGCCGCGTCCAGCACCCTGAAGATCTTCTCGTTCCGGAACGACCACTGGTGGGAGAACGACTGGAAGAACGTGCCGAGGAAGTTGTCGGGGTCGCCGAAGTCGCTGTTCCAGCCCAGGAGGTACAGCGGGCAGTCGCCGGCCCGGGTGGCGTCGAGGTAGTCGGGGCTCCACCGCAGGACCTTCGGCCGGACCGTGAGGCCGGCGGCCTCCAGGTCGGCCCTCATCAGCCGGAAGTTGCCCTCCGGGTCCACCATGTAGGCGCGGCTGACCCCGCTGGGGTAGCAGAACTCCAGGACCGGGTCCGCCACGCCGGAGGCGGCGACGAGCCGCCGGGCCTCGGCCACGTCGTGGTCGTACCGGGCGAAGTCCTCGCTGTGGCCCCACAGGCTGTCCGGCATGAACGCCTCGGCGACCTTGGCGCCCGCGCCGTACCGGGTCCTGACGATCTTCTCCCGGTCGATCGCGTGGGCGATGGCCCGGCGGATCCGCCGGTCCCGCATGATCGGGGTCTTCTGGCTGAAGCCCAGGTAGCCCATGTTGAACGACGCCCGCTCCAGCACCTGCGCACCGGCCTTCCTGAGCGTCTCCAGGTCGGCCGGGTCGGCGTAGTCGAAGGCGTGCACCGCGCCGGCCAGCAGCGCCCGCGCCCGGTCGGCGGTCTTCTCGATCGGTCGGAAGACGATCTTGTCGAGTCTGGCCTTCTCACCCCAGTAGTCGTCGTTGCGCACCAGTTCCAGCCGGTCGCCGGGGATCCAGCCGGCGAACCTGAACGGGCCGGTGCCGATCGGGTGCCGGGTGCCGAAGGTCCCGGTGAACCGCGGCGCGCCGGCGGTCCCGGCGACCTCGTCGGCCCGGTACGCCGTGAGCGCCTTCGGGCTGGCGATGCCGAACGACGACAGCGTCAGCGCCGACAGCACGGCCGCGGACGGCTCGGTGAGCCTCAGCTCGACGGTCCTGTCGTCGCGGGCCTCGCAGCCGCCGTACAGGCTCTTGCGGAGGGTCCGGGACTCGTTCTTCGCGAAGCCCCGGAAGACCGTCACCCAGTAGTAGGAGACCGAGTCCGACTGGGCCAGACCGGTGAAGTTGTACCAGCGCTCGAAGTTGGCGCAGACCGCCGCGGCGGTCAGCGGCTCGCCGTCGTGGAAGCGCACGCCCGGGCGGAGCGTGAAGGTGTAGACGTCGGCGTCCGCGCCGACCTTCCAGCTCTCCGCGAGGCCGGGCGCGACCCCGGTGCCGCCCGGCTCGGTGGTCACGAGCGTCTCGAAGATCTGGCTGGTCACCCGGGAGGACTCACCGTCGCTGTGGAAGGCCGGATCGAGGATGGCCGGGTCGGCCGACGAGGCGAAGACGAGGACCGACTCCTGCGCCGCCGGCCGGGCCCGCTCCGGGGCCGGGTCGTCCCCGCACGCCGCGGCGGCCAGGACCAGGGCCGAACCCGCGATCACCGCCGCCGTCCTGCGCGGGGGCACGCCGTCTCGTCGCATGCTGCACCTCATAGCCGTCTCACCGCCGGATCGCGGCCGTCCGCGCGGACCGGCGCTCCGGTGATCGAAGGATCCACGGGCGCGAGGCGGCTGGCCACCCTCGGTGAGAGGATGTGGCGGAAATGTGACAGTCGGTCGCCGGATGGCGCCGCCGGGACCCCGATCGCGTTCCCGGCGTGGGGCGCCCCGGACACGGGAGCGTCCGGCGGGGACGTGCGCGTGCGAGCCGCGCCCCCGCCGGACGGTCAGGCCGCGCTCAGGCGATCGTGCTCTTCGGGTGCTGCGCGTCCTGCACGTTCTGTGCGATCTTCGCGGCCGCCGGAGCCGAGATCGTGTCGGCGTTCTCCGGGAAGTGGCAGGCCACCTGGTGGCCGGGGGCCAGCTCCACCAGCGGCGGCTCCTCCGTCTTGCAGATCACCTGGGCCTTCCAGCACCGGGTGTGGAAGCGGCAGGCGGGCGGCGGGTTGAGCGGGCTGGGCACGTCGCCCTGCAACCGGATCCGCTCGCGGTCGCCCCGGTGCTTGACGTCGGGGATGGGGACCGCCGACAGCAGCGCGTTGGTGTACGGGTGCATCGGCGCGTCGTACAGGTCCTTGCGGTCCGCCAGCTCGACGATCTTACCGAGGTACATCACCGCGACCCGGTCGCTGATGTGCCGGACCACCGACAGGTCGTGCGCGATGACCACGTAGGTCAGGTCCAGCTCGTTCTGCAGGTCCTCCAGCAGGTTGACGACCTGGGCCTGGATCGACACGTCGAGCGCGGAGACCGGCTCGTCGGCGATGATCAGCTTGGGCTTGAGCGCGAGGGTCCGCGCGATGCCGATGCGCTGGCGCTGACCGCCGGAGAACTCGTGCGGGTAGCGGTTGTAGTGCTCGGGGTTCAGGCCGACCAGCGCGAGGATGTCCTGGACCTCCTTCTTGATCCCGTGCTCGGTCTTGACCCCCTGGATGCGGAAGGGCGCGCCGACGATGGCGCCGACCGTGTGCCGCGGGTTCAGCGAGGAGTACGGGTCCTGGAAGATCAGCTGCATGTCGCGGCGGAGCGGCCGGATCTTCGACTGCGACATGTGGGTGATGTCGTTGCCCTCGAAGACGACCTTTCCGCCCGTCGGCTCGATGAGCCGGGTGATCAGGCGGCCCGTCGTGGTCTTGCCGCAGCCGGACTCGCCCACCAGGCCGATCGTCTCGCCCTTGAAGACGTCGAAGCTGACGCCGTCCACCGCTCTGACCGCGCCGACCTGGCGCTGGAACAGGCCCTTGGTGACCGGGAAGTGCTTCTCCAGCCCCTGCACCGACAGCAGCGGCTCACTCCGCTGACCGCGCTCGCTCATGAGGACTCCAGGTTGGGCTTGATCTCGTTCTCCCAGATGTCGCGCCTGAGCTCCGGCGGCATGTGGCACCGGACCAGGTGGCCGCCCGAGGACTCCAGCAGCGCCGGCACCTCGGTGTCGGCTTTGCCGCCGGTACGCCCCTCGAACGCGCAGCGCGGGTGGAAGGCGCAGCCCGCGGGCACGTTGATGAGCGACGGGGGGTTGCCCTTGATCGGCATCAGCCGCTCGGTCGGCTCGCGGTCCAGGCGGGGCATCGATCCCAGGAGCCCCCAGGTGTAGGGGTGCTCGGGGCGCTCGAAGATGTCCTCGGCGGTGCCGTACTCGATGCACTTGCCGCCGTACATCACCAGGATGTCGTCGGAGAGCTCGGCCACGACGCCCAGGTCGTGGGTGATGATGATGAGCGCCGCGTTGAAGTCGCGCTGCAGGTCCCGCATGAGGTCGAGGATCTGCGCCTGGACGGTCACGTCGAGGGCGGTGGTCGGCTCGTCGGCGATCAGCAGCTCGGGGTCGCACGACAGGGCCATGGCGATCATCGCGCGCTGGCGCATGCCGCCGGAGAACTCGTGCGGGTAGCTGTCGACGCGCCGCTCCGGCTGCGGGATCCCGACCCGGCCGAGCATGTCGATCGCGTGCTTGCGCGCGACCTTCTTGCTGACCTTGTGGTGGATCCGGTAGGCCTCGACGATCTGCTGGCCGACGGTGTAGAAGGGGTGCATCGCCGACAGCGGATCCTGGAAGATCATCGCCATCTTCTTGCCGCGCAGCCGGCGCACGTGCTCGGCGGAGGCGCTGACCAGTTCCTCGCCGTCCAGCCAGATCTCACCGGAGATCTTCGCCCGGGTGCCCTTGTGCAGGCCCAGGATGCCCAGCGAGGTCACGCTCTTGCCGGAGCCGGACTCGCCCACGATGCCGAGGGTCTTGCCGCGCTCCAGCTTGTAGGAGAGCCCGTCCACGGACTTCACCAGACCGTCGTCGGTCGGGAAGTGGATGCGCAGGTCCCTCAGCTCGAGGAAACTCGTCGGAGTGCTCATCCCAGCCTCACCCTCGGGTCGACCACCGCGTAGAGCAGGTCGACGATCAGACTCGCCATCACGACGAAGAGCGCCGCGACCATGGTGACGCCCATGATCTTCGGAAGGTCGTTCGTCATGATCGCCTGGACGGCGTAGTCGCCGATGCCCTTCAACGAGAAGGTGGTCTCGGTGAGCACCGCGCCGCCGAGCAGCAGCCCCAGGTCCAGGCCGAAGATCGTCACGATGGGGGTGAGCGCGGCGCGCAGGCCGTGCTTGGTGATGACGGTGGACTCGGGCAGGCCCTTGGCCCGGGCGGTGCGGATGTAGTCCTCGCCCATGGTCTCCAGCATGCCCGCGCGGGTGAGCCGGGCGTAGGAGGCCGCGTAGAGGAAGGCGAGGGTGATCCAGGGCAGCAGGAGGTTGTAGGCCCACTCCGCCGGGTTCTCCTCGAACGGCGTGTAGGCACCGCCCGGCGCGGTGATGCCCATCCCGTAGCTGAAGACCACCAGGGAGACGATGCCGGTGAAGAAGATCGGCAGGGAGACGCCCGCGAGCGCGACGCTCATCGCCGCGCGGTCGAAGAACGAGCCCCGCTTGAGGGCGGAGAGCACGCCGGTCGCGACGCCGCCGAGCAGCCAGATGACCGACGCGCCGATCGCGAGCGAGAGCGTCACCGGGATCCGGTCGATCAGCTCCGGCCAGACCGGCTGCCGCTTGACGAAGGAGTAGCCGAAGCAGGGAGCGGGGCACTGCTCGACCGAGGCGCCGGTGTCGTACTCGGCGCCGGCGAAGACGCCTTTGATCCAGCGCCCGTACTGCACCGGGACCGGGTCGTTGAACCCGAGCTTCTCCGCCGCCACCGCGGCCATCTCCGCCGTCGCGGCCTTGCCCAGGTAGCGGTTGGCGAAGTCCTCCGACGTGGCGCCCGCCATCCGGGGGACCACGAAGAAGATCGAGAATGTGACCATGCTCACGATGACGAGCATGAGCAGGGCGCCGATCAGGCGCCTGATGATGTATGTGACCACAGTCCCCCCGGCTCCGGGGGCCGGCCTCGTGGGCCGGCCCCCTTACGCCTTGGCTCTCGTCTGAACGGGTTTCCGGCAGGACTTACTGCTGGACGCCCATGCCCAGGTAGTCGTACATGTCGAACGCGCCGGTGACGAACACGTTGGTCGCGCCCTGCGGGCGGACCAGCACGCTCTTGGACCACACGGAGGGCAGCACGTAGGCCCGCTCCATGACCATCTGGTCGATCTGGCCCCAGATCGCGTCGCGCTTGGCGGTGTCGGTCTCCAGCATGGCCTTGTCGACCAGCGCGTCGACCTCCTTGTCCTTGACGCTCAGGTTGTAGTTGCCCGAGGCGCGGATCGTGCGGCTGTCGACGATCTGGGACATGAAGCCGAAGCCGTCGTTCCAGTCGGCGCCCCAGCCGTTGGTGGCCAGGCCGATGCCGTTCTTCTTCACGAACTCCGGCTTGCCGGCGTACAGGGTGAAGTAGTCACTGGTCGGGTAGCCCTTGAGGGTCAGCTTGATGCCGACCTTGGCCAGCGCCTGCTGGAGCGACTCGGCGGTCGCCTTCTCCTTCGGGCGGTCGGCGCGGTAGGCCATGGTGGTCTCGAAGCCCTCGGGCTTGCCGCAGGCGGCCAGGGCCTCCTTGGCCTTCGCCGCGTCGCCGGTGCCGGTCGGGAAGAGGTCGAGCTTCTTCCAGCCGCCGATCGACGGGGGCATCAGGCCGGTGGCGATCTCGCCGCCGGCGAACTCGCCGCCGTAGGCGTTCTGCAGGCCGACCCGGTCGGCGCCGTAGACGATCGCCTTGCGGCAGTCGACGTTGTCGAGCGGGGGCACGTCGCCGATGATCGAGGTGTACCAGGTGCGGGCGCCGGTGGGGTTGTCCACGCGGGCCTTCATCGCCGGGTCGCTCAGCACGCGGCCGAGCGCGGCCGGCTGCACGCCGGAGCCGGCCAGGTCGACGTGCAGGTCGCCGGAGATGATCCGGTTGTCGAGGTCGTCGGCGTTGACGCCGAGGGTGATCTCGTAGCGGTCCGGCAGGGCCTTGCGGACCGGGTCGGTCGCCTGGTCCCAGTTCTCGTTGCGGACCAGCGTGTACTGCTTGCCGGCCTCGACCTTCTCGAACTTGTAGGGGCCGGTGGCGATGACGTGCTCGCGGTACTTGACGCCGGTGTCCTTGGCCTGGGGCACCGGGATGGTGCCGGGCAGGGCGGCGAAGTTGTCGAAGCCGGCGTAGGGCTTCTTCAGGTGGAAGACGATCGTCTGGTCGTCCGGCGTCTCGATCGCGGAGTCGGTGTTGACGTCCGGGGTCTTGTAGACGCTCTTGAAGTCCTTCGGCAGGTCCAGCCAGTCGTTGAAGTACGTCGGGCCGTTGGGGAAGGTCTCCTTGTCCATGGAGCGCAGCACCGCGTACTTCACGTCCTTGGACGTGACCGGCGTGCCGTCCTCGAACTTCACACCCGCGCGGAGCTTGTAGGTCCAGGTCTTGCCGCCGTCGCTCGACTCGCCCAGGCCCTCGGCCAGGTCCGGGGAGAGCTTGCGGCCCTCGGCGCCGGGGGCCGGGGTGTAGGTCACCAGCGAACGCCCGTAGATGCGGACGAGGTTCCACGACAGGGCGTAGTAGGTGTCACCCGGGTCGACGGAGTCCCAGTCCTCGGAGATGGCGAACTTCAGCGTGCCGCCCTTGGCGTCGGACGGGTTGAACACCTTGTCCACGCCGGCGTTGAACGCCTCCTGCGCGGCCGGTGCGCTCGCCTTGTCGCCACCGGTCTGGCCGGCCTGGTTGCCCTGGCTGCTGCCGCCGCCGCAGGCGGCGAGGCCCACGGTGAGGACGACGCCCGCGGCCGTGAGGCCCAGTGCGGATCCCTTTTTCATTACGTGCACCCCTTGCTGGATAGGGAGAAGAGCGGAACAGGAGAGGTCGGTGGGGGAGCCGGGTCAGCGCGAGGACTTCGGGTCGAGCGCGTCGCGCAGCCCGTCGCCGAAGAGGTTGAACGCCAGCACCGTGATGAAGATCGCCATGCCAGGGAAGAACATGAAGTGCGGGACCGTGTAGAACTTCACCGCCTGCGCGAGCATGCCGCCCCAGGTCGCCGTGGGCGCCTGGATGCCGACGCCGAGGAACGACAGCGCCGCCTCGAACAGCACGTTCGTCGGGATCAGCAGCGTGGCGTAGACCAGGATCGGCGCGATCAGGTTCGGCAGGATCTCCCTGAACAGGATGTACGGCCCGCGGGCGCCGAGGCTGCGGGCGGCGTCGACGAACTCGCGCTCGCGCAGCGAGAGCGTCTGCCCGCGGATGATCCGGCCGATGTAGGGCCAGTTGAAGAAGCCGATCACGAAGATCAGCAGCATGATGCGGAGCGTGTCGCCCTTCACCCCGAGCTCCTGCTCGAACTGGCCGAGCACGCCGACCAGGGCGATCGCGAAGACGAGCAGCGGGAAGGCGAGGAAGACGTCCATCAGCCGGCTGATCACGGTGTCGACCCAGCCGCCGAAGTAGCCCGCCATGACGCCCATGACGGTGCCGATGACCACCGAGAGCACGGTGGCCAGGAAGGCGATCAGCAGCGAGATCCGCGCGCCGTACACGACGCGACTGAACAGGTCGCGGCCGTTGAGCGGCTCCACGCCGAACAGGAACTCCCCGCTGATGCCGCTGCCCCCCTTGGGGGTCATCGTGGAGGGGTCGATCATCTCCTGGTGGAACTCGTTCGGCGGATGGCCGAACCAGCCCACGATCAGCGGCGCGAAGACCGCGACGAGGATCAGGAAGACGACGACACCGGCCCCGGCGAGCGCGACCTTGTCGCGCTTGAGCCGCAGCCACGCGATCTGGCCGAGCGAGCGGCCCTGGATGGCCTTCCCGCTCACGCCCGCGACTACGGCCTCCGGCTCGGCCTCGGCAGCCTTGCCGGGCGCGTCGAGCGGTGCGGTCATACAGTGGCCCCCTGGGTCCCAGACGACGTTGTCCAACGGGCGCGACGCTCCGGATCCGGAGCGTCGCGCCCTGAAGTCTACGGGCCCGTTCCTTGCGGCCCCGCCTCGCAGAATCTATGGGCTGATCTGCGATGACCAGTCCATCAGGGGGTTATGTGGCTTAACTGTGATTTACGCGAAATTCATTTGTTCTGATCTTGACGTGCATGTTTGAGAAGTGTTCCGGTTATGTCTTGATTCTGTGACAGAACCGGGGCGAGTCCGCCACGTCACCCGATCCCCCGGCGCTTGAGGATGGCCTCGATGTCGGAGAAGTCGTCGTCGGCCGCGGGCCGGGCGGCGGGCTTCGGCGCCGGCGTGGCCGCGGCGGGCGTGCGCTTCGGCAGCGGCTGGGTGACCGCGGCGGCGCCCGGCGCCGCGGGGGCGCCCTGCACCGCGGCGGCGCTCCGGGCCGCGGGGGCCGCCGGCGCGGCGGCGGGGTCCGCCTTGCGCGCCGCCGCCAGGCGCCGCCCGCGCAGGAAGCCCGAGACGAGGAAGAGCAGCACCGAGACCCCGGCCACCGCCACCCCGGCCCACACCGTGGGATTGAGCACCAGGCCGGTCACGAACCCGGTGACCGCCGTGCCGATCTGCCACAGCGTCGGCAGCGCACCGGTCAGATAGGCCGCCAGCGGCAGCAGCGACCAGGCGGCGGCGCGCAGTCCCGCCGCGGCCCCCCGGCGGCGCAGCAGCAGGAAACTCAGCACCAGCCCCGCACCGGTCAGCCCGGCGCAGACCGGCAACCACGCGATCTGGTCGAATGTCATGGCGGATCGCCCCCCTCGTCATCGTGTACCCGGTTTCCATCCTGGCACGCGAATCCGCGGTCGATCCTCCTTCTCAGGGATGGATCGCCCCTTAGGGGTCGAAGCTCCGCAGATCAGGGAAGGACCCCTCGTCGCCCTCCGACAGCGCCCGCAGGACCTCCACGTCCACCTCGCGCAGGGACGCCACGACCAGGCGGCCGGGCGCGTGCGGGATCGGCAGCACGCTCGGCACCGCCACCACCCGGCAGCCCGCGGCGGTGGCCGCCGTCACCCCGTTCGGGGAGTCCTCCAGCGCCACGCAGCGGGCCGGGTCGGCGCCCAGCAGCCGGGCCGCGGTCAGGTAGGGCTCGGGGTCGGGCTTGGTCCGCTCCACGTCGTCGCAGGTCACCACCTGGTCGAAGTGGTGCCCGCCGATGCTCTGCAGGCAGGCGTCGGCGATCTTCCGCGAGGAGGAGGTGACCAGGGCGGCGGGCAGCCCCGCCCGCCGTACGGCCGCCAGCAGGTCGGCGGCGCCCGGCATGAGCTCCACTCCGCCGGACAGGCGGCCGATCATGCCCTCCAGCATCCAGGCCGCCACGTCCGCGGGGTCGGCCGGCGAGCCGGAGACCTTCAGCATGTAGGCGACGGTGGCCGGCATGGAGCCGCCCACCAGGTGCTCCTGGTCCTGCGGGCCCCACGCCCCGCCCAGCCGCCCCATCACCTCGGTCTCGACCTGGAACCAGACCTTCTCGCTGTCCACGAGGAGCCCGTCCATGTCGAACAGGACCGCGTCCATCCCCGGGTCTCCCCCCGCCTCAGACGTTGAAGTAGCCGGCCTCGGGGTGGTGCACGATCAGCGCCGACGTCGACTGCTCGGGGTGGAGCTGGAACTCCTCCGACAGCTTGACTCCGATCCGCGCGGGGTCGAGCAGCTCCACGAGCTGGACCTGGTCCTCCAGGTTGGGGCAGGCCGGGTAGCCGAAGGAGTACCGGCAGCCGGTGACGTTGACCTTGAGCATGTCCTCCAGCGACTCGTCGCCGCCGATCCCGAGCTCCGAGCGGACCCGGGCGTGCCAGTACTCGGCGAGCGCCTCGGTGAGCTGGACCGACAGGCCGTGCAGCTCCAGGTAGTCGCGGTAGGCGTCCTTGGCGAAGAGCTCGGCGGTGGCCTCGGAGATCCGGCCGCCCATCGTGGCGACCTGGAAGGCGACCACGTCGACCTCGCCGGAGTCCTTGGAGCGGAAGAAGTCGGACAGGCACAGGTGCCGGTCGCGGCGCTGGCGCGGGAAGGCGAACCGGGTCCGCTCGTTGCCGGCGTCGTCGAGGACGATCAGCGAGTCGCCGTCGCTGACGCACGGGAAGTAGCCGTAGGCCACGGCCGCCTCCAGCAGCCCCTCGGTCTGCATCCGCTCCAGCCACATCCGCAGCCGGGGGCGGCCCTGCGTCTCGACCAGCTCCTCGTAGGACGGCCCGTCGCCGCCGCGGGCGGCCTTGAGGCCCCACTGGCCCATGAACGTCGCCCGCTCGTCGAGGAAGGCGGCGTAGTCGGCCAGCGGGATGCCCTTGACCACGCGGTCGCCGAGGAACGGCGCGGCCGGGACCGGGTTGTCGGCGGCCACGTCGGAGCGGGCCGGCAGCTCCTCCACCGGGGTGCGGGTCAGCGTCGCCCCGGTCTTGACCCGGCGCTCGCGCAGCGGCGGCAGGCTGGCGCCCTCCACCCCGCGCTTGACCGCCATGAAGGCGTCCATCAGGCGCAGGCCCTCGAAGGCGTCGCGGGCGTAGCGGACCTCGCCCTCGAACAGCTCGGCGAGATCCTGCTCGACGTAGGCGCGGGTCAGCGCGGCGCCGCCGAGCAGCACGGGGTACTTCTCGGAGATGCCCCGGGAGTTCATCTCCTCGAGGTTCTCCTTCATGATGACCGTGGACTTCACCAGGAGGCCGGACATGCCGACGACGTCGGCTCCGGACTCCTCGGCGGCCTCCAGGATCGCCGAGACCGGCTGCTTGATGCCGAGGTTGACGACCTCGTAGCCGTTGTTGGACAGGATGATGTCCACCAGGTTCTTGCCGATGTCGTGCACGTCGCCCTTGACGGTCGCCAGCACGATGCGGCCCTTGGTCTCGCCCTCGACCCGCTCCATGTGCGGCTCCAGGTAGGCCACGGCGGTCTTCATGACCTCGGCCGACTGGAGCACGAACGGCAGCTGCATCTGACCGGAGCCGAACAGCTCTCCGACCGTCTTCATGCCGTCCAGCAGCACGTCGTTGACGATCTCCAGGGCCGGACGCCGGGTGAGCGCCTCGTCCAGGTCGGCCTCCAGGCCCTTGCGCTCCCCGTCGACGACGCGCCGCTTGAGCCGCTCCCACAGCGGCAGCGCGGCCAGCTCCTCGGCCCGGGACACGGCGGTGGCGGCGCTGTCGACGCCCTCGAACAGCTCCATGAAGCGCTGCAGCGGGTCGTAGCCCTCGCGGCGGCGGTCGTAGACCATGTCCAGGGCGACCTGGCGCTGCTCCTCGGGGATGCGGGCCATCGGCAGGATCTTGGAGGCGTGCACGATGGCCGAGTCCAGCCCGGCGTTGACGCACTCGTTGAGGAAGACCGAGTTGAGCACCACGCGGGCGGCCGGGTTGAGGCCGAACGAGATGTTGGACAGGCCCAGGATCGTCTGCACGGCCGGGTAGCGCCGCTTGAGCTCGGCGATGGCCTCGATGGTCTCCAGGCCGTCGCGCCGGGTCTCCTCCTGGCCGGTGGCGATCGGGAAGGTGAGGGCGTCGACGACGATGTCCTCGACCCGCATCCCCCAGTTGCCCGTCAGGTCCTCGATGAGGCGGGTGGCGATGCGCACCTTGTCCGCGGCGGTGCGGGCCTGCCCCTCCTCGTCGATGGTCAGGGCCACCACGGCGGCGCCGTGCTCGCGGACCAGCTTCATGATCCGGGTGAAGCGGGAGTTCGGGCCGTCGCCGTCCTCGTAGTTGACCGAGTTGATGATCGCCCGGCCGCCGAGCATCTCCAGGCCGGCCTCCAGCACGGCGGGCTCGGTGGAGTCCAGCATGATCGGCAGCGTGGAGGCGGTGGCGAAGCGGAAGGCCAGCTCCCGCATGTCCTGCGTGCCGTCGCGGCCGACGTAGTCGACGCACAGGTCGAGCATGTGCGCGCCGTCGCGGGCCTGGGCCCGGGCGATCTCGACGCACTCCTCCCAGTTGGCGGCGAGCATCGCCTCGCGGAACGCCTTGGAGCCGTTGGCGTTGGTCCGCTCGCCGACGGCCAGGTAGGAGGTGTCCTGGCGGAAGGGGACGTGCTGGTAGAGCGAGGAGGCGCCGGCCTCGGGATGCGGGCGGCGGGCGGCGGTCGCGCGGCCGCGCCGTGTCTCGCCCCCATCGCTGCGCACTCCCGCCCCCACGCGCTCGACGACCTTGCGCAGGTGCTCGGGGGTGGTGCCGCAGCAGCCGCCGACGAGCGACAGGCCGTAGGTGCGGGTGAAGGTGTCGTGCGCGTCGGCGAGCTCGTCCGGACTGAGCGGGTAGTAGGCGCCGTCGGAGGTCAGCACGGGCAGCCCGGCGTTGGGCATGCACGACAGGCGCACCCGCGCGTGGCGGGCCAGGTAGCGCAGGTGCTCGCTCATCTCGGCGGGGCCGGTGGCGCAGTTGAGGCCGATGACGTCGACGCCGAGGGGCTCGATCGCGGTGAGCGCCGCGCCGATCTCCGAGCCGAGCAGCATCGCGCCGTTGGTCTCGATGGTGACCTGGGCGATGATCGGCACGTCGCGGCCCGCGTCGGCGATGGCCCTCCTGGCGCCGGTGACGGCGGCCTTGACCTGGAGCAGGTCCTGCGAGGTCTCGATGATCAGTGCGTCGGCGCCGCCGGAGACCAGGCCGGCGGCGTTGTCGTAGTAGGCGTCGCGCAGCTCGCCGTACGGCTTGTGCCCGAGGGTCGGCAGCTTGGTGCCGGGCCCGATGGAGCCGAGCACGAAGCGGGGGTGGTCCGGGGTGGACCAGTGGTCGGCCGCCTCGCGGGCGACGCGGGCGCCGGCCTCGGAGTAGGCGAAGACGCGGTCGGCGATGTCGTACTCGCCCAGCGCGGCGAGGTTGGCGCCGAAGGTGTTGGTCTCCACGCAGTCGACGCCGACGGCGAAGTAGGCGTCGTGCACGGCCCGGACGATGTCGGGGCGGGTGGCGTTGAGCACCTCGTTGCAGCCCTCGTGGCCCTCGAAGTCGTCGAGGGTGACGTCGTGGGCCTGCAGCATCGTTCCCATGGCCCCGTCGGCGACCATCACACGCTCGGCCAGGACGTCACGGAAGGACGGTGCGTTTGTCATAGGCGGAAGCTTACTGGGAGCCGCGCGGCGGCTGCGGAGGCTATCGTTCACAGTAACAATTGCACTTTTCGTCCAATTGCCCCCCGTCTCCGTAATGAGGTGCATTCCGGTGGCCTACCGCACCGTCGTCGTCGGCACCGACGGCTCCCCCTCCTCCTTCCGCGCCGTCTCCGCCGCCGCCGCCCTGGCCGCCGCGACCGGCGCCACCCTCGTGCTGGCCTGCGCCTACCTGCCGATGCGCGAGCGCGACCGCAGCGCGGCGGCCGACCTGCTCGGCGAGCTGTCCTACAAGGTGAGCGGCTCCACCCCGGCCGAGGACGCGCTGCGGGCCGCCCGCGAGCACGCGGTCGCCGCGGGCGCCTCGGCGATCGAGCTGGCCGCCGAGGAGGGCGACCCGGTCGACGTGCTGGTCTCCCTGGCCGCCCGGTTCCGCGCCGACCTGCTGGTCGTCGGCAACCGGGGGCTCAACAGCCTCGCCGGGCGGCTGCTCGGCTCGGTGCCGTCGAGTGTCGCGCAGCGGGCGGAGTGCGACGTGCTGATCGTCCGCACCACCTCCGGGAGGTGACGCGGGACCGCCTTGAGCGCATAGGCTTAGCCGGAGGCAGCGAGGCGGGACAAGGAGGCGGCGCGTGATCGAACTCGAGGGGTTGCCCGAGCTCGTCGACCCGGTGCTGATCGCCGCGTTCGAGGGGTGGAACGACGCGGGCGAGGCCTCCAGCGGAGTGATCGCGCACCTGGAGGCCGAGTGGAAGGCCACCGAGCTGGTCTCCCTCGACCCCGAGGACTACTACGACTTCCAGGTCACCCGGCCCGTCGTCGAGATGGGCGAGGGCCTGACCAGGTCGCTCACCTGGCCCACCACGAAGCTGTCGGTGGCCCGGCCGCCCGGCTCCGCCCGCGACGTGGTCCTGCTGCGGGGGATCGAGCCCAACATGCGCTGGCGCTCGTTCTGCGCGGAGATCGTCGGCGTCTGCCGCGCGGTGGGCGTGGAGCTGGCCGTGCTGCTCGGCGCGCTGCTCAACGACTCGCCCCACACCCGGCCGGTGCCGATCGTCGGCTCGGCGACCGACGAGGGGCTGGCCCGGGCGATCAATCTGGAGCTGAGCCGCTACGAGGGCCCGACCGGCATCGTCGGCGTCCTGCAGCACGCCCTCGGTGCCGCGGGGCTGCCCGCGGTCTCCCTGTGGGCCTCGGTCCCGCACTACGTCGCCCAGCCGCCCAACCCCAAGGCGACCCTGGCGCTGCTGAGCCGGATGGAGGACCTGCTCGACGTCCCGATCCCCCTGGGCGAGCTGGCCGAGGAGGCCAGGGCCTGGGAGCACGGCGTGGACGAGCTGGCCGCCCAGGACACCGAGGTCGCCGAGTACGTCCGGGAGCTGGAGGAGCGCAAGGACGCCACCGAGCTGCCCGAGGCGAGCGGCGACGCCATCGCCGCGGAGTTCGAGCGCTACCTGCGCCGCCGGGACCGTGACGCGGACGGCTGAGACGGACGGCCGTGACGCGGACGGCTGAGACGGACGGCCGTGACGCGGACGGCTGAGACGGACGGCCGTGACGCGGACGGCTGAGACACACAGCGGACAGTTACCGTTATTTACCCCATTTCTCGCTGATTTAGGGTAATAATCAGTCTCCATCGGATTTCCGCCGGAACGCACCCGGCGGAGATCGCGGGCCGGCAACGATTGCACAACCAGGAGAAACACGGCTCGGCAAACACCGGCCGATGGCGTCACCCCCACGCCGAACCTTGTCCCTGTGACTGCGCACGTAAGGGCAACCATGGCGACTCCCCGGCTCGACCCGTACCAGAAAGCACAGGACACGCGGCGCCGCGTTCTCGAGATGGGCACGTTCATGAAACGCCAGGACGGTGAGAGCGCCCTCCTCTCCCCTGGAGGGCGGGGTTCCGCCGTCCCCGGGCAGTCGGTGGACCTGTTCCTCGCCCTGCTCCAGGACAGGCTCCCGGTCTGGCTGAAGATCCTCGACGACCTGATGCACCTGGTCGGCAAGGGCAGCGTCGGCGACAACCTGCTGCCCATCGCCCGGGCGGGCATCGACTACTACGCGGAGGTCCAGTCGGTGGCGCTGCCGGCCTTCACCTCCCCCTCGGTCACCGTCCGGTTCCGCGAGGCCATGAAGGACACCCGGCTCAGCCCGATGTCGGAGGTCGTGCCGCTGACGGACTACCTCGCGGCGGAGCAGCGCGCGGGCCGCGTCGCCGCGCAGGTGGATCCGGTGGCCACCGCCCGGCTGCTGCTCGCCGGGTGCTTCCGGCACGCCTACTACGAGCTCTTCGTCGGCACCGACTTCGTGCCCTCGCGCGACGAGAGCGCCGAGGAGATCATCCGGGAGCTGAGGCTGGAGTCCCACGCCGTCTGATCGAAGCGGCGCCACACCAGCTCCGCCAGATCGGGGTCCACCCCCAGGGGCGCGGCGACCAGGTCGGCGCCGAGGCCCTCCAGGCGGCTCTGGAAGAACCCGGGGGCCAGGAGGTAGGAGGCGACCGCGATCCGGGGCGCGGGCGTCGCCCTGAGCCCCTCCAGCGCCTCGGCCGTCGTCGGGCTGCCCGCCGAGGCGAAGGCTGCCCGCACCGGGCGCGACAGCCGCGCCGACAGCAGCCGCGCCGCCGCGCGCACGTCGTCCAGCGCCGCCGGGTCGGAGGAGCCCGCCGCGCCCAGCACCACCGCGTCGGTGTGCCGCAGCCCCGCGGCGGCCAGCCTCCTGGCCAGCACCGCGGCCAGCAGCGGGTGCGGCCCGAGCGGGGCGGCCACCGTCGCGTCCGGCCGGGCGGCGGCGACCACCGCCGGCAGGTCGATGTGCACGTGGTAGCCGCCGGCCAGCAGCAGGGGGACCACCACCACGGGACCGGGCAGGTCGGCCAGCACGCCGGCCAGCGGGGGCGAGCTGATCTCCAGGAAGGCGAGCTCCACCCGCCGTCCGGGACGGGCCCGCCGCACCAGGTCGCGCAGGCCCGCGAGCGTCTCCTCCCCGGCCGCGCTGCGCGTGCCGTGCGCGGCCAGGACGAGCGTCGTCACGCGACCTCGCCTCGTTCGCACGCCAGGCGGTAGCCGCGCTTGACGACCGTCTCGACGATGCCCGACGGGCCGAGGGCCCGCCGCAGGCGGGTGATCGCCATCTCCACGGCGTGCTCGGCCGAGTCGCGGGCCGGGCCGCCGGGCAGGACGGTGCGCAGCTCCGAGCGGGCCACCACGTGACCGGGCTTGTCGGCCAGGCGCTTGAGCACCGCCATCGGGGCCGGCGGCAGCGGCTTGAGCTCGCCGTCGACGGCGACGGCGTGGCCGCGGATCTCCAGCCCGTGGCCGCCGGCGACCAGCCGGGTGACGCCGTGGGCGGGCAGGTGCCGGGCGAGCGCGCGGGCCAGCGCGCCGAGGCGGGCGCGCTCGGGCTGCACCACCGGCACCCCGCGCGCCTCCAGCGGCGCGGCGGTGACCGGCCCCACGCAGGCCGCGACGACCCGCCCGGCGAACGCCGCCAGCAGGGCCTCCTCCAGCCCGTCCGCGCGGGCCGCGCCGAGCATGGCCAGGACCGCCGGGGCGCTGGTGAAGGCCACCGCGTCCACCCCGCCGGAGACCGCCTGGCTGATCAGGCGGCGCAGCGGCGACGGGTCGCGGTAGGGCAGCCACCGGTAGACCGGCACCTCGACGACCTCGGCCCCCGCCGCGCGCAGCGCCGCCGTGAAACCGGTCAGCGGCTCGCCGTGCAGCTGCACCGCGATGCGCCGGCCGCGCAGGTCCTGGGCGAGCAGGTACTGCTTGACCTCCTCGCACGACTCGGTGGCCGGCGTCCAGTGGTCGTTCAGCCCCGCCGCCCGGACCGCGCCGCGGGCCTTGGGGCCCCGGGTCAGCAGCCGGGCGGCGGTCAGGTGCTCCGTCAGCTCCCCCGACAGCCCCCACCCCTCGGCGGCGGCCGTCCAGCCGCGGAAGCCGACCCCCGTGGTGATCACCACGTCGTCGATCGGGGCCGCCAGGACGTCCCGGGTCGCGGCCAGCAGGTCCGCGTCCTCGGCCAGCGGCACCAGCCGGATCGCCGGGGCCTGCACGACCCGGGCCCCCCGCCGTTCCAGCAGCGCGCAGAACTCCTCGCGCCGCCGGGTGGCGGTGACCCCGATCGTGAACCCGGCCAGCGCGTCGGGCTCCGTCTCGGGGGATCCCGGCGGGGAGGCCGGCGACGGGACCGGCGGGGAGGCCGGGACCGGCGACGGGATCAGGGGAGCCGGGGAGCTCACGGGACCCTCACCTCCACCGCGCCGCCGGACAGGCGGACCGGATAGGTCGGTACGGCCGTGGCCGGGTCGTCCAGGCACCGGCCGGTCACCAGGGAGAAGACCTGCTTGTGCATGGGGGAGGCCACGGTCGGCTCCGCGCCCCGGGTCCCGACGATCCCCCGCGACAGGACGCAGGCCCCGCTGAACGGGTCGAGGTTGCCGGTCGCGTACAGCTCGCCGTCGAAGGTGCGGAACACCGCGATCTGGCGCCCGTCCACCAGGACGCACGCGCCCTGCTCGGGCAGCAGGTCGGTGTAGGCGCAGACCGCGGTCCAGCCGGCGGTCTCCGGGGCGGCGGTCTCCGGGGCGGCGGCCGGGTTCTCGCGCAGGATGGTCATCGGGGAAACCCCTCCTTCTTTTCCGGTCGGTGTGAGGTCGAGGGTCGCGGTGGTCAGGACCGCACCGCCTCCAGCGGGATCAGGACCGGCTTGACCTGGTCCCGCTCGGGGGCGAAGGCGATCGACGGGTCCGGGGTGCCGGGCGCGTTGACGAAGGAGACGAAGCGCCGCATCCGCTCGGGGTCCTCCAGCACGGCGCGCCACTCGTCGGCGTACCCGGCGACGTGCCGCTCCATCTGCGCGTCCAGCTCGGCGCAGATGCCCAGGGAGTCCTCCAGCACGACCTCCTTGACGTAGTCGAGGCCCTGGTTCTCCAGCCAGACCGAGGTGCGCTGGAGCCGGTCGGCGGTGCGGATGTAGAACATCAGGAAGCGGTCGATGACCCGGATCAGCCCGTCGGTGGACAGGTCCGAGGCGAACAGGTCGGCGTGCCGCGGGGTGAAGCCGCCGTTGCCGCCGACGTAGAGGTTCCAGCCCTGCTCGGTGGCGATGATGCCGAAGTCCTTGCCGCGCGCCTCGGCGCACTCGCGGGCGCAGCCGGAGACGGCCGACTTCAGCTTGTGCGGCGAGCGCAGCCCCCGGTAGCGCAGCTCCAGCGCGATGGCCAGGCCGACGGAGTCCTGCACGCCGTACCGGCACCAGGTGGAGCCGACGCAGGACTTGACCGTGCGCAGCGACTTGCCGTAAGCGTGGCCGGACTCGAAGCCGGCGTCGACCAGGCGCTTCCAGATCAGCGGGAGCTGCTCGACGCGCGCGCCGAACAGGTCGATCCGCTGCCCTCCGGTGATCTTCGTGTAGAGGCCGAAGTCGCGGGCGACCTCGCCGATCACGATGAGCTTGTCGGGGGTGATCTCCCCGCCGGGGATGCGCGGCACGACCGAGTAGGTGCCGTTGCGCTGGATGTTGGCCAGGTAGCGGTCGTTGGTGTCCTGCAGCGCGGCCTGCTCGCCGTCGAGGATGTGGCCGTTGCCCAGGGAGGCCAGGATCGAGGCGACGACGGGCTTGCAGATGTCGCAGCCGCGCCCGGTGCCGTGCTCGGCGATGAGCTGGGAGAACGTCGTGATGCCGCGCACCCGGACGATGTCGAACAGCTCGGCCCTGCTGTGGGTGAAGTGCTCGCACAGGGCCTTGGAGACCTCGACGCCGGACTTCACCAGGATCTGCTTGAGCATCGGGATGCAGCTGCCGCAGGTGGTGCCCGCGCGGGTGCAGTCCTTGATCCCGGCGACGTCGGTCAGGCCCTTGTCGGCGATGGCCGAGCAAATCTGCCCGTGGGTGACGTTGTTGCAGGAGCAGACCACCGCCTCGGCGGGCAGCTCCATGTTCGCCGGGCCGCCGGTGAACAGCAGCTCGCTCGGCGAGCCCGGCAGCTCCCGGCCGACGAACGGCTTGAGCGTGTTGTACGGCGTGGCGTCGCCGACGCAGATCCCGCCGAGCAGGGTGCGGGCGTCGTCGCTGACGAACAGCTTCTGGTAGACGCCGGTGACCGGGTCCATGAAGGTCACGTCGAGCGCGCCGTCCATCGCGCCGAACTGGGCGACCTCCACGCCGAGCAGCTTGAGCTTGGTCGACATGTCCGCCGGGGTGAAGGCCGCCGCGCCGCCGAGGATGCGGTCCGCGGCGACCTCGGCCATGGTGAAGCACGGCCCGACCAGGCCGTAGACCATGCCCTGGTGCAGCGCGCACTCGCCGATCGCGTAGATCGCCGGGTCGCTGGTGCGCATGCCGTCGTCGACGGCGATGCCGCCGCGCTCGCCGACCGCCAGGCCGCTGGTCCGGGCCAGCTCGTCGCGGGGGCGCACGCCGGCGGAGAAGACCACGACCTGCGCCTCGATCGTCTCGCCGCCCGGCGTGACCAGGCCCGCCACCCGGCCGGCGTCGTCGGCGGCGATCTCCTTGACTCCGGCGCCGGTGTGCACGGCCAGGCCGAGCGACTCGATGTGGCCGCGCAGCACCGCGCCGCCGCCCTCGTCGACCTGGCGGGGCATGAGCCAGCCGCCCATCTCCACGACGTGCGTCGAAAGGCCCAGCCCGCGCAGCGCGTCGGCGGCCTCCAGGCCGAGCAGCCCGCCGCCGATGACCACGCCGGCCGTGGCGCCCGCCGACGCCTCCCGGATCGCGTCCAGGTCGTCGATGGTGCGGTAGACGAAGCAGCCGTCCAGGTCCCGGCCCGGCACCGGCGGCACGAACGGGCTGGAGCCGGTGGCCAGCACCAGCACGTCGTACGGCTCGGCGTGCCCGTCGGCCGTCGTCACGGTCCGGCCGTCCCGGTCGATGGCGGTGACCGCCGCGCCGAGCCGGAGCACGACGCCGTCGGGCACGGGGTAGGTGAGGTCCTCGGCGCTCTTTCCGGCCAGGTAGGAGGTGAGCGCCACCCGGTCGTAGGCGGGCCGGGGCTCCTCCCCCAGGATCGTGATCCGCCCGCCGAAGCCGCGGTCGGTCAGCGTCTCGACCAGCCGGTGGGCCGTCGGCCCGTGTCCCACCACTACCAGCCGCGTCATCTGCGCGCCCCTTCCTTCCACCGCGTTCGTCACGCCGAGACCCCTTCCTGCTCGCACAGCCAGCCGACGATGCCCTCGACCGCGTCGCGGCAGCCGCCGCAGCCGGTCGTGGCACGCGTGGCGGCCGCCACGGCCTCCACGTCGCGGGCCCCGGACTCCCAGCAGGCCCGGATCTGGCCCTTGGTCACGTTGTTGCACTGGCACACCTTGGCCGCGTCCGGCATCCGCACCGGGCTGTCGGCCACCGGCGTCCCGCCCAGGCCGGGGAAGAGCAGCCCCGCCCGGTCGCCGGGGACCGGGGCGCCCCGGTCGAAGAGCTGGGTGAGCGTGCCCACCGCCGCCGTCTCGCCGAGCAGGATCGCCCCGACCAGCCGGCCGTCGCGGATGACGAGCTTGCGGTAGGTGCCGCGGGCCCGGTGGCTGAAGCGCACCACCTCCGTGGCGCGGTCGGCGTCCTCGTCCACGTGGGTCTCGCCCATCGCCGCCAGCTCGACGCTCTTGGCCTTCAACCGGGTCACCAGCCGCGACCCGCGGTAGCGGGCCGTCTTGTCGGCGCCGGTCACCAGGTCGGCGACGACCGCCGCCTGCTCCCAGGCGGGGGCGACGAGGCCGTAGACCGTGCCCTCGTGCTCGGCGCACTCGCCGATCGCGAAGATCGACGGGTCGTCGGTGCGCATCTCGGCGTCCACGACGATCCCGCGCGCCACCTCCAGGCCCGCGTCCCCGGCCAGGGCGGTCACCGGGCGGACCCCGCAGGCGAGCACCACCAGGTCGCCGTCGACCGTCTCGCCGCCGGCCAGCCGTACGCCGCGCTCCTCGATCTCCTCCACCACGACGCCGGTCCGGATCCGCACGCCCAGCTCCGTCAGCGTCTCCTGGAGCACCAGCCCCGCCTCGGCGTCGAGCTGGCGCTCCATCAGGTGCCCGGCCAGGTGCAGCAGCGTCACCGGCAGCCCGCGCCCGGCCAGCCCCCGGGCCGCCTCGATGCCCAGCAGCCCGCCGCCGACCACCACCGCGCCGCGCGCCGTGGCGGCGGCCGCCAGGATCGCCTGGCAGTCGTCCAGGGTCCGGAAGGTGACGGCCCGCTCCGCGCCGGGCACCGGCGGCACCACGGCCTCGCTCCCGGTCGCCAGCACCAGGACGTCGTACGGCTCCCGCCCGCCGTCGGCGGTGACGACCGCCTGCGCCTCCCGGTCGATGGCCGTCACCGCGACGCCCGGCAGGGCCGTCACGCCGTGGTCGGCGTACCAGGACGGGTCCAGCAGCCGCACCTGGTCCGGGAGCATGGTCCCGGCCACCACGTTCGACAGCAGCACCCGGTTGTACGGCTGCCAGTCCTCGGCGCCGAAGACGGTCACCTTCATGTCCTTGTCGCGGGCGCGGACCTCGTTCACCAGGCGGGACCCCGCCATCCCGTTGCCCACCACCACCAGCCGGGTCATCCCACACGCTCCACTCTCACGGCGCACACTTTGAACTCCGGCATCCTCGACACGGGGTCGAGTTCGGGATTGGTCAGCACGTTGGCTCCGATCCAGTGGAACGGCATGAACACGGTGTCGGCGCGGATCGCCGGGTTGATCCGGACCGCGCCCTCGGTCCGGCCCCGGCGGCTGACCAGCCGCAGCGTCTGGCCCGGCGACACCTCCAGGCGCTCGGCCAGGTCGGGGTGGATCTCCACGAACGTCTCGGAGACGACCGCGTTGAGGGCCGCGATCCTGCGCGTCTGCGCGCCGCTCTGGTAGTGGGCCAGCACCCGGCCGGTCGTCAGGTACAGCGGGTAGTCGGCGTCGACGTCCTCACCCGGCGGGCGGTGCTCGACCGGGACGAACCGGGCGCGGCCGTCGGGGGTGGCGAAGCCGTCCAGGAAGGGCCGGGGCGTGCCGGGGTGGTCCTCGGCGGGGCAGGGCCAGAAGACGCCGGTCTCGGCGGCGATCCGCTCGTAGGTGATGCCCGCGTAGTCGGCCGGCCCGCCGGCGCTCGCGCGGCGCAGCTCGTCGAAGACCTCGCGCGGGTCGGCCGGGAACCCCGCGGCCCCCCGCGGCCCGTCCGCGTCCGGCCCGGCCAGCCGTACGGCCAGGCCCCGCAGCACCTCCAGGTCGCTGCGGACCCCCTCCGGCGCGGTGACCGCCCGGCGGCGGAGCAGGACCCGTCCCTCCAGGTTGGTCATCGTGCCCTCCTCCTCGGCCCACTGGGTGGTGGGGAGCACCACGTCGGCCAGGGCGGCGGTCTCCGACAGGACGAGGTCGGAGACCACCAGCAGGTCCAGGCCCTTCAGCCGCTCGGTGACGTGCCCGGAGCGGGGCGCGGAGACCACCGGGTTGGAGCCGAACAGCAGCAGCGCGCGGGGGCCGCCGGCCGTGCCGAGGGCGTCGAGCAGCTCGTAGGCCGAGCGTCCGGGGCCGGGGAGCTCGTCGGGCTCGACGCCCCAGACCCGGGCGACGTGCGCGCGGGCGGCGGGGTCGTCGATCTTCCGGTAGCCGGGGAGCTGGTCGGCCTTCTGGCCGTGCTCGCGCCCGCCCTGCCCGTTGCCCTGGCCGGTCACGCAGCCGTAGCCGGAGCCCGGCCGGCCGGGCAGGCCCAGGGCCAGGGCCAGGTTGATGAAGGCGGTCACCGTGTCGGTGCCCTTGGCGTGCTGCTCGGCGCCGCGGCCGGTGAGGATCGCCGCGCGGGCCGCGTCGCCGAGGATCTCCACGGCCAGGCGCATCTGCGCGACCGGGACGCCGGTGATCCGCTCCACCCGCTCCGGCCACCAGGCCGCCACCGAGGTGGCCACCGCCGCGAAGCCGTTCGTGCGCCCGGCCACGTACTCCTCGTCCACGCGGCCCTCGGTGACCACGAGGTGGAGCAGGCCGAGCGCGAGCGCCAGGTCCGTGCCGGGGGTGGGCTGCAGGTGCAGGTCGGCCATCCGGGCGGTGGCGGTGAGGCGGGGGTCGATGACGATCAGGCGGCCGCCCCGGTCCCGCATCGCGGTCAGGTGGCGGACGAACGGCGGCATGGTCTCGGCCATGTTGCCGCCGGCCAGCAGCACCGCGTCGGCCCCGGCCAGGTCGGTGATCGGGAAGGGCAGCCCGCGGTCCATGCCGAAGGCCCTCATCGAGGCGGCGGCGGCCGAGGACATGCAGAACCGGCCGTTGTAGTCGATCTGGCTGGTCCGCAGCGCCACCCGGGCGAACTTGCCCAGCAGGTAGGCCTTCTCGTTGGTGAGGCCGCCCCCGCCGAACACGGCCACGCCGTCGGGGCCGTGTTCGGCCTGCAGCGCGCGGATCCGGTCGGCGACGAAGTCGAGCGCCTCGTCCCAGCCGACCGGCTCGCCGTGCAGGAGCGGGGTGGTGAGCCGTGCACCGCCGGTGAGGAGCTCGCCGGCGGTCCAGCCCTTCTGGCACAGGCCCCCGGCGTTGGCCGGGATGTCCTGCCGCGGGGTGATCGCCACCGTGCCGTCCCCGGTCCCGGCGTCGCCGCCGGTGCCGGCGGCGACGTTCATGCCGCACTGCAGGGCGCAGTAGGGGCAGTGGGTCGCCACCGGCGCCTTCACAGGCGCGGCGACGGGAAGTGAGGTCGGCATGCGTCCGATGGTGCTTTCGAGCGGTTTCACCGCGGGGTCCCTCCTGTTACCGCTGTGCTACAAGCCTCTAACCGTGGTCACGTTCGCCTTCACCCCGGCGCGGGCCGGGACGGGCGGAGACGGGCGGTCAGACGCGGGCCGCCGCCAGGCTCGGCACCGGGCCGACGGTCCGCAGGTAGCAGGCCCAGGTGATGGCCGCGCACAGGACGTAGAAGCCGGCGAAGGCGGCCAGCGCGGCGCCCGCCCCCCCGGTGGCGGCGATGGAGCTGCCGAACCCGCGGTTGATGAAGAAGCCGCCGAACGCGCCGATCGCGGAGATGAGCCCGACCGCGGCCGAGGCGTCGCGCTTGCCGACGGCCAGCGCCGCCTCGTGGGCGGGCGTGCCGGCGGGGATCCCGGCGGTGGCCTTGGCCCGGAAGATCGCCGGGATCATCCGGTAGGTGGAGCCGTTGCCGATGCCGGTGGTGGCGATCAGCAGCATGTAGGCGCAGAAGAACAGGGGGAAGCTCTGCTGCACGAGCCCCTGCCAGACCAGCGCCACCGCGCCGGCCATCGCGCCGAAGTTGACGAGCGTCACCCGCGAGCCGCCGATCCGGTCGGCGAGCCAGCCGCCCGCGGGGCGGATCAGGGAGCCCACGAGCGGGCCGAGGAAGGCCAGGGTGACCAGGGAGTTCTGCTCGGGGAACTGGCTCTTGATGAGCAGCGGGAAGGCCGTGGAGTAGCCGATGAAGGAGCCGAAGGTGCCGATGTAGAGGACCGCCATGATCCAGGTCTGGGCCCGTCCGGCGATCTTCAGCTGCTCCCTGGGGTCGGCCTTGGCCGAGGTCAGGTTGTCCATGAAGAAGTAGGCGCCGGCGGCGGCGGCCAGGATGAACGGGATCCAGAACAATCCGGCGGCGGCCAGCCCGAACGCGCCGATGACCAGGGGCATGAACAGCTGCACGGAGCTGACGCCGATGTTGCCGCCCGCGGCGTTGAGGCCCAGCGCCGAGCCCTGCTTGGCCTGCGGGTAGAAGTAGGTGATGTTGGCCATGCTGGAGGCGAAGTTCCCGCCGCCCAGGCCCGCGGTGGCCGCGATGGCCAGGAACACCCAGTACGGCGTGCCGGGGTCGCCGACCGCGACGGCCAGCAGCACCGCCGGGACGAGCAGGAGCAGCGCGCTCACCACCGTGAAGTTCCGGCCGCCGAACTTCGCCGGGCCGAAGGTGTAGGGGATGCGCAGCGCCGAGCCGACCAGGTTCGGCAGGGACACGATCCAGAAGAGCTGGTCGGTGGAGAAGTCGTAGGAGCCGAGTTTGACGGCCACGATGCTCCACACCGTCCACAGCGTGAAACCCAGGTGCTCGGCGAAGACGGAGAAGACCAGGTTCCGCCGGGCGACCCGCTTGCCGCTCCGCTCCCAGAAACCGGGGTCGTCGGGCCGCCATTCGGTGATCCAGCGCTTCGCCATCGTTCCTCCTCCTGCTCGGGTTCTCGGGGGATCCGGTCCCGAAATCTAGGAGGGCGGCGTTACGCACATTCACGTTGTGTGATGGTGCACCGGTTACGTGCGGCTAACCGCAGAAATGTGCAATGCACACGTCGCACGTCCGCAACATTGCGGAAACATGGCCGAATGCCCGGCTTGGATTGGGAATCGGCGATGATGGGAATCGTAGGCACATCAGCCCGCCGCTTCGGGGAGTGCGCGTGACCGTCCAGCCGATCCGCCTGTTCAACGATCCCGTGCTACGGACCGTGACCGAGCCGGTGACCGCGTTCGACCGCGAGCTGCGCCGGCTCGTCCGGTCCCTCCAGTTGACCCTGCGGGCGGGCGCGGGCCGCGCGGGCCTGGCCGCCCCCCAGATCGGCGTCCCGCTGCGGGTCCTGGCCTACGAGCTCGACGGCCGCTCGGGCCACCTCGTCAACCCGCGGCTGGAGCCGTCCGCGCGCACGGTCACGGCCGACGAGGCGTGCCTGTCGGCGCCCGGCCTGTGGTGGCCGCTGGAGCGCTCCTACATGGTGACCGCGCGGGGCCGCGACATGTTCGGCAAACCCGTGACCGTCCGCGCGATCGGCCTGCTCGCCCGGGTGCTCCAGCACGAGGCCGACCACCTCGACGGCGTGCTCTTCTCCGACCGGCTCCCCGAGGAGGAGCGCGATCGCTTCCTTAAGAATGTCCCGTTTTGAGCTTTTTGTCCTTATTGAAGAACGAAGTTCGCCCGCCGGCCCCCACCTCCGGGACGGGCCGCGGCCCGCGACGCCGCACACCGCGGGAAACCCGGCCGGAGGCGGAGGCGCGTCCACGGATATTTGCCAGACGTCCCGGAGTCCGGTAGCTTGAAGAGGTTGCCGTCGCAGTTTTCACGTAGCTTGTCACCGCAAGTGTTTGAGAAGTCCGTCGACAGCGGGCGTTCCAGCTTTCTCCGGATGGTCTCCGCGGATGCATGGTAGTGTCCGCAGTGCAGCCCCGGTGCGCCGACCTGGCGTTTCGGTGAGGCTCCCAATGAGGAGAAGTAGTTTTGTCTGAAGGCACCGTTAAGTGGTTCAACGCCGAAAAGGGCTTCGGATTCATCGCTCCGGACGACGGTAGCGCCGACGTTTTCGTGCACTACTCGGCTATCAACTCCAGCGGCTACCGCAGCCTGGAGGAGAACCAGCGGGTCAGCTTCGTCACGACCCAGGGCCAGAAGGGTCCGCAGGCTGAGCAGGTTCAGCCCATCTGACGCCGGTTAGCAGCTTCATCTGAGCCCGTACCGCTCCAGCGGTGCGGGCTCAGTGCTTTCTGCAGGCTCAATGCTTTTCCGGACCGCGCTTTCCCGGACCGCGCGCTCCGGGCCTGGGCCTTCCGCGGCGCCCTTCCGGCCCCCGCGCCGCAGAGCCGGAAGCCGAAGGACGCGCACGGCCGGCGCCGAAAGGCGTGCAGGCGCCCGAGCCCGCACGCGGTCCCCGAAGGCGCGGGAGACCCGCGTGCGCGACGTGCGGCGCCGGAGCGCGGCGGCCCCGGAACCGGGCCTACAGCCGGACGGGAACCGGGCCTACAGCCGGACGCCGAGCAGCGCGTCCGCGATGTCCCTGACGAGCGCGGGCGCCTGCGGATCGGTGCCGCCCTGCGAGAGCGCCCGCTCCGCCCAGTCGTCCAGGACGGCCAGCGCCCCGGGAGCGTCCAGGTCGTCGGAGATCCGGGCTCGAACGTCCGCCAGCACCGCGTCCGCCGCGGGCCCGGCCGCCAGCCCCGCGGCCGAGCGCCAGCGTGCCAGCCGTACCTCGGCGGAGGCCGCCTGGTCGGCGGTCCACTCCCAGTCGTCCCGGTAGTGGTGCGCCAGCAGCGCCAGCCTGACGGCCATGGGGTCGCTCTCCTGGCGGAGCCGGGAGACGAAGACGAGGTTGCCCCGGGACTTGGACATCTTCTCCCCGTCGAGGGCGACCATGCCCGCGTGGACGTAGGCCCTGGCGAAGGGCCACTCCCCCGTCGCGACGTGGCCCTCGTGGGCGCCGCACTCGTGGTGCGGGAAGATCAGGTCGGAGCCGCCGCCCGCGACGTCGAACCCGGTGCCGAGGTTGGCCAGCGCGATGGCGGTGCACTCGATGTGCCAGCCGGGCCGTCCCGGGCCGAACGGGGAGGGCCAGGACGGCTCCCCCGGGCGCTCGGCGCGCCACAGCAGCCAGTCGAGCGGGTGCTTCTTGCCGGCCCGCCCGGGGTCGCCGCCGCGCTCGCCGGACAGGGCGAGCATCGACTCCTCGGCGTAGCCGGAGACCGCGCCGAACTTGGGAGCCGCCGCGACGTCGAAGTAGACGTCGCCGTCGAGCACGTAGGTGGCGCCCTTGTCGCGCAGGTTCACGATCAGCTCGGCGACCTGGTCGATCGACTCGGTGACGCCGACGTACTCCCGGGGCGGGAGGATCCGCAGCGCCTCCATGTCGGTGCGGAACAGCTCGATCTCGCGCTCGGCGAGCTCCCGCCAGTCCTGGCCGGTCTGCCCGGCGCGCTCCAGGAGCGGATCGTCGACGTCGGTGGCGTTCTGGGTGTAGTGGACCTCGTGGCCGGCGTCCCGCCAGGCCCGGTTGACCAGGTCGAAGGCGAGGTAGGTGTTGGCATGGCCCAGGTGGGTGGCGTCGTAGGGCGTGATGCCGCAGACGTACATCCGCGCCACGGAGCCCGGCTGCGTGGGGACGACCTCTCCGGCGGCGGTGTCGAACAGCCGCAGCGGAGCACCAGCACCAGGGAGCCGAGGAACCTTCGGCGCAGACCACGATCTCATGTAGTGAGCCTATCCAGGGGACGGACCGCCCCGATCACCCCGGGGCGGTGGATACGGGACGTCCATCACAACCATCGGGACCGGTCCGCTCATTCCGGCAGGATCCGGTGGAACGCTCCGGGATCACCGGGATCACCGGTGAAGTCGTAGCGGATCCCGGCGTCGGCGAGGGCCAGCAGGGTGACCGAGAGCGAGGCGAAGACCCGTCCGTCGGGGAGCGCATGCCGGATGATCATCGCTCGGGGGTCGCCGGCCGGCAGGCCCGCACCGGTGGCCAGGACCGCCCACTCGCCCCAGGGGGCGTCCAGCGCGGCGGGCCGGCGGGCCCGGGCGAACAGGGGACGGAAGAACGCGACGCGCTCGTTGTCCGCGCCGCGCTCCCATCCGCTGTTGACGATCATGTGGGTCCCGGCGGGGAGCTCCGTACCGTCCAGGGCTGCGCCGTCCCAGCTCCACAGGCGCGCCCCCGCGGCGTCGGCCAGCACGAGGTGGAAGGGGTCGTAGCCCGCCAGGTCCAGATCCGCGGGGTCGCCCCCGGACGCGATCAGCAGCGGCAGCTCACCGCGGGAGCGGCGGATCGGCTCGGGTGCGGGCACGCCGTGGCCGTTGAGCAGCGCGCAGGCCCGCCCGGCTGCGGGGTCGACGGCCAGCCAGGTCCCGCCGGCCAGCAGGTCCCGGCCACCGACCAGCCCGGGCCAGTGCTCCGCCGGGGGCACCCAGGGGCGGCCGGTGAACTCGTCCCGGACGCCGACCAGGATCAGCGGGATCCCGGCGCCGGGGTCGATGCTGACGACAACCGTGCACATGTCCGGCAGACTACGGCAGACCCACGGCCTCGGCCTCAGATGGGCGGCCAGGGGACGGCGGGCCAGTCCTGTGAGGGGCGGGGGTGCAGACCGGTGTCCAGGAGCTTGCGGACCCTGGTCCAGGTGGCCTCCACCTCGGCCAGGGTGAGGAGTTCCCGGAGGCGGCGGCCCAGGCGCCCCCGTTCCAGTTCCCGTTCCAGACGGGCCAGGACGTTCATCGCCTCCCGGGGCAGCGGCTTGCCGCGCCACTGCCACAGCACGGTGCGGAGCTTGTCCTCGGCGGAGAAGCAGACGCCGTGGTCCACCCCGTGGACGTGCCCGTCGGGGAGCGGGAGCAGGTGCCCGCCCTTGCGGTCGGCGTTGTTGACGACGGCGTCGAACACGGCCATCCGCCGCAGGGCGGGCTGGCGGCTGCGGATCAGCGCCATCAGGTCGGCCTCGGGATCGGTGTCCACCCACAGCTGGCACATGCCGGGGCCGAAGGGCCCGTCCCGGTAGACCGTCGGGGGGACGATGCGCCAGCCGGTGGCGACCGAGACCTCGAACGCGGCGACCTCGCGCGCGGCCAGGGTCCCGTCGGGGAAGTCCCAGAGCGGTCGCTCGCCCCGCACCGGCTTGTAGACGCAGGCGGCGGCGCGGCCGCCCAGCCGAACCGAGCAGTAGAGCGTCATGTTCGTCGCCTCGACCAGCCGGCCGGCGACCTCGAGGTGACCTTCGCGGAGCAGTCGCAGAGCGGTCTCGTCGTCCAGTCCCGTCGCGGGCGGCGCGCTCAGCGTGGGCTCGCTTTCGGCACTCATTCGCCTCCTCCACCGGATGCAGCTCCACTGCCTCGGTAACCGTTGAGCCGTACGCACACGTGCCCCTCCGCGTCGAGCGGCTGGGAGCACAGCGGGCAGGGCGGGCGGCCCGCGGCGACGAGGGCCATGGCCCGCCGGGTGAAGGCCCTGGCGGCGGCGGGGCTGATGCGGACCCGCAGCACGGCGGGCTCGTCGAGGAGGGACGACTCGAACTCCTCGTCCTCCTCGACGACCTCCTGCGCCTCGATCACCACCTGGGACGCCTCCGGGTCCCAGGCGAGGGCCATCGTGCCGACCCGGAAGTCCTCGCTGATCGGCGTGTCGAGAGGGTCGTTGTCGGTCAGCGCCTCGGGGGCGGCGGCCGGCACGTGGGCGGTTCCGCCGCTCCGGCGCAGCACCTCGTCCAGCAGCTCCTCCAGGCGGTCCGCGAGCGCGGCCACCTGGAACTTCTCCAGCCCGACGGTGGTCAGCCGTCCCTGGCCCCGGGCCTGCAGGAAGAAGGCGCGCGAACCCGGCTGTCCCACCGCACCAGCCACGAACCTCTCAGGTGGGTCGTAGTCGAACACCGGCATAGCCCGACCTTACGTGGTCCCGGATCCGCCGCCGACTGCGGCATCGCTCCCGGTGGGATTTTCTCCCCCGTCTTCTTCCTCCGAACCCTCCCGGGGTCGCAATCCGGTCACATCTCCGCCCACGTCGTTGAGCCTGAGGAGGAAGGGGCGCATGGGGGTGTAGCGGATGACGGTGAGGGAGGCGGGGTCGGCCGCTATCCGCTGGAACTGGTCCAGGTGCAGGCCCATGGCGTCGGCCACGACGGCCTTGATCACGTCGCCGTGGCTGCAGACGAGGTAGACGGCCCGGGGGCCCAGGCGGGCGTTCCACTCCCTGACCGCGGCCACCGCGCGGTGCTGGACCGCCAGGAGGGATTCTCCCCCGGGGAAGGTCACCGCGCTCGGGTGGGCCTGCACCACGGGCCAGAGCGGGTCCCGGGCGAGCTCGGCGAGCGGGCGGCCGGTCCAGTCGCCGTAGCGGCACTCGCCGAACCGCTCGTCGGTCAGCACCTGCGCGCCGCGGCCCGCGGCGACCGCCTGCGCGGTCTCCTGGCAGCGTTCCAGCGGGCTGGCGACGATCGCGTCCAGTTCCAGAGGGGCCAGCCGCCGCGCCAGGGCCTCCGCCTGCGCCCGGCCGGCGTCGCTGAGATGCACCTCCGGGGTCCACCCGGCCAGCACCGGGCCGGTGAGAGGGGTAAGGCCGTGTCTTGCCAGCAACAGCGTCGTCACGGCTCCAAGTCTTGCAGCAGTGGTTCCCTCGTTTTCACCTATCCGGACGGTAACCTGGCCGGATCATGGAGCAGCGCTATGTCGGCCGGAGCGGCCTGTCGGTGTCCCGCCTCGGGCTCGGGACGATGACATGGGGACGCGACACGGGCGCCGAGGACGCCGCGGCGCAGCTTCGCGCCTTCGCCGACGCCGGAGGCACGCTGATCGACACCGCCGACGTCTACACCGGCGGGGAGGCCGAGCGGCTGCTCGGGCGGCTGATCCGCGACACGGTGCCGCGCTCGGAGCTGGTGCTCTCCACCAAGGCCGTGCTCACCCCCGCGGGACGACGGCCGCGCGACGCCTCCCGGAGGCACCTGATCGCCGCCGTCGACGCCTCGCTGACCCGTCTGGGCGTCGACGAGGTCGACCTGTGGCAGCTGCACGCCTTCGATCCCGAGGTGCCCCTGGAGGAGACCCTGGCGGCGGTGGACGCCATCGTGTCCTCGGGACGGGCGGCCTACGCCGGGGTGTGCGACTACACCGGCTGGCAGCTCGCCGCGGCCGCCGTCACCCAGCGGGCGGTCCCCGGCCGGGCCCCGGTCGTCGCCGCCCAGGTCGAGTACTCCCTGCTGGCCAGGGAGCCCGAACGCGACCTGCTGCCCGCCGCCGAGCACGTCGGCGCCGGGGTGCTGGCCTGGTCCCCGCTGGGGCGCGGGGTGCTCACCGGCAAGTACCGCACGGGCATCCCCGCCGATTCCCGGGCGGCGACCCCGCACCTGGCCGACTTCGTCACGCCCTACCTGGACGAGCGGTGCCGGCGGGTCGTGGAGTCGGTGGCGACCGCCGCCGAGGGACTGGGCGTCTCCCCCCTGTCGGTGGCCCTGTCGTGGGTCCGCGACCAGCCGGGGGTGGCCACGGCCATCGTCGGCGCCCGGACCTGCGCCCAGCTGGCCGGAGTGCTGGAGACGGAGGACCTGACGCTCCCCGTGGAGATCAGGGAGGCCCTCGACGACGTGTCGGCGGACTGAGCCCCGGCCCTCACGAGGCGCCCGTATAGAACGAGAGTCTTTCTCGCATGTCACTACTCGATACCGAATCGCAACTTTCCGTGGAAAAACGCGGCCTTCGCACAAAACTGTCATTCGCATGGCAGACGGGGTACGGGCAGGCGCCGGCGAGGTCGCGCCGCCGGCACACGAGGGGGAACGATGCGATCTGCGATCTCGGCGGGCGCGCTGGCGCTGGCGCTGGGCAGCGGGATCCCCGTGGTCGCGACCGCATCCGCAAGCGTCGCCCGGCCGGTGGACTGCCCCCGGGGCGGCGGGCTGCTGGGCGGGGTCACCAGCGGGCTCTGCCGGACGGTGGACGGCGTCACCGACACCGTGGACGGACTGACCGGCTCGTCTCTGACCCCGGCGACCGGACGACTCGACGTCACGGCGGAGAAGGCGCTCAAGCCCGTCGGCGAACTCGTGCCGACGGGGCCGCCGGGAGCCGGTGAGGGCTCTTCTTCCAGTGCCTCTCCGGACGGCGGGGGCGGTGCGGGCGGTTCCGGCGCCCCGGGCGGGAAGGGGGGCGAAGGGCTGCTGCCCGAGACCCTCAGCGACGTCTGCCTCCCGCTGGTGGACTCCCCCGAGTGCACGGCCTCCGCCGCGACGTCCTCCGTACCGGACCGGCCCGTACGGCCGTCCGCCACGCCCGCCCCCGCCACGACCCGCGCACCCGGCACGCGGCGGACGGAGGACGACCGGGAGGCGCGGATCCCGGTCCCGCCGGTCTCCCCGCGTCCGCCGGAGCCGCGGACGCACACCACGGAGGTGCGCGACCCGGTGCTCCCCGAGCGGTTCGCCGTCGACGCCGAGGCGCCCCGGGTGGATCCGCTCTGGCCCGGGCCCCTGACCCAGGAACTGCAGCAGCGGATGCCCGGCGAGCGGACCGTCACGCCCACCCGCTCGCCCGACCCGCTGGGCACCGCCCTCACCACGGTCCTGCTGGCCGCCGCGGTCCTCGCCGTCCGGCTGGTGTACGTCCGGCGGGCCGAGAAGGGGTCCATCCCGTTCGAGCCGCTCCGGGTGGGACGGCACCGCGTCGCCTGACCGCCGCCCGGAGACGTGCGGACCTCGGGACCATGCGGCCCCGGGACCATGCGACCCCGGGGCCGGAGGACCGGCGGTCAGGCGCCGATCGCGTGCACCCCGCCGTCGACGTGCACGATCTCGCCGGTCGTGGCGGGGAACCAGTCCGACAGGAGCGCCAGGCATGCCTTGGCCGCGGGAACGGTGTCGGACAGGTCCCAGCCGAGCGGGGCCTTGTCCGGCCAGCCTTCCTCGAACTCCTTGAACCCCGGGATGCTCTTGGCCGCCATCGTGCGCAGCGGCCCGGCCGCCACCAGGTTCACCCGGATGCCGTGCCTGCCCAGGTCGCGCGCCAGGTAGCGGGAGCACGACTCCAGCCCCGCCTTGGCGACGCCCATCCAGTCGTAGACCGGCCAGGCCTTGGTGGCGTCGAAGTCGAGGCCGACCACCGAGCTGCCCTGCTTCATCAGGGGCAGGCAGGCGACCGCCAGCGACTTGAACGAGTAGGTCGAGATGTGCATCGCGGTCGCCACGTCCTCCCACGGGGTGTTGAGGAAGTTGCCGCCGAGGCAGCTCTGCGGGGCGAAGCCGATGGAGTGCACCACGCCGTCGAGCCCGCCCACGTGCTCGCCCACCCGCTCGGCCAGCGAGTCGAGGTGCTCGGTGTTCTGCACGTCCAGCTCGATCACCGGCGGCGGCTCGGGGAGCCGCCGGGCGATGCGCTCGACCAGGCTGAGCCGGCCGAAGCCGGTCAGCACGACGGTGGCGCCCTCCTCCTGGGCCAGCCGGGCCACGGAGAAGGCGATCGAGGCGTCGGTCAGGACGCCGGTGACCAGGATCCGCTTGCCGTCGAGGATTCCCATGAATACCGTCCTTTGTGAAGTGCTGCCGCGGACGAGTCCGAGGGCTCGCCCCCGGCGCGTCCGGCCGTTCCGGCGGTTCCGACTCTTGCGGTGGTCGCGGGCGGTGGCCCCGGTGACCCCGATGGTGGGCTCGGTGGTGGGCTCAGTGGCCCATGCCCAGGCCGCCGTCGACGGGGATCACGGCCCCGGTGATGTAGGCGGCGTCCTCGCCCGCCAGGAAGGCGACGACCTTGGCGATCTCCTCGGGCCTGGCCTGCCGGCCCAGCGGGATGTTCTTGCGGATCTGCTCCTGGTAGGACTCCTCCAGCGCGGCCGTCATGTCGGTCTCCACGAAACCCGGGGCGACGACGTTCACGGTGATGCCGCGCGAGCCCAGCTCGCGGGCGGCCGACCGGGCGAAGCCGATCATGCCGGCCTTGGAGGCGGCGTAGTTGGTCTGCCCGGCCGAGCCGAGCATCGCCACGACCGAGGAGATGAGCACGATCCTGCCGCGCTTGAGCCGCAGCATGCCGCGGGTGGCCCGCTTGGCCACCCGGTAGGCGCCGGTCAGGTTGGCGTCGATGACGTCGGTGAAGGTCTCCTCCTTCATCATCGGCAGGAGCGTGTCCTTGGTGATGCCCGCGTTGGCGACGAGCACCTCGACCGGGCCCTGCTCGGCCTCGACCTTCCCGAACGCCGCTTCGACATCGGCCATGCTGGTCACATCGCACTGCACGCCGAACAGCCCCTCGGGGGGCTCTCCTGAGCGGTAGGTGACGGCGACGGCGTCGCCGGCCCTGGCGAGTTCGCGGGCGATCGCGAGGCCGATGCCGCGATTGCCGCCGGTTACGAGAACAGATCGAGCCATGGAGCCGACGCTATCCGTTACTCGCCGGTAGACCCGTTATCCGCGAAGGACAAGATCGCAGGTCTAGGATCGTGGACATGCGCCAGATCGATCCCGACTTCCTCGCCCTGCCCATGAGGCGGATGGCGGACGCGGCCCTGCAACGTGCCCGTGACCTCGGTGCCGAGCATGCCGACTTCCGGCTCGAACGCATCCGCGCCGAGACCCTGCGCCTGTCGGACGCCCGGCTGGAGGGCTCCATCGACGCCGACGACCTCGGCTACGCCGTACGGGTCGTCAAGAACGGCACCTGGGGCTTCGCCGCCGGCATCGAGCTCACCCCCGAGGCCGCGGCCGCCGTGGCCCAGCAGGCCGTCGAGGTGGCGGTCGTCTCCGCCGCCGTCAACCGCGAACCCATCGAGTTGGCCCCCGAGCCGGTCCACGCCGACGTCACCTGGGTCTCCGCCTACGACGTCGACCCGTTCGACGTGCCGCTGCGCGACAAGGTGGAGCTGCTGGCCGACTGGTCGGGCGGCCTGCTGAAGGACCCGCGCGTGGACCACGTCCAGGCCTCGCTGATGCAGGTCAAGGAGCAGAAGTTCTACGCCGACACGGCGGGCACCTGCACCACCCAGCAGCGGGTGCGCCTGCACCCGGTGCTGGACGCCATGAAGACCGGCGAGGGCCGCTTCGAGGAGATGCGCACCCTGGCCCCGCCCGTCGGCCGCGGCTACGAGTACCTCACCGGCACCGGCTGGGACTTCCCCGCCGAGCTCGCCGCCCTCCCCGAGCTGCTGGAGGAGAAGCTCGGGGCCCCCTCGGTCGAGGCCGGCGTCTACGACCTGGTCATCGACCCGTCCAACCTGTGGCTGACGATCCACGAGTCGATCGGGCACGCCACCGAGCTGGACCGCGCGCTCGGCTACGAGGCGGCCTACGCCGGGACCAGCTTCGCCACCTTCGACCGGCTCGGCAGCCTCGTGTACGGCTCGCCGGCGATGAACGTGACCGGCGACCGCACGGCCGCGCACGGCCTGTCCACCATCGGCTACGACGACGAGGGCGTGGCCACCCGCGAGTTCGACATCGTCTCCGGCGGCGTCCTGGTCGGCTACCAGCTCGACCGGCGGATGGCCCGGATGAAGGGCCTGGGCGCCTCCAACGGCTGCGCCTTCGCCGACTCCCCCGGGCACATGCCGATCCAGCGCATGGCCAACGTCTCGCTGCGGCCCGCGCCCGGCGGCCCCTCCACCGACGAGCTCATCGCGGGCGTCGAACGGGGCGTCTACGTCGTCGGCGACAAGAGCTGGTCGATCGACATGCAGCGCTACAACTTCCAGTTCACCGGGCAGCGGTTCTACCGCATCGAGAACGGCCGGCTGGCCGGTCAGCTCCGCGACGTCGCCTACCAGGCCACGACGACCGACTTCTGGCGCTCGATGGAGGCCGTCGGCGGCGAGCAGACCTACGTGCTGGGCGGCGCGTTCAACTGCGGCAAGGGCCAGCCCGGCCAGGTCGCGCCGGTCAGCCACGGCTGCCCGTCGGCGCTCTTCCGGGGCGTCCGCGTCCTCAACACCGTGCAGGAAGGCGGGAAGTGATGACCTCTCAGATGAGCCCGCAGGAGATGGTCGAGCGGGTCCTGGAGCTGTCGACGGCCGACGACACCGTCGTCATCGCCGACTCCGGCTCCAGCGCCAACCTGCGGTTCGCGGGCAACACCCTGACCACCAACGGCGTCTCCCGCTCCGCCCAGCTGACCGTGATCTCGATCGCCGGGCAGGGCGTGGGCGTGGTGTCGCGGGCGGCGGTCCGGCCCGAGGAGCTGGCCGACGTCGTCGCCGCGGCCGACCGCGCCGCCGAGGACGCGCGCCCCTCCGAGGACGCCCGGCCGCTGGTCGCGGGCGCCGTCTCCGCCGACTGGGACGCCCCCGCCGAGCCCACCGCGATCGGCGTGTTCGGCGCCTTCGCCCCCGCGCTGGGCGAGGCCTTCGCCGCCGCCGAGGCGGGCGGGCGCAGGCTGTACGGCTTCGCCGAGCACGGCGTCACCACGACGTTCCTGGGCACCTCCACCGGCACCCGCCTCCGGCACGTCCAGCCCACCGGGCGCCTGGAGCTCAACGCCAAGTCCGCGGACATGAAGCGCTCGGCCTGGACGGGCGTGGCCACCCGCGACTTCGCGGACGTGGACGTGGCGGCGCTGGACGCCGCGCTGGCCCGGCGGCTGGAGTGGGCGAAGAACCGGATCGACCTGCCCGCGGGCCGGTACGAGACGCTGCTCCCGCCGGGCGCCGTCGCCGATCTGATGATCTACCTGTACTGGACGGCCGGGGCCCGCGACGCCTTCGAGGGCCGCACGGTCTTCTCCCGGCCCGGCGGCGGCACCCGCGTCGGGGAGACGCTCGCCTCCCTGCCGGTCCGGCTGCGCAGCGACCCGGCCGCCGCGGGCCTGGAGTCGGCCCCGTTCGTGGTCGCGCACACCTCCAGCAGGCAGAATTCGGTGTTCGACAACGGCCTGCCGCTGGCGCCGACCGACTGGATCGCCGACGGCACGCTGGCGAACCTGATCCAGACCCGGCACTCGGCGGAGCTGACGAACCTGCCCGCCACCCCCGCGATCGACAACCTGATCATGGAGGGCCCGGCGGGGGGCAGGTCGCTGGAGGAGATGATCGCCTCCACCGAGCGAGGGCTGCTGCTCACCTGCCTGTGGTACATCCGCGAGGTGGACCCGCAGAGCCTGCTGCTCACCGGCCTGACCCGCGACGGCGTCTACCTCGTGGAGGACGGCGAGGTGGTCGGCGAGGTCAACAACTTCCGCTTCAACGAGAGCCCGGTGGACCTCCTGGGCCGCATCACCGAGATCGGGGCGAGCGAGCAGACGCTGCCGCGCGAGTGGAACGACTACTTCACCCGCACGGTGACGCCCCCGGTCCGGGTGCCCGACTTCAACATGTCGACGGTCAGCCAGGCGAGCTGATCCGGCACGCCGGACCGGCCCGGGGCGCGTCCGTGCGCCCCGGGCCGGTCCGGCGCCGGGCGAACGGACGCCCTCCGGGCGGCTTCCCGGCGGATCAGCCGTCCTCCAGGCGGAAGCCCACCTTCATGCCGACCTGGAAGTGGGCGACCTCCCCGTCGACGATGTGCCCGCGGACCTCGGTCACCTCGAACCAGTCGAGGTGGCGCAGGGTCTGTGCGGCGCGGCGGACGCCGTTGCGGACCGCCGCCTCGATGCTCTCCCCCGACGTGCCGACTATCTCGGTCACCCGGTACGTTCGATCCGTCATGCCCCCGTCCTACCCGGAAGCCATGATCACATGACCGTTCACATCCGATCGATCCGAGGTCTACGGTGGAAGGAGTGAGGGGATGGCCGTGAAGGGATGGCGCAGACGCGCGGCGGTTCACCAGGTGACCGACGCCCGGCCCTCGTTGAGCGAGGACATCGGGCGGCGGGAGCGGAACTACCTGATCAAGATGGGGATCCGGCTGGCCTGCCTGGTCCTCGCCTTCACCGTGCCCGCCCCGATGGCGGTCAAGATCCTGCTCTTCGCCGGAGCGATCTTCCTGCCGTACGTCGCCGTGGTCGGCGCCAACGCCCCCCGCGGCGGAGCGCCCGCCGATCCCGCCTTTACCGATCCGGGACAGAACGAGATCCCGATGCACCGGCGCGAGATCGGGTCGTGACGAAGTCTTGACGCATCCTCCGGGTTGGAGGTGTACGCTTTAACCAAGTGCCCTGGTCCCCCGTCGGGGCACTGGTGCCGGCGTTCCGGGCCCCCGTCGGAACGCCGATGAAGCGACGCCGGGTGGTTTGCCCCCGTAACCACCCGGCGTCGCCCTTTTCTCCGGCCTTCTGGTCCCATCCTGGTTTCCTGCGCGCCGTTCCCTACTCCGGTTTCCTGCGCGCCGTTCCCTATGCGTCGCCCAACGTCTCCGTGGTCGCCCGCTCCCAGTCGCGGGCCAGTTCGCTCACCCGCTCCACCGCGCCGGGCGGCGCCGTCCCCGCCCCCTGGGCCAGGCCCAGCACGTAGGCCGTCAGCGGCGCGGCCGGGCGGGCCACCCCGTGGGCCACGTCCCTGGTGAGGTCGAGCAGCGCGTCCCGGTCCACCCGCGCGGGGTCGACGCCGAGTTCCCTGCAGACCAGCGCGGTCCACTCCTCCAGCACGTTCACGTCCTGCTCCTCACATGCGTCAGATCGTCCACCGTGTCGCAGTCGAACCACGGTTCCCCGGGCAGGTGGAGCCTGACCGGGTCCAGCGGGGCCAGCAGCCCCCGCAGGGACCGCCCCGCGTAGCCGGAGAGCGCCTCGGCGAGCGCCGCCGTCCGCCAGGCTCCCACCAGCCACTGCTCGTGGCCGCCGTCGTCGACGAGCAGCGCGCCCGCGCCGTTCCCGCCGTCCCCTTCTGCGCCGTCCGCCGCGTCGAGGAGCGCCTCGACGTGCCGGGCGCGCAGGAACGGCAGGTCGGCGGCGAGCAGGACCACGCGGGGGGCGGTCGCCTCCGGCAACCCGGCCCGCAGCGCCGGGACCGGCCCGCCGCCCGGCGGGTCCTCGGTGCGGAAGACCGCCCGGTCGAGTCCCGGCCGCGGCGGCCCGACCACGATGAGGCGGCCGGCGCCGGGCACGGCGGCGGCCACGCGCTCGATGAGCGGCACGCCGCCCACCTCCAGGCCGGGCTTGTCCCGTCCGCCGAGCCGCGAGGCCCGCCCTCCGGCGAGGATCAGCGCGTCGTACCCGGTCATGGAGATGAGGCTAGCTCACGTCGTCCGGACGGCCGGACCCGGACGCCGTCTCCGCACGGTGCCGGACCCGGACGCCGCCTCCGCACGGTGCCGGACCCGGACGCCGCCTTCCGCACGGGCGAGTCCGACGACCGCTTCCGTGCGGGGCGACTCCGAGACGCACGGCGTTACCCGCCGATGGCCGACATCGGGCGCGACGGCTGCAGGAAGGCGGGATCGTCGATGCCGTGCCCGGCCTTCTTGGTCCGGACCGCCGCCAGCCAGCGCTCGGCCAGCTCGTCGTCGGAGGCCCCGGAGCGCATCGCCGCCCGCAGGTCGGACTCGTCCGTCGCGAACAGGCAGTTGCGGATCTGGCCGTCGGCGGTGAGCCGTACCCGGTCGCAGGCCCCGCAGAACGGGCGGGTGACCGAGCCGATCACGCCGACCCGCGCCGGGCCGCCGTCGACGAGGAACAGTTCGGCGGGGGCGCTGCCCCGCTCGGCCGGGTCGGCGTCGGTCAGGCCGAAGGAGGCCTGCAGCGTCGCGAGGATCTCGTCGGCCGTGATCATGTTCTCCCGGCGCCAGCCGTGCTGGGCGTCCAGCGGCATCTGCTCGATGAAGCGCAGCTCGTAGCCCTTGTCGAGGCAGTAGCGCAGGAGCGGGACCGCCTCGTGGTCGTTGACGCCGCGCATCAGCACCGCGTTGATCTTCACCGGGCGCAGCCCGGCGGCCTCGGCCGCGGCCAGGCCCTCCAGTACGTCGGCCAGCCGGTCGCGGTGGGCGAGTTTGGCGAACGTCTCGCGGTCCAGGGTGTCCAGGGAGACGTTCACCCGGTCGAGGCCGGCCGCGGCGAGCGGCCCGGCGAGCCGGGCCAGCCCGATGCCGTTGGTGGTCAGCGAGACCTGCGGCCGGGGCGCGAGCGCGGTGGTGCGGGCCACGATGTCGACCAGCTCGCGGCGGAGCAGTGGCTCGCCGCCGGTGTAGCGGACCTCGGTGAGGCCGAGCCGCTCCACCCCGATGGCGACCAGCCGGACGATCTCTTCGGCGGTCAGCAGCTCGGGCTTGGGCAGCCAGTCGAGGCCCTCGGGCGGCATGCAGTACGAGCAGCGCAGGTTGCAGCGGTCCGTGAGGGACACCCGAAGATCGGTCGCCACTCGGCCGAACGAGTCGCGCAACACGGGCGCCACCCCTCCCCTTGTCATTCGAGCAAGGGGGCCAGCCTAAGGCCGCCCCCCTCCTCCGCCCAAAAACGGGCTCCATCGCCTGACAACGGCCGCGCCGTACGGATCATTCCCCGGTGCGCTTCCCGGGAGGGGCCAGGAGCCCGTCCCGCAGCGCCTGCCGTACCTGCATCAGCGCGAACCCCAGCAGGTTCAGCCCCCGCCACGTCTCGGGCCGGCCGGCCCGCTCGTCGCCGGCCGCGAGCCCGATCCCCCAGATCCGGTCCACCGGGCTCGCCTCGACCAGCACCCGGTCCCCCGTCCCCAGCAGGAACCCCCCCAGCTCCGGGTGCTGGGCGAACTTGGCCAGGTTGCCCCGGACGACCAGGTCGGAGCGGGCCGCCTGCCACGCCCGCTCGTCGAAGCCGCGCACCCTCCGCCCCAGGTCCTTGGCCCGCTTGGGGTGCCCGGCCGCCACGATCTCCGCCGCGGTCTCCTCATCGCCGAACAGCCGCGCCTTGCCCGCCATCATGAAGTGCTCCGCGGTGCGGTAGACCACCCCGTCCACGGTGAAGTCCGCCGGCCACCACTGCGACAGGCACCCGGCCCCGACCCCGCCGGAGCGCGGCGGCCGGTGCCCCCAGAACATCAGGTAGCGGACCTTCTCCCCCCGCGCCACCGCCGCCGTCAGAGCCGCCACGTCGCGCACGTCCATCGCCTCGGTCATGCCGTGCACCCTCGCAGATGCCCGCCGTCGGCGGCCAGCCGTTTCCCGGACGCCGGCGACCCGTCCGGGGCGCGCCGCACACCCGGGCGCGGCCGGGAGAGCGGACGGGGACCGAGCAGCGCGGCGACGTGAACCGGCGGGGGACGGAGCGGCTTGGCGGCCTCGGCGGAACGATCCGCCTCGGGCCGGGCGCGGCCCCGCCCGAGGCGGATCGTTCACCGGACTCTAGTAATAGAGGTAGAGGGCGAACTCCGAGCCGGCGAGCTCACACCGGAAACTCTGGACGATCCCGCCGCTGGTGACGGCTCTGAAACCGGTCCTGACGCACTGGTCCTTGTACGGGTAGGACCCGGCGAGGTGCCACGACGGGGCGGCCTGGGCGGAGACGTCCGCGACCGACGCGGCCGACGCGGCCGGGGCCGAGAGGGACACCGCACCGATGGCAAGCCCTCCGGCCGCCAACACCGCCGCCGCCGTACGACGAACCTTCATTCTTCTTCCTTTCGTGGATGCCACACCCGGGCTGCGGTTTCACTGGCGCACCCGGCCTCTTCGACACGACGCCTGCACGCGGAGGGAAGAACCGCTGCAGGCCGATCTCATGGTGGCCGTTTCCGGGCTTCCGGGTCGTCCCCCTTCCGAGGGAGCGCCGATCCGCCACACGAATTACCCTCGTGCCTCAATTCGCGATCGGTGAAATACAAAAACCGAATAGAAGGCGACCGAAAAAAAGGGGAGGGATGCGATGGGCGTTTTCCCGCCCGGAACCGCGGCCCCTGCCGATCAACCGCGGGACACGCGGCGCCGTCCCCCGGATGACGGCGGCGCAGTACCCGGCCGGCGCGCGGGGATCTGCGCCGGCGGGCGGCTCGCCGTCCTGCCGGGCCGCGCGCAGGAGCGATGAGGACCACCGAGGGCCCGCACCGCGGGTCAGCGGGGATGCCGCCGCCGCGGTGCGGGCCCGGAAGGCCGGGTCAGCCCTTGATGCAGATGAGCTGGCGCAGGTGGGCGACGACCTCGACCAGGTCGGACTGGGCGGCCATGACCGACTCGATGTCCTTGTAGGCGGCGGGGATCTCATCGATCACCCCGGTGTCCTTGCGGCACTCCACGCCCTCGGTCTGGGCCTTGAAGTCCGCCAGCGTGAAGGTCCTCTTGGCCTTGTTCCGGCTCATCCGGCGGCCGGCGCCGTGCGAGGCCGAGTTGAACGCCGAGGCGTTGCCCAGGCCCTTCACGATGTAGGTGCCGGTCGCCATCGAGCCGGGGATGATGCCGAACTCGCCGGATCCCGCACGGATCGCGCCCTTGCGGGTGACGAGCACGTCCACGCCGTCGTACCGCTCCTCCGCCACGTAGTTGTGGTGGCAGGAGATCGGCTGCTCGAAGGTGATGTTCGGAAGGTGGCGCCGGAGCACGTCGCAGGCCAGGGCCATCATGACCGCCCGGTTGCGGCGCGCGTAGTCCTGCGCCCAGAACAGGTCCCGCCGGTAGGCGTCCATCTGCGGCGTGCCCCCGACGAACACCGCGAGGTCCCGGTCCGGCAGGTCCTGGTTGTGCGGCAGGCTCCGCGCCTCGCCGATGTGGTGCTCGGCCAGTTCCTTGCCGATGTTGCGCGACCCGGAGTGCAGCACGACCCAGACCGCGCCCTCGTCGTCGGCGCAGACCTCCAGGAAGTGGTTCCCTCCCCCGAGGGTGCCCATCTGGACCTCGGCCCGCTCCCTCCGGCCCCGCACGGACGGGGCGAGCCGGTCGAAGTCCTTCCAGAAGTCCGCCCAGTCGGCGGTCTTGAAGCCGTGCAGCCGGGTCGGGTCGACCGGCCGCTTGTGGTGCCCGAACCCCACCGGCACCGCCTGCTCCAGCTTCGAGCGCAGGTAGGCCAAGTTGTCGGGCAGGCCGCTCGCCGTGTAGGAGGTCTTCACCGCGGTCATCCCGCACCCGATGTCGACGCCCACCGCCGCCGGCGAGACCGCGTCCCGCATGGCGATGACCGAGCCCACGGTGGCCCCCTTGCCGTGGTGCACGTCCGGCATCACCGCGACCCCCTGCACCCACGGCAGGTTGGCCACGTTGCGCAGCTGCTGCATGACGTTCGCCTCGACCTCGTCCGGGTCGGCCCACATGCGGATCGGCGCACGGCCGCCCTGCACCTCTCTGTACGTCATCCCCACGTCGCCTCCCTCCGGCGAGTCGCTTACGACCTTCATCGCGACCTTCATCGCGACCTTCATCGCGAACAAGGTCAATGACGCCAGAACCGGGTCACCGGCCGCAACCGGATTAACCGCCCTCCCCCGGATGAACGGCCGGAGCGGCGTGCGGTCTTCCCGTACGGCCCGCGGCGGGGCGGGTGGTCCCGGGCCGGTCTACGCGATCGCGGTGCCCTGGGAGAGCAGGAGCAGGACGTCGACCGCCGCGACGGCGACGGCCGCGGCGAACGGCGCCCGCGGTGAGCGGCGGCCCAGCAGCAGGCCGGCGCCCGCGAGCAGGGCGGCCCCGGCGAGGGCGGTCCAGCCGCCGGCGCCGGGCGGCCCCGGCGGGGCCAGGACGAGCAGGCAGGTGGCGGCCAGGAGCGGCACCGGGACCAGGGCGCGGACACGGTCCGGGCCGAGCCGCTGCGGCCAGCCGCGGACCCCGGTCGCCAGGTCGCCGGGGATGTCCGGCAGCACGTTGGCCAGGTGCGCCCCGCAGCCGAGCAGCGCCGCCGCGAGCACCGCCCACCAGGCGGGCCGGGGCTGTCCGGGCAGGCCGAGCGCGACGAAGGCCGGCAGCGAGCCGAACCCCACGGCGTAGGGGGCCCAGGACAGCACGGTGGCCTTCAGCCCGAGGTCGTAGCCCCAGGCCGCGGCGACCCCCGCGAGGTGGACGGCGCCGGCCGCCGTACCGGAGGCCAGGGAGAGCGGCACGCACGCCGCGAGGGCGGCGAACGCGGCGGTCCACACCGTCCGGGCGCCCACGGCGCCGTCGGCGACCGGTTTGCCGGTCCGCCCGGCGGCCCGGTCCCGCCCGGCGTCCACCGCGTCGTTGCACCAGCCGATCGAGAGCTGTCCGGCCAGCACGGCCGCGGCCACCAGGACGCACCCGGCCGCGTCGCGCCCGCTCGCCGCGGCCAGCACGGCCGTCAGCGCGGTGACCGCGGCGGTCGGCCCGGGGTGGCAGGCCCGCACCAGCCCGGACAGGAGCGCCGGGAGGCGGGGACGGCTCTGGCTGCGCGGCGTCCCGCTCGTCGTCACGGACGCGATCCTAGACGCCGGTGATCGGCTCGGCGAAGCATGGCGCCCGCCCGCGCGGGCAGAGATCGGAGAGTCCCCCTCAGCGAGCCGGGAGTGTCCAGATTGAGCCGTATCACCGCCGTTCACGGCGTGCTGCCCCCGAACCGCCACGCCCAGGACGAGATCACGGACGCGTTCGCGCGGCTGTGCCTGCCGGAGGGGGCCGACCGCGCGCTCCTGAACCGGTTCCACGCGAGCGCGGGGGTCGGCCACCGCCACCTGAGCCTGCCGCTCGACCGGTACGACAAGCTCGACGGTTTCGGGGCGGCCAACGACGTCTTCATCGACACCGCCCTCGAGCTGGGCGCCCGGGCGGTGAGCGGCGCGCTGGAGGAGGCGGGACTCGCCCCGGAGGACGTCGACCTGATCATGTTCACGTCCGTGACGGGCGTCGCCGCACCCTCGATCGAGGCCCGCCTGGCGGGCCGGCTGGGGCTGCGCCCCGACGTCAAGCGGGTGCCGGTCTTCGGCCTGGGCTGCGTCGCCGGAGCGGCCGGGATCGCCCGCGTCCACGACTACCTGCGCGGCTGGCCCGGCCACGTGGCCGTGCTGCTCTCGGTCGAGCTGTGCTCCCTGACCCTGCAGCGCGGGGACGCCTCGGTCGCCAACCTGGTGGCCTCGGCGCTGTTCGGGGACGGCGCGGCCGCGGTGGTGGCCTGCGGCGGCGATCGTGCGCCGCGGATGCGGGGACCCGAGGTGGTCGCCACCCGCAGCCGCCTGTACCCCGGCTCCGAGCGGGTGATGGGCTGGGAGGTCGGCGACACCGGCTTCCGGGTGGTCCTCGATGCGAGCGTCCCCGACGTGGTCAGGACCTACCTGGCCGACGACGTGCACGGCTTCCTGGCCGCCCACGGCCTGGCCGCGGGCGACGTCACGGCGTGGGTGTGCCACCCCGGAGGACCGAAGGTCCTGGAGGCCGTCTCCGCGGCGCTCCGGCTCCCGCCCGGCGCGCTCGACGTCACCCGGCGCTCCCTGGCCGACGTCGGGAACCTCTCCTCCTCCTCGGTGCTGCACGTCCTGCGGGACACGATCGCGCTGCGTCCGCCGCCGGGCACGCCGGGCCTGATCATCGCGATGGGCCCCGGTTTCTGCTCCGAACTCGTCCTGCTGCGCTGGTAGGGGGTGACCGGGATGTCGTGGCAGCTGTCGTCGTGGTACCTGCTGCTGGTGCTGCTCGTCGCCGTCGAGCGACTCGCCGAACTGGTCGTCGCCCGCCGCAACCTGCGGTGGAGCCTGGAGCGCGGCGGGGTGGTCTCCGGCCAGGGCCACTACCCGTGGATGGTGCTCCTGCACACGGGCCTGCTGGCCGCCTGCCTGGCGGAGGCGGGCCTGGCCGGCCGGCCCTTCGTCCCGGCGCTCGGCGGGACGATGCTGGCCCTGGTGCTCGCCGCGCAGGCGCTGCGCTGGTGGTGCATCGCCACCCTGGGACCGCAGTGGAACACCCAGGTGGTCGTGGTGCCGGGCCTGACGGCGGTCACCGGCGGTCCCTACCGCTTCCTGCGCCACCCCAACTACGTCGCGGTGGCGGTCGAGGGGGCGGCGCTCCCCCTGGTGCACGGGGCGTGGGTCACCGCCCTGGTCTTCACCGTCGGCAACGCCGTGCTGATGGCGGTCCGGATCCGGTGCGAGGAGGCCGCCCTGGCGGCGCTCGCCCCGGCGCCGGGGCGGGCGCCGGCATGATCGACGTGCTGGTGGCGGGCGGCGGGCCAGCCGGTCTGGCGACCGCCATCCACGCGGCGCGGGCCGGGATGGAGGCGGTGGTGGTCGAGCCCCGGCCCGGGCCGGTGGACAAGGCGTGCGGCGAGGGCCTGATGCCCACCGGCGCCGCGGTCCTGCGGTCCATGGGCGTCGAGCCGGCCGGCCGGCCGCTGCGCGGGATCCGCTACCTGGACGGGCGCCACCGGGCGCAGGCCGCCTTCCGCGGCGGGCTCGGGCTGGGGGTGCGGCGCACCGCGCTGCACGCGGCGCTCGCGCGGCGCGCGGCCGAGCTGGGGGTGCGGGTCGTCCCGGGGCGGGTGGCGGAGCTGCGCCAGTACGGCGACCACGTCGAGGCGGCCGGGTTCCGCGCCCGCTGGCTGGTGGCCGCCGACGGTCTGCACTCGCCGCTGCGGTCCCTGCTCGGGTTGGAACTTCCCGAGCAGGGACCGCGCCGGTACGGCCTGCGGCGGCACTACGCGACCGCCCCCTGGTCGGACTTCGTCGAGGTGCACTGGGCGGCGGGCGGCGAGGCGTACGTGACCCCGGTGGGCGACGGGCTGGTGGGCGTGGCGGTGCTGACCTCCCGGCGCGGCGGCTACGCCGAGCGGCTGAGCGAGTTCCCGGCGCTGCTGGAGCGGCTGGACTGCCCGGCCGCGACACCGGTGCGCGGTGCCGGGCCGCTGCGCCAGCGGGTCCGCGCCCGCGTCGCCGGGCGGGTGCTGCTGGTCGGTGACGCGGCCGGCTACACCGACGCGCTGACCGGCGAGGGCGTGTCGCTCGCGCTGCTGTCGGCGCAGGCCCTGGTGCGCTGTCTGCGCGCCGGCACGCCGCTGGCCTACGAGTCCGCCTGGCTGCGGCTGTCCCGGCGGCACCGGCTGCTCACCGGCGCCCTCCTGGCGGCCCGGCGGCACCGGGCGTCGGCCCGGCTGATCGTCCCGGCGGCGCAGCGCCTGCCCGCCGTGTTCGGCGCGGCGGTGCGGGCGCTGGCGTGAGAGGCCTCCGCCGGTGTGAGAGGCCTCCCCGGCCGAGCGCGGCCGACCGGAAGCCGCCCGCCGGAAGCCGCGCGGCGGGCGCCGTACGCGGGGTCAGGCGGACCGGCGCACGGTCTCGGTCTCCGGGGCGTGGCGGTTCGTCCCGGGGAAGCGCACCCGCCACTCCCCTCCGCGGTGCCCGCGCAGCTTGCGGACGAAGCGCCCTCCGCGGTCCGTCGTGGCCGTGGCCACCGTCGTCCACTCCTCCCCCCGCGCCGGCCGGTGCAGGATCTCCACCGGCTGTCGGGGGAAGGGGGCGTAGTCCAGGTAGCCCTCCGGGTCGAGCCGGTTCAGCACGCCTCTGATCTGCACGCCCCTGTCCGCCCGGCGGACCTGGAGCGCGCTGAAGTCGGTCGCGTGCCGGAGCCGGAACCCGGCGTGCCGGACGACCCGGGAGCCGTCCTGGCCCTTCGCGGTGGCGGTGACGGTCCAGAGCCCGGTGGGGTACCAGCGGTTCAGCCGCCGCTCCGGCAGGAACCGCCAGGTCCGCCAGCCCGGCTCCGGCAGCCGCTGCGCGCTCCCGGGCTCCGGCTGCCAGTCCTGCGGGGCGTCGGCCGGGGACGGGGAGTCCGCCGACGGCGGGGAGGCGGGCGGCGCGCCGGGCTCGACCTTGATCGTGACGCCGTCCCGGCCCGAGACCCCCCGGGCGACCACCTCGATGATCAGGCGTACCGGCCGGTCCGGGTGGACCACCGGCGCGGAGGGGCGCAGGGTGATCGAGCGGATCGCCACGTGGTCGTCCGCGGCGACCGGCGCGGCCGTGGCCACCAGCGCCGGCAGAGCGCACGCCCCGGCGGTCAGGGAGATGAGGAAAGCTCTGAAGGTCATGACCAGGAACGCTAGATATCGGCGGGCAACGGGCGTGGTGGCGACAGGCCCGCGAACGGCCAAGAGCCGGGAAAGCGCCCGCCCCCTCCCGGGGACGGGCGCTTTCCCGGCTCCGGCGCCGTCAGCCGGCGTACATCTCGTCGATGATCGCGGCGTACTTGGCGTGCACGACGCGGCGCTTCAGCTTCAGGCTCGGGGTGAGCTCCTCGCTCTCGGGCGTCCACTCCACCGGCAGCAGGCGCCAGCGCTTGACCTGCTGGACCCGGGCCAGCTTCTCGTTGGCGGCGGCGACGGCGGCCTCGACCGCCTTGAGGACGTCGGGGTGCTCGGCGAGCTCGGCCAGCGTGGCGGGCCCGATCCCGTGCGCCTGCGCCCAGCCGGGGGCGACCTCCCCGTCGAGGGTGAGGATCGCCACCGGGTACGGCCTGCCGTCGCCGTAGGCGAGCGCCTGCCCGATGAGCGGGTGCTCCTTGAGGTAGTTCTCGATGTTGGCCGGGGAGATGTTCTCCCCGCCGGCGGTGATGATGAGCTCCTTCTTGCGGTCGACGATCCGGACGAAGCCGTCCTCGTCGACGGAGCCCACGTCCCCGGTGTGCAGCCAGCCGTCGGAGTCGAGCAGTTCGGCGGTGGCCTCGGGGCGGTTCAGGTAGCCGCGGGTGTTGAGCGGGCTGCGGGTGAGGATCTCGCCGTCCTCGGCGATGCGGACCTCGACGCCGGGCTCGGCGCGGCCCACGGTGCCGAGCTTGTAGCTCTCGGGGCTGTTGGCGGTGAACGCCCCCGTCGTCTCGGTCATGCCGTACACGTCGAGGATCTTCAGGCCGAGGCCGGCGAAGAACCGCTGGACCTCCAGGGGCATCGGGGCCGCGGCGGTGGCCAGCCAGCGGGCGTTGTCGAACCCGATCATGGAGCGGATGATCGAGAGCAGCGCGGCGTCGGCGGCGTCGTAGGCCTGCTGGACCTCCGGTGTGACCGTCCGCCCGTGCTGGCCCGCCTCGACGTAGGCCAGGCCGGCCGCCATGGCCGTGCGCACGTTCTCCTGCTGCTCCTCCGGCTGGGTCGCCAGCAGCGACTGCAGGCGGGCCATCATCTTCTCCCACACGCGGGGGACGCCGAAGAACATCACCGGCTTGACCTGCCCGAGCGTCGCGCCCAGGTTCGCCAGGTCCGTGCAGAAGTGCACGTGCGAGACCTTGAACAGCGGCAGGTACAGGCTGAGCACCCGCTCGGCGATGTGCGCGTAGGTGAGGTAGGAGATCTGCGTGCCGTGGGTGGGCAGCGAGGTCATCCGGTCGGTGGCGCCGACCTCGAAGAGCACGTTGGCGTGGGTGAGCGGCACGCCCTTGGGGTTGCCGGTGGTCCCGGAGGTGTACAGGACCGTCAGGACGTCGTCGGGCCGGACGGCCTGCCAGCGGGCGTCGACCGCGGCCGGGTCGGCGGCCAGGCGCTCGCGGCCCAGTTCCAGGAAGTCGTCCCAGCTCAGGAAGCGGTCGTCGCCGGCCGGGACGTCACCCAGCATCACGATCCGGGACAGGCGGGGCAGCTCGCCGAGGATCGGCTCCCAGCGGGCCAGCTCGGCCGCGCCGCCCAGCACGGCGACCTTCGCACCGACGTTGCCGGCGACGAAGGCGACCTGGTCGGGGGCGAAGGTCGAGTAGACCGAGCACGACGCGGCCCCGGCGTGCACGGCGCCCAGATCGGCCAGCACGTGCTCGCTGCGGTTGATCATCATCAGCGCGACGGTGTCGCCGGACTCCACCCCGAGCGCGGCGAACCCGGCCGCGATCTGCAGGACCCGCTGACGGGCCTCGGCGTAGGTGAGGGTGGACCAGCCGCCCTCCACCGGATCGGAATAGGCGGGCGCGCCGGGGTTCTGCTCCGCCGTCTCCTTCAGCTGTGCGCAAACGGTACGGCCCGCGATCTCCCGCTCGATCGCGGCGCGCACCTCAAGGACCTCACCCATGACGCGCCTCCAGAAAGTGCTCACTTGCACGATTGGGTTGCATCGCACCACACCGGGTCGGCGCAGACAAGACCTCACGGGAATACGGAACCGGACCGTTCCCCGGCGAGGGCGGGAGCCGTCCTCGCGGCCTCACGGCACCGCCGCGGCCCGGCAGGCGGAACCCGGCCCCGCAGGTCATAGGGCCGGTCATGGGATCATTCCGGGGTGACCCAGGTGCTCGATCTCGTCGGGATCTTCGTCTTCGCGCTCTCCGGAGCGCTCGTCGGCGTGCGCAGGCGGCTGGACGTGGTCGGCATGGCCGTCCTCGCCTCGATGACCGCGCTGGGCGGCGGGATCCTGCGGGACCTGATCCTCAACGTCCGGCCCGCCGCCTTCTTCAGCGTCGGCTACGTGGTGGTGCCCCTGGCCGCCACGGTGATCGTGTTCTTCTGGCACCCGCACGTGCAGCGGGTGATGCCGGTGGTGAACGTGTTCGACGCGGCGGGCCTGGGCCTGTTCTGCGCCGTCGGCACGGAGAAGGCGCTGGTGGCCGGCCTCAGCCCGCTGCACTCCGTCCTGCTCGGGGTGACCACGGCGGTCGGCGGCGGCGTGCTGCGCGACATGCTCTCCGGCCAGATCCCCGTGCTGCTCTACGACCGCCAGTTCTACGCGGTGCCGGCCATGCTCGGCTCGACGGTGATGGCCGTGCTGTACGTCCTCGACCTGCACGGCTGGACGGCCACCCTCGCGGCGGCCGTCCTGGCCTTCGGCCTGCGGATCGCCGCCGTGCGCTTCCGGCTCCGCGCCCCGCTCGCCCGGGGGGTCGCCGCGCCGGACTGACCCGCGCCCCGCCCGCCCGCGGCGGCCTCAGACCCGGGTGAGCGGCTCGGCCGGGCGGACGCCGTACGGGCCCTTGACGCGCGCCTCGGCGATGCGCTCCACCGCCTCGGTGACGATCTGCGGCGGCTGGGTGAAGGGCAGGCGGAGGCGGCCCTCCAGGGCGCCGTCCAGACCGAACCAGGCGCCGGGGGCGAGCCGTACCCCGTGGCAGGCGGCGGCGTCGGCCAGCGCGGTGGCCGACGGACCTTCCAACCGGATCCAGAGCGACCCGCCGCCCTTCGGGACGGCGAAGGACCAGTCGGGCATGCGCCGCTCCAACGCCGCCGCCAGGGCGTCCCGGGAAGCTCCGAAGGTGCGGCGACGCTCGGCTCTGGTCTCCTCGACGTCCTCGAACAGCCGGGTCGTGACCAGCTGCTCGAAGAGCGGGCTGGCGATGTCCACCGCGGAACGGGCCACGGCCAGGCGGCGGACCATGGCCGCGGTGGTGCGGATCCAGCCGATGCGCAGGCCGCCCCACCAGAGCTTGGAGGCCGACCCGACGGAGATCACCCGGCTGTCGGTGTCGAACGCGGCCAGGGGCGCCGCCGGGGACGCCTCATCGATCGCCAGCTCGCTCCAGGTCTCGTCCACGACCAGCGTGGTGTCGCACGCGCGGGCCGCGCCGACCAGCCCGGCCCGGGTGGCGTCGTCCATCAGGTGCCCCGTCGGATTCTGGAAGTCCGGGATCACATAGGCCAGGCGGGCGGCCGACTGGCGCATCGCCGAGGTGAGCAGGTCCAGGTGCCAGCCGCCGGAGGGGACGCCGACCGGGACGATCCTGGCGCCGCGCAGCCGGGCCACGTCCAGGATGTGCGGGTAGGTGGGCGACTCGACCATCATCGGGTCGCCCGGCGACAGCAGCGTCATGACCAGCAGGTGGAGCGCGTGCTGGGCGCCGGTGGTGACGAGGATCTGCTCGGGCCGGGTGGCCAGCCCCCGGGCGGTGTAGCGGGCGGCGATCGCCTGGCGGAGCGGCGCGATCCCGGCCGGGTCGTAGCCCATGCCGAGCGCGTAGCGCGGGTAGTGCTCGCCCGCGTGGGCGATCGCCGCGGGCAGCGCCGAGGCGGCGTGCGGCGCGGCGCAGTGCATGGGCAGCAGGCCGTCGTCCCCCGCGGCGATCCACGGGTTCTCCGTGCCGAGCGCGCCGACGTCGGGCAGCGCGGTCCAGCTTCCGGCGCCCTGCCGGCTGTCCAGGTAGCCCTGCTCGCGGAGGCGGTCGTAGGCGGCGGTCACGGTGGTGCGGCTGACGCCCAGGGCCTCGGCGAGGTGCCGCTCGGCCGGGACGCGCACGCGCGCCGGGAGGCGCCCGTCGAGGATCAGCGCGCGCATCCGGTCGGCCAGGGCCCGGTAGTAGGGCCTGGTGCCGGGGTCGATCACGACGAGGCGGGCGAGCTGGGAGCCGCTCAGATACCGGTCCATGCGGGCCACTATAAGACCACTTTCGGTGATTGGCCCTTTGCCGGGACGGTGGCGGCCTGAATGATTCAGACCATCATGAGCGACCTCTCCCTGACCGCCCTCGGTTCCCTCCCCACCCGCCTGGCCCGCCTCTACGCCGGCCTGGCGCTCTACGGGGCCGGCGTCGCCCTGCAGATCGAGTCCCGGCTCGGCGGCAGCCCTTGGGACGTCTTCCACCAGGGGCTCTCCATCCACCTGGGCCTGTCCGTCGGGACCTGGATCATCCTGGTGGGCGCACTGGTGATGCTGCTGTGGATCCCGCTGCGGCAGCGGCCCGGCGTCGGCACGGTCAGCAACGTCGTCTTCCTCGGCCTGTTCGCCGACGCCGCGATGTGGCTGGCGCCCGCGCCCGACCCGCTCGCCGCCCGGTGGGCCTTCCTGCTGGCCGGCGTGGTGGCCACCGCCGCCGCGACGGCCCTGTACATCGGCGCCGGCCTGGGCCCCGGTCCCCGGGACGGGCTGATGACCGGCCTGGTCCGCCTGGGGCTGTCGATCCGCACCGCCCGCACGCTCATCGAGCTGACCGCGCTGGCGGCCGGCTGGCTGCTCGGCGGCACCGCGGGCGTCGGCACGGTCGTCTTCGCCCTCGCCGTGGGGCCCCTCACCCAGTTCTTCATGCCGCGGATGAGCTTCACCCGCCCGGAGCCGACCGGCCGACCGGCCGCCTGACCGCCTGACCGCCGTCCAGGACGGCGGGACGGCCCGCCGTGCGGAATCGCCGCGCGGAATCGCCGCGCGGAATCGGACCGGTTCCGGGGCCACCCGGACGCGGCCCGAGGTATTAGCGTCGGATGCATGCGCATCGAGGACTACGCCCTCATCGGCGACATGCAGTCGGCCGCCCTCGTCGGCCGGGACGGCTCCATCGACTGGCTCTGCCTGCCCCGCTTCGACTCTCCGTCGTGCTTCGGCGCGCTGCTCGGCGACGCCGACCACGGCCAGTGGTGGATCGGCCCGGCCGGCGCCGGGCGGCCCGCCGCCGCCCGGCGGCGCTACCGGGGCGACACCCTGGTGCTGGAGAGCGAGTGGGACCTGCCCGGCGGCACGGTCCGCGTGATCGACTTCATGCCTCCCCGGCAGGCCAACCCCGACGTGGTCCGGATCGTCGAAGGCGTCTCGGGCGCGGTGGAGATGTCCACCGAGCTGCGCGTCCGCTTCGACTACGGCCGGGTCGTGCCGTGGGTGCGCCGCCACGACGGGCACCTCCACGCCATCGGCGGCCCCGACTCGGTCTGGCTGCGCTCCCCGGTGCCGCTGCACAGCCGCGGCTACGCCCACCACGGCTCCTTCCGCGTCTCGGCGGGCGAGCGCCTGGCGTTCGTCTTCACCTGGCACCCCTCCCACGAGCCGCGCCCGACCGAGATCGACCCCTTCGAGCAGCTGACCGAGACCGAGGCGCTGTGGACCGACTGGGCGGACCGGTGCACCCACACCGGCCCGTGGCGGGACGCCGTGGTCCGCTCGCTCATCACGCTCAAGGCCCTGACCTACTCCCCCACCGGGGGCATCGTCGCGGCCCCCACCACCTCGCTCCCCGAGGACCTGGGCGGCGTCCGCAACTGGGACTACCGCTACTGCTGGCTGCGCGACGCCACCATGATCCTGGACGCCCTCATCGGCTCGGGCTACCTCCAGGAGGCCGCCGACTGGCGCGCGTGGCTGCTGCGCGCCATCGCGGGCCGCGCCGAGGACCTGCAGATCATGTACGGCGTGGCGGGGGAGCGCCGCCTGCCCGAGACGGAGCTGGACTGGCTGCCCGGTTACGAGGACTCCCGGCCGGTCCGCATCGGCAACGGCGCGGTCAACCAGCTCCAGCTCGACGTCTACGGCGAGGTCTCGAACTCCCTCTACCTGGCCCGCGCCTCGGGCCTGTCCCCGGACAACCGCGCCTGGACCATCCAGCGGAAGCTGATCGACTATTTGGAGGCCCACTGGGACGAGCCCGACGAGGGGTTGTGGGAGGTCCGCGGCCCCCGGCGCCACTTCACCCACTCCAAGGTGATGTGCTGGGTCGCGCTGGACCGGGTGATCAGAGCCGTGGAGGAGTTCGGCCGCATCGGTCCGGTGGAGCGGTGGAAGGCGCTGCGCGACCGCATCCACGCCGAGATCTGCGCCAAGGCCTTCGACCGCACGCGCAACACCTTCACGCAGTCGTACGGCTCGCACGAGCTGGACGCCGCCCTGCTGCTCATCCCGATCGTCGGCTTCCTGCCCGCGACCGACCCGCGCGTGATCGGCACCATCGAGGCCATCGAGCGCGAGCTGATGGTGGACGGGTTCGTGCTGCGCTACCCGGTGGCCAAGGACAACGACGTGGACGGCCTGCCCGGCGGCGAGGGCGCCTTCCTGGCGTGCAGCTTCTGGCTGGCCGAGGCCCGCGCGATGGTGGGCCGCAGGGACGAGGCGGTCGAGCTGTTCGAACGGCTGCTGTCCCTCCGCAACGACGTCGGGCTGCTCGCCGAAGAGTACGACCCCCGCTACGGCCGCCTGGTCGGCAACTTCCCGCAGGCCTTCAGCCACGTCCCGCTGATCCACGTGGCCCGCGCGCTCGGCTGACCCCGCGGCCCGCACGCCGACACGGGCGGGACCGGGACCGGCCGACCGAGGACGGGGGCCGCGGGGTCAGCCGAGCCGCTGCGGAGATCCCGCAGAAAAACATCCGATCCCGCTGTAACAAAACACCGCGGACCCGACTCTCATCCGGTGAACGGCACAACGAGAGGATCGGGACAATGAGCGACTTCGTCACCACCGAGTTCATCGACGGCGACGGCGACGGCCACACCGACGCCGAGCTGATCGACACCACCGGCGACGGCTACGCCGACGAGGCGCGTTACGACATCGACGGCGACGGCGTCACCGACGTCGTCGACTACGACCACAACGGCGACGGCGTCATCGACGAGACCCGCGTCGACCTCGACGGCGACGGCGTGTCCGACTACACCGAGACCTCGGGCCCCTTCTCGGCCTGACCCCCGATCCGGCCGGCTCCCGGGAGCCTCACCTCATCGGGAGGACCCGGACCCGGGAGCACGCCCGTGGGCCCCGCCCGCCTCCCGGCGGACACGGGCCCGGGTCCGGGTCCGGGCGGGCTCCGGGCCGCCCCGAGCCGCCCCGGGCCGCCGACGAAAGGTGATCATGAAAAACGCACGGGCGCTCCCCGCCCTGCTGCTCGCGGCCTTCCTGGCGCTGACCGGCTGCGCCCCGGTGGCGTCCGGCTCCGACGGGCGGTCCACGGGTCTCGGCAGGGTGTCCGCGGGTTCCGACGGAGCGGCCATCGCCTCTCCGCCGCCGGCCTCCGGCGGCGGCCGGGACGTGGACGCCCCGGTGAAGCCTCCGGGCCGCGAGGGCGCGCCCGGCCGGGCGGAGGGCGACGGCCCCACGGAGGTGGGGGAGGCGGGACCGCTGAGCGGAACCGGCCTGCCCCTTCCCCTGCCGCTGCTGCTCGCGCTGGCCGCCGGCGCCCTGCTCACGGTGGCCGCCGCGCTCTACCTGTGGCGGCGCGACCGGAGCGCCGCCTCCGCGCCCGGGCGGAGCGGACCGGGGGTGCCGGCGCCTCCGTTCCCGGCGAACCCTGCCGCGTCCGGCCCTGTGATCAGCCCTACGTCCGGCCCCGGCCCCGGCCCCTCCTCCGCACCCGTGACCGGACCCGTGACCGGACCCGTACCTGGACCTGTGACCGGACCCGGACCCGTGACCGGCCCCCTACCCGGACCCGCCCCCTCCCCCGCGGCGTCCGACCCGCTGGCGGACGCGCTGGCCGAGGTCGCCCGGAGCGGGATCAGCCCGGCCCTCGCCCAGCGGGTGGAGCGCCTGTTCGCCGACGGCCATCCGGGGCGGCAGGCGCTGCTCGACGCCTGCATCGACTGCCGGGACCAGATCGACGAGCGGCACCCCCGGCTGTCCGGTCTGCTGCTGGACGGGCTGAACCGGGCCGGCGTCCGGGAGATCGTCGCGGACGGGCGGCGCTTCGACCCGCGCCTGCACGAGGCGTTCGGCACCGAGCCGACCGAGCGGCCGGAACTGCACGACGTCGTCGCCGAGACCGTCAAGCGGGGCTACGCCGACGGCGAGCACGTCATCCGGGTGCCGCAGGTCGCCGTCTACCGCCACGGGCCGTCCGGGGACGGAACACCGCGATGAGCGCCCGTGCACTCCCTGCCCGTGCACTCCCCGCCCGTGCACTCCCCGCCCGCGCACTCCCCGCCCGCGCACTGGGCCGTGCGCTCCCGGCGGCCCCCTCACTCTCCGGCGAGCTCGGCCTGCAGGCGCTTCCTGGCTCGATGGATCCAGACCCGCACGGTGTTGAGCGGCACCGCGAGCGCGGCCGCCGTCTGCTCGTAGGTGAGCCCGCCCGCCCACAGCAGCAGCGCCTCGCGGTGGGACTCCGGCAGCGCGGTCAGCGCCCGGCGCAGGTCGGTCAGCTCGGCCACGGTGTCCTCGAACGGCCCGGTGACCACCGTCTCCTCCTCCACCTCGGAGAAGAGCGTCCCGCCGGGAGCGGCCCGGCGCCGGACCACCGCGTGGGCGGCGTTGCGCGCGATCGCGAGGACCCAGGCGCGGAAGGGCGCCCGGCCCGCGAAGGAGCCCAGTCCCCTCCACGCGGCCAGCTGCGTCTCCTGCAGCGCGTCCAGCGCGTCGGCGCGGTTGCCGGTCAGGTGGTAGCAGACCCCGAAGGCCTGGCGCTGCGCGGTCGCCCACAGCCCGGCGAAGGCGTGCTCGTCACCCGCCCGTGCCGCGGACAGGAGAAGACCTTCGTCCTCGACGACCCTGCTCAGGGACCCGCTCGTCATCGGTCACGCTTTCTCACGAGATGGAAACACCCCATGACAGCACGTCGCATGATTGTCCCGGTATGAGGTAGCGAGCCATGATATTGGACCGTAACAATACGGAAGCCGGATCATCGGGGAACGAGCCGGAGGACTTCGCTGAGCTGCGTCGACTCCTCTTCGGGACGGTCCCGGGGCCGACCGAGGAGGAGTCCCTCGACATGTTCGCGCAGACCTTCTCGTCGGAGGAGGCCGATCTGTCCCTGCTGCCCGAGCCGGACGTCTTCGAGCCGGACGTCTTCGAGCCGGGCGACGGCGGCCCGATCCCGGACGCCTCCGGCCCCGGCCCGTTCGGCGCGGCCGATCCGGAGGACCCGTGGGACCCGTACGGCTCCGACGCCGACGGCCACTCCCCCCACGACGACCCCCACGGCGATCCCCACGGCGATCCCCACGGCGACTCCCCCGACGGCTGGGATCCGCTCTTCGGCGGTGACGTGTGACCGCCTCCCCCACCTCCCCCGCCTCCCCCGCGGACCTGCTGCGCCGGCTGTGCGACGCCACTGCGGCCAGGCTCGCCGGGGCGGAGTTGCGCGAGCGGGTGGCGCAGGTGCGCGCCGGCCTCGACGCGCCGCTGCGGGTCGCGGTGGCGGGCGCGGTGAGCAGCGGGAAGTCCACGCTGGTCAACGCACTGCTGGGGCTGCCGGTCGCCCCGGTGGACGCGGGCGAGTGCACCTTCGTCGTCACCCAGTACGAGTACGGTCCCGACGACGGGCTCATCACGATCGAACTGACCGACGGCACCACGGCCCGCTCCCGGCTGCTGCCCGGTCACCGGCTCCCCGCCGACCTCGGGGTGGACACGGCCCGGATCCGCCGCCTGCGCGTCTCCCTGGACCTGCCCTCGCTGCGCACGGTCACCATCATCGACACCCCCGGCATGAACACGGTGACGGCCGTCAACGAGCGGGCCGCCCGCGGCATGCTGTTCGGCTCCGGCGAGGAGGACGACCGCGCGCAGGCGATGATCTATGTGCTGCGCTACGTCCAGAAATTCGACGACACCACCCTCGCCGAGTTCCGCGGCCTGACCGGCGCGTGCGGGCTGAGCTGCGTCAACACCCTCGCCGTCCTGGGCCAGATCGACCGGCGCGGCGACGAGGACGACCCCTGGCCGACCGCCCGCCGGCTGGCCGCCGGCGGCTACGCCGACCTGCGGACCTCCGTCTTCGACGTGGTCCCGGTGATCGGTCTGCTGGCCGAGACCGCGCGGGCCCGCCCGCTGGACGCCGAGGAGTTCGCGGCCCTGTCGGACCTGGCCGGCCTGGACCCCGACGACCTGGAGGACTACCTCCTCGACCTGGACGACTTCCGCACCGCGCCCGACCTGCCGGTCCCCTCCGGCGTACGGCACCGCCTGGTGGAGCGGCTGCACCGCTACGGCATCCGCACGGCGGCCGACGCGCTGCGCCGGGCCGAGGCGGCCGACCCCGCCACGCTCACCGCCTGGCTGCTGCAGCGCTCGGGGTACGCCTCCGCGGGTCGCGCCGCGACGGGTTCGGTGGCCGCGGGCATCGCCCACTTCGCCCGCCGCGCCGACCAGCTGAAGGCGCTCGACGCTCTGACCCGGCTCCGCGGGATCGCCCGTACGCCCGCGCTGGGCTCGGACCGCGCCACCCTGGACGCGCTGGCCGCGCAGCTCGACGAGAACCGGCCGATCGCCGCCGCCCTGGCGGGCCTGCGCATCTTCGCCGCGGCCGAGGCGCTCGGCCGCGGCACCCTGGTGCTGGGCGAGGAGATGGCCGGCGAGCTGCTCCGCCTGGCCCGCCACGACGACCCCGCCGAGCAGCTCGGCCTGCCCGCCGGGGCCCCGCCGGAGGAGGTCGCCGCCGCCGCCACCGCCGCGTCGACGCGCTGGCGCGCCCTGGCCATGATGAACGAGGGACGCACCGCCGGGCACCGGGCCCGGGACGTGCTGACCGTCCTGGAGGACCTGGTCATCGCGGCCCTGGACGCCCAGGCCGAGGCCGGAACCGGGAACGGGTCCGCAGGCGGGACCCCGCTGCCCCCGGTCCGGGTGGACGCCGCCGCGGTCGAGACCCTGCGTGCCTGCCCGGCGGTGCCGGCCGACGACCGGCGGGCGCTGGAGCTGCTGCTCACCGGGACCGAGCTCGCGGTCCAGCTGGGCGCACCGCCCGGCAGCCCGCCCGCCGAGCTCGCCGGCTACGCCGCCGCCTTCGGCGCCCGGTTCCGCGTCCTGACCCACCGGCCGCTCACCCTGCGGCAGCGCCGGGCCGCGGAGCGGATCTGCGACGCCTACGAGGACATCTGGGCGCGCCACCACGGCGCGTGAAAGGAGAATCATGACGACCCCCGACCCGAACGGCCCCGTGGCGCGGCTGCTGCGCTACGCCAACGAGGTCCACGCGCTGGCGGGCCGGTGCGGCAGGAAGGACCTGGCGGAGGTGCTGGCCGCCTGCGCCGCCCGCTGGAAGGACGAATGCACCGACATCGTGGTCGCCGGAGCGCAGAAGCGGGGCAAGAGCCGCCTGCTCAACACGCTCGTCGGCCACCCCGACCTGGTCCCGGTCGACGCCGACGTCGCCACCGACTGCTTCCTGTCCCTGCGGCGCGGCCCCCAGCTCACCGCCGTCGTGCACCGCAGCACCGACGCCGGGCCCGTGCAGCTCCCGATCAGCGTCGAGTCCATCCCCGACTACGCCTCGATGCGCGGCGACGCCGGCAAGCGGCGCGACGTCGTCAGCGTGGACATCACCCTGGACAACCCGCTCCTGGACGGCCTGCGGCTGCTCGACACGCCGGGCGTGGACAGCCTCACCGTGGGGCACCGGCAGGTGACCGTGGCCATGCTCCAGCGGGCGGACGCGCTGCTGTTCACGCTCAGCGCCCAGGACCAGCCGGTGCTCCGGCACGAGCTGGAGTTCCTCGCCGAGGCCGCCGAGCGGGTGCAGGCGATCGCGTTCGTGCTGACCAAGGTGGAGGACTCCGCCAACTGGCGGACCCTGATGGAGGAGAACCAGGCCCGGTTGAAGACCTTCGTCACCGAGGCCGTCGCGCAGGACCCGGCCCGTGCGGTGACCCTCACCCCGCTGCTGTCGGCCCCGTGGATCCCGGTGAGCGCCAAGCTCGCCGAGGCCGCCGAGGCCAAGCGGCGGGAGGGCCGCCTGGAGCGGGCGGACGCGCTGCGGGCGCGCAGCGGCATGGACGCGCTGGAGCGGCACCTGCGCGCCTTCGCCGAGGGCAGGGAGTCGGCGCGGGGCGCCACCGTGGTGGCCGCCGCGCTGTCGGTGCTGGGCTCGCTGTCGACCACGGCGCAGGACGACGTGGCCGCGGGCTCGGACGACGAGGGCGACGCGGCCGCCCGGCTCGCGCAGGTCGAGGCCGACCTGGAGGGCCTCACCGAGCTGGCCGCCCGCCGCCGGGCGGGTGCGGTGGCCAACACCTTCCTCGGCCGCGAGGTGGCGGGGATCGTGGCGGCCCGGGTGGCCGAGATCCGCCAGCCGTACGAGAACGCGATCGCCACGCTGAAGAAGCAGGAGCAGGTCGACCGGTACATGGCGGAGCTGCCGATGAGCGTGCAGCGCTCGCTGGAGGCGGCCTGGTCGCAGATCGTCTACGACGTGGAGACCCTGGCCCGCCGGACGCTCGACGCCTTCGCCCGCGACCTCGGCCTCGACCCCGTCGAGTTCGCCGCCGACCCGAACGCCATGCCCGGCCTCTCCCAGGTCCAGGTCAGGAAGGACGCCTCGGCGGACGCCCCGGGCGAGGTGGACATGGTCCGGGACGTGCTGCCGTCGGCCTCGATCGGGCTCTCCCTGGGCGGCTTCGCCGCGACCCTGCTCGGCCCGGTCGGCTTCCTGCTGGTCGCTCCGGCCATCGGGGCGGCCATCTTCATGGGGCGGCGGTCGATGGAGAAGGTGCAGCGCAACCAGGCGGCGATCCGAGGGGCGTTGCGCGACCAGTTCGCGGCGGTCTCCCGGGAGATGACGCTCGACCTGGAGCGCATGGTGGCGACCTGGCGGGTCGGTGTCGAGCAGGCCGCCGACGAGAGCCTGGTGAAGCGGCGCAAGGAGCTGGAGGGCCGGCGCGCCGAGCTGAAGGCCGCCTCCGCCCGCTCGGCCGCCGACCGCCGCAGGGCACGGGAGTCCGGTCAGGACCGGATCACCGCGATCGAGACCCTGACCAGGCGCGGCCAGGAGCTGCGCCGGGAGCTCGCGACCGCGGTGGCCGCGCTGGGCGCCGGACAGACCGCGCCCCCCGCCGCGTCCTGAGAAGGCGCGTGTCCCGCCGCCCGGTGCCACGGAGCGGCGGGCGCCGCACCGCGCAGGAGTCGCCCGTCGGTTCTACGGCTTGACGGTTCAGCGCTGCGGGACGTCTTCGGAAGTCCTGGGCCTGGATGGCGCTGACGATCCGCCGCCGCTCACCGGTGAAGGTCACGGCCATCCGGCACACGGACGAGGCGGCGTGCTCCGAGGCCGTGTTCGTCGTGCACGCGCAGCGTCACGCCGAGGAAACCGGAGTCGGTCATCCCGTCGAGGGTCTTGCGCAGGTGCGGGCGGGTCGGGGCGGGGTGGGTGGTGGACATGGTGGCGTGCTCCTTGAGGGCTGGTGCGGGATTCAGCTGGAGGGGATGGGACCGCTGCGCCCGGCGGGCCCAGGGTGCGGGCTCTGCGGGGCGCTTTTGCTACAGGCTGCGGGCGGTGATGTCGCCGTAGGCGGTGGTCGCGTGGATGGTCAGGCCGGCGGCGGCGCCGTCGGTGTTGGCCAGCGCGTTGCGGATGCGGCCGTAGGTGGTGCCGGCGTCCAGGGACGCGGAGGCTCCGCGGGCGGCGCCGACGGTGATGTCGCCGTGCTCGGTGCGCAGCGTGACGGTGCCGTGCACGGCCTCGGTGATGCGCAGGTCACCCTTTCGGGTGCTGATCCGGGCGGGGCCGCCCAGGCGGCCGACCGAGACGTCGCCGGCCTGGAGGTCCAGGTGGGCGCCGGCGGTCTCGTCGAGCGTGACGGTGGCCTGGGCGCCGGTGAAGGAGACGTCGCCGAGGCGTCCGACGCCGCGCAGTTCGGCGCCGGCGGCGGTGGCCTCGATGCGTGAGCCGGCGGGCAGCCGGACGGTGACCTCGATGGAGCCGGAGGGGCCGAAGAGGCGGTTCGCGGGGTCGGGGGTGTGGATGCGCAGGACGCCGTCGTCGTAGGTGACGGTGGTCTGCTGGGCGGTTTTGACGTCGCGGCTCCTGGCGGGGTCGGCGGGCAGGATCTCGACCGTGGTGTCGGTCCGGTCGGCGGCGATGAGGCGGATGGATCCGGCGGGGATGTGCAGGACCGTCGAGATGGGGGCGGGGGTGGTGAACGTCTGCATGGGGTGCTCCTTGGCCTGTGGTCGTGTGCTGTCGCCGGCGTGTTGTTTCCGACGAGGGAAAAGCTACGTTGCCTTCATGATATCGGCAACAGCGATATTGCATTGAAGCGTCATCTTTCCAGGTAAACACCAGATAATTGGTGCAACGGTTCTGAATCTAACGCAATGATCTCAAGCACTTCGTTGCAACCGATGGAAGGTGAACGCTATGGTGCAGGCAGTGCGGACCGCGAAGACGCTCATGAAGGAGATCCCGATGCCGGGCGGCAGACTCACCCAGCAGGAACGCCGGCAGATCGCGCTGGGACTGGCCGACGGCCTGGCCTACGCGGAGATCGCCCGACGCCTCGACCGGCCGACCTCGACCGTCACCCGCGAGGTGACGCGCAACGGCGGCCCCGCCGCCTACCGGGCCGACCTCGCCCACCGCGCCAGCCAGCACCGCGCCCACCGCCGCAGGAAGAGCCCGCCCCCGGCCCCCGGCACGCCCCCGCAGGCCCACGGACGCGACGCCGAAGCCGTACGCGCCTACGAGGAGACGTTCACCACCGTCTTCATGCAAACGGGCCTGCCCGCGATGACGGCCCGGATGCTGGCGGCCCTCTACACCACCGACACCGGCAGCCTGACCGCCGCCGAACTCGCCGCACACCTCCAGGTCAGCCCCGCGACCGTCTCCAAGGCGGTCGCGTTCCTCGACGGCCAGGGCCTCATCCGCCGCGAACGCGACGAACGCCGCCGCGAACGCTACGTCGTCGACGACGACGTCATGTACCAGTCCACGATGGCCGGCGCCCGATCCACCGCCCACCTCGGCCGGATCGCCCGCCAGGGCGTGGACGTCCTGGGCCCCGACACCCCGGCCGCCGCCCGCCTGGAGAACATCGCCCGCTTCGTCGACTTCGTCTCCGAGAGCATCGCCCGCGCCGCGGACCAGGCCCGGGAGATCCTCCACACGAAACCCGGAACGGCCCCGGACCGCGACGTCTGAGCCCCGTCCGGATCCCGGTGAGGGCGAGCGCGGGTACGGCGAACGCGACCACGACGACAGAGCGCGATCCGCTCGTTCTCCGTCTGCCGGGGCAAGACCGGTCCGCCTCCGAAGCAAGCGGCACGGCCCCCGTCGCGACCGAGGCGGGGGCCGTACCGGCGGCGCCTCACAGCGGCAGGTGCACCAGGGTGGCGGGGTGGTCGCGGGTGGCTCCGGTCGCGTCGGCGGGGCGGTGCAGGCAGAGCAGGCCCGTGGGGACCCGGACGACCGGCTCGAACGTGCCCGCCGCGCGGTGGACCTCCCGCGCGCCCTCGGGGGTGACGTGCACGAGCCTGCTCCGGCCGGCGTCGAGCATGGTCAGCCAGAGGGAGTCGCCGTCGGCCACCAGGCGCGGGCGCTCCCAGCGGTACCGGGAGGTGAGGTGGCCCGCCAGGGCCGCCGACTTCTTGCCCATCAGGAACCGCAGCGTGCCGGACCGCTCGTCCAGGACGCTCACCGACCAGCCCCTGGCGGGGCTCACCTGGTCCGTGCCGACCGCGTAGAGGCTGCCGCCCGCCGGGACCCAGCGCAGCGCTCCGGTGGGCGGGCGCGGCGCGACCAGCGCGGGCCGGCCGGCGGCGGTGTCCGCCTCCAGCCCCGCCGAACTGGCCGTGAACCACCTGCCGTTGTGCAGGACGACCTGGTGCAGCCGGCTGCGGCCCGGCTCCCGCACCGTCGGCCGGACCACGCCGCCGGGGTCGACCAGGCACAGCACCTGCCACGGCCGGAAGTCCTGGTGCCGGGTGGCGAACAGCGGTTTGTTGCTGCTGAACTGCCCGAGGACCACGGTGCAGCCGGGCGCCCCCACCGAGAGCGCCGGATCGGTGCCGCTGGGCGAGTCCTGGTCGATCAGCCGGCGCACCCGGTTGTCCTCGTTCACGAACCACCGGGCGTAGGGGCCCAGGTCGCGCGGCTGGGGCTCCTGGAAGAAGCCGCCGCCACCGCCCAGATCGACCTCGATCATCGCCAGCTGCCCGGTCTCCCCCCACGGCAGGCCCACCGCGGCGTCGACCGCGACGGTCTGCCGGGACTGGTAGAACACCCACCCCGTACGGCCGTGCGCCAGCACGGTGGGGTCGCCCCAGGTCTGCAGCGGATGGGTGGAGCGGATGCCCAGTTCGGGGGTGAGCGCGCGCACCAGGATCTGCGCCGGTCCGACCTGCTCCGTCGTGACGACACCCTCCCCCGAGGCGGCCCACTCCACCAGCCGCCCGAAGTGGAGCTCGCGGTCGTGGCGGCCCTCGACGCCGTCCAGCCTGCGCAGGAAGTGGCCGCCCTCGAACGCCTGGTGGACGAGGACCCGGCCGCCCGCGGCCCGCGCCTCCAGCACGTGGTCCATCACCTTCTCGACGCCCTCGACCGAGGGCCCGTCCACCGCCGGGGTGCTCCCCGTTCCGGCGGAGGGCGCCCGGTGCCCTGCGGGCACGTGCATCGGACCGGTGGACGCCCGGTGCCCGCCGGCCGGGCCCCCGGCCGGACCGGGAGCGGCGGGGGCCGGGGCGGGCGCGGCGGGGACCCGGCCGCCGGGGCCGCCGGGGCCGCCGGGGCCGCCGGGGACGGGGTGTCCGCCGGTCGGGCCGGCGGGCCGCAGCGGGGTCCCGCCGGCCGAGTGCGAGCCGGTCGCCCGGCCGGGCTCGCGGTGTTCGACCTTGAGCTTCCAGGCGAGCTGCGCGGCGCCGTACGCGACGACGATCTTCGGATCGTCGTAGGTGCGCACCTTGTCCCCGAAGCGGTCGCGCACGGCCTGCTGGACCGAGGGCATCCGGCTGCCTCCGCCGGTCATGAACACCGCGGCCAGCTCGTCCGGGCCGATCCCCGCACCGCGGATCGTCTCCTCCAGGATGTCGGCCGTCCTGGTGATCTCCTCGCCGATGAGACCGCCCAGCTCGGTCCGGTCGATCTGCACGTCCTCGTTGACGCCGACCACGTAGTGGGAGGAGGTCTCGAACTTCGACAGGGTCTCCTTCGCCTCCCTGGCCGTCTTCAGCAGGTCGGCGGCGTAGCTGACGTAGCGGCGCTCGGGATTGGTGGTCACCTGCGTCCACCACTCGGGGTCGATGCGCTCCAGCTGCGTGCCGAAGAAGGCGAAGACCTGTTCGTCGAAGCCCTCGCCGCCGATCTCGTCGCTGCCGCCCGGCTCCCCCACGACCTTGAAGTCGCTGCCGTCGGCGGTGAGCACGGCCGCGTCGAACGTGCCGCCGCCCAGGTCGTAGACGGCCAGATAGGAGCCGCTCGGCACCCGCCCGGAGGAGGCGAAGTAGCGGGCCGAGGCGACCGGCTCGTCGACGAAGGCGATCCGCACGCCCCGCACGACCTTCTTGGCCGCCGCCAGCAGCACCGCCTTGCGCTCGGCGCTCCAGGCCACCGGGTGGGTCAGCGCGATGCAGTCGGGGTCCGCCCCGTCGAACCGGCGCCGGCCCTCGCTGACGAACAGCTCCAGCAGCGCCGCCATGGCGTCGGTGACGTCCACCGGGACCCCGCCGAGCAGCATCCGGCCCCGGCCCACGTAACGCTTGGGGTTGCGCTCGACGCGCTCGGGGCTGACGCCGATGCCCCGCTGGGCGATCCGGCCGGCCACCAGCGTCCCGCGCTCGTCCAGCATGACGGCGGAGGGGATGCGCCGCTCCCCCTCGACCTCCAGGACGTCGAAGCGGCCTTCGGCGGCCATCACCCCGGCGGAGAAACTCGTCCCGAGATCGACACCGAGGCACCACTGCGCCATTTCTCACTCCTCGTCAGCACAGACCCGATCGGTCCGCCTCCGCCGGCCGCGGCCCGGTCGCGGCGGACGCGTGGGGAACGGTCCAGGACGGGCGAGAGGACCATCGGGCCGGGGGCGGGCCGGACATCATCTTCCTATGGTTTGTCGTGGCCGCATGACGTTTGGTTTGCCGGAGGAGCGCACTGTTCGCACCGGTTTTCCGGCCCGTCCGCGGCGCGGCCCTCAGGATCCCCCTCCACCGGTCCCCGGCGCGCCCCTCAGGTTCCCTCACGACCGGTCCCCGAACCGTCCTCAGGCCCTGTCGGTCCCGTCGCCGGGCCGCCCGGCCAGGGAGGCCAGGACGCGGGCGAACTCCTGCGGCGGCGCCACCACGAGCCGCGTCTGCCCGTCCTGGTCGACCAGGTCGGCCCTGATCAGGCGGAGGCGGCCCCGGTGCCACCAGTAGACCTGCGGGCTCAGCGGGTCGGCCGCGCGCTCGGACTCCCGCTGGGCGAACGTGCGCAGCCGCTCGATCGCGCGCACCACGTCCAGGCCCTCGACCGGGTGGACGACCAACGTCGCCGGGTCCGGCAGGACGACCAGCGCCCCGTCGGCGGGGACGGGGAAGTAGTCGTCCAGGTGGCGCAGGTGGGTGGCGGCGCACGCGGTCGAGCCGGTCAGCCGCCGGACGGCGACGCCGCCGAGGTCCTCCCGGGTCACCGAGAGCCGCTCGTCCTTGCGGGCGTTGTCGGCGGCCAGCTCCAGCGCCTGGGCGGGGGTGATCGGCCAGCAGCCGACCTCCTCCGGGCGGACCGGCCGGCCCGCGGGCCCGTAGCCGATCGTGAGCACCTCGACCAGGTCGGCGGCGAGGTGGCGGCCGACCACGCGGGCCGCGCCCAGGTCGTCGTCGAGCCGGATCCTGGTGCGCAGCAGGGGGCGGACCTGGGCGAGGTCGCAGGCGTCCAGCGGCTCGTCCAGCGTGGCCAGGGTGTGGGCCAGGTGCTCGGAGACGAGCGTCGGCCAGTCCTCGCGCGAGTGGCGTCCCGCCTCGGCGCGCAGCCCCGCCAGCCGCACCGTGACGGTGCGCGGACCGGGCGGCGTCTCCTGCGGCGTCGCGGCGGGGGTCCCCGCCGGCGTCCCGGACGGCGCCGCGGGCGAGGCCTCCTGCGGCGTCCCGGAGAGGGTCAGCGTGCCGCCGTCGGGGGCGAAGGAGCAGCTGTAGCCGAGGGAGCCGGCGACCAGGCCGAGCAGGGAGTCGAGGTCGACGTCCTCCACCGGGCGCGGCGGCGGCCCCGCCTGCCGGCCGGCCCGCCGGCCGCGATGCCGCCGGATCCGGAAGAGCCTCAGCCTCACGCGCGCGTCCCCTCTGCCGGGTTTCCTCTCTCTGGTCTCCTTAGAGTGCCCCGTCGGGATAGCGGATCGACCAGGTCAGGGAGCACGATTCAGCATCAATACCACCAAGTGCCCCCATAGGCACACTGAGCTGCGGTGTTCCGTGGCCGACCGGGAGCCCCGCCACCACCGGCACGCCGAGCCCTCCGAGCCGCTCCCGCAGGACCGGATGAGGGTCGCCGCAGCCCGTCCACGAACCCAGCGCGAACCCCGCCGCCCCGTCCAGCGCCCCGGTCCCCAGCAGCTGCGTGAGCATCCGGTCGATCCGGTACGGCGCCTCCCCCACGTCCTCCAGCAGGACGATCCGCCCCTCGGCCCGCAGCCGGTACGGCGTGCCGCACAGCGCCGCCAGCAGCGACAGGTTCCCCCCGGTGATCGGGCCCGCGGCGCTCCCGGGCGCGATCACCCGATCCCCGGTGACGGACTCCGCGCCGCCGAACAGGGCCGCCGCCAGCCGCTCCAGGCTCCGGGGCTCGGGACCGCCCGGATCGGCGAGCAACGGCGCGGCCGGCATGGGGCCGAACCAGGAGACCAGTCCCAGCCGGACCTCCAGCGCCCGGTGCAGGGCCGTGACGTCGCTGGAGCCGACCAGCGTCTTGGGCCCGGCCGCGCGCATGGCCGCCCAGTCGAGCAGGTCCAGGATCCGCGTCGCGCCGTAGCCGCCCCGCGCGCACAGCACCGCGGCGACCGCCGGATCGCACCAGGCCCGCTGCAGGTCGGCCGCCCGCGCCGCGTCGGACCCGGCCAGGTAGCGGTCGCGGTCGAGCACGTGGGCGCCCGTGACGACCTTCAGCCCCAGCCCGGCGAGCACGGCCGTGCCGCGGGCCAGCCGTACCGGGTCGACCGGCCCGGACGGGGCCACGACGGCCACCGTGTCCCCCGGCCGCAGGAGGGGCGGGACGGCGGCGGTCCTCGCACCGCCCGGACGCGGGACGGAGGCCGCCGCGAGGGCCTCCGCGGAGGGCCCCGCGGAAAGCCCCGCGGGAGGCCCCGCGGAGAGCCCCGCGGAGGACTCCGCGCCGCCCGGGCGCGGGGCGGCCGGGACCGCGGCGGAACCCGTCCCGGCGTGCCCGGGCGTGGCCGGTTCGTTCACTCCGCAAACGGTGCCACACTGGGGTCAGACATGCGACCTCCGCCCCACATCCTCGTGGTCAACGGCATCAAGGTCCGTCGGCCGGTGTTCGTGCTCGCCGCCCCGCACTCCGGCGCGGACCTGCTGGGCCGCGCCCTCAAACGCTCGCCCGGCTTCCACGTCACGATGGGCCGCGCCGCCGTGACCCACGTCGTGCACGCCTTCGCCCGGCGGCCCTCCATCGCCCGCCGGGGCCTGGGCGCCATCCGCGTGCTCCGCGACGCCATGGCCGAGTCCTGGCAGATCCTCCCCGGGGCGTGCCGCGAGTGCCCGGACGTCTGCCGGGAGGCGGGCGGGGTGACCGGGGCGGGCCCGTGCGCCACCGCCGGGACGGTCGCCCGGTTCGGCGACGCCAGTCCCGACCTCGTCTACAGCGCGCCCGTGCTGCTCCAGGCCTTCCCCGACGCCCGGTTCGTCCAGCTGGTCCGGGACGGCCGGGACGTGGCCGCCGACATGATGGCCGACCCGGCCGCCCTGTCGTGGTTCAAGCCGGTCCGGGTGAGCGACGACACCGAGTTCCCCAATCCCTTCCTCGGCGTCAAGTCCGCCGAGCACATCGACCGGTGGAAGGCGATGCCCACCGCGGGCAAGTGCGCGCTGCGCTGGCGCGGGGCGGTGCGCCTGGCCGCGGAGCTGCACCGCGAACTCCCCCGCGAGCAGCTGCTGACCCTGCGCTACGAGGAGCTGGCGGCCTCGCCCGGCGAGACGGTGGAGATCCTCTCCCGCTTCCTGGAGACCCGCGTCTCCAAGGTCGCGCTGTACGGCCGGAACGCCCCGCAGGTCGGCGCCTGGCGCACCCGCCTGCGCTCCGAGGACGCCGAGCTGGTGGAGAAGGTCGCCCGCGAGGAACTCGCCCGCCTGGGCTACCGGTGACCGCCCGCTCCGCCGGTCACGACCGGCCGCCCGCCGGACCGCCCGCTGCGCCGGTCACGACTGCGAGCTGAACTGCGTGCGGTAGAGCTCGGCGTAGGCGCCCCCGGCGGCCAGCAGCTCCTCGTGCCGGCCCCGTTCGACGACGCGGCCGTCGACGATCACCAGGATCTGGTCGGCCTCGCGGATCGTGGACAGGCGGTGCGCGATGACCAGGGAGGTCCGCCCCGCCAGCGCGCTCTTCAGCGCCCGCTGCACGGCGGCCTCCGACTCGGAGTCCAGGTGCGCGGTGGCCTCGTCCAGGACGACCACCCGGGGGGCCTTGAGCAGCAGCCTGGCCAGCGCCAGGCGCTGCTTCTCGCCGCCCGACAGCCGGTAGCCCCGGTCGCCCACCACGGTCTCCAGCCCCTCGGGCAGGGACGCGACCAGCTCGGCGATCTGCGCGGCGCGCAGGGCCTCCCAGACCTCCCCGTCGGTGGCGCCGGGCCGGGCGTAGCGCAGGTTGGCCCCGATGGTGTCGTGGAACAGGTGGGCGTCCTGCATGACGACGCCCACGGTCTCGCGCAGCGACTCCAGGGTGGCCTCGCGCACGTCGAGCCCGTTGACGCGGACCGCGCCCTCGCTCACGTCGTACAGCCGGGAGACCAGCGAGGTGATCGTCGTCTTGCCCGCGCCCGAGGGCCCGACCAGCGCGACCAGCTCGCCCGGCCGGGCGGTGAAGCCGATGCCGCGCAGCACCTCGCCGCTCTGCCCGGTGTCGGGGCGGGCCACCGCCTCCAGCGACGCCAGCGACACCTCCGAGGCCGCCGGGTAGTGGAAGCGCACGTCGTCGAACTCGACCGTCACCGGTCCGGCCGGGACGGGCCGCGCGCCGGGCCGCTCGGCCACCATCGGCTCCAGGTCGAGCACCTCGAAGACCCGGTCGAAGCTGACCAGCGCGGTCATCACGTCCACGTGCACGTTCGACAGGCTGGTCAGCGGGCCGTACAGCCGCATCAGCAGGGCGGTGAGCGCGACCAGGGTGCCGACCTGGAAGGCGCCGTTCACGGCCAGCACGCCGCCCACGCCGTACACCAGCGCGGTGGCCAGCGAGGCGACCAGGCCGAGGGCGACCCGGAAGACCGTCCCGTACATCCCGACGGTGACGCCCACGTCGCGCACCCGCCCGGCGCGGGCGGCGAAGGCGTCCGCGTCCTCGCCCGGCCGGCCGTACAGCTTGGCGACCATGGCGCCCGCCACGTTGAAGCGCTCGGTCATCATGGAGCTCATCTCGGCGTCGAGCTCCATCTGCTCGCGGGTGAGCCCGGACATCTTCCGCCCGACCCACTTGGCCGGCAGGACGAAGACCGGCAGCAGCACCAGCGCCACCAGGGTGATCTGCCAGGACAGCACGATCATGGTGCCGAGCACCAGCACCAGCATGACCACGTTGGACACGACCGACGACAGCGTGCTGGTCAGCGCGCGCTGCGCACCGATCACGTCGGTGTTCAGCCGGGAGACCAGCGCGCCGGTCTGCGTCCGCATGAAGAAGGCCACCGGCATGCGCTGGACGTGGTCGAAGACCTCGGTGCGCAGGTTGTAGATCAGGCCCTCGCCGACGCGGGCGGAGAACCAGCGCTGGGCCAGCCCGAGTGCGGCGTCCAGCACCGCCAGGCCGGCGATGGCCACCGCGAGCCCGACGACGAGCCCGGTGTCCCCCGCCTTGATGCCGTCGTCGATGATCGACCCCATCAGCAGCGGGTTGACCACCACGATGACCGAGCCGAGCACCACCAGCGCGAGGAAGGCGGCGATCTGCCGGGAGAACGGCCTGGAGTAGCGCACGATCCGCTTCACCGTGCCCGGCGCGAGCCGCTCCTTGGTCACCGAGCTGTCGCGCCGCAGCGAGCGCATCGCCTGGGGGCCGAAGCCCCCGCCCATCATCGCCATCTGGCCTCCTCTCCCGATCCGAGCGCCGGGAGAGGCGACGTGATTCCCGGATCAGCTCCGGGCGAACACTGCATCCGGCCTGGTCGCTCAGCCGAACAGGGCCGTGATCCGGGCCATCTGCTCGCGCCGCTCAGCCGAACAGGGCCGTGATCCGGGCCATCTGCTCGCGCCGCTCGGCCGCGCACTGCTCCTCCAGCGTGCGCCCCGAGGCGCCCTGGAGCAGCCGCTTGGTCGCCGTGGCGGCGTCGCGGTCGGTCGCCAGCAGCGCGGCCGCCAGGTCCCGTACGGCCTGCGCCAGGTCGCCGGGGGCGACGACCAGCTCGGCCAGACCGATCCTGGCCGCCTCCTCGGCGCCCACGGTGCGAGCGGTGAGGCAGATCTCCACGGCCCGCGACAGGCCGACGAGGTCGACCAGCGGCTTGGTCCCGGTCAGGTCGGGAACCAGGCCGAGCGCGGGCTCCTTCATGCACAGCCTGGCGTCGTCGGCCAGGATCCGCAGGTCGCAGGCGAGCGCCAGCTGGAAACCGGCGCCCACGGCGTGACCCTGGACCGCCGCGATGGAGACGATGTCCGGCCGCCGCAGCCACATGAAGCCCCGCTGGGCCTGCGCGATCCGCGCGTCGAAGGCCTCGCCCCCGAGCGTGGCGGTGCTCGCGAACGATCCCTGCCCCGGAACCCCCTCCGGAGTGAACATCCGCAGGTCGATGCCCGCCGAGAAGGACGGCCCCTCACCCTGGACCACGACGACCCTCACCTGCTGCGGCAGGTCGTCACCGATTCGGGCCAGCGCCGACCAGGTGCCGAACGTCTGCGCGTTCCGCTTTTCCGGCCGTGCCAGCGTGATCGTCGCGATCTCGCCGTCCACCTCGAAGCGCAGTCCGACCTCCGCGAGAGAGATCTCCTCCGCGTCCCCCTCGCGCACCGCTTCCGCCATCGCTCGTTCTCCTCCGCGTTCGCCGTCTGTCACGCCCGAGCCTACCGACTCTTCTAGAATGAGGTTCGGCAGACCCGGACGGACGGACGAGCTGAGGACGAGCGGCTGCGGTCGCGCGTTCCGAGGCGGCTCAGCGCTTGGTCTTGCCCCGGGTGGCGCCGCCGCGCCCGCGCAGAGTCACGCCGGACTCGCTCAGGATGCGGTGGATGAACCCGTACGACCGGCCGGTCGAAGCGGCCAGCGCACGGATGCTCTCACCCGAGCTGTAGCGCTTCTTGAGATCGGCGGCCAGTTTTTCACGGTCGGCCCCGGTCACCCGGGTGCCCTTCTTGAGAGTCTCGGCCACGAGCTACCTCCTGTAGTGCCAGACTTCCGCAGCGTTACTCCGCCATGATCAGTCATTTCTGCGGGATCGGCTACCTACTCCCAGGGAAAAGATCCGTACCCGCTCAAATTGAGATCAGGCAAGTGCCACAAGATCGGAAAATTCGTCGCTCCACGCGTCTTCAACTCCGTCCGGCAGCAAGATCACCCTATCCGGTCGCAGAGCGTCCACAGCACCCTCATCGTGCGTTACGAGGACAATCGCCCCAGAATAGGATCTCAGGGCCGTGAGGACCTGCTCCCGGCTGACCGGGTCGAGGTTGTTGGTGGGCTCGTCCAGGAGCAGGACGTTGGCCGCCGACAGCACCAGGGTGGCCAGGGCCAGCCGGGTCTTCTCGCCGCCGGAGAGCACCCCGGCGGGCTTGTCCACGTCGTCGCCGGTGAACAGGAAGGAGCCCAGGACCTTGCGCAGCTCGACGTCGGGCAGCTCGCCCCCGGCCGAGCGCATGTTCTCCAGCACCGTGCGCTCCGGGTCGATCGTCTCGTGCTCCTGGGCGTAGTAGCCCAGCTTGAGCCCGTGCCCCGGCCGGACCTCGCCCGTGTCGGGCTGCTCGATGCCGCCCAGGATGCGCAGCAGCGTGGTCTTGCCGGCGCCGTTCAGGCCCAGGATGACGACCCGGGAACCCCGGTCCACGGCCGCGTTGACGTCGGTGAAGACCTCCAGCGAGCCGTAGGACTTCGACAGGTCCGTCGCCGTGATCGGGGTCCGCCCGCACGGCGCCGGCTGGGGGAAGCGCAGCTTGGCGACCTTGTCGCTGCGCCGCTCCACCTCCAGGCCGGACAGCAGCCGCTCGGCGCGGCGCTGCATGTCCTGGGCCGCCTTGGCCTTGGTGGCCTTGGCGCGCATCTTGTCGGCCTGCGACATCAGCGCCGAGGCCTGCTTCTCGGCGTTGGCGCGCTCGCGCCTGCGGCGCTTCTCGTCGGTCTCCCGCTGGGCCAGGTAGGCCTTCCAGCCGACGTTGTAGGTGTCGATCACCATCCGGTTGGCGTCCAGGTGCAGGACCCGGTTTACCGTCGCTTCAAGGAGCGCCACGTCGTGGCTGATAATGATCAAACCACCTTGATGGGATCGTAAAAAGTCGCGGAGCCACGCGATCGAATCCGCGTCGAGGTGGTTTGTGGGCTCGTCCAGCAGGAGAGTCTCCGCTCCGCTGAACAGGATCCGGGCCAGCTCCACGCGTCGGCGCTGGCCTCCGGAGAGGGTCTCCAGCGGCTGGCCGAGCACCCGGTCGGGCAGCCCCAGGCTGGAGGCGATCGAGGCCGCCTCCGACTCCGCGGCGTACCCGCCCAGGACGTGCAGCCGGTCCTCCAGCCGCCCGTAGGCGCGCACCGCGCGGTCGCGGGTGCGCTCGTCGGCCGAGGACATGCCCAGCTCGGCCTGGCGCAGCTCGCGCAGGATCTCGTCCAGCCCGCGGGCGGACAGGATGCGGTCGCGGGCGATCACCTGGAGGTCGCCGGTGCGCGGGTCCTGCGGCAGGTAGCCCACCTCGCCCGTGGTGGTGACCGTGCCCGACGCCGGCAGCGCCTCACCCGCGAGCACCTTGGTCAGCGTCGTCTTCCCGGCGCCGTTGCGCCCGACGAGGCCGATCTTGTCTCCGGGGTTCACCCGGAACGACGCGCCCTCGATGAGCAGCCGGGCTCCGGCGCGGAGTTCGATGTCAGAAGCAATGATCATATTCGGGGGAACACTCCCAGGCTGGGGGATACACGGGCTCACCACGTCGCTGTGGCCGAGTCCGCCGCGCCCTGTCTCCCGGCTCTCGGCTCGGCCGTCCCGCCTCGTCGGCGGGCGGCGTCAGCCGGGAGTGCGCATACGGATCAGTGTACGGCGCGCGCGCACCTCCGCCCGCCCTGTTCCCCGCGCCGCACCCGGCCCGCACCTGGCCGGGCGCGCCACGCGGAGCCGGGCCGGACGGGTCAGGCGGGATCGACGATCCTGATCCTGACCGCGCGGAACAGGGCCGGGGTGCCGGCGAGCACCGCCAGCCGGGGATCGGGGACCGTCAGGAAGGGCTCGGCCTCCAGCGCGAAGACCGGAGCCAGCCTGCGGTCGGCCCGCAGCGCGTCCACCGCCCGCCGGTCGCCGCCCAGGATCACCGCCTCCAGCCCGCCGGTGTGCGGGCCGAGGATCCGCAGCGCCACCTCGGCCGCCGCCTCGTGCGCCTGGTCCACCTGCTTCTCCCTGCGCCGGGCGAAGCGCCGCTGCGACCAGCCGCCCGCCGCGCTGCGGCCGTGGACCTGCCGCGAGCCGACCTTGGAGGAGACCAGCTCGTCCCCCTGGAAGACCCCGGCCGCGTGGCCGCCGAGCCGTACCAGCAGCACGCCCACCCTGCGCTCCCGGCGCACGTGGGTGGTCAGCCGGGCCAGCGGACCGCCGCCGGCGGCCGTCAGCGGCGGGAAGGGCACCCGGCACTCGGCCACCGCCCCGTCGGCGCCCTCGATCCGGACGGCCTCGTCGGAGGCGGCGGCCTCCAGCGGGCCGTGCCGTTCGGCGAATCCGTCGATCCAGCGGCCGAGCCGCTCCGGCCCCACCGAGACCCAGCGGCCCCCGCCCGCGGCCGGTCGTGACGTCATGCCCGGACCCTACCCGGGTTCAGGGCAGCCGCGTCCCGTGCGTCATCGGAGCGGCCCGGTCCGCCTGCGTCCCGGGCATCCCCTGCATCGCCGCGACCTGGCGGATCAGGTCCGAGACCCGCACGATGCCCATGCACCGGCCCACCTCGTCGGTGACGACCAGGTCGTCGTAGACGCGCTCGGCGTCGCGGCCCGCGACCTGCATCGCGGCGATCGCGGGGGTGGTCTTCGGGACCGAGCGGACGGGGTCGGCCAGGCGGGCGGCGGGCTTCTTGCCGTGCAGCGCGTGGCCGTACCGGCTGGCGATGGCGAGCAGGAAGCGGCTGCGGTCCAGGCTGCCCTTGGGCCGCTGGTACTCGTCGACCAGGATCACGCTGCTGATCGAGGGCTCGCCGCTGAAGGTCTCCACGGCGTCCTCCGCGGTCGCCTCGTAGGGGAGCGTCACCGCCGGCAGCAGGAACTCCTGCACCCTCGGTCCCAGCAGGAGCTGGGCCGGCTCCGGCTCGACGACCGGCAGCGGCACGTGGACCCGGCCGGAGGGACCGGGCACCAGCAGCGGGCCCTGCGCCAGCCGCACCCCCCACCGGCGGACCGCGGCGAGCTGGGCCTCCTCGGCCACGCCCGGGGCCAGCACGTGGGCGCCCGTGTTCCGGGCCAGGGCCGCCAGCGACTCGGCCAGCGCCGTCCGGCGGGGGTCGCGCCCCACCCGCGCCATCAGCCCGGCCGAGAGCACCACCAGGTACGGCGAGACGTCGGCCAGCAGGTCCGGCGGAACGTGCGCGGTGCCCAGGTCCCCCACCGCCACCAGGTAGCCGATGGCGCGCAGTCCCTCCAGCCCCGCGAGCAGGGCCCGGCGGTCCTCCTCGGCGAAGCCGCCCCGGAGCACGAGGATGATCTCGCGGGGCCGCCGCCCGGAGATCCGCAGGGCCTCGTGGAGCGGCGCCAGGGCGGCCGAACCGCTGATCACCGCCCGCGCGGGCAGCGAGAGGACCAGCGGGAGCAGCGCCTCTCTCCGGGACACCTCCAGGACCGTCCCGGCCAGGACGACGACGTCCCCGTGGCCCGAACCGCCCTCCCCCAGGTCGCCGGCGGCGGCCTGGAGCGCGATGACGCCCCCGGTGTCGAGGTCGACGATCGGCGCGACGGCCGGGGCGGCCCCGGGAACGGGCCCTGGAAGGGAGGGCGCCGGTACGGTGAACGACGCCGCCGCGGCGGCCGGCGGCAGGAGGTGCGTGTGGGTCGGCACGTATCGAGGATGACCCCGTACCGGCTCTCACATAAGCAGCGTGCGGTGATGTTCACCGACATTTCGCCGTTCGTTGAGCGGCCGGCAGGCGTCCGCACCTGCCGGTTCACCTTCTTCTCTCCTCCCCCTCCCTGAAACAGGCCTCCACGCTCCCTGCAACAGGCCTCCACGGTCAGCGCAACAGGCCTACACGGTCAGCGCCCAGGACAGACAGGCCAGCGCGACCGTGCAGGCCAGCGCGCGGACCACGTTCCAGCGCACCCACACCGCCTCGAACCGCTCGCGCACCGCCCCGAGGTCGGGGATCCGGCCGGGCTCTCCCGCCGCGTCGAGCGCGTCGTTGAGCGGTACGTTCATCGAGAACGTGACCGCCAGCGCCACGCCGTACAGCACGAACGCAGCCCCGATCCAGGGCAGCGCGGGGCGGCCCAGGTGGAGCAGGCCGGCCGCAGCGGTCAGCAGCGCGGCCCCGGCGAAGGCGGCGGCGAACCAGCCGTTGAGGATCGCCGCGTTGATCCGCTGCATCGCCTCCACGAACGTCCGGTCGCCGGCCCGGCCCAGCCCCGGCATGACCGCCACCGCGAAGGCGTAGAACAGGCCCGCCATCAGCCCCGTCGACACGGTCGCCCCGATCAGGACCGCGACCCGCAACACGTGTGTGCTCTCCGTCATGCCCCCAGTCAACCGGCCGCCGGCGCCGGAGACCATGCGCGATGATCTCCGCTCCATGCGCGGCCGTCTACAATCGGCGGCGTCGAGGACCCCGGCCAGGATTCCGGGGTCTCACGCTGGAGGCGGTCGATGAGCGCGTTCGCGGACCTGCTGGACGGGCCGAGGGCCCGGGGGGCGTTCCTGCTCCGCAGCGTCCTGGAGCCGCCCTGGTCGCTGCGGATCGAGGACCGGGCGCCGCTCACCCTGGTCGCCGCAGTCCGCGGCGAGGCGTGGATCGCGCTCGGTGGCGCCGAGCCGGTACGGCTCCGCGCCGGGGACGTCGCGGTGGTGCGCGGCCCCGATCCCTACACCGTCGCCGACGACCCGGCCACCCCGCCCCAGGCCGTCGTCCGTTCCGGAGGCTGCGCCACGACACCGGAGGGCGAGGACCTGTGCGACGCGCTGGACCTGGGCGTGCGCACCTGGGGCGGCACGGCGGACGGCTCCACGACGCTGCTCACCGGGACGTACCGGATGCGCAGCGAGGTCGACCGGCGGCTGCTGACGGCACTGCCCCGGCTGCTCGCCCTGCCCTCGGACTCCTGGGACTCCCCGCTCGTCGCCCTGCTCCACGAGGAGATCGCCAGGGACGCGCCCGGCCAGGAGGCCGTGCTGGACCGCCTGCTGGACCTGCTGCTCGTCGCGGTCCTGCGTGCCTGGTTCTCCCGCCCGGAGGCCGAGGCCCCCGGCTGGTACCGGGCGCACGGCGACCCCGTCGTGGGCCCGGCGCTGCGCCTGCTGCACGAGCACCCGGCCCACCCCTGGACGGTGGCCGGCCTGGCGGCCAGGACGGGCGCCTCCCGCGCGGCGCTGGCCCGCCGCTTCACCGAGCTGGTGGGTGAGCCGCCCATGACCTACCTGACGAACCGGCGGCTGGCCCTCGCGGCCGATCTGCTGCGTGATCCCGGCGCGACGGTCGAGGCGGTGGCCGCGCAGGTCGGCTACGGCAGCCCCTTCGCGTTCAGCGCCGCCTTCAAACGCGTGTACGGCGTCAGCCCCCGCGACCACCGCTCCCCGTCGTCCGCCTCCGGGCAAGCCTCCTCCACACCCCCCGCCTTTACATCGTAGATTCTTAATCCCGCCCCGCACCGGGACCCGCCCCGCCCCGGGCCCGCCCTCGCACCGAGCCTGGCCCCGGTGCGGCGAACCCCTCGCTGCACGTATGCTATTAGTTAGGCATACCTAAGTTGATTACTTCGGGAGCGGCTCATGGCAGAAGGCAGGCCCGTGCGCAGGGCACGGCGCGGCGAGGTGGTGCGCACCGAGCGGCTCACCCCGCACATGATCCGGGTCGTGCTCGGCGGCGAGGGCCTGCGCGGCCTGCCCGTGGGCGAGTTCACCGACCACTACGTGAAACTGCTGTTCGCTCCCCCGGGGGTGACGTACCCGCGGCCGTTCGACCTGGAGGCGATCCGCCGCGACCTGCCCCGCGAGCAGCAGCCCACCACCCGGACCTACACGGTCCGGGCCTGGGACGCCGAGGCGGGTGAGCTCACCCTCGACTTCGTGCACCACGGCGACAGCGGCCTGGCCGGTCCGTGGGCCGCCCGGGTGCAGCCGGGTGAGGAGATCTGGTTCCTCGGCCCCGGCGGCGCTTACGCGCCCTCCGCCGAGGCGGACTGGCACCTGCTGGCCGGCGACGAGAGCGCGCTGCCGGCCATCGCGGCCTCCCTGGGGCGGCTGCCCGCCGGGGCCCCGGCCCATGTCCTCATCGAGGTGGCCGGTCCCGAGGAGGAGCAGCCGCTCGACTCCCCCGGCGACGTGAAGATCGTCTGGCTGCACCGGGGCGGCGCGCCGATCGGCGAGCGCCTGGTCGCGGCCGTGCGCGAACTGGACTTCCCCGAGGGCGTCCTGCACGCCTTCGTCCACGGCGAGGCCGGGTTCGTCAAGGAGCTCCGCCGCCACCTGCGCGCCGAGCGCGGCGTCCCGCTCTCGGCGCTGTCCATCTCCGGCTACTGGCGGATCGGCCGCGACGAGGACGGCTGGCAGTCCTCCAAGCGCGAGTGGAACCAGCGGATCGAGGAGGAGGAGGCCGCCCTCCTGCCCTCGTGAACCGCGGCACCCCGGGCGTCCGAAGCGGGGACCCCGGCGCCCCGGGAAGGGCGCCCGGGGCGCCGGGCGAGGAGCGTCAGAGGCGGCAGGCGTAGATGGCGGTGACCAGGATGGCCTTCGCGCCGAGCTCCCAGAGCTGGTCCATCACCTGCTGGTGCCCCTTGCGCGGCACCATGGCGCGCACCGCGACCCAGCCCTCCCGGTGCAGCGGGGAGACCGTGGGCCCCTCCATGCCGGGGGTGAGCGCGATGGCCTCCTCGATCCGCTCGGCGCGGATGTCGTAGTCCATCATCACGTAGTCGCGGGCCACCAGCACGCCCTGCAGCCGGCGCACCAGCTGGTCGAGCCCCTGGCTCTCCACGGCGTCCGGGCGCCGGATCAGCACCGCCTCGGAACGGGCGATCGGCTCGCCGAACACCTCCAGCCCGATGTTGCGCAGCGTGGTGCCGGTCTCCACGACGTCGGCGACGGCGTCGGCCACGCCCAGCCGGATGGCGGTCTCCACCGCGCCGTCCAGCTTGATCACCCTGGCCTCGACGCCCTGCTCGGCGAGGTGGCCCTCCAGCAGGCCCGCGTACGCGGTGGCGATCCGCCGGCCCTTCAGGTCGGCGACGGAGGCGAACGCCCCCGGGTCGGCCGCGAAGCGGAAGGTGGAGCGGCCGAAGCCGAGCGGCAGGATCTCCTCCACCCGCGCGCCCGAGTCGTGGAGCATGTCGCGGCCGGTGATCCCGGCGTCCAGGGTGCCCTCGCCGACGTAGACGGCGATGTCCTTGGGCCGCAGGAAGAACAGCTCGCAGGAGTTGTCGGGGTCGATGACCACGAGCTCCTTGCTGTCCTTGCGGACGCGGTATCCGGCCTCTTTGAGGATCGTCTGGGCGCCCTCGGCGAGGGCGCCCTTGTTGGGTACGGCGAGACGGAGCATGGCGGGAGGATTCCTTCTTCTCGGGCGGGGAGGGTCGTCGCACGGGAGCCGGGCACGCCGGCTCAGAGATGCTTGTAGACCTCGTCCAGCCCGATCCCCTTGGCGATCATGAGGACCTGCACGTGGTAGAGGAGCTGGGAGATCTCCTCCGCGGCCCGCTCGTTCGACTCGTGCTCGGCCGCCATCCAGCTCTCGGCGGCCTCCTCCACGACCTTCTTGCCGATGGCATGGACTCCGGCGTCCAGCGCGGCCACGGTCCCCGACCCCTCGGGGCGGGTCCGCGCCTTGTCGGACAGCTCGGCGTACAGCTCTTCGAAGGTCTTCATCGTCTCTCTCGGCGTCGTCCGGATAGGCGCACCCAGCCTAACGGCCCGCCCGGCGTGACCGCGCGCCCGTCCATCCACCGGACCCTCCCGCGGCCCCGGCCGGGGTCCGCCCCCGCCTCATCCGTGTCCCGGCCGGGCCTCGTTCACGCAGCGCAGCACCGGGAAGGCGAGCAGCGCCGCCGGGTCCAGCTCCCGCTCGGTGGCGACGTGGAAGACCGCGCTCTCGCCCGGCAGCAGCGTCACCAGCAGGTCGTCGACCGCGGCGTCCGGGTCCAGCCGGTCCGGGAACAGGGCCAGCTCGCGCAGGAGCGTGCGCGCGGTCACCGTCACCCGGTAGCCGCCCTCGGCGGGCTCGGCGTGGGCGTCGTAGGCCGCCTCGGGGAAGGCCACCACCGTGTCCTCGGCGTAGAAGGAGACCGTACGGCTCCCGCCCAGGGCGGCGACCAGCACCTCCCGTGCCGGGTCCCCCGGCGTGCGCACCGCCTCCGGCAGCGGCACCCGGACCACCGAGCGCGGCGCCGCCTCGACCCGGACGGCCTCGGCGGCCAGCGGCTCGCCGTCCAGGCCGTGCCGGACCAGCGACAGCTCGCCGGTCCACCGCTCGGGGGCGTCGTTGACCACCGCGAGCTCCCCGCCCTGGACGGTCAGCAGCCGGTCGGCGTAGACGCGGCGCAGCGCGTACCACAGCGGCTTGCGCCGGCCGTCGCCGTCGACCGCGGCCCAGGAGGTGACCGGCCAGCAGTCGTTGAGCTGCCAGACGATCGTGCCCATGCAGTGCGGCGCCAGCGCCCGGAACCGCTCGATGCCGAAGACCATCGCGCGGGCCTGGTTGAGCTGGGTCAGGTAGTGCCAGTCGTCGAAGGTCGCAGGGGGCGGCAGGTGGCCGCCCAGACCGCGCAGGAGCTTGGCGTTGCCGTCGATCGCCTTCTGGTGGTGCAGCACCAGGGGGGCGTCGGCGGCCAGCTCGCCGCTGACGGCGCGGCGCAGGGTGGCGTACGCCGGGGGCCCCTGGAAGCCGAACTCGGCCACGAACCGGGGCGTGTAGGCGGCGTAGCGGGTGTAGTCCTCGCGGTTCCACACGTCCCAGATGTGGATCGTGCCGCGGGAAGGGTCGTTGGGCGGCAGGTCCGGCGCGCCGGAGTACGGGCTGCCCGGCCAGTAGGGACGGGTCGGGTCGAGCTCGGCGACCACCGAGGGCAGCAGGTCGTAGTAGAAGGCCGAGCCCCAGCTCCGCCCGGCCAGCTCCTCCTGCCAGCCCCAGTCGGCGTGGCCCTCCAGGTTCTCGTTGTTGCCGCACCACAGCACCAGGCTCGCGTGGCCCGCCAGCCGGGCCACGTTCTGGCGCGCCTCGGCCTCCACCTCCGAGCGCAGCGGCTCCTCCTCCGGATAGGCCGCGCACGCGAACGGGAAGTCCTGCCAGACCAGCAGGCCCGTCTCGTCGGCCAGGCGGTAGAAGTCGTCGCTCTCGTACAGCCCGCCGCCCCACACCCGCAGCAGGTTGACGCCGGCCCCGGTCGCCTGGGCGAACCGGGCGGCCAGCCGGTCGCGGGTGACCCGGTTGGGGAAGCAGTCGTCGGGGATCCAGTTGACGCCGCGCACGAACACCGGCACGCCGTTGACGACCACGGTGAAGGCGCCGCCGTCGCGCTCCAGCTCGACCGTGCGGAAGCCGATCCGCCCGCTCCAGTCCCGCGCGCCCGAGGGGACCGCCGGCCCGCTCCCGCCCGGCCCGTCCAGGGAGACGGTCAGCTCGTGCAGCGGCTGCGCGCCGTACCCGCGCGGCCACCAGCGCTCCGGCTCCGGCACGGTCAGCTCCAGCACGGCCTCGCGCTCGCCCGGCGCCAGGTCCGCCCGCGCGCCGACGCCCGCGACGGCGGCGTGCACCGACAGCGGCGTCTCGGCGACGCGCTCGACGCGGACGTGCACCCGCACCCTGCCGTCGGCGCCGTCCATCGTCACCAGCGGGCGCACCTCGGCCAGCCGGGCGCCGCTCCAGGACTCCAGCCCGATCGGCCGCCAGATCCCGGCGGTGACCACGGTCGGCCCCCAGTCCCAGCCGAAGTTGCAGGCCATCTTCCGGATGAACTGGTACGGCTCGTCGTACGGGCTCGGCCGCTCGCCGAGGGCCGCCCGCTGCGCCTCGGCGTAGGCGTAGGCCGAGTCGAAGCGCACGGTCAGGGTGTTGGCGCCCTCGCGCAGCAGGTGCCGTACGGCGAAGCGGTAGGAGCGGTGCTGATTGGCGGTGGTGGCGACCTGGACGCCGTTGAGGATCACCGTGGCGACCGTGTCGAGGCCCTCGCAGACCAGGTCGGTCCGCTCGTGGCCGTCGCCGGTCCAGTCGAAGGTGGTCTGGTAGACCCAGTCGGTCCGGCCGATCCAGGCCAGCCGGGTCTCGTTGTCGTCCAGGTAGGGGTCGTCGATGATCCCGGCGGCGAGCAGGTCGGTGTGCACGCAGCCGGGGACGGTCGCGGTCACGCCCGCCACCTCGACGTCCTGCGAGACGGCCGTGAGGGTCCAGCCGTCGTGCAGCGGGCGGTACGAACTCAAGTAGATCTCTCCTTAGCGGTCGTGGGGACGCCGGGTGGGGCGTCCCGCACGACGTCCGATGGGACGCCTGGTGCGGCGTCCGGTGAACCGTCCCCGGGCCTGCCCCCGGCGCCCGTCACGGGGGGCAGCCGTCGAGCCGGGCGCACGCCACGAAGTGGCCCGCCTCCGCCTCGAACAGCGCGCCGGAGGCCCCGCCCGCGTGGTAGCGGCAGGCGTCCGTCGGCGCGGCGTCCTCCCAGGGGGCGTTCAGCCGGGGCACGGCGGCCAGCAGCTTGCGGGTGTAGGGGTGCAGCGGGTCGCCGAAGACCTTGTCGGTCAGCCCCATCTCGACCACCGCGCCGTTGCGCAGCACGACGGTGCGCTCGGCCAGGTAGTTGCCGAGCGACAGGTCGTGGGTGACGTACAGCACGCCCAGGCCGCGCTCCTTGAGCTCGGCCAGCAGGTTGAGCACGTCGATGCGGGTCGAGGCGTCGAGCATGCTGGTGATCTCGTCGGCGACCAGCAGCTTGATGTCCAGCAGCAGCGCCCGCGCGATGAGCAGGCGCTGGAGCTGGCCGCCGCTGAGCTGGTGGGGGTACCGGCCGAGGACCTGGCCGGGGTCGAGCCGGACGTCCTCGATGGCCGAGCGCACGCGCCCGTCCCACTCGGCGGCGGAGACCTGCGGGTAGTAGGACTCCTTGATCAGCTGGAAGACGCGGTCGGCCTTGAACACCGGGTTGTAGCAGCTGAAGGGGTCCTGGAAGACGCCCTGCACGTGCCGGTAGTACTCCTTGGCGGCCTTGACCGGCGCGCCGTCGACGGTGATCGAGCCGGCGGTGACCGGGGTGAGGCCGAGGATCATCTTGCCGATCGTGCTCTTGCCGCTGCCGCTCTCCCCGATGAGGGAGACGACCTCGCCGGAGCGCACGTCGAAGCTCACGCCGTCCACGGCGGCGAAGGTCCTCCCGCCGAACGCGCCGACCTTGTAGACCTTCGTGACGTTGTCGAGTTGCAGCATCATGCCTTCCAGCACGCGACGAAGTGGCCGGGCTCGACCTCGGCCACGGGCGGTTCCTGCGCGCACTCGTCGCCGGCGACCGGGCAGCGGGCCCGGAAGCGGCAGCCGGCCGGCGGGTCGAGCAGCGAGGGCGGGCTGCCGGCGATGCCGGACAGCTTCTTGTCGGCGTGGCGCACGCCGACCTCGGGCAGCGAGTTGATCAGGAGCCTGGTGTACGGGTGGCGCGGCGCCGTGACCATCGCCGCGGAGGGCGCCTTCTCGGCAAGTTTCCCCGCGTACATGACCATGACCGTGTCGGCGATGTGGGACGTCAGCGCGAGGTCGTGGGTGACGAAGATCATGCTCTTGACGAACCCGGCGTCGCGGAAGCCGATCAGGGCCTTGGCGACCGCCTTCTGGGTGGACACGTCGAGCGCGGAGGTGACCTCGTCGGCGATGAGCAGCGACGGGTTGAGCAGGGTGGAGATGACCATGACCATCCGCTGCTTCATGCCGCCGGACAGCTCGATGGGGTAGTTGTCCAGCACCGTGCGCGGCAGCTCGACCAGCTCCAGGCGGGACTCCAGCTCGGCCCGGTCGAGCGCGACGCCCCGGGACCGGAGCAGCTCGCCCACCATCTTCCCGATCTTGCGGGTCGGGTTCATCGCGCTCATCGAGTACTGCGGGATGAGGGAGACCTCGTGGAAGCGGAACGCGTTCATCCGCCGGTCGTCGCCGATGGGCAGCTCGCGGCCGTCGAGCTCCACCGTGCCGCCCACGTGCCGCATCCGGCCGTCCAGCCGGATGAGGCTCTTGCCCAGGGTCGTCTTGCCGCAGCCCGACTCCCCCGCCAGGCCGAGGATCTCCCCGTCCCGCATCGTGAAGGAGACGTCGTCGAGCGCCTTCACGTCGCCCTTGAGGGTGCGGTAGTACACCCTCAGCTCGCTGACCCGCAGACTCATGTCTCCCTCAGTTTCGGGTTGAAGACCTCGTCGAGCCCGACGTTGGCCACGTACAGGGCCCCGACGACCGCGGTGATCCCGGCGCCCGGGGGCAGGAACCACCACCACATGCCCAGCTGCATCGCGCTCCACTGGTTGGCGTTCTGCAGCATCAGGCCGAGCGAGATGCCCTCGGTGGGACCGAGCCCGATGAAGTCGAGCGAGGACGCGATCAGGATCGAGCCGCCGAACAGCAGGATGAACGTCATGAACAGGTAGGAGCTCATGTTCGGCGCGATCTCGCGCATGATGATCTTCCGCGTGCTGGAGCCGCTGAGCCGGGCCAGCGCCACGAAGTCCCGGGTGCGCAGCGAGAACGTCTGCGCCCGGATCGCCCGCGCCGCCCACGGCCAGGAGGTGAGCCCGATGAACAGGGCCTGGGCGGGGACGCTGCGCACGCCCAGGTAGGCGTTGATGATCAGCAGCACGGCCAGCGTCGGGATGACCAGGACGATGTTGGTCAGCATGGTGAGGACCTCGTCGACCAGGCCGCCCCGGTAGCCGGCGGTGAAGCCGACCGCCATCGCGATGACCGCCGCGATGCCGCCGCCGAGCGCGCCCACGATGAAGGTGGTCCGCAGGCCGTGCACGAACTGCGAGAACACGTCCTGGCCGAACGTCGTCGTGCCGAACCAGTGCTCGCCCGAGGGCGGCGACATGGGCGTCGTGCCGTAGGCGTTCGGGTCGGCGGCCTCCAGCAGCGCCGGGCCGGCGAAGCCGAGCAGGAAGAGGGCGAGCACGATGCCGAAGCCGGCCAGCAGCTTGCCGTTGCGCACCGCGAAGTACAGCGCCTCGCGGCGCACCCCGGCGCCGGCGGCGGCGCCCGTGGCGGGGGTCTCCTGGATCGCCGTCATGCCTGCGCACCCGCCATTCCGGCCCGCGTCCGGGGATCGACCACGACGTAGACGATGTCGATGATGAAGTTGGCGATCAGCACGCCGAGGACGATGAACATGAAGGTCCCCTGGAGCAGGAAGAAGTCCTGGTTCTGGATGGCCTTGAGGATGAGGCTGCCCAGCCCGGGGTACGAGAAGACGATCTCGGTGACCAGGGCGCCCGCCACCAGCACGCCCAGTTGCAGGGCCAGGCCGGTGATCTGGGGCAGCACCGCGTTGCGGAAGGCGTAGCGGCGGATCAGCCGCTGCGGGGCCCCCAGCGCGGACAGGTAGGTGGAGTAGTCCGACTCCAGCTCATAGATGATCATGTTGCGCATGCCGATCGCCCAGCCGCCGAGCGCGACGAGGAAGAGCGAGAGGAACGGCAGCACCCAGTGGTGCAGCAGGTCCGCGACGAACTCCCACGACAGGCTGGGCTGCAGCGAGAAGCTGTAGCCGCCCGCGACCGGGAAGACCCCCGCCACGACCCCCAGCCCCCAGGCCAGCAGCACCGCCAGCCACATGTACGGCATGGCCGTCAGGACGTAGCCGACCGGCAGCACCGTGTTGTCCAGCAGCCTGCGCCGCGCGGCCAGGGCGCCGGCCCAGTTGCCCACCACCCAGCTCAGCAGCACCGAGGGGACCATCAGCCCCAGGGTGTACGGCACCGCGCCCATGATGACCTCGCTCACCGGCGTGGGGAACACCCAGATGCTGATGCCGAAGTCGCCCTGGAGCAGCGCTCCCCAGAAGTTCGCGTACTGCTTCCACAGCGGCTGGTCGAAGCCGAACAGGCCGGTGTAGTAGGCGCGCATGGTCTCCACCGCGCCGGGGTTGCTCACCCCCGCCCGGGCCACCATGCTCGAGACCGGGTCGCCGGGCATGAAGCGCGGGACCATCCAGTTGATCGTGACGGCGACGAAGAACGTCAGGCCGTAGACCAGCAGTTTCCGACCGAAGTATTGACGCAAGGGGAAACCCTCCCACAGGGCCCCCTCCCCCGCGCCGCCCGGCGGGGAGGGAGGGGGCCGGTGCTCATCCGGTCAGGAGGCCGGCTTGATCTGCGTGAGCGTCTCGAAGCCGCCCAGCTCCAGCCAGTTGCGCCACATCGTCGGCGGCGTCTTGGGCGTGGCGCCGACCGAGGAGGGCCAGTTGGTCCAGGAGGCGTTGCTGACCTGCGACCACAGGCCGTTGTACCAGAGCGGGATGATCGGCAGCTCGTCCAGGTGGATCTTCTGGATCTCGGAGGCCACCTTCTTCATGCCCTCGGCGTCGTCGGTCTTGACCTGGTCGAGCTGCTGCACGAGCTTCCAGACGTCCTTGTTCTCGTACCGGCCGAAGTTGACGGTGTTCTGCGTCTTCTGGACCGGGAGCTGGAACATGTAGTCGTAGTAGGTCCAGGGGGTGTTCGACAGCTGCCGCTCGTTGTTGATCAGCAGGTCGAAGTCGCCCTTGCCCCGCTTGTCGACCAGGGCGTTGAAGTCGGGGAAGTCGGGGGTGATGTTGATCCCGGCCTCCTTGGCGCTGGCCGCGATGACCCGGACGGACTCCATCCAGTCGGTCCAGCCGGAGGGCACGATGATGTCCAGCTCGATCTTCGAGCCGTCCTTGTTCTCCACGAACCCGTCGCCGTCGGCGTCCTTGTAGCCGGCGTCGGCCAGCAGCTTCTTGGCCTTGGCGGTGTCGAAGGAGAAGCCCTTGTCTGCGACGACCTGCTGGTCGATGTACTGCTCCCACTGCGGCAGCAGGCCGGTGGGGCTGGCCGCCTTGACCAGGTTGCCGTAGACGCCCTCGACGATCTTCTTGGTGTCGATCGCGTTGGCGAGCGCCTTGCGGAAGGCCGGGTCGTCCATCGGCTTCTTGGTGGTGTTCAGCACCAGGAAGGCGGTGTTGGCCGAGAGCATGTACGGCGGCTCGGGGTAGTAGGTGGTGATGCCGAAGTTGCCCTTGACCAGGTTGGCCGCGCCGGGCAGGAAGTTGTTGCTGAGGTCCATGCCCTTCTGCAGCAGCAGGCCCATCGCCACCTCGTTGCTGGAGTTGACGATGTCGACGATGTACTTCGGCTTGGGCTCCATGTTGAGCGCGGTCTTGCCCCACCAGTCGTCGCGGCGCTGCCAGACGACGCGGTCCTGGTCGTGGCTCTTGTAGGTGTAGGCGCCGGTGCCGACGGGGTTCTCGTTCTTGCCGTCCAGCACCTCCTGCTCGGAGCGGCCCTGCCAGACGTGCTGCGGGACGATCGCCCGGCTGTACATCTGGAAGTCCCACTCCTGGTAGTTGGCCTTGGAGAAGGTGAACTTCACCGTCTGGTCGTCGACCGCCTCGGCCTTCTGGAGCCACTCCCAGATGTTGTGGTAGGGCACCGTCTCCATCTTGCCGAGCTCGAAGGTGAAGGCGACGTCCTTGGCGGTGAACGGCTTGCCGTCCGACCAGGTGACGCCCTGGCGGAGCTTCAGCTCGTAGGTCGTGTCGTCGGTCCAGGTGCCGCTCTGGGCCAGCCACGGGACCAGCTTGCCCGCGGTGCCGTCGAAGTGGAACAGGTGCTCGTAGACCAGGCCCTCGGTTCCGGTGGCGTAGTCCCACTCGCGCAGGGGGTTGAAGTTCGCCGGCGGACCCCACTGCGTGCCGCTGGTGTACAGCGTCTCGTTGCGGGGCAGCGCACCGCCGTTCCCCGGGGCGGCGGCGGGCGCGCTCCCCGCCTGGGAACCCTGCGGGGCCGGTGTGGTCCCTCCGCCCGAACACGCGGCGGCGGCCAGGCCGGCCGCCAGGAGCGGAACCACGATCCGCATCCGGTTTCGCATTGCGTTTCTCCTTCCCCCGCCGGGACGGCGGAGGTCCGAACGTCGTCACAGACCCCGATAGAGAAGTCCGGAGGGCCGTGGCCCTCCGGACCTGGGAGCGCTCCCAATTCATCTGCGGGGCAGGCGCGCCCCGCTCCCGAACCGGCCGCCGCCGGCGTTCCGCGGCGCGCCGTACCGGCCCACCCGGCCCGTCGCGCCCCGATCCGCCAGATTCAACTGAACCGGATAAGTACCGCGAACGTAAATTCCACGTAACCCTGGCGTCAATAGCCGTGACGCGTTCGATATGCACGACTCCGCGCCCCCGCCGGGAAAGGCGGCGCGGACCTCCTCCGATTCACCGGAACCGGCACGGGGGCACCGGACGCCGCCTCCGGTCGCGGGATCGGCGGCACCCCACGTTCACGCAGGCGGTAAGGTCGGCTCGACACAATGGCTAACCGGTTCAATCAGGGGGCTGGGTGAAGCGACCGACGATCGCCGACATCGCCCGTCAGGCGGGCGTCTCCAAAGTGGCGGTCTCCTACGCGCTGAACGACCGGCCGGGGGTGTCCGAGGCGAAACGGGCCCTCATCAAGGCCATCGCCGAGGAGATCGGCTGGCGGCCCAACAGCGCGGCGCGGGCGCTCAACGGCGCGCGGGCCAACAGCGTCGGCCTGACCGTCTGCCGCCCGGCCCGCGTCCTGGGCATGGAACCGTTCTTCATGGAGTTGATCAGCGGGATCGAGGGCGAGCTCTCCGCCCGGTCCTACGCGCTGATGCTCCAGGTGGTGGCCGATCCCGGGCAGGAGATGGAGATCTACCGCCGCTGGTGGGGCGAGCGCCGGGTGGACGGCGCGATCCTGGTCGACCTGCGCTTCGCCGACCCGCGCATCACCGAGCTGGAGGAGCTGGGCCTGCCGGCCGTGGTGGTCGGCCACCCGTCGGAGGCGGGCTCGCTGGTGCCCGTCTGGTCCGACGACACCGCCGCCGTCCGCGAGGCCGTCGAGTACCTCGTGGCGCTCGGGCACCGCAGGATCGCCCGGGTCGCGGGGCTGCCCGAGCTGGTCCACACCGTCCTGCGCGACCAGGCGTTCACCGGCGCCTGCCAGGAGCTCGGCGTGATCGGGTACACCATCACGCACACCGACTACACCGGAGAGGAGGGCGCGCGCGCCACCCGGCGCCTGATCGGCTCCCCCGCCCGGCCGACCGCGATCGTCTACGACAACGACATAATGGCCGTGGCCGGCCTGTCGGTGGCCCAGGAGATGCGGCTCGACGTGCCGCGGGACCTGTCCGTCGTGGCCTGGGACGACTCGCCGCTCTCCCAGGTCGTGCGGCCCGCCCTGACCGCGCTGACCCGCGACATCCCCTCCTACGGCGCCCGCGCCGCCCGGACCCTGCTGGCGCTGATCGCCGGTGAGGAGACCGCGGCCTTCGAGGACGAGGCGGCCCGGCTCGTCCCCCGGGGCAGCACCGCTCCGCCCCCGCCGGGCTGAGCCCCCCTCCCCGGCACGCGCGAGGCCGCGGGCGATGGGTCCGCCGTCGGGAGCGGCGGACCCCCTCCCCGGCACGCGGAAGGCCGGTACGGCATCGCCGTACCGGCCCTCACGGGATCAGGCGGTGATCAGCGGCCGTACCGCGAACCGCCGGAGTGGTCGCCGCGCCCGCCGCGGTAGCCGCCGCCGGGACGCTCCGAGCGGCGCTCGCCGCCGCGGAACTCGCCCTGGCCCGCGGAACGGTCCGAACGGAACGGCTCGCCGCGGTAGCCGCCGGAGGGGCGGTCGCCGCCGCGGAACGGCTCGCCGCGGTGGCCGCCCTCGGCCGGGCGGTCGGAGCGGAACGGCTCGCGCCGCTCGCCGCCGCGGTAGCCGCCGGAGGGGCGGTCGCCGCGGAAGGAGTCGCGCTCGCCCGCCGGACGCTCGCCGCGGTAGCCGCCGGAAGGACGGTCGCCGCCGCGGTAGCCGCCGGAAGGACGGTCGCCGCCGCGGTAGCCGCCGGAGGGGCGGTCGCCGCGGAAGGAGTCGCGCTCGCCCGCCGGACGCTCGCCGCGGTAGCCGCCGGAAGGACGGTCGCCGCCGCGGTTGTCGTCACCGAAGGAGCGCTCGCGGGCCGGGCGGCCCTCGCCCTCGAACCGGTCGCGGAACCGGCGCGGGCCGCGGCCCCCTCCGCCGCCGAAGCCCTCACGGCGCTGGCGCTGCTTGGCCGCGGGGGCCGCGGGCTCCCAGACCGGGATCGGCTCGCCGCTGGGCCGCCGGGCCCCGGCGATCTCCTCCAGGCGCGGGTGGCCGGGGGTGGCCTTGAGGCGGAACGGCTTGATGCCCGCGCGGCGGGTCATCGCGTCGGTGGAGCGGCGCTCGTTGGGGAGCACCAGCGTCAGGACGGTGCCCTTCTCCCCGGCGCGGGCCGTGCGGCCGCCGCGGTGCAGGTAGCTCTTGTGGTCCTGCGGCGGGTCGACGTGCAGCACGAGGCTGATGTTGTCGACGTGGATGCCGCGGGCCGCGACGTCGGTGCAGACCAGGACGTTGATCGCGCCTTCCTTGAACTCCGCCAGGATGCGGGTGCGCTGGTTCTGGCGCTTGCCGCCGTGCAGGCCGCCGGCCTTGATGCCGACCTGGGCGAGCTGCTTGCACAGGCGGTCCACGCCGTGCTGGGTGCGGACGAAGATGATCGTCCGGCCCTCGCGGTTGGCGATCTCGGCGGTCACCGGGAACTTGTCGTCGCGGTGCACCTCCAGGACGTGGTGCTCCATGGTGTCCACCGAGGAGGCCGCCGGGGCCATCGAGTGGGTGACCGGGTCGGTCAGGAAGCGCCGGACGAGCTTGTCCACGTCGCCGTCGAGGGTGGCGGAGAACAGCAGGCGCTGGCTGTCGGCCGGGGTCTGCTGCAGGATCGCGCTGACCACGGGGAAGAAGCCGAGGTCGCACATGTGGTCGGCCTCGTCCAGGATGCTCACCTGGACCTCGTCCAGGGTGCACTCGCCCTGCTGGATCAGGTCGGTCAGCCGGCCGGGCGTCGCCACGACGACCTCGACGCCGCGGCGCAGCGCCTCGATCTGGCGGCCCATGGACATGCCGCCGACGACGGTCTTCATCCGCAGCGACAGGCCCCGGCCGAGCGGCTCCAGCGCGTCGGTGACCTGCATGGCCAGCTCACGGGTCGGCACCAGGACGACGGCGAGCGGGTGGCCCGGACGGGCCTTGCGCCCGGCGATGCGGGCCATCATCGGCAGGCCGAAGGCCAGCGTCTTGCCGGACCCGGTCTGGCCGCGACCGAGCACGTCGATCCCGGACAGGATGTCGGGGATGGTGGCGCGCTGGATCGGGAAGGGGCTGTCGATGCCCTGCCGGGACAGGCCGGTCACCAGGGGCTTCGGCAGGCCGAGGAGGGTGAACTCGGAGACGCCGTCGGGGATCTCGGGGACGTCGATGACATCGATGTTCTCGGGCAGGGCAGCGTCGAGCATGGTCACGAAGACTCGTGCCTTTCGGTAGAAGAACGGGGCACGTCACTTCTGCGAAAGGACGAGCCTGGAGCGCGCGGCCGTGAGGCCGCGCTCGGTCGACGCCCACTTCGGAGGGGCGGTGGTGCGGTGCAAGTCGAGGCGCACCGCACGGGGCGGGTGTAGCTTACCCGCACGCAGTCAAACCACGATCAAGCATTCCCGGCGTTCGCAGTGCCGGGTCGGTCGGGGCGCACGCCGTTGAGGGGCGGACGCTTGTCCGTCGATGGAGACAACGCTCCGCACCGGGCGTTTCTTCCCGGCGCATGGCATTCTCTCACACATTCCGGTACGGCCCGCAACCCGAAAAGCCGCGAGCCGTACCGGAGACGAGGGTGCTCAGACGTTGAAACCGAGCATCCGCAGCTGGTCGCGGCCCTCATCGGTGATCTTGTCGGGCCCCCACGGCGGGAGCCAGACCCAGTTGATCTTCACGTCGGAGACCATGCCGTCCAGCGCCGAGTGCGCCTGCTCCTCGATGACGTCGGTCAGCGGGCAGGCCGCGCTGGTCAGCGTCATGTCGATGGTCGCCACCGGCGGCGCCCCGGCCTCCGCGGGGTCGAGGTTGACCCCGTAGATCAGGCCGAGGTCCACCACGTTGATGCCGAGCTCGGGGTCGACGACGTCCTTGAGGGCCTCCATGACCTCGTCAAGGGTCGTCTCCCCGTCGTACGACGCCCCGGTGGGCGTCTCCACGGGCCTGCTCATCGGGCCTCCTTCTCCGGTGTCCGAAAGAGACGGACTCCCCTGTTCGTGACCGGTTCGCTCATCGTCACGCGCTCCTCGCGACCGCGTCCTTGTAGGCCATCCAGGCCAGCAGCGCGCACTTGACCCGGGCCGGGAACTTGGCGACCCCGGCGAACGCCACCGCGTCGCCCAGCACGTCCTCGTCGGCCTCCACCTTGCCCCTGCCCTGCATCAGTCGGGTGAACTCGTCCACCACCGCCAGCGTCTCCGGCACGGTCGACCCGGTGGCCAGCTCGTGCAGGACCGAGGCGGCGGCCTGGCTGATCGAGCAGCCCTGGCCGTCGTAGGAGACGTCCTCGACCGTGCCGCCGTCGCCCAGCTTCACCCGCATGGTGATCTCGTCGCCGCAGGTCGGGTTGACGTGGTGGACCTCGGCGTCGAAGGGGTCGCGCAGACCGCGCCCCTGCGGATGCTTGTAGTGCTCCAGGATCAGCTCCTGGTACATGGACTCGGCGATCATCGGGTCGCGCTCACCTTCTCGTTCGCTGCGCACGACAGGCCGCCGGTCCACCGGTTCGACTGCGCCGGCATGACTAGGCGAACACCTTCTGCACGTGGTGGAGGCCGCGGACCAGGGCGTCGATCTCGGCCGTTGTGGTGTACAGGTAGAAGGACGCCCGCGTCGTGGCGGGGATCCCGAACCTCAGGTGGAGGGGGCGGGCGCAGTGGTGCCCCACGCGCACGGCCACGCCGAACTCGTCGTCCAGGATCTGGCCGACGTCGTGCGGGTGGACGCCCCGCAGGGTGAAGGAGACCGTGCCGCCCCGGTCCTGCAGGTCCTGCGGCCCGATCACCTTCAGGCCGGGCAGCTCGCCCAGCGCCTGGAGGGCGTACGCCGTCAGCTCGCGCTCGTGGCGGGCCACCGCGTCCAGGCCGACCGCCGACAGGTAGTCCACCGCGGCGCCGAGGCCGACGGCCTCGACGATCGGCGGGGTGCCCGCCTCGAACTTGTGCGGCGCGGGCGCGTAGGTCGAGCGGTCCATCCAGACCGCCTCGATCATCTCGCCGCCGCCCAGGAACGGGGGCATGGCCTCCAGCAGTTCCGCGCGGGCCCACAGCACGCCGATCCCGGAGGGTCCGACGGCCTTGTGCCCGGTGAACGCCAGGAAGTCGACGCCCAGCGCGGCCACGTCGACCGGCTTGTGCGGGACCGACTGGGAGGCGTCCAGCATGAGCAGGGCGCCGACCTGCCGGACCCGGGCGAGGATCGGCTCGACGGGGTTGACCGTGCCGAGCACGTTCGACTGGTGCGCGACCGACACGATCTTCGTGCGCTCGGTGACCAGCTCCTCGATGCCCGACAGGTCCAGGCGGCCCTCGTCGGTGACGGGGAACCACTTCAGGGTCGCGCCGGTGCGCGCCGCCAGCATCTGCCAGGGCACGATGTTGGAGTGGTGCTCCATCTCCGAGACGACGATCTCGTCGCCGGGCCCCAGGGTGAACCTGGGGTCGGAGTTGGTGGGGTTGCCGAAGGCGTAGGCCACCAGGTTGAGCGCCTCGGAGGCGTTCTTGGTGAAGACGACCTCGTCGCGGCTCGGCGCGCCGACGAAGGCGGCGACCTTGTCCCGGGCGTCCTCGTAGGCCTCGGTGGACTCGGCGCCCAGGGCGTGCATGGCGCGGCCCACGTTGCCGTAGTGCACCGCCAGGTGCTCGCGCATGGCCTCGATCACCTGGGTGGGCTTCTGCGAGGAGTTGCCCGAGTCGAGGTAGACCAGCGGCCGACCGCCGGGCAGCTCGCGGGAGAGGATCGGGAAGTCCTTCCTGATCCTGTCCACGTCGAACGCAGGAGTGCTCACCGGCCGCTCACCGCTCCCTGCCGTCGTCGTCACCGTCGTCACCGCCGTCGTCGTCACGTCGTCACCGCCGCGTCCCCGCCCGTCCGAGCGGTCTCACGCGGAGGCCTTGGTGTACGCCTCGTAGCCCTCCGCCTCCAGCTTGTCGGCGAGCTCGGGACCGCCCTCCTCGACGACCCGGCCGGCGGCGAAGACGTGGACGAAGTCCGGCTTCACGTAGCGCAGGATGCGGGTGTAGTGGGTGATCAACAGCACGCCGGTCTCACCGGAGGCGCGGAAGCGGTTGATGCCCTCGGAGACGACGCGCAGGGCGTCGACGTCCAGGCCGGAGTCGGTCTCGTCGAGGACGGCGATCTTCGGCTTGAGCAGCTCCAGCTGGAGGATCTCGTGACGCTTCTTCTCGCCGCCGGAGAAGCCCTCGTTCAGGTTGCGCTGGGCGAAGGCGGCGTCGATGGACAGGGCGTCCATGCCGGCCTTCAGGTCCTTGGCGAACTGGCGGAGCTTGGGGGCCTCGCCGTTGACCGCGGTGACCGCCGAGCGCAGGAAGTTGGAGACGGAGACGCCGGGGACCTCGACGGGGTACTGCATGGCGAGGAACAGGCCGGCGCGGGCGCGCTCGTCCACCGACAGCTCGAGCAGGTCGACGCCGTCCAGCAGGACCTGGCCGCCGGTGACGGTGTACTTCGGGTGACCGGCGATCGCGTAGGCGAGGGTGGACTTGCCGGAGCCGTTGGGGCCCATGATGGCGTGCGTCTCACCGGCCCTCACGGTCAGGTTGACGCCGCGCAGGATCTGCTTGTCCTCGACGGCGACCTGGAGGTCGCGGATCTCAAGGGTTGACCCCGAGCGGACTCGGCTCGAATCAGACACTTATGACTCCTTCGAGAGCGAGACGAGCACGTCGTCGCCGTCGATCTTGACTCGGTAAACGGGAACGGGCTTGTTGGCGGGCGGGCCGGTGGGCTTGCCCGAGCGCAGGTCGAAGCACGAGCCGTGCAGCCAGCACTCCAGGGTGCCGTCGTAGACCTCGCCCTCGCTGAGCTTGACCTCGGCGTGCGAGCACACGTCGTGCAGCGCGTGGACCTCGCCGCCCTGGCGGACCAGGGCGACGGGGGTGTCGCCGACCTCGACGCCGATCACTCCCCCGTCGGGGATGTCGGCGAGCTTGCAGACGGTCTCGAACGTCACCGCTCGAGCTCCGCCTCGACCCTGGCGAACACGCGCTCGCGGAGCTCGGGGAGCTCGATCTTCTCCAGCAGCTGCGCGAAGAAGCCCCGGATGACCAGGCGCCGGGCCTCGTCGAACGGGATGCCGCGGGCCTGCAGGTAGAAGATGTGCTCGTCGTCCAGCCGGCCGGAGGCGCTGGCGTGGCCCGCCCCCGCGACCTCACCGGTGAGGATCTCCAGGTTCGGCACCGAGTCGGCGCGGGCGCCGTCGGTGAGCAGCAGGTTGCGGTTGAGCTCGTAGGTGTCGGTGCCCTCGGCCTCGACCCGGATGATCACGTCGCCGATCCAGACCGCGTGGGCGCCCTCGCCCTGCAGCGCGCCCTTGTAGACCACGTTGCTCCTGCAGTCGGGCTGCGAGTGGTCCACCAGCAGGCGGTGCTCCAGGTGCTGGCCGGCGTCGGCGAAGTACAGGCCGGTCAGGTCGGCGTCGCCGCCGGGGGCGGTGTAGGCGACCGACGGCGAGAGCCGCACCAGGTCGCCGCCGAGGGTGACCACGAAGCTGCGGAAGGTCGCGTCCCGGCCCAGCCGGGCGTGGTGGTGGGAGACGTGCACCGCGTCGTCGGCCCAGTCCTGCAGGCTGACGACCTTGAGCGTGGCGCCGTCGCCGACGACGAACTCGACGTTGTCGGCGTAGACCGCGCTGCCGGTGTGCTCCAGGACGACGACGGCCTCGGCCATCGGCTCCAGCACCACGACGGTGTGGCCGAAGGCCGCGCCCTCGCCCGAGCCGGTGAAGGTGATCACCGTCGGCGCGGAGGCGACCGCCTCGCGCGGGAAGGTGACCACGGTCGCCTTCTCGAAGGAGGCGTAGGCCTGCGCGCTGACCCGGTCGGCCGGCACGTAGGCCGCGCCGATGCGGGCGTCGCCGCGGCCGGCGGTCTCGACCGCGGCCTCGGGGGCCGCGTCCACGGTCACCAGCACGCTGCCGGAGGCGGCGGCGGTGCCGTCGTGCAGGCCCTTCAGCCGGGAGAGCGGGGTGAAGCGCCACTCCTCCTCGCGGCCGGTCGGAACCTCGAAGTCGGCCGGATCATAGGACGACTTCGCGTGCAGGCTCGACAAGGGTTTGGTTTCCAGGCCCATCAGCCGACGGCCCCTTCCATCTGCAGCTCGATCAGGCGGTTCAGTTCCAGCGCGTACTCCATCGGCAGCTCGCGCGCGATCGGCTCGACGAAGCCGCGCACGATCATCGCCATCGCCTCGTCCTCGCCCAGGCCGCGGCTCATCAGGTAGAACAGCTGGTCGTCGGAGACCTTGGAGACGGTGGCCTCGTGCCCCATCGACACGTCGTCCTCGCGGACGTCGACGTAGGGGTAGGTGTCGGAGCGGCTGACCTGGTCGACCAGGAGCGCGTCGCACTTGACCGTGCTGGCGCTGCCGTGCGCGCCCTCCTCGATCTGGACCAGACCGCGGTAGGAGGTGCGGCCGCCGCCGCGGGCGACGGACTTGGAGATGACGGTGGAGGAGGTGTGCGGCGCCAGGTGCACCATCTTGGCGCCGGCGTCCTGGTGCTGGCCCTCTCCGGCGAAGGCGACGCTCAGCGTCTCGCCCTTGGCGTGCTCGCCCATCAGGTAGACGGCCGGGTACTTCATGGTGACCTTGGAGCCGATGTTGCCGTCGATCCACTCCATGGTCGCGCCCTCGTAGGCCACGGCGCGCTTGGTGACCAGGTTGTAGACGTTGTTCGACCAGTTCTGGATGGTCGTGTAGCGGCAGCGGGCGCCCTTCTTCACGACGATCTCCACGACCGCGCTGTGCAGCGAGTCGGAGGAGTAGATCGGCGCGGTGCAGCCCTCGACGTAGTGGACGTAGGAGTTCTCGTCCACGATGATCAGGGTCCGCTCGAACTGGCCCATGTTCTCGGTGTTGATCCGGAAGTAGGCCTGGAGCGGGATCTCGACGTTGACGTTCGGCGGCACGTAGATGAAGGAGCCGCCGGACCAGGTCGCGGTGTTCAGCGCGGCGAACTTGTTGTCGCCGACCGGGATGACCGAGCCGAAGTACTCCTTGAAGAGCTCCTCGTGCTCGCGCAGGCCCGTGTCGGTGTCGACGAAGATGACGCCCTTCTCCTCGAGGTCCTCACGGATCTTGTGGTAGACGACCTCGGACTCGTACTGGGCGGCGACGCCGGCGATGAGGCGCTGCTTCTCCGCCTCCGGGATGCCGAGCTTGTCGTAGGTGTTCTTGATGTCCTCGGGCAGCTCGTCCCAGGAGGTCGCCTGCTTCTCGGTGGAGCGCACGAAGTACTTGATGTTGTCGAAGTCGATGCCCGAGAGGTCGGAGCCCCAGGTCGGCATGGGCTTCTTGCCGAAGAGGCGCAGCCCCTTGAGCCGGAGGTCCAGCATCCATTCCGGCTCGTTCTTGAGCGCGGAGATGTTGCGGACGACCTCCTCCGACAGGCCTCGCCTCGCCGCGGCGCCGGCCACGTCAGAGTCGGCCCAGCCGAACTTGTAATTCCCGAGGCCTTCCAGCTCCGGGCGGTCGGTGACAGTCACCTTCCGGTCTCCTTGCTCGATTCGTCGATCGTTCTATGACGGGGCGGGCTCACGTGGGTGGTGCACACCCCGTCGCCGTGGGCGATGGTCGCGAGCCGCTGCACGGGAGTGCCGAGGATCTGCGCGAACGCCTCCGTCTCGGCCTCGCACAGCTGCGGGAACTCCGCGGCCACGTGCGCCACCGGGCAGTGGTGCTGGCACAGCTGCTCGCCGCCGACCTCGGCCTTGCTCGCCGAGGCGGCGTAGCCGTCGGCCGAGAGCGCCTCGGCCAGGACGCGGACCCGCTGGTCGGCGGGGACCTCGTCCATCCCGGGGCGCAGGCGGCCGACCAGCCCGGACACCTGCGACCGCGCGAACTCGGCCACGGCCTCCTCGCCCAGGCGGTCGGCCAGGAAGCGCAGGGCGCTTCCCGCCAGGCCGTCGTAGGCGTGCTCGAAGGCGCTGCGCCCGGCGTCGGTGATGGCGAACAGTTTCGCCGGCCGTCCCCGGCCACGCTGCCCGCGGGGCCGCGCCGTACGGGGTTCGATCATCCCGTCGGCGAGCAGCGCGTCCAGGTGGCGGCGGACGGCGGCGGGGGTGAGCCCGAGCCGTTCGCCGAGGGCGGCGGCGGTGATGGGTCCGTGCTCCAGGATGAGCCGGGCGACGCGCGCACGCGTGCCGCTCTCGGCGGGCACGCCGGAGTGCCGCGCTTCGGCGGCCTCCCGTGTGTCCGACATCCGGTTCACGTATTTCACAACATCAGTGTGGCGTAATTACTTCCCCCCTGCCAAACCGGAGGGCCGATCGTTGCCAATGCAATACATCACGCAGGCAAGGCTTACCTAACCTGCGGAAACACTCCGGGCCGACCGCCGCAGACCGGTGAAGGCGGCCAGGGCCGCGGCGGCGAACGCCGCCAGCACGACGGCCATCGGCAGCGCCGATCCGCCGCCGCCGATCCCCACCAGCGGGGCCGCGAGGCCGCCGAGCGCGAACTGCAGGACGCCCAGCAGCGCCGAGGCGCTCCCGGCGACCTGCTGGGGCTGGTCGGCCAGCGCCAGCGCCCCGGTGCCGGGCAGCACGAGGCCGGCGCCGCACATCATCACCAGCAGGCCCGCCACCAGCGCGCCGAGCGGCAGCCCGGCGACGGCCACGACGACCAGCGCCGCGCCTCCGGCCACGTACAGCAGCAGCCCGGCCGTGATCAGCCGCGCGGGCGCCGCCCGGCGCCCGGCGAGCCGCCCGCCGGCCTGGGCCGCGGCGGTCAGGGCGAGCGCGTTGAGCGCGAACACCAGCGAGTACGTCTGCGGCGAGGCCCCGTACACCTCCTGGATCACGAACGGGGAGCCGGAGATGTAGGCGAACAGGGCGCCGAACCCCAGGCCGCCGGCCAGTGCGCAGGCCAGGAAGGAGCGGTCGCGCAGCAGGTGGCCGAAGGTGACGAGGGTCTGCCGCAGCCCGCCGCGCTCCCGGTCGCCGGGCGGGAGCGTCTCGCGCACGCCGAGGAGCGCGGCGGCCAGCAGCGCCAGTCCCGTGACGCTCAGCACGGCGAAGATCCCGCGCCAGGAGGTGTGCGCGATCAGCTGCGCGCCGAGGATCGGGGCGAGGATCGGGGCGAGCCCGCTGACCAGCATGAGGGTGGCGAAGATGCGCGCGATGGCGGCGCCCTCGTACAGGTCGCGGACGACGGCGCGCACGATCACCAGCGCGGCGCCGCCCGCGATCCCCTGGAGCAGGCGGGAACCGATCAGCCCCTCGACCGACGGCGCGAAGGCGCACAGCAGCGAGGCCGCGGCGTAGGCGGTGATGCCGATCACCAGCGGCCTGCGCCGCCCGAACACGTCGCTGAGCGGGCCGGCCACGATCTGGCCGGCCGAGACGCCGATGAGGCAGGCGGTGAGGGTCAGCTGCACCTGCGCCTGTCCGGTCCCCAGCTCGGCGGTGATGGCGGGCAGCGCGGGCAGGTACATGTCGATGGAGAGCGGCCCGATCGCCGACAGGGCGCCCAGGACCAGCAGCAGGAGCAGCCCGCCGCGCCGCGCCGCCCCCGGGCGCGCGGCCTCCCCTCGCGTCTCCGGGCGTACGGACTCCTCCGGTGCGACGTCGGCCGCGGTCATCCTGTTCTCCGTCCCTCACAGGCCCCCACGGGCCACGGTGGGCCCACGGGGGCCGGGAGTCCCCAACGAGATCAGGTCATCCGATATTCCCCATATCGGATTTTTCGAAAAGCGGCCGCGTCACCCGGGCCGGTCGGGGGCGAGCAGCGCGAAGGGCGCGAACTCCGGGTCGGCCACCACGGCGGCGGGTCCCCGGGACGTGCTCACCCGCTCGGTGAGGACCGAACCGCCCAGCTCCCCGACCTTCGCCACCGCGGCGCCGAGGTCGGCGACCGCGAAATGGGTCAGCCAGTGCGGCGGCACGTCCGGCGGCGTCCGCGGGCCCATCGGCGCCATCCCGGCCACGGGCCGCCCGCCCGCCCGCCACTCGGTGCGCTCCGCGCCGCCCCGGCCGTCCTCCCGGGCCTCCCAGCCGAAGACCGCCGGGTAGAAGGCCTCCGCCGCCGCGGTGTCGCGGGTGACCAGCTCGCTCCAGGCGAACGCGCCCGGTTCGCCGACCAGTTCCGCGCCGTGCATCTCCTCCGCCTGCCAGGCCATGAAGAAGGCGCCCGAGAGGTCCCGGAAGGCGGCGGTCCAGCCGTGCTCGAAGACCCGCACGGGCTCCAGCACGACCCCGCCCCCCGCCGCGCGCACCTTCGCGGCCGTGGCGGCGACGTCGTCGACCGCCACGTGGACGTTCCAGACCGAGGGCGCGCCCTCGCCGAAACTCGGCGCCACTCCGGCCACCGCCCTGCCGCCGAGCGTGAACCGCCCGTAGCCGCCGGAGTCCGGGCGCGGGTCGACGGCCAGCTCCCAGCCGAAGAGCTCCCCGTAGAACCCCGCCGACAGGGTGACGTCGGTGCTCGACAGGTCGACCCAGCACGGGACGCCGGGCTGGTAGCCGCTCCGCTCGGACACTCCGACCCCCTGTCGGTCATGACTCGGACGCGCCCAGCCTGACATGCGCGTGAGGGGGCCCCGGCGGGCCGCCGGGGCACTTGGCGGGATCCGCCCGAAGCCTTTTACCGGGCGTGGACGGCCCGCCGTCCGCCCGGCCCGCGCCGCTCCGCGGGGAAGGGCGCGAGCGGGACCGCCCGGGACAGTCCCTAAACTCATGGCCATGGACTCCCCAGCCGTCGAGATCATCGATCTGGTCAAACGGTACGGCCGAACGACCGCGATCGACGGCCTGAGCCTGCGCGCCGCCCGCGGCGCGGTCACCGCCGTGCTCGGCCCCAACGGCGCGGGCAAGACCTCCACCGTCGAGATCTGCGAGGGCTTCCGGCGCCCGGACGGCGGCACGGTCAGCGTGCTCGGCCTCGACCCGGCCCGGCCGGAGCTGCGGGCCCGGGTCGGCGTGATGCTCCAGTCCGGGGGCGTGCCTCCGGCGATGCGCTGCGGCGAGTGGCTGCGGCTGGTGGCCCGCTTCTACGCCCACCCGCTCGACCCGGCGGCGCTGCTGGACCGGCTCGGGCTGGCCGAGCACGCCCGCACGCCGTACCGGAGGCTGTCGGGGGGCCAGCAGCAGCGCGTCTCGCTGGCCGCGGCCGTGATCGGCCGCCCGGAGCTGGTCTTCCTCGACGAGCCGACCGCCGGGCTGGACCCCCAGGCCCGCCACGCCTGCTGGGAGCTGGTCGCCGCCCTGCGGGCCGCGGGGGTGTCGGTGGTGCTCACCACCCACCACATGGACGAGGCCGAGAAGCTCTCCGACCACGTGGTGATCATCGATCACGGCCGCGTGGTGGCCGAGGGCACCCCCGCCTCGCTCACCGGCGCCGAGCGGCAGCTGCGCTTCCGCGCCCGGCCGGGGCTCGCCCTGGACGAACTGCTCACCGCGCTGCCCGCGGGCAGCGCGGCCAAGGAGTCCCCCGCGGGGCACTACATCATCGAAGGGCAGGTCGGCCCCGAGCTGCTGGCGACCGTGACGGCCTGGTGCGCCGCCGAGGGCGTCACCGCCGACGACCTCAGCATCGAGCGCCGCACCCTGGAGGACGTCTTCCTCGAACTGACCGGCCGGGAGCTGCGATGACCGTGAACACCCCCGCGCCGGGGCCGGACCTGACCCCGGCCGGCGCCGCCGCGCCGCTGCCCGCCATGGTGCTGGCCCAGGCGGGCGCGGAGATCCGGGCGACGCTGCGCAACGGCGAGCAGCTGCTGCTCACGATGATCATCCCGGTGCTGCTGCTCGTCGGCTTCTCCAGCGCGCCGCTGGTGGACGTCGGCGGCGGCTCCCGGGTGGACTTCACCACCCCCGGCGTGCTCGCGCTGGCCGTGATGTCCACCGCCTTCACCGGCCAGGCCATCGCCACCGGCTTCGAGCGCCGCTACGGCGTGCTCAAGCGGCTGGGCGCGACCCCGCTGTCGCGGACCGGGCTGCTGCTGGCCAAGACGCTCGCGGTGGTCGCGGTCGAGGCCGTGCAGGTCGCGGTCATCGCCGGGGTGGCGCTCGCGCTGGGCTGGCGGCCCGGCGGCTCCCCGCTCGCGGCGCTGGCGCTGATCGTGCTGGGCACCGCCGCGTTCAGCGGGCTCGGCCTGCTGATGGCCGGCACGCTGCGCGCGGAGGCGACGCTCGCCGGGGCCAACCTGGTCTACCTGCTCCTGCTCGGCTGCGGCGGAGTGATCTTCCCGCTCTCGGCCTTCCCCGACGCGGTGGAGCCGGTGCTGGAGCTGCTGCCCATCTCCGCGCTGGCCGGCGGGCTCCGCGCGGTCCTGTCCGGCGGCTCGGGCCTGCCCCTGGCCGGCGCGGCCGTCCTGGCGGCCTGGGCGGCCCTCACGCTGGGTCTCGCATCGCGGACGTTCCGCTGGGAGTAGGCACGGCCATTCCGCGGAGTCGGGCGAGGTCTTCTATCATCCCCCGGTGACCATCACCGGAACGCGGTCCGCGGCCGCTCCGGCGGCACGGCGCACGGGGCGGGTCCTCGGGCCGTACGCGGCCGTGGGGATCATCGCCGCGGCCGTCGCCGCCGTCGGCTCCTGGACGGCCTCCCTGTCGTCGGACGAACTGGCCACCCACAGCGCCGTCCGCCGGAGCGCGGCGGGCCTGTGGGAGCTGGCCCAGCACATCGACGGGCACTTCCTGCCCTACTACGCGTTCATGCACCTGTGGCTGGAATTCGGCCAGGCCGAGTGGTGGATGCGCCTGCCGTCGGCCCTCGCCACCGGCGCCGCCGCGGTGCTCGTGGCCGACCTGGGACGCCGGCTGCACTCCCTGCCCGCGGGGCTGCTCGCCGCCGCGGTCTACACGGCCCTGCCCTCGGTCTCCTACCAGGGGCAGAACGCCCGCTCCTACGCCTTCGCCGCGGCCGCGGCGGCGCTGGCCGCCTGGGCGCTGCACCGGGCGGTCGAGGAGCCGGGGCGCCGCCGCCGGTGGGCGGGATACGCCGCGGCCGTCGCGCTGCTCGGCTCCACCCAGGTGTTCGCGCTGCTCACGCTCTCGGCCCACCTGATCGTCGCGGTGCCGTACGGCAGGAGCGTCCTGGTCCGGGTGCTGCCGGCGATGGGCGCCGGCTGCGTTCCCGGCGCGGTGTGGCTGGCCGTCGGGTTCGCCGAGCGGCACGCCGTCAGCTGGATCCGGCTGCCCGAGCCCTCGGTCTTCCTGGCGCTGCCGAAGATGGTCGGCGGCACCCCGGCCGCCGGCTGGATCCTGACGGGGGTCGCCGCGCTCGCGCTGCTCCCCCGCGGGCGGCGCGCCCCCGGCAACTGGACGGCGGGCCTGGTGGGCTGGGCGCTGCTCCCGCCCGCCCTGCTGTTCGCCGTCTCCCACCTGGTCGCCCCGGTCTACGTCGACCGCTACCTGTTCGCGACCGTGCCCGCCTACGCGCTGCTGGCCGGGCTCGCGCTCGCCTCGCTGCCCCGGGCCGCCGCGCCGCTCGCCCTGGCGGGCCTCGTCGCGGGCGCCGTCCCCGGGCACCTGGGGCATCTGGACCTGCGTGGGCCGGACGGGCGCCAGGAGAACTTCCCCCGGGCGGTCCGGATCATCGAGCAGGGGGCGCGGCCCGGCGACGCGATCGTCTACGGGCGTTCCCGGATGCGGGAGGGGTTCCTCTACTACGGCGGGCGGCGGCTCCCCGACGACGTGCTGCTCGACGGGACCGGCCCCCTGCCGGACTCCTTCGGCTATCCGGAGCGGGACGACGTCGCCGCGGCGACCGAGGGGCGGCAGCGCGTGTGGGTCGTCTGGATCGGGGACACCGGGGCCGCCGCACGCGTCGAGAGGGTCGACGCGCTGACCGGGGCCGGGTTCGCCCGGGTCAAGGCCTGGCATGCCGGCCGGGTGCCCGGCATGACGGTGGCGCTGTACGTCCGGCGGTCGCCCTCCGGCGGCTGAGCGCGGCCGTCCGCCGACCCGTCCGCCGACCCGTCCGCCGGCCCGTCCGCCGGCCGGGACCGCGGAGACGGCGGGCGCCCCGGCGGGACCGGCGGGCCGGCGGAACCCCGGCACAGTAAGGTGCATGCAGCCGTAGAGCCCCTGAAGGAGTGCGATGACCGCCGAAGCCCTGCCGGGAGCAGCAGAGCCGTACCGTCCGGGCCGCGGGCCGGGCGCGCTGCTGCGGAGCGCCGCGGACGCCGTCCCGCCCTCCGGCCTGGTGCTGCTGGCCATCCTGTCGGTCCAGGTCGGCGCGGGGTTCGCCAAGGAGCTCTTCGCGCACCTGCCGCCCAGCGCCGTGGTGCTGCTGCGGATCGGGATGGGCGCGCTGGTCCTGTGCGTGGTGGCCCGCCCCCGGCTGCGCGGGCTGACCCGGGCCGACCTGGGGGTCGGCGTCGCGTTCGGCGCGGCGCTGGGCCTGATGAACATGACGTTCTACGAGGCGCTGGCCCGGCTGCCGATGGGGATCGCGGTGGCCATCGAGTTCCTCGGCCCGCTCGGCGTGGCGGTGGCCGCCTCGCGGCGCCGCCTGGACCTGCTCTGGGTCGCGCTGGCCGCCTCGGGCATCGCGCTGCTGGCGCCCTGGGGCCAGGCGTCCGGGCTGGACCTGGTCGGGGTCGGCTTCGCCCTGGCCGCCGGGGCCTGCTGGGCCGCCTACATCCTGCTCGCGGCCGCGGTGGGGCAGCGCTTCCCGGGCACCGGCGGGGTGTCCTTCGGCATGCTCGTCGCCTTCCTGCTGTCGGCCCCCCTCGGCATCGCCTCCGGCGGCGCCGACCTGCTCCAGCCGGAGCTGCTGCTGATCGGCCTGGGCGTCGGGCTGCTGTCGTCGGTCATCCCCTACTCGATCGAGCTGGAGGCGCTGCGCCGGATGCCCAAGCGGGTGTTCGGCATCCTGATGAGCCTGGAGCCGGCCATGGCCGCCCTGGTCGGCCTGCTCGTCCTGGGGGAGGTCCTCGACGCGCGCGAGTGGGCCGCCATCGGCTGCGTGGTCGCCGCCAGCGTGGGGGCCACCCGCGCCGCACGCTGACCGGGACGGGCCAGCGGCGGGACCACCGCGCCCGCCGCCTACCATGTGACCCGTGAACCAGCTCCTCGACCGGCCCGCCCGGCGCGCCGCGCACCCCTTCCTGAGCGTGTGGTCGCCCACGACCGCCACCATGCGCCTGTGGGCCCTGATCATGGTGGCCGTCAACGCGGGCATCACGGTGACGGGCGCGGTGGTGCGGGTGACCAAGTCGGGACTGGGCTGCCCCACCTGGCCGCAGTGCACCCCGGACAGCTTCGTCCCGGCCGCCCATGACGGGATCTCGCCGCTCAACACGGCGATCGAGTTCGGCAACCGGCTGCTGACCTTCCTGGTGCTGGTCGTGGCGGTGGCCTGCGTGATCGTCGCGCGCCGCCTGCCGGAGCGCCGGCGCGTCCTGGTCCGGCTGGCCTGGATCCAGCCGTTCGGCGTGGCCGTCCAGGCGTTCTGGGGCGGTGTGGTGGTGCACAGCGCGCTCAACCCGGTCACCGTGAACGTGCACTTCCTGTTCTCCGTCGGCATGACGGCCGCGGCCTGCGTGCTGTACGCCCGTGCCGGAGAGGGCGACGCCGCGCCGGAGCCGCTGGTCCACCCCGGCATCCGCACGCTCGGGGCCGTCCTGGTCGGCGCCGTGCTCGCGCTGATCCTGGCGGGCATGATCGTGACCGGCACCGGCCCGCACTCCGGGGACGACCTGGCCTCCCGGTTCCCCTTCGACATCGAGACCGTGGCCAGGATCCACGCCGACGCCGCCTACCTCGTGGTGGGCCTGACGTTCGCGCTGGCGTTCGCGCTGCACGTGACCGGCGCGCCCGGCCCGGCGCGGCGGGCGGCGCTGACGCTGCTGGCCGTGGAGCTGGCGCAGGGCGTCGTCGGCTACGTCCAGTACTTCCTGGCGGTGCCCGCGTTCCTGGTCGGCCTGCACGTGCTCGGCTCGACCCTGGTGTGGATCTGCACGCTGCGGGTGGTCTTCACGCTCCGCTCCCGGGGCCCGGCGGGCGTTCCCGCCGCCGGGGCGTCCGAGGCGGCCGCCCCGGACGCCGTCCGTGCGTGACCCCGCGGACGGTCCCGGACCCCGGCCCGGACCTCCGGCCGGGCGGCCGCGCCGTACGGTCCCCCGCGCCGTGTCCGCCTCCGTGTCCGCCCCCGTGTCCCTCCTCGCGTCCGTCCGGCGCTCCCGCGCGGCGCTGCGCCGCTGCTACCAGGCGGCGGTGGCGCTGAGCGTGCTGGCGGTCGCCCCGCTCACCTGGGCCTGGCTGACCAGCTCCGGCCACCGGGTGGTCGCCGACTCCTCCCCCGGCTGGACGGCCGAGGTGCCGCAGGCGCCCGTCGCGCTGGTGCTGGGCGCGGCCGTGCACGGCGGGCGCCCCTCCCCCATGCTGGCCCGACGGCTGGACGTCGCCGCCGAGCTGTACCGGGCGGGGCGGGTGCGCGCGCTGCTGCTCTCCGGTGACAACGGACGCCGCGGCTACGACGAGCCGACCGCGATGCGCGACCACCTGCTCGCCCGCGGGGTGCCCGGCCGGGCCCTGGTCCTCGACTACGCGGGCTTCGACACCTGGGACTCCTGCGTGCGCGCCCGCGACGTGTTCGGCGCCACCCGGCTGACCGTGGTCACCCAGGTCTTCCACCTGCCCCGGGCCGTCGCGCTGTGCCGCGCGGCGGGCCTGGAGGCCTCCGGCGTCGGCGACGACTCGGCCCGGCGGTGGGCCTCGACCACCTACGCCTACGCGGTCCGCGAGTTCGGGGCGGCGGCGAAGGGGTTCCTGGACGCGGTGGTGCTGCGCTCGGATCCGGTCTTCCCCGGCCCCCGGGAGACCACCCTGGACGCCGCGCTGCGCGCGCGGGGCTGACCGGCTACGGGGCCCGTCCGCCGGGCGGGCGGCTCCAGGGGGCCGCCCCGTTCTCCTGCCCTCCGGCCGGGACCGCCGCCGCGGGGAAGCTGCGGCGGGCCTCGGCCATGCACTGCAGCAGCGCGTACTGCTCCTCGTCGAAGGTCCGCTCGCCGATCGTCCGGTGCGCGGCCCGCTCGTGGAGCAGGCCGAGCTCGGTGGCGGCGAGCTGGTAGTCGGTCATCGCCCGCAGCCCGGCGCGCCCGCCGTTCGTCCTGGCCCAGTGCCGGGCCTGGCGGCGGCCGGGCAGCGAGGAGAGCATGTAGACGTCCTGCGGGCCCACCAGCCCGGTCGCCTGGTAGGCGGGCAGGTAGGTCTGGATCAGGCCGACGATGCGCCTGCGGTCGCGGACCACCACGCCGATGAGCACCAGCAGCACGGTCATCAGCAGCAGGTAGGCGCCGGCCAGCCCGGTGAACCCGGCGTAGAGCGTGAAGCCGTTCCAGATGCCGTGCAGCAGCATCGCGCCGACCCAGCCCGCCGCGATGACGCCCACCTGCCCCGGGCGGTGGCGCTGGGCGGCGTAGGCCACCGCGATGCCGATCATCGAGGTGAACAGCGGGTGCGCGAACGGCGAGAGCACGCCGCGCAGCACGGCGGTCACCGCCAGGCCCTGCGCGCCGGTGTCGCCGAGGGCGCTGACGTAGTAGCTGACGTTCTCGCTCATGGCGAAGCCGAGGCCGACCATGCTGGCGTAGATGACGCCGTCGGTGGGCCCGTCCAGCTCCGCCCGCCGGAACCTGAGCAGGCCCAGCAGCACCAGGCCCTTCATCGTCTCCTCGACCAGCGGGGCGCCGAACGTCGCGGCGAGGTTGCGCGCCTCGGTCTGCTCGAGCATCGCGGACTGCCAGAGGTAGAGCAGGTTCAGGGAGTTGACCACGCCCGCCACCAGGACGGCCACGCCCGCTCCCCAGCCGAAGGCGAAGACCAGGTTGCCGCGCGGCTCGGGTTCCATCCGGTCCAGCGCGAGCACCGCGGCCAGCAGCACCGGGACCGGGGCCAGCGCCAGCGCCAGCGCGATGAGGAAGTGCACCGGGTCGCCGTGGCGCAGGTCGAAGGAGAACGACACCAGCGCGCACAGCCCGGTCGCGACGAGCCCGGCGATCAGCCCGACGGACGGGCGGTCCTTGAACACCCATCGGGGATCGCGGCTCGCCATGGGGCAACGGTAACCGATCGGCCGGAGGCTGTCCCCCGGCCACCCGTCCACCTGCGGTCATGCCGGTGCAGGCCGCCGGCCGGGGCGCTGCCGGACACCGCCGGCTCAGACGAGCATCGAGTCGATCGCGACGGCGAGGAAGAGCAGCGCCAGGTAGGCGTTGGACCAGTGGAAGAAGCGCATCGGCCGCAGGTCCACCCCGGTCTTGCCCGCGTTGACCCGGCCCAGCAGGCTGTGCACCTCCCACAGGCAGGCGGCGCCGAGCACGGCGGCCACCGCCGGGTAGAGCGGGGTGGTGCCCGCCAGCGGCCACAGCAGCAGCGAGCAGAGCACGGTCGCCCAGGTGTAGACGATGCTCTCCAGCACCACGCGGCGCTCGGTGGCGACCACCGGGAGCATCGGGACCTTCGCCGCGGCGTAGTCCTCCTTGTAGCGCATGGCCAGGGTCCAGGTGTGCGGGGGCGTCCAGAAGAACACCACGCCGAACAGCACCACGGGGGCCCAGTCCAGGCGGCCGGTGACCCCGGCCCAGCCGATCAGCACCGGCATGCAGCCGGCGATGCCGCCCCACACCACGTTCTGGGCGGTGCGCCGCTTGAGGACCATCGAGTAGACGAGGACGTAGAAGAGGTTCGCGGCGAGCGAGAGCCCGGCGGCGAGCCAGTTCACCGTCAGCCCGAGGCCGAGGGTCGACACGGCGCCGAGGACGAGGCCGAAGACCAGCGCGTTGCCGGGCGGCACCTGGTCGCGCGCCAGGGGGCGGCGGCGGGTGCGGCGCATCGCGGCGTCGATGTCGCGGTCGATGTAGCAGTTCAGCGCGTTGGCGCTGCCCGCCGAGAGGGTGCCGAACACCAGCGTGTTGACGGCGGTCCAGAGCGGCGGCAGGCCCTTGGCGGCCAGGAACATCACCGGCAGCGTGGTGATCAGCAGCAGCTCGATGATCCGCGGCTTGGTCAGCGCGACGTAGGCCTTGACCACGTCGCCGAGCGAGCGCGGCGCGTCGTCCGGCGCCGCGCCCTCCTGGAGCGGGGCCGTCGGTTGCTTGTCGGTCAGCACCATCTAGGGCGCTTCCAGCACGTGCGGGGTCAACTGCTCAACCTCGTGATCGACGACGCGGATCCGTGAATGCGGGCACCAGCCAGCGTGTGGACTCACTGTAGTTGCAGCGGGGGGCGGTCCCGGCACGGGGGTGCGAAGGCCTCCGGCGAGTCCCCCGTGCGGCCCGCGCCGGGGCCCCGGCGAGGCCCCCGCTCCGGCCCGCAGTGGGACGCCTCTCACTGGGTAGGTCATCGGTGCTGCTCACAACTCCCGTGACCGCGCTCCGGCTGGGCCTACGCCACGGTAGCAAGGTCGAACCGTTAGGGTCCGTTGTGGGCGGGAAATGCCAACCGGCGCCACCGATACGACTAGATCCGGAGATCGAGCACTTGAGCAGCGAACTCGTGCCAGCCCTCGAATGGACCGACCTGGACCGCCGTGCGGTCGACGTCGTCCGGGCCCTGGCGATGGACGCGGTAGAGAAGGCGGGGTCGGGCCACCCCGGCACCGCGATGAGCCTGGCCCCCGCCGCATACCTGCTTTTCCAGCACGTGATGCGACACGACCCCTCCGACCCGGCCTGGGCCGGCCGGGACCGTTTCGTGCTGTCCTGCGGCCACTCCAGCCTGACCCTGTACATCCAGCTCTACCTGTCGGGCTACGGCCTCACCCTGCACGACCTGGAGATGCTGCGCCAGTGGGAGAGCCTGACCCCGGGCCACCCCGAGCACGGCCACACCGCCGGCGTGGAGACCACCACCGGCCCGCTCGGCCAGGGCATCGGCAACGCGGTCGGCATGGCGATGGCCGCCCGCCGCGAGCGCGGCCTGTTCGACCCGGACACCGCGCCGGGCGCCTCGCCGTTCGACCACATGGTCTGGTGCATCGCCTCCGAGGGCGACATCGAGGAGGGCATCAGCCACGAGGTCAGCGCCCTGGCCGGCCACCAGAAGCTGGGCAACCTGGTCGTCGTCTTCGACAGCAACCACATCTCCATCGAGGACGACACCCAGATCGCGCTGAGCGAGGACGTCCTGGCCCGCTACGAGGCCTACGGCTGGCACGTGCAGACCGTCGACTGGACCCGGACGGGCGACTACGTCGAGGACGTCCAGGAGCTGTACGACGCGCTGGAGGCGGCCCGCGCCGTCACCGACAAGCCGTCCTTCATCCGGCTGCGGACCGTCATCGGCTGGCCCTCGCCCGGCAAGCAGAACACCGGCAAGATCCACGGCGCGGCGCTCGGCGAGGAGGAGGTCGCCGCGACCAAGAAGGCCATGGGCATGGACCCGGCCACGTCCTTCGACGTCCCGGCCGAGGTGCTGGAGCACGCCCGCCGCGTCGTCCAGCGCGGCCGCGCCGCGCGCGCCGAGTGGGACAAGGCCTACGCCTCCTGGCGGGAGTCCGCCCCCGAGCGCGCCGAGCTGTTCGACCGGGTCTCCCGGCGGGAGCTCCCCGACGGCTGGCACAAGGCGCTGCCGGCCTTCGAGGCCGGCTCCTCGGTGGCCACCCGCAAGGCCTCCGGCGAGGTGCTCAGCGCGCTCGCTCCGGTCCTGCCCGAGCTGTGGGGCGGCTCGGCCGACCTGGCCGAGTCCAACAACACCACGATGAAGGGCGAGCCGTCCTTCATCCCCGAGGAGCACCAGACCAAGGCCTTCCCGGGCGGCCCCTACGGCCGGACGCTGCACTTCGGCATCCGCGAGCACGGCATGGGCGCGATCCTCAACGGCATCGCGCTGCACGGCGGCACCCGCCCCTACGGCGGCACGTTCCTGGTCTTCAGCGACTACATGCGCCCGGCCGTACGGCTGGCGGCGCTGATGAAGCTGCCGGTCACCTACGTGTGGACGCACGACTCCATCGGCCTGGGCGAGGACGGCCCGACCCACCAGCCGGTCGAGCACCTGTGGTCGCTGCGCGCGATCCCGGGCCTGGACGTGGTCCGCCCGGCGGACGCCAACGAGACCGCCGCCGCGTGGCGGGCCGTGCTGGAGCACACCGACCGCCCGGCCGCGCTGGCGCTGACCCGGCAGAACCTGCCGGTCTACGAGGGCACCGCCGACCCCGGCAAGGTCGCCAAGGGCGGTTACGTCCTGCAGGACGCCTCCGACGGCCAGCCCCGGGTGATCCTGATCGCCACCGGCTCGGAGGTCGAGCTGGCCGTCGAGGCGCGCACGGCCCTGGAGGCCGAGGGCGTGCCGACGCGGGTCGTGTCGATGCCGTGCGTCGAGTGGTTCCAGGCCCAGGACGCCGCCTACCGGCAGACCGTGCTGCCGCCCGCGGTGCGCGCGCGCGTCGCCGTGGAGGCGGGCATCGCGCTGGGCTGGCGGGAGTTCGTCGGAGACGACGGAGTGGTGGTGAGCCTGGAGCACTTCGGCGCGTCGGCCCCCTACCGCACCCTCTTCCAGCAGTTCGGCCTCACCGCCGAGCGCGTGGTGGCCGCAGCGAAGGGAAGCCTCGCGAAGACCGGGGCCGACAAGGGCGAGACGACGGGAAACTGATCATGAGCGAGATCCTGAAGAGCCTCTCCGGCCACGGTGTTTCCATCTGGCTGGACGACATCAGCCGCGAGCGCCTGCGCAGCGGCGACCTTCAGTCCCTCATCCGGGACAAGGGCGTGGTCGGCGTCACCTCCAACCCGACCATCTTCGCCTCGGCGCTGAGCAAGGGCGACGCCTACGCCACCCAGCTGCACGACCTGGCCGTGCGCGGGGTGGAGGTGGAGGAGGCGGTGCGCGCCATCACCACCTACGACATCCGCTGGGCCGCCGACGTGCTGCGCCCGGTCTACGACGCCACCGGCGGCGTGGACGGCCGGGTCTCCATCGAGGTGGACCCGCGCCTGGCCCGGAGCACCGACAAGACGATCGCCGAGGCGCGCGCGCTGTGGTGGATGGTCGACCGGCCCAACCTGTTCATCAAGATCCCGGCGACGGTCGAGGGCCTGCCCGCGATCGCCCAGGCCATCGGGGAGGGCATCAGCGTCAACGTCACGCTGATCTTCTCCCTGGAGCGCTACCGCGCCGTGATGGACGCCTGGCTGACCGGTCTGGAGCAGGCCAAGGCCGCCGGCCTCGACCTGGCCGGCATCGAGTCCGTGGCCTCCTTCTTCGTCAGCCGCGTCGACACCGAGATCGACAAGCGCCTGCAGGCGACCGGCGCCCCCGAGGCCGAGGCGCTCAAGGGCAAGGCCGCGATCGCCAACGCCCGCCTGGCCTTCGCCGCCTTCGAGGAGGTCATGAACTCCCCGCGCTGGCAGGCGCTGCAGGCCGCCGGGGCGCGTCCCCAGCGTCCGCTGTGGGCCTCCACCGGCACCAAGGACCCGAGCTACCCCGACACCCTCTACGTCGACGAGCTGGTCACCGCCGGGACGGTCAACACCCTGCCGGAGAAGACCCTCGACGCCGCCGCCGACCACGGCCGGATCACCGGCGACACGATCCGCCCCTTCTACGAGCAGGCCTGGAACACCATGGCCGCGCTCAAGGAGGCCGGGATCGACTACGACGACGTCGTGCGGACGCTGGAGGACGAGGGCGTGGAGAAGTTCGAGGCCTCCTGGAACGAGCTCCTGGCCACCGTCACCGCCGAACTGCGGAAGGCGTGAGTCCCATGGCAGTCTCCGTGACGTTCAACGAGGACCGTCTGGCCGAGCAGGCCGCCGAGGCGGTCCGGTCCCTCGTCGCCGACGGGGTGCACGAGCGCCTGTCCGCGGGCGACGCCACGCTGTGGGGCGAGGAGGCCCGGGCCGAGGCGGCCGTCCGCCTGGGCTGGCTCACCCTGCCCCTGACCAGCCGGGAGCTGCTCCCCGAGATCGGCATCCTGGTCGAGCGGGCCCGGGCGCAGGGCCTGGACCACGTGGTCCTGGCCGGCATGGGCGGCTCCTCGCTCGCCCCCGAGGTCATCTGCGCCAGCGCCGACGTGCCGCTGACGGTGCTCGACACCACCGACCCGGCCCAGGTCGGCCGCGCCCTGGCCGACCGGCTGGAGCGCACCGTCGTCGTGGTGGCCAGCAAGAGCGGCGGCACGGTCGAGACCGACAGCCACCGCCGGATCTACGAGCAGGCCTTCCGCGACGCCGGGATCGACCCGGCCGAGCGGATCGTCGTGGTCACCGACCCGGGCTCGCCGCTGGAGCAGTCCGCCATCGAGGCGGGCTACCCGGTCATCCTCGCCGACCCCAACGTGGGCGGGCGCTACAGCGCGCTGTCGGCGTTCGGCCTGGTGCCCAGCGCGCTGGCCGGGGCCGACGTGCTGAAGCTGCTCGACGACGCCGCCGCGGTGCAGCCGCTGCTGGCGCAGGCCGAGGGCAACCCCGGTCTGGAGCTCGGCGCCGCTCTGGGCGCCGCCGCGCTGGCCGGGCGCGACAAGCTGGTCCTCGAGGACGGCCTGTCGGAGATCAACGGCCTGCCCGACTGGATCGAGCAGCTGGTCGCCGAGTCCACCGGCAAGTCCGGCAAGGGCATCCTGCCGATCGTCGGCGCCGACCCCACCGACGCCGACGACGAGCTGGTCGCCGGGATCGACTCCGACGGCTCGGTGACCGTCGCCGGCCCGCTGGGCGCGCAGTTCCTCGTCTGGGAGTACGCCACCGCGGTCGCCGGCCGGGTCCTGGGCATCGACCCGTTCGACCAGCCGAACGTGACCGAGTCCAAGGAGAACACCAACCGGCTGCTGGCCGCCGGCGAGCTGCCGGCCGGCGCTCCGGCGCTGGTCGACGGACCCGTCGAGGTGTACGGCGAGGGCCTGGAGGACGCCAAGGACCTGTCGGAGGTGTTCACCCGGCTGCTGCGGGACATCCCGGACGACGGCGGCTACCTGGCGATCATGGCCTACCTCGACCGGGAGGCGGCCTTCGACGCCCCCGTGGCCGAGGGCGCCTCGTTCGAGGCCATGACCGACGCGTGGAGCGCGGCCGACCCGGCCACGCTGCGCGGCCTGCTCGCCGTACGCACCGACCGGCCCGTCACCTTCGGGTGGGGGCCCCGGTTCCTGCACTCCACCGGCCAGTACCACAAGGGCGGCCCGCAGAACGGCGTGTTCCTGCAGATCACCGGTGCGGTCGAGGCCGACCTGGACGTGCCGGGCAAGCCGTACACCCTGGGCCGGCTCCAGCTCGCCCAGGCGCTGGGCGACCAGGGCGCGCTGACCGGCCGGGCGCGCCCGACCGTGCGACTGCACCTGACCGACCGCGCGGCCGGGGTCGCGCGCCTGCTCGCGGCAGCGCGGGAGGTCTGAATGACCGACCAGGAGCAGGTGGGCACCCCCGAGGAGTCCGTGGCCGCCGCATCGGCGGCCGCGGTCACCGGCACCACCGAGGAGGTCGTGGCGGCCAACCCGCTGCGCGACCCCCGCGACAAGCGCCTGCCCCGCGTGGCGGGACCGTGTGTACTGGTCCTGTTCGGCGTGACGGGCGACCTGGCGCGCAAGAAACTGCTCCCGGCGATCTACGACCTGGCGAACCGGGGGCTGCTGCCCCCGGGCTTCTCCCTGGTCGGTTTCGCCCGCCGCGACTGGGCCGACCAGGACTTCGCGAAGCTGACGTACGACGCGGTCAAGCAGCACGCGCGCACGCCGTTCCGCGAGGAGGTCTGGAAGCAGTTGTCGGAGGGCGTCTTCTTCTGTCCGGGCGAGTTCACCGACGACGGTGCGTTCGACGCGCTGGCGATGATGCTCAAGGAGATCGACGAGACCCGGGGCACCGGCGGCAACTACGGGTTCTACCTGTCGGTGCCGCCGAAGTTCTTCCCGGTCGTGGTCGAGCAGCTCAAGCGGACCGATCTGGCGCACGGCCCCGCCGGGGCCTGGCGCCGGGTGGTCATCGAGAAGCCGTTCGGGCACGACCTGAAGAGCGCCCACGAGCTCAACGCGATCACCAGCGCGGTCTTCCCGGAGAGCTCGGTGTTCCGCATCGACCACTACCTGGGCAAGGAGACCGTCCAGAACGTCATGGCGCTGCGCTTCGCCAACAACCTGTTCGAGCCGATCTGGAACCGCGGGTACGTCGACCACGTCCAGATCACGATGGCCGAGGACATCGGCATCGGCGGCCGGGCGGGCTACTACGACGGCATCGGCGCGGCCCGCGACGTGATCCAGAACCACCTGCTCCAGCTGCTGGCGCTGGTCGCGATGGAGGACCCGACCTCCTTCGACGCCGACTCGCTGCGCCGGGAGAAGGAGAAGGTGCTCAAGGCGGTGCAGCTCCCGCACGACCTGTCGCTGGCCACCGCCCGCGGGCGGTACGCCGCGGGCTGGCAGGGCGGTGAGCCGGTCGTCGGCTACGTCGAGGAGGAGGGCATCCCCGCCGACTCCATCACCGAGACCTACGCCGCGATCAAGCTGGAGATCGCCAACCGCCGCTGGGCGGGGGTGCCGTTCTACCTGCGCACCGGCAAGCGGCTGGGCCGCCGGACGACCGAGGTCGCCGTGGTGTTCCAGAAGGCGCCGCACCTGCCGTTCAGCAAGGACGACACCGAGATCCTGGGGCACAACGCCCTGGTCATCCGGGTCCAGCCGGACGAGGGCATCACCGTGCGGTTCGGCTCCAAGGTGCCGGGCACCGCGATGGAGGTCCGGGACGTCTCGATGGACTTCGCCTACGGCGAGTCGTTCATGGAGTCCTCCCCCGAGGCCTACGAGCGGCTGCTGCTGGACGTGCTGATCGGCGACCCGCCGCTCTTCCCGCACCAGCGCGAGGTGGAGCTGTCGTGGAAGATCCTCGACCCGATCGAGGAGTTCTGGGCCTCGCAGGGCCCGCCGGAGGAGTATCCGGCGGGCAGCTGGGGCCCGGCCTCGGCCGACGCGATGATGGCCCGCGACGGACGCGTCTGGAGGAGGCTCTAACGATGACGAGCTTCATGCTCACCGACACCACCGCGTCGAAGATCTCCTCCCAGCTCACCCATCTGCGCCACCAGCTGGGCAGCCCGGCGGTCGGCATGGTGCTGACCCTGGTGGTGCTCTGCGACGAGGGCAGCCAGTACGACGCGGTGCGCGCCGCGACCGAGGCGGCCCGCGAGCACCCCTCGCGGATCCTGGTCGTCATCACCCGCGGCGCCGACGAGCCGAACCGGCTCGACGCGGAGCTGCGGGTCGGCGAGAGCACGCCGGGCGAGGTGATCCTGCTCCGGCTGTACGGCGAGCTGACCCGGCACGCCGACTCGGTGGTCAGCCCTCTGCTGCTCACCGACACGCCGGTGGTCGCCTGGTGGCCGGGGGAGTCCCCGGAGGTGCCCGCCGAGGACCCGGTCGGGGCGCTCGCCCAGCGCCGGATCGTCGACGCCCGTGCGGCGACGCCGTCGGTGCGGGCGATCGCGAGCCGGGCCCGGGCCTACGTGCCGGGCGACACCGATCTGGCGTGGACCCGGCTGACGCCGTGGCGGAGCCTGCTGGCCGCCGCGTTCGACCAGCCGGTGGGCAAGGTCAAGAGGGGCCTGGTGGAGGGCTCGCCCGACCACTCCAGCGCCCCGCTGCTGGCCGCCTGGCTCGGTGAGCGGCTGGGCGCCCCGATGAAGGTGGCGGAGTCCGGCGGCCCCGGCCTGACGGCGGTCAGGCTGACCACCGCCGAGGGCGACATCGTCATCAGCCGCTCCGACGCGCGGCTGGCCACGCTGTCGCGCCCGGGGCAGCCGAACCGCCAGGTGGCCCTGACCCGGCGGCCGACGGCGGAACTGCTCGCCGAGGAGCTGCGCCGGCTGGACCCGGACGAGGTCTACGAGGCGGCGATCCGGCGGGTCGCCCGCACGCACAAGTCCTGACGGGAGGGCGTCCCGCGGCCGGTCCGCGGGACGCCCTCCCGCCGGGTCCCGCGGCTCCGGGCCTTCCGGTTCCTCCGCGACCCCGCGACCCCCGCGGGTCTTCCGATTCCTCGAATCAGAGAGAGCGCGCTGTGAGTGTTCCCAACGTCGTCGTCCACCGCGACGCCGACATGCTGGCCAAGGCCGTCGCCGCCCGGGTGATCACCCGTCTGGTCGACGCGCAGTCGGCCACGGGCTCGGCCTCCCTGGTCCTGACCGGCGGCACCGTGGGCATCGCCACCCTGGCCGAGATCGCCGCCAGCCCGGCCCGCGACGCCGTCGACTGGCGCAACCTGGACGTCTGGTGGGGCGACGAGCGCTTCCTGCCCTCCGGCGACCCCGACCGCAACGAGACGGGCGCCCGCGCGGCGCTGCTGGACCACGTCGACCTCGACCCGGCGCGCGTGCACGTGATGCGCGGCCCCGACGCCGGGCTGACCGCCGAGGAGTCGGCGGACGCCTACGCCGAGGAGCTGCGCCGCGCCGCCCGGCCCGAGGACCACGGCCCGGCGCCCTCCTTCGACGTGCTGCTGCTGGGCATGGGCCCGGACGCCCACGTGGCCTCGCTGTTCCCGGAGATGCCCGCGCTGTACGACACCCGGCCCGCGGTCGCGGTGCACGGCTCCCCCAAGCCGCCGCCCACCCGGATCTCGCTGACGATGCCGGTCATCCGGGGCGCGCGCGAGGTGTGGGTGGTCGCGGCGGGCGCGGACAAGGCGGGAGCCGTACGGCTGGCGCTGTCGGACGACTCGGGACCGGTGCAGGTCCCGGCGGCCGGCGCCCGGGGGCGGCGGCGCACCCTGTTCCTGCTGGACCGCGCCTCCGCGGCGAAGATCCCCGCCTCCCTGAGCCGGATCTCCTCTCCCTGAGGGGACGAAATTCGGATGCGCACCATCTCGTGATTTAGGCATCATTTCGGTCATGACGATGAGGATCGCGGAGCCGGAGCGGCTGGGACGGAGCAGGCTTCCCGACGGCCGGTCGCTGGGCTGGGCCGAGTGGGGGCCGACGGGCGGGGCGCCGGTGCTGCTCTGCCCGGGAGCGGCCACGAGCCGGTGGCTGGGGTTCGGCGCGGACGTCCTGGACGACCTCGGGGTCCGCCTCGTCTCGGTGGACCGCCCCGGCCTCGGCGCCTCCGATCCCGCGCCCGGCCGGACGCTGCAGGGCTGGGCGGACGACGTGCGCCGCCTCGCCGTGGACCGCAGGCTGGACGGCCTGGCGGTCGTCGGCTACTCGCAGGGCGCGCCCTTCGCCCTGGCGTGCGCGGCGGCGGGGCTCGCCACGTCCGCGGCGATCGTCTCCGGCACCGACGAGCTGGCCGCGCCCGGATTCGCCGACGCGCTGATCCCCCAGGTCCGGGGCATGGTGGAGGCCGTGGCGAGCGATCCCGCCGCCGCGGAGGCGTCCTTCGCCGGCTTCGGCGACCCCGAGACGATGTGGCAGATCGCCATCGCGGGGGCTTCCGCCGTCGACCGTGAGGTCTACCTGCAGCCGCCGTTCGAGCGGGCCTACCGCCGGGCCATGGCCGAGGCGTTCTCCCAGGGACCCGCCGGGTACGCCCGCGACACCGTCCTGGCCTCGGGCCGCTGGCCGTTCGACCCCGCGGGCATCGCCGTCCCGGTCGACCTCTGGTACGGCCCGCACGACACCAGCCCGGTCCACTCCCCCGACCTCGGCGCCACCCTGGCCCGCCGCATCCCCACCGCCCGCCGCCGCGTCGTCCCCGAGGCGGGCGGCTCGCTGCTGTGGACCCACTCGGCGGAGATCCTCCGCTCACTGCTCCGAGGCGCCGCCGGCGCCTGAGCGAGCCCGGTCGCGGTCGCGGCCCTCCCGCCGGGCCGGTCACCGCCCGCACGGACCGGTCACCGCCCGCACGGACCGGTGGCGACCGTCTCCGGTCCGTCCTCGACCACCTCGGGCCCGTCACCGCCTCCACGGACCGGTCGCCGGGGCCGGGCCTACATCAGCGCCGACCCGTCGGCGGCGTCCGCCGAGGACTGGGACGCCGGCCGCTTCGCGGCCGAGCACCTGAGCGCCTACCTGGGCGAGTGCGCCGGCTGGGCGGCCGAGGACGGACGGATCGGGTAGCGCCGGGTGCTGCCGGGCCTGGGCGGCGCTCAGGCGCGGATGGCCCCCGGGCATGAACGGCCCTCGGACATCGGCGGCGCTCATCCGCGGGCGGCCTCCGGCGGCGGGTCGCCGGTGAGGGCGGCGATCACGGCGCCGACCAGGTGCTCCTCGACTTCGTCGGCGCTCCTGCCCCGGTCGGCGGTCAGCTGCTCCCAGACGGGGACCGAGGTCATCGCCCACGCCAGGTCGGCGGCGACGTCCGGGGCCAGGCCGGGCCTCAGCCGCCCGGCGGTTCCCAGCCGGCGCGCGGCGAGGAGGAACCCCTCGTGGAGCTCGCCCATCCGGTCGTTCCAGGCCGCGGCGGCGTCGGGGTCGTCACGACGGGAGGCCAGCAGCACCGAGGCCACCGGATGGATCGTCGCCGCGTAGCGCAGCCAGGCGCGCAGGAAGGCGCGGAACGCCTCGACGGGCTCCTCCCCGGTCAACGCCCTCTCGCAGCGCGCGCGGATCCCGTCGCGTTCGTCCATGTCCCGCACGACGGCCACGAGCAGGCTCGCCCGGGAGCCGAAATGGAGGTAGACCGCCTGCCGGGAGATCCCGGCCGCGCGGGCCACATCGGCCATCGAGACCCGGGGCCCCTGCTCGGTGATGAGCCGCCGGGCGGTCTCCAGGATGCGCGATCGCGTGCTTGACACGTGTCAAGCATAGCCCTAGCTTGACACGTGTCAAGCAGAAGGCTCCTGAGGAGGCACCCGATGGACACCACCCACCCGGCGGCCGTCGCCGCGCTCACCGCGATGGGCGCGGTCGGCGCCGGCGACCGGGACGCCTGGCTCGCCTGCTACGCGCCGGACGCCGTGCTCCACGACCCGGTCGGCGGCTCCCCGCTGGACCCCGACGGCACCGGACTGCGGGGGACGGCCGCCCTCGAACGCTTCTGGGATCTCACCGTCGCCGCCAACGAGGTGCGCTTCGAGATCGCCGCGGTGCATCCGGCGGGCGATGAGGCAGCGGTCGTGGCCTCGGTCTCCGTCCGCTTCCCCAGCGGCGCCTCCGCCGGCTACGACGGCGTCTTCGTCTACCGTGCAGGCGGCGACGGGCGGATCGTCTCGCTGCGCGCCTACTGGGACCTGGGACCCGTCCTGTCCGCACTCGGCGGCTGACGAACCCCGGCGACCTCGCGGAGCCGGCCGGGCCGCGGAGTCCTGGTCGGTCCGGGGGCCCGTCGGCGAGCCGGAGACCGGGTCCGGACGCGCGGCGGAGACCATCCCGCCGGGTGCTCTCAGAGCAGGGCGTCGATCTCGGCGGTCAGGGAGCGCTGGGCCGCGGGGTCGAGGTAGGAGGCGGTGACGGCGTTGCGGGCCAGGACCGCCAGAGCCGGGCGGTCGAGGCCGAAGACGTCGGCGGCGACGCGGTACTCGTTCGTCAGCGTGGTGGCGAACATCGGCGGGTCGTCGCTGCCCAGCGTGACGGACAGGCCCTCGGCCAGCAGGCGCGGGAGCGGGTGGTCCTCGATCCGGGCGACCTGGCCGGTGCGGACGTTGGAGACGGGGCAGACGTCCAGCCAGATCCGCTCGTCGCGCAGCCGGGCGACGAGGCGGGGGTCGTCCAGGCAGGAGATGCCGTGGCCGATCCGCTCGGCGCCGAGGTGGTCGACGACCTCCCAGATCGTCTCGGGACCGGTCATCTCCCCCGCGTGCGGCACGCTGTGCAGGCCGGCGGCCGTGGCGGCGCGGAAGGCGTCCCGGAAGGCGTCGCGGTGGTGGACGCGCTCCTGCTCGATCCCCGCCAGGCCGAAAGCTACCAATGCCCGGGGAGGATTCTGCAGAGCGTGGTCCAGGGTGACCCGGGCGGCCTCGGCGCCGTACTCGCCGGGGATGTCGAAGATGTACCCGATCCGGACGCCGTGCTCGTCCAGGGAGCGCCGGGCGGCCAGGTCCAGCGCCTCGGTGACCTCCTTCGGCGGCATCCCGACGACGTGGTGGGCGTACGGCGTGACGGTCACCTCGGCGTAGCGCCCGTTCTGCGCGGCCAGGTCCCGGGCCAGGCCCGTCACCAGGGTGGCCACGTCCTCGGGCTCGCGGACCAGGGCGTTGACCGCCCCGTAGGCGGCGGCGAACTCGGCGAAGTCGCGGAACCGGTAGAACGCCCGCAGCTCCTCCTCGGTGGTCGGCACCCCGCCGCCGGGGTGGCGGCGGGACAGTTCGAGCACCGTGGGCACCGACGCCGAGCCGACGAGGTGGACGTGGAGCTCGGCCTTGGGCAGCGCGTCGATGAAGTCGTGGATCGTCATGCGGCCGACCTTAGGCAGCCGGGGCGGCAACCGGATAGAGATCGGACATAAATCTCACATGAGAATGTCAGGATAGGCCGATCGGCCGGTCCTCCCGCTGGGCGGCGGAACGGGCGCATAGTGGGGGGCAAGAGCAACTCGACGCCCCCATCGGAGGCCCTCCGTGTTCGAGCGCTTCACCGATCGTGCCCGCCGTGTCGTGGTCCTGGCCCAGGAGGAGGCCCGGCGGCTCGGCCACGACCACATCGGCACCGAGCACGTCCTGCTCGGCCTGCTCAGCGAGGAGGGCGGCGTCGCGGCCCGCGCGCTGCAGTCCTTCGGCCTCGGCCTGGAGCAGGTCCGCGGCGACGTCGAGGAGGTCGTCGGCCGGGGCTCGGACCCGCCGCCCGGGCACGTCCCGTTCACCCCCCGCGCCAAGAAGGTGCTGGAGCTGTCGCTGCGGGAGGCGCTCGACCTGCGCCACACCTACATCGGCACCGAGCACCTCCTGCTCGGCCTGATCCGCGAGGGCGAGGGGCTCGCGGCGCGGGTGCTGACCGATCGGGGGGCGCGGCTGGAGGCCGTACGGGCCCACGTGGTCGCGGTGCTCGGCGGCCGGGGCCACCGGGGCCGGCTCGTCACCGCCGAGGAGGTGCTCACCGGGCTGGGGCCGTCGCTGGTCGAGAAGCTGGACCGGATCCAGGAGAGCCTGGACCGGATCGGGCGCCGCCTGGACGCCCTGGGCGCTCCGCAGGGGCCGCACGGGCCGGAGGGCCCGGTGACGCGGCCCGCGGCGGAACCGCAGGGGGCCGGGGCGGCGGAGGCGGCGGTACGGCTCGCGGCGGGGGCGGCGGAAACGGGAACGGCGGAGCCGGAGATGCGGCCCGCGGCGGAGCCGGGGATGCGGCCCGCGGCGGAGCCGCCGGAGGCGGGCACGGCCGGGCGGGAGGGGTGATCCCCCTGGTTCGAAGGGCCCTGAGCTCCCTTCGAACCAGGGGAGCCGGTGACGGGTTCAGCTCGGGGAGGCCGTCGCCATCACGCCTATGGCCAGCCTGGCCTCCACCACGCCGGGGTCGTCGGTGTAGCCGAGGGTCGCGCCGAGCGAGACCAGGAGCCGGCGCATCCGCACGTTGTCGGAGAGCAGCGTCGCCCTCACCTCGGCGAAGCCCAGGTCGCGGGCCTCGGCGACGAGCATCCGGGCCAGGGCGGCGCCCAGCCCCCGGCCCTGCCAGCGGTCCTCGACGAGGAAGGCCATCTCGGCGATCCCGGGGTCGGGGGTGAACATCAGGCTGGCCAGCGCGACCACCTGCCCGTCGCGCCCGGCGACGACGGAGTGCCCGCGCCCGCGGTCGCAGAGCCGGTCGAAGACGCGCTCGGGCAGCGCGGGCATCGCGGTGAAGTAGCGGAAGCGGCGGCTCTCCGGTGAGCAGCGGTCGTGCAGGTCGCGGACGGCCTCGCGGTAGACGGAGGTGAGCGGCCGGATCTCGGTCTCGGTGCCGTCGGCCAGCTTGACGGACCGCTCGGCCGGGTCGACCTCCTCGGCCGGGGGCTGGGCCAGCCGGACGAACGCGGCGGCGCGGGCGGCCTCGGTCAGCGTGAACGGCAGGTCGCCGCGGCGCAGCCGGATCGCCCGGCGGGCGGCCACCGGCAGGGTCAGCAGGGTCGGGTCGGGCAGGTCGCTCATGTCGGAACCGTAGACCCACCGGGCGTCGTCGGCGCGCAGCAGCTCCTTGAGCAGCTCCGGCAGGCGCCAGGGCGCGGTCCGCAGCCGGGAGGCGAGCAGCAGGGCCCGGGTGGGCTCGTCGGTCAGCTCGTGGGCGCAGGCCGGCACCACCTGGACCCGGCGCCCGCCGACCGCCTCCAGCGCCTCCCGCACGGCCTCGGGGGCGGCGGGGATCTCGGCGACGAACTCGTCCACCGTGCCGTCGGCGTCGGGGTGGACGCTCAGGCCGAGGATGTTGCCGCCCTTCTCCGCGAGCGCGGCGGCCAGCGAGGCCAGCCGTCCCGGCCGCTCGTCCACCGTCGTACGAATCCGCAAGAACCCCATCGGAACGCTCCTTCCGTCTGGCACAGAGCCTGACGGAGCCCTGTTACGGCGCTGCTACGCGGGAGTGAGGCCGCCGTTACGTCTCCAAAGATCATTCATGACGCGGTTACGCAACGGTTTCCGTCGGGAGGCGCGGCCCGACTGACGGATATAGCAGGATGTGGGGACATGAGCACGCTTGTCCCCCTTTCGGATGACTTCGTCAACGGTGACGTCTCCTTCTGGTTCCGCTCCCTCGGCGTCCCCGAGGCGGGAACCCCACTGGAGGGCGACCGCGACGCCGACGTGGTGATCGTCGGCGCCGGTTACACCGGCCTGTGGACCGCGTACTACCTGAAGAAGGCCGATCCGGCCCTGCGCGTCGTCGTGCTGGAGAGGGAGTTCGCCGGGTACGGCGCGTCCGGGCGCAACGGCGGCTGGCTGGTCGGCGAGCTGGCCGGGACCCCCGAGCGCTACGCGCGCACGCACGGGGACGACGCGGCCCGGCGCTTCCAGCGGGTGATGTTCGAGACGGTCGACGAGGTCGTCGCCGTCGCCCGGGACGAGCGGATCGACGCCGACGTCGTCAAGGGCGGCGTCACCACCGTGGCCACCAACGCCGCCCAGGAGCGGCGCCTGCACGAGCTTGTCGCCCACGCGCGCCACTGGGGCTGGACCGAGGGCGACCTGCGGCTGCTGGAGCCGGACGAGCGGGAGCGCCGCCTGCGGGTCAGCGGGGCGGTCGGCGCGGTCTGGAGCCCGCACTGCGCCAGGATCCAGCCGGCCAGGCTGGTCCGGGGGCTGGCCGAGACCGTGCGGGGGCTCGGCGTGGAGGTCTTCGAGCGCACCCCGGTGACCGGGATCGCGCCGCGCACGGCGCGCACGCCGTACGGGACGGTCCGCGCGCCGTACGTCATCCGGGCCACCGAGGGGTTCACCGCCGGGCTGCGGCAGTACCACCGGGCCTGGCTGCCGATGAACAGCTCGATGATCGTCACCGAGCCGCTGGGCGCGCTCTGGGACGAGATCGGCTGGGAGGGCTGCGAGCTCCTCGGCGACCTGGCGCACTACTACATGTACGCCCAGCGGACCGCCGACGGGCGGATCGCGTTCGGCGGTCGCGGCAAGCCGTACCTGTACGGCTCGCGGGTGGACGACCGGGGGCGCACGCACGCCTGGACGGTCGAGGCCCTGTGGGAGCTGCTGACGCAGATGTTCCCCGCGGTGCGGGCCTCGCGCGTGGCGCACACCTGGTCCGGGGTGCTGGGCGTGCCGCGCGACTGGTGCGCGACCGTGCACGTGGACCACGCCACCGGGATCGGCTGGGCGGGCGGCTACACCGGCCACGGGGTGACCGCGGCCAACCTCGCCGGCCGTACGCTGCGGGACCTCGTCCTGCGCGAGGAGAGCGAGCTGGCCTCCCTGCCGTGGGTGGACCGCAGGGTGCGAAGCTGGGAGATCGAACCGCTGCGCTGGATCGGGGTGCACACCATGTACGACCTGTACCGCCGGGCCGACGCCCGGGAGCGGACCGGGCTCGGCCGCACCTCCGTGCTGGCCCGGCTGGCCGACTCCATCACCGGCCGCTGACCCGGCCGCCGCCGCCCCTACCACCGACACCGCCGCGTGCGCCGCCGCGGCCCCGGCGGCCGACACCGCCGCCGGGACACCGCGGCCGCCGACCCTGTCGCCGACCCGGCGACCCGATGACCGCAGACCCCCAGGAGACCTCCGAGGTGAACGCATGACGGACCTGCTCTTCCGGGGCGGGCGCGCCTTCCTGGCCGCCGGCTCCTTCGCCGAGGCCGTACTGGTCCGCGACGGGCGGATCGCCGCCGCCGGGGCCGAGGCCGACCTCGCGCGGCTGGCCGCCCCCCGCTGCGAGACCGTCGACCTGGGCGGCGGCCTGCTGATCCCGGGGATCACCGACGCCCACCTGCACCCGGTCCAGGCCGGGCTGGAGCGGGCCAGGTGCGACCTGTCGGGGGTCTACGGTCTCCCGGAGTACCTGGAGAGGATCTCCGGCTACGCCGCGGCCCATCCGGACCGGGAGTGGATCGACGGCGGCGGCTGGGACATGTCGGCCTTCCCCGGCGGCCTGCCGCACCGCGCGCAGCTCGACTTCCTGGACCGGCCCGCCTACCTGATCCAGCGCGACCACCACGCCGCCTGGGTGAACGGCCGGGCCCTGGAGATCGCCGGGATCACCCGCGACACCCCCGACCCTGCCGACGGCCGGATCGAGCGCGACGCCGACGGCACGCCGAGCGGCGTGCTGCACGAGGGCGCGATGGACCTGGTGGGCCTGCTCACCCCGCGCCCGACCGGGCGGGACCTGCTGGAGGCGCTGCTGGCGGCCCAGTCCCACCTGTTCTCCCTGGGGATCACCGGCTGGCAGGACGCGATCGTCGGCTCCTACGCCGGATCGGACGACCAGCTGCCGACCTACGTCTCCGCCGCGTCCTCCGGGAGGCTGAAGGCCCGCGTGGTCGGCGCGCTGTGGTGGGACCGGACGCGCGGCGCCGAGCAGATCGGCGAGCTGCTGGAGCGGCGCAGGGCCGCCGAGGGCCTGGAGACGTTCCGGGCGACCTCCGTGAAGATCATGCAGGACGGCATCGCCGAGAACTTCACCGCCGCGGTGATCGAGCCCTACTGCCGCTGCGGCGGGACGGGCCTGTCCTACGTCGATCCCGAGGCGCTGAAGGGATACGTCGCCGCGCTGGACCGGCACGGCTTCCAGGTGCACTTCCACGCGATCGGCGAGCGGGCGGTGCGCGAGGCGCTGGACGCGCTGGAGGGCACCGACCCGGCCACCCGGCTCGACCGCCGCCACCACATCGCGCACCTGCAGATCGTCACCCCGGCCGACGTGCCGCGCTTCGCCCGGCTCGGCGTCACCGCCAACCTGCAGCCGCTGTGGGCCACCCACCACGCGCAGATGGACGAGCTGACCCTCCCCTTCCTGGGCGAGGAGCGCTCGTCGTGGCAGTACCCCTTCGCCGACCTGCTGCGCGCGGGGACCCGGTTCTGCGCCGGCAGCGACTGGCCGGTCTCCAACGCCGACCCGCTCCAGGGCATGCACGTGGCGGTCAACCGCACCGAGCCGGGCGGCTCGGTGCACGCGGACTACCCGACGGCGCAGACGCCGTTCCTGCCGGGGCAGGCGCTCGACCTGGCCACCGCGCTGACCGCCTACACGGCCGGGTCGGCGTGGATCGACCACGACGACGAGGCGGGCACGATCGCCCCCGGCAACCGCGCCGACCTCGTGGTGCTGGACCGCGACCCGTTCGCCGGGCCGCCGGAGGACATCTGGCGCACGAAGGCGGCCATGACCTTCGTCGGCGGCGAGCAGGTGCACTGACCCGCCTGCACGCGGAGAACAACACCGAATAGGACAAACAGTCATTAACGCATAGCATGCATCGGCAACCGTCGCCCCCGGAAACAGACGTGCATGCGCGAACACCGCTCTCCGCATCCCCCCGCCCGCCCCGAGCAGGCCGTGGGGACCTCCGGCACGCCCCGGCACCGCAGGCGCGCGGGCGGAGGTGCGCGGCCGGGATTCCTGCGGAGCGCGGGCAGGGACGCCCGGCCGGGATCCCTGCGGCGCACGGACGGACGTGCGCGGCCGGGATTCCTGCGGAGTGCACGCGGAAGGGCCCGGCCGGGACCGCTGCGCGGTGCGGGCGGAGGAGCACGGCGGTTCGGCCTGCCCTCGCTCCTCGCCGTCCTGCTCCTCCTCGTCGCGGGGGTCATGCTGTCGTCCACCCGCACCGGCGACGAGACCGTCGTCCTGAAGTTCTACGACGCCGCCGGGAAGGGCGCCGAGCTGACCGGCGCGGCCGTCAAGAAGGTGATGCACGGCAGCGGCGGCTCCGACAGCGACGCGCTGCTCGACCCGGCGACCCTGCAGGTCGTGCGGGAGTGGCCGCTGTACGCCGGGGACCCGCCCGGCCGCTGGCGGTTCGACGTCCCGGACCGGGCGGTGGCCTTCGCCGTCAACTGGCCGACCTCGCGCGGCTACTCCACCGTGATCCTGGACAACGGCGGGACCGGTTTCACCGGCCGCGGGACCGTCGTCTTCAACCACCAGGCGGCGCTGGACGCCCGGCGCAGGCTCGACGCGGCGCTGGCCGTACGGAGCGGCTACCGGCGCTCGGCGGCGTTCGAGCGCGCCTACGCCGCGGCCGCCGCCGAACTGGACCGGGCCCGCGCCGCGGCCTCCGACGCCGAGCGGGGCGGCCACGGCCAGCGCGCGCTGGACGCCCTGCACACCGCGAACGACCTGATGCTCGGCGAGTACGGCCCCGCCTCCGCGGCGGCCCGCGGCGCGGAGACCTGGACGGGCCTGACCGTGACCGAGGTCGCCGGGCACCGCGGGCGGCCGGAGCTGGCGCGCTGGCTGACCGGGCCGGACGGCTGGGTGCGGATCGTCTTCGAGCCGGACGAGGACCGCGGTGACCCCGGGCACTACCGGGCCGCGGTGCGGGCCGCCCGCGCCGCCGGGCTGAAGGTGCTCGGCCAGCCGCTGGACTCGGCCTTCGCCCGGGAGAACACCCGCGCCGCCTACCTGGCCAGGGTGAAGGCCTACGTCGACGCCTACCCGGAGATCGAGGCGTGGGAGGTGGGCAACGAGGTCAACGGCTGCTGGGTGGACGGCGGCTGCACGGGCCAGCGGCCGGTCGCGGACGACGACCGGATCACCAACAAGATCGCCGACGCGGCCGCCTACGTGCGCGCGGTCCGGCCGCAGGCCAAGGTCGTCGTGACGCTCTACTGGCAGCTGGGCACCGACGCCGCCCGGTGGTCCGTCTTCACCTGGGCCAGGGAGAACCTGCCCGCCGCCGTCCGCGAGGACGTCGACGTGGTGGCGCTCTCGGTCTACGCCGAGGACGCGCCGCTGGGGCTCGCCTTCGACCAGGTGATGAACGCCCTGCACGCGGAGTTCCCGGAGCAGAGGATCGCGCTGGGCGAGCTCGGCTACTGGAGCGCCGACACCACCAAGGCGTACTGGGCGTTCGACGCCGCCGACACCGCGGCGGCCCGCCGGGCGCTGGCCGGGCACTACTACGCCGCCGCGCTCGGCTACCCGTGGAGCCTGGGCGGCGGTTTCTGGTGGTACTTCGTCCAGGAGGTGCCGGGCGACGCCGGGCTGCAGAACGCGATCCGCGACGTGTCCGGGCGGCTGTCCGGTGAGGCGCCGTGACCGGCCCGGACCGGCGCGGCGACGGGCTGCAGCGTGTCCGCTCGCTCACCGCACCCCCGCGGACGGTGCGGGCGGTGCGGCCGGTGCGGGCGCGTCACGCGGCCCGGCACCGGCAGCGGTGTCAGGCCTCGGGGACCGCCGCGGCCAGAAGCCGCGCCAGCTCGGCCGGCTTGGTGATCATGGGCCAGTGGCCCGCGTCGAGGTCCACGAATTCGAGGTTCTTGGCCCTGGCCAGCTCGGGCACGTCACCGGCGGCGATCCACTCCCGGGCCTGGGCGGGGGTGAACTCGGGGCACACGACGAGGACGGGGACGGCGAACCGCCGCTCGTCCGTCAGGCGCACCACGCCCTGCGCCACCCCGGCGGGGACGGGAAGCGCCGCGGACGCGAACTCCCGCCGGGCCTCCTCACCGAGGTCGGCGGAGTCCGGTCCTTCGAACGGACCCCAGCCGGGGAAGGGCATCACGCCGTCCTCCAGCGCGAAGAAGTCGGCGTAGGCCTGCCCGTCGGCGGCCGGGAAGCCGCCGACGAGCGCGACCTTGGCGACCCGCTCCGGGCGCGCGTCGGCCGCCAGCCAGGCCAGGGTGCACGCGGCGGAATGCCCCACCACCATGGGCGCTCCGGCCGCCGAGTCCACGGCGGAGAGCACGGCCGCCACCTGGTCGTCCAGGGTGGCCGAGGCCGATCCGTCGCCCTGCCCGGGCAGGGCGACCGGCACGGGGCGGTGGCCGAGCGCCTCGAGTTCGGCCGCGACGTCGCTCCACGCCGATCCGTCGAGCCACAGTCCGGCGATGAGCAGGATGTCCATGATCAGTCCTTTTCCTTCGGCGCGTTCCGGCGAGGTCCCGCCCGCGGGGCCCGGGCAGGACGTCAGACTAGAACCTGCCCCGGACATTCTGCTGTCCGTTCATCCCGCGCCTCCCGACTCGATGACGACCCCGCGCGGCGCGGCGGCGTCCGGCTCCAGGAAGCGCAGCAGCTCCTCCCCCTCCGCGGTCAGCCCGGAGAGCGCCTCCCGCGGCAGCGGCTCGAAGGGGGTCAGCCGCAGCACGGCCGCCTTCCGCCCGACCTCCGCCTGCCAGGTGCCGCGGACGGTGCCGTCCCACAGGAAGACGGCCCGCACCCGGAGGTTCTTGGTGGTGACGCGCCCGCGGTACTCCTCTGCCATCAGCCGGGTGCGGTCGGCGTGGGCGAGCACCAGGCTGTCGAAGTCGGGCAGGAAGCGCGCCGGGGCCGGCGTGTCCTCGTCCGGGCGCGGGGCGCCGGGCAGGTCGAACAGCTCCCTGCCCTTCTCGTCGCGGAAGACGGCCAGCCGGGGGCGGAGCCCGTCCAGTACGGCGCGCAGCCCCTTCAGCCCGGTCCAGGTCTGCGCGTCGGCGGCGGTGGCCGGGCCGAAGGCCGCCAGGTAGCGCAGCACCAGCTCCCCTGCCGGGTCCCCCGGCTCCCCCGGCTCCTCGGTCCTCCCGGTCTCCGTACCAGGCGCGGCATCCGGCGGAGCGTCGGGCGGAGCGTCGGGCGGAGCGTCGGGCGCGGCACCCGACAGCATGTCGGACAGAGCACCCGGCAGCATGTCGGGCGCGGCGCCCGGCAGCCTGTCGGACAGGGCATCACACGGGACGTCCAGCAGCTCCTCGGCCAGGGCGAACTTCGCGGCGGGCGGGAAGGCCCAGCGGTCCTCGGTGGGGACCATGGCCAGGGGCAGGCTCATCCGTACGGCGTAGCCCAGCGCGCGCTCGTCGACCTCGGGGAAGTGCCGCTGGAGCAGGGCGCGCAGCTCGGTGAAGTCCCGCGGCCCCTCGGCGAGGACGGCGCGGGCGACGGGCAGCAGCGCGCCGAGGTCCAGCCCGGCGGTCAGCTCGCCGCGCCCGCGCAGGGCGGCGGCGAGCGACGGCGCCAGGACCGGCCGGAACCTCGCGTAGTCGGCCGCGCTCACCAGGTGCAGCGTGGCCCGCATCATCGTGGCGCGGACCACGGCGCGCTCGTGCAGCGCCCGGTGCAGGTCCTCGCGGCGGAAGCCCTCCAACCGCGTCCACAGGCCGGTGAAGGGGTGCCGGGGCTCCTGCGCCTGCATGCCGCCGAGCCGCTCCACCGCCGTGACGACGTCGCCCTCCTCCCGGGCGAGCAGCATCTGCCGGGCCAGCGTCGCGCGGCCGAGCCGCCGTGCCGTCAGGGTCTCCATGCCCCCATCGTGCCGCCCGTACCTGACAGCCGGCGACAGGTACGGGCGGCTTCTCCGATACGGCAGGCCCGCGCGCCGACCGGAGCGTAAGGTCTCCGCATGCCCGCGAAGAACGACCTCGTATCGCTCGGCGACATCGAGTTCGCCCTGCCCGACGCCCTCAAGGCAGGCTCCCCCGACCCGGTGGTCGCCCGCCTGCTCGCGGCCGTGGACGATCCCTCCCGCCGCGACGACGACTTCGAACCCGCCTTCGCCATGGTCGCGGTGAGCGGGGTCCTGGAGGACTTCGGCCGCCTGGAGGAGGCGCTGGCCACCCTGCGGCGGGCCGACGCCGAGGGCATCCGCGACGACCGGACCGAGCCGAAGGCCTGGATCGCGGCGCTGCTGGTCAAGCTCGGCCGGACCGACGAGGCCGCCGAGGTCTTCCAGGAGGTGCGGCGGGCCGGCCGGGACGACTGGAGCGCCTACGAGATCTACGGCGAGTCCGTCGAGGAGACCGGCGACCTCGCGGGCGCGCTGAAGCTCTTCGCCTCCGGCGAGGCCCGGTCCCGCGACGCCGGGGACGGCTTCGGCACCGAGCAGCTGGGCACGGCGGTCGGCCGGGTACGGCGGGCCATGGGGTTTCCCGACGAGGCTCCCCCGCCGGAGCCGTCGGCGGTGCGGCGTCTCCTCGCCGAGGACCACGGTCTGGGGACAGGCGGCTACGACCTGGAGGCGGACGACCACGACCGCGCCACGACGGACGTCGAACCGTTCTGGCCCCGGGCCGACTTCGAGCGCCTCCTCGGCCGCTGGCCGTCACTGGCGGAGTCCGAGGGGGCGGACTGGGACGCGCACCGGGCGGAGGTGGAGACCGGCGCCCTGGAGGCCGGGGAGCTGGACGTCCGGGTCGCCCTGCTCCGCTGCTCGTTCGAGGACTTCGCGTCCTTCGCGGAGCGGGCCGGCGGGCGGCCCGACGCGGACACGGTTCTGGCCTACGCCGAGAGCCGCGGCCCGGACGCCGACCTGGTGCCCTGGCCACCCGAGCGCAACGCCCCCTGCTGGTGCGGCTCCGGCCGCAAGTACAAGCAGTGCTGCCGCCCCCGGGGCTTCGCCTCCCCCTCCTGAGCTCCGGTCAGGAACGGGAGGCGCGGGAGTGTCCCGCCGTGGTCGCAACGCCTCGGCGCGGTCGCCGTTCACCCGCTCGGCCCTGTGAAAGCGATCCGCTCCGCGAGTTCCCGCGCCTCCCGGTCGAGCCGTTCGGGCGGCGCTCCGAGGTCGAGGACGTGCGCGGTGACGGTGATGCCGGAACCGGTGATGCGGTACGGCCCGGCGGGCGCCTTCCCCGCGGCGTAGACGAGGTGCCCGTGGTCCAGGCCGAGGGCGGTGCAGTAGGAGATCATCTGGAACAGGTGCCCGGCGGGCGGGTCCCCTTCCATCACCTGGTACTTGGCGTCGACCACGGTCACCGGCCGGCCGCGGCGGTGGGCGATGATGTCGGGCCGGAACCGCACCCGCCCGCTCCGGTCCAGACGGTGGCTCCCCCGCTGGGCCTCGCAACGCACGCCGTACGGCGTCAGCAGGTCGCGCAACCGGGCGGTGAGGAAGCGTTCGAAGACCTGGGCCAGGTCGAGGACGAACCCGTTGATCCGTACGGCGGGACGCCCGGCCTGCTGGAGCGACGATCCGGCGAGGACCAGCTCGGCGAAGCGCAGGGCGGGCACGTACCGCTCGTTGAGCCGGGTGGCCCGCCAGCTCGGGAGCGGGGCGCCGGGGCGGACCGGGACGACGCCGATCAGGCGGGCCGCGAGATGGCGCAGAAGCCCGGCCGTGGCGGCGGTGACACCGGGGACGCTCCGTAGCCGCTCCAGGGCGCCGAGCAGGATGCGGTTCTCCGCGATGTCAGCGGTGTGGTCGTCGAAGGCCACCTCCAGCGGCACGGGCATGCCGAGCCTGCGACCGAGCTGGGCGCCGGTGCGGACGCGGCCGCGCACCACGGTGAGCGCCTCCTCCCGGTGGACGTAACCGTGCAGCACCCCGCCGTTCAGGGCCTCCTCCGCCAGGCGCGCGAAGGCGTCCGCGACGGCCGCCACCAGCGTCTCGGCCTCGGCGACCTCGACCCGGCCCCGCCGCCAGACCGGGGCGCCGCCCGCGTGGCCGACCAATCCCAGCAGGTGGCCGACCGGGATCTTGGGATGGAGGCGCAGTTCCAGCGCGCCGTCGCCGGTGCCGAGCCGCACCGTCCCGACTCGCTGCCGCCCGGCCACCCGCCACCGTCCGGAACGGTCCGGGGTGACGGCGACGAGCTCGGGGACCGCGACCAGCGTCGCCACCTGGGCCGGGGTCAGCGGGAGCACCGCCGACGACGTCTCGGTCAGCTCGACGACGGGGACGGTCTCGACAGGTGTCCCGGCGGCGTTCACGGCAGGTCGATCCCCAGCGTCTCCAGGAGCGCGGCCAGGCCGTACTCCTGCTCGACGTCGGTGCCGCTCCCGTAGAGCTGGTCCTCCAGGAGCGGGAGGATCTCGGTCGCCCAGATCCGCTCCAGCCCGCGCCGGTGCGCGGCCTGGCGGGTCATCAGGTAGGACGGGCCGACCGCCCGGTCGGGGTCGGCGAGGCGGCGGTTGACCTCGTCGAGCAGGCGGGCGGAGGTGTCGGGGAGGTTCTTCTCGGTCAGCCAGCGGCGGAGCAGGCCGTCGACGGGCGGCCGGTCGGGGGCGAGCGCGCGGAACGCGAAACGGCGGCGCATGGCCGCGTCGACGAGCGCCACCGAGCGGTCGACGGTGTTCATCGTGCCGATGACGAACACGTTCTCCGGCAGCTTGAACTTCTCGTGCGGGGAGTACTGCAGGCTGATCTCCCGGTTGCGGTACTCCAGCAGGAAGTACAGCTCGCCGAAGACCTTGGCCAGGTCCGCCCGGTTGATCTCGTCGATGACCAGCACGAAGGGCCTGCCCGGTTCGGCCTCGGCCGCCTCGACGGCCCGCTTGAACGGGCCCGGGACCAGCTCGAAGCCGATCGTGCCGTTCTCCGCCGGGCGGGGGCGGAAGCCCTCGACGAAGTCCTCGTAGCCGTAGGAGGGGTGGAACTGGACCAGGTCGGTGCGTTCGGGACCGGCCAGTTCCTCGGCGAGGCGGGTGGCGAGGAAGGTCTTCCCGGTGCCGGGCGGGCCGTAGAGGATGAGCTGGCGTTTGGCCGCCAGCAGGTCGGCGGTCTCCCGCAGCCAGTCATGCGGCATCAACAGCTTGGCCGCGAACGCGGTCGTGATCTCCGGGACCACCAGCGGCTGCGTCTCGTCGACGATCTTGACGTCGTCGGTGACCTCGTCGTCCAGGCCGGCCTCGGCCGCCAGCTCGGCCATCACCCGGGTGAGGTCGACGACCGTGCGGCGGTCGCGCAGCCGCGCCTGGGCCGCCTCGGACAACCGGCGCCGGCTCAGTGGGCTCTCAGTACTCCACTCGACCGGCCGCCGCCGTGCCAGGTCACGGCCGTCGGTGTCGTCGTAGAAGGCGTCGCCGGTGACCTTCCCGACGTAGACGGTGTCCCCGTCCACGGTGGCGACGAGGTCACCGGGCTGCATCTCGGTGAGGAACCGCGAGAGCTGGCGCACGTGGGCGGACCTGCTCTCGTTCACGGCGTCCGGGTACGCCTTGGTGACCACGGCTCCGATCTCCTCCCGGGAGGCCCCGGCGGGGATCTCGTCGGCCTCGGCCCAGGCGACGGAGCAGAACCCCTCCTCCAGCCAGCGGGGGATGACGTTGACATCCTTCACGTTGGCGCCCCGCACTAACCAGCCCTTCTGCGGACGGGGCCGCTCCGGAGGGTGCCACTTCGACCGCCAGGGTTCGGCGTAGAAGCCGACCGGGCGGCCGCTCTCCTGCTCCAGCCTCCTGCGGATCTCGGCGAGGTCGCGGTCGACGTCCCCGGCGGGCCCGGCGAGGCGATCGGCGAAAGCGTCGCGGATCAGTTGCTTGTGCCGCTCGCTGGCGATGGGCTCGTAGGTGCCGGGGAAGAGCAGGAAGAGCAGGATGTGCAGCTGGGACCGGGCGCGGTACTTGCCATCGTGGTCGGCGAACACCGCCTGGGCCAGGTCGCGGAAGGCCCACGGGTCGCCCAGCAGACGCTCCCGCTCCGCGGGCGTCGACTCCAGCAGCCGTACAGTGACCCGGATGAGGAAGGCGAACTGCGCCCAGCGGTAGTTGAGGAACGCCTGCCCTCCCTTGATGGAGCCGGTGGAGGCGGCCTCGGCGAGGTCGGCGGGGATCGCGGCCCGGCGGGGCGTCCACGACAGGACGGTCTCGATGATCTCGAACTTGCGGTCCTGGCCGACCGTCCCGGCGTTCAGCGGCACCAGGTTGACGTACAGCAGCTCGGCCGCGAGCACGACGGCCTCGTCCGAGGCGTCCGAGATCTGGCGTTTGAGCTTGACCAGGAACTCGTCCGTCGAGCCGTCGTAGTTCTCGACGAACCGGTGGAGCAGCTCCCGCGCGGCCGGGAGGGTCCAGGCTTCCAGCTCCGGCGCGAAGGCCGACCGGCCGGTGAGGATCCCGGTCCTGAACACCTTCTGCGCGGCGGTGCAGACGATCGCATGCCGTTCGGCACCCATCAGCCCTCCATCTCGTCGGTCACTCAGCGTTCGGTCATGAGTACCCTACGAGATGGCGCGCGACACACCAAGGCGTGGTTCGAACCAGGCAGCTGGTCGGACGGGAGGCGTGCCGCGAAGGAGGTTCGCCGCCCGGCCGCGTCCGCTCACTCGGTGTCCCGTGCCGACGGCGCCCGGCCACGGCGGTGGAAAGCGAGGGCGGCCAGGCCGAGGAGAACGGCCCACACGACGCAGTAAGCACCGAAGAGCGCACCACCGCGGTCCGAGAGCAGGGCACCGCCCGTCATGCCCACCGCTCCCGCGGCCGCCATCGCCGCACACACCCACAGCAGCACCAGCAGCGTCCGCCGCCACAGCAACCGCCGAACCGGCGCCAGGGAGACCACCAGCAGGGAGATGATGATCAGGCCGGACGCGGCGTTGCCCCACTGGGCCAGTGCGACCTGTCCGGATCCATAGCCGAGGTACTCCTCCGGGGCCACCCGGGGACCCCCGGTGACGCCGAGGCGCCCTTCGAGAGCGAAGTGGACCTTGGACACGACGTAGAGCGACGTCCAGCCGATCGCCGCCCAGGCGATCCAACGCCCGGTCCGAACAGTCATGCGGCGATCTTCTCATTCGTGCGATCTTCCGGAAGATCCGGGGCGCGGAATCCGGCCACCCCGCGAACGGCAGCGGAAGCAGCCACCCCGGAACGTCACGGTAGGCTCTTCAGCGGTCCCCGACCGTCACCCGTCACGCTGTGCACTCCTTGAAACCAAGAACCACCCTCAGAGGAGCTCGGTCGTTCCATCGCTCCCGTGGAAGGCCGTGGTTCGGCCGGGTGCTGGGCTCAGAGGCACTCCACGTATGTTGATCACGGCCTTCTCCTGAGAGGAATCCCCAGCATCATGGCCTCCATCCGCCACGAAATCGTGATCGACGCGTCCCCCGAACACATCTGGGATGCGCTGCGCGACGTCGGCGCCGTACATCGACGCCTGCTGCCCGGCCGCGTCACCGGCACCCGGCTCGAAGGCGACCAGCGCTTCCTGACCTTTCCCGATGGGCACGTGATCCGTGAGCTGATCGTCGCGATCGACGACGACGCCCGCCGCCTGGCCTACTCCGTCGTCGAGGGCGCGCGGCCGACGATCGAGCACCACCACGCCTCGTTCGAAGTCCGCCCCGAAGGCGACCGGGCGGGCCGGCTGATCTGGACCACCGATGTCCTGCCGCACGCGCTCGCCGCCGAGATCCGGATTCGCGTCGAGCGCGGCGCGATGGAGATGAAGCAGGCGATCGAGGCCGCGGCATGCGGGTGAACCCGGGTCGGCACACTGATCCATCCGCACGTTCGCCTGTATCCGGCTCTGTCCGCGAGGCCGTGCACCGGCGATGAGCGTCTTGCGCGAAGCAGGTTCGCTGAGACAACCGGTCGTGTTCTCGGAGAACACTGTTGGCGATTCCACCCCGCAGCGCTGAGGCGCCGCACCAGCTCGCGATCGTCTCGGTTCTGCAGTTCCTGGAGAACCTGTCGGACCGCCAGCCGCCGCATCGAGAGGATCAAGAGTAACCGAACTGGCCGAGGCGGTGCTGGGCGATCTCGATCTCGGCGGGGGTGAACAATTCCGCGAACTCGGGCCGGACGACCAGGGCCTCCACCGTCAGGTCGAGCCGTCCCCGCTCCCACAGCGCCGCGAAGCCGTCGGAGACCGCCGGGGCATTCAGCAGTTTGCGGGCGGTGGTGAGGCTTCCGTGCTCGGCGAGCATGCTCAGGAAGTAGGTGGCGTGGTAGTTCGCCTCGCTGCGGGCACGGTCGTAGATCGAGCGCATCGCCTGGTCGAACGCGACACTCACCGGACCGGCCGGTTCCGGCGCGGTGCCGGGGACCGTCTCCTCCTCACCCGCGACGGTCATATTGCGGCGGTTCACGTAGCCGAGCAGAGCGTCGACGGAGGTGAACACGAGATAACCCAGCTCCTCCAGCCGGGGCAGGTCCGCGACGTCGGGGTCGAGTTCCAGCACCACGGGCCGGTCCTGGCCGAGCTGGAGCCCATCGGGCCAGAACGCCTCGGCCACGGCCAGGGCGCGACCGGTGGCGGGGTCGGCGATCTCACTGTCGAGCGTGGGCTCGGCGTAACCCAGCCGGACGATCTCCTCGACCATGGCCTTGATCTGCGCGGCACGGACGTCGTCCTGCTCGTCGGCCACGACGGTGATCGGCTGGAGCTCGACGGCCGCGGCGGCGGAGGCTCCGTCGCGAAGCTCGCTCAGGAACGACTGCGCGGCCTGGGCCAGCAGTTCCCGGCGGGCGACGAGGAAGTCACGGTAGCGGTCGACGCGCCACAGCTCGGGATCGGTCGGAATCCACTGCGAGGCGAGCACCCCGGGATGCCTCTCCTCCGCCTCGGCGAAGTACTCCTCGGGGGAGCGCTTGCCGATCACGAGGTTGGTGTCCTGGGTCAGGAAGCAGAAGTTCGCGACGGCGTTGACGTCCCCCCGGTCGTATCCGGCCTTGTACAGCAGGGCCTTGGGGAAGATGTGGTGGACCTGGAGCGTGGTGAGCTTGCCGAGCATCTCGGCGCGCAGTTCCAGGCCGCTGCCGAGGTCGCGGGCGCCCTTGACCCGGGTGAGCATGTACAGCAGCGGGTAGAACCGCGATCCCCGGGTGGACGCCTCGAAGTCGTGCGGCCGGATCTCCAGGTTGCCGCCGCGCCAGCGCTGCAGGGTGGAGATCAGCCCGTCGATGCCGGAGCGTTCGGCGACCTCGTAGTCCTGGGCGAGCACGGTCTCCGTCGAGCCGGCGAAGCGCCCCCACAACGCCGAGTGGACGTACCAGAACAGGACCCGGTCGCGCTGGGCCGCGTCGAGGAAGCGCCCGCCGGGCGTCAGGTGGAGCAGCCGGGAGACGACGGGGATCGCGTAGCGGCCCATGAGGACCTGCTCGTGGTCGAGGCCGAGCCGTCCGGAGACCGCGTCGAGGAAGGTGCCGATGTAACCGACGGATTTCGTCAGAGCGGTCTCGAACTCCTTGTCGGCCACCGAGTCGAGCGCGGTGAACACCGCCCGGCCGGTGGCGACGGCGGTGGTGTTGCGCAGCAGCCAGTCCAGGGAGAAATCGAACCCCGCCTCCCGCCACCGCTCCAGGTGGTCGCGCATCACCTGGCGGGCCGGTGACCACTGGGCGCAGATCTTGGCGAGCGCGAGGTCGCCCTTGGACAGTGCGGTGCCGCCGGAGTTGACCCGGTTGAAGATGTCGACGACGACATCGACGTCCTTGTCCGGACCGGTGATCTTCTCTTCGTGGAACTCGCGCTGGAGCAGGTTCGACAGCCGGTTCAGCCGCTCGAGGTAGGTGGCGAACTTCTCCGGGAAGCGGCCGAACTCGCGGATGAACGGCTCGAGCCCTTCGGTGAAGAGCCGGGTGACATCGACCCACCGCACGTCGTCGCGCATCTTCGCGGGGCCGTAGAACTCGAAGGTCTCATCCTCGACGTTGAACCGCAGACCGGTGAAGGCCGCCGGGTCGCCCTCGAAGAACTCCGGGGGGCGCCCGCGGACGACCTCGTACAGCGAGGTGATGCGCTGCTGCCCGTCGAGCAGGAGCAACCGTACTCCGCCATCGGGGCTGCTGCCGCGAACGGAGGCCATGTCGGGCTCGGTCTCCCAGAGCAGAAGGCCGCCCACCGGATATCCCTTGTACAGGGAGCGCATGAGCCCGCGGACCTGGTCGCGGTTCCAGACATATCCCCGCTGGAACTCCGGCAGCAGCACCGTGCCGTTGTCGATCTGGTGGAGGAGCAGCGACAGAGTGGCCATTGTCCGCCTTCCATGGCTTGGCGATCCGATAAGGAGATCAATAATTACGTATTGCGCTTCCCTTGTCACCAAAGGTCATCGAACGAGTCCCGACAGAAAAGGACTCGGTGCGCCGTGCCAGGACACGTTGAGCTGCTCCCGGGCCCGCGTGCACGCGACGAACAGCAGGCAGCGCTCACGCTGCAGGTCCTGGGCGTTGGTGAGCTCGTCCTCTTCCACAGGGGTCACCGCGCTCGACGACGGCAGCTGGTGCTCCCCGACGCCGATGACCGCGACGCACCGGAATTCCAGTCCCTTCATCCGGTGCATGGTCCCGGCGCGCACGACCTCGTCGGCCTCCTGGACCTTCGCCAGCGACCCCGCTCTGACACCCGCCCGTTCCAGGACCGCGATCGCCGTGTCGGCCAGCATGTTGGAACGCGCCGCGATGCCGATCTCGCCGGGGGCGACTCCGGCGTCCAGCCACTGGCGGACCTTCTCGGCGAGCGCCTCCAGTTCACCCCGCTGCGAGCCGAACCCCCTCAGCTCGGGCGGGCGGCCGTGGACCTGCGACCGATAGCCCGCGACCGTGTCGAGTCCTCCGTCCATGTCGTCGATCGGCTCACCGCGCAGCATGCCGAGGCTCCAGGCGAGGATCTCGGCGGTCGTGCGGTAGTTGATGGTCAGCCGGGACGAGCGCCCGGCGACCTTGATACCGACGTCGCGCAGCGAGACGCGGCTGCTGTAGATGCGCTGGTGGGTGTCGCCGGCCACGAAGACGTCGTCGGGCCCTTCGGCGACGGCCGCGCGCAGCAGCCGCCACTGCACCGGATGCAGGTCCTGCGCCTCGTCGACGACGACGTGCCGGTACGGCCTGTCGGCCCGCTCCTCCAGCAGCCGGGTCGCCTCGACGCAGACCGTCTCATGGGTCCACACCTTGCGCCGCTTCAGCTCCTCCTGGAACTCCCAGACGGCCTGCCAGAGCTGCGCCTTCTGCCGGGCGCCGAGGCGGCGGCCCCGCCCGGCTCGCTTGGCCGCGAGGTATCCGGCGGCGTCGGTCACCTGCTGGGCGAGCACAACGTGCCGCCACTCCTCGGCGAGGAAGGTCTCGGTGAAGGACAGCTCCAGCCGTTTGACGATCTTCCGCCAGATCTCCTTCTCCTCCTTGTCCCGGAGGATTGCGGGCCGGCCGTGCCGCTCGGTGAAGACCTGGTGGGAGAGCTGGTCGACGTGGCGCGCGTCGATGCCGTCACGGATCTTGTCCGATCCCGCCAGCAGCCGCAGTCCTGCCTCCAGGGACGCCGAGAGCGTGGAGGTGAAGGTGGTGACCAGGACAGGTCCGCCGGCGAGACCGGCGAGGTGGTGGGCCCGGTGCAGCGCCACGACGGTCTTGCCGGTGCCGGGGCCGCCGGTGACGCGGGCGGAGCCGCTGAACGCGGCCCGCACGACCTGCTCCTGCGCCGGATGGAGGTAGATCTTCCAGAGCGCGAACGGGTTCCGGAACACCTCCATCAGCTCATCCGGGCCGTCGACCAGCACCACCCGCCCGGGAGAGCGCTCGACGGCCGCGGCGATGTCCTCGGTGTCGTACGGCTCCCGCTCCGGGGCCGCGCCGAGCTCGGCCCAGACCTCCTCGGGGGTGAGCCCGGCGGCCAGGCCGTACAGCGCGTCCCACTGGCTCTGCGGCAGGAACGCCCTGGCCGCCTCCAGCTGGATGACGTCGGTCAGCGCGCGGGCGAAGGCGAGGGTCTGCTCGTCGACGCCGAGCCGCGTCAGGTCGGCGTCCGCGACGTCCTCGAACAGCAGCCGGGGGGCGCGATCGGCCATCCTGGCCAGTTCCGGCAGCGTGGCGTCGATGGCGATGCTGTCGCGGATCTCGATGCAGCCGGTGAGCGCGTTCACCGAGGCCTTCCGCCGCCCGGCCCAGGCGTAGGCGTCGTCGTGCGGGAGCACCTTCAGCAGGGTGAAGGTGTCGCCGGTCTCCGGCGCGAGCACGACCCCGCGCCAGAACTTGTCGATGCGGATGGTCCGGAAGCGGTCGTCCTTGGGGTTGTTGAGCTTCTCCAGGTGCAGTCCGGTGTGCGTCGCCTCCTCGAACTTGCCGAAGACCTCGGCGACCCGGGTCTGGACGGAACGCTCCAGTTTCCCGTAGTCGACGAGGAAGTCCTTGTCGATCCCCAGCCTCGCCACGCGTTCCCCTTCCGAGGCGGCCCTTACCGCCCGCACACATCTGTATGAACGATCGGCACCCGGTCTGCCGGTGTTAGCCGTCGAGCCTTTCGAGGACTTCCCGGACCCTGACGGCGTTGATGTGGCCGGGGCCGTACCGCCGTTCCAGGTCGGGGAGGAGTCCTCCCAGCGTCCGCCCGGCCTCGACTCTCCTTCCGGAGCCGAGTTCCAGCAGCCCGATCTGACGGCGGAGCTCCAGGATGCGGTCCTCGTCGACGCCGAGACTCCTCTCGTCGTCGAGGAGCCGCCCGAGCAGTTCCAGGGCGGGACCGGCCTGCCCGAGCATCGCGTGACAGTTGGCCTCCATCAGGCGGCAGCGCAGCACGAGGTCGTCGCCGGGGCCCTCCAGCTCCGCCACGTCGGCGGCGAGCCTCTGGAACTCCGGGGCCGCGCGCCGGTAGTCGCCGCCCAGGAAGAGCACGTCGGCCAGTTCGATCCGCAGGTCGATCACGGTACGGTCGGCCGCGCCGTACAGCCGGACGGCCGGTGCCACGGCCTGCTCGAGCACCCCCGCGGCCTGGACGAACCGCGACTCGGCCTTGAGCGCGGCGGCGTCCTTGCGGGCCACGGCGACGACGAGCGAATCGGCCTCCGAGGGCAGGACGCGCGCCGCGGGCCGGGCCGGCTCACGCGCCGCGGGCCGTACCGGCTCGGCCGTCGGGTGGGCGGCGGGCACGACGGAACGGTCCGCGGGCGGAGGCGCGGGGGCGTCGATGCGGCTGACCACGGCCGCGTACATCCGCGCCGGGTGCAGCGCGGAGGTGTCCACGTAGCCGGGCAGCGGCGGAAGCTCACGGCAGAAGTCCAGCAGCCGTTCGTAGACCACGGCCGCGGAGGACGGACGCTTCTCCGGCTCCTTGGCCAGCAGCCGGAGCAGGAGCCGCTCAAGGCCCTCGGGGGCGTCGCGCCGCCGGGTGCGGAGCGGCTTCGGCGGCTTGTCGGCGTGGTTGCGCATGGATGCCAGGGCGGTGGCACCGGCGAACTGGTTCTCACTGGTGAGCAGCTCGTCCAGCACGACGCCGAGGGAGTACAGGTCGCTTCTGGGGCTGGTGGCGCCCGACTCGGCCTGTTCGGGTGCCATGTACTGGGGGGTGCCGACGGCGACGCCGGTCCCGGTGAGCCGGGTCTCGGTGCCGGAGAGAGCGGCGGCGACCCCGAAGTCCAGCACCTTGACGGTGCCGTCGGGGCAGAGCATCAGATTGCTCGGCTTCAGGTCCCGGTGGACCAGGGAGCTGGCGTGGGCGACGGCCAGCACCGAGCAGACCTGGGCGGCGATCGCCGCGGCCCAGGCGACCGGCACCTCCTCCACCTCGTCGAGCAGCGAGGAGACGGGGCAGCCGTCGAGGAGCTGCATCACCATGTACAGGTCGTCGCCATCCGACCCGCAGTCGTAGACGGCGGGCACGCCGGGGTGCTGCAGCCGGGCGGTGATCCGCGACTCGCGCACGAACCGCTGGATCAGCTCCTGGTCGGGCCGGCCGCCGGGCAGCTTGTCGGTCCGGATGAACTTCACCGCGACGGGCCGGTCCAGGCGCTTGTCGTAGCCGAACCAGACCTCGCCCATGCCGCCGCCCTGCCGGGAGAGCGGATCCAGCTCGTAACGGTCGCCGATCGTTCGCTTCTTCAACCCGCTCCACCCCTCGCCACATCGGTGGTTTCCGGGAAAAACGTACACGCTCCCCTGGCGGTGGGCCGGGCTTCTCCCCTCGCTCCACCTGGGGCGGATCGGCTGTCGCCCGGCCCCGTCACCGCTCCCTCATTTCAGCCTCGTCAACGTGCCCTTGGCACGCAGTTCGGCGATGTGCTCGGCCGCCCGCCGTGGCGCCGTCCCGCCCCTGACGAGCAGCCCGGCCTCGATGTTGCGGGACACCCCGGACTGGGTGAGGTTGGCGCTGGAGACCAGCAGCGCGCGCCGGTCGGCGACGGCGAGCTTGGCGTGCATCTTCGCGCCCTTCGTCTCACGCCTGCCGACCGGCCACTGCCACAGCTGCATTCCCTCGACCGAGGCGAACGCCGAGGCGGGTTCGGCTCCGGCGAGCGCGCTGCCCGCGCCCTGCAGGGTCTCCACCACCGCCATGACCGAGACGTCGCGTGCCACGGCCGCGCGCAACGCCTCCAGCAGCGGTTCGTACGGCATGGCGGAGTAGGTCATGAGCACCAGCTCGTGCGCGGCCTCACCGACGAGCTCGACGAGCACCCGCCCGGTGGAGCGGACCGGTACACCGTGGGTGCTCGGCCCGCTCCACACCGGTTCGACGGAGACCGTCGCCCGGCGGTGTTCGTATCCGGCGGCGACCCCGCGCAGGTAGGCGGCGAACTCGCCGTACGGCATGCCGAGCGCCTCCCTCGCCGCGAGGATCACCTGCGCCGCCTCGGGAAGGCCGGGGACCGGCGCCACGTTCACGACGGAACTCGCCGGCTCCCCCGCGGCGATCCGGTCGGCCAGGGTGCGCACGTGCACCGGGCCGAACCGTTCGACCGCGTCGGCGGCGGCCTCCTCCAGCGCGGCGCGGGCGGCGCTCATGGCAGTTCGGGGTAGATCGCCAGACCGGCGTCCTCGTCGATGGGCACGACGAACCGGCGGTCGAGGAAGCGGTTGCCCCGCTCGCAGGTCGTCTCGGACACGAACAGGCACACGTGGCAGGCGGCGCCGTGCAGGAAGTCCTCCGGTTTGCTCGGCAGCCGTTCGGCGCAGAGCGGGTCGGAGGAGCAGTGCCGGGCGTCGGCCAGCGCACGGCGGGTCAGCCGGACCAGCTCGTCGGGTTCGGCCAGGGAGACCAGGCCGCCGAGGGTGCCCTCGGCGTCGGGCACGGCGGTGTAGATGAGGATGCCGCCGCGCGGGTCGTCCTCGTTGCCCGCGTAGATCCGCTCGGCGAGGCTGGCGGAGTTGTAGCCGCATTCCAGCGCGATGGTGCGGATCAGCAGGTGCGAGAGCGTGTGCAGAGCGTAGTAGCGGGGGCCGGGCCAGCCTCGGTAGCGGGTCTCGTCGTCGAACGTCAGACCGGTCCGGGCGGAGTAGCGGTGCTCGCGGAAGCGGCCGTAGGCCTCGCGGTGCCGCCGGAAGGCCTCGGACTCCTCTACGCGGGCCTCCCAGCCGGTCAGCAGGTCCTCGGGAAGCCGCAGGAAGACGCCCTCTCCGCACACCTCGCTCGCCGGCACCCAGGTGGACTTGGACCGGGAGAGCGGGACCCGGAGCACCAGCTCCGGGTCCTCCGGATCGGGAGCGTCCAGCCGGGTGAAGCCGACCATGGCGCGGACCTCTCGGAGCCGCTCGACCTGGACCACGTCGGAGAAGAAGCCCTTGAGCAGGGGCGGCACGCCCTCCGGATCCCGGTGGGCGGTGAAGTCGTCGCTCGGCTCGGGCAGGACCGGGCTGGAGAACACCTGCCACTCGGGCGTCAGCAGATCCGGGTACCCCTCCGCCTCCTGCTCGTCTCCTGTCTCCTCCTTCTTGCGATGCTGCTGGATGGCCGCCCAGAGCTCCTTGTCGTTCCACTTCTCGAACTCGAAGGAGAGCGGCGGCATCGTCCGCATGAACAGCAGCGTCTCAGGCCCGGCGACGGCCTGCAGGTTGCCCCAGAAGTGCTCGACCTTGCCCTCCAGCTCGCCCGCTCCCACCTGGGGGACGAACAGCGCCGACAGGGTCTGCGGGAACCACTGGTTGGAGGCGCCCACCACGAGCACGTGGAGCTGCTTGTCGCAGCCGTTCTCCGCGTGGGTGCCCAGGTGCGGGTGGCGGCCCCGGCACCGGGGAAGCCGGTCCCGGCCCTTGCGGTCCATCGCCTCGCGGATGTTCCGCGTGGCCTTGCAGCGCTGGCAGCTGATCTGCACGTTGGCGCCGATGTTCCCGCCGCGGTCCTCCATCAGCAGGTTCGGCTTGGACGCGACCGAGCAGGCATCGCCCTGGTGGACGAACTCCAGGTAGGGGAAGTCGTCCAGGTGCCCGGCCGTGCAGGCCAGCACGAAGCGGGCACCGACCACGAGGCGCTTCCTGTTCCCCTTGCCGCACTCGTGGAAGAACTTGGCCTCGTGCGGCTTGCGGGGCTTGTCGTTCTCGAAGCCGAACGCGCGGGAGTCGATACGGGCCAGCAGGTTGCAGGCGGTGCAGCGCATCCAGCCGGGGAACGGCATGACGGGCACGCCGGTCCGCGACGCGTCGCCGTTCGGGTTGGTGTCGGTGCCGGGGATCCACGGGGCGGGCCGCATCTCCTTCACCGTCTTGCCGAGCATCGCCTGCACGGCGGCGAGCAGCCGCGGCTCGGTGATGACGGCGGCGTTGTCGCCCAGCTTGTCGTAGCGCCAGTCGTCGAGCCCTCGCACCAGCACCGAGAAGCTCGGCAGGTCGACGATGGAGCCCACCCCGGAGGTGAACATCAGGTGGCTGGGGCGGACCGCTCCGACCCGGCGCCGGTACGGCGAGAACTCCGCCATCACTTGCCCTCCCCATCCGGCGCGGAAACGGCGTCCGTGCCTGTCTGGCCGCCGTCGGGCGGCAGGAAGCTCCACGGGGGAGCACCGACCGGCGTCTCGAAGATCCCGCCGCCGGAGCCGGCGGACGGGAGCAGCAGGTTGATCTCGTTCTCGGTCTCCCGCATGGAGTTGCCGACCGTGAGCGGCCCCCAGGGCCCGTTCCCGGCCCGCTCCAGCAGCCCGATCACGATCTCCTTGCTGGTGCTCTTCTTCGGCTCGTACCCGAGCCGCGCCGGGCCGTCCTTCGCCGTGTTCCACTTGTCGATCACGGTCTGGATCCGCTCCGCCAGCGCCTCCCGGCCGCGCGGCCCGCCCGCCACCTCGGCCCGCGCCAGGAACCGCTCGACGATCCGCTCGACGACCGGCCCGTCCAGCTTCACGTCCTCGGCGTCGCGGTTGCACGAGTGGGACTCCTCGGCGTTGCGCACCGCCGCCGCGAACGTCGCGGCGGTGCCCCGGTCCAGGGCGCGGCGCGTGTACGGCGTGACGGACAGAGCCTCGACCTGGCGGTAGAACGTCGCGTGGTAGTGCTCGAAGTCCTCGTAGTGCGCCAGGTCCCTCGGGCGCGACCAGTTGTAGAGCGTGACGACCAGGCCCGGCTTGGTGGCCTCCCGGCCGACGCGGGAGGACGCCTGGATGTACTCGGCGGTGTTCTTCGGCTGGCCCGTCATGACCATCAGCCCGAACCGGGGCACGTCGACGCCGACCTGGAGCATCGAGGTGGCGAGCACCACGTCGACGGGCGGCCGGGCGGTCCGGCGCATGCTCCGCAGCTCGCGGTACCTCTCGGCGAGCGGGTGGGCCCGCCGCCGCTTCGTCTCGTCCTTCTCCCGCATGATGTCGGTGATCTCCGCCCGGCACTCCTCGATCCGCCGGGAGGTGTCCAGCTCCGCGTCGAAGCCGATCTCCAGCTGCTTGAGCACCTGGCTGATGTCGCCGGAGGAGATGCGGGAGGTGAGCTCGACGGCGTTCAGCATGTCGGTACGGCTGAGCAGCCGGTTGGACAGGCCCTTGCGGGTGCCGTTCACCCTGACCCGGGTGGTGACGTCGTCGTCGAGGTAGCGGCGCATGCCCGCCAGCTCGCGGGTGGCGTTGAAGTAGCCGACGAGCGTCATGTAGGGGTCGGCGGCCTCGCCGTACCGGTCGAAGACGGTCTGCCCGGCCAGCAGCAGGATCTCGGCGAGCCGGATCTCCGCGGACTTCAGGCGCACGCCGTGCGCGCAGACGCCCAGGTAGCGGCGGCCGGGGGTGGCCGGGGTGACCTCGACCTGCCGGGAGAAGAACGTGTCGGACACGTCGATGACCTGCGGCGGGAAGACCGCCAGGTCGCGGCCGAAGACGCCGAGCACCTGCCGGGCGGCCCGCTTGGTCGTCGCGGTCGAAGCGATGATCTTCGGTCCTGTGGGGCGGCCGCCGACGGTCCAGGTGCACAGCTCGTCCACCGCGGCCTCGAACAGGCCGACCGTGGTGCCCAGGGCGCCGGAGATGAGGTGCAGCTCGTCCTGGATGATCAGGTCCGGTGGGCGGAGCCGCGCCACGGGGCGGCTCTCGGTCTTCGGCAGCCTGCCCTTGGCGTGGTGCTTGCCGCCGCACTCGGCCCGCTCGTCCATGTCGGGGTGGCGGTAGCCGTGCCGGGGGCAGCGCTGGCCGACCCGGCCGAACAGGTGCCCGGCGAACCCGCGCCACGGCAGCTGCGCCAGCTTGTCGACGGTGGCGATGACGAGGCTGGGCACCAGCCGGTAGATCTCCTCGTCGACGGTGAGGATCGGCAGGCCCTCCCGCCGCGCGTACACCGCGTCGTCCAGCTTCGCCCCGGCCGGGGCCAGCGGGTCGCCGGCCAGCAGTCCGCGGAGCATGCGGTCCTCGCCGAGCCGGGAGAACGGGCACACCTCGGCGTCGCCCTCGCTGCCGCGCCCGCAGTAGAGCAGGATACGGCGGCGGCCCTCGTCGACGTCGATGTTCCGGCCGGCGACGAGCTTCTCCCCGCACCAGGGGCACGACAGGGTCTGCAGGACGTTGGCCCGGAGACTGTCGGGAGCCTCCTTGGCCTCGGTGATCTGGTCCGACGCCTCCGCGAACCAGTTGGGCGAGACGCTGCCGCCCACCCAGAGGCCGATGCGGAACGGCTCGGTGCCCCAGGTCGCCGGGTCCTCGCGGCGGACCACCTCGGCCGCGCAGACCAGGGCGGCGGCCCGCTGGAACTGCTGGGCGGTGAGCAGGCGCAGGGTGTAGCGCATGAGCACGGAGACGCCGTCGAGGCCGTTGCGGGCGTGCTCGCCGGTGCCGACGGTCTTCTGCAGCCGCCGGATCGCGAACGTGTAGGCGGTCAGGCCGAGGTAGGCCTCGGTCTTGCCGCCGCCGGTGGGGAAGAAGAGCAGGTCGACGGTGGCGGTGTGGTCGGCGGCCCGCTCGGGGTGCGCGGGGTCGGTCAGCGACGGCAGGTTGAGCAGCACGAACGCGAGCTGGAACGGCCGCCACGAGGCCGCCTTCGCGCCCTGCTCGCCGATCTCCGCCATCGCCTGCGGGTAGCTCAGTCCCTGCTCCTCGCGGAGCTTGGCGACCGCCGTACGGCGCCGCTGCAGCGCCATCGTCCGGTTGGCGAAGCGGAACGCGGCCAGCGCCTGCCCGTGCCGCTCGGCGGTGAACTCGGGCTCGCCGCCCACCGTCTCCGGGGTTCCGCAGAGCAGCCTGATCCCAGCCCGGACGCGGGAGGCGGCCTTGCGCGCCTGGTGCACGGCGACCGCCGCGGCCTCCTGGAGCGGCTCCGGCAGGGTGGGGATGCGGGCCTCCTGCTCGTCCAGCCAGGAGGCGTAGCCGTCGGCGAGCGGGGTCAGCCCGGCGGCCAGCGTCTCGGGCGTGCCGTCGGCGAGGGCGTCCATGGAGAGCTCGACTCCGGCCAGGGCGGTGCCCTCGCCGACCGGTGCGACGGTGGCGGGCACGTCGTGGACCGGCAGCCAGGTGGTGCGGAGCAACTCGGCGCGGCGCTCTCCCTCGGCGACCTCGGCGTGCACGGCGACGTTGCGCCCGTTGGCGTAGCGACGCTCGTCCCGGTAGAGCAGCCGCAGGTGCTTCTCCTCCAGGTCATCACCGGCCCCGCCGGAGGTGCCGGTGGCACCGTCGAGCGGGTCGTCGACCGGGAGGAAGACCGCCGGGCCCTGCCCGGGGACTGCGGTCACGGTCAGCCCGGCCTGGAACAGCCACGCGGTGTCGGACCGCTTCTCCGGCTCGGCCTGCTGGTTGACCAGCGCCAGCTCGACGACCCGCCGCCCGTCCTTCTGCGGCCGTACGGCGAGCGTCAGCAGCACGCCGGGGGCGTCGGGGCCGTCCATGGTGAGCGGGATCTTCTGCGACGGCTCCCCGTCGAGCCGGACCACCCTGTACTGGTTCATCTGCTCGCGCGTCCAGACCGTCCTGGTCCGCGCCTTGCCTTTGGCGTCCTCGACCTGCTTCGATCCGGGGGTGTAACGGCCCCAGGCGGCGGTGACCTCGAGTGCGTCGACGTCGCCGGGCACGGCGAACGACAGGCCCATGGAGGAGGCCCAGAGCCGGCCGAGGTTCTGCGGGGTGGGCCGGTCGGCGAGCTCGCCGTCCTCGGCGTCGCCCTCGACGCCGAGCTCGGTGTCGGGCACCTCGTCGGCGTCGTCCACGGCGAGCTTCGGCGACGGCTTCGGGCCGAGCATGCCGACCAGGTAGCGGTCGCGCGGCCCCATCACGTGGTGCGGCAGCTCCTCCGACTCGCCGTCCCACGGCCCGAGCAGGTCACGCGCCACCAGCTCCTGGAAGGCGTCCCGCACCTCGAACGAGCCGGCCTGCTCGAAGTCCTGCGGCGTCCCCAGCCCGTGCCGGAGCCGGTCGATCCGCTCCTGCTTCGGGTCGTTCTTCTGCTCCTGGTCGGGCATGACCGTTCTCCCCTCCTCGGCGCCGTTCCCGCTGCCGCTCGGAGCGGCACCGGGGCCGAACAGGTCGTCCTGCTCCGCTCCGGCCGCGAACAGCTTCTCCTGCCGGTCGAACACGTGGGGGCGTCCTCTCAAGTTGCGCATGTAGTTGTACAAGTACGGGTAGCATCAGCGCATGGCGAAATTCCTGCAAGTCGAGCCCCTGGCCAGCGCCCGTGCCCAGCTCAGCGAGACGATCGCCCGTATCAGCGAGCAGGGCGTCCAGGCCGAACCCGTCGTGATCGGCCGCCGCCGCAAAGCTGAGGCCGTTCTCATCAGCTTCGAGCTCTACGAGCGGCTCGCCGACCTCATCGACGAGATCCAGCTCGCCCCTCTGCTCCGGGAACGACTCGCCGGAGTGACGGAGAGCCCGGACCTGACCCTGGAGGAGGTCGCCGACTCCCTCGGGATCGATCTCGAAGAGCCGCTCGCGCCCCGCCCGGACGGGCATGAGTCCGTGGCATGAGGTAACGGCCTGACATTCACTCCGAAGGGTAGCGATTCCGCTACTCTTCGACTTATGCTCCCCGCGCACACCGCCATCTACACTCGTGACATGAGCGACAACGCGTTCGAGGTCCCGTTGAACGAGGCCGACGGCCACCTGCCCGACGTCATCACCGCCGCCGCCGAGCGCCACACGATCGCCTACCTCACCGACCAGGGGCGCCGCGTCGCAGCGATCGTCCCCGCCGATGAGGCGTGGTATTGGACGCCCGGCTGGCAGGCGGCCGAGGCCGAGGCGGACGCCGATGCGCGCGAGGGCCGGACTCGCGTCTTCGCCACCGCCGACGGTCTCTTCGCCGAGTTCGACACGGTACGCGGAGACGTCGGCGAGTGAAGTACGAACGCACGGCGTCGTTCCTCCGCGACATCTCACGACTGCCTCCCGAGCACTACGTGATGTTCAGAGACGCCGTCTACAAACATCTGCTTCCGGCGATCGAGCAGGGAGCCCACACGGGCCAGGCGTCCTGGCCCGTACGGCTCCGCGTCCACAAGCTCACCGGCACCGACGTCTACAGCCTGACCTGGAACTTCTCGTCTCCGGACGGTCGGGCCACGTTCCGCTTCGTCGCCACGGACGACGGTGAGCCCGTCCTGCAGTGGCGCAGGGTCGGCGACCACTCGGTCTACGACCGCCCCTGACCCATCGGACATCAGAACAGCTCGCCCGTCGTTCCCTCGGCCGCCTTCAGAGCCCGAGGAACCTTGGACCGGGTGGTCTTCTTGTCGTGGAGCCCCTTGGCGACCTCTTCGGCGTAGCGGGCGTGGTTAAGCTCCAGGAGGCGGTCCACGAACTCCCGCTGCACGTCTACGGAACCAGGCTGTGCGGCGGGTGCCACGGTGTAGCGCATCTCCCGGCCACCGATCTTGTAGTGGCCGTGGCCGAGGCCCTGCTCGATGAGGTTGTCCCAACCGTAGGCGCGGCATACTGCCTCGTCGATGTCCCGGTGGATACGGGCTCTTCGAAGTTAAGCGGGGTTGAGGCATCCGCGACCTCGTCGGGTAGTGGCGCAGCGGGTGCGTAGACGCTGGTTTTCGGGATTGCGGAAACCGTAGGCGTCTCGGGCGACCGTCTTGATCACTCGGTTGGTGCCCTCGGAGCCGGCGTTGGTGACGCCGGTCCGGTACCTGTCAAACCGGTTGGAACATCAAGCTACGTGCGGTGTTTGTGGTGAGGCCTCGGCTTCGGGAGCCGTTGACGGCTTGTTGATCCACACCCGGGAGGGCAGCGGCGGCGGACAGGGCCGCCGGCCGCGGAACCGTTCGGGGTGGGCCAAGAAGGCCGCGTCCAAGGTCGCGACCCGCCGGGCGTGAATCTCGACCGCGGAGCCGTCGTGCACCGACGCCGGAGTGTGCATGCCGATCCCAGAATGGCGATGCTCGTTATTGTAATACTGGAAGAACTGCCCGCAGAAGACGTTGGCATCTTCAATGGAACCGAATTCCCCGGGAAATGCCGGACAATATTTGAGTGTTTTAAACTGCGCTTCGGAATACGGGTTGTCGTTGGACACGCGCGGACGGGAATGAGACTGATCGATTCCCAGCAGTGCGAGCAGGCCGGAAACGGTGTTCGACGTCATCGAGGTACCCCGGTCGGCATGAATCGCCTCCGGGGCGATCCCGCCGTTGGCCTCGATCGCGTGCTCGATGAACTCCTTGGCGAGGATCCCGGTCTCCGTCGGCCAGATCTCCCACCAGACGGTTTTCCGCGAGAAGATGTCGATGATGACGTACAGCAGATAGTACGTACCGCGCGAGGGGCCTTTCAGCTTCGTGATGTCCCACGACCACACCTGGTTCGGGCCGTCGGCCTCCAGCTCGGGTTTCTTCTTGGCCGGGTGGACGGCCTGGGCCCGGCGCTCACCGGCCGTGCCGCGCATCCGCAGCAGCCGGTACATGGTGGCCTGCGAGCACAGGTAGACGCCCTCGTCCAGCAGCATCGCCCACGCCTGGCCCGGAGACTTGTCGGCGAAGCGGGGCGAGTCCAGCACCGCCAGCACCTGCGCCCGCTCGTCCTCGGACAGTTCGGCCGGATGGTGAAACGGGCGGCGCGGTCCCAGCCGGGGCGGGACGGGATTGCGGTGCCGGTGCAGCGTGGCCCGGGATCTCCCCAGGACCGCACATGCCCTGACCGTGCCGATCGTTTCCTCCATCGCGGGGAAATGCTCGTCGAGGATCCGGTTCAGCTCTTGTCGGAGTCCGCGCTGCTTGAGATGTCCTGCAGCAGCGCGAATGCTTTTCCCGCGATGTCCAGGGCGGTCCTGGTCTTCCCCAGCTCGCCGGCGAGTCTTTCATTGCGGGCTTCGAGTTTGGCCGCGTCGGCCTTGAGCTTCTTGTTCTCGGCGCGCAGCCGGGCCATTTCCTCGGACTCGGCGCTGCGCGCGGGCTTTCCCGTCGAGGCGGCCAGGGTGCCGCCTTCAGCCTGCTTGCGCCAGTGCTCGATGTGGGAGTGGTACAGCCGTTCCCTGCGCAGCAGGGCGCCGCGCTCGGGGCTGCCTTCGGGCAGGGCGTCGAAGGCCGCCAGGATCCGCGCCTTGTAGGCCTTGGTGAAGGTGCGCCGCTTGGGCCGGCCCGGCTGCTGGGAGGTCACGCGACCATCCTGCCCGGTCATGGCGGTCTGGTCGGCGAGTGTCATCGTCACTGTCGTGGTGGTCCTGTCTCGCCCTGCTTCATATCAGAGGGAATCGTACGTCCCATGTCTCACAGCAGTCTGACAGAGAGGGGTCTGGATGAACGCGAGGATCTCGGGCCACCAGGTCTCGACCGTGCTCGCCAAGCGGTGGAGCTCGGACAGGCCGGAGGCCGCGCATCGGTCGTAGAAGCGAAACAGCCGCTCGGCGATGACCGCGCGATCGGGGTGCGTGCGGGCCAGCGCGAGCAGGTCGAGCAGGTCTTCCTTGGCGTTCCACGCGGCCAGGATCGGCACACCGATCCGCTTCGGCAGCGCCATCAGGTCATCGACCATCGGATCAAGCTGCGAGCCGTGCATCCGGGCGGCCGAGCGGGTCAGCCGGTTGCGCAGCTCCCATTCCCGGTTGCCCTTGCGCCCGCGCCGGCCCCGCACCTGAACGGTGACGCGGCGGCGGACCTCGGTGACCGCGGCGTTGGCCAGCTGCACGATATGAAAGTGATCGATCACCAGCCTGGCCTGCGGTAACACCGCCCGGACCGCGGACTTGAAGATGGTGCACATGTCGATCGCGACGAAGGCCACGCCATCGCGCCAGGCCTGGCTACGCTCGCCGAGCCAGCCGGTGACGGCGGCGCTGGTACGGCCTTCGACCTGGCCCAGCAGCCCTTGCCCGCCGGAGATGTCGACGAAGCCGACATGCCAGCGGTCCACGACGGTCTGCCAGGTGCCGGTGGTCTCCTCCCAGCTCCAGCGGGGCCGGCCACGGCGGATCTCGTCGATCCCCAGCACCGTGACGGGGGCAGGCTGATCGGGCAGGACGCGGGCGGCGTGCGCGGTGAACGCCGCCCAGGCCACCGGCCAGGACACGCCATGGTCGCGAGCCGACTGCACGATCGTCCTCCCTCCGTCGGCGACCGCCGCCCCGGTGGCCTGGCGTAATCGCGCCGTCAGCCGGGCCCGGGCCGGGACCTGGGCGACGTGCTCGGTGAACGTCCCTCGCGGGCAGGCCGACTCGTCGCAGTACCAGCGGCGTTTACGCCAGCGCAGGTCACAGCGGCGGCCCGCGACCGGCAGATCACGTGGGCGGGTGGTCACCCACTCCTTGACCCGGGCCGCCGGCGTCCCGCACTCGGGGCAGGCCCGGGCGGTCTCGTCGGCGGTGACCAGATGCACGATCGGCCCCTGTCCGCACTCGTTCCCGTCCTGACCTGCTGTGATGACGTCGACGACGGCCAGGCCCTCCAGGCCCAGCAGCCGGGTCGTATCGTTGACCATGCTCGCGGCTCTTCTGTTGTCGTTCTTGCCTAGACAACAGGAATGATCAAGGAGAGCCGCGGGCTCCCTCAAGAGGCGATCTCAGCCCCGAACGGCCCGGTGAGTGTTCAGACCCCGGCTAAGTTCGAAGAGCCGCTCTTCACCGCCCGGTGGATCGTCGCCCCCTCGGCCATGATCTGGTCCAGACCCACTTCCCGAGTGTCCCCCTGGGCCAGAGTGTTGGTGGCGATCAGCCCGGTCTGCCCCGTCGCGTTGAGCAGATCATGAGCACGAAGCACGAAGTACGCGACCAGGTCAGCGCTCCCCCGCGTGCCACGGCCGATCGCCTCCACCAGATATTCTCGGTAGGCCACGCCCAGTGACCCCGTGAGCTTCTGGCCGCCGAGGAACGGCGGATTACCGATGACGGCGTCGAAGCCGGGACCACCCGGTCGGGGCCGGACCAGAGTGTCGCCCGATTCTTTGGAACCTCCACCGGCCCGCTCCGCGAAGACCTCGGGAAAGATCAGCGGCCAGTGGATCGGCCGACGGTCGAGGGAGCCGTCGGCCTGATCGAGGGCCAGCCACCTGCGGAGCTGGATGCGGGCCTTCACCTCCGCCCCCTCCGCCCTCCTGCTCACCGCGTCGGCAAACTCGGCGGCCTTGATCGAGGCGACATCGGCACTCACCTTCCATCCTTCGGCCGTCGAACCGTACCGGCCGCGACCGCCGTCGACATCCAGGTCGGGGGCGGTGACGTCGTAGATCTCCCGCGCCAGCGCGCCGCCCACGGCGAGGTCGGCGAAGAGCCGGAGCTGCGCCGAGGCCACCTCCGCGTCGGCGAGCCGCGACCGCTTCCTAGCCAGTGCGCCCAGCGGATCGTCGCCCAGCTCGATCTCGGCGATCTCCCGGCGGCTCTCGGCCAGTTCCGCGACCTTGACGCGCACTCCGGCCGTCCAATCGAAGATGGCCTCGTGGACCTTCCTGCCCCGCGCCGGATCCATGTGCATGTATTCGAGCTGCTCCAGCGAGGTGATGCCGAGCAGCGCGTCCCCCACCACCAGCCGGTCATCCACGAACGTGAAGGGAAGCTTCAGGTCCCGGTGCATGGAAACGAGCCAGAGGGAGAGCTTGGCCATCTCCACGGCCATCGGGTTGATGTCCGCGCCGTACAGGCAGTGTTCGATGATCTGCCGCCGGGCCCCGACCACCACCGGATCGGCGTCGGCGTCAGTCGCGTGGTCTCCGGCCCGCGCACGGTATTTGAGAGCATCTTCGTCCTCCTCCCGGACCCAGGCGTCGACCAGCGCGTCGCCCAGGTAGCGGGCCGCCGCGACCAGGAACGCCGCCGAGCCCATCGCGATGTCGGCGACCTTTAGACCCAGGATCTCCTGCGACGACTTCGGCTTCCACTGCGAGCGGTCGGCCGTCTGCAGCGGGCCGACGTGGTAGAGCAGCGGCTCCAGCGCGCCCTCGACAACCTTTTCGGCGAGGTCACGCGGCGTGTAGTGGGTTCCGGTGTTCTTCCGCAGCGGCGACTCGGTGACGTACAGCGCCCCAGGCAGGATGACCACGGGCAGGCCTTGCAGATCCTCGCGGATCACTCCGAAGAACGGCAGCAGACGTCGGGCCAGGTCGGCGTCGCCGCCGGTGACGGCGAGCAGGCGGCGGGTCGCCTCCAGCGTGGCGGCCTCGTCCATCGGGGCGAGTCGCTTGCGCAGCGCGGCGACCGAGCCGATACCGGAGTCCTTGTACTTCTCGGCGAGCGCAGCGGCGAGGTCGCCCCCGGCCCCGGCGAGCCTCTCCAGCGCGGTGAGCTCGACCTCCTCCTCCTTGCCGGCCTTGCCGACCAGTCCCACCACGGTGTCGGCGGCGCGGAAGCCCTCGTAGGAGAGCAGGCCCTCGTAGAGCCGATCTGCTCGACGTCGAGGGAGCGGAAGCTGAGCGTGCGGCGCTCGCGGTTCTTACCCGTGCCGACCGTGACGTACTGCACGGCGCGGAGCATGTGCAGCACGGTCCGGTCGTCGATGGTGAGCGGCATCCACGAGTGGGCATCCGGGTCGAACAGGGAGCCGTCGTGGGCGTGCATCGTCAGCCGGGGGTGCTCCACCCCGCGGTGCACCGCCCGGAAGAGGGCGAGCAGGCGGTTCCAGGCGGCGTGGCTGTGGGCCAGCTCCTCCTCGCTGCCTTCCAGCGCGCGCTGCTCCAGCTCCGCGCAGAGCCGACCGGCCGAGTAGGCGGCGGCGTAGACCGCGTTGTCGGAGGGGAGCAGCTTGCGTTCCTCGGCGAAGAGCAGGAAGACGATCCGCATCATGACGGAGACCGCACCGCGGTAGACGTCGTGCGCGCTCACCTCACCGGGTACGCCGGCCCGGCCGAAGGCGGCGACCAGCAGCTCGACGGCCTGGCGGACCTGCACGCCAAGGGCCTCGGTGATGTCCTCCTGGCTGTCCAGGCTGGCCGCCAGCAGGGCGGGCAGCCGTACGGCCTCGGGGACGGAGAAGAAGCGGTCGCGGTTGAGCAGGGAGACGAAGGCGCGCACCACGTCGCGCTCGGCCGCCTCCGGCCAGGAGACGGCGTCGAAGGTGGCCGTGGTGGTGGTCTTGCCGCGGGGCGCCCAGACCAGGGTCCACCAGCGGCCGTCGGTGACCAGGCCCAGTTCGACGCCGTGGTGGCGGCAGAGGTGGGCGACCCGGTCGGCGGGGGTGGCCGCCCACGTGGAGGTCTTCATCCGGGCCGTCGGCCGGCCGCTGCTGATCATGCCGATGAGCCGGGCGGTGGCGGGCGCGGCGGCCTCGCCGGGAACGGCCAGCGCGAAGGACGGCACGAGCGTCGTCTCGTGCTCGGGCACGTCGACCCTGAGGGCGTCGAGCCCGCCGTCGAGACCGCCGAAGTGCACGGCGTCGCCCCAGCGCAGGAGGGTGCGCAGGCAGTACTCGATCCAGGCGCGGCGGTCCCCCGGCCTGTAACCGCCGCCCTTCTGCCAGGCCGCGTGGGCGAGGCGGAGCCGTTCGCGCTCCTGCTTGTCCAGCCCGTCGAGGGCCTTCCAGGTGGAGCGGAGCACCGGCAGGCTGAGGAACGGGCCGGAGACCTCGACCAGGCTCAGCCAGTCGCGGTGGTTGACGTCGCGGGTGAACGTCTTCATCGGGTCGCCTCCCGCTTCGGCACGACGAAAACCACGGCCACCGGGAACCGGTGCGCCTGCGGATCGCGGTAACGCGCTTCGATGACTTCGATCTCGCGATCACGTTCCTCTTTCAGACGGGACAAGCGGCTCTCCCAGGATCTGCGGTCTCTGCGGTACTGTTCGAGCTCTTCCCCGACCTTGGTCAGCTCGATACGGCTGAACAGCGCGTCGGCCCCGTCGCCCTCGGCGAGCTTGGCGCGGAGAGTGGTCTCGAACCGGTCGAGATTCTCGATGATGCGCTTCTTCTCGGCTTCCTTGCGCTGGACCAGCTTGCGGGCGAGCTGGTCGCGCTTCTGGTCCTTGCCGTCGATGCGCCAGTCGATCGACTGCTTGACCGCGTCGCTCACCCCCGGCCAGGCGGCTGCGAGGCGCTGCCGTACCGGGGCGGAGGCAGGGGTGCCCTCGGTGAGGCCGCGGCCGAGGATGCCGCCGAGCTGGCCGAGGTTCTCCAGCCGCCGGAACCGCCCGTTCTCCGGCACCCAGCCGCCGGCGTACAAGACCTCCTCGTGCAGCCGGACGCCGTCGCCGCCGACCAGGACGTAGCGGAAGAACGCGCCGACCAGGGTGGTCTCCAGGGCCGGGTCGTCGCTGACCACGGCGGTGACCCGGTGCAGGCCGATCTCGCTGTTGGAGACGGCGGCGCGCAGCAGCCGGGTGGACATGGCGACGAGCGGGTGGCCCAAGTGGGCGAGGACCACGTCGTCGCGGACGCGGCCCTCCGGGTCGAGCCGGGCGGCCGGGTCGAACGTCACCGGGCGCTGGCGCGGCGGCTTGCCGTCCTTGGTGAGCTTCTCCAGCAGTCCCGCGCCGGCGCGCTCCCACGAGCCGGTGAGCGGCGGCACGCTGTACAGGCCCTCGGCGAGGTGCTTCTCGTCGAGGTGCGGCGTGAGCGGCTGCTGGCGGGCGAGCTCCAGCGCGGTGTCGACGACCCGCTTGACGTTGGCCGGGGTGATGCCGAGCTCCGCGACGGTGTCGTCGAGGTTGGCGCGGAGCCTGCGGACCTGCTCTCCGACCTCGGTCTCGGCCGGAACGGTCTCCCTCCCGCCGGCGTGCTCGACGTCGTAGTCGGCGATGTCGCCGAGCATGCGCCCCTGCACGGCCCTGACAATGACGGCGTTGACCGAGCCGAGGTCCTCCTCCATCCGCGCGACCTTGGTCGCCACCCGGGAGAGGAACTCCAGGTCGGCCTCGTAGGAGTCGACCCGCTTGTCCCAGCCGGCGCCGACGAAGTGGCGGATGTCCGGGGTGTGCTTCTGGCCCCACCGGTCGATCCGGCCGATGCGCTGCTCCAGCTTGTTGGGGTTGAACGGGATGTCGTAGTTGATCAGGCGGTGGCAGTGGTTCTGCAGATCGATGCCCTCGCTGGCGGCGTCGGTGGCCAGCAGGATGCGGACCGGGTGCTCGCCGGGGTCCTGCTGGAAGGCGACGCGGAGCCGTTCCCGCTCGTCGGCGGCGATCCCGCCGTGCAGGATCTCCAGCCGCTCACCGGCCAGGTCCTCCTGGAGGAGCAGGTTCTCCAGCCACTTCTGGGTGTCGCGGTACTCGGTGAAGACCACGACCCGCTCGTCGGTCCAGTGCTCACCGGGGCGGCAGACGCCCTTGAGGTACGTGATCAGCTCGCGGGCCTTGGCGTCGGGCGCGGCCTCGTAGTCGCGCGCCCAGGCGCGCATCCGCTTGAGCAGGGTGATCTCGTCCTGGGTGGCGGCGCCCTGGAGCGGTCCGGCCAGGCCGATCGCGTCGTCCTCGGCCTCGGCGAGCGGCTCGTCGTCGAGGGTGCCGCTCTCCTCCCAGAACTCGTCCATCCAGTCCTCGCCCTCGTCGTCGGCGGGCGAGACGGCCGGGGCGGTCTGGGCGGCGGCCCCGGAGCCGCCGACCGTGTCGAGGTAGACGTCGAGGGTGCGGCCGAAGGCCGAAGGGCTGGAGAACAGGCGCTTCTTCAGCAGCAGCGTGACCAGGTCGGCTGCCTTGCGTCCCTTGACGCTCTTGTTGAGCCGGGCCCGGCGGACCTTCGCGAACTCCTTGAGCAGGTCGTGGATCTCGCGCTCGTCGGCGGGGTAGACGACCGGGATCGCACCGGTCGTGCGGTCGAGGAACTTCTTCGTCCCGTCGGGGTTGACGATGTGCCGCTTGAGGCGGCGGATCACGGTCTCCTTGACGGCGGCCGGGTCGGGGTCGACGCCGCGGGCGAAACGCTGGTCGTCGAGGATCTCCAGCAGCGCGGTGAAGCTCGCCTGGTAGCCGTTGTGCGGGGTCGCCGAGAGAAAGAGCCGGTGGGTGAAGTGCGGGGCCAGGCGGCGGATGAGCTTGGTCTGCTGGGAGTCGACGGCGTAGACCTGCTTGGGCGCGGCGGGGGCGGCGTGGTGGGCCTCGTCGAGGATGAGCAGGTCGAAGCGGCGCTCCGGGCTCCTCGGGTCGAGCACCTCGTCCAGCAGCCGCTGGGCCTTGACCCCGCGCAGCCACGGCAGGCTGACGATGGTGAGGGGATGGACCTCGAAGGGGTTGGCGGCGCTGCCGTGCGTGCGGCGGACGATCGCGCAGCGCTCGGTGTCGACGATCGTGAAGTCCAGGCCGAACTTCTCGGCCATCTCGTCCCGCCACTTGAGCGTGAGACCGGCCGGGCAGACGATCATGATCCGGCGGGCGCGGTGCCGGAGCAGGAGCTCCTGGGCGACGAGCCCCGCCTCGATGGTCTTGCCGAGGCCGACGTCGTCGGCGAGGAGCAGGTTGACCCGGGGCGCGTCGAGCGCCCTGGCCACCGGTTCGAGCTGGTAGTCCTCGACCGCCACACCCGACCGGAAGGGCGCCTGCAGGGTCTTGACGTCGGCGCTGGTCACCGCCGACCAGCGGATGGCGTCGAGGAAGGCGGTCAGCCGCTCCGGCGAGTCGAAGCCGTCGGGGTGACGTCGGGCAGCGAGCCGCTCGGCAGGACGCGCCGGCCGGGCTCGATCTCCCAGATGACGTCGAGGGTCTCGCCGTACCGGCCGTCCTCGACGCTCTGCAGGGTCACCAGCGTGCTGGTCTCGCCGGGATCGACGTTGCTGACCACCCAGCGCTGTCCCCGGATCGCCACCAGGTCACCGTCGTCCGGGAGTCTCTCCGCCGTCGCACTCGTCACTGACCACTCCTCGCCAACCGCTTCTCACCGGCGCACGTTACCGACCGCAGCCCCATCATCACAGAATAGGGAACCCCGCAAGGTCGGACGAACACCCATAAAGTGCATAAAGCCGACTGCAACCAGAGAGCTCACCCTGGAAGCGTGGACGGGACTTTACGCCTCTTCTCTGGTCAATGTCTACAGGCACAAAGTCTCTTGTGTCCTCGATTCACATCTGATACATCTCTCTTATGCATCCAGATCTGCCGTTCTCCCACTAGCACCGGCACGAGACCGCCGAACCGCCGGAACGGCCTCCTCTATCGGTCCCCGGAGAAAGCATGACCGGTCCGCTGCAGCAGGTGAGCGGCGATCGATCTCATTACGGGAACGGTCCACCGCTCCTCCGCGACGCCATCCCCGACACTGTGCCCGCAACGGACCGGCGTTCCGCCTTCGGTGGGCTTCATCCGCTCCCGACACCCCGACAACGGAGGACGCATGGGCACCCTCGACCGAACCGTCGTGATCGCGGAGGAGCAACGCGCCGTGGATCACGCCTACGACTGCGTCGGCCTGGACCAGCAGACGATCAACCGGATGCGCGCCGGATTCCGTTCCGACTGCCCCGACGCCGGGCTCTCCTCCCACCCCGACCTGCCGTCGGAGTTCGGAAGACGTGAGGACCTGGGCGGTCTCGCACTCGTCACCATGCGGGTCGATCTGACCGACGACCCCGACGACCGGTTGACCTGGTACCTCGGCCGCCGCACGGTGCGCGACGGCTCGGGCGACCTCGTGGTGGCGAAGTGGACCAGCCCGCAGGCGACCGAGTGGCGCCTGGCCACTCCCGGCAGGCCGCGGAACGTCCGGCTGCTGCGGAGCCTGCGGTGCGACGAGCGCACGGTGCTGGACTACAGCGACGACGAGATCCAGCCGCGGACGGCGGCCCCCGCTGCTCCGGGGGCCGCTTCCTCCCCCGGCGTCCCGGTCATGCCGGCCGCGGACCCTGTAGCGGAGGAGGACGCCCCGGAGGACGTCGACCCGTTCCTCCTCGCCGACCTCGACCTCGCCCGTGACGGGCGGATGCGCGACATCGTGGAGACCATCCGGCGCGATCAGCTCCGGCTCGTCGCCGACGAACGCCAGGGCCTGCTCGTCGTCCAGGGCGGTCCCGGCACCGGAAAGACCGCCGTCGGCCTGCACCGCGTCACCTGGCTGCTCGACAACAAGCGGTTCGCCTCGGGTGAGGTGCTGGTGGTCGGCCCGCACCGGGAGTTCCTCCAGTACGTCGGCCAGGTCCTGCCCCGCCTCGGCAGCCGGGACGTGAGCACCGTCGACATCGCGCAGCTGTGGGAGGGCGAGGTCCGCGGCGCCGACTCTCCGCGGGCCCACCTCGTCAAGTCCGACGAGCGGATGGCGCAGGTCCTGCGCCGCGCCGTGGAGGAGCACATCCGCCCGGACGCCCTGGCCGACGGGCCGGAGGAGGAGCTCGCCTTCACCTTCAGGGGGGCGACACTGCGGGTCCCGCTCGCGGAGCTCGAGGGAATGGCCCGTGAGGCGCAGAGTGCGGGCGGGCCCTACCTGGTCCAGCGCCGCCGGTTCGTCGACCGCGTCCTGGACCGGCTCATGCACGAGTACTCGTCGGCCACGCGCAGGCAGGCGCTCGACGAGAAGTTCCGGGCCCAGCTCGAGAAGCAGCCACGCGTGGCCAAGCTGCTCAACTCCGCCTGGCCGACGATGAGCGCCGAACGTGCGCTGCGCCAGCTGCTGGACGACGAGGACGCCCTGCGTACGGCGGCCTCCGGCCTCCTCACGGTCGAGGAGCAGCAGGCCGTGCTCCGGCCGCAGGCACGGCGCATCGCCGACGAGCCGTGGACCCTCGACGACCTGGTGTGCCTGGAGGAGCTGCGCCACCTGCTCTCGGGGGACGAGTCCCGGCGCTACCGGCACATCGTCGTCGACGAGGCGCAGGACCTCACCCCGATGCAGGCCCGCTCCCTGGCCCGCCGGTGCCCCACGGGTTCCATGACCGTTCTCGGCGACCTCGCCCAGACGACCGGAACCCGCCAGTACGACGTCTGGGGCCGGCTCGCCGGCATCCTCGCAGGCTCCGACGGCTGGCACATGGCCGAGCTCACCGTGGGGTTCCGGGTGCCCCGGGAGGTCATGGACTTCGCCGCCCCGCTGGCCGCGGAGGTCTCGCCCTCCACCGCCTTCCCCCGGCCGGTACGGCCCGCCGCCGAGGGAGCCCTCACCGTCGCGCGGTTCGATCCTGACGAGATCGCGGGCGAGGCGGCCTCCCGCGCGCTGGAGCTCTCCGAGGCGAGGGATGGTGAGGCCCGCTCGGTCGCGCTGATCGTCCCGGACGACGAGAGGCTCCTCACCGAGGTGCGACGGCACGTCTCGGCCGCCCTGGACCGGGCTCCCGCCGCCGAGCACGAGCGGCGGATCTCCGTCCTCCCCGCGGCCACGGCCAAGGGGCTGGAGTTCGACCACGTGCTGGTGCTGGAGCCGGCCGCGATCGCACAGCAGGGACCCGCCGGGCTGCGGCAGCTGTACGTCGCCGTCACCCGCTGCACCCAGTCGCTCACGATCATGCACTCCGCCCCGCTCCCCGCCGTCCTCAGCGGACCCGAGCCCGAAGCCGCCCCCGCCGAGGAGACCGCCACCATGCACGACACGACCGCCTCTCCGGCCGCCCCGACCTCCGCGATCTCCCCGGCGGCGAACACGACGGCCGTCAGCACCGCGACCGCTCCCGAGCGGTACGACAGCAAGGACCACTTCCTTTCCTCGCTGCACGGCAGGATCCGCGCCGACAGGCAGGGGCATGCGCACCAGCAGCTCCTCTACGGCCTGGTCGCCGAGTTGTTCGGCGCCCGGCTCCAGCCCTCCGCGGACTCTCCCTTGGCGGACATCACCTGCGAGGGACCCGACGGGACCGTCCTGTACGAGATCGCGGCTGAGGGCACCGGGACCTACGCGGAGATGCGGAATGCGGCCGTGCGGTTGCTGGAGATCGAGCACGCCATGGGCGGCAAGCAGGCCGACCACCTGTTCCTCGTCCTCCCCCAGGCACCCCAGGACGCCTGGGCCCCCGATGCTCTCTTCGCGATGTTCAACATCTCGGTGATCTGGAAGACCCCCACCGGCTGGGACGGCGCCAACGCGGACATCGCCCTGGCCCGGTCGTCGACCACCGGACCAGGCTCCGGAGAGTGACGGAACGGGATCGCATAACCTCGGATAGATCGATCGGGAAATGGAAGTTTCCCTGCTCACGGGGGTGCCGATGTCCGTTTGGGAGCTGTGTTGGAGAACCTTCCCTCAGGCTGCTCCGACGACCGTGAATCCGACGTGATGGGGCAGCCTCCCGCGGAGAGCGGGCCCGAGGCGGATGGCGATCCGGGCCGGCGGACGGCCAAGGAGATGCTCAGATCGCTGGAGGAGGACCCGACGCTCGTCACCGGGATCGTCCGGAGCGGCTATCTGGCGGTCGTGCCGCGCGGCGTCGCGCTGAAGGGGGCCGAGCGGCGGGAACAACTGGTCAACGCGCGCACCTACGGCGACGTGAGACGTACTGCGTGGGGCGAGTGGGTCGACGATCGGGACATGCTCCTCGACCACTACTACGACCAGTACGTGGCCGAGCACCCGGACGTCGACCTGGACGGCCTGGCCGACGAGGAGCTGTGGGACCTGGTGAGCCCGTCGGACGACGCGCCGTTCTCGATGGACGGGCATCCGGCCTTCGACTCCTCTGTCTCGGACAGCGCGCAGTCGTACGAGGCCGACATCGATCTCACCACCGACGCCTGGATCCCCCGCGAGATCGCATCCTGCTACGGGGAGAGGCCGAGCGGTTGGTCCGCGATGCCGGCCCGGGAATATGAGGAACCGGACTTCCTCTATCCCGAAAGGCACCGGGAGGAGATCGAGACCGAGCTGCGCGGGCACGGATTCACCGTCGTCCACGACGAGCGGCTCATCCTGAAGTACATGACAGGGCGCTGACCAGCCGATCGAGACACACGCTTGCCACATCTACGGCAGGAGCGAGCCGACGGTCGAATCCAAGACGAGAGGGAAGCGCCGGGCCGATCGGCAACGCCCCTCCTCGCTTTGAGGTGTGCTTCCACCTGCTCTGTATCGATGATCCAGTGAATACAAATTTTTCTCCGTGAGCTCGATTCACCCTTGCAGATCACAATGTTCGTCTATACAGTCATTCGCAGGCTGAAAATGACAAATACCGCTATAGGTGCATTGTCGGCATTATCGGGGTCCAAGGGTCAGGAGGACGCCGAGCCGTACCGTCCCACTCCGCCTGCGCTGACTGGAGTCCCCATGGCAAGTCCCGGAAGGCCGAGCCTCGTCACCGTCATCCAGAAGGCACTGGCGAACGGGCCGGTATCGGCCGATGAGCTGCTCACCACCGCCCATCAGGCTGGACGACGGATCGATCCCGGGGTGCTCTGGGAGACCTGCGCCACCCACGCCCTCGCCGACCTCCGGGACGGCATGTGGGTGCCGCGAGGATGGGCTCAGCCCTCCGCCGCGTTGCCCCTCCCCCGGGACTCCGTCGAGGAGCGGGCCGCTGCGGAGGCGACCCGGCTGGCCATGTCGCTCGGCCTGCCCGCACACGAGCCCGTACCTCCCGCCGGCCCCGTGGCGCCCGAGTGGCCCGACGTGGCCAGAAAGGCGGCGGCAGCGCTCCGCCACGAACTGACGGCCGTCTCCAGACGCCGGGTCCAGACCGATGTGCCCTTGATCGCGGTCACGAGCACGGCGCCGCCGGACGGCCGCCTGCGGCGGTTCGAGGCGCAGGGGGAGGTCGGCGCCTCCGAGGGCACCTCCGCCACCTTGGTCATCAAGAACCAGCAGTTCCAGGCCGAGATCGTGTCGGTGTTCGGCAGCGTGGTCACGCTGTCGGTGTCGCCTGACACTCCGGTGGTGACCGAGGCGACGCTACGCACGGACCTTTCGTGGCTACTGGCCGAACAGAGCAAGCGGCTCAACGAACTCGCCCACGGTGGCCCCGGTTTCGACACGGTGGCCGCCCTGGCGGCCGTGACACCACCCGAAGCCGGGGCACCCGTCCGCCTCACGGAGCCGATCAGCGCCACAGGGCTCAACCAGGGGCAACGCCAGGCGGTACAGCTGGCACTCACCCCCGGTGTGACCTGGCTGTGGGGTCCACCCGGCACCGGCAAGACAACGACCGTCGCCGCCCTGATCGCCGAGCTGTGCACGCGCGGGAAGCGGGTGCTGCTAGCGGCGCCGACCAACGCGGCACTGGACGTGGCGATCCAGGCCTCGCTCAAGCGCCGGGCCGCTCTGGCCGACGGCTCGCTCGTGCGGATCGGCCAGCCCGCCGACCTCTCCCTGGCCCCTCAGGTCCTCGTGGACGAGATCGCCGCCGACCGGGGGGAGCTCCTGGCCCGGCACCGCGTCGATGCGGGGCGCCAGGTACGGCAGGACCGCAAAGCCCTCGACGCGCTCAAGAAGCGGGAACTGACCCCCGCCGAGGAGACCGAACGGTTGCGGCTGGAGAACCGGATCGCCGAATCGCAGGCGCTCATGCGAGAACTGGACCGCAAGCTCAAGCAGGTCCGGCGGCAGATCTGCCGGGAGGCCACCGTGGTGGCCGCCACCGCCCACCAGCTCACGATGGAGACCCTCAAAGAGCTCACCTTCGACGTCGTGATCCTCGACGAGGCCAGCATGACCACGGCCGCGCTCGCCATGCTCGTGGCCGGAGCGGGCAGCGGGCACACCGTCATCACGGGCGACTTCCGGCAGCTGCCGCCCGTGGTGATCACCGACACCCCCGAGGCGCAGGACTGGCTGCGCCGCAGCCCGTTCGAGAAGGCGGGCATCCCCGCCGCGGTCTCGGAGCGCAGGGATCCGCCCCGCCTGGCCGCCCTCACCGAGCAGTACCGCATGCGCCACGGCATCGGCGACGTCGTCAGCACCGCCTTCTACGACGGCCGGCTCTCCACGGCGCCCGGCACGGCGAGCAGAGCCGTGCGCAGCCGAGCGTCCTGGGCCAAGGCCGAGCTGGTCGTCATCGACACCGTGTCCATGCGCAGCCGTACCGCGCGCAGGCAGGGCGGCCTGTCGCGCTACAACCTCGCCCACGCCCAGTTGGCCGCCTCCCTCACCGGCGGCGCCGGCGCGACGGCGGCGGACCTCGGCATGATCACCCCCTTCGCCCCGCAGGCCCGGTTGCTCGAAGCGCTCCTGCCGGACGATCGTCTGGAGGAGTGGGCGGCTTCCACGGTCCACCGCTTCCAGGGCGGTGAGCGGGACATCGTCCTCTACGACACCGTCGACACCGGCCGCGGCGTCCTGCCGCTCAACCGGTGGTTCACCGAAGGCCACGCCGGCGGGGAGGGCGCCCGTCTGCTCAACGTCGCGGCCAGCAGGGCACGCGACCACCTCGTGGTCATCGGCGCGCTGGACGCCCTGCACCGCAGGACCGCCGCCTCCCGCGACCCCGTGTGGACGTTCTTCGCACACCTCATCGACGGCGCCACGCCGATGCCCTGGCAGTCGGCGGTCTCCGCGGGACCGACCGAGCTCATCGAAGACGACCTCCTGGAACGCCTGCGGGACGACATCAAACGAGCCGCGACCGTCGACATGTGGTTGCCCCGCGGCTCCCTGCGCAATCTGCCCTCGCTTCTTCCCGAACTCACCTCCGGCCGCAGTGATGACTCGGGAGCCGAAGCGGTGACGGTCTGGGTGGAGCCGGACCCGGACGGCTACCTGCCCGTCGAAGCCCTCCAGGCCCGGCGGGAGGGGGTCAACATCCGGCCCTGTCTGCCCGTTCTCGAATCCGGTGCCATCCTCGGCGACGTCGTCTGGTCTTCTTCGGAACCGCTGCTCGGTCCGGAACCGGGAGTCGTGCTCCGAACCGAGCACCGTGCCTTCGCCGACGCCGCACGCCGGGCGCAGCGCCGCCGTCCCGGGGCGGGAGCACCGGGAAGCGGGCAGCTCGGCGACGGCTGCGGCCGCTGCCGTCGCATGCTGGTCCGCTACGAACAGGACCGGCGCGGCAGGACCGAGCTCCGCTACGAGTGTCCGGCCTGCGGGGCATAGGCACCCGACCTGCTCGTGATCGCTGCCCTTCCCCATCGCCCGGAGCAGCGGACGGGCCCGCTCCCGCCCGCATCCGGCACGTCAGCCGGAGGAACCGAGGAGGAGAGATCCCTCCGGCATGGCGGAGGGATCTCCGACCTGGGCGGTCGAGCCGCGCCGTCCCTCAGGAGGCGAGGAAGACCTCGTCGAGGTGCCATTCGAGCACCTCGGCGCTGGGCCGGTCGCGGCGCTGGTGCGGGAGGGCGATCTCCGTTCCCGCCCTGCGGTAGAACTCCTCGCCGTTGCCGAACTCCTCCCGGAGCCGGGGGCTGACCCGCAGCCGGTACTTCGGGTCCACCGCCAGGTAGCCGCGGTCGAACAGAGTGTGCACGTCCGAGCGGAGCAGCAGCCCGTTGTCCAGGCGGTGCTGGCCTCCGGCGGCGACGGGGCGGATGTGCGCCGCCTGCAGGACCGGCCGGATCCTGTCCCCGGTGACGGCGCAGCGCCGCTCGTAGGCGTGCAGGACGACGGCCTGGAACGCCTGCTGGCCGAGCCGCCGGGGCGCCAGCCGCGGATCGCCGTAGACCGGGCCGTCGAGGTGCCACGGCTCGGACAGGTCGACCTCCACGCCGATGCCCATCCGGTCGAGCAGGCCGTGGAAGTAGGCCGCTTCGGGGTGGACCGCCAGGTCGTAGCCCTTGCCCTGGACGATGTTGGAGGCGAAGTCCGGCGGCGCTCCGGCATCGACCTCCCCGGGGAAGAAGCAGACGTCGCGGACGATGACGCAGCCGATCACCGGGTCGTCGCCGGGTCCCATCGGCTCGCTGCGGTAGCGGCCGACGCGGCCGCGCAGCTCCGCCAGGCCGGCCGCGCCGTTGCCCTCGCCGAAGAACTCCCACGCCTCCGAGACCCGGAGCCGGGCGAAGCCGCTGTAGAAGCCGCCGCCCACCACGCGGTTGTGCGGATAGTGGCTCTTGAAGAAGAACGGCTCGCCGTGGCTGAGGACCTTGAACTCCCGTGCGCTCGACGGGCGCCAGAAGTTGACCTCGCCCACCTCGGGACGGGCGGCCAGGAAGCGGTACCACTCGGCGTCGGTCACCCCGACATATGCCTTCACACCAGTGATTGTGCATCCTTGAAGATCGCCTGTGCCAGGTGATCCTGAAGTTCACAGCCGATGAAGCGGTCCCGTTGCCCGGCCGGCCTCCTGGAGAACGACCGGTGCAGACCCTGGAGCACCCGTCAGCGCTCCCGGGAACGCGTCTCCCGAATCAGCAGACGAACTTCACTGTTCAGGCGGTCGCGGAGCTCCCTGACCTGGATGCCGGGATCTGGATGCCGGGGACTCGCCCTCGCTCGCGCGGTCGCACGGACCGCACACCGACATCCGAACCGTCACGCCGAGGTCCTGTCAGCAGGCGGCGGTTGCCGGTCGAGGAGGAGGACCGCCGGACCTCCCCACGGATCCCAGCGGAGGGTGACCAGGTCGGAGCCGTATTCCCGGGCCAGCCGCCGGCGCAATTCCTGATCGAAGGCGTTCACATCCAGGATGACCAGGTTCCGCTCGGGGTCGATCCCGGCGCCGAAGACCCTGTCGTCGGCGAGCGGTCCCGGGTCGAGCTCCAGCACGGCCATGAGCTCCGCGGTGCTGTTCCGGGCCCGCCGTACCTCGGGAGTGATCGTGAACGGCGTGCGCACGCCGTTGGGCCAGGACACACCGCGAAGCGGCGCGACGGCCAGCTCACGCCCGTGCGCGCTGGTGTAAGGGGCGACGAGCCGCCATGGATGGCGCAGCAGGTACGGCGGGGCGAGGTCGTCCGGATGCGCCTCGGCCCGGCCCTGGGCCAGGTCCAGCGCGTGGTTGTACGGCTCGATCCGCGAGTCGTAGGGCTCGTCGAGGATGTCCGGCGGTTCCCAGTGGACCTCGACGGACTCCGCGGTCGCGTGCTGCAGGATCACCTTCCCCGGCAAGAGGAAGGCGGGTACCGCCGTGATCCCGTAGAGGAGGAGCAGCACGGCGAACGACCGAAAGGCGCGCATGGGGCGCATGGGATGGAGTCTAGGCCGGCCTGCCCGGTGAACCGGCTCACCGCGGGCGGCCGGGAGCCGCGCCTGCTCCTCGAGCTCACCGGCCGCCGCCGCGCCGTACGAGCCCGGCCCGGAGCCGCCGGGCCCGTCCTGCGGCGGTGGCCCCGCGTCATTTCACGCTGACGTCCAGGAAGATCGGTTTCTTCCCGGCGAACAGCGGGGTCCCGTCCGCGCTGGTCATCTTCCAGAAGATCTTGCATCGGGCCGGGCGGTCGGCGGCGCGGACGCGCACCGCGATGTCGACGACCTCACCCGGCGCGGTCGGCTCGATCTCGACCCGCTCGGGAGCGCGGCACGGAGCGGTGTTGATCCGGGTGAGGTACCGCCCCTGCCAGGGAACGGCTCCGGCGTTGCGGATCCGCCACACCTTGGTGAAGCGCTCCCCCCTGCGCACCTCGGTCCCGTCCGGATACGTGACATCCCCTTCGAAGAGGGAGTCGTCGCGCAACACCGCCGTCCATGCCGACGGCTCGGGCGGCGCGCCTCCTTCCCCCGTGTCATCGCCGTCGAGCGGCGAGAACAGGATGACCATCGCGCCGGTGCCACCCGCGAGAACGGCGGACAGCACGCTCAGGACGGCCGGCTTGCCGATGCGGAACGACCGTGCGGCCGGAACGGACCTCTTCCCCACCGGCCCGTTCCCCACCGGCCCGTTCCCCACCGGTCCATTCCCCACCGGTCCATTCCCTGCCGGCCCGTTCCCCACCGGCCCGCCCTCCATCGCGGAGGAGGCCGGCAGGCTCTCGGTCCTGGCCTGCTCCCAGTACGCCCGCCACTCCCGCTCGGTCTCCCGCTCGTCCTGTCCCAACCGGCCGATCGCGAGGACCCGGACGAACTCCCACGTCGTCTCCCAGCTCGGGAGCGTCCGCCCCCGGGCGGCCGCCGCCAGCGACGACTTCGAGGCCGCCGCTCCCAGACTGGACGACATCTCCGCGAAAGACGGATCTCCCGCTCTCTCCTTGAGCTCCCAGAGCCGGTGCGCGAGCAGCGCCACCGGGCTGGAGTCCGGATCGGGCCGGGCGGGCCTCCGCCCCCGCCGTGGCCCCGGCTTCTCCGGGAGCGAATCCGGTGACCTGCGCACGTCCAATGGCTCCGGCATCCCCCACCCGTTCTGGTCGGCACCGCATTCCATCCGCACCTGCGGATCCGGCGCGACCCTTTCCGGCAACAGTTTCCGAACCGAGGAGATTACCGGAATTCGTCGGGATGCTTCTCCGTAGCCGCCCATGGCGTCACCGCCGCGGGGATTCGACGCGGGCCTACGCGGACCTTCACGGACCTTCACTGGCCATCGCGGACACTCCGGCGGAGGGGTACGGCGTGCGCTGCGCCGTACCCCTCAAGGCCGACCGCGCGGGGTCAGGCGCGGCCTCCGTCGGTGATGGAGACGATCGAGGCGGTCTGGAACTTCTTGTGCCCCTTCCCGTCGGCCCCGACGACCGCCGTGTACGACTTGGTGGTCCAGCCCAGGCTGTACTTGATCTTCAGCTTGCGCTTGTTGTCGCACCGGTTGTGCCAGTACACCGTCACGGAGGTGTTGCCGTCCCCCCACGACCAGGCGAAGCAACCGGCGACGCCCCGGTGGACCTCCGCCGACGCCGGAGCCGCGGTGCCGACGCCGAGACCGGCGACGGCGAGGGAGGCGGCCACGACGACGGCGGCGCGGGTGCGCAGGTTCGTCCTACGGGAATACGCAGACATGGAGGTCTCCTTGTTCGATGAGTGTGGTCTTCTGGATGCGGTCACCGCACCGGTACGGCGCATCCGTCCGTCCGGCCCGGCGCGCGGTCGCACCCGGGACGGAGCGGCGCGTCCGGCGACCGCGGAGGATCGATCGACGATGTGCCATGAGTCCTCACGGCTTACGGATCACTTCGACGCAGACTCCGGATGAGCTAGCAGCTGCCGGGCAGCGTCACCTTGTTGGGCATGCTGTTATCGATCTTCTTGCTGCCCTTGCTCTTGGCGCCGACGGTGAAGCACTTGTAGAAGATCGTGCCGTTCTCCCGGACGAACTGCAGCTTGACGGCCCGCTTCTGGTTGCAGTGGTTGTTGTAGTACACGGTGGTGGTCACGTTGCCGTCACCCCAGGAAACGTTGATCTTCTCTCCGCTGGGCGACGCGCACGCGGCGGACTTCCTGTGGACGTCGGCGGAGGACTCCGCGGTGCCGGCGGCGGCGACGGACGGGACGCACAGCACGGCGAGAGCGGCTACGGCAGGCGCCAGTTTCCTGTAGTTCAAGGTGGCTTCCTTCGTTTTTCCGACACGGCCCGGCCGGCTCGGTGGCCGGCGCGGGAGGGCGCGGTCGCGGTCGGGAACCGCGAGCGCCGGGATCTCCGCCAGCTTGCCCGCCGCTCCCGGTCCGACCAAGCGATCTCCGTCCAGAGCTGCGGCTCTGGACCGACTTTGGACTCTGGACAACCGGCTTTGGACTTTGGACAAATGGGGAGCCGCCCCCGAGCGTCACCGAGAACGCCCCGTCCTGGAGGTCATCGGCCGGGCCAGAGCCCGGTGAGCGCCAGCGCCTCCTCTGGCGTCGAGGCGTACTCGACGCCGGGGACCGGGCGCCCGTCACCGTCCAGGATCCGCCAGCCGCCGAACTGGACCACGGGGACGCCGCCCCGGCGCATCGCGAGCGCCAGTTCCGAGAGCGTGCCCCACGACCCGCCGATGACGATCACGGCGTCGCCCGAGTTGACGATGATGCCGTTGCGCGCCTCCCCGACACCGGTCGGGATCACGATGGACAGGTCCCGGCAGGCATCCCGCCTGTCCTCCCCCGGCAGGACACCCACCACCGTCCCGCCCGCCGAGCGGGCCCCGGCCGCCACGGCGGCCATGACCCCGGTGTGACCACCGCAGATCACCACCGCTCCGCGCTCCGCCAGCAACCGGCCGACCTCGCGGGCGTTGGACTCGTCCCCGCTCGTGCAGTCGCGCGGGCCGCACACCGCCACCTGGATCGCCACAACGGGATCCTGTCAGCGAACGGCGGTCACCGGCCCCGAGACATGGGATGGGCGGCGAACACCGGGTGCCGGCCGAGGGACACGGGGCAGGCGGTGAGCGACGCGGCCGGCCCGAGCGGAGTGGCGCGTCCTGGAGGCCGTCTTCCGGGACGTGCGCCGTCGGGGCCCGTCGGCGGCCCCTTCTCTCCGGAAGCCCCACCGCACGCACGAGAGGTGCTATAGATCTTACGGACCGTGACCCCCAGGAGACCCGATGCCCCTCCACACCGAGCTCACCGGCAACCCGGACGTCGTCCGGCTCTCGGCGAGCGCCCTCGACCGCCGCGAGCGGGACTGCCCCGCGTCCGCCGCCGCCAAGGCCTATCCCGCGATGCGGCCGGTGGTCCGCGACCGGCGGCGCTACCCGCCGTGGGCCTCCTTCCCGCTCGGCCTGGTCGTCTCGGCGCTGGACTTCGTCGAGCACGACGGCTACGACCCGGACGTCGCGGCCGGGATGGCGGTCGAGGAGAGCCGTGATCCGGTGCACCGGGGCGTGGCCCGCTGGGTCCGGCACGCCTGCCGCACCTACGTGGAGACGTCGGAGAGCCTGGCCGCCGAGCTGGCCGCCGAGGGCGTCGAGCTCCACCTGGACGGCCGGCCCCGGGTGGTGCAGCACGGCACGCGGGGCGCCTCGGCGGTGGAGATGCGCGCGCTGACCGCGTGGGGCCGCTGGTACGCCTCGCCGGACGGCTCGGTCGTCGAGTTCCGCCGGCTGCGGATGCGCCGCCCGGCGGGACGGCGCAGCGACCACTCCACGCTCGCCATGGCCTACGTCGCGGCGGCCGGGGACCGGGTCGTCGACCCCCGCGACGTCTACCAGGCCGTTCCCATCCCGGTCGAGGGCGGCGGGGTGCGGCCGCAGCGGATCCGGGTGGTCGAGATGGGCCTCACCGACGCCGACGCGCGGGTGCTCGTCGACGCGGCCCCCGAGGAGGTACGGCAGGCGTACCTGGCCTCCGTCCGGCCGGTGGCCGCGCGGCTGCTGACCGACGACCGCCGTGCCCCCGGGTCCGGCTGCGCCGAGTGCAGGCTGTTCGGGTCCTGCGAGGCGCTCGCCCGGACGCCGGGGCTGCTCGGGCTGTCCGGCCCCGGGACGCACCGCCGTACCTGGTCGGTCACCACGGCCCGGCAGTACCAGGTCTGCCCCGCCCAGTCGCACCTGCGCGACCTGCGCCTGCCCGTGGAGGAGGCCGAGGGCTCGGCGGTCCGGCGCGGGCTGCTGGTGCACCGGTGGCTGGAGACCGCCCACGGCAGGCCGGGGAGTCGGCCGTGCACGCTCGACGACCTGCCCGACCCCACCGGGAGTTTCCGCGGCCTGGCCGAGCAGGTGATGAGTCCGGGCGAATACCGGCAGATCTGGCCCTACCTGGTCCAGCACGTGGACGTGTGCCCGCTGCGCGGTCCCGGGGAGATCACCGGCGTCGCGCCGGAGCCGAGGGTGGCCGCCTACGACTCCGCGGCCGACGTCGTGGTCGTCGCGAATCCGGACCTGCTGCGCCGGGTGGACGGCCGTCTGGTCTACCGGGAGCAGAAGACCTCGCTGACGGACCGCGGCATCACCGCGGAGAACGCCCTGGAGCTGGTCCCGCAGCTCGCCCTGGCGGTCTGCCTGATCGCGGGCGGCGTCTTCGGGGACACCGCCGGGACCGTCGAGCTGGAGCAGCTCACCCCGGCGTCGGGCACGGTGATCGAACTCGACGCGGCCGACCCCGGGGTGGTCGCCGCCGCACGGGCCGTCCTGGCGGAACTGGCCGGTCCCTGGCACCGGGACACCGCCTTCCGGGCGAACCCGGGGCCCTGGTGCCGGTTCTGCCCCGTCTCCCGCTGGTGCGGCGACGCCTCCCGGGCGGACGAGGGACCCTTCATGACGGTCGACGGCCTGGTGATCGACCCGGTCACCGGCGAGATCCTGGAGTCGCCGGGCTGTACGACCAGCCGGGTCGAGGCGGTCACCGGCGTGCTCACCGGGGCGGAGGACGACGACGCGCCGCCCTTCTGAGGGTTCCCGCGCCTTCCGGTCACCGGGATCGCTCTCCGCGGCCCCGCCTTCCGGTCACCAGGATCGCCCTGCGGATCGCCCCGCCGGCCGAGCACCGGGACCGCCCTGCGGATCGCCCCGCCGGCCGAGCACCGGGACCGCCCTGCGGGTCGCCCCGCCGGCCGGTCACCGGGACCGCTGCGGGGCCGCGGAGAGCAGGGTGAGGCGTCTCAGCGCCCATTCGACCGGGCCCTGCCGGTGGCGGCGCAGCCACCAGGCGCTCAGCGTCAGCAGGACCGCGTAGATCACCGCGGCCACGCCCATCACCGCGATCGGGGGCAGCTTCCCCGCCAGCGCCAGGCCGTACCCGGTGAAGACCAGGCAGGCCAGCACCGACTGGCCGATGTAGTTGGAGGCCGCGACCCGGCCGGCCGGGGCCAGCGCGCCGCCGGCCGCCGGGAACCGCCGCACCAGGGCCAGCAGGATGACCACGTAGGCGGCCGACAGCAGCGGGGAGGTCACGTTGTTGACCGCCAGGCCGACCAGTTCCACGGCGCCGCCCGCCTGGGACGACCAGGTGAAGAAGACCGCGGCGGGCAGGCCGACGCCGTAGCCCAGCCACAGGATCCGGGGCGCCAGGTGGGCCCAGCGCTCCCGCTCCTCCAGCAGCCGCGACTTCCCGGCCGCCAGTCCGAACAGGAACAGCGCCATCGCCATCGGGCCCTGGCCGAGCCACACGAACGCCGCGAGCATCGGGTAGGTCTCGACCTGGAACCGCAGGAAGTCCAGCGGCCCGCCGGTGACCAGCGCCTCGGCCCGCGCGGCGGCGGCCGTGTCGGGGAGCGGGGCCGCCGCGCCGCTCGGGTCGAGCAGGACGAGCCCGGCGAGCAGGAGCCAGACCGCCGACATCACGCCGATGATCCAGCAGCCGGCCTTGACGGCGGTCCTGGGTTCGATGCCGCGCATCGTCAGCAGCAGGAGGCCGAGTGCGGCGTAGAGGGTGAGGATGTCGCCGATCCAGAGCAGGAACCCGTGCACCACCCCCAGGGCGAACAGGCCCAGGCAGCGGCGGACCATGCGGGACGTGACCTTCTCGCCCCACGAGCGCATCTGCAGGGTGAAGGAGTAGCCGAACAGGAACGAGAAGATCACGTAGAACTTGGTCAGCACCAGGGTGCTGACGACGAGGGCGACGGGGCCTTCGCTGATGGGCAGGGTGCCGACGCCGAAGGCGTATCCGGGGTCGGCGAGGAAGCCGATGTTGGCGATCAGGATGCCGCCCAGCGCGAAGCCCCGCACGGCGTCGATCTCGTGAATGCGCCTGGACGCCGGCGCCGCGGTCTCGATCATGTCCTCGATGCTAGGAACCCCGTGTACGGCGCACATCGGACTTCGGACGGCGGTGGTGCGACCAAAGTCGACGGCGGCCGTCCGGTCCCGGCGGCAGGGACCGGACGGGACGATCACCCGGGTTCAGGTGGCGGTGGAGATGACCACGCGGCGGTTCTTCGCCCGCCCCTCCTCGGTGGCGTTCGGCCGGACCGGCCGGCCCTCGCCGTACCCGGTGGCCTCCAGCCGCGAGCGGTCCAGCCCTCCCCTGGTCGTCAACCAGTCCAGGACGGCCTGCGCGCGGTCCCGGGACAGGGTGAGGTTGTAGGCGTCCTCTCCCTGGGAGTCGGTGTGGCCGTCGATGCGGATGGTCGCGTCCGGAGCGGCCTTGCGGGCGATCTGCCGGGCGATGCGCCTCAGCTCGGCCGCGGCGGCCGGTTTGACGGCGGCGCTGTCGAAGTCGAACAGGACATCCGCGTCGAGGCTGAAGGCGATCGTGTCCTCGCCTTCCAGGACCTCGCTCTCACCGGCCTCGTACGCCTTCAGCTCGGCCGCGCGGATCTCCACGGCCCTCACCTCCACCGCGGGCACCTCCACCGCGGGCACCTCCACCGCCGGAATGCACTCCCTGCGGTCGTTGCACGTGTACGGCCGGATGAGGAACGGCCGGATGACGAAGTGACGGATGATGTACGGGCGGATGATGTACGGCCGGATCACGTACGGGACGAATCCGCCGCCCTTCGGCTCGGCCTGGCACACCTCGGGCGCCGAGACGCCTTCGGCGCGGACCGCCTCGGCCCTGACGGCCTCGGCCCGTACGGGGTCGATCTCGATGCCCCCCGCGTTCACGCCCGGGATCTCCACCGCGGGGATCTCCACGGCCGGGATCGTCACCGGCGGGATGCTCGCCGCGCCCAGGCAGCCGCCGGGGGCGGGCTTGATCTCGGTGCACTGGGCGGGAACCCGCTGGGCCGGGATGTCCACTCCGGGGATCGTGGCCGCCGGTATCCTCTCGCCGCCGATCACGGCCTCGGGGATGTGGACCGGGTCGGCGTGCACGGCCGGGATCTCCACCGCGGGGAGGAGCTCGCCGTGGGGGCAGGCGGTCGGCTCGGCGGTGGGCTGCGGCGAGGCGGTTCCCCGCTCCGCGGCTGCGGACGAGGAGCCCGCGGCCGGAGGGGTGGGGGTCGAGACCGCGTGAGACCGGTGCTCCCGGTCGCCGTCACCGCCGGTTCCGATCCTGCTTCCGGTTCCGGTTCCGCTTCCGGCCGGCGACAGGCCGCAGGCCGCCAGCGTGGCCACCAGCAGGGCGGAGACGACGGCGATCACTGCTCTCATGCGCGGTCCTTCCCTTGTGCGCCGGCTCCCTTGTGCGCCGACGAGACCGGCATCGGGTCACGGACCCCGTGGGTGCCCTCGCCGGATGAGAGGTCACCGAAGGAACGGTAGGCCCAGAGAGCTCCCGCAGAACATCACCCCCGGTTTGAAACCCGGCTCCACCTTCCGCGGTAGCGCGTCTCCACCTGCCGCGGTAGGCCGCGGCAGGAAGGCGACCGGCGGGCGGCGGGCGGCGGCATCGGAGCCCTTCCGCCCGCCGGCGCCTGCTTCGGCACGCTGGGAGGGCTCGGGGGATCGGCGCATCCGCCGCCCGCCGGCCGCCTTCCTGTGCACCTCCGCCGCGCACCGGTACATGATGGCCTCGATGCCCGCCGCCGAACCCAGACGAGGACCCCGATCATGAACGACTCCGCGACCGCCGTCCCGTACCCTTCCCGCGTCCGGGGGTGCCTGCTCGGCGGGGCCGTCGGCGACGCGCTCGGCAACCCCGTCGAGTTCACGTCCCTGGCCGAGATCCGCGCGCGGTTCGGTCCGGCCGGGCTCACCGGCATGGTCGAGACCGAGATCACCGACGACACCCAGATGACCCTGTTCACCGCCGAGGGGCTGATCCGCGCCCGCCTGCACGGCGGCGATCCCCTGACGGCCGTGCACGACGCCTACCTGCGCTGGCTCGACACCCAGGACCACACCGCCCCGCGCCCCGAGGACGACGGCTTCCGCACCGGATGGCTGCGCACCGAGCGGTGGCTGTACGCCCGGCGCGCCCCCGGCAACGCCTGCCTGTCCGGCCTGCGCTCCGGGATCGCCCCTCCCCCGCCGGAGACGCCCCTCGCCCACGGGCCGGTCAACCCCGGTTCCAAGGGCTGCGGCACCGTGATGCGCTCGGCCCCCTTCGGTCTCGTCCGCGGCCCGCAGGAGCAGCCCTCCACGGGTGATCGGGCCGCCGCGGCCGATCCGGTCGCCCTGGCCGCCGCCGCCGCGCGCATCACCCACGGCCACCCCACCGCCGCGGTCGCCTCCGGCGCCCTGGCCCACCTCGTCGGCCGGCTCGTCGCCGGGGACCCGCTGCCCGAGGCCGTCGAGTCGACCGACCGGATGCTGGCCGCCCTCGACGGGCACGGGCCCGAGCACCGGGAGACCCGCGAGGCGCTGCGCGCCGCCCGGCGGCTGGCGGAGGCCGGCGGCCCCGCGCCGGAGAAGGTGGAGACCCTGGGCGGGGCCTGGATCGCCGAGGAGGCGCTGGCCATCGCCGTCTACTGCGCCCTGGCCGAACCTGACCCGCGCCGGGCCCTGCTGCTGTCGGTCAACCACTCCGGCGACGCCGACTCCACCGGCGCCGTCTGCGGCAACATCGTCGGCGCGGCGTACGGCGAGGCCGCGCTGCCCGCCGACTGGGCCGCGATCGTCGAGGGCCGCGACACCGTCCTGCGGATCGCCGACGACCTCGCCGCCGCCTTCACGGCTCCCGTGCGGGGCGCCGCCGCCTCCGCGGGCCCGGCCCGCGACCTCGCCGCCCGCTATCCCGCGGACCGGCCCTCCCGGCAGCGGTGATCGACACACACCGTGAAGCGACCCTACGCTTGTGTGAACGCCGTCGATCTCCGTCGGATACGCTTCACCCCTGATTTGCGGAGTGCTGGCCGTACGTTCCCCCGTTCGAAGGCGGTTCCTGCCCATGGCATCTCAGGTGACGCGGTTGTACCAGGCGGTGCTGCGTGACCGGGAACCGCCGATCTCGATCCGGCTGCGCCGCACCTTCTCCGCGTGGACCGAGGCGAAGGGCTTCCCGCCCGCGAGCGCGGCCCAGGCCCGGACCGAGCACGAGGCCGGCGGGGCCCGCCTGGTCATGGAGCGCCGGGGCGGCTGCGGGCGCTACACGCTCGACGAGCCGGTCCCGGGCGGGACCCTGCGCACGCAGGTGACCTACGCCGAGTCCGTGCCGGGCATGACGGGCTGGGTCGTCGTCACCGTGGAGCAGCACGGCGGCCGGGAGCCGGAGGCGGTCACCGCCCCCGGCTTCCTCCCGGCGTACCTGCGCACCGCCCGGATCACCGATGGCGCCGTGCACGTCGAGGACGCCGCGGTGGTGCTCGACGAGACCGAGGTGGACCGGTTCGTCCGGACGCTGGCCGATCCCCGCCGCCGGGTCCCGGCCGTGGTCGTCTCCGTGGACGCCCAGCGGTCCGAGGCGGGCCGCGCCCACGCCGACCGCCTGGCCGCCGCCCTCACCGGTGCGGCCCTGGTCGCGCGGCTGGCGGACCTGCGCGCCCAGGACCGGTTCAACGAGGCGCTGGGCGAGCGGCTCGGCGTGTACGGCGGCGGCGTCCGCACCTACGTCACGCCGTTCGACCCCGCCGGGGAGCGCTACCCCGAGCGACACCTGACCATGGGGGGTCCCCGGCTCCGGACCCAGGGCGCCGCCGCGCTCGGCGTGGTCGTCGACGGAGCGCTCGGCAGGACCGCCCGCGCCGAACTCCCCGACGACGTCCGGCGGACGATGGGGGCCGTGCGCCGGGTCCTGTCCGGTACCGCCGAACTGCGTGCGATCGCCGCCGCCGCGGCCCCGGTCCCCGCCCCGGTCGACCTCAGCCGCGAGGAGCTGCGGCGCGGGATGATGGCCCTGACCCGGCAGCCGGCGCCACCCGCCGCATCGAAGAACGCCGCCGCACGATCCGCCCCGCGGCCGGGAGACCCGCGGCCCGGGGATCCGCCGCCGGGCGAAGCGGGGCCGCGAGAGGCGCGGCGGGCCGGGACGGGTCCGGGTGCCTCCGGTTCCGGCGTCCCGGACGTCGGGGACGGCGTCCCGGGTCTCGGGGACGTCGGGGACGGCGGGCGGGGCGTCTCCCCCGTCCCGTCTCCGGCCGCCGGGCCGGGCGCCGGGACCGCGGTGTTCGACGTGGCCGGTCTCGTCCGGGCGGTGGCGGACACGGTGGTCAAGGAGCTGCGCGGTGAGCTGGAGAGCGCGCTGAACCTGGCCGCGTCGTCCGCCTCCCCCGACGACGAGCCGGGCCGGCTGCTCCGTGAGATCCGCGTTCTGGGCGCGCACGTGGCCGGACTGCGCGACCTCGTCGCCGAGCGGTGGCGGGACGTCCCTCCCCGGCCGGCCGAGCAGCAGGCGGGGACGCGGACGGAGGCGCGGACAGGGGCGCGGGCGGGGACACCGACGGAGGGCGGGTCCGGACGCCCGGACCCTGAGCGGTTGCTGCTCCAGAAGGAGTACGCCGATTCCGCCGCCGAGGCCCGCAGGCTGGCCCGGCGGGTGCGCCGGCTGGAGCGGATGCTGGCCGAGGCGGGCCGCCCGGCCTACGGCACGGCCGCCGAGGAGGACGTCTTCGAACCGACCGGCCTGGTGGACGTGCTGGTCAGGGCCCGCACGACCCTGCGGCACGTCTGCATCGGCGACACCGACGGCCCGGCCGCCCGGCTGGACCTGGACCATCCGGCGCTCTGCCGTACCTGGGCGGCCAAGGCCTGGGACGCATTGTGCGCGCTGGACGAGTTCGCGGGGGCGCGCTCCTCGGGCGCGTTCTCCGGCGGGTTCTACGACTGGTGCGCCACCGGCGCGGACGGCCGCCGCACCATCCCCACCGGGATGCTGGCCATGCGCGAGTCCAGGAGCGTGACCGGCAGCGCCAAGTTCAGCGAGCCCCGGGTCTTCGCCGTCCCGGAGGAGGTCGCCCCGGCGGGCCGGCTCCTGATGGAGGCGCACGTGAAGCTGCGGCCCGTCGGCTACCCGGCGCCGCGGATGTACTTCCACGACGACTCCGGCGGCGCCACCGGCAAGGTCTGGATCGGCTACCTCGGGGACCACCTCCCCAACACCCGCACCAACTGAGGCGCCCGGGGCCCGCCCGTTCCCCGTCCCCTCCTCCGGCCCCTCCTCCGTCCGCGCCGCCGCGGCGCCCCGCACCGCGATGCCGCGTACGGCCGCGGCCCGCGGGTTCACCGCCCCCGGACCCGTGCCGTCAACCGACCGCCCGCAGCCCCGCGAGCACCAGTGAGCAGACCGCGTCGAAGGCGGCGCCGATCTCCGGAGCGGACCATTCGGCGAGCAGGGCGTCGACGGCCTCCTCCAGATGGAGGGACAGATGTCGGCATCTGTCCCTCCATATCCGTCGCCCGATCGTCGTGAAGTAAATAATCTTTGACATCATGTCGATCGTGCTTTACGTTCATCATGTCGGCTTTGTTTTACATGGAGGCACGGTGACGACGATGACGGCGACGATGAGAGCGATGGTCCGGGACGCCTACGGCCCGCCCGACCGGCTGGAGCTCCGCGACCTCCGCCGGCCTGCGGCAGGCCCCGACGACGTGCTCGTGCGGGTCCGCGCGGCAGGCGTCGACCAGGGCACCTGGCAGCTCGTCACAGGCCTGCCGTACCTCATCCGCCTGGCGGGCTACGGGCTGACCAGGCCGAAGGTCCCCGTCCCCGGCCTGGACGTCGCAGGACGCGTCGAGGCGGTCGGCGAGCGCGTCACCCGGTTCCGGCCCGGCGACGAGGTGTTCGGCACCTGCGACGGCGCCCTCGCCGAGTACGCGTGCGCTCCGCAGGACAGGTTCACGCCCAAGCCGGCGAACGTCACGTTCGAGCAGGCGGGAGCGGTCCCGACCTCCGCCGTCGCCGCCCTCCAGGGGCTCCGCGACGCCGGCGGGATCCGGGCCGGACAGCGGGTGCTGGTCATCGGGGCGGGCGGCGGCGTGGGGACGTTCGCGGTGCAGCTGGCCAAGACGTTCGACGCGCACGTCACCGGCGTGTGCAGCACGGCCAAGACGGACCTGGTCCGGTCCATCGGCGCGGACGACGTCATCGACCACACCCGCGAGGAGGTCGCGGACGGGTCGCGCCGCTACGACCTCGTGCTCGACACCGGGGGGCACCGCTCGGTCACCCGGCTCCGGCGGCTCCTCACCCCCCGCGGGACCCTCGTCATCGTCGGTTCCGGCGGGAGCGGCCGGGGCGGCGGCCGGTGGACGCAGGGCGCGGGCCGCCAGCTCCGGGCGATGGCGCTCTCCCCCTTCGTGGGCCAGAACCTGCGCGGGCTGATGTCGGCGGCGCGCCAGGAGGACCTCCGGCTGCTCGGAGAGCTCCTGGAGAGCGGGAGGATCACCCCGGTCGTCGACCGGACGTATCCGCTGGACGAGCTCCCCGCGGCGCTCCTGCACCTGAGGAGCGGCCGCGTGGCCGGCAAGGTCGTCATCACCATGTGAGACGCGGCCGTCCGACCGGCGAGGCCGCCGTCGGGTGAGGCACGGCACGGAGTGACCCGGACCACACGGCGGGCCCCTCATCCGTGCCCGCGGGCCGCCGATCGGAGGGAGGCAACCGACGCCGCAGGCGTCCGTCCAGCGGGGACGGCGGCACGGCGTCCCGTGAGGGACAGGACGAATGGAACGCCTCCCCCGACTCCTCCTCGGCGGTGGCCTGGCCGTCGCCCTCGCCTCCTCCTCTGCCGCCGCGCTCCCGGCGGCCGCCGCCGTACCCGGTGGCGCACCGGTCTCCGGGCCCACCACCGGGCCCACCACCGGGCCCGTCACCGGGCCCACCACCGGGCCCGTCACCGGGCCCGTCACCGCGCGAACCGGTGCGTCGGCCGCCGTGTCGGTGCCGCCGGGCATCCGAGGGCTGGACGTCAGCTCCCACCAGCCCGGCGTCTCCTGGCCCACGGTGTACCGGGACGGCGCCCGGTTCGCCTACGTCAAGGCCACCGAGTCGACCACCTACCGCAACCCCCGCTACGCCGAGCAGTACCAGGGGGCCCGGGAGGCCGGCCTGATCAGGGGCGCCTACCACTTCGCCCTGCCGCACAAGTCCGGCGGCGCCGCCCAGGCCGACCACTTCTTCCGCAACGGCGGCGACTGGACCCCCGACGGCTGGACCCTGCCGGGCGTGCTCGACATCGAGTTCAACCCGTACCAGTCCTCCAACGGCCTGGACATGTGCTACGACCTGTCGCCCGCCCGGATGACGGCCTGGATCCGCGACTTCAGCGACCGCTACCTCGCCCTGGCCGGCCGGCGGCCCGCCGTCTACACCAACACCTACTGGTGGCAGACCTGCACCGGCGGCAGCGCCGCCTTCGGCGACCACCCGCTCTGGCTCGCCCGCTACTCCTCGGCCGTCGGGGCCCTGCCCGCGGGCTGGACGGCCCACACCATCTGGCAGCACGCGGACTCCGGCCTCTTCCCCGGAGACCAGAACGTCTTCAACGGCACCTACGAGCAGCTGAAACAGCTGGCCACCGGCCGGAGCACCGTGGGCCCGGTAAAAGAACCGGTGAAGGAACCCGTGACGACGCCCGGGGCGGCGCCCGTGAAGGCACCCGCGACAGCGCCCGTGAAGGCACCCGTGAAGGCGCCCGCGCGCACGGCGGCCAGGGCCGCCACCCGCGTCTCCTCGCTGAACGCCGGCCCCGAGCCGGTCCGGAAGGGCCGGAGGCTGACGGTCTCCGGCACCCTGCGCCTGTCCGCCGGCACCCGGCGCGCCGTCGCCGGGCAGCGGGTCCTGATCAGGTTCCGGCCGCGCGGCTCCGCCGTCTGGCGGACGGCGGGCACCGCCGTGACCGCCGCCGACGGGACCTTCCGCCGGACGTTCCGGGCCGCCGGGGACGGCCACTGGCAGGCGGCCTACAGCGGCGACGCGCTGCGCCTGGCCTCCCGGAGCGGCAGCGACTACGTCGACGTGCGCACCGGCCGGTGGTGACCGGGGCGGGCGCGGAGCTCCGTCAGCGCGTGCGGCGGCGGTAGGGGATCCACAGGCCCAGGCCGTAGACGCCGAGGCCGAGCAGGACCATGAAGGCGATCACCGGCCACTGGAGCGCTTCGGGCAGGTGGAGCGCGAGGAACCAGCTCCGGTCCTCGGTCCCGTTGACCTTGAGGACGCCCGCCACGATGCCCTGCGGGAACAGCGGGATCGCCCCGAGCGACCAGCAGACGGCCGTGATGATCTGCTCGCGCTTCGGCAGGTCGTCGAACCTCGCCCAGCTCCCCGGCTTGGCCGCGGGCCGCTTGCCCGTCCGCATCATGTGCAGCAGCTCGGGTCCCTGGGCGTGCAGCCGCCGCTGGGCGAGCAGCCCGAAGCCCCACAGGCACAGGCCGCCGGTCAGCACGCCGACGGCGACGCCCGCCCAGCCGTACAGCGCCGCCGCCACCGCCGCCGGGGCCCCGGTGAGCGCCACCAGGACCAGGACGGCGTAGGCCAGGCCGGTCATCGCGCCGTCGTCCTCGCTGGAGCGCAGCGGGTTGTTGCCCCGCCGGTGCGGGTCGATGCCGGGCACGAGCGCGTAGACCGCGATCAGCGGCACGAGCCCGGCGGCGCCGCCGAGCAGCGCGGCGGTGAGCGCGAGCGCCATGGGCCAGGGACCGCCGGTCACGGAGGTCAGGCCCAGGGTCAGCGCCGCGGCCACCGGCCCGACGGCCAGCAGCCAGGCCAGCTGCCGGCCCCGCACGTCGGCCGCGCCCGGGGAGAGCAGGGTCAGCCAGAGCTCGGTGCCGTCGACGCCGTAGAGGTTGGCCGACATCGCGGCGGCCATGATGATGAAGATCGGTCCGGCCCAGGGCAGCATGGCGTTCCAGCCCAGGACCAGCGGGGCCGCGGCGAAGAACACGCCGTAGGCGACGGCGAAGGTCAGCTGGTGGGTCCGGACCAGGTCGCGCGACCAGGTCCGCAGTTCCTTGGCCATCACGGCGCCCGTCGCGGTGGCGGCGGTGATCGGTCGCCGCCCCCGGGCGGACGCCTTGACCGAGCCGGCGCGCCGGGCGAGCAGCGCGGCCCAGGTGGCCAGCAGCAGCGCGACGAGCACCGCGAGCGCGCCCAGCGCGAGCCCCGCACGGCCCCACTCCCCGGTTCCGGCGGCCTCGACCGCGGTCAGCCCCCAGCCGGAGGGCAGCAGGCGCACCGCCGCGGACGCCCCGGCCGGGACCCCGCCCGTCTGCCCCAGCGCGACCGCGAAGACCCAGCCCTGGCCGAGGGCCGCCAGGATCGCGCCGTTGACCAGGCCGGCGCCGATCGCACCCGCGCGCGAGCGCAACGCCAGGCCCATCACCGCGACCGCGACCCTCGACAGCAGGACGAAGACCGCCAGTTGCAGGAGCACCGCGGGCAGCGCGACCGGCACGGCCGCCGGGCTCTGCCGTACTCCGAAGACGACCAGCCCGGACAGGGCCAGCAGGCTGATCGCGGGCGCGACCCCGACGAAGGCGGAGACCAGCAGGCCCGCCGCCAGGCGGCGCGGCGCAAGGCCGAGCGAGGTGAAGTACTCGGGGCGGAGCGTCTCGTCGCCGCCCCCGGCGAAGACCGGGCCGAAGATCCAGCCGAGCATCCAGACCGCGTAGGCCGCGGCGAGCAGGTCACCGCTCTGGAAGGCGGCGTACAGCGTGCCGCCCGCCAGGACGAGCCCGAGCACCCCGCCCATCACGATGGAACCGGCCTTCTGCCCGCTCATCGAGTTGCGCAGCACGGCCAGCTTCATCGCGGCCATGGTCCGGGGAACGGTCAGCGCGACAGCCACGACAGCCCCCTCGACCCGGTGTCGGACGAGCCGACGAGCCCGACGAAGGTGTCCTCCAGGGAGCGGTCGCCCCGCACCTGCTCCAGCGGGCCCGCGGCGGCGACCCTGCCCCGGTCGATCACCGCGACGTGGTCGCAGAGCTGCTCGACCAGGGCCATGACGTGGCTGGACAGCACGATGGACCCGCCCCCCGCGACGAACCCCCGCAGGATGGTCTTGATCGTGGCCGCCGAGACGGGGTCGACGGCCTCGAAGGGCTCGTCGAGCACGAGCAGCCGCGGGGCGTGCAGCAGGGCCGCGGCCAGCCCGATCTTCTTGCGCATGCCCGTGGAGTACTCGATCACGAGGGTCTTCTCGGCCTGGTCGAGTTCCAGCACCGACAGCAGCTCCTGCGCGCGGGCGGCGACGACGTCCTTGGCCAGTCCCCGCAGCAGGCCGAGATAGGTGAGCACCTCCCGGCCGGTCAGCCGTTCCGGCATCGCCAGGCCGTCGGGCAGCACACCGACCATCGCCAGGGCGCGGGAGGGGTCGGACCAGACGTCCGCGCCGAAGATCCGGGCGCTGCCCCCGTCGGGGCGCAGCAGGCCGGTGGCCATGGACAGCGTCGTGGTCTTGCCGGCACCGTTCTGACCGACCAGTCCGTAGAAGGAGCCCGGCGGAACGGTCAGGTCGACATGGTCGGCGGCGACCTTCTCACCGAAGGTCTTGGTGAGGCCGGCGATCTCTAGTGCAGGGGTCATGGAGGTCTTCCGTGTCACGGGCGGGGGAAGATCGCCGGGAAAAGGGCGTTCATCCGACGATCGGTAAATTCGATCATGTAGGACGACGCACTGTCCAGTGCCCCGCACGCCGGCGGCGGGTGCGGGTGCGGGTGCGGCGGTCCCCGCTTCCGCGGCGGACCGATGACCGCCGTCGCGAGCCCGGTCCCCGATTCCCGGTCCCCGGCTCACCGCGACCCGCGACCGGTCCCCGGTTCACCGCGACCCACGACCCGCGACCCGCGACCCGCGACCGGCGACCGGCGACCGGCGACCGGAACATTTTCCGGATCATCCGCGACCGGGACGAAAACCCCCACGTCAGCAGAGGTCCGCATGGCGGAAGGACACCTCCTCCCGCTCCGCCCGGACCGTCGACGCGACAACGTTTTCGCAGGTCAGAGCAAACATGAACACACCTTTCACGTTTGCCAGACCTGAACGCCCTGCTCGAGGATGAACGCATCACCGCCGAAACCCCGTCCGGGGTCTCTTCGGCGTGCCCGCATTCCATCCGGACATCCGCGCTCCATCCCGAGGAGGGGACCATGATCCATGCCCGAGGACTCACCCGGAGGTTCACCGTCAAGCGGGAGACCGTCGAGGCCGTGCGCGGCATCGACCTCGACGTGGAGGCCGGCCGGCTCGTCGCCGTCCTCGGTCCGAACGGGGCGGGGAAGTCCACCACCCTGCGCATGCTGACCACCCTGCTCCCGCCGACCTCGGGATCCGCCACGGTGGCGGGCCGCGACATCGTGGCGGATCCGGCCGGGGTGCGCGCCCGCATCGGCTACGTCGGCCAGAAGAACGGCGCCGGCGAGAACTTCCGCGTCCGCGACGAGCTGGTGACCCAGGGCCGCTGCTACGGCCTGACCCGCGCCGCGGCCGACCGGCGGGCCGACGAGATGCTCGACCTGCTGGAGCTCCGGCCGCTGGCCGCACGCAAGCCCGGCACGCTCTCGGGCGGGCAGCGGCGGCGCCTCGACATCGCCCTGGGACTCGTCCACCGGCCCGGCCTGCTGTTCCTGGACGAGCCGACGACCGGGCTGGATCCGCAGAGCCGCGCCGACGTCTGGGAGCACATCCTGCGCCTGCGCGCGGAGTACGGCACGACGATCCTGCTGACCACCCACTACCTGGAGGAGGCCGACGCCATGGCCGAGCGGGTGGTGGTCATCGACCACGGCCGGATCATCGCCGACGGGACCGCCGCCCGGCTCAAGAACGACCTGGCCGGCGACCGGGTCACGGTCACCGTCCACGACGCCGCCGACACCGCGCGGGCGGCCGCCGTCGCCGCGCGGATCGCCGCGCCGGACGGGGTGAGCGCCGAGGGGGTGACCGTGCGGCTCCGGGTGCCCCGCGCGGACGCCGCCCTGCCGGAGTACCTACGGGCCCTGGAGGCGGCCAGGGTGAAGGCCGCCACCGCCGAGACCTCCCGTCCCACACTGGACGACGTGTTCCTCGCCCTCACCGGCCGCACGCTGCGGGAGGGCGACGGCGAGGGCGCCGCCGCGTGAGCCTCCGACTCCACGACCCGTCGACCGCGGGGACGCCTCCGGCGGGCGCTCCCCACCCGGGGGTCCCGGCGGCCGCTCCCGCCGGAACCCCCATGGCCGCTCCCGCCCGGGAGAAACGGCGTCCGCTCGTCCACTCGAGAAGGACGACCGCTCCTCCGCTCAAGAAGAAGGTGTGACATGAACCTGCGATTCGCCCGCGACACCGCGACCGTCTTCTCCCGCGAGTTCGCGCCCGTGCCGCGCGAGGCCCTCGGTCTGCTGTTCACCATGGGCCAGCCCCTGCTCTTCCTCTTCCTGTTCGGCCCGCTGCTGGCGGGCACGCCGGGTTTCGGCGGGGCGGGCGGCGGTTCTCCGTGGCAGTGGTTCGTGCCCGGCATCCTGGTCATGATGTGCCTGTCCGGGCCGATGATGGCCGGATACAACCTCCTGGTCGAGCTCATCGGCGGCTCGCTGGAGCGGATGATGGTCACCCCGCTGAGCCGGACGGCGATGCTGGTCGGCCGGACCCTGAAGGAGTTCGCGATCCTGCTGGCGCAGGCCGTACTGATCATCGCTCTGGCGGTGCCGCTGGGCTTCCGGCTCCACTTCGCCGGGGTGCTGGCGGGGCTGGTGCTGCTGGCCGTGGCCGGGATCGGGCTGGGCACGCTCTCGTTCGCGCTGGCGATCGCCTCCCGGCCCGGCGGCGAGCTGTTCTACGGGGTCACCCAGCTGGTGATGTTCCCGCTGCTGCTGCTGTCGGGCATGCTGCTGCCGATGGACTTCGGCCCGGCGTGGCTGCAGACCGCCGCCGCGTTCAACCCCGTCACCTACATCGTGGAGGCCGAGCGGGCGCTGTTCGCCGGCCGCCTCACCGACGCCTCGGTGCTGTACGGCGCGCTCTGCGCCTGCGCCGTCGCCGCCGCGGGCCTGGCGCTGGGCACCCGGTCGATGCGGCGCGGCGTCTGACCCGGCCCGCCGCCCGGCCCCGCGGCATCAGGGGTGCGGGCGGCTCCGGGACGGCTGCTTGAGCTCCAGATCGCCGAGGAGCGCCTGCGTGGCGGCGGCGACGGCGTCCACCGCCCGCTCGAACGCCTCGGCGTTGCGCGCGGACGGGGAGCGGAACCCGGAGATCTTGCGGACGTACTGCAGGGCCGCGGCGCGCACGTCATCACCGGTCACGTCGCTGCTGTAGGGCTCCCGGAGGGTCTTGATGCTCCGGCACATGAAGGGACCTCGTTTCATCTCCGCCCGGCGCCCATGCCTCCCGGTGGTCGGGACCGCTCCCGCGGAGCGGCCACCGGGAAGGATCGGCGCCGGGAACCGCTCAGGCTCCGACGAGGGTGGCCGGGTCGACCCGGTCGACCGCGTGCAGCGCCCAGCGCATCCGCTCGCGGTACGTCTCCGGGTGGTCTCCGGCCTCCTGGGCCACACAGGCCACGCAGTCGGCGATGTCGTGCCGGCAGACGCGCAGCCGGTCCTCGATGGCGGCGCGCACCTGCTCCGGCGAGGGGTCGTCCGACGCCTGCAGCGCGGAGGCGAACAGGACGTCGGCCAGGTCGGACATGCTCATCACGGTGGTGGGCATCGTGTGCCTCTCTCCCCGGAGACCGCGGGACCCGGTGGGGTCGTGCGGGCTCCTTGAATCGTCCAGCTCGGGCTCACCCCTCCAGCATGCCTCCCGCCACCGACATTTTCCGGCGGGTGCGGCCGGTCACCTGAATCCGAAGACGCCCGCCTCCTCCAGGACCATCCCGGCCAGGGCCCCGGCCGCGTCGACCCGGCCGAGCGACTTGGCCGCCTTCGACATGTCGGCGCAGAGCCGCGGGTCCCCCAGGAGGACGTCGAGCTCGGCGAGCAGGTGCTCCGGCTCGGGACCGTTCTCCAGCAGCGCCCGGGCCGCTCCGGACTCGGCCAGGTAGCGGGCGTTCTGGCGCTGCTCGTCCCCGGCCGACGGCACCAGGGGGACGAGCACGGACGGCTTGCCCACCGCCGTCAGCTCGGCGACGGCACCGGCCCCGCTGCGGGAGACCACGACGTCGGCGGCGGCCAGCACGTCGGCCAGTTCCTCGCCGACGTAGGGGACGGGGCGGTAACGCTCCCGCAGGTGCTCGGGGAGTCCCTCGGCGGTCCGGGTGAGCTGGTCGATCCAGCCGGGACCGCACTGGTGCAGCACCTGCGCCCGCTCCAGCAGCACGGGCAGGATCCCCTCGACCAGCGTGTTGATCTGGCGGCTGCCCTGCGCCCCCCCGGTGACGTACACCAGGGGCACCTCCGGCGAGAAGCCGAAGTGCCACCGGCCGGACGGGGCGTTGCCGCGCAGCAGGTGCGGCCGGACCGGGTTGCCGGTGACGGCGGCCCGCTCGCGTGCCGGGGCGGGCAGGTGCTCGATCGACGAGGGGTGGGTGAGCGCGATCCGGGTGGCGAAGCGCGCCAGGATGCGGTTGGCCAGACCGAGCGCGGTGATCTGCTCGTGCATCACCAGGGGGCGGCGGAGCAGCCGGGAGGCCAGTCCCAGCGGCACGCAGACGTACCCTCCGGTGGACAGCACCACGTCCGGCCGGTAGCGGGCGGCGATGCCGAAGGCCTGGAGGATCCCGACCGGGATGCGGAACATGTCGGCGAGGTTGGCCAGCAGTTCCCTGGGGTTGGGCGACCGTCGCAGCTTCCCCGTCTTGATCGCGCGGAAGGGGATGCCGTTCTCGGCCGCGACGCGGGCCTCCAGGCCGCTCGCCGTCCCCACCCAGAGCACGTCCAGGTCGTGCCCGTGCGCGGCGGCCTGCTCGCGGACGGTGGCGACGGTGGTCAGCGCGGGGTAGGTGTGACCGCCGGTCCCGCCTCCGGTGACGAGCATGCGCAGAGGCTGGCGGTTTCCGGCATTCATGCGTGCGTTTCCTCCGAGGTACGACTGTTCGGTGCCCTCCCGGCGTACCGGGTGGACTCGGGCACGCTACCCGGATATCGACGAAGATCCAATTTCGGCCCCCTCGGGTAACGCCCGCCTCACCTGCGGACCGGCGGCGGCGAGCCTCGAACCGGGCCGGAGCCCCCGGCGGGGACACCGGAAGTGACACGGATCCATAAACGGGTACAAACCATAACAAATAGCAAGTTACAGGATTCCGGAGGAAGCGCCGATTCCATGGCGGGTGGATCGAGGGCATGACGCGTTCCCGCGCGACGAGCGCGCCGCCGAGGCGGTCGGCAGCCACCTCCCGTAAGGAGGCATCCGCCATGCAGACCAAGGAATGGAACGTCCGGATCACCATCGTCGAGGACGACAACGACCGCGTCACCTCGGCCCAGGCCGAGCTGGACATCCCCGACGGACGCCGGTACGAGAGCGTCGAGTACGCACGGCGCAACCCGACCGACCGGCCGGTGCCGGACATCGGCGACGAACTGGCGGCCGGCCGGGTGCTGGCCGACCTGTCCGGCCGGCTGATGGGCGACGCCGCGGCCGACGTGATGGAGGAGGCCGAGATCAGGAGACGGTGAGGACGGTCCCGCGGTCCCGTACGGCACGGCCCCGGCGAAGCCCCGGGCCGTGCCCGCAGGTCCGGGTCCACGGGTCCGCGAGTCCGGGTCCACGGGTCCGCGAGTCCGGGTCCGCGGTCCCGCGGGTCCAGGTCCGGTCGCGGCGGTCCCGGCCGGCCGCCGCGACCGGGGCCCCGCCCCGGCCCGGCCCGTTCAGTCGCGGGACATCAGCCGGACGAACTCCTCGAAGGAGAACCGCCCGTCCCCGTCGGAGTCGGCGTCGCGGTTCAGCGAGCCGATCGCCTCCGGAGGCAGGTCCGGGAAGCGCCCGGTGAGCTCCTCCTCCGTGATGAAACCATCGCCATCGGTGTCGATGGCGGAGAACGCGCTCCTGAGCTCGGTCAACCGCTCCGCCGACATGGTGATCCGCCTTTTCCTCGGGTCCGTTCCGGCAGACAACCTACGGGAGTCCTCGCCGGGCGAGAAGGCGGGACCCGCCCGAAGATCGCGGTAGAGCGCGGCCCTCCCCTGCGGCCGGGCCCCTGGGACCGGCGCGCGACAGGTTCGGCGCGTCCCGGAACCGCGGGCGGGGGACCCGGAGGGCTCCGCGACCGCGGGCGGGCGAGCCCGGAGGGTCCCGGAACGGCGGGCGGCGATCGGACGGCCGCTCCGGAACCGTTGTGCACTGCACAACGCCGTGCCGCGGATATGGCACGGCACCTGCCCGCCCTCTACCGTGGCCACCGTGTTCGACGTGCTCATCCAGGGCGGCCGGGTGGTGGACGGCACCGGCGCCCCGCCGTACCCCGCCGACGTCGGCGTCCGCGACGGCCGGATCGAGGCGGTCGGCGACCTGACCTCCGGAGGCGCCCGTCCCGCCGCGGTCGCGGTCGAGGCCACCGGGCGCCTGGTCCTGCCCGGCTTCGTCGACGCCCACGTCCACGGCGACGCCACCGTGCTCGACCCCGGCGTGCAACTGGCGGCGCTCCGGCAGGGCGTCACGACGTTCGTCCTCGGGCAGGACGGCCTCTCCTTCGCCCCCTCCGGTCCCGAGACGCTGCGCTTCGTCACCCGCTACTTCGCCGCGATCAACGGCGCGCATCCGGCGCTGGACGGCGGTCCGGTGAGCGTGGCGGACCTGCTGGCCACCTACGACCGCACGACCGCCCTCAACACCGCCTACCTGGTCCCGCACGGCACGGTCCGCCACGCGGCCTCCGCGGACCCGGCGCAGATGCTCCGCCTGGTGGAGCGGGGACTGGAGGACGGAGCCGCCGGCCTGTCCAGCGGCCTGGAGTACGTCCCGGGCCGGTACGGCGACGCCGCCGAGCTCGCCGCGCTGTGCGCGCCCGTCGCCCGGGCCGGCCTGCCCTACGTGACCCACATGCGCGGATACGAGGAGGCCGCCGCCACGGGCATGGCCGAGGCGCGCGCGATCGCCGAGCGGGCGGGGGTCGCGCTGCACGTCTCCCACTACCACGGCCCCGGCGAGCGGCTCGCCGGCATGGTCGACCGGGCCCTCGCGGCGGGTCTGGACGTCACCTTCGACAGCTACCCCTACCGCAGCGGGTTCAGCATCCTGGCGATGGTCGCCCTCCCCCGCGACCTCGACGGCCCCGACGGCCCCGACGGCCTCAGGGAACCCGGCGCTCCCGGCGTCCCCGCTCCCGGGACGGACGGCGGGACCGCCGGAAGTCCCGGGAGCGCCGCACCCGGCGGCGCTCCCGGCGCCCCCGGTGGCGGGACCGCCCGCCCCGACCTGGACCGCACGGTGGCGCTCCTGCACGACCCGGCGGTACGGCGCCGCCTGGCCCGCGAGACCGACCCCGCGCTCTGGCGGCGCATCGTGCTCGCGCACGTCCCCTCCCCCGGGCTCGCCTGGACCGAGGGCAGGACCCTGGCCGACGCCGCCGCCGAGGCCGGGCGCGACCCGGCCGGCTTCTGCGCGGACCTGCTGATCGCGACCGGGCTGGCCGCCAGCTGCGTGTTCGCCCAGCCGCCCGGCAACGACGACGCCTCGCTGCGGCTGCTGCTGCGACACCCCGCCCACCTGGGCGGGTCCGACGCCATCCACCTCGGCGGCCACCCCCATCCGCGGGCCTTCGGGGCCTTCGCCCGCTTCCTCGGCCGCCACGTCCGCGAGCTCGGCGACTGGACCTGGCAGGAGGCGGTGGCGCATCTGTCCTCCGGTCCGGCCCGCCGGTTCCGGCTGCCGGACCGAGGACAGGTCCGTCCCGGCATGGCCGCCGACCTCGTGGTCGTCGACCCGGAGCGGGTGACCGACACCGCCGACTACCTCCGGCCGCGCGTCCTCGCCGAGGGGATCGACGACGTGCTGGTCGGCGGCGTGCCGGTGCTGGCGGGCGGCGCCCTCACCGGAGCCCGGCCCGGCCGTCCGCTGAGGCCGCGGTGAGCGCCCCCGGCCGGACGGGCGGCGGGGAGCGCAACCAGTCGGCCTCCCTCCGGCGGGCGCTGGCCGTGCTGGAGTACGTCCGCGACCACGCGGGCGCGGGCCAGGGCCTGTCGCTGTCGCGGCTGGCGGAGGCGCTCGGCCTGTCCAAGAGCACCGTGCTGCGGCTGACCGTCCCCCTGGTGGAGACCGGGCTGCTGGAGCGCGACCGCAGGAGCGGGGCCTACCGGCTGGGCCACGGCACGCTCCGCCTCGGCCAGGCCTACCTGTCCACGCTCGACCTGCGGACCGTGGCCGCGGAGGAGACGCGCCGGCTGATGCAGCAGGTCCGCGAGACCGTCCACCTGGTCGTCCACGACCCGCCGTACGTCGTCTACATCGACAAGGTGGAGAACGAGGCGACGGTCCGGATGGCCTCCCGCATCGGCAGCCGGAGCCCGCTCTACTGCACCGCGGTCGGCAAGGCGATCCTCGCCTGGCAGCCGGAGGAGGCCGTCGAACGGGTCGTGGCCGCCGGACTGCCCGCTCTGACCCGCCACACGATCACCGACCCCGACCGGCTCCGCGGCGAACTGGCCCGGATCCGGCAGCGCGGCTACGCCGTCGACGACCGGGAGAACGAGCCCGAGGTCCGCTGCGTGGCCGCGCCGATCTTCAACCACGACGACAGCGCGGTCTCCGCCGTCTCCGTCTCCGGTCTGACCTCGCGGATCACCGCCGCGCGGGTGCGCGACCTGGGACCGGTGGTGGCGCGGGCCGCCCTGCTCATCTCCAGAAAGCTGGGAGCCCCCCGATGACCGACCTGGTGACCCTCGGCGAGACCATGGCGCTGTTCACCGCCCGCCGTACCGGCCCGCTCCGGCACGCCCGCGACTTCGACCTCGGCGTGGGCGGCGCGGAGTCGAACGCGGCGATCGGCGTCACCCGGCTGGGCCTGCGGGCTGCCTGGATCGGCCGGGTGGGCGCCGACGAGTTCGGCGAACTGGTCCGCTCCACCCTGGCCGGGGAGCACGTCGACGTCTCCGGCGCGGTGGTCGACCCGGACGCGCCCACCGGCCTGATGGTCAAGGGACGGCGCACCGCCGAGGCGGTGGACGTGCGCTACTACCGGGCGGCGAGCGCGGGCTCGCGGCTGCGCCCGGACGACCTCGATCCGGAGCTGATCCGCTCGGCCCGCGTCCTGCACGTCACGGGGATCACCCCCGCCCTCTCGGCGTCCGCCCGCGAGGCGGTCCGGGCCGCCGTGGCGGAGGCACGCGCGGCGGGGGTGCCCGTCTCGGTGGACGTCAACTACCGCCGCACCCTCTGGCCGCCGGAGCGGGCCGCCGCCGTGCTGCGCGAGACCGTCGAGGCCGCCGACGTGCTGTTCGCCACCGAGGCCGAGGCCCGCTTGTTCACCGACGGCGGGCGGGACGCCCCGGGCGGGGACCCCGCCGAGGCGGCCCGTGCCCTGGCCGCGCTGGGACCGCGTCACGTGCTCGTCAAGCTCGGGGCCCGCGGCGCGCTGGAGTTCTCCGGCGGCGAGGTACGGCGCGCCGAGCCGTACCGGGTCACCGAGCTCGACCCCGTCGGGGCCGGTGACGCCTTCGCCGCGGGCTGGCTGGCCGACTGGCTGGGCGGCGCCTCCGCCGGGCAGCGTCTGGCCACCGCCTGCGCCGCCGGGGCGTGCGCGGTCACCGCGCAGGGCGACTGGGAGAGCCTGCCCCGCCGCGCGGACCTGGACCTGCTCCGCCGGACCGGTCCGGCGGGCGCGGCCGACGCGGTCGACCGCTAGGGGGACGGCCGACGCGGTCGACCGGTAGGGGGACGGCCGACGCGGTCGACCGGTAGGGGGACGGCGCACCGGCGACGCGCGGAAAGACCCCGGGGCGCGGGAAAGGCCCCCGGCACGCGCGAAGGCCCCCGGGACGGTGACACCGTCCCGGGGGCCTTCGCGCGGGTGCGGACCGGCCGGGCCGGAACGCGATCGCCTGACCGGCGGCTAGTAGATCGGACGCGAGGAGGAGCGCAGGCGCTCCAGTGCCTCGGCGAGGATCTGCGCGCCGTCCTTGTCGCTGCGACGCTCCTTCACGTAGGCGAGGTGCGTCTTGTACGGCTCGTTGCGAGGAGGAGCCGGCGGGTTGGCCTCGTCCTGACCGGCGGGCAGACCGCACCGGGGGCAGTCCCAGAACTCCGGGATGGCCGCGTCGCTGGCGAAGCTGGGACGGGTCTCGTGCATGTTCGCGCACCAGAACGGGACCCTTACACGGGGAGCCGCCTCGCCACGCTCCGCCTCTCCCATCGGGCCGGCGCCGACACGGCTGCCACGGATCGCGTTGCCACTACCCACGGATGTACTCCTCGCTCGATGGCCCTCCCGCTCGGGATACGGGGAAGGGCTGTACCACTGTCATGCTTCCGGCAAGCCGAATCAGGGCTTCAGGAGCAGGCCCAGCGCGATGATGCACACGAACCAGACCACCCCGGTGATGATGGTGAGCCGGTCGAGGTTGCGCTCCACCACGGAGGAGCCTCCGAACGACGACGAGAAACCGCCACCGAACAGATCCGACAGACCGCCGCCCTTGCCCTTGTGGAGCAGCACGAGCAGGATCATCAGCATGCTCGACAGGATGAGGGCGATGGAGATTCCGATTGTCACCGTTGACCTGTTTCCTAATGTGCGCGACCCGCGTCCGGGCGCGATCCCTGTATGACGCCAGAGGCGTGACGATTCAAACTTGCTCTAAGAGGGTACGACCTGTTGTCAAGTCGTACCCTCCGAACGGCGCACTCAGCCGGATGTTTCCCCGAACCGGCAGATCTTGGCGAACTCGGCCGCGTCCAGACTCGCCCCGCCGACCAGGGCGCCGTCCACGTCGGGCTGGTCCATGATGCCGGCGATGTTGTCGGACTTGACCGATCCTCCGTAGAGGATCCGGACCGCCGCGGCCACCTCGCCGTCGTACAGCTCCGCGAGCCTGGAGCGCAGCGCCCCGCAGACCTCCTGCGCGTCCGCCGGGGTCGCCACCTCACCGGTGCCGATGGCCCAGACCGGCTCGTAGGCCAGCACGATCGAGGTCGCCTGCTCGGCGGTGACCTCGCGCAGCGCGCCCTCGAGCTGGGCGACGCTGTGCGCCACGTGGCCGCCGGCCCGGCGGACCTCCAGGCCCTCCCCCACGCACAGGATCGGCGTGAGCGCGTGCCGGTAGGCGGCCAGCACCTTGCTGTTGACCAGCTCGTCGTCCTCGCGGTGGTACTGCCGCCGCTCGGAATGCCCGATCGCGACGAAGGTGCACCCCAGCTTGGCCAGCATCGCCCCGGAGATCTCCCCGGTGTAGGCGCCGCCGTCGTACGACGACAGGTCCTGCGCGCCGTACAGGATCCGCAGCTTGTCGCCGTCCACCAGCGTCTGCACGCTGCGCAGATCGGTGTACGGCGGCAGCACCGCGACGTCGGCGCGGTCGAAGTCCTTGTCGTTCAGCGCGAACGCCAGCTTCTGGACGGTGGCGATGGCCTCGAGGTGATTGAGGTTCATCTTCCAGTTGCCGGCGAAGAGAGGCTTGCGCTCTGCACTCATCTGTCCCCCACCGTTCCTCGCTCGCTCCGCGGAGCACTCGTCCCGTGCGGGATGCCCCGCCGGCTGCCTCGGCCCACCGCTACTCCTCCAGCGCGGAGAGTCCGGGCAGGGTCTTGCCCTCCAGGTATTCGAGGCTGGCCCCGCCACCGGTGGAGATGTGCGAGAAGCCGTCCTCGGGCAGGCCCAGCCGGCGCACGGCCGCGGCGGAGTCGCCGCCGCCCACGACGGTGAAGGCCTCCGCGGCGATCAACGCCTCGGCGACCGCGCGGGTTCCCCCGGAGAACGCCTCGAACTCGAAGACGCCCATCGGGCCGTTCCAGAAGACGGTCTTGGCGTCGGCCAGCTTGGCGGCGAACAGCTCGCGGCTGCGCGGGCCGATGTCCAGGCCCTCGCGGTCGGCCGGGATCGCGGTGGCGTCGACCACCTCGTACTCGGCGTCCTCGGCGAAGTGGGTGGCGGCCAGCACGTCGACCGGGAGCACGAGCTCCACGCCGCGCTCGGCCGCCTCGTCGAGGAAGCCGCGCACCTTGTCGAGCTGGTCCTCCTGCAGCAGGGACCTGCCGACCTCGAAGCCCTGGGCCGCCAGGAAGGTGTAGGCCATGCCGCCGCCGATGATCAGGCGGTCGACCTTGGCCAGCAGGTTGGCGATGACGCCGAGCTTGTCGGAGACCTTCGCGCCGCCCAGCACCACGGCGTACGGCCGGGCCGGGTCCTCGGTCAGGCGCTTGAGCACCTCGACCTCGGCCGCGATCAGGCCGCCCACCGCGTGCGGCAGGAGCCCCGGCACGTCGTAGACGCTGGCGTGCTTGCGGTGTACCGCGCCGAAGCCGTCGCCGACGTAGAGCTCGGCGAGGCCGGCCAGCTTGCGGGCGAACTCCGCGCGCTGCGCGTCGTCCTTGGACTCCTCGCCCGCCTCGAAGCGCAGGTTCTCCAGCAGGGCCACCTGGCCGTCCTGGAGTCCTTCCACGACGCTCCGGGCCGACTCGCCGACCACGTCGGAGGCGAAGGCCACGTCGGCGCCGAGCAGCTCGCCCAGCCGCCGCGCGACGGGGGCCAGGGAGTACTTCGGGTTCGGCGAGCCCTTGGGGCGGCCCAGGTGGGCGCAGGCCACGACCCGGGCGCCCCGGCCGGCGAGGTCGCGGATCGTCGGCAGCGAGGCGCGGATGCGGCCGTCGTCGGTGATGACGTCCCCGTCGAGGGGGACGTTGAGGTCGACGCGCACGAGCACGCGCCGACCCTTCACGTCGAGCTGAGACAGGTCCTTCATCGCAGGTCGGCGCCCACGAGCTCGATGAGGTCGACGAGGCGGTTGGAGTAGCCCCACTCGTTGTCGTACCAGCCGACGACCTTGACCTGGTTGCCGGTCACCTTGGTGAGGCCGGCGTCGAAGATGCAGGAGGCCGGGTCGGTGACGATGTCCGAGGAGACGATCGGGTCCTCGGTGTAGGACAGGAAGCCCTTGAGCGCGCCCTCGGCGGCGGCCTTGATCGCGGCGTTGACCTCGTCGGCGCTGGTGTCGCGGCCGACCTCGACGGTCAGGTCGGTGGCCGAGCCCGTGGGGATCGGCACGCGCAGCGCGTAGCCGTCGAGCTTGCCCTTGAGCTCCGGCAGCACCAGGCCGATGGCCTTGGCGGCGCCGGTGGAGGTCGGCACGATGTTCAGCGCGGCGGCGCGGGCGCGGCGCAGGTCCTTGTGCGGGGCGTCCTGCAGGTTCTGGTCCTGCGTGTAGGCGTGGATGGTGGTCATCAGACCCTTCTTGATCTCGAAGGTGTCGTGGATGACCTTGGCCATCGGGGCCAGGCAGTTGGTCGTGCAGGAGGCGTTGGAGATGACCGTGTGGTTGGCCGCGTCATAGAGGTCGTGGTTGACGCCCATGACGACGGTGAAGTCCTCGTTCTTGGCCGGGGCCGAGATGATGACCTTCTTGGCACCGTTCTCGGCGTGCGCGCGCGCCTTGTTCGCGTCGGTGAAGAAGCCCGTGGACTCCACGACCACGTCCACGCCCAGGTCGCCCCAGGGGAGCTTGGCGGGGTCGCGCTCGGCGAAGGCCTTGATCGCCTTGCCGTCCACGGTGATCTCGTCGGCGCTGCTCTTCACCTCGTACGGCAGGCGTCCGAGGATGCTGTCGTATTTGAGCAGGTGGGCGAGCGTGGCGTTGTCGGTCAGGTCGTTGACCGCAACGATCTCGATGTCCTTGCCGCTGGCAGCGACCGCACGCCAGAAGTTGCGGCCGATGCGGCCGAATCCGTTGACGCCTACGCGGATGCTCACTGTGCCGATCTCCTCGTACGTCGGTGCGCCGATCGGATGGACCGGCGACTTGAAACAGGCTGGTACCTCAGAACGAACCCTATCGGACCCCAATTGGTTTAGACCACTTGCGGGCCCCTCGTCGCCCTCTCTGGGCTCTCCCCTGATTCGTGCCCTTCTCCCAGACGTTTGCAGTAAAGTGCCCGACTCGTCACGGTAAACACCTCCCCCACCTCAAGGACCTGCAATGACACCCACCGACTCGACCAGGAGCGGTCTCGTCCCCGGCGCCGCCGCCGGCCTGGCCGCCGCACTCGTGGGCGCCGCCGCCTACGGTGCCGTGATCGGTATCACCCATTACCGGATCGGCATCGTCGCCGTGGGCGTCGGCCTCCTGGTCGGCCTGGCGATGACGGCCGTCCGCCCGACCAGCCCGGTGCTGCCCGTCCTGGCCGCGCTGCTCTCGTTCGCCGGAGCCGGACTCGGCGCGTTCGTGGGCTACGCCTGGGCGGACCTCGTGAACCCCGGCGGGAGCCCGCTCAGCGAGCTCCTGCCCATGGCCCGGGAGTTCCCCGACCTCGTCGCCCAGGATCCGATGACCCTGCTCTTCTGGGTGATCGCCGGAGCCGCCGGCTTCGGCTTCGTCAACAACCGCGTCAAGACCGCCCGGGAGTCCCCGTCCGCCCCGTCCGCCCCGCAGCAGGACGAGGCTCCGACGGACTACTTCAAGCCGCACAAGCCGTCGTAGTCCCTTCCGCGTCTCCGGGCCGCCGGACGGCGTCCGGAGGCCAGGTGCACGACGAGAGCCGGCGCCCCCACCGGGGCCCGGCTCTCGTCGTGCACCGGGGTCGTCCGGCGGCGCCCGCCGTCATCCCCGCCGTGCGCCCTGCCGGCCGTGCCCGCCGGCCCGCGGGGCCCGGCGCGCCCGCCGCCGCGGGGCGATCACGTGGTCAGCATGTCCACGGTGAGATTCGCCTCGGTGCTGGGCACGCCCATGTCCTGGGCCCGCTTGTCCGCCATGGCGAGCAGGCGCCGGATCCGGCCGGCGATGGCGTCCTTGGTCAGCGGCGGGTCGGCGAGCTGGCCGAGCTCCTCCAGGGACGCCTGCTTGTGCTCCACCCGCAGCCGACCGGCGATCACCAGGTGCTCGGGCGCGTCGTCCCCCAGGATCTCCAGGGCCCGCTGGACCCGCGCACCCGCGGCGACCGCGGCCCGCGCCGAACGGCGCAGGTTCGCGTCGTCGAAGTTGGCCAGGCGGTTGGCCGTCGCGCGCACCTCCCGGCGCATGCGCCGCTCCTCCCAGGCCAGCACGCTGTCGTGGGCGCCCAGGCGGGTCAGGAGCGCGCTGATCGCGTCACCGTCGCGGACCACCACCCGGTCGACGCCGCGCACCTCCCGGGCCTTGGCGTGGATCTTCAGCCGCCGCGCGGACCCGACCAGCGCCAGGGCCGCCTCCGGTCCCGGACAGGTGATCTCCAGCGACATCGAACGGCCCGGCTCGGTGAGGGAGCCGTGGGCCAGGAACGCGCCCCGCCAAGCGGCCTCGGCGTCGCAGGTCGCCCCGGCGACCACCTGGCGCGGCAGGCCGCGGACCGGGCGGCCGTGGTTGTCGATCAGCCCGGTCTGGCGGGCCAGGGCCTCGCCGTCGCGGTAGACCCGGACGACGTAGCGGGAGCCCTTGCGCAGCCCGGCGGGGGCCAGCACCAGCACCTCGGCCTTGTGGCCGAACACCTCGCCGATGTCCTTGATGAGCCGTCGCGCCGTGACGTTGGTGTCCAGCTCCGCCTCGATCACGATCCGCCCGCCCACCAGGTGCAGCCCGCTCGCGAACCGCAGCAGCGTCGACACCTCGGCCTTGCGGCAGCAGGGTTTCAGGACCGGCAGCCTGCTCAGCTCGTCCTTCACCACACCCGTCATCGCCATGCGCGTACGTCCTCCCCCATGTGACCCCCCTGCGGCCCGAGATACATCAGGCTCACAGAAGTTTCTCGCACTCCTGAGCCAGGCTTACCAGGATCAACGCTTCTCGTGGAAAATCTCGTCCAGGACCGAGGCAAGACGTCGTGCATCGTGCCTCGGCGAGCCGTCGGAGGCCGCCACGTCGGCCAGCACGAGGCGTCCGCCCAGTCCTGCCGCGGCCTTCTCCAGCTCCTCCCGGTCGTCGACCACGCCGGTGTCGGCCAGCACCACGTCGACCTCCAGATCGGGTGCGTGCCGCCGCAGCACCTCCAGGTGCTGCTGGGGGGAGAAGTCGTCGGTCTCGCCCGGCTGCGGCGCGAGGTTCAGCGTGACCAGGCGCCGGGCCCGGGTGGAGTGCAGGGCCTCGGCCAGCTCGGGCACCTTCAGGTGCGGCAGGACGCTGGTGAACCACGAGCCGGGGCCGAGGACGATCCAGTCGGCGTCCAGGACCGCCCGGACCGCCTCGGGACAGGCCGGAGGGTTCTCCGGGACCAGCGAGATGGCCCGGACCCGGCCGGGGGTCAGCGCGCAGGCCACCTGGCCGTGCACCGTGCTGATCTCACCGTCCAGCTCGACCTCGGCGGCGATGTCCAGCGGGACCGAGCACATCGGCAGCACCCGGCCGTGCGCGCCGAGCAGCCGTCCGAGCCAGTCCAGCCCGGCGACCGTGTCCCCGAGCTTCTCCCACAGCGCCACGATGAGCAGGTTGCCGACCGCGTGGCCGTGCAGTCCCCCCTCGCTGCGGAACCGGTGCTGGACGACCTCGCTCCAGGTGCGCCCCCACTCGTCGTCGCCGCACAGGGCCGCCAGGGCCATCCGCAGGTCGCCCGGGGGCACCACGCCGAGCTCGCGGCGGAGTCGCCCGCTCGATCCGCCGTCGTCGGCCACGGTGACGACGGCCGTCAGCGCCGAGGTGACCCTGCGCAGCGCGGAGAGCGAGGCGTAGAGCCCGTGCCCCCCGCCCAGCGCCACGACCCCCGGGCCGCCCGCGGGACCCTCCGGCCCCCCGCCGAGACCTCCGGTCACTCGCGGCCCACATCCCGGTGGCTCACCTGCACGTCCATGCCGCCCCGGTCGCGCAGGCGCGCGCCGATCTGCTCGGCCATGGCCACACTGCGGTGCTTGCCGCCGGTGCAGCCGACGGCCAGGGTGGCGTAGCCCTTGCCCTCGCGGGCGTATCCGGCGGAGATGATGCCGACCACCTCCTCGTAGGCGTCGAGCAGCTCCTTGGCGCCCGCCTGCTCCAGGACGTACTCCCGCACGGGCGCGTCGAGGCCGTTCATCGGGCGCAGCTCGGGCACCCAGTGCGGGTTGGGCAGGAAACGGCAGTCCACGACCAGGTCGGCGTCCACGGGCAGGCCGTACTTGAACCCGAACGAGACCACGTTGACCCGCAGTCCCGGCCGGTCCTCACCGCCGAAGAAGGCGACGATCTTGCCGCGGAGCTCGTGGACGTTGAGATTGGAGGTGTCGATGACCAGGTCGGCGTTGGCCCGCACATCGCGCAGGATGCCGCGTTCGCGGGCGATCCCGTCGACCAGGCGGCCGTCCCCCTGCAGCGGGTGGGGCCGCCGGACGTTCTCGAACCTGCGGACCAACTCCTCGTCGCTGGCCTCCAGGAAGACCACCCGTACGGCGACGCCGCGCCCGTCCAGTTCCTCGATCGCGGCGTTGAGATCGGTGGTGAAGGCGAGGCTGCGCACGTCGACCACCGCCGCCACCTTGTCGGCGGCCAGCTTGACCCGCCCGGCCTCCTCCGCCATCGCGAACAGCAGCCCCGGGGGCAGGTTGTCGATGACGAACCAGCCCAGGTCCTCCAGGGCCTTGGCCGCGGTGCTCCGCCCCGCCCCCGACATTCCGGTGACGATGACGAACGCGGACTCCCGCTCGCTCCCCTCGCTCACGCGCCCTCCTCCGTCGGCCGCGTGCGCGACGCCGCCCCGCCCCCGGCTCGCTCGCTCCGCTCGCTCACATGCCCTCCTCCGTCGGCCGCGTGCGCGACGCCGCCCCGCCCCCGGCTCGCTCGCTCCGCTCGCTCACGTTGGGTTCTCTCCCTTCAACGCCGACACGATCGCCTCAGCCGTCGCAGGGCCGATCCCGGGAACCTCACGGACCTCGGCGGCGGTCGCCTCCCGCAGCCGTTTCACCGACCCGAAATGCTTGATCAGAGCCTGCCGGCGCGCCGGACCGAGCCCGGGGACACCGTCCAGGGCGCTTTCCCGCACGCTCTTCGACCTCTTCGACCGATGGTAGGCGATGGCGAACCGGTGGGCCTCGTCTCTGACCCGCTGCAGCAGGTACAGGGCCTCGCTCGACCGGGGCAGGATGACCGGCAGGTCCTCACCGGGCAGCCAGACCTCCTCCAGGCGCTTGGCCAGACCGCAGACGGCGACGTCGTCCACCCCGAGCTCGTCGAGCGCCCGCCGGGCGGCCGCCGCCTGGGCCGGGCCGCCGTCCACCACGACCAGATTGGGCGGGTAGGCGAATTTCCGTGGCCGCCCCGTCTCGGGATCGATGTCCGGTGCCGGATCCAGGTCGAGGCCCGGTTCCGGATCGGCGTCCGCACCGCCGGGCGTGCCGGTGCCGTCCGCGGTGCCGACGGCGGCTCCCGCGGCCGTTCCCCCGTCCGCCCCGTCGCCGGGCCCGGCCTCCGGTCCGGTGTCGAGCTCACCGGTGGCCGAGCGCTCCTCCAGGTAGCGCTTGAACCTGCGCGAGACCACCTCGTGGATGGACGCGACGTCGCCCTCGGTGGAGCGGACGGAGAACCTGCGGTACTCGCTCTTGCGGGCCAGGCCGTCCTCGAACACCACCATCGAGGCCACCACGTTGGTGCCCTGCAGGTGGGAGACGTCGTAGCACTCGATGCGCAGCGGCGCCTGATCCAGGTCGAGCGCGTCGGCGATCTCCTGCAGCGCCCGGCTCCGCGTCGTCAGATCGCCGGCGCGCCTGATCCGGTGCTGGTTGAGGGACTCCTTGGCGTTGCGCTCGACGGTCTCCATCAGCGCCTTCTTGTCGCCCCGCTGCGGGACGCGGATCTCCACCCGGGCCCCGCGCCGCTCGCTCAGCAGCTCGGCGAGCGCCCCGGCGTCCGGCGGCAGGGCGGGCACCAGCACCTCCCGGGGCAGCGCCTCGGGGGCGGCCTCGCCGTACATCTGCAGCAGGAAGTTCTCGACCAGCTCGCCGGGGCCGGTCTCCCCGACCTTGTCGACCACCCAGCCCCGCTGGCCCCGCACCCGCCCCGCGCGGACGTAGAACACCTGGACGGCCGCCTCCAGCGGATCGTCGGCCAGCGCGACCACGTCGCAGTCGATGTTCTCGCCCAGCACGACGGCCTGCTTCTCCAACGCCCGCTGCAGCGCCTGGACGTCGTCCCGGAGCCTGGCGGCCCGCTCGAACTCCTCCTCGGCGGCGGCCTGGCGCATCTCGGTCTCCAGCCGCCTGATGAACCGGCCGGTGTTGCCCGCCATGAAGTCGCAGAAGTCCTCGGCGAGCGCGCGGTGCTCCGCGGCCGTGACCCTGGAGACGCACGGCGCCGAGCACTTGTCGATGTAGCCCAGCAGGCAGGGCCGGCCGATCTGGGCGGCCCGCCGGAACACCCCCGACGAGCAGCTCCGGATCGGGAAGACCCGCAGCAGCAGGTCGACCGTCTCCCTGATCGCCCAGGCGTGGGAGTAGGGGCCGAAGTAGCGGGTGCCCTTGCGCTTGGCGCCGCGCAGCACCTGGACGCGGGGGAACTCCTCCCCCATCGTGACGGCCAGGTAGGGGTAGGACTTGTCGTCGCGGTACTTGACGTTGAACCGCGGGTCGTACTCCTTGATCCAGGAGTATTCGAGCTGGAGCGCCTCGACCTCGGTGCCCACCACCGTCCAGTCGACGCCCGCCGCGGTCGTGAGCATGCTCTGGGTGCGCGGGTGCAGTCCCGCGAAGTCGGCGAAGTAGGAGTTCAGCCGCTGGCGCAGGCTCTTGGCCTTGCCCACGTAGATGACCCGGCCCCCGGCGTCCCTGAACCGGTAGACGCCGGGGGACTCGGGAATCGACCCCGGCTTCGGCCGGAAGCTCGCCGGACCGTGCACAGATCTCGCCACGTCCCGAAGCCTAGCGGCCTCCACCGACAGGGAGCCCTGTCCCGCAGGACCCGCGACCCGTCGCACCGGCGCCCCGGCCGCCCCTTTCCGAGGACGCCGGTACGGCGGGCCGCACCGGTCAGGCCAGCGTGATCGCGTCTCCGTCGACCTTGATGGTCTTCTCCTCCAGGGGCTTGTTGGCGGGGCCGTTGGTGACGGACCCGTCGGTGATGCTGAACCTGCTGTTGTGGCAGGGGCAGACGATGTCGGTCCCCTCGACGCCGCCCACGTCGCACCCCTGGTGGGTGCAGACGGAGCTGAAGCACTTGAACTCCCCCGCCTTCGGCTGGGTCACGACGACCTTCGCGTCCTTGAAGACCTTGCCGCCGCCCTCGGGGATGTCGGAGGTCTTGGCCAGCGCGTTCGCCGCCGCGTCGCCGGAGCCCGCCGCCGTCTGCGAACCGGTCTCCGCCGCGGACGGGGCCGCGCTGGAGGAGCCCGCGTCACCGCCCGTCGGCTCGCCGTAGCCGGAGCACGCGGTCAGCACCGCCGCGAGTCCCGCGCCTCCCGCGCCCAGCATCACCGCACGCCGTGTCGTGTCCGTCATGGTCACCCTCCCAGGATTCGCGTCCGTATCCGCGCCCATGGCCGTCCGCGGGCGTCCGTGGCCGCCCGTGACCGTCCCCGGCCGTCACTCCGATGCGGGTCAGCATGCCGTACCGGACATCAGGAGACTGTGAAGATTTACACCTTGGCCGCGGCTCGTCGGAGGCGTCCCCCTCAGACCATGACGATGCCGTCGCCTTCGACCCTCAGCGCGAACTCGGCCAGGGGCGCCTCGGCCGGGCCCTTGAGGCACTTTCCCGAGGCGGCGTCGAACTCGCTGCCGTGGCAGGGGCAGCGGATGACGCCCTCGGCGGGACGGCTGACCGCGCACCCCCGGTGCGGGCAGCTCGCGCTGAACGCCTTGAACACCCCTGCGACCGGCTGGGCGATCACGATCTTCCACTTGGTGAGGACCATGCCGCCGCCCACCGGGACGTCGGCGGTCTTCGCGACGACCTGGCCCTTGACGCCCGGCGGCACCACGGCCGGGCCGGGCGGTCCGGCGGCGCAACCGGCCAGCGCCGCGCCGCACGCCACCGCTCCCGCGGCGCCGATCACGTGCCTGCGCGTGGGCATGGCGGAACCATCACTGCTGCTCATTGCGGCCCTTCTCGCACCGTCCCCCGTCACAACCGGGCTCCGCCTCAAGGGTATTGAGGCCGGAGCCCGGTCCGGAATCCGGGTTTGCGGTACCCGGGACGGGGGAAGCAGGACCGCGCCCCGTGGACACCGGTCCCGGCGGTCCCGGCGGTCCGCAGGCGCCCTCAGCCGCCGAGGATCTTGCGCAGGAATCGGCCGGTGTGGCTGGCCTCGACCAGAGCGACGTCCTCCGGCGTCCCGGTGGCGACCACGGTCCCGCCCCGGGAACCGCCCTCGGGACCCATGTCGATGATCCAGTCGGCGGTCTTGATCACGTCCAGGTTGTGCTCGATGACGATGACCGTGTTCCCGCCGTCCACCAGCTTGCCGAGCACGCCGAGCAGCCGCCGGATGTCCTCGAAGTGCAGGCCGGTGGTGGGCTCGTCCAGCACGTAGATCGTCCGGCCGGTGGAGCGGCGCTGCAGTTCCGCGGCGAGCTTGACGCGCTGCGCCTCGCCGCCGGACAGGGTGGTGGCGGGCTGGCCGAGCCGGACGTAGCCGAGGCCGACGTCGTTGAGCGTCTGCAGGTAGCGCCGGATCGACGGGATCGCGTCGAAGAAGCCGAGCGCCTCCTCGATCGGCATGTCGAGCACCTCGGAGATCGTCTTGCCCTTGTAGTGGACCTCCAGGGTCTCCCGGTTGTAGCGCGCCCCGTGGCAGACCTCGCACGGGACGTACACGTCCGGCAGGAAGTTCATCTCGATCTTGATCGTGCCGTCGCCCGAGCAGGCCTCGCAGCGGCCGCCCTTGACGTTGAAGCTGAACCGGCCCTTGGCGTAGCCGCGGACCTTGGCCTCGGTGGTCTGGGCGAACAGGTCGCGCACCTTGTCGAAGACGCCGGTGTAGGTCGCCGGGTTCGAGCGCGGGGTGCGGCCGATCGGCGACTGGTCGACGTGCACGACCTTGTCGACCTGGTCCATGCCGTTGATCCGCGCGTGCCGGCCGGGGACCGTGCGCGCGCCGTTCAGCTCCTTGGCCAGGGCGCTGTAGAGGATGTCGTTGACCAGCGTGGACTTGCCGGACCCGGAGACCCCGGTGACCGCGGTGAACACGCCGAGCGGGAACTCCACGTCCACGCCCTGGAGGTTGTGCTCCCGGGCGCCCTTGACGGTGATCTGCCGCTTGCGGTCGCGCTTGCGGCGCGCGGGCGGGATCGCGATGCTCCTGCGCCCCGACAGGTAGGCGCCGGTCAGCGACTCCTCGCAGGCCAGCAGGTCGGAGACCGTTCCGGAGACGACGACCTGGCCGCCGTGCTCGCCCGCGCCGGGGCCGATGTCCACCACCCAGTCGGCGGCGGCGATGGTGTCCTCGTCGTGCTCGACCACGATCAGCGTGTTGCCCATGTCGCGCAGCCGGATCAGCGTCTCCAGCAGCCGCTGGTTGTCCCGCTGGTGCAGGCCGATGGAGGGCTCGTCGAGCACGTAGAGCACGCCGACCAGCCCGGAGCCGATCTGGGTGGCCAGCCGGATGCGCTGGGCCTCGCCGCCGGCGAGAGTGCCGGCCGCGCGGTCCATGGTCAGGTAGTCGAGGCCGACGTCGAGCAGGAAGCCCATCCGGGCGTTGATCTCCTTGACCACCCGTTCGGCGATCTGCATGTCCCGGTCGGAGAGCTTCAGCCCGGCCAGGAACTCCGCGCAGTCGGCGATCGACAGGGAGGACACGTCGGCGATGGAGCGGTCGTCGACCGTGACCGCCAGGGAGACCGGCTTGAGCCTGGCGCCGTTGCAGGCGGGGCACGGGATCTCCCGCATGTAGCCCTCGTACTTCTCCCGCATGCCGTCGCTCTCGGACTCGGCGTGGCGGCGCTGCACCCAGGGGATGACCCCCTCGAAGGCGGTGTAGTACGAGCGCTCGCGGCCGTAGCGGTTGCTGTAGCGGACGTGCACCTGCTCGTCGTGGCCGTGCAGCAGCGCCTTCTGCGCCTTCTTCGGCAGGCGCTCCCAGGGGGTGTCGAGGGTGAACCCCGTCGCCTTGCCGAGCGCCTCGACCAGCCGGTCGAAGTAGTCGCTGGTGTGGCCGCCCGCCCAGGGGGCCAGCGCGCCCTCGCCCAGGGTCTTCTCCGGGTCGGGCACGACCAGGTCGGGGTCGACCTCCATCCGGACGCCCAGGCCGGTGCAGTCCGGGCAGGCGCCGAACGGCGAGTTGAAGGAGAACGAGCGCGGCTCCATCTCCTCGAACGACAGGTCGTCGTAGGGGCAGTAGAGGTGCTCGGAGTAGAAGCGCTCGCGGTTCGGGTCGTCCTCGGGCAGGTCGACGAACTCCAGCGTGATGGTGCCGCCCGACAGCTGCAGGGCGGTCTCCACCGAGCCGGTGAGGCGGCTGCGCGAGCCCTCCTTCACCGAGAGCCGGTCGACGATGACCTCGATGTCGTGCTTCTCGTACTTCTTCAGCTTCGGCGGCTCGTCGAGCCTGATCACCGCGCCGTCGACCCGGGCCCGGGCGTAGCCCTTGGCCTGGAGCTGGCCGAACAGCTCGGTGTACTCCCCCTTGCGTCCGCGGATCACCGGGGCGAGCACCTGGAAGCGGGTGCCCTCCGCCAGCTCCATCACCCGGTCGACGATCTGCTCGGGGCTCTGCCGGGCGATCGCCCGGCCGCACTTCGGGCAGTGCGGCTTGCCGATCCGCGCCCACAGCAGCCGCAGGTAGTCGTAGACCTCGGTGATCGTGCCGACGGTCGAGCGCGGGTTGCGGCTCGTCGACTTCTGGTCGATCGACACCGCGGGCGAGAGGCCCTCGATGAAGTCGACGTCGGGCTTGTCCATCTGCCCGAGGAACTGGCGGGCGTAGGCCGAGAGCGACTCGACGTAGCGCCGCTGGCCTTCGGCGAAGATGGTGTCGAAGGCCAGGCTGGACTTGCCCGAGCCGGAGAGCCCGGTGAAGACGATCAGCGAGTCCCGCGGCAGCTCCAGCGAGACGTCCTTGAGGTTGTGTTCACGTGCGCCACGCACGATGAGGCGGTCAGCCACAGCAGTCCCGACATCGGTGTAGAGGGTTGAGAAGCGGTCGCGGGAAGACTAGCGACGGGGTCCGACAGTTTTTTCGCCGGCGATCTCGCCCGGCGGTCTCCCCGGTGCGGACGCCCGGGAACCGGGGCTCCCCGCCCGCCCCAGAGTACGGCCTCCGCCCGCGCCCCGACGGGCCGCTTCCCGTTTCAACCGCGTGAACCGGTGCTTTTATGCCCGGGCACGGCGCCGCGGGGGTGCTGGCACGGCCGCCGCCGCGATGATGGAGTAGGGGAATGGATCTGCTAGAGAAACTTCAGGCCGAGCTCTCGGCCTCGACGGAGCGCCTCCTGGGCACCGCGGCCTCCTTCTCCGACGCCGACGTCCCCGAGCCCTCCCGCCTGCCCGGCTGGACCCGGGGCCACCTGCTCACCCACCTGGCCCGCAACGCCGACAGCCTGGTGAACCTGACCGAGTGGGCCCGGACGGGCGTCGAGACCCCGCAGTACCCCGACCCGCGGAGCCGGGACGCCGAGATCGAGGCGGGCGCCGCCCGCCCCGCCAAGGAGCAGCTGGCCGACCTGGAGGAGAGCTCGGCCAGGCTCGCCGCCGCCTTCCGGGACCTGCCCGCACCGGCGTGGTCCGCCGCGGTGCGCGGGCTCCGGCCGCCCGAGCACCCCGCCTGGTACCTCCTGGTCCGCCGCCTGCGCGAGACGGAGTTCCACCACGTGGACCTCGGCGCGGGCTACGCCCCCGCCGACTGGCCGGAGGCGTTCGTCCGCAGGGAGCTGCACGACGCGCTGGTGTGCTGGCCGAAGGAGCAGAGCCCGGTCAGCGAGATCGTGGTGGAGGAGACGATAGACGACTACCTGCACCACCAGGTCTGGCGCGACCTGGGCTCGGGTCCGGTGGTCCAGGGCGACCCGTGGGCGCTGCTGTGCTGGGTCACCGGCCGCACCCAGGGGGGCGGGCTTAGGGTGATGCCGGAGGGGAGCACGGGCAACCAGCCCTCGGCCGGGCCGGTGCCCGCACCGCCGCCGTGGATGGTCCTGCCCGCCCCTCCCGGCCTTTCCCCGACGCCTCCCGAGGAGTACCCGTGACCTACACCGGCGACGTGCGCGTGGGCGGTCCCCCCGACGTGCGGGAGCTGCCCGCCCTGACGATCTCGAAGCTCGCCGTGGGCCCCTTCGACAACAACGCCTACCTGGTGCGCTGCAACGACACCGGCGACGGCCTGCTGATCGACGCGGCCGCCGAGGCCGACCGGCTGCTGGAGCTCATCGGCGGCATGCCGATCAGCAAGATCGTCACCACCCACCGGCACGGCGACCACTGGCAGGCCCTGGAGGAGGTCGCCGCGGCCACGGGCGCCATGGTGATCGCCCATCCGCTGGACGCCCCGGCGCTGCCGGTCCCGGCGACCCTGACGGTCGAGCACGGCGACGGGGTCACCGTCGGCGTGGTCAGCCTGGAGGTCGTCCACCTGCGGGGCCACACGCCCGGCTCGATCGCCCTGCACCACGACGGGCATCTGTTCACCGGCGACTCGCTCTTCCCCGGCGGGGTCGGCAACACCGACAAGGATCCGGAGCGCTTCGAGCAGCTCTTCACGGACGTGTCGGAGCGGATCTTCGACCGTTTCCCCGACGAGACCTGGGTCTACCCCGGCCATGGCAGGGACACCACGCTCGGCGCCGAGCGCCCCTCCCTGCCGGAGTGGCGCGAACGCGGCTGGTAGGGCACCCGTACCGCTCCGGTGGACAAGACCGGCCGGGCGGCGGGCCACCGGTCCGGTGCCCCGGAGTGCGCTCCGGGGCACCGCCGGGCGCGTCAGCCGACGCGCTCGGACTCCTTGCGCTCCCTGCGCTGCTCCCGCTTGAACATCAGGATGCGCAGCGGGATCGCCGCCACGATCGTGATCTGCATGACGGCGCCGACCTTGATGAGGGTGTCGCCCCCCGCCAGCCCCGCGGCCCAGATGGTCAGACAGGCGACGTTGATCATCATCCAGGCGAGCACCACGGCCGCCACGTTCCCCTTGGGCTTGGGGTACTCGATCCGGCTCACCATGAGGTAGGCGATACCGAAGATCGGCAGCACGGCCCCGACCGACGGCTCGAAGAGGAGCACGATCGCGATCACCGTCATGGCGCCCATCGGGATGGGCAGGCCCATGAAGTCGCCGCTCTTGGTCTTCACGCAGGCGAAGCGCGCGAGCCGGATGACCCCGGCCAGCAGCACCGACGCCGCGGCGGCCATCACCATCAGGAACGGCACCCGCGGGTTGAACCCGGCCCAGATGACCACCATGAACGCTGGGGCGAAGCCGAAGCTGATCACATCCGCGAGGTTGTCGAGTTCGGCGCCCATCGCCGAGGCGCGGAAGCGCCGGGCCACCAGGCCGTCGAACAGGTCGCAGGTGGCGCCGAGCAGCAGCAGCACCACCGCGGTGCCGAAGAACTGCGGGTTGGCCTCGAACTTGCTGGTCTGCTGCAGCGAGGTGATCGCCGACCAGGCGAGCACGCAGACGGCGAGGAAGCCGCAGAGCGCGTTGCCCAGCGAGAGCGAGTCCGCCGCCGAGAGCCGGAACGCCTTGCCGACGGGCCCCTGGGGCTCGTCGTCCGCCCCGCCCATCGACCAGCCCGCGTCAGCCGCGGTCAAGGCCGGTCACCCCTGCGACGGTCTTCTGCCCGACGGAGACCGCCGGAGCGATCCCCTCGGGGAGGTAGACGTCCACTCGCGAACCGAACCGGATCAGCCCGATGCGCTCGGCCCTGGCCACCTCGGCTCCCGCCTCCAGGTAGGGCACGATACGGCGCGCGACCGCACCGGCGATCTGGACGAGCTCCAGGTCGCCGAGCGCGGTGTCCAGGTGCCACACGACCCGCTCGTTCTTGTCGCTGTCCTTGTCGAAGGCGGGCAGGAACCCGCCGGACACGTGCTTCACCGAGGTGACGGTTCCGGCCAGCGGCGCGCGGTTGACGTGCACGTTGAGCGGGCTCATGAAGATGGCCACCCGGGTGCGGCCGTCCGGCCACGGGTCGATGCTCTGCACCACGCCGTCCGCGGGCGACAGGATGCGTCCGGGCCCGGGTGTGCGCTCCGGGTCGCGGAAGAACCAGAGCATGCCGCCGGTGAGCGCGGTCAGCGGGACCGCCGCCAGCGCCCAGCGCCTGTCACGGCGGCTGAGCAGCGCGGTCACGGCAGAGGCCGCCACCGTCGGGAGCAGCCACGGAGAGACGCCGCGCGCCAGCCGTATGCGGCCTGACGGTTGGCTTGCTGAATCGTGGGACACAGGGAACCTTTTGTGATGTCTTGCGGCGTTAGACCGGTATGTCTACCCGCCCTGGGGGAGGATGCTACCGATCTCTCAGCCCTTTTACGGCGCAATGAGACAAGCAAAGCGCCTTCCACGACAATCCGCTAGACCTGCTTGCTCTCCACAGGGGTGGCGATGTGGTCGGCCTTGCGCATGTCCCGTCGCGACTTCGTCAGGCTGACCACGGTGGTGATCACCATGGTGACGCCGATGACCGACAGCGACAGCCAGATCGGCACCTCGGGTGCCCATGAGACGCCGCTGGAGTGCAGCGCCTCGAGAATCAGCTTAACCCCGATGAACCCGAGGATGAACGCCAGCCCGTAGCTGAGGTAGATCAGCCGCTGCAGCAGGCCGCCCAGCAGGAAGTAGAGCTGGCGCAGGCCCATCAGCGCGAACGCGTTGGCGGTGAAGACGATGAAGGCGTCGGTGGTGAGACCGAAGATCGCCGGAATCGAGTCGAGCGCGAACAGCAGGTCGGTGGTGCCGATGGCGACCATGACGATCAGCATCGGGGTGACCAGGCGCCTGCCGTGGATCTTGACGAAGACCTTGGAGCCCACGTAGTCGTCGGTGTGCGGCAACGCCCGGCGGGCCCAGCGCAGGACCGCGTTCTCGGTGAACTCCTCGTCGTCGTGGCCGTGCTGGCGGACCAGCTGGACCGCGGTGTAGATCAGGAAGAGGCCGAAGATGTAGAACAGCCAGCCGAAGCTCTGCAGGGCGGCGGCGCCGACCGCGATGAAGATGCCGCGCATGACCAGCGCCATCAGGATGCCGACCAGCAGCACCTTGTGCTGGTAGATCTTGGGCACCGCGAAGCGGGTCATGATGATGTAGAACACGAACAGGTTGTCGACGCTCAGGCTGTACTCGGTGAGGTAGCCGGCGAAGAACTGCCCCGCGGGCGTGGGCCCCGCGAAGATCCACAGGATGACGCCGAAGACGACGGCCAGCGTGACGTAGAAGCCGACCCAGAAAGTGGCCTGCCGCATGGAGAACTCCCGGGGCTCACCCCGGTCGACGATCCACAGGTCGAAGGCGAGGACCAGGAGGAGACCGCCGATCACGGCGATCCAGGCCCACGTGGGTACAGTCATGTTCTCGTCAACCCTCCGGCGCGCATGGCGGAATGCCGGAGGTCTCTCCCGCCCAGCACGGATCGCGTCTGCGGATCACGCGTGGACCGACAGCCCCGGGGGCCTCGTGGATCGAGGCGGCACCGTGATGACGAGACTGTCACGAAGGGATACTCCCCCCCTAACCAAGCCAGTATAGGGAACCGGCCGGGTGGCATCTCATCCAACTTACAGGCAGCGGAATATGTTCCCGGTCGCGTCGCATCGGCCCGCTTCGCGCCCATCGCCGGAGGACCACCCGCGCTCCGCCCGGGTCCTGACGATCAGTGCCACGGCCCGCGGTAGACCGCCAGCACGGCGTCCAGCGCCTCCTGCTCCCCCGGCAGCTCCCGGCCCCGCCGGGCGGCCTCCCCGGCCAGCCTCCGGACGAGTCCGTCGTCGTCGAGCAGGCGGGCGACCGCTCCGGCGAGCGCGGCGGCGTCGCCGTACGGCACCAGCAGTCCGCCCTCCCCGACCATCTCGGGAAGCCCTCCGACGGCGGTGGCGACCACCGGCGTGCCCGCCCGCAGCGCCTCCTGCACGCTGAGCGGCTGCCCCTCCCACCTGCTGGGCACGACCAGCGCCCGCGCCACCCCGAGCAGGTCGCCCACGTCGGCCCGGTCGCCGAGCAGCCGCACCGGCAGCCCCTGCCGGTCGATCCGCCGCCGCAGCTCCTCCCGGAGCGGCCCGTCGCCCGCGACGAGGAACAGCGCCCGCGGCGACGGGCCGGCGGCGAGACGGGCCACCGCGTCCAGGAGCGTCTCCAGCCCCTTCTGCTGGGCGAGCCTGGCGACGGTCAGGAGGACCGGCAGCCCTCCCGCGCCGAACTCCGCGCGGATCTCCTCCGCTGAACGCCCCGAGGCGGCCAGCGGCGGCGCGGGGACGACGGCCGCCGTGACGCGCCGGGCCCCCAGCGCGGTCATCCGCTCCCCCAGGTCGGGCGAGACCACCAGGACCCGGTCGGCACGGCGGGCGACGATCCGCTCCAGCACCCGGTAGACGGCCCCGACGGCGCCTCCGGCCGTGGCGGCGTTGTGCAGGGTCACCACCAGGGGCGTGCCGGTCCCGCTCAGGGCCAGCGCCGCCAGCGCCCCCGCCCGCAGCCCGTGCGCGTGTACGACGTCGGCCCCGCGCAGCCCCCGCAGTGTCCGTACGGCCCGCAGGTCCCCGCCCGGACGCGGCCGGTCGGAGATCGGCACCGGCACGAACCCCGCACCGCGCCGCGCGAACCCGAAGGCCGCGTCCGTGTCGGCCGGTCCGGCGACCACCACCCGGCAGCCCCGGCCGAGCAGCCCGCCGGCCAGCATCGCCACGTGCCGTCCGACCCCGCCCGCGCTGGTCCCCAGCACGAGCGCCACCCGCGTCCCCGCCTCAGCCATCGGCCCGCTCCCTTCCGCCTCCGGACGGTTCCGCCCCGACCGGCCCCTCGTGCCCGGGTGGCCCTCCGTCCCCCGGCGGTTCCTCCGCCCCGACCGGTTCCTCCCGGCTCCGCCTTCCGCCTCCGGACGGCTCCGCCCCGACCGGTTCTCCGTCCCGGCTCGGTCCGCCCCGCCCGCGCGGCCTGCCGACTCCGGGCAGCCGCGCGAGCAGCGCCCTGGCGTCCGGCCCGTCGACCGCCGCGGCCACGGCGGCGAACACCGCCGCGGCGGCCAGCGCGGCCCCGGTCCCGGTCACCGCGCACATCCACTTCGGCACGTCACCGAAGGCCGTCACCACGGCCAGCCCGGCGCCGTACCCCGCGCCCCCGCCCGCCAGCGCGGCGAGCAGCGCCCGCCCCGTCCCGGCGAGCGCCGCGGCGCCCCGGGCCCGCAGCACCGCACCGGCCAGCAGCAGGCCGCCCGCGGTCATCCCGACCGTGCTGCCCAGCGCCAGCCGTCCCACCACGTCGGCCGGGTCTTCGGCCGCGTTCGCCAGCACGATCTGCGCGGCCAGCGCCACGGCCCACCCCGCCACCGAGGCCAGGGCCGCCGAACGGCCCCGGCCGCACGCGTACAGCACCCGGGCCAGGTGGAACACCAGCGCGTAGCCGATCAGCCCCGGCGCGAACAGCGCGACGGCCTCCGCCATCTCCCCCGGCCTGCCGCCCTGGCCGCCCGCGGTGCCCTCCAGGAAGAGCCGCGAGACGGGCAGGGCGACCGCGGCCATCACCCCCGCCGACAGCCCCATCGCCAGCACGATGATCCGCGTGGTGGACGCGGCCAGGTCGTCGAAGCCCGCGCGGTCCCCGTCGGCCGCGCGGACCGACAGCACCGGGAAGGAACTGGTCGCGACCGGTACGGCGAGCACCGCGAGCGGCAGTTGGTACAGCGCCCAGGCGTAGGTGTAGAAGGTGATCCTGCCCCCTCCGCCGAGCTCGTTGGTGAGCATGACCACCGCGGTCAGCGCGACCTGCTGGGCGACGAGCACCGCCAGACCGGCCGTGGCCAGCCGCCTGGCCCGGGCGGCCACGCCCGGCGGGAAGGAGAGCGACGGGCGCAGCCGGAGCCGGAGCCGGGCCACCGGACCGATCACGGTCAGCACCATCACGGCGGCCGCCGCCGTCGCCCCCAGCGAGAGGGTCAGCTCCCCGGCCGGGTCCAGCGCACCCAGACTCCCGGCCGCGTCCTCGTCGATCCGGACGAACAGCAGGTGCGAGACGACGATGACCAGGCTGGAGACCAGCGGCGCGAGGGCCGGCCCCATGAAGCGCCGGTGCGCCTGGAGCACGCCGTACAGGACGACGGCGAGCCCGAAGAAGACCACCCGGGGGGCGAAGACGACCAGCATGCGGGTGCCGACCTCGACGACCTGCGCGGCGTCGCAGTCCTCGGGCAGCCGGACGAGCAGTGCGACGACCGGTCCGGCGAACACCGCGACCAGCAGGGTCAGCGGCACCAGGGCCAGCATCGTCCAGGTGAGCAGCGCCGAGGTGATCCGCCCGGCTTCCGCCCTGGCCTGCGGGTCCTCACCGGCCCGGGAGGCCGCCGAGGCCAGCACCGGCACCACCATCCCGGCCAGCGCTCCTCCGGCGACCAGCTCGAAGACGATGTTCGGCACGTAGTTCGCGGTGGTGTAGGCGGTGCCCAGGCACGCGTTGCCGACGGTGTGCGACTGGACGTAGTACCTGCCGAAGCCGACGATCCGGGCCGCGACGGTCACCGCTCCGATGAGGAGCGCCGCTCCCGCGACCCCCCGGCCGATCCTCGTGGTCATCGGTGACCGGGCGCCTGCTCCACGGGGCGGCGGCCGAGCATGTCGATCCTGTGAAGCACGGGGTCGCCCGCGATCACCTTGGTGAAGCTGATCTTCTCCGAGGCGGCGGTCAGCGCCACGACCGTGCCGAGCGCGGCCAGGCGGCCCGGGCGGCCGAGGGTGACGGAGGCGGTCAGGCCGAGCAGCGCGCCCAGCGCGTTGGCCCCGGCGTCGCCCAGCATCGCCCGCTCGCCCAGGTCCTCGGGCAGCAGCACGGCCGCCGCGCCGAGCGAGAGCCCGGCCAGTCCCGCCCGGACCGGGTCGTCGCGCAGGAGCGCGGCGGCGAGCAGCGGCGCGCCGCAGAGCAGCCCGACCTTGATCGCCCGGCCGGGGCGCAGATCGAAGAGGTTGGCCAGGTTCGCGCTCCCGGCGATCAGCGCGCCGTTGACCGCGGTGTCGGCGACGCCCCGGGAGGTCAGCGCGGCGGCGGCCAGCCCGGTCGCGCCGATACCGGCGATCTTCACCGCGCCGCTGGTCACCTCGCCCTTGGACAGGGCGCTCAGGTGCCCCGTGAAGCCCTTGGAGGACGTCACCCCGTACAGGTCGTCGTAGCCGCCGAACCCGCCGCCGCCCGCGACGGCCAGCAGCACGGCCGCGCGCAGCCGTACCGGGAGCCCCGGGAGCACCGCCGCCGCCGCACCCGCGCCCGCGGCGAACGCGGGCCCTTCGAGCAGGGTGACCGGCTCGCCCCGGTGGTTGGTCCGGTTCCAGGTCTCCGCGTCGCCGACCGGCGGCCTGCGGGTGAACGCGGCGTAGGCGGCCCGGGCCGCCGCGGCGCCGAGCACGGCGCCGGCGAGGGCTCCGAGAAGAGCACGACGAGCCATCGGATCATCCTCCGGAATCGGCGGTGGGGGGCGGGGAGGCCGACGGCGCCGGCGTCGACGCGACGGGCTCGAAGGCCACGGCGCCGGTGCCGACGCCGTACTGGCCGACGCCGCCGGCCAGTTGCTCCCGCAGAGCGTAGACCACCACGGCCCGGCCCGCGGGCATATCGGCGGTGTCCACGCTGGAGACCTTCTCCGCGGCCACGGCGTTCTCGCGCAGCGCGGCGAGGGCGCCGCCGACCGCGGTGGCGGCCTCGGTGCCGGTCAGCACGCTCCCCCGGGAACCCTCGTCCAGGCCGAGCGCCGTCGCCGCGATCGCATCGGCCTGCGCGGTCGCGCTCTCCCCGGCGTACGGCTCCGCGGGCGCGATCAGCACCGCCGCTCCCGCCAGGAAGAGCCGCCCCTCCGGCGCCGCGGAGGCCTCCGGGCCGCCGGCGGTGGGCGTGGCGGCCGCCGCGGCGACGCTGAGCAGCCCGGCGCGCTCGAAGGCGTCGAGGATCGCCCCCGCCTCCGGGTTCTCCTTCCCCGTCCGGGTGGGATCGGAGGTCACGATCGCGCTGGCCAGCACCGCCGCGGCCTTGTCGTACGGCGTGTCCTCGGCGGGGAAGACCACGCTCGCGGGCTTGACCGCCAGGGCGAGCCGGTCGACGAAGCCCGACTGCCCGGCGTCGACGTACTTCTCGGTGAGGGTGACCCGGCCGGTCACCGTCGCCCCGGCCTCGGAGATCGTCTGCTGCACCGCGTCGCGGACGGCCGCGGTGGCGCCGGGGGCCTCGACGATCACCACGCTCTGCCCGGCCAGTCCGCCCCGAACGAGCTCGGGGGTGTGCGCGGCGGCGAAGGCGTCGTTGCCGGCCTCGCGCTTACGCAGGACGTCCAGCTGGTCGCGGAGTTCGGTGTTGCCCTTGCTGAGCTGGTCGGCGAGGGTCTCGGCCGTCTTGATGGCCGGTTCCTCCAGCAGGGTCGTGCCCAGCACGATGCCGACCGAGAGCGCGAGGAAGATCGCGACGATGGAGACGAGGTGATAGCGGAAATCGATCACGAGAAGAGTCCGACCAGCCAGAAGGTGAAGCTGCTCCAGACGTCGCGGAGACTGTCGATCCAGATCTTGCCCACCGGGGACACGAAGATCGCGACCCCCATGGTGATCAGTGTGGTGGCGACGAGCAGGAGCAGGGACGGAGTGGAGATCCGGCTGCGGTAGAGCCGGCTGACGCCCTTCGCGTCGATGAGCTTGCTGCCCACCCGCAGGCGGGTGAGGAAGGTGCTGGCCATGCCGGACCGTCCCTTGTCCAGGAACTCCTCCAGCGTCCAGTGCGTGCCGACGGCGACGAGCAGCTCGGCGCCCTTGTCGTCGGCGATCAGCATCGCGATGTCCTCGCTGGTGCCGATCGCCGGGAAGACCACGGCCTCGCGTCCGAGCTGCTCGACCCGCTCAAGGCCCGGCGCCCGGCCGTCCCGGTAGGCGTGCACGACCAGCTCCGCGCCGCACGACAGCGCCTTGGCGGAGACCGAGTCGAAGTCGCCGACGATGACGTCGGGCACGTAACCGGCCTCCAGCAGCGCGTCGGCGCCGCCGTCGACGCCGATCATCACGGGGCGGTACTCCCGGATGTAGGGGCGCAGCGCCGCGATGTCCTCCTTGTAGTGGTAACCGCGGACCACGATGAGGACGTGCCGCCCCTCCATGTCGGTCCGCAGGTCGGGCACGCCGACCCCGTCGATGAGCAGGTCCCGCTCACGGCGGACGTACTCCATGGTGTTCACGGCGAACGCCTCGATCTGGACGGTCAGACCGGCCCGCGCCTCGGCCATCGCGGCCTCGACGGACGCGGCCGTCTGCGGCTCCCCCTTGCCCGCGATCTCGTCGTCGAGGTAGACCGCGCCCTCGTGCAGGCGGACCAGGTCGCCGTCCTTGATCCGCTCGAACAGCTCCGGAGTGGCGTTGTCGACGAACGGCACGCCGGCCTCGATGATGATCTGCGGACCCATGTTGGGGTAGCGGCCGCTGATGCCCGCGGCGACGTTGACCACGCCCGCCGCGCCGCACGCGACAAGCGCCTCCGCGCTCACCCGGTCGACGTCCACGTGATCGATGATTGCGATCTCTCCGGCTTGGAGGCGTTTTGTCAGCCTCTTGGTCCGCCGGTCGATCCTCGCCACTGCCGTCACCCCGGGAAGGTCCGTGACCTTCCTGCGGCGGAGGTATCCGTTGAGCCTGTGGTGCAGCCCGTCAGTCGGAACCTTCATCGTGTCCATCCTGCCAGAGGGAAAGAGCAAGAGAGCCCCGTACCGGGTCGCGTGTCAACCCCGGCGCCGCACGTCACCGTCCGTGCGCACCCGGCCGGACGTGCGGACGGGCCGCTCACCCCTTGGCCGCCGCGGCCGCCGCCAGCAGCTCCTCGGCGTGCGCCCGGCCGAGCTCGGAGTCCTCCAGGCCCGCCAGCATGCGGGAGAGCTCCCGGATCCGGCCGTCCCGATCCAGCGCCACCACGCCGCTGCGCACCACGCTGCCGTCGTCGGCCTTCTCCACGACCAGGTGCTGGTCGGCGAAGGCCGCGACCTGCGGCAGATGTGTGACCACTATCACCTGCGCGGTGCGGGCGAGGTGGGCCAGCCGCCGCCCGATCTCGACCGCGGCCTTGCCGCCGACACCCGCGTCGACCTCGTCGAACACGAACGTCGGCACCGGGTCGGCGCCGGCGAACACCACCTCGATGGCCAGCATGACGCGGCTCAGCTCGCCTCCCGAGGCCCCCTTGTTGAGCGGCAGCGGCGGCGACGCCGGGTGCGGGGACATGCGCAGCTCGACCTCGTCCACGCCCTGCGGGCCGAAGTCGGCCGCCCGACCGATCTCGACCACGACGCGCGCGTGCGGCATGGCCAGGGCGGTGAGCTCCTCGGTGACGGCCCGGCCGAACCGCTCGGCGGCGGCCCGGCGGATCCGGGTCAGCTCGGCGGCCAGTTCCGCCAGGCGGCCGGTGAGCTCCTCCTGCTCGCGGGTGAGGTCGCCGATCCGGTCGTCGTCGCCCTCCAGCTCGGCCAGGCGGCGCGCGGCCCGCCCCGCCCAGTCGAGCACCGCCCCGGTGTCCTCGCCGTACTTGCGCACCAGGTGGGTGAGGACGGCCCGGCGCTCCTGGACGGCCGCCAGCCGCGCCGGATCGGCCTCGATCGCCTCGGCGTAGCCGGCCAGCTCCGTGGCGACGTCGGAGATGAGGTAGCCGGCCTCGGCGAGCCGGTCGGCGAGTCCGGCCAGCACCGGGTCGAAGTCCCGGACCGCGTCGACCGCGGCACGTGCCTGCCCGACCAGCGAGACGGCGTCCTGCACGGCCTGCTCGGTGGACATGGGGTCGCCGAGCAGCGCGGTGTGCGCCGTCTCCGCGGCGGTCCTGAGCGCGTCGGCGTGGGAGAGCCGCTCCTCCTCCTCCAGGAGGCCGACGTCCTCCCCCGGCTTGGGATCGGCCTTCTCGACCTCCTCCAGCCCGAACCTGAGCAGGTCGGCCTCCTGGCTGCGCTCCCTGGCCCTGGTGGTGAGCTCGGCCAGCTGCTCGGCGACCTCCCGGTGCCGCTTGTAGGCCTGCTCGTAGGCGCGCAGCGGCTTGACCAGCTCATCGCCGGCGTAGCGGTCGAGCGCGGCGCGCTGACGGCCCGGCTGGAGCAGCCGCTGCTGGTCCATCTGGCCGTGCACGGCCACCAGGTCGTCGGCCAGGTAGGTGAGCGTGCCCACCGGGACGCCGCGCCCGCCCAGCCAGGCCCGGCTGCGGCCCTCGGCGGAGACCGTGCGCGAGACGATCAGCTCGCCCTCCTCGACCACCCCGCCGAGATCCTCGACCTGCTGGGCGACCCGGCCCCGCGGGTCGACCACGAGGGTGCCCTCGACGGTGGCCTTGTCGGACCCGGGACGGACGCGGGCGGGGTCGGCCCGGCCGCCGAACAGCAGCCCGAGGCCGGTCACCACCATGGTCTTGCCCGCACCGGTCTCACCGGTGACCACGGTGAACCCCGGCGACAACGCCAGGACGGCCTCGTCGATCACGCCGAGCCCCTGGATGCGGACCTCCTCGACCCTGGGTCGCACTGGTCCCTCCCGTCACATCGAATCGACCGAACATCAGTGCGGTGCGCGGGCACGATCCTACGCGTTCGCACCCGCCACCGCCGGGCCGCGCGCCCTCGGGGCCGCGCGGCCGAACACGGGGCCGCGGACGGACTCTAGGGCCTCGCCCGGCCGCGCCACCCCTGGACGGGGAGGTCGAACTTGGCCACCAGCCGGTCGGTGAACGGCGCCCCGGTGTCCTCCACGCCGTGCAGCCGGGCGAGCCGTACCGGCACCTCCCCCCGGCGGACCTCGACCCGGGCCCCTGCGGGCAGGTCGAACCGCCGGCGGCCGTCGCACCACAGCACCGCGCCCGCGGTCTGCGGCTGGATCTCCAGCGCCAGGGCGGACCGCGGCGAGACCACCAGCGGCCGGGCGAACAGCGCGTGGGCGCTGATCGGCACCAGCAGCAGCGCCTCCACCTCGGGCCAGACGACCGGCCCTCCGGCGGAGAACGCGTACGCGGTCGAACCGGTCGGCGTGGCGCAGATGACCCCGTCGCAGCCCCACCGCGACAGCGGCCGCCCGTCGATCTCGGCGACCACCTCGAGCATGCGCTCGCGCTTCTCCACGGTGGCCTCGTTGAGCGCCCACGTGTCGGCCAGCACCTGCCCGTTGAGGCGGGCGGTGACCTCGATGGTCATCCGCTCCTCGACGTCGTAGCGGCCCTGCACGACGCAGTCCACCGCGGCCGCCAGGTCCTCCACCTCGGCCTCGGCGAGGAAGCCCACGTGCCCGAGGTTGACCCCGAGCAGCGGGACCCCGGCCGGGCGGGCCAGCTCGGCGGCCCGCAGGAGGCTGCCGTCGCCGCCGAGCACGATCATCATCTCGACGTCCTGGATCGCCGACAGGCCGGTGGGCACCACGTCGACGCCCGGGCAGCCGACGGCCTCCGCCTCGGCGCCGAGCACGCGGACGGTCAGGTCCTCCTCCACCAGGCGGCCGATCACCATCCGGGCGCTGTCGACGGCGGCCTCCCGGCCCGTGTGGGCGGTGACGAGCACGGTGCGCTTCGCGGCCGGGGCCCCTCCTCCGGACGGCGCCGCCGCGAGCGCGGCCGAGGGCCCCGTCCCGGGCTCCACCGGAGGCCCGCCGGAGGGTCGCGCGGTCACCGCGGGCCTTCCGCCACCGCGCGCGCGATCTCCGCGTCGATGTCCCCGACCGGCGGAGCGCCCTCCCCCTTGCCCAGCCAGATCACGTACTCGACGTTGCCCGACGGGCCGGGCAGGGGGCTGGCGGTGACGCCCCGCACGGCCAGGCCGAGCGCCCGCGCGGCCTCTGCGACGTCCCGTACGGCCTGCGCGCGCAGGGCCGGGTCACGGACGACGCCGCCCGCGCCGACCCGCTCCCTGCCCACCTCGAACTGCGGCTTGACCAGCATCGCGAAGTCCGCCTCCGGGGCGGCGCAGGCGGTCAGGGCGGGCAGCACCAGCCGCAGGGAGATGAACGACAGGTCCCCGACGACCAGGGTGGGGGCCTCGCCGACCATCTCGGGCGTCAGGTCCCTGACGTTGACCCGCTCCATGACCGTGACCCGCTCGTCGGTCCTGAGCGACCAGGCGAGCTGGCCGTACCCGACGTCGACGGCGAGCACGTGCGCCGCGCCCTCGCGCAGCAGCACGTCGGTGAACCCGCCGGTGGACGCGCCGGCGTCCAGGCAGCGCCGCCCCCGGACGGCCAGCCCCTTCGGACCGAACGCCGCCAGCGCCCCGACGAGCTTGTGCGCGCCCCGCGAGACGTAGTCGGGCCCCTCCTCCGCCGCGGTGACCACGATCGCCGAGGCGGTGTCGACCTGCGTGGCGGGCTTGGCCGCGGTCCGGCCTCCGACGGTGACCCGGCCCGCCTCGATGAGCTGGGCCGCCTGCTCACGGGACCGGGCCAGCTTCCGCCGGACGAGCTCGCTGTCCAGACGCGCCCGCCGGCTCATCGGGGGCCGCCTTGAGCCTCGTCCGCTCCGGCGAGCGCCTGCTCCAGCCCGGCGAGGACCTCCTCGAACACGCCCACGTGCGCCGGCACCGGCAGGTCGCCGAGCACGGCGAGGCCGCCCAGGGCGGCGTCCACCCGTCCGTCCCCGGTCTTCTCCGCGGGATCCCGCAGGTCCGTCATGCGCCCCCTCCGGAGGTGCTCTTCGCCGCCGCGGCTCCCCGCCGGGCGCACCGGCGCGGGGGGATCCGGCCGGCACGCCGGAAATCGATTACATGTTCGATCGACACAACCATACCTCCTCGATCACCGCGCCGCGGGACGTCCTCGGTGCGGCGGGATCCCGCCGCCGGGCCCCGTCCGGAACCCGTCCGTCCGCGCTCCGCCCCACGGGCGGGGCGGAGCGGTCCTCCCCGAATCGAGCCGCCCGCGAACTATCGCGCATGCCCCGCTCGTTGTCATCCCGGCGGGGCCGTCGGCCGCTCCCGCGCCCCGGGACCTCCCGGGGCGCGGACGAGCCGGTCTCCGGCGCGTCCGCCGCACCGGATCGCGCACCGCGTCCATGTGGAACGCTACCGTCCATAGGGAATGGGATCCGGGCCGGTCCTCAAGGAGAAAGGAGCGCCACTCGATGGCGACCATCGACGAGTGCCGGGCGGCACTTCGGAAGCTCGGCGAGCAGTTCGACGAGATCGCCCCGGAGGACCGCGCGAAGCATGTGGTCGAGCGCACCATCAGCTGCCGCATCAGCGACCTGGACGTCACCTTCCACGGCCGCATCCACCACGGCGGCCTCGGCCCCTTCGACGACGCCCCTCCGGCCGACGGCGCCTCCCCCGCGGTGAAGCTGACCATCGGCAGCGACGACCTGGTCGCGCTCGTCAACGGCGAACTCGACATGGGACGCGCCGTCTTCGGCGGCCGGGTCAAGATCGACGCCAGCTTCGGCGACCTCATGCGCCTCCGCAAGCTCCTCTGAGCGCCCGTCCGGCACCGTCCGGCGCCCGGCGGGCGAGGGGTGTCCGGGCTCCCCGGGCCGCGGGGCACGCCGGGCCGCGGGGCACGCCGAGTCGGCGGGCCCCGTGGGAACGATCTCCAAAGGTTCCGGATCCAGGCTACCGGCGCAGGTCGGACCATCTGGAGAACGCGTCCTGCCGGAGCAGCACGGCGAACACGTCCTTCACCGCGTCCTCGTCCGCCCTGCCGTCCCCGGCGGCCTCCCACGCGGCGGTGCAGGCCGCCCGCAGCCCGTCGAGGGGCTCGCCCCCGCCCTCCAGCCGGAATCTCCCCTCGGCCCACCGGGCGGTCCAGCCCGCGCAGGTCCATCCTCCGCCGTCCCGTCGCGGAGCGGTGTACGGCCGGTGCAGCGCCGACAGGTCGGCGGCGACGTAGGTGGGCCGCTGCCGAGGTCCGGCGGTCAGCAGGTCGAGGGGTCCCGCGACGCCGGTCAGCACCAGCAGGCTGTCCACCCCGGCGTTGCGGGCCCCCTCGATGTCGGTGTCGAGCCGGTCTCCGACCACGAGCGGCCGGACGGCACCGGTCCGGATCATCGACTCACGGTGCAGCGGCGGCTCCGGTTTGCCGGCGACGATCGGCTCCACCCCCGTCGCGGTGGCGATCACTCGCGTCATCGCGCCGTTGCCGGGCAGCTCGCCCCGGCCCGTCGGCATGGTCGAGTCCGCATTCGCGGCCACGAACAGGGCGCCCCGCCGTACGGCCAGCACGCCCTCCGACAGCAGGCCGTAGGAGAGGTCGGGCGCGATGCCCTGCACCACCGCCACCGGGTCCTCCAGGGCGGTGCTGACCGGGCGCAGGCCATGGGCGCGCAGCGCGGTGCGCAGCCCCATGCCCCCCACCACCAGGACCGCCGCCCCCGGGCCGACCCGCTCGGCGACCAGCCGCGCCGCCGCCTGGGCCGAGGTGACGACGTCGCCGGGCGTCGCGGGGACGCCGAGCTCGCTCAGATGCCCGGCGATCGCGGCGGGGGTCCGGGAGGCGTTGTTGGTGACGTAGGCGAGCCGTACCCCGCGCGCCCCCGCCTGCCGGAGCGCCTCCGGGGCCCCGGGTACAGCGCGCCGGCCGAGGTACACGACCCCGTCCAGGTCCAGCAGGAGGGTGTCGTACGCGTCGATCAGCGTCTGTGAGTCCACCGGATCATTCCATCATCCGCACCGGCCGTGCTCTCCGGCGGTTCGTTCCCGTCACGCCCGGCGGGCGCGCAGCGTCGCGCGGACGCTCTTCGGTCGGTTCCCGGTCACGCCCGGCGGGCGCGCAGCGTCGCGCGGACGCTCTTCAGCGCCGACACGTAATGCCGCTGGTCGGGCCGCATCGCGACGGCGATGGCCAGCGGCTCCTGGGCGGCCTCCATGTCGCCGGTCCGCCACAGGGCCAGGCCCAGTCCGAAGTAGGCGTAGTCCTCGGTCGGGTTGGCATCGACGATCCGGCGGAAGCTGTCGACGGCCTCGGCGTAGCGCCTGGAGTTGAACTGGGCGCGGGCGAGCGCCTCACGGATGCTCCGCGACCCGGGCTCGGCGTCGGCGGCGCGCTCCAGCAGCGCGGCCGCGGCCGCGGGACTCCCCTCGGCCAGGAGACGCATCCCGCGCTGGAACCATTCGTAGACGCTCCCCGTCGGCATGCCCGCCTCGGGTTCGAGGCCGGAATCGGGGGAATCAGACGGACCACGTCCTTCGACCATTGCCAAGGCCTCCTTCATCGACAGACGACAGATCCGACCGATCTCCCCGATGCGAGCGGAACCACCGCGCCTACAGGGCGACATCCGGACGTTCCAGGCCTTATGGCAGCATGCCCCGTATGGCCAATCCTGAACTGCCGGTGCCCGACGGACTGGTGCTGCGTCCGTTCCGCGGCGTACGGTTCGCGGTCGACGATCTGGCCGAGGTGACCTCTCCGCCCTACGATCTCATCGCGGAGAACGACGTACGCGGGCTTCTCGACGCCCATCCCAACAACGTCGTGCGATTGATCCTTCCCGGAGCCGATCGCCACCGCTACGCCGAGGCCCGCGAGATCCTCCGATCCTGGCTCTCCTCCGGAGTGCTGATCGTCGACGAGACCCCCGCGGTGTACATCTACGAGCAGACCGGCGAGGGAGTGCTCCAGCGGGGAATCATCGGAGACGTGGGACTGGCCGCCCCCGAGCAGCGGGTGATCCTCCCCCACGAGGACGTCATGCCCGGTCCGGTGGCCGACCGCCTCGCCCTCATGCGCACGACCGAGGCCAACCTGGAACCCATCTTCCTGCTCTACGAGGGCCGGGGAGGCGCCGCCACCCGTCTCGTCGACCGGGTCGCCGCCACCCGCCCGCCGCTGACCGAGGCCGAGACGCAGGACGGGCTACGCCACCGGCTCTGGGCCGTGACCGACCCCGCCGAGCTCGCCGAACTCGGCGGTGACCTGCGTGCCCGCAGCGCCCTCATCGCCGACGGCCACCACCGCTACGCCACCTACCGCGCGCTGCAGGCGGAGCGCCGTGCGACCCGCCCCCCGACTCGTGCGACCCGCTCCCCTGAGGAAGATGCTCTCGACCCCTGGGACTTCGGGCTGGCCCTCCTGGTGGACGTCGACGCCTACCCACCGGAGCTGAAGGCCATCCACCGCGTCGTCCCGGGCCTTGCCCTCGACGAGGCCGTGGCCCGGGCGAGAGGTGCCTGGCAGGTGCACGAGCATCCTGACCTGGCCAAGGGTCTCACCGCGCTGGAGGAGACCACCGGCCCCGCCTTCCTGCTCTCCGACGGAGACTCCGCGCACCTGCTCACCGACCCCGACCCCTGCCAGCTCGAGCACGCCATGCCCGCGGACCGGTCCGCCCGGTGGCGCGCACTGAACACCTCGGTCCTCGCGGAGTTCCTGTTGCCGAAGGTCTGGGGGATGCGGGACGACGAGCAGCGCGTGCGCATCGTGCACCACGACCCCGAGGCCGCGGTACGGCTCGCCCGTGAGTGCGGGGGGACCGCCGTGCTGCTGAACCCCCTCAAGGTCGACGACGTGCTCGCCGTCGCCGCACAGGGTGAGCGGGTCCCGCGCAAGTCCACCTCCTTCGGCCCCAAGCCCCGCACCGGCCTGATCCTGCGACTGCTCACCGAACAGCCGTAACCGGTCCGACGCCCCGGCCCGGGGCCTCCGGTGATCGACGCCCGAGCCCATCCTGAGCAGGGGCCTCCGGTGATCGACGTCCGAGCCGCCTCACCGAACGGACTTCGACTTCGTAGCCGGACGCCTTCGCCTCCTCCTTTCCCCACCAGCGGCGGCGCAGGGAACCGACGACCTCGATCATGTCGTCGGGACTCCACCCGGTCGCCGTCTCGACGACGTCGGGCTCGAACGCCACGCACGGGATGGTGTCCACCCGGATGCCGCGCCCCTGCTGCCGCCGCCGGACGATCAACCGCCAGGTGCCGAACCTGGTGCCGTTCTGCAACGACTTGACCTGAACGGGCTCGGGCAGACGGCCGGACAGGACGATCTCATTGCGATCCATCGAATCCTCCTTCGATCTCTGCTGACCGAGGACGACTCTTTACGATGAGAGCTGCGCCGGGATGACCCGAACGTCATTCTGGGGACACCGCTCCCAGTTCTGAGGTGGCCTGTGGACAACATCACCGATCTCGGCGGAGACGTCTACGAGATCGACACGAGAATGGCCGGTTACTCCGGCATAACGGCGGGCTACCTGATCCTGGGTGACCGTCCCTGCTTGGTGGAGACGGGGACGTCCACCTCGGCACCGGTGGTCAGAGACGCCCTGACCTCGCTGGGGGTCGGACCCCGCGATCTCGCGACGGTCGTCGTCACGCACATCCACCTCGACCACGCCGGCGGCGTCGGGGACATCGCCGGGTTCTACCCTGAGGCGGAGATCGTGGTGCACGAGAAAGGTGCCCGGCACCTCGCCGACCCCTCACGGCTCATGGCGAGCGCCCGGATGGTCTGGGGCGACAAGCTGGACGTCCTGTTCGGCGAACTGTCCGCCACGGACGCTTCCCGGATCCGCGCACTCGGCGACAGCGGAGCCGTCGACCTCGGCAACGGACGGACGTTGAACAGCCATTACTCCCCCGGCCACGCCAAGCACCACGTGGGACTGATCGACTCCAGCACCGGCGACCTCTACGTCGGAGACGCCGCAGGCGTCTACCTCCCGCAGACGGGTGACCTGCGTCCCGCCACCCCGCCCCCGGACTTCGACCTGCGGACGGCCCTGGACTCCATCGCACTGTTCGAGGACCTCCGTCCGCAGCGCCTGCTGTTCAGCCACTACGGCCCGGTCGTCGACGTGGCGGAGACGCTCCAGCGCTCGGCGGAGGAACTGCGGATCTGGGTCGACCTGACCCGGCAGGCCCGCTCGGAGGGCATGGACCTCGACCATGCGGTGGCCATGGTCAGGGAGCGCACGCAGGAGCGCTACGCGGCGCTCAAGAGCGACGACGCGACCGCTGAGCAGTTCGAACTGCTCAGCGGCGCCCCGTCCAACGTCGCCGGCATCATGCACTGGCTGGACCGGGTCCAGCCCTGAGGCACCGGATCGGTCGCGGGGGCCGGCCCGCCCCGCCCCCGCGACCGATCAAGGACTACTTCTTCCCGTCCCCGGCGTCCTCCTCGGCATCACGGCCGTCGTCGGCTCCGGTGGAGTCATCGAGGACGTCCCCGAAATCAGGCTCGATGAAGGCCGGCCCGACACCCGTCTCAGGCTTCCGCACGGCTTTCGGCTCCGGGGCGCCCTCTTCACGCGCCCGCTCCCCGACCGCGGGCGGCTCTTCCTCCTCGATCTCGTCGATGACCTGCTCGTCATCCTCATCGAGGTCGTCATCGCCCTCGATCTGCGCGTCCAGCACGCTGAAGCTCTCGAGCCCGGCGTCCGCGCCGTCCCCGGGAGCCTCGTCGAGATCCGCGTCCCCGGCGACGCCGATCCCGGCCTCCTCCGAGTCCGCAGCATCCTCGTCGAGGTCCTCGTCGAGGTCTTCTTCGAGGTCCTCGATGACGGCGCCGGTGAGCTCTGCGTACCGCTCGGCCGCGTCGGTCTCGCCGTCCTCGTCGAAGGCCATCGCACGGCTGAACCACTCCGTGGCCGCGCTTTCGTGCCCCGCGTCCGCCAGGGCATCGGCGTACGCGAAGGCCAACCGGGCCGACCAGGGCTGAGGACGCTCGTCCCGCAGTTCGGGCAGCCGCTGAAGGGTGACGACCGCAGCGTCCTTCTGGCCGAGATCCCGGCGGGCACCGGACTCCACGATGGCCATCTCGATCTTTCCTACCCGGTCGAGGCGCTCGGCCTCCTTCGATCGAGCCAGGTCGAGGGCCCGTTCCGGACGTCCGAGACCGCGTTCGCAGTCCGCCATGATCGGCAGGAACGACTCGGACCCCGTCATCCGGCGAGCAGCGCGCAGATCGCTGAGCGCCTCCGCGAAATGCCCTGCCCGATAGGCGGCGATGCCGACGGCTTCGCGGATCACACCGATCCTGGCGGCGAAACGACGGGCCACCTTGGTGTGCTCGTACGCCTGCTCGGCGTCCTCCTCCCCGAGAGCCCGCTCCGCCGCCACCAGGTGACGGGAGATCAGATCGGCGAGATCAAGGGGAAGGGACCGCAGTTCCTCACGGATCTCCTTGTCGAGTTCTTCCGCAGTGATGTCCGGGGCGAGCGGAGGCAGTTCTTCCCGCTCTCGCGCCGGAGCCTCGTCACCACGTCGCCCTCCTGGCTCCTCACGGCTGTAGCGGCTACGGGAACCGCCTTCGCCGCGGAACCCGCCGTCCCGGTCACCGTACGAACGCGGACCACCCGGACGGTCGTCCCGGTTGAACGGACGACGCTCCCCACCGCGGTCGTCCCGACCGAACGACGGACGATCACCCCGATCCCGCGAACCGTACTGACCCCGCGCCTGATCCCGGTCACCGTACGAACGCTGACCACCCGGACGGTCGTCCCGGTTGAACGGACGACGCTCCCCACCGCGGTCGTCCCGATCCCGGTACCCACCGCCACGAGGCCGATCATCCCGACCGAACGACGGACGATCACCCCGATCCCGCGAACCGTACTGACCCCGCGCCTGATCCCGGTCACCGTACGAACGCTGACCACCCGGACGGTCGTCCCGGTTGAACGGACGACGCTCCCCACCGCGGTCGTCCCGACCCCGGTACCCACCGCCACGAGGCCGATCATCCCGACCGAACGACGGACGATCACCCCGATCCCGCGAACCGTACTGACCCCGCGCCTGATCCCGGTCACCGTACGAACGCTGACCACCCGGACGGTCGTCCCGGTTGAACGGACGACGCTCCCCACCGCGGTCGTCCCGATCCCGGTACCCACCGCCACGAGGCCGATCATCCCGACCGAACGACGGACGATCACCCCGATCCCGCGAACCGTACTGACCCCGCGCCTGATCCCGGTCACCGTACGAACGCTGACCACCCGGACGGTCGTCCCGGTTGAACGGACGACGCTCCCCACCGCGGTCGTCCCGATCCCGGTACCCACCGCCACGAGGCCGATCATCCCGACCGAACGACGGACGATCACCCCGATCCCGCGAACCGTACTGACCCCGCGCCTGATCCCGGTCACCGTACGAACGCTGACCACCCGGACGGTCGTCCCGGTTGAACGGACGACGCTCCCCACCGCGGTCGTCCCGATCCCGGTACCCACCGCCACGAGGCCGATCATCCCGACCGAACGACGGACGATCACCCCGATCCCGCGAACCGTACTGACCCCGCGCCTGATCCCGGTCACCGTACGAACGCTGACCACCCGGACGGTCGTCCCGGTTGAACGGACGACGCTCCCCACCGCGGTCGTCCCGATCCCGGTACCCACCGCCACGAGGCCGATCATCCCGACCGAACGACGGACGATCACCCCGATCCCGCGAACCGTACTGACCCCGCGCCTGATCCCGGTCACCGTACGAACGCTGACCACCCGGACGGTCGTCCCGGTTGAACGGACGACGCTCCCCACCGCGGTCGTCCCGATCCCGGTACCCACCGCCACGAGGCCGATCATCCCGACCGAACGACGGACGATCACCCGCAGGCCGACCACCACGATCACCGTAGGGACGCGGACCACTCTCACGACCGAACGACGGACGATCACCCCGATCCCGCGAACCGTACTGACCCCGCGCCTGATCCCGGTCACCGTACGAACGCTGACCACCCTCGCGGTTGAACGGGCGGTCGCCCCGATCCCGTGAACCATAGGTTCCTTCAGAACGACCCTCTCGGCGCTCCCCATAGCGCGGGCCGTCGCCTGGGCGTCTACCCTGGTTCGCGCGATCGCCGCGATAGCCTCCCTGACCGCCCGATCCGCGGTTCTCGCTCTCCTCGCGGCGGCCCTCGCCGTCACGCCCGTTGTCACTGTTCACTTCTGGTCCATTCGTTTGCTCATTCGGCGAGCGCGTCCCGCCTTGCTGCATGGGACGAATCGTTGTACGGGCGGTCTCCGGCCGCGGGGTGCGCCCCGTTCGCTATCGCTGCCCCGCCCTGTCGTGGTCTGGTGCGACGAAGGCCACCCGCGGTTGGGGGTGGCCCGGCATCTCCAGCCTAGCAAGTCACTCAAAGTCCCCAGACCTTACAGGTCCGGCAGGCGAATTCGATCACCGTCGGCCTCCCGGTCCGTGTCCGAGAGCAGTCCGGAGGCCGGCACGGCACCCCGGACCAGCGGACCCCGCACACCCCACGACACCCCGGGAAAACGGATGACACCCCGAACGACCGGAGAACCCCCCGAAACCGCAGAAAGGGCCGCCCCCACAGGGACGGCCCTCTCCACAAAAATTGTCCGGCGGCGACCTACTCTCCCACACCCTCCCGAGTGCAGTACCATCGGCGCTGAAGAGCTTAACTTCCGGGTTCGGAATGTAACCGGGTGTTTCCCCTTCGCCATAACCGCCGTAACCCCATGAAACACACAAGCAGATGCCTGTTGTCTCAGAATTGCCTAGTGGACGCGAGCAAGAAAAACATGCTTTGAGGTCAAGTCCTCGGCCTATTAGTACCGGTCAGCTCCACACATTACTGCGCTTCCACCTCCGGCCTATCAACCCGGTCGTCTACCGGGAGCCTTACCCCCTCACAGGGTGGGAGACCTCATCTCAAGGCGAGCTTCCCGCTTAGATGCTTTCAGCGGTTATCCCTTCCGAACGTAGCCAACCAGCCGTGCTCCTGGCGGAACAACTGGCACACCAGAGGTTCGTCCGTCCCGGTCCTCTCGTACTAGGGACAGCCCCTTTCAAGTCTCCTGCGCGCGCAGCGGATAGGGACCGAACTGTCTCGCGACGTTCTAAACCCAGCTCGCGTACCGCTTTAATGGGCGAACAGCCCAACCCTTGGGACCTACTCCAGCCCCAGGATGCGACGAGCCGACATCGAGGTGCCAAACCATCCCGTCGATATGGACTCTTGGGGAAGATCAGCCTGTTATCCCCGGGGTACCTTTTAGCCGTTGAGCGACGGCGCTTCCACATGCCACCGCCGGATCACTAGTCCCAGCTTTCGCTCCTGCTCGACCCGTCGGTCTCACAGTCAAGCTCCCTTGTGCACTTACACTCGACACCTGATTGCCAACCAGGCTGAGGGAACCTTTGGGCGCCTCCGTTACCCTTTAGGAGGCAACCGCCCCAGTTAAACTACCCACCAGACACTGTCCCTGATCCGGATCACGGACCGAAGTTAGACGTTCAAAACGACCAGAGTGGTATTTCACCAATGACTCCACCCGAACTAGCGTCCGAGCTTCACCGTCTCCCACCTATCCTACACAAGACGCTCCAAACGCCAATGTCAAGCTGTAGTGAAGGTCCCGGGGTCTTTCCGTCCTGCTGCGCGTAACGAGCATCTTTACTCGTAGTGCAATTTCGCCGGGTCTGCGGTTGAGACAGCGGGGAAGTCGTTACGCCATTCGTGCAGGTCGGAACTTACCCGACAAGGAATTTCGCTACCTTAGGATGGTTATAGTTACCACCGCCGTTTACTGGCGCTTAAGTTCTCAGCGTCGCAGGCTTGCACCCGCTAACCGGTCCCCTTAACGTTCCAGCACCGGGCAGGCGTCAGTCCGTATACATCGTCTTACGACTTCGCACGGACCTGTGTTTTTAGTAAACAGTCGCTTCCCCCTGGCCACTGCGGCCCCCACCAGCTCAGAGCGCAAGACTCGTCACCAGCGAAGGCCCCCCTTCTCCCGAAGTTACGGGGGCAATTTGCCGAGTTCCTTAACCACAGTTCACCCGATCGCCTTGGTATTCTCTACCTGACCACCTGAGTCGGTTTCGGGTACGGGCCGCAACGATGCTCGCTAGAGGCTTTTCTCGGCAGCATAGGATCACCCACTTCGCCACAATCGGCTCGGCATCACGTCTCAAGATACATGAGAGGCGGATTTGCCTACCTCTCTCCCTACACGCTTACCCCAGGACTACCATCGCCTGGGATGGGCTACCTTCCTGCGTCACCCCATCGCTTACCTACTACCAGATCAGGCCAGGCGTTCAGCCTCACCCCCACCCCGAAGGGCAGAAGGGCTTAAGGACCCTTAGTATCACTGGATTCGATATGGGCGCATCACCACGGGTACGGGAATATCAACCCGTTGTCCATCGACTACGCCTGTCGGCCTCGCCTTAGGTCCCGACTTACCCTGGGCGGATTAGCCTGGCCCAGGAACCCTTGGTCATCCGGCGCAGAAGTTTCTCACTTCTGATTCGCTACTCATGCCTGCATTCTCACTCGCACGGCCTCCACAACTCGATCACTCGGCTGCTTCGCCGGCCGCACGACGCTCCCCTACCCATCCACACACCCAGACAGCTCGCGCTGCCAGGCTCAACATGTGAATGCCACGACTTCGGCGGTGCACTTGAGCCCCGCTACATTGTCGGCGCGGAATCACTTGACCAGTGAGCTATTACGCACTCTTTCAAGGATGGCTGCTTCTAAGCCAACCTCCTGGTTGTCACTGCGACTCCACATCCTTTCCCACTTAGCACACGCTTAGGGGCCTTAGTCGGTGGTCTGGGCTGTTTCCCTCTCGAATACGGAGCTTATCCCCCGCAGTCTCACTGCCACGCTCTCACTTACCGGCATTCGGAGTTTGGCTGACGTCAGTAACCTTGTCGGGCCCATCGGCCATCCAGTGCTCTACCTCCGGCAAGAAACACGCAACGCTGCACCTAAATGCATTTCGGGGAGAACCAGCTATCACGGAGTTTGATTGGCCTTTCACCCCTAAACACAGGTCATCCCCCAGGTTTTCAACCCTGGTGGGTTCGGTCCTCCACGCAGTCTTACCCACGCTTCAACCTGCCCATGCCTAGATCACTCCGCTTCGGGTCTACAGCATGCGACTCAAACGCCCTCTTCAGACTCGGTTTCCCTACGGCTCCCCCACACGGGTTAACCTCGCCACACACCATAACTCGCAGGCTCATTCTTCAAAAGGCACGCAGTCACATCACAGCCGCCCGAAGACGGCTACGCTCCTACGGCTTGTAGGCACACGGTTTCAGGTACTATTTCACGACCCCTCACCGGGGTGCTTTTCACCTTTCCCTCACGGTACTAGTGCACTATCGGTCATCAGGGAGTATTTAGGCTTACCAGGTGGTCCTGGCAGATTCACACAGGATTTCTCGGGCCCCGTGCTACTTGGGATCCCCTCCAGCAGTCCAACAGGTTTCGCCTACCCGGCTCTCACGGTCTACGGCGTCCCTTCCCAGAGACTTCGACTACCCACTGGATTTCTCACTGCTCGCGGTCTCGGCAGAAACCGCCAGAAGGTCCCACGACCCCGCACACGCAACGCCTGCCGGCTATCACACGCATACGGTTTAGCCTCATCCGCTTTCGCTCACCACTACTCACGGAATCACATGTTGTTTTCTCTTCCTACGGGTACTGAGATGTTTCACTTCCCCGCGTTACCACCAACCGCCCTATACATTCAGGCGGAGGCAACACCCCATGACGGGTGCTGGGTTTCCCCATTCGGACATCCCCGGATCAACGTCTGGTTGGCGACTCCCCGAGGCTTAACGCAGCCTCCCACGTCCTTCATCGGCTCCTGATGCCAAGGCATCCACCGTGTGCCCTAAAAAACTTGGCCACAAAGATGCTCGCGTCCACTATGCAAATCTCAAACAACAAACAGCCACCGACCCCACCCGCCACCAGACCCTCCCACCCGCACCACCCGAACCACCGAAGCGGTCCAGCCGGCACCTGCGAGCGACAAGCGGTATGACAGAAGATCGGCCCCGTCCGAGGAACACCACGAACCCTCCCACCCCGACCACGTCGAGGCGAGCCGGAACGCGACCTGCCCGCCATCGGCGGGAGCCGCGCCCCACATGGTCCGTTCCCTCAGGACCCAACAGTGTGCTGCAGACCAGCCCCGACCCCCCGACGACCCCGTTCCCACTCCCGACCCCCTCCCGTGAAGAGAGAACGATCAGGCGGTACTGGCGGCCCGGCGACCCGGACTGCTGACTAGCCAGTGCTCCACTAATGAGCGCGCCGAGCGCGGGACACTCGCCCATGACCGCGACATGGACCAGAACCCGGCGAGGTCACCCCCACCCGGACTTCCGACCGGTGCTCCTTAGAAAGGAGGTGATCCAGCCGCACCTTCCGGTACGGCTACCTTGTTACGACTTCGTCCCAATCGCCAGCCCCACCTTCGACCGCTCCCCCCCACAAGTGGGTTGGGCCACGGGCTTCGGGTGTTGCCGACTTTCGTGACGTGACGGGCGGTGTGTACAAGGCCCGGGAACGTATTCACCGCAGCGTTGCTGATCTGCGATTACTAGCGACTCCGACTTCATGGGGTCGAGTTGCAGACCCCAATCCGAACTGAGACCGGCTTTTAGGGATTCGCTCCACCTCACGGTATCGCAACCCTCTGTACCGGCCATTGTAGCATGTTTGCAGCCCAAGACATAAGGGGCATGATGACTTGACGTCATCCCCACCTTCCTCCGAGTTGACCCCGGCAGTCTCCCATGAGTCCCCGGCCGCCCCGAAGGACGCCGCTGGCAACATGGAACAAGGGTTGCGCTCGTTGCGGGACTTAACCCAACATCTCACGACACGAGCTGACGACAGCCATGCACCACCTGTCACCCAGTCCGAAGAGGCCCCCATCTCTGAGGGTTTCCGGGCGATGTCAAGCCTTGGTAAGGTTCTTCGCGTTGCGTCGAATTAAGCAACATGCTCCGCCGCTTGTGCGGGCCCCCGTCAATTCCTTTGAGTTTTAGCCTTGCGGCCGTACTCCCCAGGCGGGGCGCTTAATGCGTTAGCTACGGCGCGGAAACCGTGGAAGGCCCCCACACCTAGCGCCCAACGTTTACAGCGTGGACTACCAGGGTATCTAATCCTGTTCGCTCCCCACGCTTTCGCTCCTCAGCGTCAGGTAAGGCCCAGCAAGCCGCCTTCGCCACCGGTGTTCCTCCTGATATCTGCGCATTTCACCGCTACACCAGGAATTCCGCTTGCCCCTACCTACCTCTAGCCAGCCCGTATCGAATGCAGACCTGGAGTTAAGCCCCAAGCTTTCACATCCGACGCGACAAGCCACCTACGAGCTCTTTACGCCCAATAATTCCGGACAACGCTTGCGCCCTACGTATTACCGCGGCTGCTGGCACGTAGTTAGCCGGCGCTTCTTCTGCAGGTACACGTCACCTTCGTCCCTGCTGAAAGAGGTTTACAACCCGAAGGCCGTCATCCCCCACGCGGCGTCGCTGCGTCAGGCTTCCGCCCATTGCGCAATATTCCCCACTGCTGCCTCCCGTAGGAGTCTGGGCCGTGTCTCAGTCCCAGTGTGGCCGGTCGCCCTCTCAGGCCGGCTACCCGTCGTCGCCTTGGTGAGCCACTACCTCACCAACAAGCTGATAGGCCGCGAGTCCATCCCCGACCGAAAAAACTTTCCACCCGCAGGCCATGCGACCGCGGGTCGTATCCGGTATTAGACCCAGTTTCCCGGGCTTATCCCAGAGTCAGGGGCAGGTTACTCACGTGTTACTCACCCGTTCGCCGCTCGAGTACCCCGAAGGGCCTTTCCGCTCGACTTGCATGTGTTAAGCACGCCGCCAGCGTTCGTCCTGAGCCAGGATCAAACTCTCCAAACAATGTCTGAACAGTTGCATCCCGGCTGAAAGCATCCATGATGGATGATCCAACCAAAGGAATCCGTCCTCCCTGCCGCGACGGCGGGGTGGGACGGGGTTGTGCATCATGCACTGGCTTTTAGCACACTGTTGAGTTCTCAAGAAACGGACGCGTTCACCGTCCGACGGGCCCGGAGGCCGCATCTCGCGAGGCGTTCCACTTCGTTGCGTTCCTATCTTACCGTATCGTCCGTTTCGTGTCAATCCGACCCGATTCGTCCGATCCCGGTTCGACCGGAACCGCCCCGTCTCCGGGGCAACCCCTCTAACTTACCTTGCCATCTGCCTCATGTCCAATCAACCGGTTTTCCGGTGCCACGGACACGGCCGGAGGCCGAGGTTCGTTCGGTGGGGTCTCCCCGAGGCCCGTCCGCCGATCCGGCGTCCGGCCCGCTCTCGGGGCATTGAGAACCTTAGGTCGCCTCCGAAGCATCGTCAAATCCGTGGAATCCTCCGAAACCGCAGGTCAGAGGGATGGCGGGGGAAAGCCCTCCCTCATCGCTACCGGAACGTTACCCCTGGACGGCGAACGCCCCGGCCGGAGCCGGGGCGTTCGCCGTACGAGTCCGAGGGTCAGACGACCTCGACGGCCCCGAACCTCTTGCCGCGGCGCAGGACCAGGTAGCGCCCGTGCAGCAGGTCCTCGGAGGCCGGCACGTAGGCCTCGTCGACGACCTTCACGTTGTTGAGGTACGCACCGCCCTCCTTGACGGCACGTCGGGCCGCGGACTTGGACTCCACCAGTCCGCTCCCCGCCAGGAGGTCGACGAACGGCACCCCGAGCGCGGACACCTCCATCCGCGGCACCTCGGCCAGGGCCGCCCCCAGCGTGTGCGCCGGCAGCTCCTCCAGCGAGCCGCGGCCGAACAGCGCCGCCGACGCCGCGATCACCGCGGCGCACTCGTCCGCACCGTGCAGCAGCGTGGTCAGCTCCTCGGCGAGGGCACGCTGCGCCTCCCGGGCGGCCGGGCGCTCGGCGGCGGCCTTCTCCAGCTCCTCGATCTCCTCACGGGACCTGAAGCTGTAGATCTTGAGGAACTTCACCACGTCGCGGTCGTCGGCGTTCAGCCAGAACTGGTAGAACGCGTACGGCGAGGTCATCTCCGGGTTGAGCCAGACGGCGCCGCCGGCGGTCTTGCCGAACTTGGTGCCGTCCGCCTTGGTGATCAGCGGCACCGTCAGCGCGTGCACGTGGTCGCCGGTCACCCGGCGGACGAGGTCGGTGCCCGCGGTGATGTTGCCCCACTGGTCGCTCCCGCCGATCTGCAGCGCGCAGCCGTGCCGGCGGTACAGCTCCAGGTAGTCGTTGGCCTGCAGGATCTGGTAGCTGAACTCGGTGTAGCTGAGCCCCTCACCGCCCAGCCGGGCGGAGACCGACTCCCGGGCGAGCATGCGGTTCACCGGGAAGTGCTTGCCGACGTCGCGCAGGAAGTCGATGGCGGACATGCCCGCGGTCCAGTCGAGGTTGCTGACCAGGATCCCGCGCGACGCGTCGGAGAAGTCCAGGAACCGCTCCACCTGGACCCTGATGCGCGCCACCCACTCGGCCACGACGTCGGAGGAGTTGAGCGAACGTTCGGTGCTGCGTCCGCTCGGATCGCCGATCAGGCCCGTCGCGCCGCCCACCAGACCGATGGCCCGGTGACCCGCCTTCTGCAGCCGGGCCAAGGTCAGCAGCGGGACCAGGTTGCCGACGTGGAGCGAGGGCGCGGTCGGGTCGAAACCGCAATAGACCGTGATCGGACCCTCGGCCATCGCCGCCCTCAGGGCGTCGATGTCGGTGGACTGCGCGATCAGGCCGCGCCAGGCGAGGTCATCCAGAATGTCGGTCACGATCCTTGCTTTCATGCTCGTGGGGTCATTTACGGCTTCGTCTACAGCCTGCCCGATCCCGGCACCGTTGCGCCACTCGGAACCACCGCGTCGCCACCGCCTCGCCGCGACGCCGGAGCGACCGGACGACGCCCCGGTGGCGCGGTGGTCACCGGGTTCCGCTCCCCGCCGGATCCGCGCTGCCCCGCGGACGGCGCGGGACGTGCCCCCGGTACGGCGAGACGGTCGGATCCCCCTCGATCCAGAAACGCCAGGGCGTCTCCTTGCCCGACGACACGCCGGTGCGCGGTCCCGCCCGGACCTGGCCGGGTCCGGGCGGTTCCCCTTCGAGTACGGCGAGCCGCCCGGAGGGGTCCGGCGTCCCGGCGGAGCAGGCGTCGAGCCCGTTGTGCGCGCGGCCGAAGCCGAGCGCCACCGCCAGCCGGGCAGGACCCCGCGCGAGGTCGCGTCCGGAGACGGCCCGGCCCGCGCCCGCACCCCGGCGGGCCAGCGCCTCTCCCGCTCCCGCGATCACCTCGCCGGCCCGCAGCAGCACGCCCGAGCCCATGCCCTCGGGGAGGCAGACGAGATTGGCGCAGAAGTGCATGCCGTACGTGAAGTAGACGTACAGGTGGCCGGGCGGTCCGAACATCACCGCGTTGCGCGGGGTCGGGCCGCGGTAGGTGTGGGCCGCGGGGTCCTGTCCCGGCAGGCCGTACGCCTCCGCCTCGGTCAGCCGCACCGCGACCGGGCCGTGCACCAGCACCCGGCCCAGCAGGTCGGGTGCGACCTCGTGCGCCGGGCGGTCGAAGAAGTCCCGGGACAGCGGGGCGGATCCGGTGAGCGGGTTCCCGCTGAGCGCACCGGGCACGCCAGAAGAACCGGGCACGTCGACGGCACCGGGTGAACGGGACGCACCGGGCGCGCCCGTCCGGTCGGCTCCGCCGGGCGGACGCCCGCCGGAGCCTCCGCCGCCGGGGGCCGTCAGTCTCCGATCGCCCATGCGGCCTGGCCGTCGACGGCCTCGCGCAAGGCGATGAGCTGGTCGCGGACCCGGTCGGGAGCGGTGCCGCCGTGGGCCTTGCGGGCCGCCAGCGCGCCCGGCACCGACAGGACCTCGCGCGAGTCCGGGGTGAAGTGCGGCGAGACCTTGGCGAGCTCCTCGTCGGTGAGCCCGTCGAGGTCCTTGTCGTTCACCTGGCACCAGACCACCAGGTGGCCGACCGCCTCGTGCGCCTCGCGGAACGGTACCCCCCTGCGGACCAGCAGTTCGGCCAGGTCGGTGGCGAGGGCGAACCCGTCGGGCGCCGAGGCCTCCAGCTTGGCGGTGTTGACCCGCATGGTGGCGACCAGCCCGGCCATGGCGGGCAGGACGAGCAGCAGGGTGTCGACGGAGTCGAAGACCGGCTCCTTGTCCTCCTGCAGGTCCCGGTTGTAGGTCAGCGGCAGGCCCTTGAGCGTCGTCAGCATCGACATCAGGTTGCCGATGAGACGGCCGCTCTTGCCCCGGGCGAGCTCGGCGACGTCCGGGTTCTTCTTCTGCGGCATGATCGACGAGCCGGTGGAGTAGGCGTCGTCCATCTCGATCCAGCGGAACTCCTGCGAGGCCCACAGGACGATCTCCTCGCCCAGCCGCGACAGGTGCGTGCCGATCATCGCCGCGCAGAACAGGAACTCCGCCGCGAAGTCGCGGTCGGCGACCGCGTCCATCGAGTTCGGCGCGGCCGAGTCGAAGCCCAGTTCGGCGGCGACCGCCTGCGGGTCGAGCGGGAGCGACGAGCCGGCCAGCGCGCCGGAGCCGAGCGGGGAGACGGCCGCGCGGCGGTCCCAGTCGCGCAGCCGGTCGATGTCGCGGGCGAAGGCGTGCACGTGCGCGAGCAGCTGGTGGCCGAAGGAGACCGGCTGCGCGTGCTGCAGGTGGGTCATGCCGGGCGCCGCCGTCTCGGCGTGCTCCTCGGCCTGGCTCATCAGCGCGGTCTCCAGCTCGACCAGCCGGGAGACGATGTGCCGGACGTGGTCGCGGAGGTAGAGCCGGAGGTCGGTGGCGACCTGGTCGTTGCGGCTGCGCCCGGCGCGGAGCTTGCCGCCGAGCGTGCCGAGGCGCTCCAGCAGGCCGCGCTCCAGCGCGGTGTGCACGTCCTCGTCCGCCACGGTCGGCCGGAACTCGCCCGCCTTGCAGGCGCGCTCCAGGTCGTCCAGAGCGCCGATCATGCGCTCCAGCTCCTCCGCGGTGAGCAGCCCCGCGCGGTGCAGCACCCGGGCGTGCGCCCGCGAGGCGAGCAGGTCGTACGGCACCAGCCGCCAGTCGAAGTGCACGCTCACCGAGAGCCGGGTCAGCGCGTCGGCCGGACCTCCCTCGAACCGGCCGCCCCACAGCCGCATCGGCTTGCCACCATCAGTCACCGTCTTCTCCCTCCCAGTTCAATCCGCGACCATAGCCCAATCAGGCCTGGCGGGCGTCCCGGGCGGCCGCGATCTTCGAAGGAAGGCTCCACAGCTCGACGAAGCCCCGGGCCAGGGACTGGTCGAAGGTGTCGCCGGTGTCGTAGGTGGCGAGGTTGAAGTCGTACAGGGAGGTCTCGGAGCGCCGGCCGGTGACGGTGGCGCGACCGCCGTGCAGGGTCATCCGGATCTCGCCGGTGACGTGCCGCTGGGCCTCGGCGATGAAGGTGTCGAGGGCCTTCTTGAGCGGGGAGAACCACAGGCCGTCGTAGACGAGCTCGCCCCAGCGCTGGTCCACCGAGCGCTTGAACCGGGCCAGGTCCCGCTCGACGGTGACGTTCTCCAGCTCCATGTGCGCGGTGATCAGCGTGATCGCGCCGGGCGCCTCGTAGACCTCGCGGGACTTGATGCCGACGAGCCGGTCCTCGACCATGTCGAGCCGGCCGACGCCCTGGGCGCCCGCCCGCCGGTTGAGCTCGGAGATGATCTGGAACGGGGTCAGGTGCCGCCCGTCGATCGCCACCGGGACGCCCTCGACGAAGCTGATGATCACCTCGTCGGCCTCGCGGGGCTGGGCGGGGTCGGCGGTGTAGGCGTAGACGTCCTCGGTGGGGCCGTTCCAGATGTCCTCCAGGAAGCCGGTCTCGACGGCGCGGCCCCAGATGTTCTGGTCGATCGAGTACGGGTTCTTCTTGGTGGTCTCGATCGGCAGGTTCCTCTGCTCGGCGTAGGCGATCGCCTTGTCGCGGGTCCACGCGTAGTCGCGGGCGGGGGCGATGACCTTCAGCTCGGGGAAGAGCGCGGCCAGGCCGGCCTCGAAGCGGACCTGGTCGTTGCCCTTGCCGGTGCAGCCGTGCGAGACGTGCGTGCCGCCGAACTGCTTGGCCGCGGCGGCCAGGTGCTTGACGATCAGGGGCCGGGAGAGCGCGGAGACCAGCGGGTAGCGGTCCATGTAGAGGGCGTTGGCCTGCAGCGCGGGCACGCAGAAGTCGGCGGCGAACTCCTCGCGGGCGTCGACGACGACGGACTCGACGGCTCCGCAGTCGATGGCCCGCTTGCGGATGACCTCCATGTCCTCGCCGCCCTGGCCGACGTCGACGGCCACGGCGATGACCTCGGCGCCGGTCTTCTCGGCGAGGAACGGGATGGCGACGGAGGTGTCGAGGCCGCCGGAGAAGGCGAGTACGACCCGGTCAGTCATGGTTGTGCTCTCTTTCGGGAGAAGTCTGCTGGGTGGTTCGGACGGCTGGGGCGGCCCGCCGGAGGCGGGCTAACTACGTCGGTCGGCCAGGCGCAGCAGCGCCTCGGCGACCGACGTCCCGCCCATCGGGTCGCGGCTGATCACGAGGATCGTGTCGTCCCCGGCCACGGTGCCGAGGATGGACTCCCAACCGGCGTGGTCGATGGCGGAGGCGAGGAACTGCGCGGCGCCCGGCGGGGTGCGGACGATCACCAGGTTGGCGGACGCGTCGGCGGCGACGAGGAGTTCCTCGGCCAGGCGGCCGAGCCTGGCCGCCGGGGACTCGCCGCCGGTGCCCAGCCGGTGCAGCGGGATCCGGCCGCCGCCCTCGCCCGGCAGGGCGTAGACCAGGGAGCCGTCCTCGGCGCGCAGCTTCAGCGCGCCGAGTTCGTCCAGGTCGCGGGAGAGCGTGGCCTGGGTGACCTCGACCCCGCTCTCGGCCAGGAGCCTGGCGAGCTCCGGCTGGGAGCGCACCGTCCGCCGCTCCAGCAGCTCGGTGATGCGCGCCTGGCGGGCCACCTTGGTCATGGGGATGGTCATGCGGAGGCCTCGTCGAGGATCGCGGGGAGCGCGGCGGTGAAGGCCGCGGCCTGCTCGGAGGTGATGACCAGCGGGGGCGCGAGCCGTACCGCGTCGGGCTGCAGGGCGTTGACCAGGAAGCCGGCGCGCTGCGCGGCCTGCTGGACCTGGGCGGCGCGGTCGGCGGTGAGCACGAGCGCCAGCCACAGGCCCCGGCCGCGCACGCCGCCGAGCAGCGGGTGGCCGACCGCGGCGAGGCCGGCGGCGAATGCGGCGCCGACCGTGCGGACGTGCTCCAGCAGGCCGTCGGCTTCGATCGTGTCGAGCACGGCGAGCGCGGCGGCGGAGGAGACGGGGTTGCCGCCGAAGGTGGAGCCGTGGTCGCCCTTGGCGAAGACCGTGGCGGCGGGGCCGAAGCCGACGCAGGCGCCGATCGGCAGGCCGCCGCCGAGGCCCTTGGCCAGGGTGAGGACGTCGGGCAGGACGCCTTCGTGCTGGTGGGCGAACCAGTGGCCGGTCCGGCCGATCGCGGACTGGATCTCGTCGGCCACCAGCAGGGCCCCGGCCGCGGTGCAGATCTCCCGGGCGGCGGCGAAGTAGCCGTCCGGCGGGGGCACGACCCCGGCCTCGCCCTGGGTGGGCTCCAGGAAGACGGCGGCGCACTCGTCGGTGACGGCGTTCTTCAGCGCGTCGGCGTCGCCGTACGGGACGAAGCGGACCTCGACCGGGAAGGGGCCGAACTGGTCGCGGATGGCGGCCTTGCCGGTCAGCGACAGGGCGCCGACGGTCCGGCCGTGGAAGCCGTTCTCGGCGGCCACGAAGTAGGTCCGGCCGTTGGCCTTGCCGTACTTGAGGGCCAGTTTGAAGGCGCACTCGTTGGCCTCGGTGCCGGAGTTGGCGAAGAACACCCGGCCCCCGCCGCCGAGCAGGCCGAGCAGGCGCTCGGCGAGCAGCACCTCGGGCTCGTGCAGGAACAGGTTGCTGGTGTGCGCGATCGTGGCGACCTGCGCCGAGACGGCCGCGACCAGCGCGGGGTGGGCGTGGCCGAGGGAGCTGACCGCGATGCCGCCGATCAGGTCCAGGTAGGCGTTGCCGTCGGCGTCCCACACCGTGCAGCCCTCGCCGCGCGCCAGCGCCAGGGGGGGCACGCCGTAGGTGGGCATGAACGCCGCTTCGAACCGCTCGCGCAGGCTCATGTGTCGCTCCCGTTCAGTCGGATGGTGGCGGTCAGCCTGCGCTTGACCAGGTTCGGCACGACCACCGCCCCGGCGGTGTCCGGCACCACCATCGTCCCGACGCCCTGGTCGGTGAAGATCTCCAGCAGGATCGCGTGGGGCGCCCGCCCGTCGAGCACGTGGGCCTGGGGCACGCCCCCCCGCACGGCGGCCAGGCAGGCCTCCATCTTGGGCACCATGCCGCTGGACAGGCCCGGCAGGAGCTCGTCCAGTTCCGTGGCGGTGAGCCGGTCGATCACCTCGTCGCTCTCGGGCCAGTTGCGGTAGAGGCCCTCGACGTCGGTGAGGACGACCAGTTTGGAGGCCTGGAGCGCCACGGCCAGGGCGGCGGCGGCCGTGTCGGCGTTGACGTTGTAGACGGTGCCGTCCTCGCCGCGGGCGACCGAGGAGACCACGGGGATGCGGCCGTCGTCCAGCAGCGCCTGCACGGCTCCGGCCTCGACCCGGACGATGTCGCCGACCTGGCCGATGTCCACCCGCTCGCCCTCGACGACGGCGTGCTTGCGCACGGCGGTGAACAGGTGGGCGTCCTCGCCGGACATGCCGATGGCGAACGGGCCGTGCCGGTTGATCAGGCCGACCACGTCGCGGTTGACCTGGCCGACCAGGACCATGCGGACGACCTGCATGGCCTCGGGGGTGGTGACCCGGAGCCCGGCGGTGAAGGTGGACTCGATGCCCAGCCGGTCGAGGTGGGCGTTGATCTGGGGGCCGCCGCCGTGCACGATGACGGGCTTGAGCCCGGCGTAGCGCAGGAAGACCACGTCGTCGGCGAACTTCTCCCGCAGGTGCTCCTCGGTCATCGCGTTGCCGCCGTACTTGATGACGACGGTCGCGCCGTGGAAGCGGGCCAGCCAGGGCAGCGCCTCGATCAGCGTGGTGGCCTTGGACAGGGCGTCGGAGGTCCTCATGAGGAGTACGCGGAGTTCTCGTGGACGTAGGCGGCGGTCAGGTCCGTGGTGTGCACGGTCGCCGAGTGGGGTCCGGCCGACAGGTCGATGGTGATCGTCACGTCGCGGGGGCGCAGGTCCACCTTGGAGCGGTCGTCCCCGGCGGCGCCGCCCCGGCAGATCCAGATGCCGTTGATGGCGACGTTGAGCCGCTCGGTCGCGAAGACCGCGTCGGTCGTGCCGACCGCCGAGATCACCCGGCCCCAGTTGGGGTCCTCGCCGTGGATGGCGCACTTGAAGAGATTCGAGCGGGCGACGGCACGGCCGACCGTGACCGCGTCGTCCTCGGAGGCGGCGCCGACGACCTCGATGGCGATGGCCTTGGTGGCGCCCTCGGCGTCCACCAGGAGCTGGCGGGCGAGGTCGGCGCAGACGGCGCGGACCAGCTCGGCGAACTCGGCGGGGTCGGGGACGACGCCGGAGGCGCCGCTGGCCAGCAGCAGCACGGTGTCGTTGGTGGACATGCAGCCGTCGGTGTCGAGCCGGTCGAAGGTGAGCCGGGTCGCCTCGCGGAGCACCGCGTCGAGCTGCTCGGCGGCGACCTCGGCGTCGGTGGTGATCACGCAGAGCATGGTGGCCAGGCCCGGGGCGAGCATGCCGGCGCCCTTGGCCATGCCGCCGACCGTGTAACCGCCGTCGGCACGCCGGAAGGAGATCTTGGAGACGGTGTCGGTGGTGCGGATGGCGTCGGCGGCGGCCAGGCCGCCGTCCCGGCTGAGCTGGGTGACGGCGGTGTCCACACCGCCCAGGAGCGCGTCCATCGGGAGCCGCTCGCCGATCAGGCCGGTGGAGCAGACGGCGACCTCTCCGGCGGAGTCGCCCAGCGCCGCGGCGACCTTCTCCGCGGTGGCGTGGGTGTCCTGGAAGCCGAGCGGTCCGGTGCAGGCGTTGGCGCCGCCGGAGTTGAGGACGACCGCGTGCACGCGGCCCCCGGACAGGACCTGCTCCGACCAGAGCACGGGGGCGGCCTTCACCCGGTTGGCGGTGAAGACGCCGGCCGCCGCGCGGGAGGGGCCGTCGTTGACGATCAGGGCCAGGTCGCGGGCGCCGCCGGACTTGATGCCGGCGGCGATGCCCGCGGCCCGGAAGCCGAGGGGGGCGGTCACGCTCATGGGGCGACTCCGTTGAGGGGAAGGCCGAGCTCTTCGGACAGGCCGAGCGCGAGGTTGGCGCTCTGCACGGCGCCTCCCGCCGTGCCCTTGGTGAGGTTGTCGATGGCGATGACGGCGACGACGCGGCCGGCGCGCTCGTCCAGGGCGACCTGGAGGGCGGCGGTGTTGGCGCCGAGGGTCATCGAGGTGGCGGGCCAGCGCCCCTCGGGCAGCAGCCGCAGGAAGGGCTCGGCCTTGACGGCGGCCTCGTAGGCCTCGCGCAGGGCCGGCGCGGACAGGCCGGGCGCGGCGGGGGCCGTGCAGGTGGCGAGGATGCCGCGGCTCATCGGGGCCAGCATCGGGGTGAAGGAGACCGTCACCGGCCGGCCCGCGACGGCGCCGAGGTTCTGCTCCATCTCGGGGGTGTGCCGGTGGACGCCGCCGACGCCGTAGGCGCTGACCGAGCCCATCACCTCGCTGCCCAGCAGGTGCGGCTTGAGCGACCTGCCCGCGCCGCTGGTGCCGGTGGCGGCCACCACCACCACGTCGGGCGCGGCGAGGCCGGCGGCCAGGGCGGGGAACATCGCCAGGGTGACGGCCGTGGGGTAGCAGCCGGGGACGGCGATCCTGCGCGCCCCGCGGAGCCGCTCGCGCTGGCCGGGCAGCTCGGGCAGGCCGTACGGCCAGGTGCCGGCGTGGGCGCCGCCGTAGAAGTGCTCCCAGGCGGCGGGGTCGGCGAGGCGGAAGTCGGCGCCGCAGTCGACGACCAGGGTCTCGTCGCCGAGCTGCTCGGCGACGGCGGCGGACCGGCCGTGCGGGAGGGCGAGGAAGACGAGGTCGTGACCGGCGAGGGTCTCGGCGGTGGTGTCCAGCAGGATCCGGTCGGCCAGCGGGGCCAGGTGGGGCTGGTGCGCGCCGAGCGCGGTGCCGGCGCTGGATCCGGCGGTCAGCGCGCCGATCTCGATCTCGGGATGGGCGAGCAGCAGGCGCAGGAGCTCGCCTCCGGCATAGCCGCTGGCACCGGCGATCGCCGCTCTCATCCCGCTCCCCGCTCTCTGCATGTTCATGCACTGATATTCATAGGCTTACCAGGAAGAGTATGCACGCTCCAGGATTTTCATGCAAGCGGAAGGACCGATTCCGGACGATCGATTCACCGTGCGAAACGGCCCGGAGCCCGCTCGGAGCACAGGGGACGATACGGACGACCATGCATGAACATGCGGATAGAACGCCCGACGGAATTTCCCCCTGTCGCCCGTACCTACCGGTCGGTATCGTGGCGTCTCCGGCCCTTCCACCTTCCGGGAGCAGGTACGCATGACTGTCACTCACGACCAGGTCCAGGCCCGGCTCACCGGCCCCGGACAGCTCTTCGAGATGGAAGAGGTCCCCGGCCACGGCGGCACGGTCAGGACCTGGAAGCACGCTCCCGGCCATTTCCGGGCGCTCCTGGAGACGAGCAGGTTCCACGGCGACAAGGTCTTCCTCGTCTACGAGGACGAGCGCATCACCTACGAGGAGCACTTCCGGCGGGCCGCCACGCTGGCGCGGCGCCTGGTGGAGGAGTACGGCGTCGCCAAAGGCGACCGGGTGGCCATCGCCATGCGCAACTACCCCGAATGGGTCGTCTCCTTCTCCGCCGTGCTGGCCGCCGGAGCGGTCGCCGTCCCGCTCAACGCCTGGTGGACCACGCAGGAGCTGGAGTTCGGGCTCTCCGACTCCGGCGCCAAGGTGCTCATCGCCGACGGCGAGCGCGCCGGGAGGCTGGCCGGCACGGCGGTGCCCCTGATCGTGACGCGCGGCGAGGCCCCCGAGGGCGCCCGGTCGTTCGCGGACGTGCTGGGCGAGGTCGAGGCGGACGCGGCCCTGCCCGCGGTCGAGCTCTCGCCGGAGGACCCGGCCACGATCTTCTACACCTCCGGCACCACCGGCGTCCCCAAGGGCGCGCTCGGCAGCCACCGCAACGTCGGCCAGTCCCCGCTGACGGTGGCCTACAGCCTGCTGCGCGCCGTGGTCCGGGCGGGCAAGGACCCGGCCGAGTCCGCCGGGCAGCGCCGCGTCACCCTGCTGACCGTGCCGCTCTTCCACGTCACCGGCTGCTTCGCGGTGATGACCACCACGATGTTCACCGGCGGCGGACTGGTGCTGATGTACAAGTGGGACGCCGGGCGGGCGCTGGAGCTGATCGAGCGCGAGAAGGTCACCGTCTTCAGCGGCGTGCCCACCAACGTCTGGCAGCTGCTGTCCCACCCGGACCTGGACAAGTACGACGTCTCCAGCCTCGCCTCCCTGGGGTACGGCGGCGCGCCCGCCCCGCCCAGGCTGCTGGAGCGCATCACCGAGCAGCTGCCCAGCCGGGCCCCGTCCAACGGCTACGGCATGACCGAGACCACCGCCCTGGCGATCAACAACAGCGGCCAGGACTACGCGGCCAGGCCCGACAGCATCGGCCTGCCGATGCCCGTGGTCGAGGTCAAGATCGCCGATCCGCTCGGCGACGAGCTGCCCGCCGGCGAGGTCGGCGAGCTCTGCCTGCGCGGCCCGAACGTCATCCTGGGCTACTGGAACCGGCCCGAGGCCACCGCGGAGACCTTCGTGGGCGGCTGGCTGCACACCGGCGACCTGGCCCGGGTGGACGCCGACGGGTTCGTCTACATCGTGGACCGGGCCAAGGACATGGTCATCCGCGGCGGGGAGAACGTCTACTGCGCCGAGGTCGAGGCCGCGCTGTTCGAGCACCCGGCGGTGGACGACGCCGCGGTGATCGGCGTCCCGCACGACGAGCTCGGCGAGGAGGTCGGCGCGGTGGTGCGGCTGAAGTCCCCCGTCGCCCCCGAGGAGCTCCAGGCGTTCCTGCGCGAGCGGATCGCGGCGTTCAAGGTCCCGGTGCGCTTCTGGATCCGCGAGACCGAACTGCCCCGCAACCCCGGCGGCAAGATCCTCAAGACCCACCTCCGCAGGGAGGTCCTGGGCGCCTGAGCGGGCGGGTGCCGGGCGGTCTCCCCGCGCCCGCCCGGCACCCCCGGACCGCCCGCCCGGCAGCCCGGGACGGCGGGCCGGCCGAAAACGGTTTGCCTTCGGGCGGCCCGGAACCGAAACTAGCTGTTCGTGCCTGAAAATCCCGATCGCTCTCTCCGTACGCTCCTCCGCCACCTGCGGATGGACCTGAGTCCCCTGCGCGACTCCCGTGACTTCCGGCTGCTGTTCGGGTCGGGGGTGGTCACGATGTTCGGCACCTTCCTCACCCTCGTCGCGGTCCCGCTGCAGATGAAGCAGCTCACCGGCTCCCCCCTGGCGGTCGGCCTGGTCAGCGCGGCCGAGTTCGTGCCCATGGTCGTCTGCGGCCTGTGGGGCGGGGCGATCGCGGACGCCCTGGACCGCCGGAAGATCATCCTCTACACCGAGGCCGGGCTCTGCCTGACGATCCTGATCCTGCTCGTCAACGCCCTGCTGCCGGAGCCCCGGGTCTGGGTCCTGTACGCGGTCGGCGCGATGTCGGCCGCCTTCGGCAGTCTGCAGCGCCCCAGCCTCGAGTCGCTGATGCCGCGCGTGGTCCGGCACGACCAGCTGACCGCCGCCGCCGCGCTGAGCAGCTTCCGCTGGAACCTCGGCGCCATCATCGCCCCCGGCCTCAGCGGCCTGATCGCCGCCTCGTACGGCGTGGCCGCCGCCTACGCGATCAACCTGGGCACCTTCCTGGTCTCGCTGGCGCTGCTCTGGCCGGTGACGTCCCCGCCGCGGGACGAGGACGCGCCCGCCGCCTCGATCCGGTCGATGGTCGAGGGCGTGCGCTACGCCGTGGGCCGCCCCGACCTGATGGGCACCTACCTGGTGGACGTCGCCGCGATGGTCTTCGCCTTCTCCACCGCGCTCTACCCGTTCCTCGCCGACCAGGTCGGCAGCCCCGAGTCGCTCGGCCTGTTCTACTCCGCCGCCGCCGTCGGCTCGCTGATCGCCTCGGTCACCTCCGGCTGGACCACCCACGTCCACCGGCACGGCCTGGGCGTGATCCTGGCCGCCCTCGTGTGGGGCGCCGCGGTGGCGCTGGCCGCCGTCATGCCGAACGTGTGGGGCATCCTGGCCTTCTTCGCCGTGGCCGGGGCCGCCGACATGATCAGCGGCGTCTTCCGGGCGACCATCTGGAACCAGACCATCCCCGACTCCTACCGGGGCCGCCTGGCCGGGATCGAGCTGCTCTCCTACACCAGCGGCCCGATGCTGGGCAACGCCCGCGCGGGCCTGATGGACCACCTCGGCGGCACCCGCTTCTCCCTGGGCGCCGGCGGCCTGCTCTGCGTGGGCGCCGTCGCCGCCCTGGCCGGGCTGCTGCCGAAGTTCCGCACCTACGACGCCCGCACCGACGAGCACGCCGTCCGCGAGCGCACCCGCCGCGAGGAGCTCGCCCGCGCCTCGGCTCCGTGACCGCTGCGTGATGGCCCTGACGCGCTGCGTGGCGGTTGCTACGCTGGGCGCCATGACAGCCGAGGCCTGGAGCGTGGAGATGTCCCATCCTTCACTGCCCGAGTGGGTGTTCCCTCCCCCGGGAGGTTTCTCGGCGGACGACCTCGATCACATTCCGGATTTGCCCGCGCACACAGAGTTGATTGATGGAAGCTTGGTCTTCGTGAGTCCTCAGGCTTCCTTCCACATGCGGGCCGTAGACCTTCTCGCCTTCGGTCTCCGCCGGACCCTTCCCCGCGATCTCCGGGTACGCCGGGAGATGAGCATCGTCACGGGGAAGAGCCAGCGGCCCGAGCCCGACTTGAGCGTCATCCGGGCCTCGGCGGAGCAGGGTCCGGAGCAGACCTTCTACCGGGCCGAGGACGTCGTGCTCGTGGTCGAGGTGGTCTCGCCCGAGTCCAAGGACCGCGACCGCAAGCGCAAGCCGTCGCTCTACGCCGAGGCCCGGATCCCGCACTTCTGGATCGTGGAGAACGACTCCGGGCGCCCCGTCGTGCACGTCTACGAGTTCGACGAGGTCACCGGCGCCTACGCGATCACCGGCATCCACCACGACCGGCTCACGCTCTCCGCCCCCTTCGACGTCGACGTCGACCTGACGGAGATCGACCGGCTCTGAGGGACTCCGCGCCGGAGCCGGCCGCCCGCTCCGGCGCCCGGGGCCGCCGGTCACGGGATCGATCACTCCGCCTCGCGCCAGCCACCGTACTCCTCGGCCAGCTCGGTCAGGCGGGCCAGGTCGGCCGAGGACAGGGTCTCGTCGGGGTCCTCGACCACCGCCAGCCACTGCGCGTCCTCCGCGTCGTCCTCCCCCGCCAGGGTCTCCCGCACGACGGCGGGCAGGTCCAGGGCGGGGAACTCCTCCGCCACGGTCTCCGCGACCTCCTCGGCGTCGTCGCGGTCGGCGAACACCAGCAGGTGCCTCATCTCGTTTCCTTTCGGCCCCGCCGTCCGGCGGGGCGGATACCGGGGCGGCCGCGCGACACGCCGCCCTGCAAATCATGACCGCCGGACCCGCACACGCGAAGACCCCGGCGGCGGACTTCTCCCCGGCCGCATCCGGCCACGGCCGCACGAGGGCCCCGGCTCTCATCGTGTCCGGCCGGCGCGGAGCCCCGCCTCGCACCGCGTCCGGCCGCAGCCGCACGAAGGCCCCGGCGGTGCCCGCCGGGGCCTTCGCCTACCGCTCCGGCGTCAGGCGCCGCGGAGCCGGGCGCCGGTGCGCTCGCCCGCCAGGGCCACGGCCGCGTCGCGGGCCGCGGTGGTCTCCTCGACGGTCAGCGTCCGGTCCGGCGCGCGGAAGCGCAGCGTGTAGGCCAGGGACTTGTTGCCCTCGCCGACCTGCACTCCGGCGTAGACGTCGAACAGCCGGATCGTCTCCAGGAGCGCTCCGGCCCCCTCGCGCAGCGCCGCCTCCACCTCGGCCACCGGGACGGCCGCATCGACGATCAGTGCCACGTCCTGGGTGGCGACCGGGTAGGCGGAGATCGCGGGCGTCTCCACCGGGCCGGGCAGCGCCGCCTCCAGCCGGGTCAGCTCCAGCTCCATCGCGCAGGTGCGCGGCGGCAGGCCGTACGCCTCCACGACGCGGGGGTGGAGCTCGCCGGCGTGGCCGACGAGGGTCTCCCCGGCGTACAGCGCGGCGCAGCGGCCCGGATGCCAGGGCTCGTGCCGGTCGGCGCGGACCTCCAGGACGACCCCGGCCTCGCGGGCCACCGTGCGGGCGGCCTCCACGGCGTCCGCCCAGGTGGCCGGGGCGCCCTTGCCCCACCAGCCGGAGCGGGCGAACTCCCCGGCCAGGACGACCGCGACCCGCCTCGGCTGCGCGGGCAGCGCCGCCTCGATCGAGGCCAGTTCCTCGTCGGTCGGCCGGCGCTCCACACCCAGCACGGGCGCGGTCGCCGGCGCGTCCGCGCCGGGCCGGTAGACCAGGCCCGTCTCGAACAGCGCGACGTCCCCCGCGCCCCGGCCCGCGTTGCGCACCAGGGTCTTCAGCAGGCCCGGCAGCAGCGTGGTCCGCATCAGCGGCTCGTCCTCGCTCAGCGGGTTGGCCAGCCGTACGGTGCGGCGGCGCGCGTCGCCCTCGGGGAGCTGCAGGCGGTCGAGGTCGCGCTCCCCCATGAACGGGTAGGCCAGGACCTCGACGTAGCCGGCCGCCGCCAGCGCCCGGCCGACCCTGCGGCGCAGCCGCTGGCCCTCGGTGAGACCGGCCCCCGCCGGGGCGGCGGGCAGCACCGAGGGGAGGTTCTCGTAGCCCTCGAGCCGGATGACCTCCTCCGCCAGGTCGTTGGGGTCGGTCAGGTCGGGCCGCCAGGACGGCGGCACGACCGTCAGCATGTCGGCGCCGGTCACCGCGAGCCGGGCCGCCAGGCCGTCGGCCGCCTCGGCTTCCTCGGCGCCCTCGGTGACGGTGCAGCCGACCTGCTCCAGACGGCGGATCACGGTCTGGCGGTCGTAGCGCATCCCGGCGACCCTGCCGGGGTGACCGCTCGGGATGGCGATGCGGACCGGCTCGACCTCGGCCTCGGCGCAGGTCACGCCCGGCTGGATCGTGCCGCCGCCCAGCTCCGCCAGGAGCCGCGCCGCGCGCCAGGAGGCGTACAGCGGCAGCTCCCGGTCCACGCCCCGCTCGAAGCGCTTGGACGCCTCGCTGACCAGGTTGTGGCGGCGCGACATGCGCGCGATCCCGCTGGGGGCGAAGTGCGCGGCCTCGATGACGATGTCGGTGGAGTCGTCGGAGATCTCGGTGTGCAGCCCGCCCATCGTCCCGGCCATCGCGATGGCGCCCGAGGCGTCGGTGATCAGGACGTCCTCGGGGTGGAGCGCGCGCACGACGTGGTCGAGCGTCTCCAGGGTCTCCCCCGGCTCCGCCCGCCGCACCACGATCTCCCCGCTGAGCTTCGCCGCGTCGAAGGCGTGCAGCGGCTGGCCGAGTTCGAGCATCACGTAGTTGGTGACGTCCACGGCGAGCGAGACCGGCCGCATGCCCGCGCGCGTCAACCGGGCCCGCATCCAGAACGGGCTCGGGGCGTGCGGGTCGAAGCCGCGGACGGCGCGCAGCACGAAGCGGTCGCACGCGGTCGGGTCGGCGATCGAGGCCGGGTGGGACGGGCCGGTCTCCGCGGGCGGGGACAGGTCGGCCGGGTCGCGGAAGGCGACGCCGAAGGCGGTGGCGACCTCGCGGGCCACCCCCCGGACGGACAGCGCGTAGCCGATGTCCGGGGTGATCTCCAGCTCGATGACGTCCTCGCGCAGGCCGAGCAGCTCGACCACGTCGGCGCCGATGGGGGTGTCGGCGGGCAGCAGCATGATGCCGCCGTGGTCGTCGCCCAGGCCCAGCTCGCGCTCGGAGCAGATCATGCCCTCGGACATGCGCCCGTAGGTCTTGCGGGCGCCGACCTCGAACCCGCCGGGCAGCACGCCGCCGGGCAGCACGACCGGCACCCGGTCGCCGGCGGTGAAGTTCGTCGCACCGCACACGATCTGGCGCGGCGCGGCCTCCCCCACCTCGACCTGGCAGTGGCGGATGGGCTTCTTGAAGCCCTCGAGCTCCTCGACGGAGAGCACCTCGCCGACCACGACGTTCTTGACGTCGTGGCCGTGGGAGGTGATCGCCTCCAGCTTGAGCCCGGCGGCGGTGAGCCTGTCGGCGATCTCGTGGGCGGTGACGGCGGGGAGATCGACGTACTCCCGCAGCCATGAAAGCGGGACCTTCATCAGACCTCCATTCCGAACGGGAGAGTGAAGCGGGCGTCGCCTTCGACCATGTCGCGCATGTCCTCGGCGTTGTGGCGGAACATCAGGGTGCGCTCGACGCCCATGCCGAACGCGAAGCCGCTGTAGCGGTCGGGGTCCACTCCGCAGGCGACGAGCACCCGGGGGTTGACCATGCCGCAGCCGCCCCACTCGATCCAGCCCTCGGACTTGCAGGTACGGCAGTGCGGGTTGCCCGGGACCGCGGAGGCACCCCGGCAGACGAAGCACTTCAGGTCCATCTCGGCCGACGGCTCGGTGAACGGGAAGTAGTTGGGCCGGAACCGGGTGCTGATGCCCGTGCCGAACATGACCTCGGCGAAGCGGTCCAGGGTGCCCTTCAGGTGGGCCATCGTCAGGCCCTCGTCGACCGCCAGCCCCTCGATCTGGTGGAAGACCGGGGTGTGGGTGGCGTCGAGCTCGTCGGTGCGGAACACCTTGCCCGGCGAGATCACGTAGACCGGCAGCTCCCTGCTGAGCAGCGCCCGGATCTGCACCGGCGAGGTCTGCGTGCGCAGCACCTTGCCCGAGTCTGCCGACTCCACGAAGAAGGTGTCGTGCTCCGAGCGCGCCGGGTGGTCGGGCGAGATGTTGAGGGCGTCGAAGTTGAACCACTCGCCCTCCAGCTCGGGCCCCTCCGCCACCTCGTAGCCCATCGCGACGAACGCGTCGGCGATGCGCTCCTGCAGCGTGGTCAGCGGGTGGCGGGCGCCCCGCGGGAGGCGGTCCCACGGGAGCGTGACGTCGACGGTCTCCTCGACGAGGACCCGCTCGTCCCGCTCGGCCTCCAGTTGGGCCTGGCGTTCGGCGAGGGCGTCGGCGATGGCCTTGCGGGCGCCGCCGACGCGCTTGCCGGCCTCGGCGCGGGCCGCGGGGGGCAGCACGCCGATCTCGCGGTTGGCCAGGGCGATCGGTGAGCGGTCACCGGCGTGGGCGAGCCGTACCTGCTTGAGTTCGTCGAGGTCGCGCGCAGCCGTGACGGCTTCGAGCGCTTCGGCCTGCATGCGCGCCATCTCATCGGCGTGCAGCGGCGTCACCTCGACCGGGTCGTAGTTAGACAAGAGAGAGCTCCGAATCCAGGGCTTGAGCGGCCACGAGTCTAGTCGCTGAAGCGGTCGGGCCCCGCCGGGGAATCCCGGGCGGGCCGGGGTAATCCTCCCGCGGCGCGGGGCGGGCGTGCACGACCGGCGTCAGAGTGCCCACCGGGCCGCGTGCCTCCGCCGTTCAGGCGAAGTCGGGGGTGCCGGTGGGCACGGTAAATCGGAACTCGGCCCCGCCCTCGGGGCCCCGCTGCACGGACACGGTGCCGCCGTGCGCCTCGATGAGGCCCTTGACGATGAACAGGCCGAGCCCGGTGCCGCCGCGGCGGCGGGCGTTGCCCCGCCAGAACTGCCGGAACACGCGCGTGGCCAGCTCGGGCGGGATGCCCTCTCCCTGGTCACGGACGGACACGGTGACTCCCCATTCGTTCGGCTCCATGGCTATTGTCACCGTACCCCGGCCGTGGCGCACCGCGTTTTCCAGCAGGTTGGCCAGGACCTGGTCGATCTTGTCCTGGTCGAGCCAGGTCTCGGGCAGCTCGCCGTCCACCTGGAGCCGGAAGCGGTCCTCCGGCTCTCCGGCGGCGACCCGCCCGGCGATCAGCCGGCGTGCCCGGGCGGGCAGGTCGACCACCTGCCGGTGGATCTCCAGCCGGCCCGACTCGATCCGGGAGACGTCGAGCAACTCGGTGATCAGCCGGGTCACCCGGTCGGCGTCGGCGTTGACCGTCTCCAGCATGACCAGCTTCTGGTCGTCGGTGAAGCGCGACCACTTGGCCAGGAGCGTGGCGGTGAACCCCTTGACGCTGGTCAGCGGGGAGCGGAGCTCGTGGGCGACGGTGGAGACCAGGTCGGCGCGGCTGCGCTCCAGCCGGGCGCGGGCTCCGGCGTCGCGCATCGTGACGACCACGCGGACGACCTCACCGCCCCGCTCGGGCCGGCGCACCAGACGCACGGCGACGAGCAGCTCCTGACCGCCGGGGGTGCGCAGCGGGAGCTCGGGCTGGCGGGTGCGGGTGGGCAGCCCGCCGTACGGGTCGAGCCACTTCCACCAGTCGCGGCCGTCCTGGTCCTGCAGGCAGAACACGTCCCGCACGTGGCGTCCGACGGCCCGCTCCCGGGTGATCCCGGTCAGGCGGGCGGCGGCGCGGTTGACGGTCAGCACGTGGCCGTCGCGGTCGGTCACCACGAGGCCGTCGGGAAGGTCGTCGACGCCGATCGCGCATGGGGAGTCAGCGCCCCGCTCGTCGGTGTGTTCGCCGTGCACGACCCCGCCTCCTCGGACTCCAAGGCCGACAATAGCGGGTTTCCCGCGTCCTACGGCAGCCTCGGCCCGGGGGCCGGGGGCGAACCGGCGCGCTGGAACCGGGCGGATGCGTACAGACACACCGCCGCCGCGGTGGCGAGGTTGAGGCTCTCGGCGCGGCCGTAGATCGGCACCCGGACGACGTCGTCCGCCAGCCGCAGGAGCTCCTCGGGCAGCCCCCAGGCCTCGTTGCCGAAGAGCCACGCGGTCGGCCCGGACAGGTCCACGTCGTCCAGCGTGCGCGTTCCCGCGCCGTCGGCGGCGAGCACGCGCAGCCCGGACTCCTTGAGCCTGGCCACCGCCTGCGCCACCGGCGCCCCCGTGGCGACCGGCAGGTGGAACAGGCTGCCCGCGCTGGCCCGGACGCACTTGCCGTTGTAGGGATCGACCGAGGCGTCGGTGAAGACCACCGCGTCGGCGCCGGCGGCGTCGGCCGAGCGCAGCACCGTCCCGGCGTTGCCGGGGTCGCGGACGTGCGCCAGGACCGCGACCAGGCGGGCGCCGGCGGCGACGGCGCGCTCCAGCGGCACGTGCACGAAGCGGCAGACCGCCAGCAGGCCCTGCGGGGTGACGGTCTGGGCGAGCTCGGCCATGACCTCCCCGCTGGTCCGCAGGACCGGTATCCCCGCGGCCCGCGCCGCGAAGACGATCTCGGCGTGCCGCAGTTCGGCCTCGGCCGTGGTGAACAGCTCCACCACGACGTCGTCCAGGGCCAGCGCCTCGCGGACCGCCTGCGGCCCCTCGGCGAGGAAGGACCGGTCGCGGTCCCGGAAGGCCCGCTTGGTCAGCCGTCTCGCGGCCTTGACCCGCGGCGACTTGATGTTCGTCAGCTCAGAACCCGCCATACCCGTCCCTCGAGAGAACCCGCGTACATGCGAACGCGGCCCGCAGCGTGATCGCTGCGGACCGCGTTCTCAACGGCGCCGGACCCGGCCGGCGACCCGTGTGTCCCGGTCTCAGGCGACCGGCGCGTTCACGTCGGCCGGGAGCGCCTTCTTGGCGGCCTCGACCAGCGTCGCGAACGTGGCGGCGTCGTTCACCGCGAGGTCGGCGAGGATCTTGCGGTCGACCTCGATGGAGGCCAGGCGCAGACCCTGGATGAGCCGGTTGTAGGTGATGCCGTTCTGGCGGGCAGCGGCGTTGATGCGCTGGATCCACAGACGGCGGAAGGTGCCCTTGCGGTCCTTGCGGTCCCGGTAGGCGTAGGTCATCGAGTGGAGCATCTGCTCCTTGGCCTTGCGGTACAGACGCGACCGCTGGCCCCGGTAACCGCTCGCCCGCTCGAGAACGACCCTGCGCTTCTTCTTGGCGTTGATCGCCCGCTTCACGCGTGCCATGTGTATCTATCTCCCCGGGATCGTTACTTAGCGAGCAGCTTCTTGATCTTCTTCGAGTCGGCGTCGGACAGCACGACCTCGGGCTTGAGACGGCGCGTCAGGGTGGACGACTTCCACTCGTTGTAGTGCGCGCGGTTGGCGCGGCGCCGCTTGATCTTGCCGGAGCCCGTGACCCGGAACCGCTTCTTCGCACCGCTGTGCGTCTTCATCTTCGGCATCTCAGCCGTATCTCCCTCGATCGCGCCGATGTCCCGGGCCGGTGACCCGAGTCAAGGGCATGCCTGACTGCGAGACCGGACCCGGTCCCGGATTCTTCTCGCGGCCGCCTGAGCGTTCAGGCTATGCGAGTCACTCCTGCGGAGCGGCCGCCTCGTCGGTGACGGGCGTCTCGGTCCCCGCAGACTCTCCGCCGCGCTGCGCCTTGGCCGCCGCCTTCTCGGCCTTGGCCTCGGCCTTCTTCTTGTGCGGGCCGATCACCATGATCATGTTACGGCCGTCCTGCTTGGGCTGGGACTCCACGAAGCCGAGCTCCGTGACGTCCTCGGCCAGCCGCTGCAGGAGCCGGAAGCCCAGCTCGGGCCGGGACTGCTCCCGGCCGCGGAACATGATCGTGACCTTGACCTTGTCCCCGGCCTTGAGGAACCGCACCACGTGACCCTTCTTGGTCTCGTAGTCGTGCGGGTCGATCTTCGGCCGGAGCTTGATCTCCTTGATGATCGTGTACGCCTGGTTCCGGCGCGCCTCGCGTGCCTTCATGGCCGACTCGTACTTGAACTTGCCGTAGTCCATGAGCTTGCACACAGGCGGGCGAGCCGTCGCCGCGACCTCGACGAGGTCGAGGTCGGACTCCTGAGCCAGCTTCAGAGCATCGCCGATGGAGACGATGCCCACCTGTTCGCCGTTCGGGCCGACGAGGCGCACCTCGGGCACACGAATACGGTCGTTGATGCGGGGCTCGGCGCTGATGGGGCCTCCTAGGTTGCGATCCGCCGCCCTTCGGCGGGCGGCTGCCACGTGCTCGATCGTGCCGGGAGGTCGCGCATGCGCACCCTCACGCGGGAGGGCGTGGAACGCAAAGTGCCCCGCACGTCGCGCATGCGGGGCCACATGGACTCACGAACCCTACGCCGTAAGCCCTCCGGGGTCAGCCGGAGTGATCCTTGACCTGCCGACCTCGCGGCCGACCAGGTGGGAGGGAGACCTCCGCTTGCGCGTCCGGCAGGCATGCCGGACCGATCGAGTAGTCACACTACCACAACCGTGCGCGACCTCCGAATCATCCCCTTGTCGATATACAGATGGTCGATATATAAAGATCACATGAGCGAACGTCCGATGCAGGAGCCCACGTTCCTGATCCTCACGGCCCTCGCCGCAGGCCCCCAGCACGGCTACGGGGTGATCACCGACGTGCGGGAGATCTCCGCCGGCCGGGTCGTCCTGCGTGCCGGGACCCTCTACGCCGCCCTCGACCGGCTCCAGGCCGAGGGGCTCATCGCGGACGACCGCGAGGAGGTCGTGGACGGTCGCGTCCGCCGCTACTACCGGCTGACCGACTCCGGCGGCGCCCGCCTGACGGCCGAGACCGAACGGCTCCGCCGGCACACCGAGGTCGCCACCACCCGGCTGCGCGCCCGCCTCGCCGGCGGCGCGGCCTTCCACGGCCTCGCCGGAGGCGCACTCTCCGGCCGCGGGCTCGCGGGGGGTGCCGCGTGACCGACCTGGAGGACCGTTACCGCAGGCTCTTCGCCTGGTATCCGCCCGAACACCGCGCCCGGCACGAAGAGGAGATGATCGCGGTCCTGCTCGCGTCGGCCCGGTCCGGCCAGACGCGTCCCGGCCTCCGCGACGCGGCCGACCTGCTGCTCGGCGCCCTGAAGATCCGCCTGCGCCACGCCTTCGGCCGCGGATCGGCCCCCCTGTGGCGGGACGCGCTGAACGCGGCGGCGGTCGTCGCACCGCTCTCCCTGCTGGTCACCGAGCTCGGCTCGGTCGCCGGGCTCCTGGCCTCGGCGGGCGGCCTCCCGCCGTCCTACACGCTGATCCAGCTCGCGTTCCTGCTCCCCCAGGCGCTCGTCGTGGCCCTGGCGCTGCGCGGTCCCCGCTGGGGCGCGGCGGCCTGCGCGTGGCTCTGGGCTGGCACGGGAACCGCCGCCTTCGTGTGGGCGGCCCTGGACGTGATCGCCTCTCTCGGTCCAGGCACCTACTCGGTGGATCCCCTCACTCCCGGGATGGTCGCGGAACGGGCCGGTCCGCTCGTCGTCTCCGCGCTCCTGCTGACGGCCGCCCCCGATCCCGCCTCGGGTGCGCGGTCGATCGGCCACCGGACGCTGCTGCGCTGGTCGGCCGCGACCGTCGCAGCGCTGAGCGCCGTCTCCGCCCTCTCACTGATCACCGCGCCCGGTCACGGCCTCGCCGGTCTGCTCCTGCCCCTGCTGACCGCGATGGCCTGCGGCACCGCCAGCCGCCACGCGACCGGGCGGCGCGGCATCGTGCTGCTCGCCCCGCTGTTGCTCGCCGTCGCGGGATACCGCCCGGCAGACCTGCTCTCCTCCGGCGAACCGCTCGTCATGGCGGTCGAGGCGATGCTCCTGGCCGTCGTCTTCGTCGTTGCCCGGCGCGGCTTTCGGCCGTACGGCTCCGGGACGGTCAGCTCGCCCGACCGGCTCGTCTGAGGATCTCCGCCTCACCGGCCGCCCGCATCGCCTCCACCGGCACATCCGTCCGGCCGGTCATCAGCTCGACCTGCCGGACGGCCTGGTGCAGCAGCATCGGGAAGCCGCCGACCACGGTCCCGCCGGCCCGCCGTACGGCGTGCGCCAAGCGGGTGGGCCAGGGGGCGTAGACCACGTCGAAGACCGCGGGGACGCGGGCGGCCACCAGGCCGGCGAAACCGTCCGCCGCCCCGGACGGCAGGGTGGAGACCACCAGGTCCGCGTCCAGGACCGCGTCGAGCTTGTCGAAGGTCTGCACCGCCAGGGCCGTGCCCAGCCGTTCGGCCACCTCGGCGGTCTCCCCCGCCCTGGCCGGGTCGCGGACCACCAGCGTGGCCTCGCCCAGGCCCAGCTCGCGCAGGGCGGCCAGCGCGGAGGCGGCCGTCGCCCCGCCGCCCAGGACCACCGCGGACCGGGGCGGCGCCACCCCGGCCTCGGCCAGCGCCCGCACGATGCCGTACACGTCGGTGTTGTCGCCATGCCGGGCGCCGCCGGACAGGACCACGGTGTTGGCTCCGCCCACCTCGACGGCGAGGTCGGAGACGGTGTCGAGCAGCGGGAGCACCGCCCGCTTGAGCGGCATGGTCAGCGAGAGCCCGGCCCATCCGGGACCGAGCCCGCCGAGCAGCGCGGGCAGGGCCGCCTCGTCGCACTCGATCGCCTCGTAGCTCCAGCCGTCCAGGCCGAGCGCCGCGTAGGCGGCCCGGTGCAGGTACGGCGAGAGCGAGTGGGCGATCGGCGATCCCAGGACCGCCGCCCTCGTCACGGCCTCCGGCACGGACTCCGTCATCCGCCCGCCCGATTCCTCTCGAACTTGGCCTTGAGCCGGATGAACTCCGTCTCGGTCACGGCGAACTCGGTCAGCCGCCGCGCCGGGTCGGTGGTCACGAAGAAGAACCAGTCGCCCTCGGGGGGGTTGAGCGCGGCCTGGATCGCGTGGTCGCCGGGGTTGCTGATCGGCCCCGGCGGCAGCCCGGTCCTGGCGTAGGTGTTGTAGGGCGAGGTGCTCTCGGTCTCGGCACTGGTCGCGGCGATGCCGTACTTGTTCAGCCCGTAGAACACCGTGCTGTCCATCTCCAGCTCCCGCCCCTTCTCCAGGCGGTTGTAGATGACCCGGGCCATCTTGCCCATGTCGCTGACCCGGCCGGCCTCGGCCTGGACGATGCTGGCGATCGTCATGATCTCGTGCGGCGTGCGGCCGAGCTCCTTGGCCCCGGCGACCAGCTTGTCCTTGTCGGCGGTGTCGTGGAAGCGCTCGACCATCGCGGCCAGGATGTCGGCGGCCGACATCTTGGGCGTGATGTCGTACGTGGCGGGGAACGCGTAGCCCTCCAGCCTGCCCCTGGCGTAGCCGGGCAGGCCCAGCGCCTTGGCGTTCTTGGCGGCCTGCTGGAAGTCCTTCAGCGGCCGGCCCGTCGCCTTGGCCAGGGTGGTGAGGGTGTCCGTCAGGCGCAGCCCCTCCTTGAGGGTGACCCGGTCCATCAGCTGCTTGCTCGGGTCGAGGAGCGCGACCGCCGCGGCGGCGGACATCTGCTTGCGCAGGGTGTAGGTGCCCGGCTGCAGGGAGGAGCTCTTGCCGGCCGCGGCGATGGCGTTGGTGAAGGCCTTGGCGCTCTTGACCACGCCCTGCTCCTCCAGCGTCCGGGCGACGTCGGTGGCGCTCTGCCCCGCCGTGATCTCCACGGAGACCTCGCCGGTGCCCTGACCGGTGTAGTCGTCCGGGGTCATCACGTCGCTCAGCCACGTGTAGCCGTAGTAGCCGCCGGCGCCGATGCCGCCCACCAGGATGAGCAGCGCGAGCATGGGGGCCAGGAAGCCGCCCTTGTTCCGGCGCCGCTTGCGGCGGCGGCCACGCCTGCCGCCGTCGCGCCCCGAGGACGCGCGCGACCGGCGCCGCGACCGACCGTCGTCGTCCTCGGCGCCGACCAGGAAGTCCATGTCAAGGTCATTCATGATTCGCTGGCCAATCTCCCGGCACGGACGGTCCGGCGTCAAGTGAATCTTCCGAACCGTGGAGCTTCACCGAGCTGAACATCCAGGTCCACCGGGTCTTCGCCCCCGATGTCCTGATGCGCGCCGCCCGGCTGCGGGGAACGGCGAATCCTCCTCCGGGCATCAGCCTGCCCCGAGGTATCTGCTCAGCTCTTCCCGGTATCCCGCCAACTCACTCTCTTCGTCAAGGAATTTCGCGATTCTATGCTCCGGATCTACAGCCACAAACCGATACCAACCAACTCGATCTGAGTGTGACCCCCACAAAGAGTACGGTGTCGCCCACGCGCACGGGCGGGCCGATCACCTGCCGATCACCGGCCGGTCGTCCGCCCGCCGGACCGGTCATCGGCCGGCCGGACCGCCGCTCTCCCCGCCGGGCCGGCCGTCCGGCGCCGCCACGGGGCTGCCCGGCGCCCTGCCGGTGGCGCGCTCGGCATCGAGGGCCGCCTGGAGCAGCACGACCGCCGCCGCCTGGTCCACCACCCCGCGCTGGTTCTTCGCCTTCACGCCGCTGGCCCGCAGGCCCTGCTGGGCGGTGACCGTGGTGAGCCGCTCGTCGAACAGCCGCACCGGGACGGGCGCCAGCCGCGCGGCGATCCGGACGGCGAACGCGCGGGCGAGTTCCGCGGCCTGTCCTTCCCTGCCGGAGAGCGAGGTGGGCAGGCCGACCACGACCTCGACGGCCTCGTGCTCGGCCGCGAGCTCCGCGAGCCGCTCCAGGTCGCCCCTGCCGCGCCGTACGGTCTCCACCGGGGTGGCCAGCAGGCCCGAGGGGTCGCTGCGGGCCACGCCGATGCGCACCGAGCCGACGTCGACGCCCAGCCGTATGCCGTTTCTCATGCCGTTCTTTCCCGCGCCCGCGCACCGGGGTCCGGTGCGCGGGCGCCGTCCGTCCGTCGGGGCGCCGGCCGTCAGGCGAGCGTCTGCGCGATCGCCTGCTCGACGGCGCCGAGCGCGTCGCCGATCGCCTCGGGACGGGCCCCGCCGCCCTGGGCGACGTCGTCCTTGCCGCCGCCGCCGCCGCCGAGCGCCTTGGCGGCCACGCCGACCAGCGCGCCCGCCTTCAGGCCGCGCCCGCGCCCGGCCTCGTTGACCGCCGCGACGGCGACCGGCCGGTCGCCGGGCACGCCCGCGACCACGACGACCGCGGCGCGGTCGGCGGGGAAGCGGCCCCGCACGTCCAGGGCGAGCTTGCGCAGGTCGTCGGCGGAGGTGCCGTCGGGGGCGCGGTGCGTCACCACGGAGACCCCGTGCACGTCGCGGGCTCCCGCGGCCAGCTCGCCGGCGACGGCGAGCACCTGGGCCGAGCGGAGCCGCTCCAGCTCCTTCTCGGCGGTGCGCAGCCGCGTGACGATGCCCTCGATGCGCTCGGGCAGTTCCTCACGCCGGGCCTTGAGCTGCTCGGACAGCTGGGCCACCAGCACGCTCTCGCGGGCCAGGAAGCGGAAGGCGTCCAGGCCGACCAGGGCCTCCACGCGGCGCACCCCGGCGCCGATCGAGGACTCGCCCAGCACCTTGACCAGGCCGAGCTGGCCGGAGCTGGCGACGTGGGTGCCGCCGCACAGCTCACGGGAGTAGTCGCCGACCTCGACGATGCGGACGGTCTCGCCGTACTTCTCGCCGAACAGGGCCAGCGCGCCCATCGCCCGGGCCTCGGCCTGGGAGGTGTGGAAGGCGTTGACCTGCAGGTCGTTGATGAGGATGGCGTTGACCTCGTCCTCGACGTCGCGCAGCACGCTGGGCGGCACGGCCCCGGAGGCGGTGAAGTCGAAGCGGAAGCGGCCGGGGGAGTTCTCCGAACCGGCCTGCGCCGCCGTCTCGCCCAGCGCGTTGCGGAAGCCGCGGTGCACCATGTGGGTGGCGGTGTGGCTGCGGGAGATGGCCCGGCGGCGCTCGACGTCGATCTCGGCCTGGACCGGGTCGCCCACCCGGATCTCGCCGCCGCGGACCGTGCCGCGGTGCACGACGAGGCCCGCCACCGGCGACTGCACGTCCACGACCTCGACCTCGGCGCCGTCGGCGCGGATGACGCCCTGGTCGGCGAGCTGGCCGCCGCCCTCGGCGTAGAACGGGGTGCGGCCCAGCACGACCTCGACCGTGCTGCCCGCGCCCGCCGCGGGGACGGAGGCCCCGTCGACGAGCAGGCCGACGACCTCGGACTCGGCGCTCACCTGGTCGTAGCCGAGGAACTCGACCTTGCCGGCCTTCTCCAGGATCTGCCCGAACACCGAGATGTCGGCGTTGCCGGTCTTCTTGGCGGCGGCGTCGGCCTTGGCGCGGTCGCGCTGCTCCTTCATCAGCCGGCGGAAGCCCTCCTCGTCGACCTTGAGGCCCTGCTCGGAGGCCATCTCCAGGGTCAGGTCGATCGGGAAGCCGTAGGTGTCGTGGAGCTGGAAGGCCTGGTCGCCGGAGAGGACGGCCGCGGACTTGCGCTTGGTCTCCTCCACCGCCGCGTCGAAGATCGCGGTGCCGGTGCGCAGCGTGCCGAGGAAGGACGCCTCCTCGGCGTCGATGACGCCGTGGACCTGCGGGGCGTCGGCCTTGAGCTCGGGGTACAGCTCGCCCATCACGTCGATCGCGACGGCGGTGAGCTCGTGCATGTAGCGCTCCTCGCCGGAGCCGAGCAGGCGCAGGTTGCGGATCGAGCGGCGCAGGATGCGGCGGAGCACGTAGCCCCGGCCCTCGTTGCCGGGCAGCACGCCGTCGGCGACCAGCATGGTGCCGGTGCGGACGTGGTCGGCGACCACGCGGAGGCTGATGTCGGCGCGCTCGTCGCGGCCGTAGCGGGTCTTGGTGAGCTCGGCGGCGCGGTCGAGGATCTTGTAGGTGGTGTCGATCTCGTAGATGTTGTCGACGCCCTGCAGGATCGCGGCCATGCGCTCCAGGCCCATGCCGGTGTCGACGCTCTTGGCGGGCAGGTCGCCGAGGATCGGGAAGCCCTCCTTGCCGCCGCCCGCGCCGCGCTCGAACTGCATGAAGACGTTGTTCCACACCTCGAGGTAGCGGTTCTCGTCGGCGACCGGACCGCCCTCGCGGCCGTACTCCGGGCCGCGGTCGTAGTAGATCTCGGTGCACGGGCCGCAGGGGCCGGGCACGCCCATCGACCAGAAGTTGTCGGCCATGCCCCGGCGCTGGATGCGCTCGGCGGGCACGCCGACCTTCTTGTTCCACAGCTCGGCGGCCTCGTCGTCGTCGTGGTAGACGGTGACCCAGAGCCGGTCCTCGGGGAAGCCGAACCCGCCGTCGGCCTCGGAGCGGGTCAGCAGCTCCCAGGCGAACGGGATCGCGTCGTCCTTGAAGTAGTCGCCGAAGGAGAAGTTGCCGAGCATCTGGAAGAAGGTGGCGTGCCGGGTGGTCTTGCCCACCTCGTCGATGTCCGGGGTGCGCACGCACTTCTGCACGCTCGCCGCCCGCTTGTAGGGGGGCGTGCGCTGGCCCAGGAAGTAGGGCTTGAAGGGGACCATGCCCGCGGGGACCAGAAGCAGCGTCGGGTCCTCGGCGATCAGGCTGGCCGAGGGCACGACGGTGTGCCCACGCTCCTCGAAGAAGCGCAGGAAGCGGCGGGCGATCTCTGCCGACTCCATGTCAGCGGCCATCCTTTACGTCGTAGTGATAGGTGTCGTCCACACTGTCGAGCCCGAACCGGGACCGCAACTCGGTTTCCCTGCGGGCCGCGTCGTCCAGCGCGTCCGCGGCCACGCCGCGGGCCTGGTCCAGCAGGCCGGAGGCGCCCCGGGCCGCGCGCCGCGCCAGGTGGTTCGGGTGCAGTTCGGCCAGCCTACGCCTGACCCACAGCGCGCCGAACGCGCCCAGCGACAGGTAGAACAGTCTCCGGATCATCGCCGCCGCCTCTCCAGTGCCCGGGCGCCGGACGCGGCCCGCCCGCGGGCGCCGATGGCCCGCCGCAGGCCGTGGCCGAGCGCCACGACCTTGATCATAGGGCCGGTCACCAGCACCTGGGCGACCCCGCTGACCCGGGCCGCGTGCCCGCTGACCTGCTTGACGTCGCGGACGATGGCCTCGACGGCGACGAGCTGGCGGTTGGTCTCGGTGACGGTGACGGCCGCGTCCTCCAGCAGCGGCACCGCCCGGTCGCTCAGCTCGGAGACCATCTTGGTGGTCTCGGTGAGCAGCCGGGACAGCTTGAGCAGGACCACGGCCAGGAAGCAGACCAGGACCACCCAGGCCACGGCCACGATCAGGCCGGCGACCTCTCCTGCGGTAAGCATGCGCCGATCTCCCTGTCTACCCGGCTGGAACGGCACGACCCTATCGTGCCGCGCCCCGTTCCCCCCGCATGCCGCGTCACGGCGGACGCCGGAGGCCCGGAGGAACCGGCGGCGGGACCGCCTAACCGCCCTGGCCGCCCCGGAGGAAGGCGCGGATCCTGGCCCAGCGGTCCGCGAAGCCCGCCTCGGCGCCGTGCCGGGTGGGCCGGTAGTAGCGGCGGCCGCGCAGCGGCTCGGGCAGGTGGTCCTGGCGGACCAGGCCGTGCTCGAAGTCGTGCGGGTAGCGGTAGCCCTGTCCGTGGCCGAGCTTGGCGGCTCCCGGGTAGTGGGCGTCGCGCAGGTGGCCGGGGACCTGGCCGATGTCCCCGCGGCGCACGTCCGCCGCGGCCGCGTCGACGGCGGTGATCACCGCGTTGGACTTGGGCGCCAGCGCGCAGTGGATCACCGCCTGGGCGAGGTTGAGCCGCCCCTCCGGCAGCCCGATGAACTCCACCGCCTGGGCGGCGGCCACCGCCGTCTGCAGGCAGGTGGGGTCGGCCATCCCGACGTCCTCGGAAGCGAAGATCATGATACGGCGGGCGATGAACCGGGGGTCCTCCCCCGCCTCGACCATGCGGGCCAGGTAGTGCAGGGCGGCGTCGGCGTCGGAGCCGCGCATGCTCTTGATGAAGCCGCTGACCACGTCGTAGTGCTGATCGCCCTGGCGGTCGTAGCGGACGGCCGCCTTGTCCACCGCGCGCTCCACCGTCTCGACGGTGATCTCCCCGTCGGCGATCAGCGCGGCGGCCTCCAGGTAGGTGAGCGAGCGGCGGGCGTCCCCGCCCGCCAGCCGGACCAGGTGATCGGCGGCCTCGGGGGTGAGCCGGACCCGCCCGTCCAGGCCCCGGGGGTCGGCGGTCGCCCGCTCCAGCACCGTGCGGACGTCGTCGCCGGACAGGGGCTCCAGGGTGAGCAGCAGGGAGCGGGAGAGCAGCGGGGAGATCACCGAGAAGAACGGGTTCTCCGTGGTCGCGCCGATGAAGGTGACCCAGCGGTTCTCCACCGCGGGCAGCAGGGCGTCCTGCTGGGCCTTGTTGAACCGGTGCACCTCGTCGACGAACAGCACGGTCTGCCGCCCGGACATGCCCAGCTCGCGGCGGGCCTGCTCGATGGCGGCGCGGACCTCCTTGACGCCGGCCGACACCGCGGACACCTCCACGAACCGGCGCGCGGTCACCCCCGCCACGACGTAGGCGAGGGTCGTCTTGCCGGTGCCGGGCGGCCCCCACAGGAACAGGGACATCGGCGCCTCGGCCTCGACCAGCCGGCGCAGCGGGGTCCCCGGGCCGAGCAGGTGGCGCTGGCCGACCACCTCGTCCAGGGAGCGCGGGCGCATGCGCACCGCGAGGGGCTCCTGGCCGCGGTGCGCCTCCTCCGCCGCCGAATCGAACAGGCTGTCCACTCCCCGACAGTACCGCCGCCGCGGGGGATCAGCCTCCCCAGACGGCCGCGGCCCCGCTGTGCCCGGCGCGGACCGTGTAGTAGACCGCCACCGCCGCCAGGAGCACGGTGAGGCCGGAGACGGCGATCTCCACCGGCCGGCCGTACCGGGCGGCGCGCAGGACGTGCAGCATGCCCAGTGCGGCCAGCCCGAGGGCGAGGACGGCCAGTACCAGCGGCGTGCCGAACTCCGCGTGCTCGGCGATGCGCTCGCCCAGCCGCCCCCCGGCGGAGGAGAACCGGCCGCTCCTCAGCTCGGCGCCGCTCTCCTTGGCCGCGAAGGCCGCGGGGGGAGCGGCCACGGCGAGCCCGAGGACCGCCCAGCCCAGGGCGGGGCGCGTGCGCGGGGCCAGGGCGTAGACGGCCGCCGCCACCGCCAGCAGCGGTGTCAGCACCACGGTCGCGTGGATGATCAGGGGGTGGGCCGGCAGGCCCAGGATCTCGTCGAACATGAGGTGACTCCGGTCGTGCGCACGGCTGGCAGTGCGGTGGGCGGGGCGGGTTGGCGGGGCGGCCGGCAGAACGGGTTGGCAGGGCGGCCGGCAGGGTCGTCGCCAGAGCGGAATCCCATCACGGAGGGGATCTGGAACGCGTAAAGTTCTCCGGGCTCTTCCCTCCTGCCCCATCCTGCGCCTTACGCCGCTTACATCCACCACACTCCGGGGCCGGTACGCTTTCGCGGAGTCAACAGTCATGCAGACGGTGATCCTGGAGGACATAGCGGTGAGCGGCGAAGACCGCCAGAGCCAGCTGGCGCGGGAGCACAAGGAGCGTCAGGCCCGGCGGGCCGAGCAGGCGGGCAAGGCCAAGCGGAACACCTTCATCGGAGCCGGCGCCGCGGTGGTGGTCGTGGCCGGAGGCGTGATCGCCGCCTCGGTCCTGATGGGAGGGGGCGACGGCGAGAAGCCGGTGGCCGCCCAGACGCCGGTCCCGTCGGCGAGCGCCTCCGCCCCGGCTGCGCCCGACCTCACCGCCTCGGCGAAGCCGTCCGCCACCACCTGCGAGTACCGCAAGGACACCACCGGCAGCCCGACCAAGTTCGTCGGGTACCCGCCCAAGAAGCCGAACCTGAAGCTGAAGACGATGACGATCACCACCAACCACGGTGACATCGTGATCGACCTGAAGACCGCGGCGACGCCCTGCACCGTCAACTCGCTGGCGTTCCTGGCCAAGAAGAACTTCTACGACGGCACCAAGTGCCACCGGCTGGCCACCCCGGAGAACTCCGGCCTGGGCCTGCTGCAGTGCGGCGACCCGCAGGCCAAGGCCGACGGCAAGAACTCCACCGACGGCCAGGGCAGCTCGGGTTACGTCTTCAACGACGAGAACCTGGGCGGCCTGTCCTACGGCAGGGGCACCGTCGCCCTGGCCCAGGCCTCCGACGCGTCCAACCAGAACGGCAGCCAGTTCTGGATCTCCTACAGCGACGAGACCGCCCAGCTGGACTCCGGCCCGGCCTACACGCCGTTCGGCACCGTCTCCAAGGGCATGGAGATCATCGACAAGATCGTGGCCGGCGGGTGGATCACCAACGAGGCCGACGTCACCGGAGACGGCGGCTCGCACGCCCCCAAGATCCCGGTGCTCGTCAAGGACGTCACGCTCTCCTGAGCCCGTCCGCGCGACAGTCCGTCCGCGCGACGCCCCGGCGCCTGGAGTCCTCCCGCCGGGGCGTCCGCGTTCCTCCGGCGGACGCGGCCCCTCGGCACCGGCCGCCCGGACCTGTGATCCCCGTCACATCGGGCCGCTCCTCCCCCCTCCCTCGTCCACGCTGGGAGGGGGACGTCCGAACCGTGACCGAGGAGCGCCGATGCCGGAGCCGACGCCGGAGAGACTGCCGTTCGAGTTCGTGCTCAGCCCGGAGTTCGGACGCGATCCGTACACCGCGTACGGCGGGCTGCGCGGCCGGTCGCCCGTCCACCCGATCGACTTCCCGCGCGGGATGCGCGCCTTCGTGGTGATCGACCACGAGCACGCCCGCCGGGCGCTGACCGATCCCCGGCTGGCCAAGGGCCTCGACCACGCGCCCGGTTTCTTCCAGGACGCCGTCGCTCGGGGCAACCCGGCCCTCGCCAGGAACATGCTCAACAGCGACCCGCCGGACCACACCCGCCTGCGCCGCCTGGTCGCCGGGGCCTTCACCGCGCGGCGGACCGCGGACCTGGCCCCCCGGATCCAGGAGATCGCCGACCGCCTGGTCGACGCGATGGAGGCCGCGGGCGAGGCCGACCTCCTCGACGCCTTCGCCTTCCCCCTGCCGATCACCGTGATCTGCGAGCTGCTGGGCGTGCCCGCCGCCGACCGGGCCGACTTCCGCGAGTGGTCGGCCAGCCTGATCACGCCCGCCTTCACCGAGGAGGCGGCCCGACGGCGCGACGCGGTGAACACCGCGGTCCGCGCCTACTTCGCCCGGTTGATCGACGAGCGGCGGCGGGAGCCCCGGGACGACATGATCAGCGCGCTGGTCACCGCCCGCGACGAGGACGGGCTGCTGAGCGAGCAGGAACTGCTCGCCACGCTCACCCTGCTGCTCATCGCCGGGCACGAGACCACCGTCAACCTCATCGGCAACGGCGTGTTCGCCCTGCTGACCCGTCCCGACCAGCTCGCGCTCCTGCGGGAGCGGCCCGAACTGCTGCCGGGCGCGGTCGAGGAGTTCCTCCGCTACGAGGGGCCGGTGGAGCGGGCCACGTTCCGCTTCGCCACCGAGGACATGGAGATCGCCGGCGTTCCCGTGCCCAGGGGCAGCGTGGTGCACGTCTCGCTCGGCGCGGCGGGCCGCGACCCGGCGGCGTTCGACGACCCCGACACGCTGGACGTCGCCCGCACCGGCACCCACCACCTCGCCTTCGGCCACGGCGTCCATTTCTGCCTGGGCGCCCCGCTGGCCCGGCTGGAGGCGCGGATCGCCTTCGAGACGCTGCTGCGCCGTCTGCCCGGCATCAGGCTCGCCTGTCCGCCCGAGGAGGTGGCCTGGCGCCACGACGGCTCGCTCATCCGGGGCCTGCGGGCGCTGCCCGTCCGGTTCTGAGGGCGCCGGCCCGGTCCGCCCGCCGACGGGCGGGCCGCTCCGCCGGACCGGACCGGCCACGGCGGAGCGGTCCACCCGGCCGCAGGAGCCGCGTCCGGGAGCGGCCCCCTGACGTGCCGGAGCCCCGGCGGTGTCCGCCCGCCGGGGCTCCGGCGGCCTGCCGGGGCTCCGGCGGCCTGCCGGGATCAGGCCTCGGCCGCCGCCTTGGGCGTGGCGTCGACGCCCGCCTCCTTGCGCTGCTCACCCGTGATCGGGGTGGGCGCGCCGGTCAGCGGGTCGAAGCCGGAGGCCGTCTTCGGGAAGGCGATGACGTCGCGGATCGAGTCGCCGCCCGCCAGCAGCATGCAGACCCGGTCCCAGCCGTAGGCGATGCCGCCGTGCGGCGGCGGGCCGTACTTGAACGCCTCCAGCAGGAAGCCGAACTTGCTCTCGGCCTCCTGCTTGGAGATGCCGAGCACGTCGAAGACGCGCTGCTGCATCTCGGCGCGGTGGATCCGGATCGAGCCGCCGCCGATCTCCATGCCGTTGCAGACCATGTCGTAGGCGTAGGCCAGGGCCTCGCCCGGGTTGTCCTGGAAGGTGTCGGCCCATTCGGGCTTGGGACCGGTGAACGGGTGGTGCACCGCGGTCCAGCCGGACTGGCGGCCGACGTCGTCGTAGACGGGCTCGAACATGGGCGCGTCGACGACCCACAGGAAGTTCCACGCCGACTCGTCGATCAGGCCGCAGCGGCGGCCGATCTCCAGGCGGGCCGCGCCGAGCAGGTCGCGGGAGTCGGCGGGCTTGCCGGCCGCGAAGAAGACCGCGTCGCCCGGCTTGGCGCCGACCTCGGCGGCCAGCCCCGCGGTCTCGGTCTCCGACAGGTTCTTGGCGACCGGGCCGCCGAGCGTGCCGTCCTCGCCGATCAGCACGTAGGCCAGGCCCCGGGCCCCGCGCGACTTGGCCCACTCCTGCCAGCCGTCCAGCTCCTTGCGGGTCTGGGAGGCGCCGCCCGGCATCACCACGGCGCCGACGTACGGCGCCTGGAAGACGCGGAAGGACGTCCCGGCGAAGAACTCCGTCATCTCGACCAGTTCGCAGCCGAACCGCAGGTCCGGCTTGTCCGAGCCGTAGCGGGCCATGGCCTCGGCGTAGGTCATCCGGGGCAGCGGCACCGGCAGCTCGTAGCCGATCGTCTCCTTCCAGATGCGGCCGATCAGCGCCTCGCCCAGGGCGATGACGTCGTCCTGGTCCACGAAGGACATCTCGATGTCGATCTGGGTGAACTCCGGCTGCCGGTCGGCGCGCAGGTCCTCGTCGCGGTAGCACTTGGCGAGCTGGTAGTAGCGCTCCAGGCCGGCGACCTGCAGGAGCTGCTTGAACAGCTGCGGCGACTGCGGCAGGGCGTACCAGCTGCCGGGCTGCAGGCGGACCGGGACCAGGAAGTCGCGGGCGCCCTCGGGCGTGGAGCGGGTGAGCGTCGGGGTCTCGACGTAGACGAACCCGTGCTCGTTCATCACCTCGTTGGCCAGGTAGGTGGCCTTGGAGCGGATCCGCATGGCCTGGGCGACCTGCTGGCGGCGGATGTCGAGGTAGCGGTACTTCAGCCGCGCCTCCTCGGAGACGCCCGCATTGCCCTCGATGGGGAACGGCAGCGGCGCGGACTCGCTGAGCACCTCCACCTCGGAGGCGACGACCTCGATCGCGCCGGTCGGCAGGTCGGGGTTCTCGTTGCCGGCGGGCCGGACCCGCACCTCCCCGACCACCTTCACGCAGTACTCGGCACGCAGGCCGTGCGCGTCGTCCTCCTCGCGGAAGACCACCTGTGCCGAGCCCGAGGCGTCCCGCAGGTCGATGAAGACCACACCGCCGTGGTCACGGCGGCGCGCCACCCATCCGGCCAGCGTCACCTGCTCCCCCGCGTGCTGCTGACGCAGGGATCCCGCGGTGTGCGTGCGAATCACGAAAACTTCCCCTTCAGGATGTCGACGACCTCGGCCAACGGCACCTCGGTCTGCTCTGCGGTGGTCAGGTCCTTCAGCTGTACGGCCTGCGCCTCCAGGTCGCGGTCGCCCAGGATCAGCGCGTAGCGCGCCCCGGAGCGGTCGGCGCCCTTCATGGCCCCCTTGACGCCCTTGCCCCCGAACGACAGGTCGGCGGCCAGGCCCGCCCGGCGCAGCTCGGTGACGAGCCGGAACATCCGGCGGCGGGCCTCCTCCCCCAGCGGCACACCGTACACCTGTACCCGCCGGTGCGCCGTGTCCTCCTCCAGCAGCCCCTCGGCCTCCATGGCCAGGATCGTCCGGTCCACACCGAGGGCCCAGCCGACGCTCGGCAGCGCCGGGCCGCCGATCATCTCGCTCAGCCCGTCGTAGCGGCCGCCGCCGCCGACCGCGGACTGCGAGCCCAGGCCGTCGTGGACGAACTCGAAGGTGGTGCGCGTGTAGTAGTCGAGACCGCGCACCAGCCGCGGGTCGTCGGCGTAGGCCAGGCCGGCGGCGGTCAGCAGCGCGCGGACCTCCTCGTGGTAGGCCTTGCACGCCTCGCACAGGTGGTCGACGACCAGCGGCGCGCCGGCGAGCCGCGCCTGCACCTCGGGCCGCTTGTCGTCCAGCACGCGCAGCGGGTTGATCTCGATCCGGGCCCGGGTGGGCTCGTCCAGGTCGAGGGCGCGCAGGAACTCCTGGAGCGCGGCGCGGTAGGCGGGGCGGCACTCCTTGCAGCCCAGCGTGTTGAGCAGCAGCCGCACCCCGGTCAGGCCCAGGGCGGCGAAGCCGTCGGCGGCCAGCAGGATCAGCTCGGCGTCCAGCGCCGGGTCCTCGGCCCCGAGGGCCTCGGCGCCGACCTGCGAGAAGTGCCGGTAGCGGCCCTTCTGCGCGCGCTCGTAGCGGAACTGGCTCCCGGAGTACCAGAGCTTGACCGGGAGCTGCCCGTTGTGCAGGCCGTGCTGGAGGACGGCCCGCACGACCGGCGCGGTGCCCTCCGGGCGCAGCGTGATGGAGCGCCCGCCCTTGTCGGTGAAGGTGTACATCTCCTTGGAGACGACGTCGGTCGACTCCCCGACGCCGCGGACGAACAGCGCGGTGTCCTCGAAGGTCGGCGTCTCGATGTAGCCGTAGCCCGCGCGGCGGACCGGGGCGACGAGCGCCTCGCGCACGGCGAGGACCCGCTCGGAACGCGGTGGCAGCCAGTCGAAGGTGCCCTTGGGCGCCTGGAAGCTCATGGTGTCAGATTCCCCTGGTGGGACCGGCGAACGGGGCGGCCTCCGCGAGATACGGGTTGGTGGCGCGCTCGGTGCCGATCGTGGTCTGTGGTCCGTGGCCGGGCAGGACCGCCGTGTCGTCCGGCAGCGGCAGGCACGTGGCCGCCAGGCTGCGCAGGATGGTCGGGTAGTCACCGCCCGGGAGGTCGGTGCGGCCGATGGAGCCGGCGAACAGCAGGTCGCCCGAGAACATCACGTCCGGGATCTCGTCCGTGCGGGGCAGCCTGAACGTCACCGACCCCCTGGTATGGCCCGGCGTGTGGTCGACGGTGAGCTCCAGGCCGGCCAGGCGGAGCACCTCGCCGTCGGCGAGCTCGCGCACGTCGTCCGGCTCCGTGAAGGTCAGCCCGCCGAACAGCTGCTGCCGCGTCATCAGCGACAGTCCCTTGCCCGGATCGGAGAGCAGCTCGCGGTCCTCGGGATGGATCCACGCCGGCACGTCCCGGGCACCGCAGACCGGGGCGACCGACCACATGTGGTCGAGGTGACCGTGCGTGACCAGCACGGCGACCGGCTTGAGCCGATGCTCGCGCAGCACGTCGTCCAGGTCGCCGACGGCGTTCTGCCCCGGATCGACGATGACGCACTCCTCGCCGGCGGCGGGAGCGACGACGTAGCAGTTGGTCTGGAACGACCCTGCGGGAAAGCCGGCGATGAGCATCTGCCTCAGCTGTCTCGTCAAGAATGCGGATGGGAATGTAACCGAAGGGTACCGGTGAGGGTCTGCGGGCTGCGAATCATGACCCTCCGGCCGATACGATTCGCCCACCTCGATATCTGAACACTCCGGCACCCGGGAGGGCGAAGCGGTGAGCGGCAAGGACCGCCAGAAGCAACTGGCTCGCGAGCACTACGAGCGGCAGCTGCAGCGACGGGCGGAGCGCGAGGCCAGGGCCAAGCGCATGACGATCATCGGAAGCAGCGTGGCCACCGTGGTGGTCGTGGGCGCCGTCGTCGCCGCGACCGTGCTGCTCGGAGGCGAGGACCCGGTCACTTCGGCGAGTCCGGAGCCCTCCGCGTCGGCGAGCTCGGCCGCGGCCGAGCCGACGGCCTTCGACCCGGCCACCGGCACCTGCGGCTACGTCGCCTCCTCCGGCGGCGCGGTCAAGGACGTCGGCACGCCCCCGGCCAAGGTGGACACCTCCCCCAAGGCGATGACCCTGAAGACCAACCGGGGCGACATCGTCATCGAGCTGGACGCCGCCAAGACCCCCTGCACGGTCGGCTCCTTCGCCTTCCTGGCGGAGAAGGGCTACTTCGACGGGACCAAGTGCCACCGGCTGGGCTCCGAGCGGTTCCCGGTCCTGCAGTGCGGCGACCCGCTGGCCAAGGCCGACGGCAAGGGCGCCGCCGACGGCAAGGGCGGCCCCGGATACCGTTTCGTGGACGAGAACCTCACCGGCGCCAAGTACACCCGCGGCGTGGTGGCCATGGCCAACAGCGGTCCCGACACCAACGGCAGCCAGTTCTTCATCGTCTTCGGCGACGCCGGGCTGGGGCCGAACTACACGCCGTTCGGTACGGTTACCAAGGGTCTGGAGATCGTCGACAAGGTCAACAAGGGCGGTGTCATCGCTCCGGGAGAGGACGGCACCGGAGCCCCGAAGGAAACCGTTGAGATCAAAGACGTGACAATGTCATCCAAGAGCTGACGTAATACAACCAAACAGAATCCGGGACCGACGGTCCTGGGAGGGCTGATGAAAGTGCGGGAGGACACGGTGAGCACCGACCCGTGGGGCCGGGTAGACGACGACGGCACCGTCTACGTGCGTACGGCTGAGGGAGAGCGGGCCGTCGGGTCCTGGCAGGCCGGCGAACCGGAGGAGGCGCTCGCCTACTTCCGCCGCAAGTTCGACGAGCTGGCCGGGCAGGTCACCCTGCTGGAGCAGCGGGTCCGCGGCACCGACCTGCCCCCCGCCCAGGCCGAGGCGACGGTCGCCAAGCTCCGCGAGTCCATCACCGGCGCCCACGCCGTCGGCGATCTGGACGCGCTGCTCAAGCGGCTCGACGCCCTCACCGAACTGGTGGGGCAGCGCCGCGAGGAGGTCAAGGCCGCCCGCGAGGTGGCCCGTGCCGAGGCCAAGGCCGTCAAGGAGCGGATCGTCGCCGAGGCCGAGAGCGTGGCGGAGTCCACCACCCACTGGAAGACGGGCGGCGAGCGCCTGCGCCAGCTGGTGGAGGAGTGGAAGGCCGCCGAGCGGATCGACCGGGTCACCGAGGCGGCGCTGTGGAAGCGCCTGTCGGCCGCCCGCACCGCCTTCGCCAAGCGCCGCAAGGTCTACTTCGCCGGCCTGGACGAGCAGCGCGAGGGCATCCGCTCCGCCAAGGAGCGGATCGTCGCCGAGGCCGAGGCCCTGGCCTCCTCCACCGACTGGGGTCCCACCGCGTCGGCCTACCGTGAGCTGATGCGGCAGTGGAAGACGGCCGGCCGGGCCTCCCGCGAGGTCGAGGACGAGCTCTGGAACCGGTTCAAGGCCGCCCAGGACCAGTTCTTCCACGCCCGCTCCGCGGTCTTCGCCGAGCGGGACGCCTCGTTCGCGGCCAACGCCGAGGTCAAGGAGCAGCTCCTGGCCGAGGCCGAGCGGATCCTCCCGGTCACCGACGCCCGCGCCGCCCGGGCCGTCCTGCGCGGCATCCTGGAGCGCTGGGAGGAGGCCGGCCCCGTCCCGCGCGAGCAGCGCGACCGGCTGGAGGGCGGGCTGCGCAAGGTCGACGACGCGGTCCGCAAGGCCGAGGAGGCGGAGTGGAAGCGCTCCAACCCCGAGGCCCGCGCCCGCGCCCAGACCACGGTGGACCAGCTCCGCAAGTCCATCGAGCAGTTGGAGGCCCGCCGGGCCAAGGCCTCCGCCGCCGGCAAGGACAAGGACGTCAAGGACGCCGAGGAGGCGCTGGCCGCCCGCCGCTCCTGGCTGGAGGAGGCCGAGCGCACGCTCGCCGAGTTCTCCTGACCGGCTGAACCCGACCGGGGACGCGTCCTGCCGCAGGACGCGTCCCCGGTCCGTCTTCCGGCCGGGGCGGCCCCCTGTCCGGACCTTCCTGGAGTCTCGGCGGGCTCGGGACCATCCCCCGTCCGGACCCTCGGCGGGCTCGGAACGGGTTTCCGTCCGGGGCGGGGGCTCCGACCGCCTCCGTCGCCGGCGGGCGCCGTCCGTCAGGACCCGGCGCCGCTCACCCGGTAGACGTCGTAGACGCCCTGGATGTTGCGGACGGCCTTCAGGACGTGGCCCAGGTGCTTGGGGTCGCCCATCTCGAAGGTGAACTTGCTGATCGCGACCCGGTCGCGGGAGGTCGTCACCGACGCCGACAGGATGTTCACGTGCTGGTCGGACAGGGTCCGCGTGACGTCCGACAGCAGGCGGGGACGGTCCAGGGCCTCCACCTGGATGGCGACGAGGAAGACCGAGTCGTCCCCGGGCGACCAGGCGACCTGCACCAGGCGGTCGGGCTCGGAGCGGAGCTGCTCCACGTTGGGGCAGTTGCTGCGGTGCACCGACACGCCGTGCCCGCGGGTGACGAAGCCGACGATCTCGTCGCCGGGGACCGGGGTGCAGCAGCGCGAGAGCCGTACCCAGACGTCGGAGTCGCCGGCGACCACCACGCCCGCGCCGCCGCCGCCCGCGCGGGGACGGCCGCGCAGCTTCGTCGGGACCGCCGTCTCGGCGATGTCCTCCTCGGCGCCCTCCACGCCCCCGATGGACTGCACCAGCTTCTGCACGACCGTCTGGGCGGCCGTGTGGCCCTCTCCGACGGCCGCGTACAGCGAGGAGACGTCCGGGTAGCGCAGCTCCCTGGCGAGCGTCAGCAGGGACTCTCCGGACATCAGGCGCTGCAGCGGCAGCCCCTGCTTGCGCATGGCGCGGCCGATGGCCTCCTTGCCCGCCTCGATCGCGGTCTCGCGGCGCTCCTTGGAGAACCACTGACGGATCTTGTTGCGGGCCCGGCCGGACTTGACGAACTTCAGCCAGTCGCGGGACGGGCCCGCGTCGGGCGACTTGGAGGTGAAGATCTCGACGGTGTCGCCGTTGCTCAGCCGGGACTCCAGCGGCACCAGGCGGCCGTTGACCCGGGCGCCGACGCAGCGGTGGCCGACCTCGGTGTGCACGGCGTAGGCGAAGTCGACCGGGGTCGCGCCCTCCGGCAGGGCCATGACCTGGCCCCGGGGGGTGAAGACGTAGACCTCGGAGACCGACAGGTCGAAGCGGAGCGACTCCAGGAACTCGCCCGGGTCGGCGGTCTCCTTCTGCCAGTCCAGGAGCTGGCGGAGCCAGGCCATGTCGCCGGCGCTCTTCAGCTTCGTGCCCGCCGGCCCGGAGGAGTTCATCTCCTCCTTGTACTTCCAGTGCGCGGCGACGCCGTACTCGGAGCGGTGGTGCATGGCGTGGGTGCGGATCTGCAGCTCCACCGGCTTGCCCTCGGGACCGATCACCGTGGTGTGCAGCGACTGGTACATGTTGAACTTGGGCATCGCGATGTAGTCCTTGAACCGGCCCGGCACCGGGTTCCACCGCGCGTGGATCGTTCCGAGGGCGGCGTAGCAGTCGCGGACCGTGTCCACCAGCACCCGGATGCCGACCAGGTCGTAGATGTCGTCGAACGCGACGTCGCGCGCGATCATCTTCTGGTAGACCGAGTAGTAGTGCTTGGGCCGGCCCTTGACCACCGCGCGGATCTTCGCCTCCCGCAGGTCGGCGAAGACCTTCTCGATGACCTCCTGCAGGAACAGGTCCCTGCGCGGGGCCCGCTCCGAGACCATCCGGGCGATCTCGTCGTAGCGCTTGGGGTAGAGCATGGCGAACGCGAGGTCCTCCAGCTCCCACTTGATCGTGTTCATCCCCAGCCGGTGGGCGAGCGGCGCGAAGATCTCCAGCGTCTCGCGGGACTTCTGCTGCCGCTTGTGCTCCGGCAGGTAGCGCATGGTGCGCATGTTGTGCAGCCGGTCGGCGAGCTTGATGATCAGCACCCGGATGTCGCGGGACATCGCGACGACCATCTTGCGCACGGTCTCGGCCTGGGCGGCGTCGCCGAACTTGACCTTGTCGAGCTTGGTCACGCCGTCGACCAGCAGCGCGATGTTGTCGCCGAAGTCGGCCCGCAGCTCGTCCAGGCCGTAGGCGGTGTCCTCGACGGTGTCGTGCAGCAGCGCCGCGCAGAGCGTCTCGTCGTCGGTGCCCAGCTCGGCCAGGATCGTCGCCACGGCCAGCGGGTGGGTGATGTACGGATCACCGCTCTTGCGCTTCTGATCGCGGTGGTGGTAGGCCGCCACGTCGTAGGCGCGCTCGATCAGCCGCAGGTCCGCCTTCGGATGGGTCGCGCGGACCGTGCGGAACAGCGGCTCAAGAACCGGGTTCATGGCGCCACCCCATTGCCCCCCAAAGCGGGCGAGCCTCCGCCGCACCGCCGGTTTCTCCTCGGTGGCTCCGGACATGGCGGAACCGGCGTCGACTGCCGGGACGGCCATCTCGGAACCGCCTTCGCCGGCGGTCACGTCGGGCACGACCACATCACGGGGCACTCAGACTCCTCGCGTTCGAGTCCAGATCCCTCAGTGTATCCAGACCTGCACGGGTACTTCCCCGGGTGGGGTGGATCAGACGACCACGAGGGGGTGGAGTGCCACCCCGTCGAGCCGCTCGCGGCCCTTGAGGAAGGCCAGTTCCATCAGCACGGCGACGGCCACGACCTCGGCCCCCGTCCTGCGGACCAGCTCCACCGTCGCGCGCGCCGTGCCCCCCGTGGCCAGCACGTCGTCGACGATCAGGACCCGGTCGCCGGGGGCGAACGCGTCCCGGTGAACCTCGACGACCGCGGAGCCGTACTCCAGATCGTAGGACGCCTCGAAGGTCTCGGAGGGCAGCTTGCCCTTCTTGCGCACCGGGACGAACCCGGCACGGGCCTTGTACGCCGCGGGGGCGCCCAGGATGAACCCCCGCGCCTCGATTCCGACGATCTTGTCCACCTCGTGCAGCCCCGCCAGCTCGTCCGTCACCGCGGCGAACGCCCCGGGGTCGGCGAGCAGCGGGGTGATGTCCTTGAACACCACCCCCGGCTGCGGGTAGTCGGGCACGTCGCGGATCCGGTCCAGGATCAACCGGCTCAGGTCACTCATGATCCACCTTGCGGGAGAGGCGCCTCTGGCGAGGACGGGGAGAAAACGCCTCCGCCCCCCGCGGATCGGGGGGCGGAGGCGCGGTCGCGTACGGGTCTACTTCTTCCTGCGCTTGTCGCCGGCGGGCCCGGCGCCGTTGGCCGCGCCGGCGGCCACCGGCTGGCGTCCGGCCTTGGCGCCGGCCCCGCCCGTGGCGGCGAGCCTGCGGGCGATCGCCTGGTAGCGCGGCTCGCGCTCCTTCAGCGTCACCAGCAGCGGCGTCGCCACGCACAGCGAGGAGTAGGTGCCGACGATCATGCCGACGAACAGTGCCAGCGACAGGTCCTTCAGCGTGCCCGCGCCGAACAGCGTGGTGCCGATGAACAGGATCGCCGCCACCGGCAGGATCGCCACCAGGGTGGTGTTCAGCGAGCGGATCAGCGTGTGGTTCAGCGCGTCGTTGGCGGCCTGGGTGTAGGTGACCTTCGAGGTCGTGCCGAGCTTGGCGGTGACCTCCTTGATCATGTCGAACACGACGACCGCGTCGTACAGCGAGTAGCCGAGGATCGTCAGGAAGCCCAGCAGGGTCGCCGGGGTGACCTCGAAACCGGACCACGCGTAGACGCCCGCGGTGATCACCAGGTCGTGGAGCAGCGCCACGATGGCGGCCAGCGCCATCTTCCACTCGAAGGCCATCGTCAGGTACAGGATGATCGCCAGCATGAAGACGATCAGGCCGACGACCGCCTTGTCGGCGACCTGGCCGCCCCAGGAGGCGCCGATCACCTGGAGGGTGACCTCGTTCTGCCGGAGGCCGAAGTCCTCGGCGGCGGCCTTCTGGACCTCGGTCACCTTGGCGGCGGGCAGGCTCTCGGTGGTGACCCGCCAGCCGTTGTTGGTCTGCTGCACGATGACCTGGTGGGCCCCGGCGTCGCTGAAGGTGCCGCGGACCTGTTCGATGTTCGCCGCCGGCGCCTTGAAGGAGAACACCGACCCGCCCCTGAACTCCACGCCCAGGTTCAGGCCGTTGACCAGCAGGCCTGCGAAGGAGACGACCAGCAGGAAGGCGGACAGGCCGTACCAGAGCTTCTGCTTGCCGACGAAGTCGACGTTGGTCTCGCCCCGGTACAGACGGCTTACGAGGCCGGCCATCATGCCTCCTGCGGAACGGTGGTGGAGCCGGCGGACGGTCCGATGCTCATGCGCTCGGCGTCCAGGCCGGAGAGCGGGTGGCCCTTGGCGAAGAACTTCAGGCGCGCCAGCAGGGCGACGAACGGCTTGGTGAACATGAACACCACGACGATGTCGATGAGGGTGGTCAGGCCCATCGCGAACGCGAACCCGGCCACGCCGCCGACCGCCAGGAAGTACAGCACCAGGGCGGCGATGAACATGACCGCGTCGGCGATCAGGATCGTGCGCCGGGCGCGGACCCAGGCGACCTCGACGGCCGAGCGCAGCGTGCGCCGGCCCTCCTTCATCTCGTCGCGGATGCGCTCGAAGTAGACGATGAACGAGTCCGCGGTGATGCCGATCGAGACGATCAGGCCGATGATGTGCGGGAGCGAGAGGCGGAAGCCCGCGAAGTGGCCGAGCAGCACCACCGACTGGTAGGTCAGCACCGAGGCGACCACGAGGCTGAGCACCGAGACGACGCCCAGCCCGCGGTAGTAGATCATCGAGTAGACCAGCACGAGGCCGAGGCCGATGGCGCCGGCGATGAGACCGCCGCGCAGCTGGTCGGCGCCGAGGGTGGAGGAGACCTCCTCGATCGAGCTCTTCTCGAACTTCAGCGGGAGCGCGCCGTACTTGAGCTGGTTGGCCAGCTCGGTGGCGGTCACCTGGGTGAAGCTGCCGGAGATCTGCGCGCGACCGCCGGTGATGGGCTCCTGGATGACCGGCGCGGAGATCACCACGCCGTCCAGGACCATGGCGACCTGGTTGCGGGGGGCCTCGGAGTTGAAGGCCGTGGTGGTGACCTTGGACCACTGGTCCGGTCCCTGGCCCTTGAAGGAGAGCTGGACGAGCCACTCGCCGGTGCTCGGCTCCACGCCCGAGGTGGCGCTGTCGATGGCGGTGCCGGTCACGGCCGCCTTCTCCAGGATGTACTTGGCGCTGCCGTCCTGGTCGCAGCCGACGAACTGCTTGTTCGGGTCGTCCTGGGCGCCCTGGCCCTTGTCCTTCGTGGAGCAGTCGAGCTCCTGGAACTGCTTGAGCACCGCCGGGTCGATCCCGGTGGTGTCGACGCCCGCCAGCGGGTCCTCGGGAGCGGCGCTCCCGCTCGGCGCGGCCGACGGGGCGGCGGAGGGGCTCGCCGTGCCCGTCGCGGAACCGGTCGCCTTGCCGGTCGCCCGGCCGGTCGGCTCGGCCTTCTTCGGTGCGGCCGAGGCGGCGGGGGTGGCGGCGGGGCTCGGGTTGGTCAGCGCCTCCGACAGACCGCGTCCCGCCGGGGAGCCGCTCGGGCTCGGCTCGGCGGTCACCGACGGCTTCGGCGTGCTCTGGCCGGTGGCCGCGGGCGAACCGGACGGAGCCGGCGTCGGCGCCTGGGTGGGCATCTCGCCCGGCGGCTGGGGCGACCCGGCCGCGATCGCCAGCACCTGGCGGAATCTCAGCTCGGCGGTCGTACCGACCAGCTTGACGACCTCCTCCTGGCCGGCGCCCGGAACGGAGATGACGATGTTGTCACCGGCTCTGGCCACCTCGGCGTCGGAGATGCCGCTGCCGTTCACCCGGTCGCGGATGATGTTCACGGCCAGGTCCAGGCTCTCCTCGGAGGGAGCGCCGCCGTTCGGGGTGATGGGCGACAGCGTCACTGTCGTGCCGCCGGCGAGGTCGAGGCCGTATTCGGGGGTGTACGCCCTGTTGAGGAACATCACCCCGCCCATGGCGAGAATGATCGCCAGAAGCAGCAGGAGCACGCGTCCCGGTCTGCTCTGGCCGCTGGTCGGTCGGGCCACTGGTCGTCAGTTCTTTCGGTTATAGGGGATGAGGCGGTGAACTGCGCTCAGGACTTCTTGGGGGTCGAGTCCTGGCTGTCACCCTGCTGCTCGGCGGTCTCCACCGCGACGTCGTCCTCGGCGTCCTCGGTGTCCTTGAGGTCCTTGACGTCCTCGGCGTCGTCCACCGGGGTCAGCACGCGTCCGATGGCGGCCTTGACCCAGCGGGTCTCGACACCGGGCGCGATCTCCAGGATCACGTCGTCGGCGTCGATGCCCACGACGGTCGCGAACAGACCGGTCGTGGTCATGACCCGCGTCCCCGGCGTCAGGGCGTTCTGCATCTGGATCTGCTCCTGCTGCCGCTTGCGCTGCGGACGGATGAGCAGGAAGTAGAACACCACGACCATCAGAGCGATCATGATGAGGCTTGAGTAGTCGCCCATGGGGCCGTTCCTCCACTTGAGAATGACCGGCCTGGCGCCGGACGTCCGTATACGGCCACGCCGCTCAGCACGTCAGCCTACACAGCCAGCCAAGCCACGGAGTTTAGGCGAGCTGTTAGAAGCGCGGCAACGAGGTCACGATCCGGCACACCGGGAAGTTCCCGTTTCGAGACCCTTGTCACCGATCCGTGATCGACTCCGTACCGCCCCGTCGCCGGGAGCGCGCGACCCCGCCACTGGAGAACAACGCCTCCGGTCCCTCCGCTCTTCCTCCTCGGGCACCGTATCCGCGGCCGATCGCTCCCGGCTCCGCCCGCCGCGCCCGACCGCGGCCACCGCGACCGGACCCGGAGGCGACCGGCCGGACCCGTCAGCGGGGGATACGGCCGCCCCGGTCCGCCGCTCCCCGCGCGCCTCAGGCGCCGAACGCGTCCGGCGGCGGGACCAGCCCCAGGTGGCGCCAGGCCGCGGCCGTCGCCACCCGGCCCCGGGGGGTGCGGGCCAGCAGGCCCTGCCGCACCAGGAACGGCTCGGCGACCACCTCGACCGTCTCGGGTTCCTCCCCCACCGCGACCGCCAGGGTGGACAGGCCGACCGGACCGCCGCCGAACCTGCGCAGCAGGACGTCCAGCACCGCCCGGTCCAGCCGGTCGAGTCCTTCGGCGTCGACCTCGTAGAGGTTCAGCGCGGCGGCGGCGACCTCCCGGGTGATCACCCCTTCGGCGCGGACCTCGGCGAAGTCGCGTACCCGGCGCAGCAGCCGGTTGGCGATGCGGGGCGTGCCCCGCGAGCGCCCGGCGATCTCACGCGCCGCGTCCTGCGGGAGCCCCAGGCCGAGCAGCCGCGACGAGCGGTGCAGCACCTGCTCCAGCTCGGCGGTCTCGTAGAAGTCCATGTGCGCGACGAAGCCGAACCGGTCGCGCAGCGGCGCGGGCAGCAGCCCCGCCCGGGTGGTGGCCCCGACCAGGGTGAAGGGCGCGATCTCCAGCGGGATCGCCGTCGCGCCGGGCCCCTTGCCCACCACGATGTCGACCCGGAAGTCCTCCATCGCCAGGTAGAGCATCTCCTCCGCCGGGCGGGCCATCCGGTGGATCTCGTCGATGAACAGGACCTCGCCCTCCGACAGCGTCGACAGGATCGCCGCCAGGTCGCCCGCCCGCTCCAGCGCCGGCCCGGAGGTGATGCGGAGCGGCACCCCCAGCTCGGTCGCGATGATCATCGACAGGGTCGTCTTGCCGAGTCCCGGCGAGCCGCTCATCAGGACGTGGTCGGGGGCCCGCCCGCGGCGCAGCGCGCTGTGCAGCACCAGGGAGAGCTGCTCGCGCACCCGCGCCTGGCCGATGAACTCCTCCAGCCGCTTGGGCCGGAGCGCGGCCTCGATCAGCCGCTCGTCGCCCTCGGCCTCGGGCGACACCAGATCACGGTCGGAACTCACCTCGGACCACCCTCGCTCATCGCACGCTCAGGGCGCGCAGCGCCGCCTTCAGCAACGCCGCGACCTGCGGGGCGCGGCCCGCGGCCACCTCGGCGTCGGCCTGCGGGCCCACCGCGGCGACCGCCTCGTCGGCGTCCCTGGCGGAGTATCCCAGCCCGATCAGCCCCGAGTGGACCTGGTCCCGCCAGGCCGGCGCCGCGGCGCGGCCGTTGAGCGCGGCGCTGACCGCCTCCTCCGGGGTGCCCAGCTTGTCCTTGAGGTCGACGATGATCCGCTGGGCGCCCTTGGGGCCCACGCCCGGCACCCGGGTCAGCGCCTTGACGTCGGCCGCGGCCACGGCCACCCGGAGCGCGTTGGGCGTGTGCACCGCCAGCATGGCCAGCGCCACCTTGGGGCCGACGCCGCTGGCGGCCTGCAGCATCTCGAAGACGCCGCGCTCGTCGTCGTCGGCGAAGCCGAACAGGGTCAGGGACTCCTCGCGGACCACCAGCGAGGTGGCCAGGGCGGCCTCCTCCCCCACCCGCAGCGTCGCGAGCGTGCCCGGGGTGCAGTGCACCAGCACGCCCACGCCGCCGACCTCGACCACGGCCCTGTCATGCGCGAGCGAGGCCACCCGGCCCCGCACCGAGGCGATCACTTCGCGGTTCCTCTCGACTGTCCGGCGCGGCCCCGGCCGCGGAAATAGGCCGCCGCGGTCGTGCCGGGCGCGGTCTTCGCCCTGGCCAGCGCCTCGGCCAGGCGGCTCTGCGCCCCGCCCCGCCAGACGTGGCAGATGGCGAGGGCGAGGGCGTCGGCGGCGTCGGCGGGCTTGGGCATCGCGTCGAGCCGCAGCAGCCTGGTCACCATGGCGCCGACCTGCTGCTTGCCGGCCGTACCGCTCCCGGTGATGGCGGCCTTGACCTCCGACGGGGTGTGCAGCGCCACGGGGATGCCCCGCCGCGAGGCGCACAGGATCGCCACGGCCGAGGCCTGCGCCGTGCCCATCACGGTCCGGAGGTTGTGCTGGGCGAAGACCCGCTCCACCGCCACGGCGTCCGGCTCCAGCTCGTCGAGCCACCGCTCGATGCCGGCCTCGACGGCCACCAGGCGGGCGCCGATCTCCTCGTCGGCGGCCGTGCGCACGACGCCGACCTTCACCAGGTTCAGCGGCGCCCCGGGACGTCCCTCCACGGCTCCGAGCCCGCACCGGGTCAGCCCCGGATCGACCCCCATCACCCGCAGCTCGGGCAAGCGCACCGACACCCCTCCCACCCGCCGAACACCTGTTCGGTGCCCGACTCTACCGCCTGGCCGCGCCCCGCGCACGGAGCCCGCCATAAGGAGCCCACCGCGCGGGCCGCTCACAGGTGCCGGGCCGCGGCCTCCTCCCCGTCGCCCCCGGCCGCCTTCTCCCGCAGCCGGTCCAGCCGGGCCATCACCGGCGTCGCCGTGACGCCGTGCAGCACCAGCGAGACCAGCACGGTGAAGGCCACCACCGCCCACAGCTCCGCGGCGGGCACACCGAAGTCGGCGTGCCCGAGCGCGTAGGCGAGGTAGTACAGCGAGCCGATGCCCCGGATGCCGAAGAAGGCGATCACACCTCCCTCGCGCGGTCCCGCCCGGCCGCGCAGCCCGGCCAGCCAGCCGGTCAGCGGCCGGACCACCAGCAGCAGCGCCAACCCGGCCGCGGCCCCCCGCCAGGTCAGCGCGGACAGGCCCCCGGTCGCCACGAACCCGCCGAGCAGCAGGATCAGCCAGGCGGTGAGCAGCCGCTCGATCTGCTCGATGAACCCGTGGAGCACGCCGTTGTAGCCGTGGGTGCGCTCGGCGGCCCGGATCGTGCAGGCGGTCACGAACACCGCGATGAAGCCGTACCCGCCCGCCAGTTCGGTGCCGCCGTAGGCCAGGAACGTCGCGGCCAGCGCGACGAACCCGTCCCGGTGCTCGGCCAGCCGCAGGTCCGACACCTTCGCCCGGAAGAACAGGCGGCCGAGCAGCGTGCCGGCCGCCAGCCCGCCCGCCACGCCCACCGCGCCCTTGTAGAGCACGTCGACCAGGACCCACTCGCCGATCCACCCGGTGCCGCCGCCGGCCAGGGCCAGGGCGATCGCGGCGTAGACGAACGGGAAGGCCAGCCCGTCGTTGAGCCCGGCCTCAGCGGTGAGGGTGAAGCGCACCTCGTCGTCGGCCTTCTCCGAGTCGACCGGCTCGCCGACCTGCACGTCGGAGGCGAGCACCGGGTCGGTCGGCGAGAGCGCCGCGCCGAGCAGCAGCGCCGCGGCCCACGGCCAGTCCAGCAGCCCGTGCAGGACCAGCGCGACCGCCGCCACGCTCAGCGGCATCGTCCAGGCCAGCAGCCGCCAGACGGACCCCCACCGGCGCCGGCCGAAGGGCCGGTTGATCGCCAGTCCCGCGCCCATCAACGAGATGATCACGCAGATCTCGGTGGCGTGCTCGACGACGGCCCGGTGCGCCACCGGGTCGGGGACCGGCAGGTCGAGCGGGAGGAGGTAGAGGAGCACCCCGACGACCAGGCACGCCAGCGGCAGCGAGAAGGGCCGCCGCCGCAGCACGCGCGGCAGCACGGCCGCCAGCAGGGCGCCGACGCCCGCCAGCGCGAAGACCAGATCCGGGTTCGCCATGATCAAGCGGAAGTACCCCTACAGCCGGGGGCAAACCTCGCGGAACACGGACAGGCCCCCGGAAAGGAGAGCGCCCCTCCGCTTCGGAGGGGCGCCGGGCGATCAGGCTTCGAGCTTCTCCATGACCTCGTCGGAGACGTCGAAGTTGGCCCACACGTTCTGCACGTCGTCGCTGTCCTCGAGCGCGTCGATCAGCCGGAAGACCTTGCGCGCGCCCTCCTCGTCCAGCGCGACGCTCATCGTCGGCATGAAGCTCGACTCCGCCGAGTCGTAGTCGATCCCGGCGTCCTGCAGGGCCTTGCGCACCGGGACGAGGTCGCCGGCCTCGGAGACGACCTCATAGGTGTCGCCCAGGTCGTTGACCTCCTCGGCGCCCGCGTCGAGGACCGCCGTCAGCACGTCGTCCTCCGACAGCCCGCCCTTGGGGACGATCACGACGCCCTTGCGGTTGAACATGTAGGACACCGAGCCGGGGTCGGCCAGGGAGCCGCCGTTGCGGGTCAGCGCGACCCGGACCTCGGAGGCGGCGCGGTTGCGGTTGTCGGTGAGGCACTCGATCAGCACCGCGACGCCGCCGGGGGCGTAGCCCTCGTACATGATGGTCTGCCAGTCGGCGCCGCCCGCCTCCAGGCCGCCGCCGCGCTTGCGCGCGCGCTCGATGTTGTCGATCGGGACGGAGCTCTTGCGCGCCTTGGTGATGGCGTCGTACAGCGTCGGGTTGCCGTCCGGGTCGGGACCACCGGTCCGGGCGGCGACCTCGATGTTCTTGATGAGCTTGGCGAACAGCTTGCCCCGCTTGGAGTCAAGCGCGGCCTTCTTGTGCTTCGTCGTCGCCCATTTGGAGTGGCCGGACATCGCCTAGAACTCCCTCACCATTTCAACAAAGTACGAATGCACGCCGGCGTCCCCGGTCAGCTCCGGGTGGAAGGACGTGGCGAGCAGCGGCCCCTGGCGGACCGCGACGATCCTATCCCCAGGTTCGGCCCGGGCCAGCACCTCCACCGCGGAACCGACCGATTCCACCCAGGGGGCGCGGATGAACACCGCACGCAGCGGGCCGCGGCCGGCGAAGTCGAGGTCGGCCTCGAAGGAGTCGACCTGGCGGCCGAAGGCGTTGCGGCGGACGGTCATGTCGATGCCGCCGAAGGTCTGCTGGCCTGCGGCGCCGTCCTCGATCCGATCGGCCAGCATGATCATCCCGGCGCAGGATCCGTAGACGGGCATGCCGCCGGCGATGCGCTCCCGGACGGGGTCCAGCATGTCGAACGTGACCGCCAGCTTCCACATGGTCGTGGACTCGCCGCCGGGGACGACCAGCGCGTCGACGGTCTCCAGCTCCCCGGGGCGCCGTACGGTCACCGTCTTCGCCCCCGCCTCCTCCAGCGCGCGCACGTGTTCGCGCACGTCTCCCTGGAGGGCGAGCACACCGATCGTGGGCACAGGCATCCTTTCGTCCGGCTCGTCTGGTTCGCTCTACGAGCGTAGCCTCTGCCGCCCGATGCGCCATCCGATGCGCCGCCCGATGCGCCGCCCGATGCGCCATCCGATGCGCCATCCGATGCGCCGCCCGGTCCGGCCGCCCTCCGGGGCGGGCGGTCCCGCCGCGGGAGCGGGAGCCGGGCGGCCGTCAGGGCCGCAGGGTCTCCCGGTCCACGGTCTCCTGGATCGGGTCGGCCTCGGGCGTCCTCGCCGCCGAGGGGTCGAGCGGGCGCAGGTAGGTCTGCCGGACCCCCGGGACCCGGTCCTCGATCACGAACGTCGCCCGGGTGTACGCCGCCGCACCCGGCCGGGTGACCTGGGGGACGACCTTGAAGTCCGCGGTGAGCGCCTCCCGGTCGATCCGGGTGAGCACGTAGCCGCGCTGGTCGTTGTGGAACCTCAGGTGCGGGTTGATCGCCAGGAACGGGTGGGCGGCCGGGTCGGAGTCGCGGCCGTCGCCGCCCGAGGTAATCGAGGAGGTCACCAGCTCGGAGCCGACCGTGCGGCCCGCCGGGTCGTCGTAGTCGAGCTTGAGGTCGCCCGCCCAGTGCGCGTGCACGTCCCCGGTGAGCACGACCGGGTTGCGCACCCCGGCCTCCACCCAGCCCCGGGTGATCCGCTCCCGGGAGGCGGCGTAGCCGTCCCAGGCGTCCTGGTTGGTGATCTTCGCGGGTCCGGCGTCGCTGTCGCGCTGGGCGAAGAAGACCTGCTGGCCCACGATGTCCCAGCGCGCCCGCGACCGGCGGAAGCCCTCCAGCAGCCAGTGCTCCTGCGCCTCCCCGGTGATCGAGCGGGCCGGGTCGGCGGCCTCCGGGCAGTCGCGGTAGCCGTCGCCGCAGCCCTGGTCGTCGCGGTGCTGCCGGGTGTCGAGCAGGTGGAAGACGGCCAGCCGCCCCCAGAGGATCCGCCGGTAGAGCCGCATGTCGGCGCCGCGCGGGACGGACCGCCGGCGCAGCGGCATGTTCTCGTGGTAGGCCCGGAAGGCCGCCTCGCGCCGGGCGGGGAAGCCCGGCTGCGGGACCTCGGGCCTCTCCGGCACCTCGCCGGCCCAGTTGTTGTCCAGTTCGTGGTCGTCCCAGACGACCAGCCAGGGCGCCGCGGCGTGCGCCGCCCGCAGGTCGGGGTCGGTCTTGTACTGGGCGTGCCGCCGCCGGTAGTCCGCCAGGGTCTCGGTCTCCGGCCCCTCGTGGTGGCGGACGTTGCCGCCCGGGATCGTGTAGGTGTCGCGCCGGTACTCGTACAGGTAGTCGCCCAGGTGCAGGACGAGGTCGGGGCGGTCCTCGGCCAGGCGCCGGTAGGCGGTGAAGTGACCGTGCTCGTACTGCGCGCAGGAGGCGAAGGCCATCGCCAGGCCGGAGCCGTACGACAGCGGGTGCGGGGCGGTCCTGGCCCGGCCCGTCGGCGAGACGTGCGGGCCGGCCTTGAAGCGGTACCAGTAGTCGCGGTCGGCGGCCAGCCCGTCGAGTTCGACGTGCACGCTGTGGCCCCGCTCGGGGCGCGCCGTGGCCACCCCGTGCCGCAGGATCCGGCGGCCGGCCTCGTCGCCGTAGACCTGCCAGTGCACGGTGAAGGGCCGGGCCGGCATGCCGCCCGCGCCGTCCTCGGCCAGCGGCCGGGGCGCCAGCCGCGTCCAGATCACGAACCCGCCGGAGTCGGGGTCTCCGGAGGCGACGCCGAGGGTGAAGGGGTCGGAGCGCGGTTCCCGGGAGACCGCGGACGCCTCGGCGGGCCCCGGTCCGGGACCGGCGTGCGCGGCGGGCAGGCCGGCCGCGGCGCCGGCGGTGAGACCGGTGACGAGGAAGGAGCGTCGGCTGAGCTGGGACATGAGGGGGATCCTGCCGGGGCGGGGGGCGCGGACGCCGGCGGCCTCGCGGGAGATCACGACAAGGAGGCGGACTCCTCAGGTGGCGAAAAGGGCGGCACCCCGCGCGGATGCCGCCCTTGACGGAGCCTTGTGCCGGAGCGGACTACCAGCCGCGCTCGGCCAGGCGGTGCGGGACCGGGATGTCGTCGACGTTGATGCCGACCATGGCCTCGCCCAGCCCGCGGGAGACCTTGGCGACGACGTCCGGGTCGTCGTGGAACGTGGTGGCCTTGACGATCGCGGCGGCGCGCTGGGCGGGGTTGCCCGACTTGAAGATGCCGGAGCCGACGAACACGCCCTCGGCGCCGAGCTGCATCATCATCGCGGCGTCGGCCGGGGTGGCGATGCCGCCCGCGGTGAACAGCACGACGGGCAGCTTGCCGGTCCGGGCGACCTCGGCCACCAGCTCGTACGGCGCCTGCAGCTCCTTGGCCGCGACGTAGAGCTCGTCCTCGGGCAGGGAGGACAGCCGCTTGAGCTCGCCGCGGATCGTGCGCATGTGGGTGACGGCGTTGGAGACGTCGCCGGTGCCGGCCTCGCCCTTGGAGCGGATCATCGCCGCGCCCTCGGTGATGCGGCGCAGCGCCTCGCCCAGGTTGGTGGCGCCGCAGACGAAGGGCACGGTGAACCGCCACTTGTCGATGTGGTTGGCGTAGTCGGCCGGGGTGAGCACCTCCGACTCGTCGATGTAGTCGACGCCCAGCGACTGCAGGACCTGGGCCTCGACGAAGTGGCCGATGCGGGCCTTGGCCATGACGGGGATCGAGACGGCCGCGATGATGCCGTCGATCATGTCGGGGTCGCTCATCCGGGAGACGCCGCCCTGCGCGCGGATGTCGGCGGGGACGCGCTCCAGCGCCATGACGGCGACGGCGCCCGCGTCCTCGGCGATCTTGGCCTGCTCGGCGTTGACGACGTCCATGATGACGCCGCCCTTGAGCATCTCGGCCATGCCGCGCTTCACCCGGGCGGTTCCGGTGATGGCGGTCTCGGTGACTTCGGGCGTGCTGCTGGACACGGTCTCTACCTCACGACGACTGGGGTTGCTGCGGACACGGCCGCCCGCGGGGCGGCCGTCACACGCTTCATCGTAGGCGCTGGCTCGCGTGTTCTCCCCCACCACCCTGTCGCACTCCGGCGCCCGGCTTGGACATCCTGTACGGCCGGACCGCGAGCCGGCCGTACAAGGTGTCCGCCCGGCCGTACAGGGCGCCCGCGGGCGGCGCGTCAGGGGACGGCCCGTCGGCGGGGTCGCGGCCGGTCCGGCGCGCTCCCGCGCGGGAGCGCGTCAGGGGTGACCGGCGTGGGCGCCTCAGGGGGTGACCGGCGTGGGCGCCTCAGGGGGTGACCGGCGTGGGCGCCTCAGGGGGTGACCGGTTTGGGCGCGGCGAGGACGATCCAGACCTGGCCGGGGGCGAAGTTCATCGGCTCGCCGCCCTCGGTGGTGAAGACCGTGCCGTCCTCCTCCGTCGCCCGGCTCCAGCGCGCCTTGAACGCCTTGCCGTCGCGCAGGACGACCGCCCGGCCCTTGCCGGTGGTGCGGACCAGGGGGGTGTAGCTCTGGTTCTTGTCGTGGAACTGCGAGCGCTCGGTCCTGGTGTACTGCACGACGATCGTGGGGGCGCCGAGCTGGCCGCCCTCGGCCGCCATGTCCTTCTCGCCGTCCTGCCAGATCAGCCACTTGCCGGCCGCCTCCGACCAGCCGAAGGTGAACCGGGCGGCGGGGTACCTCACGCTGTAGGTCCTGCGGGGCGTGCCGCCCTCGGCCGGGGCGTCGCCGAAGGTGAGGCCGATGTCCTTCGCCCTGCTCGCCTTGGGCGCCGCGGCCAGCAGCTTCCTGGTGTCGGCGAACAGGTTGTAGGGGGCGTAGCGGCCGGGCTGGCGGAAGTAGGCCCCCGGGGCGCGGCTGTCGGAGACGTCGAACAGCGGGGCCTGGGCGATGAACGGCAGCATCTTGGTCTGCGCGCCGGAGTAGGCGAAGGCCGGCCTGCCGAACTGCGGGGCGAGGTGCAGGTCGGAGATGCGGGCGCTGCGCACGGGCCCGATCTTGGCGGGGATCTTCGAGGAGAAGACCGCGATCAGCCGGGTCAGCCCCGCCTCGACCTGGGTGACGTAGACGATGTCGGCGCTCTTGAGGCCGAGCTGGGGCTTGCCCGCCGAGGTGTTCTCGATCTTGGCGGCGAGGACCGGCCTGCGGGCCGCGCCGGGCAGCCCGGTGAAGGGATGGGTCGGCTCCGGGGTCGGCGTGGGCGCCGGGGGCGCGGTGGCCGCCTGGGGGTTCCTGCCCGGAACGGGCTCGTCGGACGAACAGGCCGCGGCCGGCGCCACCACGGCCGCTCCGGCCAGAGCGACGGCGATCATCCGGGGTACCCGCACGGTCATCTCCTCAGCTGGGCAAGAAATCCCCAAGAGCCTACCGGCGCCCGACTTGTCGGGTGTTCCGCTTCATGGAGCGGTTCATGGAGCGGTTCATGGAGCGGTTCATGGAGCGGTTCATGGAGCGGTTCATGGAGCGGTTCATGGAGGTGAGCGGGGAACCCCGGCCGGCGCGGGCCGCCCGGGGCCCGTTCACTCCGCCGCCAAGGCCTGCGGCGGGGCGTCGTCGATCTCGAAGAAGTCCGGGTAGGCGGTGTGCCCGGCCAGCCGGAGCGTGCGGGCCAGCAGGCGGCGCTGGGCGGCCCGGGTCACGCCGACGGCGTTGTTGTAGAAGCGCCGGGCGTAGACGACCTTGGCGACCGCGCTGTCGAGCTCCTGCAGCAGCTCCGGACCCGCCGGGGTCTCGCCCAGCTTCTCCCGGAAGCGCTCCTGGTCGAGCACCGCCCGCAGCGCCCGCGACAGCTCGCTCTCGGCGTGCTCGCGCTCCGGTGGCCCGGCCGTACGGGCCTCGTGGGCGGCGGCGGCCAGCACCAGGCTCGTCGCCGGGTCCAGGATCCGGGAGGCCGCCAGCTCCAGGCAGACGGCGGCCCGCCGTACCAGGGCGGCGTCCAGGGACTCGCGGGCCAGCTCCAGCCGGATGTGCAGCCGGTCCAGCCGGCCCGCCCGCCAGGAGACGTAGACGGCGGTGAGCACCATGATGACGCCCGCCACCAGGATCGTCGTGGCCGTCACGGCGCGTCGTCCTCCTCGACCCCGGCCGGGACCGCCACCGTCTCGTAGACACGGGCGACGTCGCGGGCGACCGTGGACCAGTCGTACTTCCACACGGCGGTGCGCGCCTCGTCCGACAGCTTGGCGCGGCGCGCGGGGTCGTCCAGCAGCGCGGCGGCCTCGCGCGCGAGCGAGGCGGCGTTCCCCGTCTCGAACAGCGCCCCCGCCTGCCCGTCGTCGAGGACCTTGCGGAAGGCCGGGATGTCGCTGGCCAGGATCGCGGCCCCGGCCGACATCGCCTCGGTGAGCACGATGCCGAAGCTCTCTCCGCCCAGGTTCGGCGCGCAGAAGACGTCCACCGAGTGGTAGGCGCGGATCTTGTCCTCCTCGCTGACCATGCCCAGCAGCTCGACCCGGTCGCGGAACTCGGCCGGGACCCGCTCCCGCACCTCGGCGGCGTCGCCGGGCCCGGCGATGAGCAGGCGCAGCCCGGGCCGCCGGGGCGCCAGCAGCGCGAACGCCTCCAGCAGCACGGGCAGGCCCTTGCGGGGCTCGTCCATCCGGCCCAGGAAGCCGATCACCTCGCCGCCGGCCGCGCGCGGCAGCGGCTCGGCCTCGGTGTAGCGGCGGACCGTCACCCCGTTGGGGATCAGTACGGCGTCGCCGCCGATGAACTCCACCAGCGTCTTCCTGGCCGCGTCCGACACGGCGATCCTGGCGCTGATCTTCTCCAGCGCGCTCATGATCACCGGGGTGGCGACCGAGAAGGCCCGCGAGCGCCCGTAGGAGGCGTGGAAGGTCGCCACGATCGGCCCCCGGGCCACCCAGCAGGCCAGCAGGCCGACCGAGGGGATGAACGGCTCGTGCACGTGCAGGACGTCGAAGCGCCCGTCGCGCACCCAGCGGCGCACCCGGTTCGCCGACAGGAAGCCGAACGACATCCGCGCCACCGACCCGTTGAAGGAGACCGGGACCGGGCGGCCCACCGAGGTGACGTAGCCGGGCAGCTCGTCGTCGTCGGCGGCCGGGGCGATCACCGAGACCTGGTGGCCCTCCTCCATGAGCGCCTCGGCGAGGTCGCGGATGTGCACCTGGACCCCGCCCGGGACGTCCCAGGCGTAGGGGCAGACGATGCCGATCCTCATGCGCGGGGCTCCAGGTCGTCGAGCCAGAGGCGCTGGAGCATGTGCCAGTCCTGGGGGTGGGCGGAGATGCCCCGCTCGAAGACGGCCGCCAGGCGCTGCATGGCCGCGGCGGTCCGCTCCTGGCGGGTGCCCTCGTCGGGGATCTCGATCTCCTCGTGGATCTCCAGGCCCCAGTCGCGCCCGTGGAAGTACGGGATGGCCGGCAGCAGGGCCGCGCCGGTGTGCACCGCCAGCAGCCCCGGCCCGGCGGGCATCCGGGTGGCGGAGCCGAAGAAGGAGACCTCGATCCCCTTGGCCGTCAGGTCGCGCTCGGCCGGCAGCGCGACCGCCCGGCCGGCCCGCAGCCGCTGCGCCAGCGTGCCGAAGTTCTGGCCGTCGCCCCCGGTCAGCGGGAGCACCTCCATGCCGAGCCCCTCGCGGAAGGCGGTGTAGCGGCGGAACAGCGACTCGGGCCGGAGCCGCTCGGCGACGGTCGTGAACGGGTGCCCCGAGCCGATGAGCCAGGCTCCCGCCTGGTCCCAGTTGCCCATGTGCGGCAGCGCGAGCACCACGCCGCGCCCCTTGTCGAGGTTCTCGAAGATCCGCTCCGCGCCCTCGACGCGGGTGCGGGCGAGGATCTCCGCCTTCGGCACGGACGGCAGCCGGAAGACCTCGTGGAAGTAGCGGAAGTAGGAGCGCATGCCCGCGCGGCTCAGCGCGCGGACGGCCGGGTCGTCGGGCGAGGTCCCCCGGACGCGGGCCAGGTTGGCCTCCAGCCGGCGCACCGACGGGCCGCGCCGCTTCCACAGGCGGTCGGCCGCGATGTCGAAGGCCCGGCCGGTCAGCCGTTCGGGCAGGTGCGGCACGAGCGCCCAGCCCGCGCCGAATCCGGCGGCGACCAGGCGGTCCTGCAGGGACGGCCGGGGGGCCGCAGGGGGAGCGGAGGGCGCGGCGGACGCCGCGGGCGTGGACGGGTCGGTCATCGCTCTGTCCGATCAGCGGAGGGTCCGGGGAGGGAGGGAGACGGCCTGGCGGTGCACGTGGACCAGTCGCTGGCCCACCGTGACCGCGCTGGCCGCGGCGAGCAGCCAGAGCCCCGCGGCCAGGACGTACGGCACGCCGAGGCCGGACAGCCCGGCCGAGACCAGGCCCACCACCAGCCGCTCGGGCCGCTCGGCCAGGCCGACGTCGCAGGTCAGGCCCAGGCCCTCCGCCCGGGCCTTGACGTAGGACACCAGCGCCCCGGCCACCAGGCAGAACAGGGCGGTCCCGGCCAGCACCCGCTGACCGCTCAGGGCGAGCCAGACCGCCAGCCCCGAGAAGATCGCGGCGTCGCCCACCCGGTCGAGGGTCGAGTCGAGGAAGGCCCCCCAGGTGCTGCCCGGCCCGGTCATCCTGGCCATGACCCCGTCGAGGAGGTCGGCGAAGACGAAGAACGTGATCACCATCGTGCCCGCGAAGAGCCGGCCCTGGGGGTAGAAGAACAGCGCCGCGGCGACCGTGCCGAGCGTGCCGACCGCGGTGACCGCGTCGGGACCGACCCCCCGGTTGACGAGTGCCCTGCCCAGCGGGGTCAGGACTCGGGTGACGGCGGGGCGCAGAAGTTTCAGCATCGCGCTCCGATCGTAGGCCACCCGGCCCGGAGCCGCGCATCCGCGGACCGGCCGCGGGAGCGGATCGGCGGACCGCGCGGGCTCACCGTGGGACCTAGTGCTCTTGTGGGATCCGCCGCGCGGGTATGTGGTGAACACACCGCGTCGGCGAGATGTGCGGGCGCGGAAGCGGACCTTTCGGGTGCGGCCGCACGCGACCGCCCTCTTCGATGACACGGGAGGCGACATGGCGGAGAAATCGACCGGCGCAGCGGGAGCCGCGGGCAGGGCACCCGCGGCCGACCGGCCGGACATGGTGCGCAACGTCGTGCTGGTCGGCCACTCGGGAGCGGGCAAGACGACCTTGGTCGAATCCCTCCTGGTCGCGACCGGGACGATCCAGCGGCCCGGCAGGGTCGAGGACGGCACCACGGTCAGCGACTTCGACGAGGTGGAGATACGGCAGCAGCGCTCGGTGAACCTCACCGTCGCCCCGATGCTCCACGACGGCGTGAAGATCAACCTGCTGGACACCCCCGGTTACGCCGACTTCGTCGGCGACCTGCGCGCGGGCCTGCGCGCGGCCGACGCGGCCCTGTTCGTCGTCCCGGCCAACGACGGCGTGGACGGCCTGACCCGGATGCTGTGGGAGGAGTGCGCGGCGGTCGGCATGCCCCGGGCCGTCGTCATCACCAAGATCGACCACCAGCGGGCCGACTTCGCCGAGGCGCTCGCCGCCTGCCAGGACGCGTTCGGCGACGGCGTGGCCCCGCTGTACCTGCCGGTGGTGACCAACGGCAAGGTCAACGGCCTGATCGGGCTGCTGACGCAGCGGTTCTACAACTACGCCACCGGCACCCGGACCGAGAACGCCCCCGGCCCCGACTACCAGGACCAGATCGACCGGTACCGCGGCGGCCTGATCGAGGGGATCATCCAGGAGAGCGAGGACGAGTCCCTGATGGACCGCTACCTCTCCGGCGAGGAGATCGACGTCAAGGTCCTCGTCGGCGACCTGGAGAAGGCCGTCGCGCGCGGCGGCTTCCACCCCGTCCTGGCCACCGGCACCGGCGTGGGCACCGCCGAGGTCCTCCAGCTCATCACGCAGGGCTTCCCCTCCCCCCTGGAGCACCCGCTGCCGGAGATCACCACGATCGACGGCACGCCGGTGGCCGACATCGCGTGCGACCCCGACGGCCCCCTGGTCGCCGAGGTCGTCAAGACCACCAGCGACCCCTACGTGGGCCGGATCAGCCTGGTGCGCGTGTTCTCCGGGACGCTGCGCCCGGATGCGACCGTGCACGTCTCCGGGCACGGCCTGGCCGACCACGGGCACGAGGACCACGACGTGGACGAGCGCCTCGGCGCGCTCTCCTGCCCGCTGGGCAAGCACCAGCGCCCCGCCGCCCAGGGCATCGCCGGCGACGTCGTCGCGGTGGCCAAGCTGTCCCGCGCCGAGACCGGCGACACCCTGTCGGACAAGGACCGCCCGCTGCTGATGACCGCCTGGACGATGCCGGACCCGCTGCTGCCGGTCGCGATCCAGGCCCGCTCCAAGGCCGACGACGACAAGCTCGGCCAGGCCCTCGGCCGCCTCGTCGCCGAGGACCCCACGCTCCGGCTGGAGAACAACCCCGAGACCAAGCAGCTCGTCCTGTGGTGCATGGGCGAGGCCCACGCCGACGTCCTGCTGGACCGGCTGAGCAAGCGCCACGGCGTCGAGGTGGAGAAGATCGGCCTGCGGGTGCCGCTGCGCGAGACCCTCGGCGGGAGCTGCCGGGTGGTGGGCCGCAACGTCAAGCAGACCGGCGGCCACGGACAGTACGCCGTCTGCCACCTGGAGGTGGAGCCCCTGCCCTCGGGCTCCGGCTTCGAGTTCGTGGACAAGATCGTCGGAGGGGTGGTGCCGCGCCAGTTCATCCCGTCGGTGGAGAAGGGCGTGCGCACCCAGATGGAGCGCGGCGTGGTCGCCGGGTACCCGATGGTGGACATCCGCGTCACGCTGTTCGACGGCAAGGCCCACTCGGTCGACTCCTCCGACATGGCCTTCCAGATCGCCGGGGCGCTCGCGCTGAAGGAGGCCGCCGCCAAGGTGCCCACCCTGCTGCTGGAGCCCGTCGACGAGGTCGCCGTGCTGGTCGCCGACGAGTACGTGGGCGCGGTGATGTCCGACCTGTCCTCGCGCCGCGGCCGGGTCCTGGGCACCGAGCCGGTCGGCGTCGGGCGCACCCTGGTCCGGGCCGAGGTCCCGCAGCTGGAGGTGACCCGCTACGCCATCGACCTGAGATCGATGTCACACGGCACCGGGACCTTCCGGCGCTCCTTCCTCCGCTACGAGCCGCTCCCCTCCCACCTCGTCGACAAGGTGACCGCCTGACCGGCCCGCGGGAGGCGTGCCCGTCCGTCGCACGCCTCCCGGAAGGGCGCTCCCGTCACACGGACATCACGAATCGATTTCTTTTTTCCGGCCGGAGCATCGCGCCGCCGATGACACACTGTGGTCCATGCGTACCGGACGACCACTGCTCGCAGCCGCCGCCCTCTCCGCCGTCACTCTCGGTGCCGCCTACACCTTCGGTCCCCAGGACGAGGCCGCCGCGCCGCGGAGGACCGCGGGCGCCCCCGGCGCGGCCTCCGAGCTCGCCACCGCCACCACCGCGGCCGCGCAGTGCCGTACCGACGCGCGCTACCCCAAGCGGCAGCTGCGCGGGATGTGGATCGCCACGGTCAACAACATCGACTGGCCCGTGCGCACCGGCCAGACGGTCGCCCGGCAGCAGGCCGACTACGTCAAGCTCCTCGACAGCGCCGCCAAGCGCCGGATCAACGCGGTCTTCCTCCAGGTCCGCCCGGCCTCCGACGCGCTCTACCGCTCGGGCCTGGAGCCGTGGTCGAAGTTCCTGACCGGTACGGCGGGCAAGGACCCCGGCTGGGACCCGCTGCCCTTCCTGATCGCCGAGGCCCACAAGCGCGGCATGGAGTTCCACGCCTGGTTCAACCCCTACCGCGCGGCCTACGACGCCGACGTGAGCGCGCTGCCGGCCTCCCACCCCGCGCGCGTGCACCCCGACTGGGTCGTCAAGCACGAGGGCCGCCTCTACTACAACCCCGGCCTGCCCGCGGTCCGCGACCACGTCACCACCGTCATCAAGGACGTGGTCAGGCGCTACGACGTCGACGGCGTGCACTTCGACGACTACTTCTACCCCTACCCCGGCCGGGGCACGAGGTTCAAGGACGGCGCCGCCTTCGCCCGCTACGGCAACGGCGCGACGCTGGCCGACTGGCGGCGCGCCAACGTCAACACGCTGGTCGCCCAGGTGGACGCGGCCGTGCACGCGACCAAGAGGCACGTGAAGTTCGGCATCAGCCCGTTCGGCATCTGGCGCAACAGGTCCAACGACCCGGCCGGGTCGGCGACCAGCGGCATGTCCGCCTACGACTCCATCTACGCCGACGCCCGCCACTGGATCCGCAAGGGCACGGTCGACTACGTCATGCCGCAGCTGTACTGGCCGCGCGGCTTCCGGGTCGCCGACTACGACGTGCTGATGCCGTGGTGGGCCAGGCAGGTCGAGGGCACCGGCGTGCACCTGTACATCGGCCAGGCCCTCTACCGCGTCGGCACCACCGACACCCCGGCCTGGACCAGGCCCGGCGAGCTGCCCGCCCACCTCACCCGCAACCGCAGGCACCCCGAGGTCCGCGGCGACGTCTACTTCAGCGCCACGCAGGTCCGCACCGACCCGCTCAACGCGATGGACCGGATCGCCAAGGCCCACTACTCCCGGCCGGCCCTGATGCCGCTGATCGGCGGCCTGGGCGGCACGGCCCCGGCCCAGCCCTCCGACGTCAGGCTGCGGACGGCCAAGCTGTCCTGGAAGTCCTCCCCCGGGGCCCGCGCCTACGCGGTCTACCGGGTCGCCTCCGGCGGCGTGGACGCCTGCTCGGTGGCCGACGCCCGCAACCTGGTGGCGGTCGTGCCCGCGGCCTCCGGGGCGCGCCAGAGCCTGCCCGCCACCGGCGGCGGGACCTACCTCGTCTCCGCCCTGGACCGGCTGCACAACGAGAGCGCGGCCACCCGGGCGGTCCTCCCCTGACGGGCGGCCGGTCCTCCCCGGAGAGGCCCCGCGCGGCCCGTCCCGGGTAAAACCGGCTTCCGATGGACCGGCGCGCGATCTTCCCCTACGGTGCGAGCAGTCGATGTGGGAACAGGGCCGCAGGGCCCCGGGGAGGTCACCGGTGAGGCGTACGCTGCTCGCATTCGCGCTCGTCCTTGGCGTGCTGTGGCCGGGATCGGCGCAGGCCTCCGCGCCCGCCGACGAACGGGTGGTGCTGATCGGCGTTCCCGGCCTGCGCTGGAGCGACCTCAGCCCCAAGGACACCCCCAACCTGTGGCAGCTGGCCGGGCAGAGCGCGGCCGGCTCCCTGTCGGTCCGCGCGGTGGGCCGGGTGACCTGCCCCTACGACGCGTGGCTGACGGTCTCGGCCGGGATCAGGTCCGCCGTGGGCTACGCCTGCGGCCTGCCCCCGGTGCCCGAGCCCGCCGACGGCGGCGGCGCGGTCATCCCCGGCTACGCCTACCTCACCGACGTCGCCGGGCAGCGCAGCGCCGGGACCCTCGGCGAGGCCGTGCACGCCGCGGGGGACTGCACCCTGGCGGTCGGCCCGGGCGCGGCGCTGGCCCTCGCCGACCGGACCGGGAAGGTGGACCGCTACGCGCCCTCCCCCGCCCAGATCCGGGCGGACGCCCTCGCCGCGTGCCGGGTGGCCGCGGTCGACGTGGACGACCTGATCCGGCCCTACCTGGGCGACGGGCGGCTGCCGGCCGTCGAGGACGCCCTGACCCCGCAGCAGCGGGCGGACGCGCTGCGCCGGGCCGACGTCAAGACCGGCGCGGTGCTCAGCGCGCTCCCCGAGGACGCCACCGTGCTGCTGGCGGGACTGTCCGACCACGGGGCGCAACCGCACCTGCGGGTGGCCCTGATGCGCGCCGGGGCGCAGCTGCGGGACCGGTTCCTCGGCGCGGCCTCCACCCACCGCGAGGACGTCACGATCCTGCCGGACATCACGGCCACCATGCTCTCCGTGACCGGGATCCCGGTCCCGCCGTCGGTGGTCGGCACGCCCTGGGCGGCCGGCGCGGACCGCACCGGCGGGACCGCGGCGGCGCGGGCCGAGCTGCACGGCGCCGACGTGGCCGGCCAGACGATCCGGGAGATCGGCGGGGCCTTCTTCACCACCGTCGCCGTGCTCCAGGTCGTCTTCTACGCCACCGCCTTCCTGCTGCTGCGCCGGGGGCGCGGGCTGGGGCGGGTACGCCTGGCCGCCCTCGTCCTCGCCTCGCTCCCGGTCTCGACGTACCTGGTCAACCTCACCGACTGGCACCGCGCCGGGACGCCGGTGCTCTCCCTGGCCGCGGGGATCGCCGGCTGCGCGCTCCTGCTGGCGGTGGCGGCGCTGGCGGCGCCGTTCCTCTGGGCGCGCTCGCGCGCGCTGACGGCCCACCGGAGACAGGGCGGCGGACGGCGCGGCGGGCCGCGGTCGCGCTCCCGGCGCGCCGCCCTGCGCCGGGGCAGCCCGCTCGGGCCGCTGGCGGTCGTGGCGGGGGTGACCGCGGCGGTGCTCGCCGGCGACCTGCTGACCGGGACGACCCTGCAGCTCAACAGCGTGATGGGCTACTCGGCGGTGGTCGGCGCCCGCTACTACGGCCTGGGCAACATCCCGTTCGCGCTGTTCGCCACCTCGGTGCTGCTGCTGTCGGCGACGATCGCGCACCGGCCGGCGGGCCGGGGCCGCCGGGTCGCCGCGATGGCGGTCTTCGCGGTGCTCGGCGGCACGGCGATGATCCTGGGCGGCTGGCCGGGCGTGGGCAGCGACTTCGGCGGCGTGATCGCGTTCGTGCCGGGCATCGCGGTGGCCGCGCTGCTCGTCGGGGAGCGGCGGGTCTCGGTCGTCAGGCTCGGGGCGCTCTGCGCGGCGGGCGGCGTCACCGTGATGGCGATCGCCTACCTCGACCACCTGCGCCCGCCGGCCTCCCAGACCCACCTCGGCCGGTTCGTCGGCCAGATCGCCGGCGGCGAGGCGCTGGACGTCATCGGCCGCAAGTTCGGCGCGATGGTGGGCACGCTGCTCAGCCCCAACCTGATGCCGATCGTGGTGGCCGCGCTCGCGTTCCTCGTCTACGCGCTGCTGCGGCCGGAGAAGGCCACCGCCGGGGTGCTGCCGGCCGCGTTCGCGTACTCCCCGGCGCTGCGCGCGGGGCTGATCGGCACGCTGGTCAGCGGCGTGGTGGGCATGCTCGTCAACGACTCGGGCGCGGCGGTGCTGTCCATGGCGCTGGCGCTGGCCGTACCGCTGGTGCTCTCGGTGGGCGTCGCGGTGCTGCGCGACGGCGGCCCGCCCTACGCGTCGGGCCAGCAGCCGGCCAGCAGCGACCTGGTGTCGCGGAGCAGCTGAGGCAGCACCTTGGTCTGGCCGACCACCGGCATGAAGTTGGTGTCGCCGCCCCAGCGGGGCACCACGTGCTGGTGCAGGTGGGCCGCGATGCCCGCGCCGGCCGCGTCGCCGAGGTTCATGCCGACGTTGAAGCCCTGGGCGCCGCTGGCCTTGCGCAGGGCGGTCAGCCCGCGCCGGGTGAAGTCGGCGAACTCCGCGGTCTCGGCGGGGTTCAGGTCGGTGTAGTCCGGAACGTGCCGGTAGGGGCAGACCAGCAGGTGGCCGGAGTTGTAGGGGTAGAGGTTGAGGACGGCGTAGACGGCCTCGCCCCGGGCCACGATCAGCCCGTCCGCGTCGTCCAGCTTCGGGATCTCGCAGAACGGGCAGCCGTCCCCCGGACCCGAGCCGGTCGGCTTGTTCTCGCCCTTGATGTACGCCATCCGGTGAGGGGTCCAGAGCCTTTCGAACGCGTCCGGCGTTCCCGCTCCCCGCTGGAGCTCTGGCTCGTTGCTCATGGCGGCCAGCATATTGCCCGGCGGATCGGTCCTTGCGGGCGCCTCCCGGGTGCCGGGCGGGGCGCCCGGGGACCGCGGTGGCGGCGATACGAGGGATAATTCCGGCAGAGTCCCAGCGAGCGTGACAGAACCACAGCCGAGGAGCACCCCATGACGATCGACGTCTCCGCCGCGGAAGCCGCCGAGGACACCGTCGGAGCCGCAGGAACCGCCGAGGGCGTCGATGACGGCGTGTCCCCCGCCGAGACGACCGCGGTGACGCCCGCGATCACGGTGACGGCGGCCGACCCGGCGCCGTCCGCCGTTCGCCCGTTCTCGCTCGGCCTGTCCGTGGCCACCGCCCCGGAACCGGTGTCCGCGGCCGTGGTGAAGGGGCGGATCAAGGTCGCCGACGAGGTGGTCGAGAAGGTCGCCGCACTCGCCACGCTGGAGGTGGCCGGGGTCGCCGACCTGGGCGAGGACGTCGGCCACCTGGCCGAGGCGCACCGGGAGCGCTCCGGCGCGCGGCGGGCCGGCCGGGGCGTCTCCGCCCACGTCCAGGACCGCACCGTCGCCGTCGACGTGGCGATCGTGGCCGAGTACGGCCACGTGGTGATGGACGTGGCCAACGAGGTGAAGACCAACGTGGCCCGCACGGTCAGCCGGATGCTGGGCATGCGGGTCGTCGAGGTCAACGTCACCGTCGACGACGTGCGGCTGCCCGGCGAGCTCGGCTCCGACGGCGCCGAGGACGGCGCCCCGAACCCGGAGTCCTGAGGCCCGGGCACGGAATGCGGCGGGCCGCACGGAGCGGTCCGCCGCGTTCGCGGGAGCGGAAGGCGGCCGGGCCCGCATACGGCGGCCGGACCCACGTGGCGGCCCGGCCGCGCATGGAGGCCGGACGCCGCACGGGCCGGGCTCACGTGAGCCCGGCCCGCGTGGAAGAGGTCAGACCTGGACGCGGTTCTCGATCGCGGCGACGATCTCGTCGATCGCCTGGTCGACCGGGACGCCGTTCTTCTGCTCGCCGTTGCGGAAGCGGAAGGAGACCGCGCCGTTGGCGATGTCCTCGTCGCCCGCCAGCAGCATGAACGGCACCTTGGCCTTCTGCGCGTTGCGGATCTTCTTCTGCATGCGGTCGTCGGAGGCGTCCACCTCGATCCGGACGCCCCGCTCCCGCGCCTTCTTCGCCACGTCCTGCAGGTAGGGCGCGTGGGCCTCGGCGATCGGGATGCCGACGACCTGGACCGGGGCGAGCCAGGGGGGGAACGCGCCCGCGTAGTGCTCGACCAGGACGCCGAAGAAGCGCTCGATCGAACCGAACAGCGCCCGGTGGATCATGACGGGCCGCTGCCGTGAGCCGTCCGACGCCTGGTACTCCAGCTCGAAGCGCTCGGGCAGCATGAAGTCGAGCTGGATGGTCGACATCTGCCAGGAGCGGCCGATCGCGTCACGCGCCTGCACGGAGATCTTCGGCCCGTAGAACGCCGCGCCGCCCGGGTCGAGGACGAGTTCGAGGTTCTCCGACTCGGCGACCTCGCGCAGCGTCTCGGTGGCCTCCTGCCAGGTCGCGTCGTCCCCGATGGACTTCTCCGGGTTCTTGGTGGACAGCTCCAGGTAGAAGTCGCTCAGGCCGTAGTCGCGCAGCAGGTCGAGCACGAAGCGCAGCAGCGAGGCCAGCTCGTCGCGCATCTGCTCGCGGGTGCAGTAGATGTGCGCGTCGTCCTGGGTCAGGCCGCGCACCCGGGTCAGGCCGTGCACGACGCCCGACTTCTCGTAGCGGTAGACCGTGCCGAACTCGAACATGCGCAGCGGCAGCTCGCGGTAGGACCGCCCGCGCGCCCTGAAGATCAGGTTGTGCATCGGGCAGTTCATCGGCTTGAGGTAGTACCTCGCGCCCTCCAGCTCCATGGGCGGGAACATGCCGTCGGCGTACCAGTCGAGGTGGCCGGAGGTCTGGTAGAGGTTCTCCTTGGTGATGTGCGGGGTGTTGACGAAGGAGTAGCCCGCCTCGGTGTGCCTGCGCCGGGAGTAGTCCTCCATGAGCTTGCGGATCACGCCGCCCTTGGGGTGGAAGACCGGCAGACCGGATCCCAGCTCGTCGGGGAAGGAGAACAGGTCGAGCTCGGCGCCGAGCTTGCGGTGGTCGCGCTTCTCGGCCTCCTCCAGCAGGTGGAGGTACTCGTCCTGCTTCTCGCGCGACTCCCAGGCGGTGCCGTAGATCCGCTGCAGCTGCGGGTTCTTCTCGCTGCCCCGCCAGTAGGCGCCGCCGGAGCGCATCAGCTTGAACGCCGGGATGGACCGGGTGCTCGGCACGTGCGGGCCGCGGCACAGGTCCTTCCAGCACAGCTCGCCGGTCTTGGCGTCGAGGTTGTCGTAGATGGTCAGCTGGCCCGCCCCGACCTCGACGCTCTCCTCGTCGGCCGCGCCGCCCTTGAGGCCGATCAGCTCCAGCTTGTACGGCTCGGCGGCGAGCTCGGTGCGCGCGTCCTCGTCGGAGACGGGGCGGCGGGAGAACAGCTGCCCCTGCTTGACGATCTCGCGCATGCGCTTCTCGACGCGCTTGAGGTCCTCGGGGGTGAACGCGGTGGCGACGTCGAAATCGTAGTAGAAGCCGTTCTCGACCGGCGGGCCGATGCCGAGCCTCGCCTCGGGGAAGATCTCCTGGACGGCCTGGGCCATGACGTGCGCGGCGGAGTGGCGGATGATCGCCCGGCCGTCGGCGCTGCCGGCCTCGACGGGCTCGATCACGTCGCCGTCGGCCACGGCCGCCGCGAGGTCCTTCAGCTCGCCGTTCGCCCGGGCGGCGACCACGGAACGGCCGTCGGCGCCGAGGACGTCGCCGTACGTCGTGCCCCCGGCCACCACACGCTCGGCTCCGGCGAGGGTGATGCGAAGTTCTGGCACGGCAGACACGGTTGCTCCTTCGATGAGTGGTCAGAAAACCGATGCTACCGGTGGCGGCGACGCGAAATCCCGGGCGTTCCGCCGCGTCCTCCGCCGGGAGGCGGGGCGCCGCCGTCGGCGAGCCCGTCGGCGGCCTGTCCCGGGGGCATCAATTAGTCTTGGTCGCTGTGAACGCAGCAGCTCAGACTTCCGGCGCCCACGGCGTCGGCATCGCGACCATCACCCCGGACGGGACCGTGCTCGACACCTGGTTCCCCTCCCCCCGGCTGGGCGAGCCCTCCGCACCGGGCACCCGGCGGCTGACCGCGCAGGAGGCCGCCGAGGCCCTCGGCCCGGCCGCCGCCGCGCTGCTCGGCCCCGACGCCGACCGCGGCGTGGAGGTGGTCGCCGTGGAGACCGGGATCGCCGAGCTGTCGGAGCCGCCCGCCGACGCGCACGACGCCTACCTGCGCCTGCACCTGCTCTCCGCGCGCCTGGTCGCGCCGCACGGGCAGAACCTCGACGGCGTCTTCGGCCTGCTGAGCAACGTCGTGTGGACCAACCACGGCCCCTGCGCGGTCGAGGGCTTCGAGGAGGTGCGGCTCCGGCTGCGCGCCCGCGGCCAGGTGACCGTCTACGGCGTCGACAAGTTCCCGCGGATGGTCGACTACGTGGTGCCGTCCGGCGTCCGGATCGCCGAGGCCGACCGCGTCCGGCTCGGCGCGCACCTGGCCGCCGGCACGACGGTGATGCACGAGGGGTTCGTCAACTTCAACGCCGGGACCCTGGGCACCTCCATGGTGGAGGGGCGCATCTCGGCCGGGGTCGTCGTCGGCGACGGTTCCGACGTCGGCGGCGGCGCCTCGATCATGGGCACCCTGTCCGGCGGCGGCAAGCAGGTCATCTCCGTCGGGCGGCGCTGCCTGCTCGGCGCCAACAGCGGCATCGGCATCTCCCTGGGCGACGACGTGGTGGTGGAGGCCGGTCTCTACGTCACGGCCGGGACCAAGGTCACGCTCCCCGACGGCGCGGTCGTCAAGGCCGCCGAGTTCTCGGGCGCCTCCGGGCTGCTGTTCCGCCGCAACTCCACCACCGGCGCCGTCGAGGTCGTCCCCCGCGAGGGCACCGGGGTCGAGCTCAACAGCATCCTGCACGCCAACGACTGACCCGTGGCAGGCCAGGGAACGGCGCCGGACTCCCGGCCCGGCGCGACCGTCGCCCGGTGGGTGACCGACCTCTTCTCGCCCCAGGCGCTGGTCATCGGCCTCCCACCGGTGGTCGGCCTGGCCACCGGCGGCTGGCCGGGCGCCGCGTGGGGGCTGATGGCCTCGCTGCTGTGCGGCGGCGTCCCGGCCGGGGTGATCCTGGCCGGGGTGCGCTCCGGGCGGCTGGACTCCCACCACCTGGTCGACCGGGCGAGCCGGACCACCCCGCTGCTGGTGGCGATGGTCGCGGTGGTCGTCGCCCTGGTGCTGCTGGCCTCCCTGGACGGGCCGCCGCTGCTGGTCGCCACGGTGGCCGCGATGCTGGCCGCCCTCGCCCTGACGGTCCCGATCACCCTCCGCTGGAAGATCTCCTTCCACGCGGCCGTGTCGGCGGGCACCGTGGTGGTGCTCGCCCACACGCTGCCCGCCGTACCGGCCCTGGCGGTGGGCGCGCCGGTCGTGGCGGTGATCTGCTGGGCGCGGGTGCGGCTGCGGCACCACACCCTGGCCCAGGTCGCCGCCGGGGTGGTCACCGGCGGCGGTTCGGCCTGGGCGACCCTGGCCGCGTTCGGCCTCTGACCGCCGCGCCCGCGGGTTCCGGCGCCGGTCGGCGCGCCCCCTTGCGGGGATGCGCCGTACGGCCCCGCGCCGCATCGCGGCGGACCGCCCGGCACGGCGCGGCACGGCGCCGCGCCGCGCGGGGCGGGCGATGCCGGGCCGGGCCGTCAAAGGAGGGTCTTGAGGAACTTCCGGGTCCGGCCGTCGGAGGTGAACTCGGCGGCGGCGAAGTCGGTGACCCCGGCCGCGGCGAGCGCCTCGATCCGGGCGGCGACGGTCTCCTCGTCGCCGACGATCGCCACGTCGGCCGGGCCGGCCGCGCCCTCCCGGTCGAGCACCGCCCGATAGGACGGCAGCTGCCCGTAGACGGCGAACACCTCGGCCGCCCTGGCCCGCGCGGCCTCGACGTCGTCGGTGACGCAGACGGGCAGCGCGCAGACGATCCGCGGCGCGGGGCGGCCGGCGGCCCGGGCCGCCTCGGTGACGGCGGGGGCGATGTGCTCGGCGACGGTCCTGGGGCCGGTCATCCAGAGCACGGTGCCGTCGGCGACCTCGCCGGCCAGCTTGAGCATGCGCGGGGCCAGCGCGGCGATGAGGACCGGCATGTCCCCCGCGCCGGGCGTGCTCAGGCCGATCCGGGCGGTGATCGTCTCCCCTTCGAAGGTCACGTTCTCCCCCCGTGCCAGCGGCATCAGCACCGACAGGTACTCGCGCATGTGCCGGGCGGGCCTGTCGTAGCCGTAGCCGAACATGCCCTCGACCACGACCTGGTGGGAGAGCCCGATGCCCAGGGTCAGGCGGCCGTCCAGGGCGGCGTTGACCGTGAGCGCCTGCTGGGCCAGCGCGGCGGGGTGGCGGGGGTAGGTCGGCACGACGGCGGTGCCGAGCTCGATCCCCGGCACCGCGGCGCCGGCCACGGCCAGGGCGGTGAGCGCGTCGAGTCCGAAGATGTGGGAGACCCATGCCGAGGTGAAGCCCTCATCGGCCCCGCGGGCGATCCTCTCCCGCAGCTTCCCGAGCGCGTCGGGGGACGTGGGCTCATTGATGAACAGGCCGATTCGCATCGCTACCGAACTCCATTCTGGATGATTCGGGCCAGTGTAGGACGCCTTCCGTCATGAACCGAAGGTTGTTCCGGATGGAACGCTCCACTCCTCTCCCGCCGACCGCACCCGGCGGCATGCGGGCGCGCGGACGGGGCACGGGTGGCGTCCGGGGCGGGGGTCACTGCGAGAATCAGGTGACCGCCGGCAGGGAGGACGACCATGGCGCCGTGGGCCGAGCACGCGATCTGGTGGCAGGTGTACCCGCTCGGGTTCACCGGCGCCGAACCGGCCGCGCTCCCGGGCACGTTCCCGGCCGCGCTCCCGGACGGGGCCGCCGACGCGCTTCCGGCCGCGTTCCCGGACGGGGCCGCCGACGCGCTTCCGGCCGCGTTCCCGGACGGGGCCGCCGACGCGCTTCCGGCCGCGTTCCCGGACGGGGCCCCGGTCCGGCACCGGCTGCGGCACCTGGAGGCCTGGCTGGACTACGCCGTGGAGCTGGGCTGCTCCGGTCTCCAGCTGGGGCCGGTCTTCGCCTCGGAGACCCACGGGTACGACACCGTCGACCACTTCCGGATCGATCCGCGGCTCGGCGACGACGCCGACTTCGACCGGCTCGTCTCCGCCGCCCGCGCGCGGGGCCTGCACGTCGTCCTGGACGGCGTCTTCAACCACGTCGGCCGGGGCTTCGAGGCGTTCCGGCGGGCCGGCGCCGACCCCGCCGCGGCGGCGTGGTTCCGCCGGGCGCCGGACGGGGCGGGCCACGCCACCTTCGAGGGCCACCACCACCTGGTGGCCCTGGACCACGACGAGCCCGCGGTGCTCGACCACGTCGTGCGCGTCATGGACCACTGGCTCGGCCGGGGCGCGTCCGGCTGGCGGCTGGACGCCGCCTACGCGGTGCCGCCGCGCTTCTGGCGCCAGGCGCTGGACCGCGTCCGGCCGCTGCACCCCGGCGCCTGGTTCGTCGGCGAGGTCATCCACGGCGACTACGCCGGATACGTCCGGGAGAGCGGCCTGGACTCCGTCACCCAGTACGAGCTGTGGAAGGCGATCTGGAGCTCGATCAACGATGGGAACCTCTACGAGCTGGCCTGGACCCTGGAACGCCACAGCGGGCTGCTCGGCGCCTTCGCGCCCCTGACCTTCGTCGGCAACCACGACGTGACCCGCCTGGCCAGCCGCCTGGACGACGCCCGCCACCTCGGCCACGCGCTGGCCGTGCTGTTCACCGTCGGCGGCGTGCCCAGCGTCTACTACGGCGACGAGCAGGGCCTGCGGGGGGTCAAGGAGGACCGGGCGGGCGGGGACGACGCGGTCCGCCCCGCCTTCCCGGACCGCCCGGAGGAACTGCCCGGCGCCGGGTGGCCCGTCTACCGGCTGCACCAGCGGCTGATCGGACTCCGCCGCCGCCATCCGTGGCTGACCGGCGCCCGCACCACCCTGCCGCACCTGGCCAACCGGACCGCGGCGCTGCTCTCCGCCGACCCGGCCGGCTCGGGCCGGCGGCTCCTCACCCTGCTCAACCTCGGCGACGAGCCCTACCGCTTCCCTCCGGAGACCTTCACGGGATCCTCCACCGGGGCCTCCACCGGGGCCTCCACCGGGACTTCCACCGGGACTTCCACCGGGGCCTCCACCGGGGCCTCCGCCGACGACTCCGCCGGAGCCTCCATCGGGGCCCTGCCCGGCGGGACCGGAGGGCTCACCGTCCTCGAGTCGTCCGGCGGCCCGTCCTCACCGGGAGACCCCGCCCTCGTCCCGGCCCACGGCTGGACGATCCTCGGCGGACGCTGACCCGCCCCGGCCCTCGCCGTACGGCCCGCCCGCCCGGTGGCCGGAGGCCGCCGATCCGTCCGGCCCCGCCGGATCCATCTCTTGACCGCTCCTGGTGATAACGCTAACAATCAGGCGGCACCGGCCCACGCCGCCCGCGTCGGTCACCGAACCGGCCGCGGGCCCGGGGCCGCCCACCACGGCACCGACAGGGAGCAGTCTCCGTGCAGCAGGCACACGTCACGCTCGATCCGGCCTTCCGCATCGCACCGGTGCACCGCCGTACCTTCGGCGCGTTCGTCGAACACCTCGGCCGGTGCGTCTACACCGGCATCCACGAACCCGGCCACGCCACCGCCGACGAGGACGGCTTCCGCCGCGACGTGCTGGAGCTCACCCGGGAGCTGGGGGTGACGACCGTCCGCTACCCGGGCGGCAACTTCGTCTCCGGCTACCGCTGGGAGGACGGCATCGGGCCGGTGGAGGACCGCCCCCGGCGGCTCGACCTGGCCTGGCACAGCACCGAGCCCAACCACGTCGGCCTGGACGAGTTCGTGCGCTGGTCGCGCAAGGCCGGGGTGGAGCCGATGATGGCCGTCAACCTCGGCACCCGGGGCATCCAGGAGGCGCTCGACCTGCTGGAGTACTGCAACGTGGAATCCGGCACCCACTGGTCGGACCTGCGCCGCGCCAACGGCGCCGCGGAGCCCCACGCGATCCGCATGTGGTGCCTGGGCAACGAGATGGACGGCCCCTGGCAGATCGGCCACAAGACGGCCCGCGAGTACGGCAGGCTCGCCGCGGCGACCGGCCGCGCGATGCGCATGCTCGACCGCGACCTGGAGCTGGTGGCCTGCGGCAGCTCCGGCTCGTCCATGCCGACCTTCGGCACGTGGGAGGCCACCGTGCTGGAGGAGGCCTACGACGTGGTCGACTACGTCTCCTGCCACGCCTACTACGAGGAGCACGACGGCGACCTGGCCAGCTTCCTGGCCTCGGCCGTCGACATGGACCACTTCGTGGAGTCGGTGACGGCCACCGCCGACAGCGTCCGGGCGCGGCTGGGCGCCACGAAGCGGATCAACGTCTCGTTCGACGAGTGGAACGTCTGGTACCTGTCCCGCTACCTGAACGCCGAGCCGCCCGCGGACTGGCCGGTCGCGCCGCCGCTGCTGGAGGACCACTACCACCTGGCTGACGCCGTGGTCCTGGGCGGCCTGCTGATCTCGCTGCTCCGCCACAGCGACCGGGTGACCGCCGCCTCCCTGGCCCAGCTGGTCAACGTGATCGCCCCGATCATGACCGAGCCGGGCGGCCGGGCCTGGCGGCAGACCACCTTCCACCCGTTCGCGCTCACCGCGGCGCACGCCCGCGGCGACGTCCTGCGCGTCGAACCGGTCTCCCCCGTCCACGAGACCGCCAAGTACGGCGAGGTCCCCCTGCTCGACGCGGTGGCCACCCGGGACCCCGAGACCGGGGAGACGGTCCTGTTCGCGGTCAACCGCTCGGTGAGCGAACCGCTCGAACTGACCGTGGACGCCCGCAGCCTCGGCACGGCGGCGCCGCCGACGGCCGTCACCCTGTCGGGCCCCGACGTCTACGCCCGCAACACCGCCGACGACCCGGACCGGGTCGCCCCCCGGCCGCTCACCGGCGTCACCGCGGACGGCGGCACGCTGCGCGCGGTGCTGCCCGCCGTCTCCTGGACCATGATCCGCCTGCCCGGCGCCTGAGTCCCGTAGGTCGGCCGCGCGGGGTCCCGGCGACGCGTCCCGCCCGCCCGATCCGCCCGCAGTGCACCGGTCCGCACGGGCGGCGTCCGCGCGGGGCCCGTGCGGCCGGGAACTCCGCGCGGGGCCCGTGCGGCCGGGAACGCGGCCGGGCGAGGGTCCGGCCGCGGCCGGATCCTCAGGCGCGCTCGGCGTTCACCTGGACCACCGCCACCGGCGGATGCGCCGCCGCCTCCCCGCGGTCGCGGCGCAGGAGCGCGTCGAGCGCCCACGGCCCCGGACCGAGCACCGCGACGAGGAAGAAGGACCAGCAGAACAGCGCCGCGAGCTCTCCGCCGTTGAGCAGCGGCAGGAGGTGGTCGGGCTGGTGCACCACGAAGTAGGCGTACGCCATCGAGCCGGAGCAGATCAGCGCGCTGAGGCGGGTGAGGAGCCCGGCGCACACGAGGGCCCCGAAGACCAACTGGACGAGCGCCGCCCACCACCCCGGCCAGACGCCGAACGCGACGGCCTGGCCGGTGCCGCGGTTGCCGCCCAGGACACCGAACATCGACGCCAGCCCGTGGCACAGGAACAGCAGGCCCGTCACGGCGCGGAAGAGCGAGAGCACGGGTTCGGAGAACCGGTCGAGCTTCATGGGATCACCTCTTGTCTCGTGGCGGCCGGTACCCGTCGTCCCCGCGCCCGGGTGGATCCGGGCTTCCGAACGTGCCGGGGAGATCATCATCGGATCGGAGACCCACCACACCGAAAGCGTCGGTCCGGCCGTTCAAACGGTTCTTCTCAGCGCACCCGGCCCGCCATTCCAGATCCAACGGAACTCATCAAAGGCTGCGAGCCCGGCCACCTCGTGTCAACCACCCGCACGGCCTCCCCTGGACGGAGACAGCGGACCACCACCCCCGCCCACCTGGACTTACGTCGCCAAGCTGCCATTTCACCGGAATGCGAACGGCAATTCAGTCGATTCCCCGTCCCCATATCCAATGAAAGTTTCCCGCACATCTCACCATTCGGACGGCCGCGAAAATTTCGGAGGCATGACGGCGTTTCCGCCCGCCGGCGGCCGCAAGGGAACGGCACGTTCCGAAAGCGGCCCGGCCCGCAGCCCCGACAGTCCCCGTCAGCGTCCGATCCGGCGGTGGACACGACGGTGGACACAGCGATGGACATCAATGGACACAGCGGTGGGCACTCCCGTCCCGCAGCCGTTCCCGAGCTCGCCGAAGGCCGCCCGAACGACCGACGGCGACGAGCGCCAGGGGAACGGCGCTCTCCCGCGTCCCGGTCGCGATCCCGAGGAGCGGAGGCCCCGGAGTTCCGGCACGGCCGCATGTCGCCGCTCTTTCGACGGCGGGGGCGCACCGGAGAAGATCTCCCGACTCAGCGCGAAGGCCCGCCGGTTGCTGTCAACCGACGGGCCTTGACCTGCGTCTTACCTGTGTGGGCGATACTGGGATCGAACCAGTGACCTCTTCGGTGTGAACGAAGCGCTCTCCCGCTGAGCTAATCGCCCGCCCTGCGGCCCCTCGCGGCGCCGACGTGGAAAACCATACATCAATCCGGGACCGGTGGCGAAACGACGTGCACGACGACATGATCTTGGAAGTGACGGCACGAGGACGGAACCTCGGAAGGCAAAGGTCCGCGGATGACCCCGGTGGGGGGCTACGGTGTCATACCATCATCCTGATCCACAGAAGTACCGTACGACCCGAGCTGGACCCCTTCGCCCAGGACGCCCCTCCAGGGGAGTCGACCGTGATGGAAACGATGCGCAAAACCCTTGGAAATATGACGCGGTTGATGACGTTTGGCCAGGCTGATGCCCAAATGTCGCACTGTGATGTGCGTTACAGAAGGGCCCGGAGGCGGAATCTTTCCTACGGGCTCCGTCGTTGCGCGTCATAGCCATGGACGAAGCCCGTCACAGCAGTGATAGCCCCGCAGAGGGGACCGACGACGAAAAGGTTTGGCTGACGATGAACAGCACCACCGTCTCTGCCGAGCTGGGCCTTCGGCTTGTGGTCCCCGACCGTAGCACCGTCCCCCTGCTCGCCGGACTGAGCTACACGGCCGACGATCCGTACGCCATCCGGATGGCCTTCCACGTGGGCAACGACGAGCCCGTGGAGTGGATCTTCGCCCGCGAGCTGCTGACCGTCGGCATCGTGCGCCGGGTCGGCGACGGCGACGTCCAGGTGTGGCCCGCCCGCGCCGACGGGGAGCGGACCCTGCACATCAGCCTCACCTCGCCGTTCGGCCAGGCCCTGTTCGAGGTCCCGCTGGCCCCGCTCACCGAGTTCCTGCACCGGACCTACGAGCTGGTCCCCGCGGGCCGGGAGACCGACTTCATGAACCTCGACTCCGAGCTCAGCAACATGCTCTGGAGCTCCTGACCGCCCGGCTCCGCCGTCCCCGGCACGGCGCCCGGGACCACCGGGCAAGCCGGTCCGGCGGCTGCACAGGAAGCCGCAGAGGCGCCGCGTTCCGCGGCATGGACCGAATCCCCCGCCTTCAGGCCGGGAAGGCGTCAGCGTCCGAGCATCCCGCGCATCCGGGCGATCTCGATGCCCTGGCCGGAGACGACGTCGCCCGCCATGGCGATCATGGCCCGGTCCGTGCCGGTCCGCAGCTGCCGCGACGCCATCGTCACCGCGGCCTCGTGGTGACGGATCATCAGGGTCAGGAAGAGCTCGTCGAAGGCCGCGCCCCTGGCCGTCCTGAGCCGGTTCATCTCCTCCGGGGTGACGGTGTGGTCCTCGTGCCCGCCGTGACCGTCCTGGGGGCGGCCGGCCGACTCCAGCCACGAGGCCATGGCCGCGATCTCCGGCCGCTGCGCCGCCGCGATCCGCTCCGCGAGCGTGCGCACCTCCCGCGCCGACGACCGCGCCGGGACCAGCTCCGCCATCTCCAGCGCCTGGCGGTGGTGCGGGATCATGCCTTCGGCGAACCGCACGTCCGCCGCGCCCACCCGGGCCTCGGACTCCCCCAGCCGCTCGCCCGGCGTCGCCGTACGGCCGGCGTCCCCGGGACCGCCCGGCACGATGACCGGCGCGCCGGTGCCCGCCACCAGCGGTGATCCCGCTTCCGGCCGGGGCGCCGCGCACCCCGTCACGGTCGCCGCCCCCATGACCGCGACCAGGACGAGACTCGATCGGCACATAATCCCCATAACATCAATAATGCGGTAAACATTCGAATCAATGGGGGCACTGTGCGATCAACCGTGGCGTTCGCGCTGGCGGCGATGCTCGTGATGGCGGGCTGCGGCGTGGATTCCGAGCCGCCGGACCCCGGCACGGCGCCGTCGTCCGCCGCGGACTCCGGCGCCCCGTCGGCGGCGGCCTCGGCGGCGGACGACGCCGGAGACGTGCTGCACAGCGCCAACGTCACCCACGTCGCCAACATGCCGCCGCAGCCGCCCCTCGACGGCCCCCAGTCCTGGGGCACCGACCTGGCCTTCCAGGGCGACCACGTGTTCACCGGCAACTACGACGGCTTCACCGTGTTCGACATCTCCGACCCGGCCAAGCCGTCCGTGGTCAGCCGGGTGCTCTGCCCGGGCGAGCAGAACGACGTCTCGATAGCGGGTGACCTGCTCTTCCTGTCCGTGGACACCCCGCGCGGCGGCCCGGAGTGCGACGCCGCCCCCGGCGGGCAGGAGGGCGCGGGCTGGGAGGGCATCCGCATCTTCGACGTCTCCGACAAGGCCCATCCGACGTTCGTCTCGGCCGTCAGCACCGCCTGCGGTTCGCACACCCACACCCTCGTGCCGGGGGAGAACGCCGAGACGGTCTACCTCTACGTCTCCTCCCCCGGTCCGGAACCGGGCTCGGCCACCTGCCCGGCCCCGCATAACATCTTCTCGATCGTCGAGGTGCCCGTCGGCGACCCCGCGGCGGCCAAGGTGATCGCCAAGCCGGAGATCTCCGATCCCGGCGGCGAGGCGGAGATCGGCGGCTGCCACGACATCACGGCCTATCCGGAGAAGGACCTGGCCGCCGCGGCCTGCTTCGGCGACGGCATCCTGCTGGACATCTCCGACCGGGTGAAGCCCAAGGTGCTCCAGCACGTGAGCGACGAGGAGAACTTCTCCATCTGGCACTCGGCCACCTTCAACAACGACGCCACGAAGCTCGTCTTCGGTGACGAGCTGGGCGGCGGGGCGGGCGCCACCTGCGATCGCGAGACCCCCCGGACCAAGGGCGCCAGCGCCGTCTACGACCTGGGCGCGGACCGCACCCTCACCCGGCGCGCCTACTTCAAGATCCCCCGGGAGCAGCAGCCCGGGGAGAACTGCGTCGCCCACAACGGCAACCTGCTCCCGATCCCCGGCAAGGACGTCATGGTCCAGTCGTGGTACCAGGGCGGGGTGTCCGTCTGGGACTTCACCGACTCGGCGAACCCCCGGGAGATCGGCTTCTTCGAGCGCGGCCCGGTCAGCGCCCTCGGCGGCTCCTGGTCGGCCTATTACTACAACGGCCACATCTACTCCAGCGACATCACCAAGGGCCTGGACGTGCTGCGGATCGACGACCCGCTGACCGACCCGGCGAAGAAGGCGTCCCTGAAGGAGCTGAACCCGCAGACCCAGACGTCCTACTAGAGCTCGGTGAATCCGGGCCCCGACGGATCGCGACCGCGGGGCCGTTCCCGTCCGTGCGGAGGAACGGCCCCGCGGCGCCCGCCGTACGGGGCCGCGGCGCCGGGCGTCAGGGGTCCAGGTCGTCCGCGGCGCGCTCGGCGAAGATCCGCATCGCCTTGACGGTGATCGGGCCGGGCGCGGCCGGGAGCACGGTCCCGTCGACCGCCCGGATCGGCTGGACGTCCCGGGTGGTCGAGGTCAGGAACGCCTCCTCGGCCCCGCGCAGCGCCGAGAGCGGGACGTCCTCCTCCACCCCGCCGCACCACTCCAGGGTGAGCGCGCGGGTGACGCCCGCCAGGCAGCCGGCGGCGAGGGTCGGGGTGACCAGCCGCCCCTCGCGCACGATGAAGACGTTGCTGCCGGTGCCCTCGCAGAGGTTCCCCGCGGTGTTCCCGAAGATCGCCTCCCCGCCGCCCCGGGCCTTGGCGTGGAAGAGCGCCTTGGCGTTCTCGCCGTAGGAGGTGCTCTTCACCCCGGCCAGCGCGCCGTGCTCGTTGCGCGGCCACGGCACCACGACGACGTCGGCGGTGGCGGGGAAGGGCTTCTGCTCCGCGACGATGATCACGGTGGTGGGGCCCTGGTCGCCCCGGTCGGAGCCGAGGGGGCCCGGACCGCTGGTGTGGGTGATGCGGATCCGGCCGAGGGGCCAGGCGGGCGCCTGGGCCAGGCAGTCCCGCACGCCCTCGGCGATCGCGTCGGCGTCGGGCTCGGGCATCTCCATCCGCCGGGCGGAGAGCCGGAGCCGCTCCAGGTGGCGGGTGAGCGCGAACGGGGCTCCGCCGACGCACTTGACGGTCTCGAACACGCCGTCGCCGACCATGAGCCCGTGGTCGAAGACCGAGACGACGGCCTGCGCCGGATCGGTCAGTCTCCCGTTGACCCATACGGGAACGTTCATCGGAAATCTCCTTCAGGGGTGGAGGCGAGCGCGATGAGCCGGGACGCCTTCAGCTCGGTTTCCTGCCATTCACGCCGCGGATCGCTTCCCCAGGTGATGCCCGCCCCCGTGCCGAAGCGGATCGCGCCGGACGAGAGCCAGAACGTGCGGATTCCCACGGCCAGCGACGCCCGGTGCCGATCGGCGTCGACCCAGCCCACCGCACCACAGTAGGGCCCCCGCGGCTCGGGTTCGAGCTCCTCGATGATGCGCAGAGCAGTATATTTCGGCGCGCCGGTCACCGAACCCGGGGGGAACGTCGCGGCGAGCAGCTCCGGCCAGCCGTACTCCGGCGCGAGGCGGGCCCGGACGGTGGAGACCAGGTGCACCAGCCCGGGATGCTCCTCGACCTCGCACAGCGCCGGGACGCTCACCGAGCCCACCGCGGCGACCCGTCCCAGGTCGTTGCGGACCAGGTCGACGATCATCACGTTCTCCGCGCGGTCCTTGTCCAGCAGGTCCGCCGCGACGGCGCCGGTCCCCTTGATCGGCCGGGACTCGATCACGTCGCCGTCCCGGGACAGGTAGAGCTCCGGCGAGGCCGAGACCACGCTCAGCCCCGGCAGCACGACCGTGGCGGCGTAGGGCGCGGGGTTGCCCTCCGCGAGCCGCAGCGCCAGGGCCGCCGGGTCCGGGTCCCCGGTCAGCGGCGCGGTGAGCACCCGGCACAGGTTGGCCTGGTAGACGTCGCCGCGCTCGATCCGGTCGCGGATCCGGCGCACGCCGTCCTCGTAGGCGGCCCGGTCGAGCGAGCTGCGCCACTGCGACGGGTGCGGGCCGCGCCAGGGCCCGCGGGGGGCGGGCAGCGGCGCGGGCCGGACGTCGGCGAACCGGGCGCACGTGACCTTGCCCTCGTAGTCGACCACGACGGCCCACCACCCCCCGCCGTCGAGCGCGGACAGGTCGGTGGTGACGTCGAGGAGCCGGGTGGCCAGCCGGCCTCCGGCGTGGGCGAACGAGTCGTGCACCCTCCCATTGTCCCGCCTGCCCCGCCTGCCGCCGCAGGAAGCCCGCCGGCGTCCGGGCGGCGGGCCGGGCGGTGCGGATCCGACGGCCGTGGTCGGGCACGTCACCGCGTTCCGCCGAGCGGGGACCGTACGGATCCCCGCCGTCAGGCCAGGGGCCCGGTGACGGTCTCCGCGGCGGCGACGACCGAACCGTCGGCGACCAGCCGGACCACCGCCTCGATCTCCGGGGCGAGGAAGCGGTCGGGGCCGGGGCCGGAGACCGCCTCGCGCAGGGCGGCGACCACGGCCCCGGTGGCGGGCGCGGGCCGGCGCGGCGCCCGCAGGTCGATGGCGCGGGCCGCGGTGAGGAGCTCCACCGCCAGCACCCGGGTCAGCCCGTCCACCGCGCGGCGCAGCTTGCGCCCGGCCGACCAGCCCATGGAGACGTGGTCCTCCTGCATGGCGGAGCTGGGGATCGAGTCCACGCTGGCGGGGACCGCCAGGCGCTTGAGCTCGGAGACGATCGCGGCCTGGGTGTACTGCGCGATCATGTGGCCGGAGTCCACGCCGGGATCGTCGGCGAGGAAGGCCGGCAGGCCGTGGCTGCGGGCGACGTCGAGCATCCGGTCGGTGCGCCGTTCGGAGATGCCCGCCAGGTCGGCGACCGCGATGGCCAGGAAGTCCAGCACGTAGCCGACGGGGGCGCCGTGGAAGTTGCCGTTGGACTCCACCCGGCCGTCCGCCAGGACCACCGGGTTGTCGATCGCGGAGGCGAGCTCGCGCATGGCCACCGAGGCGGCGTGCGCGAGGGTGTCGCGGGCCGCCCCGGCGACCTGCGGGGCGCACCGCAGCGAGTAGGCGTCCTGGACGCGGGTGCAGGTGCCGTCCCGGTGACCGGCCATGATGTCCGAGCCCGCGAGCAACGCGCGGAGGTTGGCGGCGCTGGCGGCCTGGCCGGGGTGCGGGCGCAGGGCCTGCAGATCGGCGGCGAAGACCCGGTCGGTGCCCAGCAGCGCCTCCACGCTCATGGCCGCGCCGACGTCGGCGGTCGTGAACAGCCGCGCCAGGTCGTCCAGCGCGAGGATCAGCATGCCCAGCATGCCGTCGGTGCCGTTGATGAGCGCCAGGCCCTCCTTGGCGGCCGGCTCGACCGGCTCGATGCCCGCCTGCTTGAGCGCCTCGTCCGCGCCGGCGAGGTTCCCGGCGGCGTCCCGGACCACCCCCTCCCCCATGATCGTGAGGGCCACGTGGGAGAGCGGGGCGAGGTCCCCGGAGCAGCCCAGGCTGCCGTACTCGTGCACGACCGGGGTGATGCGCGCGTTGAGCAGGCCCTCCAGCACCTTCGCGGTCTGCGGCCGCACGCCGGTGTGCCCGGTGGCCAGCGTGTGCAGGCGCAGCAGCATCAGGGCGCGGGTCACCTCGGCCTCCACCTCCGGGCCGGATCCGGCGGCGTGCGAGCGGACCAGCGAGCGCTGGAGCCGTGCGCGCAGCGCGGGGTCGATGTGCCGGGTGGCCAGCGCCCCGAAGCCGGTCGAGATCCCGTAGGCCGGGACGGGGCTCTCGGCGAGCTCGTCGACGCGCGTGCGGGCCGCGGCCATCGCCGCCACGGCGTCGTCGGTGAGCCGTACGGCGGCGCCGCGCCTGGCGACGGCGACCACCTCGGCGAAGGTCAGCGGCTCGGGCCCGATGTTCACGACCACGTTGTCGCGCATGGTGTCACTCTCTCGCACTCGATGTAACCGGTGGCCCCCATGCTAGGCCCTTACATTCCGTCGCCGGGCGGCGTGGGAGCGGAATCCGGGTTTGGGGAGTCGCCGCCTATTCGCTAGAGTTCTCTGCGTGAGACCGGCTCGCCCGGAAACACACGCGGAAGTGGCTCAGTGGTAGAGCATCACCTTGCCAAGGTGAGGGTCGCGGGTTCGAATCCCGTCTTCCGCTCGGAGAGGCCCTCGGGCCTCGCTCGGTGGAGTGGCCGAGAGGCGAGGCAACGGCCTGCAAAGCCGTGTACACGGGTTCAAATCCCGTCTCCACCTCTGGTCTTCACGCCCGGACGATTAGCTCAGCGGGAGAGCGCTTCCCTGACACGGAAGAGGTCACAGGTTCAATCCCTGTATCGTCCACCACGCTCCACGGCAGGTCCTGCGGCTCACCGGCCGGGGCCTGCCTTTCGGCGTTCCCGCGCTCCGGCGGTCCCGGTGCGCCGTTCCGCCTCCTGCGGCGATACGGGCCTCCAGGTTCCTCAAGGACGCCGAGGAGCCGCCGATAGTGCGGCGTGGACGGTTCCCGGCTCTGGCGCGCCTACCTCCTCGGCGGTCTCGTCGCCGTGGGGGTCTTCGTGCTGCTGCCGTACGGGATCTTCCGCGACGGGTTCTACGCCTCCGCCGGGCTGGCCGGGGCGGCGGTCTCGTTCCTGGCCGCCGCCCGGCTGCGCGGCACGGTCGGCCTGGCCTGGGCGCTGATGGGCCTGGGACTGGTCGGCACCACCGGCGGCGACCTCCTGTGGCTCTACTACGACCACATCGCCGGAGTGGACCCCTTCCCCTCGCCCGCCGACATCGCCTACCTGCTGCAGTACCCCTTCGTCACGGCCGCCCTGCTGATGCTCGCCCGGCACCGGCGGACCCCCGGCGACCGGGGGGCCCTGCTGGACAGCACCATCGTCACCGTCGGCCTCCTGCTGCCCTACTGGGTGCTCCTGATCGACCCGAACATCGGCGGCCACGACTCCACCTTCGACCAACTGGTCGCCCTGGCCTACCCGCTCGCCGACGTGGTGCTGCTCGCCGGCCTCGTCCGGCTGCTGTCCGTCTCGGGCGCGCGGACGCCGTCCTTCCGGCTGCTCACCGTCGCCATGATCGCCCTCCTCGCCGGTGACGTGATCTTCATCTCCACCCAGGGGGCGGAGGTCTCCGGCCTGCCGCTCGGGGATACGCCCTTCCTCCTGTCGTACGTGCTCTGGGGCGCCGCGGCGCTGCATCCCTCCGCGCGGGACCTGCTGGACACCTCCTCGGGCGGCGTGCCGTTCTTCACCACGCGGCGGCTGCTCACGCTGATGGCCGTCGTCCTGCTGGCCCCCGGCACCATGGCCGCCCAGCTCCTCGCCGGGTTCGAAGTGAGCTCCTGGCCCGTGACCATCGCCTCCGCGCTGCTCTTCGTGCTGGTGGTGGCCCGGATGGCGGACCTCCTGCACCGCCTGCAGGAGCAGGCCCGGATGCTCGACGAGGTCGCGCGCACCGACACCCTGACCGGGCTGCCCAACCGGCGCACCCTCGACGCCCAGCTGGCCCGGGAGTACGAGCGCGCCGAACAGGACGGCACGCCGCTGTGCCTGGCGATGGTCGACCTCGACCGGTTCAAGCTGTTCAACGACACCTACGGGCACCAGGCCGGAGACCTGCTGCTCACCGACGCCGCCACGGCCTGGAGCCTCGCGCTGGGCGGCCAGGACATGCTGGCCCGCTACGGCGGGGAGGAGTTCGTGCTCGTCATGCCCGGCCGGGAACCGGCGGACGCGGAGCGGCTGCTCGCCGCCATGCGCGCGGCCACCCCGCAGGCGCAGACCTTCTCGGCCGGGCTCGCGCTCTGGGACGGCCGGGAACGCCCCTCCGACCTGCTGCACCGCGCCGACCTGGCCCTGTACGCCGCCAAGGAGGCCGGGCGCGACCGGGTGGTGCGGGCGAGTCGGCCGGCGCCGCCGGCCGGCGCGCACCCCGCTCCCCCGTCCCCGGCGAGGACGTGACGCCCCCGCCTCGGGTCTCCGCCTCGGGTCTCCGCCTCGGGTCTCCGCCTCGGGTCTCCGCCTCGCCCGCGGCGTCCGCGACGACGCGGATGTCCGCATCCGGCCATTCTCATAATAGATCTTGTCAATGAGGGTTAATGGTGCGAATACTTGCGATTTGTTCTTATTGGCGAGGAAGGCACGTGATGAAAAAAGTCATCGTTCACAAGCCCGGCACGGTCGCGCTCAGCGGGGCCGCCAGCCCCAAGCACGTCGGCTGAACCGGAACCGCAGAGCCGGCGTCCAGTGATGGACGCCGGTCCGCCAAGGGAATCGAGGAGATCGGTGAGTCGGGGACCCCTCGCCCCGGGAGAAACCTCGGAAGAAGCAGCGGCGGAAGCGCCGGGAGAAGCAGCGGAAGCCCCGGCAGAAGCCTCAGAAGAAGCGCGCCTCCCCCCGCTGCTCCTGCCCCCCGTGGACGCCGACCGGCGCCTGCGCGGGCCGTACACCGCCGCGGGTGCGATCATCGCCGCCGTGCTGCCGCAGGCCCGCCCTGAACTCGTCGCCCGCCACGACATCGAACTGCGCGCCGTCGCGCCCGACCTGCGCGACCGGATCCCCGCCCGGCGCCGGTCCCGGGCGGACGCCCTGCCCCGGGCGGAGCGGATCCTGGTCCACGCGCCGCGCCGGACGCTGCGCATCGCCAACGGCGTCGCCGAGTTCCTCCGCGCCCACCTGGAGGGGCTCCCCGACGAGCGGCCGGAGCGGACCGGCCCCCGGCGACTCGTCGTCACCGGCACCGCCGAGGCCGACCCCACCGACCTGGAGCTGCTGGCGGTGCTGCGCCGCCGGATCCCGTCCGAGCTGCTCACCGTGGAGCTGCGGGAGCAGGCCGCGGCGCCGCCCGAGCTCGAACCCGAGGAGCACGACAGGCGCGCCGACGACCTGGAGCGGCGGGGCTCCGTCGGCGCGCGCCTCGGCGCGGTCCCCTACCACCGCGAGCGCGGCACCGACCCCCGCCTGGCCGTGGAGGCGCTGCGGTTCGCGGTGCAGTGGTGCCTGGACGCCGGATGCCACGACGCCGTCGCGGAGCTGGGCCCGCGCGGCCTGGCGCTGACCGACCCGGAGAGCGATCCGGAGACCTGGTGGCGGTTCCTGCACAGCACCGCGACCGCGCTGGGCTCGCTGCGCCGCGAGGACGAGGCCGCGGCCCTGTTCGACCTGGCCAGGCGCCAGAGCGTCTCCCCCGTCACGCACGCGGCGGCCGCCTACTCCACCGGCATGCTGAAGGTCCGCCACCACGACCCCGCCCGGCGCGACCCGGAGGCGGCGCTGGCCTGGGTCAACCAGGCGATCGCCATCTCGACGCTGCTGCCGGACCCGCGCGAGCGGGCGTTCAAGCTGGGCTTCGACCTCAACGGCCGCGCCCTGGTCGAGGTACGGCTCGGCCGCCCCGCCCGGGCGCTGGAGCTGGTCCAGCAGGCCGTGGACCTGGCCGACCGGGAGCTGGGACCGGACGAGCATCCGATCCACCGCCTGGTGCTGCTGGCCAACCGGGCGCAGCTGACCGTCATGCTGGGCCGCCCGGAGGCGGCGCTGGAGGACCTGGACGCGGCCATCGCCGCGGATCCGGGCTATCCCGACTACTACATCGACCGGGGCAACCTGCTGCACCGGCTCGGCCGGCTGGACGCGGCGGTCGCCGACTACGAGACGGCGATGCGGGCGGGCCCGCCCTTCCCCGAGCCGTACTACAACCGGGCCGAGATCCGCTTCTCCACCGGCGACCACGCCGGGGCCCTCGCCGACCTGGACCACGCCCTGGAGCTCGACCCGGAGTTCGTGGACGCCCTGGCCAACCGGGCCGGCCTGCTGGCCGCGCTCGGCGAGTACGGCCGGGCGCGCGCGGACGCCGAGGCGGGGCTCGCACTGGACCCCGGCAACCCCTACCTGCTGTGCGCGCTGGGCCAGGTGGAGGCGGTCGAGGGGCGGCACACCCGGGCGCGGGAGGCGTTCGACCGCGCGCTGGAACGCTCCCCGGGGCTCTCGGCGGCCTGGGCCAGCCGGGGGGTGCTGGCCTTCGAGACCGGGGACCCGGAGGGCGCGGTCGCCGACTTCACCCGCGCCCTGGAGCCGGGCGCCGATCCGGCGCTGCTGTTCAACCGGGCGCTGGCGCTGCGCGCGGCCGGACGCGACCGGGAGGCCGCGGCCGACCTGGCCAGGGCGCTGGAGCTGGCCCCGGACGACGAGGACGTCCGGCGCGAGCTGGCCGCCCTCGGCGGCGCCCCCGGCGCGGACGCCCCCGGTGGCGGATCCCCCGGATCCCCCGGATCCCCCGAAGACACCGGAGACACCGAAGACACCGGAGACACCGAAGACACCGGAGACGGCTCCCGCGGAGGCGCCGGCGGCGACCTCAGCGGCGGGTCCGGCCGGACCGGGTGAACGCCCCCGCCAGGTAGCGCTCCGCCAGCTCGCAGGTCCCCCGGGTGTAGCCCGCGCCGAGCTCGGCGGCGGTCTCCACCCCGGCGTGGCTGCCGATCCAGGCGACCAGCAGCAGGCGGCGGAACATCACGAACGTCCAGGCCTCGGCCTCGTCCCCGGCGGGCAGGCCGAGGACGGTCCGGTAGCCCCGCAGCCAGGAGTCGATCATCTCCGGGACCTCGGGGCGGTGCTCGATGAAGCTGAGCGCCGCGGCCAGGTCGTAGAGGTACCAGCCGAAACCGCAGTCGTCGAAGTCGATGACGCTGGGCGGCCCGTCGCCGGTCACCAGCAGGTTGGCCGGCCGCAGGTCGGCGTGGATCAGGCCGTAGCGGCCGGCGTCCCGGCCGAAGCGGCGCAGCCGCCCGCGCAGCTCCTCCGCCAGCCGGCCCAGCACGGCGAGCGCCTCGGCGTCCATGCCGGGACCGTCCCGCCAGTGCCCCCACCGGGACTCCGCGCCCAGCGCGGCGTCGTGGTCCCAGTGGAAGCGGGTGAAACCGGCCGGGCGGCGCCAGGACCGGGCGTGCCGGTGCATCCGCGCGGTGATCGCGCCGAGCCGCTCGAAGCCCTCGACCAGGCGGTCCTGCGGAGGCTCGGCCCCCGGCAGGAACTCGAACAGGACGCACTCGCGGGGCGGCTCCCCCGGAACGGTCAGCACCCGGGAGCCGTCCGGGGCCCGGAGCACCCGCGGCGTCCTGACCCCGGCCTCCTCGCGGAGCGCCTCCAGCCAGGCCAGTTCGGAGCGGATCGCCGCCGTGGAGTGGTAGCCGAGCCGGTGCACCCGCAGCACGGCCCGCAGCCCGGTCCGCGGATCGTCGACCCGGAAGGTCGCGTTCTCCGACACGTTGATCAGGGTGACCTCGGCGCCGGGCAGGCCGTACAGGCGCGCCGCCGTCCGGGCGGTCGCGTGCACGCGCTCCAGCACGCCGCCGCCGGCGGACAGGTCGTGGGCGCGCACCGCCCCGCGCCCGTCCGGACGCGCGGCCTCCCGCCCGCCGGGTCCCGTCACGGCCCGGCCGTCCGCACGCGCCGCCTCCCGGATCCCGCCGGGTCCGGCCCTCGTCACCGGCCCGACGAGCGGAGGTAGGCGAGCACCGCGAGCACCCGGCGGTGCTGGTCGCTGTCCTCGACGTGCAGGCCGAGCTTGGCGAAGATGCTGCGGACGTGCTTCTCCACCGCGCCGTCGCTGACCACGAGCTGGCGGCCGATGGCCGGGTTGGACCGGCCCTCCGCCATCAGGCCGAGCACCTCCCGCTCACGCGGGGTGAGGGAGGCCAGCGGGTCGTCGCGGCGCCGCCGCACCATCAGCTGGGCCACCACCTGCGGGTCGAAGACCGTGCCGCCGGAGGCGACCGAGCGCAGGCCCCCCATGAAGTCGTCGACGTCCACGACCCGGTCCTTGAGCAGATAGCCCACCGCGCCGCGCGCGTCGGCGAGCAGGTCGTCGGCGTAGGAGACCTCGACGTACTGCGACAGGATCAGCACCGGGGCCCCCGGCACCCGCCGCCGCGCCTCGACCGCGGCCCGCAGGCCCTCGTCGGTGAAGCTCGGCGGCATCCGGACGTCCACCACCGAGACGTCCGGCCGGTGCGCGGCGACGGCCTCCACCAGGCCCCCGCCGTCCCCCACCTCCGCCACCACCTCGCAACCGAACTCCTCCAGCAGCCTGATCAGGCCCGCCCTGATCAGGACCGCGTCGTCGGCCACGACTACCCGCACGGCACCTCCGCCACGATCACCGTCGGCCCGCCCACCGGTGAGTCCACCGCCAGCTCGCCGTCCACCGCCTTGAGGCGGTCGGCGAGCCCGGACAGGCCGTGTCCCTTGGCGACGTGTGCGCCGCCGACCCCATCATCCCCGATCGTGAGCATCAGGACGCCACCGGTCTTGCTCAGGGTGACGGTGCAGACGGTGGCGTGGCTGTGCTTGGCGATGTTCGTCAGGGACTCGGCGACCACGAAGTAGACCGTGTTCTCCACCGCGGCGGCGAAGCGCCCCTCCACCTGGACGTCCAGGTCGACCGGGACGGTGCACCGGCCGGCGAGCGCGGCCAGCGCCGGGGCCAGACCGCGGTCGGTCAGCACCGGCGGGGCGATGCCGCGCGAGAGCGCGCGCAGCTCGTCCAGGGTCTCGCGGGTGGAGCTGATGGCCTCGGACAGCATCCGCTCGACCGCCTGGGGGTCGCGCTTGAGCTGGCGCTGGGCCCGGGACAGGTCCATGGCCAGGGAGACCAGGCGCTGCTGCGGGCCGTCGTGGATGTCGCGCTCCAGCTTGCGCAGCGCGTTGGCCTCGGCCGAGACCGCCGCGGCCCGGCCCTCGGCCAGGTCGTCGATGCGCTCCTGCAGCTCCGCGACCCCGGTGAGCATGGCCCGGCCGAGCCCGGCCTGGACCAGCGCCGCGCCGCGGATCACGATCGGCAGTGTGATCGCGAACAGCACGCCGATCACGGTGTGGAGCGTCACCTCCGCCAGGGCGCTGTCGCCGAAGCCGAGCAGTTCGGCCAGCCCATGGTTGTCCGGGATGTTCGCGGTGATCCACCCGTAGATCGGGGCGGTCAGGCCGAGGACCGTCCCGGCCCACCAGGTCACCGTGATGCAGAACGTCGCGACGGCGACCGGGAAGCTCACGATCGCGTGCAGCAGGTCCAGCCACGACTGCCCGCTGGTCAGCGGGTTGGCCATCCGCCGGAGCCAGCCGGCGCCCTCGGGCGCCGGGCGGTAGCGCGGCCGGGCGACCTGGTAACCCAGCACTTGGGGCAGCGAGCGGCGCTCGATGTCGGCGAAGCCGCGGGCCAGCATCAGCGTGGCAGCCAGGACCGGCACGCCCAGCCAGACGACGAGCGTCCCCAGTCCGGCGGCGAAACCGGTCACCGCCAGGCAGAAGGCGATCAAGGAGAGGGGGAAGCCGGTGAGCAGGTAGCGGGTGTCGACGGCGATGCGGCGCAGGAGGGATCTCATGGGGGCAACGCTACGAGCAGCGGGCGGCGCGATCGACCCGGTGCGCAGGCGTACGGGGGTAGGGCGGGCCCTACCCCCGCCAGTGGGGTGATCATGCGCCGAAGAGGGCGGGAGCCGTCACTGTGCCGCCGGAGGTTTCGCGGAAGGCTCGGAGCCCTCGGAGCACTGCCCCCCTGACGAATCGAGGCGACCGGTGACCGCCGTCCTGACCCGCTCCACGCCCCCTCCCGCACGACCTGTCCCCCCGGTGCTCGCGCCCCCCGGCCGCGACCTGTTCATCGACGTCCTGCGCCTGTTCGGCACGGCCCTGGTGGTGCTGCAGCACTGGAGCATGCCGGTGCTCTCCCTGGCCGGCGACCGGATCACCACCGGCAACGCGCTGGCCGCCGGGAACGCCTGGGCGATCACCTGGATCAGCCAGGTGATGCCCCTGGTGTTCTTCGCCGGGGGCGCGGCGGGCGCGATCAGCCACCGCGCCGCGCTCCGGCGCGGCGACGGCTCGCCCGCCTGGCTCGCGGCGCGGCTGCGCCGCCTGGCCTGGCCGGTGTTGCCGCTGGCGGCGGTCTGGCTGCCCCTGCCCCATCTGCTGCTCGCCCTCGGCCTGCCGTCCCAGCCGGTGGTCACGGCCTCGCGCCTGGCCGGGCAGCTGCTGTGGTTCCTGGCGGTCTACCTCATCGCGGTGGCGGCGACGCCGCTGATGCTCCGGCTCGGCGCGGCGTACGGCCTGCGCGTGCCGGCGGCGCTGGCGGCGGGGGCCGTCGTGGTCGACGTGCTGCGGTTCGCCTGCGGCCTGGAGGTCGCGGGCTGGGCGAACATCGGCCTGGTCTGGCTCGCGGTGCACCAGCTCGGCTTCCTGTACGCCGACGGCCGCCTGGACCTCCCCCGGACCCGCCTGTGGGGCATGGCGGCGGCGGGGTACGGCCTGGCCGCGCTCCTGGTGGCCCTCGGCCCCTACCCGGGCAGCATGATCGGAATGCCGGGGGCCGCGGTGTCCAACATGGCGCCGCCCACGGTGGCGCTGCTGGCGGTGGGGACCGGGCAGATCGGGCTGGCGCTCGCCCTGCGCCGGCAGATCGGCGCCCTCGCCCGCCGACCGGCGGCGGCACGGGCGCTGGGCTGGGCCGGTCCGCGCATGATGACCGTCTACCTGTGGCACATGAGCGCGCTGTTCTGCGTCACCGCGGTGGTCGTGGTGGGGCTGGGCGTCCCCACCCCGGAGCCGGGATCGGCGGCCTGGCTGTCCGGCTGGCCGCTGTGGCTGGCCGCGCTCGTGCTGGTCCTGTGGCCGCTGCTGCGCGGGCTGTCGCGCTTCGAGGAGCCCCCGGCGGCGGCGCCGTACCGCGGGGGGACCGTCAGGATCGCCGCCGCGCTCACGCTCGCCGGCGCGGGGCTGCTCGTCCTGACCGTGTCCGGTTTCGCCCCCGGGCCGTGGCCCGTGCTCGGCTCCGGTCTGCTGGTGGGCGGTCTGCTGCTCACCCGTTCGACCGGATCCCGCTGGATTCTCGGGAATTGACGGCATCTCTACCGCCCCGGTGGTCCGACCACCGCCCGTTCTTCGGCAGGATGGGAGGGTGAGCCTTGTAGATCGCCTGCCCGAAGAGATCGACGCCGACCCCGACGCCATCTTCGACGCCTTCGTCGAGTGGAACACCGAGCGGGGGCTCACCCTCTACCCGGCCCAGGAGGAGGCCCTGATCGAGGTGGTCTCGGGCAACAACCTGATCCTGGCCACCCCGACGGGCTCGGGCAAGAGCCTGGTCGCGGCGGGGGCGCACTTCACCGCCCTCACCCGCGACGTGCGCACCTTCTACACCGCGCCGATCAAGGCGCTGGTGTCGGAGAAGTTCTTCGACCTGTGCGCGCTGTTCGGCACCGAGAACGTCGGCATGATGACCGGCGACGCGAGCGTGAACCCCGGCGCGCCCGTCATCTGCTGCACCGCGGAGATCCTCGCCAACGTCGCGCTGCGCGACGGCGCGGCGGCCGACATCGGCCAGGTCGTGATGGACGAGTTCCACTTCTACGCCGAGCCGGACCGCGGCTGGGCCTGGCAGGTGCCGCTGCTGGAGCTGCCGAACGTGCAGTTCGTCCTGATGTCGGCCACCCTCGGCGACGTCAGCATGTTCGAGGAGGACCTGACCCGGCGCACCGGCCGGCCCACCGCGGTGGTCAAGCACGCCGAGCGCCCGGTCCCGCTGGTCTACTCCTACCGGATGACCCCGCTGCACGAGACGCTGGAGGAGATGCTCTCCACCGGCCAGTACCCGGTCTACGTGGTGCACTTCACCCAGGCCTCCGCCATGGAGCGGGCGCAGTCGCTGATGAGCATCAACATGTGCACCAAGGCCGAGAAGGAGGCCATCGCCTCGCTGATCGGCGGCTTCCGCTTCACCACCAACTTCGGCCGCGCCCTGTCCCGGCTGGTCCGGCACGGCATCGGCGTGCACCACGCCGGCATGCTGCCCAAGTACCGCCGCCTGGTGGAGCGGCTGGCCCAGGCCGGCCTGCTGAAGGTCATCTGCGGCACCGACACCCTCGGCGTCGGCGTGAACGTGCCGATCCGCACCGTGCTGTTCACCGCGCTCAGCAAGTACGACGGCAGCAAGGTCCGGCGGCTGCGCGCCCGCGAGTTCCACCAGATCGCCGGGCGGGCGGGCCGGGCCGGCTACGACACCATCGGCTACGTCGCCTGCCAGGCCCCCGAGTACGTCATCGAGAACGAGAAGGCGCTGGCCAAGATCGGCGACGACCCCAAGCGGCGGCGCGGCTACGCCCGCAAGAAGCCGCCGGAGGGCTTCGTCGGCTGGAGCGAGGAGACCTTCGCCAAGCTCCAGGAGGCCGAGCCGGAGCCGCTCGGTTCCCGTTTCAAGGTCAGCAACGCCATGCTGCTGGCGGTCATCAACCGGCCCGGCGACTGCTTCGCCGCGATGAAGCACCTGCTCACCGACAACCACGAGGACCGCAAGTGGCAGCGGCGGCACATCAGCCAGGCCATCGCGATCTACCGCTCGCTGCTGGCGGGCGGCGTGGTGGAGCAGCTCGACGAACCCGACGAGCAGGGCCGCCGGGCGCGCCTCACCATCGACCTGCAGGAGGACTTCGCGCTCAACCAGGCGCTGTCGACCTTCGCGCTGGCCGCCTTCGAACTGCTCGACCGCGAGGCCCCCACCTACGCCCTCGACATGGTCTCGATCGTGGAGTCCATCCTCGACGACCCGCGCCAGATCCTGTCCGCCCAGTTGAAGAAGGCCCGGGGCGAGGCCGTCGCGCAGATGAAGGCCGACGGGATCGAGTACGAGGAGCGGATGGAGCTCCTGGCCGAGATCACCCACCCGATGCCCCTGGCCGAGGAGCTGCTGGGCGCCTACGAGACCTACCGGCGGGGCCACCCGTGGGTGGCCGACTACACGGTCAGCCCCAAGAGCGTCGTGCGCGACATGTACGAGCAGGCGATGACCTTCACCGAGTACGTCGGCCACTACGAGCTGGCCCGCTCCGAGGGCACCGTGCTCCGCTACCTCGCCGACGCCTACCGCACGCTGTCGCGGACCATCCCCGAGCACCTGAAGACCGAGGACCTGGTCGACCTCATCGAGTGGCTCGGCGAGCTGGTCCGCCAGGTCGACTCCAGTCTGATCGACGAGTGGGAGAAGCTGACCAACCCGGCGGCGGCGCTGGAGTCCGAGGAGGAGATCGAGGTCAAGCCGCGCCCGGTCACCGGCAACCCGCGCGCCTTCCGGGTGCTGGTCCGCAACGCGATGTTCCGCCTGGTGGAGCTGGTCGCGATGGAGAAGGAGGAGGAGCTCGCCGGGCTCGCCCCGGACGTCGACTGGCCCGCCGCCCTGGACGCCTACTACGACGACCACGAGGAGGTCGGCACCGGTCCGGACGCCCGCGGCCCGGCCCTGCTCCGCATCGAGGAGGAGAAGGAGCTCTGGAGGGTCCGGCAGGTCATCGCCGACCCGGCGGGCGACGGCGACTGGGGCATCGACGCCCAGGTCGACCTGGCCGCCTCCGACGAGGAGGGCCGCGCGGTGCTCCACGTCATCGGGCTCAACCGCCTCTGACCGCGCCGGGCCGCGGTCGGCCGCGAGTTCGGCATGGCGCCGCACCAGTACCCGACCGGGCGCCGCGTCGGCCTCGCCCGCCGGCTCCTGCCGGAGGGCGCGCCGCCGCCCGCTGCCGCGGCCTCCGCGGGCTGCTGCGGCCGGCCCCCGCCTCACCCGGCGCTTCAAGTGCGTGCCGGAGAGCACCTCCACGCACTACGCGCGCGCCCGACCCGCGGGACCCGTGAAAATAGGGGCATGAGCGATGAGGCGATCAGGCAGGTGCTCGGCCTGCTCTACCAGGACGACACGCTGCGGGTGCTGTCGGCGCTGGCACTGGAGCGCGCGCCCGAGGAGGCGGGGCTGGAGCGGGACGCGATGCTCCTGGCGCTGGACCGGCTGAAACGCGGCGGTCTGGCCGTGCACGACCACGAGGGGGTGTGGCGGCTGCGGCGGGAGCGCTTCCGCGAGCTGCTGCACGCCGCGGCCCCGCCGCCCGAGCCGGTCTCCCCCGAGGAGAAGGTGCTGCGCGCCTTCCTCGTGGAGGGGCGGCTGCGGGCCATCCCCACCAAACGCGACAAGCAGCTCGTCGTGCTGAACTACGTGGCCCAGGTCTTCGAGCCCGGCGTGCGCTACTCGGAGAAGGACGTCAACGTGGTGCTGCGCGCCTTCCACGACGACCACGCGGCGCTGCGCCGCTACCTGGTCGACGAGGGCCTGCTGACCCGCGAGAACAACGTCTACTGGCGCAGCGGCGGCACGGTCGACGTCGCCGGCGCCTGAAACCCGGCGGCCGACCCGCGCACGCGGCGGTCCTGATCCGCCCGCGGAGGGACCAGCGCGGACGGGCCGATGGCGGCAGGACCGGAACCCGCGCCGGTCGTGTTCCTCGGCCGGTGCGGAGCGGGTCAGCCGCCCGAGGTGTCGAGTTCGGCGTCCGCGCAGGGCACGGCCAGGTCGTACGGGTCGTCGAGCCAGCCCGCGGGCAGGTGCACGCGGTCGCGGGCGTGGGTCTTGCCGCGCGGCGCGTCCGCCACCTTGCCGGGCCAGGGCTGGGCGGGGTCGAGCTCGGCCAGCCCCTCGCGGAGCCCGGCGAGGGTCTCCGAGGTGGCCAGGCGGCGACGCAGCTCGGAGCCGACGGTGAAGCCCTTGAGGTACCAGCCGACGTGCTTGCGGAAGTCGGCCACGGCGTGCGGCTCGCTGCCGAAGCACTCCGCAAGGAGCGCGGCGTGCCGCTCCATGACCGCGGCGACCTCCCCCAGTCGGGGCCTGGCCCGCTCGTCGCTCCCCGCGCACATCGCGGCCAGGTCGGCGAAGAGCCACGGCCGGCCCAGGCAGCCCCGGCCCACCACGACGCCGTCGCAGCCGGTCTCCGCCATCATCCGCCGCGCGTCGTCGGCGCTCCAGACGTCGCCGTTGCCGAGCACCGGGATCTCGGTCACCGCCTCCTTGAGCCGGGCGATCGCCTCCCAGTCGGCCGTCCCGCCGTAGTGCTGGACCGCGGTGCGGCCGTGCAGCGCGATGGCCGCGACGCCCTCCTCGACCGCGATCCGGCCGGCGTCCAGGTAGGTGAGGTGGTCGTCGTCGATGCCCTTGCGCATCTTCATCGTCACCGGGAGCGCACCGGCGTTGCGCACGGCCTCCCGCAGGATCGCGCGGAGCAGGTTGCGCTTGTACGGCAGGGCGGAGCCTCCTCCGCGCCGGGTCACCTTGGGCACCGGGCAGCCGAAGTTGAGGTCCACGTGGTCGGCCAGGCCCTCGTCGGCGACCATGCGGACGGCCCGGCCGACGGTCACCGGGTCCACCCCGTAGAGCTGGAGGCTCCGGGGCCGCTCGTCCGGTGCGAACCGGATCATCTTGAGCGTCTTGGCGTTCCGCTCCACCAGCGCCCGCGTCGTGATCATCTCGCAGACGAACAACCCGCCGCCCTGCTCGCGGCAGAGCGTGCGGAACGCGGCGTTGGTGATCCCGGCCATGGGCGCCAGCACGACCGGCGGCCACACCTCCAGCGGGCCCAGCTTCAACGACTCCACCTCGTGTTTCTACCGCACGCGGCCACATCGGACGAACCGGTCGCCGCCCCGGCTCCGCCGTCCGCGCCTCTCCCCGGCCCCGTGCGCACCCGCCGCCGTGACGCGCGGTTACGCAACCACCCGGAAAACCCGCTAGAGTTCTCTCGTCGCCACGGGCCGGAACGCCCGGCGGAGGCGCGCGGAAGTGGCTCAGTGGTAGAGCATCACCTTGCCAAGGTGAGGGTCGCGGGTTCGAATCCCGTCTTCCGCTCGGAGAGGCCCCTCGGGTCTCACTCGGTGGAGTGGCCGAGAGGCGAGGCAACGGCCTGCAAAGCCGTGTACACGGGTTCAAATCCCGTCTCCACCTCTGGTCTTCACGCCCGGACGATTAGCTCAGCGGGAGAGCGCTTCCCTGACACGGAAGAGGTCACAGGTTCAATCCCTGTATCGTCCACCACGCTCCACGGCCGGGTTCTTCCCGGTCGAACGGGAGACGAAGCCCCAGCTCACGGCATCAGCCGAGAGTCTGGGGCTTTTTGTCGCCCCTGATGGCTTCGGGCCGCTGTCAGCACCGGCGCCGACGTCGTGCCGCCCCTCGAAGCGAGGTTCGTCAGCGGTTTCCTTCCCATCGTCCGATCCGGGCCGTTGGGACACCGCGTCCCGGCCGGTCCCACATCCGGATGCCCGCTCAGCCGCCGGGAGGCGTCCCGCACAAGGACGCCCCCAGCGCGGTCGTCATGTACAGGACGTTGCGCCCGCAGCGCTCGCGCGCGACGAGCCCGCTCTCGCGCAGCACTCCGAGGTGCTGCGAGACCGCGCTGGGAGTGACACCGAGCGCACGAGCCAGATCCGTCGTCGTCGCGGGCGACCGGAGCGTCTCGAGCAGTTCGGCCCGCACCCGGCCGAGCAACCGCACCGTGCTCCCCGCGGACGGCCGCGTCCCCGCCGTCCACAGCGCTCCGACGCCCCGTGCCGGATAGCGCACCGTGGTCTGCGTCGACGTGCTCTGTTTGACCAGCACGTACGGCGAGCCGAGAACGACCGGGATGAGGACCAGCCCGCCCGGACCGCGATTCACCACGCGCTCGGTGCGCCAGCGCTCTCCTCCCAGCATCAGCCGGCCATCGCACCACCGCAGATCCGGATGCAGGTCGGCGAACAACTTCTCGGCACCGCCTGCGGCCAGCCGCCTGGCGCGGTGGCCGACGTCCGCATCGAGCACGCTCCGGATCCGAGGCCAGTGCGGCGCGACGAGCCGCTCGTGCGCCGTGCTCAGTTCCGCGGCGATCGCCCGCAGACCGGCCGCCGGCCGGGCGGCGAGCGCGGCGGCCACATCGGGGAGCCGTTCACCGAAGACGCGCCGGAGGCTGGCCCGCACCTGACGGGCCGTCGTTCTCCGCAGCGCGGCCAGTTCATCGTCGATGGACGACCCCGCGCCGGACGGGGCGGGGACGAGGAACTCCGGCCAACTCGGCCGGTCGCTGACGAGCAGCGGCCACGTATGCGACAGGTCGAGGGGCCGACGGGCGAGCTCGTCGGCCGCCCAGTGCAGCCATCGCAGGTTGACCGGGTTGCGGTCACGGCCGCTCAGCTGCTGCAGGCCCGCCACCGTCTCCGACAGCGGTGAGACGGAAAACCTCGTCGCCGCCAGCTCGGCCACGCCGAGATGGATCGTCAAAGCCATCGATCGATTATGTAGCCGGGGCCTAAATGCTGTCGTGGGAGCACCCGGGACCGCAGGATCCCGACATGAGGTCGGACATGCCGGGAAACGAGGCCGAGCCGCGTCTGCCCGCGGCCTTCTGGCGGCTGTGGTGGGCCACGGGTGTCACCGCGGTCGGCGACGGGGTGGTCGCCGCGGCGATCGCGCTGCTGACCGTCACGATCACGCGCGACCCGCGACTGGTGTCGGTCGTCTCCGCGGCGGCCTACCTGCCGTGGCTGCTGCTGTCCCTGCCTGTCGGCGCGATCGTCGACCGCTGCGACCGGGTCGGCCTCCTGCGGCGCTCCCAGGCGGTCCAGGCAGTGATCGTCACCGTCCTCGCGGTCCTCGCCGCGTCCGGCCGCCTCGGCATTGCGATGCTCGCGGCCCTGGCCTTCGGGCTGGGCGCCTGCACGGTCGTCTCCGCCAACGCGGCTCAGGCGATCGTGCCGAACCTCGCCGCCGGACCCCTGCTGCACACGGCGAACGGCCACCAGCAGACGATCACGACCATCGGCCGGGAGTTCGCCGGCCCGATGATCGGCAGTCTGCTGTTCGCGGTCGCCGCAGCACTGCCGTTCGGCGTGGACGCCGGCTTCCTCACTCTGTCCGCCGTCCTGCTCGCGACCCTCCCCCGGCGCGGACCCCGGCGCGATCGGCACCCACCGATGCGCACGGCCATCGCCGACGGCCTGGGGTGGCTGGCCCGTCACCGATTGCTGCGCACTCTGGCGCTCCTGCTCGGCACCAACACCTTCTGCGCCCACCTGGCCAACGCCACCCTCGTCCTGCTGGCCACCCAGGTCCTGCACCTCGGCACGCGCGGCTACGGACTGCTGCTGGCCGGGGCGGCGACGGGCAGCCTGCTCGGCGGCCTGGTCGGCGCGCGCCTCATCACCCACTTCGGCGCGATTCCCGTACTGCTCGCCGCGCTCACCGCGAACGTCATCGTCTTCGTCGGGATCGGGCTGAGCCCGAACGCGACCGCGCTCGGAATCCTGCTGGCCGGCAACGGCTTCGTCGTCACCCTCTGGAACATCGTGACCCTCGGTCTCCGCCAGCAGAGCGTGCCGTCCGGGATGCTCGGCCGGGTCAACGGCGTCTACAGGATGATCGGCTGGGGACTGATCCCGCTCGGAGCTCTGGCCGGCGGATTGGTGGCGCACGCGTTCGGCCTGCGTGTCCCGTACCTCGCCGCCGGCGTGCTGAGAGGGATCGCTCTGCTGGCGGCGCTGCCCATCCTGATCCGCTCCTTCCGGACCGGCGCCGCAACGTCATCGGGCGAGACCGATCGACACTGATAGTAAAGTATTGATTACCCTTTGAAGGGAGGATCGTGTCCCCCGGCCATGAGCATGAAATGCCCCTGGAGATGACCAGGCGCCGCCCCGCCTTCGCCCTGGAGCTCCTCGCTCTGGGGCTGAAAGCCCACCCGGACGGATACCACGACGCCCGCCTCGAGTCGGTGGAGCTGAACGAGCGGCTGCCCGCCGAGTACATGGCCGACTCGGTCATCTCGGTCGAAGGCCCCGACGGCGGCCGGCGTTTCGTGATCGTGGAGGTCCAGCGGGCGTGGGACGACCGGAAGGTCTGGTCCTGGGCGGCCTACGTCGGCGGCCTGATGGGGCGGCACCGGTGCGCGGTGCTCCTCGTCGTGGTCTGCCTCAACAAGGCCGTAGCCGCCCGCTACGACCGGCCGATCATGCCGACCGACTCGTGCATGCTGCTCCGTCCGGTCGTCGTCGGCCCCGACCAGCTCCCCCTCCCCCGCACCACCGAGGACGTGCTGGCCTCTCCGGAGCTCGCCGTGCTGTGCGCTATCGCGCACAGCGACGACTTCGACGTGGTGGCCACGGTGGGGACCGCCATGGCCGAGGTCGAGGACGACCGGGGCCCCGTCTACTACGATTACTTGTACGGACATCTCGCGGAGCCGGTCCGCGCACGGCTGGAGGAGATCATGAGCACCATCACCCCGGAGACCGAGAGCGGCATCGAGCGGCTCATGCGACGGCGGGAGGCCATCGCGGAAGCACGCGCGGAGGCACGCGCGGAGGCACGCGCGGAGGTGCACACGAAAGCCGAGATGCTGGTCCTCGTCCTGGAGGCCCGCGGGCTCGCGCCGAGTCCTTCCCAGCGTGAGCGGATCGCCTCCTGCACCGACCCCGAGGTCCTGACCGCCTGGGTGGCCCGCGCCGCCACCGCCACCGCCACCGCCGAGGTCTTCGGGGACGGCTGAGGACCGGTTCCACGCCCCGCCGGGTCATCCCGTCGCACAGCGGATGGCGGATGAGGAGCTGACCGCGGCGATCGCCGAGACCCTACCCGGGAGGATAGGGCGTGGTGTAGCCCTGCGGGTTGTAGGCCTGCTGGGTCTGGGCGTTGTACGCCTGCGGGTCGTACGCCTGAGGAAGCGGCGGCTGTGCCTGCCCGTGGTGCCCGGGAAGAGGGTAGTGCTGCGCGGGGGGGACGTGCCGGCGCTCCGCGGCGCCGCACGCGGCGCCGCCGACCATCAGTCCGATCCCCGTCAGGGCGAAGACCGGCGCCTGCTGCATCTCCTGCGGCTCGTCTCCGAAGGAGAGACCCACCCCGAAGAACAGCGCGATGCAACCGAAGGAGAGGAAGAGGGCGCGGCCTACCATGGGGAGAGTGTAACGCCTGCGACGTGAGGCGGTGATCGGCCATCAGGCCGCCCGTCCGGGACCGGACGGGGAGCGGCGCTATCCGGCCACCAGGAGGTGGTCGCGCTCGACGGCCTCCAGGGAGAGCGTCTTGTAGCCGACCTCCTCGAACAGGACCGTGACCCGGTCGTTCTCCCGGCTCATCACCGTTCCCGGGCCCCAGGCGCTGTGCCGTACCCGGGCGTGCATCGCGAAGGGGCCGTCGTCGACCTCGGGGGCCTCGGCGACGCCGGCGCGGCAGGTGTCGCACTCCCCGCAGGCCCGCTCGTACGGCTCGCCGAAGTACTCCAGCAGGAACCGGCGGCGGCACCCGGTGGTCTCGGCGTAGCCGCGCATCATGTCGATGCGCGAGTCGTCGATGCGGCGGCGGGTCTCCTCCAGCTCCACCGCCGTCTCCACGGCCTTCTCCGGGCCGGGCCCGCCGGGGACCGCGCGCAGGTCGCCCTCCGCGGTGACCTCGACGGCGCCCGCGCGTTCCAGCAGGTTCACCGCCCGGGTCAGGCGGGTGGCGCTGACGTCGAGCACCTCGCGCAGCTCGCGGGCGGGCACCGTGCCGCCGTGCCCGCAGATCAGCGTCGCGGCCCGCAGCAGGAGCTCCTCGTCGGCCCTGCCTCCGGCGAAGAACCGGCGCAGGCCCAGGTCCTCGGGCCGGTAGAACAGCACCGCGGCGGCGGGTTCCCCGTCCCGTCCGGCCCGGCCGATCTCCTGGTAGTAGGAGTCCGGCGACTCCGGTGGGGCGGCGTGCAGCACGAAGCGCACGTCCGGCTTGTCGATGCCCATGCCGAACGCCGAGGTCGCCACGACGACGTCCAGTCCGCCGTCGCGGAACAGCTCGTGGATGCGGTGCCGGTCGGCCGCCTTCATGCCCGCGTGGTACGGCTCGACCCTGCGGCCGGCCTCCCGGATCGCCTCGGCGTACTCCTCGGCGGCGCGGCGGGTGGCGACGTAGACCAGGCCGAGGCCGACGCGGGAGGCGGCGTCCTCCACGAGCGCCCGCCGCAGGTCCTCGTCGGCGGTGAAGCGGCGGACCTCCAGGTCGAGGTTGGGCCGGTCGAACCCCCGCACGACGTGGAGCGCGTTCCGCAGGCCCAGCGAGGCCGCGATCTCCTCGCGGACCACCGGGGTGGCCGTGGCGGTCAGCGCCACCACGGGCGGGTGGCCGAGCCGTTCGACGACCTGCCCGAGCCGCAGGTAGTCGGGGCGGAAGTCGTGCCCCCAGGCGGAGACGCAGTGCGCCTCGTCGATGGCGATCAGCGAGGGCTTCGCGGCGCGCAGCCGCTCCACGGTCTCGGGTTTGGCGAGCTGCTCGGGCGAGAGGAAGACGAACTCGGCGCGGCCCGCCCGTACGGCCTCCAGGGAGGCCTCGCCGCCCGACTGCGCGGAGTTGACCGCGACGGCCCCGCCCACGTCGGCCTCGGCCAGGCCCGCGACCTGGTCCCGCTGGAGGGCGATCAGCGGCGAGACGACCACCGTGGGCCCGTCGAGCAGGAGCGCGGGCACCTGGTAGACGGCCGACTTCCCGCTGCCGGTCGGCATGACCACGAGCGCGTCGCCGCCGTCCAGCAGGTGGCGCATGGCCTCGATCTGGCCGTCGCGCAGGTCCTCCCAGCCGAAGACCTCGCGCGCGACCTTCCGCAGCCGCCCCGTCCCGGACCCGTTCCCCACGTCCGTCCCCCTCCGTCGTCCGTCCCCGACCCGTCACCGGCTACCCGCGGATCGGCGCGGTACTCGTCGACGGGAAGGGTGGGCGGGTATGGCAGCATCTGCGGAGAAGGTCGCACGTCAGGGGGAGGGTCCGTGGAGGTCGATGTGCGGGGCCGGCTGCAGCGGCTGGCCTTCATGAGCCCTTCCATCGTCCAGTGTTCCGTGGCGGCGGGGCTCGCGTGGGTCGTGGCCACGAACCTGTTCGGCCACGAGCGCCCCTTCTTCGCGCCGATCGCCGTGGTGGTCTGCATCGGCGTCGCCGTCGGCCAGCGGGTGCGGCGGGCGGCCGAACTGGTCGCCGGGGTGAGCCTGGGCGTGGGCGTCGGCGACCTGCTGATCCTCCAGATCGGCTCCGGGCCCTGGCAGATCTCCCTCGTCGTCGCGCTGGCGATGGGCACCGCGGTGCTCCTGGACAGCGGCACGCTGATCGTGCTGCAGGCGGGGTCGTCGGCGGTCCTGGTCGCCACCCTGCTGCCGCCCAGCGGCACCGGAGGGCTGGACCGCATGGTCGACGCGCTGATCGGCGGGGTGCTGGGCATCACGGCCGTCGCTCTGCTGCCCGCCAGTCCGGCCGCCATCGTGCACCGCCATGCCGCGGCCGTCCTGGAGTCGCTGGCCGCCGCGTTCACCGGTACGGCGGAGGCCCTGGAACAGGCCGATCCGGAGCGCGCCGCGGCCGTGCTGGAGGAGGCCAGGAAGACCCATTCCTCGGTGGAGGCGTTCGGCCGGGCTCTGGAGACGGGCCGGGAGATCACGGCCATCGCGCCGCTGCGCCACCGCCGGCGTGAGCGCTTCCTGAGGTACGACACGGCCTCGACGCCGGTCGACCTCGCGCTGCGGAACATGCGGGTGCTGTCCCGGCGGGCCCTCGTCGCCCTGAGCCAGGCGGAGTCCCCGCCCGCCGCGCTCCCGACGGCCCTGCGGGAGCTCGCCGGAGCCGTGCTCCTGTTCCGCGACGAGCTGGAGGCCGGCCTCCCGCCCGAGGGGACCAGGGCCGCCGTCACGAAGGCGGCGGCGCTGCTGTCCGAGATGCCCCCGGGCCGGGCGGGGCTCTCCACGGACGCCATGACCGCGCAGCTGCGGTCCGTCATCGTCGATCTGCTGGAGGCGACCGGGGCGGACCGGGAGGCCGCCGCAGCCGTCCTGCCGCCGATCGCCCCGCCGCCCGGCTGAGGACGGCCCGGACCGGCGGCGGACCGGGCCGGGCGGGATCCCGGTCCGCCGCCGGGATCCGGGATCCCCCGGGGGCGTTCACCGGCGTCCTCACTGCCGGGATCGGCCGGCGGAGCGTTCGAAGTCCTCCCACGCCCGCACGCAGGAGGAGTGACGCCAGTCCCCCCGGGGCAGGCGCCTGCAGACGTAGGCGCTGCTGAAGCGCGGGTCGAGGGCGTCGGCGCCGTCGGGTGCGCCGCCGTCCGCGCCGTCCGCGCGGGGCGCCGGCCCGTCGCCCGGGGCGCCGTCCCGGCCGGAGGGCGGCCTTCCGCCGCCGGACGGTCCCGTCTCGGCGGACGGCCTTCCGGCACCGGGGGCTCCCGTCCCACCGGACGGCGCCGCGCCGTACGGCACGGCCGGTCTGATCGTCGCTCCGCCGGGCCCGCGGCCGACGGACGCCGCTCCGCCCGTCCGGGTGGAATCGCTCCGCCCGGCGGCGTCCCCCCGAACGGTCGTCACGCGGGGGCGGGGGCGTTCCACGACGGCGGCGCCCGGCGGGCCGGTCTCCGGTCCGGTCGCGACCCGGGCCGAGGACCCGGCCTCCGCGCCCGGGGGAAGGCCGTCCGCCGTCCCGGGAGGGGAGCCGTCCGCCCCCTCCTGCCCGGTCCCCGTCTCCTCCGGGGGCGCGGCGCGGGAGGGGGCGGGCGTCGAGGCGGCGGACTCCGAGCCGGTCGTCAGGTCGCCGCCCCGCGGTGACGCGGCCGGGAACGGGGCCCCGTGGCCCGGCGCGGCGGACGGCCCGGTCGCGGTCGGCCACACGGCGGACAGACCGCCGGCCCCCACCAGGAGGAGGAGGCCGCCGACGAGCACGGGCCCGGACAGGCCGCCGCGGAGGGTCCGCGGCCGGGCCCGGGTCCCCTTGCCGGGGAGACGCGGGAGGGTGACCGTTCCGTCCTGCCCGCCGGGACCGGCCGGGGCGGGGAACTCGGGCGGGGACTCGTCGTGGGGTATGCGGCCGCGCCGTACGGACCTGGGGGTGGGGCCGTGCTCACCGTGCATCTCGTCTCCCGTGTCGGATGGGGTCCGCTCCAGCCTGCCGGAAAACACGGAGAGCGTACGGTCGATCACAGAACGATCATTCCGAATCGCGGGGATGGCCGGCTCCGGGCGCGGCACACCCGAAGGTTCTGCGGGTTTTTTCCGATTCAGCCCGGGAAGGAGGTGTTTCTACCGTTTTGCGACTTATGCAGGGAAAGAAAACATATGAGCACTGTGCCGGTTTTTTTTGGACCTGCTTCCGGGAGTTCGGCCGGGAGAGGGCCGTCGCGGGCATGAACCCCCTCGTCGCCGGGCCCTCCTCCCCGGAGCAGGCCCTCACCATGGGCGTGGAGGAGGAGTTCCTGATCATCGACCCCGAGACCGGGCGGGTCGTGCCCGTCGCGGACGCCGTCCGCAGGCGGATCGGCGCCGCGCTCTCCGACCGGGTCCAACCGGAGCTCATGCGGTTCCAGATCGAGACCAACAGCCTCGTCCACACCGACCTGGGACGGCTCCGGCACGACCTGGCCGGGCTCCGGGCCGCCGCGGCCGCCGCGGCCGAGTCCGCCGGAGTGCGCCTGGCCGCCTCCGGCACCTCGCTGCTCGGGAACACCGGCCCGCCGCCGCTGACCCCCTCCCCCCGCTACCAGCGCATGCACCGGCAGTACGGCGGCGTCCTGCAGGGACAGGGCGTCTGCGGCTGCCACGTCCACATCGGCATCCCCGACCGCCACGAGGCCGTCCAGGTCAGCAACCACCTGCGCCCGTGGCTGCCGGTGCTCCAGGCGCTGATGAGCAACTCCCCCATCGCCGACGGGGCCGACACCGGGCACGCCAGCTGGCGCGTCGTGCAGTGGACCCGCTGGCCGAGCTCCGGGCCGCCGCCGTTCTTCACCTCGGCGGAGCACTACGACGCCCTCGTCGACGCGCTGTACGCCACCGGGGCGATCATGGACCGGGGAATGGTCTACTGGTACATCAGGCCCTCCCACCACCTGCCCACCCTGGAGTTCCGCGGCGCCGACGCGTGCGCGACCGTCGACGAGGCCGTCGCGCTGGCGGGCCTGGTCAGGGCGCTGTGCACCGTCGCCCTCGCCGACGTCAGGAGAGGACTGCCGGCTCCGGCGGTCGACCAGACACTGCTCAACGTGGCCTACTGGCGGGCGGCCCACGACGGCCTGGAGGGCAGCGGGTACGACCTGCTCTCGGGCCGGCGGAGGCCCGCCTGGAAGCTGGTCGGGGGCCTGGTGCAGCGGGCGCGGCCCGCCCTGGAACGCAGCGGCGACCTGGCCTTCGTCACGGAGGTGCTGAACCGGCTGCGGTCCGGGGGCTCGGGTGCGGCCCGCCAGCGCGCCGCCTACCGGCGGCGGCACTGCCTGCGCGACGTCGCGCACCTGCTCGTCGAGCAGACCCGGCCGCCCTCCGAAACCGCCGTCCCCGCGGGGGCCTCCGTACGGTGAGCCGGGGCCTCCGTACGGCGAGCCGGGGCCTCCGTACGGCGAGCCGGGGCCTCCGTACGGCGAGCCGGGGCGCGCCGGCCGCGGTCGCCGCACGGCCGCGGCACCCGTGCGGAGCGGGCGGGCCCGCGGCCCGGCACGGCCTCCGCTCCTCAGCCCACCGGCTGCGCGGCCAGCCCGTCCAGTTCGAACACCTCGGCCAGTTCCATCTGGCGGCACGAGCGCATCAGACGCGGCGGCAGGCCGGCGAGCCTCAGCCGTCCCGAGACCGTGGCCAGCCGCCAGCGGATGCCCAAAAGCAGCGTCCAGCCGGCGCCGTCGCAGGAGTCGAGCGCGCTCACGTCGAGGACGAGGAACCGGTGGCCCTGGTCCACCAGCTCGGTCAGGACCCGTCCCAGCAGGCAGGCGGTCGCCATGGTGAGGCCGCCCGCCAGCGTGACGACCGTCTCCTCGGACTCTGATCCGATCACGAGTTTCAGCTCGGCGACGGGTGCCGCCTCCGGCGGCCTCCCCGCGGCCACCGGCGCGATCTCCGGCACGGTGCGGCTCTCGAGACTTCTCATGATCGACACGACCTCCTCGGACGGGGCGGCAGGCCTGGGCTCCGCCGTACGGGCTGAGGGGGTGCCTGATTGTTTACCCGAAAACCAGGATATATCACTCTTAGTAGCGCTTCGGTTACCGTCCAACGCATCCCCTAGGAGAAATATCACTTCCGGCGCCGGAATAGGGTGCGTCCGATCTTGTGTTGTCACAGCGAGGTAACGAGTGGCATCCCAGAGCGGCCCGGGCCGCACGCGCGACACGCCGGGGGTCACGGTCACGCGACTGGAGAGACGCTTGCACACCACTGTTCTGGACGTCCGGCACGCCCCGCCTCGGGCGGTCTTCCCCGGCGCGGCGGCGCCTGCCGCCCGGACGCTGCTCGACATCCTCGACGAGACCGTCCGGAGCCGTCCCGGCGCCGCGGCGCTGGACGACGGGCGGACCCGTCTCGACTACGCCGGTCTGCGCGCCGAGGCCGACCGGCTCGCCGGGGGGCTGCGCGCGGCCGGCGTCGGCCGCGGCGACCGGGTGGGGGTGCGGGTGCCCTCGGGCACGACCGGCCTCTACGTCGCGATCCTGGGCGTGCTCGCCGCCGGCGCCGCCTATGTGCCGGTGGACGCCGACGATCCCGACGAGCGGGCCGAGCTGGTCTTCGCCGAGGCCGGGGTCGCCGCGGTCGTCACCGAGGGTGAGAAGATCGTCCTTTTTGACCGCGCGGACCGCGCGGACCGCGCGGAAGCCGGGAGCGGCCCGGCGGGGACGTCCGGGGCGGACCGGCCGGGCCTGGACGACGACGCGTGGATCATCTTCACCTCGGGCTCCACCGGCAGGCCCAAGGGCGTCGCGGTCACCCACCGCAGCGCGGCGGCGTTCGTCGACGCCGAGGCCCGGCTGTTCCTCCGGGACGAGCCGATCGGCCCCGGCGACCGGGTGCTGGCGGGTCTGTCGGTGGCCTTCGACGCCTCCTGCGAGGAGATGTGGCTGGCCTGGCGGCACGGCGCCTGCCTGGTCGCCGCGCCGCGGGCGCTGGTGCGCACCGGCGTGGACCTCGGGCCGTGGCTGGTCGAGATGGGCGTCACCGTCGTGTCGACGGTGCCGACGCTGGCGGCCCTGTGGCCCGTGGAGAGCCTCGACGACGTCCGGCTGCTGATCTTCGGCGGTGAGGCCTGCCCGCCCGAGCTGGCCGAGCGGCTGGCCGTACCCGGGCGGGAGGTGTGGAACACCTACGGTCCGACCGAGGCGACGGTGGTCGCGTGCGCGGCGCCGCTGACCGGGGAGGGGCCGGTCCGGATCGGGCTGCCGCTGGACGGCTGGGACCTGGCCGTCGTGGGCGCGGACGGCGAGCCGGTCGCCGTGGGCGGGACCGGTGAACTGGTCATCGGCGGTGTCGGCCTGGCCCGCTACCTCGACCGGGACAAGGACGCCGAGAAGTACGCCCCGCTCCCGTCCCTCGGCTGGGAGCGCGCCTACCGCAGCGGCGACCTGGTCCGGGCCGAGCCCGAGGGGCTCGTCTTCTGCGGCCGGGCGGACGAGCAGGTCAAACTCGGCGGGCGCCGGATCGAGCTGGGCGAGGTGGACGCCGCGCTGCAGGCGCTGCCGGGGGTGTCCGGCGCCGCCGCCGCGGTGCGCACGACCGGCGGCGGCCACCAGTTGCTCGTCGGGTACGTCGTGCCCGGCGAGGGCTTCGACCCGCAGGAGGCCCGGGACCGGCTGCGGGACGCGCTGCCGGCCGCGCTGGTGCCCCGGCTCGCCCTGGTCGGCGACCTGCCGACCCGCACCTCGGGGAAGATCGACCGGGCCGCCCTGCCCTGGCCGCTCCCCGGCACGGCCGCGGGCGCGGGACCGGCCCCGGAAAGAGCCCCGGGAACGGCGTCGGGCGCGGTCTCCGGCACGGCGGCGGGCACGGCGGCCGGCACCGGTCCGGACGCCGGTCCCGTCGCGGACCCGTGGCTGGCGGACCGCTGGCGGGACGTCCTCGGCGTGACCGAGGGCGACTTCTTCGCCGAGGGCGGCACCAGTCTGGCCGCGGCCCGGCTGGTGTCGGCGCTGCGGGAACGCCACCCGGCGGTCACCGTCGGCGACGTCTACGACCACCCGACCCTGCGCGCGCTCGCCGCGCACCTGGGCGCCCTCGACGCCCCGCCGCCGCCGCCCGCCGCGACGCGGACGGTCGCGCCGGTGCCGCGGCGCGCCGCGGTCGCGCAGGCCCTGCTCACCGTGGTGCTGCTCACCGCCGGCGGGATGCGGTGGCTGGTCGGCCTGGCCGCTCTCGGCACCCTCGCCGGTCCGCCGTGGGCGGCCGTGTCCTGGTGGTGGGTGCTGGCGGGCGGACTGCTGTTCGTCAGCCCCGCCGGGCGGATCGCGCTGGCCGCCGGGAGCGCGCGGCTGCTGCTGCGCCGGCTGGAGCCCGGTTCCCACCCGCGGGGCGGGGCGGTCCACCTGAGGCTGTGGTTCGCCGACCGGCTCGCCGAGCAACTGGGCGTGACCGCGGTCTCCAGCGCCCCCTGGCTCACCCACTACGCCCGCGCGCTCGGCGCCCGGATCGGCCCGGACGCCGACCTGCACTCCCCGCCGCCGGTCACCGGCATGCTCCGGCTCGGCCGCAACGCCGCGGTCGAGCCCGAGGTCGACCTGAGCGGTTACTGGATCGACGGCGACCTGGTGCACGTCGGCGAGATCAGGATCGGCGCCGGGGCCGTGGTCGGGGCCCGCTCCACGCTCCTGCCCGGCACCCGGATCGGCAAGAACGCCCAGGTCCTCCCCGGCTCGGCGGTGGCCGGCGCGGTGCCCTCCGGCCAGCGCTGGGCCGGGGTGCCGGCCGTCCGGACGGGCCGGGCCCGCCGCTCCCCCGGCGAGCGCCCGGCCCGCTCCCGCCGCTGGTCGGCCGTCTACGGCCTGACCGCGCTGGCACTGGGCCTGCTGCCGGTCGCCGCCGCGGTCCCCGGCCTCCTCCTGCTGACCCGCGAGGGCACCCTCGCCGGCGCCCTGTACGGCGTGCCGCTCGCCACCGTGGTCTCGATGGCGGTCTTCGCCCTGGCGGTCCTGGCCGCGGTGCGGCTGCTGGCCGTCGGCCTGCACGCCGGGCTGCACCCGATCCACGGCCGCCAGGCCTGGCAGGCGTGGACCACCGGCCGCCTGATGTCGATGGCGCGCGTGTGGCTCTTCCCGCTGTACGCGAGCGCCGCCACCCCCCTGTGGCTGCGCGCCCTCGGCATGAGGGTCGGCCGGGACGTCGAGCTGTCCACGGTGCTGGCGCTGCCCTCGATGACCACGGTCGGCGACGGCGCGTTCCTCGCCGACGACACGATGGTCGCGCCGTACGAGCTGGACGGCGGGCGCTTCCGGGTGGACCGCGTCCGGATCGGCAAGCGGGCCTTCCTCGGCAACTCCGGGATGACCGCGCCCGGCCGGAAGGTCCCCAAGGACGGGCTGGTCGCGGTGCTGTCGGCGGCGCCGAAGAAGGCCAGGGCGGGCTCGTCCTACCTCGGCATGCCCCCGGTCGAGCTGCGCCGCGCCGCCGGGGACGGCGACCGCAGCCGCACCTACGACCCGCCGGTGCGGCTGCGGGCGGCCCGCGCCGCCGTCGAGCTGTGCCGACTCGTCCCGGCGATGGCCACGGTCGCGCTCGCCGTGCTCGCGGTGGCGGCGCTGGAGCGGCTCGCCGGCGCGTACGGCGTCGCGGTCGCGGCGCTGCTGAGCGGGGTCGTGGCGGCCGGGGCCGGGGTGCTGGCCGCGGCGACCGCCACCGCCGCCAAGTGGGCGATCCTCGGCCGGGTCTCCGCGGGCGACCGGCCGCTGTGGAGCTCGTTCGTGTGGCGCAACGAGCTGGCCGACAACTTCGTGGAGGTGCTGGCCGCGCCGTGGTTCGCCCAGCACTGGCTGGGGACCGCCCCGCTCAACCTCTGGCTGCGCTCGATGGGCGCGCGGATCGGCCGGGGCGTGTGGTGCGAGACCTACTGGCTGCCCGAGATCGACCTGGTCGCCCTGGGCGACGGCGTGTCGGTGAACCGGGGCTGCGTCCTGCAGACGCACCTGTTCCACGACCGCGTGATGAGCATCGATACCGTCGTCCTGCGGAACGGCGCGACGCTGGGCCCGCACGGGGTGGTCCTGCCCGCGGCGACGATCGGGGAGAACACCGCCGTGGGCCCGGCGTCCCTGGTGATGCGCGGCGAGTCCGTGCCGCCGGGGACCCGCTGGTTCGGCAACCCGATCGCCGCATGGACGACCCGCCCCCCGAGGACGTGAGACCGGTTACCAGCACCGCCCACCGCCCCTGTTTCCCCACGCACGGCGACGACGGCTTCCGGATCGGCCGCTACGACCTGTCCCTGGAGTACAAGGTCGCCGCCAACCGGCTCGGCGCCGTCGCCCGGCTCTCGGCGACGGCCGTCCGGCCGCTGGAGCGCGTCTCCCTGGACCTCGGCGCCTTCCGCGTGGGCGGCGTCCTGGTCGACGGGCGTCCGGCGCGCTTCACCCACCGCGACGGCCGGCTCCACCTCACCCCCGGGCGCCCGGAACCGGGGCCGTTCACCGTCGAGGTCCGCTACTCCGGCGTTCCCCGGCCGGTCTCCAGCCACTGGGGCGGGGTCGGCTGGGAGCAGCTGACCGACGGCGTGATCGTGGCCGGGCAGCCGATCGGGGCCCCGTCGTGGTTCCCCTGCAACGACCGGCCGGACGACAAGGCCTCCTACCGGATCGCGGTGACCACGGCCTCGCCGTACACGGTGGTGGCCAACGGGGAGCTGGTGGAGCGGCGGCGCGCGGGCCAGGCCACCACATGGGTGTACGAGCAGGCCGAGCCCATGGCGACCTATCTGGCGAGCGTGCAGATCGGCCGCTACCGGCGGACGGAGCTCGGGCCGCGGATGCTGCTGTTCCACCCCGCGCGGCTCACCACGCGGGCCGCCAACGACTTCGGGCGCCAGGACCGGATGATGGCGCTGTTCACCGACCGGTTCGGCCCGTATCCGTTCCGCGCGCCGTACACCGCGGTGGTGACGGAGGACGAGCTGGAGATCCCGGTCGAGGCGCAGGGTATGTCGATCTTCGGCGCCAACCACGTGGACGGCGCGCGCGGCGAGGAGCGCCTGGTCGCCCACGAGCTGGCCCACCAGTGGTTCGGCAACAGCCTGACCGCGGCCGACTGGCGCCACATCTGGCTGCACGAGGGGTTCGCCGCCTACGCCGAGTGGCTGTGGTCGGAGGAATCGGGTGGGCCGTCCGCCGCCGCGCACGCGGCCCACTGGCACCGCCGACTCGCCGCCCTGCCCCAGGACCTGGTGCTCGCCGACCCCGGCGCCCGCGACCTGTTCGACGACCGCGTCTACAAGCGCGGCGCCCTGGCCCTGCACGCGCTCCGCACCGGCATCGGCGACCTGGCGTTCTTCTCGCTGCTGCGCACCTGGACCGCCGCCCACCGGCACGGCTCCGTCACCACGGAGATGTTCGTCGACCTCGCCCTGGAGTACACCCCGCGGTCGTACGAGACGTTCTTCGCCTCCTGGCTGTACGGCACCCGCCTGCCGCCGCTGCCCTGACCCGGGTACCGGGACGCACGCCCCCCGCGCCGCGGCCCCGGCACGCGGCCCTGGAACATGCTCCCGGCCTGCGGCCCCGGAACGGTCGCCGCCGGAGCGGCCGCTATCGTGGGGCGGTGCCCCACGCCCTCCGCTCCCGCCTGCCCGCCGCGCTGGCGGCCGTGGCGACCGTGGCCGCCGGGCTGACCCTCCGCGCGGTGGCCGGCGGCCCGCTCGGCGCGTACGGCGGTGACGCCCTCTACACCGTGCTCATCCACACGATCATCGTGTTCGCCCTGCCGCGCGTCGCGCCGCTGCGGGCCGCGGCCGGGGCGCTGGCCTTCAGCTGGGCGGTCGAGTTCGCCCAGCTCACCGCCGTGCCCGCGGCGCTCTCCGCGGCGAGCGCGGTGGCCCGGCTGGTGCTCGGCAGCACGTTCGGCGCGGCCGACCTGGCGGCCTACGCCGCCGGGGCCGCCTGCGCCGCGGCCGTCCACACGCTCCTGCACCGCCGGTCCGCCGCCGCTCTCCTGACGTCCGGACCGACCGGACCGACCGGACCGACCGGACCGACCGGACCGACCGGATAACCTTCGCCCATGCCCGAAGGACACACCATCCACCGCCTGGCCGCCGAGCACCGGCAGGTCTTCGCCGGACGGGCGGTCCGCGCCGAGAGCCCGCAGGGCAGGTTCGCCGCCGGGGCCCGGCAGATCGACGGGCGGGTGCTCCGGGAGGCCGACGCGCACGGCAAGCACCTGCTGCTCGGCTTCGACGACGACCGCTGGCTCCACGTTCACCTCGGTATCTACGGCAGGTTCGCCTTCGGCCCGATGCCCGCCCCCGCCCCCGTCGGCGCGGTACGGCTCCGCCTGACCGGCGCGGACGCCTGCGCCGACCTGCGCGGCCCGAACACCTGCGAGCTGCTCGACCCCGTCGACGTCAAGGCGCTGCACGCCCGGCTCGGCCCCGACCCGCTGCGCGCCGACGCCGACCCGGACCTCGCCTGGCGGCGGATCTCCCGCAGCCGCACGTCCGTCGCGGCACTGCTGATGGACCAGTCGGTCATCGCGGGCGTGGGCAACATCTACCGGGCCGAAGTGCTGTTCCGCCAGGGCATCGCCCCGGCGACACCCGGCCGGGAGCTGACCCGCGAGCGGTGGGAGGCGGTCTGGGCCGACCTGGTGGCCCTGATGGCCGAGGGAGTGCGCGCGGGCCGGATCGACACGGTCCGGCCGGAGCACACGCCCGAGGCGATGGGCCGGCCGCCCCGGGTCGACGACCACGGCGGCGAGGTCTACGTCTACCGGCGCTCGGGCCTGCCCTGCCTGGTCTGCGAGACCGAGGTCCGCACCGAGTCGCTGGTCGGCCGCAACCTCTTCTACTGCCCGGGCTGCCAACCGGGCTGACCGGCCCCGGCCTTCGGCCCGCCCGGCGACCCCCTCCGGCCTGACGGCCCCGCGTCCGGTGCGACCTGCGCCGGTGCCCGGCACCGGGAGAGAGGCCGGTTCGTCCCGGCCCTGCGCAGACGAGACCGGCCGGTGGCGGCTTGGCGGAGGCCCGCTCAGAGCAGCCGCAGGACCGCCTCGACCGACTCGCGCCTGGCCGGCACGAGCGGGAGCCGTACCGACGGGGTGGGGATGAGGCCCTGCGCGTGCAGCACGCCCTTGAGCACGGTGGGGTTGGACTCGGCAAACACGGCCGCCGCCAGGGTCGACAGGCGGTGGCCGAGCGCGCGGGCGCGGGCGGCGTCGCCGGAGCGCCAGGCCTCCGCGAGCGCGGCGAAGTCGGCGGTGCGCAGGTGGGCGGTGGCGACGATGCCGCCGGGGGCGCCCAGGGCGAGCAGCGCGGAGAGGAACGCGTCGTCGCCGGCCAGCACCGCGAAGTCCTCCGGCGGGTCGGCCAGGAGGGCGACGGTGTCGGCGTCGAGGCCGCCGACCGCCTGCTTGACCCCCCGCACCATGGGCAGCGCGCCGATCTCGCGCAGTGCGGCGGCTCCCGCGGTCTGGCCGGTCCGGTGGGGGACGTTGTAGACGATCAGCGGCACCGGGCTGCGCCGGGACAGCTCGGTGAAGTGCGCCAGCACCCCCGCCTCGCCGGGGCGGACGAAGGACGGCACGGCGACCAGTGCGGCGTCCGCCGCCCCGGCGAGGTCGCGCAGGGCTTCGGCGGTGCCGCGGGTGCCGCTCGATCCGGCTCCCACCACCAGAGTCGCCTCCCGCTCCCGGCAGACCCGGGCGCACACCTCGGCGACCGCCCGCCGCTCCTTGCCGGTGAGCATGGCGGCCTCGGCGGTGGTGCCGAGCGCGACCAGCCCGCTCGCGCCTCCGTCGAGCACGGCGTGCGCCAGGCCTTCCAGCGCCTCGGCGGCGATCTCGCCGTCGGCGGCGAACGGGGTGATCAGCGGGACGAGGACACCGGAGAACGTCACGGTCCGAGCCTGGCAGCCGCCGGGCCTTCAGGTCCAGTTAGCTTTCGTTGGGCCGGTCGTTAAGCCCTGCTGATCCGTTCCGTCGCAGGCCGTCTCACATGAGGGTGCGGGCGGTCCAGAGCTCGGGGAAGATCTCCCGGCGCATGCTCCGCTCCAGCCAGGTCATCCCGCTGGAGCCGCCCGAGCCCGGCTTGGCGCCCATGGAGCGGCGGACCGCCATCAGGTGGCGGTAGCGCCAGTCGGAGAACTGCTCGGCCAGATCGGTCAGCGCCTCGGCCAGCGGCGCCAGCGGGCTCGCGTAGACCTCGGCCCAGACCGCCTCCACCTGTCGGCTCGGCTGGTACTCGGCGGCGTGGTCGCGCTCGGTCACCTGGGGCGGAACCGCGAAGCCGTTGCGGGCCAGGAAGGCCAGCACCGAGTCGTAGAGGCTGGGCCGGGCCAGCGCGTCCACGAGTTCGGCGTAGGCCTCGGGGTTGCGCCGGTGCGGACGGATCATGGCCTCGGACTTGATGCCGAGCAGGAACTCCACGTGCCGGTAGTAGGCCGACTGGAAGCCGGACGCCTCACCGAGCGCGTCGCGGAACTGGTTGAACTGCGCCGGGGTGAGCCAGCTCAGCGAGGACCAGGCCGCGTTGAGCGCCTCGAAGTGCCGGACGCTCCGCCTGATCGTCGTGATCGCGGACGCGGCGTCGTCGTCGTCGAGCTGCCGCTGGGCCAGCCGCCACTCCGAACGGAGCAGCCCGAAGTACAGCTCCATGACCTGCGTGGTGACCAGGAACGCGAGCTCCTCCGGGGCGTCGGTGACGGTCCGCTGGAGCCGGTGCAGCAGGGCGGTGCCCACATAGTCGTCGTACGGCGTGGCGGAGTCGAAGCCGAGCGTGGGCAGCCCTTCGTTCTCGGCGGCCCGGACGGCCCGCTCCTGCTCGGTGCGCTGCTTGATGCTGTTCACTTCTCTCCCTCGTGCGGTCTTCCTTCCATCCTTTCTCACACCACTGAATACCTAAATAACGCGATAAAGGCGATTCGGTGGTTTACCTTGGGAACGGAAGGCCGCCAGGCGGATCGGGTTTGCGGATGACGGAGCGTGACAGTGGACGCGATGGACTGGGCACTCCTGGCCGAGCTGCAGAAAGACGCCCGGCTCTCCTACAGCGAGCTCTCCCGCCGGGTCCACCTGTCCGCTCCGGCCGTGGCCGAGCGGGTGCGGCGGATGGAGGAGTCCGGCGTGATCACCGGCTACCACGCCCGGGTGGACCCGGCCCGCGCCGGGCGCGCCGTGGCGGCGCTGATCAGGATGTCGTGCTACGGGCCGCGGTGCGTGCTCCGCGACGAGCAGGCGCTGGCCTGGCCGGAGATCCTGGAGGTGCACCGGGTGACCGGGGAGACCTGCTGCCTGATGCGGGTCTCGGCCGCCTCGATGACGGCCTTCGAGGAGCTGATCGACCGGCTGGCGCCGTACGGGCACCCGTCGAGCATGATGGTGCTCTCCAGCCCGGTGCCCTGGCGCCCCCTCTCCCCCTGAGCGGACGCGCCGCCTCCCGGGCGGACCGTGAGCCCTTGGACGGACGCGCGACCCCTTGAGCGGACGTTCCCGCGCGCCGGCGCCGCGCCGCCGGTCCTCACTCCGTCAGCCCGCCGGCGGGCCTCCCGCGCCGCGGAGGATCCGGTCGGTGATCGCCCCCGCGGTGGCCCGCCAGATCGGCGAGGCGGGGTCGATCACATCGAAGTGGTCGCCGGTCATCTCCAGATAGGTCACCTCGTCGCCCGCGGCGCGGGCGGCCCGCGCGTAGCGGCGGTTGAGGTCGACCAGGTCGAGGTCGTCCCCGTCCCCCTGGACCACGAGCTGCGGGACCTGCAGCGGCAGGCGCTCCAGCGGACTGGAGCGGGCGTAGACCTCGGGCACCGCCCCGACCGGACCGCCCAGGGCGGCGGCGACCGCGCCCCCGCTGAGGTGGCGGCGGTCGCCCTCCACCAGGTCGAGAACTCCGGCCAGGGAGACCGCCAGCGCCACCCGCCCGTCGTCGGCCGCCGCCCGCAGGGCCAGCTGCCCGCCCGCGGAGTGGCCGATCACCGCGACCGGTCCCCGCGCGCTCCGCACCGCCAGCGCCAGGCCCGCGGCCACGTCCTCGGTCGTCGCGGCCCAGCCGTGCCGGTCGGGACGGCGGTATTCGAGGTTCCAGGCGTCCAGGCCGCGCCCGGCCAGGTCCGCGCAGAGCGCGTCCATCAGGTCCGCGCCCCAGACCGACCGCCAGTAGCCGCCGTGCAGCACCGCCGCCAGCGGGACCGGCCGCCCGCCCTCCGGGCCGCCCCACGGCTCGTCCGGTGACCCGTGCGCCCGCCGCACCTCCGCCCACTGGTCGGGGTGCGCGCCGTAGGCGACCCTGCGGGCGGGCCGGCGCAACCGGTGCACGGCGTGGCGGATCGCCCAGGCCAATCCCCCGACCCCGCGCCCGTGCAGGTGGCCGGGGCCCGAAGGCTCCGTGACCCGGTCGAGGTCCAGCCAGACGGCGCGGGGGTGCCGGGGCATGAGGGCGCGCGCCTCGGGGTCGGGACCGGGCAGGACGACCAGGGGGCCGGAGGCCTCCAGGACCGCCGCCTCCAGCGCTGCGGGCCCGGGGACCGCCGCAACGGTCCCGCGCACGCCCAGCGCGGCGCACTCCCGGTCGGCGATCTCGGCGAGCAGCCGGAGGTCGGCGACCAGGCCGGGACCGGCGAGCACGAGGACGTCCCTGACATCCGTGGCGGACGGGATCATCCGCCCATTCTCCTCCATCCGCCCTCACCTGTCCTCTCCGCGTACGCGGGGACGGCCCGGCGACGGGCTGCCGGTCACCTCGGGGAGCGTTCCCGGGGCCGGCCGGGTGCCGCCGTCGACAGATTGTGCCGAAATCAGGAAATGATCCTGACCGGAATGATCCCTAGCCGTGGGACGGATGAGGCGTTAGCGTCGGCGCATGCGCCCTGTTGAGGTCTCCGGCAAGGGACTCGGCCTGCGGGAAGTGACGTTCGCCGATGTGGAGGCGCTGCACGCCGTCTACGGCGACCCGGCGACCACCGAGCATCTGCCCTTCGGCCCCCGCACCCGGGAGGAGGTCGAGGAGATCGTCGCCGAGGCGATCGAGTCGGCGGGCAGAGAGCCCCGGCGGCTCTACGTGCTGGCGGTGACCGAGCCGGACGGCGGCGAGGTCATCGGCGTCGCCCGACTGCACATCGAGGCCGATCACCCGCACAGTGCGGAGATCGGCCTCGGGCTCCGGCCCGACCACTGGGGCCGGGGGAGGGGCACCGACCTGATCCGGCTGCTGCTGACGTTCGGCTTCAGGCATCTGCGCCTGCACCGCATCTGGGGCGCCCGTTCCCCCGCCAACACCGCCGCCCAGCTCGCGATGCTGGTCGCCGGGATGGTCGAGGAGGGCAGGATCCGGCACCACGTGCGGGTCCACGGCGCCTGGCGCGACTCCGTCGTGCATTCGGCGCTGGAGGACGAGTGGGAAGGGCACCGCGAGGCCTGACCGGCCCGGACGGCGTCTCCGGCGTCCCGGCGTCTCCGGCCGGCCCGCGGGAGCTCCGCGGAGAGCGCCCGGAGGTCCCTGAGGCCGCCGGGGGCCTCAGGCGAGCGCCACGGGAGCCCGTGGGGAGCCCTCGGGAGCCCGTGGGACGCCCCTGCGGGGTGCCCTCACCGGTGTTCCGGCGCGTTGTGACGGAATCGCTGCCGTTTTCCGGCAGCGGAGCGACCGAAATGGCCCTAGAGTTCGCGCGTGTGAGTGAGAGTTCCAGCCTCCCCGTGCGCGGGCGCGCCGCCCGGCCCTCCGGCCGGCACCGCAGACCCGTGCCTTCCCAGCTCCCGCCCGAGGCCCCCGCGCTCGTGCTGGCCGTACCCGGCGACGCGTCCGGTGCCGCCGCCGAGCTCGCCGCCACCGTCCGGGTCGACAACCCGCAGATCGAGGTCCGCCTGGCCGGTCTCGGCGAGGACGGCAAGGAGCTGACCTCCGAACTGGAGGCCTCGGCCCGCTCCCGGCCCGAGGACGCCGTGGCCGCCATCGTGGTTCCGCTGCTGACCGGTCCGCACCCCTCCGCCGACCGGATGATCGCCGAGGCGGTGGCGGCGAGCGGGGCGACCGTGACGGTCACCGAGCACCTCGGCCCGCATCCGCTGCTCGCCGAGGCCCTGCACATCCGCCTCGCCGAGAAGGACCTCGCCAGGCCCGACCGGGTGCGGCTGCTCAACGTCTCCAGCCCGGTCGACGCGGTCGTCCTGGCCACGGTCGGCGGAGACCGGGGGGCGGTGGAGGCGCAGCCGACGGCCGTGCTGCTGGCCTCCCGGCTGACGCTCCCCGTGCTGGTCGCCTCCCTCGACGGCGCCCCCTCCGTCGCCGACGCGGCCGAACGGCTGCGCGGCATCGGCGCCGGGCGCATCGCCCTGTCCCCGTGCCTGATCGGTCCCGAGGCCGGCCCCGGCCTCGCGGACGCGGTGGCGCGGGACGCCGGGATCGAGTGCGCCGGCCCGCTGGGCGCGCACGGGCTCATCGCCGACCTGGCGGCCCGCGCCTACGGAAGCGTGCTCGCCGAGGCGTAGGACTCCCGGCTTCCGGACGGGACACGCAAGACATGCGCAGACAGGGACGGACACGCTCGGTCGATACCGGCCGGGCGTGTCCTGTCGTGATTCCTGCCATGATTCCCGCCATGACACGTGAACACCGCTACCGGCTCACCGTCACCTGGACCGGGAACCGCGGCGAGGGCACCGCGGGTTACCGCGGCTACGGCCGGGAGCACGAGGTCACCGCCGCGGGCAAGGAGCCGCTGGCCGGATCGTCCGACCCCGCCTTCCGGGGCGACCCGGCCCGCTGGAACCCCGAGGAACTGCTCGTCGCCTCGCTCTCCCAGTGCCACCTGCTCTGGTACCTGCACCTGTGCGCGACCGGCGGCGTCGTGGTGACCGGCTACGTGGACGAGCCGGAGGGCACCATGGCGGAGGACGGGAACGGCTCGGGACGGTTCACCGGGGTCGTGCTCCGGCCGACCGTGACCGTCGCCTCCCCCGCGATGGCGGCCGCGGCCGAACGCCTGCACGGCGAGGTGCACGCGTACTGCTTCATCGCCCGCTCGGTGAACTTCCCCGTCACCGCCGAACCCGTGATCAGGTTCTGAGCGCTCCCGGACCCGTCACGGGACGAGCGACCGGTAGAGCGCCATCGTCCGCTCGGCGATCCGGGCCCAGGAGAAGTGCTCCACGGCCCGGGCCCGCCCGGCCCGGCCCAGCTCGGCGGCGAGCGCCGGATCGGCCAGCAGCCGGTTGACCCGCTCGGCGAGGTCGGCGGCGAAGGCGGCCGGGTCGTCCGGGGTGCCGTCCGCGGCCGTCTGCGCGATCGGGACCAGCAGGCCGGTCGCGCCGTCGGCCACGACCTCGGGGATGCCGCCGGTGGCGGTGGCGACCACGGCGGTCTCGCACGCCATGGCCTCCAGGTTCACGATGCCCATGGGCTCGTAGACCGACGGGCAGACGAACACCGTGGCGTGGGTGAGGATCTGGATCACCTCGGGGCGCGGGAGCATCTCCGAGATCCAGACGACCCCGGCCCGGTCCCGCTCCAGCTCCCGCACCAGCCCGGTCACCTCGGCGGCGATCTCGGGCGTGTCGGGGGCGCCCGCGCAGAGCACCAGCTGGGCGTCGGGGTGCAGGTCCCGGGCCGCGTGCAGCAGATGGACCAGGCCCTTCTGCCGGGTGATCCGCCCGACGAACACGACGTACGGCCGGCCGGCGTCGATGCCGTGCCGCTTCAGCACGTCGGTGCCGGGGTCGGGGGCGTACTCGTCGGTGTCGATGCCGTTGTGGATCACCGAGACCCGCTCCGGGGCGATCTCCGGGTAGCAGGCGAGCACGTCCCGGCGCATGCCCTCCGAGACCGCGATGATCGCGTCGGCCGCGGCCAGCGACGTCCGCTCGGCCCACGACGAGAGGGTGTAGCCGCCGCCGAGCTGCTCGGCCTTCCAGGGGCGGAGCGGCTCCAGGCTGTGCGTGGTCGCCACGTGCGGCGTGCCGTACAGCATCTTGGCCACGTGACCGGCGAAGTTGGCGTACCACGTGTGGCTGTGCACGAGGTCGGCGCCCTCGCACCCCGCGGCCATCTCCAGATCCACCCCGAGCACCTGCAGCGCGGCGTTGGCCGCCGCCAGGCCGTCCGGGACCCGGTAGGCCTCGGTCCCGGGCTCGGAGCGCGGGGCCCCGAAGCAGCGGACGCGGGTGTCGGCCAGCGCTCTCAGCTCCCGGGCGAGGTACTCGACGTGCACTCCGGCACCGCCGTAGACCTCCGGCGGGTACTCACGGCTCAGCAGATCGACTCGTAGATCGAATCCCATGGTCACACCCTAGTGTTTCATCCCCCTTCGCCAGGTTAAGGTCCTGGTATGAGAGTCCTCGCGATCGTGCTCGCCGGCGGTGAAGGCAAGCGGCTCATGCCGTTGACGGCGGACCGGGCGAAACCGGCGGTGCCGTTCGGAGGGATCTACCGGCTGATCGACTTCGTGCTGTCGAATCTGGCCAACGGCCACTACCTGAAGATCGTCGTGCTGACGCAGTACAAGAACCACAGCCTCGACCGGCACATCTCCCGCACCTGGCGGCTCTCGGCGATGCTGGGCAACTACGTCACCCCGGTCCCGGCGCAGCAGCGGCTCGGGCCGCACTGGTTCTCCGGGTCGGCCGACGCGCTGTTCCAGAACCTGAACCTGATCTACGACGAGCTGCCCGAGCACGTCATCGTGTTCGGCGCCGACCACATCTACCGGATGGACCCCCGGCAGATGGTGGAGCAGCACATCGACTCCGGCGCCGAGGTGACCGTGGCGGCGATCCGGCAGCCCCTGTCGCTGGCCGACCAGTTCGGGGTGATCGAGACCGACCCCGCGGGGCGGCGGATCACCGCGTTCCGGGAGAAGCCCACGGACGCGGTGGGCCTGCCGGACGCGCCCGACCAGGTCTACGCCTCGATGGGCAACTACGTCTTCAGGACCCAGGCGATGATCGACGCGCTCCGCGAGGACGCGCTCGACCCCACCAGCAAGCACGACCTCGGCGGGAACATCATCCCGATGATGGTCAAGAGCGGCAGCGCCGAGGTCTACGACTTCGCCGACAACGTCGTGCCCGGTTCGACCGAGCGCGACCGGGGCTACTGGCGCGACGTGGGGACCCTGGACGCCTACTACGAGGCGCACATGGACCTCATCTCGGCGCACCCGGTCTTCAACCTCTACAACGACCGCTGGCCCATCTACACCGGCCACGACCCGCTCCCCCCGGCCAAGTTCGTGCTCAACGACGGCGACCGGGTCGGCCGGGCGATCGACTCGCTGGTCTCCTCGGGGGTGATCGTCTCGGGCGGCCTCGCCGAGCGGTCCATCCTCTCGCCCGGCGTGGTGCTGCACTCCCACTCCGTGGTCGAGGACTCCGTGCTGATGGGCAATGTGAAGATCGGCAGAGGTGCGATCGTGCGCAAGGCCATCATCGACAAGAACGTGGTCATTCCGGACGGCGCCCGGATCGGCTTCGACCTGGAGCACGACCGCTCCCGCTTCGCGGTCACCGACAGCGGCGTCGTGGTCATCGGCAAGAACGAGATCGTCGACCGGTAGGGCCCGCCCCGCGGGCCCCGGCCGTCCCCAATGCCCGGATCGGGGCTCCGGCTCCCCCAGGACGTCCTGGGGGAGCCGGAGCCCCGATCCGCCGCCGGATGCGGTGTCCGGCCGCCGTCCGGCGCACCGCCGGGTGACCCGCTACGGCCGGGCCGGCTCCCTCTTCTCCGGCAGACGCTCCAGGATCGCCTGGAACATGGCGGCGTTGGACCTGGCCAGCGCGTCGACCCGACCGCTCAGCTCGTCGACCCTGCCGCCCAGCTCCTCGATCCGACCGCTCAGGCGCTTGTCGAGCTCCTCGACCCGGCCGCTCAGCTCGTCGACCCGACCGCTCAGACGCTTGTCGAGCTCCTCGATCCGACCGCTCAGGCGCTTGTCGAGCTCCTCGACCCGGCCGCTCAGGCGCTTGTCGAGATCGCAGAACTGACCGAACAGCAGGTCGAAGCGACGCTCCACCCGGTCCATCCGGCCGATCGCCGCGCCGACCTGCTCGCTCAAGATCTTGACGTCGTCCCTGGTCCGTTCGACCGTCTGCTCGACACCGGCGAGCCGGTGGTGCATCTCCTCGATCATGCCGTAGGCGGGGTCCACCGCCTGGTGGGCGTGCTGCAGCGACCGCTGCCTGCACCTCATGCCGAATTCCGTGATGTCCCGCTCCAAGTGGGTGACCCGTTCCTCGATCGTGGGCGTCGTGGTCATGGGGAAGTCCTCCGCGCGTGATTCCGCAGCGTAGCCGAAGCCCGCCGACGAGGCCGGGGGATGGAGAGGCCTCGCGGGAAGCAGTTTTGGAGATCTCCGGGTGCGTTCACCGGAAAACGCCGAAACTGAAATACCTCAGTTCGAACAATCGAATGAGGTTGATCCGTCCGCGTTTGAACAAAGCCCCACCCGGAGAAAAGAATCCCCCACTTTCCTTGAGCAGGTAACCGGAAATAATCTCTTTCGCGAGGGAAGGTGCGTTTCCCCCGGAACCGGCCGTCACCGGCCCCAGGTGAAGCGGGGCGGGCGCCGCTCCAGGAAGGCCGCGACCCCCTCGGACCGCTCGTCCCGGGAGGCCTGCTGCCACGCGCGGAAACCGTCCTCCCCCGTCCTGCCGTCCACGATCTCCTTGCTCGCCGCCAGCGTGAGCTGCGACCGCCCGGCCATCGTGCGGGCCAGGCCGTACACCCGGCCGGCCAGTTCCCCGGCCGGCAGGACCTCGTCGACCAGGCCGATGCGCAGCGCCCGGTCGGCGTCGACCAGGTCGGCGGTGTAGAGCAGCGCCTTGGCCGCGGAGGGCCCGACGTGGTCGACCAGGCGGCGGGTGGAGGAGAGCGGGTAGACGATGCCGAGCCTGGCCGGGGTGATCCCGAAGCGGGCGTCGCCGGCGGCGAGGCGCAGGTCGCAGGCGAGCGCGAGCTGGCAGCCGCCGCCCACGCAGAAGCCCTCGATCATCGCGATCACCGGCTTGGGGAAGCGGGTCAGCGCCCGCTCGGCGGTGACGGTCAGGCCGGTGTCGTCGCCGTCCTCGGAGAGCCGCGCGATCTCGGAGATGTCCGCGCCGGAGCAGAAGGTCCCGCCCGCCCCGGTGAGCACGAGCACCCGCACCCCCGGGTCCGCCGCGAGCCGCTCCAGGATGCCGGGCAGCGCCCGCCACATGTCGGCGCTCATCGCGTTGCGCTTGTCCGGGCGGTCGATCCGGAGCGTGGCGACGTGCTCGGCGGGATCGCCGACCGTCAGCCGGAAGCCGTTGCAGATCTGCACGGGGTAGATTCTCCCGGGAGCTTCGTGCGATCATGCGGCCGGTCCCCTCTCCCCCGCCGGACGCCCGAGTCTGTGAGGCCGAATGTTCGGGATCATCCGCCCCTGCGGCGAGCACGCCTGCCCGTCGCTGCGCCGCGCGTGGGCGGCCCACCTGTGCGGGCTCTGCCTGACCCTGCGCGACGGGCAGGGCCAGGCGGCGCGGCTGGCCGCCAACTACGACGGCCTGATCGTCTCGGTGCTCGCCGAGGCGCAGCTGCCGGCCGCCTCCCCGCACCGGACGGCGGGCCCGTGCGCGCTGCGCGGGTTCCGGTCCGCCGACGTGGTGGACGCCCGGGCGCGGGGGGCCCGGCTGGCGGCCTCGGTCTCGCTCGTGCTGGCCGCGGGCAGGATCCGCGACCACGTCGCCGACGGCGACTCCGCCTCCGCCACGGCGCCGGTCCGCGGCCTGCTCGCCGCCCGCTGGGCCGCGGCCGGGGCAAGGATCGGGGCCGGGGTCGGGTTCGACACCGCCGTCCTGGACTCCGCCGTGGGGCGGCAGCTCGCGCTGGAGCGCCGGGCGGCGGTCCCGGCCGGCGGCGCGGCCGGGACGCCGGGCGTCTCCCTGCTCGACCTGACCGGTCCCGCCGAGGAGGCGGTGGCCGCCGCCTTCGCGCACACGGCGGTGCTCGCGGGCAGACCGGGCAACGCCGAGGCGCTGGCCGAGGCGGGCAGGTTCTTCGGCAGGATCGCCCACCTGCTCGACGCGGTGGAGGACCGCGAGGAGGACGACGCGCGGGGGGCCTTCAACCCGCTGACCGCCACCGGAACCTCCCGCGAGGAGGCCCGGCGGCTCTGCGACGACGCCGCCCGCGGTCTCGCCCTGGCCCTGGCCGAGACGGAGCTGGAGGACCGGCACCTGGCCGAGGTGCTGCTCGGCGCCGAGGTCCGGCGGGCGGTGGACCGGGCGTTCGGCGCCGGCGCGCCCTCGGCCTCCTACGAACGGCCGGGGATCGTGCGCAAGTCCGCCGCGGGGGTCGCGACCTTCCTCACCTGCGGGATGTGGCGGCCCCGGTGGAGCAGGAAGCGGGGCCGCCCGTGCGACGAGCGCTGCCACCTGCGCGAGTGCGACTGCTGCAGCTGCTGCGACTGCTGCGACTGCAGCTGACGGATCGCGGGTGCCGGGAGCGCTCCCGGCGGAGGACGGAGGGACCGAATGCGGCTGAACCGCCCCCTGCGGCGGCTGAACCCGGCCGAGCGGCGGCTCTGGGACGCCTACCCCACGGGCTCCTGGGTGGACCTGCGCTCCGGCGACCCGCAGGCCGACGACCCCGCGGGCGGGGAGTCCTGGGGCCCGGAGCGGACGATCCGGGCGGAGGTCGTGGCGGCGCTGCTGCGCGGCGCGCGGGAGGCGGAGCCGGGCACGACCCCCGGTCTCCGGCTGGCCGGAGCGCGGATCACCGGGAGCCTGGACCTGTCGGACGCCGCCGTCGGGGCCAAGCTCCACCTGCTCAACTGCCACCTGTCCGGAACGGTCGACCTCACCGACGCCAGCACCCGGGGGCTGCGCTTCCGCGGCTGTGAGATGCGCCGGGTCCGGGCGGCGCGCAGCACCGTCGACGGGCTGCTGGAGTTCGACGGCTCCACCCTGCGCGGCGGCCTGCGGCTGGACAACGCCCACGTCACCGGCCAGCTCCGGCTCTCCAAGACGCACCTGGCCGCCGCCACCGAGGACGAGGAGCCCGCGGACGCGTTCCTGGAGGACGTCAGGAGGCCGTTCAGCGAGGCCGAGCGGAGGGAGCGCGGCCTGGACCGGCACCACTGGGCGATGTGGGCGGGCGGGCTGGTGGTGGACGGCGGCGCGTTCCTGAGGGGCCTGCGGGCCACCGGAGGGCTCCGGATGACCGGGGCGAGGTTCCTCGGCGGCCTCTACCTGCAGGGCGCCTCGATCACCGCCGTCGGATCGCACGCCGTCCACGCCGACTTCCTGGAGGCCGGGGCCGCCGAGTTCAGCGCCGGGTTCCGCGCGACGGGCACCGTACGGCTGCGCGGCGCGCGGATCAACGGCGTGCTCTCGTTCGACGGGGCGGCGCTCAGGGCTCCTGACCGGTCCCTGCACCTGAGCCATCTGCAGGTCGACGAGCTGATCCTCACCCCGTCCGAGGCCGAGGGCGAGGTCAACCTCGGCTACTCGCGGATCGGCGTGCTGCTGGACCGGCCCGGCGCCTACCCCGGCCGGGTCCAGCTGAACGGGCTGACCTACGAGGCGCTGCGCGGCGCGTGGACCGTCGCCGAGCGGCTCTCGTGGGCCGGCCGGGACCCGGACGGCTACCGGCCGCAGCCGTACGAGCAGCTCGCCGCCTGGTACCGGCGGATCGGCCACGAACCGGACGCCCGCCGGGTGCTGCTGGCCAAGCAGCGCGAGCACCGCGGCACGCTCCGGTCCACCGGCCGCTTCTGGGGCCGCCTGCTCGACGTCGCCGTCGGGTACGGCTACCGCCCCTGGCTGGCCGGGCTCTGGGCGGCGGTGCTGCTGGTCGCGGGGACCGCGGTCTTCTCGGCGGTGCCGCCGGTGAAGATCGACCCGGAGCACGTGCGGCACTTCAACGCCTTCGTCTACACGCTGGACCTGCTGGTCCCGGTGAGCGTCTTCGAGCAGCGCGGGGCCTGGGAGCCGGTCGGCTGGACCCGGTGGCTGGCCTGGACGCTGGTGGCCTCCGGGTGGGTGCTGGCCACCGCCCTGATCGCGGGAGCCGCCCGGGTGCTCCGGCCGCCGAACAGCTCCTAGCCGCGGCCGGGGCCGGCCTCCCGGCGGGCCGGCGGCCGAGGACGCCCCGGTGGCGGGAGCGGCCGGTGACCTCCTAGGCGGGGGTCTCGAGCCGGAACCGGGGCAGCGCCTCGGGGTACTTCTCCCGGACGAAGGCCACCAGGTGCTCGCGCATGTCGCACTTGAGGTCCCAGGCGCTGGCGGAGTCGGCGGCGCTCATCAGCGCGCGCAGCTCCACCAGGCCGTTGGGCAGGACGTCGGTGACCTGGAGCGTCCAGTCCTTCTGGTCCCACAGCGGGTGGGCGCGCAGCGCGTGGTAGAGCTCGGTGCGCAGCTCGTCCACCGGGACGGACCAGTCGACCCGGAAGGTCACGTGGCCGATCACCCGGCTGCCGTGCCGGGTCCAGTTCTCGAACGGGGTGGTGGTGAAGTAGGAGACGGGCAGGACCAGTCGGCGCTCGTCCCACAGGCGCAGGACCACGTAGGTGAGGGTCAGCTCCTCGATCCGGCCCCACTCGTCCTCCACCACGACCACGTCGTCCAGCCGGATCGCGTCGCTGAACGCGAGCTGCAGTCCCGCGAGCAGGTTCCCGAGCGTCGACTGGGCGGCGATGCCCGCGACCACGCCCGCGATCCCGGCGGAGGCGAGCAGACCGGCGCCGAGCGCGCGGACCTGGGGGAAGGTGAAGAGCATCGCCCCCAGCGCGACCACGATGACCACCGCAGAGGCGACCCGGCGGACCAGCGCGATCTGGGTGCGGATGCGCCGGGCCCGCAGGTTGCGCTCGCCCTCCACCCGGATCAGCCGGTCGAGCACGACGTCGGTCACCGCGTAGGCGGCCTGGATGACCAGCCAGGTGACGGAGCCGATCATGGCCAGGCTGAGCAGCCGCTGGATGTTCTGGTTGGCCTCGCCGTCGGCCATGGCGCCCGGTTCGTAGACCGTGTAGGCGGCGACCACGGCGGCCGTGGCGAACGCGGGCCAGGTGCAGCGCCGCACCAGCGGCCCGGCGAGGACCCACTTCTCCCCGATCAACCGCGAGCGCAGCACCCGCCTCACCACCTCCACGGCCGCGACCGCGGCCAGTACGGCGACCAGCATGATGATCCAGTCCGTCACGGACGGCGTCCCCCCTCGTCGTCTTTACCGGCGGGAGGGTTCCCCTAGATTCGGCGCATAATCAGAAGTCCTCGTCGAATGCGACATCTCCCCCGACGGCCACCTGGTAGGCGGAGACCCGCCGCTCGAAGAAGTTCGCCAGTTCCTGCACGTCCTGCAGCTCCATGAAGGCGAACGGGTTGGCGGTGCCGTACCGGGCGGGCAGGCCGAGGCGGGCCAGGCGGCGGTCGGCGACGTACTCCAGGTACCCCCGCATCGCCTCGACGCCCATCCCGGACAGGCCGTCGCCGCACAGGTCGGCGGCGAAGGCCAGCTCGGCCGCGACCGCCTCCTCGATCATCCGGACCACCTGCGCGCCGAGCTCGTCGTCGAAGAGGTCGGGCTCCTCGGCGCGTACGGTGTCCACCACGCTGAAGGCGAACTCCATGTGCATGGACTCGTCGCGGAACACCCAGTTCGTCCCGGTGGCCAGGCCGCCGAGCAGGCCGCGGGAGCGGAACCAGTAGACGTAGGCGAAGGCGCCGTAGAAGAACAGGCCCTCGATGCACGCGGCGAAGCAGATCAGGTTGAGCAGGAAGGCGCGGCGGTCCTGTCTCGTCTCCAGCCGGTCCAGCGCGCCGAGCGAGTCGATCCAGCGGAAGCAGAACGCGGCCTTGTCCCGGATGGACGGGATGTGCTCGACCGCGGCGAAGGCCTTGGCCCGCTCGTCGTGGTCGGGCAGGTAGGTGTCGAGCAGCGTCAGGTAGAACTGGACGTGCACGGCCTCCTCGTACAGCTGGCGGCTGAGGTAGAGCCGGGCCTCGGGGGCGTTGACGTGCCGGTAGAGGTTGAGGACCAGGTTGTTGGCCACGATCGAGTCGCCGGTGGCGAAGAACGCCACGAGCCGGTTGATCAGGTGGCGCTCCCGGTCCGTCATCTTCGCCAGGTCGGCGAGGTCGGAGTGCAGGTCCACCTCCTCCACCGTCCAGGTGTTGCGGATGGCGGCCCGGTAGCGCTCGTAGAAGTCCGGGTAGCGCATGGGCCGCAGGGTCAGGTCCATGCCGGGGTCGAGCAGCATGCTGGAGGTCTCCGTGTCGTCGTCGGGTCGTGCGTGCGGTCGTCGGGTGACGCCGGGCCGCGTCAGGGCGCGGCGGGCCGCCCCGCCGGCCGCCGGGCGGGGCGGTCGGAGGTCGGCGGTCGGCGGTCGGCGGTCGGCGGTCGGCGGTCGGCGGTCGAGGGCGTGGCACCCGGGGGCGCGGTGCGGGGGCGGCCTACTGGCAGGCCTCGCACACCTCGGGGTTCTCCAGGGAGCACGCGACGGCCTCGACGCCGGCGGGCGCGGGCGTGCCGCCGGCGGACGCGGGCGTTCCCGGGAGGGCGGCCACGGTGGTCTGGGCGATCCGCGTCGCGGGGCGCGAGCGCAGGTAGTAGGTGGTCTTCAGGCCCGCCTTCCACGCGTAGGCGTACATCGAGGAGAGCTTGCCGATGGTCGGGGTCGCCATGAACAGGTTCAGCGACTGCGACTGGTCGACGTACGGCGTGCGCGCGGCGGCCAGGTCGATCAGCGCCTTCTGCGGCAGCTCCCAGGCGGTCCGGTACAGGACCTTGAGGTCGGCGGGGATCTCCGGGACGTCCTGCACCGAGCCGTCGGCCCGCTTGATCGCGTCCCGGATCCGCTCGTTCCACAGCCCGCGCGCCTGCAGGTCGCGCACCAGGTAGCGGTTGACCTGGAGGAACTCCCCCGACAGGGTCTCGCGCTTGAAGACGTTGGAGACCTGCGGCTCGATGCACTCGTAGCAGCCGGCGATGGAGGCGATCGTGGCGGTCGGCGCGATCGCGATCAGCAGGGAGTTGCGCAGGCCGGTCCGCGCGATCCGCTCCCGCAGCGCGGCCCACTCCGGCGAGCGCGCGGCGGACCGGGAGGCACCGGGACCGCCACCGGGACCGTCGCCGCGGCCGTCGCCGTAGTGGTCGGGGTGGAGCACCCCGCCGGCGGCGCGGGTCTCGCCGTAGGAGGGGTGCCGGCCCCGCTCGGCGGCCAGGTCCGCGGAGGTGCCGTAGGCGGCGAGCGCGATCTCCTCGGCGATCCGGGTGGACAGCTCCAGCGCCTCGGGCGAGTCGAACGGCAGGCGCAGCGCGAAGAACACGTCGGCCAGGCCCATCACGCCCAGCCCGATCGGCCGCCACCGGCGGTTGGCGGCCTCGGCCTCGGGCGTCGGATGGAAGCCCAGGTCGATGGTGCGGTCCAGGAACCGCACGGCGGTGCGGACGGTACGGCGCAGCCGCGCCCAGTCGATCCCGTCCCCGGCCAGGTGGGCGGCGAGGTTGACCGAGCCGAGGTTGCAGACGGCCGTCTCGGCGTCGCCGGTGACCTCCAGGATCTCGGTGCAGAGGTTGGACAGGTGGATGACGTTCTCCGGGCGGGCGGTCTGGTTGGAGGTCCGGTTGGCCGCGTCCTTGAAGGTCATCCAGCCGTTGCCGGTCTGGGCCAGGGTCCGCATCATCCGGCCGTAGAGGGTCCGGGCGGGGATCCGCCGCACGGCCAGCCCGGCCTCCTCGGCGGCCCGGTAGGCGGCCTCGAAGGCGGAGCCGTACAGGTCGGTGAGGTGCGGGACGTCCTTGGGGTCGAACAGCGACCACTCCGCGTCCGCCTCGACGCGGCGCATGAACTCGTCCGGCACCCAGTTGGCCAGGTTGAGGTTGTGGGTGCGGCGGGCGTCCTCGCCGGTGTTGTCGCGCAGCTCCAGGAACTCCTCGACGTCGGCGTGCCAGGTCTCCAGGTAGACGCAGGCCGCGCCCTTGCGCCGGCCGCCCTGGTTGACCGCGGCGACGCTGGCGTCCAGCGTGCGCAGCCAGGGCACGATGCCGTTGGAGTGGCCGTTGGTGCCCCGGATCAGCGAGCCCCGCGAGCGCACCCGGGTCCAGGCGATGCCGATCCCCCCGGCGTACTTCGACAGGCGCGCGACCTGCCCGTAGCGCTCGTAGATGGCCTCCAGCTCGTCGCGCGGCGAGTCGAGCAGGAAGCACGACGAGAGCTGCGGGCGGCGGGTGCCGGAGTTGAACAGGGTGGGCGAGCTCGGCAGGTAGGACAGCGTGGTCATGAGGTCGTACAGCTCGGCGGCCTCGGCCACCGTCTCCGACAGGCCGCAGGCCACCCGGAGGAAGAAGTGCTGCGGGCGTTCCAGGACCCTGCGGGTCTCCGGGTGGCGCAGCAGGTAGCGGTCGTAGACCGTGCGCAGGCCGAAGTACTCGAACCGGGTCTCCTGGCGGACCAGCGCGTCCAGCTCCGCCGCGTGGGCCGCGACGAACTCCGCGAGCCGGTCGGCGACCAGCCCGGCCGCGTGGGTGGCGGCGACGGACTCGGAGAAGGTCCGCACGCCGTGCCCGGCGGCCTCGTCGGCGATCAGCCCGTCCAGCAGCCCGGCGGCGGTCCTGGAGTTCTCCGGGTCGGTGATCACCCGGGCGGCGGCCTCCTCGATGGCCAGCCGGCGGGCGTCCGGGTCCCCGCCCGCCCCCGGCACGGCGCCGGACCCCGCGGCACCCACCGCCCGGTTCTCCGTGCCGCTCTTCCTGCCGTTCTCCGTGCCGTTCTCCGTGCCGTCCGCTGCCTGTGCCATGGTCGGTGCTGTCACGTGCCACCCCTCGCGCGCCGGATTCCCCGTGGTGTACGGCTCTCGCGGGACGGGCGCGCGTCGGAGGGCGGATCCCGGCCGGAGATGGGCATGCGGAGACCGCCTCGTCCGCGGGCCCTCCCTCGAGGCCCTGGACTGCGTGCGTGGCCGGGGCGCCTGCGCCGGGCGGTCCGGAGCGCCCGCGGGCGTCCCGGAGCCCGGTCCGGCTCCCCTTCCACACGTCGCCGGCAGGTCTTCGGACTCACGGGCGTGGTCGTGCGCCTCCTACTGGCCGTCGCTTCCCAGGTCTCCCCAGTGCCTCTGACGGCGGTCGTTCCCGTTCACCGCTGCGGGGCAGTCCCGGAATCGCACCGGGTTCCCTCTCTCCTCGCCCCGCCAGGGGCGAACCAGCAACGAGGAGGATCCTACATCTAGGGCCGGATCGCGCAACCGACCCTACAATTTGTGTCGGACGAGCCCAGCAGGCCGAGTTCGTAGAGCACGCCCCGGGTCCGCTCGGTCTCGGTGGCGAGCCACTGCCGGAAGTCGTCACCCCTCAGGTACACGCGCTCCCAGCCCTCCTGCGCGCACAGCTCCCGCCAGTGCGCGGAGGAGTCGATCCGGTCGCAGAGCCCGACGGCGGCCGCGCGGTCCTCGGCGCCCATCCCCGCGGGACCGAGCAGCCCGCGCCAGTCGGCGTACTCCAGGCGGATCTCCAGCTCCATGAGCGTCGGCGCCTCGATCCCCTCGATCCGGTCGCGGGAGGAGACCGCCAGCGCGCGCAGGCGGCCCTCGGCGAACCCGGCGGCCAGGGCGCGGACCGGGAGCAGGACCGCGGCGGCCGATCCGCCGCCGAGCGCCTCGACCGCCTGGTCGGCCCCGGCGTACCCGGCGTAGTCGAGGAGGCGGGCGTCCACGCCGAGGCACTTGCCGATCATGCCGTAGAGGACGTGGTCCGGGCCGCCCACCGACCGACCGCCGACCACCAGGCCGGCGGGGTTCCGCCGGAGCCCGGCGGCGAAGTCCTCGAAGGAGCGCAGGCGCGAGTCCGCGGAGACGGCCAGCGCCGTCCACTCGCCGACCAGGCGGGCCAGCGGGGTGGCGGACTCGGCCAGGGGGACGGCGCCGGACGTCTCCGCCCCGGCGACCATCGGCATCCCGGTCACCAGCAGCCCGCCCCGCCGGGCGAACGGCGCACCGGATCCCCGCGACGCGGCGAGGGCGGCGAGGGCGGCGGCCCCCGCCCCGCCCGGATGGTTGTCCACCTCGACCGTCCGGGCCAGCCCGTCGCCGGCCAGCACCGCCGCCAGCGCCCGCGCCACCCGGTCGGCCTCGCGCCCGCGCGCCGCGGGCGCGATGACGGACAGCCTCTCCATCGCCGGCGGCCCGGCTCCGTCCGTCGTCCCGCATCCCGTCGCGGCGACCACGACTCCCGCGGTGATCCAGAAAAATCGCCTACGGTGCATCGGTGCCCCTTTCCCAGGGTGCCCTCGGCACTCTAGGTTACCGCATCATCACTTTCCGCCACAGAACAGGGCGTAGCGGACACCGCGCGCCGGTCACTCCACCGTGACGCTCTTGGCCAGGTTCCGGGGCTTGTCCACGTCCCGCCCCAGGGCGACGGCGGCATGGTAGGCGAAGAGCTGGAGCGGGATGCCCAGCAGGATCGGGTCCAGCTCGACCTCGTTCCTGGGCACGACCAGGCAGTCGTCGGCCAGCTTGGGGTCGGCGACGCGGTGGCCGACCATCAGCACCCGCCCGCCGCGCGCCCGGATCTCCCCCAGCGTGGTGAGGTTCTTGTCCAGCAGCTCGTCGTCGGGGACGATCGCCACGGTCGGCATGTCCGGGCCGATCAGCGCCAGCGGGCCGTGCTTGAGCTCGCTGGCCGGGTAGGCCTCGGCGTGCACGTAGGAGATCTCCTTGAGCTTCTGCGCGCCCTCGCGCGCCACCGGGTAGCCCCGGACGCGGCCGACGAACATGATGCTCGGCGAGCCGGCGTACTTCTCGGCCAGCTCCTTGACCCGCGGCTCCAGGGCCAGGATCTCCTTGATCTGGTCGGGCAGCCGGCGCAGCCCCTCGCAGATCCGGCGGCCGTCGGCCGGCGACAGGTCGCGCACCCGGCCCAGGTGCAGGGCGAGCAGCGCGAAGGCCACGGCGGTCGAGGTGAACGCCTTGGTGCTGGCGACGGAGACCTCGGGCCCGGCGTGCAGGTAGACGCCGCCGTCGCACTCGCGGGCGATGGCGCTGCCGACGGTGTTGACGATGCCGAGCACCCGGCCGCCCTTGCGCTTGAGCTCCTGGACGGCCGCGAGGGTGTCGTAGGTCTCCCCCGACTGGCTGATCGCCACGTACAGGGTGTCGGCCTCCACGACCGGGTTGCGGTAGCGGAACTCGCTGGCCGGCTCGGCGTCGGCCGGGATGCGGGCCAGCTCCTCGATGAGCTGCGCGCCGATCTGGCCGGAGTAGTAGGCCGAGCCGCAGCCGATGATCTTCACGCGGCGGAAGGAGCGGGTCTCCCGCGCGTCCATGTTGAGGCCGCCCAGGTGGGCGACGTTGAAGCGCTCGTCCAGGCGTCCGCGCAGCGTGCGGGCGACGGTGTCGGGCTGCTCGGAGATCTCCTTGAGCAGGTAGTGCTCGTAGCCGCCGGTGTCGTAGTGCGCGGCCTCCCAGTCGACGGTCAGCGGCTCCTTGGCGGTCTCCCGCGCGTCGCTGGCGAAGGTGGTGAACCCGTCGGCCCGCAGCACCGCGAGCTCGCCGTCCTCCAGGTGCACCACCTGGCGGGTGTAGCGGACCAGCGCGGCCACGTCGGAGGCGGCGAACATCTCCTTCTCGCCGATGCCCAGCACGATCGGGCTGCCGTTGCGGGCCACGACCACCTCGCCGGGGCGCTCGGCGTCGAGCACCGCGATGCCGTAGGTGCCGACGACCCGCTTGAGCGCCAGGCGGACGGCCTCCTCCAGCGAGTCGGTCTCCTTGACCGTCCGGGCGATCAGGTGCGTCAGCACCTCGGTGTCGGTCTCGGACAGGAAGACCGCCCCGTCGGCCTCCAGCTTGGCCCGCAGCTCGTCGGCGTTCTCGATGATGCCGTTGTGCACCACCGCGATGCGCTCGTCGTTCGACAGGTGCGGGTGGGCGTTGACGTCGCTGGGCACGCCGTGGGTGGCCCAGCGGGTGTGACCGATGCCGACGGTCCCCTTGAACCGCGCGGGCACGGCCGCGGCCAGGTCCGCCACCCGGCCCTTGACCTTGCGCATCTTCAGGCCCTTGTTGGAGACCACCACGCCGGCCGAGTCGTAACCCCGGTACTCCAGGCGCTGCAGGCCCTCCAGCAGGATCGGCGCCGCGTCCTTGGGGCCGACGTAGGCCACGATTCCACACATGATCATCACCCTTTCACTGAGACGTCAACGACTTCTGCACGGCGCTATCCGTAGACGATCCGCCGCAACTGGCGCAGGGAGAGCCCGGGGGGCGCGACCCGGCGGGCCGCCAGCTCCGCGGCGATCCGGGGGAAGATCGCATCGTTGACCAGCCCCTTCGCCTTGAGCTCGGCGTGCCGCCGCCGGACGTACTCCTCGGTCTCCTCCGAGAAGTACGCCAGCACGTCCGCCACCACCCGCGCCGCCTCCCCCGGCCCGAGCGCGCTCGTCCGGGTCAGATGAGCGATCAGCTCCTCGTGCGGATGCCATGCCGTGGACACAGATCAGGACGATATGCAGGGAGAACACGATTCGCCAACTTTCCTGCCCGGAATCGGGCAGGAAATCATCGATTTCATTCTCCTCATCCGATCAATCACAGACGGTAGTCGGCCGTGACCTTGGGTAGTGATGCGGGCGGGAGGAACCACTATGCGCCGCCTGCCATGGACCACCGTCGTCGCCCTCGCCGTCCTCGCCGCCCTCGGCCCGCCCCCCGCCCACGCCGTCCCGGAGGCGGGCGCCGGGCCGGGGGGGCAGGCCGCCTTCGCCGTCCGGGAGGCGGGCGCCGGGCCGGGCAGGCAGGCCGCCTTCGCCCGGGCCGCCCGGACGTACGGCGTGCCGGAGAACGTGCTGCTCGCCGTCTCCTACCTGCAGTCCCGCTGGGACGCCCACGGCGGCAGGCCGAGCGTCTCCGGCGGGTACGGCCCCATGCACCTGACCGATGCGCGCGCCACCGCACCCCGTGCCGACCAGCACGGCGCCCGGCACGGCGATCACGGCGGCGCGGCCGGAGGGGACCCGCGCGGCGACGAGGCGCGGCCGCTGCACGTGACCGCCTCCCGCCCCGCCGTCCGCGGCGGCCAGGCCCCGCCGCAGGACACCCTGCTCCGGGCCGCGCGGCTGACCGGGATCTCCCCCGACCGGCTGCGCCGGGACCCGGCGGCCAACGTCATGGGTGGTGCCGCGCTCCTCGCCGACCACCACCGGAGCACCGGAGGACGGCCGGACGCCGGTCCCGCCCACTGGTACGACGCGGTGGCCCGCTATCCCGGGAGCCGCGACGCGCGCGCCGCGGCGGTCTTCGCCGACGAGGTCTACGCGATCCTCCGCACCGGCGCCGCCCGGGTGACCGACGACGGTGAGCCGATGACCCTGCGCGCGGACCCGGCCCTGGCTCCGGCGAGGCGGGCGGGCCGGGACGGCGGGACGCCCCGCCGGCTCGCCCTGCTCCCGGAGGCCCGTGGCAGGACGGGGCCCGACTGCCCGCGCGAGGTCTCCTGCGAGTGGATCCCCGCCGCCTACCGCAGGCTCGGCCGGGGCCGCTACGGCAACCACGACCGCTACGAGGGCCGCCGGGAGATCGACTACATCGTCGTCCACGACGGGGAGACCGGCTACGACGCCATGACCCGGCTCGCCGCCGACCCCGCCTACCTGAGTTGGCACTTCACCCTGCGCTCCAGCGACGGCCACATCGCCCAGCACCTGCGCGGCCAGGACGTCGGATGGCACGCGGGCAACTGGTACGTCAACTCCCGCTCCATCGGCCTGGAGCACGAGGGCTACCTGGCCCACGGCGGCGCCTGGTACACCGAGGCGATGTACCGCGCCTCGGCCCGGCTGGTCCGCCACCTCGCCCGCCGGTACGGCGTGCCGCTGGACCGGGCGCACATCCTCGGTCACGACAACGTGCCCGGCGCCACCCCGGCGACCGTACGCGGCATGCACGAGGACCCGGGCCCCTACTGGGACTGGGAGCACTACTTCGACCTGCTCGGCCGCCCCCTGGACCGGACCGCGCGGGCTCCGCGACCGGCCCTGGCCGCCCTGTCGGCCCTGTCCGCCCGCCGGGCCGCGCCCTCGGTGACGATCCTGCCCCGCTACGCCGCCCACCGGCCCCCCTTCACCGGGTGCGGCGGCGGGTCGCGCGCCTGCCCGCCCGCGGGCGCGTCCTCGGTCTGGCTGCACACCGCCCCGGCGGCGGGCGCCCCGCTGGTCAGGGACGTCGGCAAGCACCCGACCGGGGATTCCAGCCGGAGCGTCTACGACCACGCCGCCCGCGCCTCCACCGGCCAGCGCTACGCCCTGGCCGAGCGCCGGGGCGACTGGACCGCCATCTGGTACCTCGGGCAGAAGGCCTGGTTCCACGACCCCGCCGGCGCCCGGACCTCGGTGCGCGCCCGCGGCCCCGTGGTCACCCCCCGGCCCGGCCTGGCCTCGGTGCGGCTGTACGGCAGGCCGTACCCCGAGGCCTCGGCCTACCCGCGCGGGGTCGCGCCGCAGAGACCCGTCCCGCTGCAGTACCGGCTCCCGGCCGGGCAGCGCTACAGCCTCGGCCTGACCCGCCGCGGCTCCCACCTGCGCGCGGTGACCTTCGACCCGGCGAAGCACCGCCTCATCCGGGGCGCGCGGCGCTACCACCAGATCCAGTTCGGGCACCGGGTCATGTTCGTCCGGGCGGAGGACGTCGTCCGGGTCCAGGGGCGTTAGCGGGATGAACGGCCCGGAGCCGCGGCGGACGGCCCGGTTGGACGCGCGCGCTCCGGGAACGCGCTAGAGTCTTCCCGTGCCCCGGACGAATGCGCCGGGAAGCGCGCGGAAGTGGCTCAGTGGTAGAGCATCACCTTGCCAAGGTGAGGGTCGCGGGTTCGAATCCCGTCTTCCGCTCTGACGGATCCTCAGGGGTCCGGCTGGTGGAGTGGCCGAGAGGCGAGGCAACGGCCTGCAAAGCCGTGTACACGGGTTCAAATCCCGTCTCCACCTCACCGCACGGACATCGGAGCCCTCGGGATCCGGTAAAGTGTTGCAGGCACCGCACGGGGAGACCCGCGGCGGGACGCGCGGAAGTGGCTCAGTGGTAGAGCATCACCTTGCCAAGGTGAGGGTCGCGGGTTCGAATCCCGTCTTCCGCTCTGATTCACCCGAGGACGATTAGCTCAGCGGGAGAGCGCTTCCCTGACACGGAAGAGGTCACAGGTTCAATCCCTGTATCGTCCACCACCAGCGATCCCCCGGCCCGAGAGCCGGGGGATCGTTTTCGTTTCCCGCCCTTCCCGGCACGTCGGAAGTGACCTGAATCAACCGCAGGGGGGACACCGCAGGCCTCGCAAGGAGGCACCATGGAAGCACGCCTGACCCGAAATCGGGTTGATAGGTATGCTTTTGGCTTCGGCGAAGGGGGCGGGCCCGTGCTGCGTGTGGTGGTCGATCCGGAGGTGCCTGCGGAGGTCGCCAACCTCATGCGCCGGAACGGCCCGCTGCTGTCCCGGTTCCATCGCGGCTGGAACCCCGAGGCGCGCGACCGCTCCCGGATCCCCGGACCGGTCCTGGGGATCTTCGGCCTGACGCTGCTGCTGGCGTTCGTGACCTTCGTCGCCGCCGGCATCGGCGCCTACCCCCTGATCGTCCTGACCGGGATGGAACTCTTCGTCATGGCGACCCTGTACCTCGCCAGGAAGCCCACCCCCGCCGACTCCCTGGAGCGCGTCCTGTACGGCCACGCGGTCCAGTTCCGCGGCCGGTTCCTGGTCCTGGAGGACTTCGACCCGCCTTCGCGGCACCTGCTCGGCCGGGTCCAGCAGGCCATCGACCGCATCCTGCGCTCCCGGATCAACGCCATGGGCCTGCTGGACGGCGTCCGCAACTCGGTGATGCTCCCCGCGGAGGAATGGGAGATCGCCCGGCTGCTGACCAAGCTGTCCGCCCTGCGGGCCAGGCACCACGCCATGGCCAGGGGCGGGAGGACCCCGGAGGTGGCCGCGGCGATGGCGCCGCTGGAGCGGGCGCTGGCCGCCAGCGAGGCCGCCGTCGTCGCCCGCGTCGAGGCGCTGGAGCGCTACGCCGGCCACGTCGCCGAGGCCGAGCGGGCGCTGCTCTCCCACCACCAGATCGAGGCCCTGCGCGCCCAGCTCCCCGAGTACGAGCAGCTCGTCGCGGAGGCGGGCGCGGGCCGGCTGATGGCTCCGGAGATCGGTCATCTGGCGCAGGACGCCGACCAGCTGCGGCAGGCGCTGCACGCCAGCATCCGCTCCGCGCACGAGGCGTTCCGCTACCTCGACGGACAGCCGGAACCGTAAGATTTCTCGACCACGGTCCGCCCGCGGGAAAGGGGAGAGCGAGCCGGTGCAGCACGTGGCGGTCGACCCGGAGGTTCCTGCGGAGGTCGCCGATCTGTTCCGCAGGAACGGATCCCTGCTGTCGCGCATCCGCGCCGGATGGACCCCCGAGCCGCAGTCGGGCACCCCCGGCCTGCCGATCCGGGCGCTGCAGGCCGGTGGGGCGATCACGGCGCTCCTGCTGTTCGCCGGCGCCTTCCTCACCGGCGACGGGCGGACCCTCATGTTCGTCCCCGCGCTGCTCGTCTTCGTGGTCTTCATCGGCCATCTGGCCGCCCGCGAGGACGGTCCCCTGGACGACGAGGGCACCGAGCGGGACGTCTACCGCAACGCCCGCTGGTACGAGGATCGCTACCTGCTCCCGGAGGACTTCGACCCCGCCGCCGAGCGGCTGCGCGAGCGGACCCGCAGGGCGGTCGAGCACGTCCTGCGCTCCCAGGTCCACGCCTCCGGGATGCTCGACGACGCGCGCAACTCCGTGATGCTCCCGGCCCAGGAGTGGGAGATCGCCCGGCTGCTGGCCAAGCTCTCGGCCCTGCGGGACGAGCACGACCGGCTCGGCCACGACGGGAGCGCTCCGGAGGTGGTCGCCGCGATGGCGCCGCTGGAGCGGGCGCTGGCCGCCAGCGAGGCCGCCGTCGTCGCCCGCGTCGAGGCGCTGGAGCGCTACGCGGGCCACGTCGCCGAGGCAGAGCGGGCCTTCCGCGCCCACCAGCAGATCGAACTGCTCCGCTCCTGGCTGCCCCGGTACGAGGAGCTCCTCGCCGAGACGGGCGCCGACGCGCTCGCCGTACCGGAGATCGACCATCTCGCACAGGACGCCGGCCGGCTGGAGCGGGCGCTGCGGGAGAGCGTGCGTTCGGCGCACGAGGCGTTCCGCTACCTGGACGGTCCCGGCACAGAAGGTGACAAGTAGGGTTTGTCTATGACAGACCGACCAGTGCTGATCTACGACGGCGACTGCGGGTTCTGCACGGCGAGCGTGCGGTTCGCCGAGAGGCGGATCGGCCTGCGGGCCGAGGTGACGTCCTGGCAGTCCGCCGACCTGCCCGCCCTCGGCGCCACCCGGGAGCGGGCGGAGCGCGAAGTGCTCTGGGCCGAGCACGGCCGGGTGCACGGCGGGGCGCAGGCCGTGGCCCGGCTGCTGATCGCCGCGGGGGCGCCCTGGAGCACGCTGGGGCTCGCCCTCCGGCTCCCGCCGCTGCGGTGGGCGGCCCACGGCCTCTACCGGCTGGTCGCGGCCAACCGGCACCGCCTGCCCGGCGGCACCCCGGCCTGCTCCCTGCCGGCGGGTCCGCGATGAGGGCGCTGCTGGCCGGGTTCGAGCCCTTCGACGGCGCGACCGTCAACCCGTCGTGGGAGGCGGTGCGACGGGTGCCCGGCGCGCACGCCGTCCTGCTGCCGTGCGAGTTCGGCGCGGCGACCGAGCGCCTGCGGGCGGCGATGCTGGAGCACGGGCCCGAGGTGGTGGTCTGCGTCGGGCAGGCGGCCGGGCGGGCCGACGTCACGGTCGAGCGGGTCGCGATCAACCTCGACGACGCCCGCATCCCCGACAACGCGGGCCACCAGCCGGTGGACCGCCCGGTCGTCCCCGGCGGCCCGGCCGCCTACTTCGCCACGCTTCCGGTGAAGGCCTGCGTGGCGGCGGCGCGGAAGGCGGGCGTCCCGGCGAGCGTGTCGCACAGCGCCGGGACGTTCGTCTGCAACCACGTCTTCTACGGCCTCATGCACCTGATCGCCACCGCGTTCCCGCAGGTGCGCGGAGGCTTCGTGCACGTGCCGGCCGCCCCCGGGCAGGTCCTCGACCAGGGCTGGCCGGCCATGCCGTCCATGCCGGTCACGATGGTCGCCGAGGCGCTGACCGCGATCGTGACGGCCGCCGGCCTGGTCCACGACGACCTGCGCCTGACCGGCGGCTCCCTCCACTGACCGGGCGGCCGGATCGCACGGCCGGTCCGGGAGATCGGAAGGGCGGGCGGCCGGATCGCACGGCCGCAAGGGCGGCCGGGCGGGCTAGAGGGGCACGCCGTAGATCACCCGGCGGCCGACGAACTCGGTCACGCTCCACACCTGTCCCCGGCCGCGCACGCAGGTGAGGTCCTCCGGGCCCACCGGGTACGGCCTGCGGACGACCGTGTCGCCGACCTCGATCAGGGTGCCGTTCCGCTGCGATCCGGCGGCCTGGCTGAGGTACCAGACGCCGTCGTGCGACAGGGCGCCCTGGATCTTCCCGGCGGGCAGCGCGTAGGCGTCGAGCGCGATGGCGACGCCGTCGGACCCGGCCCGCAGGGTTCCGTCGGAGTCCAGCCGCCAGCGGGCCACCCGGCCGGTCCCGCCCGGCCCGTCGATGTACTCGCCGGAGACCAGCAGGTGGGGGTCGGCACTGCGGTCCACGGCGGCGAAGGAGAACCGGGCGGTCCTGGTGGTAGTGGTCCACGCGCCGGTCTGCGGCATCACGTAGCGGTAGCCGAACGCGTTGTAGACGCCCTTGCGCCCGCCGATCGCCCGGTCGTCGTCGCCGTTGACCTCGAAGATCTGCCGGGTATCGAAGACCCGGAGGCCCCGGACGGTGTCGGCGACGTAGAGCAGGTGGCCGTACCAGGCGACGCCCCCGGCGTGGATGTCGATCGGGACGATGTCCCCGTCCGCGCGGGCCTCGACGAGCAGGACGTGCCGGTAGCGCAGGGTGGCGGCGTTCAGGAAGGACAGCCGCACGCCCCGCTCCCCCGCCTCCGGCCTGTAGTACCAGCTCACCACGAACACGTTCCCCGCGACGCCCGCGTCCGAGGCGCAGGTCAGCCCCTGCGGGTACCAGTCGGGGAAGGCGTTGTCGGCGGCGTCGAAGCAGTACCAGTCCACCGGCCGGGGCCGCATCGCGCCGAAGGCCCCCGCCCCGGTGGGGCCCCGCCGGGTGGCGGCCCGGTTGGCCTTGGCCAGCACGGCCTCCAGCGTCACCCGCTCCAGCTCCCGCTCCAGCACCTGGATTCCGGCGCTGAAGCGGTCGCCCTCGCGCTTCAGTTCGAACGGTCCCGCGGGCACGGCCTTCATCGCGCTCATGACAGTCCTCCCGTCCCGCCCAGTCTGGCGGATCAAGGTACGGAATTCATGAGTATGCCGGTGTGCTCCCCTCAACGATCATCCGGGCCGGACCGTCCGGGGAGGGCCGCGCGGAAGACGCGTGCGGGACGACGCGTGCGGGAAGGACCGCGCCGGTCGCGGTCAGACGGGCCAGGTGTGCACGGGTTCGCCGGTCAGCGCCAGCTCCCGGTAGCGGGTCACCATCCGGGCCCGGTCGCCGCCCAGCGCCTCCAGCGCCTCGCGCTGCCAGGCCGATCCGGTACGGCGCCGCGTGACCCGCTCCCGGATGACGTCCAGCATCCGCTCGGCCTCGCCCGGCTCGACGCCCACCCGGTCGAGCCCGGCCGCGGCCAGCGGCAGCAGGTCCAGGGCGAGCCGGGCCGCCGGAACCTCCTCCCGCCTGCCGGGCCAGGCCAGCGAGGCGTCCAGGCCCTCGATCGCCGACCGGTAGAAGTTGCGGTAGGCGGAGGCGAAGGCGGACTCCTCGACCGGCTCGACGGCCAGGGCGGAGGTGAGGCCGAGCAGGAAGGCCGTGTTGGCCGCCATGTCGGCGGGGGTCGGTCCGGCGGGCAGCGCGCGCATCTCCACCCGCAGGTGGCCGCCGTCCGCGGGGTCGTAGACCGGCCGGTTCCACTGCCAGACCGTGCCCTGGTGGAGCCGGAGCTCGGCCAGGGCCGGGGCCCCGTCCGGCCGCCGGTCCCGCTCGGGCGTGAGCATCGGCAGGATCGGCTCGTAGTCGCGCACGCACGCCTCGAACAGCTCCTCGGCGCTCGTGACCCAGCCGGAGCCGAAGGCCACCCGCCGGTCCCGGCGCCCGAGCCGCTCCAGGTCGCGGTCGTCGGCCGACTCCTCGAACAGCGCGATGCGGGTCTCCTCCCACAGCCGCCGGCCCAGGAAGCCCGGGGAGTTGCCGCTGACCGCCAGGACCGGCCCCATCGCCAGCTGGGCGGCGTTGTAGACGCGGGCGAAGTCGGCGGGCGCGGTGCGCAGGTGGACCTGCCAGGAGGTGTTGGCGCTCTCCAGGATCACGCCCTCGACCTCCAGTTCCAGCTGCTCCACGCCGTGGATGCGGACCCGGAACGGCTCGGTCCGCAGCCGCCGCATGCCCCGGCTCATCGCCCGGTAGCGGCTCTCGTCGCTCATCGCCCCGTGGGTGAAGTCGAACTCGTGCAGGGTCGGCAGGATCCCGATCGCCACCGACCGCCCGCCGTGCCGCGCCGCCGCCGAGTCCACCACCGCGATGGTCTCGTGCAGCTCCTTCTCCAGCGCGGCGAACGGCCGGCCCGCCAGCGGGAGCGGGGTCAGGTTGACCTCCAGGTTGAACCGGCCGAGCTCCAGGGTGAGCCGGTCGTCGCCGGCGGTGTCGCGCACCTCGCGGTTGCGCGGGAGCGGGCGGCCGTCCGGCGTGGTCAGGAACAGTTCCAGTTCGGCCCCGATGGTCATGGGCCCCGTCCCGAACCCCGGCCGGGCGAGCAGCTCGCGGAGCTCCGCCAGCTGCTCGGCCAGCCGCTCCCCGAAGCGGGCGAACTCCGCCTCCGAGAAGCGGTCCTTGTCGAGTTGCTGCCCCATCGCACCGTCCGATCAGTCAGGTGGTCTCCACCGCGAACCGCGATTCGCGTCGCCTCACCTCATCTGTCCCGTGCGCCGCCGTCTAATCCGCCGGTGAGGTAGATCACCAGGGGACGACGCCGTCCTCGTCCTGATGGGACCCGGTGGGGCCGCCGGCGTCCAGCAGCGCCAGCCGTACGGCGGCGGCGGCGCCCTGCGCGGGGGTGCGGACGCTCCGGCTCCAGGACGCCTGACGCTCCTCAGCCCTCGTGCTTGGGCAGGCGGCGGACCTTCAGGCCGCCGCCCCAGCGGTCGATCGCCTCGTCGTCGGCGAAGGCCAGCGCGCGCAGCATGTTGCCGCCGTCGGACGCCTCGACCGTGCGGCGGAGCCGCCGCCGCAGCGGCTCGGAGAGCTTGGTGGTGCCCGCCTCGACGGTGTCGCCGTAGAAGGGGGCGAAGGCCACCCCGGCGAACCCGGTACGGCGCAGCAGCGTCGGCATGGTCGCGGCCGAGTAGAACATCAGGTGGTTCTTGGTGAACCCGTTCCATCCGGCGCCGCGGGCCTTCAGCTGCAGCGAGGCGGCGTTGACGGTCAGGATCATCAGCACCCCGCCCGGCGCGAGCAGGCTGCGGAAGCTCCGGAAGTCGTCCAGCGGGCGCGGCAGGTGGGCCAGGACCGACCAGAGGGTGATCACGTCGAAGCCGCCCATGGCGATCTCCGGGACGTCCTCCGGGGCGCCGTGGTGGGCCCGCGCCCGGGCGAGCCGCCGGTTGGCCTCGGCCACCGAGTCCGGCGACAGGTCCACCCCGGCCGCGTCGAACCCGCGCTGCTCGGCGAGCTCCAGGAAGAGCCCGGCCCCGCAGCCGAAGTCCAGCAGCCGCCGCCCCGCCCCCTCGGCGAAGACCGGGTGGAAGGCGTCCATGGTCAGCCGGTAGCGGCGCCGCCGGTCCGCGGCGTACTTGCCGGTGAGGAAGGCGCTGTAGCCGCAGGCGTACAGGTCGCCGAGGCGTTCGGGCCGGATGTTGGGGTTGCGGTAGAGGAACCCGCACCCCGGGCAGCGCACCACCTGGTAGCCCCACCGGTCCTTGGGCCCGGTGGGGCGGAACAGCGGCTGCTGGCGGCTGTCGCCGCACAGGTGGCAGACGACGAACTCCTCGATCTCCCCCAGGTCCGTCCGCTCGCGGTACTCCTCCAGCGTGAGCACCTCGGCCCGGCGCAGCCGCAGCCGCCATCCGGCCTCCCGGGCCAGCCGCTCGCCCGGCCGGACGTAGATCCGCTGCTCCCAGGGCACGCGGTCGTAGCGGGAGCCGTACAGGGCTCGGTAGAGCGCGCGTTTCAGCGCGGCCGTGGCACGTCCGTTCACCGGCATCCATCCCCACCCGTCACGATTCGTTCGGTCGACCGACCGGTACCCGACGGATGATCCGGACAGACTCGGCACCCGGTATAGCGTTCTTCATCGGGTGATAACGTCCCAGGTCATGCGTCCAGAAGACCTCGCCCTGCTGCACGTCCCCGGCAGCGTCACCCTCCACGACGACCTCCTCCTGGCCGACGTGGCCCACCCCGACCCGGAGGCGGACGCCTACCGGGGAGGCCTGTGGCGGATCCCGCCGCAGGGCCCGCCGGTCCCCTTCACCCACGGCGACCTCGACACCGCGCCGTGCATCTCCCCGGACGGCGCCTGGGTGGCCTTCCTGCGGGCCACCGCGGGCGGCAGGCCCCAGCTGTACGTGATGCCGACCGCGGGGGGCGAGCCCCGCCCGGTCACCGACCTGCCGCTGGGCGCGGGCGAGCCGGTCTGGGCGCCCGACTCGCGGCGGATCGCGTTCGTCGCCCGGACCCCGGAGGCGGGCCGCTACGGCACCGCGGAGGGGGTGGGCGCCGCGGCCGAGGCCCCCCGCCGCATCACCGGCTTCCGCTACCGCAGCGACGACGTGGGATTCGTCCAGGACCGCCGCAAAGTCCTGTACGTGGTCAACGCGCTGGCCGACATCCCCCAGCCGGTGCCGCTGACCGGCGACCGCTACGACGTCGGCGACCCCTGCTGGCACGGCGACGAGCACCTGCTGGTCTCGGCCCCGCGCGACCTGGACCCCGAGAGCCTGCACACCGACCTGTACGCGGTGCCCGCGCTCGGCGGCGAGCCGGTCCCGGTGGTGCGCGGCCCCGGATCGGCGGTCCGCCCGGCCGTGCTCCCCGGCGGCGACGTGGTCTACCTCGGCACGGAGTTCTCCGGGATCGACGCGGTGGCCCGCAACACCGGCCTGTACCGCGCGCCCGTGCGGATCGGCGCCGCGGCCGTACCCACCGGCGCCGGGTCCGCGCCTGTACCCACCGGCGCCGGGTCCGCGGCCGTACCCACCGGCGCCGGGTCCGCGCCCGTGACCGGCGTCCGGCTGACCGAGGAGGAGTCGGTGGACTGCGAGTCCCTCACCCCGCTCCCGGTGGAGGGCGGCGTCCTGGTCGCGGTGCGGGTGCGCGGCGCGATCGAGCTGCGCCTGGTGCCGCTGGACTCCTCCTCCGGCGTCCCGCTGGGCAAGCTCCCGGTCGTGCTGGGCGAGCGGTCGGCCGTCAAGGCGTTCGCCTCCTGGCGCGGACGCACCGTGGCCGTGCTGTCCACGCCCGAGCACCCCGGCCTGGTCGCCGACGCGGACGGGACGCTCGCCGACTTCTGCGGGCCGCTGCCCGCCGCCCGCCCGCTCCGGGAGATCACCGCCGTCGCCCCCGACGGCTACCCGGTGCACGGCTGGGTGGCGCTGCCCGAGGGCGAGGGCCCGCACCCGGTCCTGCTGAACGTGCACGGCGGACCGTTCCACCAGCACGGCTGGGGATTCCTCGACGAGACCCAGGTCTACGCCGCCGCGGGCTACGCGGTCGTGCTGCCCAACCCCCGGGGCTCGGCCGGGTACGGCCAGGCGCACGGCCGGGCGGTGGTCGGCGCGCTCGGCACCGTCGACGCCGACGACGTGCTGGCCCTGCTGGACGCGGCGCTGGCCCTGCCGGAGTGCGACGCCGGCCGGGTGGGCGTGATGGGCGGCTCCTACGGCGGGTTCATGACCAGCTGGCTGGCCGCCCACCACGGGGAGCGGTTCCGCGCGGCCTGGAGCGAGCGCGCGGTCAACGCCTGGGACTCCTTCACCGGCTCCTCCGACATCGGCTGGTACTTCGCCGAGGCCTACTGCGGCCCCGACCCCGAGACCCAGCGCGCGATGAGCCCGCTCTACCACGCCGACCGGATCACCCTGCCGTTCGCCGTGGTCCACTCCGAGGAGGACTGGCGCTGCCCGGTCGAGCAGGCCCAGCGGATGTACGTCGCGCTGCGCAGGAACGGCGTGCCCGCCGAGTTCCTGCTCTTCCCCGGCGAGGGCCACGAGCTGACCCGGAGCGGACGGCCCCGGCACCGCCTCCAGCGCTTCGAGGCCGTGCTCGAGTGGTGGTCGCGCCACCTGACCGCGTAGTCCGGCCCCGCGACGGGTCCGCTCACGGGCCGGACCCCTCACAGGCCGGACCCCTCACGGGCCGGACCGCGCCCCCGGCGGGCCCGTCGCGGGCCGGACCGCACCCCGCGGCGGGCCCGTCGCGGGGTGCGGCCTCAGTCCGGGACCCGGAGCACGAGGACGGCGATGTCGTCGATCGGCAGCCCGGACTGGAAGGCCACCACCTCGTCCACGAGGTGTTCGGCCACGCCCCGCGCGTCCGCGCCGTGGACCGCCTCCAGGGACCGCAGCAGCCGCTCCTCCCCGAACATCGCGTCGCCGGGGCCCCGTCCCTCGGTGATCCCGTCGGTGTAGAAGAGCAGCACGTCCCCGGGGGAGAGCCCCACCTCGGTCTCGCGCAGCTTCGGGTCGCCGAAGACGCCCAGCAGATCCCCCGGGTCGCCCACCGGCCCGGACGGGTGCTCCCGGGAGACCCGGACGGGGGGCGGGTGCCCGCCGAGGGACAGCGTCAGGCGCGGCCGGCCCGCGTCGTCGTGCTGGATGCGGGCGTAGGCCGCGGTCAGGAAGCGGTCCGTGCGCTCACGCAGGAGCGCCTGGTTGAGCAGGGAGAGCACCTCCGCGGGCCGGGCGTCCTGGATGCCCGCGGCGCGCAGGGTGTACCGGGCCAGGCCGGTGACGACCGCCGCCCGCGCGCCCTTGCCGCACACGTCCCCGAGGGACAGCCCCCAGCCGTGCCCGGTCTCGAAGAGGTCGTAGAAGTCGCCGCCCACCTCGTCGCCGCTGCCGGCGGGCCGGTACACCCCGGCCACGTCCAGGCCCGGCACCCCGGGCAGCGCCGCCGGCACGAAGCTCGCCTGCAGGATCTGGGCGAGGTGGCGGGCCTCGGCCTCGGAGCGTTCGGCCCGCCGGCGTTCGCGCAGGAGCTCGCGCTCGTACCGTCTGCGGTCGACGGCCGCCACGGCGGACAGCCGGATGACCGCCGGCCTTCCCCCGGCGGAGGGCTTGACCACCGCGTTGACCAGGACCGGCAGCCGCGTGCCGTCGGGGCGCTTCAGCTCGACCGCGATCTCCCTGACCTCTCCCTGCATCGCGAGCAGGGGGGCGAAGTGCGTGTCGTAGAAGATGCGGTCGCCCACCGGCAGGAGGGCGGGGAAGCGGACCCGGCCGACCAGGTCCGCGGGGGTGCGCCCCACCATGGCGAGGAACGTGGCGTTGGCCCTGACGACCGTCCCGTCCATGAGGGTGGACAGGTAGCCGAACGGCGCGTGCTCGTACAGGTCGCCGAGGTCGTCCTCGACGGCCTCGGTCGGCGAAGGCTCACACATCCCCGTGGCGGTCTCGTCCGGCCGGGCCACAGGCGCCCTCCCGTCCCGTCGGTCCCGTCCCCTCTCAGCTCCGCAGGAACGCGCGGATCGCGGCCACGGTCTCCTCGGGGGCGCTCAGGTTGGGGCAGTGCCCGGTCGCCTCCATCAGGACCAGCTCGCTGCCGGGGATCATCCGGTGGACGTACTCCCCCACCTGCGTCGGGGCGATCACGTCCGCGGAGCACTGCAGGACGAGCGTGCGCGCCCGCACCCGCGGCAGGTCGGCCCGGTTGTCCGACAGGAAGGTCGCCCTGGCGAACTGCCGGGCGATCGCGGGATCGGTACGGCAGAAGCTGTTGGTCAGCTCCTCGCCCAGCTCGGGCCGGTCCGGATTTCCCATGATCACCGGAGCCATCGCGCCGGACCAGCCGAGGTAGTTGCCGTCGAGCGACTCGAGCAGCTCGTCGATGTCCGCCCGACTGAACCCGCCGACGTAGTCGGCGTCGTCGATGTAGCGGGGCGACGGGCCCACCAGCACCAGCCGCTCGAACCGCTCCGGCTCCTCGATCTCGGCCAGGACGCCGATCATCGCGGCGACCGAGTGGCCGACGAAGACGGCCCGCTCCAGATCGAGCTCCCGGCAGATCTCCAGCAGGTCGCGGGCGTAGCCGTCCAGCGTGGAGTGGCGCTCGGCGGAGAAACCCGCCAGGTCCGACCCGCCGTAGCCCACGTGGTCGAAGAGCACGACCCGGTGGTCCTCCTCGAAGGCCGGCGCGACGAACCGCCACATGTTCTGGTCGCAGCCGAATCCGTGGGCGAATATCATCGGCGTTCCCGAAGGATTCCCCGATATGTGGACGTTGTTACGGGCAATCACGTCCATTACCGTGTGACACCTTTCTCGGAGAATCAATGCTTCGGGCCGTCTTCGGATGATATCCCGCTGCGGAAAGCCCTTGACCGCGGGCCGCCACGGCGTCGGCCCCTGCCCCTGACAGACCCGGGCGAACCAACCGGTGCGATCCCGGCCAGGATCGCACCGCGGCCGGAACCGGCGAGGAGGCCATCATGATCGAGGTTGTGCTCCAGGACCTCGTGTCGACCGCGTACGGCGCCTGCACGCCGGAGGACGGGTGCCCCCGCGCCGAGATCGAGGCGGCCGAGGAGCGCCTGGGGTTCGCGCTGCCCGACGCCCTGCGCGACTACTACGCCGTGGCGGGCCGGCACCCGGAGCTGACGGGGACCGCCGGTCGTGAGCACACCCTCTGGCTGAGCGCCCCCGGACGGCTGGACGTCGAGGCCGGGTCGCTGATCTTCTGCGGGGAGAACCGGTGGCCCGCCCAGTGGAGCGTGTCCCCGGGCGACCACGGCTGGCCCGATCCCCGGGTCCTCGGTCGCTCCGGTCCGGGCGAGCGGTGGTACAGCGAGTTCAGAAGGCTCTCGGCCTTCCTGGTCAACCTCGCCTGCCGGCAGGCGGTGCGGTCGCTGCCGCACCAGGCCGCCTGCCGGCTCCGCAAGGGGGACCTGGAGGTCGTCGAGGCGCTGCTCGGCTACGTCGGCTCCCGCGACGTCTGCAAGGGCGGCGGCTGGCTGAGCTTCGCCGACCGGTCGGACCGGGTGCTGGCCGACTACTGCCGCAACACCTCGACACTGCGCGTCGGGACGGCGGTGCCGGGCGCGCTCGACTCCTTCCGCGAGCGCTCAGGCCTGCGCCTCGGCCCTGTCTGAGGAGGTCCGTCGCAAGGGATCCGGCGGAGCCCTTCCCCGGATCCCACTCCCCGATCACCCCGGACCGCCTCCGGAGCCGCCCGGCCGCCTCGCGTCCCGGGACGGCCGCGTGACCGATGCGGATCCCGGGACGGCCGCGTGACCGACGCGGATCCCGGGACGGCCGTGTGACCGATGCGGATCCTGCTCGAATCGGCCGAACGGCCGAGGAGCCCGCCGCCGTCCGGCCGATTCCGGGCGGCCGGCCCTCCGGCCATGATCGGGACATGTCGATCCGCACCGTGCTGGCCGCCGCCTGCGCCGGCTCCGCCGTACTGACCGCCCTCGTCGCCCTCCCGGCCGCCGCCTCCACCTCATCGCCCCCGTGCTCCGCCGTACGCGCCCGGTTGCAGCACGAGCTGGACGCCGCCGTCGGGCAGCAGGCCGCACCCGGCTTCGCCGCCTCGGTCACCAGTCCCCGCTGCGGCACCTGGCGGTTGGCCGCCGGCACGGCCAGGCGGGAGACCGGCGCGCGGATGCGCGGGGACGAGCGCTTCCGCATCGGCAGCGTCAGCAAGACCTTCACCGCGGTCGTGGTGCTCCAGCTCGCCGCGGAGGGCAGGCTCGACCTCGACGCGCCCCTCACCGACTACCTGCCCCGGTTCGAGCTGGAGCCGGAGATCACCCTGCGCAGGGTGCTCCGCCACGACAGCCGCCTGGGCGACTACGCCGAGACCATCGACCAGCTCGCGCTGCGCTTCACCACCGTCGAGCCGGAGAAGCTGGTCGCCGCCGGGCTCGCGATGCCCCGGACCGAGGGCTGGGCCTACTCCTCCACCGGCACCGTGCTGGCCGCCCTGGCCGCGGAGGAGGTGACCGGCCAGGACATCGGACGGCTGATCACCCGGCGGATCATCAAGCCGCTCAAGCTGACCGGCACCTACTGGCCCGGCACGGCGGTCGACGTGGCGGGCAGGCACGCCGACGGCTACGTCCTCGACGAGGGCGCCTACCACAACGCCACCCGCTTCACCCCCTCCATCGGCCACGCGGCGGGCGCCCTCATCTCCACCCCGCAGGACCTCGACCGCTTCTACGGCGCCCTGCTCGGCGGCAGACTGCTCCCGGCCGGGCGGCTGGCCGAGATGCGCGCCACGATCCCGGCCGACCCCGAGCGGATGTGGCCGGGCGCGCAGGCGGGGCTCGGCCTGTTCCGCACCGCGCTGCCCTGCGGCGGCGACTGGTGGGGCCACGGCGGCGGCTTCGTCGGCTACCGCACCCTGGCGGGCGCCACCGACGACGGCCGCCGCGTCGCCCTGGCCGCCAACCAGCATCCGGGCGACGCCAAGACCGTCCAACTGGAGGTGCTGCCCCGGCTGCTGTGCGCCTTGAAGTAGGCCCTGCGCGCCCGGGGCCGGAAACCGTCCGGCGCCTCCGGCGGGGCGGTCGCCCGCTCCGCCGGAGGTCTCGGTCCGGTGACCGCACTCATCCCGGCTCTCCCGGCCGCGACGAGCACCGGGAAACGAGCAGACGGGGCCCGGGGCGGTTCAGAGGAGCGGGTTCAGGGACAGCGTGTAGTGGATCTCCTCCACGGGCGGGAAGGGCTCGGGCAGGGACTTGGTGCGACCGGACGGGACGAAGCCGAAGCACTCGTAGAAACGCCGGGCCCGGGTGTTTCCCGACGCGACCCACAGCCCGGCCTCCTCATGCCCGTCGGCGCGGAGCCGTTCCACGGCCGCCGTCAGGAGCGCGCGGCCGAGGCCGCCGGACTGCGACTCGGGCAGCACGTAGAGGGCGAACACCTCTCCGCCGCCGATCTCCTCATCGTGGCAGCGTCCGAAGTTGGCGAACCCGGCGACCCCGCCTCCGGCCTCGCCGACCAGAAGCGGGACCCGCCCTTCGTCCAGGGCGGCGGCGAGCCCCGCCTCCATGCCCGAGACCGCATCCGGCTCGACCGCGAGCGCGTCCAGGTAGTCGTCGGGCATGATCCCGCGGTAGGCGCTCTTCCAGGTGGTCACACGCACGTGCTCCACGGCTCCGACATCTCCGGGCGCTCCCGGACGGACTTCATACGTCATGCGGACATGATGCCCGCCCGCCGGTTCACGATCATCCGGATATCGGAGCCGGAGCCTCGGGACGCAGCCCGGCCGCGGTGCCGGTGCGGATGGGGCGGGGAGGCCGGCCTGCGAGCGGTGATCACCCGGTCGTAGGCTGGGACCGGTTGCCAAGATCGGGAGGGGTCGCATGGAATACGTACGCCTGGGAGCGACCGGGTTGAAGGTCTCCAGGGTCTGCCTGGGCATGATGAGCTACGGCGATCCCGCCCGGTGGGGCGGGTGGGTGCTGGACGAGACCGCCGCCGAGCCGATCGTGCGGCGGGCCGTCGAGGCCGGCGTGACGTTCTTCGACACCGCCGACGTCTACTCCCGGGGCGCCAGCGAGGAGGTCACCGGCCGACTGCTGGCGCGGCTGTTCCCCCGCCGCGACGACTACGTCCTGGCCACCAAGGTCTTCTTCCCCGTGGGCGAGGGGGCCAACGACCGCGGCCTGTCGCGCAAGCACGTCCACGCCGCCATCGACGACTCCCTGCGCCGCCTGGGCACCGACCACGTCGACCTCTACCAGATCCACCGCTGGGACGACGAGACGCCCATCGAGGAGACCATGCAGGCCCTGCACGAGGTCGTGCAGGCGGGCAAGGCCCGCTACCTGGGCGCCTCCAGCATGGCCGCCTGGCAGTTCGCCAAGGCCCAGCACGTCGCCGAGGCCAACGGCTGGACAAAATTCGCATCAATGCAGAATCACTACAATCTTCTCTATCGTGAGGAGGAGCGGGAGATGATCCCGCTCTGCGCCGACCAGGGCGTGGGGGTCATCCCGTGGAGCCCGCTGGCCCGCGGCCTGCTCGCCCGCGCGGGTTCCGCGGAGAGCACCGTGCGCGCCGGGAGCGACCCGCGCATCGACGCCCTCTACACCGACGAGGAGGACAACCGGCCGATCCTCGACCGGGTCGCCCGGGTCGCCCGGGAGCGGGAGGTCCCCGCGGCGCAGGTGGCGCTTGCCTGGCTGCTCCACCAGCCCGCGGTGACCGCCCCGATCGTCGGCGCGACCAAGGACCGGCACGTGGACGACGCCGTCGCCGCGGTGGACCTGGCGCTGACCGACGAGGAGACCGCCTTCCTCGCCGAGCCGTACCGCCCCCGGCGCGTCGCCCTCTGAAGGGAAACGTCCTCCCGTGCGCATGTGGCCGCGGGCGTCGGCGGCGGCCGTAGCCGGCCGGCGGCATCGCGGCGTGCGGTCGCGTCGGCGTCCTGCCGCCACGATCACATGGCGGGCCGAGGCCGGACTGCGTGGCGAACACCGCCGGTTGCGCCCGGTCACCGGCTTTCAGCGTCCGAAGGGGAGCCCTCTCAGCCTCCCCGAAGACCCGGTGTGCGATGCCACGCGGCGCGGAGGGCGTGGATCTCTTCGGGAGTGCTCTCGCGGGCGATGTACGGGATGTCGAGGATGTGACGGCTGCCCGGAAGTTCGGCGCGGACCACGGCCGCGTCCCGGAGGACCTGCGCGTAGACGGAGGCGCCGTCCATGCAGAACACGTCGATGACCACCACCCGCCCGTCGAGGGCTCGGCGCAGGTTGCCGGCGTTCAGGTCGATCCCGTCCCACCAGGGCGTCCGGGCCCGGAACTCGGCGTCGATCGCGGCGGCGGCCTGCCGTACCTCGGCCAGGGCCGCATCGCCGGTGCCGTCCCGCCACCGGCGGGCGACCTCCTCGGCCCGCGCAGCCTCGAGCGGCGCCAGGAATTCCAGCACGGCCAGGGTGCCGCCGCCTTCCAGCGGCGTGTCGAAGGCGACGCCCGGCAGGTACGGGTTGCCGGATCTGCGGCGGCACAGCTCCAGGAAGGCCGCGTAGGCCGGGTCGAACGGGCACACCCTGGCCGCCCACAACCCGTCGGGAGAGCGCAGGCCGATCGCCCAGTCACCGACGCCGCAGGTCGTCCAGCCCGCCAGCACCAGCTCGGCCGTGGCCTCGCGGTGCGTCATCGAAGGCCACGGTAGATCGGGGAGCATGGGCGCAGCCTACGGGGCCCACCCGTCCGAACGCACGCGGGTTTCGGCTCGGCCCGGATCAGGCCGCCTCATGTCGCCCGGCCCCCGGCGACTCCCCCCGCCCGCCGTCGGGCTCGCCCCTGGGGCGTCCGGCGCGCGCCCGAGGCGAGCGGTGGCGGCCCCGGCTGAAGTTTTCCCCCGGAACGCCCCCGGCGCCGTGTCGTGGTGCGCGTTCCCGGTGCGGAGAAGGCCATGGTGGGGGACCCGGATCGCGGGCACGCGTCCGGACGACCGTTCACCGGAAAGGACCTGACCATGTCCCATCCCGACACCACCGCCGCGGACGCGCAGACGGGCCGCGGGTGGCCGGACCCCGCCTCGCTGGACGTCGACTCCGAGCGGCTGGACGCGCTGCTGGGCAGGGCGATCGTCGACGCCGGGGCCACGACCTCCGCGGGCCTCGTCGTGCTGGGCATGCGGCTCGGCCTCTACGAGGCGCTGGCCGGCGGTCCGCTGACGACCGCCGAGCTCGCCGCGCGCACCGGTACGGCCGAGCGCTACGTGCGGGAGTGGGCCAGGTCCCAGGCCGCCGGGGGCTATCTCACCCACGACCCGGACGGCGACCGGTACGGCATGGCGGCCGAGCACGCGCTGGCGTTCAACCCGCGGGGGCCGCTGAACCTCGCGACGATGTTCCGCTTCGCCGTGCGCGCGCTGACCGGGCTCGACCGGCTGGAGGCGGCCATGCGCAGCGGCGAGGGCATCGGCTGGCACGAGCAGGACGACGAGCTCGTCGCATCGGTCGCGGACTTCTTCCGGAGCGGGTACGCCGCGCACCTGGTGACCGAGTGGATCCCGGCCCTGGACGGCGTGCACGAGCGGCTCACCGCGGGCGCCCGGGTGGCCGACGTGGGCTGCGGGTACGGGGTCACCACGATCCTGATGGCCCAGGCCTACCCGGCGTCGGCGTTCGAGGGCTACGACTACCACGACGTCTCGATCGAGCGGGCGCGCAGGGCCGCCGAGGCCGCGGGCGTCTCCGGCCGGGCGCGGTTCACCGTCTGCGCGGCCACCGAGATCCCGGCGGGCGGGTACGACCTGGTCTGCACCTTCGACGCCCTGCACGACTACGGCGACCCGGTCGGCGCGGCCCGGCGCATACGCGAGGCGCTGGGCGGGGGCGGGACCTGGCTGCTGGTGGAGCCGGCCGCCGGAGACCGGGTCCAGGACAACCTCCACCCGGTGGGGCGCATGTTCTACGCGGCCTCGACCTACATGTGCGTGCCCAACGCCGTCTCCCAGGGCGGTTCGGCGATGGGCGCGCAGGCGGGCGGGCGGGCGGTGCGCGCGGTGCTGGAGGAGGCGGGCTTCACCGACGTGCGCCTGGTGGCCTCCACCCCGGTCAACCACGTCTACCAGGTGCGCCCCTGACGCGGAGCCGTGCGTCCCGGCCGGGGGACGGTCCGCCGCCCGCGGGGAACGGCGGCGCGGGCGGGGAATCGTCGGTGCGGTCTCCTAGGGTGGGCGCGTGACACGAGCGAATGACGATGTGGCCGCCGCCCTGGAGGAGTACGCCGAGCTGTTCGCGATGACGGGCGGTGACGCGTTCCGGGTCCGCAGCTACCAGAAGGCCGCCAAGGCCATCGCGGGCTTCCCCGAGGACATCGCGACCGTGGCCGTGCGCAGTGTGCCGGGCGTGGGCGAGGCGATCGCGAAGAAGGTCGAGGAGTACCTCGGCCGGGGCGGGTTCCGGCAGCTCGACGAGTTGCGGAGCCGGGTCCCCGAGGGGGTGCGCCGGCTGACCCGGGTGCCCTCGCTCGGGCCGAAGAAGGCGGTCTTCCTCTACCAGGAGCTCGGCGTCGACTCCCCCGAGGCGCTGGCCGAGGCGATCAGGGCGGGGCGGCTCAAGGGGGTGAAGGGGTTCGGTCCCACGACCGAGGCGAACCTCCTGCGGGGCGTCGAGCAGCTCGCGCGGACCGGCGCGCGGGTGCACGTCGGTGTGGCCATGGAGCTGGCCGAGCGGGTCGTCGCCTCGCTGCGGGACGGGGCCGAGCGCATCGCCTGCGCCGGGTCGCTGCGCCGGATGCGCGACACCGCCGGCGACGTCGACGTGCTGGCCGTCGCGCCCGAGTCGCTGATGGCCGACTTCACGGCCAAGCCGTACGTCGCGGAGGTCATCGCCTCGGGTGCGAAGAAGACCTCGATCCGCACCCACCAGGGCGTGCAGGTGGACCTGCGGCTGATCCCGGCCGGGTCGTGGGGCGCCGGCCTGCTGTACTTCACGGGGTCGCAGGCGCACAACGTGCGCCTGCGGGAGATCGCCGTGAAGAAGGGCTGGAAGCTCTCCGAGTACGGCCTCTTCGACGGCGACCGGGTGATCGCGGCGGCCGAGGAGGAGGACGTCTACCGGGCGCTCGGCATGGAGTGGATCCCGCCGGCGCTGCGCGAGGACGGCGGGGAGATCGCCGCCGCGCTGGAGGGCGGGCTGCCGCGGCTGGTCACCCTGGAGGATCTCCGGGGCGATCTGCACACCCACACCGACCTGACCGACGGCATCGCCTCGCTGGAGGACATGGCGGCCGCCGCCGCGGCGCGCGGCCACTCCTACTACGCGGTCACCGACCACGCTCCGGACCTGGCCATGCACCGGATGACGCTGGACAAGGCGCTGGCGCAGCGCGAGCGGATCACCCGCCTTCAGGGTAGGTATCCGGACATGCGGCTCCTGCACGGCACCGAGCTGAACATCGGCCCGGACGGCTCGGTCGACTGGCCGGCCGAGATCCTGGCGGGCTTCGACGTGTGCGTGGCGAGCGTGCACTCGCACTTCGGGCAGTCCCGCGAGGAGATGACCCGGCGGCTGGTCGCCGCGTGCGAGAACCCGCACGTCCACGTCATCGGCCATCCCACGACCCGGCTGATCGGCCGGAGGGAGCCGGTGGACGCCGACTGGGACGAGGTCTTCCGCGCCGCCGCCCGCACCGGCACCGCGATGGAGATCGACTCCATGCCCGACCGCTCCGACCTGCCCGCCGACCTGGTGCGGCGGGCGCGCCACCACGGCGTGGTCTTCTCCGTCGACAGCGACGCCCACGCGGTGCCCCACCTGGCGGGCCAGCGCTTCGGCGTCGGCATCGCCCAGCGCGCCTGGCTGACGCCCGAGGACGTGGTCAACGCCTGGCCGCTGGAGCGGCTGCTGGCCTTCCTGGGCCGCTGAGGATCCGCGGATCCGCACCCCCCCGCAGGATTACATGCTTTCCTAGTAGGAAATAGCTGCAATGAGGGGATGGTGCCGCATGCCGCACGAGACCGCCGCAGGGCCGACCGCCGGACCCGCTACCGGACCCGCAGGGCCGACCGCCGGACCCATCGTCAAGCCGCTGCCGCCGGAGCTGTTCGACGTGCACGGCCCCTGCGCCGAGATGCGCTGGGAGGCCATGCGCGGCGCCGGACACCGGGTGCCGACCGACCGGTTCTTCGTGCGCAACCACACCCGCACCCCGGTGATCGACGCGGCGGCCTGGCGGCTGGAGCTGCACGGCTCGGGCCTGCGCGCGCCGCGGAGCCTCGGCTACCGGGAACTGCTCGCCCTGCCCTCGGTGACCCGGGACGTACTGATCGAGTGCGCGGGCAACGGCCGGCGGTTCTTCGCCGACCAGCAGCACCAGGAGGTCTCCGGCACCCCGTGGCGGCTCGGCGCCGCCGGGGTGGCCCGCTGGCGCGGGGTGCCGCTGGCCGCGGTGCTGGAGCTCGCCGGGATCACCCCCGAGGCCGTCGACGTGATGCCCCGGGGGCTCGATCCCCGCTACGTGGCCGACGGCGTCGACCACGGCCGGGTGCGGCGGCCGATCCCGGTCGCCAAGGCCCTCGACGACGTCATCCTGGCCTACGCGATGAACGGCGGGCCGCTCCCGCCCGACCACGGGCACCCGGTCCGGCTGGTCGTGCCGTCGTGGATCGGGCTGGCCTCGATCAAGTGGGTGGGCGACATCGAGGTCTCCGCCGAGCCGCTCTCCTCACCCTGGACCACGGAGTTCTACCGGATGTCCGGCGGGGACCATCCGCCGCAGGGCGGTCCCCCGCTGACCGTCCACGGCGTCAAGAGCGTCTTCGAACTGCCCTGGGACGCCGTCCTGGCCGCCGGGCGCCCGCACGTGCTGCACGGCCGCTCCTGGTCCGGCCGCGGCCGGATCACCTCGGTCGAGGTGAGCGCCGACGGCGGCGCCACCTGGCGGCCGGCCCTGCTGCACGGTGCGCGCGCCGCCTGCGCCTGGACCCGCTGGCACATCACCTGGACCCCTCCGGCCGACGGCCCGCACACCCTCATGGCCCGCGCGACCGACGCGACCGGCGCGACCCAACCGATGGAAAGCCCTTACAACGAATTGGGATATCTCTTTAACGCGGTTGTGCGCCGTCCGGTGCGGGTCATAAACGTCTAGCGGAACCGCCAGCGGCACGGAAACATGGCCCCTACGGATAAACCGGCCGCCGCACCCCCATGACCTGCACATGCGTTGATCAGGCAGGACACGTTGCCGAAATCGGCGTTCGCCATTGCGGATTTCATCTGAAAGACTCCTCCGGTTGCTCCACGGAAACGCAGACGAAACGAACCGGGGTGATGATGACAGAATCTGTTCCGACGGTCCGTTCCCATTCTTTCCGCCGAGAGGCTCCGCCGATGCGCCAGTTGACCCCGCTCGACGCGCAGTTCCTGCACGCCGAGTCGGCGACCACCGCCGCCCACGTCGCGGGGGTGGCCGTGCTGGATCCGAGCCGCACCCCCGAGGGCAGGATCACCCGCGAGGCCCTGATCGCGCTGCTGCGCGACCGGCTGCACCTGGCCCCGGCCCTCCGGCTGCGCCTGGTGAGCGTGCCGTTCGGCCTCGACCATCCGTACTGGGCGGAGGACCCCTCCTTCGACGTCGCCCACCACGTGCACGAGACGACGCTGCCGATGCCGGGCGACGACGCCCAGCTCGCCGAGGCGGTCGCGCGGCTCCACGAGCGGCGGCTGAACCGCCGCCGCCCGCTCTGGGAGATGCACCTGATCCAGGGCCTGACCGGCGGCCGGGCCGCGCTGTACGTCAAGGTCCACCACTGCGCCATCGACGGGGTGTCGGGCGCGGAGACGCTGGCCGCGCTGCTGGACCTGACCCCCGAGCCGCGCGCGGTCGAGCCTCCCGCCGAGCGCCGGCCGACCGCCGCGCCGGGGATCGTCACGATGCTCGCCGGGGCCGTCACCCGGTCGGCGACCCACCCGCTGCGGGCGCTGCGCTCCCTCGGCCGGGCCGCGGCCGACCTCGACGCGATCCCGCTCGCCGCGACCCTGCCGGGGGCCCGCCTGGTGGCCGCCACGACCCGGATGATCCTCGGGACGACCCGGGACCTGCCCGCGCTGCCCTCGCTGGCGGCCCCGCGCACCCCGTTCAACGGCCCGATCAGCGCCCGCCGCCGCTTCTCGTACGGTTCCGTTCCGCTGGCCGACGTCCGGCGGGTGGCCAGGTCGTCCGGGATCAGCGTCAACGACGTGGTCATGGCCCTGTGCACCTCGGCGCTGCGCTCCTGGCTGCAGGAGCGCGGCACGCTCCCGGACCGGCCGCTGATCGCCGCGGTCCCGGTCTCGGTCCGTACGGCACGCGGCGGCCGGGCCGGACAGGGCGGGCAGGACGGCCGGGGCGCCGTCGGCAACCAGATCTCCGCCATGATCACGCCGATGCCGACCGACGTCGCCTGCCCCCGGGAGCGGTTGCAGGCCGTGGGGGCGGCGATGCGCACCGCCAAGCGGCGCTTCGCCGGCTCCCCGTCGACCTGGCCCAGCGAACTGACCTCGATGGTGCCCGCGCCGGTGACCGCCCTGGCGACCCCCGCGCTCTTCCGGCTGGCCTCGATGGGGGCCCCGCCGGTCAACCTGATCGTCTCCAACGTGCCGGGGCCGCAGTTCCCCCTGTACCTGTGCGGGGCCCGGGTGCTCGGCTACTACCCGATGTCGGTGCTCAGCGACGCGACCGGCGGGCTCAGCATCACCTGCTTCTCCTACGACGGCTCGCTCGACTTCGGCGTCGTCGCCTGCCCGGACCGGGTCGAGGACGTCTGGCGGCTGATGGGCCACCTCCAGGACGCGATGGACGAGCTCGTCGAGCTGGCCGGTCCCGCCCCGGTCCCGGCTCCCGCCCCGGTCCCCGTTCCCGGTACGGCTCCCACCGCGGCTCCCACCGCGGTCCCCGTCCCTGCTCCCGGCCCGGCTGCGGCTGAGGCTGCGGCTGCGGCTGCGGCTGCGGCTGCGGAGCCGAGCCCGGTCTGAGCCGCGGTCACGCCAGGGCGTGCACGATCAGCTCGGCCACCGCGTCGGGATCGATGTGGTGGCCGGTGAGCTGGCAGAGGTTCTCCTGGTGGAGCAGGACCGCGGCGAAGGTGACCGCGGCGACCTCCAGCCGGGCGGCGCCCCCGCGCGCCCCGGGCAGGGCCAGCTCCAGCGCGAACCGGGCCCGGCGGATGATCTCGCCGTTGAGGTGGCCCAGCCGGGCGCGGACCGAGCCGTGCGTGTCGGCCTCGCGGAACAGGATGCGCCGCATGGCCGGGGAGGCCCTGATCGGCAGGCGGCGGGCGAGCCGGGACAGGGCGCCCGCCGCGTCGCCGGGGACGGACTCCCCTTCCGGGGACTCCTCCACCAGCGTGCGCTCGTCGACCAGCGCGACCAGCACGTCGATCTTCCGGGGGAAGTAGTGGAAGACGAGGCCCTTGGGGACGTCCGCCAGGCGGGCGATCTCCGCCGTGGGGGTCGCCTCGTAACCGTCGCGGGCGAACAGCTCCTCGGCGGCGTCCAGGATGCGGGCGCGGGTGCCCGGCTCCCCCCTCCTGCCGGGGCCGCCGGGGCGCCGCGGTCTCCTGGCACGGTCACGGAGGCTTCCCACAGCCCGACGATAACCTCGCGGGCCGGGCGGATTCCATGTCGCCGGGGGGACAGGGCCGTACGCGCTCAGTCACCGGCCCCGACGGAGGACAGCAGCAGGGGCAGGGCCCGGCGCAGTTCCCGGTTCCAGTAGGTCATGTTGTGCCTGCCCCGGTAGAAGTGCGTCTCGACCGGGATGCCCAGCTCGCCGAGCCGGTCGGTGAAGGCGGTGGCCGCCTTGCGGGCCAGTTCCTCGGTGACGTCGCCGAACAGCTCGCCCGGCCGCGGCCGCCCGTCGCCCGCCGACACGTAGAGGCGCACGCCGCGCAGATCGGCGGCCCGGTGGTAGGGGTCGTGCTCCTCCCAGACCTCCCGGTCGCCCTGCGGGTCGCCCCAGATGCGCTTCCAGTCGGTGCCGAAGCAGCCGGCGGCGGTGCCGAGCATGACGGCGAGGTCGACGCCGGGCAGCAGCGTGTGCACGGCGCCGCTGAAGGAGGCCGCCGCCGTGAACCGGCCGGTCGCGGCGTAGAGCATCGCGCCCTGGCCGCCCATCGAGTAGCCGGCGATCGCCCGGTCGCCGCCCGCGCCGTACCGGCTCTCCAGCAGGGGCAGCAGTTCCTCCAGGTGGTGGGTGGCCCACCGGGGCGGTCCGCCGTCGCCGCCGTTGTACCAGTCGGAGTAGCTGCCGCACCGGCCGCCGTCGGGCATCACGACGATCACCGGGGCGTCGGCGGTCAACCGCTCGACGTCCGAGCGCGACCAGCCCCGGTGGTCGTCCAGGCCGCCGTGGAGCAGCCACAGGGTGGGCCAGGTCCGGCCGGAGCCGGCCGACCAGCCCTCGGGCAGCAGCAGCCGTACCGTGGTGACGTCGTCCAGCGCGGCCGAGCGCAGGGTCAGGTCCATCCGGCGCCCGCCGGACCGCCGCTCCCGGAGGACCTCGATCCCCTCCGGCGTCCGCGGGGTCCCCGTGGCCCGCGGGGTCGCGCTCGCCCGCGGCCCGCCGGTGGCCGGGGCGCCCGTCGGCCCGGCGTCCGGGCGGCGCTGGCTCGTGATCAGTGCGATCGTCGCCGCCACCACCAGGACGAACAGCCCGGTGAGGACCACGGCCCCGACGAGGAGCCCTCGTAGCCGTGAACCGGGTGCCATGCGAGCCGCCTCCGCCCGTGCGCCGACCCGGCACATGCTAACGCCGGGACGATCTCCCATGATGCTCAGGAAGTGAGTGAACGCCGGGCAATAGAGTGGCGGGCATGAGCCTTTCTGAGCTGAACCTCTTCCCGCTCTGCCTGGGCGGCAACGTTTTCGGCTGGACCGCCGACCGGGACGCCTCCTTCGCCGTCCTGGACGCCTACGCCGGGGCGGGCGGCAACTTCATCGACACCGCGGACGCCTACTCCGAGTGGGTCCCCGGTAATGTCGGCGGCGAATCGGAGACGATCATCGGCGAGTGGATGGCCTCCCGGGGCAACCGCGACCGGATGGTCGTGGCCACCAAGGTCGGCTCCCTCTCGACGCGCGACGGGCTCTCGGCGGCGAACATCCGCGCCGCCGCGGAGGACTCGCTGCGGCGGCTGCGGACCGACCACATCGACCTGTACTGGGCGCACTTCGACGACCCCAAGACCCCTCTGGAGGAGACCCTGGAGGCGTTCGACGCCCTGGTCCGCGAGGGCAAGGTCCGCAACATCGGCGCGTCCAACCACGACGCCGCCCGGCTGACCGAGGCGCTGGAGATCTCCGACCAGAAGGGCCTGGCCCGCTACGGGGTGCTCCAGCAGCACTACAACCTGATGGAGCGCGGCTACGAGGGCGCGTTGCGCGACGCGGTCGTCGAGGGGTGCCTGACCAGCACGCCGTACTACGGCCTGGCGCGGGGCTTCCTGACCGGCAAGTACCGGCCGGGGGCCGAGGTGGACAGCCCGCGGGCGGCCAAGGCGTCGGAGTACCTCGCCACCGAGCGCGGCCCGCGGGTCCTGGCCGCGCTGGACGAGGTGGCCGCCGCGCACGGCGCCGTCCCGGCGACGATCGCGCTCGCCTGGCTGGCGGCCCAGCCCACGGTCGCCGCGCCGATCGCCAGCGCCCGCGACGTCGAGCAGCTCCGGCCGCTGCTCGCGGTCGCCGAGGTGAAGCTGACCGACGAGGAGCTCGCCCTGCTGGACGAGGCCTCCCGGTAGGAGACGCCCCCGGGAGCGGGCGGGGCCCGGCCGCTGCGGGGCAGGCGGAGGGCCCGGCCGCCCCGAGGCGGCCGGGCCCTCCGGCGGGACCCGTGATCCGGGACCCGTCCGGCGGTCGCCGCGGACTGCGGGGACCGCCGGACGGCCGGTGCGCGGGACCCGCGCGCAGGGGCACTGCGCGAGGCCGGTGCGCGGGGTCAGTGCGCGAGGCCGGTGCGCGGGGTCAGTGCTCGGCGGCCTTCTCGGCGCCGACGCCGGTGAGCGCGCGGACCTCGATCTCGGCGTACTTGGCCGCGTTGTGCTCCTTGCTGAGCCTGGTGCCGATCCAGCCGGCCAGGAAGCCGATCGGGATCGAGAGCAGGCCCGGGTTGCTCAGCGGGAACCAGGAGAAGTCCGCGTCCGGGAAGAGCGCGGTGGGGCTGCCCGACACCACCGGCGAGAAGACCACCAGGACGAGTGCGGAGACCAGGCCGCCGTAGATGGCCGAGGTCGCGCCCGCGGTGTTGAAGTCCTTCCAGAACAGGCTGTAGAGGATCGCCGGCAGGTTGCCCGAGGCGGCCACCGCGAAGGCCAGGGCGACCAGGAAGGCCACGTTCTGCCCCTGCGCGAGGATGCCGAGCCCGATGGAGAACGCCCCGATGACGAAGGCGGAGATCCGGGCGACCAGGACCTCCTCCTTGTCGGTGACGTTGCCGCGCTTGAAGACGTGCGCGTACAGGTCGTGGGCGAAGGACGAGCTGGAGGCCAGCGTCAGGCCGGCGACGACCGCCAGGATGGTGGCGAACGCGACCGCGGCGATGATCGCCAGCAGGACCGTGCCGCCCACCGCGCCGAAGATCTCCTCGCCGATCTTCTTGGCGAGCAGCGGCGCCGCGGTGTTGCCCGCCTTGTCCATCGCCTTGCTGTCGACCAGCGCCGCCGCGCCGAAGCCCAGCACGAGGGTGAGCAGGTAGAAGCTGCCGATGATGCCGATGCCCCACAGCACCGACTTGCGGGCGTCCTTGGCGGTGGGCACGGTGTAGAAGCGGATCAGGATGTGCGGCAGGCCCGCGGTGCCGAGCACCAGGGCCAGGCCGAGGCTGATCAGGTCGAGCTTGCCGGCCAGGCCCTGCGCCTCGGTGGCGTACTTGCCTCCGGCGTTGAGGAAGGCGTCGCCCTTGCCGCTCTTGGCGGCGGCGTCGCCGAGCAGGGAGGAGAGGTTGAAGCCGTACTTGCCCAGGACCAGCAGGGTGACCAGGGTCGCGCCGCCCATGAGCAGCACGGCCTTGACGATCTGCACCCAGGTGGTGCCCTTCATGCCGCCGACGACCACATAGATGATCATCAGGACGCCGACGCCGACGATCGTCAGGGCCTTGCCCGTCTCCGAGGTGACGCCGAGCAGCAGGGTGACCAGCGCGCCCGCGCCGACCATCTGGGCCAGCAGGTAGAAGATCGACACGACGATGGTGGAGACGCCCGCCGCGGTGCGCACCGGGCGCGGGCTCATCCGGAAGGCCAGCACGTCGGCCATGGTGAACTTGCCGGAGTTGCGCATCAGCTCCGCGACCAGCAGCAGCGCCACCAGCCAGGCGACGAGGAAGCCGATCGAGTAGAGGAAGCCGTCGTAGCCGGACAGGGCGATGATGCCGGCGATGCCGAGGAAGCTGGCGGCCGACATGTAGTCGCCGCCGATCGCCAGGCCGTTCTGCGCGCCGCTGAAGGACCGGCCGCCGGCGTAGTAGTCGGCGGCGGTCTTGGTCTGCCGGCTGGCCCAGAAGGTGATGCCCAGCGTCGCGGCGACGAAGACCAGGAACAGGATGGTCGACAGGGTCTGGGAGCTCATTCGGTCCGCCCCTCGATCTCGTGGCGGATCTCGTCGGCGATCGGGTCGATCTTCTTGTCCATGTGCCGGGAGTAGGCCCAGGCGATGCCGAACGTGGAGACGAACTGCAGGAAACCGAAGATCAGGGCGACGTTGATGTTGCCCAGCACCTTGGTGCCCATGAAGTCGCGCGCCCAGCCGGACAACACCACGTACAGCAGGTACCACGCGAGGAAGGCCGCGGTCATGGGGAACGTCCAGGCGCGGAAGCGGCGCTTCAGGTCCTGGAACCGCTCGCTCGCCTGCGCCTGTTCGTAGACCGACGCGTCATGTTGTCTGGTGGTCAAGGGGGAGACCTCCCACGGATGTGATCTGGATCACGGCCACCGTAGGAGCGGCGGACACCCCGCGAGGAGGCCTGCGCACGCGCTCTTCGCCCAGCCGCCGCCCGGCCGCGTTCAGCTGGGGGACGCCTGCGGCGAAAGGTCCGTCCCGTGCGCCGAACGGCGCGACGGGCGCGTCACGTTCCCTTGGGGCGCCAGTCGCCGCGGTCCACCTTCAGCGTCTCGGGGGTGTGCAGGCGCACCATCGTGCGGGCCACGCCCTTGGGGATCCGGCCGGGCGTGAGCAGGGAGACGACGACCATGACGAGGAACGCGATCGGGACGGTCCAGGCCGCCGGCTGGGCCAGCAGCGCGCCGGCCAGGCCCGTGTGGGGACCGCCGGCGATCGTGGCGAGCACCGCCGCGCAGGCCAGTCCCCCGCCGGTCAGCAGTCCCGCCATCGCGCCCGCGTCGGTGAACCGCCGCCACCAGATGCCGAGGACCAGCAGGGGGCAGAACGACGAGGCGGCGACCGCGAACACCAGTCCCACCACGTCCGCCACCGGCAGCGCGCGCGCCGCGGTGGCCAGCGCCAGCGGGACGAGCACCGCCAGCACGGTCGCCACCCGGAACGAGCGCACCCCGCCGCGCAGGATGTCCTGCCCGATCACTCCGGCCACCGAGACCGTCAGCCCCGACGAGGTGGACAGGAACGCCGCGAACGCCCCCGCCGTCACCAGCGCCGAGAGCAGGTCGCCCGCCGTGCCCCCGACCAGGCGGCCCGGCAGGGTCAGCACCACCGCGTCGGTGCGGCCGGTCATCAGCAGCTCGGGGGCGTAGATCCGGCCGAGCGCGCCGTAGACCGCCGGCAGCAGGTAGAAGGCGCCGAGCAGGGTGAGCACCACCAGCGTGGTACGGCGGGCCGCCCGGCCGTCGGGGTTGGTGTAGAAGCGCACCAGCACGTGGGGCAGGCCCATGGTCCCCAGGAAGGTCGCCAGGATCAGCGAGTAGGTGGAGTACAGCGGGTAGTCCCTGCTCTCCAGCGGCAGCGCCCACTGCCGGTCGCTGAGCGCGGGCAGGTTCTCGGCGTGCGGCACGGCGGCGCCCGCCGGGAAGGCGACCGTCGTCTCGCGGGCGACGGCGTGCGGACCGGGGGCCAGCGTGATCCGCGCCCGGTCCAGGGAGCGTCCGTCCAGACGGCCGGTGACGGTCACCCCGACCGGCTCGGTCACCCGCACGGTGACGTCCACGGCGACGGTGACCGTGGTCCGCTCGGCGAACACCGGGGGCGTCCGCGCGGTCGGGGCGGGGGCGCCGTCCGCCCGCCAGGCCAGCAGCAGGAAGACCGCCGGCAGGGCGAGCGCGGTGAGTTTGAGCCAGTACTGGAAGGCCTGCACGAACGTGATGGAGCGCATCCCGCCGGAGAGCACGTTGACCGCGACGACGACGGCCACCAGCAGGCCGCCGGCCCACACCGGCGCGCCGGTGATCGTGCGCAGCACCAGCCCGGCGCTCTGGAACTGCGGCATGAGGTACAGCCAGCCGATCAGCACCACGAGCACGCTGGCGCTGCGGCGCACGGTCATCGACTCCAGGCGGGCCTCGGCGAAGTCCGGGAGCGTGTAGGCGCCCGACCGGCGCAGCGGCGCGGAGACCAGCACCAGCAGCACCAGGTAGCCTCCCGTCCAGCCGACCGGCAGCCAGAGCATGTCGGCGCCGTGGGCCAGGATCAGCCCGGCGACGCCGAGGAACGAGGCGGCCGACAGGTACTCCCCGCCGATCGCGGAGGCGTTCCACAGCGGCGAGACCGTACGGGAGGCCACGTAGAAGTCGGAGGTCGTGCGCGACAGCCGGAGGCCGAAGACGCCGATGAGGACCGCGGCCAGCACCACGACGACGACCGCCGCGACCCCGTAGGCGGCGTTCACGCCGGTCCCCCGGCCCGGCCACCGGACCCGGACCCGGCCACCATCGGTGCTCCCGTCGGCCTCACGGCCCCCGCCGCCGCTCCGGCCGGCTTCGCGGTCACTGCCGCTCCACCAGGTCGGCGAAGTGGCGCTCGTTGCGCTCGGCCTGCCGGACGTAGAGCCAGGCCCCGGCGACGAGCCCCGGATAGACCAGCCCGGCGAGCAGCGCCCAGGGCAGCGCCACGCCGAGCAGCCGCACCTCCCGCAGCTCCGGCACGAGCTGGAACAGCAGCGGCAGGCCGCCGACCACGCAGGCGAGCACGGTGCACACGAACAGGGCCAGGCGGAACTGGGTGCGCACCAGGGAGCGCATGTACACCTCGCCCAGGCGGGTCTGCTCGTCGATCTCCCGGGTGGCGGGGTACCGGGAGCGGCGGGCCGCCTGGGTCCTGGGGCTGGTCACCACCTCCCGGCGGGGCCGCTCACCGGGCCGCACCAGCCGGTCGGCCACGCGCAGCGCCCGGTCGCCGCGGCGGCGCGGCGCGCTCCCCCGGTCCCCCGTCCCCCGCTCCCCTGGGCCGCTTCCTCCGCCCCGGCCCGAGTCCCCGCCGGGGCTCCGCACCGCGTCCCGCCCGGTTCCGCCGTCGCCCGCGTCCCGCCCGGCCGTCATTCGGACCTGCCCTTGCGGGCGCGCCGCACCAGCAGGTCGCGCAGCTCACGGGTGTGGCGACGGCTGACCGGGATCTCGGTCTCGCCGATGCGGACCACGCAGCGGCCCGAGTCGATGTGCAGCTCGTCGATGTGCTTGACCGCGACCAGGTGGCTGCGGTGCACCCGGACGAACCCGGCCGAGGCCCAGCGCTCCTCCAGCGTGGCCAGCGGGATGCGGACCAGATGGCTGCCGCCGGCGGTGTGCAGACGGGCGTAGTCGCCCTGCGCCTCCACGTAGCGGACGTCGGTGCTGGAGACGAACCGGGTCACGCCGCCGAGCTCCACCGGGATCGTCTGCGGGTCGGCGCGGCCCCCGCCGCCGTCGCCGTCCGGTAGCTCCGCCGAGACGCAGACCCGCCGGATGGCCTCGGCCAGCCGTTCCGGGCGGACCGGCTTGAGCAGGTAGTCCTCCGCCTTGATCTCGAAGGCGTCCACCGCGTGCTCCTCGTAGGCGGTCACGAAGACCACCCGGGGCGGGTTCGCGAACTGCGAGAGCAGCCGGCCGAGCACCACCCCGTCCAGGCCGCGCATCCGGATGTCGAGGAAGACCGCGTCGATCGGCCGCCCGTCGGCGATGGCGCGGTCCAGGACGCGCAGCGCCGCGGCCCCGTCCCGGGCCAGGGACACCTGGTCGATACGGGGGTCGTCGCGCAGCAGGTAGGCCAGGTCCTCGAGCGCGGGAAGCTCGTCGTCCACCGCCAGAACGCGCAGGCCGGTCACGCTCGCTCCTCCGGGTCGTACGTCAGGGGAATCCCTAGAGGGTGATGAATCAGACATCACGTGTCAACCGTATCCGGCCTGCTCAGCGTGCGGAGCGGCTCTCTGTGGAGATGCGGCGTCGATCAGTCGGCGGACACTCCGGGATGGTACTTGGGCAGGCGGACGCTCACCTTCGTTCCGGCGCCCCGGCCGGTCTCCACCACCAGGCCGTACTCGTCGCCGTAGACCTGGCGCAGCCGCTCGTCCACGTTGGCCAGGCCCACCCCCCCGGTCCCCGACCGCGCGTCGGCGTCGCCGGCCAGGATGCCGCGGAGCCGGTCGGGGTCCATGCCGACCCCGTCGTCCTCGACGCTGATCCGGCACTCGGCCCCCGCGTCCTCGGCGAGGATCGAGATCCGCCCCGCCCCGGGCTTGCTCTCCAGGCCGTGCCGTACGGCGTTCTCCACCAGGGGCTGCAGGCACAGGAACGGCACCGCCACCGCGAGCACCTCGGGCGCGATCCGGAGCGTGACCCGGAGCTGGTCGCCGAAGCGGGCGCGCTCCAGGGTCAGGTAGCGGTCGATGGAGCGCAGCTCCTCGGCGAGCGTGGTGAACTCCCCGTGCCGGCGGAAGGAGTAGCGGGTGAAGTCGGCGAACTCCAGCAGCAGCTCCCGGGACCGGTCGGGGTCGGAGCGGACGAAGCTCGCGATCGTGGTCAGCGAGTTGTAGATGAAGTGCGGGGAGATCTGCGCGCGCAGCGCCCGGACCTCGGCCTCCATCAGCCGGGTCCGGGAGCGGTCGAGCTCGGCCAGCTCCAGCTGCGAGTTCACCCAGTTCGCCACCTCGTGGGCGGCGCGGACCAGGCCCGCGGAGGCGTGGCCGCCGTAGGCGGCCAGCGAGCCCACCACCCGGCCGTCGGTGGTGAGCGGCACCACGACGGCGAACCGGATCGGGCACTCGGGCAGATCGCAGGAGACGACCTCCGGGCCCAGGACCTGGGTCCGGCCGTCGGCCAGGGTCTTGCCGGCGTGCTCGAAGGCCTCGCGGGCGTGGTGGTCGCCCTCGCCGTCGTAGACCAGCAGCCGCTGCTCGTCGGCGATCGCCAGCGCCGGTGAGCCGAGCAGCGCGCGCAGGTGCCGGCAGGCCTTCTGCGCGCCCGCCTCGGTCAGCCCGGCCCGCAGCGGCGGAGCGGCGAGCGAGGCGGTGTGCAGGGTCTCGAAGGTGGCCCGCTCGGCGGGACTGCTGCCCAGCTCCCGCCGTCCGCGCAGCACCCGCCAGAGCACCAGGGCGGGCACGCCGACCAGGGCGACGACCAGCAGCACGGCCACGACGGGTTCCACGCCCCGGACCCTATCCGCCCCGGGCGTCCTCCGGCGACGCCGTACCGGTGACCCGGCGGGGCGGCCTCGGCACCACGGCGGGGCCGCGCCCCGGAGTCCGGGACGCGGCCCCGCAGGAGGGTCACTCGGTCGCGCGGGAGGGCCGTACGGCCGGCGCCGCCCGCGCGGTCCCGTCCCGGACGTCACCGGTCACGCGGTCGCGCGAGAGGGCCGTACGGCCGCGCGGGTCAGACGCCCGCGGTGACCTTCGGCGCCTCCCGGTCGAGGTGGGCGCGGAGCTGCTCGCCCTCGATGTCGACGTTGGGCAGGACGCGGTCCAGCCGGCGGGGCAGCCACCAGGCGCTGTCGCCGAGCAGGGACATCACGGCCGGCACGATCGTCATCCGGACGACGAAGGCGTCGACGGCGACGCCGAGGGCCAGGGCGAAGCCCATCGACTTGATGATCGGGTCGTCCATGAGCACGAAGCCGCCGAAGACGGCGATCATGATCAGCGCGGCGGCGGTGACCACGCGCCCGCCGTGGCCCATGCCGTTGACGGTGGCCTGCCGGGCGGTGTCGCCGTGCACGAAGTCCTCCCGCATCCGGGAGACCAGGAAGACCTGGTAGTCCATGGCGAGGCCGAACAGGATGCCGATGAGCAGGATCGGCAGGAAGCTGACCAGCGGACCGGCCCGGTCCAGGCCGACCAGGTCCGCCAGGTGGCCCTCCTGGAAGATGGCGACGGTGATGCCGAAGGTGGCGCCGACGGTGAGCAGGAAGCCGAGGGCCGCCTTGACCGGCACCAGCACCGAGCGGAAGACCAGCATCAGCAGCAGGACGGACAGGCCCACGACGAGCAGCAGGTAGACGGGGAGCGCGTCCGAGAGCTTCTCGGAGACGTCGATGCCGACCGCGGTGACGCCGGTCAGCGCGACCTTCGCGCCGGAGACGCCGGCGACCCGCTTGCGGATCTCGTGGACCATCGTCTCGGTGGCCGCGTCGGTCGGACCGGTCTTGGGGATCACGGTCAGCAGCGCGGTGGTGCCCTGGGCGCTGAACCCCTGCGGGGCGGCGGCGAGGACTCCGGGCGTGCCCTGGATCAGGGTGGCGGCCTGCACCGCGGCCTGCTGCGCGGCCGGCGCGGAGTCGGCCGTGACGACGGCGACCAGCCGGCCGTTGAAGCCGGGGCCGAAGCCCTCGCTGACCAGGTCGTAGGCCTGGCGCGCGGAGGAGCCGGCCGGCGCGGAGCCGGCGTCGGGCAGCGCCAGGCGCATGCCCGCCGCGGGGACGGTCAGCGCGCCCAGGACGACCACGCCGGCCAGGATGAACGGCAGGCGGTGGTGGGTGACGAAGTACCCCCAGCGGAAGGCGAAGGGGTGCCGCCCGCCGTCCGCGCCGCCATCCTCACCGCCGTCGCCGCCGTCCGCGCCGCCGTCCTCACCGCCGTCGCCGCCGCCGTCGCCGCCGTCGCCGCCGTCCGCGCCGCCGCCGGTCTCCGGCGCGGCGGCGCGGTGCCTGCGGGGCAGGATGCGGCGGCCGGCGAAGCCGAGCAGCGCGGGCTGCAGGGTGATCGCCACCAGTACGGCGACGGCGACGGTGCCGGCGGCGGCCAGGCCCATCACGGTCAGGAACGGGATGCCGACCACGGCCAGGCCCGCGAGCGCGATGACCACCGTGGCGCCGGCGAAGACGACGGCCGAGCCGGCGGTGCCGACGGCGCGCGCGGCGGCCTCCTCGGGCTCCAGCCCGTCCACCAGGTTCTGCCGGTGCCGGGAGGTGATGAACAGCGAGTAGTCGATGCCGACGGCCAGACCGAGCATGAGGGCCAGGACCGGGGCGGTGCTGGTCAGCTCGATCGCGCTGCTGAGGGCGAACAGCCCGGCCATGCCGGCGCCGACGCCGATGAGCGCGTTGAGCATGGTCATCCCGGCGGCCACCAGGGAGCCGAAGGTGATGATGAGGACGACGGCCGCGACGGCGACGCCGAGGGCCTCGGTCGAGCCGATCTCCGGCTCGGCGGAGGTGACCTCACCGCCGGCCTCCACCTGCAGGCCGGTGCCCCGGGCGGCGGCCCCCACCTCCGCGTACGCCTCGCGCTGGGCGTCGGTGACCTCGTCGCCGCGGGCGGCGAACTGCACCTGGATCAGGGCGTACCGGCCGTCCGGCGAGACCGCCTTGGTCTGGAACGGGTCGAGGGCGGCCAGCACGCCGGGCAGCGCCGAGGCCTCCTTGACCAGGGCCTGGACGGTCGCGCCGTCCTGTCCGGAGGTCAGCTGCCGCCCCTGGGGCGCCGCGACCACGATGGTGCCGGTCGCCCCGGAGGCCTGCGGGAACTGCTCGGCCAGGGTGTCGAGCGCGCGCTGCGACTCGGTCCCGGGCATCGTGAAGTTGCCGGCCGTCGGGCCCATGAAGGCGACCGCGGCGCCGCCGAGGGCGGCCAGTACGGCGAGCCACAGGGCGAGGACCGTCCGCCGGTGGCGGAACGAGGCTCGGCCGAGCCGGTAGAGCAGGGTGGCCATGAAGCATCCTTGTCGGAAATATCGGGAAGAACGAGAGAGTGATCGGGGTGCCGTCAGGCACCGGCGGGGTCGAAGGCGCCGCAGGACGCCGCTGGGGTCGAGGGCGCCGTCAGACGCCGCTGGGGTCGAGGGCGCGCGCCGCGCCGCGGACCAGGGCGGAGCGGAGTTCGGCGTCACCGATCCCGCACGGCTCCATGCAGACGACCGGGACGCCGCCGAGCACCATCAGCGCCGCGGCGCGGGCCGCGGGCGCCGGCGAACGGCCGGCGAGGGCGTCCAGGAGCCGGTCCTTCATCTCCTGCACCCCGGCGAAGGCCGGGCGCTGGAGCAGGTCGGGCAGGTCGCCGTACAGGACGGTGACCTCCCGCCGGAAGCGCATCACGAGGTCCACGAACCCCTCGACGGCCGCGAGCCGCACGGCCCCGTCGTCGAGGGCCGCCAGCCGCGCCTCGAGCTCCTCGAAGGCCCCGACCGCGGGCGCCAGCAGCTCGGTGAGGATCGCGTCCTTGCCGTCGAAGTGGTACAGCAGGGCGGCCTTGGAGCAGCCGACCGCCCCGGCGATGTCCTGGAGCGAGGTGCCCTTGAAGCCGGTCGCGGCGAAGAGCCGGGACGCCGCGTCCAGGATCTCCTCACGGGTGCCCGAGCGGGCGCTGCGAGACATCGGTGATCCACCTCCTCCTCAAGAATGCCTGTCCGATCGGTCAGTTCCTGACCGATCGGACAGTTTTCGGGAGTGGTTTATCTCACATTTCGTCCCGCCGGGTCCCCGCCCGGGTCACCAGCCGACCACCGCGTCCCCCGCGACGAGGGAGCGGGCGATGACCATCCGCTGGACGTCGTTGGTGCCCTCGCCGATGGCCATGAGCGGCGCGTCGCGGTAGAGGCGCTCGACGACGAACTCCTGGGAGTAGCCGTAGCCGCCGTGCACCCGCATGGCCTCCATGGTCGTGCGGAGCGCGACCTCCGAGGCGAAGTACTTGGCCATCGCGGCCTCGGCGGTCACCGCGCCGCCCTCCGAGCGGACCGCCGCCCAGTAGGTGAGCAGCCGGGCGGCCTGGATCTCGGTGGCCATGTCGGCGAGCTTGAGCTGGACGGCCTGGAAGTCGGAGATGGGCCTGCCGAAGGCGTGGCGCTCGCGGGAGTAGGCCAGCGCGGCGTCGTAGGCGCACTGGGAGACGCCGACCGCGCGGGCGGCGATGTTGATCCGGCCGAGCTCCAGCGCCGACAGGGCCTGCTGCATGCCCCGGCCCTCCACCCCGCCGAGCAGCGCCGACGCCGGGACGCGCACGTCGTCGAGGACGACCTCGCAGGTCTCGGTGCCCCGGTAGCCGAGCTTGGGCAGGTCGCGCCCGACGGTGTAGCCGGGGGTGCCGGCCTCGACGAGGATCAGGGACATGCCGCGGTGGGCGGGCTCGGTGACCGAGGTCTTGACCAGGACGGGCATCGGGTCGGCGTGCCGGGCGTTGGTGATCCACGTCTTGACGCCGTTGATCACGTAGTGGTCGCCGTCGCGGACCGCGCGGGTGCGGATGCCCTGCAGGTCCGTGCCCGCCCCCGGCTCGGTCAGCGCGATCCCGGTACGGCGGGCGCCGGCGGCCAGGTCCGGCAGGTAGGCCTTCCGCTGCTCCTCGGTCCCGTACCGGGCGATCATCCACGCGGACAGGGAGTGCGAGCCGAGCACCCCGGCCACGCCCATCCAGCCGCGGGCGATCTCCTCGAAGACCAGGGCGAACGAGACCCGGTCCAGCGCCAGCCCGCCGTACTCCTCGGGGACGGTGACGCCGAACAGCCCCAGCTCCCGGAACCGTTCGACGATCTCGGCCGGGTAGCGGCCGGTGCGCTCCCACTCCGGGGCGACCGGCGTGATCTCGGAGTCGACGAACTCCCGCAGGGTCCGCTGGAACAGCCGCTGCTCGTCGTTCAGCTCGAAGTCCACCCCTGGAAGGTCCTTTCGGTCGTGGCGCGGAAGCCGGGCGCGGTCCTCAGATCGTCATCGGACCGGTCCTGGCCTCGGGGAAGTGGTCCTTGTCGTGGGGCGCGTCGCGCTTGTAGACCATCACGCTCCGCCGCCAGGACATGATCTCCTCGCCGTCCTGGTTGAGGCCGCGGGTGCGGCAGGCGACGATCCCGGCGTAGGGCCGCGACGCCGACTCCCGCGTCTCCAGCACGATCGACTCGGCGTAGACCGTGTCGCCGACGAACACCGGGTGGGTCAGCCGGATCTCGTCCCAGCCGAGGTTCATCGACGCGTTCTGGCTGACGTCGATGACCGACAGGCCCAGCACGACGGCCACGGTCAGCCCGGAGTTGACGATGATCCGGCCGACCGGGGCCCGCTCGGCGAAGCGGACGTTGAAGTGGTTCTGGTTGGTGTTCATCGTCAGCAGGGTGAACCAGGTGTTGTCGGCCTCGCTGATCGTGCGGCCCAGCGGGTGGCGGTAGACGTCGCCGACGACGAAGTCCTCGTAGTACCGGCCGAGGCCGGGTCCGTGCACGGTCACGCGCTCTCCCTGGGTCGCGGGACCTCGACGCTAGCGGGCAGATCGTTGCACGGTCAATGGCCTGTCCGGCCGAGCCGCCGCCCGGGAGCGGCGCCGGAGGACGACCTTGATCAGTTCTTCGAGTACGACGAGACCCGCCGCCAGCCCGAGGCACGTCCCCCACTGGGCGACGCTCAGGCCGGTGGTTCCGAAGAGGCGCTGCAGCAGCCCGATCTCGGTGACCGCGACGATCAGGACCGACGCGAGGGCGTACCTGCGCAGCTGGGTCGGTCCGGGCACGGCGGCGCGGGAGAAGATCGTGTTCAACCGGTCGCGCGCCAGCAGGCCGGCCGCGACGTGGAAGAGCGAGAGGGTGGTCAGGAGCATGGTGGAGGCCGCGGTGGAGGCCGCGGTGGAGGCCGCGGTGGAGGCCGCGGTGGAGGCCGCGGTGGAGGCCGCGGTGGAGGCCGCGGCGGCGCCGTACCCGCTCTCGCCGATCCGGTAGGCGGCCAGCGACCCGGCCGTCATGACGAGCCCCTGGACGCACAGCCTGACCCAGTTCGCCCGGGACAGGACCGGCGTGCCGACCGGCCGGGGCGCGCGGCTCATCAGGCCGCGCGTCGGCTCGTCGAACCCCAGGGCGATCGCGACCGGGATGTCCACGACCATGTTCACCCACAGGATCTGCAGCGGGGTGAGCGGGATGCCGCCGGCGATCCCGAAGAGGGCGGCGCCGATGAAGATCGCGATGTAGGCGACCAGGGTCGACATCTGGAAGCGCAGGTACTTCAGCAGGTTGTCGTAGAGCGCGCGCCCGTACTCCACGGCGCCGACGATCGTCGCGAAGTTGTCGTCCGTGAGGATCATCACGGCGGCCTCCTTCGACACCTCGGTGCCGGTGATCCCCATCGCCACCCCGATGTCCGCCGCCTTCAGGGCGGGGGCGTCGTTCACCCCGTCGCCCGTCATGGCCACCACGTTGCCGGTCTGCTTGAGCAGCCGGACCAGCCGCAGCTTGTCCTCCGGCGCCACCCGCGCGATGACTCCGATGTCGTCCAGCTGCTCGCGGAGCTCGTCGTCGGTCAGCGCCGCGAACTCGGCTCCGGTGATGGCCCTGCCGGGAATGCCGAGCTCGGCGGCGATGGCGCCCGCGGTCGTCACGTGGTCGCCGGTGATCATCCGGACCCGGATGCCGGCCTCCCTGCACTCGGCGATCGCGGCCCCGGCCTCCGCCCGCGGCGGATCGACGATCCCGACCATCGCGAGCAGCGTCAGGTCCCGCACCAGGCCGATGAGGTCGCCGCGCGGGTCGAACGCCGCCGGATCGAGGTCGCGCTGGGCCACCACCATCACCCGCTCGCCCGCCCTGGCCATGCGGTCGTTCGCCTCCAGCGCGATCGGGCGGTTCCGGTCCGTCACCGGCACCAGTGATCCGTCCGGGGCGCGGTAGGAGGTTCCGCGGGCGATGAGCACGTCGGGGGCGCCCTTGACGTAGCAGCGGACGACCGGTTCCCCGTTCGCGCCGGTCATCGCGTGGAACGTCGCCATGAACTTGTAGTCGGCGTCGAAGGGGACCTCCCCGACGCGGGGGTAGGCGCCGCGCGTGTCCGCGACGTCCAGGCCGCCCTTGGCGGCCAGCACGATCAGTGCGCCCTCCGTCGGGTCCCCGACCAGGTTCTCGCCGTCCAGGACGGCGTCCGCGCACAGGATCATGGGCAGCAGGTACGGATCGAGGTCGAGGTGCTCCCCGCCGACGTGCTTGATCTCGCCGGCGGTGCCGTAGCCCTCCCCCGACACGGTGAACCGGTTGCGGCCCGGGATCACCAGTTCCCGGGCCGTCATCTTGTTGAGCGTCAGCGTCCCCGTCTTGTCCGAGCAGACCATCGAGGTGGAGCCCAGCGTCTCCACCGCCGGCAGCCGCTTCATGATCGCGTTCCGGTGCGCGATCTCCCGGGTGCCGATCGACAGCAGCGCCGTCACGACCGCCGGAAGCCCCGTCGGGATCGCGGCGACCGCCAGCGCCACGCCCGTGACGAACAGGACGTCGAACGGCTTGCCGCGGACCAGCCCGAGCACGACCACCAGCGCGAGGGCCGTTCCCGCGATCGTTGCGATGATCTTCGACAGCGCGTCCAGCTGCTTCTGCAGCGGCGTCTTCTCGGCTTCCGTGCCGGCGAGCAGGTCGGCGATGTGGCCGATCTCGGTGTCCATCCCGGTCGCGGTGACGACCAGCTCGCCCCGCCCCCGGGTGACGGAGGTGTTCATGTACCCCAGGCAGGTGCGGTCGCCGAGCGGGACGTCCCCTCCCCCCGTCGGATCGGTCCCCTTGGCGGCCGGCAGGCTCTCGCCGGTGAGGGCGGCCTCCTCGATCTCCAGCGCCGCGGCGACGCAGATCCGGCCGTCCGCCGGGATCCGGTCGCCCGCCTCGACCAGCACCACGTCGCCCGGGACGAGCTCCTCGGCGTCGATCTCGACGGCTTGGCCGTCCCTGCGGACCCGGGCGACCGTCTTCATCATCCGGGAGAGGGCCTTGACCCCCTCCTCGGCCTTCGCCTCCTGGCGGAGGCCGATCACCGCGTTGAAGACGGTGAGCCCCGCGAGGACCGCGGACGTCCCGACGTCGCCCGTGACGAGCAGGCTGATCACCGCGGCCCCGAGCAGCACGAGCTGCATGAAGTCCCGGTACTGGCGCAGCCACGCCTGCAGGAGGGACTCCTTCTTGCGGGCGGCCAGCCTGTTGGGACCGTGGGACCGGAGGCGCTCGCGGGCGGCCTCCGTGCTGAGGCCGCGGTCCGGTCGGACGCCCAGCTCCCGGACCACGGTCGCCGTGTCGGCCTGGTGCCAGGCGGGCCCGCCGTCGGTCTCCGCCGACGCGGCGGGCGTGGGCCGCTGGAACGTCGGAACATCCGTCCTGCTCATGGCCTGCGTCCTCCAGGAAAAGTGCGGTGGACCCGTACGGCGGGCGCCGTCGGACGTCCCCCTCCTCCCGACCACCTCGGAGAGGTTATGGGATAAATGCCCCTTTTGTACGATTCTGACCATGTTCCTCCGGGTGTGCGGCGACCGGCCGTCACCCCGGGGCGGTTCCGCGGCGCGCCCGGAGGTTAGCCTTGGAACAGCTGCTCCGTCCCCCCGGCGACGTGCGCCCGTCACGTCCGGAGGCGGTCGCCCGGCACACCCGGCGAACACGGAGGAACCCATGAACGGCCACCCGCAGAACGGCTACCCGCAGATCGCGGACCACGGCATGATCGGAGACCTGCAGACCGCCGCGCTCGTCTCCGGGACGGGCACCGTCGACTGGTGGTGCACGCCCCGGTTCGACGCGCCGAGCCTGTTCGCCTCCCTCCTCGACAGCGAGCGCGGCGGGCACTGCCGGCTCGCCGCCGACGTGGACCGCATCGCCGGGGCGACCGTCCGGCAGCTCTACCTGCCCGACACCGCCATCCTCGTCACCCGCTTCATGGCGCCCGGCGGCGTCGGCGAGGTCGCCGACTTCATGGTGCCCGACCCCTCCGCCACGCCCTCCGCGCGGCACCGCCTGGTGCGGGTCGCCCGGGTGGTCCGCGGCAGCCTGCCCTTCACGCTCGTCTGCCGCCCCCGCTTCGACTACGGGCGGGCGCCGCACGCCCTCGCCCTCCTCGACGACGGATCCGCCCTCTTCCACGGCCCCGGTACGGACCTCCACGTGCAGGCCACCGCGCCCGTCAGGCTGCGCCCGGACGGCGAGGACGTCATCGCCGACTTCACCCTGCGGGCCGGCGAGACGGCCGCCGTCGCCTTGACCACCGACAGCGGCGGCCACCGCCCCGCGGCCCCCCTGACCGCCGACGAGGTGCGCGACAGCATCGACGCCTGCCACGCCTTCTGGCTCGACTGGCTGCGCGCCTCCCGGTACCGCGGCCGCTGGCAGGAGATGGTCAACCGCTCGGCGATCACCCTCAAGCTGCTCACCTACGCGCCCACCGGCGCGCCGATCGCCGCCGCCACCATGGGCCTGCCGGAACAGATCGGCGGGGAGCGCAACTGGGACTACCGCTACACCTGGATCCGCGACGCCTCCCTGTCGGTCCGCGCCCTGATCGACCTCGGGTTCGCCGAGGAGGCCCAGGCCTTCCGCACCTGGCTGCGCGAGCGCGTCGAGGCCGGCGGCACCGTCTCGGGCGAGCCGCTGCAGATCATGTACCGGGTCGACGGAGACCCCTACCTGACCGAGGAGGTCCTCGGCCATCTGGAGGGCTACCGGAAGTCCGCGCCGGTCCGGGCCGGCAACGCCGCCGCCGACCAGCTCCAGCTCGACATCTACGGCGAGGCCGCCGACGCCCTGGCCCAGGCCCGGGAGATCGGGGGCATCCACGGCTGGCGCTCCTTCGCCGGCCTGCTGGACTGGCTGTCCGACGCCTGGGACCGCCCCGACGAGGGCATCTGGGAGACCCGCGGCGGACGTCAGGAGTTCACCTACAGCCGTCTGATGACCTGGGTCGCCTTCGACCGCGGCATCCGCATGGCCACCGCCTGCTCCCGCCCCGCCGACCTCGCCCGCTGGACGGGCGTCCGCGACACCGTCTTCGACCAGATCGTCGACCGCGGCTGGAATCCGCGGCGGCGGGCCTTCGTCCAGCACTACGCCACCGACGTGCTGGACGCCTCGCTCCTGCTCATGCCCCGCGTCGGGTTCATCTCCCCCCGCGACCCGGCCTGGCTGAGCACCCTCGACGCCATGGACGGCGAACTGGTCAGCGACAGCCTCGTCTACCGCTACGACCCCGCCGCCTCCCCGGACGGGCTGCGCGGCTCCGAGGGGACCTTCAACCTGTGCAGCTTCCTCTACGTCGAGGCCCTCGCCCGTGCCGGACGGCTGCGGCAGGCCCGCTACGCCTTCGACAAGATGCTCACCTACGCCAACCACGTCGGCCTGTTCGCCGAGGAGATCGGCCCGTCGGGCGAACAGCTCGGCAACTTCCCGCAGGCCTTCACCCACCTGGCGCTCATCGCCGCGGCCATCGCCCTCGACGAGCAGCTCGACCCCGCCGGAACGGGCGGACGATAGGCCGTACGGCGGCGGACCGGGAGAGCGGGTTCAGGTCGAATCGGCGGGAAGGCGGGCGGCGGCGGCGAGGCCCACCAGGGCGAAGACCGCCAGAGCGACCATGGCCAGAGCGTAGGAGCGGTTCCCCCCGGCCGGCCCGGAGACGAGGATCGTGCCGGCGATCGCCGTGCCGAACGATGAGCCGAGGTTGGAGACGCTTCGCGACAGCCCGGAGATCTCGCCCTGCAGCTCCTCCGGGAAGCTCGACTGCACGACGTTGACCGACGGGGTCAGCATCACCCCCACGCCCAGGCCGATCAGCAGCAGTCCCGGCGCGAAGGCGACGACCCGCGACGACGCCCCGACCAGGACGAGCAGCACCGCGATCCCCGTCATGGTCATGACGAAGCCCGCCGAGATCAGGGCCTTCTGCGTGTGCTTCCGGGCGAGCCGCTCCGCGGCCAGCGACGTGAGCAGGACGCCCACGGTCGCCGCGGTGAAGACGACGCCCGTTTCGATCGCGTTGTACCCGCGGACCGTCTGGAGGAAGACCGCGACGACGAACGACGTCCCCATGAGGATCAGCCACTGCATGTTCTGGGTGACCAGGCCGAGATCGGACGTGCGGTCGCGGAACAGCCCCATCGTCAGCAGCGGCTCCTTGCCCGCACGCTCCCGGGAGCGGATGTGCAGGAAGAACCAGATCAGGAAGACGGCCCCGGCGGCGAGGAGCGCCGCCGTCAGCGCGGTGTCGCTGCCCGCCTGGAGGATCCCGAACACCACGAAGAACATCCCGGCCGCCGACAGCACCGCCCCGACGCCGTCGAAAGGACGCGCGGGATCCGGCGCCACGGGATCGACGATCCGGCGGCTGAGGAAGATGATCACCGCGATGACCGCCGCCTGGAAGAGGAAGGCCGCCCGCCAACTGATCGCCGTCGCGATGAATCCCCCGATCAGCGGGCCTGCCGCCGCCCCGACGCCGCCCATCCCGCTGATCACTCCGAAGGCCCGGGCACGGGCGGGGAGATCGTCGAACGCCATCGTCGCCAGGATGTAGACGGGCGGGATCAGCAGCGCCGTCCCCACCCCCTCGAGCACCGAGTTGCCGAGGACCAGCGCCCCCAGAGTCGGGGAGAACGCACTGATCAGGGCACCGACGCCGTAAAGCATGAGACCTGCGAGGAAGCATCGCTTGCGGCCCCAGCGGTCGGTCAGCTTGCTGCCGGGGATCATCAGCACCGCCATGATCAGCAGGAACAGCGTGATCGTGCCCTGCACGCCCTTGACCGTCGTGTCCAGATCCCGGCTGATGTCATTGATCATCACGTTCATGTTCGAGCCCGCGAAGCTGCAGACGAACTGGGCGAGGGCGAGCGGCGCCAACGGCCTCCGCGAGGAGGCGGGCGCGCCTCGGGCGGCGGAGGTCCCGGTCATCGTCCGTCCTCCCCACCGGCCGCGCGCCGCGTGGCCCCCGCAGGAGGCGAGCCGTCCGCCCGCCCGCCGGGCACGCCCGGCGTTCCTCGCGATGCACGTTGAAAACGTCTTTCCGCCACGTCCGTCTCGCAGTCCGGGGAGACCGCACGCCTTTTCCGCACGAACCTTGAGGAATGCACAGTCACCCTGCCTTCGCGGTCAATGATGGAGCGCGGCCTTCAACGCCACCATGACCAGTCCGAGCAGCAGGTTGACCACGCTCGTGATCACCACCATCCGGGGCGGGGCGCCGATCTTCACTGCGGCGACGGCCGCCCAGCCGACCTGACCGGCCACGGCGACCGTGAGGGCCAGCCATCCGGTGCCCTGCGCCCCGAGGCCCAGCACCGGGCCGACGGCCACCGCGACGGCCGGCGGGACGGCCGCCTTCACGATCGGCCATTCCTCCGCGCACGCCCGGCGGACATCGGCCGTCTTCAGACCGTGGAAGGCCAGGCGGGCGCCGAACAGGCGGGCGTACACATGGGTGGCCCAGAACACGATGCCGGTGCCCACCAGAAGGACGATCATCTCCAGCCGGGGGAACCTGCCGAGCGTTCCGGCGCCGACCACCACGGAGGCGGCGAGCAGCGATCCGTAGACGGCGCCGGTGTAGTCCTTGTGGGCCTCGCCGGCCGGATCGGACGTCATTTCCATGCTGGCTCCCGTAGCGACCGGACCGGTCACCGGCGGAGGGCTTCCGGGCTCCGCGCTCCGCGGTGGTCCGGGTCGGCTCCCCCGCGGCTCGGGCCCCCTCCGAGGCGGCGGCGACGGTCGTCGCTCCGGCGTCGCCGGATACGGGGCGTGCCGGCGCCTGCCCGCGGCGTTCCCGGCTAACGGGCGCCGATCCCCTCCATCGCCTCGCGCAGGTGCGTCTCCTCCTCGCGGCTGAGCGACGTCTGGAGGACGTGCCCGCCGTACTCCCGGATCGCCGGGATGACCTTGTCCGGAGTGCTCTGCACGACCAGGACGAACAGCGCGGCCATGCCGGGCTCCAATCTGGCGGAGAGCTGCCGCATGAAGTCGTCGTTGACCCCGGCGTCGGTCATGGAACCGCCGGCCGCCCCGGCGGCGGCGCCCAGCGCCATGCCGAAGAGCGGCATGAAGAACAGCAGTCCGATCAGGCTGCCCCACAACGCACCGCTGGCCGCGCCCAGACCGGTCATGCCGACGCTCTGGTGGAGCTTGATCTTTCCGTCGGGCCGGTGCTCGACGACGGCCACGTCCTCCATGGTGATCAGGTTCTGCCGCTGCAGGTCGATCAGGCGGTCGCGGACCGCGGCGGCGGTGGCGACGTCGGGGTAGGAGATGGCGATGAGATTGCTCATTGATTTCTTCCTTCCGGTCATTACCTCGTGAGGAACCGGCCGCCCGGACGGGGCGGCCGGTTCTGATATATGGAGAAACCGCGGCCGTCCTTCCCGAAAGGGTCGCCGTCGGGACGGAGCGGCCCGGCGGTGGTCCGGAGCAGGCCGATGTCCGCCTGTCATGAGGTCGCAGGCCGTCGGCCACGACCGAGTGACGTGCGGGTGACGTGCGGGTGACGTGCGGCCCCGAATGCGGTCCATCCGCGGGGCGGTACCGGCCCTCCTTCCTCATCGCTCTCGATGGTCCCCTCTTCCCGATCAGGCGATCACCGCGGACGGGCAAAAACACTCCATGATGAAGATCCGTGCACCCTTCAGGCGATCCGGCGTTCTCCACCCTTCCCGGGCACACGTGATCCGCAGAACAAAACAATGCCCTCCCTTGTGAATCACCGGGGTTGCGGCATGACAACCGGGAAATCGTCCGATTCGTCCATCTTCAACGTGCGACATGGAAGCCGACGGGATGCCGTGGGTTGCGTGTCCGCGCCCGCGATCGGCGCCGACCGCCGCGAGCCGGATCTCCCGGCCCCCCGGTCCGCCGCGGCTCCGGCCGGGTACCCGGCGGCAGCGGACCCGACCTCAAGCCGAGGAAATTCCTTGTTTGCCTGCTTTTAGCACTGTATGTGAGGAATATGTAGATTCAGGGGTACAGGGGGAGAGAAAGAGCGGTGGCGGGCGTGCACCAGAGCCGCTCGGGCCGCTGAATCCCCGAACAGTGCACGGACGAGGCCGGAGGGCATGCGCGGGCACTGTGCCCGCGATCCCGGGACTCCCGTGCGGAGGGAGCGGAACATGGAGTATCCGCGTTACGGACAGACCAAGGAGGCGTCGCGCGATCACGTAGCGCCGTCCCAAGCGCACCAGGACGCGCAGTCGGCGCAGGTCCGGCCGGTGGCGGCGGGACCCGAACCCACCAACTGGATCGGCTGGGTCGTCTTCGCCGGCATCACGATGCTGGTCCTGGGATCCCTCCAGGCGCTCATGGGCCTGGTGGGCGTCTTCAACACCGACTTCTACCTCGTCACCGCCAATGACCTGGCGATTCCCGTCAACTACACGGCCTGGGGCTGGTTCCACCTGGCCATGGGCGTGGTCGTCGCCCTCGCCGGCGCGGCCGTCATGGCGGGCAAGACGTGGGGACGCGCGGTCGGGATCTTCCTCGCCGCCGTCCAGGCGCTCGTCAACTTCGCCTGGTTCCCCGCCTACCCGTTCTGGTCGATGATCGTCATCGCCATCGACATCCTGGTGATCTACGCTCTGGCCGTCCACGGCAGGGAGATGAAGTCGTTCAGCGATCGCGCCGTCCCGTAGACGCTCCGCGATTCGCCGCCCGTGGACACGGGTGAGAGCCGGCTCTCACCCGTGTCGCCCGCCGACGGAAGCACCGATTCCCATGATCCTTTCACCACAAAACGGACAAATGCCCCTAAAATGCATTCGGTCCAGGTGAGGTGAGGGGAGAACGCGGTGCACAAGGTCGTCCACATCCGGCCGCTCGACGACGTCTTCGGGCACGAGGAGTCAGCGGACTGCCTGTGCGGTCCCGCCGGAGAAGGCGTGTACGCACAGGCCGCAGCGGAGGCCGTCGGCATGATCTACCGTCATCACGCGCTGCGGCCCTGCCTCGACTGGGAGGCCTCCGCCGAGGGCTGAGCCGCGCCGCTTCCGCGGACGGGCCGCGTGCGGTGACGGGCCGCGTGCGGTGACGGGGCGGGTGCGGTCACGGGGCAGGTGAAGGCCGCGTCACTGCGGCGGAACCTGCCGACGCCCCTCCGCCGGCGGCGCCTGTCGGCGTTCCCCCGCCGGCGGGGCCGGTCCGGCGGCCGTGACCTCCTGCAGGTCCTGGCGGGTGACGAACGTGTCGACCAGCGAGAGCAGCATGGCGACCACGGGAATGGCCAGGAGCGCGCCCATGGCGCCGAACAGCGACGCTCCCAAGGTCACGGCCGCGAAGGACACCCCGGGATGGATGTCCACCGCCCGCGAGCTGATCTTCGGCTCCAGCGTCAGGTTCTCCACCTGCTGGTACAGCACCCCCCAGGCCAGCGCCGCCAGGCCGATCCAGGGCCGGGAGGAGACCAGCCCCACCACCACCGGCAGGGCGATGGAGATGTAGGTGCCGATGGTGGGCACGAGCTGGGCCACCAGGCCCGTCCACGCCCCGAGCGCGAGCCAGGACGGCATGCCGAGAGCCAGGAACACCAGGGCCGAGGCGGTGCCGTTGATGCCGGCCAGGATGAGCCGGGAGGAGACGTACCCGCCGGTCTTGATCGTGGACACGTCCCAGACGCTGATGAAGACCTGCTGGAACCGGCCGGGCAGCAACTGCGCGATCCACCGGCGCAGCCCCGGCCCGTCGGCCGAGAAGTAGAACGTCAGCAGCACCAGGGTGAACATGCTGAACACCGCCCCCGTCACCGTCCCCAGCAGACCCAGCACACCGCCGAGCGCGCCCTGCGCGTACTCGGCGGCCTGCTGCGGGGTCAGATTGAGGGAGTCCAGGATGTCGGAGATCTCATAGCGCGTGCCGAGCCGGGCGTTGAGCCAGTCGACGGCACCGGTGATGACCCCGGGAAGCGCCTTCAGCAACACCGCGACCTGCTGCACGAACAGGCTGCCGAACAGCAGGAGGAAGACCCCGAATCCCACGATGAACAGCGTCATCACCAGCAGTGCCGCCCTGCCCCGGGGCATCCGCCGGGACAGGCGGCGCACGGAGCGCTCCATGGCCAGGGAGATGAACCACGCCATCACCAGCGTGGCGATCAGCGAGCCCGCATCGGCGAGCAGGAAGCGCAGAAAGAGCACCATGGCGATGACGACCGCCAGGGCGAGCCCGGCGCGCCAGACATTCGCGGGCGAGAGCAGCACCTGCACCGCGGGCGTCCCGTGGTGCGACTCCGTCGGCTTCTCCATGACCCTCCAGGGACCTCGGCGTCCGTTCCTTGCGGCCTGGCGCGGCACGAGGACGTCGAAGGTCCGGTCGGACGCGCAGGAGGGGACGCCGGTCTCCCGTCCGCTCCCGCCGTCGGGCCGGCGACCTGGACCGCGGCGGGCGTGCAGGGACGACGTGCTCAACGTACAAGGACCGGCCGCCTCAGCCCGGCATCTACCGATCGGTCGGCTCGTCGCGCCCGACGGCCGCGACGAGCCGCGGGTGCGGCAGGCGCCGCAGGTACCGCAGGTACCGCGAGGCCAGCGGGCCGGCGCTGAGGCCGTGGAGGAGCAGGCTCATGAGGACGGTCACGCCGATGACGGTGACGGCCTCGTCCGCGGCGGCCCCGAGCTCTTCGACGGCGAGCAGCGCGAAGACCAGCGAGGCGAGCCCCCGGGGACCGAACCATCCGATGAACAGGACGGTGCCGCGGTCCAGCCCGGCGTGCGCGCAGGCCACGGCCACGGGCGCCATCCGTACAAGCGTCAGGCTCAAGATCGCGTAAGCCGCGGTGGCGGGACCCGCCCGCTCCACCGCGATCGGAACGGCGAGCGCGCCGAAGCCGAACCAGACGAGCAGCGATACCAGGCTGCCGACCTGCTCGACGAACACCAGTTCGGCGGGCCCGCGCCGCCCCGCCGTGGCGCCGAACGCGAGCCCTCCGCAGAAGGCCGCGACGAACCCGTTCCCGTGGACGCTCAGGGACGCCGTATAGGCGACGAGGGCCAGGGCGAGGACGGCGATGCCGGTGAAGTCCCCGGCCGCCCAGCCCCGGCGGCGCGTCCACCTCAGCGACCACCCGCCGGCCAGCCCGGCGCCGGCCCCCACGACCACCCCGATGCCCAGTTCGGCGAGCGCCGCCCCCGGACCGGGTGCGCCTCCGGCCCCTCCGGCCGCGGCGGCGCCGGCGAGCGCGAACACGACCACGGGCGTGACGATGCCGTCGTTCAGACCGCTCTCGACGGTGATCACCTGGCGGACGCTCGCCGGCACCGAGGGGTTCGTGACGATCGGAAGCCCGAGGGCGGCGTCGGTCGGCGCGAGCGCGGCCCCCACCAGCAGGGCGAGCCAGATGCCGAGATGCGGGAAACACCAGTCCGCCAGCGCCCATCCGGCGAGGACGGTCAACGGCAGCCCGACGGCCAGCAGCCGCAGATACCTGCCGAGATCGCGACGTACCCCGTCGAGGGAGACGCCGGCCGCGTCGGAGAACAGCACCCACACCAGGGTGAACTCGACCAGGGGCTTGAACGCCTCCGCCGCCGCGGGCGGCGGATCGACCAGGCCACCGAGGGCGAACGACCATCCGGTGGCGGTGAAGACGATCGGCGCGGTCAGGTCCGCGCGCCGGAGGCGGGCCGATACGGCGCCCCACAGGAAGATCACCGCAGCGATGATCGATATCGCCGTCATGTCCAAGGAACGCTCCTCCGGCCGGACGCCGACCGCCCCCGCCTCCCCGACCGCCGGGCCGTTCGCCCGGATCCTCGAAAAGGGCCACGCGCACCGGTGCCGGCGCCATGCGCCGGAGGCGCCGACCCCGCAGTGGTGCTACCCCGGCCCGATGTGCGAAAACGACATGCGGAACCCGCCGGGACGCGCGGGTGCGGCCTCGCCGGAGAGCCGCCGTCCCACCGGGGACCGGGCCGGCCGTCGATCCTTTTCAGGAAACCGGAAGCGGTCGGCCGTCCAGGGGTGGGCCCTATGAGAGCGGGTATGAAATACGCATATACCAATAAAGCTCGCAAAATAGACAGATGTCTAGGCGGGCGCAGCCATGGTCGGCGATCCGGCGAATCATCCGAAAGGTACGACTGGGAGGAATACGGCTATGGACGACTACCCTCTTCTCGACCTCTTCTGGACCATGTTCATGTTCTTCATGTGGATCCTCTGGTTCATGCTGCTCTTCCGGATCATCGGCGACCTGTTCCGCGACGACACCGTCGGCGGATGGGGCAAGACCGGCTGGACCGTCGTGCTGGTGCTCCTGCCCTTCGCCGGGGTGCTCGTCTACCTGATCGCCCGGGGCAGGGGCATGGGCGAACGCGAGATGGCGCGGCTGCGGGCGAGTCAGGAGGCCTTCCGCTCCTACGTGCGCGAGACCGCCGCCGAATCGGGGGCCGCCGGGTCGGGCACCGCCGACGAGCTGGTCAGGCTCGCCGATCTGAAGCGCCGAGGCGACATCACCGGCGACGAGTACGAGCAGGCCAAGTCCAAGGTCCTCGCCGGGGTGTGAGCGTGACCGGGCGTTCCCGTCCGGCGTGACCGGGCGGCCGGAGTCCGTTCCCCTCTTCCGCCGCCCCTCTTCCCCTCTTCCGCCGCGACTCTCCGAAGGCCCTCCTGCCGCGGCTCTCCGAAGGTCCTCCTCAAGAGGATCCGCCGAGGGGGTGCGAAATGCGTCCGGGAGGAGAGAACCACTCGAAGGAGTCTCCGTGGGGGACGCGTACGGGTGGCCGGGAGCGGAGGAGGGCGGGCGGTGACCGCGACAGGGATTCCCGCCGCGCCCGCCGCGCTGGGCCGGGCCGGGGCGGCGCTGCTGGCCGCCATGGTGGCGGCGCAGGTGGTGACCGGGCTGCAGCCGCGGCCGATCCTGCTCACCAGCGTGGTCGTGCTGCTGCTGGCGGCGTCCGCGCTCGCCTTCGCCGCGGCGGTCCACACCCTCCCCCGGGCGGCCGCGGCCTTCGCCGCCGCCGTCGCGGCCGGCTACGCCGCGGAGTGGGTCGGCACGCGGACCGGGCTGCCGTTCGGCGAGTACCACTACACCGGCCTGCTCCAGCCGCAGCCCGGCGGCGTCCCGGTGATCGTCGCGCTGGCCTGGGGCGGGATGGGCCTGGCGGCCCACGCGGCGGCCTCGGCGGCGGCACCGGGGAGCCGGGCGGCCCGCGTCGTGCTGGGCGCGGCGGCGCTCACCGCGTGGGACCTGTTCCTGGACCCGCAGATGATCCGGCTGGGCCTGTGGGTCTGGCACGAGCCCGGCCCCTACCGGGGCGTCCCGCTCGGCAACTTCGCCGGGTGGCTGGCCGTGTCGCTGCTGGTCATGGTGCTGATCGAGTCCTGCCTTCCGGACCCGGCGGCGCGCAGCGCCGGCCTGGCCGCGCTGTACACGGTGATGGCGGTCATGGAGACGATCGGCTTCGCGGCGGTCTTCGACCCGCCCGATCCGCTGGTCGCCGCCGCCGGGGGGATCGGCATGGGTGTGTTCGTCCTGCTCGCCTGGAGGCGTCGATGGCGGAAGTGATCGTGATCGGAGGCGGCGTCGGAGGGATGGTCGCCGCGCTGCTGCTGGCCCGCGAGGGGCACCGGGTCCGGCTCCACGAGCGGCTGCCCCGGCTGGGCGGCAAGCTCGCCGAGCACCGGCGCGACGGCTTCGCCTTCTCCGCCGGGCCGTCCCTGCTGACCCTGCCGGACCTGTTCACCGGCCTGGGGCTGGAGCTGGACCTGGTGGAGCCGCGCGAGCTGTGCCGCTACCGCTTCGCCGACGGCTCGGTGCTGACGGCGCCCCGCGACCCGGAGCGGATGGCCGAGGCCGTGGAGCGGCTCGCGCCGGGCCAGGGGGCCGGCTGGCGGGCGTTCCACGCCTGGGCGCGGCGGTGCTACGAGGCGTCGGCGCGCAGCTTCTTCACCGGGCCGCCGGTCTCCCTGTCGCGGTCCGCGCCGCGCGGGCGCCTGTCCGACCTGGCGGCGGTCGCGCCCGGCCGGACCCTGCACGGGCTGGCCCGGCGGTTCTTCACCGACCCGCGCCTGCTGCAGTACGCCGGCCGCTACGCCACCTACGCCGGCTCCAGCCCCTACCGGGCGCCCGCCGCGCTGGCCTGCGTGCCCGCGATCGAGCACGGCGAGGGCGGCTGGTACGTGGCGGGCGGGCTGCCCCGCCTCGCCGACGCCCTGGCCGCGACCCTGGAGAAGGCCGGGGTGGAGGTCGTCCTCGGTTCCGAGGTCGCCGAGGTGCTCACCGGCCGCGGCCGGGTGCGGGGCGTACGGCTGGCCTCCGGCGAGCGCGAGCACGCCGCGGTCGTGGTCGCCAACACCGACGCGGCGGCGCTCTACGGGCGGCTGCTGCCCGACCGGCGGCGGCTGCGGCGGATCGCCTCGCTCGGCCTGTCCTCCTCGGCGTTCCTGATGATGGCCGGGGTCGAGGGGCGGACCGAAGGACTGGCCCACCACACGGTGCTGTTCTCCGCCGACTACGAGCGGGAGTTCGCCGACCTCTTCGACCGGCGGCGCCCGCCGGAGGACCCGACCGTCTACGTCGGCTGCTCGGCGGTGGACGACCCGTCGCAGGCGCCGGAGGGCTGCGAGAACTGGACCATGCTGGTCAACGTCCCGGCCCGTGACCCGGGTCGCTGGCCGATGTCCCCGCGCGCTTACCAGGACCTGGTGCTGGAGCGCCTGGCCGACCGGGGCCTCGACCTGTCGGGCCGGCTCCGCTTCGTGGACCTGCTCACCCCCGCCGACCTGCGCGACCGCTACGGCGCCTGGGGCGGGGCGATCTACGGCGGCGCCCACGGCGGGCCGCTGGCCCCGCTGCGCCGCCCCGGCAACCGGGGACCGCTGCGCGGCCTGTACCTGGTGGGCGGCTCGGCGCACCCCGGCGGCGGGCTGCCGCTGGTGGCGATGGGCGGGCGCATCGTGGCGTCGCTGGTGGCCGAGGATTTCCCCCGGTGACCCGGCCCACCGGCCCCCGGCCCGCCGTCCCGCTCCCCGCCCTCGCCGCGGCCACCCGGTCCATCGCGCGGCCCGGCCGCCGGGGTCCGGTCCGGACCGCGCTCGCGGTGCTCACCGCGTGCCAGGCCGCCGCCGCGGCCGCCGTCGCCGTACGGCTGGCGCGCGGGCGCACGCGGCTCCCCCCGCTCTCCCCCCCGACCGCTCCCGCAACCGCTCCCGGAGACGGTCCCGCAACCGGCCCGCGCATCTCCGTGGTGGTCCCGGCCCGCGACGAGGAGCACCGCATCGGGCCGTGCCTGACGGCGGCGCTCGCCGACCCGGCCGTCGCGGAGGTCGTGGTGGTCGACGACGGTTCCTGCGACGGCACGGCGCGGCTGGCCGCCGGCCTCGGCGCGAAGGTCCTGGCCGCCCCGCCCCTGCCGGCGGGCTGGGTGGGCAAGCAGTGGGCGCTGCGGCACGGGACCGAGGCGGCCCTCGGCGACGTCGTGGTCACCCTCGACGCCGACGCGCGTCCCGCGCCCGGCCTTTTCGGGGCGGTGGCGGCGGCCCTGGACTCCTACGACCTGGTCACCGTGGGCCCCCGGTTCATCTGCGACGGGATCGCCGAGCAGGCGCTGCACTCCGCCTTCCTGGCCACGCTCGTCTACCGGTTCGGCCCGATCGGCCCGTCCTCCCCGCCGCCCCCGCACCGGGTGGTGGCCAACGGCCAGTGCACGGCCTTCCGCCGTACGGCGATGCTGGCCGCCGACGGGTTCACCCGGATCCGCGGGCACCTCACCGACGACGTGGCGCTGGCCAGGACCCTGGCGGCGGACGGCTGGGCGGTGGGCTTCCTGGACGCGGGCGGACTGCTGGAGGTCGACATGCACGAGTCCGCGGCCGAGGTGTGGCGGGAGTGGGGCCGCTCGCTCCCGCTGCGGGACGTCACCTCTCCGGGCCGGCAGGCGGCCGACCTGGCGGTGCTCTGGCTCACCGCCGCGCTGCCGGCGGTCCGGCTGGCGGCCGGTCGGCCCACCCGGCTCGATCTGGCGCTGCTGGCGGTCCGGCTGCTGCTGGCCGGGGCGCTGCGCGGCAGCTACACCCGGCCGGGGCCCGGCACGCTGCTCTCCCCCCTGCTGGACCCGCCGGCGGTCTTCCGGCTGACCGCGGCGACCCTGCGGCCCGTGCGCACCTGGCGGGGCCGGTCCTATCCGGCGTCGGCCGCGGAAGCCCTCCCCGCCCCCTCGGCCGCCTCCGGCGGCGGCCCGGCGGTCGCCGAGCCGGGGAGCGGGCGGCCCGGAACGGTCACGACGGGCGGCGGGCGGCCTGCGCGGCCTGGCCGAAGCGCAGCCCGATGAGGCACATCAGCGCGCCGGTCCCGGCCACGTACACCGCCGGCGCGAACGGCAGCTGCAGCAGCGGGAGGGCGAACACCCCGGCCCGCGCCCCGATCGCGAAGGAGCGGGTGGCCAGGGCGGTGGCGGCCAGGACGGCGAGGCCCAGCAGGAACGCGGGCGGGCAGACGACCGCGAAGCCGCCCGCGAAGGCGAGGATCGAGCGCCCGCCGCGGAACCCGGCGAACACCGGCCAGGCGTGCCCGGCCATCGCCGCCGCCACGGCGAGGTACACCGGGACGGCGCTGCCGGCGGCGACCGCGCCGAACCCCGCCGTGTGCCCGCCGCTCGCCCACAGGGCGAGCAGCCCGGCGAGGGCTCCCTTGAGCATGTCACCGGCGAAGACCGGCGCGGCGGCCCGCCCGCCGAGCTGCTCCTTCATGTTCCAGAAGCCCGGGTTGCGGTCGCCGACCGCGCGCGGGTCGAAGCCGTGCGCGCGGGCGACGAGCACCGCGACCGGCACGGACCCGAGGAGGTAGCCGCCGATGACGGCCACGCACACGGGCAGCAGCGGGGACGAGAGCAGGGACGGAGTCGGGGGCAGCGGTAGCGGCAGGAGTAGGGGCACGGGAAGCATCGCCTCGTTCCACCTCGTCAGGTACGCGGATCTGGGAGCCGCGCGGCACATGGCGTTCGACCGGCCGGTGCTGGCGCGCACCCCCGGGCTGGTGTTCCGGCGGCTGCTGGGGTCCGGCCGGGGCGCGTCCACGAGCCTGGGCGCGGACCTGCGCCGCTGGGCGCTGTTCGCGGTCTGGCGCGGTGAGCGGGACCTGGACGCCTTCCTGGCCCGCTCCCCGGTGGCGGCGCGCTGGCGCGACGAGGCCGTGGAGTCCTGGCAGGTACGGCTCGTGCCGCTGGCCTCGCGCGGGAGCTGGGGCGGGGTCGACCCGTTCGGCCCGCTCGGAACCGGCCCGGCCGGAGGCGTCCCGTCCCGGGGCGGCGCCGGCCGGGCCGGGGCGCCGGGCGCGCAGCAGGGCTCCGGCCCGGTCGCGGTGCTGACCAGGGCCTCGATCCGGCCGTCCCGGCTGGTCGCCTTCTACCGCTCGGTCCCCGCCGTCGACGCCCTGCTCCGGGAGCAGGACGGCTGCCTGGCCTCGGTCGGCGTCGGGGAGTGGCCGCTGGCCCGGCAGGCCACGTTCTCGCTGTGGCGCGACGCCGCCGCGGTCCGGGACTTCGCCCACCGGGGCCGGGCCCACCGCCGGGTGATCGCGCGGACCCGGGGCGAGGACTGGTACGCGGAGGAGATGTTCACCCGGTTCGCCCCCTACGGCAGCACGGGGACCTGGAACGGGACCGACCCCCTGGCGGGTCTCCCCGCCTCCCCGCGCCCGTAGCCGGCGCACGGGGTCCGCAGCCGCCTCGCCGGACCGGGTCACCGGGCCGCTTCCGCCGCGTGGCGGCCGGGCACCCGGACCGGGCCGGCGCCCCGGGCGAGGTCGCGCGCCACCACGCACGCCCGGGCGATCGTGCGGGCGCGCGAGGAGCCGTGCGCGACGACGACGGTACGGCTCAGCCCGAGCAGCGCGGCGCCCCCGTGCGTCTCGGGGTCGTAGCGGCCGGCCACCTCCCGCAGCTCCTCCGGCCGGGCGATCCCGGCGTGCGCGATCATCGCCAGGGTCGTCCTGACCGCCCCCTCGACGTTCTTGAGCACCACGTTGCCGGTGAAGCCGTCGGTGACGATCACGTCCACGACGCCCGCCAGCACGTCGTGGCCCTCGACGGTGCCGTGGAAGCGCAGCGGCAGCCGGCGGAGCAGCTCCTCGGTCCTGCGGGTCAGCCGGTTGCCCTTGCCCGGCTCGGAGCCGATCGAGAGCAGGCCCACCGACGGCTCGGCCGTACCGAGCACGAGCCGGGCGTAGGAGGTGCCCAGGAGCGCGAACCCGGCGACCATCTCGGGGGTGGGGTCGGCGGTCGCCCCGGCGTCGAGCAGCACGCTGGAGCCGCCGGTGACCTGGGGAAGCGCGATGGCCAGGGCGGGGCGGAGCACGGTCTCGGCCCGGCCGACGCTCCGGATCGCGCACGAGACGACCGCCCCCGTGGAGCCCGCCGAGACGAAGGCGGCCCCGGCGCCCCGGCGCAGCAGCTCGCAGCCGACCGTGATGCTGGAGCCGCCGGCGAGCGCCCCCGGGCCCCGCTCCTCCATCGGGACGACCTCCTCGGCGTGGACCACCTCGATCTCCCCGCAGGCGCCGTGCCGCACCAGTTCCCGGCGGACCTCCTCGGCCCGGCCGACGAGCAGCACCGGCACCCCGTGCTCCCGCAGGGCGCTCACGGCTCCCCTGACGGTCTCGGCGGGCCCGTGGTCCCCGCCCATCGCGTCGACGACGACCGGTTCCGGCATCGTGTCCTCCTGGCAACGGTGGTGGATGGTGGTCAGCGGCCCTCCCACCCGGGCCGCAGCGCTCCGGCCGCCCGGCGCTCCGCCCGGCCCGCCGCGGCCGCCGCGGACAGGTGCCGGGCGAAGACGGCCAGCCGGCGGCGGCGGGGCACGGTCGCCCGGCCGCCCAGCACGTCGTAGCCGACGGCCTCGATCCGGTCGAGGATGCCGCCGTACAGCTCGTGGGCCGCGCGCACGCAGGGCCGGGAGGAGGGGGTGAGCAGGGCGATCCCCTCCGCCGCCCGCCGGTAGTGCGCGCGCGCCCGTTCCGCCTCGAAGGCCAGCAGGTCGCGCAGGGCCCGGGTGGGCGCGTTCCGTCCCAGGTCGGCGACGGAGACGCCGAACCGGTCCAGGTCGGCCAGCGGCAGGTAGACCCGGCCGCGCGACAGGTCCTCGGCGACGTCGCGCAGGAAGTTGGTGAGCTGGAAGGCCAGCCCGAGCTGGCGGGCCGGTTCGCGCGCCCGCCCGGCCAGGCCGGGCAGGGGTTCGAGCACGGGCAGCATCATCGTGCCGATGACGGCGGCCGAGCCTTCCATGTAGCCGAGCAGGTCGTCGTAGGTGTCGTAGCGGGTGACGGTCAGGTCGGCCCGCATCGACGTCAGGAACGCCTCGATGTCGGCGTGGTCGATGCCGAAGCAGCGCACGGTCTGCGCGAAGGCGGGCAGCACCGGGTCGCCGGTGGCCTCCCCGGCGAGCGCGGGGGCCAGCCGCCCGGCCAGCTCGTCGAGGGCGGCCTCCCGGTCGCCGGTCATCGTGAAGGAGTCGACGATCTCGTCGGCGTGCCGGGCGAAGCCGTACAGCGCGTGCACGTGCGGGCGCTTCCAGGCGGGCAGCAGGAGGGTCGCCAGGTAGTAGGAGCGGCCGTGGCGGGCGTTCAGCCGGCGGCAGAGCTCGTAGCTGCGGGTCAGCGAGACGGGACGCGAGGAGACGGGCGGGGACGCGGACCCGCGGGAAGCAGCGGACGCGCCCGACGACGCGGACGCACGGGAAGACGCGGACGCACGGGAAGACGCGGACGCACGGGAAAGCGCGGACACGGCCCCGGACACGGCCCCGGGCGCCGGTGCGGCCCCGAGCCCGGCCGGGTGCGGGGCGCCCGGCGGGGTGGGCGGCGGTGTCATCGGCGGCCCTCCAGGATGCGTTCGGCGGCCAGCCGGCCGGAGATCAGCACCGGGGGGACCCCCACCCCCGGCGCGGTGTACATGCCGGCGAAGTGCAGGCCGGGGACCCGCCGGGCGGCGCCCGCCGGGCGGAACCAGGCCGTCTGCCGGAACCGGTGGTCCAGCGCGAACGGGGTGCCCGCCGAGTGGCCGAGCGCGGCCCAGCCGGGCGGGTCGAAGCCGAGCCGGGGAGCGCCGGACAGGTCGCCGTACCCGAGGTCGGCGAGCCTGCCCAGCAGACGCTCCTCCAGACGCGGGGTGAGCCCGCCGCCCCAGCGGGCGCGCTGCAGGTTGGGCGCGGGTTCCAGCACGGTGAGCGTGGTGTGCCCGGCGGGCGCGGCGCCGGAGTCGGACGAGGGGTGGGTGACGAGCAGGTTCGGATCCCCCTGCGGCCTGCCCCGGGCCAGGTCGGCGAAGGACGCGTGCCACTCCCGGCCGAAGTGCAGGGTGTGGTGGGCCTGGCCGGGCAGGCGCCGGTCGAGGCCGAAGTGCAGCACCAGGCAGGACGGCGAGTAGCGGGGCCGGCGCAGCCGCCAGTCGCCCGCGCCGCGCGGCAGCAGCCCGGCGTGGGCGGACGGCAGGTCGCAGGCGACCACGACGTCGCGGGCGGCCAGGCGCTCGCCGGTGTCCAGCCGGACCCCGCCGACCCCCGAGGAGTCCGCCTCGACCCGGACGGCGCGCACGCCGTACCGCAGCAGCGCCCCGGCCTTCTCCGCCACGGCCGCCATGGCCTGCGGGATGGCGTGCATGCCGCCGTGCCGGGGGAAGTAGACGCCGCCGACGGTGTCCATGTGGGCGATCACGGCGTAGATGCCGAGCGCCTGCCGGGGCGAGAGGCCGACGTACAGCGCCTGGAAGGTGTGCGCCCTGATCAGCCGGGGGTCGGTGAGGTGGCCCGCCACCAGGCGGTCCAGCCGCCGGAACCCGCCCAGCGCGGCCAGGCGGGCCATGGCGGCGGGGCGGGCCAGGTGCCGCAGCCGGGTCATGTCCCGGTCGATGAAGGCGTCCCACTCGACCGCGAACAGCTCGGCGAGGCGGGCCCGGAAGCGCCGGTAGCGGCCCGCCTCCGCCGCCCCGCACAGCCGCCGCACCTCCTCGGCCATCGCGTCCTCGCCCGCCACCACGTCCAGGTGGGAGCCGTCGTGGTAGCGCAGCCGGTAGTACGGGTCCAGCCGGCGCAGCGGCAGCCAGGTCTCCAGGTCCTCGCCCGCCGCGGCGAAGGCGTCGGCCAGGACGTCGGGCATGGTGAGCACCGACGGCCCGGTGTCGAAGCGGTACTCCCCCAGCCGGGCGGTCCCGCAGCAGCCGCCGGGCACGTCGCGGGCCTCCACCACGGTCACGTCCCGTCCTGCGGCGGCCAGCCGCATCGCCGCGGCCAGGCCACCGAGCCCGGCTCCGATCACCACGGTCGGGCCCATGCGCGCTCCTCGCTCTCCACCGGACCGCCGGCCCGGTCGGCCCGGCGGCGGTCGCTCCGTGCCCCTGCCCGCTTCCGGCTCGTTCATCTCCCGGAATCGCGCAAAGAGGCGTGCGATCACTACCCGGCTCTTCGGCCGGGGCGTGCCCGCGGATGCATCCGGTGCCTGCCCGCAGGAGCCGCCTCACGGACAGGAGCCCTCGGCGGGCAGGACGAGGCGGACCCGGGTGCCCCCGTCCGGGCGGCTGTCGATCTCCAGGGTGCCGTCGTGCAGCTCGATGATCCTCCTGGCGATGGACAGCCCGATGCCGACGCCTCCGATCGCCCGCTCCTCGGCCTCGGGAGACCGGTAGAAGTCGTCGAAGACGTGCTCGACGTCGGCGGGGGCGATGCCGATGCCGGTGTCGCACACCTCCACGGTCGGAGCCGGATCGCCCCGCACGGTCACCTCGACGCGGCCTCCCGGCGGGGTGAACTTGATCGCGTTGTCCAGCAACTGGGTCAGGGCGTGCCGGACCCGTCCGGCGTCCGCGCAGGCCACCACGGCCTCGGGAGCGTGCACGGTCATGGTGAGCCCTCCGGCGCGGGCCCGTTCGGCCAGCGCGGCCACCGTCTGGTGGGCCAGGGCGGCCAGGTCGGCCCGCTCCGGCGTCAGGACGGCGGTGCCGGCGTTGAGGCTGGCCATCAGCAGGAGCCTGTCCAGCAGCTCGCGCAGCCGGCCGCTGTTGCGCTCGATGATCCGCAGGAACCGCTGCTCGGTGGCCTCGTCCAGGTCTCCGTCCTGGAGCAGCTGCAGGTAGGAGCTGATCGAGGTCAGCGGCGTGCGCAGCTCGTGGTTGACGGTGCGCAGGAACTGGTTCTTCAGCTCCTCGACCTCCTGCACCCGGCGCAGCATCCGGTCGGACCGCAGGGCGTGGCGGTGCAGCTCCAGCAGCCCGGCGGTGTTGCCCGCCAGGGTCGTCAGCGCCTGGCGCTGGTCGTCCGAGAGCCCGCGCGGCCGGGTGTCGGCCACGCACACCGTGCCCAGGGCGTGGCCGTGGGCGCCGATCACCGGCGCTCCGGCGTAGAAGCGCACGTACGGCTCCCCGACCACGATCGAGTTGCCGCGGAAGCGGGGATCGGCCCGGGCGTCGGGGATCTCCATGATCTGGTGGCCGCAGATGGTGTACTGGCAGAACGAGTCGTGCCGGTCCATCTCGGTCCACTCGGTGCCGTGCCGGCCCTTGAGGTACTGCTTGTCGCGCCCGACCAGGTTGACCAGCCCGAGCGGAGTGCCGCACATGTGCGCGGCCAGGGACGCGATGGCGGAGAACCGCGGCTCGGGGACGGTGTCGAGGGCGTGCAGCTCCTCCAGCTCGCGCAGCCGTCCGGCCTCGTCCGCCGGCCACGGCCAGGAGGTCATCGCGGCACCTCCTACTCGGCGGGGTCCCGCGGCTCGGCGTACGGCTCGGCCGTCGGCGGATGCCCCGCGGCGATCTTCCTGGCGCGCATCAGCTCGGCGTCGAACTCGGCGCCCAGCAGGATCGCCATGTTCGACAGCCAGAGCCAGATGAGGAAGACCACCACGGCGCCGAGGGTGCCGTAGGTCTTGTTGTAGGAGCCGAAGTTGGCCACGTAGACCGCGAATCCGAGGGAGACCACGATCCACAGCAGCACCGCCAGCAGGCCGCCGGGGCTGATCCAGGGGAACCCGGGCTGGCGGACGTTGGGCGCCGCCCAGTACAGGAGCATCACCAGGGACGAGGTGATCAGCAGCAGGACGGGCCACTTGGCGTAGCCCCAGACCGCGACCGCCGTCTCGCCGAAGCCGAGGGCCTCACCCGCGATCCGGGCGAGCTCGCCGGTGAAGGTGACGATCACCGCGCCGGCGGCCATCAGCACGACGAAGACCAGGGTCAGGCCGACCCGCAGCGGGGTCAGCTTCCAGAACGGCCGGCCCTCCTCGATGTCGTAGATGGCGTTCCCGGCCCGGACGAAGGCCGCGATGTAGCCGGACGCCGACCAGAGCGCCACCAGCAGACCCACGATCGCGACCAGGCCGGTCCCGCCGCTCCGCCGCAGGTTCCCCACCTGCTGTGCGACCAGCTTCGTGACGTCCTCGGGGGCGACCGCCGCGACCTGGCTCAGGATCGTGGAGATCACGTCCTGCCCGACCAGGCCGGACAGCGAGACCAGCACGATCAGGGCGGGGAAGACCGACAGCACCGCGTAGTAGGTGAGGGCGGCGGCCCAGTCCGCCACGTTGTCCCGCTGGAACTCTCCGACCGTCCGCTTGAGGACCCCCCACCAGGCCCTCGGCGGCAGCTGCGCGGGCGTCTCGGGGGCGCCGGGGCCCGCGGGGGCCCCGGCTGCTCGCGCCGTGCTCATCTACCGGCGCTTCCCCGGCCGCAGGAGGCGCGCCGCCACGCCCCCCGTGTCCTTCCCGCTCCTGCCGACCCACGGGAACCGCGCCGTCGCGGTCCCGGAGCCCTTCCTCAGCCACGGGACGCGCGCCGTCCGCACGGTCCGGCCCCTCCTGACCCACGGGACGCGCGCCGTGTTCACCCGGGTGCCCCGTCCCAGCCGCGGGACGCGGACCGCCTCGGCCCGTCCGCCGCGCCGGCGCCGCAGGACGCGGACGACGGCCAGCGCGACGGCGGCGGCCACCGCCAGGGTCGCGGCGGGCCGCCGGCCGGCCTCCGTCGAGACCTTCTCCGCGGCGTGCCTGACCTCGGCGGGCGTGGCCTGGCGGGCCTTGTCCAGCATCTCGGGCGCCGCGTCCTTGACCCGGTCCAGCATGCCGGTGGCCGTACCGGCCGTGGCGGCGCCCATGCGCTTGAGGTCGTCGCCCACGTGGGCGGCCTTCTCCTGGACGCGCGCCTGGACCCGGCCCTTCACGTCGGCCTTGTGCACCAGTGCCTCCACGCTGTCTCCCAGTTCGCGGCGGGTCTCCTCGATCTCCCGCCGCACGGCCTCCTCCGGGGTCTCCGGCCCGCGCGCGGAACCCCTGTCGCGTCTGACCAGGTCGGGGGTCCCGTCGCTCTCCCAGGGCGGGAGGCCGAGGTCGTCGGTGGGCGTCCCCCCGGCCCGGGAGCCCGCGGCCCCGCTCGGGCCGGGCTCGTTCGGCGGGATGTTCAGCGACCCGCGCTCGTCCGGGGGCACCGGGGTGCCGATCTCCTGTCTGCGGGAACCGGTCGTCCCCGCGGGCGCGACGTCCTGGCCGCGGCCCGGGTCGGTCTCACTCATCGGTGTGCCCTCTCCTTCACGGCGTCGATGTCGTTCCTGACACTGCGGATGGTCCGCTGCGGGGCGGGCGAGCCCGCCTCGGACACCTGGCGCTTGCCGCGGAGCCCGAGGACCGCGGCCGCGAGCAGCAGCACCGCGCCGACGACCGCCGCGGCCGCCCACGCGGGCATCACCTGGGCGAGGAGCAGGATGACCGCGGCCACCAGGGCGCCGCCTCCGAACAGGGCGATGACTCCCGCCCCGCCGACCATTCCCGCGCCCCGTCCCGCGTGCCGGCCCTTCTCCGCGAGCTCGATCCTGGCCAGCTTGAGCTCGTCCCTGATCAGCAGGGAGACCTCCTCCGAGATCTGCTTGATCAGCTCGCCGGTGGAAAGGCCCTCTTTCGTACCGTTCGCCATGTGACTCGCCATGTGACGCGCCTCCTCCCTACAGAGGTAGGCGCTACCCTCTCCTGCCACGGCAAACATGCGGCCGGCCGCGCCGCCCGGCGGTCAGCGCTCCGAACGGAAGATCAGCACCAGGACCCGCAGGCCCAGCATGGCGCTGATCGCCAGCAGGTTGTACCCGAAGAGCTGCAGCAGGCCGACCCCCGGCGTGACGGACGGCCCGCCCTCGGTGCCGAGCAGGAGGACGGCCATGATCCCGGTGGTGGCCGCCAGGACGGTCAGCAGCACCTGGTGGAGCACCCCGGTCACGTAGCGCCGGTCGCGCTCGTCGGCGAACAACCGGACGTTCACCCCGAACCGGCCGTGCTCGGCGGCTCCGACGATCCGCTCCACCCGGCGGGGCAGGCGGCGCAGCATGGGCATCAGGTGCAGCGCCTCCTGCGTCACGGTCTGCCGGATCCGCTCCGGGCCGCCCCGCTCGGTGAGGTGGCGGGCGGAGAAGGCCCGCGCCTCGGCGACGACGTCGAATCCGGGGGCGAGCCGCGCCAGCGTGCCCTCGGCGGTGCCCAGCGCCCGGAACACCGCCGCGACCTCGGGCGGCACCGCCAGCCCGTGCGCGGAGACGACGCGGAACAGGTGCGAGAACATCCGCATGTCGGGGGCGGTCCCGGTGACCAGGTGCCGCGCCATGAACCGGCCGAGGTCGCGCTCCAGCTCGCGCTCGTCGATCTCGTCGGGGCGCGCCACGACCTCCAGCAGCGCGTCGCTCACGCCCAGCGGGTCGCCCCGGTCCAGGGCGGTCAGCAGGCGCTGCAGCGCGCCGCGCAACGCGGCGTCGAGCCGTCCCACCGAGCCGAAGTCCAGCAGCCCCAGCCGGCCGTCCTCCAGCAGCATGATGTTGCCGGGGTGCGGGTCGGCGTGGAAGACGCCGTGCACCATGATCTGGCGGAGCAGCGTCTCCAGCAGGGTCCTGGCGAGCGCCTGCCGGTCCGTCCCCTCCGGTACGGCACCGCCGAACGGCACGCCCCGCAGGCGCTCCATCACCAGCACCCGCCGCGAGGACAGCTCCGGCCGGGGCACGGGGACGCGGACCGGTTCGCCCGCGGAGGCGGCGGCCACGGCGGCCATGTTGGCGCTCTCCACCCGGAAGTCGAGCTCCTCCCGCAGCGCCTCGGCGAAGCCCCGGGCCAGTTCGCCCACACCGAACGAGCGGCCCCAGCCGGTCCGCCGCTCCAGTGACCGGGCCAGGCGCGCCACGATGTCGAGGTCCTGCTCCACCACGGCCGCGATCCCCGGGCGCTGGACCTTGACCACCACTTCCTCGCCGCCGGTCAGCCGCGCCCGGTGGACCTGCGCGATCGAGGCCGCGGCCAGGGGCTCGCGCTCGAACTCCGCGAACGCCTCCTCCACCGGTCCCCCGAGCTCGGCGGCGAGCACCCGCTCGATCTCCGCCCACGGCGCCGGGGCCGCCCGGTCCTGGAGCAGCCGCAGCTCCCCGACGAACTCCGGGGGCAGCAGGTCGCCGCGGGTGGACATGATCTGGCCGAGCTTGACGAAGGTGACCCCGGCCTCGTCGAGGGCCAGGCGCAGCGCCTCGGCCGTCCGGGCCCGGCCGGCGGGGGCGCTCGGGCCGGGGTCGCGCCCGCGCAGGTAGGGGCCGAGGCCGTGCCGGATGAGGATCCGGGTGATCTGCAGGTAGCGCCGCGACCTGACCGCCCGGCGGCGCGCCGCCCGGAGGAGCTCCAGCGGTCCCGGCAGCGAGCCGGGCGGCACCAGCGCCTCCGCGACGACCAGGAACACCAGCCCGGCGAGCAGCGCGCACAGCGTCGCCAGGATGAAGAACCACAGCGGGGTGACGCCCGCGTCGGCGGGGTCCACGATCCCGGCGAACGCCTGCATGGTCGGCCCGAGGATGACGATCACCAGCGCCCCGGCCAGCAGCGTGCGGACCGCGCCGAAACGCAGGCCGAGCACGCGCCGCGCCGCCACGGCGAATCCGGCCAGCATCACCGCGACCGTGGCCGCCAGGCCCGCCACCACCAGGAGGTCCACCGTTCCCCGTCCCATCGTGATCATTGTTCCCGGCGGCCACCCTAGCGAGTGGCGGAAATGCAGGTATACAAGCAAGGATGGGAACCTTGTTCCATTCGGGACGCGGGGTTCCCCGGGGCGCGGCGTCCGGTCCGGACCGCGGCGAGGAAGGCGGCACGCGCGACATGGCACAGATCGTCGGTGGCGGACGCCCGGTCAACGACGCCGAGCGGCGGGTCATCGCGCACCTGCGGGACAACGCGCCCGGCGACTGGCTGCTGCTGCACAACATCGAGGTGCCGCGCGGGGACGACTCCTTCGAGGTCGACCTGGTCGTGCTGACCGGCCACTCCCTGTGCCTCGTCGACGTCAAGGGCACCCGGGGCCGGATCGAGGTGGCCGGGACCCGGTGGTTCCCGGAGCGGCGCGGCGCGTTCGGCTCGCCGGTGAGCAAGCTGCGGGGCAACGGGCGGGCGCTCAAGGGCCTGCTGATGCGGGCGCGCCGGGAGCTGGAGCGGGTCTACGTCGACAGCGTCGTCGTGCTGACCGGGGCCGACGCCGAGCTGGTCGACCCGGCCGGCCGCGACTCCCGGCACGTCACGGACCTGCCGGGGCTGATCGCGGTGCTGGGCGACGCCTCCCGGGTCCGGCGCGGCTACAGCACCGACACCGGACCGTACCGGACGGCGATCATCGAGGCGCTCAACGGGAGCGTCCGGCGCTCCACCGCGCCCCCGAGGTTCGGCAACTGGGAGGTGGAGGAGGAGCTCGGCGGGGACAACCGGGTCACCGAGTACCGGGCGGTCAACGCGACGGTGCGCGGCGGCGAGACGGTCCTGCTGCGGGTGTACCGGGCCGACCCGCTGGCCGAGGAGGGGCCGCGGGAGGCCGAGCGGCACCTGATCACCAACGCCTACCAGGCCCTCACCCGGATCCCGCCGCACCCGTGCGTCGTCCGCTCCCGCGACTTCTTCGCCGTCGACGACGAGAGCCGGTTCGTGCTGGTCCTCGACGACGTGCACGGCCGCGCGCTCCACCTGTACCTGGGCGCCTCCGGTCGGCACGCGCCGTCCGCCGGGCAGCGGCCCGGCATGCGGGAGGGCATCGTGGAGGACCTGCTGGACGGCCTGGCCCACGTGCACGCCAACAACGTGGTCCACCGGGCGCTCAGCCCCGCCTGCGTGCTCGTCACCGAGGACGGGCGCGCGATGCTGACCGGGTTCGACTACGCCAAGCCCGGTCCCCGCGCGCACACCGTGGCCAACGAGCTGCCCAACGTGCTGGACATCCACTACACGGCCCCCGAGTGCCGGGCCCGGCCGGAGCTGATGACGGCGGCCTCCGACGTCTACGCGGCCGGGGTGATCGCCTTCCGGCTGCTCACCGGCGCGCTGCCGCCCGCGAGCCCGGACGCCGGGCCCGCGCCGGGAGGCTCCGCTCCCGGGGCCGCGCCCGGGGTCGCGCCGGAGGTGATGGACCTGCTGCGCCGGATGCGCGACCACTCGCCGGACAAACGCCCCTCCGCCGCCGAGGCCCTCGCCGACCTGCTGCGGGCCCGCGACGGGCTGCCCCCCGCGCCCCGCGTACGGCCGGAGCCCGCCCGGCCGGGCCGGTTCCGGGAGGCGCTCCGCCGCGTCGCGGGCCGGCGGGACTGAGCGGGCTCAGCGCAGGAAGGCCGCCGCCACCCCCGAGTCGACCGGGACGTGCAGTCCCGTCGTGCGGCCCAGGTCGCCGCCGGTCAGCGCGAAGACGGCCGCCGCGACGTGCTCGGGCAGGACCTCGCGCTTGAGCAGGGTGCGCCGGGCGTAGAACTCACCCAGTTCCTCCTCCTCCACCCCGTAGACCGCGGCCCGGTTGGCGCCCCAGCCGGAGGCGAAGATGCCCGAGCCGCGCACCACCCCGTCGGGGTTGATCCCGTTGACCCGGATGCCGTGCCCGCCCAGCTCGGCGGCGAGCAGCCGCACCTGGTGCGCCTGGTCGGCCTTGGCCGCGCCGTACGCCAGGTTGTTCGGGCCGGCGAAGACGGCGTTCTTGGAGGAGATGTAGACGATGTCGCCGCCCATCGCCTGGTCGATCATCACCCGGGCGGTCTCCCGCGCGACCAGGAAGGAGCCGCGGGCCATCACGTCGTGCTGCAGGTCCCAGTCGGCGACCGTGGTCTCCAGCAGCGACCGCGACAGCGAGAGGCCGGCGTTGTTGACCACCAGGTCCACGCCACCGAAGGCCAGGACGGCCTGCCGTACCGCGGCGGCGACCTGCTCCTCGGAGGTGACGTCCATCTCCACGGCGACCGCGACGTCGCCCGGCCGGTGGGCCTTCGCGCCGAGCTCGGCGGCGACCTTCTCCGCGGCGGCCGCGTCGCGGTCGGCCACCACCACGCACGCGCCCTCGGCGGCCAGCCGGCGGGCGGTGGCCGCGCCGATGCCCGAGCCGCCGCCGGTGACCAGCGCCACCCGGGCGGCCAGCGGCCGGGGCGCGGGCATCCGGCGGAGCTTGGCCTCCTCCAGCTCCCAGTACTCGATGCGGAACTTCTCCGACTCCTCGATCGGCGCGTACGACGACAGCGCCTCGGCGCCGCGCATCACGTTGATCGCGTTGACGTAGAACGCGCCGGCCACCCGGGCGGTCTGCTTGTCCCTGCCGAAGGAGAACATGCCGACCCCGGGCACCAGCACGATCGCCGGGTCGGCGCCGCGCATCGGCGGGGAGGCGGGGGTGGCGTACCGCTCGTAGTAGGCGGCGTAGTCGGCCCGGTAGGCGGCGTGCAGCTCGCGCAGGCGTGCGACCGCCTCGTCGAAGGGCGCGTCGGCGGGCAGGTCGAGCACCAGAGGGCGGACCTTGGTGCGCAGGAAGTGGTCCGGGCAGGAGGTGCCCAGCGCGGCCAGCCGGGGGTGCTCGGCACGCGCCAGGAAGTCCAGCACCTCGGGGGTGTCGGTGTAGTGGCCGACCTGCGGCGCGTCGGTCGAGGCCAGGCCGCGCACCAGCGGGAGCAGCGCGGCGGCGCGCTCGTGCCGGGCGGGCGCGGGCAGCGGCTCGCGGCCGGGCAGCACCGCGCCGAACGGGTCGGGGCGGCCGTGCTCGGCGATGTACGCCTCGGCGGTACGGATGATCTCCAGCGAGTTCGCCTCGCACGCGGCGGAGGTCTCCCCCCAGGCGGTGATGCCGTGGCCGCCCAGGACGCAGCCGATCGCCGCCGGGTTGCCGGCCTTGATCGCGGCGATGTCGAGACCGAGCTGGAAGCCGGGCCGCCGCCAGGGCACCCAGACCACCCGGTCGCCGAAGATCCGCCGGGTCAGCTCGGGGCCGTCGGCGGCGGTGGCGATCGCGATGCCCGCGTCGGGGTGCAGGTGGTCGACGTGGGCGGCGTCGACCAGGCCGTGCATGGCGGTGTCGATCGACGGGGCCGCGCCCCCCTTGCCGAAGGCGCAGTGGTCGAAGGCGGCGACCATCTCGTCCTCGCGTCCGACCCCGGGGTAGACCCCGGCCAGGGCGCGCAGCCGGTCCAGGCGCAGGACGGCCAGGCCCGCCTCGCGCAGCGTGCCCAGGTCGCCGCCGGAGCCCTTGACCCACATCAGCTCCGCCTCGGTCCCGGTGACCGGGTCGGTGGCGGTGCCCTTGGCGGAGGTGTTGCCGCCCGCGTAGTTGGTGTTGCGCGGGTCGGCGCCGAGCGCGTGCGAGCGCCGCAGCAGTTCTTCAACGGGTGACGTCATGTCCGTGTCCCAACCAGTCCTTCAGCGAATCGTCCGTGTCCCCGGGGACCCCGGGATGGAGGCGCCCCGGCCGGGCCCCGCGGACGGGCTCCCGGCCGGGGCGCCCGGCGCTCACGCGCCCCAGCCGGCCTGCGTGCCGCCGACCCGCTCGGCGCAGACCTTCTCGAAGTAGCCCGACCGGGCGTAGGCGGCCATCGGGTCGCCGTCCAGGCCCGCCTCCCCGCGCACCTCCGCCAGGAGCGGCCGCACGTCGGTGTTGTAGGCGTCCATCAGCACCGCGTTGGCGCCCAGCACGTCCCCCGCCGCCTGCGCGGCGGCCAGCGCGCCGGCGTCCACCAGCAGCGCCTTGGCGGTGGCCTCCTGGACGTTCATCACCGAGCGGATCTGGCCGGCGATCTTCGGCTCGATGTTGTGGCACTGGTCGAGCATGAACGCCACGCCCGACTCGGGCCCGTAACCACCGCCGCGGACCACCTCGAACATGATCCGGAAGAGCTGGAACGGGTCGGCCGAGCCGACCATCAGGTCGTCGTCGGCGTAGAAGCGGGAGTTGAAGTCGAAGCCGCCGAGCCTGCCCTCGCGCAGCAGGAACGCCACGATGAACTCGATGTTGGTGCCCGGCGCGTGGTGCCCGGTGTCCACCACGACCTGCGCCCTGTCCCCGAGCCGGACGCAGTGCGCGTAGGCGGTGCCCCAGTCGGGCACGTCGGTGGCGTAGAACGCCGGCTCGAACAGCTTGTACTCCAGCAGGAACCGCTGGCCCTCGCCGAGCCGGTCGTAGACCTCCGACAGGGCCTCGGCCAGCCGGTCCTGGCGGGCCCGCAGGTCGTCCTGGCCGGGGTAGTTGATCCCGTCGGAGAACCAGAGCTTGAGCGTGTCGGAGCCGGTGGCGTCCATGACGTCCACGCACGCCAGCAGGTGGTCGGTCGCCTTGCGCCGGATCCGCGGGTCGGGGTTGGTGACGCTGCCCAGCCGGTAGTCGTCGTCCTGGAACACGTTGGAGTTGATCGCGCCGATCCGCACGCCCAGGGCCGCGGCGTGCGCGGACAGCGCCGCGTAGTCGTCCACCGCGTCCCACGGGATGTGCAGCGCCACGCTGGGCGCGACGCCGGTGAAGGCGTGCACCTGGGCGGCGTCGGCCAGCTTCTCGAACGGGTCGCGCGGCACTCCGGGCTGGGCGAACACCTTGAACCGGGTGCCGGAGTTGCCGTACGCCCAGGAGGGGGTCTCGATGGCCTGCGCCCGCAGCGCGGCCTTGATGTCGGTGGTCATGTCTTCCCGATCAGTCCAGGTGGAACACTTCGTCGAGCGGGCTCATGCCCTCGTCCGGACGCCCGTCGAGGGCTTCGAAGAACGGCGCCATCTCGGCCTGCCAGCGGGCGTTGACCTCGGTCGCGGCCATCGCCGCGCGGGCGGCGGCGAAGTCCTCCGTCTCCAGGTAGCCCACCAGCAGCCCGTCGGGGCGCAGGAACAGCGAGTAGTTGCGCCACCCCGCCCGCCGCAGGGCGTCGAGCATCTCCGGCCACACCTGCCGGTGCCGCTCTCGGTACTCCTCCAGCCGCTCGGGCCGGACCTTCAGCAGGAAGCAGACGCGCTGCACACGGGCTCCAGTCTCCTCAAAACGTTTTAAGAACTTCCAGGAAGGTACGGCGTGCACACCTGCCTGTCAATGTGGATAAATCGGAAATATAGGTCGAATATTCACGGAATCGGACGGTGATCCGGAGTAACACGTTTTAACTCGCGTCCCCCGGAAGATCATCGGGATCGTCGGGCAGGTGCTCGCGGACGAGCGCCAGGTTCTGGATCGCCGCCAGGCCGTACTGGGCGGCGTCGTTGGTGGAGACGAAGGGCGCCTCGGTGACCGGCATGAGCACGGCCGGGCCGCGGACGCCGGTCAGCCGCCAGTCGCGCTCGCGCTGCAGCGGGTTGACGTTGAGCCGGTCGCCCTCGTCGCGGAAGAACGCCCGCCAGGCGAGCCGGGCGAGTTCCGCGTCGCCGGTGCGGGCCGCGGCGTAGGCGGCGAGCCTGCTGTGCGCCTGGATCAGCGAGACGCCCTCCAGCGCGCGGCCCAGCTCGGCGGCCTGCCGCTCGGGCCCGGCCAGGTAGAGCCGGCAGTAGTCCAGCCAGGCCTCCTCGAAGCCCGGCACGCCCAGGTCCAGGTCGATCAGCTCCGCGCAGACCTCCGGCAGCCCGAACACCGCCGACAGGTGGGAGACCTCGACGGCCTCCCGGGCGGTGTCGAACCGCCCGGCCGCCAGGTCCAGGCGGGCCTCGCCGGTGAGGAAGCCGTGCCGCAGCGCCGCGATGTCCGCCATCGTGCCCAGCAGCCGGTCCCGGGCCCGCTCGTCGCCGTGCCGCTCCCAGCGGGTCAGCCAGGCGGCGGCCAGCGCCCCCCAGTCCACGCCGAGCCCCACCGACAGGGCGGCGGGGTCGGGGGCGTAGGCGTCGCGGCGGACCTTGCGCAGCGGGTCGACGGCCAGGAACGTCTCCTCGGGCGCGGCGAGCTCGTCGAGCAGGTCCCCGGTGCGCTCGTCGGCGGTCAGGTAGAAGAAGAAGCGCCGGTAGACGGCGCTGGAGACGCGCAGCTGCTTGCAGCTGCACCCCCAGTGCTGCACGTTGTGCCGGGAGCCCAGCCCCTTCCACCGGCCCAGGTGGTGGACGTCCACCTCGCCGGTGTGCCGGGTCATCGCCTCGGCGAACCGGAAGACGTCGGCGCGGCCGGTGCGCAGGTACTGGTACCACAGCCACAGGTCCGGCGAGAGCTCGGAGTTGTCCCAGGCGTAGCCGCCCACGTCGTAGCGCCAGGTGTGCCGGTCGGGGTCGTAGGCGTGCATGACGTCGCCGTAGTCCCAGAACCCGTACCACCGGCGCTCCTCGCGCTGGCGCGCGTAGAAGTCGAACAGGAAGTCCAGCCGGTCCTCGATCGCCGCGGCGGCCGGGTCCGACCGGTCGGGCGGCGACCAGACGCCGAACACGCCCGCCGCGCGCAGCCGCTCGGGCGCGGCGGTGAGCAGGCCGGGCGCCTCCAGCAGCGCGGCGTGCTCGGCCAGCTCCGCGTTCGGCGGGGTGGCCGGATGGAGCCGCAGGACCAGCTCGTGGGTGCGGGCGACGCCGTACGGGTCGCCGAAGCCCGGCTCGTGGTCCTCGTAGGTGATCTCCAGTCCTTCGAGCTGCCCGGCGTGGGTGTCCTGGCCCATCCCGTCGTGCCAGAAGCGCAGGTCCATCGGGGGCGCGCCGGGCGACCAGAGCCAGACGGTCGCCTCGGCCGTCTCGGTGGCGGCGCCGCGCACGTCCAGCCGGGTGGGGTGCAGCCGCCAGAAGTCGCGCAGGCCGAAGCCCAGGCCGCCGCTCACCCCGCCGACGTAGCCGTACCCCTTCGACCGGGTGCCCGCCGGGACGGTGACCCAGGCGTGGCCGGGCGCGGTGCGCTTGCGCAGGGTGAAGCCGTCGGCGCTGCTCTGCTCCAGGGTGTGGTCGTTCCAGACCGGGATCAGGTGCAGCCGGCCCGCCACCTCCGGGTTCCCGATCTCCCCGACCGGCCGGCCCTCGGTCTGCGCCCGCCGTACGGCCTCGCCCGGGTCGCGGCGCAGGCCGGTCAGGCCCCGCACGGCCTCGGTGAGGAAGCCCTCCGCCCCGGCCAGCCGGACGTGCCGGTCGTGCGGCGCGTCGCGCATGACCACCTCGGCGCGCAGGCCCAGTCCGGCGAGGAAGTCGGCGGCGGCGTCGCCGTCCCAGACGAAGCTGTGCACGACGCGCACGTCCGGCGCCCCGGCGTAGAAGTACAGCCGCACGGTGAAGGGCAGCCAGGAGCGCCCGCCCGCCGCGACGTGCCGGCCCTCCAGCCGCACCACCGCGCGCACCGGACCGTCCTGCTCCACGGCGACCGCCGAGACGACGCCGGCGGCGGGTTCGCGGACGCGCGAGCCGTCCTCGTCGGGGGTGTCCTGGCGGAGGCTGACCAGGCGCACGCCGCGCACGATCTCGGTGCCGCCGTGCGCGGCGGACGCGATCAGCTCCGTCGCGCCCGCCCCGGGCAGGGTCCAGGAGAGCGGCCCGGTGGCGACCCGCAGCCCGCCGCCGGCCGGGGTGACGGTCACCGGATCCTCCGGCGCGGCGGGCTCGGCGCCGGGGACCAGCGCGTAGGAGCCGGCGGGTACGGCCTGCGGCCCGATGACGTGGGCCGACCACTTGACCGAGCCGTCGGGCCAGGTCGCGGTGGTCCAGCTCTGCACGGGGGTGCCGTCGGCGAGCGCGAAGGGGGTGCCGGGCCGCAGCGCGCCGCGCGGCCAGGGCACGCCCCAGGTCACGCCCTGCCGGCACGGCCGCTCCAGCCAGCGCAGCGCCGTCGCTCCTCCGGCCGGCTCCCCGCCGGCCGTCGCCTCTCCGGCCGCCGTCCCAGCCGCCGCTCCTCCGGCCGCGGTCCCTCCGGCGACCGCCTCCCGGGCCGTCACTCCTTCACCGAGCCGATCAGCACGCCCTTGGCGAAGTGCTTCTGCAGGAAGGGGTAGAAGAGCAGGATCGGCAGCGTCGCGATGACGACGACCGCGAACTTCAGGCCCTCGGCCGGGAAGAAGACCGAGTCCAGCTGGGCGAGCGCGTTCTCGGCGTCGGCGCTGGTGAACTGCCGGACCAGCACCTGCAGCGTCCACTTGCTGGAGTCGTCGATGTACAGCAGCGGCGACATGTAGTCGTTCCAGATGCCCACCGCGTAGAACAGCGAGAACGTCGCGATGACCGGCTTGGAGAGCGGAAGGACGATCTTGAAGAAGACGCCCATCTCGCTGCAGCCGTCGATGCGCGCCGACTCCTCCAGGGCCTGCGGCAGCTCCTGGAAGAAGCTCTTGACGATGATCAGGTAGAACGGGTTGATCGCCAGCGGGAGGATGAGCGCCCAGTAGCTGTCGAGCAGCCCCAGGTCGCGGACGACCAGGTAGGTGGGGATCATGCCGCCGCCGAAGACCACCGTGAAGATGACCAGGTTCAGCACCAGCGTGCGGCCCGGCAGGTACCGCTTGGCCAGCGGGTAGGCCATGGTGAGCGTCAGCATGACCTGGACCGCCGTGCCGACCGCCGTCACGCAGATCGTGGTGACCAGGGCGCGCACGAAGGTGTCGGTGCCGAAGATGTAGGCGTAGGTGTCGGTGACGAACTTCTCCGGCCAGAGGAAGAACGGCCGGGTGGCGATCTCCGACTCGGTGGCGAACGACCCGGCCAGGACGTACAGCAGCGGCAGGATCATGACCAGGGCCAGGCCCGTGAGCAGCAGGATGTTGAGCGCGTCGAACACCCGGCTGCCGAACGACTTGTAGTGGTTGACGGACATCGCCGGCCCTCCCTAGAACAGTCCGCGCTGGCCCAGGCGCTTGGCCAGCCAGTTGGAGCCGAAGATCAGCAAGGCGCCGGCCACGCCCTTGAACAGGCCGACGGCGGTGGAGTAGCTGAAGGCGCCCTGGGTGATGCCGATGTAGTAGACGTAGGTGTCGAACACGTCGGCCACGGAGCGGTTCAGCGAGTTGGTCATCAGCCAGATCTGCTCGAAGCTGGCGTCGAGCAGGTTGCCCGAGGTGAGGATGGCCATGACCACGATCGTGGGGCGGATGGTCGGCAGCGTGATGTGCCAGAACTGCCGCCACCGTCCCGCGCCGTCCATGCGGGCCGCCTCGTAGAGGTTCGGGTTCACCCCGGCCAGCGCGGCCAGGTAGATGATCGTGCCCCAGCCGGTGGCCTTCCACAGCGTCTGCACGATGATGATCGGCCGGAACCAGTCCGGCTGCGCCACGTAGTCGACCTTGGGGCCGCCGACCAGGTCGTGGACGAACCGGGCGATCACCCCGAAATCCACCGCGAGCAGCAGGTACGTCAGGGACGCGACGATCGCCCAGGACAGGAAGTGCGGGATGTAGATGAGCGACTGGATCGAGCGCTTGAGCACGCTGACCCGCAGCTCGTTGAGCATCAGCGCGACGACGATCGGGGCCGGGAAGACGAAGAGCACCGTCAGCACCGCGAGGAAGAGCGTGTTGAACATCAGGCGGCCGAAGTCGGGCCCGGTGAACAGCGCCTCGAAGTGCTTGAAGCCGACCCACTCGCTGCCCGAGTAGCCGAGGAAGGGCACGAAGTCCTGGAAGGCGATCGTCAGGCCGTACATCGGCAGGTACTTGAAGACCGCGAAGTAGACCAGGCCCGGGACGAGCATCAGGTACAGCCAGCGGTAGCGCCGCAGCGCGGTGCGGAACGGCACCCTGCCGGAAGCGCGTCCCGGCTCGGAAGGCGCCGCCTGCACGGGAGGCTTCGCCAGGTCGGTGGCCAAAGCGGCCTCCTTTCTCTCAGGAGGGGCCCGGCGGTCGCGCCGGGCCCCCTGCGGATCGGCTCTGGATCGGCTCTGGATCGGCTCTGGATCGGCTCTGGATCGGCTCTGGATCGGCTCTGGATCGGCTCTGGACCGGCTGTCGGCCCCGGATCGGCCCCGGATCGGCCCAGCCGGCCCGGACCGGTCCGGCTCAGTCGCCGCCGAGCTCGGCGTGCAGGTCGTTGATCTCCGTGACGACCTGGTCGCCGCCGCTCTCGTGCCAGCGCTTGACCTCGGCCCGCAGCTGCTCCTCGGTGATCTCGCCGGCCAGGTACTTCACCCGGGCGTCGGAGACGATCGGGTCGAGGACCGCGCCCTTGCTGACGTAGGTGGGCGAGACGATCGGCAGCGCCGGGTTGTGCACGGCCGTCTGCAGGTCGAGCTCCACCAGCTCCTTGCGGATCCTGAGGTTCTCCCGCTCGGCCTCGTTGGTGGGCATCTGCTCGTAGACGCCCATGCCGATGGTCGCCCAGGTGCCGAGCTGGATGAAGGCGAAGTCGACGTCGTTGTTGATGGTCTTGACGGCCGGGTCGTCGTCGTTGACCGGCACGTCGAAGCCGTTCTCCAGTTTGAAGTTGCGCCCCTCGATGCCGTTGGCCAGCAGGGTCTGGCCCTCCTTGGTGGCCAGCCGGTCCAGGGCCTTCAGCACGTCGTCGAGCTCGGCCTCGGTGCGCACGCTCTGCTTGGAGACGGCCAGGAAGCCGTTGTAGCCGTCGAAGGGCTGGGAGAACTTCTGGCCGTCGGAGCGCTTGAGGTTGCCTCCCATGGCCAGCTTGTCGCCGTAGTTCTCCGGGTCCTGCTCCTTGAGCAGGCCGTACATCTGGGAGGCGCGGACGTTGACGTCGATGATGATGCCGCCCTTGCCCTGGTAGAACGGGTCGTTCCACTTGGCCGAGTCGAGGGTGGCGAAGTCGGGGTTGACCAGGCCCTCGTCGACCATCTTCTTCAGCCACCGGTTGGCGGTGTAGAACTCCTCGGTGTCGAAGGTCGGCGTGAGCCTGCCGCCGCGGTCGCCGTAGCAGTTCGGGGCGCCGAACCAGGTCTCGATCACGTTGTACGGGCTGGAGCTGCAGAAGACCGGGGTGGGCCACTTGGGGATGATCAGTCCGTAGGTGTCCTTCTTGCCGTTGCCGTCCGGGTCCTTCTCGGTGAACGCCTTGGCGACCTCGTAGAGCTCGTCGACGGTCTCGGGCACCTTCAGGTCGAGCTTGTCCAGCCAGTCCTTGCGGTAGAGCACGGCCGAGCGGAGCAGCGGGCGGACCCGGTAGATGCCGAAGACCTTGCCGTTGATCGAGGCGTTGAGCTCGGCCTGCTCGGACTTGGCCTTCAGGTTCGGGTACTTGTCCAGCCTGTCGGTGAGCTCCCAGAACGCTCCGGCCTGCGCGGCCTGCACGAACGCGGCGGTCTTGCCCTGGACGACCATGACCTGCGGGATCTCGTCCGAGGCGAGCACCACGTTGGTCTTGTCGCCGTACTCGGCGTTCGGCACCCAGGTGATCTTGAGCTTCTTGCCGACGACCTTCTCGACCGCCTGGTGCACCTCGCCCTTGGGGTCGGGGGCGGTGCCGAACAGCGGGACCATCATGGTCAGCTCGTTGCTCGCGGCCTGCCGTCCCGCGTCGTCGCCGCCGCAGGCGGCGGCGAGCAGGGCCGTGGTGAGTGCGACCGTTCCGGCGAGGAGCCGGCGGGGGGTGGTTTTCATCGGTTGCCTTTCGGGTGCAGGTACGCCTCGTTCTCGTCGAAGAAGCGCAGGCAGAGCCAGGTGTTCAGCTGGATCCAGGCGCCGGCGCCGAGCACGGGCGCCAGGATCGGCAGGGCCGCGGCCGCGGACACCACCGCCGAGAGGGTGAACAGCAGCAGGATCGAGGACGCGGGACGGGCCAGCGCCATTCGCGACGCCCGGGGCAGGCAGGCGAGCGGCGGCAGGTCGTAGTGGACGTACATCGGCAGCAGGTAGGCGGTGACGGCGGCCAGCGCGACCAGCGCCGCGAGGGTCGCCGTCCGGGCCGGCTGCGCCCCCGGCCCGAGGGCCGAGAAGTACAGGTGGTTGGCCGCCAGCACGCCGGCCACCGCGACCGGCGGGAGCACCAGCAGCGACCCGCGGAGGAACTCCCGCCGGTAGACGGCCGCGAACTCCCTCCACAGCGGGAACGACTCGTACCGGGCGTGCCGCCGGGCCAGCGCGTACGCCGCGACGGTCGCCGGGCCGACGCCCAGGACCACCCCGCCCGCGAGCGTGAAGGCGAGCCAGGCGAGGTTGAGCCGGGCCGCCCACAGCAGCTCGTCGCAGGCCGTGTAGAGCCTGATCGACCAGGCGGTCATCGTGCACCGCCGGACGCGTCGCGCGGAGTGAGGTATCGCACCGGATTTCCCATTCTGATAAAGAAATGATTATTTTCTTAGCAAAAAAGAGAACAATCGGGACGAGAGGTGTGAAAAGTACCGGCGTGTTTACCGAGGTGTCAATGAGAGGAGACCCGCAGATTCGCGTACTCCCCGATCATCGGGGCCATCTGCCGGAAGCCGATCTTCCCTCCGCGCAGCGGGTCCTCGTCCCGCCAGCGGAACGAGACCACCTCGCCGATCGAGAAGGCGATCTCCCCTCGGCGCACGGTCAGGCGCACGGGGTAGGGGCCCTGGGCGTCCAGCACCGCCGGGAGCGGGTCGGCGCCCTGCGCGACGAGGTGGAAGCCGTGGCTCTTGCGCAGGTTGCAGGTGTGCAGCCGGCGCTCGGAAGGCCACCTGCGGCGGAAGTAGGACACGTGGTAGGCGTCCAGGTCGCCGTGGTGGTACTGCTCGTAGGGGCCGGTCCGCGGTGCGAGGTCGAACAGGTCCTCGCCCCGCCTGCCCCTGGCGTGGAAGAACAGGATGCACAGGCCCGGCTCGTGGACGGGCCAGAAGTCCCACTCGACCGTGACGTCCGCCGGGAAGTCCTCGGGACACCACAGGACGATGTTGGCGTCCTGCCCGTCCTCGGGAGGGCGGAGGCTCTCCAGGCGCATCCTGCCCCGGGGGAAGGTGATCGCCCCCTCCCCTTCCAGGCGGAACCCGTCAAGGTCCGCGGGCGAGGCGAGGGGGTTGCGGTACGGCATGCCGTCGTCTCTCCTGTCTGCGGTCGTCCGTCACGGCCTCCATCCTGTGCCCGGCCCGCCCTCGCGGACCGCACCCGTGCCCGGCCCGCCCTCGCGGACCACGCGGACCTCCCCCGCGGGGACCGCCAGCGCGCCGTCCACCGGTTCGCCGCCCGGCAGGGCGGTGCCCGTGGCCGCGACGACCGCCTCGGCGCCGGTGTGGTTGACCGCGAACAGGTAGGACCGGCCGTCGGGGTGCGAGCGCCGGACGACCTCGACCCCGGGCGGGGCCGCGGCGACCGGCTCCACTCCCGCCTCGGCGCGGGCCGCGGCCAGCACGGCGGCCAGGGCGGCGTCGTCGAGCCGGGTGGTCAGGTAGTGGGCCGCCCCCGCGCCCCACGCGTTGCGCGTCCAGGCGGGCGTGCCGGCCAGCGGCCCCTCGGCGTAGGCGTCGAGCGTCTCGGCGGTCGTGGCGCGGGCCGCCTCGCTCCAGATCCGGCCGGTCCCGCCGCCGGTCAGCCGGAGGGTGCGCTCCGGCGGGAGCGGGAAGAACTCCTCGGTCGTCACCCCGAGCAGCTCCCGCCACGCCCCGGGGTAGCCGCCGAGCCGGACCCGGTCGCAGTCGTCGACGATCCCGCTGTACGGTCCCACGACCACGGTCCCGCCCCGCCGCGCGACGTCCGCCACGTTCGCCGCCCCGGCGTCGCTCACCAGGTAGAGCGCGGGGACCAGCACCAGGCGGTAGCCGGACAGGTCCGCCTCGGGACGGGCCAGGTCGCAGGTGACCCCGGCCCGCCAGAGCGCCGCGTGCCAGCGCTTGGCCTCCTCGACCGGGTCCAGGTCGGCGGTGGGCTGGGCGGGGTGGTCCTGGGCCCAGACGCCGGCGTGGTCCACCAGGATCGCGGCATCGGCGCGGACCGTGCTCCCGGCCACCTCGGCCAGGCCCGCCAGTTCGGCGCCGAGCGCGGCCGTCTCCCGCCAGATCTTGGTCGCGGTGCCCGCGTGCGGCAGCATCGCCGAGTGCCACTTCTCGGCCCCGGCCCGCGAGGCCCGCCACTGGAAGAACATGATCGCGTCGGCGCCCCTGGCCAGGTGCGCCAGGGAGTTGCGGCGCAGCTCGCCGGGGGTCTTGGCCAGGTTGCGGCCCTGCCAGTTGACCGCGCTGGTGGAGTGCTCCATCAGCAGCCACGGGCGGCCCCCGCCCAGGGAGCGGGCGAAGTCCGCGGCGAAGGCCAGGTCGACGTGCGGCTCGGCCCGCTCGCCGGCCAGGTAGTGGTCGGTGGCGACCACGTCCAGTTCGGCGGCGAGGTCCCAGCAGTCCATGTCCCAGTGGGTGCCCGCCATCAGGTTGGTGGTCGCGGGCACCTCGGGGGTGATCTTCCGGAGCAGGTCGCGCTCGGCGGTGTAGAGCCCGACCAGGGTGTCGGAGCTGAACCGGCGGAAGTCGAGCTGCTGGCCGGGGTTGGTGAAGCTCGGGGTGGCGCGGGGGGTCAGGATCTCGTCCCAGTCCCCGTAGCGCTGGGACCAGAACGCCGTCCCCCAGGCGTCGTTGAGCGCCTCCAGCGTGCCGTACCGCTCGCGCAGCCAGCCGCGGAACGCCGCGGCGGAGACGTCGCAGTGGCAGCGGGCGTTGTGGCAGCCGTACTCGTTGTGCACGTGCCACAGGGCCAGCGCCGGGTGGCCGGCGTAGCGCAGGGCGACCCGCTCGGCGATCTCCAGGGCCTTGGCCCGGTAGACGGGCGAGCTGGGGCAGAAGCCCTGGCGGCTCCCGTGGTGCAGCCGGCGCCCGTCGGCGTCCACCGGCAGGGCCTCGGGGTGGGCGCGGCCGAACCACGGCGGCGGGGAGGCGGTCGGGGTGGCCAGGCAGGCCTCGATGCCCGCACCGGCCAGCAGGTCCATGACCCGGTCGAACCAGTCGAACGTGAAGACGCCCTCGGCGGGCTCCAGCATCGACCAGGCGAAGATCCCGACGCTCACCCGGGTGACCCCGGCCTCGCGCATCAGCGCGACGTCCTGCGCCCAGGTCTCCTCGGGCCACTGCTCGGGGTTCCAGTCCCCGCCGTAGGCGATCCCGCCGCGCACGCCGCCCACCGCCCTTCACATCACAGCCGTTGCCTGGGTGTCACCGCTCACACGAACGTGTCACGTCCGCTTAACCGGGGATTAAAACGTTCCCCTATCGGGCGCACAAGACCCCTTTCCGCCCGCGCTCCCCGCCGCCCGTACGGCACGGCCGCAGGACGGGATCACCCGGGAAAGCCTTTTCCCAGGCAGTGGGCGTGATCGGCGGTCCGGCCGCCCTCCGCGCTTCCCGCCCGGGTTACCCGAACGTTACAGATCCGCGGGAAGCCGGGACCCCGGTCCGATCTCCGGCGAGGAAGAACGTTTCAATCGCCGCGTCCCGTTCACAGGCCGCGACCGCCGTCGAGCCGGTGGTAGAAGGGGCTGTCCGGGGTGATCTCCCCCCGGTGCACGGGGCGGCCGGTCAGCGCCGAGGCGTACAGCGCGGTGACGAACTCCATCGCCCGGCGGCCGTCGGCCCCGCTCGCGGGCGGCCGCTCCCCCCGCTCGAAGGCGTCGAGGACCGTGGCGAGCTGCGCCGCGTGCCCGCTCGGCACGTCCCGGGGCGGGTTCCACAGCGGCGAGGTCGACGTCCAGTCCGCGTTGCGGTAGCCGTACAGGTGGCGCAGCTCGACCGTGCCCCCGGCGAAGTCGAAGCGCAGGTGGCTCTCCTGGCGGGGCGAGAGCACGCTGGTGACCACGCTCGCCATCGCGCCGCTCTCGAACCGCACCGCCGCCATCGAGACGTCCTCGGTCTCGACGGGCCGGTCCAGCCGCCCGGCCATCGCGCGGATCTCCGCCCAGTCACCGAACACCGAGAGCATCAGGTCCATCTGGTGGATGCCGTGCAGCACGGTGGTGCCGCCGCCCTCGGTCTCCCACCGGCCGCGGTACGGCACGGCGTAGTAGTCCGCGCCGCGGTGCCAGGCGGTGGTGCACAGGCCCACCAGCGGGCGGCCGAGCGCCCCGGACGCGGCCAGCTCGCGCAGGTGCTCGGCCCCGGAGCCGAAGCGCTGCTGGTAGACGACCGTCAGGTAGGGGCCGGCCGCGCCCCCGTGGCCGCCGGGACCCCCGGGGGCCGCGGGGCCCTCGGCCGCCTGGATCCGGTCGTACTCGGCCAGCGAGCGGCAGAGCGGCTTCTCGCACCACACCCAGGCCCCGGCGGCCAGGCACGCGGTCGCCTGGTCGGCGTGCAGGTGCGGCGGGGTGCAGACGAGCACCAGGTCGGGCCGCTCGGCCGCCAGCATGCCGGTCAGATCGGTGTGGACTGCCGGGATCCCGTGCTCGGCGGCGAACGCCCGCGCCCTGGCCGCGTCGACGTCGACCACCGCCACCGGCGCGACGCGGTCCCGATGGGCGTGGAGGGCGGGGACGTGCCCGTGCGCGGCGACGGCCCCCGCACCCACGATGGCGGCTCGGATCATGAGATGACCTCGTATGTAGAACGTTTTACCGACGAGCGGGGACGCTAGGGCGGCCTTTCCCGGGATGTCAACGCCGTTCGCCCCTTCCACGGGACCGGTGACTGGCGCCAGGGTCGTTGGTACGTTTTAATCAGGGCCCATGACCACGGTCAGCATCAAGGAGGTCGCCGCTCGCGCGGGCGTCTCCCCCGGCACGGTGTCCAACGTGCTCAACCGGCCCGCCAAGGTCGCCGCCGCCACCCGGGAGCGGGTCGAGGAGGCGATCCGCGAGCTCGGCTTCGTCCGCCACGGCTCGGCCTCCACGCTGCGCGCCGGGCACAGCCGGACCCTCGGCCTGAGCGTCATCGACATCGGCAACCCCTTCTTCACCGACGTGGCGGCCGGCATCGAGGACGCGGCCAGCGAGCGCGGCTACGCCGTGATCCTCGGCAACTCCGCCGGGTCGCGCGCCAAGGAGGAGCGCAACCTGCGCGTGCTCGCCGAGCAGCGGGTCCGGGGGGTGCTGATCATCCCCACCGACGAGGACCTCAGCCGGCTGGACCGGCTGCGCGAGCACGGCATCAGCGTCGTCCTGGTCGACCACCCGGCGCACCGGCCCGACCAGTGCGCGGTGGCCGTCGACGACGTGGCCGGCGGCCGGACCGCGGTGGCCCACCTGCTGGCCCGCGGCGCCTCCGGCGTCGCCTACGTGACCGGCCCGCTGACGATCCGCCAGTGCCTGGAGCGGCGGCAGGGCGCGCTGGCCGCGCTGGAGGCCGCCGGGCTGGGCCCGGACCGGCTGCGGGTCGCCGAGATGGCCGCGATGAACGCGCGCGCCGGGGAGAAGGCCGCGGGCGACCTGCTCGCCGCCGGGCTGCCGGACGCCGTCTTCTGCGCCAACGACCTGCTCGCGCTCGGCGTGCTGCGCGCCCTGCTGCAGGCCGGGGTGCGGGTTCCCGACGACGTGATGCTGATGGGCTACGACGACATCGAGTTCGCCGCCGCCTCGGCCGTCTCGCTCAGCTCGATGCGCCAGCCCACCCACCAGCTCGGCCGCATCGCCACCGAGCTGGTGCTCGACGAGTGCGAGAACCCCGAGACCCACGCCCACCAGCACATCATGTTCCAGCCCGAGCTCGTGGCCAGGGAGTCCACCCGATGAGCCGCTTCGCCGCCGTCGACCTCGGCGCCTCCAGCGGGCGGGTCATGGTCTGGGACGGCCGGGCCCTGACCGAGGCGCACCGCTTCCCCAACGGCCCGGTCCGCACGCCCGCCGGGCTCCGCTGGGACCTGGACGGCCTCTACCGGGAGGTCCTGCACGGCCTGCGCCGGGCCGGGCCGGTCGACTCGATCGGCGTGGACTCCTGGGCGGTCGACTACGGCCTGCTCGACTCCGCCGGGGCCCTGCTGGGCGACCCGGTGCACTACCGCGACGAGCGGACCGAGGGCGTCGCCGAGCGGGTCGCGGCCGAGGTCGGCGCGCGGGCCCTCTACGACGTGGCCGGGCTGCAGGTGCTGCCGTTCAACACCGTCTACCAGCTGCTGGCCGACGACCTCGGCCGCGCCGCGACGATGCTGCTCGTCCCCGACCTGATCGCCCACCGGCTCACCGGCGAGATCGGCGCGGAGGTGACCAACGCCTCGACCACCGGGCTGCTGGACGTGCGCACCCGGTCCTGGGCGACCGGCCTGATCGACCGGCTGGGCCTGCCGTCCCGGATCTTCCCCCCGCTGCGGCGGCCCGGCGACCCGATCGGCCCGCTGCTGCCCGAGGCGGCGGCCGAGATCGGCCACGCCGCCCGGGTGGTCGCCGTCGCCTCGCACGACACGGCCTCGGCGGTCGCCGCGGTGCCCGCCGCGGGTCCGCGCTTCGCCTACGTCTCCTGCGGGACCTGGTCGCTGGCCGGGGTGGAGCTGCCCGCCCCGGTGCTGACCGAGGCCGGGCGGGCGGCGAACTTCACCAACGAGGCCGGGATCGACGGCACCGTCCGCTACCTGCGCAACGTCATGGGCCTGTGGCTGCTGTCGGAGTCGCTGCGGGCCTGGCCCGGAGCCGACCTCGCCGGCCTGCTGCAGGCCGCGGAGCGCGAGCGCCCGTTCGCCGCGCTGGTCGACCCCGACGCCCCCGTCTTCCTGCCCCCGGGCGACATGCCGTCCCGGATCGCGGCCGAGTGCCGCCGCACCGGCCAGGAGCCGCCCTCCTCCCCCCCGGCGCTCGTCCGCTGCATCATGGAGAGCCTGGCCCTGGGCCACCGCCGCGCGATCCGCCAGGCGGTCGCCCTGTCCGGCCGCGAGGTGGAGGCCGTCCACCTGGTCGGCGGCGGCTCCCGCAACGCGCTGCTGTGCCGGCTCACCGCCGACGCCTGCGGCCTGCCGGTGGTGGCCGGTCCCGCCGAGGCGACCGCGCTGGGCAACGTGCTGGTCCAGGCGCGGGCGGCCGGCGAGGTCGCCGGCCTCGCCGAGATGCGCGCCCTGGCGGCGCGCGTCGAACCGCTGCGCCGCTACGAGCCCTCCGGCGACGCCGCGGCCTGGGACGAGGCGGAGGCCCGGGTCACAGGGCGCGGAGGCAGATCTTTCCCGGGTAGTGCGTGTCACCGGTGACCTCACGCGTGGCGCGTGCGGGGCAGGGCTGCTCACTCACGGTGCCGAGGACCTCCGCCCAGGCCTCCTCGTCACCGCAGGAGACCTGGTCGAGCCCTCCGAAGACCATGTCGCCGAGGGGCAGGTCGAGGACGGCCGGCTCGGCGACGCACGTGCCGTCCTCGAACTCCGGTCCGGGCTCGCGGACGCCGGCACCGTCCCCGTGGCAGATCACCCGGCGCGACGAGTAATCGCGCCTGGTGGTGTTGTACTCGGTGACGGAGCCCTCCCGGTCACGGCACTGCGACTTCTTCTTCAGGAAGCTCCTGATCTTCCCCGGCCCGTGGGGGTCGTAGCAGGGCCGTTCCGCCGGCTCCAGGGACTCGTCGTCGCCGTCGGCGTAGAGGCAGTCGCCCACCCGCAGGATGCCGCTGCCGCCGCCGGGGTCACCCGGGTGCGGCGCGGTCAGGTTGCGGGCGCAGATCCAGCCGCCGTCAGGCGCCGGCCGGATCTTGTCGGTCGCGATCGGGCACGACGCGAGCGCCGCGTCCTCGTCGCCGCCGACGGCCTTGAGGATCCGGGCGGCGGCCTGGCCCGACGAGCAGGGCACGGCGTCGACTCCGATGGCCGACGCGGTGCTGTCGAGGTCGTGTCCGTGGACGTCCCAGCGTGCGTCGATGCACTGACCCGCGACCCACTGCGCCGTCGGCGCGGCCGTGGTGGGCGGCGCCGATGCGACGGTGGTGGGCGGCGTGGCGGCACGACCGGGCTCAGGCCCCTGCGAACACGCCGCGCCCGCCGTCACGACCGCAAGGGCCACGAACGCGCGGATGATCGTACGCACCTCATCGAATCCCTCAGTGGACCACCATTACGCACATACTGATCGATGCCAGACCTCCTGACAACGACTCCGTCTCTCGCGGAAGAACGAGTCCGGTGACGCTCCCAACGTCGGCGACCCGGTCCCCAACATGATCGACTGGCCAGAGCTGCGATTCCAAGCCGGAACGACCGGCTGACGGCTCGGTCCGCCGACTTCCCGGTAGGTGACGGCGTACCGCCTCTTCCCTCGACTCGCCGTCTTCAGAACGCATTCTGACTTACGATGGCGAGGTGAGCACCAGCAATGCCGACGCCGTCACCTTTTCGGACCTGTCGAGAAATCCCCGAGCCGTCGCGGAACGCGCCGCCCGCCTCGGCCGGGTGCGCATCACCCACCGTGACGCCCCCGATTTCTACCTGACCGCCGCCGACCGCGAAGATCAGCGAGGGCAGACGCTGGCCACCGCGTCCCGGCTCTTCCTGGCCCTCCTCAAGCACGACCCGACCGCCCGAACGCTGGTCGTCGCCATGCCCGAGGTCTTCCCCTGGGTCCGCCACCTCACCTCCGACGAGCTCCGCTCCTTCACCCTGGAGCTGGTCGAGGCGCTTTCCGACGCCGCGGAGCTGGATGTCGACGTCACCGCACAGGAGGTCATCGCGGGCTGGAGGGCCACCGCTCGGATCAAGGCCGACCCCGCACACCACGCCCAAGCACGTCAGGCCACCAGCGGCGACTTCGGTCCGGTCGAGGTCTCAGCGTGAGCCCGAAGCGCGGGGACCGGGTCACGGTCCCACCTCCGGATGACGAATGGGATCTCCGATTCGGCAGCAGCGATGCGGTCAAAGGATGGGAGGAGTTGTGCCGCCACGCGCTGGCCAACACCCGCCGGTGTTTTGAGACGCTGCGTGCCGATCCACGCTCACGGGTCGATCACGAGCGCCAGCATCGCCTACGCGGCGACCTCGCGACCCATCGCCATAATGGCCATGAGATGGAGCAGTGGGAATTCGAGGTCACCAGCGGCGGACGCGTCCGCTACGCCATCGATGACACCGCCCGTACCGTCTGGATCATTTACGCCTCACCCCGTCACCCCAAGGACACCGACGGCTGAGTGCGCACGATCTCGTCGCCCGAGCCGAACCCGCGCACGCCGTACACCAGCAGGACCGCGACCGCGTAGCAGGCGGCGAGCAGCCATTACCGGGAAAGGTCGGTTCTTCTTTCCGGTCGGCAGGCCAGGCCGTAAGCTCGGCCCGTCGAGCGGACAGTGACGGGGAGGTGCCGGATGACGGCGTTGCCGGACGACAGCTGGCTTCTCGGCATCCGTCCTCAGCCCGCCCGCGTCACCGCCGAGGAGTACGAGGCGCTTCCCGAGGAGATCGCCAAGGCCATCGAGATCGTCGACGGCTACGTGGTCTACTGCGCGGCGCCCACACCCGATCACCGGACGGCCGGCAGGCGACTGGCCGACCTGCTGGAGAGTCATGCCCGCGCCGCGATGAGCAAGGGGCATGAGTGCCTCACCGTGAACAACGACGTCGACCTGCGGCTGAGGGACCTGCCGCTGCTCACCCGGCGGCCCGACGTCGCGCTCCACCGGTGCCTGGATCGAGGGCGGGGCGAACGGCTCCGCGCCGAGCACGCCCTGCCCGTCGTGGAGATCGTGTCACCGGGGCGGTTACGGGATCATCCCTCGTCCTGCGACGCGCCGGCGGGCCTGCGGCGGCGCACGAGCCCGGCCGCTCCCAGCCCCGCCCAGACCAGCGCGGCCAGCACGCCGACGAGCAGGTACTCGATGACCGGGATGCGGACGATCTCGTCGAGCGAGCCGAAGCCGCGCACGCCGTACACCGCCGCCACCGCGACCGCGTAGCAGCCGGCGAGCAGCCACCGGGCGGTCGCCGACAGGCCGAGCCCGTGCATCTGGGTGACGACGAAGACGCCCAGGAAGCCGAAGAGGAACATCGGCCAGGCGCCGCCGGGACCGGAGGCCATGACGGCCACCAGGGTGCCGTGCACCGCCACCATGGCCTCCAGGGTGAAGGTCCACCAGCGGCCGGTGTGCGCCCGGGTCAAGAAGAGGCTGCCCTGCAGCAGGAGCAGGAACATGTAGAAGAAGCCGATCAGGTGCCCGCTGGTGGCCTCCATCGGGTGGTACCAGAAGGTGTAGACGGCCGCCCAGCTGAACAGGTAGCCGTGGTAGCGGCGGACGAAGGCCGTCACCCGCTCGCCGATCGGCGCGGGCCTGCCGAGGAACAGGCCCCGGCGCCGGTTCTCCATCAGCAGGACCGCGACCAGCAGCAGGACCACCGACCCCTGCGAGCTGAAGATCGACACGTCCTGGGCCAGGCCGTCGTAGAACAGGTGGGTCTGCACGGTGTGCAGCAGGATGAAGCCGAGGTTCACCGCCAGGGCCGCGACGTTGACCGGGTGCAGGCCGGAGGTGTAGCGGCGGACCCGGGTCTGGGCGTGGTGGATCAGCCCCCACAGCGCCGCCTGGTGGGCCGCGTAGCCGAGCCAGGCCGAGGCGCGGGTCCACACCGTCGGCTCGGGCAGCTTCCAGTAGTACCAGGACGCGCCCTGGTCGGGCAGCAGGCGGATGCCCTGCAGCCGCTGGCCGAGCAGCCACACCATCCCGGTGAGCAGCGCGCTGGCCGCGACGCCGAGGAGGAGGGCGCGGCGGGCGTTGCGCTCGTCCGAAATGTTCAGCATGCTGACCATTATTCAGATCATCAGCGGGCTGAACAACGGCGGAGGCCGAGAACGTGCGTCTGGGACAATGGGCCGGTGGCCGACGGGGACGAGCAGTACATCGCACAGGATCCGGACGCGGTGCGCGCCGACATCCGCTCCTGGCCCACCGGCCGGCTGCTCTCGGTGGCGGCCCGCGTGGTGGAGGGGCGCTTCCACGCCTTCCTGGCGGCGCACGGCCTCACCCACGCGGGGCTGATCGTCCTGCACCACGTCGCGGAGGGCCGGCTGCCCCAGCGCGAGCTCGCCGCGCTGTGCCGGGTCACCGACCAGACCATGAGCCGGACCGTCGACCACCTGCGGCGCTGCGGTCACGTGGTCACGGAGACGGACCCGCGGGACCGCCGCCGCGCCCTGGTCGGCATCACCCCCCCGGGGCTGCGGGTGCTGGCCGCGGCGCGCGAGGAGGAGCGCGGCTCCGACACCCTCTTCGGCGCGCTGGAGGACTACTCCGGGTTCCGCGAGCAGCTGATCACCCTGATCACCTCGGTCTGAGCCGCCCGTACGGCCCCGCGCCGCACCGCCCGCCGACGGAACGGCCTGCGGAACGGCCTGCGGAACGGCCTACGGAACGCAGGAGGGGAACGCGATGAGCACGATCGTGGTGACCGGCGGATCGCGAGGCCTCGGCCTCGGCCTGGTCCGGTGCCTGGCGGCGCGCGGCCACCGGGTGGCCCTGTGCGGCAGCCGGGCCGAGACGGTGCGCGAGGCCGCGGCCGGGCTCGACGTCCTGGCGATGGTCGCCGACGTCACCGACCGCGCCCGGCTCCAGGAGCTGTGGGACGCCGCGGTGGAGCGCCACGGCCGGGTCGACGTCTGGATCAACAACGCCGGCGTCTCCCACGCCCGCACCCCGCTGTGGCGGCTCCCGGAGGAGGAGGCCCGCGCCGTCGTCGAGGTGAACCTCCTGGGCGCCCTCAACGGCTCCGCGGTCGCCGTGGCGGGCATGGCCGCCCAGGGCGGCGGCCACGTGTGGAACATGGAGGGCCTGGGCAGCGACGGCCGCACGGTGCCCGGCCTGGGGGTCTACGGCGCCACCAAGCGCGCGCTCACCTACCTCACCCGCGCGCTGGCGCAGGAGGCGCCCCCCGGCGTCTCGGCGGGCCTGCTCAGCCCCGGCATGGTGGTCACCGACCTGCTGACCCACGGGTACGGCCCGGCGGAGCTGGAACGGGCGAAGAAGATCTTCTCGATCCTGGCCGACCCGGTCGACGTCGTCGCCCCCTGGCTGGCCGAGCGGGTGGTCGCCCGCGCCCGCAACGGCGCGCACGTCCGCCGGCTCACCCCGGCCAGGGTCGCGGCCCGCTTCGCCCTCGCCCCCTTCCGCAGGCGCGACCCGTTCGCCGGCTGAGCGGCCGGCCGGGGACCGGGGCCTACCAGCGGTTCGCCGGGGGGCGGTGGCTCCGGCCGCCGCGCAGGCGGGCCAGCAGCCCGCGCGCCTTCTGCTGGTTGCGCGGGTCGCGCGCCATCGCCTTGGCCTTCTCCACGTTCCGCCGCCCCTGCGGGCTGCTCAGGTAGCCGCGGATGCGGGATATCAGGGATGCCATGTCTCCTCCATCTGTCGAGGACGTACGGCTACCCCGGACGGCGCCTCCCAATCAGCCCGCCGCGCGCCGGCCGTCCGCCGGCGACGTCCTCCGGGACCGCACGGCGGGCCGCTCGGCCGTACGGCGGGCCGCTCGGCCGTACGGCGGGCCGCTTCAGGAGTCGACGAAGTCCTGCGGGACCATCACCCGCAGGCCGTTGGGCACGGTCCTGATCGTCAGGGGGGTCATCAGGCGGACCTCGCCGTCGACGTCGGCGGCCATCGGGGGGTCGGTCTCCAGGTACATCTCGGTGCCGATCACGAAGGGGCCGCCGGCCAGGCTGCGCCAGCGCCCGGTGGCGGCCCGGACCAGGGTCTCCACCAGCAGCCGGAACCGCTTGCCGGAGCCGAGCTGGTAGGCGACCAGGAGGCCGTCGTCGATGCTGATGTCGCGGGCGACCTGCCAGCCGCCGTGGAAGCGGCCGTTGGCGATGTTGAGCTGGTGGGTGAGCAGCTCGTGGCGGCGGCCCTTGACCGTGATGAACGCGCGGAACGGCCGGTGCCCGGGCAGGATCGTCAGGGCGGTCAGCGGGTAGGCGGCCCGGCCGAGCAGCCGCTTCAGCCACGGCCGGACCGTCCCGGCGACCTCGACCGAGACGCCGAAGCTGGCCAGGTTGGCGAACTCCCGGTCCCCGGCGACGCCCAGGTCGATGTCGGCGACCTTGCCGGTGCGCAGCACCCGGATCGCGCCGGCCAGGTCCAGCGGGAGGCCGAGGCTGCGGGCGAAGTTGTTGGTGGTGCCCAGCGGCAGCACGCCGAGGGCGACGTCGCGGTGGGCGACGTGCTTGACGGCGGCGCTGAGCGTGCCGTCCCCGCCGCCGACGACGAGCACGTCGGGGCCGGCCTCCAGGGCGGCGTCGAGGATCTCGCGCAGCCGCCCGGGGTCGTCCACCGGGAAGACGCCGAGGAGGTCGAAGCCCCCGGCCCGGAGCATGCGGAGCACCTGGGGGTAGCGGCGGCGGCCCCGGCGCGAGCGCGTGTTGACCACCACGCAGGCCCTGCGCCCGGCCCGAACGGCCTCGGTGTGCTCGGCCTTGCTGCGAAGCTCTCCCACGCTGCCCCTCTTCGTCCTGGTCCTCCCTGCAAATCGTAGGGCCACGCCGTCGCACCGACGGCGTGGCCCTGATCCCGCGGCGGGCCCTGCGGGCCGGTCTATCCGCCCGGTGTCACCACCGGGTTCCCTTCTCCGTTCACTTCTTGGCCGGGGTCACCTGGACGACGACGCCCAGGTTCGCCGGGAGCGGGGAGATCAGCTTGAGCTGCACGCCCAGCGCCTTGCCCTCGTCGCCGGGGTTGCCGGTGCCCAGGACGTGGCCGCCGCCGATGTCGGTGCCGTACAGCTCCGTGGCCGGGGTGCCGTCGGGGTTGACGACCCGGGTGGAGTACGGCTGGTCGCCCTTGGAGGGGACGACGGCCGAGGCGTCGCGGTGGCGGTAGAACAGGTTGCCGTCGCGGACCTCCAGACCCGGGTACCAGGTCGTGGCGTCGGTGAAGGTCTTCACCGCCGGCAGGGCCGGGAACTTCGTGCAGTACTCGGTGAACGGCTCGCCCTCGATGCACTCGGTGAACGGGTAGGTCCTGCCGAAGGTGAAGGCCGCGTTGGAGGACTGCGGGCGCGAGGGGATGTTCTTCAGCGCCGACGGGTCCTTCTCGGCCGCCTCACCGCTGCGGCGCAGCGGCTCGTAGTGCGAGTCGACGACGAGGATCTCGCCCTTGGGGCCGACCGACGGGAGCGCGAAGGTGTGCGCGTCGCCGTTGTTGGCCGGGTAGGCCGCGTCGCGGTACCAGACCAGCAGGCCGGGCGCGTTGTACTTGACCCGCTCGACCTTCCAGGCGTTCTCGTGCGACCAGGTGGTGTCGTAGGTGTACTGCAGGCCCTTGTCGAAGCCGTCGAAGTTGCGCCACTCGGCCAGGTAGTACTGGGCGGTCTGCAGGCTGCCGCTGTGGGTGTGCCAGCCGGTGCCGGAGGTGTCGGTGAAGGTGCCCTTGACGGCGGTCCAGCCGTTGTCGCCGCCCTCGACGTCGTCGCTCCACACCGTGGCGCCGCCGGCGGTCACCGCGAAGTCGTCGGCGAACCAGCCGGTGTCCTCGAAGCCGGCGTCGGTGACGTAGCGCAGGCGGATCTGGACCGTCTTGCCGGCGAACGGCGCCAGGCTGACGTAGTCGTGCCGCCAGCCGTCGGTCGCGCCGGTGAGGCCGTACTTCTTGTCGCCGAAGTCGTGCATGCGGCTGTTGGGGTCGTCGTAGCCGTCGTCGGTGGTGACCAGCGTCCCGGCCTCGTCGTAGACCTTCTGCTCGGCCCAGGTGGCGCCGCCGTCGGCGGAGACCTCGACGAAGCCGTAGTCCCAGTCGGCCTCGATGGCGTACTGGTTCCACATCCAGAAGCGCGGGTCGCCCTCGGCGGGGACGTCGATCGTGCGGGTCAGCTTGACGTCGGCCCAGCTCTGGTCGTTGCCGGACCACCACAGCTTGGCGCCGCTGTGCGGCACGGCCATCGTGACGTTCTTGTCGGGCAGGTTGACGCGCAGGCCGTCCGCGGTGTGCTTGGGCGTGCGCGAGGACTGGCCGACGGTCACCAGCTGCTTGCGGTCACCCGGGTCGACGATCTTCGGGTCGGCCCAGCCGAGCACCCACTTGGCGTACAGGCCCATGTGGGTCGGCATCGCCTGCATGATCGGGCCGGCGTGCGAGCCGGAGGACATCAGGTCCCAGAAGTCCACGCTGGTGTCGCCGCCGCCGGAGGCGTCGTAGAAGTCCGGCAGGCCCAGGTCGTGGCCGTACTCGTGGGCGAAGACGCCGACGCCGGAGTCCTCGGGCTGCACGATGTAGTTGGAGATCTTCATGTTCGTGCCGGGGATCGTGTAGCCGCCGGCGATGGCGCTGGAGTGCGCCCAGATGGCGTAGGGGCCCTCGGCGCCGCCGCCGCCCGACTTGTCGGCGCCCGCGTGGACCAGGACGAGGTGGTCGACCACGCCGTCCGGCTCCAGGGTGTTGCCGTCGCCGTCGGCGTCGCCGGTGTCCTCGACGTCGTAGTCGGCCCAGGGGAAGTCGGGGTTCTGCTGCGCCAGGACGTTGACCGCGTCGACGCCGAGCGCGGCGGGGCCGGCCGGGTTGTCGGGGTGGCCGGACATGTCCTGCGGGATGGTGCCGCAGCGGCCGGCGCCGTACCAGGCCTCCGAGTGCGGGACCTTGATCCAGCCGATCGCCTCACCGGTGACGGTGTAGGCGCCCTTGGACATCTCCTCGTACATCTTCTTCATGGTGTGGCCGGAGATGTCGATGCCCTTCTTACCGTCCCGGGGGTCGGTGAGGTCGGTCCGGACGCGCTGGGTGATCCCCTTGTCCGAGTAGAGCATCTTGTTGTAGTGCTCCGGGCTGAAGTCCGGAACCCACATGGTGTTGTTGTCCCGGCCCGCGCCGGAGGCGGCGGGGTCGGGGATCCGGTTGTGCAGCGGGCCGTTGAGCTTGGTGCCCGGCGGCTCGGTCACGCAGTCGTTGACGTCGTCGATCGACTTGGGCCGGCTGAAGCCGGAGAAGTCGTCGCCTGCGTTCTCGTCGAACTCGATGAGGAGGGTGAGCAGCTTCGCCTGCTGGGTCTGGCCCGCCTTCTTGAAGATGAAGTCGAAGGGGTTCTTGCCCGTCCTGATCGCCCGGGTCTCCCGCGAGGCGAGCGTCTTGGCGGCGACCGGGTTGCCCTCGGCGAACTTCCGGTCGACCTCCTGCGCGTGGGCCAGACCCGACCGCTTGGCTGCGCCGCGCTGGAAGCGCTCGTCGATGGCCGTGCTGTCGCTCTGGACCCGCGGCGGCGCGTAGTTGATGTAGTAGTCGCTCGATGACGGGACATATCGCGCGGCCGAGGTGTCGGCCTGGGCCGACACGCCGCTGACGGACAGTCCCGCGGCGGCGAGCCCGAGAACGGGCACGATCGCGAGAAGGCGCCTGCGCGCGCCTCTGCCTCTGCTGGACAACGGATACCCTCCCTGCCCGGGTTCGCCGGGCGCGGACGCTCCCCGGCGCGCGTATTTGCGCACCGTGCGGGACGTTAGAGGACGGGATAAAGCAGAGGTAAACCGTCCGACTGATGTTGTAAAAATGTGATCAATCGGTTTGTTGGAAGATATCTCACAACTAGGACATAAAGGACGAGCATTAATTAACGGGATCATGTTGGGCGATCGCGTGATGCCGGGGCGCACGCCTGCGGCGGGCCCGCAACCGGGCTTACGGGCGGTACGGGGGCGGGTTCCGCGGGCCGTACAGTCCGGAGGGTGACCGCTATCGCTGAACTCACCGCCGTGCTCGGTTCGCCGAAGGTGCTGACCGACCCCGACGTCACCGACTCCTACGCCCGCGACCGGACGTTCCTGGAGCCGGGCGGCCCGCTGGCCGTCGTGCTCGCCGAGCGCACCGCCGACGTCGTCGCCGTCATGGAGTGGGCCACCCGCCACCGGGTCCCGGTGGTGCCCCGCGGGGCCGGGACGGGACTGGCCGGCGGCGCGACGGCCGTGCAGGGGTGCGTCGTGCTGGCGCTGCAGAAGATGACCGCGATCACCGAGCTCTCCCCCGCCGACGAGATCGCCGTGGTGGAGCCCGGCGTCATCACCGCCGACCTGGACCGCGCGGCCCGCGGGCACGGCCTGATGTACGCCCCCGACCCCTCCTCCTACGAGATCTCCACCATCGGCGGCAACCTGGCCACCAACGCCGGCGGCCTGCGCTGCGTGAAGTACGGCGTGACCCGCGACTCGGCCCTGGGCCTGGAGGTCGTGCTGGCCGACGGGCGGATCCTCACCACCGGCAGGCGGACGGTCAAGGGGGTGACGGGCTACGACCTGACCGGCCTGTTCGTCGGGTCCGAGGGCACCCTCGGCGTGATCACCTCCGCCACCGTACGGCTGCGCCGCGCCCCCCTGGCCCCGCCGGCCACGATCGCCGCGGAGTTCGGCTCCCTGCGCGACGCGGCGGCGGCCGTGGCGGCGATCATCGCGGCCGGCTGCCAGCCGTCGCTGCTGGAGATGCTCGACCGGGCCACCCTCCAGGCCATCGACGACTGGCGGAACATCGGCCTGGAGCCCGCCGTCCAGGCGATGCTGATCGCGCAGTCCGACGCGGTGGACGGGCCCGCGGTGGCCGGGCGGATGCGCGAGCTGTGCGAGGAGAACGGGGCCTCGTTCGTCGCGGTGGCGGCCGATCCCCGGGAGTCCGAGGAGCTGATCGCCCTGCGGCGGATGGCCTACCAGGCCAAGGAGCGGCTCGGCGCCTGCCTGGTCGAGGACGTGTGCGTGCCGCGCTCGGCGCTGCCGGACATGATCTCCGCCATCGAGGCGATCGCGGCCCGGCACGGCGTGCCGATCTGCACGGTGGCGCACGCCGGGGACGGCAACCTGCACCCGGTGTTCGTCTTCGACCGCGGACTGCCCGAGCCGCCGCCCGAGGTCTGGGCCGCCGCCGACGAGGTCTTCCGGGAGGCCCTGAGCCGCGGCGGCACCCTCACCGGCGAGCACGGGGTGGGACTGCTCAAGCGGCGCTGGCTGGCGCTGGAGGCGGGGCCGGTCACCGAGGAGGTCCACCTCGGCATCAAGCGGGTCTTCGACCCGCTCGGCATCCTCAACCCGGGCAAGGCCATCTGAGACCGGGATTCCGATAGATCATCCGTCCCGCCTCCCGCACTGGTAGCGTTCTGCACCACTTAACCGAATTATTGGGTTTTGCCGGGGGGTCATCGTGGTGCAGCCGCTCACGGCGGAGGATCCTCGACGGCTGGGACCGTTCGAGCTCACCGGGCGGCTCGGGGAGGGCGGTCAGGGCGTCGTCTACCTGGGGCGGGGGCCCCAAGGGGAGCAGGTGGCCGTCAAGCTCCTCCACCAGGGGCTGACGACGGACCCCGACGCCCGGACGCGATTCCTGCGGGAGGTCGCGGTCGCCCGGCGGGTGGCGCGGTTCTGCACCGCGCCGGTCCTGCACGCCGACCTGGCGGGCAGCCGGCCGTACATCGTCAGCGAGTACGTGCCCGGCCCGTCGCTGCGGCGGCTCGTCGACACCGAGGGCCCGCGCCGCGGCGCCTCGCTGGAGCGCCTGGCCGTCAGCACGGCCACCGCCCTGTCGGCCATCCACCGCGCGGGCATCCTGCACCGCGACTTCAAGCCCGCCAACGTGCTGATGGGTCCCGAGGGCCCGGTCGTCATCGACTTCGGCATCGCCAGGGCCCTGGACTCCCCCGGCACCACCGCCACCGGGACGTCCGTGGGAACGCCGTCCTACCTGGCCCCCGAGCAGCTCAGCGGCGGCGAGGCCACGCCCGCCGTCGACGTGTTCGCCTGGGGGGTGACCATGGTCTTCGCCGCCACCGGGACGCCCGCGTTCGGCCAGGACTCCATCCCCGTGGTGATGAACCGGATCCTGACCGTCGAGCCGGACCTGAGCCGGCTGGACCCCGGACCGCTGCGCGACCTGATCGCCGCCGCCCTGGCCAAGGACCCGGCGCTGCGGCCCACCGCCGAGCAGCTCGTCGGCCACCTCATGTCGGGCACCGCCCCGCCCGGAAGGCACGACCTCCGGGCCCCGCACCCCGGGTCCGCCGCGCCCACCGGGCAGACCGGGGCCCTCGGATCGGGCGGGCCTCCAGCGGTTCCCGGATCCGCCGCGCCCTCCGGAGGGCCCGCTGGATCCGCCGGAGGGCCCGCCGCGCCCACCGGGCCTTCCGGAGCGGTCGCGCCGCGGACCGCGCCTCCCGGAGGGGCCGGCCCCCGGGCCGTCGCCGCGGAGCGGCCGTCCCGGCCGCGGCGCCCGACGGGCCTGCTGCTGGCCGGGGTGGCGGCCGTGGCCGTCCTCGGCGTGGCCACCGGGACCGTGGTCGTCCTGCGCAACGGCGAGGAGGCCGCCGCCTCCCGGGCCACCGGTCCGGCGGCCTCCTCCGCGGCGGCGCGGCAGGAGGCCGCCGGGGAACCGGCCGGCGATCCGGCCGGGGAACCCGTCGGCGACCCGGCCGGAACCTCTACCGGAGCCCCGATCGGAGAGCCGGTCCCCGAGCTCGTCCCCGGCGAGCCGTCCGCGGCCGCGGAGTCCTCCGAACCGGCTCCGGAGAGGAGCTCCGCACCGGAGTCCGCGGGCGACCCGGAGGAGTCCGCGGCGCCGGCGGACGACTCCCGGACCCGTCCGGACGACGGCGGGCGATCGGCGAAACCGACGCCGCGCCCGACGCGGAAGGCCACCTCCCGCCCGGACGACGGGATGCTGCAGCCGGGCGACGAGGCCGCGCAGCCGACGGAGGTCGGCGGCTCCTCCGCGCCCTCCCCCTCCCCGGCCAGGAGCGGCGCCAAGTCCGCCGCGAAACCGACGACCAGGCCCACGGCCACCGCGAAGGCCACGCCCAGGCCCACCGCCACCGCGAAGGCCACGCCCAAACCCACCGCCAAGCCGGCGTTGAAGCCGAACCCCTACACCGCCGCCCAGGTGTGCGGGACGGGCTTCAAGCAGATCGACTCCCACGCGCTCGGCGGCAGCGCGACGATCCACCTGCTCTACAACGCCACCAGCAAGCAGAACTGCGTCGTCACCCTGTCCCGGTACGTCCACCCCGGCAAGGTCAGGATGAACGCGATCCTCCAGGTGAAGGGCGGCTCGTCGGGAAGCAACCCCGGCGGCTTCACCGCCTACGCGGGCCCGGTACGGCTCGCCGCCGCCAAGAAGTGCGTCATCTGGGGCGGTTCGCACGGCTCGCTGTCCTGGAAGAGCGGATGGAGCCACTGCGGCTGACCGGCCGGTCCCGCGCGCCTGCGGCCCGGTGCGGAGCGCCCCGACCGGCGGGGCGGAAGGCCCGGTGCCGGTCACGGCGCCACGACCGGGATCGTGCTCACGGTGTCTCATGAGGCAGGCGTGTGCGCTCGCCCGCTCAGCGACGACGGGGCCGCCGCGACGGGCATGACGCTGCCGATCCCCGGGAACGAGACCACCGACTGCGGGCCGGCGGTCCTGGACGGCGAGGACCGGCGGTGCGTGCAATTGCTGATCGAGCTGAGGCGGCTGGTCACCGGCCTGGCTCCCGGCACCGTCGTGCATCTGATCACGGCCGACCCGGCCGCGCCGATCGACCTGCCCGCCTGGTGCCATCTGACCGGCCACGCCTACCTCGGCCCCACCGGCGCCTACGCTCCCCACGCGGCCTACGCCCTGGCGGTGGCCGCCGACGCCCGCTCCACCGCGGCCGACCGGCCGTGGCATTCCGGCGAGCGCTGAGGAGGCCGCGGCCGCAGAGCCGGGGCCGGATCAGTCCCAGCGCAGCCGCTCTTCCAGCAGGGCCTGCTGGGCGGGGTTGGCGGTCAGCTCCAGCGCCCGCGCGTCGGCCTGACGCGCCTCGGCGTGGCGGCCCAGGTCCCGCAGCAGTTCGGCACGGGTGGCGTGGAGGAGCGGGTAGCGCTCCAGCGCCCCACCCAGCTGCTCCAGCTCGGCCAGTGCCGCCTCGGGTCCGGCGGTGTAGCGCAGTGCGACGGCTCGGTGCAGCCGGGTCACCGGGGACGGTGCCAGAGCCAGCAGCAGGTCGTACAGCACCGTGATCTGCCGCCAGTCGGTGGCGGCGAAGGACGCCGCCTCGGCGTGGCAGGCGACGATCGCGGCCTGCAGCTGGTACGGCCCCGGCCGCCGGTGCGTGCGGGCGGTGCGGATGAGCAGCGCGACCGCGTCCTCTATCGCCTTGCGGTCCCACAGGGTGCGGTCCTGGTCGGCCAGCAGCACCAGGCGGCCGGCCGCGTCGAAGCGGGCGGCGGCGCGCGCCCGGTGCAGCCGGATCAGCGCCAGCAGCCCGGAGGCCTCGGGCTCTTTGGGCAGCAGGTTCACCAGCAGCGCGGCCAGCCACTCGGCGTCGGCGACCAGGGCGCGCGCCTGGGCGCGCTCGGTGGTGCTGGACAGATATCCCTCGTTGAACAGCAGGTAGACGACCGCCAGCACCTGCTCCAGCCGCGTCGGCAGCTCGTGCGCGGCCGGGATCCTGTAGGGGATCCCGGCCTCGGTGATCTTCTTCTTGGCGCGGGTGATCCGCTGGGCCACCGTGGCCTCGGGCACCAGGAACGCCGCGGCGATCTGCGCGGTGCTCAACCCGCACACCACGCGCAACGTCAGCGCGATCTGCGCGCTCCGGGACAGCGCCGGGTGGCAGCAGGTGAACACCAGCCGCAGCCGGTCATCCGGCTGCGCGGGGACCGGCCAGGTCAACTGAACCAGTTTGGCCCGGTAGGTCGACTCGCGGCGCAGCACGTCCAGGCCGCGCCGCCGAGCCACGACCAGCAACCAGGCGTCCGGCCGCTCGGGCACGCCCTCGACCGGCCAGCGCTCGAGCGCGGTCTCGATGGCGTCCTGCACCAGGTCCTCGGCAGCGGAGAAGTCGCCCAGCAGCGACGTCAGGGACGCGGCCAGCCGGCCCGCGTGCTCGCGCACCACGCGGGCCAGCGCCTCGTGCGCTTCCTGCTCACCCACGCCCCGGCCTCCCGCTCGCCGCACCGGCTGCGATTCCGGTCATGAGGCGGGGCGGATCTCCACCACCGGACACGCCGGCCAGGATCTCGCCAGGGCCAGCGCCTCGTCCAGGTCGGCCACCTCGATCTCGGCGAACCCGCTGACCACCTCCTTGCCCTCCACGAACGGCCCGTCGGTGACGATCGGCTCCGCGCCGCCGTCCAGCCGGACCGTGGTGGCGGTGTGCACCGGGTGCAGACGGGTATGGTGGGTGATCTTGTCGGCGTGCTCGGCGAACCAGCGGCCCACCGCCTCGTACGCCGCCTCCCGCCCGGCCTCGTCCGTCGCCTCCAGATCTCCGGCGAACTGCTCGGTCTCGACGAACATCAGCACGTACTTCATGCGCGTTATCCTCACGGGTCGAAGGGCCGGGGTCAGGTGGCGGGCAGGGCGGCGTACAGGTCGATACCGGTGCCGTCCGGGTCCGCCACGGTGGCGTACCGCATCCCCCGGAACGCGTCGAACGGCTCGGCGGTGTTCGGATCGAGCGTGAACTCCGGCCCGAGCCGGGCGTAGAAGGCGATGGCCGCCTGCCTGCCGGACACCACGATGTCGACGGTGTTCATCGTCGGGTTCATGACCTGCTCCGTTTCGAGGAATCGTTGATCTGTTCCGGCTCGGTGACGGCCGCCGCTCCGGCGGGGTGATCGGATGGTGGTCCCCTCGTCCGTCCCCCTGCCGGGCGGTCTGCTCACCTGTCTCATCAGTAAGACGATTCGCGGCCAGGCCGGTACGACACTTCCGGTGAAGATCGGGGATCGCCGCGTCGCGGCGGGCGATTTCTCCGGGGCCGTGTCGATCCGCGGGCTGCTCGTTCGACCTGGAGGTGGGAGGGTCGAGAGGCGGCCCCACCGGATGAGGAGAACACGATGCCGAAGTACCTGCTGATCATGCGGGGCACCGACGAGTCGAACGCGGCCATGATGGCCGACATCGACGCGATGATGACCGCGACCCACCAGTTCGTCGAGGAGACGGCCAAGGCCGGCGTCCTCCTCGCGGCGGAGGGGCTGGACGACCCGGGCCAGGGCGTCGTGGTCGACTTCAGCGGCGAGGTCCCGGTGGTCACGGACGGGCCGTACGGCGAGACCAAGGAACTGTTCGGGGGCTTCTTCCTGCTCGACGTCGCCTCGAAGCAGGAGGCGGTCGAGTGGACCAAGCGGGTCCCGGCGGCCCCCGGGTCCAAGATCGAGGTCCGGCGGGTGCCCGGGAGCGACGAGGTCCCGCAGGCCGACGGGTGATCGTGCGGGGCCGGGCGCCGGGGCAGCGGCCGGATCCGATGGGTGCGGCCGCGGCCGTCCGGGGGATCGGGTCACCGCCGGGCGGGTGATCGTGGTATGAGAGGCGAGGAGGGTGGAACGCCGGATCGCCGCGCCCGCCGCGGGCGCGGTGATCCGGCCGGAGGCGCCGATCGGGCCGCCGGGCCGAGACGGGAGCCGTGCCGGCCGCGATCGGGGGAGCCGGAGCCGAGGACTCCGGACCGAGAGCCGGGGCCTTCACGCTGGAAGCGATTGTGAACGCGCCGGGCGGGACGGGAGACGCGTCCGCGGCGCGCCGACGAGGGAAGTGGGCGGAATGAACACCGACGGAGGTTGGCCGGTGGAGCGGCTGGTGCGCAAGGAGGTGTCCGGCGGGGTCGCCACCATCACGCTCGACTCGCCGCGCAACCGCAACGCGCTGTCCGTGCGGCTGCTCGGCGACCTGGAGGACCGGCTCAACTGGGCGCTGGCCGACGAGAGCGTGCGGGTGATCGTCCTGACCGGGACCGGGCCGGTGTTCTGCGCCGGAGCGGACCTGAAGGAGCAGCGGTCCGAGCCGGGCGGCGCGCACGAGGCGCCGGTGACGGCGTCGTTCCCGGAGATCATGAGCATGATCTGGGAGAGTCCCAAGCCGGTCGTCTGCCGGTTGAACGGCACCGCGCGCGCCGGAGGGCTCGGTCTGGTCGCGGCGTGCGACTTCGCGATCGCCCCGGACTCGGCCTCGTTCGCGTTCACCGAGGTCCGGCTGGGCGTGGTCCCCGCCATGATCGCGGTGACCGTGCTGCGGCGGCTCGACCCGCGGGCCGCGGCCGAGTACCTCCTCACCGGCGAGGTCTTCGACGCCGCCCGCGCCCAGGAGATCGGCCTGCTCACCCGGGCCGTCCCGGAGGAGGAGCTGGACGCCACCGTCGCCCGCTACACCGACATGCTGCTGCGCGGCGGCCCCGAGGCGCTGGCGATCACCAAGCAGCTGGTGCGGACCGTGCCGGCCCTGCCGGTGGAGGAGGGCATGCGCCGGATGGCCGAGCTGTCGGCCCAGCGCTTCACCTCCGCCGAGGGGCAGGAGGGCATCGCCGCCTTCATGGAGAAGCGCCTGCCGTCCTGGGTCCCGCGCCCGGAGCCGTCGGCGGAGGCCGAAAAGCCCGTCCGGGGCGTCTGACCTCCCCGCGTTCCCGAAAGTTCATCGATTCACCCCGTTCTCCCCCTGTGATCCATTTAGGATTGCGCGCAATTGCGTTGCGATGCCGTGCGGGGAAGGACCCATCATGCGTTTGCGGTTTCTCGGCTCCACCTCCGAGGCGGGCGCCTGCCCCTCCCTCTACGAGACCGACCGCGGCACCGTCGTCGTCCAGGGCCTCCTGGTGACCGACCCCGAGGCCCTGTCCGGACTCCGGCACGTCCTGGAGGGGGAGACCGCCGTCGAGGTCCCCCGCGAGCTCCTCGTGGACATCGCCCGGCGGGTGCTCCCCTGAACCGGCCCCGGGCCGCCCCGGACCGCGGCCGGGCCGCCCGCGGACCGCCCGCGGGTCGCCGCGATCCCGCGGGGGCCGGCCGCGGAGCACGCCCGCCGCACATGTCGATCACGATTGCGACAGCCCTATGGCATGATCCTCACCTGGCGTCTACCCTCGTGCAGGCCGCCCACCAGGAGGACGACGGATGAGCGAGTTCCAGCAGGCCCGCACCGAGATGGGCGTGCGGCTCAGGCAGTTGCGGGAGGACTCCCGCCTGTCGGGCAAGGAACTCGCCGAGCGGCTGGGCTGGCAGGCCTCCAAGGTCTCCCGCATCGAGAACGCCCGCCAGACCGCCACCGTCGACGACATCCGCGCGTGGGGACGGGCCGTGGAGGCCGCTCCCGAGATCGTCGAGGAGCTCACCGAGGAGCTCACCGGGTTGCTGGAGCGCCAGGACTCCTGGCGGCAGCGGCACCGCAGCGGCCTGGCCGCGCTCCAGGAGGACATCCGCGACCTGGAGGCGCGGACCACACTGCTGCGGGCGTTCGAGCCGGGCCTGGTCATCGGCCTGCTGCAGACGACCGAGTACGCCCGGAGCGTCTTCAACCGGCTCAAACGCCTCTACAAGGCCCCCGACGAGGTCGACGCGGCCATCCGGGTCCGCATGCAGCGCCAGGAGATCCTCTACGACCAGCGCAAGCGGTTCCGCTTCGTCCTGCCCGAGGCGGCACTGCGCTACCGGCTGGCGCCGCTGGACGTGATGTGCGGCCAGCTCGACCGGCTGCTCGCCGTGACCGCGCTGCCGAACGTGGAGTTCGGCGTCGTCCCCTTCGAGGCGCCCCTGCCCTCCGCGCTGCTCAACGGTTTCTGGATCTACGACCGGGAGCAGGTCGCGGTGCCCACCCGTACCCGGAACCTGGTCCTGCGCGACTCGGAGGACGTCACCTTCTACGAACAGGCCTTCGAGGAGTTCTGCGAGGTGGCGGCCTTCCGCGAGGACGCGCGGGCGGTGATCGTCCGGGTTCTGGAGGATCTCACCAGGCAATCGACGGAATGATCTCCGCAATTGCTTGATTAAGTTCCGAAGATCGTGCAATCCTCGGGGGGACGGAGGTGAGGCACGATGCTCGACACGCTGTCCTGTCTGGAGAGGTTCGCCACGGCGACCCGTTCGCACGCCGACCTGTCCCTGTCAGGGGTCTCGTTCGGGGATCCGGCCTACGTCCGCGTCCGCAACCGGTTCAGCGAGACCCTGGCGGAGACCGTCACCTGCTCGCCGGACGGCGGGTTCATCACCTCGTGGGGATACCGGCTCGGCAGCACCGACGACGTCGAGGCCGCCGCGGCCCGCCTGGCCTACCTCCTGGCGGCCATGCCCGCCTGAGCGCGGCGCTCCGCCCCGATCCCGCTCGGATCCCGCTCGGATCCCGTCCGGAGGGGTTCCCGCCGCGTTCTCCCGCGCGCCTGCGGAGGATCCGGACCCGCCCGCGGGCGGCGGGGAAGGGCCCCGCCTCAGGAGACGGGGAAGACCGAGGGGTCCAGGCCGACCTCGCGGGCGGCGGCGACGCGGGCGTGGTGCAGCAGCCGGCTCCTCGACATGTTCCCCGCGTCCAGGGTGTAGCGGATGGCCAGGCCGTCGAGCATGCCGTCCAGGCGCTCGGCCGCGCCCTGCGGGTCGTCGCACGCGAACTCCCCCAGCGTCACGCCCTGGGTGATGACCTCGCGGAGGATCTCGATCCAGGCGCCCTCGAACTCCAGCAGGATGGTCCGGACGTGCTCCTCGCGCACTCCGACCGCCCAGGCGTCCAGCCAGAGGATCCAGCCCTGGTCGTCCCTGGAGGCGGGGATGCACAGGCGCAGGACGCTGTCCAGCCGCTGCACCGCCGTCCCCGGGCCGTCGACGATCTCCCTGAGCCGCTGGATCTCCGACTCGGTCGTGCTGCGGAGCATCTCGGTGATGAGATCGTCCTTGGTGGCGAAGTGGTAGTGGATCAGTCCGCCGCTCACGTTCGTCGCCCGGGCGATGTCGGCGACGCGGGTGCCGGCCAGTCCTCGCTCCAGCACGACCCTCCGGGCGGCGTCGAGCAGTTCCGCCCGCCGCTGGTCCGCCTGGTCCGCGCGGCTGCCGCGCGCCCCTTCTCCGCTCTGCACGGCGCAAGACTACAACAGCGCGCCTCCCCCGCCCCGCCCCGCGACGACCGCCGGGGCCGCCGGTACGGCCGGGGCCGGCGGTCCGCCGGGGACGGGGAGGCACGCCTGTTCAGCGGCGGGGCGCGCCGGTTCAACCGCAGCGGTAGAGGGACCGGTCGGCGGCGCTCTCCTGGGTGCCGCCGTACTCGGCGGCGCTCTCCTGGGTGCCGCCGTACTCGGCGGCGGCGACGACGGTGCAGTTGGCCTGCACCCAGGCGCTCACCTCCGAGGAGCCCCCGCCGTCGGGGCCGCCCCGCCCTCCGCCCCGCCCTCCGCCGGGCACCACGTACCGCAGCCGCCCGGAGGCGACGAGCTCCTGGAGGCGGTCCGCGGTCATGGCGGGGTCGCTTCCGGTGAATCCGCCCATCGCGATGACGGGCAGGCCCGTCGAGAGGATGGCCGACGAGGCGCTCTGCGCGCTGCCCACCGCCACCAGCCAGGTCGCCCCGCCCCGGTTCTCCTTCAGGTAGGCGATCATCTCCGCGCTCAGGGACCCGCCGGGACCGCCTCGCATCCCGCCGTCTCCGGGCGGGCCCTCCGGCGGGACCGGCCGCGTCCCGTCGCCGGGGAAGCCCTCCCGCGCGCCGCCCGGCATCCCCCCGAAACCGCGCATGCCTCCGAGACCACCGCTTCCGGCGGGGCCCGCGGTCGGGTTCGTCCCGTTGACGGGAGCACCGAGCGGGGTCAGCGCGTAGGCGGCGGGACCGGCCAGGGCGCCGAGAACCCCCGTCAGCAGCGCGACCGCGGCGATCCGCTGCCGGACCCGCCGCCCGAGGCGGGCCGCGGCCAGCCCGAGCACCGCCGCCGCGCTCGCCCCCGCCACGGCCCAGGCCAGCCAGGGCACGAAGTCCGCGGTGCGGCGCAGCACGGTGAACGACCACGCCCCGGTGACCGCGATCCCGAGCGGGAGCGCCCACGCCCAGGCCGGGGACTCGCGGTAGGCCCGCCACATCAGCACCCCGCCGATCCCGGTGAGCGCGGCGACGGCCGGGGCCATCGCGGTGGTGTAGTACGGGTGGAAGGTGCCGCTGGAGAAGCTGAAGACCGCGTAGTGCACGACCAGCCAGCCGCCCCACAGCAGCAGGGCCGCGCGGGCGCCGGTCAGGGACCGGCGGGTGGCCAGGACCAGGCCGCAGACCAGCGCCAGGGCCGCGAAGGGCAGCAGCCAGGAGATCTGACCGGCCATGACGTCGTTGAACAGGCGTCCCGCGCCCGCCTCCCCGCCGAACCCGCCGCCGCCTCCGCCGCCTCCCCCGCCGCTCCCGCCGAAGATCCGGCCGAGCCCGTTGTACCCGATGACCAGGTCCCGGACGGAGTTGTCGGTGCTGCCGCCGACGTAGGGACGGCTCCCGGCCGGCCACAGGTCGACCGCGAGCATCCACCACCCGCTGGAGACGGCCAGGGCCGCGCCCGCGGCCAGCAGGCGGCCGAACCGCCGCGGTACCGTGCCCGGCGCCAGCGCCAGATAGGTCAGGGCGAAGGCCGGGACCACCAGGTAGGCCTGGAGCATCTTGGTGTTGAAGGCGAAGCCGACGAGGACGGCCGAGACGACCAGCGTGCGCGTCCGGCCGTCGCGCACCGCCTCCAGGCAGAACCAGGCGGCCAGCACCAGGAGCAGCACCAGGACCGTGTCGGGGTTGTTGTCCCGGTTGATCGCGACCGTGATCGGGGTCAGCGTCATCACCAGGGCCGCGGCCAGCCCGGCGGCCCACGGCAGGCGGCCCGGCAGTTCCGCCAGGGAGCGCCGCACCGCCGCGTGCACGGCCCAGACGGAGGCGACGCCCGCGGCCGCCTGGGGCAGGAGCATGCTCCACGTGCCGTAGCCGAAGATCCTCGCCGACAGGCCCATCACCCACAGGGCGACCGGCGGCTTGTCCACGGTGATGAACGACCCGGCGTCCAGCGCGCCGAAGAAGAACGCCTTCCAGCTCTGCGTGCCCGACAGGATCGCGGCGGCGTAGTAGTCGTTGGCGTCGCCGTTCCGGCCGAGCGCCCAGGTGTACAGGAAGGCCGCCAGCGCCAGCACCGCCCACAGGCCGGGACGCGCCCACCGGGGCGCGCCGGCGGCCGCTCCGGGACCGGTGGAGGCGACGGGCGCGGGACCGGTGGAGGCGACGGGCGCGGGGCCGTTCATCGGGAGGTCTCCTTCGTGCGGCGGGGGTGGAAGACCCAGGCGCGCAGCAGCAGGAAGCGCACCAGGGTGGCGAGGGCGTTGGCGGCGATGACCGCGGCGGCCTCGGCGGCGGTGGACGCGTCCGGCACGATCAGGTCCAGCAGGGCGAGGCCGCCGGTGCTCAGCGCGAGGCCGACGGCCAGGGCCAGGCCGCCTTCGAGCTGGTGACGCAGCGCCCCGGCGCGTCCGGTGACGCCGAAGGTGAAGCGGCGGTTGGCCGCGGTGTTCGCGACGGCGGTGACGACCAGGGCGAGGCCGTTGGCGAGCACCGCGGGCATCAGCAGCCGCATCGCGACGAAGAGCAGGAGGTGCGCCAGGGTGCTGACCAGGCCGATGGCGACGAAGCTGGGCAGCTGGCGGGCCATGCCGCTGGGCAGCCGGGCGTTCCCGACCCGCGGCGGGACCGGGATGCGGGCCGGGCCCGACAGGGTCCTGCGGGCCACGCGCGCCATGCCCTTCAGGTCGTCCATGACGGTCCTGACGATGTCCACCCGGCTGTCGGGGTCGTCCACCCAGTCCACCGGCACCTCGTGGATGCGCAGCCCGTGCCGCTCGGCGAGCAGCAGCAGTTCGGTGTCGAAGAACCACTCCTCGTCCTCGACCGCCGGCAGCAGCGCCTGGGCGATCTCGGTGCGGACCGCCTTGAACCCGCACTGGGCGTCGGAGAAGCCCGCGCCCATCGCCCCGCGGAGCATCAGGTTGTAGGTCCGCGAGATGAACTCCCGCTTGGGCCCGCGCACCACGTTCGCGCCCCGGGACAGGCGGGTGCCGATGGCCAGGTCGCTGTGGCCCGACAGCAGCGGGGCCACCAGCGGCAGGAACGCGTCCAGGTCGGTGGACAGGTCCACGTCCATGTAGGCGACCACGTCCGCGGCGCTCTCCGACCAGACCCTGCGCAGCGCCCGGCCCCGGCCCTTGGCGTCCAGGTGGACGGCGTGCACGTGCGGCAGCTCCCGGCTCAGGTCCAGGGCGATCCGCCAGGTCGCGTCGGTGCTGGCGTTGTCGGCGACGGTGATGCGGAAGCCGTACGGGAAGGTGCCGGTCAGGTAGGCGTGCAGGCGGCGGACGCTCTCGGCCAGCACCCGCTGCTCGTTGTGCACGGGCACGACGACCTCGACCAGCCGGATGCGCACCGGCGCCGGAACCGTCAGCTGATCCATGCTTCCCCCCGCGGATGGCGACTCTGCTCTCTCATGGCCCCAGATTCGGCACGCGGTCTGGGGCGATCCTGAGGCGAGCGTTAACGCGAGGTGAGAAAAGCGGACCCGCCGGGGCTCAGGACCCGCCGCCCGCCGCCGGGGTGCCGGGAAGGCGCAGCCGGGCGACGGCCCCGCCGCCGGCGGCGTTCTCCAGGGCGACCTCTCCCCCGGCCTCCCGTACGGCCTGCGCCACGATCGCCAGGCCCAGGCCCGAGCCCGGCATGCTCCGCGCCGAGGGCGAGCGCCAGAACCGGTCGAAGACGTAGGGCAGTTCCTCCCGGTCGATGCCGGGACCGTGGTCGCGCACGGTCAGCTCGCCGTCGCGGAGCCGTACCACCACCGGCTCCCGCGCCGCGCCGCCCGCCGCGCCGCCGCCGGAGTCGGGGCCGGAGTCGGGGCCGGGACCGGAGTCGGGGCCGGAGTCGGAGTCGGGGTCCGCGGAGAACTTCACCGCGTTGTCGAGCAGGTTGACCACCGCGCGCTCCAGCGCGGCCGGGTCCGCGTGGACGTACCAGGGCCCGAGGTCGGTCTCGATCGGCAGGTCGCGGGCGCGCAGCCGGGCCCGCTGCACGGCCGCCCCGACCACCTCGTGGAAGGCCACCTCGACGCGCGGCGCGTGCTCGCTGTCACCCCGGGAGAGCTGGAGCAGCGCCCCGACCAGCGCGGACATCTCCTCGAACTGGGCCTTGAGGCTGGCCAGCAGCCTGCGCTTGGGGGCGGGCTGCAGCGGGCGGCCGGAGCCCTCGCTGCGCAGCAGCAGGTCGATGTTGGTGCGCAGGCTGGTCAGCGGGGTGCGCAGCTCGTGCCCGGCGTCGGCGACCAGCCGCCGCTGGCGCTCCCGGGACCCGGCCAGCGCGGCGGTCATCGCGTTGAAGGAGGCGCCGAGGCGGGCGAGCTCGTCGGTGCCCTCGACCGGGATGCGGGTGCCGAGGTCCTCGGTCCTGGCGATGTGCTCCACCGCCCCGGTCAGCCGCTCCACCGGCCGCAGCGCCGTACGGGCGATGAGCCGGCCCGCGGTCGCCGCGCCCACCACGCCGAGCGCGGCGACCCCGGCCAGGATCCCGGCGAGCGTGGTCAGCGTGGACTGGAACTCCCCCAGCGGCCGGGACTCCATCATCACCAGGCCGCCGCCGACGCTCTCGGCCAGCACCCGGACCTCGTCGCCGTCCGCGGTCACCCCGTCGCGGATCGCCTCCGTGCCCCGGGGCGCCCCCGCCAGTTCCCGGTCGGCGGGGACGACCTCGACCTCGGTGCCGATCGCGCACGTCCGTCCCGCCGCGTCGACCAGCTGGAGGAGGGCCAGCCGGGGCGGCGGCGGGCGGTCCGGCCCCGCCCCGGAGCAGTACCGCTCGATCCACTCGACGCCCTGCGGCCCCTTCGGGCTCCGCAGGGAGCGGTCCACCTGGTCCAGCAGCTCGGAGCGGACGAGGAACCAGCAGGCGCCCGCGCACACCGCGATCGCCACCGCGACGGCCGTCGCGACCAGCAGGGTCAGCCGCGAGCGCAGGGAGCGGGGGGCCGTCCTCACGGCGTGCTCACGGCGTGCTCACGGCGACGTCCGCAGCACGTAGCCGACGCCGCGGACGGTGTGGATCAGCCGGGGCAGCCCGCCCGTCTCGGTCTTGCGCCGCAGGTACATCACGTAGACGTCGAGGGAGTTGGACGACGGCTCGAAGTCGAAACCCCACACCTCGCTGAGGATCTGCTCGCGGGTGAGCACCTGCCGGGGGTGCACCATGAACAGCTCCAGCAGCAGGTACTCGGTCCGGGTCAGCTCCAGCGGGACGCCCGCCCGGACGACCTCCCGGCCGGCGGTGTCCATCCGCAGGTCGCCGCAGACGAGCACGCCGGGCTCCTCCTCCGCCGCCGGGGCGGCCAGCGCCCCGCGCCGCAGCAGGGCCCGGACCCGGGCCAGCAGCTCGTCCAGCTCGAACGGCTTGACCAGGTAGTCGTCGGCCCCGGCGTCCAACCCGGACACGCGGTCGCCCACGGCGTCGCGCGCGGTCAGCATGAGCACCGGCACGTGGTTCCCGGCCGCGCGGAGCCTGCGGCAGGCGGTCAGCCCGTCCAGGCGGGGCATCATCACGTCCAGCAGCACCACCTCGTACGGCTCCCGCTCCAGGACCTCCAGCGCGGCCTGCCCGTCGCCGGCCAGGCCCACCCGGTAGCCCTCGTACTCCAGGCTGCTCTGCAGCGCCTCCCTGAGCGCGGGCTCGTCGTCCACGACCAGCACCCGCGCCGCCTCACCGTCGCCCATGCCTGCAACGCTAGAGACCCTTCATGAGAGGCTCATGAAGGGACCCCGAGGTTCGCGCACGAAGGCCCGCGGCCGTCACGGCGGCGGCACCGTCGGCCCGCGGCCGTCACGACAGTCGAGGCGAGGGTCGCGCGCACCGCCTCCTCCCGCGCCCCGGCGGGGTCGGCACGGAACAGCCGTGCGGGCATGTGCAGGCCGAACAGGGTCATCGTCCGGGCTCCGGCCGCGCGCAGTTCCGGGCCGAGGATGGAGGGGTCGGTCAGCGAGTGGCAGTACACCTCGGCCGGCGGCCGGCGCGGGCGAGGTAGGCCGCGGCGACCAGGCCGTTGTGGCCGCCTCCGGCGACGGCGACGTCGTAGCGGGAAGCCCGGGGGACCGGACCGGGTGCGCCACCTCGGCAGCTGCCATGCCGGGCACCCTACCTCGAAAAGGACAAACAGGTCCATAGTTCCCGCATGTCCGGTCCGCCCCGACTCCGCACCCGCCTCTCGACCCGACTCCGCACCCGCCTCTCGACCCGACTCCGCACCCGCCTCTCGGCCGGACCCCGCACCCGCCTCTCGGCCGGACCGCGTGCGGTCGCGCACAGGGCCGCGCACTCAGCCCCTGGCCGCGCCGAGGGCGATCGCGAGCAGGACCGCGGCGGGACCGGTGGGCGGGCGCCCCCGGCGCCAGACCGCCCGCAGGCGGCGCTCCAGGTCGATGCCGGCGGTCGCCACCTCGGCCAGTCGCCCGGTGGCCAGCTCCCCCTCGACCGCGTACCCGCTCAGCGCCGCCGGGGCCGAGCCCTGGCGGGCGGCGCCCTTGACCGCGGCGTTCGAGCCGAGCTCCAGCCGGGGGGCCGCGACGGCGTGCCCGGCCAGCGCCCGGTCGAGGGTCTCCCGGGTGCCGGAGCCGCGCTCGCGGACCACCAGGGGGGTCGCGGCCAGCTCCGCGGCGAGCAGCGGCGTACGGCGGCGCGCCCACGGATGGCCCGGCGCGACCACGACCACCAGCCGGTCGGCGGCCACCACCCGGGAGGCCAGCCCCTGCGGCACCGAGGGCCCCTCCACGAACCCGAGCTCGATCCCGCCCGCCTCGCCGCCGACCAGCCTGGCCACCTCCGCCGAGTTCTGCACCTCCAGCCCGACCTGGACCTGCGGCTCCCGGCTCTGCAACTCCCCCAGCCAGCGCGGCAGGAGGTACTCGGCCACGGTCATGCTCGCCGCGATGTGCAGGTGCGCCGCCCGCGCGTGCCGTACGGCCTCCGCCCCGCGCATCAGCTCCTCGGCCGCCGCGAGCACCTGCGCCGCCCAGGCCGCGACCATCGTCCCCTGGGAGGTGAGCGTGGAGCCCCGGGGGGTGCGCTCCAGCAGGGTCAGGCCCAGGCGGCGCTCCAGGAGCGCGATCCGCTTGCTCGCCGAGGGCTGGGCGATGCCCGCCGCCCGCGCCGCCTGCCCCAGGCTGCCCAGCCTCTCGACGTCGACGAGCAACCGCAGGGACTCCAGGTCGGGCAGGGTGCTCATAGCCCCAGGCTATGGCCTGGCGCCGGATGCCCGCGGTTCCCCCCGAGGCCGCGCCCGGATCCCTCCTTTACGATGTAGATTATTTTTCTTCCGGAGAGGTCCCGGCCCGACCTCCGGGCGGACGCCGCCGCGCCATGCCGTAACGTGCTTGTTCGAAGCGGAAAACAACCGTTCGCACTGTTCCGGCCGGGTGATCCCCGGCCCCGGACCCGGGAGGCAGAACCCGCCCATGCGTACCACCCAGCAGCCGCCCGACAACGTCCTCCGCCCCTCCGAGGAGGTGGCCGAGGCGCTGGCGCAGGGCTCCCCCGTCGTGGCGCTCGAGTCCACGATCATCTCGCACGGCCTCCCCCAGCCCCGCAACCTGGAGGTCGCGGCCGAGCTGGAGGAGATCGTCCGCGAGGAGGGGGCCGTCCCCGCGACCATCGCGGTGCTGGACGGGGTCGCGCACATCGGCCTGGACGCCGCCGGGCTCCAGCGGATCGCCTCCGAGTCCGGCCTGCGCAAGCTGGGCCTGCGCGACCTGCCCCTGGCCGCGGCGCTGAAGGCGAGCGGCGCGACCACGGTCTCGGCGACCTCGTTCCTCGCCGCCCGGGCCGGCATCCGGGTCTTCGCCACCGGCGGGCTCGGCGGCGTGCACCGCGAGTGGACCGCCGACCAGGACGAGTCGGCCGACCTCGACGCGCTCAGCCGTACCCGCATCACCGTCGTGTGCGCGGGCGTGAAGTCGATCCTGGACGTCCCGGCCACCCTGCAGCGGCTGGAGACCCGGGGCGTCACCGTCGCGGGGTTCCGCACCGACGAGTTCCCCGGCTTCTACCTGCACACCTCCGGCCGGCCGGTCGAGTGGCGGATCGAGACCCCGCAGGAGGCCGCCGCCGCCATGCGGGCCCAGGACGCCCTCGGCGGCCCGGAGACCGCCCTGATCGTGGCCAACCCGGTCCCCCGCGACCAGCAGCTCGATCCCGGCCTGCACGACCGCGTGCTCGCCGAGGCCCTCGCCGCGGCGGAGCGGGAGGAGGTCACCGGCCAGGCGATCACCCCGTTCCTCCTCGGCTACCTGGTGCGCGGCACCGGCGGCGCCTCCCTGGAGGCGAACCTGGCCGCCGTGCGCGGGAACGTCCGCCTGGCCGCCGGGATCGCCCGGTCCTGGAGCCGGGGGGACTGAGATCCCGTGAAGGACCCCGTGGAAGGCCCCGCGGACAGCCCCGCGGAAGGCCCCGTGGAGGACGCAGGGAGCACCGAGGACACCGGAGGCACCCGGAGCACCGGGACGGCCGCGCCCGGTGAGGCCGCCGGGCGTGCGGCGGGCGCCGGAGGGACCGCCGCCGGAGACGGGACCGCGGGCCGCGGGGGCCTGCTGGTGGTCGGCGACGTGGTCACCGACGTCGTGGCGCTGCACGGCCAGGCCGGGTTCTCGGGTCTGGCCGCCGGAACGGACACCGCCGCCGACATCGAGCTGCGTCCGGGCGGCTCGGGGGCCAACACCGCCGCCTGGGCCGCCCGCCTGGGCGCGGACGTGTGCTTCCTGTCCCGGGTCGGCGCCGACACCGGCGGCTGGCACGAGGCCGAGCTGCGGCGCGCCGGGGTCCGGCCGCACCTGCGCCCGGACCCGGACCGTCCGACCGCCGTGGTGATCGCCGTGGTCGACGGGACCGGGGAGCGCTCCATGCTCACCAACCGGGGCGCGGGCGGCCGTCTCGGCCCCGCCGACTGGGACCCGGCCCTGCTCGACGGGGTGGCCCACGTCCACCTGTCCGGCTACCTCCTCTTCGCCGAGCCCGGCCTGCTCCTGGCCCGCCTGCTCCTGGCCGAGGCCGGCCGGCGCGGCCTGTCCAGCAGTGTGGACCCCGCCTCGACGGGTTTCCTGCGCGACTTCGGGATCGAGCGGTTCGTCCGCGAGACCGAGCCGGCCGGGCTGCTGATCCCCAACCGGGACGAGGCGCTGCTGCTGACCGGCGAGACCGCGCCCGAGCGGGCCGCCGAGCGGCTCAGCCTCCGGTACGGCGCGGCGGCGGTGAAACTCGGCTCCCGGGGAGCCGTGATGGCCAGGCGCGGACGCCTGACCGCCCGGGTTCCCGGTCTCGCCGTCCAGGCCGTGGACTCCACCGGGGCGGGGGACGCGTTCGCCGCCGGGCTGCTCACGGCTCTGCTGGCGGGGGCCGACGACGAGGCCGCACTGGAAGCCGGGAGCCGGGCGGGCGCCGAAGCTGTTACGGTCATCGGTGGTCGTCCGCGTATCCTACGGTCTGATCTGGGTTCCAACCAGCTTTACCCTCTTAAGACCAATTGATAGCTTGCGGCGTAGGCTGCACCATTAGCCACATGTGTCACTTTGGGGAGGTTGCGGTCAACCGATGGACGCCGAGTCATCGATCTGCCTGAGTGATCTGGTCCCGGCCCTGCGCTGGAGCCGGCAGCAGCAGGTCGCCGAAGCCCTGGCCGACCCGCGCCTGCCCGCGGGCTGGTGGTCCTCCGTCACCCTCCCCAAAGCCCTCGGCGCCGCCGGGCTCGACTGGGTCTGCGACCGGCTGGCCCGGCTCTCGGTCGCCCGGTGGGAGCACCTGCCGCTGAGCGACGTGCTGCCCGCCCTGCACGTGCACACCGTCGACCCCACCCTCCCCGACTGGCCGGAGCCCGCGCGCTCGGCCATCGCCGGCCTGGGCGGCTGGTCCCGGCTGCGCCGCCTGACCGCCGGCGACCTCACCGGGTCCGCCGTGCCCGCCTCCCCCGAGGTCGTGGTCACCGCGATGTTCCGCGAGGTGCTCGGCCGGATCCCGGGCCTCACCGAGCAGGTCGCCCCGGCCGCGCCCGCCGCCGCGCAGGCCGCTCCTCCCGCGCCCGCCGGGGCTCCCGTCTCCGCTCCGCAGGCCGCCCCGGCCCAGGCTCCTCCCACCGTCCCGGTGCCCGCGCAGGCCCCGCCGACCGTCCCGGTGCCCGCGCAGGCCCCGCCTCCGGCGCCGGCCGCCCCGGCCCCCGCTCCGGCGGCTCAGGCCCCGCTGCCCCAGCGGCCCGCCGCGCCCCGGGTCGACATCAGCGACTACCCGCTGGTCCGCCTGGTGGACAACATGTTCCGCGACTGGAGCCCGCTGGAGCGGGCCGTCGCCGTGGACCGCCTCTTCGCCGTCGACCCGATCAGCCTGCGCGCGCTGGCGCACAAGCTCAACGCCGACCTCGGTGCCCTGTCGGCGGCCCAGCGCGCCGCCGAGGAGCGCATCCTGCTCTGGCTGCGCTCCTCGGAGTCGGCCCCGCTGACCGGTCACATGTTCGGCCTCACCGAGTGGCTGGGCGCCGCCGCCACCGAGGACCAGCTCATCGGCGCCGATCCCGCGCACCCCGTCGAGGTCCCCACGCTCGGCACCCCGCTCTGGCGGGTGCTGGTCACCCTCATGCCCGACCGGAGGCTCCAGGACGGCTGGCTCGTCGTCGGCGACCTGGGCGGCCTGCGGGAGCGGACCACCCGGCTGCTGGCGAGCAAACCGGCCGACGCCGACCTCTTCGCGCTCATGGAGCACCAGCTCGGCATCCGCACCCACTCCGCGCAGGCGTGGCTGGACGCGCTCGCCGCGGTCGCGGCGCCCGGGGAGTCCTCCGCCTCGTCCGACGGCGCGGGCGCCAAGCAGCTGCCCCGCCGTACGCCGGGGGCCAACGGCCACCACCGCGGCGGTCAGCCGATCCCGCAGGTCGACGCCGGCTCGATCGACCCCCGTGCGGCCCTGGCCGCGCTCTCGGCGCTGTCCGGCAGCAGCCGGCCGCACCTGATCACCAGCCACCGGGAACGCGCGCCGATGCCCCCGCCGCCCAACCCGGCCACCGACCCCGGCCGCTGGCAGCGGATCGAGGTCACCAGCGAGCACCTGCGCGGGGCGCCGGTGGCCGTGCCCGAGGGGTACGCCACCCGTCTCGGCATGCGTCCCGGCACGCTGCTGTCGGTGACCGGCCCCGGTGACAACGCGGTGGTCCTCGTCTGGCGGGACCACCCGGTCTTCGACTCGCTCCAGCCCGTGCTGATGCGCCTCAACGCCCGGCCGGGCGACCAGGTCTACGTGACCGTGGACGGCTACCGGCTGGAGGCCCAGCTGCCCAGCTGACCGCCGCGCCCTCCGCTCGCCGACCGCCGCGCTCCCCGGTCCGGTACGGCCCGCGGGGATGCGCGTCGGACGCGGGCCGTACCGGGTCGCGGGCTCCGCCCGGTCAGGTGGCGGAGCAGCTCACGGAGGACGGCGCGCCGCCGCTCCCGGTTCCGGTGAACCCGAAGGACGCCGAGGCGCCGGAGGGGAGGCCGCCGTTGTGGTCGGCGTTGCGCACCGAGACCTCGGCGCCGCTCTGGGCGTACCGGCCGTTCCAGAGCTGGCCGACGGTCTGGCCGTTCGGGAAGGACCAGGTCACGGTCCAGCCGGAGAGCGCCGCGCTACCGCTGCTCTTGACGGTCACCTCGGCCTGGAAGCCGCCCTGCCAGGAGGTGACCGTCTTGTAGGCCGCCGTGCAGGCCCGGCCGGCGATGGGCGTGGAGCTGGGGGTCACCGTGGGAGTCACCGTAGGGGTCGCCGTGGGGGTCGCCGTGGGGGTCGCCGTCGGCGTCGCCGTGGGCGTGTGCGGGGCCGCCATCGCCAGATCGTAGGCCCGTTGCGGGACGAACTGCCCGGCTCCGGCGATGCAGCCGTCCGCCTCGCCCGGCAGCTTGATCCAGAGGAACGCGTCGATCATCGGGTCGCCGGTGTCCGTCGTGCTCGGCGTGCCGATCGCCCGGCCGGCCGGGTCGCACCACTCGCTGCCCGCCGGGCCGTTGCCGTTGCGGCTGGTGTCGATGACCGCGCGGAGCCGGGAGACCCCCGTGGCGGAGATGACGCTCTTGGCGTACGCCGTCTCGGTGGAGGTCCACCGGTAGTTGGAGACGTTGAGCGCGATGCCGTCCGCGCTGTCGGCCACGCCGGCGGCCCGCAGCCGGGCCGCGGCCTCACCCGCGCCCAGCCAGCCCGAGTGGCCGATGTCGAAGTAGACCCTCGCCTGGCCGGAGGCGGCCTTCAGCTTCTTGCCCGCGTACGCCAGGGAGGCGTTGACCTCCTGCTGCCGGGAGGAGCTCATGCAGTTGGTCATGATCGGGAGCACGTCGGGTTCGAGGATGATCGAGGCCGGGCGTCCCTGTAGACCGGCGGCCAGCTCGTCGATCCACTGCCGGTAGGCCGTGTGGTCGGGCGCCCCGCCGGTGCTGGCCCCGCTGCAGTCGCGGTTGGGGATGTTGTAGACGACCATGATGGGCGTCTTGCCCGCGGCCGCGGCCGCGCCGACGAACGCCGACACCTGCGAGCGGACCGTCGAGGTGTTCGTCGTGGTGAACCAGCGCGCCTGGGGCACGGAGGCGATCCGGTCGCGGATCACGGCCGCCCTGGGGTCGCCGGGGTTGGCGGCGGCCCACGTGGCCGCGCCGGTCTCCGGGTCGACGTAGAAGGAGGAATCGGCCGCCGACGCTCCGGCGGCCAGGGAGACCGCGGCGCCGGAGGCCACGACCAGCGCCGCGCACACCGTGGCCAGGATGGACTTTCTCGACATGGGAGAGGCTCCTTAGGGGGTGGATGGGAGCGCTCCCAAGTTAGCCGCACGCCTTTCCCCCACCTAGCCGCGCACGGCCCCCGTCCGGACGTCGGGTTCCTGAACTGCACGGACGCCGTAACCGACAGGTGAAAGTTTCAGCCCCGGCGGGAGCGCATCGCCCGGCGGACCACGACGTCCGGAACGGAGCCGTCGACGATCCGGCGGTAGTCCTCCGACTCCATCGGGCACAGCGTGATACGGCCCCGCGCGTCGAACAGCAGGCCCCAGCCGTACCTCTTCGGCAGGGGCGAGGCCCGCAGGCACGCCTGCGGCTTGACGAAGAGACGCGCCCGCAGCTCCGCGCGCTCATCCTCCGTCACCGCACCGAGCCCTTCCTGCCGCCGCACCCAGGTCTCGAACAGCACGTCCTCCTGGGTGAGCCCGCCCGGGTCGCCGGAGAGCATCTCGAACTGCACGGCGGCGATCGTCTTCTTCCCGTCCCGGCCCGCAGGCGGCACCGCGCTCTCGTCGACCGGGCAGTCCTCGGCGACCGCGATGAGCGTGTCGTAGTAGTTGAGATCCACCTCCCCATCATGCCGGAACGCCCCGGACGGGACAGCCGTCGCCAATCGTCAACCTGGAGTTGACGTTTCGGGATCGTCAACCTATGGTTGACGCATGACGAAACCTGTCCAGCTCACCAATCCCGTCCGCCTCGACGACCTCATCGAGGCCATCAAGAAGGTCCACCCCGACGTCCTCGACCAGCTCTCCGACGCGGTCATCGCCGCCGACGCCCTCGGCGACGTGGCCGACCACCTGATCGGCCACTTCGTGGACCAGGCGCGGCGCTCGGGCGCGTCCTGGACGGACATCGGCCGGAGCATGGGCGTCAGCAAGCAGGCGGCCCAGAAGCGCTTCGTCCCCAAGGACCCCGGCGACCCCTCCGACCTCGACCCCGGCCAGGGGTTCCAGCGGTTCACCCCCCGGGCGAGGAACGTCGTGATGGCGGCGACGAACGCGGCCACGGCGGCGGGCAACGCCGAGATCGGCCCCGCGCACCTGGTGCTGGGGCTGCTGAGCGAGCCGGAGGCGATCGCCGCCCGGCTGTTCGTCGCCCAGGGCGTGCCGCTGGAGACCGTGCGGCAGGCCGCCACCGAGGCGCTGCCCCCGGCGTCCGAGCAGGTGCCCGACCTCGTCCCGTACGGCCCGCAGGCCCGCAAGGCCCTGGAGCTCACCTTCCGGGAGGCCCTGCGGCTGGGCCACAACTACATCGGGACCGAGCACATCCTGCTCGCGCTGCTGGAGCTCGAGGACGGCACGGGCGTGCTCTCCGGCCTCGGCGTCACCAAGGCCGCCGCCGAGGCCTACATCGGCGAGGCCCTCGCCGCCGCGGTCGCGGCGGCGGCCCGCGAACAGGAGTGACCCCGGCGGGACCGGTCTCCTGCTCGCCCGGGCGGACGGCGCCTCGGAGGCGGTCCGGGTCCCCGGCGGGCGGGAAACCCTGCGCCCGCCGGGGACCCGGACCGCAAGAGCGTCCCAAGCGTCCTCCAAGCGCGACCTCCTAACGTCGTCCGCAATGGCCGTACGTGAGGAAGGGCGGGTCGCATGGGTGAGGTAGTGATCGTCGGGGGCACCGGCGGAATCGGGTTGGAGCTGGCGCGGCACTTCGTGCGGCGGGGCCGGGCGGTCGTGGTGACCGGCCGCCGGGCCGACCGGGCCGCCCGGGTCGCCGCCGGGCTCGACGGCCCCGGCACGGCCCGCGGGATCGCCCTGGACCTGACCGAGCCCGGCGCCACGGCCGCCGCGCTCGCCGACGTGGGCGAGGTGGACCGGCTGGCCCTGGTGGCCGTGGACCGCGATCAGAACACCCTCGCCGACTACGACCACGGGCGGGCGACCGGGCTGACGATCCTGAAGCTGGTCGGTTACACCGAGGTGGTGCACACGCTGGCGCCACGCCTGTCCCGGGACGCCTCGATCCTGCTGTTCGGCGGGATCGCCCGGGAGCGGCCGTACCCCGGCTCCACGACCGTGTCCATCGTCAACGGCGGGATCACCGGCATGGTGGCCACGCTGGCGGCGGAGATGGCGCCGGTGCGGGTCAACGCGATCCATCCGGGCGTCGTGGCCGACACCCCGTCCTGGACGGGCAGGGCCGCGCTGCTGGAGGTCGTCGCCGAGCGGACCCTCACCGGCCGCGTCCCGACCATGGCCGAGGTGGTCGACGCATCGGTCTTCCTGCTGGAGAACCGCGCCGTCAACGCGGTCGACCTGACCGTGGACGGCGGCTGGCGCGCCTGAACCGCCCGCCCCGGTCCATCACGGCCTCCTAATGGGAACTACCGGGTCCGCCTCACTGGCAGACTCGATGCCTGGTAGCCGCTGGTGAGTGAGCACTCTCGCCTCCTGGACCGTGAGTCCTAGGGTCAGATCGTGCCCTCGCCGGTGGTCAGGGGTCTTGATCGCTGATGGGATGTCGTGCCCCCCGCGGGTTGGGGTGAGCACTGGTCCATTAGGTCGCCGACCGGCTCCTGCGGGCTGCTGAAACCGGTGTCGATCACGGAGGTTCGAATGCTGTTCGTCGGAGATGACTGGGCTGAGGATCACCACGATGTGGAGGTCCAGGACGAGCAGGGCCGGGTGTTGAAGCGGGTCCGGTTGCCCGAGGGGATGGCCGGGATGTCCCGCTTCCACGAGCTGGTGGGCCGGTTCGTGCCGGAGGACGGCGAGCCGGCGCAGGTGCTGGTGTGCATCGAGGTCGATCGGGGCCCGTGGGTGCGGGCGCTGCGGGCGGCGGGATACCGGGTGTTCGGGGTGGACCCCAAGCAGGCCGCCCGGCACCGGGAGATCCTCGGCTCGTCGGGGGCCAAGAGCGACAAGGGCGACGCGCACGCGCTGGCCGACATGATCCGTACCCGCCGTAACCAGCTGCGGGAGGTCGCCGGCGACTCCGAGGTCGCCGAGGCGGTCAAGGTCGTCACCCGCGCCCATCAGACGCTGTTGTGGGAACGCACCCGCCACATGCTCCGGCTGCGGGTGGCGTTGCGGGACTACTTCCCCGCCGCTCTGGAGGCCTACAAGCCCCTCGGCCTGACCTCGGATGCTGCGCTGAAACTCCTGGTCAAGGCCCCCACTCCGGCGACAGCGGCGAAGCTCACCGCCGTCCAGATCGCTGCCGCGCTGAAGGGGCGGCGGGATATCCCGGCCAAGGCCGAGACGATCAAGCAGGTGCTGCGGTCCGAGCAACTGGGCCAGGCCGATCTGGTCACCGCTGCCTACGCCTCGACCGTGCGGGCACTGGCCGCGGTCATCGCCACCCTCAACACGGAGATCAAGACCCTGGAAGACGAGGTCGAGGCGCATTTTGGCCGGCACCCGGACGCTGAGGTCATCCTCAGTCAGCCCGGCATCGGCGTCGTTCTCGGCGCCCGGGTGCTCGCCGAGTTCGGAGACGCTCCCGGGCGTTATGCCAGCGCGAAGGCACGCAAGAACTATGCCGGTACCTCGCCGGTCACCCGGCAGTCCGGTAAGACGCGGACCGTTCACGCCCGGTTCGTCCACAACGATCGGCTCGTCGACGCCCTGCACCTGCAAGCCTCCTGCGCCCTCCTGCACGACGTGGACGCCCGCGCCTACTACGACCAGATCAGAGCCCGCGACGTCAGCCACAACGCCGCCCTGCGCCAGGTCGGCAACCGCCTCGTCGGCATCCTCCACGGCTGCCTCAAGAACCACACCCTCTACGACCGGGCGACCGCCTGGTCACACCGCAACCACGACCTCGCCGCTTGACATCCAAGCTCCAGGGATGTCTGACCCGCCCGGTCTCGATCGGGACGGCCGGGCGGGCGGCGGCGGTCCGTCACCGCGGGCAAGGGACGTACCGGCTCTCGCCCCGCCCCTTCCGCGCGCCCCGGGTCACAGGTCGGACAGGCCCAGCTCGCGGGCGATCAGCATGCGCTGCACCTCGCTGGTGCCCTCGCCGATCTCCAGGATCTTCGCGTCGCGGTAGAAGCGGCCGACGGGGTACTCGTTCATGAACCCGTAGCCGCCGAAGATCTGGGTGGCGTCGCGGGCGTTGTCCATCGCGGCGTTGGAGGAGACCAGCTTGGCGATGGCGGCCTCCTTCTTGAACGGCTCGCCCGCCAGCATCCTCTCCGCCGCGTGGTAATAGGCCAGGCGGGCGGTGTGCGCGCGGACCTCCATATCGGCGATCTTGAACTGGATGGCCTGGTAGTGGCCGATCGGGTGGCCGAACGCCTGGCGCTCGCGGACGTGGCCCAGGCACTCGTCCACGCAGCCCTGGGCCAGGCCCACCGAGAGGGCGGCGATCGCGATGCGGCCCTCGTCGAGGGTCTGCAGGAACTGCGCGTAGCCGCGGCCCCGCTCGCCCAGCAGGTTCTCCGCCGGGACCCGGCAGTCGGTGAAGGAGAGCTCGCGGGTGTCGGAGCAGTTCCAGCCGACCTTGGAGTACTTCTTGGCGACGGTGAAGCCGGGGGTGCCGGCCGGGACCAGGATGGTGGAGATCTCCGGACGGCCGTCCGCGCGCCGCCCGGTGATCGCGGCCACGCCGACCACGCCGGTGATGTCGGTGCCGGAGTTGGTGATGAACGCCTTCGAGCCGTTGATCACCCACTCGTCGCCGTCGAGCACGGCGGTGGTGCGCATGCCGCCCGGCACGTCGGAGCCGCCGCCCGGCTCGGTCAGGCCGAACGCGCCCAGCATCTCGCCGCTCGCCAGCTTCGGCAGCCACCGCGCGCGCTGCTCGGCCGTGCCGAAGCGGTAGATCGGCATGGCGCCCAGCGAGACGGCCGCCTCGACGGTGATGGCCACGCTGGAGTCGACCCGGGCCAGTTCCTCCAGAGTGAGGCAGAGCGCGAAGTAGTCGCCGCCCATGCCGCCGTGCTCCTCGGGGATGGGCAGGCCGAACAGGCCCATCCGGCCCATCTGGCGGACGAGGTCGTAGGGGAACTCCTCGCGTTCGTACAGCTCCCCGATCACCGGGGCGACCGCGTCGCGGGCGAACGCCTCGACGGTCTTGCGCAGGTCCTCGTACTCTTCGGTCAGCTTCATCGCTGCGGTCACTCCTCGGTCGGGACTGCGGACGGGGCCTCGGACAGTGCCGTGGACGGGGCCGTGGACGGGGCCGTGGACGGGGCCGTGGACAGGGCCTGGACGACCCGGGACGGGCTGGGGCGGCCGAGCCTTCCGGCCAGCCAGGTGCTGGTCTCCACCAGGGCGCCGAGGTCGAGGCCGGTTTCCACGCCGAGGCCGTGCAGCATCCAGACCAGGTCCTCGGTGGCGAGGTTGCCGGTGGCGGACTCGGCGTACGGGCAGCCGCCGATGCCGCCGGTGGAGGCGTCGACCACCCGCACCCCGGCGCGCAGCGCGGCCAGCGTGTTGGCCAGGGCCTGGCCGTAGGTGTCGTGGAAGTGCACCGCCAGCCGCTCGGGCCCGCCGAACGCCTCGATCAGCGCGGCCACGTGGCCGGGGGTGCCGACGCCGACGGTGTCGCCGAGGGAGAGCTCGTGGCAGCCGAGGCCGAGCAGCCGACGGCCGACCTCGACGACCTGGCCGATCGGGGTGGGGCCCTCCCACGGGTCGCCGAAGCACATCGACACGTACGCCCGCACCTTCAGGCCGTGCTCCAGCGCCCGTGCGACGACCGGCTCGAACATCGCGAACTGCGACTCCAGCGTCCTGTTGAGGTTCCTGGCGGCGAACGTCTCGGTGGCGCTGGCGAAGACCGCGATCTCGGTGACGCCGTGCTCCAGCGCCCGCTCCAGGCCGCGCTCGTTGGGCACCAGCACCGGGTAGCGCACCCCGGGGACCTTCTCGACGGCGGCGAGCAGCTCGGCGGCGTCGGCGAGCTGCGGCACCCACCTCGGGTGCACGAAGCTGGTCGTCTCGATCACCGTGTGCCCGGCGGCGGCGAGCCGGGCCACGAACTCGGCCTTGACCTCGACGGGGACGACCACCGGCTCGTTCTGCAGCCCGTCGCGCGGCCCGACCTCGTAGACCGTGACCCGCTCCGGCAGGCCCTCCGCCCGGTACGGCGCGGGCCGTGCCTTCCCGGCCGTCCCCCGGGTCGCTCCGCCGGCCGTCCCCTCTGTCGTCCCCCTGGCCGTCACGGCTCCTCCTCCCGCCGGACGACGGCGAGCACGGCGTCCATGTCGACCGCCTGCCCGGCGCGCACCGGCAGCTCGGCGACCGTCCCGCCGACGGGGGCGGTCACGGTGTGCTCCATCTTCATCGCCTCGACGATGACCAGCGGCTGCCCTTCGGACACCCGCTCCCCCACCGCCGTCTTCACCACGAGCACGGTGCCGGGCATCGGGCTGCGGACCGCGCCGTCGCCGGCCGCCCCGGCGCCCGCCCGGTCCCCGGGGTCGCCCAGGTGGTGGCGGGTCAGGGCCCAGGCGCTCCCCTCCCGGCCGAGCCAGACGGTGTCGCCGTCGCGGGCGGCGGTGTAGCGCCGCCGGACGCCGTCCAGGGTGACGAGCAGGGTGACGGGTGTGCCGGAGCCGTCCACGGCCAGCTCCGCGCGCAGGACCCGGCCCGCGCCCGCCGTACCGGCGCCGTCGCCGTCGCCGTCACCGCCGCCGGACGGCAGGCGGACCTCGGCGGCCCCGCTCCCGGCGCCGGGCAGCCCGCGCACCCCGACCGCGGTCACGCCGCCGGGGCCCTCCAGGCGCCAGACGGTCCACGCGGCCCCGGCGCCGGGCCGCCAGCCGTCGGGCACGTCCCACGGGTCGGCCGGGGCGGCGGGCACGAGGTCGTGCTGCAGCAGCAGGGCGGCGGCGGCCAGGACGTCGTCCGGGGTGCCCGCGGGCGGGACCAGCTCGCCGAGACGGCGCTCGACCAGGCCGGTGTCGAGGTCTCCGGCGGCCACCTCGGGGTGGGCGACCAGCGCCCGCAGGAAGGCGATGTTCGTCGTCACGCCCAGCACGGTGGTGTCGGCGAGCGCCCGGTCGAGGGTCCGCAGCGCGCGCGGCCGGTCGTGCCCCCAGGCGATGACCTTCGACAGCATCGGGTCGTAGTCGCTGCCGACGACCGCGCCGGCCGCGAGGCCGGAGTCGACCCGGACGGTCCCGTCGGTGGCGGGCCGGCCGGGGCCGGGGAGTCCGGGCTCGTGCAGGGCGAGGATCCGGCCGCCGGTCGGCAGGAACCCGCGGGCGGGGTCCTCGGCGTAGACGCGGGCCTCGACGGCGTGGCCGTGCAGCCGCACGTCGTCCTGGGCGAGCGGGAGCGGCTCCCCGGCCGCCACCCGCAGCTGGAGCTCGACCAGGTCCAGGCCGGTGACCAGCTCGGTGACGGGGTGCTCGACCTGCAGGCGGGTGTTCATCTCCATGAAGTAGTAGTCGGCCGTGGAGCCCTGGACGATGAACTCCACCGTCCCGGCCCCGACGTAGCCGACGGAGCGGGCCGCCTCGACCGCCGCCGCGCCCATCCGGGCCCGCGTCTCCGGGTCCAGCAGCGGGGACGGCGCCTCCTCGACGATCTTCTGGTGGCGGCGCTGCAGGCTGCACTCGCGCTCGCCGAGGTGGATCACGTTGCCGTGGGCGTCGGCCAGCACCTGGATCTCGATGTGCCGGGGATCCTGCACGAACCGCTCGACCAGCAGGGTCGCGTCGCCGAACGCGGCGGCGGCCGTACGGCGGGCGGACTCCAGTGCCTCCGGCAGCTCGGCGGCCGAGCGGACCAGCACCATGCCCTTGCCGCCGCCGCCCGCCGACGGCTTGATCAGCGCGGGGAAGCCGACGTCGGCGGTGAGCAGGTCGTCGTCCGGCTCGGCGGCGCCGGGCACCACCGGCACCCCGGCCGCCGAGACGGTCGCCTTGGCGCGGATCTTGTCGCCCATGGCCTCGACGGCCTCGGCGGGCGGTCCGACGAAGACCAGGCCGGCCTCGGCGCAGCGCCGGGCGAAGGCGGTGTTCTCCGCCAGGAAGCCGTAGCCGGGATGGACGGCCTGGGCCCCGGTGGCCGCGGCGGCGGCGACGACCGCCTCGATGTCGAGGTAGCCGCCGGGCAGCCGGACCGCGGCGTCGGCCGCGCGGGCGTGCGGCGCGCCGGCGTCGGCGTCGGCGTACACGGCGACGGAGCGGATGCCGAGCCGCCGGAGCGTGCGGATGATCCGCAGGGCGATCTCGCCCCGGTTGGCGATGAGGACGGTGTGGAAGAGCATCAGGGGTGCCCCCGGCGGAGCGGGCGGGCCGTGACCGGGGTCACGCCCGCGGTGGAGGTCGCGGTCAGGGTCGTCGTCGCGGTCAGGGTCGTCGTCGCGGTCAGGGTCGTCGTCGCGGTCAGGGTCGTCGTCGCGGTCAGGGTCGTCGTCGCGGTCAGGGTCGCGGTCGCCGTCATGGTCGCGGTCATGGTCATGGTCGCGGTCACATCCGGAAGACGCCGTAGCCGACGGGGTCGAGGGGGGCGCCCGCGGCGGCCGACAGGGCCAGGCCGAGGACGGTGCGGGTGTCGAGCGGGTCGATGACGCCGTCGTCCCAGAGGCGGGCGGTGGAGTAGTAGGGGCTTCCCTGCTCCTCGTACTGCCGCCGGATCGCGTCGGGGTCGGCGTCGCCGACGGTGGACAGCACGTTGGCGGCCTGCTCGCCGCCCATCACCGAGATCCGGGCGTTCGGCCACATCCATAGGAAGCGGGGCGAGTAGGCCCGGCCGGCCATCGCGTAGTTGCCCGCGCCGAACGAGCCGCCGATGACGACGGTGAACTTCGGCACCCGGGCGCAGGCGACCGCGGTGACCATCTTGGCGCCGTGCTTGGCGATGCCGCCGGCCTCGTAGGCCCGGCCGACCATGAAACCGCTGATGTTCTGCAGGAAGACCAGCGGGGTGTCGCGGCGGTCGCACAGCTCGATGAAGTGCGCGCCCTTGAGCGCGGACTCGGCGAACAGGATGCCGTTGTTGGCGATGATCCCGACGGGGTGGCCGTGGACGCGGGCGAAGCCGGTCACCAGCGTCGTGCCGTACTCGGCCTTGAACTCCAGGAACCGGGAGCCGTCGACGAGGCGGGCGACGACCTCCCGGACGTCGTACGGCGTGCGGGTGTCGGCGGGCACGATGCCGTACAGGTCGCGGGGGTCGTGCGCGGGCTCCTCGGCGGGCAGGCGCTCCCAGGGGGCCTGCGGGCGGGGGGGCAGGGTGGCCACGATGTCGCGGACGATCCGCAGGGCGTGCGCGTCGTCCTCGGCGAGGTGGTCGGTGACCCCACTGGTCCGGGAGTGCAGCTCGCCGCCGCCGAGCTCCTCGGCGGTGACCTCCTCGCCGGTGGCGGCCTTCACCAGCGGTGGCCCGCCCAGGAAGATGGTGCCCTGGTTGCGGACGATCACGGCCTCGTCGCTCATCGCCGGGACGTAGGCGCCGCCGGCGGTGCAGGAGCCGAGGACGGCGGCGATCTGCGGGATGCCGCGCGCCGACATGGTGGCCTGGTTGTAGAAGATCCGGCCGAAGTGCTCGCGGTCGGGGAAGACCTCGTCCTGCCGGGGCAGGAACGCGCCGCCGGAGTCGACGAGGTAGACGCACGGCAGCCGGTTGTCGAGGGCCACCTCCTGGGCCCGCAGGTGCTTCTTGACCGTCATCGGGTAGTAGGTGCCGCCCTTGACCGTCGCGTCGTTGGCGACCACCACGCACTCGCGGCCGGAGATCCGGCCGACGCCGGTGATGATCCCGGCCGCGGGGGCGTCGCCGCCGTACAGGCCGGTGGCGGCGAGCTGCGAGAGCTCCAGGAAGCGGGAGCCGGGGTCGAGCAGCGCGTCCACCCGCTCGCGGGGCAGGAGCTTGCCGCGGGCGGTGTGCCGGGCCCGGGAGCGCTCCGGTCCGCCCAGCGCGGCGGCGGCGACCCGCTCCCGCAGCTCGGCGGCGAGCCGCCCGTTGACCTCGGCGTTCGCCGCGAAGGCGACCCCGCCCGGATCGCAGGTGCTGCGCAGCACCGGCCAGCTGCCCAATGCGGGCCTCCTTCGAGATCACCGCCCGGCGCCGTTGCCGGGGGTTAACGGCCGCTAACTCCACCGGAGATGTTAGTCATCGTTAACGCCACCGTCTACCATGCGAGTCGTGACGACCGCCCGTACCCCTACCCGCGAACGCCGCTCCCGGCGCACGGAGATCCTGGACGCCGCCGCGGAGCTGTTCGCGGCGCGCGGCTTCCACGGTGTCTCCATCGAGGACATCGGCGGCGCGGTCGGCACCTCCGGCCCGGCGCTCTACCGGCACTTCAGCGGCAAGGAGGCGCTGCTGGCGGAGATGCTGCTGGACGTCAGCGAGCGCCTGCACACCTCGGCGGCCGAGCGCGTCACCACCGCGCCCGACGCCGAGAGCGCGCTGGACGCCCTGCTGGCCGGGCAGATCGCGTTCGCGCTCGGCCATCCGGCGCTGATCACCGTGCACGACCGCGAGCTGGGCAACGTCCCCGAGCCGGCCCGCCGCCGGATCCGCCGGCTGCAGCGGCTGTACGTGGAGGAGTGGGTGACCGTGCTGAGCGAGCTGCACCCCGGCTGCCCGCCGTCCCGGCTGCGCGCGGCCACCCACGCGGTCTTCGGCCTGCTCAACTCGACCCCGCACAGCGCGGGCGAGCTGCCGCCGGAGGCGATGGCCCCGCTGCTGCACGCCATGGCCCGCGCGGCCCTGGCCGCGGCACGGAGTTAAGAACCGTTAACTTCACTCCCCGGAGAGGGGACGCCGGTGCGGGCCCCGGAGAGGGGACGCCGGTGCGGGCCCCGGAGAGGGGACGCCGGTGCGGGCGCCCCCTCTCCGGGCCGCGTCACGGCGGGGTCAGCGCTTGACCCTGACGTGGTCGGCGCGGCTGGAGTCGCCGTAGAAGTCCGCGTCCCCCTTGAAGACGAGCCTCCAGTGGCCCGACCGGTAGGCCCTGGCCTTGGTGTAGATCTTCCCGCTCCCGGTGGACCACGTGTTCTTCACGTGGTGCCACCGTCCGGCGCCGTCGGGCTTGAAGTACAGCCGGACCTTGGCCCGGTGCCCCTCCCGGCCCCAGCCGTCGCCGACCTGAAGCGTGCCGCGGAACCTCAGGTACCGGCCGTGGCGGACCGGTTCCGGCGAGGCGTTGAAGGAGGAGATCCGGCTCTCGCCGCGCTCGGGCTCCGGCTCGGGTGCGGGTTCGCGGACCGTCACGTGGTCGACGGGGCTGCTCGCGCCCTCGGCCCCGGAGTCGCCGCCGAACTCGGCGCGCCAGCTTCCGGACCGCACGGCGGCGGTGTCGACGCTGAAGCGGCCGTCGGCGTCGGTCCGGTCCGCGGCGACGCGCGTCCACCGGGACGAGCCGTCGGCGCGGAACAGGATCGCGACCTCGCGGTCGGCGCGGCCGTCCCAGCCGAGCGTGCCGTCGGCCTGCAGGCGGCCCCGGACGGTCAGCGTGTCCCCCCGGTCGATCGGGTCGGGCCGGGCGCCGAAGTCGACGATCCTGGTGTCGAGGACCTTCCTGGACTCGACGGTGAACTTGCCGCTCGCCGTGTCGTCCGGCTTGCCCGCGGCCCGGGCGACCGCGACGTAGCTCCACTGCCCGGCGGCGGCGGCGCCGAACTCCTTGGACGCGGTCCACCGGGTCTCCAGGCCGTGCGGCGCCGGGGTGAGCTTGACGGTCGCCCAGGCGGCCCCGGGCGCCCTGAGTCGGAACTCGACGTCGCCCGTGTGCCGGGTGGTGAAGGTGAACTTGACCGTGACCGGCGACCCGGTCACCACGACCGGGTTGGGGGCGATCGCCACGTTGGAGACGACGGGGTCCGGTGCGGTCCTGGCCGCGGCGGCCGCGAGGGGGGCCGCGGCGGCGGGGGGAGCCAGGGCGATCGCCCCGGCTCCCACGGCCACCGCGACGGCGGCGGCTCGGGTGCGGTGCAACATTCGGGTGTCCATCCTCCCGTGGGCTGGACGCGGCGGTGAGGGTGCCACGTCGGTACACCAAGTAGACGCATATACCGGTCGATCGGTTGATAAAACGCCCGAATTGGTGTCAGGAGCAGGTCCACCGGAGCCCGCCGTCCCCGGGCCCGGGGAAAGATCCGGTGGACGAAAGAGGCCAAGGACGGCGACGGGGACGGCTCTGCGGGACATAATCAGCCGTGTGGCGCGCGACACTGTTGAGACTCATTTCGCCGAAGCGGTGGCGGACCTGACCGTCGGGACCCGGCGCGACCCGGCGCTGCCGGTGCGCGAGGGCACGAGTCTGACGGGAGCCCGCTGCCGGGAGCTGTTCGAGTTCCAGCTCGGCAGCCGGCTCCTGGACGTCACCGCCCGCCTCCTGCGCGAACGCGGCGAGGGCTTCTACACCATCGGCTCCGCCGGTCACGAGGGCAACGCCGCGGTCGCCGCGGCCCTGCGCACGACCGACCCGGCGCTGCTGCACTACCGCTCCGGCGCCTTCTACCTGGCGCGCTCGGCGATGGCCGGGCGGCTGCCCGAGCAGGGCCTGCGGGACGTGCTGCTCGGCCTGGTCGCCTCGGCGGAGGAGCCGATCGCGGGCGGCCGGCACAAGGTCTTCGGCCATCCGGACCTCGCGGTGATCCCGCAGACCTCGACGATCGCCAGCCATCTGCCGCGCGCGGTGGGCGTGGCCTTCGCGATCGAGCGCGCCCGCCAGCTCGGCGTGCGGGGGGCCTGGCCGGACGACGCCGTCGCGGTGTGCAGCTTCGGCGACGCCTCGGTCAACCACGCCAGCGCCCTGTCGGGCCTCAACACCGCCGCCTACGGCTCCTACCAGGGTCTGGGGCTGCCGATCCTGTTCGTCTGCGAGGACAACGGGCTGGGCATCAGCGTGCGGACCCCGAGCGGCTGGGTGGAGGCCTCCCGCCACCCCCTGCTCACGTACTTCGCGGCCGACGGCTGCGACCTGGCCGACGCGCACGACGCGGCCAGGGCGGCCGCCGACCACGTGCGCGCCACCCGCTCCCCCGCCCTGCTGCACCTGGGCACCGTCCGGCTGATGGGCCACGCCGGCTCCGACGTGGAGCTGTCCTACCGGACCAAGCGGGAGATCAACGCCGACCTCGCCCGCGACCCGCTGGCGGCCACGGCCCGCCTGCTCGTCGAGGCCGGGCTGGCCACCCCCGACGAGCTGCTCACCCGCTACGAGACGATGCGCGAGCACCTGCTCCGGATGGCCCTGGAGAGCTCCCGGCGGCCGAGGCTGACCTCCGCCGTCGACATCATGGAACCGCTGGCCCCGCGCACCCCCGGGGCCGTGGCCGCGGCGGCGGCGTCCCCCGCCCCCGCCGCGGCCCGCGAGCGGGCCTTCGGGGGTCGGCTGCCCGAGGACGAGGGGCCGCTGACCCTCTCCCAGGCGATCAACCGGACCCTGGCCGACGAGCTGGCCGCCCGTCCCGACGTCCTGGTCTTCGGCGAGGACGTGGCCCGCAAGGGCGGCGTCTACGGCGTCACCCGCGGCCTGCAGAAGCGCTTCGGCGCGAACCGGGTGTTCGACACGCTCCTGGACGAGCAGACGGTGCTCGGCCTGGCGCTGGGCTCGGGCGTGTCCGGCCTGCTCCCGGTCCCCGAGGTCCAGTACCTCGCCTACCTGCACAACGCCCTCGACCAGATCCGGGGCGAGGCCGCCACCCTGCAGTTCTTCTCCCGCGGCGCCTTCCGCAACCCGATGGTGCTGCGCCTGCCCTCCTACGCCTACCAGAAGGGCTTCGGGGGCCACTTCCACAACGACGACTCCGTGGCCGCGCTGCGCGACATCCCCGGCCTGGTCGTCGCCTCCCCGGCCCGGCCCGACGACGCCGCCGCGATGCTGCGCACCTGCCTGGCCGCCGCGCGCACCGACGGCAGCGTCTGCGTCTTCCTCGAACCGATCGCCCTCTACACCGCGCGCGACATGTTCGAGGACGGCGACGGCGGCTGGCTCGCGCCGTACGCGCCGCCGTCCCGCTGGGCCGAGACGCACGTCCCGATCGGCCGCGCCCGCAGCTACGGCGACGGCCGCGACCTGACCATCGCGACCTTCGGCAACGGCCTGCGGATGAGCCTGCGCGCCGCGGTCAGGCTCACCGCGGAGGGGTACGGCTGCCGGGTGCTCGACCTGCGCTGGCTGTCCCCGCTGCCGGTCGAGGACCTGCTGCGCGCGGCCGAGCTGACCGGCAACGTGCTGATCGCCGACGAGACCCGCCGCAGCGGCGGCGTCTCGGAGGGGATCGTCGCGGAGCTGCTGGACGCGGGGTTCGGCGGGAGGATCGCCCGGGTCACCTCCTCCGACAGCTTCGTCCCGCTGGGGGATGCGGCCAAGCACGTGCTGCTCTCGGAGGACGAGATCGAGGAGGCGGCCCGCAAGCTCCTCGGCTGACGGGCCCGACGGCTCCGCGCTCCGGACGGGGAATCCCGGCGCCGACCGGGCGGAGCGCCCGGACCCGGGCGGGGCGGTGTCAGGCGGGGGCCATCGACTCCTTGAGTCCTTCCATGGCCTGGCTCCGGATCCGCGCCCGGAGCGCCGGGGTCCAGCCGACGACGAGCCCCACCGGCCGGCCGAGGGCCATCTTCGACCAGTGCTTGAAGTCGAAGTCGTCGTGCTGCCGGACGATCAGCCCGCTCTCGAACCGGAACAGCGAGTCGATCTGGTTGACGACCCTCCTGCCGGTCGCGGCGAAGGTGTATCCGGCGGTCCAGTCGGCGGTCACCTCGTGGCGGCCGGCGCTCACCCGCCCGAGCGAGACGTCCAGGCCGGTGCCGTACCCCATCAGCAGGCGCCACATGCCCATGATCCGGGCCCGGCCCTCCAGCTCCTGGAAGATCGGATCGCCGAAGGTGACGTCGGGGTGGTAACAGCGTTCCATGGCGTCGAGGTCGCGGCGCGCGAGCGCGTCGTAGAAGGTCCTGACGAGTGTGGCGTGGGTGTCGCTCACGGGCATCTCCCGATCATTGCCATTCTGCACTTCGAGCTTAATAACGGCAGATACTTCACAGGTATACAGCACCCCGGGCCTGTCTCCACCAGACTTGTTCCCGTGGGACGCTTTGCTCTGGCGTTCCGGGACGTCTGCGAGGGGAAGTGACCGTTGAGCGAGGTGTGGGTGACTCTCACCACAGCCCATCCGGGGCCGCCCGCGTGGGTCGTGCTGCTGTCCGCGCTGACCGCCCTGGCGGTGGTGGCGTGGTCCACCTCGTGGCAGCTCTCCCGGGGCCTGGTCACCATCGCCCACGAGGGCGGGCACGCGGTGATGGCGCTGCTCACCCGGCGCAGGCTGCAGGGCATCCGGTTGCACTCCGACACCTCGGGCGTGACGCTCACCCGCGGCAGGCCCACCGGTCCCGGCATGATCCTGACGGCCGCCGCCGGTTATGTCGCCCCCTCCCTGCTGGGACTGGGCGGGGCGTGGCTGACCTCCGCCGGCTACGTCGCCGTGCTCATCGCCGTCGTGATCACGCTGCTCGTCTGCATGCTGGTGGTGATCCGCAACCTGTTCGGGGCGGTGAGCCTGCTGGCCGTCGGCGGAGCGATCACCGCGCTCACCTGGTACGCCCCCGCGGACGTCGACGCGGTCATCGCCTATCTGACCGTCTGGTTCCTGCTGTTCGGCGGGATCCGGCCGATCCTCGAACTGGGCCGCAAGCGCCGCCACGGCCGCGCCCCCGACTCCGACGCCGACCAGCTCGCCCGGCTGACCTTCCTGCCCGGCGGATTCTGGGTGCTGCTCTTCCTGCTGGTCTCGGGAGCCGCCCTGCTGGCCGGCGCCTACCTGCTGGTGCCGCTGCCGCTCAGCCTGCCCTGAGCGGTCCTGTCGGCTTTCCCGGCGAACCCCGGCGAACCCCGGCGAACCCCGGCGAACCCTGGTGAACCCCGGCGAACCCTGGTGAACGAAAAGCCGTGAATATTACATATCAGGCGATCATGACCGGTGTTGACTTGTCGGATTCATTGACATAGCCGAGCATTATTTGGTTTTGTTGACAGTTAACTTGGTTGATGGTTTTATGGCGGAGTTGTTCCCCTCCGGCGAGAGTCGGCATGCTGTCTCACATCCATCCCGCGGTGACGATCACGACACTGCTTTTCCCCGCCTCGTTGAGCATAACGGTCCTTCTCTGGCTGCGGCTCCGACGGCTCCGGAGGGAGCAGGCGGCCGAGCGGGACAGGGCCGTGGCGCGGGCGCGCGAGGACTTCACCCGCGACATGCACGATCTCGTGGGCCACTGGCTCTGGCTCGCGTCGATCAAGAGCGAGCTGGCCTACCGGCAGGCGCGCGACGACGCCCGGCTCCGCGGCGAACTCGCCGAGGCCCTCCAGGCGGTACGGCACGCCGCCCACGCCGTGCGCAACGCCTCCCGGTCCCAGCGGACCCTCTCCCTGCACGGTGAGGCCGTACGGGCCGAGGCGCTGCTGTGGAGCCTGGGAGCCTACTGCCTGACCCGGGTGGACGCCGCCGGCCTGCCATCGGACCTGAACAGGGCGCTGGGCGCCGTGGTCAGGGAGGGCGTCACCAACATGCTGCGGCACAGCGCGGTCCGCAAGTGCGTGATCGAGACGGCCCGGCACGACGGCCGGCTGCGGCTGACCGTCGCCAACGACGGCGCGGCCGGTCCGGGGCGGTTCCCCGCCGGCCGCTCCCGTCCGGCGGCCCCGTCCGGCGCCCTCGCCGCCGAGCCCGCCGCCGGCTCCCCGCCCGTCCCCGGAACGCGTTCGCGAGCCGGGGGCCTGGCCAACCTCCGGCAGCGGATGGCCCGTCTCGGGGGCACCGTGGAGGCCGCGGCCGGACCGGACGGATGGTTCCGGCTGGTCGTCGACGTCCCCGTGGACTTTTCCGAATAACTTTCACTTCAACGGCTCCACCTCGCGCGACGCATATCTTCACCATCGGACCTGTGAATTATGCATATGCGAGCGGTGGAACTTGTAACTGGAAATAGCCCCCTACGTCCGGGATTCTCTTCATGGAAGCCAGCAAGGAGATCCCCGTGAACGACCAGTACGAGCTTTACTGCCTCGCGGATCCGCTCTTTTACGACACGCTCGACGGCAGCCGCGGCGGCCACCCCGATTTCCCCCTCGCGTCACGGGAGGTCCCGGACGGCTGGGCGCACCAGGCGACCGACACGTGGATGCACTACGCGCCCGCCGAGGCGGCGGTGCCGCCGCAGGGCTGGAAGATCCACGTGTCGGCGTGCGTGGAGGACGCCGAGCGCGCCATGGAAGCGGTGTGGGACTACTGCGTGCCGCGGGACATCCCGTTCAAGTTCCTGCGCAGCCGGCCGGTCATGACCATGCTGAACTCCAAGGCCGCCGCGCGGGGATCGAGCGGCAAGCTGGTCACGGTCTACCCGCTGGACGACAGCCAGCTCGAACTCGTCCTGAAGGAGCTCGACGTCCTGCTGCGGGGGGTGCGGGGGCCCTACATCCTCAGCGACCTCCGGTACGGCGACGGCCCGCTCTTCGTGCGGTACGGCGGTTTCGTCCCGCGCCACTGCCCGGGGAAGGACGGCGAGCCGGTGCTGGCCCTGGAGGACGGGAACGGCGATCTCGTCCCGGACGTCCGGGGGCCCTCCTTCAGCCTCCCTCCGTGGATGACGCTGCCGGCCTTCCTCGAACCCCACCTGGCCGCGCGCAACGCCGTCACCACCTCGGGCCTGCCGTACGAGATCGAGAGCGTCATCCAGTTCTCCAACGGCGGCGGGGTCTACCTCGGCCGGGAGACGCGGACCGGCCGGCGGGTGGTGCTGAAGGAGGCGCGCCCGCACGCCGGGCTCGACACCATGGACCGGGACGCCGTGACCCGGCTGGCGCACGAGCGGGACATGCTGGAGCGGCTGTCGGGGCTGGAGGCCGTGCCCGCGCTCGTCGACCACTTCACTCTGGGCGACCACCACTTCCTGGTCCAGGAGTTCGTCGACGGCAACCCGCTGCAGCGGCTCCTCGTGCAGAGGTACCCGCTGACCCGCGCCTCCTGCGGTCCCCGTGAGCTCGCCGACTACACCGCCTGGGTGCTCGACGTGCTGCCCGCGGTCCGGGCGGCCGTCGCGTCCCTGCACGGGCGCGGGGTGGTCTTCGGCGACCTGCACCCGAACAACATCCTCGTCACCGCCGAGGGCCGCATGGTCCTGATCGACTACGAGGTCGCCACCCTCGCCGAGGACCGCGGACGCGCCACGCTCGGTCACCCCGCCTTCGCCGCGCCCCGCGACCGGCACGGCGTCGAGACGGACGCCTACGCCCTGGCCTGCCTCTGCATCGGGCTGTTCGCCCCCCAACTGATGATCATGCAGATGCTCGACCGGGGCAAGGCCGTCCAGCTGGCGGGCCTGATCAAGGAGGCCTTCCCCGTCCCGCCCGAGGTGATCGACGACGCGGTCCGGACGATCACGGGTCCGGAGCCGGTGACGTCGCGGCCGGCACCCCGGCCGGGCCACGACGACTGGCCCGAGGTCCGCGACGCGATGGTCCGCGCCATCCTGGCGAGCGCCACCCCCGACCGCGACGACCGGCTCTTCCCCGGCGACCCCGCCCAGTTCGAACCCGGTGGCGGCCTCGCCTTCGCCCACGGGGCCGCCGGCGTGCTCTACGCGCTGGACGCCGCCGGGGCCGGGCGCTTCCCCGAGCACGAGGAGTGGCTGCGGCGCCGGGCGCGCGACCTGGGACGGGGGGCGCGCATCGGCTTCTACGACGGGCTGCACGGGGTGGCGCACGTCCTGGACCGGCTCGGCCACCGCCAGGACGCGCTGGACATCCTGGACAGGTGCCTGCGCGAGAGATGGGAGCTGCTCGGCACCGGCCTGTTCGGCGGCGTGGCCGGGATCGGCCTGAACCTCCTGCACCTGGCCCGGACCACCGGCGAGCCCGCGCTCGCGGACACCGCGCTGCGCGCCGCCGGCATCTGCGCCGACCGGCTCGGCGGCCCCGAGGACGTGCCCGAGCTCAGCGGCGGAACCGGCCCCCGCGCCGGTCTGATGTACGGCTCGGCCGGCTCCGCCCTGCTCTTCCTGCACGCCTACGAGCACACCGGCGACACCGCGCTGCTGGAGTACGCCGCCGTGGCGCTCCGCCAGGATCTGCGGCGGTGCCGGACCACCCAGGACGGAACGCTCCAGGTCGACCAGGGCTGGCGCACCCTGCCCTATCTCGACGAGGGGTCCGTGGGCATCGGCCTGGTCCTCGCCCGCTACCTGGCCCACCGCGACGACGAGGGGTTCACGGCCGCGCTGGACGCCTGCCGGCTCGTCACCCGCGGGAGATACTTCGTGCAGCCCGGCCTGTTCACCGGCCGGGCCGGCATGATCGCGGCTCTCGGCGGAGGGCTGGGCCCCTTCCCCGACGACCCCGGCACCGACCTGGCCGAGCAGATCCGGGGGCTGGGCTGGCACGCGCTGCGTCACGGCGGCGGACTGGCCTTCCCCGGCGACCAGTTGCTCCGGCTCTCCATGGACTTCGCGACCGGCACGGCCGGAGTCCTGTTCGCGATGAGCACCGCGCTGAACGACCGCCCGGTGTTCCTCCCCTTCATCCAACCGCCCGGCGGTGCAGGCGCTCCGGCAACGGTGTCGCCTGCGCACGAACCCGCCGAGCGGTCCCGTCCCGACGAGCAACCGAAGGAGGTGTGAACCCATGGTCCTTCTCGACCTGCAGTCCCTCGAGGCCCCCACCGGCGGCGGCCACGGCGGCGGCAGCACGCTGACCGCGCTGACCTGCAACTCCGGCAAGCCCAGCAACCTCAGCGTCGCGCTCTGCCACTAGTCCGCGGTTCCCGATCCATCCCCCGAACGACCACCAGAACTGGAGTGATCCCCATGGTCCTTCTCGACCTGCAGTCCCTCGAGGCCCCCACCGGCGGCGGCCACGGCGGCGGCAGCACGCTGACCGCGCTGACCTGCAACTCCGGCAAGCCCAGCAACCTCAGCGTCGCGCTCTGCCACTAGCGGCGTGAGTGTCCGGGACGGCCTGCGCAGGCCGTCCCGGACATTTCCTTTGCGGACGGCACCGGGAGAGGAGGGATGCGTGCGATCGTCGGATCGGCTGGTCGCCCGGATCGTGCGGCGCAGCGGCCCGTGGCTCGGCGTCCTGGCGGTCACCGCCGTGACCGGTGCGCTCGCGCAGCTGGCGCTCCCGTTCGTCCTGGGCCGGACGGTCGACGCCCTCGTCTCGGCCGCGCCCTCCCGCGGGACGTGGCTGGGCGCCTGCGTCACGGTCGTGGCCGCGGCCGTGGCGTGCGACGCCCTCGGGGTGTGGGCGACAGGGGCGTCCAGCACCCGGGCCTCGGAATGGCTGCGCCACCTGACCGTCCGGCACGTGCTCGGCGTCGGCCCGGCGCTGAGCCGGCGCTTCTCCGAAGGGGAACTGGCCACCCGGGCGGGTGTCAACGCCGAAGAGGCGGGCCGCGCACCGGAGACCCTCGTCACCGGGGCGGCGCTGGTCATCCCCACCGCGGGGGGCCTGGTGGCGCTCACCCTCATCGACCTGTGGCTGACGCTGACCCTGGCCGTCGGCCTCGTCGCCATCGTGCTCGTGCTCCGGACCTTCCTGCGGGTGAGCACCACCCTGGCCGGCGGTTACCAGGAGGCGCAGGGCGACATCGCGGCTCGGCTGACCGACGCCCTGGCCGGGGCGCGCACGATCGCCGCCGCCGGGACCCTCGCCGAGGAGAAGGCGCGGGTGCTGGCCCCGCTCCCCCGGCTGCGCGCGCACGCCATGGAGATGTGGCGGACCAACGCCCGCGCGGGCGTGCGGGCCGGCGTCGTGGTGCCGCTGCTGGAGGTGGCCGTGCTCGGAGTCGGAGGATTCCGCCTCGCCGCGGGCGACCTGTCCGCGGGAGAGCTGTACTCGGCCGCCCGCTACGTCGTCCTCGGCGCCGGACTCGGTGCGGCGCTGGGCTACGCGGGCCGCCTGGCGCGGGCGCGGGCCGCCGCGGGACGGATCGGCGAGCTGCTCTCCGAACCGCGCAGGACCCACGGCCGCCACCGCCTGCCCCCCGGCCCCGGCACCCTGGAGCTGAGAGGCGTCACCGCCGACGGCCTGTCCGAGGTCGACCTGCTGGTCCCGGGCGGATGCGCGGTGGCCGTGGTCGGCCGGTCGGGTGCGGGCAAGTCGGTCCTCGCCGCCCTCGCGGGCCGCCTGGCCGACCCCTCCGCCGGCGTGGTGCTCCTCGACGGCGTCGCGCTGCCGGAGTTGTCCCGGGAGGCGCTGGGCGGGGCCGTCGGGTACGCCTTCGAGCGCCCCGTCCTGATCGGTGAGACCGTCGCCGACGCCATCGGCCTCGGCCTGCGGGAGACCGGCCCCGGACCTGCTCCCGGGGCGCCGGCCGGCCCGCCCGCCCCGGAGCGGGTGGAGGCGCTGCGCGCGGCCGCCCGCGCCGCGTGCGCCGACGCCTTCGTCAGGAGGCTCCCGGCGGGGTACGGCACCCCGCTCGCCGACGCCCCGATGTCCGGCGGGGAGCGGCAGCGGCTCGGCCTGGCCCGCGCCTTCGCGCACGGCCGGCGCCTGCTCGTCCTGGACGACGCCACCTCCAGTCTGGACACCCTGACCGAGCACCGGGTGAGCGAGACGCTCGCCGGTGAGCTGGGAGGCCGTACCCGGCTGATCGTGACCCACCGGGTCGCGACCGCGGCGGCGGCCGACCGGGTGGTCTGGCTGGAGGACGGCCGGGTCCGCGGTTACGACCGGCACCACCGCCTCTGGGACGATCCCGGTTACCGGGCCGTCTTCGAGGTACGGCCGTCCGGGCCGGGCGAACCGGAACCCCGTCCGAGCCGGACCGGCGGGACGGACCGGACCGGCGGAACGGAGCACGCCGACGGGACGGACCGGACCGGCGGAACGGACCGGACCGGTGCCGCGGCACCCCGTCCGAGCCGGACGGACGCCGCCGAGCGGGCGGGCAGACCGTGAACCGGCCGGTCCGCCGGGCGCTCCGCCGGGATCCGCGCCTCCTGGTCCGGCTCGGCCTCTGGTCCGTTCTGGAGAGCGCGCCCGCGCTCGTCATCGGCCTCGCCATCGCGGGGGCGATCGACGACGGCTTCGCCGCGGACCGGCCGGTCACCGCCCTGGTCTGGCTGGCGGTCCTCGGCGGGGCCTGGCTGGTCGCCGCCCTCGGCGCGCAGCAGGTCGTCCTGGCCGTCGCCGCGATCGTGGAACCGTTCCGGGAGGATCTGCTCGGCCACGTCGTCGAGGCCGCGCTGGACCGGTCGGCCGCGCCGGGACCGGGCACGGAGTCCTCGGCGGTGGCCCGCTCGAACCTCCAGGTGGAGCTGGCCCGGGACGCGCTGGCCTCGGTCGTCGCGGTCGTCAGGTCCTTCGCCTTCACCGCGGTGAGCGTGCTGATCGGGCTGACGGCGCTGATCCCGCAGGTGCTGGCCCTCGTGCTGCCGCCCTTCGTCGCCGGTCTCGGCCTCTTCCTGCTCTCGCTGCCGGCGCTGGCCCGGCGGCAGCGGGCGTTCCTGCTGGCCGACGAGCGGACGGCGGAGTCGGTCACGGCCGTGGCCGGAGGACTGCGCGATATCACGGCCTGCGCGGCGCAGGAGCGGGTGGCCGCCGCGGTGGGACGCCGGGTGACGGAGCAGGCCGAAGCGGGGCGCGCACTCGCGCGGGTGACCGCCGTCCGCACGCTGTCGCTGGCGGTGGGAGGCTGGGCCCCGGTCGTGCTGGTGCTGGCCGGCACCCCCTGGCTGCTGTCCGAGGGGGCCGGCCCCGGTGCGGTCCTGGGCGCCCTGGCCTACGTCACGCAGTCGCTGGCGCCGGCTCTGGACACCCTCGTGGAGGGGCTGGGCGTCAGCGGGGTCCGGCTGTGGGTCGCCCTCGACCGCATCGGGGAGCCGGCGCGGGCCGCCGCGGACCGGCCGCGCACGGCGGGCGACCGCCGCCCCGCCGTGCACGGGGGGGCCGAACTGCGCGGCGTGACGTTCGCCTACGGGCCGCACGCCGAACCGGTGATCGCCGGTCTCGACCTGTCCGTCCCCGAGGGGGACCACCTCGCGGTGGTCGGGCCCAGCGGCATCGGCAAGTCCACGCTGGCCGGGCTCCTCGCCGGCGTGCTCCGGCCGGACGCCGGCGAGGTCCTGGTCGGCGGCGTGCCCGCCGACCGCCTCGACCCGGCCGAGCGGGTGCTCATCCCCCAGGAGGCGTACGTCTTCCGGGGCTCCCTCATGGAGAACCTGACCTACCTCGCGCGGGCCGGCGCGCGGGAGGTGGACGGGGCGGTGGCGGCGATCGGCCTGACCGGGCTGGTGGAGCGGCTGGGCGGCTACTCCGCCGAGATCCGCCCCTCCCTGCTCTCCCCGGGCGAACGCCAGCTGGTCGCGCTGGCCCGGGCCTACCTGGCCCCGGCCCGCCTGGTCGTCCTCGATGAGGCGACCTGCCATCTCGATCCGGTGGCCGAGGCCCGCGCGGAGGAGGCGTTCGCCCGCCGCGGGGGCACGCTCCTCGTCATCGCCCACCGGCCGGCCTCCGCCCTGCGCGCCCGGCGCGTCCTCGTCATGGACGGCACCCGCGTGCGGCTGGGATCGCACGGGGAGCTGCTCTCCTCGTCCCCCCTCTACGCCGACCTGGTCGGCCGGTGGGACCCCCGGACCGCCTCCGCGCCGGACGCGTCCGCCGCCCGCCCGGACGCGTCCCGCGGGCACGCGGCCTGACCCCATCCCGGACGACCAGGACCAGGAGCCGATCAGATGATCTATCCCCCCGCCGAGCGGCAGCCGGTCACCGACCTCCTCCACGGGCGCGCCGTACCCGATCCCTACCGGTGGCTGGAGGACCCGGCGAGCCCGCGGACCCGCGGATGGGCGGCCGCCCAGGAGGAGCTGTGGCGGGCGCACGCCGCCGCCCTGCCGGGCCGCGACCGCTGGCACGCCCGCGTGGCCGAACTCGGCTCCGCCGGAACGGTCACACCGCCGCTGTGGCGGGGGACGCGCCGCTTCTTCCTGCGCCACGACCCGGGGCGGGCGCACCCGGTGCTGTACACCGCCGGTCCGGACGGGGCGGAGGAGGCGCTGGTCGACCCCGAGGAGATCGATCCCTCCGGGTCGACGGTCCTGGACGCCTGGCAGCCCGACCTGACCGGCCGGCTGCTGGCCTACCAGCTGTCGCGGGGCGGGGACGAGCGGTCGGAGCTGCACGTCATGGACGTCGGCGCCCGGCGGACCGTGGACGGCCCGATCGACCGCTGCCGCTACGCGCCGGTGGTCTGGCTCCCGGACGGCACGGCGTTCTTCTACGTCCGCGACCGGCGGGTGTGCCTGCACCGGCTCGGCACGCCCGCCGACGAGGACGCCGTCGTCTGTGCGGCGGAGCGCTCCTACGGCCTGGGCTCCAGCCCCGACGGCCGCTGGCTGACGGTCGCGGCGCCGGCCGGGGCCGGCAACGACGTCTGGCTGGCCGACCTGGCCGCGGGCCCGCCCGAGCGGCCCGGCCTGCGGACGGTGCAGGAGGGGACGGGCGCGGTCACGGTGCCCGCCGTGGGCCGCGACGGCCGGCTGTACCTGCTCACCACCCTGGACGCGCCCACGGGCCGGCTCTGCGTCGCCGACCCGGCCGACCCCGGTCCGGGGGGCTGGCGGGAGCTGGTCGGCCCGGACCCCGAGGCGGTGATCTCCGACTTCGCGCTCCTGGACGGTCCCGGCCGCCCGGTGCTCCTCGTCGGCCGGACCCGGCACGCGATCAGCGAGATCGGGGTGCACGACCCGGTCACCGGCGAGCGGGTGGGCGGGGTCCCGCTGCCCGGGCTCGGCGCCGTGGGCCGGATGTCCGCGCGCCCCGAGGGCGGCTGCGAGGTGTGGTTCTCCTACACCGACGGCGTCACCCCGGGCGGCGTGCACCGCTACGACGCGCGCACCGGGCGGACCGCGCTCTGGGCCGCCGCGCCCGGCGCCGTCGACGTGCCCGAGCTGGAGTCCCGCCAGATCGTCTACACCTCGGCCGACGGCACGCCGGTGCGGATGGTCGTGCTCGCCCGGCCCGGGACCGGGCCCCGCCCGGCGATCCTGTACGGCTACGGCGGGTTCGGGATCCCGCTGACCCCCTCCTACTCGGCCTACATCCTGCCGTGGGTGGAGGCCGGCGGCGTCTTCGCGCTCGCCCAGGTGCGCGGGGGCGGCGAGGAGGGGGCGGCCTGGCACCGCGACGGCATGCTGGAGCGCAAGCAGAACTCCTTCGACGACTTCACCGCCGCCGCGGAGCGCCTGATCGCCGACGGCTGGACCACGGCCGGGATGCTGGCGGCCTGCGGGGAGTCCAACGGCGGGCTGCTGGCCGGGGCCGCGATCACCCAGCGGCCCGAGCTGTTCGCCGCCGCCGCCTGCTCGGCCCCGCTGCTCGACATGGTCCGCTACGAGCGCTCCGGCCTGGGCCCGTCCTGGCGAGGGGAGTACGGCTCCGCGGAGGACCCGGAACAGCTGGGGCACCTGCTGGGCTACTCGCCGTACCACCGGGTCCGCGAGGGCGTGGACTATCCGGCGACGCTGCTGGCCTCCTTCGGCGGCGACTCCCGGGTGGACCCTCTGCACGCGCGGAAGATGTGCGCGGCGCTGCAGCACGCCACGTCGGGCCGGCGGCCGATCCTGCTCCGCCACGAGGACGGCGTCGGGCACGGCGTCCGGGCCGCCGGCCGGGCGGCCGGCCTGGCGGCGGATCTGCTGGCCTTCCTCGCGGCGCACACCGGGCTGGAGCCCCCGCCGGCCGGGCGGTGACGCCGGGCGGCGACGGAGGGCGACCGCGCGGGGGCGGGCGCGCGCGGTCGCGAGGACGGGCGCACGCGGTCGCGAGGGGGGCGGGGCACGGTCGCGAGGGCAGGGCGGGCGCACGGTCGCGGGGGCGGGGCTCAGACGCGCGAGCGGTGGCGGACCAGTCCCACCTCGCTGAGGTCGTCCGGCCAGAGCCAGCCGTCCTGCTTGGCGATCCTGATCGCCTCCACGCGGGTCCTCGCGCCGACCTTCGCCAGGATCCGCGAGAGGTAGTTGCGGACGGTGCCCCCCGACAGGTAGAGCCGGTCGGCGATCTCCTCGACCGGGGCCCCCTCGGCGGCCACCTTCAGCACCTCCAGTTCCCGGCAGGTCAGCGGGTTCTCCCTGGCGCTGAGCGCGGCGACGGCCAGGTCGGGGTCGACGACCTGCTCGCCGCGCGCGACCCGGCGCACCACCCCGGCGAGCTGGCCGGCCGGGGTGTCCTTGACGACGAAGCCGCGCGCCCCGGCCTCCAGTGCCCTGCGCAGCGCGGCCGGCGTCGCGAGGCCGGTGAGGATGACCGCGCGGCAGCCGGGCAGGGCGCGCCGCAGCTCCGCCGCCGCGGTGATGCCGTCGGCGCCGGGCAGGCCGATGTCGATCAGCGCGACGTCGGGACGGTGGCGCAGGCACGCCTCCACCACCTCGTCGCCGTGCCCCGCCTCTCCGACGACCTCGATGTCCTCCTCCGTCGAGAGCAGGGCGGCCATCGCCCCCCGAACCAGGTGCATGTCCTCGGCTATCAGGACATCTATCACGCGCAGTCTCCCTCTCACGGCGACACACGGTCCGTCTCCCGGGCCCCGGTGCCACCCAGGGGAACCGGCCGACTACGGCGTTACCCGAATTCGGCCCGCAGGAACGGCGGATGCTGGCCGGTTCCGGCCAGCACGGCATTCGATCAGACAGAATGTCCAATTTCGTCAGGGTTCGGCGGGGCCCGGAGGACGCGGAGGACGGGATTGTCGGACGCAAGCCTTACGGTAGGGCGCGTGCCGGAGACGAACCACGAGATCACGCTGGACGCGGCCCTCAGCGAGGAGGCCGTGCTCACCACCTACCGCCGGATGTTCGCCGCGCTCGCACGCGACAGCGGTGCGGTGGTGGACGATCCCGCCCTCGTCGACATCGCCGAGACCCTGTTCACGGCGTTCGCCGAGGCCGGGGAGGAGTGGCTGACCCACGAGCAGATGCGGCACGCCTGCCGGGCCCACCCCCCGGAGATGTTCGAGAACCGCCTGCGGGTGCTCAAGGGCCTCGGCGCGGTCCGCGAGGTCTTCCCCAAGCCCCACCAGCTCCGCTACCGGGCGTCGTTCACCAGCATGGTGGGCCTGATGTTCATCCGGCGCATGCTCCACGACGGCGGCCAGTCCGAGGTGCACCGGCTCCTCGCCCTGGAGGACCTCAACGCCGCCGACCCGGGCACGACCATGGAGGAGGCGCGCGCCAGCGCGCAGAACCTGGCGCGGGCCTTCCGGCTCTGGGCGCTGGAGCTGATCACCCTGACCGGCGGCACCATCGAGGAGCTGCGGGAGCAGGCCCCGACGCTCTGGGGCACCGAGGAGATCGCCCGGCGGGCGCAGAGCCTGCACGCCACGATCCTGACCCGCTGGCCCGGCCTCGACCGCACCTGCACCGAGCTGCGCGCGGCGATCTACGCCTACAGCGACGCCTCCCGCCGCGCCGCCGGGCGGCTCGCCGACTCCGCGGGCACGACGAGGAACCTGACGCTGCTGCCCGCCGAGACGTGGCGGACGTTCGCCCGGACGGCGGGCAGGGAGCGCCTGGCCGCGGTGCTCGACGGATTCGTCTTCGACGCCCCGGCCCCGTGGCACGATCCGGCGGCGATCGTCCGCGCGGTCGACGAGAGCCCCCGCCCCGCGCCGGTCCAGCCCACCCCTCCGCGCCCCGCGCTGCCCGATCCCGGCCCGGCGGACTCCTACGAGCCCGGCGCCGACGGGCTCGACCGCCTGGCCTCGGTGGCCGAGACCGCGCTCGGCGGGCGCTCCTCGGCCCGGCTGGAGGAGCTGCTCACCGCCGACGGCGAGTGGGTCTCGGTCCGCCGCCTGCTCGCCGACCTCGTCGCCGCCGATCTGCGTCCCGAGTCGCCCTACCGCCTGCGCTGGTCCGACGGCCTGTCCGCCGCGCCCGGAGCCGAGCCGGCCTGGCTCTCCCACGGCGTGCTGGAGAGGACCGGCCATGACCTCTGAGACCGGCGGCGCCGCCGAGACCTCCTGGGCCTCCGGGACGGCGGCGCTCGCGCACGTCCGGGCCCGGTCCACCGGCCCCCTCCCCCTGGGCCCCGGCGAGCCCGCGCCCCCGGGCATGGCGCGGCTGGGCTGCGGCGACGGCACCGGACTGGCGCTGCCCTTCTGGCCGGACGGGGCGACCCCCTCGCTCCTGGCCGAGTACCAGGTCGCGCCGGTGGCCGTGGAACGGTCCGGGGAGACCCGCCGGGTGCTGGCCGCCGCCCTGAAGTGCTGCTGGAGCGACCTTGCCGCCGACCCGTGGCCGGGGACGCCCGCACCGATCGACGACGTGCTGGCGGTCTACCGGGCGCTGATCGGCCGCTCCGACGACCTCATGCGCAACTGGGCCGTCGGCGCCCTGCGCCGCCTGCACGACTCGGCCTGGCTGGTGGTGGCCGACGGCACCGTACGGCTCGGCCCCCGGTGCGCCTGCTGGCCCGCCGCCGCCCACGCGCAGCTGCGCGAGCTGGTGCTGCGCCTGCCCGGTCCGGGCGAGGAGGGCGTCCCGGCCGTGCTGCCCGTGGCCGGCGAGGTCCGGCACGAGGCGGTCGCGAGCCTGGACGCCCCCGAGGGCGCGGACGACGACCTGCTCGGCCCGTTCGACGAGCGCCACCGCGCCGAGCTCGTCGCCGCGTTCATGGCGGTGGAGCACGCGGCCGAGCCGGTGCACGAGGCCCGGTTCCCCGCGCTGCGCGATCCGGTCCTGCGCCGGGCGCTGGCGGAGATGCTCCGGCGCCGGGGCCGGGTCCTGGTCTCCGGCCGGGAGACGTGGACCTCCGGCTACGCCGACGACGTGGCCGCCGGGGCGGGCACCGCCCTGGGCGAGGCCGAGCGGGCCGTCCTGGTGCTGGTCCTGCTCCACTCGGTGGCCATCCCCCGGGCCGAAGGGCTGCTGCCCGCCGACAGCTGGCTGTCGCCGTTCCCCGCCCAGGCGGAGGAGCTGCGGCGGCACACCCTGCTGCCGATCGGCGAGCTGGAGGCGGCGCTGCGGGTGCTGCGCCACGCGGGACTGGTCACCCAGGTGAAGTCCGGCGAGGAGGCGGGGGGCTACGTGCCGGGGCCGCAGTTCCACCGGCTGACCCCGGCGGCCAGGCGCCGCCTGCAGGAGGAGCTGATCCTCGCCGCGGGACCGCACACCCCGCTGGCCGCCGCCGTCCGGGCACGGCGCGGATAGGGCGGGGGACGCCTCCCGCCCGGTCCGGCGCGTCCCGCGCCGGGATCGGCGCCCGCAGGTCCCGGCGGGCGCCTCGCACAGGTATGACGAAAGGAACGACGAGGTTGGCCGAGCAGTCGAGCCGTACGATGGGGGACTCGTCCGGGAGCCAGGCGAGCCTGGTGCCGGTGGAGGTCCGGACGGGTGAGCCGAGCCGGGACGTGGTCGGCGACCGGGCGCTGATCGCCGTGCAGGCGGTGAACATCTCCCGCCTGTCCACCCATCCCGTGCCGATCGTCCCCGGCACGCTCGTCGTGGTCGCCGGCGCCGGCCCGAAGGACTCCAACGGGGCGGGCAAGTCCTCGTTCATCGCGATGATCACGGCCCTGCTCGGCGACGAGCAGTGGCGTTTCGCCTCCGGCGCCAAGTCGGTCGCGGAGCTGCTGTTCAACGCCGAGCTCGCGGCCGGAGGCGGCGGGCGGACGTGGGCCAGCGCCGGGCACGGCTACATCGTGGGCGTCTTCGACCACCCCCGCGTCCGGGAGGCCGGACTGCCCGACGCGGTGACCGTGTGGCTGCGGGTCAACCAGGAGGCGCCGCACCTGGAGGTCCGGTGGACCCGGGGGGTGCGGATGGCCGCCGCCGCCTCGGAGGCCGAGCGGGTGGTCCGGGCCGACGAGATCTGGGCGGGCCTGCCGCGGTCGGCGGGGCGGCGGGACGTGGTCGCGCGCGACCTGACCAGGTTCCTGTACGGCGACCGCGTGCGGTGCGTGTCGTTCCTGTCCACCTCGGTGCGGAGCAAGGTCGCCACGAACCTGCTCTCCCAGCCGCTCAACGAGATCTCCCCCGAGCGGGTCTTCGAGGCCGTCGCCGCGCTGACCGGGCTGGACGCCGAGCTCGACCAGGAGCGGGAGGCCCGCCGCGACGAGCACGCCAAGCGGGTGCGGGCGGCGCGGGCCGTCGAGACGCTCAAGGAGTTCGAGGACGAGTCCCGGGCCCTGCTGGAGACCTTCGACCGGCGCGACCGCGCCCGGGTGCGGCTGGCGGACGCGCTGCGCTGCTGGAGGGGGCGGCAGGCGCGCAGGCTCGGCGACGCGGTGCTGCGGGACGAGGCGCTCGCCGCCGACCTGGAGGACCTGCGCCGGTCGGGCGAGCGGGCGGCCGGGGAGATCGAGGCCGTCCGCGCGGAGATCGCCGCGTTGAAGGACGACACGCTGGACCGGAGCCTGGCCGAGGCCCGTGCGGAGCTGGCCGCCCTGCAGGCCCGCGCGGCCCGGCTCGACGCCGACCGGGCGGTGGCGGAGAGCGCGGCGGACGAGCTGCGCGGCCGGATCCCCGGCCTGGAGGAGCGGCGGCGGCTGGCCGACGGCCGCGACGTGCCCGCCGCCGAGGACGGGCTGGCCCGGGCCCGGGCCCGGCTGGGCGAGGCGCTGAAGGCGCTGGGCGTGGCCGACCGCGAGGTCGCGGACGCCGGGGCCGCGCTCGGCGACGCCGAGAGCGGTCCGGCCGCCGCCCAGCTTCGGGCGCTCGCCGAGGCGGGCGTGGGCGCGACCGGGCTGCTCGACGCGATCGACGTGGCCGAGCACGCCCGGGACGGCGGACCGGCGGGAGAGGCCCCGGCGGGCGGACTCTCCCGGGGAGGCGCTCCGGCGGGCGCTCCGGCAGGCGCTCCGGCAGGTGGGGACGCCGCGCCGGGGAGCGGGGCGGCGGTTCCGGCCGCCGTCACGGGCGCCCGGGGCTGGCCGCAGGAGCACGCGGTCGTCGTGGACGCCGCCGACCTGGAGGCGGCGGCGCGGGCCCTGTCCGCACTGCCCGGCTCGGTGCTGGTCAGCGCGGCGGGCGTCACCGTGGTGGGAGCCTTCGCCGCGGTGGCCACCGGCCGGGAGAGCCGGATCAAGGCCGCCGAGCTGCGCCTGCACCGGGCGCGCGACCTGCAGGAGGAGGCCGCCGAGGCCGTGCGGGCCGCCGAGGACGCGGTGGCCGAGGCCGGGCGGCGGCTGGAGGGCGCCCGGGCCGCCGTGCAGCTGGCCGACGTCGAGCGGCGGCTGGCCGACCGCAGGGCCCGGTTGACCGAGCTGACCGGGGCGCTGGCCGAGATCTCCCCGGCGGTGGCGGAGGCCGAGCGGCGGGCGGGCGCACTGGACTTCCGCTCCCGGACCAGGAACATGGAGATCGAGCGGCTGGAGGGGCTGCGCGCCCGGCACGCGGCCGACCGGGACCGGGCCGGGGCGCAGGCCGCCGCGGTCGCGGCCGAACGCGAGGCGCTCGGCCTGGAGGCGCTGACCCGCGAGTGGGGCGGCACGGCCGAGCAGGCGCGCGACTGGTTGCGGGAGCTGCCCGAGGACGAGCGCCCGCTGACCGCCGAGGAGTGGTGGCGGACGGCCGAGCGCCGCCTGGACGAGGCGCTGCGCGACGCCTTCCCCGGTGAGGACGCCGAGACGCCGGAGGAGCTGCGGTTCCTCCTCCGGCAGCGGACCGAGCCCGGCGCGGGCCGGACCGCGCGGGAGCAGGCGACCTTCCCCGGCGTGTGCGCGGCGCTCTCGTCCTACCTGCGCGGCCAGGAGGAGTACGAACGGCACCAGCGCCGCCAGATCGAGGCCCAGCTCGCCACCCGGCAGCGCGACCTGGCCGTCGCCGCCAAGGGCGCCGAGGAGGCGGCCCGGTCCACCGCCGTGCACCGGTCGGCGCTGACCGCGGCGATCAAGGCGCGGCTGACCCGGGTGGCCGAGGAGTTCGACAAACTGGACACCGCCTACGGCGGGTACGGCGCGACGCTGGAGTTCCCGGTCCCGCCCGCGCCGGCCGACCCCGAGCAGCGCTGGGCCTGGCGGGTGACGCCCAAATGGCGCCGGGGCGAGGGGCAGTCCTTCGTGCCGTACAACCGCCGGGCCAACACCGCGCTGATGGACGAGAAGGCCGTGAAGCTGGTCTGCGCGGCGGCGATCGCCTCCTCCGGCGGCGGACACCTCTGCCTGGTCCTGGACGAGCTGGGCCGCAACCTCGGCAAGGAGCACCGGCGCGAGGCCGTGGCGCTGTTCCGGCGGATCGGCGAGACCTACGGGATCACGGTGATCGGCGCGCTCCAGGACGACATGGAGCCCTACGCGGTGGACGCCTGCGGGCAGTACGTCAAACTGCGCCGCTCCTCCGACGCCATGCCGTACAACGAGCCGCCGGTGATCATCGGTCATGACCGGCACGCCGAGCGGGTGCGCGCGCTCGCCGCGGTGGTGTCCCGGCCCTGACGCCGCACCGGCCGCCGCCCGCCGGCCCGCGCGCCCCCTCGCTCTCCGGCCCGCACGCCCACCGCCCCGTCCTCGCCCACCGCCCCGTTCGCCCGTTCGCCCGCGCCGGGGGGCCGCTCCCCCTTTACGCCGGGTGCGGGTCGTGACAGGCTCCGCCCCAGACGCGGATCTTGAGGAGACCGGGCTCACGTTCCGTTCGACGCCCGACGTCCTCGTCCGCCGGTGGGCGGGGCGGGAGCCTCTCGACCGGAAGGCGCGCAGGAGAGGGACGTGAAGATGATCCGGGTGGACGGCCTGACGAAGCGCTTCGGCGGCAGAACGGCGGTGGACGGTCTGACGTTCACCGTCGGACCGGGCCGGGTCACCGGCTTCCTCGGCCCCAACGGGGCGGGCAAGTCGACGACCATGAGGATGATCCTCGGGCTCGACAGGCCGGACGCCGGAAGCGTGACGGTCGACGGCCACGACTACACCGGCCTGCCCCGGCCCATGTACGAGGTGGGCGCCCTGCTGGACGCCCGCGCGCTGCACCGCGGGCGCACGGCACGCGACCACCTGCTCTGCCTCGCCCAGACCAACGGGATCCCGGGGCGGCGGGTGGACGAGGTGCTGGAGCTGGTCGGACTGGCGTCGGTGGCGCGCAAGCGGGCCGGCGGCTTCTCCCTGGGGATGGGCCAGCGGCTCGGGATCGCGGTGGCGCTCCTCGGCGATCCGCAGGTGCTGCTGTTCGACGAGCCGGTCAACGGCCTGGATCCCGAGGGCGTCAAGTGGATCCGCGAGCTGATGCGCGGGCTGGCCGCCGAGGGCCGCACCGTCCTGGTCTCCAGCCATCTGATGAGCGAGATGGCGCAGACCGCCGACCACCTCGTCGTCATCGGCAGGGGGAGGCTGATCGCGGACATCGGGATCGGCGAGTTCCTCCGGCAGGGCTCCAACGTGCTGGTGCGGGCGGACGATCCGGATCGGCTCGTCCCGCTCCTGATCGAGGCGGGCGGCGCCGTCCGGCAGGGCACCGACGGCTCCTTCATCGTCACCGGGCTGGAGACCCGGCGGATCGGCGAGACCGCGCTGGCCGCCGGGGTCGTGCTGACGGAGCTGACGCCGCAGCGCTCCCTGGAGCAGGCCTACATGGACCTGACCCGCGACAGCGTCGAGTTCCAGGCGAGCGCGGCATGAGCGCCGCCATCGCGGACACGATGCGCTCGGAGTGGACCAAGTTCCGCTCGATCCCCTCCAACCTGCCCACGCTGCTGGCGACCGTCGCCGTCATGGTGGGCACGGGCGCGCTGACCGCCGACCGCGCGGCCGAAGGCCACCGGGCGGCGGGCGCCGCGTTCGACCCCGCCTACCTCAGCATGTACGGCGGGTTCCTGTTCGCGCAGATCAGCGTGGGCGCGCTCGGTGCGCTGGCGGTGACCTCCGAGTACGCCACCGGGATGATCCGCACGAGCCTGACCGCGGTGCCGCGGCGGGGACGGCTGCTGGCCGCCAAGATCGGAACGTTCGGCCTGATCGCCCTGGTCACCGGGGAGGCCGCGAGCTTCGGCTCGTTCCTCCTCGGCCAGACCGTGATCGGCGCCGCCGGCGCTCCGGCCGCGGCACTCGGTGACGCCGGCGTCCTGCGCGCCGTCGTCGGCATGGGCCTGGTCTGGACCCTGGTGGGTCTCACCGGCGTGGCGCTGGGCTTCCTGCTGCGCGACACGATGGCCGCCACGACCGTGGTGGCGGTCGTCGACTTCGTCATCCCCATCATCGGACCCCGGCTCATGCCCGAAGCCGTGGGGGACTGGGTGAGCACGTACTGGCCGGTCGCGGCCGGTCTGCGGGTCGCCACCACCGTCCCCGACCCGGAACGGCTGGCTCCCTGGACGGGGTTCGGCCTGATGGCCGCCTGCACCGCCGTCCTGCTGGCGGCGGCCTTCGCGGTGTTCCGCTCGCGGGACGCCTGACGGCGGCGGTCCCGGCCCCTGCGGTCCATCCCCGGCATCAGCGGTCCGCCCCGGCCCGGCCGTCGAGGATCCGCAGGCCGAACCCGCCGCCCGAACGGCTCCGGTCGCCCGCCGCTCGGCGAGGCTCCCGGTGATGCGTGCCGTTCGGCGGCGGGCCGCCACCGGTCCGCCGGCGGTCTCTCAGAGGAGGCGGGTCGCGCAGCCCAGACGGTGTCCCGTCCGCACGAGGCTCTCGGCGAACCCCTGCCGCGTACGGCCGGCGAAGCCGATGAAGAAGCGGTTGGCCAACGGCACACCCCACCGCATCCATTGCGCGACGTTGAAGACCCGGTGCACGAGCAGCGTGCCCTCGGGATGCGGTTCGACGCTCCACTCGCCCCGGTACCACCAGCCGCCCTGCAGGGAGACGGTGTGCCCGGTGACCTCCGCGGTGGAGGTGTGACCGGGCAGGTCCTCGACGGTGAAGCGGCCGGTCCGCCCGCGGTCGGGCAGCAGCGCCCCGGCCAGGTCGTCGAAGACCGCGGCGGGCGGTGCCTCGACGATCCCGGCGACCTCGGTGATCAGCTTCTTCCCGCTCACCGCGCCGCCCCGGTGCCGGGGAGGGACGACCTGGTGTTCTGGAAGGAGGCGAACCGCCGGCCCTCGGGCGTGCTGACCACGGTGAAGGAGACGATCGACTCGCGGAACTCGCCCGCCACCTCGGTTCCGCCTCCCGAGACCACCAGGACCACCCCGTCGGCCAGCGGCTTGACCTTGGCCCGGCCGTCCGGGTCGGACATGGTGGAGCCCTTGAGCGGGCCGTCGAAGAGCAGGCGGTGCGACGACTCGATGGCCGCCCGTCCCTCGCTGTGCATGCCGTTGAAGGCGATGTAGTCGGCGTCCTCGGTGAAGAGAGCGGCGTAGGCGGTGGCGTCGCCCGCGTTCCACGCCTCGGCGAGGCGGGTGAGCAGGCCGGTGATCTCCGTGTGCACGGACATGGCGCGATTCCTTCTGGTCGCGGCGCCTATCCTGGAGGTTGTGAGTCCAGACAGGGCGGGCGCCTTGTTCGGATGTCCGGCCGCCGGGGTGTTGGCGCACCCCGGCGGCCGTTTTCTCATGGCTCGCCGAGCACCTGCGACAGCAGCTCCTGCCGGACGGTGCCCGACCAGTCGAGTTCGCCTGATTCCAGGCGGGTGACGACGCCCTGCACCCAGGCCAGCTCGGCCTCGTGGAGCGTGCGCTCGTAGTCCACCTCGATCATCAGGATGTCGGGCAGGCCGGCCTCCTCCATGACCCGCAGGTGGGCGTTCATCCCGGCCAGCAGCCCTTCGAGGGTCGCGGCCCTGGCGCGCAGGGCGCGCAGCGCGTCGGGCACCGGCAGGGTGCCCATGAGGGAGACGGCCGCGGTGAACCTCCGGCGGTCGGAGTCGGGGTTCTCCAGGAGCGCGCGGAGCCTGGTCGACAGTTCTCTGCGGCCCTCGTCGGTGATCTCGTAGACCGTGCGTTCCGGCCTGCGGCCCTCCCTGCTGGTTTCGACCGGGACGATCAGGTCGTCGCCCGCCAGTCTTTCGACCGCGTGGTACAGGCTCCTGGGCAGCCCCGTCACGTAGTCCTTATGCGTGTCGACGATGAGGCGGTGAAGCTCGTAGGGATGGCCGGCGCGCACCGAGAGCAGGGCCAGCACGGTCAGGCCGACCAGATCGGGACGCCGCGCCATCGTCATGCTCCTTTCTATATTGCAACATGCACTATAGCAGTATTGGAGATCTCTGTCCGATCCGGATGTCCGCAGGCGTGAAAGAACCCTCATCCCGGCCGCGCGCGGGGCCCGGTGCGGCGAGTCCGGCCGCGCCGGGGGTTTCCGGCGCGGCCGGGTCACCCCGGACCGCGCCTACTGGTGGATGGTCGAGCCGTGCCGCTCCTTGCGGACGTGCAGGCGGGCCGGGATGCGGGTGCGCAGCTCGCCGACGTGGCTGACGATGCCGACGGCCCGCCCGCCGTCGCGCAGCCCGTCGAGGATGTCCAGGACGCCGTCGAGGGTGTCCTCGTCGAGGGTGCCGAAGCCCTCGTCGACGAAGAGCGTGCCGAGCTCCACGCCCCCGGCCTCGGCGGTGACCACGTCGGCCAGGCCGAGGGCCAGCGCCAGCGAGGTGATGAAGCCCTCCCCGCCGGACAGGGTGGCCGGGTCGCGGTCCACCCCGGTCCAGCCGTCGAGGATCCGCAGGCCGAGCCCGCCGCCCGACCGGCTCCGGTCGCCCGCCGCGCGGCGCAGGTCGTGCTGGAGGAGGTAGCGCCCGCCCGACATGTGGTCCAGGCGCTCGTTGGCCGAGGCGACCACCTGGCGGAGCCGCTCGCCCAGGACGTAGGACGACAGCCGCATGCTCCACTGGTTGTCGGCGGAGTTGCCGCTGGTCAGCGCGGCGAGGCTCTCGGCGATGCGGTGCCGTTCGGCGGCGGGCCGCCACCGCTCCAGGCATCCGGCCAGCTCGGCGCGGAGGGCGGCCAGCCGGTCGCGGCGCCGGCCGGCCCGGTCCGCGACGGACAGCAGGGCGGCGTGCGCGGCACCGGCCGCGTCCCGGGCGGACTCCAGTCCGGCCAGGTCGGGTTCGGGCTCGGCCGCCGCGGCGATCAGCTCGGGGTCGGCGAGCCGGGCGTCGACGGCGGCGCGCTCCCGGTCGAGCGCCCGGAGGCGGTCGGCCTTCTCCTCCTGCTCCGCGGCGGGGCGAGCCGCGGCCCGGGCGTCCTCGATCCCGGCGAAACCCGCCTCGGCGGCCCCGGCCGCGGCCCGGACCCGGGCCGTCTCCAGCTCGTCCTCGGCGTCCCGCTCCCGCCGGGTGGCCTCCGCGGCCTCCCGCAGCAGCCCGGCCTCGTCGGCCAGCCGCTCCAGCCGGGCGGCCAGTGTGGGGTCCTGGCCCCGGGCCGCGTCCAGCCGCGCGGTCAGCAGGCCGATGTCCGCGGTGACCTTCTCCAGGTTCGCGCGGCGGGCCGACAGCGCCACCGCCAGTTCCCGCGACCGCTCCCGCAGCTCTTCCAGCTCGGCGGCCAGCCGCTCCGCCTCGGCTTCGAGTCCGGGCACGGCTCCGGCGGACTCCCGGAGCCCCTCCAGGGCCCGCTCCGCCCGGCGGAGCGCCTCCGCCGCCCGGCCCGCGGAGGACTCGGAGCCCTCTCCGCCGGCGCCCGGCCCGCCGTCCCCGGCCGCGTCGCCGGCGTCCCCCGCCGCGATGCCGTCCCCGTCCCCGACCGTGTCCCGGGCGGCGTCCCGGGCGGTGTCCCGGGCGGCGTCCCGGGCGGCGCGGAGACGGACGGCCAGCCGGGCCTGCTCGGCTCCGGCCCCCTCCCGCCGGGCCCGGGTCTCGGCCAGCAGGCCGGAGACCTCCTCCGCCCGCGCCCGCACGTCCTCCAGTTCGGCCGTGATCCGGTCCGTCTCGGCGGCCAGCCCCGGTTCGCCCGCGGCGGCCTCGGTCAGGGCGGCGAGCTCCCGCTCCGCCGCGGCGAGCGACTCCTCGGCCTGCCCGGCGGTGAGGCCGCCCGCGGCGGCGAGGGTCTCGTCCAGCCGGGAGGCGAGGTCGGCGACGGTGCTCTCGGCGTCCTGCCGCCGCTTCAGCGCCGCCTCGTAGGCGCTCTCGGCCGCTCGCTCGTCGTCGGGCGTGGGCGCCGCGTCGGCGGGGGCGGCCGGCGCGGGGTGGTCGGGCGAGCCGCAGACCGCGCAGGGGTCTCCGGGGACGAGCCGGGCGGCGAGCTCGGCCGCCATGCCGTCGATCCGGGCCTGGCGGACCCCCTGGAGCCGGTCGCGGGACTCCTGGGCGCGGTCGACGGCCTCGTTCCGGGCCCGGTGGGCCGCCTCCAGCCGGACCTCCAGGCCGTCGCGCCGCCGGACGGCGTCCCGTACGGCGGCGGCGGCGCGGACGGCGGTCCGGGCCGCGGGGATCCCGGCGGCCTCGGCGCGCACGGCGGCCAGCCGGGCCGCGGCCTCCTCCAGGGCGGCGGGCAGCCCCCGCCGGGCCTCGGCGAGCGCGGCCTCCTGCCCGGCCAGGTCGCGCAGCCGGGTGTCGAGCCGGGCGAGGTCCGCCTCCAGCTCCGCGAACCGGGCGGCGGCGTCCCTGGCCTCCTCCGCGGCGGGCAGCCGGGCCGCGTCCAGACGGGCGGCGGTGAGGCGGTCCTCCACCTCCGCCCGCAGGCCGGGCAGGACCGCCAGCCGCGCGTCCGCCGCGCTCTGCTCACCCGTCAGACGGGCGATCTCCGCCTCCGCCCGCTCGCGGTCCCGGAGCAGCGCGGCCAGCCTCGGCTCCTCGGCGCGCAGCTCCTCCAGCCGGGTGATCTCGTCCAGCCGCTCGCGTTCCAGTGCGGTCAGGCGGTCGGGACCCGCCGGCCGGGCCCCGCCGTACCGGGGGTCCGGCTCCAGGAGGGGGGTGGCGCGGTTGAGCGCGTCGGCGGCCAGGCTGCGGGCCTTGGCGGCGGTCTCGGCGCGCTGCTCGGCCTCCCGGATCAGCGGGAGCACCCGGTCGGCCCGGGCCGCCTCGGCGAGGACGGCCTCCAGGTCGGCCCGTTCCTCGGCGCTCTCCTGCAGCGCCCGGCTCCGGGCGAGGGCCTCGGCGTGCCGCCGCCGCCGGTCGGCGAGCGCGACGCCGTCCTCCAGCAGCCGGCGGGCCCGCCGCGCCGCCGCCTCGCTCCCGGCGCACGCGGCGGCCGCCCGCGCCGCCGCCTCCTCCGCGAGCCCGGCCAGCGCCCCGGCCCATCCCAGCGGGTCGTCCTCCACCCACGCGGCCACGTCCCGCATCTCCGCGGTGTGCTCGGCGATGCGCTCCGCGGTGTGCTCGGCGGCCGAGGGCTCCGGCGCCTCGGTCCCCGGGAGCGCCGCCAGGACGCCGGGCTCCATCTCCGGGAGCACCGCGAGCGTCCCCGTCGCCGCTCCCGTCGCCGCTCCCGTCGCCGCCTCGGGGGACGCCTCCGGGGACGCCGCGGGGGCCGTCCCGGAGACCGCCGGCGCGGCGAGGGCGGCCAGGAGCCCGGGGCCCGCGGCCTCCTCGACGCGGTTGACGACGGAGTCGACCTCCCGGCGCAGGGCCTGCTGGTCGCGGAAGGCCGCGGTCCGCCGGTCGGCGAGCCAGGACTCGGCGGCGGCGTAGACCTTCACCGAGAAGAGCCGTTCCAGGACCTTGCGCCGCTCCTCGCCGTCGGCGCGCAGGAAGTGCGCGAAATCACCCTGCGGCAACATCGCGACCTGGCAGAACTGGGCCAGGTTCATGCCGAGCAGGCCGCCGACGAGATCGCCCGCCTCGTCCATCCGGGTCGTCAGCCCCCGCCACTCCCCTGCGGGCGTCAGCTCCTCCAGCACCACCTTGGCCTGTTCCAGGGTGGTGCCGGCGCCCTTTTTCTTGGGCCGCTGCCAGGCGGGCGAGCGGGTGACGCGCAGCCGGCGGCCCTGGACGGTGACCTCCAGGACGACGCGCGGGCCCCGGTCCGGCGGGGCGTGGTCGCAGCGCAGGCTGCGGGCGCTGTTGCGCTGGCCGGGCACCTGGCCGTAGAGCGCGAAGCACAGGGCGTCCAGCACGGTGGTCTTGCCCGCGCCGGTGGAGCCGTGGATCAAAAACAGCCCGGCCTCGGCCAGGGCGTCGAAGTCGACCTCCTCCTCACCCGGGAAGGAGCCGAAGGCGGTGATCTGCAGACGGTGGGGGCGCATCTACGCCATCGCCTCCTTGGCGCGGGACTCCTCGACGGCCTGCCGGAGCAGCCGGGTCTCCTCGTCGTCGGCGGCCTCGCCGCGCACCTCGCGGACGAAGTCGAGCACCACCTCGATCTCCGGTCGGCCCGCCAGGCGGGGCCGGGCCGCGGCCTCCGGCGGTCCGCCCTCGGGCGCGAAGGAGAGCGTGAGCGCGTGCGGGAAGCGGGTGCGCAGGCGCTCCATGGCGCTCTTCGGCCGGACGGGATCGGTCAGCACCACCTGCAGCCAGCAGTCCTCGTGGTCGGCGTGGGCCTCCGAGGCGAGCAGGTCGTCGAGGCGGCCTTCGAGGCGGCCGAGCCTGCGGGGCACCGGGGCCTCGGCGAACTCGGCGCCGGCGAACCCGTCCGGGCCGACCTCCACCAGCCAGGAGCCCTTGACCTGGCCGAGCTCGGAGAAGGAGTAGGCGATCGGGGAGCCGGAGTAGCGCACCGTCTCACTCATCCGCTGACGGCCGTGCAGGTGGCCGAGGGCCGTGTAGTCGACGCCGTCGAACGCCGCGACCGGGACGTGCGCGACGCCGCCGACGCTGATGTCGCGCTCGCTGTCGCTGGCCTGCCCGCCGGTCACGAACGCGTGGGCCAGCACCACCGACCGGGTGCCGCGGCGCGCGAGGTCGGCGCGGACGAGGGACATGGCGTGCCCGATGGCGGCGGTGTGGGTGCGCTCGGGCAGCTCCCAGGGGCCGCGGACCAGCTCGGGCTCCAGGTAGGGGATGCCGTAGAACGCCACGTCCCCGACGAGCACCGGCGTGCCGACCCGGGCCGGGTCGGTGCGCAGGTGCACGCCCGCGGCGTCGATCAGGTCGGCGCCGAAGCCGAGGCGGCGCGCGGAGTCGTGGTTGCCGCTGATCAGCACGGTGCGCACGCCCTCGGCGACCAGCCGCCGCAGCGCCTCGTTGCACAGGTCGACCGCGTCGACCGACGGCAGCGCCCGGTCGTAGACGTCGCCCGAGACGACGACCACCTCGACCCGCTCGGCCCTGACCGTCTCGATCAGATGGTCGACGAAGACTCCCTGGGCCGCCAGGAGGCTCTCCCGGTGGAACGAGCGGCCCAGGTGCCAGTCCGATGTGTGCAGCACCCGCATGACGCCTGAAGCTAACAGGACTCGGCGGCATGTGCGGCCACTCCCGTCTCGCCGGGCTCACCGATATCTGCTGGATGCCCACGGTTCCTCCTCTCTGGGTAGGGTTGACGATCGGAGGCAGACACTCCGACGGACGGCCATCGGGGAACGGAGCGGCATGCGCGTGGGCCGGGGCGTGGTGGGCCTGGCCGCCGGATTGATCATGGCGGCCCTGGCGACGGTGGGCTACATCCTGCCTCCGCCGTTCGATCCGTCGCCGCTCACCGTGGACCCGGCCTTCCGCACCCTCCCGCCGCAGCCCGCCCGCGAGCTGCGGCCCGTCTCCGCCACGGCGCCCGTCTCCGTGCGGAACGTCACCGTCCCGGCCATGGGCACCCGCCTGGAGGCGACGATCCGCGCGCCGCTCACCCCGGGCCGGCATCCCGCGCTGGTCTTCGTGCAGGGGGCGGGGCCGGGGGTGCGCGACGAGTTCGCCGAGCAGGCCGAGTGGCTGGCCCGAGCCGGGATCGTCACGCTCGTCTACGACAAGCGGACCGTCGGCTACGACTTCCGGCACCGCGACTTCGGCCTGCTCGCCGACGACGCGCTGCGCATGCTGGCCGAGCTGCGCGGGCGCGCCGACGTGGACCCGGCCCGCACCGGGCTGTGGGGGGTCAGCGAGGGCAGCTGGGTGGTGCCGATCGCGGTCTCCCGCAGCGCCGACGTCGGCTTCGCCGTCCTGGTCTCCGCCCCGAACGTCTCCCCCGTGCGGCAGGTCAGCTGGGCGCTCGGCGAGCAGCTGGACCGGCTGCACGCCCCGAGCGGGGTCCGCGAACTGCTCATCCGGGCGATGTCCGCGGTCGACATGAACTTCCTGCGCCACGACGGCGTGCCGGCGCTGCGCGGGACGCGCCGGCCGGTGCTGGCCCTGTACGGCACGCGCGATCCGTCGATCCCGTTCGTGGAGAGCAGCCAGACCCTCACCCGCGCGCTCGCCGAGGCCGGCAACCCCGCCTACACGATCCGCTACCTGGAGGGGGCCGACCACGGCATGCGGGTGCACGGCGGGCCGTTCGCCCCCGGCTACCTGGAGACGCTGGCCAACTGGGTCCGGGGCCTGCCCGGCACGGCGGACCCCGCGGCGCCCCCGCCCGAATCGCCCCCCGCGCCGCGCATCGCCGGGGCCACCCCGGTCCAGCGCTACGAGGCCAGCGACGTCCCGGCCGCGCCGTGGTACGCCGGGGGCACGGTCCTGGGGCTCACGCTCTGCCTGGCCGCCGTCGGCTACGTGGCCGGCCCGGTGGCCGCGCTGGTGGTACGGCTGCGCGGCAGCCGCCCCCAGGCCGAGGCCAACGCCCGGCTCTGGCCTCCCGTCCGGCGCCGGTTCCGCCGGATGGCGTGGACGGGGGCCGGGCTCCTGGCCTCGGTGCTGGCCTTCATCACGCTGCTGGTGCTGTTCTCGGTCAACCAGGCGGGGGCCTGGCCCGCGGTCCTCACCGGCTGGCTGGTGATCCGGGGGCTGGCCGTATTGATGCTGCTGCAGGAGGTGACGGCCACCGCCGCCGTCGTCTCGGCGCTGCGGGAGGGCTGGCAGCCCAGCCGCCCGCAGCACGTCGCGATCGCCGGGGTCCTGGGCAGCACCGGGCTGCTGCTGGTCGCGGCGGCCTACTACGGCCTGTTCGCCTTCCCCTGGTGACCGGGCCGCCGTACGGGCCGGGCCGCCGTACGGGCCGCGGGCGGGGCGCCGGACGGGGGCGGGACGGGGGTCACAACCACCCGTTGTCGCGGGCGAGCCGCGCGGCCTCGATCCGGTTGCGGGTGTGGGTCTTGCCGATCGCCGACGACAGGTGGTTGCGCACGGTGCTCTCCGACAGGTGGAGCCGGGCGGCGAGATCGGCGATGGCGGCGCCGCCGAGGGCCGCGGCGAGCACCTCGCGCTCGCGCGCGGTCAGCGGGCTCGGCCCGGCGGTGAGCGCCGCGGCGGCCAGGGCGGGGTCGACGATCCGCTCGCCCGCCACGGCCCGGCGGATCGCGGCGGCCAGCTCCTCGACGGGGCCGTCCTTGACCAGGAAGCCCGCCGCCCCCGACTCCATCGCCCGGCGCAGGTAGCCGGGCCGGGCGAAGGTGGTCAGGACGAGCACGACGACGCCCTGGCGGCACAGCTCGCCGACGGCGTCGAGACCGCTGCGGCCCGGCAGCTCGATGTCGAGCAGGGCGACGTCGGGGCGGGTCCGGCGGGCCACGGGCAGGACCTCCTCGCCGTCCCCGGTCCGGGCGACGATCTCGAGGTCGTCCTCCATGTCCAGCAGCAGCGCCAGGGCGTCGCGCATCATGCCCTGGTCCTCGGCGATCATCACCCGGATCACGCCGTCCCCCCCGGGGAGGCCGCCGGGCCCCCTCCCACCGCCGGACCCCCTCCCACCGCCGGACCCCCTCCCACCGCCGGGGCCTCCCCCGCCGGCACCGCCACCCTGAGGCGGAACCCTCCCCCCGCGGCGGGCCCGGTCTCCAGCCGGGCCCCCGCCGCGGAGGCCCGCTCGGCCAGTCCGCGCAGGCCGTGGCCCCACCCCTCCGCCCCACCGGTCCCGTCGTCGGCGATCTCCAGCACGACCTCCTCCTCCCCCTTCCGCACCCCGATCTCGCACACGGTGGCCCCGGCGTGGCGGATCACGTTGGTCACCCCCTCCCGTACGGCCCAGCCGAGCAGCGCGTCGGCGTGCGGCGGGAGCCGTACCCCGTCGGCGGTGACGGCCGCGCGCACCCCGGCCGCGCGCAGGGCCGCGCCCGCGGCGGCCAGCTCCCCGGCCAGCCCGTGCCCGCGGTAGCCGGAGACCGCCGCGCGCACCTCGGTCAGCGCCCGGCGGCCGATCTCCTCGATCTCGGCGGCCTGGCGGGCCGCCGCCGCGGCGTCGCGGGGCGCCAGCCGCCGCACGGCCTCGGCCTTGACCACGATCAGGGAGAGGGTGTGCCCGAGCAGGTCGTGCAGGTCGCGGGAGAACCGCTCCCGCTCGGTGCTCACCGCCGCCTCGGCCAGCTCCCGCCGCGTCCGGTACAGCTCGAGCGTGACGTGGACGGCGACGCCCGCGGCGGCGGTGCCCCAGGCCACGGCGCCGGCCGCGTCCCGGCCGCCGCCCGTGGCGAAGGCGACCGCCATGGAGACGACGGTCACCGCCGAGAGGGCCGCCGGGACGGCCCTGCCGCGCAGCACCAGGACGCAGGCGATGGAGACCAGCGGGCACAGGTAGAGCCAGGTGCCGCCGTAGGCCGCGCAGCCGGCCAGGACGGCGCCGGCCAGCCCCGCCAGCGCGACCCGTGCGGCGGGGGCGACGGGGGCGGCGGCGGGCCGGGCGAAGGCGGCCCGGACGCTCAGCAGGTAGCAGGCGGCGACGGCGGCCAGGGCGGCGGCCTCCGGCCACCGGGGGGCCTCGGCCAGGGCGGCGGCCGGGAAGAAGACCAGCGCCACCCAGAAGGAGAACGCCGCGGGACCTTTCACCCGCTCCACGTTAGTTCCAGAAGTCCAGCCGGTGCCCGGCCGCGTAGTCGATCGGCCGGACCGCCCCGGGGGCCAGCGACTGCACGCCCCCGTCCAGGCGCGGCCAGGCGGGCAGGCCGGGGCCGTTGGGGTCGCCGGTGCGGGCGAAGTTCGTCCAGTAGGCGGTCATCCGCCGCGACAGCTCCCGCTGGCCGGGGGAGAGCGCGGCCCCCTTCTCCGGGAACAGGTACGGCAGGTCGCCCGCGTGGTAGGCGCCCCAGTCGAAGTCCGTCTTCAGCGGCAGGAACATCGGGGCGCCGCGGTCGGCGAACTCGTAGGCGTAGACCGGCGCGTGCCGGGCGAGCAGGGTGTTCTGCTCGTGGGTGGCCCGGGCCCACATGCGGTCGGTCAGGACCGTCGCCCAGGCGATGCCCGGCGAGGCGAAGCTCCGGGCCGGGTAGCGCCGCAGGACGCGCGCGGCGTCCCGGCCGAAGGCCGCCGCCACCAGGTCGCGGTAGCCCCGGCCGGTGAGCGGCTCGCCCCGGGCGTCGTACTGCATCCCGACGAAGAGCCGGTGCTCGTCCCGGGTCGCCCCGGCCAGGACCGGCACGCGGTGGTGGCGGCCCGCGCGGATCGCCTCCGCGGGCATCTCCGGGAGCACCGCGTTGCCGTAGGCGTACGCCTGGAAGGCGTTCATGATCTGCGGCTCCCTCAGGATCCGCGCCACCGGCAGGGCGCGCAGGCAGGCCAGGTCGCGGCAGCCGAGCCGCTCGGCGTAATGGGCGCCCAGCGCCTCGGTCTCGCGCGTGCCGCGCCAGCCGAGGGAGGGCTGCGCGGGAACGCCGGGGACCAGGCTGCCGGCGGGCATGTCCATCATGGTCTCGCCGCTCTGCATGATCGCCCGGTGGAAGAGCCCCTTCGCCCCGGGCGAGGTGAGGTGCCCGCCGATGGACATCGCGCCGTAGGAGACGCCGAAGACGGTCACGTTGCCCGGGTCCCCGCCGAAGGCGCGGATGTTGCGCCGCACCCAGGCGAGCGCCGCCTGCTGGTCCTGCAGGCCGTACGTGCCGGAGTCCTTCAGACCCGGGTGGCCGAAGGCGCCGAAGACGCCGAGCCGGTAGTTCATCGTGACGACGGCCGTGCCGCGCGCGGCGAGCGGGCGGGCGTCGGAGAAGTGACCCGCCCCGAGCGCGCCGTCGCCGTGCAGCCAGACCATGACCGGCAGCCCGGCGGCCCGGCCGCGGGGCACGGTGACGTTGAGCACCAGGCAGTCCTCGGTGGTGCTGGTGACGGGGGCGTACTCCGAGCCGACCTGCGGGCACATGTTCCCGGGCCGGGTGGCGTCCCGCACGCCCGGCCAGGGCCCGGCCCGCCGCGGCGACTCCCAGCGGGCGGCGGTGGCGTACGGGACGCCCTGGAAGATGCGGTGGCCGGGGGTCACCGTGCCGCGCACGGCCCCGGCCTCGGTCCTGACGACCGCGGGGTCGGCCTGCGGCGGCGGCCCGGCGGCGCAGGCGGTGGCGGCGAGGAGGAGGGCCGCGGCGGCGGGCACGGCCCGGCCGGTGATCCGCCGGACGGCGGGAAGAGGTCTCATGGGTCCGACGCTGCCGGATCCCGCGCCCGCGCAGAAGGTCCGTCGATCCGGATCTCCCCCCGACAAATGTCCCGGGTCCTCCGGTCCCGGCGGTGCCGCGCACCGCCGGGACCGGAGGGGCGCGGACCTCAGGAGCCGCCGGGCGCCAGGTAGCAGGCCAGCCAGCGGTCCATCTCGGCGAAGACCTGCTTGCGGGCGGGCTCGGGCGAGAGCACCAGGTCGTGCATGCCGCCGGGCACCCGGACGCAGGTGACGTGCCCGCCGATCCGGGTCGACCAGCGGGCGATCTGCTCGGGGTCGAGCACGGTGTCGGCGCCCTGCGCCTCGGGGGCGAAGTCGCGCAGCCGCAGGCCCTTCTCCGCGCAGAGCACCAGGACCGGCACGTCCACCCGCAGGCCGCCGTGGAGCCGCTTCTGGGCCCGGCGGATCGCCGCCAGCCAGGCGGCGTGCACCGGGAACCCGCCGACGGGCTTCCACTCCAGGTCGAACTCCCACTCGCCGTGGTGGTCGCGGTGCAGGCTGGTGCCGTACGCCGTGGACAGCCCGAGGGGCAGCACGGCGCGGGCGGGCAGGCGGGAGAGCGGCAGGTGCAGGACGTCGGCGGCCAGGCGCAGGTGGCCGGGGACGTTGAGGTCGAGGAAGGGGCTGTTGAGCACCAGGCCCTGGACCAGCCCCCGGCCCCGGACCCGGTCGGCCCAGAGCGCGGCGACGAGCCCGCCGGTGGAGTGGGCGTTGAGGACCACCTGCTCGTGGCCGTGCTCGGCCCGGATGATCCGGACCGCCTCGTCGATCTCCGGGAAGTACTCGGTGACGCTGCGCACGAACCCGCGGGTCTGGTGCGGCAGCAGCGATCGGCCGTACTTGCGCAGGTCCAGGCCGTAGAAGTCGATCCCCTGGGCGGCGAAGTGCTCGGCCAGGTGGGTCTGGAAGAAGTAGTCGGTGAAGCCGTGCAGGTAGAGCACGGCCCGGCCGGTGGGGTCCGCGGCGCGGCGGTGGACGAGGGAGGCGACGACCTCGCCCTCGTCGTCGTCCGGCAGGGGCAGGACCGTCAGCTCGTAGTCGGGGCCGAGAACGTCGTGCATGCGCTCAGGATATTTCGTACGGGTTGGCGGGCCAGGCGGGGACGGCGTCCGGGAGGTCCCGGCTGACCTTCATCGGGAAGTCCGCCGGGCGCTTCTCCAGGAAGGACGTGACCCCCTCGGCCGCGTCCGGGGCTGCGCCCAGGACGTTCATCAGGATCGAGTCGGCGCGGTGCGCCTCCCACGGGGAGGCGGCCGACAGGCCCGACCACATGAGCCGGCGGATGGCGGCGACCGAGACGGCGGAGGTGGTGTCGGCGATCTCGCGGGCGAGCGCGTAGGCGGCCGGGAGCAGGTCGGCGGGGGCCAGGACCCGGGAGACCAGGCGGCCGTCGAGCGCCTCGGAGGCGGGGAAGACCCGGCCGGTCGCGGCCCACTCCATCGCCTGGGAGATGCCGACGATGCGGGGCAGGAACCAGCTGGAGGCGGCCTCGGTCACGATGCCGCGGCGGGCGAAGACGAAGCCGAACCTCGCGGTGTCGGAGGCGAGCCGGACGTCCATGGGGAGCGTCATGGTCACCCCGACGCCGACGGCGGGGCCGTTGATCGCGCCGATGACCGGTTTGAGCGAGCGGGCGATCCGCAGGGCGACCGTGCCGCCGCCGTCGCGCGGCGAGCCGTCGACGGTGTCGGCGCCGCCGAACATCTCCCCGCTCCTGCGGTGGTCGAAGGTGTCGCCGCCGCCGCCGAGGTCGGCCCCGGCGCAGAAGGCCCGGCCCCGCCCGGTGACGACCACGGCGCGCACCTCGTCGTCGGCGTCCGCGCGGTCGAAGGCCTCGATCAGCTCGGCGCGCATCACGTAGGTGAAGGCGTTGAGGCGCTCCGGGCGGTTGAGCGTGATGGTGGCCACACCGTCGGCCACGCCGTACTCGATCTCGGTGAAAGACATGACCGAATCTTATTCCAGTTCAAATGTCTGGATTAATCGGGATGTTTTTCTGATGTGTTCACGCGCTCTTCGCCTGCCCGACCTGCCCTTCCGCCTACCATCTCCTGTGCGGCGCACGAGTGCACGAGCCCGCGGACGCGGAGCGCGCGCCGCACGGCGGGTGCGGAGAGTGCGGGAAACGGGGAGCAGGTGCGGGACAGATCACAGCCGCCCGGGATCGGCGCGGTCATCGGGTGGACGGCGCTGTCGGTCATCGCGCCGGGGGCCGCGCACCTGCGCGCGGGCTGGCGCCGGACCGGACTGGCGCTGCTCTCGCTGTACGCCGCGGTACTGCTCGCGCTGCTGTGGGTCGGGCTCACCTCCGACCTCGGCGGCCTCGCCGGGCGGCTGCTGGCGTCGTCCTGGCTGACGGGCGTCACCGTGATCTCGCTCGCCCTGGGGGTCGCCTGGTTCGCGCTGGTCGTGCACTCCTTCACGGTGCTGAACCCCGGCACGCTGCCGGCCGCCGGGCAGGCCGCCGCCGGGACGGTCGCCGGCGTGCTCGCGGTGGCGGTGCTGCTGCCGTTCGGGTTCGTCGGGCAGTACGCCGCGGTCTCCCAGACCGCGATCGAGGGCGTCTTCACCGCCCCCGCCGCGACGATGCCCGCCGAACGCGAACAGGACCCGTGGGCGGGCCGCGGCCGGGTGAACATCCTGCTGCTCGGCGGCGACGCCGACGACCACCGGCCCGGAGTGCGCACCGACAGCATCAACGTGGCCAGCGTCGACGTGCGCACCGGCAACACCGTCCTGCTCAGCCTCCCGCGCAACCTGGAGAACGTCCGGTTCGTGCCGGGCAGCCCGATGGCCAGGCGGTTCCCGAACGGCTTCCGGCTCCCGGTCGGGCCCGGAGGCGGGCGCGAGGACCTGCTGTTCGCGGTCTGGGAGTACGCCGACGCCCACCCGGAGATCTTCGGCGGCCGGAAGGGGCAGGGCGCCCGGGTCCTGATCGACACCGTCGGCTACACGCTCGGGTTGAAGATCGACTGGTACGCCCTGGTGAACATGTGGGGCTTCGCCCGCCTCATCGACGCGCTCGGCGGCGTGACGATCACCGTGCCGCACGACGTGGTGTTCGGCAAGTACAACGAGGGCGTGGTCAAGGCGGGCCGGCGCAGGCTCGGGGGCGCCGACGCGATGTGGTTCGCCCGCTCGCGCACCTACAGCGACGACTTCAGCCGGATGGGCCGCCAGCGCTGCGTGCTCGGCGCCATCCTGCAGCAGGCCGACCCGGCGACCGTGCTGGCCCGGTTCAACCAGGTGGCGCTGGCCACCCGGGAGCTGATCAGGACCGACATCCCGCGCCCGATGCTGGAGCACCTGGTCCCGCTGGCGCTGAAGGTCAAGGGCGCCAAGGTGACCAGCGTGCAGTTCGTGCCGCCGCTGATCAACACCGGCTACCCCGACTGGACGAAGATCCGCGCGGTCACCGCCAAGGCCGTCCGGGCCTCGGCCGCCACTCCCCGGCCGTCCGCCACACCGGCCGCCACACCCGCCGCCACTCTGGCCGCCACCCCGACCGTCACACCGAGCGTCTCCGCGCCCGCCGAGGCCGTCGCGAAACCGACCGCCAAGCCGACCGCCAAGCCGGCGGACCCCACCGCGCCCAAGGGCATCACCGACGGCTGCGGCTGAGTGCCGTTGGTGGGGTGTTCTGCGGCGGGTCCCGCTCATGCGGTGGCGGGTGGGGGCTGCGGTGGTTCGGCCGGGTCCCGCTCATGCGGTGGCGGGTGGGGGCTGCGGTGGTTCGGCCGGGTCCCGCTCATGCGGTGGCGGGTGGGGGCTGCGGTGGTTCGGCCGGGTCCCGCTCATGCGGTGGCGAGTGGGGGTGCGCACTGCGGCGGGCCGGTGGTCCTGGCGGCCGTCGCAGCCGAGCTCTGGTGGTCTCGGCCTCCGGCCGGGGCGGGCGCGCGGGGTTCGGGCCCTTATACGCCGCCAGGACCACCGGCCCGCCTCCGTGCACCGCTGCTCCGCCGTACCGATGCGGGCCGTAGCGTCTCGCTCTCCGGCCGCCCGGCGTTCCCGCCGCCGCTGAAGCGATCCGTCCGGGACCGCTCGGGCGGACCGCCGCAGCTGAAGCCACCCCCGGCGGAAAGGAGCTCAGGGCCGGGCACCGTAAGCCCTGCGAGCTTCCTGCATGCAAGATGTCCACGACGCGATGGGCCGTCACTCTCAACCGAGCCGTACGGCGCTGCGGGCCGCGAACCGGATGGAAAGTGGATCTTCCTTCTGCGAGAGGGCGGGATATGGGAAGCAGCAAGGGCACCAGGGAACTGGAGCGGGCGTTACGGGCGGGCAAGCCGGTCGGGGTGCGGCGGGTGATCCGTTGCCGGATGTCGATCCCGACTCCACCGCCCGGCTGATCGAAACCATGGCAGAGGCGTTTCCTCTGCTGGGGCTGACGTTCGAGGAGATCGACCCCGATGCCCTCTTCATCGGCCGCGCGCGGGGGATCGCTTCGAAGAAGAAGGTCCGCCTCCAGCAGATCGACTCCCGAGCCGCTTGGGACGGCTTGTGCACCATGCACAGGATCGGCGACATCACCCGGCTGGATGCCGGTGACGGCTACCTGGAAGCACTGCATCTGGTCGGAGGAGATCCGCGCGACCGGTGAACCGCACCTTGCGGCGCCCGGCCCTGAGCTCCTTTCCGCCGGGGTGGCTTCAGCTGCGGCGATCCGCCCGAGCGGTCCCGGACGGATCGCTTCAGCGGCGGCGGGAACGCCGGGCGGCCGGAGAGCGAGCCGCTACGGCCCGCATCGGTACGGCGGAGCAGCAGTGCACGGAGGCGGGCCGGTGGTCCTGGCGGCGTATAAGGGCCCGAACCCCGCGCGCCCGCCCCGGCCGGAGGCCGAAACCACCGGACCTCGGCTGCGACGGCCGCCAGGACCACCGGCCCGCCGCAGTGCGCACCCACACCCGCCGCCGAATGAGCGGGACCCGGCCGGACCACCGCAGCCCCCCGCCACCGCATGAGCGGGACCCGGCCGAACCACCGCAGCGTGCCGTTCAGACGCGGTGGGACTGCTTGGCCAGCCGGCGGACGCGCTCCTCGTCGATGGCGTGCCCCAGACCGGGCTGGGTCAGCGGAACGGCCACCACGCCGCCGGAGGCGCCGACCGGAGGGGTGACGATCTGGGTGCTGCGCGGCGGTTCGGCCACGTCGCAGGGGAGGCTGCACCCAGGCAGGCTGGCCGCGGCGACGGTGGCCGCCCGGGCCAGGCCCGTGCCCTGCCCTCCGGCGCAGGCGACCTCCCAGCCGGCCGCCACGGCGCCGTCGTGCACCCGCCGCACGCTCCGCAGGGAGCCCAGCGCGGCGGGGCGGAGCAGCAGCGCGCGGCCCGCGCCCGCGGCGACCGCCTCGTCCAGCTCCCGCTCCGAGGCCACCTCCAGCAGCACCGGGGCGGCCACCCGCTCCTGCAGGTCGGCGTGGTCGGACAGGTCGGTGAACGGGCGCTCGATCACGGAGGGCGCGTAGGCGTCCAGCGCCGCCAGGGCCTCGACGTCGGTGTAGGCGGAGCGCGCGTCCAGGCCGATGCCCAGGGCCGGGTAGGCCTGGCGGACGGCGCGCAGCGGCTCGATGTCCCAGCCGGGGTGGACGTCCATGGTGATGTGCGCGTACCCGGCGCAGACGTGCCGGTTGACCCGGGCGACCAGGCTCTCCAGGTTGCGCTCGGCGCCGATCCTGACGGTGGCCGTCAGCGAGGTGCGGCTGCCGCCGAGGGCGTGGGCCAGCGGGACGCCGCGCATCCGGGCCCACAGGTCCCAGCAGGCCATGTCGGCGGCCGGGCCGCCGGGGATCTCACCGAGGTCGTCCGGATGCTCCCAGTCGGCGCCGACCAGCTCCCCGGCCAGCCGCTCCACCAGGGCGGGCCAGGTCCCGGGACCGGGATCGACGACCTCCCCCCAGCCGGTCATGCCCCCGTAGTCGGTGAGCCGGACGAGGATGCTCTCCGGCCGCCTGCCGTACGGCAGGACCAGCCGGTACACCTCCAGCTCGCACACGCGTGGCATGAACTCCCCTTGGTCTTCCCGTGCCGGTGAACGCGGACCCCGCCCGGAGGCGGGACCCACCCTTCAACGTGAGGAAGAGGCACGTTCTTCCCATGGTGCCATGCCGCCGGCATGCCCCCGTCAGGTCCGGACCCGGCCCGCGACGAGCGTGCCGGTGACCGCCACCAGCGCCGTCAGCGCGAAACAGGCCAGGTAGACGGGGCCCGCCGCGCCGAAGGCCGCGACGATCGCGCCGACCGCGGCGACCGTCATCACCGTGAAGGCCGACTCCCCGACGCCCATCGAGGCGCTGTTCTCGCCCTCCTCCCCCGGCGCGGACAGCTCCAGGACGAGCACCGAGAGCGTGGGGTAGACGCTGCCGATCCCGAGGCCCATGACGATCTCCCCGGCGAAGGCGAAGGCGACCGGGACCTCCGGGAACACGGTCAGCGCCATCATCAGCAGCCCCGCCGCGATCAGCAGCGGACCGGTCCGCAGGATCAGGACCCGGTCGTACGGCCTGCGCCCGACGATCCAGGAGGCGAGCGACCAGGCGAGCGCGCCGCCGGTGAGCACCGTGCCGGCCATGGCCGGGGAGAGGCCGCGCTCCTGGGTGAGCATCAGCGGCAGGTACACCTCGCCGCCGAAGACGGTGCCGGCCGCGATCCCGCGCAGCACGATCACCGTGGGCAGGCCGCGCCCGGCGCGCAGCGTGCCCGGCGGGAGCAACTTGACCAGGGCCGGGACCAGCGCGGCCAGTCCGGCCGCCAGGAGGAGCACGCCCGCCCCGCGCGCCGCCCCGCCGTACTGCGTGAGCGCCGCGCCCGCGGCGGCCAGCACCGCCCAGCCGAACCTGCGGGCGATCGGCGTCCGTTCCGCGGACCCGGTGCGCTCCGCCTGCCCGCCGTCCGGGACGGCGGCCAGGCCGCGCCAGAGCAGCAGCGCGGCGGGGGCGACCAGCAGCGGCACGCCGAGGAAGACCCAGCGCCAGCCGAGCTGCTCGACCACCACTCCGGTGATCGCCGGCCCGACCATGGAGGGCACCACCCAGGCCCCGGCGAAGACCGAGAACACCTTCGGGTGCGTCTCGGCGGGGTAGACCCGGGAGACCAGCACGTACAGCGCCACCTGGAAGAGGCCGCCGCCGAAGCCCTGCACGAACCGGCCCAGCACGAACACGTCCATGGTGGGCGCCGTCCCGGCCAGCAGGAGTCCCGCGACGAAGGCCGCCACGCCCGTCCAGAGCGGGACCACCGGCCCGCGCAGGTCGCCCCAGCGCCCGCCCAGCACGGTGGCGGTCATCCCCGCGGCCAGCGCCCCGCTGAAGGCCAGCGCGTACAGCCCGAGCCCGTCGAGCTCGCGCCCGACCACCGGCATCGCGGTCGCCACCGCCAGCGCCTCGAAGGCGACCAGCACGATCAGGGCCACCATGCCGATCGTCACCGCGCGGTGGCGCCGCGCGAATATCCCCGAAGGGGGTTGCAGAACCGTCGTCGTCATGGTCGGACCGTACGGCCGCCGCCCCGCCGGGCGCATCGGCCGGGCGGGTCAGCCCTTGGGCGTAGGACTCCCGTCGGCGTCGGCGTCCTGGACGTAGGAGGCCAGGCCGCGCAGCATCAGGTCGAGGCCGAACGCGAACCGCTCGTCGCCGTCGGGACCGGTCAGCGCGTCGACGTGGCCGGCGAGGAGGGGGAAGCGGCCGGCGGGCAGGCTCTGGTAGAACTCCCTGATCTGGCCGAACGTCTCCTCCAGGAAGGCGTCGAGGTCCTTGTCGCTGCCGCGCTGCCGGTTGACGTAGAGCGCGCTCTCGTAGGCGTCGGCGCAGATGTAGAGGCCGAACCGGTCGAGCATCAGCCCGGCGATCCGCGGCGGCACCCCGCCGGCGAGCATGATGGCCAGCTGCCCCTCGGCGATGCGCAGCGCGTTGGGGCTGGTCGGGATGTTGGCCAGGCCCACCCGGGCGATGTCGGCGTGTGAGCCGAACACCCGGAACGCGTCCATGATCATCTCCCTGAGCTGCTCCAGCCAGCGCTCCGGATCCGGCTCGGGGACGGCTATCTCGGCCATGACCCGGTCGTAGATCAGGTCGAGCAGCTCCTCCTTGTTCGCCACGTGGGCGTAGAGCGAGGCGGGGCCGGTGCCGAGCTCCTGGGCGACCCGGCGCATGCTCAGCGCCTCCAGCCCTTCGGCGTCGACGATCCGCAGGCCCGTGGAGACGATGAGCTCCCTGCTCAGCGCGGTGCGGGGGGCGCTGGGGACGCGGGTCTTGCGCCAGGGCGGGACGGGGATGTCGGTCACGCGGCGATGGTATCCCGCCGGATTCCCCCCGGCGAACGCCGTACCGGCAGTCGAACGGAGTGCGTTCGACGAACGGCGGACCCAGAACGAACGGCGTACTTGACGCGAACAGTGTTCGTTTATATAACAGCGTTCGTATTCAACGAACACTGTTCTCGCCCTGTCGCGTGCCCTCCGGAAGGAACCCCTCATGACCCGCACCTCCCCGGCCGTTCCCGAGACCGCCGCCGCGCCGTACCGATGGCGCTGGCCCGCCCTCTTCGTGATCCTCCTCGTCGAGGTCATGGACCTGGTCGACTCCGTGATCACCAACATCGCGGCCCCGTCGATCCGCGCCGACCTGGGCGGATCGACCAGCGTGATCCAGTGGCTCGGCGCCGGCTACACCATGGCGATGGCCGTCGGGCTGATCACCGGCGGGCGCCTCGGCGACCTCTACGGCCGCAGGCGCATGTTCGTGGTCGGCGCCCTGGGCTTCACCGCCGGCTCGCTCCTGTGCGGCCTGGCCCTCTCCCCCGAGATGCTGACCGGCGCGCGGGTCCTGCAGGGCCTGTTCGGCGCGGTGATGCTCCCGCAGGGCCTGGGCATGATCAAGGAGATGTTCCCGCCGAAGGAGCTGGCCGCCGCCTTCGGCGCCTTCGGCCCGGTCATGGGCCTGTCCATGGTCGGCGGCCCGGTGCTCGCGGGCTGGCTGGTCGACGCCGACCTGTTCGGCACCGGCTGGCGCATGATCTTCCTGATCAACCTCCCGCTCGGCCTGCTCGCCGTCGCCGGAGCCCTCACCCTGCTGCCGGAGTCCCGCGGCGAGCGCGCCTCCCGGCTGGACCTCACCGGCATGGGGCTGATCTCCGCCGCCGCCCTCCTGCTGATCTACCCCCTGGTGCAGGGACGCGACCTCGGCTGGCCCGCCTGGACGTTCGGTTCCATGGCCGCCTCGGCCGCGGTCCTCGCGCTCTTCGCCCGGCACCAGAGCCGCAAGCGCCGCGCGGGCGGCGACCCGCTGCTCGAGACGGGACTGTTCCGCAAGCGCGCCTTCACCGGCGGCCTGATCACCGGGTTGGTCTTCTTCACCGCGCTCGTCGGCTTCTCGATGGTGCTCGGCCTGTACTTCCAGCTGGGTCTGGGCTATGACCCGCTCACGGCGGGCCTGGCCAACCTGCCCAGCGCCGTCGGGACGGTGCTCGGCTTCATCGCCGTCAACGCCGCCGGGCTGGCGCAGAAGGCGGGGCGCAGGCTGATCCACCTGGGCGCCGTCGTGATGGTCGCGGGCCTGGCCGGCGTCGCCGTCACCCTCGACCTGGCGGGCACGGACGTCACCCCGTGGCAGCTCACCCCGGCCCTGCTCGTCACCGGCGCCGGCATGAGCATGGTCATGGCGCCGTTCTTCGACATCGTGCTGGCCGGCGTGGAGCCGCACGAGTCCGGCTCCGCCAGCGGCACGCTCACCGCCGTCCAGCAGCTCGGCGGCGCGCTCGGCGCCGCCGCGGTCGGCACGCTCTTCTTCGGCCTGCTGGAGGGCGGCAGGGCCTTCCCCGAGGCGATGCGGATCACCCTGTGGGTCTCCGCCGGCATGGTCGCCGTCGCCTTCGCCGCGGCCTTCCTGCTCCCCCTCCGGGCCCGCCCCGAGGAGGAGGGCGCCGGGCACTGAGCGTCCCGGCGATCCTGTGCCGGGCATCCCTCCGGATGGCCCGCCTTCCGAAGGCCGTGCGTCGAGCGTCCCGGCGGGAGACGGGCCCCCGTGCCGCCTCCCGCCGGGACGGGTCCGTCAGCCCGCTGGGCGCTCCAGGCGGCGCTCGGCCCACCGGCCGATGTCGCGCCGCTCGATCGCGGCGGCCATCAGGTCGGGGAAGGCGTCGGGGGTGCAGGCGAAGGCGGGCACCCCCATCGCGGCCAGGGCGGCGGCGTTCTCCCGGTCGTAGAAGGGCGCGCCCTCGTCCGACAGCGCCAGCAGGACGATCACCTGCACCCCGGCCGCGGTCATCTGGGCGACCCGGCGGAGCATCTCCTGCCGGACCCCGCCCTCGTACAGGTCGCTGATCAGGATGAAGATCGAGTCGGTGGGCCGGGTGATGAGGCCCTGGCTGTAGGCGATGGCCCGGTTGATGTCGGTCCCGCCGCCGAGCTGGGTGCCGAAGAGCAGCTCCACCGGATCGTGCAGCTGGTCGGTGAGGTCGACGACCGCGGTGTCGAAGACCACCAGCGACGTCCTCAGCGACCGCATCGAGGCGAGCACCGCCCCGAAGACGCTGGAATAGACGACCGAGGCGGCCATCGAGCCGCTCTGGTCGATGCAGAGCACCACCTCGCGCTGGACCGCCCGCTGGCGCCGGCCGTACCCGACCAGCCGCGAGGGGATCACGGTGTTCTTCTCGGGCAGGTAGTTCTTCAGGTTCGCCCGGATCGTCCGGTCCCAGTCGATGTCGGCGACCCGGCGGGGCCGGTGGGTGCGGGCCGAGCGGTCCAGCGCGCCGGTCACCGCGGCCTTCGTCTTCTGCACCAGCCGCCGCTCCAGCTCCGAGACGACCTTGCGGACCAGCGCGCGGGCCGACTCCCTGGCCTTCTCCGGCATCACCCGGTTGAGCGACAGGAGCGTGCCGACCAGGTGGACGTCCGGCTCGACCGCCTCCAGCATCTCCGGCTCCAGCATCAGCCGGGTGAGGTTCAGCCGCTCGACGGCGTCCTTCTGCATCACCTGGACCACGGTCGAGGGGAAGTAGGACCTGATGTCGCCCAGCCAGCGGGCGACCCGCGGCGCGGACGCGCCGAGCCCGGCGCTCCGCTCCCGCGAGCCGTCCCCGCCGCCGTCGTTGTAGAGCGCGGCCAGGGCGCCGTCCATCTGCGCGTCGGTCCCGCCCAGCGCGCACCCGGTGCCGTCGGCGTCGCCGCCGAGCACCAGCCGCCAGCGGCGCAGCCTCTCGCCGTCGCCCATCCGGGCCTCCTCCGTGATCCCGCCGCCCATCAGGCCCTCCCGAGAATCGCCAGCACGGTCCGCACGGCCGCCGCCGCGCGCTCGTCGTCCACCTCGTCGGCGTCCTCGGCCGCTCCCGGGTCCGCCCCCCGGCCGAGGACGCGGACCCGCTCCCCGATCGAGCGGCGCTCCGGCGCGGCGAAGGCGCCGAAGGCCCGCCGCAGCAGGGGCAGCACGTCCACGAACGCCTCCGGGGCCAGCCCGGAGAGCCACCCGTCGACCAGCCCGAGGAGCCGGGCGTCATGGACGAGCAGCAGCCCGCCGCCCGAGGTGAAGCCCTCGATCCAGGCCGCCGCGCGGGCCGGCGGGTGCCCGGCGGACATGGCGCGGGACATGCGCCGCTCCGCCCCGCCGGTGTCGAGGTCGCCGGCGTCCAGCAGGATCCGCACGAGCCGTCCCTCGATCAGGCCGTGCAGGTCGGAACGGCGGGACACCGCGCGGAGCGCGCCCAGCCAGCGCGCCTTCGGCCCGTCCTGCCCGGCGTCCTGTCCGGCGTCCTCCCCGGAGTCGAGCAGGCCGACCGCGGTGTGCACCGCGTCGACGTGGCCGACCAGGTCGCGGGCGGCGTCGTCGTCCAGCCCGGCCGCCGCGGGGGCCAGCCCGACGCAGATCCGGGTCAGCAGCGCCTCGGCGATCGACGACAGCCCCGCGGCCGGCGTGCCGCGCACGTCGCCGTAGCGCTGGGCCCTGACCATCGCGGGCAGCGCCGCCATCAGGTGCGTCACGTCCCCGTCCAGCGCCGCCCGCGCCGACAGCGCGTCCAGCACGTCCGGCAGCGCCTCCGGCAGGTCGGCCAAAAGGCAGCGCTCGACCAGCCCCGTCAGGTCGGACAGGGAGACCGCCGCGGACCCCAGATCCCGGACGCGGGTGGCCGCGGCGGCCGGGACGGTGGTGCCCCAGGCGCCCGCCTCGATCAGGTCGATGTCGAACTCCGGACGCCACGCGAGCGTCCACGACTCGCGGAAGGTGCCCTTGCCCGTGCTCTGCCGCGGGCTGCCCCAGCCCACCCCGAGCAGGCGCAGGCGGTGCAGCAGTCTGCTGCGCTCCAGGTCGAGCGGCTTGCGCAGGTCGAGGTCGAGGTCGCGCTCCAGCGCCTCGGGCTTGAGCCGCAGCCGCCGCTGCTCGGCGCGCAGGTGCCGCTGGAGCGGGACCATCGGGGTGGCGTCGGGGACGCGGCCGAGCCTCTCCCCCACGACCATGCGCCGCCCGATCAGCTCCACCGGCAGGTCGTCGCCCTCGCACAGGACCGCCCTGGCCGCCTCGGTGACCTCCGCCAGCCCGGCCAGCGGCCGCCCGCGCAGCACCGCCAGCGAGCGCGCCAGCCGTACGGCCTCGATGACGTGCGCGGAGGAGACCGGCAGGTCCTCCTCCCGCAGCACCCCGGCGGCCTCGGTCAGCCACCGCTCCACCGGCCGGTCGGGCGCGGCGAACAGGTGGTGGTACCAGCCCGGGGAGGTCACGCCCGCGCCGTACCCGCTCCAGGCGGCCAGCCGCCCGTAGGTCCACGGCACCCAGGTCGTCTCCACCTTGGCCTTGGGCAGGCCGCGCAGCAGCGCGTCGTCCGCCTTCGCCGGCGGCAGCCCCGCGCCCCAGGACTTCCCCTTGCCCGTGCCCGGCGCGCCCGGCGTGCCCGTAAGGGCGGGAACGTGCCAGGCGCCGCAGACCACGACGACCCGCTCGAACCCGTCCTTGAGCGCCGCGCGGACCGTGCGGCGCATGAAGGCCTCGCGCCGCGCCTCGTGCGCGTCCGGGACGTGCCCCTCGCGGACCGCGGCCATCGCCTCGGCGATCACCTGGAACGGCGTGTCGCCGCGGTGCTCGACCGCGTCCTCCCACCACCGCTCGGGGTCGTCGTAACCGGCGGCGCGGGCGAGCGCCCCGATCGGATCGACCCGTACGGCCCGCGCCCCCTCGTCCCCTGTGCCCGCGGGCGCGTCCGGCGCATCCAGCGCGTCCGGCGCGTCCAGTGCATCCGGCGCGTCCAGTGCATCCGGCGCGTCCGGGCGGGCCGCGAGGGTGTGCGCGGCGGGCAGGTCGCAGAAGCGCACCGGCACACCCGACCCGGTCGCGTAGCGGATCGCCTGCCACTCGGGCGAGAAGACCGCGAACGGCCAGAACGCCGCCTTCGACGGCTCGCCCGGCACGTGCGCCAGCAGCGCCACCGGCGGGCGCAGGTCGGGGTCCCGCGCCAGGTCCACGAGCCCGTCGGCCTCCGGCGGGCCCTCGATGAGCACGACGTCGGGCCTGAGCCGCTCCAGCTCCACGCGCAGGGAGCGCGCCGAACCGGGTCCGTGGTGCCGCACGCCGAGGACGTGCACGTTCATCGTTCGCCTCCTGTCGTGGTGCGGGCCGAGGGGGTGCCCGGCCCGCCGGGGGCCCCGGGGCGGCCCGGGACCACCGGCGGGCCGGGCCGCGGCTCAGCCCGCGTCACGGCACGCCCGGTAGAAGTCGCGCCAGTCCTGGCGCTCCCGGACGACGGTCTCGAGGTACTCGCGCCACACGACGCGGTCGGAGACCGGGTCCTGGACGACCGCTCCGGCGATCCCGGCCGCCACGTCGGAGGGGCGGAGCACGCCGTCGCCGAAGTGGGCGGCCAGCGCGATGCCGTTGGTGATGACGGAGATGGCCTCGGCGGTGCTGAGCGTTCCGCTGGGCGACTTGACCTTCGTCCGGCCGTCCTCGGTGACGCCGGTCCGCAGCTCCCGGAAGACCGTGACGACGCGGCGGATCTCCTCCAGGCCGGTCAGCGTCTCGGGCAGCTCCAGGGAGCGGCCGAGCTGCTCCACCCGGCGGGAGACGATGTCCACCTCCTCCTCGGCGGTGGCCGGCACCGGCAGCACCACGGTGTTGAACCGGCGGCGCAGCGCGCTGGACAGGTCGTTGACGCCGCGGTCGCGGTCGTTGGCGGTGGCGATGACGTTGAACCCGCGCGCGGCCTGGACCTCCTCGTTCAGCTCCGGGATCGGCAGCGTCTTCTCCGACAGCACGGTGATCAGCGCGTCCTGCACGTCGGAGGGCATCCGGGTCAGCTCCTCGACCCGGGCGATCCGTCCCTCGGCCATCGCGCGCATCACCGGGCTGGGGGTGAGCGCGTCCCGGGACGGGCCCTCGGCCAGCAGCCGGGCGTAGTTCCAGCCGTAGCGGATCGCCTCCTCGGCGGTGCCCGCCGTACCCTGCACGAGCAGCGTGGAGTCGCCGCTGACCGCGGCGGCCAGGTGCTCCGAGAGCCAGGTCTTGGCGGTGCCGGGCACGCCGAGCAGCAGCAGCGCCCGGTCGGTGGCCAGCGTCGCCACCGCCACCTCCACGATGCGGCGGGGCCCGATGTACTTCGGGGTGATCCGGTCGCCGTCGCCGAGGATGTACGTGGTCACCGCCCAGGGCGACAGCTTCCAGCCCGGCGGCCTGGCCCGGTCGTCGTCCTTGGCCAGCACGGCCAGTTCCTCGGCGTACTGGTCCTCGGCGTGGGCGCGCAGCACCGTCGTCATGGAGTGAGCTCCTTCAGCATGTCGTCACGGAAACGCAGGAGGGCGGCGACCTCCTGGATGGGGGGTTCGAGCGAGAGGCGCTCCGCCAGGCCGTACAGGGCGGGGTCGGCGCGCTCGCCGGCCAGTCTGACCAGCTCGCCGACGTTCCACGCCTGCGTGCCGGACAGGTCGAGGATCTTCTGCAGCACGGCCCGGGTCAGCGCGGGCCCCCAGGGGGCGGCGGCGCCGCCGAGGACCATGATGAGCTGCCCGTCCAGGCCGTGGTCCCGGACGAACCCGGCGGCGACGGCCTCCTGCTCCCCGCGGGGCAGTACGGCCAGCAGGTCGGCGAGCGGGTCCCGGGCGAACAGCTCCCGCGCCCAGGCGGGATCGCCCTGGAGCACGGTCGCCCTGACCCATCCGGCCACGACCTCCCGCTCCCAGTCGGGGATCTTCGCGCGGACCAGCTCGCCCGGCGGGCGGCCGAGCAGGGAGGGCCAGACCTGCAGCGGGGTGCGGGCCACGAGCTGCTGCAGCCACCAGCTCCGGGCGCCGGTGCCGTGCGGCGGCCGGGACCGGACGCCGTCGCGCTCCATCGCGGCGTCGCACTCCTGCGGCGGCGTGACCAGGATCCGGCGGCCCGCCGCGGTGAAGCAGCGGGCGGCCCGCTCGGCCATCCGGCGCGCCAGCCGGGAGTCCGGCAGGCGGGTGAGCAGGTCGGCGGCCTGGTGCCTGACCTCGCGGCGGCGGTCGTCGAGCGCGGCCTCCAGGAACGGCTCGTCGCCGGGGCCGAGCCCGTCGGCGAAGGTCTCCAGGAAGGCCGCCCGGTCGTCGGGGGTCTCCTTCTCCCAGGTCGCCGCGAGCAGCTCCCGGGCGGCGGCCGGGTCGTCGGCCCGCAGCGCGGCCAGGTAGGCGCGGCGGTCGCCGGGCGTGCCCAGCTCCCACTCCTGCGGCCTCGGCCGGGCCGCCCCGGCCTCCTGCTCCAGGAAACCCCAGGCCGGGTTGAGACCGGCCAGCCAGCGGCCCCGCCGCCCGGCGAGGACGGCGGCGAACGGCCGGATCGAGCGGTCGCGGGCGGCGTGGTCCAGCAGGTCGGGCAGCAGGTGCGCCGGGACCCTGCGGCCCAGCCCGGCGGCGGTCCGCAGCCATTCGGTGAGCAGTCTGGCCTGCTCGCCGCCGAGGATCCGGGCCAGCCGGTCGCCCGCGGCGCGCGGGACGGCGGGCTGCTCCTCGGCCGGGGCGGGCTCCAGCGGCTCCCCCCGCCGGAGCCGCCGCCCGGCGCGGACCCGCACGGTGTGCACGGCGGCCTGCTCCAGCACCGCCGCCGCCGGGTCCGCCGCGCCGGGCGGCGGCCTGCGGTCGGTGCCGACGAGCGCGGTGGAGACCAGGTCCTCCCAGGGGGTCGTGAGGCCCGTCGCAGGGCTCGTCACCGGCCCCGCGGCGGGGACCGGCACCCCGCCCGCCGCCGGGGCCTCGGGCGTCGCGGGACCGGACACCGGCCCGTGGCCCTGCGGGACGTCCGCGGAGGCGCGCATCGGAATGTTCGCGTGGGTGCTCACAGCACGACCGGTCCTTCCTCGTTCCAGGCCGCCAGCGGCAGCAGGCCGCGCGGGGTCCACTCGGCGGCGACGGTCAGCGGGTGCCCTCCCGAGACGGCGAGCAGCCGCCAGGGCGCGCCCGCCGACGGGTGCAGCGGGAGCCCGCCGTCCGGGCCGCCGAGCAGCCACCCGCCGTCCCGCATCGGGGCCACCCGGTCGAGCACGAGCGGCCACGAGTCGATCCAGGGATCGCCCGCCAGCGCCGCCGCCACCTCCGCGAGGGCCTCCTGCGGGGAGGAGCCGGGCGGGCCGCCCTCGGAGACGGCGCCGCGGCGCTCGGCGACCAGGGCGCGCAGCGGAGCCGAACCGGGGTAGAACGCCAGGTCGGCGTCCAGCGTGGTGCCGGTGACCAGCGAGGCGTCCAGCGCCTGCCCGGCGGGGGCGAAGGAGAGCACGAGCGCGGCCCGGCCGGTCGTCCTGCCGCGCAGCCACACCCGCCGCGCGGTCAGCCGGTCCTGCTCCTCGTCGCGCCGTCCGAGCACGTCCCACCGGTCGCGGACCGTCTCGCCGGCGAGCACCTCCTCCTTGGCGACGGGGAAGCCGATCCGCGTGCGCACGGTCTGCCGCAGCCCCGCGCCGAGCGCGTCCGGCGCCCCGTCGGGGACCGGCCGCCGGTGGGCGGCGAGCAGCAGGTGGAGCAGGGCGTACTCGCCGAGGAGGCGGGCCGGCCAGTCCTCGGCCGCCAGGACGGAGCCGAGACGGGAGACGGTCCCGGCGACCCCGGGGGCCTGCGCGTCGACCAGGCGCTTGACCAGCCCGTCCCACTGGTCGTGCCGCCGCGTCCCGGCCAGCCCCTGCCTGACCTGGTCGGCCAGCCAGCGCTCCAGCTCCGCCAGGCCGGCCGCGACCCGCTGCTCACGCTGCTCGGCCCGCTTCGGGTCGGGGGCCGCCTCGCTCCGCTCCGCGCGGGCGGGGGCCGGCCGGGCCGCGCGGGCGCGGCGCTGGTCGAGCCACTCGGCCGCCCAGCCGGCGGGCTCGGCGGCGTCCGCGACGCCGCCCGCCGACCAGAGCAGCAGCAGGCCGAGGGCGTGCTTGCACGGGAACTTCCTGCTGGGGCAGGTGCACTTGTAGGCGGGCTCGGTCAGGTCGACGCAGGCCCGGTAGGGCGTGGAGCCGCTGCCCTTGCACTCGCCCCACACCGCGTCGGCGGTGACTCCGGCACCCGACCACTTGCCGGGCGCGGAGACCCCCTGGGCCGCTTTCTGGGACGAGGCGTCGGGCGCGAGCGCGAGCACCTGATCCCGGTTCCACCGTTCGATCACGTGCCGCACGCTATCGGGGCGCCCCGACAAAACCTCTGATCATGGTTCCGGACGCCCCCGCCCGAGGCGCCCGCCCCGGTCCCGCCCGCCTTCTAGGATCGGTGCGGTGACGACCTCTTCCCTCCCGTCTTCCCGCCCTCCGCTCGCCGAGGCCCTGGACCTGCTGCCCCATCCCGAGGGGGGCTGGTTCCGGGAGACCTGGCGCACCTCCTGCGACCTCGCCCCGCCCGGGTACGGCGGGCCGCGCGCCACCGCCACCGGGATCTACTTCCTGCTGGAGCCCGGTGAGGAGTCGCGCCCGCACGTGGTCCGCTCCGACGAGGTGTGGCTCTGGCACCGCGGTGGCCCGCTGACCCTGGTCCTGGGCGGCCACGAGGGCCAGCCGGTCCGCACGGTGACGCTCGGACCGCGGGTGGAGGACGGCCAGGTCCCGCAGGCCCTCGTCCCCGGCGGCACCTGGCAGGCCGCCCGCCCCGCCGGGGACGAGGGCGCGCTGGTGAGCTGCGTCGTCTCCCCCGGCTTCGACTTCGCCGACTTCCGCATGCTCTGACCCGACTTCCGCATGCTCTGACCCGACTCCCGCATGCTCCGACCCGACTCCCGCATGCTCCGACCCGGCCTCCGCGGGCCCTGCCCCGCCCTGCTCCCGTCCCGGGACGCCTCGATCCCGCCCCGGCCGCCCCGGCCCGGCGGGCGGATGTGACGGGCCGCCGGCGGGCGGAGAGAATGCGTGCACACGCCCTAGAAGGAGGTCAACGGTGACCCTCGACATCTTCTCCGTCGTCGGAGGCAAGGACGCGACCGGCGGCGCGGTCTACGACTCGATCAACCCCGCCCGCGTGGACGAGGTCGTCGCGCGCGTCCACCTGGCCGACGCCGGCGCGTTCGCCGCCGCCTGCCGTACGGCCGCGGCCGCCCAGGCGGAGTGGGCACGGGTGCCCGCGCCGGTGCGGGGGCGGGTGATCGCCTCGGCCGGACGGCTGGTGGAGGCCAACGCCGAGGCGCTGGCCCGGCTGGTCACCCGGGAGATCGGCAAACCGTACGCCGAGGCGCTGGGCGAGGTCCGGGAGATCGTCGACACCTGCGACTTCTTCCTGGGCGAGGGGCGGCGGCTCTACGGGCAGACCGTCCCCTCGGAGATGCCGGACAAGAGCCTGTTCACCTTCCGGGTCCCCGTCGGGGTGGCGGCGGTGGTCACCGCGGGCAACTTCCCGGTCGCGGTGCCGTCGTGGTACCTGGTCCCGGCGCTGCTGTGCGGCAACGCCGCGGTCTGGAAGCCCGCCGAGTACGCCGCGGCCTCCGCGCACGCGCTCTACCGGCTGCTGGCCGCGGCGGGACTCCCCGAGGGCGTGCTGAACCTCGTCCTGGCCGACGGCGAGCAGACCTTCGCCGGCCTGGAGACCGCGCTGGAGGAGGGCACGGTGCACAAGGTCGGGTTCACCGGCTCCAGCGGGGTCGGCCGCAGGATCGGCGAGCTGTGCGGGCGTCATCTGCAGTCGCCCTGCCTGGAGCTGGGCGGCAAGAACCCGATGGTCGTCATGCCGGACGCCGACCTCGACCTGGCGGTGGAGGGCGCGCTGTTCGCCGGGTTCGGCACGGCCGGGCAGCGCTGCACCTCGCTCGGGACGGTGATCGTGCACGAGAGCGTGCACGACGAGTTCCTCGCCCGCTACACGGCGGCCGTGGCGGGGGCGGAGATCGGCGACCCGGCCGGGGAGGTGCTCTGCGGACCGCTGCTGGACCACAGGTTCGCCGAGCGCTACGAGGAGTACCTGGGCTGGATCGAGCCGCACCACACGGTGGTCTCCGGCCCGGTCGGCCGGATCACGCCGGAGAACCCGCGGGGCGGCTTCACCGGTTCCGGCGGCCTCTACTACCACCCGGTGGTCGTGGACGGCGTGCGCGCCGACGACCGGCTCTTCCTGGAGGAGACGTTCGGCCCGATCGTGGGCGTGACCTCCTTCGGCACGCTGGAGGAGGCGATCGCCCTGGCCGACCGGCCCGGTTACGGGCTCTCGTCGTCGATCTACACCACCGATCCGAAGGCGGTCTTCCGGTTCCGCTCGGGCATCGGCGCGGGCATGGTCAGCGTCAACAACTCCACCTCCGGCGCCGAGGCGCACCTGCCCTTCGGCGGGAACGGCAAGTCCGGCAACGGCAGCCGCCAGTCGGGCATGTGGGTGCTCGACCAGTTCACCCGCTGGCAGGCGATGAACTGGGACTACTCCGGCCGCCTGCAGAAGGCCCAGATGGACGTCGCCGAGATCGTCCCCGACCTGGGCTTCCGCCTCTGACCCGCGCTCCGGCGCGGGGACGCGGCCGGCGGCCCCTCATGGCCGGACCGGAACGCGACCGGCCGCACGCCCAGGAGCGAGGCGGCCGGTCCCGGTCGGCGTTCCGCCAGGTCTTTGCCGTTGTGCGGGGTTCTCCCCATCATGATCGCGGCATGTCCTCAGAGGGCGGCCCGACGGGTCGCCTCCACCGCGGGGGCCGCGTGCTGCGGCGCGGCCTCCGCGGATCCCGGCGGAACCCACCCGGCGCCCGCCGATCCCGCGGAATCCGCGAGGGCCGCTCCGGCGGGCCGCTCCGCCGGGACGGCCCGCCGGAGGGGTCAGTAGAGCGGGACGGGCGGCTTGCGCGGGACGGGCGAGTACAGCGCCTCCACGGGAGGACGGCAGACGCCCGCGTCCGTCCGGGCCGCGGCCGACCGCAGTCGCCCCCCCTGCGGGAAGGCGCTCACCGTGGAGGCGCCGCATCCGGGGCAGTCCGCCCCCGACCAGGGAGGCTGGACCGGTTCGCCCGCCTGCGTCCAGACCACCGCCTCGTGACCGCGCTCGTCCGCGACGTGGCGGACGCCGTACCCCTCCTGCCAGACGCGCCCGCAGCACTGGCACTCCAGCGACCACACCTCGTGCGTGCTGAACTCGTCGCGCACGGAAACCACCCCCGTTGGTGACGGTGACGACCCATTCGAGTCCCCCTCCTCTCTTTTCCCCGAGGGCAGGCGGGAAGACATGCCGCTTGAATCTATCTCATATGAAGAGACAAGTCCTCTCATTAAGTGAGACGAATGCTACGGTCGATCCACTCGACGAAGGAGTGGCCATGACCGCGAAGGACGCCGTCTACACCCACGGGCACCACGAGTCGGTGCTGCGCTCCCACCGCTGGCGCACCGCGGAGAACTCCGCGGCGTACCTGCTCCCCCACCTGGTGCCGGGGATGTCGCTGCTGGACGTCGGCTGCGGTCCCGGCACCATCACCGCCGACCTGGCCGAGCGGGTCGCGCCGGGCGTCGTCACCGCCGCCGAGGTCACCGCCGAGGCGCTCGGCCTGGCCCGCGCCGAGGCGGAGCGGCGGGGTACGGCCGGCATCGCGTTCGCCGTGGCCGACGTGCACGCGCTGGACTTCCCCGACGACACCTTCGACGTCGTCCACGCCCACCAGGTGCTGCAGCACGTGGGCGACCCCGTCCGGGCGCTGCGGGAGATGCGGCGGGTCTGCCGGCCGGGCGGGATCGTCGCGGTCCGCGACAGCGACTACGCCGCCTTCACCTGGTTCCCGGAACCGCCCGGGCTGGACGAGTGGCTGGCCCTTTACCAGAAGGTCGCCCGGGCCAACGGGGGCGAGCCGGACGCCGGGCGCAGACTGCTGTCGTGGGCCCGCGCCGCCGGTTTCACCGACATCACCGCCACCTCCTCGACCTGGTGCTTCGCCACGCCGGAGGACCGGGAGTGGTGGGGCGGCATGTGGGCCGAGCGGATCCTGCAGTCCGACATGGCCCGCCAGGCCCTCGCCTCGGGCGCCGCGACCGAGGCGGACCTGCACCGCGTCTCCGCGGCCTGGCGGACCTGGGCCGCCGCGCCGGACGGCTGGCTGTCGCTGCTCCACGGGGAGCTGGTCTGCCGGGCCTGACCCGCGTCGGGCCCGGAGGCGCTCCGGGATGCGCGGTCGCCGGGCGGCGACCGCGCACCGGGCCGGGGGTCAGGCCCCCCGGGTGATCTTCACGTCGTCCACTCCGGCCTCCACCAGGGAGGCGCCCGAGGCGTCGGCCGCCTCGACCAGGATCCGGACGGTCTGCCCGGCGAAGGCGGAGACGTCCGCCGTCGCCGTCGCCCACGCGCCGTCGCGGTCGGCCGCCGCGCCGAGCTGCTGGAACACCTGGGTCGTCCCGGACGGGCCGACGACCTTCACCCGCAGGTGGTCGGCGCTGGAGGAGTTGGAGCCGTGCGCCAGGTACCACGCCAGCGACAGGGTCAGCGTCCCGCCGCTCGGCAGGGCGATCTCCGGCGACCGGATGCTCGTGACGCCGCCGTCGAGGTCGTGGGCGCCGGCCGAGGAGCCCGCCAGGCGCCCGGTGACCAGGGCGTTGACGCCGCCGGCCGTGGTGCCGGGCTGCTTGGTCCCGCTGGAGGAGGTGGCCTCCGGGTCGCCGCGCTCCCACTGGCCGGAGGTGGCGGTGTCGGTGCCGGACGGGTTGGCGGTCCAGCCGGTCGCCGTCTCGAAGCCGTCGGAGTAGACCGTCTCCGGCGGCGGGCCGGAGGAGCAGTACTGCGCCTCCTTGCCGGTGATCCGGTAGACGCAGTCGGAGTACTCCAGGAAGCGCAGGACCGCCTCCTTGTTCCGGCTCGTCTGCGGACCGATCTGCTCGTCGGGCGGGTAGAAGCCCGGCGAGGCGCCCGTCGGGTACATCTCGAAGGTGTAGCTGAAGATCTTGTGGACGCCCCACATCCAGTCGTCGATCGTGCCGTCGGTGATGTAGAGGTCGCTCGCCTGCTCGGGGGTGTAGCCGTTGGTGGAGGCCATGTTCCGGCCCAGGGCCGCGTAGGCCGCGTGGTCGTCCTGGGTGAGGCCGGGCGCGGTGTCGTCGTAGGTGTAGCCGTACGGCCACAGGATCAGCTCGCTGTAGGTGTGCCAGTCGATGTGCGACCTGATCTGCTGCCTGCCGCCGACGACCCGGCTGTTCACCCAGTCGGCGACCGCCCTGACCTCGGGGGCGGAGGCGGCCGAGGGACCGCGGTAGGTGTCGCTGGAGGGCGAGGTGGAGGAACCGCCGCAGCAGCCCCACCGGTAGGCCCAGTTGCGGTTCATGTCGGTGCCGACGGAGGAGGAGCCGGCGTTGGGCTGCCGGTTCTTCCGCCAGGAGCGGTAGGAGCCGGTCGCGATGTCGTACTCGCCGCCGTCCGGGTTGAGGTCCGGCATGATCCAGATCTCGCGGCCGTTCACCAGGCCGGTGATCCGGCCGTCGCTCCCGTAGCCGTCGGTGAGCGTGTTCATGATGTACAGCGCCATCTCGACGGTCAGGTGCTCCCGGGCGTGCTGGTGGTGGGTGAACAGCACCTCGGGCTCGTCCTCGTCGGTGGCGACGTTGTCGCTGATCTTCACGGCCATCAGGTCGCGGCCCTCGTAGGAGGTGCCGTAGCTGATCTTCCTGGCGATGGTCGGGTGGTCGGCGACGATCCGGTTCACCGCCGCGGTCATCTCGGCGTAGTTGTGGTACGCCGAGTCGGCGGGCGGGAAGTCGGCCAGCGACGTCGGCGGCGGAGGGGGTTCCTCGATCTTCGTGACGGTGTAACCCAGCTTCTCGATCGCGGCGACCTCGGCCTCCGTGGCGGTGACCACGACCGAGGCGGAGTCGACCTGGTCGATCGCGGCGCCGGTGGCCGCGACCGCGCTGCGCTGCCGGGAGTCACTCGGACCCTCGACCGTGTACCGGCTGTTGGGCGGCGGCTCGGCCGAGGCTCCCACCCCGGTCATGCCGAGACATGACAGCGCCAGGACGGCGATCCCGACGATCAGACGGCGTCTCACCCGTGTCCTCCTCAGACGCGTTCTCGGGGGTTGTCACGCGCCTGAACCGAGAGTCGGGCACACCGATCCGTCGGCAAAGACCCAAACACCACATCATGCGGAGGTTATGGCCGCCGGAGCCCCTGCCGTCCGGGGCTCAGAGGCGGCCCCGGGACCGCCGGAGACCGGGAGGGGACCCGGAGGGGCCCGGGGAGCGGCCCCGGGGAAGGATCCCCGGAAAGCCCGGGGGAGGGCTCAGAAGGCGACCTCGAACCAGAGGGTCCTGACTCCGCACGGGTCGCTCTCCCGGATCCCCCAGCGGGCGGCGAGCAGGTCCACCAGGAACATGCCGCGCCCGTTCTCCGCCTCGGGCTCGTTGCGCACGTGGGGTGCCGAACGCCCCGAGCCGGCGTCGCTCACCTCCACCCGCACGGCGTCCGCGCCCACCGCCACCGTCATCGCCACCCGCCCTCCGTCGCCGGAGCAGGAGTGGACCACCGAGTTGGTGACGACCTCGCTGACGAGCAGCGTCACGTCGTCACAGGCCGGGTGGGCCTCGCCCAGCAGCTCCCGGACGCGGCGCCGGGCCAGCGCCACGGACTCCGGTACGCCGTGGAGGGTGACCGTGGATCGGGGTGGAACGGTCTGCTGCCCGGTCGTCATGATCGCCTCATTCCCCGGTGGATGCATTCCCATGCGGACGCCGCTCTGGGATGGCACACTCACTCACGGTGAACCTTTCTATCAAGGACTGCAACAGCTCATATTGAAATTCCACAGTTTCTTCTACCGGACGATCGGAGGTGCGGGTGTGGCGTCCCGAAGGAGTCCCACCGCCCGGCATCGCCGTCTGATGGCCGAGCTGAACCGTCTGCGAGAGAACAGCGGCCTGTCGCGGGTGGAGGTGGCGGAGCGGATCGGCACCACCGACACCACCATCTGGAGGTACGAGACGGGCCTGACCCGTCCCAAGCCGACGGACGTGGCGGCCCTCACCGAGGTGTACGGCGTGACCGGGCAAGAGCGCGACTCCCTGGTCCAGATGGCCAAGGAGGCCCGGCAGCGGGGGTGGTGGCACCGCCACCGCCAGGCCCTCAAACCCGGTTTCGACTCCTACATCGGTCTGGAGGCCGAGGCATCCGTCGTGCGGTGCTACGAACCGCTCGTCGTTCCCGGCCTGATGCAGACCGAGCCGTACGCCCGTGCCGTCATCGAGGCGACCTCCATCACCCACACCCCCTCCGAAGTGGATGAGAAGGTCTCCGTGCGCATCTCGCGCCAGCGGTTGCTGCACGGCTCGAGCGACCCGATCCAGCTCGTCGCGGTGCTCGACGAGGCGGTCCTCCGGCGCCGGGTAGGCGGCCGCGAGGTGATGCGCGAGCAGTTGGAGCGGCTGATCGACCTCGGCAGGCTGCCCAACGTGGAGATCCGGGTGATCCCGTTCTCCGCGGGGGCGCACGCCGCGGTCGACGGCAAGTTCTGCCTGCTCGGCTTCCCCGAGCCCGAAGATCCCGACCTGGTCTACCTGGAGCAGGCCGCGAGCGGGCTCGTTCCGGAGGATCCGGAGGAGGTGCGCCGCTACACCCTGATGTTCGGAAGCCTGACAGCCATGGCCTTCGGCACCGAGGCGTCGGCGGCCTTCATCGCCCAGGTGGCGAAAGAACTGTGAAAACCGATCGAAGAGGAGAAATGCGGGTGTCCACTGTGGATCCGTCCCGCGTCATGTGGCGCAAGAGCAGTCTCAGCACCGGAGGCGACTGCGTGGAGGTGGCCGTCGTGCCCGGTGACCCGGCCCTGGCGGCGCACAAGGCCGACGTCGACGAGCTCTACCTCGTGCGCGACTCCAAGGACCCGCACGGCCCGGCGCTGGCGTTCACCCCGAGCGAGTGGGACGCCTTCGTCGGAGGCGTGAAGGCCGGCGAGTTCGACTGACATATCCCCGGGGGGACCGGACGCCGGTTCCCCCGGGGCCGTCAGTCGGCCCGGCGGTCGCCGCCGTCGTAGCCCAGCACGCGCATCGCGATCTCCGGATCGAGCGCGGCGGCCAGGAGCTGGGCCCGCTCCACCGCCCGGTCGCGCTCCGCCTCCGCCCTGACCCGCGCCGCCTGGACCGCCCGGACCGTCAGGAAGGCGATCCCCGCCAGCACGCAGGCGGCCACCACCGCCGCGAACGCCGCCATCGAGGCGCCCCGCCCCGCCGCGTCGGCCAGACCGGCCGCCGCACTGACCCGCCCGCCGCTGAACGCGTCCGCGCCGAGCAGCGTGAACGCGGCCAGCGCGACCAGACTCGCGGCGATCACCGCGACCCGCCGCAGGCCGCGCCGCTCCTTCCGGCCCTTCGCGCCCCCTGCACCCCCGCGGGTCTCCTGCCGCCCGTGCTCCTCCGCAGCTTCCCCCGCCCCGCGCCGCGGCGTGCCGTCCCGCCCCGGCCCCGCCGCGCCGGGCCGTACCGGGCCCGTCGCCCGGGCCGGCGGCGCCGGTGGGGTCTCCGGGCGGTCCTGCGCCCACGGCACGAACTCGGGTCCCGCCGGAGCGGGCCCGGCGACGGCCGGGGAGCCGTGGCCGTTTCCCGCCGCGACCGCGCCCGGGACCAGCGCGGCGGGTTCGATCCGGGGCACGGCCGCCGGGACGGGCAGGTCGCGCGCCACGCGGCTGTGCTCGCGGTGCGCCCGGGCCGCCTCCCGGTGGTACTCCTCGATCTCGGCGTAGAAGTCGTCGGAGGCGTAGACCGAGCCGTCGACCAGCGGCCCCCGGCGGTGCTCGATCACCGCCACCACGTCGTCGCCGTTCAGCGTCTTGTCCGTCTCCAGCGCGTGGGCGAGGCAGAGGACCTCCCGCCGGTGCGCGCGCAGCAGGTCCTCGGTCCGCTCCAGCAGCCGCACCAGGTTGTACTCGATGCGCTCGCCGAGGACGTCCGGGGCGATCCCCTGCCCGCCGCCCGCCGGCCGGGCTCCCCCGCCGGTCCCGGCGGGCTTCGGCAGGGACGTGCCGCCCATGATCTCCAGCTCCTGCAGGGCGGGCACCGACGTCACGCCGCGGCCCATCCCCCAGTGCGCCTCCATCAGCGCGGTGAGGTAGGTGGCCGAGTAGAGGTCTCCCGAGACGCCCGAGGAGTTGTCCTCGGCGAAGAACATCCGCTCCCCGGCCAGGGAGGCGAGCGAGACCACGATGTCGGCCTCGTGCTCGGACTTCCACCGGGTGAACTGGTCCTCGGGCTTGATGCTCGCGACCATGCCGAGGTAGTCGGCGCCCTTCTCGATCGTGGCGATGTCGATCTCGAGGTGGTAGCGGGTCCGGTAGGCGGCCACCGCGTGGCACGCCTCGTGCACGGCCACCGCGTGCCGCTCGCGCTCGATGTACTCCACGTCCTCGGGCGGGCCGAGCTGCTTGAGCCGCTTGGCCCGGGTCACGTCGGACCAGGTGATGACCTCCCGGCCGTCCCGGATCGCGGTGATCAGCGACTCGTTGACCAGGTCCTTGATCGTGGCGCCGGTGGCGTAGGGCGTGATGGTGGCCAGCTTGTCCAGCTGCTCGTCGGTCAGCTCGTGCCGCACCTTGTCGAAGTAGCCCCGGTAGGTGCGGACCCGGCCCGCCTTGGAGGGGTAGCCGACCTTGTAGATGCGGTCGATGCGGCCCGGCCGCAGCAGCGCCTCGTCCAGCGAGTCGGGCATGTTGGTGGCCATCATGACGAGGATCCGGTACTTCGGCGGTGGCTTGGGCCGCATGCCGAGCAGCCGCCGGACGTGCCGGTTGACGATGCCGCGCGGCTTCTTCAGGCCGGACAGCTCGGTCAGCAGCGCCTGCAGGGTGCCGGGGTCGCCGCCGCCGCCCATGTTCCCGCCCATGAAGAAGCGGCTGCGGCCGGTCTCCGGCTCTGCCGTACCGGCGCGTGCCCCCGCCCGGCCGAGCAGCCACCGGGTGTCCTCCGACAGGTAGCCGAGGCCGTGGCAGCCGCCGGAGTGCGGGGAGAAGCCCGGGCCGCCCCGCGGCCCCTGCTGCGCCAGGGAGCCGCGCCGCCCGAGGGAGTCGGCCTCGTCGAAGAAGACGATCACCCCGCCGTAGCGCAGGGAGAGCTTGCGGAGCTTGCGGAAGAGCGACTTCACCTTCAGGATGCCGATGCCCATGAACATGTTCACGAACGCACCGGGATCGACGAAGACGTACGGCTTGCCGGTCTCCCCCGCCACCGCCTCGGCCATCAGGGTCTTGCCGGTGCCCGGCGGCCCCCACAGCAGCAGGCCGCTGGGCACGTAGCCGCCGCGCTCCTCGATCTCGTCCGGGCGCTCCAGGAAGACGATGTTCTCCTTGACCCGCTCGACCACGTGGTCCTGACCCCAGACGTCGGAGAAGCGGGTCGTGATGTCGTCGGGGAAGTAGGTCTCCACCCCGCCCCGCGACAGCAGCCAGAACAGGCCGATGAACTGGAAGGCGATGAAGAAGAACGCGAAGGCCAGCTGCGCGGCGTACGGCAGCGCCTGCCAGAGCAGCGCGGGGGCCTCGAAGAGCGCGAGGGCGGGCGAGGTGTCCAGCATCTCGCCGAGGACGAGCGCCAGCACCGCGATCCAGAACAGCCACTTGACCGCGCGGGCCGTCCGGAAGCGGTTCCAGTCGGAGAAGCGGCGGTGGCTCCAGCGCTCGAAGCCGCCGAACACGCCGCGGGTCCAGAACCGGTGGTAGCCGGCGGAGCGCTCGCTGACCAGGAAGTGCAGCTGCCGCAGCAGTTCGGCGCCGAGCAGCCAGAAGATCCAGGGGGCCTCGATCGCCGTACGGAGCATCGCGTCCTGGAAGGTCATGATGCCCGTGAAAGACGCCAGCTGGTTCCAGACCAGGACGAGGTAGACGATCGTCAGCGCGAGGACGAACTTGATCCGGTCCCACAGCGGCATGCGCTTGCGGGTCTCGGCGCGCGGATCGGTCGGGCCGGTGCCGGGCGGGCGCAGGCCCTCGGGGTGCGGGGACGGGGGCGGCTTCATCTCCATAGGCGGGCTGCTCCTCACCCGATGGCTCTCTTGACCTTGAAGGACTGGGTGATCCTGTCGAGCTCGGCGGCGCGCTCGCGGTAGCACGCCGCCGAGCAGCGGACCAGCATCGTGGAGAGCCGCCGGCCGTCCTCGCTCAGGTAGGAGGTGAGGTCGAAGGTCTGCGTCCCCGCGCCCTGGACGGCGTAGTTGAACCGCACGTGCACCCCGCGCAGCCCGTCGCCCGGGTGGAGCACCTCGTCGGCCAGGAGCTCGAAACCGGTCAGCGGGTAGCCGGGGATCTGCTCCGCCTGGGCGCGCACCCCCTCGGAGACGGGCAGGAGAACGTCGCGCATGCCGTTCAGGGAGAGCGCGTCGAGCTCGGAGGGCAGCAGCGTGGCGACCCGCGCCAGGACGAACGGCTCGCCGGAGGCGCCCAGGCCGTACAGGTGCTGCACGGCGGGCTCGGCGTGGGCGTCGTAGGCGACCGACCAGACGAGTTTCCTGCGGGCCCGGGCGGTGGCCGACTCGGGATCGCTCCGCTCCAGGGCGGCGTCCAGGGCCTTCGGGTCGATCTGCCGCCAGACGGCCGGGACCTTGAAGTAGGTCCGCCCGTCGGTGTCGTGGACGTAGGTGAACTCGGGACTCGCGCATCCGGCGGCCAGGGCCGCGACGAGCGCCACCGGTGTCGCGGCGAGCCGCGCCCGTGAACTTCGCACCAGGGCTGTACCTCCGCGTTGCGGGCCGCCAAGAGATCTGTGCCCGTTTTTTGAGTATCCCTCCCATTCCGCCGATGGCAATCTTGGAAATCTCGACCAGATCTCGGCGATGAATCGGCTCTCTTCGTTACGCGGTTTCGGCGGAGCGACGGCGACGGACTCGTCCCGGCGCACGGACGCATCGCCGCAGGCGGCCCGCGGAGGCCGGGACCGGTCGCGGAGCCCGGAACTCATGGAGCCCGGAACCGGCCGGCGGCCCGGGATCCACCGGGATCTCACGGCGGTCCCGCCGGGGGGCGGCGTTCCGGGCACGGCCCCGAGTGTGCGATCTTGGACCTCGTCGGACGGCTCGGATCCGCGCTCCCGGAGAGCGCCGGTTCCGGCGCCCTCGACGATTTCCCGATGGGATGTTCATATATGTCGCGACTATTGGCGGGAAGGAGCTACCGCTCGCAGCGGAACCGGCCAAGGATGGAGGGACCGCGACGCCGCTCGTCGCGTCCGCCCCCGACCGGCCGACCGGAGCACTCATGAACGAGCACCTCGACGACACCGCTCCCGACCGCCGGGCCCGTGGATTGGAGATCATGAAGCAGGTTCACGGTGAGGACGACCCCCCGGGCGGCCCCGGCGACTTCTTCGGCATGACCGTCGAGCACCTGTTCGCCGAGGTCTGGTCCCGCGACGGGCTGAGCCTGCGCGACCGGCGGCTGCTCCTGCTCGGCCTGCTCGTCGGACAGGGGATGGACGGCGACGTCGACCTCCAGCTCGACGCGGCGCTGCGCACCGGGGAGCTGACCCCGGACGAGCTCCGCGAGATCGTCATCTTCCTGACCCACTACGCCGGCTGGCCCCGGGGGGCCCGGCTCAACGTGCAGGTCGAGGAGCTGCTCGCCCGGTTCATGAAGGATTAGCCGTCCTGTCCCACGAGGTGGGGGACGCGGCCGGCGGATGGCCGGCCGATCGGCGCGACGGGGCCGCCGGGCCTCACCTCCCGTGTTCGACGCGGAGCCTCACTGCCCGTGTTCGAGGAGCCGCCGCAGCAGGCCCTCGGCCTCCCGCCGGCCGGTCCGGACCCGTGCCGCGAGCTCCTGCCCGACCGCACCGGCCACCGACCACGGCAGCTCCACCAGCCGCGCCGGGCGGAGCGCGGCCCCCAGCGCCGAGGCGATCACCGCGGCTCCCACCGCCCCGGCCCGTCCCGCGGTGTGCAGGAACAGCGGCGTCCCCACCTCGTCGGCGAACCGCTCTTCGCCGATCCCCGCCTCGGTGAAGGCGGTGAAGAGGAACTCCATCGGCGGCGGCTCCGGCCGCTTCCGCCAGGCCTCCAGGAACCGCCTCCCGCCCGGACCGGTCCGGGCGCCTGCGCCGAGGTCCTCCCGTACGGCCTCGGCCAGGCCGTCCATCTCCTCGTCGAGGATCTCCGCGTGCAGCCGGCGTGCGACCGCCAGGACCGTGGCGGTCAGCTCCGGAGCCGCCGGTCCCGGGCACGGCGCGCCGCCGTCCGGTTCCGGGTACGGCGCACCGCCGTCCGGCCCGTCCGGCCCCTCCGGCGCGGTGGCCCCCGGCCCGCCGGATCCCGGACCGTCCGGCTCTCCCGGCGCGAAGCCGTCCGCTCCCCTCCCGGCCGCCAGGAAGGCGAGCTCGCGCTCGATCCGCTCGCGGTCGCCGTCGAAGCGGGCCGCCAGCTCGTCGGCGAACCTCCCGCCGACCGCGACGGCGCGCACCCTCCGGTACGCCTCCTGCGGGGACAGCCCGAGCTGGAGCAGCCGCGCCGGGTCGAGCACGGCCTGCACCATCCGGGTCGCCCCGTCCAGGCGGCCCCAGATCCAGTCGTTCACCCGCCAGGACCTCTTGTAGAAGGCGCCGAACTGGCCGAGTCCGGTCCCGGCGAGTTTCCCCGGGTCCGCAGGACCGCCGAAGGAGTTCGGCGTCCGGGCACTGATCTGCTGCAGGATCACCTCCTGCTCCACCTGCGGCGGCTCACCGCCGAGGACCAGCCGGCAGACGCCGGCGGCGAGCATCCGGCGCAGCACCGCGGCGGGCGACGCCGTCCCCTCCCCGGGCACCAGTTCGCGGAGCAGGTCCCGCAGCAGCCCGGCCTCGTGCGCGGCGGCCGGGACCGCGGCCCGCGGCGGCCCGTCCTCGCCGGCCCGGCCGGCGGCGCGCCACAGGTCGTCCCGGGCCCCCGCGAGCACGGCGGCGATCCGCACCGCGATCCCGCCCCGCCGGATGGCCGCCTCCGCCGCCGCCGAGGGTCCGCCGCCGGGCGCCGTCCGGGCCGTCGCCCCGGCCAGCCAGCCGTACAGCGTCCGGCGGCGGCGGTGCGGGTCGGGCGGCGGCGGAGGGAGCAACCGGACGTGCCCGGCCCAGAACCCCTCCTCCTCCCGGCGGGCCTCCGCCAGGTCCGCGAGCACGCCGTGGAGTTCGCGCCTGCGCTCCCGGAGCCTGCGGCGGAGCCCCTGGTCGGGCAGCGGCGCCAGCCAGATGGCGCGCTTGAGGACGTCGACGGCGAGCTCGCCCGCCTGCTCGATCGCATCGACGTCCCAGTCCCCCTCCCCGTCCGCGGCGGCCGGGTCGTCCCCGGGCAGCGCGGCGGGCACCCGGCGGACCACGTCGCGCGCCCCGGCGCACGCGGTCAGCGCGGCCTCGAAGTCCTCCCTGCGCCAGTCCGCCGCCCGCCCTCCCGCGCGGGCGGCCGCGGCGTGGATCCGGGCGGCCTCGCGGCGCGTCCGGATCCGCGCGTACTCGGGCATGAGCCGGGCGGCGAGCGCGCCGTCCAGCACCCCCATCAGGGACGGACGCTCCGCCCTGCGGGCGCGCACGCGCGCGTTGCCCTCCTCGATCCGCCTGAGCTCCTCGGCCACCGACTGCTCGAAGGGCAGCCGGAACAGGGCCTCCAGGACGTCCCCGAGTTCCGGCGGGGCGTCAGGGCGGGCAGGGCGGCGGCCATCATGCTCGGCATCGTGGCGGGCATCGTGGCCAGCGGGGCGGCGGGCGGGTTCCTCCGTACCGGCCGGGGCGGGCGCGGGGTTGACGTACATCAGCAGCCGCCGCACCTGGCGCTCCGCCGGCTGCCGGTAGATCGCCGACAGCGCCGGCTCCACGGGCCGGTTCAGCAGGACGCCGCCGTCCAGGACGTAGCGGCTCGAGGAGAAGGAGGCGACCGCGGGCCTGGTCCCGGCCGCACCCAGGTCGGGGTGGAGCCCGTCCGGCCCGTCGGCGCCGACCGGGGCGAACCCCGGCTCGAAGGCGAGGGGGAACGAGGAGGTGCACCGGGCGGCGAGCGCCAGCCGGCGGACGACGTCGTGGGAGAAGTGGAACGGATCCTCCTCCGGACGGGTGCCCGCCTCCCGGGTGAAGCGGAACATCCCCGCGGAGTCGATCTCGGTGATGGGGTTGCCGAAGTCGTCGTGGAACGGCATGCGCTCGCCGTTCATCAGGGTCCCCGTGATCATGAGGTCGATCGGCCGTTCACCCGGCGGGACGTATCGGTCCGGCCGCCGGTCGGGGGGCACCAGCCGGTCGAGGGCTCCGGCGAGCTCCGGCAGGAGGTGGCCGTCGCCGCGCAGCAGGGAGGGCCGGTGCGGGGAGACGGGACTGCGGAGCAGCCGCACCAGTGATCCCGTGTCGGCCCACACCTCGCCCAGCGACCGCAGATCCGCCCGGTACACCTGGGCGTACGCCAGCGCGGCCCCGTTGATCCCCCCGGCCGACGTGCCCGCGATCACGTCCACCCGGGCCGTCGCGCCCACCAGCTCCAGCAGGCCGCCGTAGACCTCCGCGCGGACGTCCTCCCGGTCCGCACGGGCGCCGCGGTCCGCACGGTCCGTACGGGTGCCGCGGTCCGCACGGGCGCCGCGGTCCGCACGGGCGCCGCGGTCCGCACGGGCGTCGCGGTCCGCACGGGCGTCGCGGTCCGCACGGGCGTCGGGCGAGCTCAGGGCCAGCCGGTTGATCTCGTTCGTCACCCCGCCCATCCACACCGCGAGGCTGACGCCGCCGTTCATCACGACGGCGATCCGGATGTCCTCCCGATCGTCGTCCGGAACGACGGCGGAGGGTGTGTGCCGTGCTCCCATCGCGCTCCCCCGGATCGGTCCTGCCCTGTCCCGCGACCGGTTCCATGACAGCGCCGAGCGCGGGCGTCCCCCCGGCGACCCGGCGGGTGCACGCGGAAAGCCGACCGGACCGGGACCCGGATTTCACCTCCGCTTTGCCCGTCACCCGGATTCCGACGAGGCGGCCCGCGGGGAGCGGGGAGCGGCGAGACGGCCCGCCAGGAACGGGGAGCGGCGAGACGGGAGACGGAGGGGCGGGCTTCCTGCCGGGTCCTCCGAGGGGCCGCGGGCGGCCTTTCCATAGACTGCGGACATGCCTTCCGCACTGATCACGGGCGCGACCGCCGGCATCGGCGCCGCGTTCGCCCGCCGCCTGGCCGCCGACGGTTTCTCCCTCGTCCTGGTCGCCCGCGACGAGAAACGCCTGCTCGTCCGCGCCGAGGAGCTGCGCCTGCGCTACGGGGTGGAGACCGAGGTGCTCCCCGCCGACCTGGCGGACGAGGAGGGTCTGGCCGCGGTCGAGCGGCGGCTCCGCGAGGGCGTCGACCTGCTGGTCAACAACGCCGGGTTCGGCCTGCCCGGCACGTTCCCCGACGTGCCGGTCGCCGACGAGGTGCGCATGCTGAAGGTGCACTGCGAGGCGGTGCTCCGGCTGACGCTGGCCGCCCTGCCGGGGATGCGCGAGCGCGACCGGGGCGCGGTGGTCAACGTGGCCTCGGTGGCGGCGTTCTTCACCCGGGGCACCTACAGCGCGTCGAAGGCGTGGGTGGTCAACTTCAGCGAGTCCGCGGCCACCGAGCTGGGCGGCGGCCGGGTCCGGGTGATGGCCCTGTGCCCGGGGTTCGTGCGCACCGAGTTCCACGAGCGCGCCGCGATGAACGTCTCCGGCATCCCCGGCATCCTGTGGCTCTCGGCCGACGACGTCGTCGGCGAGGCCATGCGCGATCTGGCCCGGGGCCGGCGGGTGAGCGTGCCCGACCTGCGCTACAAGGCGATCGTCGCGGTCGGCAGGCTCCTGCCGACCGGCCTGACCTCCCGGATCTCCCGCCGCATCGGCCGGAGGTAGCCGGGGACGGCGCGAAAGGGCCCGTGCCGCGGGAGGGGGTCGCGGCACGGGCCCGATCGTCTTACGGGGATGGTCAGATGCGGGCGTTGGCCGCGTGGCCGATCGCCAGGCCGGAGGTCGGGTCGAAGAAGTGCAGGTTGTGGGTGTCCACGACCAGCTCGATGTTCTGGCCGGGGCGGACGTGGCTGCGAGAGTTCACCCGGGCGGTCCACAGCGACTTGTCGCCGACCAGCGGCAGGGTCGCGTCCTCGTCGTCACCGGCGTCGGCGGCGGCGACGGTGTCCTGGTGCTGGACCGGCGGGGCGTCGATCAGGAACAGGACGTTGATCTCGGAGCCCAGCTCCTCGGTGACCTCGGCGCGGACCGGCAGGCGGACCCAGCCGCCGGCGTGGCCGTTGGCGGCGACGGCGTCCTCGAAGTCGGAGGGGCGGATGCCCAGGATGATCTTCTTGCCGATGTACTGGTCGAGTCCGGCCTTGTCGGCGAAGGTCGAGTCCGGGACCGGCAGCTTGTAGCCGGCGAAGGCCACGGCGGCGCCGCCCTCGGTGCGGATCAGCTCGGCGTTGACGAAGTTCATGGACGGGGAGCCCATGAAGCCCGCGACGAACAGGTTGACCGGCTTGTCGAAGAGGTTCTGCGGGGTGTCGACCTGCTGGAGCAGACCGTCGCGCAGGACGCAGACCCGGTCGCCGAGGGTCATGGCCTCGACCTGGTCGTGGGTGACGTAGACGGTGGTCACGCCCAGGCGCTCGTGCATCGTGTTGAGGGAGGCGCGCATGGAGACGCGGAGCTTGGCGTCCAGGTTGGACAGCGGCTCGTCCATGAGGAAGGCCTGCGGCTCGCGCACGATGGCGCGGCCCATCGCGACACGCTGGCGCTGACCGCCGGAGAGGGCGGCCGGCTTGCGCTTGAGGTACTGCTCCAGGCCGAGCATCTTGGCGGCCTCGCCGACCCGCTTGGAGATCTCCGCCTTCGGCATCTTGCGGAGCTTCAGACCGAAGGCGAGGTTCTCCTCGACGGTCATGTGCGGGTAGAGCGCGTAGTTCTGGAAGACCATCGCGATGTCGCGGTCCTTCGGCGGCAGGTGGTTGACCACCCGGTCGCCGATGATGATCTCGCCGCCGCTGATGTCCTCAAGGCCGGCGATCATCCGCAGCGCGGTGGACTTACCGCAGCCGGACGGGCCGACCAGCACCATGAACTCGCCGTCCTTGATCTCAAGGTTGAGGCCGTTCACGGCTTTCACGCCGCCCGCGTAGATCTTGTCGACGTTGCTGAGAACGATGGAAGCCATGGGAGTCCTTAACGCCTCGGGCCAACCCCGCGTTCACCCGATAGTGGATACGTTTTCATGCATCTCACCCGAACCGGACACCCATGTCAAGAGAAAAGCCCGTTTTCGGCCGTCATCGACTCCTCCGTTATCCCTCCGTGCTGGAGCGAACACGGAAAACATGATGGAATCGTTTCCATGAACACGCGCAGGACGACCATCAAGGACGTCGCGGAGGCGGCCGGCGTCGGCGTGGCCACCGTCTCGCGGGTCCTGTCGGGCGGCTCGGCCAGCCCCGAGACCCGGGAGCGGGTGCTGGCCGTCGCGACGCAGCTCGACTACCGGCCCAGCGCGCTCGGGCGCAACCTGCGCCAGCAGCGCTCCGGCGGGATCGGCCTGCTGGTGCCCGACATCACCGACAGCTTCTACGGCCGCCTGGCCGACGGCGTGCTCGCCTGCGCGCGGGCCGCCGGCGAGCCGGTGATCCTGGGCACGACCGGCGACGACGCCGAACGCGAGGCCGAGCAGATCGGCATGCTGCTGGAGCAGGGCGTGGGCCGGGTGGTCGCGGTCCCGGCCGGGGACGCGGAGATCTGGGCGCCGACCCTGCGGACCGGGCTGACCACGGTGTTCGCCCACCGCTCGGCGGCGGGCCATGACGACGTGCCCGCCGTGCTGGCCGACGACCGGAGCGGGGTGCGGACGGCGGTGGACTACCTGACCGGGCTGGGCCACCGGCGCATCGCCTACCTCGGCGGGCCCGGCCAGGAGCAGCGCGTGGCGGTCTTCCGGCAGGCGCTGGGCGCCCTGGTGGACGAGGAGCTCATCGTCTTCGCCCGCGGCAGCCGCGACTCCGCCTACGCCGCGGCGGCCGGGCTCTTCCAGCACCGCCCCGACCTGACGGCGGTGCTGGCCGGCGGCAACCTGCTGGGCGAGGCCGCCGTGCTGGCCGCCCGGGAGCTGGACCTGCGGGTGCCCAAGGACCTGTCGATGATCATGTTCGACGACGTGCCCTGGGCCGAGCTCTGCTCCCCGCCATTGACCGTGATCGCCCAGCCCGCGCAGGACATCGGCTACCGCGCGGCCGAGCTGGTGCTGCGCGAGGGAGGGCGCCGTCCGCGCGGGGTGCTGCTCCCCACCGAGCTCGTCGTCAGGGGCAGCTGCGGCCCCCGGCGCACCCCGTGAACCGCACCGCCGTACGGCCCGCCCCGTACGGCCGTACGGCGCCGCCTCCGGAGCGCCGCCGTACGGCACCGGCCCGGGGACGCCCCGGGGACTCAGGTCACAGGGACTTCTCGACCGCGTCGACCAGAGCGGGGTCCTCCGGTGTGACACCCGGGCGGAACCGCGCGAGCACCTCCCCCTCGCGGGAGACCAGGAACTTCTCGAAGTTCCACTGCACGTCGCCGGCCGCGCCCTCGGCGTCGGCGGCCCGGGTCAGCTCGGCGTAGAGCGGGTGCCGGCCGTCCCCGTTGACGTCGGTCTTGGCCAGCAGCGGGAAGTCCACCCCGTAGTTCGTCGCGCAGAACTCCCGGATCTCCTCGGCCGTGCCCGGCTCCTGGCCCATGAACTGGTTGCAGGGCACGCCGACGACGGTGAAGCCGCGGTCGGCGTAGGCCTGCTGCAGGCGGACCAGGCCGGCGTACTGCGGGGTCAGGCCGCACCGGGAGGCGACGTTCACCACGAGGACGGACTTGTCCGCCGCGAGCTCGGCCAGCGTGGTGGGGGCTCCGTCGAGGGTCTGCACGGGGATGTCACGGATGCTCATGGTGGGCAGCCTAACCGTCCGGCGGAAGGACGGCGGCCGGACGGTCCCGGCGGACGGTCCCGGCGGACGGGGCGCATCTGACGGACGGGGCGCACCTGCCGGACGGGCACGGGGTCCCCGGCGGGTGAGCGGGGACTTCCCGCGGGCGGGGAGAGCGGGCGACGCGCCGGGGCGGGCGCGCCGCGGGAGCCGCCCTCCCACCGATGCGGGCGGTCCAAACCCCATGCCGGGGCGATCTTTACCCCACTCCTCCGCATCGGCCCGTCCGCCCCGGTCAGCCGGATCCACTCGAACCGCCCCCCAACCGCGAAGATCGCGCAAACAGCCTTCCCGACCGTGTCGCAGGGCCCGTCCGGCGTTTCCCCGGCGTACTAGAAACCGCGTAGAGAGACCGCCGCGGTGTCCCGCCGGAAGCATGCCGGCAGGACGGGCGGGCGTCCTTCGTGCGATCCACGGGCGCGGGACCGGCCGGCGCGCCCGGGTGTCACGGTGCCCGGACGCGTCTCCCGCACGCGGCCCGAAGGAAGGACGGTTTTGGACAGTCACCGCGCTTTACGCGCCGCAGCCGTGACCGTGGTCGCCACCTCCGCCGTGGTCGGCTCCACGGCGACCGGCACGACCGAGGCGACCCGCACGACGGCCGTGGAGAGGACGACCGCCCCGGGGACGGCGGAGCGGCTCCATCTGGTCACCTGGTCCACCCGGGCCAGGCCCGTGACCAGGCCTCCGGAGAGGAGCACGAAGGGCAGGAACAAGGCGATCGCGTTCCGCCTCGTCTCCCGCCGGGCGTGGTCCCACGACCAGTTCCGCTGCCTGGACAGTCTCTGGACCAGGGAGAGCAACTGGAACCACCGGGCGTACAACCGCCACTCGGGTGCCTACGGCATCCCCCAGGCGCTGCCGGGCTCGAAGATGAGCGGCAGCGGCGGGGACTGGCGGTCGAGTCCGGTCACGCAGATCCGCTGGGGCCTGCGGTACATCAAGCAGCGCTACGGCTCGCCGTGCGGTGCGTGGGGTCATTTCCGGTCGACGAACTGGTACTGACCGCCCTCCACCGGGAGCGTCCAGGGGAAGGGCGCGCTCCCGCCGGACGCCCGGGGCCGCCGGCCCCGGGCGTCACCCGTGCCGCCCGCGCTGGACGGCGACGGCCCGGATGAGCAGTTCCAGGCCGAACTCGAACTCGGCCTCGTGGTCGCACGCGCCCAACTCGGCGGCCAGGGAACTGGTCTGGGGGAAGAGCACCGGATCCACCTGCCCGATCTCCGCCCGGGAGTGGTGGACCGGGGCGAAGGTCGGGGTCACGCCGACCTCCCGCAGCAGCGAGCCCACGATGTAGGCGATGAACACGCGCAGGACGCGCACCGCCTCCTCACCGCCGAACCCGGCGCCGTGCAGCGTGGCCAGCGCCCGCTCGACCGGGAGCAGCCCGGCGGCCGACTGGAGCTGGCGGCTGACCACCACCATCGTGCACCGCGGGTAGTGGTGGGCGATCTGCCGGAACGCCCGCGCCTGGATGCGCACCCGCTCGGTCCACTCGGCGTCGGGGTCGTCGGCGAACTCGATCTGCGACAGCACCGTCTCGGCCACCGCGTCCAGCAGCGCCGCCTTGTTGGGCACGTGGTTGTAGAGCGACATGACGCCCACGCCCAGCTCGCCCGCGATCCGGCGCATGGACACCGCGTCGGCGCCCTCCCGCTCGATCAGGGCGATGGCGGCGGCGACGATGCGCGGACGGGACAGCGGCTCGGGCGACATGCCCTCATTCTCTCTCCGCCCATTGACGCACGTACACCGTACGTGCCACGCTCGCGGTATACGTACGGTGTACGTCTCTGGAGGCCGCATGTCGACGCACGATCTCTACACGATCCCGGCCGAGCTCTCCACGTGGGACGTGGAGGCCGCCGGCGCCGCCCGCTTCACCTGGGAGTACGACGACGGCAGGGGCCGCATGCTCGCCCTCTACCAGAAGGGCAAGGACAAGCAGTGGGACTCCGTCAAGCGCATCGACTGGGGCCTGGAGGTCGATCCGTACAACGTGCTCGGCATCCCCGACACCACCATCGCGATCTACGGCACCCCGCTCTGGGAGCGGATGGGCGAGGCGCAGCGCCAGGACGTGCGGCTGCACGGCGCGGCCTGGCAGTTCTCGCAGTTCCTGCACGGCGAGCAGGGCGCGATGATCTGCTCGGCCCGGATCGTCGAGTCGGTGCCGGACCTCGACTCCAAGTTCTACGCCGCCACCCAGACCATGGACGAGGCCCGGCACGCCGAGACCTACGCCCGCTTCCTGCAGGAGAAGGTCGGCCTGGCCTATCCCATCAACGAGCACCTCAAGGCGCTGCTGGACAGCACCCTGAGCGACTCCCGCTGGGACATGCCCTACCTGGGCATGCAGGTGCTCATCGAGGGCCTGGCCCTGGCCGCCTTCGGCGTGATGCGCGACATCACCACCAAGCCGCTGCCCAAGCAGATCCTCGCCTACGTGATGCAGGACGAGGCCCGCCACGTCGCCTTCGGCCGCATGGCGCTGCGCGACCACTACGCCGGGCTGTCGGAGACCGAACTCCGCGAGCGCGAGGACTTCGTCATCGAGGGCTGCTACCTGATGCGCGACCGGCTGCGCGGCAAGGAGACCTGGGAGAACCTCGGCCTGAACCGCTCGGAGGTGGCCGAGGCCATGGAGTGCGTCGACCGCTCCGAGTACCTACGACTGTTCCGGTCCCTTCTGTTCAGCCGCATCGTCCCCTGCGTCAAGGACATCGGCCTGTGGAGTCCCCGCCTGCAGCAGGCCTACGCCGACATGGGCGTGCTGGACATGGCCGGCCAGAGCCTGGAGGCGCTGATGCGGCAGGACGAGGAGATCGCCGACAAGCTCGACGCCGAGCGCTTCGCCGCCGAGGAGGCCGAGCGCCACGCCGAGGTCGCCGAGACCATCGCCCTCGGCACCGACTCCTGACCCGGCCGCCGTACGTCCTCCCGCACGGCGTGCGCCGATCGGCGTACGCCGTAAACTTCCGCAATGCTCCCCAAACGTCTGGCGGCGCCCCTGCTGGCCATCGTCCTCGTCTCCGGTTGCGGAAGCGGAAGCGGTGAGCTCACCGTGCGGGGAGGAGATCCCGTCCCGGCTCCCGCCGAGGACGTGCAAGGACGCTGGTGGACCTGGGCATCGTCGGAGCCCGAGGAGACCAATCCGGTGGCGGACCCCACCGGGCGGTTCTGCGACCGGAACCAGCCGGAGGACGTCTGGTTCCTGGCTGGGACCTTCGGCGGCACGGTCAAACGGACGTGCGGCGTCCCCGCCGACAGGCCCATCGTGGTCCCGCTGGTGAACCTGGTCGCCGACCGGGCGTCCTGCACGTCGTTCATGGCGACGGCCGAGGGGTCGGCGACCCTCGACGGGAACGAGATCGCGCCCGAGCGTCTCGAGCGCGACGGCGTCTCCGTGACCGGGGTCGAGGGGAACCCCCTGACGGGGGCGTCCGGCAGCCAGGACTACTACGCCTGCGGCCTGTGGGTGCGGCTGCCGCCGCTGGAACCCGGCGAGCATACGCTGGTCGTCCGTGGCTCCTCGGAGGACTTCGAGGTAGGCGTCGACTACACGATCACCGTGGGAACCGCGCCTCGGGCATGAGGGGCCCGCGTCCCCGTCACCTCGTCGGGCGCGGGCCGCCACCACGGCGGCCGTCCCTGCGGGAAAGGTCCGGCACGGAGATTCCGGCGTCCTACGGCCTTGCCGGAGAGCCGGATCGGGCGTACCGTCCGGCCATGACCGTCGTACACCATCGGTCTCGTACGGCGTGGGACGCCGCACGCGCGTTCGTCGCCGCGGCGGACTGCGACGTCTACTGGTGGCTCACCGACGCGGTGGCGCACCACCTCGGCGCCGCCTACCGGCAGGCTCTGACCGAGACGCGCCTGCGCCTGCAGCGGCGGGAGGACGCGGTGTCCGCCGAGGCGGGGGCCTGGCGGGCGCGTCTGGAGGAGCTGCTCCAGGACCGTCCCGACCTCGCTCCCGTCCTCCGGCGGCTGGCCGCGGAGACCGCCGGGCGACTGCCCCGCTGAGCCCGTCGCCCTGCTGAGCCCTTCCCCGCCCCACCGGGTCCGGACCTCCTGGCCGGACCGGCGGGACAGACCGGTGAAGGCGCGCCGCGGTCACCGCGCGGATCCCGGCGGGCCGGGCTCCCCGAAGAAGGCGCGCAGTTCGGCGGCGAGCTGTTCCGGGGCCTCCTCCGCCATGTGGTGTCCGCTCTCGACGGCACCGCCCCGCAGGTCGTCGGCCCAGTCGCGCCAGACCGCGAGCACGTCGCCGTAGAGGTCCTCCATGTCGTCCCGGGTCGACCAGAGCACGAGGAGGGGGCAGCCGATCCGGCGGCCCGCGGCACGGTCGGCGTCGTCCGCGGCCCGGTCCACGCCGAGCCCCGCCCGGTAGTCCTCGCACATGGCGTGCACGGTCCGCGGGTCGTGGATCGCCCGGCGCACGTCGGCGTAGGCCTCCTCGCCCATCGCCCGCGGGTCCAGCCGGTACCAGGCGTCGGGATCGGCGTTGATCACGCGCTCGGCGGGCTTCTCCTCCTGCCCGAGGAAGAACCAGTGCCACCAGCGCCTCGCGAACGTCGCGTCGCAGCGGGCCAGCGCCTCGCCGATCGGCACCGCGTCGAGCACCGCGGCGCGGGTCACGGCCGACGGGTGGTCCAGGGCCAGGCGCTGGGCCACGTAGGCGCCCCTGTCGTGCCCGGCGACCGCGAAGCGCTCGTGGCCGAGGGCGCGCATCAGCGCCGCGCAGTCGCGGGCCATGGCCCGCTTGGAGTAGGTCTCGTGGCCGGGGGTGCCGGGCGGTTTGGACGACTGCCCGTAGCCGCGCAGGTCGGGGCAGACGACGGTGAAGCCGGTGGCCAGCAGCGGCGCGACGCGGTGCCAGGTGGCGTGCGTGCGGGGGTGGCCGTGCAGGAGCAGCACGGGCGGCCCGGAGCCGCCGTGCCGCACCCGCAGTTCCGCCTCTCCCACGTCGACGCGCTCGTCGGTGAAATCCTCGAACATCCCGTCCGCACTGCCCCGGCTCCGGCCGTTCAATGCAGCAGACCAGGATGTCCGGCGGACCCGGTCCTTCGGTACGGCGGACCCGGATGCCCGGCGCCGGCCCGCGATCCGTCCCGGCCGAGACGGCCGAGACGGCTGGGAGGCGCCTACCGGGACAGGACGAAGACGGCGGAGGCGGCGACCGCGGTGAGGGCGCCCAGCCAGGCCAGGACCGCGTCGGCGCGCTCGTCCAGGAGGCGGCCCCCGTGGAGGGCGTCCTGGACCCGCTGGTAGCGCACGCCGGTGCGGGCCAGCAGCGCGGCCCCGCACAGGGCCGTCAGGGCGAAGGGCGCGGCCACCAGCGGGGACGCTCCGGCGCGCAGGGCCATCCCGCCCATCCCCAGCCCGCCGGCGGCCAGCATGGCCGCGGTACGGACCCAGGCCAGCCGGGTCCGCTCGCTCTGCAGGCCCTCGTCCCAGAGGTCGGTCACCGCCCGCCCCCCGGCCCGGTCACCGCCCCGTCCGGCGGGGCGCACGCCCTTCTTCTCCGGCATCCGGTCTCACCTGGCCGTCAGGATCAGAACGAGCGCGAGCACGGCCACGGCCGCCACGCCGTACCCGAAGAGCGCGGCGAGGGCGGGCGGCGGGAGGGGCGCGGAGGTGCGCAGGGCGTGCTGGACCCGGCGCCAGCGCGGGTAGGCCATGGCCGCGGCCAGCGCCGACAGGGACACCAGGACGACCGCGAGCAGCGTCCGCATCCAGGGCACGAAGACGTCCGGCGAGACGGCCGCCATGGCGACGCCGCCCGCGGTCAGCGCGAGCGAGGTGCTCAGCCAGGTCAGGAAGGTGCGTTCGTTGGCCAGCGTGAACCGGGGATCCGGTTCCTTCCCGGGGATCTCCATGGGGCCGACGCTATTTCAGCGACATTTCCCCTAGAGAAGCCGGGATTGCTCCCTTGGGGATGCCGGGACCACCCGGGGAGCCTCAGCAGGCGTTGGTGAGCTGCTCGGCCCACTTCACGCCGTCGGCGGCGACCTTCTGCGCCGCGTCGACCGCGTCGTTGGCGTTCTGCACGTTGATGGCCTCCAGGCTGCCCGCCACGCCGTCGGCCGCCTCCTTGAGGGAGGTGTTGGCGGCCTTGTCGGCCACGTCGCCCAGCTTGGCGGCCCCGTCGTTCAGCGCCTTCTCCATCCCCGCGGGGTCGTTGAGCAGGCCGGTGACCTTCGCCATGGTGTCGGTGACGATGCCCGCGGCCTGGATGCACTGCTGGGCCCGGTCGACGCCCTCACTCACCTGCTGGATCTCGGAGCACCCGGTGGTCAGCAGTGCGGCGGCCAGGGCGGAGGCGGCGAGGGAGACGGTCCGTCGCGGAAGGGCTCTCATGTCCCGACTCTACCCAACAGGTGGTACGGCGCGGCGGGCCCGCGACGGCCCGCCTCCGTGCGGCGGGCCGCACCGCCCGTACGATGATCGTGACACCACCGAGGGGGACGACCATGCCGACCTGCCAGCATCTCACCGAGGCCCAGGACCCGCCCGCGCGCACACCGGAGGGCTGCGAGGAGTGCCTCGCCGCCGGGAGCGGCTGGGTGCACCTGCGCCGCTGCCTGGCCTGCGGCCACGTCGGCTGCTGCGACTCCTCGCCGGGCAGGCACGCCACCGCCCACTTCCAGCAGGCCGCCCACCCGGTCATCTCCTCGTTCGAGCCGGGCGAGACCTGGCGCTGGTGCTACGTCGACCAGATCATCGGCTGAGCCCGGCGCCCTTCCGCCCTCGGTGGAGGGATCGGACGGGCGGAGTCCGCCGGACCCGCCGGTGGAGCGGGCGACCGTCCATCGGGCGGACCCGTCGGACCCGCCGGACGTTCACGCAACCCGGGTTGCCGGCATGGCAAACTGGCGGACGTGGACGACGACCTCGACCAGACGCTCGGCGCGGTCGGACCCCGGCTGCGCGCGCTGCGCCGGCAGCGCGAGACCACGCTGGCCGATCTGTCGGCGGTGACCGGCGTCTCGGTGAGCACCCTGTCCCGGCTGGAGTCCGGCGCCCGCCGGCCGACCCTGGAGCTCCTGCTCCCCCTGGCCAAGGCGCACGGCGTCACGCTCGACGAGCTCGTCGGGGCCCCGCCCACCGGCGATCCGCGCATCCACCTGCGCCCGGTCACCCGCTACGGCATGACCATGGTCCCCCTGACCCGCAGGGCCGGCGGCATCCAGGCGTACAAGATCGTGATCCCGGGCGGCAGTCCGCGAAGGGAACCCGATCCGCAGACCCACGAGGGCTACGAGTGGCTCTACATCCTCAACGGCCGGCTCCGGGTCGTCCTGGGCGAGCAGGACCTGGTCCTCTTCCCCGGTGAGGCGGCCGAGTTCGACACCCGCGTCCCGCACTGGTTCGGCGCGGCCGACGCCGAACCGGTCGAGTTCCTCAGCCTGTTCGGCGCGCAGGGCGAACGCGCGCACCTGCGCGCCCGCCCCAGGAGGGACGGGGAGTGATCCCGGGCACCCGGTGTTCCGGAGGACGGCCCGGGTGACCGGCCGGAACCGGCGGGAGGACGGGACCGGCGGGAGGACGGGACCGGCGGGAGGACGGGACCGGCGGGAAGGCCGGTCAGTCGCGCTCCAGGGTGGCCTCTTCGAAGTCGAGCTCGTGCATGACCCGGCGGAGCACCTCGTCGTCGATGCGGCGCTCGTCGCGGAAGCGTACGAACACCTCGCGCTCGGCGGCCAGCATCTCCCTGCGCAGCCGCCGGTAGACGGTGCTGGGCGTGTCCTCACCGCCCGGACCCGTGCCTCCGCCCAGGCGCTCCCAGGCGCTCAGGGTACGGCGCTCGGCCCGCAGCCTGAGCTGCTCGACGACCTCCCGGTGGACGTCGGCGACCCCGTCGGCCACCAACCCGTCCAGCCGGGCGAGGGCGGCCGCGGCCGCCGCCTGCTGCGCGGCCGCCTCCGCCAGGTCGTCGGCGAAGGCCTCCCGCTCGTTGGAGACCCTCAGCCGCCGGATCAGCGAGGGGAACGACAACCCCTGGAGCAGGAGCGTGCCGATCACCACCGTGAAGGTGAGGAACAGCAGCGTGGGCCGCTCGGGGAAGTCCTCCGGGACGGCGAAGGCCGCCGCGAGGGAGACCACCCCCCGCATCCCGGCCCAGCCGATGATCGTGATGTGCTGCCAGGAGGGCGCCTCGGGCTCGCGGCGGCGGACTCCCGGGGACAGGAGCCTCGGCAGGTAGGCGGCGGGCACGATCCAGACCGCCCGGACCAGCACCGCGGCGGCGAACACGGCCAGCGCCATGCCGACCGGCTCCATCGGCTCGGACCAGTCGAGCGCGCTGACGATCGGCCACATCTGCAGGCCGATCAGTGCGAAGACGATCGACTCCAGGAAGAAGTCCATGATCTTCCACACCGCGTCGGACAACAGGCGGGTACCGAAGCCGCTCCGCGGCAGGCGGTGGCCGATGAAGAGGCCGACGACGACCACCGCGACCACGCCGGAGGTGTGCGCGAGCTCGGCCGCGAGGTAGACGCCGAAGGGGATGAGCAGCATGACGGTGTTCTCGACGAGCGCGTCCCCGAGCGCCCCGAGGACCTTCGACAGCAGCCACGCGAGCACCAGGCCGATCACCACGCCGCCCACCGCCGCGTAGACGAACTGGCCGACCGCGCCCAGCCAGGTGATGCCCTGCCCCAGCGCGGCGGCGACCGCCACCCGGTAGGCGGTGAGCGCGGTGGCGTCGTTGAACAGGCTCTCCCCCACCAGGATCGTGATCACCTTGCGGGGCAGTCCCAGCCTGCGGGCCACCGCGACCGCGGCGACCGCGTCGGGCGGCGCCACGATCGCCCCCAGCGCGAAGGCCGCCGCCGGCGGCAGGGCGGGCAGGAGCAGATGGACGACCCAGCCGATGACCAGTGTGCTGAACAGCACCAGCCCCACCGAGAGCAGCGCGACCGGTCTGCGGACGGCCTTGAGCCCCAGGTAGGAACTGTCGATCGCGGCGGAGTAGAGCAGCGGCGGCAGGAAGACCAGCAGGACGACCTCAGGATCGAGCGTGTACTCCGGCACGAACGGTGAGAGCGCCAGCCCGGCCAGGACCAGCAGCAGCGGCGCGGGCCACCCCCGGCGCCGGGACACGGCGGCCACCGCAATCGCGGCGACCGGCACGACCAGCATCTGCAGCGCGACCGTCTGGTCCATCCCACCCCGTCCATCCCAAGACCCGGGAAGGGATCCTAACCTCCCGGTCCCCGCCGCCGGCGGGCCGGGAGGCGCACCTCACCAGTCGCGGCGTCCGTCCCGCTCGTCGTAGCCCTGCTCGGGACGGAGCCGCTCCCCGGTGGCGTGCGGCGCGTCCGGGTAGGAGCGCGACGTCCCCGGCTGTCCGTGCTGGTCGGCCTGCTGGGCGCGCAGGTTCAGCGGGTCGTCGGGGTCGTACGGCTGGTCGTAGGTCGGCGGCGTGCCGTAGAGGTCGCGCAGGTCCGCCGGGTGCCCGCCCGGCGGGACCTGCCGTTCCGGAGCGGGCTGCGACGGGTTTCCGAACGCGTAGGGGTCGGGCTGCGCCGGAGCGGGATAGCCGTAGGGGTCGGGCCGCCCTCCCACCGGCGGGATGCCGTAGGGGTCGGTGGAGTGCCCCTGGGAGGGGTAGGCGTCGGGCTGCGACGGCGGGAACCTGTCGGCGGGCGGGGGGAAGGGGTCGGCCTGCCGGTGAGGCGACGCCGCGAACGGGTCCGCCCCGGGCCGGGGCGCCGGAGGGAACGGGTCGGGCTGCGGAAGCTGCTGCGTCCCGTAGGGATCGGGCTGCGCGTAGGGGTCGGACGGTGGGACCTGCTGCGCGTAGGGGTCCGGCTGCGCGTAGGGGTCGGACGGTGGGACCTGCTGCGCGTAGGGGTCCGGCTGCGCCGGAGTGAAGAGGTCGGGCTGACGGCCCGCGGCGAAGGGGTCGGCCTGCCGGTGAGGCGACGCCGCGAACGGGTCCGCCCCGGGCCGGGGCGCCGGGGGGAACGGGTCGGGCTGCGGAAGCTGCTGCGTCCCGTAGGGGTCGGCGGGCACCGGGTAGGACGGCTCGCCCGGCTGGGGGGCCCCGTAGGGGAGCGAGTCACCGACGATCATGTTCTCGGGCGGCACCACGTCGGCCGCGCCGTATCCCGGCACGCGGTCCGGGATCGCGTCCGGCGGGGGGACGGCGCCCCGCGCCACGAGCACGTCGTTGGGTCCCAGCGCGGGCGGGCGCGGGTCCTCCGCCGCCGGGGGCGGGGCGACCTGGGTGGCCGCCGGATCGGTGGAGGGCGGCGGCTGGACCGGGTGGGCGTAGTCCTCCGGGCGCGGTCGGGCGTACTGCCCGGTGCCGGGGAACTCCATGGGCGCGGCGGGAGCCGCATGGCCCCCCGCCGGGGCGTCCTCCCCGACCTCGTCGGGATAGCGGCCCCCGGCCTCGACGAACCCCTCGTCGAGGGTGTCCACCAGGCGGGCCACGTCGTCCATGGGCATGCGGAAACTGGCGGTGCACATCTCACCGCGCCAGAGGCTCAGCACCAGTGTGCCGTCGTGCCAGGTGACCCGGAGCACCCGCTCCTGGCCACGCTCGTCAAAGAACACCTCGCCGAACGACGGCAACGGGACCACTTCCGACATGGATGACATGGTGCTTTAACCAGCCTTTATTCGTCCACTCGACCTCGGGAAACCCTACCGAATCCGTCTTTCCATCCCCATCTTCCACCCCGCGCACACCGGCAGGACGATCCTGTCCGGCCCTTCACGCACGCGCAGCGGTGGTTCCGCCAGTTTGCCATGCGAGGCGAACCCCGCGGCCCGGAATACCGGGACACGTCCACGCGGTGACTCTCCGGAGCCAGGCCCGGTTGTCGGAGCGAGCGGGTACGGTTGGCTGTCGTGCCGACCGACTCCCTCAGTCCCGCCGAGAGCCCCGCCGCAAGCCCCGCCGAGGGCTCCGCCGAACACCCGGCGGGAGACCGGGCGGAGCACCGCTCCGGTCCTCCCGCCGGCCGGCGCCCCGGCGCCCCGGACGCGAAGGCCTCGAAGGCTCCGAAGGGCGCAAAGGCTCCGAAGGGCGCGAAGACCGCGAAGGCCCCCTCCGGCGCGGACCTGCCCCCGGTGGAGGAGCTGCTCGCCCTGGCGGTCAAGGCCGTCGGAGGGGTCGAGCGGCCCGGTCAGCTCGCGATGGCCCGGGCCGTCCAGCGGGCGATCGACTCCGGCGACCACCTGGCCGTCCAGGCCGGCACCGGCACCGGCAAGTCCCTGGCCTACCTGATCCCCTCGATCCGGCACGCGATGACCTCCGAGGGCGCCGTCGTCGTCTCCACCGCGACGATCGCCCTGCAGCGCCAGCTCGTGGACCGCGACCTGCCCCGCCTGGCCGAGGCGCTCGCCCCGCTGCTGCCCGCCGAGCCCACGTTCGCGATCCTCAAGGGCCGCCGCAACTACCTGTGCCGCTACAAGGCCGGCGCGGGCTGGCCCGACGACGAGCAGGAGCAGCTCTTCGACCCCGGCGAGGTGAGCCTGACCGGGCGGATGGTCCAGCGCATCCAGGACTGGGCGAACGAGACCGAGACCGGCGACCGCGACGAGCTGGTCCCCGGCGTCAACGAGCAGGCCTGGCGGCAGTTCTCGGTGAGCTCCCGGGAGTGCCTGGGCGCCCAGCGCTGCCCGAGCGGCACGGAGTGCTTCGCCGAGCTGGCCCGCGCCCGCGCCGCCGAGTCGAACGTCGTGGTGACCAACCACGCGCTGCTGGCCATCGACGCGATGGAGGACATCCCGCTCCTGCCCGAACACGACGTCGTGGTGGTCGACGAGGCCCACGAGCTGGTCGACCGGGTCACCTCCGTGGTCACCGGCGAGCTGTCCGACACCGCCGTCGCGCTGACCGTGCGCCGGGTCGGACGCCTGGTCGAGCAGGGCATCGCCGACCGGCTCCTGCAGGCGGGCGAGGACCTCAAGGCCCTGCTCGCGGTCGCGCCGCCCGGACGGCTCGACGAGCTGCCCCAGGTGCTGGGCCTGACGCTCGCCCTGATCCGCGACGCGGCGTCGGCCTGCGTCACCGCGCTGGGCCCGCGCGGCGCCGGCGACAAGGACGACCCCGAGAGCGCCGGGCTGCGCAAGGCGGCCTTCACCGCGCTGGACGAGGTCCACGACACCGCCCAGCGCATGCTGGACGCCTTCGGCCACGCCGAGGAGGTCGACCGGGCCGAGGTGGTCTGGCTGGACGGGGCCACCGACCGCCGACCGCCGACCCTGCGGATCGCCCCGCTGACCGTCGCCGGGATGCTCCGCGACAAGCTGTTCGGCGACCGCACGGTGGTGCTGACCTCCGCGACGCTCGCCCTGGGCGGCGCCTTCGACGGCCTGGCCCGCCAGTGGGGCCTGAGCGCCGCCGACGGCGACCGATCCGGCTGGTCCGGCCTGGACGTCGGCTCCCCCTTCGACCACCCCCGCAGCGGCATCCTCTACGTCGCCAGGCACCTGCCCCAGCCGGGCCGCGACGGCCTGCCGGAGGCCTACCTGGAGGAGATCACCGAGCTGATCGAGGCGGCCGGGGGCCGGACCCTCGGCCTGTTCTCCTCGATGCGCGCGGCCAAGGCCGCCACCGAGGCGCTGCGCGACCGGCTGAGCGTGCCGCTGCTGTGCCAGGGCGACGACTCCACGATGCAGCTGGTCAAGCGGTTCGCCGAGGACGAGCCGACCTGCCTGTTCGGCACGCTCTCGCTCTGGCAGGGCGTGGACGTGCCCGGGCCGTCGCTCCGGCTGGTCGTCATCGACCGCATCCCCTTCCCCCGGCCCGACGACCCGCTGAGCTCCGCCCGGCAGCGCCACGTCGCGGCCAAGGGCGGCAACGGCTTCATGTCGGTCGCCGCCACGCACGCCGCCCTGCTGCTCGCCCAGGGCGCCGGACGCCTGCTGCGCAGCCAGCACGACAAGGGCGTGGTCGCGGTCCTCGACCCCCGCCTGGCCACCGCCCGCTACGCCGGGTTCCTGCGCGCCTCGCTGCCGCCCTTCTGGCCCACGAACGACCCGGCGAAGGTCCGCGAGGCGCTCCGCCGCCTGGCCGCGTCCTGACGCGCCGCGGATCCCGCCGCGCGGCCCCGGCCTTCTCCGGTCGCCCCCGCGGGCGGCGTCCTCGGCCGGGGGCGCCCGGACGTCAGGCGAAGGGCTTCAGGTCCGGGCGCTTGGGGTCGAGGTCGTCGCCGGAGGAGCGGCCGCGCAGGCGGCGCAGCACCCACGGTCCGAGGTGCGTGCGGACCCACTCGACGTCCTCGCGGCGCCTGGCCCGGGGGTCGACGTCCTGCCGGGGCGGCCAGGTGACCCGCCAGTCGTCGTCGCAGGGCACGCCGAGCACCTCGCACACCTTGGCGGCCACCATCCGGTGGCCCTCCTCGTTCATGTGCAGGCGGTCGTCGCTCCACGCCCGCCAGTCCCGCAGCCCCTGCATCGACCACTGGTCGACCAGGCGGCAGCCGTACAGGTCGGCGATGGAGCGGACGTGCAGGTAGAAGACCGCGAAGGTGCCGCGGGCGCGGCGCATCAGCGGGGTGTCGCGGGGATCGACCCCGGTGAACAGCAGCACCTCGGCCCCGGTGTCCCGCAGCCGCCGTACGGCTCCCGCGAGCTTCTTGGCCATCCGGTCGGGGTCGCTGCCCGGGCGCAGCAGGTCGTTGCCGCCGGCGCAGAGGCTGACCAGGTCGGGCCGCATCTCCACGGCGACCGGCACCTGGTCGGCGACGACCTGGTCGAGGAGCTTGCCCCGCACGGCGAGGTTGGCGTAGCGGAACTCCTCATCGAGGGCGGCCAGCCGCTCGGCCACCCTGTCGGCCCAGCCGCGGAAGCGCCCGGCCTCGGCCGGGAGCCCGGAGGCGTCGACGGCGGGGTGCACGGCGGGGTCGTTCATGCCCTCGGTGAAGCTGTCGCCGAGGGCGACGAAGGACCGGTAGCGCGTCATGGGAATCCTCCGGTCCCGTTCAGACCAGATCGGCGACGGCCCGCAGCGCCAGCACGTAGGAGGCGAGGCCGAACCCGGCGATCGTCCCGGTGGCGACGGCGGCGACCACCGAGGTGTGCCGGAACTCCTCGCGCGCGGCCGGGTTGGAGATGTGCACCTCGACCAGGGGCGCGGTGCGCTGGGCGATGGCGTCGCGCAGCGCGTAGGAGTAGTGGGTGAACGCCGCGGGGTTCAGCACCACCGGGACCTTGCCGTCGGCCGCCTCGTGCAGCCAGCCCACCAGCTCGGCCTCGTCGTCGGTCTGCCTGACCTCCACCGACAGGCCCAGCTCCCGGCCGGTCTGCCGGCAGAGCGCGGCCAGGTCGGCGAAGGTCTCCGCGCCGTAGACGTCCGGCTCGCGGGTGCCGAGCCGCGACAGGTTGGGGCCGTTGAGAACGTAGACGGTCCTCATCTGCTCGTCTCACTCCTCACTCGCGGCGCGGACGGGCGCCCCGCCCGCCGTGCCGGGTCCGCCGCCCGGCTCATCTGGCGATCTCGTTGTAGGCGGCCTCCAGCAGGGCCTCCGGCGGGTCCTCCAGCGCGGACACCTTCGCCAGGTCGTCCAGGACGACGAAGCGCAGCATGGCGCCCCGGCTCTTCTTGTCCAGCCGCATGTGGTCGCGGAGCTCGGGCCAGGCCTCCCGGCGGTAGGCGGTGGGCAGGCCGACCGCGGTCAGGACGGCGCGGGTCCGGTCCACCAGGTCGATGCCGATCCGGCCGTCCAGGCGGGACAGCTCGGCGGCGTAGACCATGCCGATGGCGACGGCCTCGCCGTGGCGCATCCGGTAGTCCTCGACCCGCTCGATGGCGTGCGCCAGCGTGTGGCCGTAGTTGAGGATCTCCCGCAGGCCGCTCTCGCGCAGGTCGGCGCCGACGACGCGGGCCTTGACCCGGATCTTCCGCTCGATCAGCTCGCGGGTGTGCCGCCCGTCGGGGTGGCGGGCGCCCTCGGGGTCGGCCTCGATGAGCGCCAGGATCTCCGGGTCGGCGATGAAGCCGCCCTTGACGATCTCCGCGAGCCCCCCGACGTAGTCGGCGCGGGGCACCGTCACCAGCGTGGCCAGGTCGCACAGGACGCCGGCGGGCGGGTGGAAGGAGCCGACGAGGTTCTTGCCCTCGGGGGTGTTGATGCCGGTCTTGCCGCCGACCGCGGCGTCCACCATGCCGAGCAGGGTGGTGGGGACCTGCACCACCGTGACGCCGCGCAGCCAGGTGGCGGCGGCGAACCCGGCCAGGTCGGTGGTGGCTCCGCCGCCGACGCCTACCACGGCGTCGGAGCGGGTCATGCCGTGGCGGCCGAAGGCCGACCAGAGCCCGGCGGCCACCTCGGCCGTCTTGGCCTGCTCGGCGTCGGGCACCGGGAGCCGGACGACCTCGTAGCCGGCCGCCTCGATCGCGCCGCAGACGGGCCGGGCGATCTCCGGCAGGCCCTCCGGGTGCACGACCGCGACGGTGCGCACCCGGGGCCCGAGCAGGCCGGGCAGCTCGCCGAGGATGCCGGTGCCGACCACGACGTCGTACGGGGACTCCCCGCCGACGCCGATCCTGGTGATCGTCACGCCAGTCCCTTCACGATCTCGTCGACGACCTCGGCGGGCTCGCGCCCGTCCGTGGCGACCGTCACGGCGGCCAGCGCCTCGTAGATCGGGCGGCGGGCGTCCATGAGCTTCTTCAGCTGGCTGCGGGGGTTGAGGACCAGCAGCGGGCGGGCCGCGCCCAGGCCCACCCGGGTCACCGCCTGCGCCAGGCCGACCTCCAGGTAGACGACGCGGTGGCCGGCCAGCAGCCCGCGGGTCGTCTCGTCCAGGATCGCGCCGCCGCCCAAGGAGAGCACGCCGTCGTGCTCGGCCAGCGCCCGCCGTACGGCCTCGGCCTCCAGTGCGCGGAAGCGCTCCTCGCCGTCCTCGACGAAGACGTCGCTCACCGGCTTGCCCGCCGCGGCCTCCACGTCGGCGTCGGTGTCGCGGAAGGCGACCCCGAGCCGCTCGGCCAGCAGCCTGCCCACGGTCGACTTGCCCGACCCGGGAGCACCGATCAGTACGGCGCGCGGTCCCATCTCAGCCCTCGATCCGCTCTCTCGCTCGGTCGATCCGGTCACCCGACCGGCCGCCGACTACTTGATCACCAGTGACGACAGGTAGCCCGACACGTTGCGGGCCACCTCCTCGACGGAGTCGCCGCCGAACTTCTCGATCGCGGCGTCGGCCAGGACCAGTGCGACCATCGCCTCGGCGACGATCGCGGCGGCCGGGACCGCGCAGACGTCGGAGCGCTCGTGGTGGGCGCGGGCGGCCTCGCCGGTCAGCACGTCGATCGTGGCCAGCGCACGCGGCACGGTGGAGATCGGCTTCATCGCGGCGCTGACGCGCAGCGCCTCGCCGTTGGTCATGCCGCCCTCGACGCCGCCGGCCCGGTTGGTGATCCGGCGCACGCCGTCGGAGGTGTTCTCGATCTCGTCGTGGGCGCGGGAGCCGGGGCGGCGGGCGGTCTCGAAGCCGTCGCCGACGGCGACCCCCTTGATCGCCTGGATGCCCATCAGCGCGGCGGCCAGGCGGGCGTCGAGGCGGCGGTCCCAGTGGGTGTAGCTGCCCAGGCCCGGCGGGAGGCCGTAGGCGAGCACCTCGACGACGCCGCCGAGGGTGTCGCCGTCCTTGTGGGCCCTGTCGATCTCGGCGACCATCGCGGCGCTGCCGGTCGGGTCGGCGCAGCGCACCGGGTCGGCGTCGACGGCGTCCATGTCGCCGGGTCCCGGCACGACGCCCTCGGTGGTCTGCGCCGAGCCGATGGAGACGACGTGGCTGACGATGTCGACGCCGAGGGCCTGCTTGAGGAAGCCCCTGGCGACCTGGCCGAGGGCGACGCGGGCCGCGGTCTCGCGGGCGCTGGCCCGGTCGAGCACCGGGCGGGCGTCGTCGAAGCCGTACTTCTGCATGCCGGCGAGGTCGGCGTGGCCGGGGCGGGGGCGGGAGCGCGGCGCGTTGCGGGCCTGGCCCTCCAGCACCGCCGGGTCCACCGGGTCGGCGGCCATGACGGTCTCCCACTTGGGCCACTCGGTGTTGCCCACGCGGATCGCGACGGGACTGCCGAGCGTGCGGCCGTGCCGTACGCCGCCGACGATCGTGACCAGGTCCTGCTCGAACTTCATCCGGGCGCCGCGGCCGTAGCCCAGGCGGCGCCTGGCCAGCGCCCTGTCGATGTCGGCCGTGGTCACCTCCACCCCGGCGGGCAGCCCTTCGAGGATCGCGACGAGTTCGGGGCCGTGGGACTCTCCGGCGGTCAACCAGCGCAACATGGGGACCAGTCTTCCACGTGTCGCCCACTGGAATGGCCGCAGCTCACCAGGTGAGACACCGGCGGATCTCCCCGCACATCCGGCGTTCCCGAAAAATCGATACTCCGAAATTCCGGATTATCGGTTAGCGTGGAGCCATGAACGCGATCCTCAGCATCTCCCTGGCGACCGCTCTGGCCGCGACCCCGACCGCCCCGGCGGCTGCGCGCTTCCGGCCGACGCCTGCCTGAAGCGGTACGTCAAGGCGGGGAAGCAGGTGACGCCCGCGCTGCCGGACTTCGCCCGTCAGGCCGCCTTGGCCGAGACCGTGACCCGCGTCGAACCCGGCGTCCTGCGCCGGGTGCTGGCCGGGCTCAGGAAGGACGCGGTGGCGAGCAGGCACCTGGAGTGGCCGATGCGGCAGCCCGGCGCCGACCCCGCCGAGCTGCGCATCGGCACCAAGGGCGGTGCGCTGCCCGGCGTCATCAGCGAGGCCATGTACACCGCCCGGCCCGGCGAGCGGCCGCGGGAGACCGTCCTGGTCCTGCACCGGCTCCCGGAGGCCACCTGGTACTCCGGGATGCGCGGCTATGCTCATCAGCGGTTCATCCTGAAGCTGGCGACCGAGCCCGCCTTCTTCGCGAAGGTGCGCGCGGCGCTGAAGTGAGGCATTGAGGTGAGGTTCCGCTGACCGGCGTCGACGACAGACTCCAGGCCCTCGAGGCGCGGGTCGCGGCCCTGGAGGCCCGGCCCGCCGCCCCAGCGGCGCGGGAGGCGGAGACGGCCGACGATGAGACCGGCCTGTTCGCCTACGGCGGCCGGGCCCACTTCGGCGGCTACCGGTGGCAGTGGGAGATCCACCGCTTCCCCGGCTGGCTGCTCCGGCGGCCGGCCGGGCCGCTGGCCGCCGTGCTGGCCGCCGCCGGGCACCCGGCGCGCTTCGAGATCCTGCAGCTGCTGGTCACCGGGCCCAGGCCCATCGCCGAGCTGCAGACCGCACTCGGACTCGCCTCCCCCGGCCAGCTCTACCACCATCTCAAGACGCTGGCCTCGGCCGGCCTGGTCGAGCAGCCCGAGCGGGGCGTCTACCGGGTGCCGGCGCACGCGATCTTCCCCGTGCTGGCCCTGGCCGCCGCCGCCACCGACGTGGCCGAACGCTCCGGCACGGAAACGGGCTGACGGCGGGCACCGGCCGCCCGTTAACATCGGCGCATGACGCTCGAAGATCAGCTCTCCGCGCTCGCCGGGGTCGGGATCGGCCTCGCCCCCGGCAGGACCGTGGAGGAGCTGCTGCACTCGTTCCCGCGCGAGGAGTACGAGAGCGAGCCGTTCACCCTGCTGCTGTTCGTGCTGGGCATCGAGGTCGAGGCCGAGCCGTGGGGCCGCCGGTTCTCCGAGCGCGTGTGGAACTTCGACACCGAGTGCGTCGAGGGCCCCGGCGCCTACGTCGGGATCGCCCGGCGGCTCTGCCGGATCGCGGGCCGCCCCGACGCGCTGACCGACGTGCGCGACCACGTCGACCTCGCCGCCCGCGAGGCCTGGCTCGAGTACACCTCCGGCGGCCGGCGGCGCCGCTGGAGCGTCGAGGTCGTCGACGACTGGGCCGACCCGATGGTCGTCTCCTACCTGATGGACGAGCTGGAGGGCGACGGCCGCCGCTTCCACGGCATGGACAACGGCCAGGCGACGGTGCTGATGTTCCTCACCGACGACGAGGCGCGCCGGCTGAACGGGCTCATCGGCGAGGAGCTGATCGTTCCGGCCCTCCCGTCCTGACCGGGGAGAGCGGCCGGCGCGGGGTACGGAGGTCCGGCGGCAGGCCCCTCATGATCCGGACCGCCAGGGCCGCCACGAACGCGAACTGGACCGCCGACGCGATCAGCAGCCGTACGGTGAGGCTGCTCGGGTCGGGCCACCCATGGAGTCCATCGCCCGCAGGGTCGGCTACGAGCATCCGCGCACGCTGCGCGTCCTGCTGCGCCGCCGTACCGGAAGCACGGTCGCGGATCTGCGCGGGCGGTGAACCGGGACCGGCGGCGTCTCACCGGCGATGACCGTCGCCAATGGAATCTGCGACGGCCTATCCGGGTGCGCTCAGCCGAAGCGCAGCGCGGCGGCGGTCTCCACCAAACCGCCGCGCTCAAGCTGCTTGAGCACCTCGTCCAACGTCTCCGGCGGATTGATCCGTTGGTCGGCTATCTGCTGAACGCACGAGAAGACGACTCTGTCAGCGATGTCTACGAGGTCCAACAGGAACGCGTCCGGAGACTTGGCGACGATGCCCCACGGGTCCAACGCATCGGCGGGGAAGTCCGCGAGATTCGAGGTGACGATGACCTCTGCTCCGGCTTTGATCGCCGCAGCGAGTACGTGGCGGTCGTCCGGGTCCGGCAATTTCAGCCCTTCGACCAGCGGCTCGAACCCGGTGACGAGGCAGTCCGCCACCGCTTGGAGCATGAGCGTCCGCAGACGTTCACGCTTCGCCTCTGTCGCGGCGGGGCGCCTGGCAAGTGCACGGTCGAGCTCGTCAAGGATCTGATGGGTCCATCGGGGCTGTACGAGGCGCGCCCGGCCCACTCGAATGAGCAGGTCCCGAACGGCGTTGCCGTACAGCGCGCAGGCGTCGTAGACGACCACCGGAGCCACGGATCAATCCTCGCCGAGTTCTTGTCCAAGGCGTGACAGTTCGTCGACCACGGCTCTGCGTTTGAGATCGTCATGGCGCATGTACTCCATGACGGCCTCGAACCGAACCCGTCGATGGCGCCCGACGAGGCGATAGTCGATCTCACCGCGTTCGAGAAGACCGATGAGATACGGGCGGGAGACGTTGAGCAGGTCGGCGGCCTGCTGAGTCGTGAGTTCGGCGTTGAGCGGCATGATCTGGACGCCCTGTCCTCGTGCCATTGCTCCGAGGATGTACGCGAACATCTCCACCGCCTGACGCGGCAGCACCAGAGCCTGATCGGCACCGCCTTCGACGAGGATCTCGAATTCCTCGCTGTCGCTCGGACTGTGGACGAGGTAGTCGTTGATGCGTCGCAGCGCTCTGGCCGCCTTCTCGGGATCAACAGCTCCAGGCGACACCGAGCCGACCTGTGCGATAGAAGTCACCCCCACCTCCTATTCGCATTATTCGCATTACTCGATACAAACGCAAGGAGATGAGCCTCTGGGTGGAAGGATCTTCACCCCTGCCGACGGAGTCCACGGACAGACCACCTGGTGCGGCGTCGGCGCCTCCGGGCCGCAGAGGGCAGATCAGGGGGCAGGGCCCGCCAGGAGGACGGCGAACGTGCCGATGATCATGAACGGGCCGAAGGGGATCTCGCTCCTGCGGTTCGCGCGGCGGGCGAGCAGCAGCGCCCCGCCGTACAGGCCGCCCGCCAGGAAGCCCAGGAAGGCGCCGGCGACCAGGACGTCCCAGCCGAACCAGCCCAGCGCCGTGCCCAGGCTCGCGGCGAGCTTGACGTCGCCCAGCCCCATGCCGGCCGGGTTGACCAGGAACAGCACCAGGTAGAAGACGGCCAGCGCCAGGCCGCCCAGTCCGGCCCTCAGCAGGTCGTCCGACCTGCCGCCGGCCGCGGCGGCCGCCGTGAGCGGGACGGCGGTGCCGAGGTAGGCGGCGAGGGTGAACCGGTCGGGCAGCCGGTGGACGGCCGCGTCGACGAAGGCCAGCAGGACGCAGACCGCGGCCAGCCAGCACAGGGCCAGCAGCTCCGCCGACCACGCCACGACGGCGGCCGCCGACAGGTCCGGGAGGGGCCCGCCCGCCACCGCCCGCAGGGCGAGCGCCCCCAGCGCCGCCGCCGTCAGCGCCTCCACCGCCAGCGGCGGCGGGCCGGGCCGTACGCCGCGGGAGGTGCCGCCGGGTCCGGACCGGTGAGCGGGCTCAGGCTCCCGGCCGGGCTCCGCCCCGGATCCGACCTCGGACTCCGCTCCGGGCTCCGTTCCGGACTCCGGTCCGGAATCCGGGCCGGGCTCCGGGCCGGGCCGTTCTCCTCCGGGGACCGCGTACCGGACCACCAGGACACGGGACCGCAGTCCGATCAGCAGACCGGCGAGGGCCGCGAGCGCGGGCACGAGGATCACCGACCGACCATAGTCCGGGCGGAGCCCCCCTGTCCCCCGGTCGCCGGCGCACCGGCGTCCCGGGCCCCGTACGGCCGCGGCACGGGGAGCCCGCCCGCCCCGGCCGCCGGTCCGCATGACGTTCGAGGTCATTGACGCCCGCCGCGACGATCATGGAGTCTGGAGGTCACTCCTACCCCGGGGAGGGCCGGATCACGTGGACAGCAGGGACCGCTTCGCACGGCTGCCGGTCGTCATCGCGTCGCTGGTCCTGCTGCCCGTCCTGCTGGAGTTCCTCGCGTGGTACATCGAGGGCGAGGAGTACGACACCGCCCGCGCCGTCACCGTCGTCGGGGTGATCGTGACGCTCGCCGCGGTCGCCACGGTGATCGGCCGGATCCGGGCGCGGCTGCCGGTGCTGATGGTGGCCGCGCTGACGGTCACCGCCGCGGGCGAGGCCGTACTGGGATTCGCCGCCGCGTTCGGCCCGGTGCTCTGGCGGGGCTCGGTCCCGGGCGAGCTGCACGGGCTCATCACCACGGGGGTCAGCGCGTTCGCCTTCGCCACCGGCGTCTACCTGCTGGTCCAGTACAACCGGGGCCTGTACCTGCCGTACCTGGAGGCCGGGATGGGCCCGCTGCCGACCGCCACCAAGCGGAAGGTGATCGGCGAGTCGGAGATCCTGATCCGCACCGTGCCGGACATCGGCCCGGCGGTGGAGAAGGCCCTCGGCAGCTGCGTCTCCCTGGTCGACCAGGACGACCTGCACTTCGTCGCCTACTACGCCGGCGGGCGGTGCTGCTTCTACACCGACGTGCTCGACGACGCCGACCTGGCCCACTTCTTCCACGACACCGCCCAGGAGGAGCGCCGGGAGCTCTACCTGAAGGCCGGCAACCAGCTCAACTGGCTCACCGGCAGGCTCAACGACCAGTTCCGGCGGATCGAGGGCGGCATCCTCATCCGGACCGTGCTCGACGTCGAGCGCGGCGCGCTGTACCTGTACTGGGTCGACGAGACCCGCTACCTGGTCGGGGTGACGCTCGACCAGCGCAAGGTGGACGTCGCCGACGACAAGATGGCCCGGCTCGTGGACATGATCCGCGGCCACTTCACCCTGCCCCCGATCAACCAGCGCGAGCGCCCCCCGAAACCGGGGGGCCACCTACGGTCCGTCCCGAGGAGTGAGCATTGGCCCGAATCGGGCTCCTGATCGCCGTCGTCGCCGCCGGCTGGCTGGCCGCCGAGCTCGGCGGGCTGGACGGCCTGGAGCACTCCTCCGCCTACGTGCTGTTCAGCAGCCTGCTGCTGGCCATCGGCCTGTACGGCAGCACGCACGGCATCGACCGGGCCGAGGCCAGGGAGCACACCCGGCTGATCGTGCTGGCGGTCACGGTCGGGGTGGTGCTGAAGACGGCGTTCATCGCCGGGGTGGTGCACCTCGTCTCGGGCGATCCGCGCGCCCTGATCATGGCCGTGGTGGTCGCCCAGATCGACCCGCTCTCCGTCGCCTCCGTGATGAAGGACGACCGGCTCTCCGCGCGGGCCAAGACGATCCTCGGCGCGTGGTCGTCCTTCGACGACCCGGTGACGATCATCCTGGCGGTCTACGCGGCGGCTCTGGTGCGGGGCTCGGGCGGGGGCGGCCTGTCGGCGGACTACTTCGCCGACCTGGGGCTGAACGCGCTGTTCGCGCTGGTCGCCTACCTGGTGTGGCGGCTGGTCAGGAACGCCCCGCCGGTGCTGAGCTATCTGGCGGCGGCCGGCGCGGTCGTGTCGGCCGCCTGGAGCTCCCTCATGCTGGGCCTGGCGACGGCGGGCCTGTACCTGCGGCTGCCGGACGCGCGCTGGCTGCTGCGGGCGGTGAGCGCGGCGTTCGCGCTCTCGGCGTTCCTGATGGGGCTGCTGCTGGTGGGCGGCACGAACCTGGGCATGGGCGTGCTGCTCGGCCTGGCCGCGTTCGCCGCGCAGATGGTCGCGGCGCTGGTGCTCACCCGCGGCCTGCCGGTGGTCGACCGGGTGCACCTGGGGCTGGCCCAGCAGAACGGCGTCACCGCGGTGATCCTCGCCCTGGTCTTCGAGCGCGACTTCGGCGGTTTCGTCGCCGTGGTCGCTCCGGCGATCCTGACGATCAACCTCGTCCACGTCGTGGCCAACCGAGCCGCCGACGCCTGGGGGCCGGGGCGGGGGGCTCGGGGGCCTGTTCCATCCGCGCCACGGTGACCCCGCTCTCCGGCCCCAGCCGGTCGAGCGTCCCGGACTGCACGGCGGCGAACGCGGCGAGCACGCCGCCCTCGATCACGAACGGCACCGGTCCGGCGACGTCGACCACCACGGCCGCGGCGCCCTCGGCCGCGGCGGCCTGGCAGACCTGGGGCGTCGTGGACTGGATGGGCCGGGCGTCCGGGCGCCAGAGCCGCAGCGGCTCGGCCCCGGTGAAGGCGAGCACCGCCTCCCGGCCGTCCCTGCCGACGAGCTTCGGCAGGGCCATCTCGCTCTCCTTCTCCTGGCGCAGGCCGTGCCCGCCGATCTCCGAGGAGGTCAGCAGCGCCACCACCGGGACCAGGAGCCGGGCGCCGCTCAGTGCGGCGATCACCTCGTCCGCCCCGGCCGTGCCCGCGGCGTGGGCGGCGAGCGCGGACGCCACGGCGGCGTCGGAGCCGCCGTCGTCGCCGGGGACCAGGGGTTGCGGAATGGTCAGCACGAACGTTCACCCTACCGGCGGGGTCATGCGGGCCGGCCGCGCGGTTTCGGCGTCCCGGGCGGACCGGTCCGTACGGCGGGTGTCAGCCGAGGTCGGCGATGGCGGCCACCGGGCCGCCGCCGCTGGGGCCCTGGTGGACCGCGGCGACGCTGACGAAGACGGCGGGGTCGCCGGTGACGCTGGCCGCGACGCCGCCGACGGCGGCCTTGATCTGGCGGTGCCAGTGCACGTCGGAGTCGTCGAGCATGATGTTGCGGCGGCCCCGGACGCTGCCGGAGGGGTCGGCCTCGCACTTCATGAAGACGTTGACCAGGCGGCCCTGCAGGTCGGACGGGTGCGGGCGCTCGGGCAGGTCGATGCCGCTGGAGCGGATCGCCTCCCAGATGCCGTCGGCGTCCAGCGCGTCCTTCATGACCGAGTGGCCGATGCGGTAGCGCCCGCCGATGCCGCGCACGTTGCCGACGACGACGATCTGCGCCCGGTCGAGTTCGACCCCGCTGGAGCAGGACGCCACGGAGGAGTACAGCGACAGGTCCCGGTGGATCTGGTCGGCCCGGGGCGTCTCGATCTCGCCGAGGGCGACGGCGACGCCGAGCGCGGTGGTGGAGTTGGAGATGTCCATCGACGGGCCGGTGTCCTCGGTCACCACGTCCCCGCCGCGCGACTTGGCGTCGTTGATGGTGGCCAGGGTCAGCAGCGGCGTCTTGGTCTGCACGTAGTGCACGTCGGCGGGGTCGTCGATCCCGGCGGCCTTCATGGCCTCGCGCACTCCGGCGGCGACCTTCTCCACCATCGCGGGGCGGCCGATGTCCTCGGGCAGGATGACGTCGCTCATCGCGATGCCGACGCTCAGGCGCGGCTCGTCACCCGGTGCGGCGTCCGGGTCGGGATCCGTCGCGGCGAAGATCGTGGCGTGCGGGCTGAGCACGCCGTCGGTGCCGCCGGACCACACCAGCGGCACGCTGTCGGGGGCCGGGTGGCCCTTGGCGGCGAGCACCTCGCGGAAGGCCCGGTCGGCGAGGATGCGGGTGTAGTCGTTCACCCCGCCGTTGCCCTCGGTCTTGCCGATCACCGCGAGCACCCGGTGCGCCTCGATCACCCCGTCGTCGATCAGCCGCTCCAGTCCGGAGGCGTCGGTCACGCTCTCGATGGCCACCTTGCGCACTTCGATCGGTTCCGGCATCCCGGCCGCCTTTCCGTTCCAGGGGTTGCACTTCCGCACCACGCAGGGGTCTCACTTCCGCACCACGGTCCCGGTCTCCCCGGCGACCGCCGCCCCGATGCCCTCCAGCGAGGTGATCACCGCCCGGTCGCCGCCGTGCTCGACGAAGCGCAGGGCGGCCTCCACCTTCGGGCCCATGCTGCCGCCGGCGAAGTGCCCGGCCGCCTGGAGCCGTCTGAGCCCGGCGGCGGTGACCGCGCCGATCGGGCGGGCGGCGGGCGTGCCGAAACCGGTGGCGGCGCAGGGCACATCGGTGGCGATCACCAGGATGGCGGCCCGGACGGTCCGGGCCAGCAGGGCGGCGGCGAGGTCCTTGTCGACGACGGCCTCGATCCCGGCCAGCCTCCCGGCGGGGGTGCGGACCACCGGCACGCCCCCGCCGCCCGCCGCCACGACGACGAACCCGGCGGTCATCAGCGCCGCCACCGCGGGCGCATCCAGGATCTGCAGCGGCTCCGGAGAGGCGACCACCCGGCGCCAGCCGCGCTCGAAGCGGCGCCAGGTCTGGCCGAGCCCCTCGAACCGGCGGACCTCGTCCTCGGTGACGTAGCGGCCGATCGGCTTGACCGGGTCGGCAAAGGCGGGATCGGCGGGGTCGACGAGCGTGCGGGTCACCACGACGGCGGCGCGGCCCTCCAGCGCGTTGAGGACGAGCGTGCCGATGGTGGCCTGGGTCTGGGCCCCGCACCAGTCGAGCGGCACCGGCGGCACGACGCCGGCGGCGAGCTGGTTCTTCAGCATCAGGTTGCCCACCTGGGGGCCGTTGCCGTGGGTGAGGACCACCTGGTGGCCGGCCGCGAGCAGCGCCGCGACGTGGCCCATCGCCCCCTCGACCGCGCGGCGCTGGTCGCCGGGGGAGGCGCTCCCGTCCGAGGCCGTCATCGCGTTGCCGCCGAGCGCGATCAGCACACGTTCACCCACAGGGGCGACGGTAGCCGCCCGCCGGGTCCCCGCTCATGGGCACTCCTTGCCCAAGGAACGGGTCTTCTTCGACAGCACTCGCCACCTCGGCCGTCCTCACCGCTTCCCGCCGATCGCCACGTCGCCCTCGACGTTCCCCGCCGGTCGTCCCACGTCGCCCTCGGTGGGGACGACCGCTCAGGACGACGTACAGCGGCGGCACCCGCCCCGCCTGCGCAGGCGGTATCCCAGCGCGGCGGCACCGAGCGCGACGGCCCACAGGGGCCAGTACGCCATCGGGTTGAGCAGCCAGGCGGCGGGGTCGCCCCAGTCCGTGATGCGCACCATCATGGCTCCGGCCGACGCCAGCACGGCCGTGACCAGCGAGGCGAGGACGACGGGCAAGGCGGGGGGCACGGGCCTGCCGGCCAGTCCCACCATCCAGCGCGGCCAGATCTCCCCCCAGCGCTGCGTCAGCCCCAGCGAGAGGATCCCGCCGAGCGTCGCCAGCGTCGCCAGTGCCGCCCCTCCCCAGACCAGCCCGCTGCGGTGCAGCTCCTCGACCTCCCGCCCGGAGATCAGAAACGGGATCTCCAGCGCCCACGCCCATCGCACCGCGGCGTAGAGCAGGGGCACGGCGAAGGCGACGTACGCCGCCCGGCGGCCCCACCGCTCCGCCGAGGCGGGGCTCGCCCAGCCCGCGGACCGGCCCTCCACCCGGCCGCAGCCCTCGCAGGCGCCCCGGGTGCGCCGCTGGAACGCCAGCACCGCGACCGTCCACAGCAGACCGCCGACCAGGCAGACCAGCATGTTCACCACCGGCCACGGCAGCGCGACCTCGAAGTAGTCCGCATCCGGCCAGCCCCACGGCGCCCCGGCCAGGGCGATCGGCGCGTAGGCGAGGGCGAGCAGGACCCGTCCGTCGGGAACGAGCGCGACCAGCGTGAAGGCGGCTCCCCATGCGGGGACGAGGAGCGCGGCGCGGAGAACCCCGCGCGGCCGTACCAGGGCCAGGAGCAGTGCCAGCAGTGCGCCCACGGCTCCGAGGGCCGCGATGACGGGGGCGGTCCCCGCCGCGGTGGCCGAGCCGAGGAGCGACTCCGCCCGCGCGTCGGGGACGTCGCCCTCCCCGAAGGGGAAACCCGCGCCTCCGCGCGACCACCACAGTCCGAGCGCGCCGTACCCGAGCGACCACGCGCCCGCCGCGGGCGCGGCCCACCGGGCCCATCGGGTCGCTGTCCGAGTGAGTGTCGTGTCCATGGCGACCAGCCTGGTCCGGGGCCGGGCGGCCGCCCATCCGCCATCCGGCGGATCCTGTGCGGCCGCGGCCCCCGATGATCCGCCGTTCGGCGGATCCACCCGCCGCCGCTTTCCTTCTAGAGTCCCTGCCATGGACATGATCGCGGCTCTCGCGGCGCTGGGCGCCGTGGTCTTGCTTCTCACCCCGCGGGTGCCCGTCGCCCTGGCGGCGGAGACGGGCGGCGCCGTGTCGCTCGTGATCACCGCCGCCCATCCGCTGCTGGGACTGCGGGACTCCGCCCCGCTGTGGATGATGGCCGAGGTGCTCGCGTTGATGACGCTGGTCCTGCTGGCGGCCCGGCGCACGCCCGGCCGCCGGGCGATCTCCGCGGCGGGGCTGCCGGGCGTCGCGATCGCTTCGGTGCTCATGCGCGTGCTGTGGCCGGGCGAGCCGTCGCTCATGGTCACCGGGTGCGCGGGCTGGTCCCTCCTGGCGGTCGCGGCCGCCGCGTTGGGCCTGTACATGCGTTCGCTGGACACCGCCCGGCGCCGCGCGGTGGCCGGGGCCGAACGGGAGCAGCGCGCTCGAACAGGCCCGCCTGCTCCGCCCCGACGTGGTGCTCACCGACATCCGCATGCCGCGGCTGGACGGGCTGGAGGTCACCAGACTGCTGGCGGCCGAGACGCGGGTGATCGTGGTGACCACCTTCGACCTCGACGAGTACGTGCACACGGCGCTGCGCGACGGCGCCTGCGGGTTCCTGCTGAAGCGGTCGGGGCCCGCGCTGCTCGTCGAGGCGGTCCGCGCGGCCATGGCCGGCGACGCGCTGATCAGTCCGCAGATCACCGTCCGACTCCTCCGCCACCTGCGCGTCCCCCCGGCGGCCGGGCGACCGCCCGCCGAGTCGCTGACCGACCGGGAGCTGGAGATCGCCCGGCTCGTGGCGCGCGGCGGGACGAACGCCGACATCGCCGCCGAGCTGACGATCAGCGTCGGTACGGTCAAGACGCACGTCGCCAACATCCAGCGCAAGATCCACGCGCCCAACCGGGTCGGCATCGCGGCGTGGGCGTGGGGCGCCGGCCACATGGAGCGCGGTTAGCGCTCCGGACCGGAGCCGCCGGCTGTCACACCGCGCCGACGACGGAGCGGCGACCGGGGCGGAGCGGGCCGCGATCGTCGGGCACGGTCTGGGCGGGCTCGTCCCCCGGGCGTACATGCGGTTCGAGGGCGGGGCGGCGAAGGTGGCCGAGCTGGTCACACTGGGGTCGCCGCACCGCAGCCCGGCGGCGGGGCTGCGCGGGGACTGCGGGCCGGACTGCTCCGCGCTCCTCTTCTGATCCCGGCGGTGCCGCCCCTCGGATGATCGAGCGTCTAGAGGCGCCGGGTCACCTCGGCGACGACCTGCTCGCGGAGCGGCTGCAGGTAGAAGTGGTCGCCGGGGAGGACGGTCAGCGAGAAGTCCGAGGAGGTGTGCGCCTCCCAGGACTTGGCCTGGGCGGGGGTGACGACCGGGTCGGCGTCCCCGACGAGGACGGAGATCGGGGTGCGCAGCGGCGGGCCGGGCCGGTGGCGGTAGGTCTCGGCCAGCCGGAAGTCGCCGCGGACGTACGGCAGGACGAGCTCGCGCATCCCCGGGTGGGACAGCACCTCCGTCTCGGTGCCGCCGAGCCGGTTGAGCACGGCGACCAGGCGGTCGTCGTCGTAGCCCGCGTACCGGTGGTCCCGGCGCTCGTGCGGCGCCGTGCAGCCCGAGGCGAACAGCCGGGCCGGGCCGGTGCCGCGCTCCTCCAGGATCCGGGTGACCTCGTAGGCGACCAGCGCGCCCAGGCTGTGCCCGAACAGGGCGAATCTCCGGTCCAGCAGCGGGGTCAGCTCCTCGGCGACCGCGGCGGCCAGGGCGTCCATGCTCTCGGGCAGCGGCTCGCCGTAGCGGTCGGCGCGGCCGGGGAGCTGCACCCCGTACAGCTCGACGGTGTCCGGCAGCAGGGCGGGCCAGTCGCGGTAGGCGGTGGCCGAGCCGCCCGCGTGGGCGAAGCAGACCAACCGGGTGGTCGCCGCCGGGCGGGGGCGGGGGCAGCGCAACCAGGTCATGCGGTCTCTCCTCCGTTCGGGCCCGGTCCTGCGCCGGATCCCGTCCTGCTCCGGATCCGGTCCTGCGCCGGGTCCCGTCATGCGCCGGGCCCGGCCGCTCCGGACCCCGCTCCGGGCCCGGCCGCTCACCGGGTCCGGCGGATCATTCTTCCATCTCCCCCATCGCCCGGATCAGGCTCCTCGGGCGCATGTCGGTCCAGTTCGCCTCGATGTGCTCCAGGCAGGCCTGGCGGGTGTCCTCGCCGAAGGCGACGGTCCAGCCGGGCGGGATCTCGGCCCACGCCGGCCACAGGGAGTACTGGCCCTCGTCGTTGACCAGGGCCAGGTACGTGCCGTCGGGGTCCTCGAAGGGGTTGACGGTCATGGCGACTCCTTCCTCAGCAGCGCGGCGATCTCCGCGACGGGTCCGGGGTTCAGCATGCTCTCGTGGTCGCAGTCGACGGCGTGGTCGACGACGGCTCCGGTGACGTACGGCTTCCAGTCGGCGGCGGTGGGGGCGCCCGCCTCGCGGCCCCGGGCGGCGGTGAAGAAGAGCACGTCCCCGTCGAAGACGCGCGGCGCGTACTCCCGGGAGATCTTCACGCCGTTGCGGTAGTGGCGGTGGACGGCGCGCAGCGTCGGCTCGTCGAGGGTGGCGTACCGGCCGCCGTGGGCGCGCACGAACGCCATGACGTCCTCGGCGTCGCCCGGCCCCGCGTAACCGATCGCGGCCAGCAGGCCGGACAGCGCCCCGTCCTGCTCCGGGTCCTGCTCCGGGTCCTGCTCCGGGTCCTCCGGACCGTCCTGCGCACCGGGGGGCGTTCCTCCGGAGCCGGCCGTGTCCGGACCGACCGCGTCCCGGCCGCCGCCTCCCGGGCCGGTGCCCGCCGGGATGACGCCGGGACCGGCGCCGGGGTAGGCGTCGAGCATCGCCAGCAGTGCGACCTCCTCCCCGCGCTCGCGCAGCTCGACGGCCATGGCGTGCGCGATCAGGCCGCCCATCGACCAGCCCGCCAGCCGGTACGGCCCGTGCGGCTGGACCTCGCGGATCCGCTCCAGGTAGTCCAGGGCCGCGGCCTCGATCGACGGGGCGGTGTGGCCGGGCTCGGTCAGCGTCCGCGCCTGGAGGGCGTAGAGCGGCTGGTCGGGGCCGAGATGGCGGAGCAGGCCGGAGTACGGCCAGCCGAGGCCCGCGCCGGGGTGCACGCAGAACAGCGGGGGCCTGCCGCCGGTCGCACGGAGCGGGAGCAGCACCTCCCGGCCGGTCGAGCCGCCGCGGGTCCCCGAGGCCAGGGCCTCGGGCGTCTGGCGGGCGAACACCTCGCGGGGGCTGATCTCCAGCCCTTCGCCCCGGGCGCGGGAGACGAGCCGCAGGACCGCGATGCTGTCGCCGCCCAGGTCGAAGAAACCGTCGTCGGCGCCGACCCGGTCCAGGCCGAGGACCTCGGCGAACAGGCGGCAGAGCCGTTCCTCGGCGGGCGTCCGGGGATCCCGCCCGGCCGCCGGCGCGTCCGGCTCGGGGAGGGCGGCCCGGTCGACCTTGCCGTTCGGGGTGAGCGGCAGGGCGTCCAGGACCACGACCGTCCGCGGGACCATGTACTCGGGCAGGGTCCGCGCCAGATGCGCGTGCAGCTCCGCGGGATCCGCGGCTCCTGCCGTACCGGCCGTGTCGGCGGCTCCTGCCGCCGGACCCGGACCGGCCATGAGGCCGTCCGCGGGGCCGGTGGCGGGGCCGGTGGCGGGGCCGTCCGGGAGAACGTCCGCCGGACCGGCGGTGAGGCCGTCCGCCGAACCGGCCGCGGAACCCTTCGGGGAACCGGCCGCGGGGCCGGTGACGTAGGCGACCAGGCGACCGTCCCGCGCGACCACCGCCGCCTGGCCGACCGACGGGTGCCGGAGCAGCGCCGCCTCGACCTCTCCCGGCTCGATCCGGAAACCCCGGATCTTGACCTGGGCGTCGGCCCGACCGACGTACTCCAGCTCGCCGTCGGCCGTCCACCTGGCCAGGTCGCCGGTCCGGTACATCCGCTCGCCCGCGCCGTACGGGCAGGCGGTGAACCGCTCGGCGGTCAGTCCGGGGCGGCCCAGGTAGCCGCGGGCCAGTCCCGCTCCCGACAGGTACAGCTCGCCGACCGCGCCGGGCGGGACCGGCCGGAGGAGGCCGTCGAGCACGTGGGCGCGCATGCCGTCCAGGGCCCGGCCGATGGGCGGCGCGGCGGAGTCCGGGACGGTCCGGACGGCGTGGTAGGTGGCGTAGGTCGTGGCCTCGGTGGGGCCGTAGACGTGCCCGAGCACCGTGTCCGGGCAGGCCCGGAGCACCCGGCGCATCGCCTCGGGCGCGGCGGCCTCACCGCCGGTGAGGACCTCCGCGAGGGCGCCGAACGCCCCCGGGTCCTCCTCGGCGACCAGGTTGAACAGCGCGGTCGTGATGAACAGGGCGGTCGGCCGGTGCCGCGCCACCAGGTCGCGCAGGCGGCCGGGGTCCAGCTCGCCGGGGGGCGCGACGACGACCGTGCCGCCGGTCAGCAGCGGTACCCACAGTTCGTAGGTGGAGGCGTCGAAGGCGTGCGGCGAGTGCATCAGCAGCCGCCGGTGCCGTACCGCCCACCGGTGGTCGGCGGCCAGGGCCAGGACGTCCCGGTGCCGTACGGCCACCCCCTTGGGGGTGCCGGTCGAGCCGGAGGTGTAGATCACGTAGGCGAGCCGGTCGGGGTGGATCCGGACGTGCCCCGGGTCCTGTCCGGGCTCGCCGCCCGCACCGCCCGGGAAGGCCGGGATCCTCGCATCGTCCGGGGGAGAATCCGCGGGCTCCGGGTCCGGGGAGGCCGAGGGGGCCGCGGCCTCCGGGTCCGGGAGGTCGAGGCGGAGCACCGCGGCCTCGCAGGCGAAGCCGGGGTCGCGGTCGGCGACCAGGACGGGTGCGCCGGTGTCGGCCACGACCCAGCTCATCCGGCCGGGCGGGTGGCCGTGGTGGAGCGGCACGTACGCCCCTCCGGCCCTGGTGATCGCCAGGGTCGCCACGACGACCTCCGCCGAGCGGTCCAGCAGGACCGCGACCGGGGTCTCGGCGCGCACGCCGAGCGCGGCCAGCCGGCGGGCGAGCCGGTCGGCCCGCCGGTCGAGTTCGGCGTAGGTCAGGCGCGTCCCGTCCGCCACGACCGCCTCGGCGTCCGGGGTCCGGGCCGCCTGCGCGGCGAAGGCGCTCACCAGGCTCCCGTCCGGCGCAGGCGTCTCCCGGTCCGGCGGCGCCAGGACGAGGGCGCGCTCGTCGTCGCTCAGCAGGTCGAGCCGGGCCAGCGGCGCGTCGGGGTCCGCGGCGACGGCTCCGAGCAAGCGGACGAGCCGGTCCAGCAGCCGCCGCGCCTCGGCGCCGGGGAAGGCGTCGCGGCGGTGGTCCAGGCGCAGGGAGACGGTCCGCCCGCCGGTCACGGCCAGCGCGAGCGGGTAGTGCGTGGCGTCGGTCCCCCCGGCCCCGGCGAGCCGCAGCCCGTCGGCGATCTCGGTCGCCGCCGTGCCCGCGGGGTAGTTCTCCAGCACCGTCATGGTGTCGAACAGCCCGCCCCCGCCGTGCAGGCCCTGGATCTCGGCCAGACCGAGGTGGTGGTGGGGCAGCAGCTCGGCCTGCTCGGCCTGCAGCCGGGTCAGCAGCCCGGCGAGGGTCTCACCTGCGCCGCCGGGGCGGAGCCGGACGCGGACGGGGAGCGTGTTGATGAACAGGCCGACCATGCGCTCGACGCCGGGCAGCTCGGCCGGGCGGCCGGAGACGGTGCCGCCGAAGACGACGTCGTCGCGGCCGGTGAGCTGGGCCAGCAGCAGGGCCCACGCTCCCTGGACCGCGGTGTTGAGGGTGAGCGAGCGGGCGCGCAGGGCGGCGGTGAGGCGGGCCGTCGGCTCCTCGTCGAGGCGGGCGCGGACCCGGCCGGGCTCGGCCGGCGGTCCGCCGTCGAGCCCGGGGGCGACCAGGGTGGGCCCGTCGAGCCCGGACAGGCAGGCGCTCCAGGCCCGGCGGGCGGCGGCGCGGTCCTGCCGGGCCAGCCACGCCAGATGCTCCTTGTACGGCGGCGCCGGCGCGGGCTCGTCCCCGGTGTACAGCGCCAGCAGCTCGGCCGCGAGCAGCGGCGTCGACCAGCCGTCCAGCAGGATGTGGTGGTTGGTGACGACCAGCCGGTGCCGGCCGGGCGCGAGCCGTACCAGCGCGAACCGCAGCAGCGGCGGCCGGCCCAGGTCGAAGCGCCGCCCCCGCTCCTCGGCCGCCACCCCGTCGGGATCGGCGCCCTCGACCACCCGCCAGGGCACCTCGACCCGGCGGTGGACCAGCTGGACGGGGTCGCCGCCCCTCCGCTGCCGGAACGAGGCGCGCAGGTTGGGGTGGCGGGCCAGGAGCCGGGCGGTGGCTCCGGCGAGCCGGGCGGCGTCGAGCGGGCCCTCCAGGTCGAGGGTGAGCTGGGCGGTGTAGACGTCGGGCGCGGCCTCGTCGAACAGGGCGTGGAAGTACAGGCCCTGCTGCAGCGGCGAGAGCGGCAGGATGTCCTCCAGCTGGCCGCCCGGGGCGGGCGGGGCGGGGGTCACCGGGCCGCGTCCCGCCGGGCCGGTGTCCTGCGGGCCGGTGCCCTCAGTGCCCTGGGTGCCCTCAGTGCCCTGGGTGCCCTGGGTGCCGGCGCCGGCCGGGCGGGTCGCGCTCATCGGTCCGGTGCCGGTCATCGGGCGCTCCACTCCGCGTCGAGTTCCGCTGCGAACGCGTCGATCTCCTCCTGGCTGACGGGCACCAGCAGGTCCGACGGGGTGAGGCCGCCGCCGGTGTGCCGGGACAGCCCGGTGAGCGCGGCGAACCACGCCTCCGCCAGTTCCCGGACCTGATCCTCGTCGTACAGGCGGGCCGCCCACGACCAGGTCGCCCGCAGGCGCGGTCCGCCGGGCCCGTCCAGGGTCAGGGCGTTGACCTCCAGAGCGTGCGGAAGCGCCAGGTCCGGCGAGTGGCCGGCGCCCGCCGCCTCGGCCTCGGGCGCCGGGGACCAGTCGGCGCCGGCGGCGGCCTCCGTCCTGCCGAGGTAGTTGAAGGCCAGCTCCGGCACCGGGCGGGCGGCCAGTTCGGCGGCGCCCTCCGGGTGGAGGTGGCGGAGCAGGCCGTACCCGAGGCCGTTGCCTGGGACGGCCCGGAGCCGCTCCTTGACCCGTTTGATCGCCCGGGCGGCGGTGGCGCCGTGCAGATCGGTCCAGTCCGCCGGTCCCGGGTCGAGCCGGACCGGGTACAGGGTGGTGAACCAGCCGACGGTCCGGGACAGGTCCGCCTCGCCGGTGATCTCCTCGCGGCCGTGGCCCTCCAGGTCGAGCAGGACCGACTCCCGTCCGGTGCAGCGGCTCACGGCGAGGGCGAGCCCGGCGAGCAGCACGTCGCCGACCCGGCCGTGGAAGGCCGCCGGGATCCGGGTCAGCAGCGGCTCGGTGACCTCGGGGGGCAGTTCGAGGGTGAGGTGGCGCTGGGTGCCGAAGGTGTCCCGGGCCGGGTCCGGCCTCCGGCGGTCCTCCTGGATCGGGTCCGGCGGCCGGGAGCCGTCCCGGATCGGATCGTCCGGCCGGGCGGCGCCGGGAGGGGACCCGTCCGGGCCGGGCCGTCCGGAGCCGTCACCCCCGGAATCGTACGGCGGGGCACCCCCGTCCGAGGCCCGGCGGTCCCCGTCCAGGGTCCGGCACCAGAAGTCCAGCTCGTCCGCCCTGATCTCCGCCTCGGCGCGGAGCCTCCGCGCCCAGGTGCGGAACGCGACCGGCACCGGCGGCAACACGCAGGCCTCGCCCTTCCGGGCCGCGTCCCAGGCCGCGAACAGGTCCGGCAGCAGGATCCGCCAGGAGACGGCGTCCACCGACAGGTGGTGCACCGTCACCACCAGCCGTCCCGACGCCTGCGGGCCCGCGTCCAGCCAGGCCACCCGCACCATCCGCCCCGAGGCGGGGTCCAGCTCCGCCCGCGACCGCGCCGCCTCCTCGGCGACCGCCCGCGCCCAGGCGTCCCGCCCCGCGGAGCCGCCCACCGGACCACCACCGGTCCCGTCCGCAGGACCCTCGACCATGGGGACCTCGACCGCGGGCACCTCGACGGCGGAGACTTCCGCCGCGGGCACCTCGACGGCGGAGACTTCCGCCGCGGGGACCTCGACCGCCACCCGCCGGACGCACTCCGCCGCCCGGACCGCACCCGGCGGCAGGACCTCCAGCGCCGGCGGGCCGCCGGGCGCACCGTCCGCACCGTCCAGCCACCGCCCGCCGTCGGGGCAGGTCAGCCGGAGCATGTCGTGCCGGTCCAGCACGGCCTGCAGCCCTTCCGTCAGCGCCTCCAGCCCGAGCGCGGGCGGGACCCGCAGCACCACCGTCTGGCTGAAGTCACCGGTCGGGCCGGGGAGCTCCCGCAGCCAGTGCATGATCGGGGTCGGCTCCACCGGCCCCACCCCCGCCCCCTCCGCCTCACCCACGACCGGCTCCCCGGTCGCCACCGCCGCCAGCCCCCGCACACTCTGATGCCGGAACACCTCCCGCGGCGAGAACACCACCCCCTCCTCCCGCGCCCGCGCCACCAACCGGATCGCCAGAATGCTGTCCCCGCCCCGATCGAAGAACCCCTCCTCGACCCCGACCCCCTCCACCCCCAGCACCTCGGCGAACACCCGCGCCAGCACCGCCTCCCGCGCCCCCGCCGGCTCCCCACCCCCAACGGCCGCACTCGACTGCGGCGCCGGCAACGCCGCCCGATCCAGCTTCCCGTTGCCCGTCAACGGCAACCGCTCCACCACCACCACCGCCGACGGCACCATGAACTCCGGCAACCGCTCCGCCGCGAACCCCCGCACCCCCTCCGGCGTCAGCCCTTCCGACGCCCCGCCGATCCCGGCCGCACCGCACCCCGGCGCCACGACCCTCCCGGCCTCGACCTCCCTGGGCCCACCCGCGCCCACTCCTGCACCGGAGTCCGTACCGACATCCGCCCCGGCACCCGCGCCCGCCGTACCGCCCGGCACCACATACGCCACCAGCCGCTTGTCGCCCGGCCGGTCCTCCCGCACCACCACCGCCGCATCCGCCACCCCCGGATGACCCGCCAGCACCGCCTCCACCTCACCCGGCTCGATCCGGAACCCCCGCACCTTCACCTGCGCATCCGCCCGCCCCACGTACACCAGACGACCCGACCGATCCCACCGCACCCGATCCCCGCTGCGGTACATCCGCTCCCCCGGCCCACCGAACGGACACGCCACGAACCGCTCCGCCGTCAACCCGAACCGCCCCGCATACCCCCGCGCCAGCCCCGGACCCGCCACGTACAACTCCCCCACCACCCCCGCCGGCACCGGCTCCAGGAAGGCGTCCAGCACGTACAACCGCAGATCCGCGATCCCCCTCCCGATCACCCCCGCCGGACCCCCCGGCTCCACCGGCGCGTACGTCACATGCACCGTCGTCTCGGTGATCCCGTACATGTTCACCAGAGAGATCCCCCGGCCGTGCCAGTCGGCGAGGCGGGAGACCTCCAGCGCCTCCCCGCCGAAGATCACGTACCGCAGGTCGCCGAGGTCACGTGCAGCGGCCGGGAGCTGGTAGAACGCCGAAGGGGTCTGGTTGAGCACCGTCACCCGCTCCCACTCCAGCAACGCCAGGAACTCCTCCGGCGACCGGCTCACCTCGAACGGCACCACCACCAGCCGCCCACCGTGCAGCAGCGCCCCCCACAGCTCCCACACCGAGAAATCGAACGCATACGAGTGGAACAACGCCCACACGTCATCCGGACCGAACCCGAACCACTCCCGCGTCGACGCCAGCAACCGCGTCACCGCGCCGTGCGTCACCACCACGCCCTTCGGCCGGCCCGTCGACCCCGACGTGAAGATCACATACGCCGGATGATCCGGAAGCGGCTCCGGCAGCGCACCGCCCGTCACGTCCGGGTTCACGGACGGCATCCCACCGTCCGCCGCAGAGCCGTCACCGTCTTCGCACAGGGAGATCCGCTCCAGGGAGATCCGCTCCTCAGCCGCAGGCCCCGTCCGCGCCCCGGTCCCTCCCCCGCCGGGCAGGAGGCGGCAGGAGGCGCCCCCGTCCTCCAGCACCACCACCGGCAGCCCACCGACCACCCCCTCCCACCCCGCACCCGCCACCACCGCCACCGGCGCCGCGTCCTCCACCATGAACCCGACCCGATCCGCCGGATACGACGGATCCACCGGCACATACGCACCCCCCGCCCTGAGCACCCCCAGCACCGCCACCACCAACTCCACCGACCGCGACACCACCACCGCCACGAACCGCTCCGGCCCCACCCCCAACCCCACCAACCACCGCGCCAGCGCTCCCGCCCGCGCGTCCACCTCCGCATACGTCAGCGCCGCATCCCCGCACACCACCGCCACCGCCTCCGGCGCCGCCGCCACCCGCGCCGCGAACTCCCCCGTGATGGTGGTGGCCGCAGGCACGGCACCGGTGCCCGCCCACTCCCCGAGGAGGGCCGCCCGCTCGGCCCCGTCCAGGATGTCGAGCCGCCCGATGCGGGTGTCGGGATCGGCGACCGCGGCACCCAGCAGGCGGACGAACCGGGCCGCGATGTCCTCGGCCGTCTCCCGGTCGAACAGATCGGCGGCGTACTCCAAGCCGCCGGACAGCCCCCCGGACGGGTCCTCGGCCAAGGTGAGCTGGAGGTCGAACTTGGCGGTCTCCGGAACGAAGGGTTCGAGCGACACCGAGAGCCCGTCGAGGTCGAGTGCGGCGGGCGGGGTGTTCTGCAGGACGAGCATCACCTGGAAGAGGGGGTGGCGGGCCGTCGACCGCACCGGATCCACCACCTCCACCACCCGCTCGAACGGCAGATCCTGATGAGCGAACGCCGCCAGATCCCCCTCCCGCACCCGAACCACCAACTCACGGAACGACGGATCCCCCCCCACATCCGTCCGCAACACCAACGTGTCGACGAACATCCCCACCAGATCGTCCAGCACCTCATCCGACCGACCCGCCGCCACCGTCCCGATCGGAACATCCACCCCCGCCCCCAACCGGCACAACAACGCCGCCAACGCCGCCTGCACCACCATGAACACCGACGCTCCCGACGACCGCGCCAACCCCACCACCCGCCGATGCACCCCCGCACCGACCACCACCGGCACCGTCCCCCCCCGATACGACGCCACCGCCGGACGCGGCCGATCCACCGGCAACCCCACCTCCACCGGCACCCCCGCCAACGCCTGACGCCAGAACGCCACCTGCCGCGCCGCCGCACTCCCCGGATCCGCCTCATCCCCCAGCGACTCCCGCTGCCAGACCGCATAATCGGCGTACTGCACCGGCAACGCCGCCCACCCCGGCGCCCGCCCCGCGACCCGCGCCCCATACGCCGCGATCACATCCCGCGCCAACGGCGCCATCGACCACCCGTCCGCCGCCACGTGATGCACCACCAGCAGCAACACCCACTCGTCCGGCCCGAGACCGAAGAGGACGGCGCGCAGCGGCGTCTCCACGGTGAGGTCGAACCCGCGGCCCGCCGCGGCGGCCAGCGCCGGGCCGAGATCGTCGGCCTCGATGTGGATCACCTCGAACGGAGGTTCGGCGCCATCGAGGATCCGCTGGAACGGCACCCCGCCCACCTCCGGCAACACCGTCCGCAACACCTCATGCCGCCCCACCACATCCCGCAACGCCCACCCCAGCGCCCCCACATCCACCCCACCCCGCAACCGCAACGCCACCGGCAGGTTGTACACACCCGACCCCGGATCCAACCGGTTCAACACCCACAACCGCCGCTGCCCGAACGACAACGGCACCCCGCCCACCGGCCGCACCACCCGCCGCACCCGCGGACGCACCACCCCCGAACCCCGCCCGACGACCACCGCCAACCCCGCCACCGACCCCGCCTCGAACACCTCCCGAACCGAAACCTCCACCCCCAGCACCGACCGCACCCGCGCCACCAACCGCACCGCCGACAACGAATCCCCACCCAGATCGAAGAACGACTCCTCCACCCCCACCCCCTCCACCCCCAGGACCTGCGCCACCACCCCGCACAACACCTCCTCCACCACCGACCGCGCCCCCCGGCCCCCCCCACCCGAGACCACCCCCGGCACCGGCAACGCCGCCCGGTCCAGCTTCCCGTTGCCCGTCACCGGCAGCCCCTCCACGACCACCACCGCCGACGGCACCATGAACTCCGGCAACACCCCCGCCACGAACCCCCGCACCTCCTCCGGCACGAGCGACGAGCCCCCAGCACTTCCCCCCGCCCCAGCCCCGCCACCATCCGGCACCGCACCGGCCACCGCGCCCGCCGCACCCTCCGGCACGACGTAGGCGACCAGCCGTCGATCCCCCGGCCGGTCCTCCCGCACCACCACCACCGCCGCCGCCACCCCCGGACACCGGACCAGCACCGCCTCCACCTCACCCGGCTCGATCCGGAACCCCCGCACCTTCACCTGCGCATCCGACCGCCCCACGTACTCCAGAACCCCGTCCGCACGCCACCGCACCACATCCCCCGTCCGGTACATCCGCTCCCCCACCCCACCGAACGGACACGCCACGAACCGCTCCGCCGTCAACGCCGACCGGCCGAGGTAGCCGCGGGCCAGGCCGGGCCCGGCGAGGTAGAGCTCCCCGGCCACCCCCGCCGGGACCGGCCGCAGCCACCCGTCCAGCACGTAGACCCGGGTGCCCCGGACGGGGGAGCCGATCGGCGGGATCCCGCCGGGACGCAGGGGCCCGCTCATGGTGGCGGCGATCGTGGCCTCGGTCGGACCGTAGGCGTTGACCATCAGCCGGCCGGGAGCCCAGCGCTCCACCAGGTCCGCGCCGCAGGCCTCGCCGCCGACGACCAGGGTCCGGAAGCCCTCCGGCGACGTGGCGGGCACGCCCGCCAGCACCGCCGGGGGGATCAGCGCGTGGGTGACGCCCCGTTCCTCGATCACCGCGGCCAGCTCCGCGCCGCCGTACACGCCTTCGGGGAGGACGACCAGCGCGGCTCCGGCGGTGAAGGCCATGAGCATCTCCATGACCGAGGCGTCGAAGCTCGGCGAGGCGAACTGGAGGACCCGGCCGTCCGGCCCCACCCGGAGCCGGTCCCGCTGCGTCGCGGCGAAGGCGGCGACGCCCTCGTGGGTCACGACCACGCCCTTGGGACGGCCGGTCGAGCCCGACGTGAAGATCACGTATGCCGGGGTGCGGAGCTCCACCCGGACCCCGTCCTCGGTGAGGTTCCCCTCCGCGAAACCGGACACGTCCGCCGCGGCGAGGAGTTCCTCGCCGACCACCAGCGCCGGGTGCGCGTCGTCCAGCATGGCGGCGATCCGCTCGGCGGGGTAGCCGGGGTCCACCGGCAGGTAGGCCGCACCGGCCTTGGACACGGCCAGCGCGGCGGTGACCAGGCCGGCCGAGCGCGGCAGCAGCAGTGCGACCACCCGTTCGGGGCCCGCGCCGCGCCGCCGCAGCAGCCGGGCCAGCCGGTTGGCGCGGGCGTTGAGCTCGCCGTAGGTCAGGGTCGTCCCGCCGTCCACCAGCGCGACGGCTCCCGGGTCCCGCGCCGCCGACTCCTCGAAGAGTCCGTGCAGCGTACGGCCGGGCACCGGATCACCCGTGTCGTTCCACTCCTCGACGGCCCGCCTCCGCTCGGCCTCCTCCAGCAGGTCGAGACGCCCGACGAGGGTGTCCGGCGCTCCGGCCACCACGGTGAGCAGCCGCGCCACCCGGCCGAGCAGGCGTTCCGCCTCGGCCGCGGTGAACAGGTCGGGGCGGTGGTCCAGGCGGAGCGCGAGCCGCTCGCCGGGGACGGCGGCGAGCGCGAGCGGGTAGTGGTGGGCGTCGGCCGAGCCGAACCCGGTGATCCTGAGGTCGCCGAGGGACGCGTCGGCCGCGGCCGGGTCGAACGGGTAGTTCTCCAGGACGGTCACGGTGTCGAAGAGGGGGCCGCGGCGGATCTCGGTCAGGCCGAGGTGGTGGTGGGGCAGCAGCTCGGCCTGCTCGTCCTGGAGGCGGGCCAGCAGGTCGCCGAAGGACTCGCCGGGATGGAGCCGCACCCGGACCGGGACCGTGTTGACGAACAGGCCGACCATGCGCTCGACGCCGGGCAGCTCGGCCGGGCGGCCCGACACGACCGCGCCGAACACCACGTCGTCGCGGCCGGTGAGCCAGGCGAGCAGGAGGCCCCAGGCCGCCTGGAGCACGGTGTTGACCGTGACGCCGTGGCGCCGCGCCATCCGGGTGAGGGTCCTGGTCGGCACGGCGTCCAGGTCGAGGTGGACCCGGCCCGGCGGGACGGCCGCGGCGGGCGCTCCGGGCGCGGCCAGCGTGGGCCCGTCCACCCCGTCGAGCGCCCGCTCCCACGCCTCCCGCGCCGCGTCGCGGTCCTGCCGGGCCAGCCACGCCAGATACCCCTTGTACGGCGGCGCGGGCGCGGCCTCCACGCCCAGGTAGAGCGCGAGCAGCTCCGTGATCAGGATCGGGGTCGACCAGCCGTCCAGCAGGATGTGGTGGTGGGTCAGGACCAGCCGGTGCCGGTCGGGCGCGAGCCGTACCAGCGCGAACCGCAGCAGCGGCGGCCGGGCCAGGTCGAAGCGGCGCTCCCGCTCCTCGGCGGTCACCCGGTCGGGGTCCTCTCCGGCGACCTCCCGCCAGGGCAGGTCGACCCGCTCGGGGACGACCTGGACGGGCCGGCTCAGGTCCTCGTGCCAGAAGCCCGCACGCAGGTTGGGGTGGCGCTCCAGGAGCCCTTCGGCGGCCCGCCGCAGCCGGACCGCGTCGAGCGGGCCGTCGAGGTCGAGCGTCACCTGGGCGGTGTAGACGTCGTGCTCGTCGTGCAGGGCGTGGAAGAACAGGCCCTGCTGCAGCGGCGAGAGCGGAAGGATGTCCTGGACCTGCGTCATCGTCCCTCCCAGGCGGCCTGGATGCGGTCGATCTCGTCCTGGTCGAGTTCGACCAGGAGGTCGCTCGGCGTGTGCCCGCCGGAGCCGTGCGCGACCAGCCCGCCGAGCGCGTCGAACCAGGTCTCGGCCAGCTCCTCGGCCTCCGCCGCGGTGAGCACCCCGTCCGGCCAGGACCAGGAGGCCTCCAGGTGGGGGCCGTCCGGGCGGTCGTGGACGATCGTGTTGATCTCCAGGACGTGGGCCGCCGGCGTCTCCGGGTCGTGGCCGCCGGGCTCCGCCGGGACCACGCTCCAGTCGCCCTCGCCGGCCTCGACCCGGCCGAGGTGGTTGAAGACGATCTGCGGCCGGGGGAGCCCGTCCAGTTCGGCGGCGCCCTCCGGGTGGAGGTGGCGGAGCAGGCCGTACCCGAGACCGTCGCCGGGGACGGCCCGGAGCTGTTCCTTGACCTGTTTGACCGCCCGGGTGACGGTCCGCTCGTCGGTCCAGGAGGTGGCGCCCGCGTCGAGCCGGACCGGGTACAGGGTGGTGAACCAGCCGACGGTCCGGGACAGGTCCGCCTCCCCGGTGATCTCCTCGCGGCCGTGGCCCTCCAGGTCGAGCAGGACGGAGGTGCCCCGCCCGCCGCGCTTCCTGCGCCAGTGCGCCACGGCCAGGGCGAGGCCGGCGAGCAGCACGTCGGGGGCCCGGCCGTGGAAGGCCGCCGGGACAGTGGTGAGCAGCGGCCCGGTGACCTCGGGCGGCAGGGTGAGCCGGAGCGTGCGGACGGTCGCGGCGGTGTCCTTGTCCGGATCGAGCGGCCGGTGGCCGATGCGGGGGTCGGGCCCGTCGAGGATGTCGATCCAGTCGTCGAGCTCGCCCGTTCTGGCCGCGGCCTCGGCCCGCAGCATCCGCGCCCAGGTGCGGAACGACGTCGGCACCGGCGGCAGCTCCGGAACCCGTCCCCGGGCCGCGGCCTCCCAGGCCGCGAACAGGTCCGGCAGCAGGATCCGCCACGACACCCCGTCCACCGACAGGTGGTGCACCGTCACCACCAGCCGTCCCGACGCCTGCGGGCCCGCGTCCAGCCACACCACCCGCGCCATCCGCCCCGAGGCGGGATCCAGCTCCGCCCGCGACCGCGCCGCCTCCTCGGCGACCGCCCGCGCCCAGGCGTCCCGCCCACCGGACCCGGCCACCGGAGCACCACCGGACCCGGCCACCGGGACCTCGACCGCCACCCGGCGCACGCACTCCTCCGCCCGCACCGCACCCGAAGGAGCCACCTCCAGCACCCCGCCGTCCCCGCGCAGCGCCTCCACCCCCGAGCAGACCAGCCGCAGCGCGTCGTGCCGGTCCAGTACGGCCTGCAGCCCGGCCGTCAGCGCCTCCAGCCCCAGACCCGGCGGGACCCGCAGCACCACCGTCTGGCTGAACCCGCCGATCGGCCCGCCCCGTCCGGCCAGCCAGTGCATGATCGGGGTGGGGTCCACCGGGCCGACCCCCGTCCCCTCCGGCTCTCCCACCGCACCGGCCGCCTCCTCCGTCGCCACCGCCGCCAAAGCCCGCACAGTCTGATGCCGGAACACCTCCCGCGGTGAGAACACCACCCCCGCCTCCCGCGCCCGCGCCACCAACCGGATCGCCAGAACACTGTCCCCACCGAGATCGAAGAACCCGTCCCCGACCCCGACCGACCCCACCCCCAGCACCTCGGCGAACACCCCCGCCAGCACCGCCTCCCGCACGCTCGCAGGCCCCTCACCCGGCCCAGGCCCCGGTTCCCCCTCCGGCTCCACCCCCGAGCCCGCCACCCTCGGCACCGGCAGCGCCGCCCGATCCAGCTTCCCGTTGCCCGTCAACGGCAGCGCCTCCATCACCACCACCGCCGACGGCACCATGTACTCCGGCAACCGCTCCGCCGCGAACCCCCGCGCCTCCGCCGCCAACCGCGCACCCGACCCCGCCGCCGCACTCGCACCCGAGGCCGCACCCGCACCCGCACCCGCACCCGCACCCGCACCATCGAAGACGGCCCCCGGCACCCCGTCCGCACCGGCCGCCCCCGCATCGGCGTCCTCATCGGCATCGGCGTCGGGGCCCGCCCCGGCGCCCGTGCCCGCCGTACCGTCCGGCACCACGTAGGCGACCAGCCGCCGATCCCCCGGCCGGTCCTCCCGCACCACCACCGCCGCATCCGCCACCCCCGGACACCGGGCGATCACCGCCTCGACCTCACCCGGCTCGATCCGGAACCCCCGCACCTTCACCTGCGCATCCGCCCGACCCACGTACACCAGACGACCCGACCGGTCCCACCGCACCCGATCCCCCGACCGGTACATCCGCTCCCCCGCCCCACCGAACGGACACGCCACGAACCGCTCCGCCGTCAACCCCGACCGGCCGAGATAGCCACGGGCCAACCCCGGACCCGCCACGTACAGCTCCCCCACCACCCCCGCCGGCACCGGATTGAGGAAGGCGTCCAGCACGTACAACCGCAGATCCGCGATGCCCGTCCCGATCAACCCCGCCGGCCCCCCCGGCTCCAGCGGCGCGTACGTCACATGCACCGTCGTCTCGGTGATCCCGTACATGTTCACCAGCAGCGGCGCATCCTGCGGACGGCGGTCGTACCACTCCCGCAGCCGCCCCGCCTCCAGCGCCTCCCCGCCGAAGACGACGTACCGCAGCGCCAGATCCGCGTCCCGACGTTCCTGATCGGCCCGCATCAGCTGGTAGAAGGCCGACGGGGTCTGGTTGAGCACGGTCACCCGCTCCCGCTCCAGCAACACCAGGAACTCCTCCGGCGACCGGCTCACCTCCAGCGGCACCACCACCAGCCGCCCGCCGTGCAGCAGCGCCCCCCACAGCTCCCACACCGAGAAATCGAACGCATAGGAGTGGAACAACGTCCACACGTCATCCGGCCCGAACCCGAACCAGCCCCGCGTGGAGGCCAGCAACCGCGTCACCGCGCCGTGCGTCACCACCACGCCCTTCGGCCGGCCCGTCGACCCCGACGTGAAGATCACATACGCCGGATGCTCCGGGAGCAGCCGCGACGCCGACTGCTCCGGAACATCCGCGACCACCGCCGGGAAGGGGGCGATGCCCTCCGACGGCGACACCGGCTCGCTCCCGCCGGGCAGGACCCGGCAGGACGCGCCCCCGTCCTCCAGCACCACCACCGGCAACCCGCCCGGAACCACCCCCTCCGACCCCGCGACCGCCACCACCGCCATCGGCGAGGCGTCCTGCACCATGAACCCGACCCGATCCGCCGGATACGACGGATCCACCGGAACGTAGGCGCCCCCCGCCTTGAGCACCCCCAGCACCGCGACCACCAACTCCACCGACCGCGGCGCCGCCACCGCCACCAACCGCTCCGGCCCCACCCCCAACCCCACCAGCCGCCGCGCCAACGCCCCCGCCCGCGCATCCAGCTCCGCATACGTCAGCGCCGCATCCCCGCACACCACCGCCACCGCCCCCGGCGCCGCCGCCACCCGCGCCGCGAACTCCTCCGTGATCGTCGTAAGAGACGTGATCGGCGTAAGAGAGCCGGAGGACACACCGGTCCCGGCCCAGTCGCCGAGGATGGTGGAACGCTCGACGGGTTCGAGGATCTCGAGCCGGCTGATCGGGACGTCCGGAGCGCTCACCGCGGCGCGGAGCAGGCGGACGAACCGGGCCGCGATGTCCTCGGCCGTCTCCCGGTCGAACAGATCGGCGGCGTATTCGAGGACGCCGGTCAGTCCGTCGTCCGTCTCGCTGAGGGAGATCAGCAGGTCGAATCTGGCGACATTCGTCTCCAGCGGCTCCAGGCCGATCGAGAGGCCGCCGTCGAGGTCGAGCTCGACCTTCGGGGTGTTCTGGAACGTGAGTGCCACCTGGAAGAGGGGGTGGCGGGCCATCGACCGCACCGGATCCACCAACTCCACCACCCGCTCGAACGGCAGATCCTGATGCCCGAACGCCCCCAGACCCACCTCCCGCACCCGCCCCACCAACTCACGGAACGACGGATCCCCCCCCACATCCGTCCGCAGCACCAACGTGTTGACGAACATCCCCACCAGACCGTCCAGCACCTCATCCGTGCGGCCCGCCACCACCGTCCCGATCGGAACATCCGTCCCCGCCCCCAGCCGCGTCAGCAACGCCGCCAACGCCGCCTGCACCACCATGAACACCGACGCCCCCGACCCCCGCGCCAGAGCCCCCACCCCCCGGCGCAACCCCGCATCGACCACCACCGGCACCGTCCCGCCCCGATACGACGCCACCACCGGCCGCGGGCGATCCACCGGCAACTCCACCTCCACCGGCACCCCCGCCAGCGCCTCCCGCCAGAAGGCCGCCTGCCGCGCCGCCGCACTCCCCGGATCGCCCTCATCCCCCAGCAGCTCCCGCTGCCAGAGCGCGTAATCGGCGTACCGCACCGGCAACGGCGCCCACCCCGGCTCCCGCCCCTCGCAACGGGCCGCGTACGCCGCGATCACATCCCGCGCCAGCGGCCCCATCGACCACCCGTCCGCCGCCACATGGTGCACCACCAGCAACAACACCCGCTCCTCGGGGCCGAGGTGGAACAGCCGCGCCCGCAGCGGCGGCTCGGCCACCAGGTCGAACCCCCGCCCGGCGAAAGCGCTCAACGCCTCGGCGAGCCCGGACTCCCCGACCTGCTCGACCTCCAGCGGGAACCCGCCCGGTCCGGACCCGTCACATAGCTCGGCGGCGTCGAGGACCCGCTGGAACGGCACCCCGCCCACCTCCGGCAACACCGTCCGCAACACCTCATGCCGCCCCACCACATCCCGCAACGCCCACCCCAGCGCCCCCACATCCACCCGCCCCACCAGACGCAACGCCACCGGCAGGTTGTACACACCCGACCCCGGATCCAACCGGTTCAACACCCACAACCGCCGCTGCCCGAACGACAACGGCACCCCGTCCGCAGGCCGCTCCACCGTCCGGACCCGTGGACGCACCACCCCCGAAGCACGCTCCACCGCCCCCGCCAACCCCGCCACCGACCCCGCCTCGAACACCGCCCGAACCGGAACCTCCACCCCCAACACCGACCGCACCCGCGCCACCAACCGCACCGCCAGCAGCGAATCCCCACCCAGATCGAAGAACGACTCCTCCACCCCGACCGACTCCACCCCCAGGACCTGCGCCACCACCCCGCACAAGACCTCCTCCACCACCGACCGCGCTCCCCGGCCCCCACCACCCGAGACCGCCTGCGGCGCCGGCAACGCCCCCCGGTCCAGCTTCCCGTTCCGCGTCACCGGCAGCCCCTCCACCACCACCACCGCCGACGGCACCATGAACTCCGGCAACACCCCCGCCACGAACCCCCGCACCTCCTCCGGCACGAGCGACGACCCCCCAGCACTTCCCCCCGCCCCAGCCCCGCCACCATCCGGCACCGCACCGGCCACCGCGCCCGCCGCACCCTCCGGCACCACGTACGCCACCAGCCGCCGATCCCCCGGCCGGTCCTCCCGCACCACCACCACCGCCGCCGCCACCCCCGGACACCGGACCAGCACCGCCTCCACCTCACCCGGCTCGATCCGGAACCCCCGCACCTTCACCTGCGCATCCG
>NZ_JABTEX010000004.1 GCF_015711645.1 Planomonospora sp. ID82291
GGCTCTCTGCGGTGCCCGGCCCTGAGCTCCTTCCTGACAGAGCGGCCGCAGGCGACGGCGAACCGCCCTGAACGGCCCTGGACGGATCGCTTCAGCGCCGGTGAGGACACCGGGCGGCCGGGAGAGGAAGCCGCTACGGCCCGCATGAGTGTGACGGTGCAGCGGTGCACGGAGGCGGGCCGGTGGTCCTGTCGGCGTATAAAGCACCGAACCCCGCGCGCCCGAGCCCAGGCCGGAGGCCGGAGACCACCAGGGCTCAGCTGAGACGGCCGGCAGGACCACCGGCCCGCCTCCGTGCGCACCCACCCCGGCCACCACGAACCACCGGCCCACCCGCAGCGCACCCCCACCCCGGCGACCGCGCGAACGGGACCCGGCCGAACCACCGCGCGAACGGGACCGGATCCCGGCGAAGGAGGAGGCGGTGGGGTGGTCAGTCGGCGGGGTGGGCGGTGCGGTGGCGGAGGAGGAGCATGGCGGCGTCGTCGGCCAGCGGGCGGCCGACGTGGCGGAGGAGGTCGGCGCGCAGGGCGTCCAGGGCGAGCTGGGGGTCGGCACCGTCCAGCAGGTGGGCGCGGGAGTCCAGGGGATAGAAGCGGCCCGAGCGGTCCCGCGCCTCGATGACCCCGTCGGTGTAGAAGAGGACCTGGTGACCGGGTGCGAACGGGATCTGGTACGGCACCGGCTCCCCGGCCTTCAACGCGCCCATGCCCAGGGGGAGCGCGTCCTCCGGCGGCTCGGCGAACCAGTGGCCGCCGGCGGCGGTGAGCACCATGGGCGGCGGGTGACCGCAGTTCAGGACGGTGATGGAGGCGCCGCCGGTGATCTCGGCGAGCACGGCGGTGACGAACTGCTCGCCCGACAGCTCCCGGCTCAGCGCGTTCTCCAGGCGGGACACCACGCCCTGGAGCTTGGACTCGTCGTAGGCGGCCTCCCGGAAGGCGCCGAGCACCACCGCGGCCGTCTCGACGGCCTCCAGCCCCTTGCCCTGGACGTCGCCCACGATGATCCGGACCCCGTGCGGGGTGGTGACCACCTCGTACAGGTCACCGCCGATCCGGGCCTCGGCCGTGGCGGAGGTGTAGGAGACGGCGACGCCGATCCCCGGCCCGGCGCGGCGCGGCACCGGCCGGAGCAGGACGCGCTGGGCGGCCTCGGCCACCGAGCGGACGTCGGCGAGCCGCCGCTCGTGGCGGAGCCGCCCGGCGCTGGCCAGGACGCTGGCCATGGTCACGCCGAGGATGGCGATGACGGTGACGTTGGTGCGGGAGGTCCAGAGGATGTCGTTGTAGGCGCCGAGGGCCACGCCGAGCAGGAGGGCGATGACGCCGACGAGCGTGGTGCGGGCCAGGCCGCACGCCACGCTGGCGAAGGCGGGTCCCAGGGCGAGCAGGGGGAGGAGCCCGGTCGTCGGGCCCGTACCGAAATCGATCAGGGCCACGACGGCCATCACGATGAACGGCAGCAGCTTCAGGACGGCGTGCGTCTTGCCGGTCTCGACGGAGGAGAGGAGCCTGCCGAGGGCGCGGGCCCTGGCCGAGGAGAGCGAGGCGCCCAGGGAGGCGAGCCGTTTTTCCGGGCGTGGTGGAGAGCGATCCTGGCGGTCGTCTCTCCTGAGCATCTCACCACGTCTCGTTAAACAGCGTGTTTGTTTTTTCCTACCACAGCGATGGGCATCGGCGGTGGACTACACGCGGAGTTCGACGCGGGAACGCATCCGTGGCCGGATGGGTACGCCGGAGCCGGCGTACCCATGAGACGGCCGGGGATCAGAACGAGTCGACGGCGCGGCGCGCCTCGGGGTCCAGGACGCCCCAGTTGATGAGCTCCTCGGTGAGCTCGCTGGGGGACTTGTCGTAGATCACGGCGAGGGAGCGCAGGTCCTCCTGGCGGATGGACAGCACCTTGCCGTTGTAGTCGCCACGCTGGCTCTGGATGGTCGCCGCGTAACGGGCGAGCGCACCGGCCTTCTCCTTGGGAAGCTGGGAGAGGCGCTCAAGGTCGATGACAAGCTTCGGCGTGGGGCCCAGCGGGCTCGGGGCCGCGCCTCCGGGCAGCAACTCCGAGACGGGCACCCCGTAGAAATCCGCGAGCTCGGCAAGCTTCTGCACCGTGACCGCACGGTCGCCACGCTCGTAGGAGCCGACGACGACCGCCTTCCAACGTCCTCGGGACTTCTCTTCGACTCCGTGCAGGGACAACCCCTGCTGGGTGCGAATGGCGCGGAGTCGTGCACCCAGCGACTTGGCGTATTCAGACGGCATCGTGTGGCCCCCCGGCTCTCTAATGTACTGCTTTCACTTGATTGTGCTACCTCACGTCGTATGCTCCGGTCACCGGGTCGGCGCCCAGGGGTAGGCGCCTCGCGCGACCGGAGAGTGAGGACCCGTCCGGCGATGTCACGACGTGTGGTTACGGACAGTGACGGTAAAGGGATGGGCGCAGAAGGTCAAGCTGATTGGAAAAAAGAGGTCGAATCCGATCCGGTGTGATCTGTGCAAAACGTCGCTCTTATCCCTTCTGGAAGGGCGGGCCCTCCCGTCGGTCCGCGGCTCTCATCGTTCCTCCGTCGCCGTCCCGGCGCGGTGGAGGCGGGAGTGGCGGTAGCCGTACAGGAAGTAGACGGCCAGGCCGACCGCGGTCCACAGGGCGAAGGCGATCCAGGTGCTCCCGTCCAGCTGGAGCATCAGCAGGACGCAGAAGCCCGCGCCGAGGAGCGGGGTGAGGGGGGAGAACGGGGCCCTGAAGCTGCGCGGCAGCTCGGGGCGGGTCCGGCGGAGCACCAGGACCCCGACGTTGACCAGGGCGAAGGCGAACAGGGTGCCGATGCTGGTGGCCTCGGCCAGCTGCCCGAGGGGGATGAGTCCGGCCAGGACGCTGACGAACAGGCTGACGATGAGCGTGTTGGCGGCCGGCACCCGGCGGCGCGGGTCGACCCGCTGGAAGATCTTCGGGATCAGGCCGTCGCGGGACATCGCGAACAGGATGCGGGTCTGGCCGTACAGGACGGTCAGGACCACGCTGGCGATCGCGATGACCGCGCCGAAGGAGACGACGAGCGCCGGCCAGGTCGCGCCCGTCGCCTGGCCGGCGATCAGGGCGAGGGAGGCCTCGGTGCCGTCGGAGTCGAACTCCCGCCACGGCATGGCCGCGACGGCGGCCAGCGCCACCAGCACGTAGACGACGGTGACCAGGGCGAGGGAGATGATGATCGCCCATGGCAGGTCCCGGGTGGGGTTGCGGGCCTCCTCGCCGGCGGTCGAGGCGGCGTCGAAGCCGATGTAGGAGAAGAACACCTGGCCGGCGGCCGCGGTGACGCCCGCGACGCCCATCGGGGCGAACGGCGCCAGGTTGCCGGCCCGGAACGCGGTGAAGGCGACCGCGCAGAAGAAGAGCAGCACCGCTATCTTGACGAGGACGAAGAACGCGTTGACCGCGGCGCTCTCCGAGGCGCCGCGCAGCAGCAGCCAGGTCGCCAGCGCGACGATCAGGACGGCGGTGACGTTGACCACGCCGCCCTGGTCGCCGGGGGAGTGGATGATCGCCGCGGGCAGCCGCAGGCCGGACACGTCCTCGATGAAGCGGTTGAGATACTCTCCCCAGCCGACCGCGACCGCCGCCACCGAGACGGCGTACTCCAGCATCAGGCACCAGCCGCACACCCACGCGGTGAACTCGCCCAGCGTCGCGTAGGCGTAGGAGTAGGAGGAGCCGGAGACGGGGATCGTCCCGGCCAGTTCGGCGTAGGACAGGGCGGAGAACAGCGCGGTCAGCGCCGCCAGCGCGAACGAGGCGACCACCGCGGGCCCGGCCAGGGGAACGGCCTGGCCGAGGATGACGAAGATGCCGGTGCCGAGCGTGGCGCCGACGCTGAGCATGACGAGCTGCCACAGGGTCATGGTCCGGCGCAGCCGGGCGCCCTCGCCCTGACCGCCCTCGGCGACGAGGTCGGCGATGGGCTTGGTACGGAGCAGCCGGTACGGCACGGCGGACGGGTCCTTTCTCTCGGGGGGCGTGGAGTGGTCCGCCGCGGGGGGACGGCGGGACCGGTGGATCACAGGATGCTGGTCGGCGGCCGGGTCGCGTTGGGCGTGGTGACGGTGCCCGCGGTCCCCTCCAGCCCCGCTGGGGCGACCCGGACGCGCATCGCTCAGCTCCCCAGGGTGGCGACCATGACGGCCTTGATCGTGTGCAGCCGGTTCTCGGCCTGGTCGAAGACGATGGACCGCGGCGACTCGAAGACCTCCTCGGTCACCTCCAGCGCCTCCAGGCCGGTCTTGGCGTACAGGTCCTCGCCGACCTGGGTCTCCCGGTTGTGGAAGGCCGGCAGGCAGTGCAGGAACTTCACCGCCGGGTTGCCGGTCGCCTTCACCAGCTCGGCGTTGACCTGGTACGGCAGCAGCAGCCCGATGCGCTCGTCCCACACCTCCTTCGGCTCTCCCATCGAGACCCACACGTCGGTGTAGAGGAAGTCGACGCCCCGCACGCCCCCGGCGACGTCGGCGGTGAGGGTGAGCCGGGCGCCGGTCTGCTCGGCGAGCTCGCGCGCCGGGCGCACCACCGTCTGCTCGTCCGGCCACAGCGCCTCGGGCGCGACGATCCGCACGTCCATGCCGAGCATCGCGCCGGTGACCAGCAGCGAGCTGCCGACGTTGTTGCGGGCGTCGCCGAGGTAGGCGTAGGAGATCTCCCCCAGCGGCTTGTCGCTGTGCTCGCGCATGGTGAGCACGTCGGCGAGCATCTGCGTGGGGTGCCACTCGTCGGTGAGGCCGTTCCAGACCGGGACCCCGGAGTAGGCGGCCAGCTCCTCCACGTGCGCCTGCCTGCGGCCGCGGAACTCGATGCCGTCGTACATCCGGCCGAGCACCCGTGCGGTGTCCTTGACCGACTCCTTGTGGCCCATCTGCGAGCCGCTCGGGTCGAGGTAGGTGACGTGCGCGCCCTGGTCGTGGGCGGCGACCTCGAACGCGCAGCGGGTGCGGGTGGAGGTCTTCTCGAAGATCAGCGCGATGTTCTTGCCCGTCAGCCGCTGCCGCTCGGTGCCGGCGTACTTGGCGGCCTTGAGGCCGGCCGCCAGATCGATCAGGTGGCGGAACTCGTCGGGAGTGAAGTCGAGCTCCTTCAGGAAGCTCCGGTTGCGAAGGTTGAATGCCATGGTGCGTCGTCCTTAGGTGATGGTGGGGAGCCGGTCGGCCGGGCGGGACTAGATGCCGTCGCGCTCGATCGGGCAGCTCATGCAGCGCGGTCCGCCGCGTCCCCGGCCCAGTTCGCTGCCGCGGATGGTGATGACCTCGATGCCGTTGGCGCGCAGGTGGTTGTTGGTGGTGGTGTTGCGCTCGTAGGCCACGACCACGCCCGGCTCGATGGCCAGCACGTTGCAGCCGTCGTCCCACTGCTCGCGCTCGGCGGCGTGCACGTCCTGGGTGGCGGTCAGCACCTTGATGTCGTCCAGGTCCAGCGCGTCGGCGATGGCCTTGTGCATGTCCTCCGGCGCGTGATCGGTGATCTTGAGTTCCTTCTCGCCGCCGCCCGGTTCGATCGTGTAGGACGGCAGCATGCCGAGTCCGGCGTACTTGGTGAACACGTCGACGTCGACCTGCGTCATGACCGTGTCCAGGTGCATGAACGCGCGCGCCTTCGGCAGGTCCAGCGCGACGATCTTCTTGGCCCCGCCCCTGCCGAACAGGCTGCAGGCGAGCATCTCCACGGCCTGGGGCTGGGTGCGCTCGCTCATCCCCACCAGGACCGCGCCGCGGCCGATGACCAGCACGTCGCCGCCCTCGATGGTGGCCGGGGCGACGGCGGTGCCGGGCATCCACACGTGGTAGCCGTTCTCGGCCTCCGGCCGGTCGTAGCCGCCGGCGAACATCGGGTGGTAGCGGTAGAGCGCCTCGTAGTTGACGGTCTCGCGCCGGCGGGCCTTCTTGCGCATCGCGTTGATCGAGACGCCGTCGTAGATCCAGCACGAGGTGTCGCGGGTGAACAGGTGGTTGGGCAGCGGCGGCAGGATGAAGTCGTCCATGTCCATGGCGTGGAAGGTCAGGCTCCGGGGCTCGGGGGAGAACTCCAGGAACTCGCGCTTGGTGAGGCCGCCGGTGAGGAAGGGCTGGAGCGTGGCCGGGTCCATCGCGTCGAGCGTGTTGCGGACGGCGTCGGTGGCCAGCGGCCCGAACCGGTGCGCGTCCACGCTGCCGTCGAGGATGTGCTTGCGCGCCTCGGGCAGCTCGGTGATCGTGCGCATCAGGTCGGAGAGCATGTGGACCGTGACGCCGCGGTCCCGCAGGACCTGCTGCCACTCCTCGTGCTCCTCCATGGCGCGCTGCACCCACAGCACGTCGTCGAAGAGCAGGTCGTCCTTGTTGGTCGGGGTCAGGCGCTTCAGGGCCAGCGCGGGCCGGTGCAGCAGCACCTGGCGGAGCCTGCCCACCTCGGAGTCGACGTGGAAGGTCATGTCCGGGCTCCTCGTTCGGTGTGAGGCGGGTCAGGAGGACGGAGCCGGAGCCCCGCCCCGCGGGCCGCACCCGCCTCGTCCGGCCTCGGCCCAGGGGGAGCCCGGGGTTCCGGCGAGCGTCGTCGGGAGGCCGATGGCGATCGTTTCGGTGCCGGTGCCGGTGCCGGTGCCGTCCGTCGTCCGGGAGGCGGCCGGTACGGCAGGGACGGCCGGGACCGCGGTGACGGGGGCGGCCGTCACGGAGCCTCCGGCGGACCGGCCCGCGGTGTCCCCGGCGCGTGCGGCCGGTCCCCGCCGGTGCGAACCGGATGTCTCCCCCATCGCGCGCCCCCTGACGCAGATTTGCGGCATTGTCCGTATTCACGGGCAATGCTGGCTGAGATTCCCAAGCGGGGACGGGGCGAAACGTACGGCCTCCGCCGGGGCGGAGGCCGTCGATGCGGGGGAGGCCGGGGAGCCGGGGATCAGGCCCGGGGCAGGGCGTGCGAGGTCGCCGCGGAGGCGTTCCCGGTGTTCCCGAGAGCCGGGACGGCCACCGCCAGCACGACCAGGACCACGGCCAGCATCGCCACGAGGAACAGGTGGCGGCGGGAGGGCAGGACTTCCGCGGTGATGGCGCCGCCCGCGAAGGAGCGGAGGGAGTGCGCCAGGTCGGGCTCCTCCGCCCGGATCAGGCCGGCGATCCCGGCGAGGGCGCGCTTCTCGCGAGCGGACAGACCCATGCGTGCTTCCTCCAGGCGGTAGGCGGGGTCCAAGTTTTTTACCTCTTCTCCTGATTTTTTCCAAGCGGGGGCACGGTAGATCTTTCCTCCGGTCCGCCGGGTCCTCGGTCCTCGGTCCGCCGGGTCCTCGGTCCTCGGTCCGCCGGGTCCTCGGTCCTCGGTCCGCCGGGTCCTCGGTCCTCGGCCCTCGCCCGGCAGGGCCGGCGCCGCTGTACCGCCGGTGATCCCGCCCGGCGCGGCGGCGGTCCCCGTTCGCGGGCCGGCGCCGGCCGGCGAACGGGCGCCGGGTTCGGGACGGTGCCGGCGGCCGGCGTGATCGTGATCACGTTTTGTGACTATTAGTGCAATAAACGCCCGATTCTGAGCGGCCGTCCTCCTGCTGATACCTTGAGGGCGTCGACTCCCTTTAAGACCCGTCCCGTGAGGCGGGAAAGGTGGTGTTCCCTTGACCGATGCCGTTTCGCATGCCCGCGACCAGATCCGCGGCCCCGCGCACGCGGTCCTCGAAGGCCCCGACATCAACCGGGCGCTGATCCGCATCTCCCACGAGATCCTCGAACGCACCAAGGGCGGCCAGGACGTCGTCCTGCTCGGGATCCCCACGCGCGGCGTCCACCTGGCCCGCCGCCTGGCCGAGCACATCCGGCAGTTCGAGGGCCGCGCCGTCCCGGTCGGCTCCCTCGACATCACGATGTACCGCGACGACCTGCGCACCAAGCCCGCCCGCCCGCTCGGCCGCACCGAGCTGCCGGCCGACGGGGTCGACGACAGGACGGTCGTCCTGGTCGACGACGTGCTCTACTCCGGCCGCACGGTCCGCGCCGCGCTCGACGCGCTGGGCGACCTGGGCCGCCCGCGGGCCGTGCAGCTCGCCGCGCTGGTGGACCGCGGCCACCGGGAGCTGCCCATCCGCGCCGACTACGTGGGCAAGAACCTGCCCACCTCCAAGAGCGAGATCGTCAAGGTCTACCTGGAGGAGAACGACGGCCGGGACGCGGTCGTGCTGCTGAAGGAGGGCGACAAGTGAGACGGCACCTGATCTCGGCGGCGGACCTGAGCCGCGACGACGCCCTGCTGATCCTGGACACCGCCGACGAGCTGGCGAAGATCTCCGAGCGCTCCATCAAGAAGCTGCCGACCCTGCGCGGACGCACGGTGGTCAACCTCTTCTTCGAGGACTCCACCCGGACCCGGATCTCGTTCGAGGCCGCGGCCAAGCGCCTGTCGGCCGACGTGATCAACTTCTCCGCCAAGGGCTCCAGCGTCTCCAAGGGCGAGTCGCTCAAGGACACCGCGCTGACCCTGGAGGCGATGGGCGCCGACGCGGTGGTCATCCGGCACGGGGCCTCCGGCGCGCCGCACCGCCTGGCCGGCTGGGTGCGCGGCAGCGTGGTCAACGCCGGCGACGGCACGCACGAGCACCCCACGCAGGCCCTGCTCGACGCCTTCACGATGCGCCGCCGCCTGGGCCCGCTGGACGGCCGGCGGGTCACGATCGTCGGCGACGTGCTGCACAGCAGGGTGGCGCGCTCCAACGTGCTGCTGCTGGCCACCCTCGGCGCCGAGGTGACGCTGGTGGCCCCGCCGACCCTGCTGCCGGTGAGCGTCGGCTCCTGGCCGTGCGCGGTCTCCTACGACCTCGACGCGGTGCTGCCCAAGTCCGACGTGGTGATGATGCTGCGCGTGCAGCGCGAGCGGATGAACGCCGCGTTCTTCCCCACCGAGCGGGAGTACAGCCGCCGCTACGGCCTCGACCGCGACCGCGTCGCCAAGATGCACGACGACGCCATCGTGATGCACCCCGGGCCGATGAACCGGGGCATGGAGATCGCGGCGGAGGTGGCCGACTCGCCGCGCTCGACGATCGTCGAGCAGGTCGCCAACGGGGTGACCACCCGCATGGCCGTTCTGTACCTGCTGCTCGGCGGCGCCAACCTCGGGGGAGAAGACCTGTGAGCTCGGAGACCAGCGTGACCACCGTCATCAAGGGCGCCCGGATCCTCGGCGGCGAGCCGGCCGACATCCTGATCGACGGCGGCGTCATCGCCGCGGTCGGGCCGGACCTGAGCGGCGAGGCGACCGTCGAGGCGGCGGGCCTGATCGCCCTGCCCGGCCTGGTGGACCTGCACACCCACCTGCGCGAGCCGGGCCGCGAGGACGCCGAGACCGTCGAGAGCGGCACCCGCGCCGCGGCCCTCGGCGGCTTCACCGCCGTGCACGCCATGGCCAACACCTCCCCGGTCGCCGACACCGCGGGCGTCGTCGAGCAGGTCTGGCGGCTGGGCCTGGCGGCCGGCCACTGCGACGTGCAGCCGGTCGGCGCGGTCACCGAGGGCCTCGGCGGCGAGCGGCTGGCCGAGCTCGGCGCGATGGCCGACTCCGCCGCCCGGGTCCGGGTCTTCTCCGACGACGGCAGGTGCGTCTCCGACGCGGTGCTCATGCGCCGCGCCCTGGAGTACGTCAAGGCCTTCGACGGCGTGGTCGCCCAGCACGCCCAGGAGCCGCGGCTGACCGAGGGCGCGCAGATGAACGAGGGCGCGGTCTCCGGCCGGCTCGGCCTGACCGGCTGGCCCGCGGTCGCCGAGGAGGCGATCATCGCCCGCGACTGCCTGCTCGCCGCGCACGTCGGCTCCCGCCTGCACGTCTGCCACGTCTCCACGGCGGGTTCGGTGGAGATCATCCGCTGGGCCAAGTCCAAGGGGTGGAACGTCACCGCCGAGGTGACCCCGCACCACCTGCTGCTCACCGACGACCTCGTCGAGGACTCGCCGGTCGGCGCCTACAACCCGATCTACAAGGTGAACCCGCCGCTGCGCACCCGCGCCGACGTCGAGGCGCTGCGCGCGGCCCTGGCCGACGGCACGATCGACGTGGTGGCCACCGACCACGCCCCCCACCCGGTCGAGGACAAGGAGACCGAGTGGGCCGCGGCGGCGATGGGCATGATCGGCCTGGAGACGGCGCTGGCGGTGGTCCAGGAGGCCATGGTGGAGACCGGCCTGCTCGACTGGGCCGGCGTGGCCGAGCGCATGTCGTACGCCCCGGCCAGGATCGGCCGGCTGTCCGGCCACGGCCGTCCGCTGGAGGCCGGCTCGCCGGCCAACATCACCCTCTACGACCCGTCGGTGCGCGCGCAGGTGGACCCGTCCTCCTACGCCTCCAAGAGCCGCAACACCCCCTATGAGGGCCGGTCCCTGCCCGGCCGGGTCGTGGCCACCTTCCTGCGGGGCCGCCCGACCGTCCTCGACGGCAAGCTCGCGTGACGATCGCGCCCGCCCGCGCCGGGCTGGCGGGCGTCCCACATCGTGGAGGCGCCCCCCGCCCGCGCGCCGGATATTTCATACTTTCAGAAGTATTGACCGAGATGAGTGGGATGTTCTGTGAGTGAGCGAAGCGAGCGGACCGGAGGCCGCGCGGCGGACGACGGCGGGGCCGGGACCGCGGTCCTCGTGCTGGAGGACGGGCGCGTCTTCCACGGGACCCCGTACGGCGCCCGGGGCGAGACCTTCGGCGAGATGGTCTTCAACACCGGGATGACCGGCTACCAGGAGACCCTCACCGACCCCTCCTACCACCGCCAGATCGTCGCGATGACCGCGCCGCACATCGGCAACACCGGCGTCAACGACGACGACCCCGAGTCGTCCCGCGTGTGGGTGGCGGGCTACGTGGTCCGCGAGCCCGCCCGGGTGCACTCCAGCTGGCGCGCCACCCGCTCCCTGGACGACTACCTCGCCGACTCCGGCGTCGTCGGGATCGCCATCCCCGGCACCCGCGCCCTCACCCGCCACCTGCGCGAGCGCGGCGCGATGCGCGCCGGGATCTTCTCCGGCGGGGCGCTGGCCCCGGCGGAGGAGCTGCTGGAGCGGGTCCGCCTCAGCCCCCCGATGGAGGGCGCCGACCTGGTCGGGCAGGTCTCCACCGCCGAGCCGTACGTGATCCCGGCCGTCGGCGAGAGGAAGTACACGGTGGCGGCCGTGGACCTGGGCATCAAGTCCATGACCCCGCACCGGATGGCCGAGCGCGGCTGCGAGGTGCACGTCCTGCCCGCCACCGCCACCGCCGCCGACATCCTCGCGCTCGACCCCGACGGGGTGTTCTTCTCCAACGGCCCCGGCGACCCGGCCACCGCCGACGGGCCCGTCGAGGCGCTGCGCGGCGTGCTGGACGCGGGCCGGCCGTTCTTCGGCATCTGCTTCGGCAACCAGATCTTCGGCCGCGCCCTGGGCCTGGGCACCTACAAGCTGCGCTACGGGCACCGCGGGGTCAACCAGCCGGTCCAGGACCGGCGCACCGGCAAGGTGGAGATCTCCGCGCACAACCACGGCTTCGCCGTGCGGGCCCCGCTCGACGGCCCGTTCGACACGCCGTACGGCCCGGCGGAGGTCAGCCACGTCAACCTCAACGACGACTGCGTCGAGGGGCTGCGGCTGGTCGGCCGGCCCGCCTTCAGCGTCCAGTACCACCCCGAGGCCGCGGCCGGCCCGCACGACTCCGCGGGGCTCTTCGACCGGTTCTGCGCTCTGATGGAGCGGTCGAGGGGACGAGCGAGCGGAGTGGCCGGCGAGGGACGAGCGGTCCGCGCAGCGAGCGAGGAGCCGGGCGCGACCACGGACACAGGGGAGAACGAGAGTGCCTAAGCGCACGGACATCCAGTCGATCATGGTGATCGGCTCCGGGCCGATCGTGATCGGGCAGGCCTGCGAGTTCGACTACTCCGGCACCCAGGCGTGCCGCGTGCTGCGCGCCGAGGGCTTCCGCGTGATCCTCGTCAACAGCAACCCCGCGACCATCATGACGGACCCGGAGTTCGCCGACGCCACCTACGTCGAGCCGATCACCCCCGAGTTCGTCGAGAAGATCATCGCCAAGGAGCGCCCCGACGCGCTGCTGCCCACCCTGGGCGGCCAGACCGCGCTCAACACCGCGATCGCCCTGCACGAGGCGGGCGTGCTCGCCGCGTACGGGGTCGAGCTCATCGGCGCCGACGTGGACGCCATCCAGGCCGGCGAGAACCGCGAGAGGTTCAAGGAGATCGTCGCCAAGGTCGCCGCCGAGCGCGGCCTGAACGCCGAGTCGGCCCGCTCGGTCGTCTGCCACACCATGGACGAGTGCCTGGCCGCGGCCGGGGGGCTCGGCTACCCGCTGGTCGTGCGGCCCTCCTTCACCATGGGCGGCGTCGGCTCCGGCTTCGCGCACGACGAGGACGGCCTGCGCCGCATCGCCGGCGCGGGCCTGGACGCCTCGCCGACCACCGAGGTGCTCCTGGAGGAGTCCATCCTCGGCTGGAAGGAGTACGAGCTGGAGGTCATGCGCGACCGGGCCGACAACGTCGTCATCGTCTGCTCCATCGAGAACATCGACCCGATGGGCGTGCACACCGGCGACAGCGTCACCGTGGCCCCCGCGCTGACGCTGACCGACCGCGAGTACCAGAACATGCGCGACGTCGCCATCGCGGTCATCCGCGAGGTCGGCGTGGACACCGGCGGCTGCAACATCCAGTTCGCGGTCGACCCGAAGACCGGCCGCATGGTCGTCATCGAGATGAACCCGCGCGTGTCGCGCTCCTCGGCGCTGGCCTCGAAGGCCACCGGCTTCCCGATCGCCAAGATCGCCGCCAAGCTCGCCGTCGGCTACACCCTCGACGAGATCCCCAACGACATCACCCGCGAGACCCCGGCGTCGTTCGAGCCGACGCTCGACTACATCGTGGTGAAGGTGCCGCGCTTCGCCTTCGAGAAGTTCGCCGGGGCCGACCACACGCTGACCACCCACATGAAGTCGGTCGGCGAGGCCATGGCCATCGGCCGCTCCTTCCCCGAGGCGCTGCAGAAGGCGCTGCGCTCGCTGGAGAAGAAGGGCGCGCCCTTCTCCTGGACCGGCGAGCCGGCCGGCAAGGACGAGCTGCTGGCCGCCTGCCGCACCCCGCACGACGGCCGCCTGACCACCATGCAGCAGGCCATCCGGGCCGGGGCCACGGCCGCGGAGCTGTTCGAGGCCACCGCGGTCGACCCGTGGTTCATCGACCAGCTGATGGCGATCGACGAGGTCGCCGCCGAGCTGCGCGAGGCGCCCCAGCTGGACGCCGCCGCGCTGACCAGGGCCAAGCGGTACGGCTTCTCCGACGCGCAGATCGCCGGGATCCGCGGCATGGACGAGGCGCGCGTGCGCGACCTGCGCCACGCGCTCGGCGTGCGCCCGGTCTACAACACGGTGGACACCTGCGCCGCCGAGTTCGCCGCCCGCACGCCGTACCTCTACTCCACCTACGACGAGGAGACCGAGGTCCCCTACGGCGACCGGCCGAAGGTCCTCATCCTCGGCTCCGGCCCCAACCGGATCGGCCAGGGCATCGAGTTCGACTACGCGTGCGTGCACGCCTCCTTCGAGCTGTCGCGGGCCGGCTACGAGACCGTCATGGTCAACTGCAACCCCGAGACGGTCTCCACCGACTACGACACCTCCGACCGGCTCTACTTCGAGCCGCTCACCCTGGAGGACGTGCTGGAGGTCGTCCACGCCGAGCAGCAGACCGGCCCGGTCGCCGGCGTCATCGTCCAGCTCGGCGGGCAGACCCCGCTCGGGCTGGCCCAGGCGCTCAAGGACGCGGGCGTGCCGATCGTCGGCACCTCGCCCGAGTCCATCCACCTGGCCGAGGAGCGCGGCGCGTTCGGCCGCGTGCTCGCCGCGGCCGGGCTCCCGGCGCCCAAGCACGGCACCGCGGCGACCGAGGCCGAGGCGCTGGGGATCGCCGCGGAGATCGGCTACCCGGTCCTGGTGCGGCCGAGCTACGTGCTGGGCGGCGCGGGCATGGCCATCGTCTACGACGACGCCACCCTGGTCACCTACATGGCCAGGGCGGGCGCCGCCAGCGACCACCCGGTGCTGGTGGACAAGTTCCTCGACGAGGCCGTCGAGATCGACGTGGACGCGCTCTTCGACGGCGAGGAGCTGTACCTCGGCGGCGTGATGGAGCACATCGAGGAGGCCGGCATCCACTCCGGCGACTCGGCCTGCTCGCTGCCCCCGATGACGCTCGGCGGCTTCGACATCAAGCGCATCCGCGCCGCCACCGAGGCCATCGCCCGGGGCGTGGGCGTGCGCGGCCTGCTCAACGTCCAGTACGCCATGTCGGCCGGGGTCCTGTACGTGCTGGAGGCCAACCCGCGCGCCAGCCGTACCGTGCCGTTCGTCTCCAAGGCCACGGCGGTGCCGCTGGCCAAGGCGGCGGCCCGGGTGATGATGGGCGCGACGGTGGCGCAGCTGCGCGCCGAGGGCATGCTCCCGGCCTCCGGCGACGGCGGCACGATGCCGCTGGACGCGCCGATCGCGGTCAAGGAGGCGGTGCTGCCGTTCAACCGCTTCCGGGGCGTGGACACCATCCTGGGCCCGGAGATGCGCTCCACCGGCGAGGTCATGGGCGTCGACGCGTTCTTCGGCACCGCCTACGCCAAGTCGCAGGCCGCGGCCTACGGCTCGCTGCCGACCAAGGGACGGGCCTTCGTCTCGGTCGCGAACCGGGACAAGCGGGCCATGATCTTCCCGGTGAAGGCCCTGGCGGACCTCGGCTTCGAGATCCTGGCCACCGAGGGAACGGCGGAGGTGCTGCGCCGCAACGGCGTCCATGCCAAGATCGTGCGCAAGCAGAGCGACGGAACGGGTCCCGACGGCGAGCCGACGATCGGCAGGCGGATCCTGGACGGCGAGGTGGACCTCATCGTGAACACGCCCTTCGGCAGTCCCGGCCAGGCCGGGCCGCGGCTGGACGGCTACGAGATCCGCACCGCGGCGGTGCTGCGGGGCGTCCCCTGCATCACGACCGTCCAGGGGCTGGCCGCGGCCGTTCAGGGCATTCAGGCCATCGTCCGCGGCGACATCGGCGTACGGTCCCTTCAGGAGCACGCCCACAGGCTGCGGGGATGATGCCCTGAGCGGGAGGTGAGCAAGACGCCTGTCACTCCGGTACAGGTCACGGGCACGGTGCTGACGACGCGCCGGGTCGACGCCTACCATGCGCTGACCGTGGTCGCGCCCGGCATCGTCGAGCGGTTCCGCCCCGGCCACTTCGTGGGGGTGGCCGTGGGCGGACCGGGGACGTCGATGCTGACGCGCCGCGCCTTCTCCGTCCACGACGTCAAGCCCGACTACGGCGGCACGGTGGAGTTCGTCTTCACCGCCGGCGGTCCGGGCACGACCTGGCTGGCCGAGCGCCGCGCCCGCGACACGCTGGACCTGGTGGGCCCGCTCGGCCGCCCGTTCCCGCTGCCCCGGGACCCGGTGACCTGCGTCCTGGTCGGCGGCGAGTACGGCTCGGCGATGCTCTTCGCGGTCGCCGACGCCCTCCAGCGGCGCGGCTGCCGGGTGGACTTCGTGCTCGGCGCGGCCTCGGCCGACCGGGTCTTCGGCGCGCTGCGCGCCCGCCGGATGGGGGAGACCACCACGCTGACCACCGAGGACGGGTCGCTGGGCATGCGCGGCCGGGTGACCGACGTGCTGCCCGGGGTGATCGCCGACGTCCGCGCCGACGCGGTCTACGCCTGCGGCCCCATGGAGACGCTGCGCGGGGTGACCGCCGTGGCCGTCGAGTTCGACATCCCCGTCCAGGTGGCCGTGGAGGAGCGGATGGCCTGCGGGATCGGCGTGTGCATGACGTGCGTGCTGCCGGTCATCGGGGACGACGGCGTCACCCGGATGGTCCGCGCCTGCGTCGAGGGCCCGGTCTTCCGGGGCGAGCGCGTCCGCTTCGACGACGTGGGAACGATCCCGTTCGACGCGCTGGGGGCGCCCGGTGGAGGCACACGGCATGCCGGTTGACATGCGGACCTACCTCGGGCACGTGGAGCTGGCCAACCCGATCACCACCGCCGCCGGGTGCGCGGCCTCCGGCGCCGAGCTGGCCCAGTTCTTCGACCTGGGCCGGCTGGGGGCGGTGACCACCCGGTCGATCACGATGGCGCCCAGGGCGGGCCGGCCGACCCCCCGGATGGCCGAGACCCCTTCGGGCCTGCTGTCCGCCGTGGGGCTGCAGGGGCCCGGGGTGGACGCGTTCCTGGCGCGGGAGCTGCCCTGGCTGGCCCAGCGCAACGTCAGGACCGTGGTGTCCATCGGCGGCGGCACCGTCGCCGAGTACACCGCGCTGGCCCGCAGGCTCACCGACGCCCCCGGCGTGACCGCCGTGGAGGTCAACCTGTCGTGCCCCAACATCGAGGATCGCGGGCGCGTCTTCGCCCTCGACGGCGCGGCCTCGGCGGAGGTGGTCGCCTCGGTGCGCTCGGTGATGCGCTACGACGTGCCGGTGGTGGCCAAGCTCTCCCCGGACGCGCTGGACGTGGTGGCCGTCGCCCGCGCGTGCGTGGACGGGGGCGCCGACGCGCTGTCCATGATCAATAATCCGCTCGGCATGAGCGTCGACACCGACGCCATGCGTCCCGCGCTCGCCGCGGTCACCGGCGGCCTGTCGGGACCGGCGATCCGGCCGCTGGCCGTACGATGCGTCTGGCAGGTCCACGCGGCGCTGCCCGGCGTGCCCATCATCGGCATGGGCGGCGTGCTGACCGGCCGGGACGCCTTCGAGTTCGTCCTGGCCGGCGCCTGCGTCGTCGCGGTGGGCACCGCGCTGTTCCACGACCCCTACGCCGGTCTGCGCGTCGTGCGCGAGCTGGAGGAGATCCTGGCGGCGCGGGGGTTCCACCGGCTGGCCGACGCGGTCGGACTGGCCCACCGCCCGCCGGGGGCGACCACCCGGCACCGTACGGACTTCGAGGAGAGCCCGCTGTGATCCCCGCCCCCATCGCCGTCGCCCTGGACGCGCCCGACCTGGAGACCGCGGCCCGCTGGGCGAGCCTGGTGACCCCGCACGTCAGCACCGTCAAGATCGGTCTGGAACTCTACCTGCGCTACGGGCCGGACGTCATCGCCTCGGTGCGGGGGGCGAGCGGCGTGCAGGTGTTCCTCGACCTGAAGCTGCACGACATCCCCAACACCGTGGCGGGCGCGGCGCGGTCGGTGGCCCGGCTCAAGCCCGCCATCCTGACCGTGCACGCGGCCGGGGGGGCCGCGATGGTCCGCGCGGCGGTGGAGGCCGCCCCCGCGGCGCGCATCGCGGCCGTGACGGTGCTCACGTCGCTCTCAGAGGCCGATCTTGAGCGGGCCGGTGTCGCGGGACCCCCCGGCGACGCCGTGCGCCGTCTGGCGGTCCTGGCCGTCGGGGCGGGCGCCCAGGCGCTGGTGTGCTCCCCCCGGGAGGTGGCCGCGGTGCGGGCGGAGGTCGGGCCGGGCGTCACGCTCATCACGCCGGGCGTGCGCCCGGAGGGGGCCGACACCCAGGACCAGGCGAGGGTGGCCACGCCCGAGCGGGCGCTCGCCGACGGCGCCGACCTCCTCGTGATCGGCCGTCCGATCACCGGTTCGGCGGACCCCGGCGCCGCGGCCGCCGGCATCGCCGCGGCGCTCCGCAAGGCCTCCGCCGGCGCGGTCCGGAACCTGTGATCTTCGTCGCGGAAAACCCCGGGCCGGGCGTCATTCGACCGACAATGAGCGATCCATCTACTACGCAGGGTGAAGAACGGGGCTTTCTGGGCGCGGAAACCGGGGTTGACGTTGCTTGGATCGCGATGACCAGCTAGTTTCCCTTCCCGTCCGAGTACATCGACAGGAAATTCGAGGTGACCCGGCGTGGCTCTTCCTCCCCTTACCCCCGAGCAGCGCGCCGCAGCCCTGGAAAAGGCTGCCAAGGCCCGCCGAGAGCGTGCCGAGGTCAAGAACCGCCTGAAGCACGGTGCGGTCTCTCTGACTGAGGTGCTCAAAGACGGGCAGGCCGATGACGTCATCGGCAAGATGAAGGTGTCGGCCCTTCTGGAGTCGCTCCCCGGCGTGGGCAAGGTCCGCGCCAAGCAGCTCATGGAGCGGCTGGGCATCGCCGAGTCCCGCCGCGTGCGGGGCCTGGGCGCCAACCAGCGCGCCTCCCTGGAGCGTGAGTTCGGCGGGGCCGAGAGCTAGGACTAGTCTCGGTTCCACAGTTCGCACGCTTCGCCCCGCCCAGGCGGGGACCGCACCACGGGGGGTCTGGAGTGACCGGAACGTCAACCGGAGCATCGCGGCCCGACGGAGGCCGGGTTCCGGATGAGACCGCGCAGAGCGGATCCGGTGGCTCCACACCCCCGGCCGGGGACCCGGAGGAGGCGCGAGCCTCCGCCGGGCCGACCGGCAACCGCCTGACGGTCCTGTCCGGGCCGTCGGGCGTCGGCAAGTCCACGGTCGTCGCCGAGCTTCGGCGGGCGCACCCCCAGGTGTGGCTGTCGGTCTCGGTGACCACCAGGAAGCCCCGCCCCGGCGAGACCCACGGGGTGGAGTACTTCTTCGCCGACGACGCCGAGTTCGACCGCCTCGTCGCCTCCGGAGGGCTGCTGGAGTGGGCCGAGTTCGCCGGCAACCGGTACGGCACGCCCCGCGCGCCCGTCCTCGACAAGCTCGCAGCCGGGATCCCCACCCTGCTGGAGATCGACCTGCAGGGCGCCCGCCAGGTCCGCGCGACCATGCCGGAGGCGCTGCTGGTCTTCCTGGCCCCGCCGAGCTGGGAGGAGCTGGAGAAGCGCCTGCGCGGGCGCGGCACCGAGCCGGAGGACGTCATCGCCCGCCGGCTGGCCGCCGGCCGGATCGAGATGGCGGCCGAGCGGGAATTCGACCTGACGCTGGTGAACACGTCGGTCCAGGACGTGTGCCGGCGGCTGATAGCCTTGCTGGCTGGTGCTCCCGAGGCTTCGAGCCCCGGACGTTCAACTAGCTAGGGGGACACGACGTGGCAACCAACGCCGCATACAGCGAAGGCATCACCCACCCGTCGATCGACGCGCTGCTCGACATCGTCGACAGCAAGTACAGCCTGGTGATCTTCGGATCCAAGCGGGCCCGCCAGATCAACGCCTACTACTCCCAGCTGGGCGAGGGCCTGCTGGAGTACGTCGGCCCGCTGGTGGAGACCCACGCGCAGGAGAAGCCGCTGTCCATCGCGCTGCGCGAGGTCAGCGAGGGCCTGCTCACCGCCGAGCCCATCGAGGGCTGACGACCCGCCCGATGCGAACGTCCCAGGGCGCGCCCGCCCGGCCGAGCGTCGTGCTCGGGGTGAGCGCCGGCATCGCCGCCTACAAGGCCTGCGAGCTGCTCCGCCTGTTCACCGAGTCCGGCCACGACGTCCGCGTCGTCCCGACCCGGGAGGCGCTCCGCTTCGTCGGCGAGCCCACCTGGGCGGCGCTCTCCGGCAACCCGGTGACCGCCGACGTCTGGGACTCCGTGCACGAGGTGCCGCACGTGCGCATCGGCCAGGGCGCCGACCTGGTGGTGGTGGCCCCCGCCACCGCCGACGTGCTGGCCAAGGCCGCGCACGGCATCGCCGGCGACCTGCTGACCACCACCCTGCTGACCGCGCGCTGCCCGGTGGTGTTCGCCCCGGCGATGCACACCGAGATGTGGGAGCACCCGGCGACGCAGGCCAACGTGGCCGTCCTGCGCGAGCGCGGCGCGCTCGTCCTCGACCCGGCCGTGGGACGCCTGACCGGCGCCGACACCGGCCGCGGGCGGCTGCCCGACCCCGCGGAGATCTTCGAGGTCTGCCGCCGGGTCCTGTCCGGCCGCCCCCTCGACCTGGCCGGGCGCCACGTGGTCGTCTCCGCGGGGGGCACCCGCGAGGCCATCGACCCGGTCCGCTTCATCGGCAACCGCTCCTCGGGCCTGCAGGGGTACGCCCTGGCCCGGACGGCCGCCGCCCGCGGCGCCCGGGTCACGCTGGTCGCCGCCAACGTCGCGCTGGCCGACCCCGCGGGGGTCGCGGTGGTCCGGGTCGAGTCGGCGCTCCAGCTGCGCGAGGCCGTGCTGGAGGCGGTGGCCGACGCCGACGCCGTGGTCATGGCCGCGGCGGTGGCGGACTTCCGGCCCGCGGCGCGGAGCGGTTCGAAGATCAAGAAGACCGCGGCCGAGCCCGACGCCGTCCACCTGGTGAAGAACCCGGACATCCTCGCCGAGCTGGGGGAGCGCCGCCGCGCGGGCGCCGCGCCGTACCCCGTGGTGATCGCCGGGTTCGCGGCGGAGACCGACGACGTGCTCGCCAACGGGCGGGCGAAGCTCGCCCGCAAGGGCTGCGACCTGCTCGTCGTCAACCAGGTCGGAGAGGGCCTCGCCTTCGGCACCCCCGACAACGCGGCGGTGGTCCTGTCCGCGGACGCGGAGCCGGTGGAGATCCCGCGCGGGCCCAAGGAGGCGCTGGCCGACGCGGTCTGGGACCTGGTGGCCGAGCGGCTTCCCTGAGCCGCTTGCCGGAGATCGCCTCCCGGCGGATACTGCCTGCGACAGAGCGATCCGCGACGCCGTGTCAGGGAGGGGTCCGAGATGCCGGTGCCGGCCTCCGTCAGGGCGCGCTGCCGCGCGCTGCTCCCTCCCGGGCAGGACATCCGCTACGTCCTGCCGGCGCTGTCGGTGGGGCCGCCGGGGACGGCGGCCTTCCTGGTCGTGGTCTCCGACCAGGCGATCCACGTGCTGTCCACGGCCTTCTTCGACCGGAACGTGCCGACCGCGATCCACTCCACCCACGCCCGGCGGACCCGGATCGGTCCGGTGGAGTTCGCCGCGGGCGCGGCCATCGAACTCGGCGGCACGGTGTTCGAGATCGACGAGGAGTACGCCGCGGTGGTCCACGCCGCCGACGCCGAGGTCTTCGCGCCCGAGACGCTGCCGCCCGACCCGCTCCCCGACCTGTGACCGGTCGGCCCGCTCCCCGACCTGTGACCGCCCGACCCGCTCCCCGACCTGTGACCGGTCGGCCCGCGCAGGGCGGGGCCGTGCGATGAGCGCCCGGGAGCGGTTCGGGTGCGAAGACCTCGGCGTCGGGAGGGCGGATCCCCCGGGCGCACCGCCTTCCCGCGGGCCGGAGGCGGGAGGGAGAATCGCGGACGGCCGGTGAGCGGCTAGACTTCGGCGAAGCGCTCGCGGTGCGCCCCCGCACCGGAGCCCCGTCGCCAGCAGCCGCTGCATGAGGAGCCACTGACTTGTCCCGTCGCCTGTTCACCTCCGAGTCGGTCACCGAGGGCCACCCGGACAAGATCGCAGACCAGATCAGCGACGCGATTCTCGACGCCATGCTCAAGGGAGACCCCAAGAGCCGGGTCGCGGTCGAGACGCTGATCACCACCGGTCAGGTCCACGTCGCCGGAGAGGTGACGACGGAGACCTACGTAGACATCCCGGGTCTCATCCGCGAGAAGATCCTCGAGATCGGCTACGACGCCTCGCACAAGGGCTTCGACGGCGCCTCCTGCGGTGTGTCGGTGTCCATCGGCGCGCAGTCCCCCGACATCGCGCAGGGCGTCGACGCCGCCTACGAGGCCCGCGAGGGCGAGGCCGGCGACGAGTTCGACCGCCAGGGCGCCGGCGACCAGGGCCTCATGTTCGGTTACGCCTGCCGGGAGACCCCCGAGCTGATGCCGCTGCCGATCCAGCTCGCGCACCGCCTGGCCGAGCGCCTGTCGCAGGTCCGCAAGGACGGCACGGTCCCCTACCTGCGCCCCGACGGCAAGACCCAGGTCACCATCGAGTACGACGGCGACACGCCGGTCCGCCTCGACACGGTGGTCGTCTCCACCCAGCACGCGGCCGAGATCGACCTCAAGGAGATGCTCGCGCCGGACATCAAGGAGCACGTGGTCGACCCGGTCCTGGCCGGGCTGGAGCTGGAGACCGAGGGCTACCGGCTGCTGGTCAACCCGACCGGTCGCTTCGAGATCGGCGGCCCGATGGGCGACGCCGGACTGACCGGTCGCAAGATCATCGTCGACACCTACGGCGGCATGGCCCGCCACGGCGGCGGCGCCTTCTCCGGCAAGGACCCGTCCAAGGTCGACCGCTCGGCCGCCTACGCCATGCGCTGGGTCGCCAAGAACATCGTGGCCGCCGGTCTGGCCGACCGCGCCGAGGTCCAGGTCGCCTACGCCATCGGCAAGGCCCACCCGGTCGGCGTGTTCGTCGAGACCTTCGGCACCGAGAAGACCGACGTCGCCGCGATCCAGGCCGCCGTGCTCCAGGTCTTCGACCTGCGCCCGGCCGCGATCATCCGCGACCTCGACCTGCTCCGCCCGATCTACTCGGAGACCTCTGCCTACGGCCACTTCGGCCGGCCGGAGTTCTCCTGGGAGGCCACCGACCGCGCCGACGCCCTGCGCGCCGCCGCCGGCCTGTAGTCCCTGTACGGCCAGAGCCCCCGGTGGAGCCGTTCCACCGGGGGCTCTGGCCGTGTCACCGCTCCCGCCGGCGGACCACGGGCCGGCTCGCGCCTAGTCTCTGGCCATGTCCTCTCTGCTGCTGCGCAACGCGCGGATCGGCCCCGGCGGCCCGCTCCGCCACGTCCTGATCGCCGCCGGCCGGGTCGAGCAGGTGCTCCGGCCCGGTGACGGCGCCCCTCTCCGCGAGGAGTCGGCCGACCTGGAGGGGGCCACGCTCCTGCCCGGCCTGTGGGACGCGCACGTGCACTGCGTGCAGTGGGCGCAGGCCCGGCGCCGGATCGACCTGAGCGGCGCCCGGTCGGCGCGCGAGGCGGCCGCCCTGGTGGCCCCGCACGCCGGGGAGGCCGGCGTCACCACCGGCTACGGCTTCCGCGACGCCCTGTGGCCGGACGCGCCGCACAAGTCGCTGCTGGAGGCGGCGGCCCCCGGCCGGGCGGTCGTGCTGGTCGGCAACGACCTGCACACCGCCTGGTTCAGCCCCGCGGCGCTGGCGGTGATCGGCCGGGGCGGGCATCCCACCGGGGTGCTGCGGGAGCAGGACTGCTACAACGCGATGGCGGAGCTGCCCGCGCCGCCGCAGGAGGAGCTCGACCGCCAGGTGGCCGAGGCGGTCACCGCCGCCGCGGCCAGAGGCGTGGTCGGCCTGATCGACTTCGAGTTCGCCGACAACGTCGCCGACTGGACGCGGCGGGCACGGCGGCACCGGATCGACGCCCGGGTGCGCTGCTCGATCCCGGGGGACCGGCTGGAGGAGGCGATCGGGCGGGGGCTGCGCACCGGGCAGGAGGTGGCCGGATCGGGCGGGTTGCTGGAGGTCGGGCCGGTGAAGATCTTCACCGACGGCTCGCTGAACACCCGGACCGCCTACTGCGAGCACCCCTATCCGGGCACGGACTCCCACGGCCTGCTGGAGACGGCGCCGGACGAACTGCACCGCCTGATGGCGCGGGCCGCCGCGCACGGCCTGCATCCGGCCCTGCACGCCATCGGCGACCTGGCGGTGGGCATCGCGCTGGACGCCTTCGAGCGGGTCGGCTGTCCGGGCCGGATCGAGCACGCCCAACTGGTCCGCCCGGCCGACTTCGCCCGGTTCGCCCGTCCCGGCCTGGTCGCGGGCGTGCAGCCCGCGCACGCCCCCGACGACCGGGAGGTGGCCGACCGGCACTGGTCCGGCAGGACCGGCAGGGCCTTCGCCTACGCCGGTCTGCTCGCGGCCGGCGCGACGCTGGAACTGGGCTCCGACGCCCCGGTGGCGCCGCTGGACCCGTGGGACGGGATCGCCTCCGCCGTGGAGCGCACCGACGACGGGCGTCCGCCGTGGCACCCCGAGCAGGCGATCGGCCTGCCGGAGGCGCTGGCGGCGGCCTGCGGGGGCCGCAGCGGCGTACGGCCGGGCGATCCCGCGGATCTGGTGATCGTCGAGCGGGACCCGGCCGCCCTGCGCGGGGAGGAGCTCCGTCGCACGGAGGTCCTGGGGACCCTGCTCGGCGGCCGGTGGACCCACCGGCGGTCCGTCTGAGGCGCGGCGGCGGTGATCCGGGTGGCGGTCCCGGCGGATCGGTGAGAGGCGCCCGCGAGGTCTGGTAGGACATGGGGGTGACCCACACGACCCTCTCCCCGGACGACGGCGCCCTGCTCCCGCTGGACGCCGTCCGCGAGCGGCCCGCCCCCGCGCCGCGGAGCGCCGGGCCGGTGCGGGGCGTGCCGGAGCCGGCCGCGGAGCTGCCGGTCGCGCGGGTCGCCGTGGACACGCCGCTGCCCCACCTGGACCGGCCGTTCGACTACCTCGTCCCGGCACCCCTGGACGCCGCGGCCGTCCCGGGCTGCCGGGTCCGGGTGCGCTTCGCGGGCAAGCTCGTCGACGGGTTCCTGCTGGAGCGGGCGGAGACGAGCGGGCACCCGGGGAAGCTGGCCCGGCTGGAGCGGGTGGTCTCCGCCGAGCCGGTGCTGACCCCGGAGATCGCGGCGCTGGCCCGCGCCGTCGCCGACCGCTACGCCGGGACCCTGGCCGACGTCCTGCGCCTGGCCGTCCCGCCGCGCCACGCCAGGGTCGAGGCCGAGCCGTGCGCCCGCGAGCCGGAGGAGGCGCCTCTGGAGGCCGCCGGGCCGGGTCCGTGGGCGCACTACCCGGGCGGGGAGGCGTTCCTGGCGGAGCTGGCCGCCGGGCGCGCCCCGCGGGCGGTGTGGACCGCGCTGCCGGGGACCGGCCCGCGCGGCCCGGAGTGGCCGGAGGCGGTGGCGGTGGCGGTGCGCGAGACGCTGCGCGGCGGCCGGGGCGCGCTCGTGGTCGTCCCCGACGGCAAGGACGTGGCGCTGGCCGGGGCGGCGCTGGAAGAGGTCCTGGGCGCGGGGCGGCACGTGGCGCTCACCGCGGACCTGGGGCCCGCCGAGCGCTACCGGCGCTGGCTGCGGGTGCTGCGCGGCCAGGCCCGGGTGGCGCTGGGCACCCGGGGGACCGCGTTCGCCCCGGTGCGGGACCTGGGCCTGGCGGTCGTCTGGGACGACGGCGACGACCTGCACGCCGAGCGGCTGGCGCCGTACCCGCACACCCGCGAGGTCCTGGCGCTGCGGGCCCACCGGGGGGCGGCGGGCCTGCTCGTCGGCGGCCACGCCCGCACCGCCGAGGCCACCCGGCTGGTGGCCACCGGCTGGGCGGCCGCCCTGGCCGCGCCGCGCGAGGCGGTCCGGGCCCGGGCCCCGCGGGTACGGCCGGCCGGCGACGACGCGGAGCTGGCCAGGGACGAGGCGGCGCGGGCGGCCCGGCTGCCCAGCCTCGCCTGGCGCACGCTCCGGGCCGGTCTGGAGGACGGCCCGGTGCTGGTGCAGGTCCCCCGGCGGGGCTACCTGCCCGCGCTGTCGTGCCAGGACTGCCGGGCCGCGGCGCGCTGCGGGCACTGCGCGGGACCGCTCGCGCTGCGCGGCGGCCACGCGGCGCCGTACTGCCGCTGGTGCGGGCGGATCGCGGGGGAGTGGCGCTGCGCGGCCTGCGGCGGGAGGCGGGTGCGGGCCCGGGTCGTGGGCGCCCGCCGGACGGCCGAGGAACTGGGGCGGGCCTTTCCCTCGGTCCCGGTCAGGACGTCGGGCCGGGACGGCGTGCTGGCCGCGGTCGGACCGGCCAGGGCGCTGGTGGTGGCCACCCCGGGGGCCGAACCGGTGCCGGAGGGCGGTTACGCGGCGGCGGTGCTGCTGGACGGGTGGGCCCTGCTGGGCCGGCCGGACCTGCGGGTGGCCGAGGAGACGCTGCGCCGGTGGTTGAACGCCGCCGCCCTGCTGCGGCCCGGGGCCGAGCTGGTCGTGCTGGCCGACTCCTCGCTCTCCGTCGTGCAGGCGCTGCTGCGCTGGGACCCGGTCACGCACGCCGAGCGGGAACTGGCCGACAGGACAGAACTCGGTTTCCCCCCGGCGATGCGGATGGCGACGCTGACCGGGTCCCCGGCGGCGGTCAGGGAGATGCTGGGGGAGACCGCGCTGCCGGAGGGGGCGCGGGTGCTCGGCCCGGTGCCCGTGGAGACGCCCCGGGGCGATCAGGTGCGGGAACGCGCCATCGTGCGGGTGCCGTGGGGGGCCGCCCCGGTGCTCGCCTCGGCGCTGAAGGGGGCCGCCGGCGTGCGGTCGGCGCGTAAGGCGCCGGAGGTGGTCAGAGTATGCATCGACCCTATGGACGCCATTTGAGCAGTTTCCCCGATTCGCGGTGCTGACAGTAAGCCGTTAATTTCTCCCTGTGTCGATTGAATGGGTGAATCGGGCCATCGACGATCTTCGGGCGTGGGGGCGTGCGCACGGCCGCGAGGTCGACGCGGACGAGGCGCGTCTGCTCTGCGACTACGCCAGCGACTACCTGGATGTGAACGAGCTGGGGGATTTCACCTCGGTCACTTTCGAGGAGCTGCTGCTCAACATCTATCCGCGCAAGGTCATCGCCCCTCCGGAAAGCGCTCCGGAGACGGTCGCCGCCGCCCGGACCCTCGTCGACTTCCTCCTGGAGACCGAGGAGATCGGCGGGAAGATGGCCGCGCGCATGCGCGCCACCCTGGACCGGATCGAGCCCGAGATGCCCGTCGCCCTGGCCGACACCTCCCGGTTCGGCATGGCCAAGAGCCTCTTCAGCGCGATGGGCGCCGACGCGCTGGACGGCGAGCCGGACTCCCCGCCCGCCGAGGACGGCCGGCAGGGGGAGTTCTGCGAGTGCCCGGGCTGCTCCCCCCTGCCGCCGGTACGGCTGGCCCCCCGCGAGGCGCTGGCCGAGGCCGCGCTGCGGGTCCCCCTGCTGACCGACGTCCGCCGCCTGGTCCAGTGGATGCTGGCCGGAGGGCGCACGCCGACCCGCAAGGGCGCCCTGCGGGTGCGCGACGCCGCCGAGGCGAGCGCGCAGCTGGCCGTCGGCGACCCCGCGTTCCTGTGGGACCTGGCGGTGCACACCGGCCTGGTCGAGACGGAGGGCACGGCGGTCTTCGACGGCGAGGACCCCGACCCCCTGGAGGTGTGGGCCGCGACGGTGCGGTTCGCGGTGGAGCAGGAGACCGGCGGGGCCTTCAGCGGCGACCGGCTCGTCGACGAGGAGCTCTACACCCTGCTGGACCTGTTCTACCGGGTGCAGGCGCCGGTGCCGGTGCCCGTCGTCCAGGAGTACCTCGAAGACGAGATCGGCCTGGCCGACGAGGGCGCCGAGATCGACCTGGAGGAGGCCGGGCGGCGGCTGGCCTACTGCGGGCTGCTCCGGCAGGGCGAGGGGACGCTGGAGCTGACCCCGCTGGCGGTCTGGGGCCTGCACGAGCTCTACGACGTCTTCGGCATCGACGCACCCGAGGCGCCCGACCTGGCCGCGGCCGACGCGGACGGGCTCATCGAAGGGCTGCTGGCCGGCGTGCTCCCCGAGGTGGCCGAGTCCGACATCGCCGGCTGGCTGGCCCGCCGGAGTCCCGCCGAGGCCGCCGCCGAGCTGCTGGCGGCGGCCTCGGGCGCGCCCGCCGCCGCCCGGGGGGTCGCGGTCACGATCGTCGACCGGCTCGGCGCGGAGGCGGAGGAGTCCGTCCGGGACTTCCTCCAGGACGCCGAGCTGCGCCCGCACGCCGTGCACTGGCTGTCGGCGCGCGGCCTGGCCGCCCCGACGCTCACCCCGGACGAGCTGCTCTGGATGAGCGTGGACATGCTCGCCCTGGCCCTGCCCGCGGCGGAGGAGGACCCGGAGGGGTTCGCCGAGAACATGGCCGCCTCCGGCCCTCCGTCGCACGTGATCGAGGAGATGTGGCGGGTGGACCACCCCGACGCCGTCGACGTGCTGGAACTCCTCGGACGCTCGCTGCCGGACCAGAACGCGGCCAAGGCCGCCCGCAAGGCGGCCTTCAAGGCCCGTTCGCGCGCGATCGGCTGAGCCGTACATCCGTGGTGCTCTTGTGGAGTAAGTTTCACGGGTGGCAAAGAGCGGGAACACCGGCAACGTCTTCGATCTCGGCGAACTGCGGAGGCTGGTCGACGAGTTGGGGACCGCGCCTCAGGAGGCGCGGGCGGCCGTGCTCGGCGAGGCCGTCGCGGAGGACGCGGGGTCCGCTGGAGACGCCGACTGCGACTGCCCGAGCTGCGGCGCCGAGGCGCTGAGCTTCCCGCCGGTCGAGCTCGCCCCCGACGCCGAGCTCGCCCGGGCGGTGCTCGCGGTCCCCCTGGTGCGGGACGCCCAGCGGCTGGCGGCCTGGACCGGCACCCGGCAGGTGACCCCCGAGTGCCTGCTGCCCGACCCGTTCCTGGCGGCCGCCGAACTCGGCCTGCCCGATCCCGCCCGGCTCCACCTGCTCTGGGTCGTCGCGGTCAACACCGGCATGCTGCGGATCTCCCGGGGCACGGCCGCCCCCGGGCCGCTCGTCCTGAGCGGTGACCTGCCTGCGCGGGCGCTGCTGGAGTTCTGGGACGGCGTGGTCATGGACGTGCTGGACCGGGCCGACGAGAGCCTGACGGGCTCCGCCGTGGTGGACGAGCACCTCGCCGAGATGCTCGCGACGATGTACGCCATGAGCGACGGGCTGTCCCCCGCCACCCTGGTCAAGGGCATCCTGCAGTCGCACGAGGTGGCCTGCGAGGCCCGCCCGGCGCAGATGCGGCAGCTGGCGGCCTCCCTGCCGGCAGAGCTGGGAGCGGCGCTGGACCTGCTCGGCTACTGCGGCCTGGTCGAGCGGTCGCCGGTGGGCTGGCCCCGGCTGACCCCGCTCGGCGTGTGGGCGGTCCGCCAGGACCTGATGCGGGAGGGCCACGACGCGCCCACCGGCGCGGAGGTCGCGGTCTTCGCCGACCTCGGCGCGGGCGAGCTCGTCGAGGCGATCGTCAAGGGCTCCGCCGCGCCCAGCGCCGTCACCGTGTGGCTGGAGTCGCGCACCCCCGAGGCCGCCGCCCGGGAGCTGCTCGGGGTCGCCGCCTCCGGCGCGGCCGGGCAGCGCGGCGTGGTGAGCACGATCCTGGAGGAGCTCGGGCCCGAGGCCGAGGCCCCCGTCCGGGAGGCCCTCGCCGAGCCCTCGCTGTGGCGCTACGCGGCCTCCTGGCTGCACATCCGCGACCTGCCCGCGCCCACCCTCACGCCCGCCGACAGCACCTGGATCGCGGTCGACACGCTCGCCTCGCTGATCCACCAGGGCCGGGCCCCCGAGGGGATGGGCGAGTTCGCCGCGCTCGAACCGGGTGAGGACCTGGTCCGCCTGGTCGAGGAGATGGCCCTCGTCGAGCACCCCGACGCGATCGTGGTGCTCGACATGCTCGGCGCGCACCACGCCGACGCCGCCGTGGCCAAGGCCGCGCGCAAGGCGGTCATGAAGGCCCGCTCCCGGTAGACCGGCTCCGGGGCGGTCCTGCGGCGGTGCGGGGCGGTCCCGCAGCCGGCCGGGGGCGTCCGGAGGGCGGTCCCGCAGCCGCCGGGGGGCCGTCCGGTCGCGGGCGCGAGCGCGGTCCGCACCGCCGGGGCCCCTAAACTGGGGGGATTCCGTGGAAGGAGCCCAGTTGGCCATTCAGTCAATCCGCCTCTTCGGCGACCCGGTGCTGCGCACGCCCGCGGAGCCGGTGAAGGACTTCGACAAGGAGCTGCGCAAGCTCGTCAAGGACCTCACCGACACCATGATGGACGCGCCCGGCGCGGGTCTGGCCGCACCGCAGATCGGGGTCGGGCTGCGGGTCTTCACCTACTACGTCGACGACCGGCTCGGTCACCTGATCAACCCGAACCTCGACCTGTCCGAGGACATGGACGAGGAGGGGGAGGAGGGCTGCCTGTCCTTCCCCGGCCTGTCCTATCCGACGCCGCGGGCGATCCGCGCGGTGGCCAAGGGCTTCGACATGTACGGCGAGCCGGTCACCCTGGAGGGCACCGACCTGATGGCCCGCTGCTTCCAGCACGAGACCGACCACCTGGACGGCATCCTGTTCATCGACCGGATGGACGCCGCGCAGCGCAAGCTGGCGATGCGGGAGATCCGCCAGGCCGAGTGGAGCGGGCTGTCCGCGCCCGCGTTCAAGTTCTCCCCGCACGCCACCCACGGGAAGGCTCTGTAGGAACCGTGCGCCTGGTCTTCGCTGGAACCCCGGACACCGCCCTGCCCTCGCTGCGCGCGCTGCTCGACTCGCCGCGCCACGACGTCGTCGCCGTCGTCACCCGCCCGGACGCCCCGTCGGGCCGGGGGCGCAAGGTCCATCCCAGCCCCGTGGCCGAGCTGGCCGAGGAGGCGGGCATCGAGGTCCTCAGACCGCCGAAGGCGGGTGATCCGGCGTTCCTGGAGCGGCTGCGCCGGATCGGGCCGGACGCCTGCCCGGTGGTCGCCTACGGGGCCCTGCTGCCCCAGTCGGCGCTGGACGTCCCGCGCCACGGCTGGATCAACCTCCACTTCTCGATCCTGCCCGCGTGGCGGGGGGCCGCCCCCGTGCAGCACGCCGTACTGCACGGTGACGAGATCACCGGCGCGAGCACCTTCCAGATCGTCAAGGAGCTGGACGCCGGACCCGTCTACGGCGTGGTCACCGAGAAGATCCGCGCCACCGACACCAGCGGTGGGCTGCTGGCCCGGCTGGCCGAGTCCGGCGCCGAGCTGCTGGCGGCCACCCTCGACGGGATCGAGGACGGCACGCTGGCGGCCCGGCCGCAGCCCGCCGAGGGGGTGAGCCTCGCCCCGAAGATCAACGTCGAGGACGCCCGGATCGACTGGACCGCCCCGGCGATGCGGGCGGACCGCCTGATCCGCGCCTGCACCCCCGCCCCCGGCGCGTGGACCGAGTTCCGCGGTCAGCGGATCAAACTGGGCCCGGTGCGGCCCGCGCCCGATGCGCCGGCGCTCGCCCCCGGCCGGATCTCGGCGGCCAAGGACTCCGTCCTGGTCGGTACGGCCACGCATCCGGTGGAGCTGGGCGAGGTGCAGCCGCAGGGCAAGCGCCTGATGACCGCGGGGGAGTGGGCCCGCGGCGTACGGCCCACCGACGAGGATCGGCTGGTCTGAGCGGATGAGCGATCGGGGGAGCGGCGGAGCTCCGCGCGGCGGAGGCCGTGACGGGAACCGGGACGGTGTCTCCGGCGGGAGCCGGGGCGGAGGCCGTCCGCGCGGTGGGTCCGGCGGCGCGGGGCAGGGCTCCGGCGGTGGCGGTGGCCGGGGCCAGGGGCCGGGCGGTCGCGGCCGGGGGCCCGCGGGGGGCCGCGGCGGCGGCGGGAACCGGGGCGGACGTCCGTCCCGGCCGGTCCACGACGAGGCCCGCAACACCGCCTACGACCTGCTGCGCGCCGTGGACGAGCGGGACGCCTACGCCAACCTGCTGATGCCCGCGCTGCTGCGCGAGCGCCGCCTGTCGGGACGCGACGCGGCGCTGGCGACCGAGCTGGCCTACGGCACCCTGCGCGGACTGGGCACCTACGACGAGGTCATCGCCGCCTGCAGCGACCGGGCCCCGGAGGAGCTGGACCCGCCGCTGCTGGACGCGATCCGGCTGGGCGTGCACCAGCTGCTCAAGACCCGTGTGCCCCCGCACGCGGCCGTCGGCACGACCGTCGACCTGGTCCGGCTCCGGGTCGGCGCGGGCCCGGCGAAGTACGCCAACGCGGTGCTGCGCAAGGTCTCCACCCGCTCCCTGGAGCAGTGGCTGCCGATCGTCGCGCCGGACGCGGCCGACGACCCGGTCGGCCATCTGGCGGTGGCGCACAGCCACCCCCGGTGGATCGTCACCGCGCTGCGCGACGCCGTCGGCGGGGACGCAGGGGAGACGGCCGCCCTGCTGGCCGCAGACAACGAGCGCCCCCGGGTCGCCCTGGTCGCCCGTCCGGGCCGGTCGTCGGTGGAGGAACTGCTCGACTCCGGGGCCGAGCCGGCCGCGTTCTCCCCCTACGGGGCCTACCTGCCCGAGGGCGATCCGGGCGCGGTCCGCGCCGTGGCCGAGTCGCGCGCCGCCGTACAGGACGAGGCGAGCCAGCTCGTGGCGCTCGCCCTCACCCGGGTCCCGGTGGCGGGCGGCGACTCCCGCTGGCTCGACATGTGCGCCGGACCGGGCGGGAAGGCGGGTCTGCTGGACGCCCTGGCCGCCGAGGGCGGCGCCCGGCTGCTCGCCGCCGAGCTCCAGCACCACCGCGCCCGCCTGGTCCGGCAGACCACCCGGGACGCCGCGGTGGTCGCCGCCGACGGGCGGGTCCCGGCCTGGCGGCCCGGGGTCTTCGACCGGGTCATGCTCGACGCCCCCTGCACCGGTCTGGGCGCCCTGCGCCGCCGCCCGGAGGCCCGCTGGCGGCGCGATCCCCGCAGCCTCCCCGAGCTGGGCCGGCTCCAGCGCGCGCTGCTGGCCTCCGCCCTCGACGCCGTCCGCCCCGGCGGCGTGGCGGCCTACGTGACCTGCTCGCCGCACCTGGCCGAGACGGTCGCCGTGGTCGGCGACGTGCTGCGCGACCGCGACGACGCCGAGGCGCTGGACGCCCGCGCGTACCTGCCGGAGGTCGAGGGGCTGGGCGAGGGCCCGTACGCCCGGTTCTGGCCGCACCGCCACGGCACCGACGCCATGTTCCTCGCCCTGCTGCGCCGCCGCTGACCGACCGCCCGCCCGCGGGCGCGCCTCCGCCCCGCCGGAGGGATCCGCCGGTTCCGCTCCCGGGCGGTGTCCGCCGGGTCCGCGGCGCGGCGGGCGGGTTCACTCCCGGGCGGTGTCCGCCGGGTCCGCGGCGCGGCGGCTGCGGTAGGAGCGCATCGCCACCTGAGCTCCGCAGCGCCTCGGACTGCAGTACGCCGCCGAGCAGTTGCGGGTGCGGTCGTAGAACCCGAGATGGCAGGGCGGGTTCCGGCAGGCCTTCACCCGCGTCCAGGTGCCGTCCCTGGCGAGCTCGGCCACGGCCGCGAGCAGGCCGCCGAACGCTCCGGGCATGCCCTCCCGGGCCGGGACGAGCCGTACGTCGTGCGCCGTGACGACGGGCGACAGAGGGTACAGCGCGCCGCTCCGCCGCAGGTGGGCCTCCGCCTCCTCCAACGCCGTGCCGCTCTCGCCCGGCCCGCCGCCGACAGGCTCCCCGGCGTGGGCGAGCAGGACGACGACCAGCGCCTGCCGCAGCTCCCGGGCGGCCGCGGCGTCCGCCTCGGTGACCAGGGCCCCGTCGTGGAGCAGGCCGGTGGCGTGCAGCCACCGGGCCGTCGTCGAGGCGTCGGCCAGTCGCTCCTCCCGTCCGTCGATCGGGCGGGTGTTGACGAAGTCGAGCACGAGATCCGCCGCCTCGAGCGGGCTGAGCGGACTGTGCCGTCCCTGATCGGTGGCCACGCCCACATGATAGTCGGACATTGAGTGAAGCAATTTAGTCCATAACATCGCCCGGTGATCACGTTTGATAGTTATGAGCAAACGTTGTACGGTCACAACCATGTCGACCAACACAGAGATCAACGCGGAGATCAACGCGGAGACCGTGACCACTCCCGCCCCCCGTTCCTGGTTCGTCACCGGAGGCTCCTCCGGCATCGGCCGGGAGCTGGCGCTCGCCGCCCTCGGCCGCGGTGACCGCGTCGCCGCCGCGGCCCGGCGCGTCGACGGCCTGGCGGATCTCGCCGAACGCTTCCCCGGCAGGTTCCTCGCCCTGGAGCTCGACGTCCGCGACGAGGCCGCGGTGCACCGCGGCGTCGAGCGGGCCGTCGCCGCGTTCGGCCGCCTCGACGTGGTGGCGAACAACGCGGGGTACGGGCTCTTCGGGGCCGTCGAGGAGGTGACCGACGCGCAGGCCAGGGCCGTCTTCGACACGAACGTCTTCGGCGTCCTGAACGTGCTGCGCGCCGTGCTGCCGGTGCTGCGGGCCCAGCGCTCGGGGCACGTCCTGCAGGGCTCGTCGGTGTACGGGCAGGTGGCCCATCCGGGGGTGGGCCTGCTGGCCGCGACCAAGTACGCGGTGGAAGGCCTGTCGGACGCCCTGGTGGCCGAACTGGCACCGCTCGGGATCAAGGTGACGCTGGTCGAACCGGGCTACGCGGCCACCCCGTTCCTGTCGAACCTCGCCTTCGCCGAACCGGTGGCCGACTACGACCCGACGGTGCGCGCCGTGCAGACCTCCCTCGGCGGCCTGCCGCCGGAGGCGTTCGCCGACCCGGCCGAGGTGGCCCGGGCCGTGCTGGCCGTGGTGGACGCCGACCGTCCTCCGCTCCGTCTCACGCTGGGCGGCCAGGCGGAGGGCGACGTGCGGGCCGCCCTCGCCGCGCGGCTGCGCGACCTGGACGAGTGGGCGGCCGTGACCCGGGAGGTCGGCCGGTCGCAGGTCGCCTCCTGACCTCCGGCGGCGCGGCGGCGGTGATCCGGTGCGGTGCCGGATCGGCGGGTGGAGGCCGGAGCCGCCGCCGGGGTGCCTCGTGGGGAGGCGTCCCGGCGCGACCGGTCAGGCACGGGTGAGGGTGAAGGCGATGCCGTCACCCAGGCCCCGGCCGTAGGCGAGCTGGATGAGCAGTTCGACCGCCGGCTCGGTGTAGCGGGCGTTGGCCAGCGGGCCGGCGTCCACGGCGTCGAAGCCGAGCTGCGCGCCGAGGTCGAGGACGGCCTGCTTGGCGGTCTCGTCGTCTCCGGCGACCGGCAGGAAGCGGCCGGCGCCGTCCTGGCCCAGGTGTCCGGCGAAGACGGTGTTGAAGGCCTTCACGACACGGGCGCCCGGCAGGGCGGCGGCCACCCGCTCGCCGCCGGAGACGGTGTGCCCGACGGTCAGCGACATGAAGTCGGGGGCCAGCGGGTTCGTGGCGTCGACCACGACCTTGCCCGCGAGCGCGGCCCTGACCCGGGTGTCCAGGGATTCGACGGCGGCGAACGGCACCGCCAGGACCACGACGTCGGCCTGCGCCGCCTGTGCGGCCGTACGCTCCGGGCCGGTGGAGGTGTCGGCGGTGACGACCTCGTGCCCGACCGCGGTGAGGCGGGAGGCCAGGGCGGAGCCGACGTTGCCGGAGCCGAGAATGCCGATCTTCATGGGGAGCGCCTTTCCATGATGCTTCGAATTCGAAGCATGCGGTCACTTTGCTTCGAATTCGAAGCATGGGGGGACTGTACATGTGCTTCGAATTGGAAGCAACCGGGTATGGTGAGGCGCATGGGCGAACCGCGCTGGCTGGACGAGACCGAACTGCGTGCCTGGACCGGGTTCCTGGAGACCTCCGACCTGCTCCACCGCACGGTCGAGCGGCAGCTTCGCGAGGTCGGCGGGATCACCACGGTGCAGTACGACATCCTGCACCGGCTCAACGAGAGTCCCGAGAAGCGGTTGTGCATGACCGACCTGGCCGAGCGCCTGGTCTCCTCCCGCAGCGGCATCACCTATCAGGTCGCCCAGCTGGAGAAGGCGGGCCTGCTGCGCCGCGAGGACGCCCCCGACGACGAGCGCCGGGTGCTCGCCGTCATCACCGAGGAGGGGCGCCGGGTGCTGGAGAGGACCGCGCCCGGTCACGTCGAGGCGGTCCGCGCGGGACTCCTCGACGCCCTGACCCCCGACCAGGTCGCCCGGCTGGCCGACATCATGGACGCCGCCCGGGCGCACCTGCGCGGCACCGTCGAGCTCCATCCGCCGCGCAGGACGCGTTCCCGGTGAACGGTCCCGCGGCCGCGGCCGCGGCCGCCCCGGCGCGCCGGCGGGCCGAGGAGCCGGGAGGGCGCGCCGCGGGCGGCCGGTGGAGGCGGCCGGAGGGGCGCCCCATAGACTCGGGAGCACCATGGCCGTACAGATCTCGCCCAGCATCCTGTCCGCCGACTTCGCCCGCCTCGCCGAGGCGGCCGCGGCGGTGTCCAACGCCGACTGGCTGCACGTCGACGTGATGGACAACCACTTCGTGCCCAACCTGACGCTCGGCCTGCCGGTCGTCGAATCCCTGCTCAAGGCCACGTCCCTGCCGCTGGACTGCCACCTGATGATCGAGGACCCGGACCGCTGGGCCCCCGCCTACGCCGAGGCCGGCGCGGGCAGCGTGACGATCCACGCCGAGGCCGCCCGGGCCCCGGTCCGCACGCTGCGCCAGATCCGAGCCGCGGGGGCCCGCTCCGGGTTCGCGCTGAACCCGGCCACCGCGATCGAGCCGTACGAGGACCTGCTCGGCGAGATCGACATGCTCCTGCTGATGACCGTCGAGCCCGGGTTCGGCGGGCAGCGCTTCCTCGACGTGGTCCTGCCGAAGATCCGCCGGGCCCGCGCGCTCATCGAGCGGCACGGCGGGCAGATCTGGCTCCAGGTCGACGGCGGGGTCGCGGCCGAGACCATCGAGCGTTGCGCGGAGGCGGGCGCCGACGTGTTCGTCGCGGGCAACGCCGTCTACGGCGCCGGCGACCCGGCCGCCGCGGTGGACGCCCTGCGGGCCCTGGCCGCCGGGGCCTGAGCGCCGGCGCGGGATCCGGCGGGCCGAGCCGGGGCGCGGATCCCGGGTTCGGGCGCGGGTCCGGGGAAAGGCGTGCGGGGCGTTCCGTCGTTCCAGCGGGTCCGGGGATGCGGCCAGGCCGTGACGGGCCCGCTGCTTTCATGTCCGGATGATGTGGCTTTCATGGTAGGTGTCGCGGTAGAAGGGTAGGGTAACCAGTCACTTACAAGGGAGGTGGCCCATGGACCACGGACTCTTCGGGCCGGGCTCGGTGACCTGGCGGGTGATGGGCGAGCCGATCCTGCTCGTCGGCGGTTTCCGGGCGCTGCTCATGCAGGGGTTGCACCCGCGCGCCATGCGCGGGGTCGCGCAGAACTCCGCGCTGATGGACCCCAACGAGGCCTGGGCCCGCTTCCAGCGGACCACCGAGTTCGTCCGGGTGCGGACCTACGGCACGCTGGAGGAGGTCGAGCGGGCCGGCGCCCGGGTCAGGAAGATCCACTCCATGCTCACCGCCGTCGATCCCGACACCGGGGAGACCTTCCGGCTGGACGACCCCGAGGCGCTGCTGTGGGTGCACGTCGGCGAGGTCGACTCCTACCTGTCGGTGGCCCGGCGCGCCGGGGTGCGGCTGACCGACGCCGAGGCCGACCGGTTCGTCGCCGAGTGGCGCCGCGCCGCCGAGGTGGTCGGGCTGCGGGCCGACGACGTGCCGGGCTCGGTCGGCGAGATGCGCGACTACATCCGGGCCTGCCGGCCGGGCCTGTACTTCGCCCCCGAGGTCCCGCACCCGATCCGCCAGTCGTTCAGCGCGCCGCTCCCGCTGTACCTCCTGCCGCTCAAGCCGGTCTTCCCGGGATTCGTCCTGTTCGCCTTCGCGACGCTGCCGCGCTGGGCCCGCAGGCTGTACGGCCTGCCCGCCACGCCGCTGGAGGACCTGTGGGCGACGGCGGCGCTCAGGACCCTGCAGACGGGCATCGGCCTGGTCCCCGAACCGGTCAGGTACCCTCCGGACGCCCGCCGGGCCCGGCGCCTGGACGCGGCCTGAGGCACGCCCGCCGGGCGCGGGCCCGTCCACATGCCGGATGGGGTCCCGCCCGGTTTGCCGGGCATGGCACACTGATGTACGGGAGCCGTGCCGTACGGCCGGCGACCCGTGAGACAGAGCAGCGTGCTCCGGGGTCGGTGAAAGTCCGAACCGGCGGTTACAGTCCGCGACCCGGTCGAAGCCATCGACCGGTTGACCCGGTGGAATTCCGGGACCGACGGTTAAAGTCCGGATGGGAGGAAGCGCGCGAGCGGACAGTGCCGTCGAGGCACCCTCCGCTGACGGGTCCGTGGACCCGTCATCCCCGGGGCCCGCCGTGGCAGGAAGCTACTGGCGAGGAGGAGCCCCCCGGATGTTCACCGGAATCGTCGAGGAACTCGGCGAGATCGCGGCGATCGAGCCGCTCAGGGACGCCGCGCGCATGTCGGTCCGCGGCGCGATCGTCACCGCCGACGCCGCGCACGGCGACTCCATCGCGGTCAACGGCGTCTGCCTGACCGTGGTCGGCGTCGACGGCGCGGTGTTCACCGCCGACGTCATGAAGGAGACGCTGGACCGCAGCTGCCTGGGCGCGCTGCGCCCCGGCTCCCCGGTCAACCTGGAGCGCGCCGTCCGCGCCGACCAGCGGCTCGGCGGCCACATCGTGCAGGGCCACGTGGACGGCACCGGCGTGCTGCTCTCCCGCGAGCCCGGCGCGCACTGGGAGGTCGTGCGGATCTCCCTGCCGGCCGGCCTGGACCGCTACGTGGTGGAGAAGGGCTCCATCGCGGTGGACGGCGTCAGCCTGACCGTGGTGGACACCGGCGGCGACGCGTTCTCGGTCAGCCTGATCCCCACCACCCTGGGACTCACCACCCTCGGCGCCAAGCGGCCCGGCGACCCGGTGAACCTGGAGGTCGACGTGATCGCCAAGCACGTGGAGAAGCTCGTCGGCGCCTACGCGCGGGGAGGCCGGGCGTGAACTGGGCCGAGGCGGGATTCCACCTGTTCGGAGTGAAGGTCCTCTGGACCGACCTGGTCGGCAACGCGGCCGCGCTGGCCACCGTGCTGCTGGCCATCCGCAAGTCGATCTGGACCTGGCCGGTGCAGCTGACCGGCGCGGTGCTGCTGCTCGTCGCCTCGATCGGCGCGCAGCTCACCGGCAACGCGCTCAAGCAGGTCATGTTCGGCGTGCTGGCCGTCTACGGCTGGTGGAGGTGGTCGCGCGGCACCGCGGGCGGCCAGGAGCTGGCCGTACGGCCGGCCACCTCGCGCGAGCGGCTCGGGCTGGTCGCGGCCATGCTGGCGGGCACCGCCGTGGTGGGCGTGCTGTTCTTCGTCACCGGCCTGTCGTGGGGGGCGCACGCCCCGCTGCCCGACGGCTACTTCCTGGTCGCGGCCGACGCCTACATCTTCGTGGGCAGCGCGGTGGCGACCTGGGCGCAGGGCCGGGCGCTGGTCGACTTCTGGATCATCTGGGTCGCGGTGGACCTGGTCGGCGTGCCGCTGGCGTTCAGCTCCGGGCTGGTCGTCTCCGGCGCCGTCTACGGGATCTTCTTCGTGCTCGTCCTGATCGGGTTCGCCAACTGGCTCAGGGAGTACCGGTCGCAGGCCGTGCTCGTCCCCGGGGAGGCCGCGTGAGCACCGTGCTGGACCCCGTCGAGCGGGCGATCGCCGACATCCGCGAGGGCAGGCCCGTCGTGGTCGTCGACGACGAGAACCGCGAGAACGAGGGCGACGTCATCTTCGCCGCCGCCAAGGCCACGCCGGAGCTGCTGGCCTTCACCATCCGGCACACCAGCGGCGTCGTCTGCGTCTCCCTGCCCGGCGAGGACCTCGACCGGCTCGGCCTGCCGCTGATGGTGCACGACAACCGCGAGCGCATGCGCACCGCCTACACGATCAGCGTGGACGCCCGCGACGGGGTGACCACCGGCATCTCGGCGGCCGACCGGGCCAAGACGATCCGCACCCTGTGCGACTCGGCGACCGAGCCGTTCGAGCTGGTCCGGCCCGGCCACGTCTTCCCGCTCCGCTACCGGGAGGGCGGCGTGCTGGTCCGGCGCGGTCACACCGAGGCGGCCGTGGACCTGGCCCGGCTGGCCGGGCTGCGCCCGGCGGGCGTGCTCGCCGAGGTCGTCAACGACGACGGGACCATGAAGCGCCTGCCGGAGCTGCGCGCCTTCTGCGACGAGCACGACCTGGCGCTGGTCTCCATCGAGCAGCTGGTGGAGTTCCGGCGCAGGACCGAGCGGATGGTGGCCCGGGTCGCCGAGACGCGCATCCCGAACGCCCACGGGGTCTGGAAGGCCTACGGCTACTCCAGCGCGCTGGACGGCGGCGAGCACCTGGCCCTGGTCTACGGCGACCTCGGCGACGGCGAGAACGTCCTGGTCCGGGCGCACTCCGAGTGCCTGACCGGGGACGTGCTCGGCTCGCTGCGCTGCGACTGCGGGGTGCAGCTGGACCACGCGATGGCCGAGATCGCCGCGGAGGGGCGCGGGGTCGTGGTCTACCTGCGCGGGCACGAGGGCCGCGGCATCGGCCTGCTGGCCAAGCTCCGGGCGTACGGCCTGCAGGACGCCGGGAGCGACACCGTCGACGCCAACCTGGAGCTCGGGCTGCCGGTGGACGCCCGGGAGTTCTCCAACGCCGGTCAGATCCTCGCCGACCTGGGCGTGAAGTCGGTCAGGCTGCTGACCAACAACCCGGCCAAGCTGCGCGGCATGGACGGCTACGGGATCAAGGTGCTGGGCCGGGCGCCGATGCCGGTGGCGATGAACCCGTACAACGAGAAGTACCTCGCGGCCAAGCGCGACCGCCTCGGCCACGACATCCACGAGGAGCCACGAGGAGACCGGATGCGCGAGCGGGACGGGGCGGCCGGATGAGCGGGCAGGGACGGCCGGGGGCGGAGGCGGTCGACGCCGGCGGGCTGACGGTCGGGATCGTGGCGGCGCGCTGGCACGAGAAGATCACCGACAGGCTCCTGGAGCGGGCCGTGCGGGCCGGCGAGGACAGCGGCGCGACCGTGACCGTGGTCCGGGTGGCCGGGTCCCTGGAGATCCCCGTGGTGGCCCAGGCGCTGGCCCGGCGCTGCGACGCGGTGGTGGCGCTGGGCGCGGTGATCCGCGGTGAGACCGCGCACTTCGACTACGTCTGCGACGCGGTGACCTCCGGTCTGACCCGGATCGCGCTCGACGAGGAGACGCCCGTCGGCAACGGCGTGCTGACCTGCGACTCGGTGGAGCAGGCCCTGGACCGGGCGGGCCTGCCCGGCAGCCACGAGGACAAGGGGTACGAGGCCACCGTCGCGGCGCTGGAGACCGCCGTGCTCCTGCGCGGCCTGCGCGGCTGACCCCGCGCCGGGCCGGCCCGGCCGCCCTCCCCGTCCGGCGCCGCCCGAGGGGGCGCCCCGCCCGGTACCGGGCCGCCCCACGCCCGGCACCGCCCGAGGGGGCGGCCGGGGCGTGCGGTAGGTTGCGACCGCGGGCGTCCGGCGGCCCTCCGCGCGGCGGCCCCCGGTACGGCGGCCGGTCGGACCGGCGGTCCGGCGACCCGTCCGACCAGCGGTTCCCCGAGGGAAAGTGATCGTCAAGTGAGCCCGGAGAACGTCGTCCCGCCCCCGCTGCCCGTCGTGTGGCGGCCGAAGACGGGGCGGATCGTGGCCTACGGCTTCGCGGCCGTGCTCATGGCGGGCGCGGTGGTGATGGCGGTCCTCCTGCCGCCGCCGTTCACCCTCGCCGACAAGGTCGCGGTGGTCGCGCTGGCCGGGGCGGTCGCCGGGGTGCTGCACCTGCTGGGGCGGTGCCGGGTGGAGGCGGACGAGCAGGGGATCACCCTGGTCAACGCCCTGCGGGTGCACCGCTACGCGTGGCCCGAGGTGATCGCCGTCACCCTGGTCGAGGGTGAGCCGTGGGCGCGGATCGACTTCGCCGACGGGACGGCCATCGGAGCCATGGGACTGCAGGGATCGGAGAAGGGGCGCACCGTGCGCCAGGTGCGCGAACTCGCCGCGCTCATCCGTGAGCGCGGCGAGGCCGAGGAGCACGGCTGACGGGTCCGTCAGCCGGCCAGGGCGGGCGGCTCCCACGAGGCCGCGCCGAGGTTCTCGCGGCGGCCCTCCAGGATCTGCTCGATGTTCCCCGGGGAGAGCGGCGGCGCGAAGTGGAAGCCCTGCGCCAGCCGGTAGCCCAGCTCGTGCAGCCGCTCGGCCTGGGCCGCGGTCTCCACGCCCTCGGCCACGGCGCTCAGCCGCAGCGCCCGGGCGATGTGCAGCAGCGAGGTGGCGATCGCCGCCTGCTCGGTGTTCCCGGTCACCCCGTCGATGAACAGCTTGTCCACCTTGAGCACGTCCACCGGGCAGGTGCGCAGCAGGCCGAGCGAGGAGTGCCCGGTGCCGAAGTCGTCCAGGGCGATCGCGACGCCGAGCTCCTGGACGGCGTGCACGGTCTCCACCGCGAGCCCCCCGTCGAACACGGACGTCTCGGTGATCTCCACCACCAGGTCGGCCGGGCTCAGCCCGGTCTCGGCCAGCACCTCGGCGACCGTCTCGGCGAAGGACTGCTCCCGCAGCTGCCGCGCCGAGACGTTCACGCTCATCTTCACCGGTGCGGCCGGGCCGTACCGGTGCTTCCAGTCGGCCATCTGGCGGCAGGCCTCCCGCAGCACCCAGGCGCCGAGCTCGACGATCATCCCGGTGCGCTCGACGACCGGGATGAACTCCGCCGGGGAGACCAGCCCGCGCTCCGGGTGGCGCCAGCGCACCAGCGCCTCCACTCCGGACAGCTCGCCGCCGGGCAGCGTGACGACCGGCTGGTACAGCAGGAACAGCTCGCCCCCGTCCAGAGCCCGCCGCATCTCCGCCTCCAGCCGGGCGTGCTCGAGGGCGCGGACGTCCAGGTCCGGGGTGTAGCGCACGTACCGGCTCTTGCCCCGCTCCTTGGCGGTGTACATGGCCACGTCGGCGCAGCGCAGCAGCTCGCTGGCGCCCGCGTCCCGCGCGCTGTCGACCAGGCCCACGCTGGCCTGCACGAGCAGCTCGTGGCCGTCGACGCCGACCGGCGTCCGGAGCGTCCGGATGATCCGCTCGGTGATCTGCCCGGCCTCGGCGGGCGTGACGTCGATCAGCAGCACGGCGAACTCGTCGCCGCCCAGCCGGGCGACCGTGTCGTACCACCGCACGCACGCCCGGAGCCGGTGGGCGACCGCCACCAGCAGGGCGTCGCCCACCGCGTGCCCGAGCCGGTCGTTGACCGCCTTGAAGTCGTCCAGGTCGATCAGGGCCAGCGCGGAGCCGCGGAGCCCGGTGTCGGCGAGCGCCTCGGCGGTGCGCTCGGCGAACAGGGCCCGGTTGGCGAGCTGGGTCAGCGTGTCGTGGGTGGCCTGGTGGGACAGCTGCCGCTGCAGGCTGGCGTTGTCGCGGAAGGCCACGATCTGGCGGATCACCACCAGGGTGGTGAGGGCGATCGTCGCGGCCGCGATCACGCGGATCTCCGGCTCCGGCCGCTGGGCGGAGACCAGCAGCAGGACGTCGACCGCCGCGATCGCGCCGTACGGCAGCAGGCTGAACGACCGCCGTCGCGGAGCGGCGGCCGACCTGGACGTGGCGTGCTTCTGCCGCTCCACGGCCAGGCCGATGCAGAAGGCGATGAGCGGGAGGCTGAAGTGGGTGGTGGTGAGGTGGGTCTCGTCCTTGATGAGCGGGGAGAGCCCGCCGCTCAGCGCCGCCACGACGAACGACATCCCCAGGGCCACCAGGACGTTGCGGGGCAGCGGCCCGGCCCCGGCCAGCGCCACCTTGACCGCGGCGAGCACCTCGACGAAACCCAGCGCGGCCAGCAGCGGGGCGGACCAGGACGAGTGCGCGACGTCGAGCAGGTGCGGCGCGGTGCGCAGCATCAGGTACCAGGCGAACAGCACCGCCGCCAGCATGACGATCCCCGCGTCCAGCCCCAGCGTCAGGAGCGCCTGCCGGGAGCGCCGCCCGATGGGCAGCCGCAGCAGGGCCCAGATGGTGATCAGCAGGGCGACCAGGTACAGCGCCAGGGCGAGCGGCCCGATGTACGGGGCCGTCCCCCCGGTCAGGGCGAGCATGTCGTGGGCGTTGCTCGCCAGCCCGGCCGTGAGCAGGCCCACGGCCAGGCTCAGGTGCCGCCAGAACGACCGCGCGGCACGCGACAGCTCCGCGGAGCGGGAGACGTCCGCGCAGGCGAGCGTGGCGAGCGCGCTGGAGCCGACCACCGGGATCCAGGGCACGACGGGCCAGGGGGGAACGCTCACCATCCCGAGGGCGAACCAGCCGAGGCCGAACACGGCGAGCGCACCGAGGGCGATCTGTATCGGCTGGCGCCGGACGCGCTCCGGGACGATGCGCGACAGCGCAGTCCGGCCTTGCAGGTCACCCGCCATCGCGTGTTCTCCGTCGTCTCTGGGCGTCTCGGTGCGGACACACCCATCGGCGGGAGGACCCCGGTCCTGAGGCATTCGCCCTCCCGGCCGGGCCGAGGGCTCAGGTCTCCTCGGAGAAGCGCTCCGCCTGGTCGGTGTCGCCCGCGACGAGCAGGGTGTCGCCGGAGCCGATGACGGTCTGGGAGGTGGCGTAGGTGAACTTCTCGCCGGGCTTCTTGACCGCCACCACGGTCACGCCGTACTCCGTGCGGATGCCGAGGTCGCCCAGCGTCCTGCCGGCCGCCCAGCCGGGGGCCTTGGTCTTGATCAGGGCGTATTCCTCGTCGACCTCCACGTAGTCGAGCATCCGGCCGGTGACCAGGTGCGCGACCCGCTCGCCCATGTCCGCCTCGGGCTGCACCACGTGGCGGGCGCCGACCCGCTGCAGGATCCGGGCGTGCTGGCGGCTGATCGCCTTGGCCCAGATGTCGGACACGCCGAGGTCGGTCAGGATCGAGGTGGTCAGGATGCTCGACTCGATGTCGGTGCCGATGCCGACGACCGCCCGGCCGAACTCGGCCACGCCCAGCTGGGTCAGCGCCTCGGGGTCGGTGGAGTCGGCGCAGACGACGTGGGTGAGCCGGCCGGAGAACTCCTGCACGTTCCTGGAGTCGCTGTCCACGCCGAGCACCTCGACGCCGCGGACGACGAGCTCGGCCGCCAGCGACCCGCCGAAGCGGCCCAGGCCGATGACCACGACGGCGGCGTCGTGGTCGACGCGGTTCTTCTTCTCAGCCAACGAGGGGACGCTCCTCCGGGTAGCGGAACCTGCGGGTCTGGACGTGCAGGGCCAGCGCGGCGCCGAGGGTGACCGGGCCCAGCCGGCCGATGAACATCAGGACCGTCAGGACCAGGTGCCCGGCGGTGCCGACCTGGGCGGTGATCCCCGTGGAGAGCCCGACGGTGCCGAACGCGGAGATCACCTCGAACAGTACGCGGTCGAGCGCGAACGGGGTCAGCATCATCATCACCAGCGTGCCGGTGACCACCGACGCCACGCTGACCAGGGCGATGGTGAGCGCCTGGCGCTGCAGCTGCTCGGAGATGCGGCGGCGGCCCGCGGTGACGTCGGGCTCGCCGCGCAGCTCGGCCAGGATGACGTAGCCCAGCAGGGCGAACGTGGTCACCTTGATGCCGCCGCCGGTGCTGGCGCTGCCGGCGCCGATGAACATCAGCACGTCGCTGATCAGCCAGGAGTTCTCGTGCATCTGGGAGGTGTCGACGGAGTTCAGGCCGCCGCTGCGGGTCATCGCGCTGTGGAAGAAGCCGGCCAGGATCCGCAGGCCGGGGGAGAGCGGGCCGAACGTCGCGGGGTTGCTCCACTCGGAGATCGTGATGGCCAGGGCGCCGCCGAACAGCAGGATCGCGGTCATCCCGAGTGTGATCTTGGCGTGCAGGGACCACCGGGACGGCCGCCGCCAGTGCCGCCGCAGCACGGCGTAGACCGGGAAGCCCAGGCCGCCGACGACCACGGTCAGCGCCAGCGGCAGGCAGACCCACACGTCGCGGACGAACCGCATCACGCTGTCGGGCCAGAGCGCGAACCCCGCGTTGGTGAACGCCGAGACCGCGTGGAAGACCCCGTGGTAGACGGCGCGGCCGAACGGCTCGCCGTACCCGATCATGAAGCGGCCGGCGAGGATCGCGGCCGTCACCGCCTCCACCGCCAGCGTGACCTTGACGACGCCCACGATCACCTGGCGGATGTCACCGGGGCCGAGGGACCCGGTCTCGGCCTGGGTGCTGAGCCGGGTGCGCAGCCCCAGCCTGCCGGAGACGAGCAGCGCGAGGACCGAGGCCAGCGACATGATCCCGAAGCCGCCGATCTGCATCAGCACCAGGATGACGACCTCGCCGAAGGTCGTCCAGTGCCCCGCGGTGTCGAGCACGGCCAGGCCGGTGACGCAGACCGCCGAGGTCGCGGTGAACAGCGCTGCGGTCCACGAGGCCTCCTGGCCCGGCGCGACGGCGATGGGCAGGCAGAGCAGTCCGGTGCCCGTGCAGACCACCCCGAGGAACGCCAGGACGACCACTCTCGACGGCGAGGTGACCCGCCCGGCCGGATTGCTCACCGGGAGAGGATACCGGCGTCCGGGACCGATCATCAGGACCCGGGCGTCCGGACGGCCGCCGCGCGGTGATCGCGGTGCGGCCCTGGATTCCCCGGTTCTCCGGCGCGTAGTCTGAGGCGGTGCTGAGGCGGACAATCACGGCATCGGATCTCGCCTCGCCCGGGCAGCTGGCCGAGCTGCTCGACCGGCGGGCCTACCTGGCCGACGAGGGTCTGGCGACGGCGGCGTTCCTCGCGCTGCGGATGGGCCGCCCGCTGTTCCTGGAGGGCGAGGCGGGCGTCGGCAAGACCGAGCTGGCCAGGACGCTCGCCGACGTGCTGGACGCGCCGCTGATCCGGCTCCAGTGCTACGAAGGACTGGAGGCCTCCCAGGCCCTCTACGACTGGGACTTCGCCCGGCAGCTGTTGCACCTCAAGGCCGCCGAGGCGGGCGGGGGCGCCGACGCGGCCCGGCTGGAGGGCGAGGTCCACGACCGGCGCTTCCTGATCGCCCGGCCGCTGCTGCGGGCGGTCGAGACCCAGCCCAGCGTGCTGCTCGTCGACGAGATCGACCGGGCCGACGTGGAGTTCGAGGCGATCCTGCTGGAGGTCCTGTCCGACTTCGCGATCTCCGTCCCGGAGCTCGGCACGATCCGCGCCCGGACCCCGCCGGTGGTGGTGCTGACCTCCAACCGCACCCGTGAGGTGCACGACGCGCTCAAGCGGCGCTGCCTCTACCACTGGCTGGAGCACCCCTCCTTCGAGCGGGAGGTGGAGATCCTGCTGCGCCGGCTCCCCGAGTGCTCCCGGACCCTCGCCGAGCAGGTCGCCGGGGCGGCCGGCCGGCTGCGCGGGGCCGGCCTGGTCAAACCGCCCGGTGTCGCCGAGACCCTCGACTGGACCGAGGCCCTGCTCGCCCTGGGCGCGCGGGAGCTGGACCCCGGGGCGGCGGCGGCCACGCTGGGCGCGCTGCTCAAGCACCGGGAGGACCACGAGGCCGTGCGCGGGAACGGACTGCTCGGTGCCCCCTGAGGCCGGGGCGGCGCCGGAGGCCGCGCCAGGGGGGCTGGTGGCGGTCATGACGGGGTTCGCCAGGAGCCTGCGGGCCGCGGGGGTCCCCGCCGACCACGAGCGGACCCGGAACCTGCTGCGCGCCCTGACCCACCTGGACGCCGCCCGCCCCGGCGACGTGTACTGGGCGGGCCGCGCCACCCTGTGCGCCTCCGCCGACGACCTGCCCCGCTACGACCGGGTCTTCCGGGCCTACTTCGGCGGGGCGCGTCCGGGCCGCGCGCGGGGGGAGGCGGTCACCGTCACCCGGCACACGGCGCTGCCCGGCGGGACCTCCGGCGAGCCCGGCGGCGACCCTCCCCTGGCCGCCGGGGCGAGCGCGACGGAGGTGCTGCGCGGCCGCGACGTGGCCGGGCTGACCGCGGCGGAGCTGGCCGAGGTGCACCGGCTGCTCGCCCTGCTCCGGGCCGGGCGCGAGCAGCGCGTCTCCCGCAGGTTCCGGCCGGCGCGCCGGGGGCGGATCGACGTCCGGCGGACGGTGCGCGAGGCCCTGCGCCGGGGCGGGGACCCCGCCCGGCTGCACCGCCGCGCCAGGAGGACGCGGCCCCGGCGGGTCGTGCTGGTGGTGGACGTGAGCGGCTCCATGACCCCCTACGCCGACACCCTGCTGCGCCTGGCCCACGCCCTGGTCGCGTCCGAGCCGGGGGCCACCGAGGTGTTCAGCGCGGGCACCCGCCTGACCCGGCTCACCGCCGAACTGCGCCACCGCGACCCGGACCGGGCCATGGAGGCCGTCTCGCGGGCGATCCCCGACTGGAGCGGCGGGACCCGGCTGGGGGAGGAGCTGCGGGAGCTGCTGCGCGGCGGCGACGCCCGGGGCGCGACCGTGGTGATCGCCTCCGACGGCTGGGAGCGCGGTGACGCCTCGCTGCTCGGGGCGCAGATGGCCCGGCTGTCGCGGACGGCGCACCGGGTGGTCTGGGTCAACCCGCACCGGGGCCGGGAGGGCTACCGGCCGCTCACCGCGGGGATGCGCGCGGCCTGGCCGTCCATCGACGACTTCGTGGCGGGGCACAGCCTGGCCGCGTTCGAGGAACTGGCCCGGCTGCTGGGAGGCGCCCGTGCGTGACGTGCTGTCGCAGATCGTCCGCTGGTGGGAGGCGGGGGAGACCTTCGGGCTGGCCACCGTGGTGGCCACCTTCCGCAGCGCGCCCCGCCCGCCCGGCGCGTCGATGGCCGTGCTCGGCGGGGAGGCCGAGGGCAGCGTCTCGGGCGGCTGCGTGGAGGGGGCCGTCTACGAGCTGGCGGGCGAGGTGGCCGCCTCCGGCGCGCCGGTTCTGCAGCGGTACGGCGTGAGCGACGACGACGCGCTCTCGGCCGGCCTGACCTGCGGCGGCGTCCTCGACGTGTTCGTGGAGCCGGTCTCCCGGCGGACCTTCCCCCAGCTGGGGGAGATCGCGGCCTCCGTGCGCGGGCACGAGCCGGTGGCGGTGGCGACGGTGCTGTCGGGGCCCGGCCGGATCGGGGCCCGCCGGGTGGTCTGGCCGGACCGCTCGTCGGGCTCACTGGGTCCGGCCCGGCTGGACGAGGCGGTCGACGACGACGTGCGGGGCATGCTCGCGCAGGGCCTCACCGGCGTCAGGCGGTACGGCGCGCACGGCGAGCGGCGCCTGGACGAGCTGGCCGTCTTCGTGCACTCCTTCGCCCCGCCGCCCCGCATGCTGGTCTTCGGGGCGATCGACTTCGCCGCCGCGGTGGCCGGGATCGGGAAGTTCCTCGGCTACCACGTGGTGGTGTGCGACGCCCGGCCGGTCTTCGCCACGGCCAAGCGCTTCCCCGAGGCCGACGAGGTGGTCGTCAGGTGGCCGCACGACTACCTGACCTCGGCCGCGGTGGACGAGCGGACCGTGATCTGCGTGCTCACCCACGATCCGAAGTTCGACGTCCCGCTGCTGGAGGTGGCGCTGCGCACCCCCGCGGGCTACGTCGGGGCGATGGGGTCGCGCCGTACCCACGCCGACCGGCTGGAGCGCCTGCGCCGGGCGGGGCTGACGGAGGCCGAGCTGGCTCGGCTCCGCTCGCCGATCGGCCTGGACCTGGGTGCCCGGACCCCCGAGGAGACCGCGGTCTCCATCGCCGCCGAGCTGATCCAGCTCCGCTGGGGCGGCTCGGGCCGGCCGCTCACCGGTGGATCCGGCCGCATCCACGGTGCGGGGCACGGTGGCGGTCACGGTGAGGGGCATGGTGAGGGCGCGTGAACCCGGCCGACCGCGGAGGCGGGTGCGCGGGGCTGCTGCTGGCGGCCGGGTCGGGCTCGCGGCTGGGCGGGCCGAAGGCGCTGGTGGAGTTCGGCGGGGAACGGCTGGTGGACCGGGGGGTCCGGACGCTCCGCGACGGCGGCTGCCGTCCGGTGGTGGTGGTGCTGGGCGCGGCGACCGCGCAGGTGCGCGGGGCCGTGACCGTGCGCAACCCCGGCTGGCGCTCCGGGATGGGCTCGTCGCTCCGGCTGGGTCTGGAGGTGCTGCCGCCGGACGCCGGGCACGTGGTGGTGGCGCTGGTGGACCAGCCGCTCATCGGGGCGGCCGTGGTCGGGCGGCTCGTCCGGGCGGGGCGGGACGGCGCCCCGATCGCGGTCGCCACCTACGGCGGCGCGCGGCGGAACCCGGTGCTGATCGCCCGGGAGCACTTCGCGGGGGTCGCGGAGCTCGCCGTGGGCGACGTCGGGGCCAGGCCGTTCCTGCGCGCCCACCCCGAGCTGGTCGTCGAGGTGCCCTGCGACGGCCTGGGCGACCCCGCCGACATCGACACCCCCGCCGACCTCGAGAAACTGTCGGCGCCGCGACAGGCCCCGAGCCGCGGCGCGTCAGCGTCGCGATAGACGCAGCGAGGCGACCGCCGCACGGTGGTCGCTGCCGACGGCGGGCTCGACGCCCGCGCTGGTCGCGGTGAGTCCCCGGTAGAGGATGTGGTCGGGGCGGGTGATCGGGAACGAGGAGGGCCAGGTGAACCCGAACCCCGTCCCGGCCTCCTCCTGGGCGTCGGTGAGCGGCGGGACCAGATCGGCGCGCTTGCGGTCGGTGGTGGCGGTGTTGAGGTCGCCGAGCAGCAGCAGGCGCTCGCTGTCGTCGGCGTCGACGAGCCGCCGGGCGTGGGCCAGCGTCCGGTCGCGCTGGGTCGTCTCGCCGGGCCGCGCCGAGGCCAGGTGCACGACGTAGACGGTCACCCTCCCCTTGGGGGTCTCCACCACGGCCCGCAGCGCCCGCACCCAGTCCAGGCCGATGTCGGCCTGGCTCCGCTCGACGATGGGGAAGCGGCTCCACAGCCCGACCGTGCTGATCTGCACCTTGTGCGGGAAGAGGGCGTCGAGCTCCGCGGCGGCCGGGCCGCCGGGGGTCAGCTCCTGGGCGGCGAACAGGTCCCGGCCCTTGGCGACGGTCCGCACGGCCAGTCCGGAGGAGCCGTTGACCACGCCCACGTTGAGCGTGGCGACGGACAGGTCGCTCGGCCCGCCGGGCGCGGTGCGCAGCAGGTCCGGACCGAACAGGACGCCCCAGACCGCCGCCGGGAGCAGGGCCGCGGCGGCGGCCGTCCGGGATCTGGCGAGCAGCGCGCCGAGGAGCAGGACGGGCACCGCGGTCCCCAGCCAGGGGAGCAGGCTCTCCAGCACCGGGGTGAACCCGCCGAACTCCGGCAGCAGCCCGTGCCCGCCGAGGACCAGGGCCACCGTCACCGCCACCGTCACCACCACCGCGACGATCACCCGTCTCAGCACACCGCTCCTCATCCGCCCGCCGTTCGGGAAAGGCGTTCCATGCCCCGGAACGCGTAGGGTACTCGCCCCGGGCCCGGGGGTTGGTGTGCGGCGGCGGAGTCGATAGCCTTTGTTGCGGAGACAACGGAACAACATTCGGTTTCGTCGGCGTGCGGAAGGACGATCTCACGATGCGTATCGGTATGGCCCTGAACTACTCGGGGGGCTTCAAGGAGACGGTGGCCGAGCTGGCCGACTACGAGAAGGCCGGTCTCGACATCGTCTTCGTCGCCGAGGCCTACAGCTTCGACGCGGTCAGCCAGATGGGCTACATCGCGGCCAGGACCGAGCGGCTGCAGATCGCCTCGGGCATCCTGCCCGTCTACTCGCGGACGCCGACCCTGCTGGCGATGACCGCCGCGGGCATGGACTACGTCTCCGACGGCCGCTTCACCCTCGGGCTGGGCGCCTCCGGACCGCAGGTCATCGAGGGCTTCCACGGCGTGCCGTACACCGCGCCGCTCGGCCGGACCCGCGAGGTCATCGAGATCTGCCGCCAGGTCTGGCGCCGCGAGCGCGTCGAGCACCAGGGCAGGCACTACACGATCCCGCTCCCCGCCGACCAGGGCACCGGCCTGGGCAAGCCCCTCAAGCTCATCAACCACCCGGTCCGCGAGCGCATCCCCGTCGTGATCGCCGCCATCGGCCCCAAGAACGTCGAGCTCGCCGCCGAGATCGCCGAGGGCTGGGAGCCGATCTTCTACATGCCGGAGAAGGCCGCCGACGTCTGGGGGCCCTCGATCGCGGCGGGCAAGGCCAAGCGCGCCCCCGAGCTCGGCGAGCTGGACGTCATCGCCCAGGCGAGCCTCGCCATCGGCGAGGACGTCGCGGGCTGGCTGGAGCTCGGCCGCCCGATGGCCGCCCTCTACATCGGCGGCATGGGCGCCAAGGGCAAGAACTTCTACAACGACCTCGCCCGCCGCTACGGCTACGAGAAGGAGGCCGAGCAGATCCAGGAGCTGTACCTGTCCGGCAAGAAGGACGAGGCCGCCGCCCTCGTCCCGCAGGAGCTGCTGGAGTCGATGTCGCTGATCGGCTCGGAGGGCTTCGTCCGCGACCGGCTCCAGGCGATGCGGGAGTCCGGCGTGACGACGATCAACGTCACCCCGCTCGGCCGCACGCACGACGAGCGCATCCGGCTCATCGAGAAGGTCAAGGAGCTCGCCTCCTGACGGAGCGTCCCGGGGTCCCGGCCGCGACCGGGACCCCGCTCCCGTCTTTCGACGGACTCCGCACGACGGGGGTCCGGACCCTTCCGGGGACCCCTGTGACCTATGTCACCTGACATGGGAGGAATGTCCCCGTGGCCGGGGATGTTCCCACCCTCCGTGAGGTTCTCCCTGACGTCCGTGCGGCTGGTCGAGCGGCTCCACGTCGACCTGTGCCGCCTCAACGGCGATCTCTGTCGCTAGAACGCGCCTTCGAGTCCTTTTCCTCACCCGCATGACCGTGTCCGCTCCGGCATGCCCTTTCTCGGAAGTCACGTTCGTGAAGAGATTCTCCTTCTCCCTGCAGCTCCTGCTGGGTCTCGTCGTCGGCGTCGCCCTGGGCCTGGTCGCCCGCGCCGGCGAGGTCGCCTGGCTCGCCACCACGCTGACCCAGGTCGGCTCGATCTTCGTCCAGCTCCTCAAACTCGCCGTCCCGCCGCTGGTCTTCACCGCCGTCGTGGTCAGCGTGGCCAACCTGCGCAACGTCAGCGGCGCCGCCCGGCTCGCGGGCAGGACGCTCGGCTGGTTCATGGTCACCTCGCTCGCCGCGGTGGCCGTCGCCATCGGCCTCGGCCTGCTGATCGACCCCGGCCGGGGCGTCACCGTCGCGCTCGACGGCGCCAAGGCCGTGGACCTCGAAGGCGCCGGAACCTGGACCGACTTCCTGACCGGCATCATCCCGACCAACATCGTCACCGCGTTCACCGAGCTCAACGTCCTGCAGATCGTCTTCCTGGGGGTCGTCCTCGGCGCCGCGGCGATGGCGGCCGGGGAGAAGGCCGAGCCGTTCCTCGCCCTGAGCCGCTCGGTCCTGGAACTGGTCCAGAAGGCCCTGTGGTGGGTCATCCGGCTGGCCCCGATCGGCACCGCGGGCCTGATCGGCAAGTCCGTGGCCACCTACGGCTGGGACCTGCTGGCCCCGCTGGCCAAGCTCAGCGCGGGGGTGTACGCCGGCTGCCTCGTGGTCCTGCTGGTGATCTACCCGGCGCTCCTCGCCCTCGTCGGCAGGGTCAACCCGCTCACCTTCTACCGCAACGCCTGGCCCGCGATCGAACTGGCCTTCGTCTCCCGCTCCTCGGTCGGCACCATGCCGCTGACCCAGCGCGTCACCGTCGAGCGCCTCGGCGTCGACCGCGACTACGCCTCCTTCGCGGTGCCGTTCGGCGCCACCACGAAGATGGACGGCTGCGCCGCCGTCTACCCGGCGCTCGCCGCGATCTTCGTGGCCCAGGTCTTCGGCGTCCCGCTCGGGATCGGCGACTACCTGCTGATCGCGTTCGTCTCCGTGGTCGGCTCCGCCGCCACCGCGGGCCTGACCGGCGCGATCGTGATGCTCACGCTGACCCTGAGCACGCTCGGCCTTCCGCTGGAGGGGGTCGGCCTGCTGCTGGCCATCGACCCGATCCTCGACATGATCCGCACCGCCACCAACGTCGCCGGCCAGATGGTCGTCCCGGTCCTAGTGGGCAGGTCGGAGGGGCGGCTGGACGAGGAGGTCCTGAACGCCCCGCCGCAGTCCCTGGAGGAGCCGCCCGCCGCGGCGCGCGGGAGCCGGGAGGCGACCCCCGAGCCCGCCCTGGCCTAGCGGCCCGCACCGGCCGTGCGGCCCGCGTCCGATCGGGGCGCGGGCCGTACGGCGGCGCGGAGTCCGGTGGGTCCCGCGTCCGACCGGGGCGCGGGCCGTACGGCGGGTGCGGAGCCAGGAGGTCCTGCGGCGGAACCGGGGCGCGGGTGCGGGCGCGATGGAGAACCGGAGCGCGGGTGCGGGCACGGTAGACTAGACGATCGAGTTCCGATCACCGATCCGCCCCGGGTCCGCCCCGAGGGACAGGACCCGCGGGGGACCCCGCAGTGCCCCTGAGGGACCCTGCGGGGACAAGGCGCTCAGGGCGCCCCCCGCGGGGGAGGCGCCCCTGACGCGTGAGGACGGGCCGGAGCTCCCCACACCGGACGACCAAAGAGCTGCTCGTCCCCAAGAGCGGCCGTACGCAGGAGAAACCAGTGGCGACGACGAACGACCTCAAGAACGGTCTCGTGCTCAAGCTCGAGGGCGGTGAGCTCTGGACGGTTGTGGAGTTCCAGCACGTCAAGCCCGGCAAGGGCGGTGCGTTCGTTCGCACCAAGCTCAAGAACGTGCTGTCCGGCAAGGTCGTCGACAAGACCTTCAACGCCGGCGTCAAGGTCGAGGTGGCCAACGTCGACAAGCGCGAGATGCAGTTCTCCTACATGGACGGCGAAGAGTTCGTCTTCATGGACACCGAGACCTACGACATGCTCCACGTCTCGCGCGCCGCGGTCGGCGCCGCCGCCGACTACCTGCTGGAGAACATGCTCGCCACCGTGGCGATCAACGAGGGCAACGTGCTCTACGTCGACCTGCCCGCGGCCGTCGAGCTCACCATCGCCGAGACCGAGCCGGGCCTGCAGGGCGACCGCTCCACCGGCGGCACCAAGCCCGCCAGGCTGGAGACCGGCGCGGAGATCAAGGTCCCGCTGTTCATCACGACCGGCGAGAAGGTCAAGGTCGACACCCGCACCGGCGATTACCTCGGCCGCGCCTGATGTCGGCACGCGGCAAGGCGCGCAGGCGCGCGCTGGACGTCCTGTTCGAAGCCGAGGCGCGCGGCGAGGACCCGCTCCGGGTGCTCGCCGAGCGGCTGGAGCGGGCCGACCCGCCGGTCAACGAGTACACCTCGACGATCGTCGAGGGCGTGTGCCGGCACCGGTCGCGCATCGACGAGCTGATCACCACCTACGCCGAGGGCTGGACGCTCGACCGCATGCCCGCGGTCGACCGCAACCTGCTGCGCGGCGGCACCTACGAGCTGCTCTGGATGCCGGACGTCCCCGAGGGCGTCGTCATCAGCGAGTGGGTCGGCCTGGCCTCCGAGCTGTCGACGGACGAGTCCCCGCAGTTCGTCAACGGCCTGCTGGCCCGGTTCAAGCAGCTCAAGCCCTCTCTGGCACTGTAGGTTCCGCGGCTCCGCAGGGGGTTTCGCCCCTCCTGCGGACGGGCGGGCGCCCGGGCGCGTCGCCGGTTGCACCGGCGCGGCGTAGGCTGGGCTCGTCACCGACGAAGGAGGCGATCGGAAGTTGCATGCCGTAGGCACCTCACGGCAGCCGGGGGCTCCGGCGGTCCGCACCGCCGTCGTCTGGGACGTCCTGCGGACGGCGCTGGCCGATCGCGTGGCCGTGACCGGCCGCACCCGTCTCGACATCGTCGACGCCGGCGGCGGCACCGGGGGCTTCGCCGTGCCGCTCGCCGCACTCGGGCACGCCGTCACGGTCGTGGACCCCAGCCCCGACTCGCTGGCCGCGCTGGAGCGCCGCGCGGCCGAGGCGGGCGTGGGCGTCCGCGCGCTGCAGGGGGACGCGTCCGACCTGGGAGACCTCCTCCCCGCAGACGGCACCGACCTGGTGCTCTGCCACAGCGTGCTGGAGTACGTCGAGGACCCCGGCGGGGCGCTGGCCGCGATGTCCCGCCTGCTGCGGGAGGGCGGCATGGTCAGCGTGCTGGCCGCCAACCCGCTCGCCGCCGCGCTGCACCGCTCCGTCTCCGGCCGGTTCGACGAGGCCCTGACGGCGCTCGGCGACCCCGAGGGCCGCTGGGGCGACCGCGACCCCACGCCCCGGCGCTTCACCCGGGAGTCCCTGGTGCGGCTCCTCGGCACCTCGGGTCTGCGACCGGGCGAGGTCCACGGCGTGCGCGTCTTCGCCGACCTCGTGCCCAGCCGCCTGCTCGACGGCGAGCCCGGAGCGGCCGCCGCGCTGATCGCCCTGGAGCAGGCCGCGGCCGAGCACCCCGTCCTCCGGGACATCGCCTCCCAGCTGCACATCCTCGGCCGCCGATGAGGTCCGCGCCGAACGGGTGTTCGCATAGGATGGCGCCGTGTCGAGGAAACAGCAGGTGCCCCGGCCCGGTGGCGACCTGGGCGGGGACGACAGCGGCTGCCCGATCCTCCATGTCGACATGGACGCCTTCTTCGCGAGCGTCGAGCTGCGCGAGCGGCCCGACCTCGTCGGCACGCCCGTCATCATCGGCGCCCCCGGCCCGCGCGGCGTCGTGCTCAGCGCCACCTACGAGGCGAGGAGGTACGGCGTGCACTCGGCGATGCCCATGACGCGGGCACGTCGGCTGTGCCCGCGGGCCACGGTCATCCCGCCGAGCCACGGCAGGTACTCCGAGGTCTCCCGGGGCGTCATGGAGATCTTCCGGACCGTCACCCCCGAGGTGGAGCCGATCGCCTCCGACGAGGCCTTCCTGGACGTCTCGGGGGCGCGCCGCCGGCTCGGCCCGCCGGCCGCGATCGCCGCCATGATCCGCGAGCGGGTCGCCGCCGAGCACCGCATCACCTGCTCGGTCGGGGTGGCGAGCAGCAAGTTCGTGGCCAAGCTCGCCTCGCAGCACTGCAAGCCCGACGGGTTGTTCGTGGTGCCGGCCGACAGGGTGGTGGACTTCCTGCACCCGCTGCCGGTGGCGGTCCTGTGGGGCGTGGGGGAGCGCACGGAGCGCTCCCTGGCACGGCTCGGCGTCGCGACCGTCGGCGACCTGGCCAGGACCCCGGTGGAGACCCTCCAGCGCGAGCTGGGCCGGTCCTCCGGCGCCCACCTGGCCGCGCTGGCCTGGGGCCGCGACGACCGGCGGGTCACCCCGCACGTGCCCGACAAGAGCATCGGCGCCGAGGAGACCTTCGCCGCGGACGTGGACGACCCGGTGGAGATCCGCAGGGAGCTGCTCCGCCTGTCGGAGCGGGTCGCCGCGCGGCTCCGGGAGGGCGGTCACGCCGGCCGCACGGTCAGCGTCAAGCTCCGCCGCGCCGACTTCACCACCCTCTCCCGGTCCCGGACCCTGGCCGAGCCCACCGACGTCGCCCGGGAGCTGTACTCCGTCGCCTGCGAGCTGTACGCCGCCTCCGGCCTGGAGGGCGCCCTGATCCGCCTGGTCGGGGTGCGGGTGGAGAACCTCCTCCCCGCCGACGGCGCCCCCCGGCAGCTCGCCCTCGGCGAGCGGGAGACGGGCTGGCGGGAGGCCGAGCGGGCGATGGACCGGGCGGCGCGGAGGTTCGGCCGCGACGCGGTGCTGCCCGCCTCGCTCGTCCGCCCCCGACCCGAGGAGGGAAGGCCGTGATCGCACCTCCGGTTTGGACTACGTTGGACGTTTTCTTTCGTCTACGTCTACAGCCTCGTATTCTGGGGATAACCGACCGCGAGGTTCGGACACCCCGTGTCGTCCGTCACCGTTTTCCCCGTCCTGGGGCTGTCCTTGGGAGGCGCCGTGCCGCTCTCTGAGCACGAGCAGCGCCTGCTCGACCAGATCGAGCAGGCCCTCTACGCCGAGGACCCGAAGTGGGCCAATACCGTAAGGATCAGTGATCCGCGCAGTCACTACAAGCGGCGTCTGGTGAAGGCCTCCATCGGCTTCGTCCTCGGCGTCGTCCTGTTGATGGTCGGCGTTGTGATCAACCTCATCCCCCTCGGCGTCGGCGGTTTCGTGGTCATGCTCGCGGCGTGCTTGTGGGGTCTGTCCAGTTGGAAGCGGATGAACGGGTTCGGTGAGGGCTCCTCGTCCCCGGCTCCCCGCGGGCAGCGGGGAGGCAAGGCGGCCGGCCGCGGCGGCTCCCGTCAGAGCTTCATGGAGCGGATGGAAGAGCGCTGGCGCCGCCGCCACGACGAGCGCTGACCTCCGCCGCCGGGTTTTCGCGGGCCATCGGATGAGCCGCCCCTCACGGGGCGGCTCACGGTTACCGGGACGTCTCCGCGCGCCCGGTGACCGGATGACGGTTCCTGACCGGATGACGGTTCCGCCGTTCCCCGCAGGTGGAAAGACCCCTGGCGGGCCGGTGGATACGGACCCCTGACGGGCCTCTGACGGTGGGAAGGCCCTCTGACGGGCCTCTGACGGGCCTCTGACGGCGGGAAGGCCCCGGCGACGCCGGGGCCTTCCCCTTTCCCGGGCCTGCCTCGCTCCCGCCGGGTGCCTCCCCGTCAGGCGTCCCTGCGGGCCGGGAGCCTGATCCGGATGTTCCCCAGCCGGTCGAACCCGTCGAGCATCCGCGCTCCCGCCGTCCGGATCCGCAGCAGCGTGGACGGGGGGAACAGCACGGCCCGGATCCGCCTTCCGCGCGACACGGCGGCGGCCAGGGCCCGCCGGACGCGCCGGACGTCCTCGCCCAGGGGGCCGGTCTCGCCGGGCGTCCTGGCGAAGAGCAGGCGCTCCACCGCCGCGGCGATCCTCGTCACCGAGGCCGTCGCCTCGGCGTCGAACCCGTACTGCCGTGCCAGGCGCCGGGCCAGCGCCCGCGGGCTCTCGCTCGGCTCCCGCACCATGCCGTAGTCGCACAGGGCGTCGTCGAGTTCCGCCCAGGCCGCCGACACCGCCGCCTCCGCGGTCCTGTCCCGGTCGGCCCTGACCGCCGTGACACCGGCCGCCGCCGAGGACTCCCGGACCGGCCCGGACGGACGGGAGTAGAGGCGCCGGCGCCGCCGCCGCGTCATGTGGCCGATCAACGCCGGGATCAGGAGGGTCAGCACGGCGAGGGCCGTCCCGATCCCCGCCTTCGCGGCGGTCGGCATCCCCTCGTCCACCAGCAGCGGCGCGCCGCCGGACTCCCGGTCGAACGCGGGGTTGCGGCGGGCGGCGGACGGCCCGCTCGACGCGCCGGCGCCGGTGGGGCCGGCGCTGGGGGTCGCGGACGGCTCGTCGCCGGCGTCGGTGAGGACCTCGGGGTAGGTGTAGAAGGGCCGGGAGGCGCTGGCCTGCCCGGTCGGGCCCGCCGGAGTGGGCTCGAAGCGGAGCCAGCCCGCGCCCTCGAAGTAGAGCTCGGGCCAGGCGTGCGAGTCGTGCGCCCGCACGTTCCACCGGCCGGAGAGGCTGGCGCCGCCGGTGTAGCCGATGGCGACGCGGGAGGGGATGCCCAGGGTCCGGGCCAGCACCGCCATCGAGGCGGCGAACTGCTCGCAGTAGCCGGACTTGCTGAAGAACAGGAAGTCCAGCAGGGCGGAGCCGTTGTGACCCTGCGTGGCCAGGCTGTAGGTGAACCCGCCCGTGGTGGTGAAGAACTCCTGGAGCAGGAGCGCCTTCTCGTAGGGGGTGGTACCCTCCCCGGTCTGCTCCTGGGCCAGCCGCCGGAGCTCCGAGGGCAGGTCGTCCGGGAGCGCCAGGTACCTCCTCCGGATCTCCTCCGGCGCCTGCCCCGCGGACTTGAGCATGGCCGCCGTGGGCTTGGGTTCGGTGCTGACGACCTCGTAGTCGACTCCTCCGGCGGTGTCGCTGTGGGAGAACACCATGAGCGTGTCCCGGTCGGGCCGCCAGTCCCCGTCGATCCGGATCGTGCCCGGCGGGTACGGCAGCGGCAGGAACTTCAGGTCCCTGACCTCGTCGCTCACCGAGATCCGGGTGGTGACCGGGGCGGCGGGCACGCTCGGGCTCTGTCCCGGGGCCGGAGGCAGGGGCCCCTCGGAGGTGCGGTCCTCGGGCCGCCCGGTCGGCTTCGTCATCGTCCACTGTTCGCCGTCGAAGACGTCCAGCGAGTACAGCCGCAGATAGCGGGGGGCGTTGTCGCTGGTCAGGTAGGTGAGGACGGTGGAGTTGGCCGGCAGCTCCAGCTCCCGGCGCAGGTTGGCCACCGGGTCGGGGAAGCTGATCGCGCTGCCGCTCCCGCCCTTGCCGCCGCCCACGCCGAAGCCGAACAGCGGGTCGGGCTCCAGGGTGGGCAGCAGCGAGGGCAGCAGGATGGCCAGGGCGATCGCGGTGAAGCCGACCCGCTTGCCCGACAGCCGCAGGGCGGAGGGGTCGTCGGCGGGACGGGGGGCCACGAAGGAGGGCGCCCGGCGCACCAGCACCGTCCGCCCCCAGTGGCCGACCCGTTCCCGCCCGTCGGCGACCAGCAGCCCCAGGAAGCCCAGTGCGCCGAGGACGACCGTCCACCAGCCGAGCGGGTCGTCGAGGAACGAGGCGGGGACCACGAACAGCGACAGCAGCGGCAGACCCGCCAGTGCGGCCCGCCGGAGCCGTACCGCGAGGAAGTCCACGCAGATCGCGATCAGTCCGACGCCGCTGCAGGTCAGCAGGGTGATCCCGGCGCCGGCGGGGACCGGGACCGCGAACCGCTGGATGTCGGTGAACCCGTCGGCCGCCAGTCCCGCCAGCCCGAGGAGCGCATCCTTGGTGGGCACCACCCGGGCCCAGGCCTCCCTGCCGGTGAACACCGCCGTCAGGTAGACCCCGACGGCCGCCAGCTGCGCCACCGGGACCAGCCGGGACGGCAGCGCGTAGCGGGTGGCCAGCATGCCGACCCCGGTCACCGTGAGGATGATCCCGAGGCTCGTCCAGAACCAGGCGCCCCCCTGGAAGAGGGGATGGAGCGCGATCGCCACCGCTCCGGTGGCCACGCCCGACATGATGGGAAGTCTCATGAGCCGCCCCCGGTGAGTGCGAATCGCCCGCGCTGCGCCGCGTCCGGCCACACGTCCGCGATCGAGGCGCCCGCGGGCAGCCGGACGATGCGCCAGCCCGCCCCGGCGAGCACCGCCTGCGCGGCCCGGTACTCCCGGCCGTCGCCGAGATCGGGCCGCTCCCAGCCCGCCACGTCCAGCAGCACGGCCACGCCGGTGACGTTGCCGTGCCTGAGCCGGGCCAGGGACTGCGCCTCCTGCAGGGTGACGCCGCCGAGCACCGCCACGATCAGCCCGTCTCCGCCGCCCTGGCGCAGCGCGGTGACGCCGTACTCCAGCGACCGCGCCGAACTGGCCCGGATCACGGAGAGGGCGTCCAGCAGCGACCAGCTCAGCCCGGTGTCGGTGAGGTGCCCGATGCCCTGCGCGGTCTCCTGCGCGGTGCCCTGGTCGGTGACCAGGCGCAGGCCCAGTCCCTCGTGGGCCAGGTGGACGCCGATGGAGGCCGCGGCCGAGACCGCCGTCTCGAAGGAGGACCGGGGCCCCTCGCCGCGGTGCGCGTGCCTGCGGGTGTCCAGCAGCAGGGCGCCCCGGCTCTGCCACTGCTGCTCCTCGCGCCGCACCATCAGCTCGCCGTGCCGGGCGGTCGAGCGCCAGTGCACCCGCCGCAGGTCGTCGCCCTGCCGGTACTCGCGCGGCGCGACGTCGTCGTCGCCCGCCGCCGCCACACTCCTGGTACGGCTGTCGCCGCCGCCCGTCCACTCGCCGGACAGGCGGACGTGGGGCAGCGGCACCACCTGGGGGATCACCACCAGCGTGTCGCTGACGGTGAACGACCGGGTCAGCTCCACCAGGCCGAAGGGGTCGCTGATCCGGATCGAGAGCGGCCCGATGGGGAAGCGGCCGCGCAGGTCGGAGCGGACCCGGTAGTCGATCTCCCGGACGCCCCGCGGCTCCACCTGGTCCAGGACGAACCTGGGCCGGGCGCCGAGCGCGTAGGGGACGGTGTCCTCGATCATCAGCAGGCCGGTGGGCAGCCGGGTGACGTTCTCCAGCCGGAGGGTCACGGCGGCCTCGCTGCCGACCTCGGCCCGGGGCGGGTCGAGACGCCGCGCGCAGCTCAGCCGGTAGCGGGTGCGCGCCACCACCGCGGCCGCGACCAGGGGGAGGGAGACGACCAGCACTCCGACGCGGAGCAGGTCGTGCTCCCCGATGAAGAAGGCGCAGGCCAGCGCCGCGGACCCGGAGGCCAGGAAGGACCGGCCGCGCGTGGTGAGCGCCCTGAGCCCGGTCATCGCGTCACCCTCCCGTGCGGCCGGACGGCCGCGGGCGCCCGGCCGCGTCGGCCGCCGGGGGCGCGGGCCCGCCCGTCCCGCGGGCTCGTCGGGCTCATCGGGCCTGCGCCTCGGGCACGGGCACCCGGCGGACCAGCTCGGTGATCACCTGCTCGGGCGGGCGGCGCTGGCCCTGGGCCTCGACGCTGGGCAGCAGGCGGTGGGCCAGCACGGGCAGGCACAGCTCCTGCAGGTCGTCGGGGATGACGTAGTCGCGCCCGGCGAGCGCGGCGTGCGCCCGGGCTGCGCGGACCAGCTGCAGGGTGGAGCGCGGGGAGGCGCCGAGCCGCAGGTCGGGGGAGTGGCGGGTGGCGGTGACCAGGTCGATCGCGTACTTCTTGATCGGCTGGGAGACGTAGACCCCGCGCACCGCCTCGATCAGGGCGCGGACCTCGGCGGTGGTGGCGACCGGCTCCAGCTTGTCGATCGGGGAGGCGGCGCCGTGCACGTCGAGCATCTCCAGCTCGGCGGCCGGCTCCGGGTAGCCCATCGCGATCCGTGCGGTGAAGCGGTCGCGCTGCGCCTCGGGGAGGGGATAGGTGCCCTCCATCTCGATCGGGTTCTGGGTGGCGATCACCATGAAGGGCGCGTCGAGCGGATAGGTGGTGCCGTCGACGGTGACCTGGTGCTCCCCCATGCACTCCAGCAGGGCCGACTGCGTCTTGGGGGAGGCGCGGTTGATCTCGTCGCCGACCACGATGTTGGCGAACACCGGTCCCGGCTTGAACTCGAACTCCCTGGTCTGCTGGTTGTAGGCGCTCACTCCGGTGATGTCGCTGGGCAGCAGGTCGGGGGTGAACTGGACACGACGCACCGGGCAGTCGATGGACCGCGCCAGGGCCTTGGCGAGCATGGTCTTGCCGACGCCGGGCACGTCCTCGATGAGCAGATGGCCTTCCGCCAGCAGGACGGTCAAGGTCAGGCGGATGACGTCGCTCTTGCCCTCGATGACCGATTCGATCGCCTCGCGGATCCGGTGCGCGGTGGCCACCAGGTCGTCGAGCCGAGGTGAGACGTCATGGGTTACTGCCACCAGGCCTCCATGAGGGTGCGGCGGTTGCGCGCCGGGGGTACGTGTTGCGGGGGGCCGATGTGGCCCCTCTCCCATTGTGAGTGCCGACACTACGTCTCCGCGGGTTCCTCGGCGACTTTATGCGGTCATTGAGGTCTATTTCGGGTGAATAGCCCACAGTGTGTGCGGCGAATGTTTGTTTTCCGGGCACCCCGGGTCCGCGTCCCGTGCCGATCCGCGACCTCTTCTGGATGCGTTCTCCTCTCCGTGCCTCCCGCTCCTTCGGCCGCTGGTCCATCCGGCGTGCCGTGCCGGTCCGTGTGTCCGGCACGTGCGTCCGTGCCGTGCCGGTCCGTGTGTCCGTCCTGTGGACCCGTCCGGGTTCCGCCGCCCCGTCGACACGCCCGCGGCGCTTGACGGCCCGCTCGCCCGCTCCACTCTGCTCCACCCCTGCTGACCTGCGAGAACACTGGCCGATCCGAGCGGGGATCCGGCTGGAATCAGTTGACGGTGGGGAGAAGTGGAGTATGGTGGTGCGCAGTGGAGGGCCGAGCTGTGGAGAGAGTGCAGCGCCGAGCGTTCCACTGGGTACGGGAGGTGGGGGCCGATGTTCCTCGGCACTCACCATCCGCGCCTCGATGACAAGGGACGGCTGTTCCTGCCGGCGAAGTACCGTGAGGAGCTGGCGGAGGGTCTGGTGATCACCAAAGGCCAGGAGCGCTGCCTCTACGTATTTCCCGTAGAGGAGTTTCAGCGCATCACCGAGGCTCTGCGAACCGCGCCGGTGACCGCGAAGGCGGTCCGCGATTACAGCCGTGTCTTCTTCGCCGGTGCGTCCGACGAGTTCGCTGACAGACAAGGCCGGGTCACCATCCCGCAGGCTCTGCGTGAGTACGCCCGCCTGCAGCGCGACTGCGTGGTCATCGGAGCCAACACCCGGTTGGAGATCTGGGACGCGCAGGCCTGGGACGTCTATCTGGCCGATCAAGAGCAGGCCTTCGCCGATCTGTCGGAGGAGGTGCTGCCAGGGATTCTGTGATTCCACGGTCGACTCATCGGTGAACACGTCGTTCGGCGAGGTCTCCACCCGCAACCAGCCGCGCACCAGCTGATGCACCTTCCCCGGTGTCAGGTGGCGCGCGGACACGCGGGTGCGGATGGGGACCTGGCCGGACGGCCCGGGGTGGGGGCCTGTCAGAGCCTGCTTCGCAAACCCCGTACTCTGCGGTGGCGGCGCCGGGACGGCGTCCCCCCGCGTTGCCACCTCGCTCCACCAGAAGCCTCGCCCGGCCCGCGCCCGTCGCGGGCCGGGCGAGGCTGGTCGGCGTCCGGGCCGGGGCGCCCCGTCGCCGTGCGGCGGACCCGTCCGGGACGGCCGGGTGAGGCGGGCGAGGTCCGCGAAGCAGGTTCCACGACACCGATGAACGTCCGCCGCGTATCCGCGAGCGGGGCGGCGAAGGGGGGGTGTGCTCCATGCACGCCGAGAACGACAGGAACGATCCTCAGGAGCCGGGCGGGCACGTGCCCGTGATGCTCGAGCGCGTGCTCGAACTGCTGGCCCCCGCACTGGACCGGCCCGCACCCGTGGTCGTCGACGCGAACCTCGGCCTCGGCGGGCACGCCGAGGCCCTGCTGGCCGCCCACCCCTCGCTCCACCTCGTCGGGATCGACCGCGATCCGACCGCGATCGAGCGCTCGGCGGCCAGGCTCGCGCCGTACGCCGCCCGGACCACGCTGGTCCGCGCGGTCTCCGACGAGCTCGCCGACGTGCTGGCCGGGATCGGCCGCCCCCGGATCGACGGGGCGCTGTTCGACCTCGGCGTCTCCTCGCCCCAGCTCGACGAGGCCGAGCGGGGCTTCGCCTACTCCTACGACGCGCCGCTGGACATGCGGATGGACCGGGAGGAGGAGCTGACGGCCGAGAGCGTCGTCAACACCTATCCCGTCGCCGAGCTGATCCGGATCCTGCGTGACTACGGCGAGGAGAGATTCGCCCCGCGTGTCGCGCACCTCATTGCCAAGGAAAGGGCCAGGGAAGCCATAACGTCTACCAAGCGGCTTGCGGAGATCGTTCGTACGGCGATCCCCGCGGCCACGCGGAGGACCGGAGGGAATCCCGCAAAAAGGACTTTCCAGGCGTTGCGAATCGAGGTGAACGCGGAGTTGACGGCACTGGAGAGGGCGCTGCCCGCGGCACTCGACGCGCTGACGCTCGGCGGCCGCGTCGTCGTGCTCGCCTACCACTCTCTTGAGGATCGGTTGACCAAGCAGATCCTCACCGCACGAACCCGGGACACCAGCCCTCCGGGGCTGCCCGTCCCGCTCCCGGCTCACCAGCCGAGGTTCGCCCTGCTGACGAAGGGAGCCGAGCTCCCGAGCGAAGAGGAGGTGGCCCGCAACCCGCGGGCGGCCTCTGCCCGGTGCCGGGCGGCAGAAAGGATCCGTGAGGCAGTTGACGAGAGCTGAGCCAGACGTCCGCCGCGCCGCTCCCGGCCGTGACAGGCGGCCCCCGCGGATCCCCCGCGTGGCGCCGCACGGCCGCAGGCCCGGGTCCGCCGCGGCCCGGACGGCTCGGACGGCCGAGGCCCAGGCGGGCTCCCCGCAGGGGCGCGCGCCGCGGGCCCCCTTCGTGCTGCTCGTGGTCGGCCTGCTCTGCGGAGGCCTGGTCACCCTGCTGCTGCTGAACACCGTCCTGGCCCAGAACTCCATCCGGGAGAGCGACCTGCGCAAGGAGCTCCAGCAGCTCAGTCTGCAGAAGCAGAAGCAGAAGATCGAGAACATGCAGTTGGAGATGCCCCGCCAGGTCGCCGACGCGGCCGACCGGCAGGGGATGGTCCCCGACGACTCCGCCCGTGTGATCACCCCTGACGGCTTCCCCGGGGGCCGGGTCGCCAGCGAGGACCAGACGCCCGTCGGGCAGGAGCGAGTGCCGGGCACGGATCGATGAACGACAGCGGTGGGCGCGGCGCCGGCCGCGGTGGCTCCGGCCGCCGCGGCCCTCGCCGTCCCGCCCGTCCTGAGGGACAGGACGGGCAGGCGGGCGCGGAGGGCGCCGGCGGGCCCGGGGCCCGGGGAGGGGCGGGACGGCCCGTGCCCCCCGGCGGGCGCGATGGGACGGACGGACGGGGGAAGCCCGCCCGTCCCGACGGTCTCGGGCGCTCCGACGGTCCGGGCCACTCCGGCAGGACGGGAAAGGCCGGCGGCTCCGCGCGGTCCGGGGGGCGCGGAGGCGCGGACGCGCCCGGCGGCCCGGCACGCACCCGGGGACAGACCGGAGGCGGCGGCCGGGACGCATCGGAGCGGCCGGGCGGAGCCGCAGGGCGCAGCTCCGAGAAGCCGGGCGGGGGCGGCAGGCAGGGCCGGTCCGGGAAGCCGGACGGCCCCGGCAGGCCGCCGCGCCCCGCGACGCCCGGTCGGCCGGCCCGCCCCGACGCATCCGGCGGGCCGGGCCGCACCGAGGCGCGCCCGGGGGCCCAGGGAAGACCGGGGGCCCAGGGAAGACCAGGGGCCCAGGGAAGACCAGGGGCCCAGGGGAGACCGAGCCGTGGTGAGCAGGCCGCTCCCCGGCCGTCCGGGAGGCCGGGCCGTGGTGGAACCGTACGCCCGGACGCGTCGGGGAGGCCGGGCCGTGCCGAGTCGGCGCGTCCCGGGGCGCCCGGCGGGCCCGCCCGCCCGGAGGGGGCCCGTCCCGGATCCGGGCGTCCGGGTCCGCGTCCCGCACGTGAGCGCGACGGCGAGCCGACCGATCCCGGACGCACGATCCGGAAGCGGGCCGCGGCGCCCGGCGGGCCGCGCGGACCCGTGCGGCGACCGGGGGAGGGCGCCCCGCCCCGCCCGCCGCGGCCTCCGGCGCGCGCGCCGATGGTGCTGCACCTGGGCAACCCCGGCAGGCGGATCAGCATCGGCCTGATCGCGATGACCTTCGTGCTGTCCGTCTTCGCCGGTCGACTGGTCCAGCTGCAGGGGCTGGACTCCAAGGTGTACGCGGCCGAGGCGGCCCGGCAGCGCGTCCAGGAGGAGCGGATCCCCGCCCGGCGCGGCTCGATCACCGACGTCAACGGGTACGAGCTCGCACTGACGGTCGAGGCACGCGAGATCTTCGTGGACCCCCTGGAGGTGACGCCCGCCAAGCGCGACCAGGTGGCGGCGATGCTGGCCGCCGAGCTCGGTGAGCCGAAGGAGCGGATCGCGGCCGAGATCGCCGACACCGGCAAGCGCTACGTCCCCATCGGGACCGTCGACCCGATCCACGCCCAGAAGGTGCTCGCGCACGGCTTCAAGGGGGTCGGCAGCAAGCACGAGTACCGCAGGGACTACCCCGGCGGCGATCTGGCGGGCACCCTGATCGGCTTCGTCGGTGACGACGGCGGCGGGCTGAGCGGCCTGGAACTCGTGCACGACAAGCTGCTGGCCGGGCGCGACGGCCAGCAGAGCATCGAGACCGGGCGCGACGGCCAGCGGATCCCGATGACCCGCAGCACCCGGCGGCAGCCGGTGGAGGGCCGGAACGTGCGGCTCACCATCGACCGGGACATCCAGTGGGCCGCGCAGAAGGCGATCACCGAGCAGGTCGCGGCCACCGGGGCCCGCACCGGCAGCGTCATCGTGATGGACGTGCAGACCGGCCAGGTGGCGGCGATCGCGAACGCCCCCGAGCTGAACCTGAAGGACTGGGGGAAGACCTCCGCGGAGAGCTGGGTCAACCGCGCCGTGGCCGACGTGTTCGAACCGGGCAGCACGAACAAGGTGATCACGGCGGCCGCGGCGCTGGAGTCGGGGGCCGTGCGCCCCGAGACCGTGTTCACGGTCGCGGACGACATCCGGTGCGCCGACAAGGTGCTGCGCGACTCCCACCCGCATCCGACCGAGCGCCTGACCTTCTCCGGCGTGGTCGCCACCTCCAGCAACGTGGGCACGATCCTCGCCGCGCAGAAGGTGGGGGACGCCAAGCTCCACGAGATGCTGCGGCGCTTCGGGTTCGGCGCCAAGCCCGGGGCGGGCCTGTACCGGGAGGAGGCCGGACTGCTGCCCTCGTGGCAGGAGTGGTCGGGCAGCCAGCGCTGCACGATCGCCTACGGCCAGGGCGTGTCGGTCACCGCGCTGCAGACGGCCAGCGTCTACCAGACCATCGCCAACGGCGGCGTGCGGATCGCCCCGTCGGTCGTGGCCGGCACCACCGGAGCCGACGGCGCGTTCGTGCCGGCCGCGCCGGCCACGCGCACCCGGGTGGTCGGCGAGCGCACGGCCCGGGAGGTCTCGCTGATGCTGGAGGCCGCGGTGAGCGCGGAGGGCACCGGCAACCTCGCCTCGATCGACGGCTACCGGGTGGCGGGCAAGACCGGCACCGCGATGCGCTATGACGCCGCCTGCCAGGGCTACTGCGGCTACACCGCGACCTTCGCGGGCTTCGCCCCGGCCGACAAGCCGCGCCTGGTCGTCCTGACGGTCATCCAGGACCCCAGGAAGGGCCACTACGGAGGGGAGATCGCGGCCCCGGTCTTCAAGAAGGTGATGACGTTCGCGCTGAAGAGCAGGAAGATCCCGCCCACCGGCACCGAGCCGCCCGTGGTGCGGATCCGCGCCGGGGAATGAGCGGGGACGGTACGCTCTCGCCGTGCGTCCCCCGTCGTCCATGCGACCTTCAACCAGTTCACCCCGGCCGCTCTCCGGGCTGGCGAGCCTGCTCGGCGCCCCCTCGGGCACGTCGCGCGCGCCGCTGGCCGCGGTCTCCGGGGTCACGATCGACTCCCGCCAGGTCCGGCGCGGCGACCTGTACGTCGCGCTGCCCGGAGCCGTCTCCCACGGTGCGGACTTCGCCGCGCAGGCGCTGGCCGCGGGGGCGGCCGCGATCCTGACCGATCCGGCGGGCCGCAAGGCCGCCGTCGCGACCGGGCTGCCGGTCCTCGTCGTCCCGGACCCGCGGGCCGTGCTCGGGCAGGTCGCCGCCTGGGTGTACGGCCGGCCCGCGCACGACATGACGGTCGTCGGCGTCACCGGCACCAGCGGCAAGACCACCACGACCTTCCTGCTGGAGGCCGGGCTGCGCGCCGCCGGCCACACGACGGGCCTGGTCGGCGGGGTGGAGATCCGCGCCGGCGGGCTGCGCTTCACGCCTCGGCTGACCACCCCCGAGGCCAGCGAGCTGCAGGGACTGTTCGCCCTCATGCGCGAGCGGGGCGTCACCGCCGCCGCCATGGAGGTCTCCAGCCACGCCCTGGCCCTGGGCCGGGTCGACGCGGTCTTCTACGACGTGGCGCTGTTCACCAACCTCTCCCAGGACCACCTGGACTTCCACCGCGACCTCGACGACTATTTCGCGGCCAAGGCCCGGCTGTTCACCCCGGAGATGAGCCGGGTGGGCGTCGCCAACCTCGACGACGCCCACGGCCGCGAGCTCCTGAGCCGCGCGAAGATCCCGATGGTCTCCTTCTCCGCGCTGGGCGCCCCGGAGGCCGACTGGAGGGCTCTGGACGTGCGGCTGGGCTCCGACGGGAGCGCCTTCCGCGTGGTCGGCCCCGGCGGCGTCGAGGAGGACGCCGCGGTGGCCCTGCCCGGTCCCTTCAACGTGGCCAACGCGCTGGGCGCGATCGTGGCGCTGGTCGAGGCCGGGGTCTCGCTGCGCGCCGCGGTGACGGGCGTGGGCACGCTGGCCGGGGTGCCCGGCCGGATGGAGCGCGTCCCCGGCGGAGAGGGCTTCGAGGCGGTCGTCGACTACTCGCACAAGCCGGGCGCGGTGGAGTCGGTGCTGCGCTCGCTGCGCGAGGTGACGGCCGGCAGGCTGACCGTGGTGCTCGGTTGCGGCGGTGACCGAGACCGGGGCAAACGCCCGATGATGGGGGAAGCCGCCGCACGCCTGGCGGATGTGGCTATTCTCACCAGCGACAACCCTCGCTCGGAGGACCCCCTGCGGATCCTGGCCGAGATGATGGACGGAATCCTCGGCGTGCCCGAGGAGGAGCGCGCGCATGTGATCATTGAGCCGGACCGGGCCGCGGCCATCGAGCTGGCGATCGGCCGGGCGGGCTCCGGCGACGTCGTCGTCGTGGCGGGCAAAGGCCACGAGCAGGGTCAGTACGTCGGAGACCGGGTTCTCCCGTTCGACGACAGGCAGGTGGTGGCCGACGCGATCGCCGGACGGCGGAGCCGTACCGGGCGCCGAAGCACGGACGAGAGTAGGGAAGACGCATCATGATCCCGTTGCCGCTGGCGAGGATCGCCGAGATCACCTCGGGCGCCCTCACGGGCATGGCCGATCCCCGCGCGGTGGTGCGCGGCCCGGTCGTCATCGACTCCCGGGCGGCCGAACCGGGGTCGCTGTTCGTCGCGATCAAGGGCGACCGGGCCGACGGGCACGACTTCGCGGCCCAGGCCGTGGCGGCCGGGGCGGTCGCGGTGCTCGCGGAGCGGCCCGTCGAGGCTCCCGCGGTGATCGTCGGCGACGTCCTGGCCGCGCTGGCCGCCCTGGCCACCGCCGTCTGCGCCGAGCTGCCCGACTGCACGGTCGTCGGCGTCACCGGCTCGGCGGGCAAGACCAGTACCAAGGACCTGCTGGCCCGCCTCACCGCCCGGATCGGCCCGACGGTCGCCCCGCCCGGCTCCTTCAACAACGAGATCGGCCACCCGCTGACCGTGCTGCGGGCCGACGAGACCACCCGCTACCAGGTGCTGGAGCTCAGCGCCCGGAACGTCGGGCACATCGCCCACCTGGCGCGCATCGCCCCGCCGAAGATCGGCGTGGTCCTCAACGTCGGCACCGCGCACCTGGGCGTCTTCGGCAGCCGCGAGACGATCGCCCGGGCCAAGGGCGAGCTGGTGGAGGCGCTGCCGGCCGACGGCGTGGCCGTGCTGAACGCCGACGACCCGCTGGTGGCCGCGATGGCCGGCCGCACCCGCGCCCGCGTGACCTGGTACGGCCGCGCCGACGGCGCCGACGTGCGGGCCGAGGACGTGACCGTGGACGAGCGGGGCCGCGCGTCCTTCACGCTGCGCACCCCGTCGGGCTCCGCGCCGGTCGGCCTGCGCCTGTACGGCGAGCACGCGGTCGACAACGCCCTGGCCGCGGCGGCCGCCGCCTACGAGCTCGGCCTGCCGGTCGCCGTCATCGCCCGGGAGCTGTCGGAGGCCGAGCCCCGCAGCCGCTGGCGGATGGAGGTCAGCGACCGGGCGGACGGGGTCACCGTGATCAACGACGCCTACAACGCCAACCCCGACTCCATGCGCGCCGCCTTCAACGCCCTGGACGCGCTCGCCGGTCCGCGCCGGCGCTTCGCGGTCGTCGCCTCCCTGGCCGAGCTGGGCGAGCATAGCGACGCCCTGAACGAGGAGGTCGGCCGGCTGGCCGGCGGGGCGGGGCTGGCCGGGCTGGTCGTCGTCGGCGAGGACGCCGGCCCCATCCTGGCCGGGGCCCGCGCCGCGGTCGAGGAGGCGGCCGGGGCGGCGGCCGGGGAGCCCGCGTCCGGCGCGCCGCCGGGACCGGAGCCGCGCCCCGCCGTCCGCGTGCTGCACGCCGCCGACACCGCGCAGGCCGCGGCCCTCCTGGAGGGCATGCTCGCCCCCGGTGACGTGGTCCTGGTCAAGGGCTCGCGCGCCGCCGGGCTGGAGCGCGTGGCCCACGCCCTGACCGGGGGTGACGGCCAGTGAGGGACATCCTCATCGCGGCGGCGGTCTCCCTGCTGCTGTCGATGTTCGGCACGCCGCTGGCGATCCGGCTGTTCTCCCGGCGCGGGTACGGCCAGAGCATCCGCGAGGAGGGCCCCTCCGGCCACCACGACAAGCGCGGCACCCCCACCATGGGCGGCACGGTGATCGTGATCGCCGCGCTGATCGGGTACGCCTGCGCCCACCTGATGTCGTGGACCACGCCCACGGTCTCGGCGGTGCTGGTGCTGTTCCTGATGACGGGCCTGGGCGCGGTCGGCTTCCTCGACGACTTCATCAAGATCTACAAGCAGCGCAGCCTCGGCCTGCGCAGCGGCGCCAAGGCGCTGGGCCAGCTCATCGTCGGCGCGGTCTTCGCCGTGCTGGTGGTCCGCTTCCCCAACGCCTACGACATCACCCCGGCCGAGACCCGGCTGTCGTTCCTGCGGGACTTCGGCCCGTCGATCACGATCGTCGGGTTCACCGTCTGGGTGCTCATCATGATCGTGGGCTTCTCCAACGCGGTGAACCTCACCGACGGCCTCGACGGCCTGGCCAGCGGCGCCACCGGCGCGGTGCTGGCCTCCTACATCCTGATCGGCAACTGGCAGCTCCGCAACAGCTGCACCACCCAGCTCGGCCCCAACTGCTACTGGGTGCGCGACCCGCTGGACCTGGCCGTGGTCGCCGCCGCCGTGCTCGGCGCGCTGATCGGCTTCCTGTGGTGGAACGCCCCGCCCGCCAAGATCTTCATGGGCGACACCGGCTCGCTCGCCCTGGGCGGCGTGATCGCCGGACTGGCCATCACCACCCGCACCCAGCTGCTGCTGATCATCCTGGCGGGCCTGTGCGTGATCATCACGCTCTCGGTCATCATCCAGGTCGGGTCCTTCAAGCTGACGGGCAAGCGGGTGTTCCGGATGGCCCCGCTCCAGCACCACTTCGAGCTGGCGGGCTGGGCCGAGACCACCATCGTGGTCCGGTTCTGGATCATCGCCGGCCTGTGCGCCGCGGCCGGCCTCGGACTGTTCTACATCGAGTGGATGCCCAAGTCCTGAGCAGGACTCCGCGCCACTCCACCGCCCCTGGAAGGACTCGCTGGTTTCGATGATCTGTGTGCTGGGCGCCGGGCTCTCCGGCGCCGCCGCCGCCCGCCTGCTGGCCGCCCGCGGCGAGAGGGCGGTCGTCCTGGAGGGCCGCGACGGCGAGCGCCAGCGCGCCGTCGCGGCCGAGCTGGCCGAGGCGGGCGTGGAGGTGCGCTTCGGCGAGCCCGCCGGGCTCCCCGAGGGCACGACCCAGGTCGTCGCCACCGGCTGGCCGCCTCACCACCCGCTGCTCGTCGCGGCGGAGCGGGCCGGGATCGAGGTGATCGGCGAGGTCGAGCTGGCCTGGCGGCTGCGGCCCGAGGGCGCGGCGCCGTGGCTGGCGCTGACCGGGACCAACGGCAAGACCACGGTGGTGCGGATGCTCACCTCGATGCTGCTCGCCGCCGGGCACCGGGCGCTGGCGGTCGGCAACGTGGGCGTCCCGGTGGCGGAGGCGGTCGCGGAGCCGTACGACGTGCTGGCGGTGGAGCTGTCGAGCTTCCAGCTGCACCGCGCGCCGAGCATCGCCCCGCTCGCGGCGGCCGTGCTCAACGTCGCGCCGGACCACCTCGACTGGCACGGCTCGATGGAGGAGTACGCGCGCGCCAAGGGGGAGATCTTCGCCCGGGCCGGGACGGTCGTCTACAACGCCGACGACGAGTGGTCCGCCCGGCTGGCCGCGCCGTACGGCGGCGCGGTCGGCTTCACGCTGCAGGTGCCCCGGCCGGGGCAGGTGGGCGTGGTCGAGGACCTGCTGGTGGACCGGGCGTTCACCGCCGACCCCGTGCGCGAGGCGGCCGAGCTGGCCTCGCTCGACGACGTCCGGCCCTTCGCGCCGCACAACGTGGCCAACGCGCTCGCCGCCGCCGCGCTCGCCCGGGCCTACGGGGTGCCCGAGGAGGCCGTACGGCGGGGGCTGCGGGACTTCGTCCCCGACCCGCACCGCATCGCGCACGTCGCCCGGGTGGGCGGGGTGGACTACGTCGACGACTCCAAGGCCACCAACCCGCACGCCGCCGCGGCCTCGCTCGCCGCCTACCCCTCGATCGTCTGGGTGGCCGGCGGCCAGCTCAAGGGCGCCGACGTCGACGACCTGGTACGGCAGGCGGCCCCCCGGTTGCGCGGCGCGGTCCTCCTGGGCGCCGACCGCGAGCGGATCCGGCGGGCTCTGGCGCGACACGCCGAGAATGTCCCGGTCGTGGAGGTCGCGGGGCACGACACTGGGGTCATGGACCGTGTCGTCGCCGAAGCCGCCAGGCTCGCCGCCCCCGGGGACACCGTGCTGCTGGCTCCGGCGGGGGCGTCGCTGGACATGTTCACCGGATACCCGGCCCGGGGGGAGGCGTTCGCGCGGGCCGTGCGCCGCCTGGAGGCCCCGGGGGACGGGAGCGGGACGTGAGCCCGCGGGCCGCCGAGGCCGGGACCGGGGGCCGCAACGGCGTACGGACCGGCTTGCGCGCACGGATCGGCTCGTGTGCACGGACCGGTGTACGCGCACGGATCGGCTCGTGTGCACGGACCGGCTCGCGGGCCGGCCGGTGACCGCCGCGGAGCCGCCGGCGGGCCCGGTCCCGCTGGAGGGCCGGCTCTCCCGCCTGCGCGAGCTGCTGGAGCGGCCCCTCCTCTCCTACCACCTGCTGCTGGGCGTCAGCGGGCTGCTGATGGCGCTGGGGCTGATGATGGTCCTGTCGGCCTCCAGCATCTCGGCGCTGGAGACGCGGAACTCGGCGTTCGCGCTCTTCGGGCGGCAGTTCCTCTCGATGGCGCTGGGCCTGGTCATCATGTGGGTCTGCTCCCGGCTGCCGCTGCGCTTCTTCCGGCTGGCCGGGTACCCGCTGATGGTCCTGGCCGCGCTCGGGCTGGTGCTGGTCATCTTCATCGGGCAGTCGGAGCTGGGCGCGCAGCGCTGGATCTACATCGGGGAGCTGACCATCCAGCCGTCGGAGCCGGCCAAGCTCGCACTGGTGGTGTGGGGGGCCGACCTGCTGGCGCGCGGGGTGCGGGGCGGGATGATCGAATGGCGCCACCTGCTCATCCCGCTCATGCCGGGCACCGCGATCCTGGCGCTGCTCGTCATGGCCGGCAGCGATCTGGGCACCACCATCGTGCTCATGGTGATCTTCCTGGCGCTGCTGTGGGTGGTGGGGGCCCCGCTGCGGCTGTTCGGCGGGATCCTCGCGGTGGCGGTGCTCGCCACCGTCGTGATGATCAGCACCGAGGGCTACCGCGCGGAGCGGATCGAGGGCTGGCTCAACGCCTGGGGCAACGCCCAGACCTCGGGCTTCCAGGCGGTGCAGGGGCAGATCGCGATGGGCAGCGGCGGCTGGTTCGGGCTCGGCCTGGGCTCCAGCCGGGCGAAGTGGAACTGGCTGCCGCACGCCGAGAGCGACTTCATCTTCGCCATCATCGGCGAGGAGCTCGGTCTGATGGGCACGCTGGTGGTGATCGCCCTGTTCGGCCTGCTCGGCTACGCGGGGCTGCGGGTGGCCACCCGGGTCAGGGACCCGTTCGTCCGGCTGGCCTCGGCCGCCGCCGTGGCCTGGATCGCCGGGCAGGCGATCGTCAACATCGGCGCGGTCATCGGCGTGCTGCCCATCACGGGCATCCCGCTCCCGCTGGTCTCCTACGGGGGCTCGGCGCTGCTGCCGACCCTGGCCGCGCTCGGCATGCTGCTCTCCTTCGCCAAACTGGAGCCCGGAGCGCGCGAGGCTCTCCTCGAGCGTGGCCCCGGACCGGCGGCGCGGGCTCTAAGCTGGCTTGGCCTGGGCGGTCCGAAACAGGGAAGACGGCCGGGCCGCGGAAGACGTTGAGCGGACGAGAGCGAAAGGACCCGGCATGAGAGTGGTCCTCGCCGGCGGCGGGACAGCCGGTCACATCGAACCGGCGCTGGCCCTGGCCGACGCGCTGCGCCGGCTGGACCCGGGCATCGGGATCACCTGCCTGGGCACGGAGCGCGGCCTCGAGACGCGGCTGGTGCCCGCCCGGGGCTACGAGCTGCAGCTCGTGCCCGCCGTACCGCTGCCCCGGGCCATCACGCCCCAGCTGCTGACCGTTCCCGGCCGGCTGGCGGGCGCGATCAACGCGGCCGCCGCCGTCATGGACCGGGTCCAGGCCGACGTCCTGGTGGGCTTCGGCGGCTACGTGGCCACCCCCGCCTACCTCGCGGCGCGGCGGCGCGGCGTGCCCATCGTGGTGCACGAGGCCAATCCGCGCCCCGGCCTGGCCAACCGGCTGGGCGCGCGGCTGACCGACCACGTGTTCACCAGCCACCCGGACACCGCCCTGCCCCGGGGCGAGTACGTCGGGATCCCGCTCCGGCGCGAGATCGCCCAGCTGGACCGGCTGTCCACCGGCGACAAGGCGCGCTCCTGGTTCGGGCTGGAGGCCGACCTGCCCACCCTGCTGGTCACCGGCGGCTCCCAGGGCGCCCGCTCGCTCAACCGGGCGGCCCTCGGCGCCGCCGCGGCGCTGCGCCGGGCCGGGGTGCAGGTGCTGCACGTCATCGGACCGAAGAACACGCTGGAGGAGGAGCCCCCGCCGGGCGACCCGCAGTACGTCGTGCTGCAGTACGTCGACCGGATGGACCTGGCCTACGCGGCCGCGGACTTCGCGCTCTGCCGGGCCGGGGCCATCACCTGCGCCGAGCTGACCGCGGTGGGCCTGCCGGCCGCCTACGTCCCGCTCCCGCACGGCAACGGCGAGCAGCGGCTCAACGCCTCGCCGATCGTGCAGGCGGGCGGCGGGCTGCTGGCGGAGGACGCCGACCTGACGCCCGAGTGGATCATGCGCAACGTGCTGCCGATCCTGTCCGACCCCGAGCGGGTGGTCGCGATGTCGGAGGCCGCTGCCAGGATGGGACGCAAGGACGCCGACGTGACGCTCGCCCGCCGGGTGATGCAGATCGCGGCACAGGGGCGGGTGTGACGGCGGGCGGCGGACACGACGGCCGCCCGCACGGCGGGCGGAGAGCGATGGACGACCGATGACCGGGGAGCGGATCCGGCGCGGTGAGCGGGGCGGCCGGTCGACGACCGGGACCGCCCGCACGGTTGATGGGGAGTGGTGAGCGACCGGTGAGTCTGGTCAAGTTGGTGGAGCCGGTCGCGGCGGAAGAACTGGGGCGGGTCCACTTCATCGGGATCGGCGGCGCCGGCATGTCCGGCATCGCCCGCATCCTGCTCAAGAGGGGCGTCGCGGTCTCCGGCAGCGACGCGCGCGGATCCGACATGGTGGCCGCCCTGCGGGAGCTGGGCGGTGTGATCCACATCGGCCACGCCGCCTCGCACATAAAGAACGTGGACACCGTGGTGGTCTCCACCGCGATCCGCGACTCCAACCCCGAGCTGGGCGAGGCGCTCCGGCAGGGGCTGCGGGTGATCCCCAGGGCCGCGGCGCTCGCCTCGGTCATGGCGGGCCGGAACGCGGTGGCCGTGGCGGGCACGCACGGCAAGACCACCACCACCTCGATGCTCACGGTGGCGCTGCAGAAGTGCGGGGTCGACCCGTCCTACTGCGTCGGCGGGCAGCTGGTCACGACCGGTCTGGGCGCCGACGAGGGCGCCGGGGAGGTGTTCGTCGCCGAGGCCGACGAGAGCGACGGCTCCTTCCTCATGCTGGCTCCGGACGTCGCCGTGGTGACCAACGTCGAGCCGGACCACCTCGACAACTACGGCGACCCGCGGGCCGTCTACGACAGCTTCGCCAGGTTCGTCGAGCGGGTCGGGCGGACCCTGGTGGTCTGCGCCGACGACCCGGGCTCGGCGGCGCTGGCGCCGATCGCCCGGGCGCGCGGTCTGCGGGTGGTCACCTACGGCGAGGCCGCGGAGGCCGACGTCAGAGTCGGCGAGATCACCCCCGACGGCATGGGTGTCTCCTTCACGGTCCACGGCCACGGCGGGGTACGGCTGGCCGTCCCCGGCCGGCACAACGCGCTCAACGCCGCGGCCGTCATCGCGGTCGCCGCGGAGCTGGGCGTCCCGTTCGCGGCCATCCGCGACGGCCTGGCCGCCTTCACCGGGGCCAAGCGGCGCTTCGAGGCCAAGGGCGAGGCCGGAGGGGTGGCCGTCTTCGACAGCTACGCCCACCACCCGACCGAGCTGGCCGCCGACCTGCGCGCCGCCCGGGACGTGGTGACCTCCTTCTCCGGATCCGGCCGGGTGATCGCGGTCTTCCAGCCGCACCTCTACTCGCGCACCCGGTTCTTCGCCGACGAGTTCGGCGCGGCCCTGGGCCTGGCCGACGAGGCCGTCGTCCTGGACGTCTACGGCGCCCGGGAGGATCCCGAGCCCGGGGTCTCGGGAGCGCTGGTGGCGCAGAAGGTGCCGCTCCCGCCCGAGCGGGTGGAGTACGCGCCCCGACGCGAGGCCGTGCCCGCCCTGGTGGCCGGTCGCGCCAGGCCCGGCGACATCGTCCTCACCATGGGCGCGGGCGACGTGACGGAGCTGGGCCCCCGGATCGTCGCGGAGCTGGCCGCCCGGTGAGCACGGCGCGCGGCGTCGCCATGAACACTGTGAGGGGGCTCCGGTGTCTGGACTGAGGAGCGCGCGCAGCGGAGCGAGCACGCGACGAGGGAAGGCGCCGGTTACCGGTCCCCTCGCTGCGGCGCGCGGCGTCGCCATGAACAGGGCCTGGCGCACCGTGTTCCTGGCGCTGCTCACCGCGGGAGTGGTGGGCAGCGCGGTCTGGCTGGTGTTCCTCTCCCCGGTGCTGGGGGTGCGCGACGTCCGGGTGACGGGCAACGTCGACGTCCCCGCCGCGCAGATCCGGCAGGCGGCGGGAGTGGCCGACGGCACCCCGCTGGCCACCGTGGACGCCGCGGAGGTGGAGGGCCGGATCCGCGGGATCCGGCGGGTCGAGTCGGCCGCGGTCAGCCGCACCTGGCCCGGCACCCTGGTGATCGAGGTCGTCGAGCGCGAACCGGTCGCGGCGGTGCCGGCGGGCGGCGGGACGGCGCTGATGGATCGGCACGGCGTGCTGGTCGAGGTGCGGGAGACGGCGCCGCCGACCCTGCCGGTGCTGCGCCTGGACCGTCCGGGGCCGGGTGATCCGGCGACCGCCGCCGCGCTGGCGGTGATCGGTGCGCTGCCGGAGGACCTGGCCCGGCGGGTGGCGGAGGTGCACGCCCCCTCGGCCGAGACCGTGACGCTGCGGCTCAAGGACGGCCGGGCGGTGGTGTGGGGCGGTCGCGACCGTCCCGCCGACAAGGCGAGGATCCTGGTCACTCTCCTGCAGCGACCGGCGGACACCTATGATGTGAGCTCGCCGGACGTCGTGACGGTGGATTGACGGGACGGGAGCGATCGCCCGCCCGCGTGCTCCGGAGCGCCCCCTGGGGCGTCTCACGAAAAGGACAGGCCGCGACACGCCGGGCACGCTTGCGGCGCGGTTAGTTGACCCACCTGGAGCGTAGCTCCTACTGTCCGTATCAATCCTCAGGTTGACATAAACCTAAATCTCAACTTGAGGGTGAGAGTTAAAGAAACGACGGCACGGCCCCGTGCCGCATGAAATTGCAAGTCAACGAGCGGAAAGGCCCCTCGTCGTGGCAGCACCGCAGAACTACCTCGCGGTCATCAAGGTTGTAGGGATCGGCGGAGGCGGAGTCAACGCCGTCAACCGGATGATCGAGGAGGGACTCAAGGGCGTCGAGTTCATCGCCATCAACACCGACGCCCAGGCGCTGCTCATGAGTGACGCCGACGTCAAACTGGATGTCGGGCGCGAGCTCACCCGCGGCCTCGGCGCGGGAGCCAATCCCGAGGTCGGGCGCAAGGCGGCCGAGGACCACCGCGAGGAGATCGAGGAGGTCATCAAGGGCGCCGACATGGTGTTCGTCACCGCCGGAGAGGGCGGCGGCACGGGCACCGGAGGAGCCCCGGTGGTCGCGAACATCGCGCGCTCCCTCGGGGCGCTCACCATCGGCGTGGTGACCCGGCCCTTCAGCTTCGAGGGCCGGCGCCGGGCGATGCAGGCCGAGGCGGGCATCGAGACGCTGCGCGAGGAGGTCGACACCCTCATCGTGATCCCGAACGACCGGCTGCTGTCGATCTCCGACCGCCAGGTGAGCGTGCTGGACGCCTTCAAGGCGGCCGACCAGGTGCTGCTCTCGGGTGTCCAGGGCATCACCGACCTCATCACCACCCCCGGTCTGATCAACCTGGACTTCGCCGATGTGAAGTCGGTCATGTCGGGCGCGGGCTCGGCCCTGATGGGGATCGGCCACGCGCGCGGAGACGACCGGTCGGTCGCGGCGGCGGAGATGGCCGTCTCCAGCCCGCTGCTGGAAGCCAGCATCGACGGTGCCCACGGGGTGCTGCTCTCGATCGCCGGCGGTTCCGACCTGGGGCTCTTCGAGATCAACGAAGCGGCGCAGCTCGTCTCGAACGCCGCGGCACCGGACGCCAACATCATCTTCGGCACGGTCATCGACGACGCGCTCGGTGACGAGGTGCGGGTCACGGTGATCGCCGCGGGGTTCGACGAGCCCATCGCGGGGGACAAGGCCGCGGCCCCGCAGCCGGCCGCCCGGCCGCAGCCGGTCCGCCCGGCCGCCGTCCCTCCGGCGAGCACGCCGCTCCGACCGGCGGCGCCGCCGCCCGCCAGGGCCGAGCAGCGGCCGGAGCCCCGCCCCGAGCCCCGCGCCGTGCAGCCGCCTCCTCCTCCGGTGCGCCCGGTCTCGTCTCCGCCGCCGCTGCCGGCTCCGACCGCGGCGGAGATTCCGGCGCCCGCGCCGCAGCCGGTCCAGCCCGCGCTCCAGCCGGTCGAGCAGCAGCCCGATCCGGTGCGGGCGGAGGAGCCTCCTCCGGTGTCGGTTCCGCGGCCCGCACCCGAGCCGCCGCAGCCGACTCCGATCTCCGCGAAGGTCTCCGACCCCGCCCGCCGGCGCCCGGTGGTCTTCGAGGAGCAAGAGGAGGAACTGGACGTGCCCGACTTCCTGAAGTGAGGTTCGTCACCCCGGTGCGGGTGACGGCCCGCCCTGCGAGAACCGTCAGAATGGATTCCGCCGGTTTGTCGGAATTTGGGCGGCGGGAACGTGACAAACAGAACACGACAGGACGAGATCGCGGCCGGTCTGGCCGAGGTCGAGGCGCGGATCGCGGAGGCCTGCCGGACGGCCGGACGCGCCCGTGAGGAGCTGACCCTCGTCGCGGTGACCAAGACCTACCCGGCGTCGGACGTGCGGCTCCTGGCCGGGCTGGGCGTGCGCGACGTCGGGGAGAACCGTGACCAGGAGGCCTCGGCCAAGGCGCGCGAATGCGCGGATCTCGGGCTCACCTGGCATTTCATCGGCCAGTTGCAGACCAACAAGGCCCGCTCCGTGGCCCGCTACGCCGACGTCGTCCACTCCGTGGACCGGCTCCGCCTGGTCGCCGCACTCGGCCGGGAGGCGGTCGAGGCGGGCCGGGAGGTCACCTGTCTGATCCAGGTCGCGCTGGACGACGATCCGACCCGGGGCGGCGCCCGGCCGGGGGACGTGCCCGCCCTGGCCGACGCCGTGGCCGCCGCGGAAGGACTCCGGCTGGGCGGCGTGATGGCGGTGGCCCCGCGGGAGGAGGAGCCCGGCCGGGCGTTCGCCCGGCTCCGGGAGGTCGCGCGGGCCCTGCGGGAGGATCATCCGGATGCGGGCGTCGTCTCCGCGGGCATGAGCGGTGACTTGTCCGAAGCTGTGGCGAATGGTGCGACACACCTGCGCGTCGGTACGGCGTTGCTCGGTCGCCGGAAGCCCTTCGTCAGGTAATGTCCCTCCAAGTGGGCCTTGGCGCCCACGTATCCGGTGAGTGGTCGATCGGCGGTGAGCGTCAAGGGGGGATGGCTCCACCCCGAGTCAATCGAAGTAAGACGGAGGAAGAAGAGCGATGGCCGGCGCGATGCGCAAGATGGCGGTCTACCTCGGTCTTGTGGAGGACGACCGCTACGAGAGGTACGACGTCTACCCCGACGACGAGTACGACGAGTTCGACGAGTCGCGGCGGACCGGTGAGGAGCGCCTCGGCGCGACCGGAGACCCCCAGGACGAGACGGAGGCCGGCGTGCCGGTCCGTCCCGCGACGGCCGTCCTGGAGCGCCGTACGACCGACCTGGCCCGCATCACCACGCTCCACCCCCGTACCTACAACGAGGCCAGGACCATCGGCGAGCACTTCCGCGAGGGCACGCCCGTCATCATGAACCTGACGGAAATGGTTGACAGTGATGCGAAGCGACTCGTCGATTTCGCGGCAGGTCTCGTCTTCGGCCTACACGGAAGCATCGAACGTGTTACCAACAAGGTGTTCCTGTTGTCCCCAGTCAATGTCGAGGTGACCGCCGAGGACAAGGCCCGAATCGCGGAGCGCGGGTTCTTCAACCAGAGCTAGAGTTCCACTATGCACACCGAGTCGAAGCCCACCCCGTCCTTCCGGGGGTCGCGGACCAGGACGGAGGCAGGACAGCGCCGTGGGGATCGTTAGCGACATCGTGGTCGTCGTCCTGTGGATCTACCTCCTCCTGCTGATCGGAAGAATGATCTTTGAGACGGTGCAGGCGTTCGCCCGCCAGTGGCGCCCCACGGGGGTGGTCCTGGTCCTGGCGGAGGCCATATACACGGTCACCGACCCACCTCTCAAGTTCCTCCGCCGTTTCATTCCGCCACTCCGGTTGGGTACGGTGGCCTTTGACCTCAGCTTCACAGTCCTGTTCATTGTGGTCTGGGTCTTGATCCAACTCGTGTCCGCGCTTCGTTGATCGGGTACCGTCCTCCGGACAGACTCCAAGCGCGCCAAGGAGACCGAAATGCCGCTGACGCCCGCAGATGTGCGGAACAAGCAGTTCAGTACGACCCGACTCAGGCCGGGTTACGACGAGGAAGAGGTAGACGCCTTCCTCGATGAGGTGGAGTCCGAGCTGGACCGCCTCATCCAGGAGAACGAGGAGCTCCGCGCCAAGCTGTCGGAGTGCATGCGGGGCAAGGTGCCCGGCGGGATGGGCATGGCCATGGCGCCGGCCCCCGTCGCCGAACCCAAACCCGAGATGATGATGCCGCCGCAGCCGGAGCCGATGCGGGCTCCCGAGCCGGTGCAGCAGCAGCCGGTCCCCGTCATGGGCATGCCCCCGGCCGAGGACAACATGGACACCGCCGCGCGTGTGCTCGCGCTGGCCCAGCAGACCGCCGACCAGGCGATCGCCGATGCCCGCCGGGAGGCGGACGAGACGGTGACCCGGGCGCGGCGCGAGGCCGACGACATCCTCGGCAAGGCCCGCCGCCAGGCCGAGCAGGTCATCGGTGACGCCCGGGCGCGCGCCGAGACGCTGGAGCGCGACGCGCAGGAGCGCCACCGGCAGGCCATGGGCTCGCTGGTGCAGACCCGTGACGAGCTCGAGCGCAAGGTCGAGGAACTGCGCAGCTTCGAGCGCGAGTACCGCAGCCGGCTCAAGCTCTACCTGGAGAACCAGCTCGCGGAGCTCAACGTCGCCGCCGAGGGCAGCGGGGGCTTCCCGATCGTGGGAGGTCCCGTGGGCGGGCCCCCGGTCATGTCCCACGCCTCGGCTCCGGGCGGGCAGCAGCCTCTCCAGGGCGGTCCCGGTCCTTTCGGCGGTGAGCCGTCGCAGCACTCCGGAGCCTTCCAGGGTGCCGACGGCCCGCACAACGACCGTCGCTAAGGTGTCGGGTCATTCCCTCTGACCCGTAACCGGGAGTCCCTTCGTGATCCTTATCAGCGCTGGTCTGGTGTTGACGGCCGTCGTCCTGCTCATCGCGGGGGTCGTGATCGCCAAGCCCTTTCTGGTCATGTGGTCGATCGCGGTCAGTGTGCTGTCCGCGGTCTTCCTGGTGATCGGGGCGTTGCTGCGACGCCATGAGCTCTTCCCCGGCGGTGGACGCGCCGGGGTGGCTCCGCCGTCCCCCTTCAAGGGACCGGCTCCGGCCGGTCCGATGCCCGTGCCCCCGATGGCCTCCCACCGGCAGCCCGTCCCAGGGACATCCGCCGGCCCGCCCGAGGCGGGGCCGCAGGGCGCGCGGCGGACGGCCGCCGCCGTGACTCGTCCCCGGCCCGCTCCGGCGGCCGGACCGGCCGCGCGGCAGGGCGTGCCGGATGCCGAGGCGATCGTGCTGGTGATCCCCGGGCGCAGGCGCTACCACATCGCAGGGTGCCGCCAACTGGCCGGCAGGGAACACGAGGAACTCACCCACGAGGAGGCACGGGAGGAGGGCTTCACGCCCTGCACCACCTGCCTTCCCGAGTTCAGCGGCGGGATCGCGCCGCAGGACGCCCCCGAGGAGCAGGACGCCGCTCCGACCCCGTTGCCGCTCCCCTCGTCTCCGACCTCCCGGGCCGCCCAGTCCTTCCAGGAGTCCGGCTCCTCCGGCGCGGCCGGAGCGGACAGCGGTGAGGCGGACAGCGGTGAGACCGTACGGTTCACCCCTCCGTACCGTCCCGTCGGCGCCGCGGGGACCCCGGTTCCGCGGCCCCACACGCCGCCCCGGCAATCGGAGGACCCGCTCCGGGAGTCCCCGGAGCAACCGGTTCCCGCACCGTCTTCCGCGTCTTCTCCTGCGTCTTCCGCTGTGCCTCCTGGGGGGTCCGCGGTCCCCTTCGCCGCCCCCTCGTTCCCCCGCCAGACGCCTCCGCCCGCCTCGGCGGCGGAGGACGCCTCGGCCACCAGCTGGTTCAGCCGGGAGCCGGTCTCCCCTCCGGCCGCCGCGCCGGAGCCCGAGGAGCGAGCGGAGACGGAGTCGCCTGCCGAGTCCTCTGCGGAGTCTCCTGAGCCGGCGTCCGCAGCCCCCGCCGAGGCCTCCGAGCCGATGGAGACGGCGGTGAAGGCCGCCGCGGAGCCTTCCTCGGCAGGATCCGAGACCGACGAGTCCGAGACCGACCGGTCCGAGACCGACGAGTCCGAGACCGACCGGCCGGAACCGGAGTCCGACGGACGGCCTGGGGCGGAGCCCGCCCCGGCCCGGTCCGAAACCGCCGCCGAGTCGGTCGCCACGGGGCCGGTCGTCGCGGTGGGCACCGCGGAACCCGCCGAGCCGGGGGAGCCGGCCGGGACCGAGCAGCCCGGGCGCGCCGGGCGGCCGGTGTCGACCGGCTCCACTGCGGACGAGCCGGAGGACGAGCCGGGGGAGCCGACGGCGGCCGTCCCCGAAGAGGACGACACCCGGGACGACGCCCCGGACACCCCTCAGGACGACGACACCTCGCCGCACGGGATCCCCGCGGTGAAGACCGGCGACGACGGTTCCGATACGGTCACGGTCATCTCCGGCACCCGTCGCTTCCACGGTGAGGCCTGCCCGCTCGTCAGAGGGGTCGACGACGAGGGCCTCGAGACCATGTCCCGGGCCGAGGCCGAGAAGGCGGGTCTGAGCGGCTGCGCCGTCTGCCAGGGAGACCTGCCCGACCGCGGCTGATCGGTGCGTCCGCCGGTCTCGCCTGGGACGGTCCGCGCATGGTCGGCCGGTGCGTCCGCCGGTCTCGCCTGGGACGGTCCGAGCGCGGGGCCGGTACGTCTTCCGGTCCCCTCCGGTGGGGCCGGGCCGCGCGGTCGCCGCCCGGCCCCACCGGGTCAGGCGGAGGCGCCGCGGCGGAGCTGGAAGGAGAGCCCCAGGTCGGCGTCCTCGTGGACCGCGGGCCCTTCCTCGGTGAGACCCTCGGTGAGGGAGAGGGCGAGGACCTCGTCGGCCACCGTACGGCCCTGGGCCCGCAGTGCTTCGGCCAGCTCGGTGTCGGCGGCGGACCACCACAGGTCGATCCGGTCGGTGATGGACAGCCCCGAGGACTTGCGGGCGTCCTGGACCAGTCGGACGACGTCGCGGATCAGACCGGCCCGGCGCAGTTCGTCGGTGATGGCCAGGTCGAGGGCGACGGTCTCGCCCGTACCGGTGTCGACGGCCCCCGTCTCCACCGCCCAGCCGGACTTCGGCTGCTCGGTGACGATCACGTCCTCGGCGGTGACCTCCACCGTGCCCAGCTCGCCGGCGTCCAGCGCGACGGGCGATCCGGAGCGCAGGGTACGGGCCAGCTCGCCGGCGTCCGCGGTGGACACGGCCGCGGCGACCAGCTTGGTCTGCGAGCCGAACCGCTTGCCCAGGGCACGGAAGTTGGGCTTGACGGTGAAGGAGACCAGGTCGGCGGAGAACCCCGACATGTCCTCCAGGGCCTGCACGTTGAGCTCGTCGGCGATCAGCTCGCGCAGCTCGGGCGAGAGCGCGGCCCAGCCGGGGGCGCCGACCAGGGCCCGGCCCAGCGGCTGACGGGTCTTCACCCCGCTGGAGGCGCGGGCCGAGCGGCCCAGCTCCACCAGGCGCCGGACCAGCGCCATCTGCTCCGACAGGGCCGGGTCGAGCAGCGCGGAGTCCACGGCGGGCCAGGAGGCCAGGTGGACCGAGGCGGGGTCGCCGTCGGCGCGCAGCACGTCCCAGACGTAGTCGGTGATGAACGGCACCACCGGCGCCATCAGGCGGGTCACGGTCTCCAGGCACTCGTACAGGGTGGCGAAGGCGGAGGCGTCGCCCGACCAGAACCGGCGGCGGGAGCGCCGCACGTACCAGTTGGACAGGTCGTCGAGGAACTCGGCCAGCCGCCGCCCGACCCGGGCGGTGTCGAACTCGTCCATCGAGGCGGTGACCTCGGCCACCGTCCGGTGCAGCTCGGCCAGCGCCCACCGGTCGATCAGCGGGCGCTCGCCGGGGGCGGGGGCCGCGGACGTCGCCGCCGGGCTCCAGGACTCGGCGCCCGCGTACAGGGTGAAGAAGGAGACGGTGTTCCAGTAGGTGAGCAGGACCTTGCGGACGATCTCCTCCAGGGCGGCGTGCCCGACCCGGCGGGCCGCCCACGGCGAACCGGAGCAGGCCATGTACCAGCGCAGGGCGTCGGCCCCGTGCCGGTCCATCAGCGGGATCGGCTCCAGCACGTTGCCCAGGTGCTTGCTCATCTTGCGGCCGTCCTCGGCGAGGATCAGGCCCAGGCAGAGCACGTTCTCGTAGGAGGTGCGGCCGAAGACCAGGGTGCCGACCGCCATCAGCGAGTAGAACCAGCCGCGGGTCTGGTCGGTGGCCTCGCAGATGAACTGCGCGGGGTAGGCCGCCTCGAAGATCTCCTGGTTCTGGTAGGGCGCGCCCCACTGGGCGAACGGCATGGAGCCCGAGTCGTACCAGGCGTCGATCACGTCCGGGACCCGCCGGGCCTCGGCCCCGCAGGAGGGGCAGGGCAGCGTGACGTCGTCGACGTAGGGGCGGTGCGGGTCGAGGGCGGAGACGTCCTGGCCGGACAGCTCGCCGAGCTCGGCCAGCGAGCCGACGCAGGTGATGTGGGACTCGTCGGCCGAGCAGACCCAGAGCGGCAGGGGGGTGCCCCAGTAGCGCGACCGCGACAGCGACCAGTCGACGTTGTTGCGCAGCCACTCGCCGAAGCGGCCCCACTTGATCGTCTCGGGGTACCAGCCGACCTTCTCGTTCTCGGCGAGGAGCCGGTCCTTGATCGCGGTCGTGCGGATGTACCAGGCGGGCAGCGCGTAGTACAGCAGCGCGGTGTGGCAGCGCCAGCAGTGCGGGTAGCTGTGCTCGAAGTGGCCGCCCCGGAACAGCAGCCCCCGGTCGCGCAGGTCCGCGGTCAGGGACTCGTCGGCGTGCTTGAAGAACTGCCCGCCGACCAGCGGCACGTTCTCGGCGAACCGGCCGTCGGGTCCGATCGGGTTGACCACGGGCAGGCCGTACCGCTTGCAGGTCGCCATGTCGTCGGCGCCGAAGGCGGGCGCCTGGTGGACCAGGCCGGTGCCGTCCTCGGTGGTGACGTAGTCGCCCAGCACCACGTAGTGCGCGCCGGGGATGTCGACCAGGTCGAACGGCCTGCGGTAGGGGGTGCGCTCCAGCTCCGTGCCGGCGAAGGTGGCCAGCACCTCGGCGCCCTCGCCCAGGACCGCGGTCAGCAGCGGCTCGGCGACGACCAGCACCTCCTCCGAGCCGGCCGGGCGGGCCGCGACGTAGGTCACCTCGGGGTGCACGGCGACCGCGGTGTTGGAGACCAGCGTCCACGGGGTGGTGGTCCAGATCAGCAGCGAGGCGCCGAGCTCGGCCAGCGGGCCGGAGGCGGCGGGCATGCGGACGTAGACCGACGGGCTGGAGACGGTCTCGTAGCCGCCGGGCTGGCCCAGCTCGTGGTCGGACAGGCCGGTGCCGCACCGCGGGCAGTACGGCGTGATGCGGAAGTCGCGGAAGAGCAGGCCCTTGTCGAAGACGACCTTCAGCGACCACCAGACGGACTCGACGTAGGCCGGGTCCATCGTGCGGTAGGCCGCCGACAGGTCGATCCAGTAGCCCATGCGCTCGGTCATCTCTTCGAACGCGTCCACGTGCCGCAGCACCGACTCGCGGCACTTGGCGTTGAACTCCGCGATGCCGTACGCCTCGATGTCCTTCTTGCCGGTCAGCCCGAGCTCTTTCTCGATGCCGACCTCGACGGGCAGGCCGTGGCAGTCCCAGCCGGCCTTGCGGGGCACGCTGTAGCCGCGCATGGACTTGTAGCGGGGGAAGACGTCCTTGAAGACGCGCGCCTCGACGTGGTGGACGCCGGGCATGCCGTTGGCGGTGGGCGGGCCCTCGTAGAAGACCCAGGCGGGACCGCCGGCGTTCTGCTCGACCGAGCGCTCGAAGACCTTGCCGTCCCTCCAGCGGTCGAGCACCTCGTGTTCGAGCGCGGGCAGGTCGACCTGCGCGGGAAGGGGACGGAAATGGGCGGACATGACGGGCGGAACCTCCACGCTGGTGCTGGCTGGCAGTGGCGCGGAGGGACGAGACCTGGCGGTCCCGCGGTACCACCCTCCTTGGCCTCCCGGGTGGGGAGACCCTCTTCTTTTCGGTTCGCAGCCGGGTCTACCGGGTATCCGCTGCACGCGGAGACCGTTCTTCCGGCGGCTCGGGGGTGATCTTCTCTCCGGGCCTCGCCCCGGGCTCGCACCGTCCCCGGGTCGCTCCTGCGAGGGGGGCCGGAGGTACTCGTCCCCGTCAACGCCTTGCGGACTCAAACGATAACGCACCGGGTACGCCGAGGGCTTCCCGATATCCCCGGCTCCCGACATCCGTAGGTCCGGGGATTGAGAGGTGAAGGGCGGGATAGTACGGGATCGGTAAAGACGCCGGTGGGTCGTTTGCCGTTCTGTTATGAGCGACCTAAGCTGCCCGCACCGTCTTACCGCATCGGTAGGGGTCCCACCGAGTGAGGAGGCCGACATGGCCACGACCATTCGCGCAGACAAGAGCGCGGTAGCGCCGTCCCAGAACGGCCTCGCCGCGCAGTGGACCGAGGAGGAGCTCGCGGAGGTCCGCGGGCGGCTGGCCTCCGAGATCGAGGAGCTGACCCTGGAGATCGCCCGGGCGGAGTCGGAGATCGCCTCCAGCGACGTCACGGACGGCGCGGGCGACGACCAGGCCGACGCCGGAGCCAGGACGTATGCGCGGGAACGCGAGATCGCCCTTACCCTGAATTCGCGCGACCTGGTCGCGCAGAACGAGCGAGCGATCGCCCGGATCGACGCGGGGACCTACGGAGTGTGCGAATCGTGCCACCAGCCGATCGGAAAGGAGCGCCTGCAGGCGTTTCCGAGGGCGACGCTGTGCGTGGCCTGCAAGCAGCGGGAGGAGCGCCGCTGACCGACGACGGTGCCCTGGGCGGCGCCGGCGGTGCCCCGGACGGCGCCGCGGGCGGCACGGCGGGCGGACCCACGGGCGGTACGGCGGGCGGATCCGCGCGCGACAGGTCGGGCGGTGAGCCGGGCGGCACGGCGGGCGGACCCGCGGGTGACGAGGCGCACGGCGCGGCGGGCGGCGCCCCGGACGGCATCGTGACCGGCGGGACGGACGGGGCCGCGCCCGGCGGGACGGACGGGGCCGTGACCGGCGGGACGGACGGGGCCGCGGGAGCGGATGCGCCGGCCGCCCCCGCCGGAGCGCGGCGCATCGCCGTGCTCGCGACGATCGCCCCCATCGTCTACCTCCTCGACCTGGTCACGAAGACGGTCGTGCTGAAGGCCCTGGAGGGCCGGGATCCGCTGGTGGTCATCCCGGACCTCCTCCAGTTCCGGGTGATCTTCAACTCCGGTGCCGCCTTCAACATCGGCACCGGCATGACGATCGTCTTCACGTTCGTCGCGGCGGCGGTGGTGGTCGCCATCCTGCGCACCGCGCGGCACCTGCGCAGCCTGCCCTGGGCGGTCACGCTCGGCCTGCTGCTCGGCGGAGCGCTCGGCAACCTGACCGACCGCGTCTTCCGCTGGCCCTCGGGCTTCGGCCGGGAGGCGCCGTTCCAGGGGTACGTCGTCGACTTCATCGAGACCTTCCCCGGTCGCTTCCCCGTCTGGAACATCGCCGACGCGGGGATCGTCTGCGGCGGCATCCTCGCGGTCTTCCTCGCCTGGCGGGGCTACCAGATCGACGGAACGCGCGACACCGGCCGAAAGGAGCAGAACGACAATGGCTGACCAGCGGAGCCTCCCGATCCCCAACGGGCTGGAGGGCGAGCGCCTCGACGCCGCCCTGTCCCGGCTGTTCGGCCTCTCCCGCACCCGCGCGGCGGAGCTGATCGCCTCCGGCGACGTGCTGGTGGACGGATCCACCGCGGCCAAGTCCGACCGGGTCCAGGGCGGGGAATGGCTGGACGTGACGCTGCCGCCGCCGCCCGCCGCGCCGATGCCGGTCGCCGAGCCCATCCCCGGCATGGCGATCCTCCACGAGGACGACGACATCATCGTCGTCAACAAGCCCGTCGGCGTGGCCGCCCATCCGACCACGGGCTGGACCGGGCCGACCGTCATCGGCGGCCTGCTGGGCAGCGGGCACCAGGTCGCCACCAGCGGCGCCGCCGAGCGCCAGGGCATCGTGCACCGCCTGGACGCCAACACCACCGGCGCGATGGTCGTGGCCAAGAGCGAGCACGCCTACTCCCACCTGAAGCGGGCCTTCAAGGAGCGCACGGTCGACAAGCTCTACCACGCGCTGGTCCAGGGGCACCTCGACCCGCTGCGCGGCACCGTCGACGCGCCGATCGACCGCCACCCCTTCGGAGACGGCCGGTTCGCGGTCGTGGCGGGAGGCAAGGAGTCGGTCACCCACTACGACACGATCGAGGCGTTCCGCGCCGCCTCGCTGCTGAGCATCAAGCTGGAGACCGGCCGGACGCACCAGATCCGGGTCCACATGTCGGCGCTGCGCCACCCGTGCGTCGGCGACATGCTGTACGGCGCGGACCCCACGCTGGCCGCGCGGCTGGGCGTGACCCGGCAGTGGCTGCACGCGGTCTCGCTGGGCTTCGAGCACCCGTCGACGGGGGAGTGGGTCGGCTTCACCGCGGACTACCCCGCCGATCTGGCGCACTCCCTGAAAGTCGTCAGCGGCGACTCCTAGGGGCGGTTCTTCGGCTTCTTGACCTTCTTCACGGCCGCGCCCGGCGGGTCGGCGCCCATGGCGTTCGCCCCGTTGCCCGGAGCGACCTGGCCGGGCGGGTCCGCACCGCCGTCCTGGCCGTCGCCGTCATTCCGCTCGTTGCCGTTGCCGTTGCCGTTGCCGTTGCCGTTGTCCTGGCCGTCGCCGGGCGGATCCTCTTCCGCTGTGTCCCCGCCGTCCCCGCCGTCCTCGCCGTTCCCGGAGGGCTTCTGGGAGGGTTTCCGCGAAGGCCCGGCGGTGGGGCCGTCCGACGGTTTCCCGGAAGGCCTCTCGGACGACTCCTCCCGGGGATCCCCCGTCGGGTGGACGGCGGGCCGTGTGCCGCCGGACCCGGCCGGGTGGGGATCGGTTCCCACCGTGTCGGCGGCGGGCGGCGCGGTGCGCTCCTTCGCCGGGACGCTGGCCCGCACGCTGGTCTGCACGGTCGGGCCCGCCGGGCGCGCTTCTCCCGCCGGCCCCTGCGCGGTGACCCACGCCATCCCTCCGGCGGACAGGGCGATCGCGATCGCGGACGCGACGGCTCCGGTCATGACCGAGCGGCGCCGGGCGGAAGGGACGGCCCGGGGAGGCGGTAGCCGTCCGGCGGGTGATCCGGTCTGCGGCGGGTTCGGCGGCGCCCCGGCCGGCGCGGTCCCCGCCGGCCCGGTTTCCGCCGCCCGCGCCTCCGCCGGCCAGGGGGGCGCCACGGGCACGGCGTGCGGCGCCGGCCCCGCCGGGAGCGCGGCGGGGACCGCCGGGCCGGGACCGCCCCCCGGCTCTTCGGCGGGGCCGCGGTCGCGGGCCGTCAGGTCGATCGGCATGGTCGGGTCGGGCGCGGTCCCGTCCACGATCGCCCGCAGGGACACGCACGCCTCCTGGGCGGACATGCGCAGCCGGGGATCCTTCCGGAGCAGGCCGGAGATCACCGGTCCCAGGGATCCGGCGTACCGGAGCGGAGGCGCAGGCTCGTGCATGACCGCGGCGAGCGTGGCCAGGGGATGGGCGCGCTGGAAGGGGGAGCGCCCCTCGACCGCCATGTACAGCGTCACACCCAGCGACCACAGGTCGGAGGCGAACTCCGCGGGACCGCCGCCCGCCCGTTCCGGTGCGATGAAGGCCGGGGTGCCGATGAGCGCCCCGGTCCGGGTCACGGAGGAGTCGCCCTCCAGCATCGCGATGCCGAAGTCGGTCAGTACCGCTCTGCCGTCGGCGGCGAGCAGCACGTTGTCCGGCTTGACGTCGCGGTGCAGCACGCCCACCCGGTGCGCGGCGACCAGCGCGCCGAGCATCTCCAGTCCGATCCTCGCCACCCGGGCCGGCGGCAGCGGCCCGTCCTCCCTGATCACCGCGCCGAGCGTGCGGGAGTCCACCAGCTGCATCACGATCCAGGGACGGCCCCGCTCCTCGACCACGTCATAGACCGTCGCGACGCACGGATGGCCGACCCGGCCGGCCGCACGCGCCTCCCGGAGCGTGCGGACGGTGAAGACCTCGCGTTCGGGTCCCGTCAGATCAGGGGAGGGGACGACCTCCTTGACGGCCACGTTCCGGCCGAGCACCTCGTCCCGGGCCCGCCAGACCGTGCCCATACCCCCCCGGCCGATGTGTTCCAGCAGCCGATACCGGTCAGCGATGAGCTCCTGAGAATCGGACATGGGCTCGGACTACCCTGGATCGAAGGGGGTAATCGGGACGTTTCACGTGGTCCGCTGCCGAGCACCGCCGTCGCGGAAGGCCTCGGTCCCGGCCGTGGACCGCGCGGTGGGCCCGACCCGCAGCGGCGAGGGCTCCACCCGCAGCAGCCGGGCCGCCCAGTCGGGCAGCCACCAGTTCCAGGGGCCCATCATCGCGACCACGGCCGGGACGAGGACCCCCCGGATGAGGGTCGCGTCCAGCAGGACGCCCAGCGCCAGGCCGCTGGCGAACACCTTCACGTCCAGTTCGGGCGTCATGGCCAGGGCCGCGAAGGAGGTGAACAGGATCAGCGCGGCCGAGGTGACCAGGCGGCCGGTCCGGCCGACGCCCTCGACCACCGCGCGGGCGGTGTCGCCCGTCCTGTCGTACTCCTCCCGCATCCTGGCCAGGATGAACACCTCGTAGTCCATGCTGAGCCCGTACAGGAAGGCGAAGACCGTCAGAGGGACGAACTCGCCGATCGAGCCGGTGGGCTGGATGCCGAGCAGTTCGCGGGTGCCCCAGCCGTACTGCCAGAGCAGGACCATCGCGCCGATCACCGCGCCCAGCGAGAGCAGGTTGAGCGCGATCGCCTTGAGCGGCAGCAGCAGGGAGCGGAACGCCCGGGCCAGCATCGCGAACGTGGCCAGCGCGATCAGCGCGAGCATCCACGGGAAGGCCCCGTAGGCGTGCTCCCGGAAGTCCATGCTCTGCGCCGCGCCGCCGCCCACCCGGACGGTGCCCGGTACGGCCCGGCGGACCCTGGCGATGGTCTCCTGGCCCGCGTCGCTCCCGCTCTCCGCGACGGGGAGCACGGTGACGACCGCCGTGCCGGCCCGCCGCCAGGACGGGTTCTGCGGGGCGAGCACGGTGGAGACCCCCTCGACGGCCCGGATCCGCTCGACCGCCCGTGCGGGGTCGCCGGTGACCAGCACGTCGAACGGGGTGAGGGAACCGGCCGGGACGCCGGCCCGCCGGAGCGCGGCCAGCCCCTCGTATCCGGGCCCCGAGGTGCGCAGGTCGCCGCTCTCGGGCAGGCCGAGGTCGACGCCGAACGCGGTCACGGTCAGCGCGACCAGCAGGCCGCCGGAGAGCAGGGCGGCCGGCACGCGCAGCCGCACGACCCCGCGCGCCCAGGCCGACCAGGCGCGCCCGGCCTTCGCCTCCCGGCGGTACGGCGTGCCCGCCGTGTCCGCTGTGTCCTTCGCGTCCGCCGTGTCCGCCGTGTCCGCCGTGTCCGCCGTGTCCGCCGTGCCCGTCGTGTCCGTCGCGTTCTTCGTGTCCGCCGGGTGGGAGGCGTCCGCCGCGTCCTCCATCTCTGGTGCGCCGGATGCGCCCGCCGTACCCGGCGGAGGGACGGGGGCGGGTCGGGCCCGCCGGCGCTCCAGCCGCCGCCCGGTCAGGGCGAGCAGGACCGGGAGCACGGTCAGCGTGACGGCGACGCTGACCGCCGCGATGACCATCCCGGCCAGGCCGAGGCTGCGCAGGAACGGCACCGGCAGGACGACCATGGTCACCAGGCCGATCGCGACCGCCGCCCCGCTGAACAGCACCGCGCGCCCGGCGCCGCGCATCGCCCGGTGCACGGCCTCGTCGCCGCGGTGACCGCGCGCCTGCTCCTCCCGCCACCGGGCCACCAGCAGCAGCGAGTAGTCGATGGCGATGCCCAGACCCAGCAGCGGCATGGTGGTGAGCGCCACGTCGTGCACCGTCGTCACCAGCGTCAGCAGCAGGATCACGGCGAACGAGGTGAAGACCGCCAGGACCGAGATCAGCAGCGGCACGAGCGCCAGGGCGGAGCGGAAGACGCCGAGGAGCACGAGCACGGCGGCGGCCGCACCGACGCCGATCTTGGCGGGGACGTCCACGCCGCCCGCGTCCACGCTCGGCGCGAGGGCGTCCAGTCCGGTGACGTGGACGGTGCTGCCCGCCGGCAGGACCGGGGCCATGGCCGCGGTGATCACGGGGCTCTCGTCGGGCGTCTCGCCCAGTCCGCCGCCCGGCGGGCTGCCGTCGGAGGAGGTGCCGGGGAAGACCAGCCCGAAGACGGTGCGGCCGTCCGCGCCGACGAGCCGGGCGTCGCCGGTGTCGGCGTAGGAGACCACGCGGGCCTCGGGCAGTTCCGCCGAGACGGCCGCGAACGCCCTGCCGATCACCTCCCTGTTCTCCTCCGCCCGCATGCCGCCGGGCAGGACCACGACCGGGACGAAGGGGCGCTGGTGGCCGCCGTTGCCGTAGAGGCGGACGATCTCCTGGTTGGCCTCGAAGGCGGGCATCCCGGGGTGGGCGTACTCCTCCGACAGGCGCTGGATCGCGAACGGGGTCGCGGCCAGCCCCGCCAGGAACGCGCACACGGCCAGCAGGGTCACCAGCCGCCTGCGCCGCAGGACGAATGCCGAGAGTCTCTCCATGGCCCCAGTGCAGCAGAATGATCTTCAGTGGCCGTGCGGCCGTTCTGGGAGAACCCTGTGGATCGCGGTTTCACAGGGTTCTCCCAGAGCTTTCGAAGATCGATCGCGGGAGACTGGCGGGGTGAGCCGGATACTGGTCGTGGACGATGAGCCCTACCTCGCCGATCTCGTGGCGACCGCCCTGCGCTACGAGGGGTTCGCGACGGAGACGGCGGGCACGGGCGCGGCGGCGGTGTCGCTGGCGGAGACCTTCCGCCCCGACCTGGTCGTCCTGGACGTGATGCTGCCCGACGTGCTCGGCACCGAGGTGTGCCGGCGGATCCGGGCGGCCGGGTCGGAGGTCCCCGTGGTGTTCCTCACCGCGCGGGACGCCACCGAGGACAAGATCGGCGGACTGACCGCGGGCGGGGACGACTACGTCACCAAGCCGTTCAGCCTGGAGGAGCTGATCGCCCGGATCCGGGCGGTGCTGCGCCGGACCCGGCGCACCGGGCCGGAGACCGGCCGCCTGGCCTTCGCCGGCCTGGTCGTCGACGAGGACGCCTACGAGGTCCGGCGGGACGGCCGGCGCATCGACCTGACCCCCACGGAGTTCAAGCTGCTGCGCTTCCTGACCGCGAACGCGGGCCGGCTGGTCTCCAAGCGGCAGATCCTCGACCACGTGTGGGAGTACGACTTCGGCGGCAACGACGGCGTCGTGCAGACGTACATCAGCTACCTGCGCCGCAAGGTCGACTCCTGCGGGCCGCCCCTCATCCACACCGTGCCCCGCGTGGGCTACGTCCTGCGGCTGCCCCGGGAGGACTGATGCCCGACCGCGCCTTCCGGGTCGACCGCGCCTCCCGGGTCGACCGCGCCTCCCGGGTCGACCGCGCCTCCCGGGCCGACCGCGCTGGGAGGCGCTTCCGCCCGGTCGCGTCCCTGCCTGTGCCCCTGCCTGTGCCCCTGCCCGTGTCCCTGCGCGCCCGGCTGGTCGTGACGGTCGTCGGCCTGGCCGCCCTGGCCCTCGCCCTGGTCGCCGGAGCCGTCTTCGGGGCGCTGCAGGACTGGCGCGGACACCACGGCGCCCGGCTGCTCGCCCTGGACACCCCGGAGGCGCTGCTCGCGGCCTCCGAGGAGCTGACCGGGCGCGTCGCCCGCGTCCTGGCCGTCTCCTCGGCGGTGGCCCTGGCGGGCCTGACCCTGCTCGCGGCGCACCTGGTCCGCCGGGGCCTGCGCCCGCTGGACCGGATCGTGGAGGCGGCGGCGGACATCGGCGCGGGCGACCTCGACCGCCGGATCGAGGCGGCCCCGGCCGGGAGCGAGGTGGGCCGCCTCGGCCACGCGCTCAACGCGATGCTCGGTCAGCTCGAACGGGCGTTCCGGCAGCGCGAGGAGTCGCAGGAACGGCTGCGCCGCTTCGTCGCCGACGCCTCCCACGAGTTGCGCACGCCGGTCGCCACCATCCGGGGCTACGCCGAGCTGTTCCGGCGCGGCGCGGCCGGCCGGCCCGAGGACCTGGCCAAGGCGATGAGCAGGATCGAAGCGGAGGCGACCCGGATGGGCGCGCTGGTGGACGAGCTGCTGCTGCTCGCCCGCCTGGACCGGGGGCGCCCGCTGGAGCGCGCCCCGGTCGAGCTGACCGCCCTGGTGGCCGACGCGGTGGCCGACACCCTGGCGATCGAGCCGGACCGGCCGCTGCGGACCGAGCTCCCGGGGCCGGTCGAGGTGGCCGGAGACGCCGCCAGGATCCGCCAGGCGGTCGGCAACCTGCTGGCCAACGTGCTCGCCCACACTCCGCCGGGCGCCCCGGCCGTGGTCCGGGTGCGCCGGGACGGCGGCGAGGCGGTCATCGAGGTCGCCGACGAGGGGCCGGGCCTGACCGAGGAGCAGCGGGCGCGCGTCTTCGAGCGCTTCTACCGCGCCGACCACGCCCGCGGCGGGGAGCGCCACCGGGGCGGGGCCGGGCTCGGGCTGGCGATCGTGGCCGCGGTCGCCGCCGCCCACGGAGGCCGCGCCGAGGCGGACTCCCGGCCGGGGCGGGGCGCGGTCTTCCGCGTGCGCCTCCCGGGGGTCACACCGGGGGTCACACCGGGGATCACAGCCCCGCCTGACGGAGCAGGGCCGTGACGGCCGCCGCCGCCACCAGCACCACCAGGAACGGCGCGCGCAGCAGCAGCGCGACCACGGCCGCGCCCAGCCCGGCGGTGCGCGGCCAGTCGAGCTCCAGCGCCCGGTCGCCGGTGAAGGTCTGCACCGCGATGAGCGCGGCCAGCAGCGCCACCGGGACCAGCGCGGCGAAGCGCTGCACGCCGGGGTGGTCGAGCACCCGGCGCGGCGCCGAGAGCCCGGCCAGCTTCAGCGCGTAGCAGCCCAGGCTGACGGCCGCCACGGCCTGCCACACGCTCATCGGCACCCCTCGCGTCCGGAGCGGCGGAGAGGGAGGCCGCCACGTCCGGAGCGGCGGAGGGGGAGGCCCCCGTGGCCGGAGCGGCGGCGCGGGCGGTCCTTTCGGCCGTCCCGGTGGCGGGGGGACAGGGGGGTGCGGGTCAACTCGGCCTCCTCAGCAGTACGGTGAGCACGGCCACGGCGGCCAGCAGCACGGGTACGCCCGCGGGGGTGAACGGGGTCGCGGCCAGTGCGATGGCCGCACCGCCCGCCGCGATCATCCGGAGCTCCCGGGCCTCGGGGCCGGAGCCGGTCAGCCGGGGCCAGAGGATCGCCAGGAACGTCGCCGGACCCACCACGTCCAGCCCGAACACGGCCGGATCGGCCACCCGCGAGGTGCCCAGCGCACCGAGCAGGGTCGTGGCGTTCCAGGTCAGGTAGAGGCTGGCGAACGTGACGAGGAACCCGGTCCGGGCCGACTCGGCGTCCGGCTGGGCCAGGGTCACCGCCGTCGTCTCGTCGATCACCCCGTGGGCCAGCGGGAGGCGGCGCCAGCCGCGGGCGCCGAGCAGGCCGGACAGACGCAGGCCGTACAGGCCGTTGCGGACGCCGAGCAGCAGCGCGCCCACCGCGCCCGCGGCCAGGTTCCCGCCGCCCGCGACGACTCCGGCCAGGGCGAACTGCGAGGCCCCGGTGAAGGCGAACAGGCTCAGCACGCACGCCTGGGCCGTGCTCAGCCCGGCGGTGACGGCGGCGGCGCCGAACGCGATCCCGGAGAGCCCGACCGCGATCCCCACGCCCAGCCCGTCCCGGATCGCCGGGGAACGAGTGGTCATCTCCATGCCCGTGAGGCTATGCGCGGTTCAGCGGTGGTTCTTGTACGTTCCTGCGCGCTGGTAGGCGCCCGGCGGCACGCCCACGACCCGCTTGAAGTGCCGGTTCAGGTGGGCCTGGTCGGTGAACCCGACCTCGGCGGCGACCTGCGCGGCGGGTGTGCCGGCGTCGAGCAGGGCGCGCGCCCGCCGGACCCGGAGCGCGTTCAGGTACGTGTGCGGGGGCAGGCCGGTGGCGGCCTTGAAGGCCCGGAGCAGGGCGAACGGCCGTGCCTGCACGGCCAGGGCCAGGTCCTGCAGGGTCGGCGGGTCGACGAGGCGCGTGTGCAGGATCTCCCGGGCCAGCCGCACCGCGCGGTCGCCGGCGGGCAGCGGCGGCCGGGCCGGGCGGCGGGCGGCGTGGTCGCGCACCAGCGCGCCGAAGGCGGTGCGGGCCAGGGTGGAGGAGGCCAGGTCGTCGCCGCGCTCGGCGGCCCGGTGGGCGGCGCGCAGCAGGGCGGCGGCGTGCGCGCCGGAGGCCCCGGAGACGACGGCCTCGGGGAAGTACGGCGTGCCCCGCCCGGCCAGCAGCTCCGCCGCGACGCCGGCGATCACCTCCACGGACGGGTAGAGCATCCGGTAGGTCCAGCCGCCCGGCACGCCCGCGTGCCCGTCGTGCGCCTGCTCGGGGTCGACCAGGACCAGGGACCCGGCCCCGGCGCGGTGCCGGGCGCCCCGGTAGCCGAACTCCTCGACCCCGGACAGGATCACCCCGATCGCGTACTGCTCGTGCACGTGCCGGGTGAACCGGTGCGTGACGTAGCGGGCCGTGAGCAGGTCCACCCCGGGCAGCGCCGGGCTCCGCCAGAAGCGCGCCGCCTCCGCCGGAGCCGTTCCGGCCGCCGGGTCCGCCGGGTCCGCGGACGACGCCGGGTCCGCCGGGTCCGCGGACGACGCCGGGGTCACGGCTGGAACGTCTCGGTGAACCGGTCGAAGTACGCCCGGTTCCACCGCGCCGCCGGGCTCTCCCAGTAGATCGCGTACGGCGTGCCGTCCACGGTGCGGAACCCCCGGTCCACGACCCGGGTCGGCACGCCCTTGCTGGTGTAGGTGAACTCCCAGTCGGCGGCGGCCAGCCCCCGGTAGTTCAGCGGGCTGATGCCGATCCGCCGGTAGCCCGGCCGGATCTTCCGGATGACCTTCTCGACCTTCTCCCAGTGCCTGACCGGGTCGAGCTCGGGGTCGTCGGTCGACTCGACCCACAGGAAGCTCGCCGCCCCCGGCGCCCGGAACTCCACCCGGTCGCGGTCGGCGGCGCGGACGGCGGTCCAGTTCTTCGGGACGGCGATGCGGAAGCCCATCTCCGGGTCCTCGTACCACCGCCAGCCCTTCGGGAGCCGCGGCGCGGAGGGGGTGGGCGCGGCCGTGGAGCCGTCGGACGGCCCGCCGGTCGGCCGGTCGGCCGGTGCGGTGGGCGCGCCGGACTCCACGGCGCCCGCGGGCCGGGTCGCCGCCGCCGGGGTCCGGCCGTCCGGGAGCACCAGCCAGCCGCCCACGCCGAGGACCACCGTGAGCACCGGTACGCCCACCATGAGCGCGATCTGCCCGGTCCGGGGCCGCGCGGGAGACGCGGGGCCCCCGTCGCGTCCCCGGCGGCGGGCTCCGCCGGAGCGCGTGGGCTGGGCCTGGTAGGCGGGTTCGCCGGGGTGCCCGGGGTGGCCGGGGTGGCCGGGGTGGCCGGGGTGCGGGTGCTCCACCGGGGCGCCCGGATGTCCGGAGGGTTCGGCGTATCCGGGCTGCGCCGGGCCGCCGGGGTGTGCGGACTGTCCGGGGTGTGCCGGGCCGCTCAGCCGCCCGGACTGCGCCGGGCCGCCGGGCGCGGGCGGTGCGCCGTACGGCGGCGCCGTCTCGGCGCGCGTGGGCCGGTCCGCGGGGGAGGGGCGCCCGGCGGCCGCGCGGCCGGACCGCGACGGGCGCCCGCCGCGCGGCGGACGCGCCGCCGGCGCGGGCGCGGAGGGGGCCGCGAAGGAGGCCGGGTAGGACGGCTCCACGGAGGGCGGCGGGGGCGGCGGCGCGCCGTCGGGCACGGTGCGACCGGCGGCGGCGAGGGTGAGCAGGGCCTCGACCTCGTCGGCGCCCATGCGGGCGGCCGGCTCCTTGGCCAGCAGCCCCAGGACGGCCGAGGCCAGCGGGCCGGCGTGGGTCAGGGGCGGCGGCTCGCCGGCCAGGACGGCCATCATGGTCGCGGCGGGGGTGGCCTTGTGGAAGGGCGGGTGGCCCTCCAGCGCCGCGTACAGCGTGGCGCCGAGCGACCACAGGTCCGACTCCGGCGTGGCGGGCAGGCCGTGGAGCCGCTCGGGCGGCAGGAAGGCGGGGGTGCCGACCATCCCGCCCGTCCGGGTGATCCCCGGCTCGTGCGAGGTCGAGGCGATGCCGAAGTCGGTCAGCACCACCCGGCCGTCGTGGGCCAGCAGGACGTTCTCCGGTTTGACGTCGCGGTGCAGCACGCCGGCGGCGTGCGCGGCCAGCAGCGCGCCCAGCACGCTCAGGCCGACGGCGGCCACCTGGTCCGGGGGGAGCGGTCCCCGCTCGCGGACGGCCTCGCCCAGCGAGCGCGAGCGCACCAGCTGCATGACGATCCAGGGCCGCCCGCCCTCCTCGACCACGTCGTGCACGATGATCACGGACGGGTGGTCGAGCCGGCCGGCGGTCTTGGCCTCCCTGACCGTCCGCTGGTTCAGGTCGGCCCGCGCCTTCTCGTCGACGCCCCGGTAGCGGACCTCCTTGACCGCGACGACCCGGTCGAGAAGCTCGTCATGGGCGCGCCAGACGACGCCCATCCCGCCTTCACCGATGGGTTCGAGCAGGTGGTACCGGCCCGCGACCCTCCGTTCGGTCATTGTTCTCGACTCCCTCCCCGGCTCACGAATCGTAGCCGGTCGGGCGGGACTTCACTTTTTCGACGAGAAGGTCGCCGCGAAGCCCTCGAACAGCTTCAGGTTCTTCTTCCACTTCGAGGCGGGGGTGTGCCAGTAGATCGCGTACCCTCGGCCGCCCTTGGTGATGAACCCCCGGTTGAGCACGCGGACCTTGCCGTAACCCGGCTCCCAGGTGAACTCCCAGTCGGCGGCGTCCTCCATGTAGTCGACCTTCTCGATCCGGATGCGCTTGTAGCCGGGGAATCCGCCGCGGGCCTGGGGCTCGTACACGTCCCAGTCCTTCTTCGAGTCGGGCCCCGGGCTGTCGGTGTACTCGATCATGAGATAGCTCCTGCGGTCGTCGGGACCGCGGAACCGCACCTGGGTGCCCTGCCGCCTCTCGACCTTCCAGCCCTTGGGCAGGCCGACCGAGAACCCGTTGGGGTCCTTGTGCATGCGCCAGCCGGAGGGGAGCTTCGACCCGTCCTTCTTCTTCTCCTTCTCCTCGGTCTTCTCGCTCTTCGACGGGGAGGGCGTGGGAGAGGACGGGGTCTGCGAGGAGTCCCCGCCGCCGGGCTCGCCGGACTCGCCCGATCCTCCGGGCTCGGTGGGGCTTCCGGCGGGCGCGGACGCGCTCGGCCGGCTCCGCCCGGCCGCGCCGCCGTCGTCACCGCTGTTCATGCCGATCCAGACGCCCACGCCGCCCACGAGGACCAGGGCGCCCACCACGATCGGCAGGGCGCGCCGGATCCCCGGGGGCGCGGTGAGGCCGGTGCCCCCGGCGAACGCGCCGGTTCCCAGCCGCGTCCGCTCCTGGTCGGCGGGGTCGGCCTCCCGGACCGGCTCAGGCCGGGGCGCGGGCGCGGGTACGGCCGGCGGCCCGGAGTCGGCGGACTCTTCGGGGACCAGGCTCCTGACGTACTTCCTGATGTCCGGGGACGGGGACGGGGACGGGGGCTCGGAGGCGGCGGACGGGTCGCCGGAGGCCGCCGGAGCCTCCTGGGCGGCGTCGCCGGACGGGGGCGCGTCGCCGGAGTCGGCCGCGGGGGCCGGGGGGACGGCGGGCGCCCCGCCCCCGGCGGGAGCGGGGCCCTCGGCGGGGCCGGCGGCGGGGCTCGCGGCGTCCCGGGCGGAGGACGCGGCCCCGGCGGCGGACGGCGGCACGACCTGCCCGGTCTGCGGGATCACCGCGGCGGCGCTCGCGGACACGGCTCCCGCCTCCCGCTGCTGCGCGGGCGCCGCACGCTCGGCGGCGTCCTTCTCGGCGTCCCCCTGCTCCCGGGACGGCGTCCCCCGCGGCGCGGGAGCGTCCGTACGGCCGCCGCCGGGCGGCGGGACGGGTCCCTCCCGCTCGGGCGGGGTGACGGGTCGCTCGCGGGCGGGCGGCACGGCCGGGCCCCCGGCGGGCCGGGCGGGCGGAGGCGGCGTCGCGGGCGGGCGGGGCGCCGGGGTCCCGTAGGGCTTGCGCCGCTCGGGAGGCGCGGGCGGGCCGTCCCCGGCGGGAGCGGCGCCCGCCGGGGAGGACGAGGAGGAGGCGGCGGGGCGGATCAGCCACGGCTGCGTGGGGGAGCGGCCCTCGGTGACCTTCCGCAGCATGGCGGAGGCCTCGGCGTAGGTGAGCCGCTGGACGGGCTCCTTGCGGAGCAGTCCCTCCAGCACCGGCAGCAGCGGGCCGGCGTTGCGCGCCGGGTCGGGCGGGTCGGTCATGACCGAGTGCATGGTGGCCAGCGGCATCTTGCGGTCGTGCGGGGACCTGCCCTCCACGGCCGCGTACAGCGTCGCGCCGAGCGACCACAGGTCGGACTCCCGGCGGGCGGGCAGGCCGCGCAGCCGCTCCGGCGCGATGAACGCGGGGGTGCCCGCCACGCCGGTCATGGTCAGCGTGCTCTCCGAGTCGAGCTTGGCGATGCCGAAGTCGGTGAGCACGACCCTGCCGTTCGGGGCGAGCAGGACGTTCTCCGGTTTGACGTCGCGGTGCAGCACCCCGGCGTCGTGCGCGCTCTGCAGGGCCCCCAGCAGGGCCAGCCCGATCTCGGCGACCCGCCGGGGGGGCAGCGGCCCGTCCTCGCGCAGCACCTGGCCCAGCGAGCGGGACGGCACGAGCTGCATGACGATCCAGGGCTGCGCGTTCTCCTCGATGACGTCGTAGACCACCACGACGTTCGGGTGGGTCAGCCGGGCCGCCGCGCGGGCCTCCCGCAGGAGCCGCTGGTTGAGCGTCTGGACGTCCTCACCGAGGGCGGCGGAGTAGCGGACCTCCTTGATGGCGACGGTCCGGTCGAGGAGCTCGTCGTGCGCCTTCCAGACCGTGCCCATCCCGCCGCGCCCGATGGGCTCCAGGAGATGGTAGCGGCCGGCGACGCGTCGCCCTTCCTGGTTCCCCTCCGACTGCATCACCCGCGTTGACCTCCCTCACAGTGGAGAAGATCCTCCCATAAACGGGGATCCGCCCCGACCCTCCGCGCGGCTGTAGTGCCCTACCTGCCGGGAGGGCCGGACCGGCGCGTGATGTGTCCGCCATCCGAGACGGCCGTCCCGTCCTGTGGCGAATCGGACGGAGGTGGCCTAAACTCGTCGGTATGAACCGCTGTTCCGCGTTTATCAGGCCGGCTCCGGAGAGCCGGTCGCCCGACGCGTGACCCAGCGACCCTCCTGAGCCGGCGCAGGCAGAGACGACCCGTCTCTGCCTTTTTCGTTTCTTGCACCTCGCCGGCCCGCGGGACGCGCGCCGGCTTGAGCATCGGGGAGCCGAGATGTCGTTGACCGCACAACCGACCGCACAACCGACCGCACGCGCGGAGCGCGCAGCCGTACGCCTGGGGGCCCTCGTGCTGGGCGCCGGCCCGGCCGTGGTGATCGGCGGGCCCGGCGCGGACGCGCGCTGGATCGACCTGCGCGGGCGCCGGGGCGGGCCCGCCGCCGGCACCGCCGCCGAGGCCCTGGCCGAGGTCCGCGCCCGCTGGTCCGGGCCGGTTCTGGTGGAGCCGGCCTGCGCCGACGACCTGCCGCAGATCGCCGCCGGGGCCGACGGCGTCGTGGTCGGGGCGGCCTGGACGCGCGACCTCCGGCTGGTCAGGGGGGTCTCCCGGCTCGGACTGCCGGTGATCGTCCAGCGCGGTCCGACGTCCGTGGAGGAGTGGTTGGCCGTCGCCGACTACTGCGCCGCCGACGCCGGGGACCGGATCGTGCTCTGCGAGGGCGGCGGGCGCGGGCGGCCGGGCCCTGCGGCGGCTCCCGACCTGGCCCTGCTGCGCGAGGCCCGGGAGCGGTCCGGCCGCCCGGTCCTGGCGGGGCTGGGCGACGATCCGGCGCTGGCCGCCGCCGCGGTCGCGGCCGGGGCCGACGGGCTGCTGCTCTCCCCGGACCCGCCGCGGGAGGCCACCGCCGCCGCCCAGGAGGCGGTGCGGATCGTCGGCGCGCTGACCCGCAGGGAGGAACCCGCCTCCGTGCCGGACGCCCGGAGCGCCATCGACCGCGTCGACGCGGCCCTGGCGGTGCTGCTGGAGCGCCGGGCCGAGCTCGCCGGGACGATCCAGCGGCTCAAGCCGGTCGGCGGGTTCGCCGGACGCGACCCGGAGCGGGAGCGCCGCCTGGTGGCGGAGATGGCCCGGTGGGCCCCGTCCCTGGGCGAGGCGCGCCTGGCGCCCATCATGAAGGCCGTGATCGAGGCCGGGCTGCACCTGGCCGAGGAGCGCCGCGGCGGGGGGCGGTACGGCGGGGCGGCCGGCGGGCAGGACCGCGGGCGGAGCGCCCCGGGGCCGGCCGGACGCGCGTAAGCTTCCCTTCGCCGACGCGGGACAAGGGGAGAGGCGGGGCCGCATGTCAGACTCGTTCGTGCACCTTCATGTTCACACGGAGTACTCCATGCTCGATGGAGCCGCCCGTCTGAAGCAGATGTTCAAGCAGGTCGGCGATCTGGGCATGCCCGCCATCGCGATCACCGACCACGGCAACATGCACGGCGCGTACGACTTCTACAAGCAGGCCACCGGGGCGGGGATCAAGCCGATCATCGGCATCGAGGCCTACGTCGCCCCCGCCTCCCGGCACCAGAAGAAGCCGGTGCTGTGGGGCGAGCCGCACCAGAAGAAGGACGACGTCTCGGCGGGCGGCTACTACACCCACATGACGATCTGGGCGCGCAACGAGCGCGGCCTGAAGAACCTCATGAAGCTCAGCTCCCGCGCCTACACCGAGGGCTTCGTCCGCAAGTGGGCCCGGATGGACGCCGAGATCCTCGCCGAGCACGCCGAGGGCCTGATGGCCACGACCGGCTGCCCGTCGGGCGAGGTGCAGACCCGCCTGCGCCTGGGCCAGTACGACGAGGCCCTGGCCGCCGCCGCGAAGTACCAGGAGCTGTTCGGCAGGGAGAACTACTTCCTGGAGATCATGGACCACGGCCTGGAGATCGAGCGCCGGGTCCGCGACGGGCTCACCCGCATCTCCACGGAGCTCGGCATCCCGCCGCTGGTCACCAACGACTCGCACTACACCTACGAGTCGGACGCGACCTCCCACGACGCGCTGCTGTGCATCCAGACCGGCAAGCAGCTGTCCGATCCCGACCGGTTCCGCTTCGACGGCAGCGGCTACTACATCAAGACCGCCGACGAGATGCGCGCCGTCGACTCCTCCGACCTGTGGGCCGAGGGCTGCCGCAACACGCTGCTGGTGGCCGAGAAGGTCGAGCCGGAGGGCATGTTCGGGTTCAAGAACCTGATGCCGACCTTCCCGATCCCGGACGGCATGACGGAGGAGGAGTTCTTCCGCCAGGAGGTCTGGGAGGGCATGAAGCGCCGCTTCCCCGGCGGCGTCGACGACGAGCACCGGGCCTGGGTCGAGAAGGAACTGGCCGTCATCGTCCAGATGGGGTTCCCGTCCTACTTCCTCGTGGTCGCCGACTTCATCATGTGGGCCAAGCGCAACGGCATCCGGGTGGGGCCGGGCCGGGGCTCGGCGGCGGGCTCCCTGGTCGCCTACGCCCTGGGCATCACCGACCTCGACCCCATCCCGCACGGCCTGATCTTCGAGCGCTTCCTCAACCCCGAGCGCGTCTCCATGCCCGACGTCGACATCGACTTCGACGAGCGCCGGCGCGGCGACGTGATCCGCTACGTGACCGAGAAGTGGGGCGCCGACAAGGTCGCCATGATCGCCACCTTCGGCACCATCAAGGCGAAGGCGGCCATCAAGGACGCGGCCCGCGTCCTGGGCTACCCGTACGCGCTGGGCGACAAGGTCTCCAAGGCGTTCCCGCCGGCGGTGATGGGCAAGGACATCCCGCTCTCGGGCATCTTCGACAAGGACCACCCGCGGTTCAACGAGGCCGGCGAGCTGCGCAAGCTGTACGACGAGGACGTCGACGTCAAGGCGGCCATCGACCTCGGCAGGGGCCTGGAGGGCCTGATCCGGCAGACCGGCGTGCACGCCGCCGGCGTCATCATGTCCTCGGAGGTGCTGACCGACTACATCCCGATCATGCGCCGCGACTCCGACGGCGCGATCATCACGCAGTTCGACTACCCGACCTGCGAGACGCTCGGCCTGCTGAAGATGGACTTCCTGGGCCTGCGCAACCTGACGATCATCGACGACTGCCTGAAGGCCATCGAGGCCAACACCGGCACCATGATCGAGCTGCTGGACCTGCCCCTGGACGACGCCAAGACCTACGAGCTGCTCTCGCGGGGCGACACGCTCGGCATCTTCCAGCTCGACGGCGGCGGCATGCGCTCGCTGCTGCGCCTGATGCGCCCCGACAACTTCGAGGACATCTCCGCGGCGCTCGCGCTCTACCGGCCCGGTCCGATGGGGGCCAACTCCCACACCAACTACGCGATGCGCAAGAACGGCCAGCAGGAGATCACCCCGATCCACCCCGAGCTGGAGGAGCCGCTCCGGGAGATCCTCGACACGACCCACGGCCTGATCGTCTATCAGGAGCAGGTCATGGCGATCGCGCAGAAGGTCGCCAACTACTCCCTCGGCGGCGCCGACCTGCTCCGCCGCGCGATGGGCAAGAAGAAGAAGTCCGAACTGGACAAGCAGTTCGAGTTCTTCGAGAAGGGCATGAAGGACAACGGCTTCTCCGCCGCGGCCATCAAGGCCCTGTGGGACATCCTGCTGCCGTTCTCCGACTACGCCTTCAACAAGGCCCACACCGCCGGCTACGGCCTGGTCTCCTACTGGACCGCCTACCTCAAGGCCAACTACCCGGCCGAGTACATGGCCGCGCTGCTCACCTCGGTCAAGGACGACAAGGACAAGTCGGCGCTCTACCTCAACGAGTGCCGCCGCATGGGCATCACGGTGCTCCCGCCGGACGTCAACGACTCCGACTTCGACTTCACCCCGCGCGGCACCGACGTGCGCTTCGGCCTGTCGGCCATCCGCAACGTCGGCGGCAACGTCGTCGACGGGATCATCTCCGCGCGCAGGGAGAAGGGCCGCTTCACCGACTTCAAGGACTTCCTGCGCAAGGTCCCGGCGATCGTCTGCAACAAGCGGGTGATCGAGTCGCTGATCAAGGCCGGCGCGTTCGACTCCTTCGGCCACGTCCGCAAGGGCCTGGTGATGGTCCACGAGCAGGCGGTGGACGCGATCATCGACATCAAGAAGAACGAGGCGATCGGGCAGGACTCGCTGTTCGGCGCGGTGGACGGGGCCGAGGACCAGACCTTCGACGTGCAGATCCCGCCGGGGGAGTGGGACAAGACCACCCTGCTGGCGTTCGAGCGGGAGATGCTCGGCCTGTACGTCTCCGACCACCCGCTCTTCGGCGTCGAGCACATCCTCGCCGCCGGCGCCGACTGCTCGGTCGCCGCGCTCCAGGACGACGGCCGCCCCGACGGCCAGATCGTGACGGTCGGCGGCATCCTCTCCGGCGTCCAGCGCAAGGTCACCAAGAAGGGCGACACCTGGGTCCTGACCATGCTGGAGGACCTGGAGGGCGCCATCGAGGTGATGATCTTCCCGTCGGCCTACCAGCTCTGCTCGACGATCCTGGCCGAGGACGCCATCGTCTTCGTCAAGGGCCGCCTGGACAAGCGCGAGGACGTCGGGAAGATCATCGCGATGGAGGTGACGGCGCCCGACCTGACCACCGAGGCGGGCGGGCCGCTGCTGGTGAGCATGCCGCTGAACCGCTGCACGCCCCCGGTGGTCGGCCGCCTCAAGGAGGTCCTGACCACCCATCCCGGCACCACCGAGGTCCGCCTGCAGATCCACAACGGCCCGCGGACCACGGTGATGCGCCTGGACGACCGCCTGCGCGTCGCGCCGTCCCCGGCCCTGATGGGCGACCTCAAGCAGCTGCTGGGCCCGGCCTGCCTGGGGGCGTGAGCCGCCGCCGGACCGGCGGACGACCTCGACGGCCGCTCGGGCGGCGCCGGCCCGCGCCGCCCCGCCCGGCCCGGCCCGCGCGTCACTCCCCCTCCGGAAGCCAGGTGTCCTTGGCGCCCCCGCCCTGCGAGGAGTTGACGATCATGCTGTCGGCCGGGGCGACGCGGGTCAGCGCCGCCGGGGGCACCTGCGCCGTCTCGCCGAGGCAGACGAAGGCCCGCAGGTCCACCACGCGCGGGCTCAGCCGCTCCCCGTCGAAGACCGGGTGGGTGGAGAGGCGGACCGTCTCCTGGGCGACCCACCGGTCGGGGTCGGCGAGGATCCGCCCGCGGACCTCGCGCAGCTCCCGCGGGGAGGCGTCGGGGCCGATCACCACCCCCTGTCCGCCGAACCCGTCGACCGGCTTGACGACCAGCTCGGCCAGCCGGTCCAGCACCTCCCGGCGGTCCTCGGGGTCCCGGCACAGGTAGGTGGTGACGTTGCCGATGAGCGGCTGCTCGCCCAGGTAGTACTCGATGAGCCGGGGCACGTACCGGTACAGGGACTTGTCGTCGGCGACGCCGTTGCCCGGCGCGTTGGCCAGGACCAGCGCCGAGCGCTCCACCGCGTCCAGGATCGCCTCCCCGGCGGGAGCGGCCAGCAGCTCGTCGGTGTCGATGCGGCGGTAGAGCACGTCGACCGGGCGGCCGGCCGCCGCCACGCGCCCGTCGCGGACCTCCAGGTCGGCCGGGCCGACCAGGACCGCCCCCAGTTCCTCGGCGAGCATCCGGTGCTCGTAGAAGGCGGAGTCGCCCGGTCCGGCGGAGACCACGGCCAGGGACGGCGAACCGCCCCCGCCGGCCGCCTCCAGCGTCTCCCGCAGCAGGCGCAGCGCGCCGGCCGGGTCGGCGAACCCCGGTCCGGGGACGAGCTCGGGCAGGACCTCGGCCGTCAGCCGCCGGTTGGCGACGGCGTAGCCGAGGCCGGAGGGCACCCGCAGGTTGTCCTCCAGCACCGTCCAGCGGCCCACCTCGTCGCGGACCAGGTCCAGCCCGGCCACGGCGCAGCGCACGGCCTCGCGCGGCACCCGCCGCCCGGCCTCCCGGTAGCCGGGGGACTCCTCGACCACCCAGGCGGGGAGCACGCCGTCGGCGATGACGCGGCGCTCGCCGTACACGTCGTGCAGGAACGCCTCCAGGGCGCGCACCCGCTGCGGCAGGGCCCGCCGCAGGCCCTCCCACTCGGCGGGCGGGACCAGCCGCGGGACCAGGTCGAAGGGGAGGATCCGGCGCTCGTCCTCGCCCTCGACCGGGAAGGTCATGCCGTGCTCGCGCTGGTGGCGGTCGCGCCGCTCCTCCCGCGCGCGCAGGCCGCGCGCGCCCAGCCGGTCGAGGACCCGCAGGACCGGCTGGTACGGCTCGCGCACCGTGCCCTCGATGACCACCTCGTCGCCGACGGCCGCGTAACCGTCGAGCAGGCCGGTGCGCATCCGGGGCGACGGGCCGCCGAAGGCGGTCTCCCACTCCTCCGAACGGGTCTCGGCGAGCACCAGGTCGACCACGTCGGAGAGCCGGCCGGCGCGGGCGAAGGCGGCGCGCTGGCGGGCCGCGGAGCTGCCCCGCGCCAGCGCCTCCTCGGCCAGGGAGGTCACGAGCTCCCAGTCGCCGGTCTCCTCCAATTGCGGCCGCAGCCCGGCGACCATGTCCCGCACCACCTCGGCGGCCGGCCGGGGCAGCCCGTCGGCCGGGTCGACCAGCGCGCCCTCCAGCCCCGAGCGGGCCGCCCGCCACGTCGCGGCGCGCACCATCTCCAGCCGGACCCGGCCGCCCGTCCCGGCCGCGATCGCCTCCAGCTCCCGGGCCACCAGCGCGCGGAACAGCCCCGCGATCAGCACGATGTCGCTCACCAGGGGGCAGGCGTCGCACAGCCGCAGCTCGACCGTGGGCACGTGGGCCGAGGGCCGGACGTCGAAGTAGACCATGCCGGGATCGCTGATCACCCCCGAGCGCACGAGTTCGTCGACCACCCGGTCGTACTCCGCGGCGGAGGAGAAGGCGGCCACCGGCCCGGCGGTGGGCCAGCGCTGCCAGACGAGCGGGCGGTAGCCGGCGTAGCCGGTGTCGGACCCCACCCAGTACGGCGAGCTGGTGCTCAGGGCCAGCAGCGGCGGCAGCCAGGGGGCCAGCCGGTGGGCCACGGCGACCGCCAGGTCCCGGTCGGCGACCTCGGCGTGCACCTGGGTCCCGCAGATCAGCTGCTCCCGGGTGAGCAGCTGGTAGTCGGCGAGCATCTGCTCGTAGCGCGGATCGGGGGAGATCTTCAGCGCCTCCAGGTCCACCAGCGGCACGGTCCCGGCCGCCGCGATCCCCAGGCCCGCCCCGTCGGCGGCGCGGATCACCGTACGGCGCAGCGCGGTCAGGTCGTGGCCGAGGTCCTCCAGGCGGACGAAGGGCCGGCTGTTGGCCTCCACCACCGAACGCTGCAGCTCATGGGTGAAGCGGTCCTCGGGTAACCGCTCCAGCAGCACCTGCGCCCGGGGGACCAGGTGCCGGGTCCCGGCGTCGACGACGTGGAACTCCTCCTCGACGCCGACCGCGATCGGCTCCGCGAGACCCGCCATGGTGACCACTCCTGAAGTGCGCAGGCTTACCGAAGATTGACCGGCCTTTGCCCAGAAAACGGGCCTCTGCACTTCAGGAGCGGTCGCCATGACGGTCCGGTCCCTCCCGCCGGACGATCCTCCGCGGTCGGGGACGATCCTCCGCGGTCGCGGGCGGTGGTCGGGGCGGTGGTCGGGGCGGCGGGTCAGCGGTCGGGGTCGCGCCAGCCCCGGCCGCGCTTCCACGGCCGTTCCGGGAGGTGCCACCCGCGGCCGGGCCGCTGCCAGCCGTGGTCGCGCCTGCGCGCCCGGTCCGGCCGCTGCCGGCCCCGGTCGCGCGTCCAGGAGCGCTCCGGCGGCTGCCAGGTCCCGGCGCGGTCCCGCCCGCGCCCCGCGCCCCGCTTCCGGGGGCCCTCGGCCGGCGGCGGGACGTAGCCGGGGATGCTCCCGCCGCCGAAGCGCTTCAGATCCGGGGCGGGGAAGGGGAGGGCCGGCCGGCCCCGCAGCGCGGCGGACACGGAGGCCGTCCAGATCGGGCCGGGCAGGGAGGCGCCCTGGACGCTGCCGTAGTACCGGCCGCCGATCACCACGTTCCGCAGCGGGTGGCGGTAGGAGCCGCGGATGTCGCCCACGCTGACCGCCGCGGCCAGCTGGGGGGTGTAGCCCGCGAACCAGGCCGAGGTGTACCCGTTGTTCGTCCCCGTCTTGCCCGCCGCCGGGCGGCCGATGCCCTGGCCCCGCATGGTGCCCCGGCTGAACACCCCGCTCAGCACGCGGTTCACCGCGTCGGCCACCCCGCGGTCGATCGCCTGGTGGCAGGCCGGCGGGACGGCGACCGGCCCGCCGTCGCGGTCGACGATCGCGGTGATCGCCGTCGGGCGGCAGTAGCGGCCCCGCGCGGCGAACGCGGCGTACGCCCCGGCGACCGTCAGCGGGTCCATCTCGTTGATCCCGAGGGTGAACGTGGGGACCTCCCGCAGCGGGGCGCCGTCCGCCCGGACGACGCCCAGCGCCCTGGCGGTCCGCACCACCGGGCAGAGGCCGACCCGCCGCTCCAGCATCATGAAGAAGACGTTCACCGACTTCCACGTCCCGCTGGAGAGGCTGAACGCCCCGCCCCGCCCGCCGCCGTCGGCGTTGAAGACCCTGGCGCCGGGGTCGTTGACCGGCCGGCCCCGGCAGTCGGTGAACCCCTGGCGGGGCACGAACCGGCCCGGGGTCACGAAGCCCCGGCCGAACCGCCAGCCCTGGCGCAGCGCGGTGGCCAGGGTGAACACCTTGAACGTGGAGCCGGCCTGCAGGCCCATCCCGCCGCCGTGGGCCGCGTCGGCGGGCAGGTTGAAGGTGGTGCGGGGGCCGTTCCTGCGGTCGCCGGGGTTGCGGCCGTAGCCCTTGCTCGCCGCCAGCGCCCGGATCCGCCCGGTGCCCGGCTCGACCATGGCCTCGGCCGCCACCTCGGTGTCGGCGGGGGAGACCCGCGCGCGGATCGCCCGCTCCGCCGCCCGCTGGGCGACCGGGTCCAGGGTGGTGCGGAGCACCAGGCCGCCGGTGGCCAGGCGGCGCTCGCGCTCGGCGCGGGTGTGCCCGAAGACCGGGTTGGTCAGCAGCTCCTGACGGACGTAGACGCAGAAGTAGGGGAAGGCGCTCGCGGCGCAGCCGCCCGGCTCGGGCCGCAGGCGGATGCCCAGCGGGGCCCTGCGGGCCGCGCGGGCCGCGGCCGGGCTGACGGCCCCGATCTCGGCCATCCGGTCGAGCACCAGGTCCCGGCGCTGCTTGAGCCGCCGCCGCTGCCGCTCGCCCAGCGACGGGTCCGTCCCGTACGGCGTGCGCACCGCCCCGGCCAGCGTCGCCGCCTGCGGCAGGGTCAGCCGGGAGGCCGGGACCGAGAAGAACCGCCGGGCGGCGGCCTCCACCCCGAACGCCCCCGCGCCGAAGTAGACGATGTTGAGGTAGCGCTCCAGGATCTGCGCCTTGGTGTACTTCTTCTCCAGCGCCAGCGCGTACCGCAGCTCGGTGATCTTCCGCTGCAGGTTCGGCGCCTGGGCCCGGTCCAGCTCGGCGTCGGTCTCGGCGCCGGCGACCAGGATGTTCTTCACCAGCTGCTGGGTGAGGGAGGAGCCGCCCTGCCGCACCCCGCCCGCCTGGGTGTTGGTGATCAGCGCGCGCAGCGTGCCCTTGACGTCCAGGCCGCCGTGCTCGTAGAACCGGGCGTCCTCGACGGCCACGATCGCCTTGCGCATCACGGGCGCGACGGCGCCCAGGCCCACGACCGTCCGGTTCTCCGTGTAGAACTGGGCGAACGGGCGGCCGCGGGAGTCCAGGAGCACGGTGCGTTCCGGGAGCGGGTCCTCGCGCGGCCCGGACGGCAGCTCCGCGAAGACGCCCGCCGCCTGCTCCGTCGCGAGGTCCGCGGCGCCGACCAGGGGCAGCGCCGCCGCCGTGGTCAGCAGCCCCGCGAGCAGCCCGCAGACCGCCAGGACGCACAGGCACGCGGCGGGGCCGCGCCTGGTGTCGTCGTCTCTCCGGTCACGTCGCGATGTCACAGAGAGTAAGGTGCGATCGGACGATCACCCCCAAACGCCCCGATCGTGAATCCTTACCCGCTCTGCACCTTCTCTCGACTGATCTGCAGTCCCAGCGAGGCGAACTGCTCGAACGGCCGGTGGTAGCCGCGCTCGATGTGGTGGACGCCGCGCAGCGTGGAGGTCCCCTCCGCGGCGGCGGCGGCCAGGACGGCGGAGAAGCCGGCCCGGATGTCGGGCAGCGTCACGTCGGCGCCGCGCAGCTTGGACACGCCCCGTACGACCGCCGAGTGCTTGGCGTTGGTGTCGTGGTAGCGGCACGCCGGGCCGCCGAGGCACACGTCGAAGACCTCGATCTCGCAGCCCATCTTCTGCAGCGCCGGCACGTAGACCAGCCGGTTCTCGAAGACCGTCTCGTGCAGCACCGACATGCCCTTGGCCTGCGTGAACAGGACCATCAGCGGGGTCTGCCAGTCGGTCATGAAACCCGGGTGGGTGTCGGTCTGCACCGCCGCCGCGCGCAGCCCGTCGGGCGCCGAGGCCGACAGGTAGTCGTCGGTGATGTCCAGCTGGGCGCCCATCCTGGCCAGCGTGGTGATCGCGGTGACGAGGCGGTCCTGCGGGCAGCCGTGCACCCGGACCTGACCGCCGGTGATCAGGCCGGCCGCCAGGTAGGAGAACGCCTCGATGCGGTCGCCGTTGAGCCAGGTGGACGCGCCGTGCAGCTTCTCCACGCCCTCGATCACGATGCGCCGGTCCGGGCTGAGCTCGATGAGCGCGCCCATGCGCTGCAGGAACAGGGCGAGCTCGACGACCTCCGGCTCGGTGGCCGCGCCCTTGAGCACGGTCTTGCCCTCGGCCAGCACGGCCGACATCAGGATCGTCTCGGTGGCGCCGACGCTCGGGTACGGCAGCTCGATCCGGGTCCCGCGCAGCCGCTTGGCCTTGGCGTGGATGCCGGTGTCGGTCACCTGGACCTCGGCGCCCATCGCGCGCAGCGCCTCGACGTGGAAGTCGACCGGCCGCCGGCCGATGGGGTCGCCGCCGACCAGCGGCACGAACGCCTCGCCGGCCAGGTGCAGCAGCGGGCCCAGCATCAGGATGGGGATCCGGTTGAGGCCGGTGAACGCCGCCGGCACGTGCGGGTTGATCTCGGGTCCCGGGGCGACGACGATCTCGCGCGGAGTGATCTCCACCTCGATGCCGAGCGCCCGCAGCATCTGCGCGGTGATGCCGACCTCGCCCACGTCGGGGGCGTTCTGGATCATGCTCTCGCCGGACCCCAGCATGGCGGCCACCATGTGCTTGGAGACGCCGTTCTTGGACCCGCGGACCTCGACGTCACCGCGGAGCGGGCCGGAGGGCTCGATCAGCCATACCTCTTCGTTCACCTGGACAGGGTAACGGGATTCGAACCGATGCTTTGGTCTAGACAACCGGAGGACTCCGGATGACCCCGGATGACTGGGTAACATCGGGCAGAGCGTCACATACTGGGGAGGTGCGGATTGCGCCACGCGCGTGACTTCGCCGTCACCGTGCTGATCCTGGCGGCGCTCGGAGTCGTCGCCGGCGTCCTGTGGTCGATCCTCGCCCCGCGCCCGCCGTACGTCGTGACCGGGCAGGGCCCGGTCCTGGCCGACCCCTCCACTCAGGCGCTCATCGCCGCCGACGGCTGGTTCGCCGTCGTCACCGGCGCGTGCGGGCTGGTGTGCGGCGCCGCGGGCTACAGCCTCTCGCGCCGGGGCCGGCCGCTGGCCGTGGTGCTCGGCCTGGCGGCGGGCGGGCTGCTGGCCGGACACCTGGCGACGGTGGTCGGCGGGGCGGTGAACCTCGGCGCGGTGCACGTGGCCGCCTCCGGCCGGAACCTGCCGGTGGTCGCCGGGCCGCTGGAGCTGACCGCGCGGGGGGTGCTGGTGGCCTGGCCGATGCTGGCCGCCGGGCTCTTCGCCGCGCTGGAGGGCCTGGCGGGCTACCGGGACTCGCCGCTGCGCCGTCCCTTCGGCGGCAGGGACCCCTACGGGCCGATCTCCTCCTACGACATCAGCGGCGGCGGACCGGCGCGGTAGCGGCGTCCGGCGGCCCTCGGCGGTTCTCCGGGCCGACCGTTCCCGGCGGCCCTCGACGCTCGGCGGCGCTCGGCGGATCTCAGCGGATCTCGGCGGTCCCCGGGGCGCCCGGGGGCAGGTCCGGCCTGCGCAGCCCGTGCCCGGTGGCCTGCTCGAAGGCGTGGGCCAGCCGGAGCACCCGCAGGTCGGCGAAGGGCCGGCCGACGATCTGCACGCCGACCGGGAGCCCGCCGGAGGTGAACCCGCACGGCACCGAGGCGGCCGGGGCGTGCAGCACGCTGACCCAGTAGGCCGAGCGCATCCAGGCCAGGTAGTCGGGGAGCGGCGCGCCGCCGATCTCCGTGACGTACGGCGCGTCCACCGGGAACGGCGGCACCTGGCTGACCGGCGCGAGCAGGAAGTCGTAGACGTCGAAGAACGCGCTCATCCGCTGGTAGAGGCCGCTGCGCAGCCGCTCGGCGCGGGCCAGGTCCGCCCCGGTCACCTCCCGGCCCCGCTCGACGTTCCACCGCACGTTCTCCCCCAGCCGCTCGGACGGCAGGTCGCCGTAGGAGAGCAGGTAGTACCAGGCGCGGTAGGTGCGGAACGCCTCCTCGGCGTCGGACAGGTCCAGCTCGACCCGCTCGACGTGCGCGCCCAGCCCCTCCAGCACCTCCGGGGCCCGCGCGGTGACGCGCGCGGTCTCGGCGTCCACCGGCAGGCCGCCCAGGTCCGGGCTCCAGGCCACCCGCAGCCCGGTCAGGTCCAGCAGGTCCAGCGGCTCGGTGAAGACCGCGCCGCTCTCGGCGACCGACAGCGGCGAGGCGGGGTCGAACCCGGCCACCACGCTCATCAGCAGCGTCAGGTCGGCGACGGTCCTGGCCATCGGGCCCGACACGCCCAGGGTGAACCAGGCGGCCGTCGGGGACGGCGAGGGCACCCGCCCCGGCGTCGGCCGCAGCCCCACCACGTTGCAGAACGAGGCCGGGTTGCGCAGCGAGCCGCCCATGTCGGAGCCGTCGGCCAGCGGGACCATCCCGCAGGCCAGCGCGGCGGCGGCCCCGCCGCTGCTCCCGCCGGCCGACCGCGACAGGTCGTAGGGGTTGCGGGTGGCGCCGAAGATCTCGTTGACCGTGTGCGAGCCGGTGCCGAACTCGGGGGTGTTGGTCTTGCCGACCGTGATCGCCCCGGCCCCGCGCATCCGCCGCACGATCAGCGCGTCGTGGTCGGGCACGTGGCCGGAGAAGATCGGCGAGCCGTACGTGGTGCGGATCCCCGCGGTGTCGGTCAGGTCCTTGTGCGCGACCGGCAGCCCGTGCAGCGACCCGCGCCAGACCCCGCGCGCCAGGTCCCGGTCGGCGGCCTGCGCCTCGGCGCGGGCGCGCTCGGCCGCCAGCGTGACGATCGCGTTGACCGCCGGGTTGGCCTCCTCGATCCGCCGCAGATGGGCCTCGAGCAGCTCTGCCGCGCTGACCTGCCGGGAGCGCAGCAGCTCCAGCATCTCGACGGCGGTCAGGTAGTGCATCACCCGCTCCTGCCGATGGGGGCCGCGACCGCCTGCGTCAGCCGCACCAGCGCGGCGGGGGCGGTCTCGATCTGCAGGCCGCGCCGCCCGGCGGAGAAGTAGACCGTCTCGAACGAAAGGGCCGAGGAGTCGACCACGGTCGGCAGCGGCCTGCGCTGTCCCAGCGGGCTGATCCCGCCCACCACGTAGCCGGTGACCCGCTCGACCTTGGCCGCGTCGGCCATCGCGGCGCGCTTGCCGCCCAGCGCCGCCGCCAGCGCCTTGAGGTCCAGCCTGCCGGCCACCGGTACCACCGCGACCGCCAGGCCGCCGTCGACCTCGGCCACCAGCGTCTTGAAGATGCGGTCGTAGGACACGCCGAGCGCGTCGGCGGCCTCCTCGCCGTAGGCCTGCGCGCCCGCGTCGTGCTCGTAGGGGTGCAGGACGAAATCCACTCCGGCCCGGCTCAGCGCCACCGTCGCCGGGGTGCCCTGGCCTCTGGCGTTCTTCGGCTTGCCCATGGCAGGAAGGGTAGCGACTCGGCGGGATCCACATTCGAATCTACAGTGTAAAGGGCGTCCGCATGCTGGAATGCGGACGGGAGCGGGTCCGCGGGCTCCGTAGACTGGACGGGTGATTTCCCGTACCGACCTGCGCGGTGCCCTCCCCGAGGACCTGCGCCACGTGCTGCCCCGTGCCGAACTCGACGTCGAAGCCGCCCTGGAGAAGGTCCGGCCCATCTGCGAGGACGTGCATCATCGCGGGGTCGCGGCGGTGCGGGAGTGGACGGCCCGGTTCGACGGCGTGGAGCTCGGCTCCACCCGGGTGCCCGCCGAGGCGGTCGCCCGGGCGCTGGAGGAGCTCGACCCCCGGGTCCGCGCGGCCCTGGAGGAGTCCATCCGCCGCGCCCGCCTGGTCCACCGCGACCAGCGCCGCGCCGACGTCACCACCCGGGTCGTGCCCGGCGGCACCGTCACCGAGCGCTGGGTCCCCGTCGGGCGCGTGGGCCTCTACGTCCCCGGCGGCCAGGCGGTCTACCCGTCCAGCGTCGTGATGAACGCGGTGCCCGCCCAGGAGGCCGGGGTCGCCTCGCTGGCGGTCACCTCGCCCGCGCAGAAGGAGTTCGGCGGGCTGCCGCACCCGGCGATCCTGGCCGCCTGCGCGCTGCTCGGGGTCGAGGAGGTCTACGCCGTCGGCGGCGCCCAGGCCGTGGCGATGTTCGCCTACGGCACCGAGGAGTGCGCCCCGGTGGACATGGTGACCGGCCCCGGCAACATCTGGGTCGCCGCGGCCAAGCGCCTGCTCAAGGGCCGCATCGGCATCGACTCCGAGGCCGGGCCCACCGAGATCGCCATCCTCGCCGACGCCACCGCCGACCCGGTGCACGTCGCCGCCGACCTGATCAGCCAGGCCGAGCACGACCAGATCGCCGCGGCGGTCCTGGTCACCGACTCGCCCGAGCTGGCCGACGCCGTGGAGAAGGAGCTGCCCGGCCGCGTCGCCGCGACCAAGCACGCCGAGCGCGTCACCGAGGCCCTGGCCGGCCGCCAGTCCGGCATCCTCCTCGTCGACGACCTGGAGGCGGGCCTGCGCGTCGTGGACGCCTACGCCGCCGAGCACCTGGAGATCCACACGGCCGACGCCGCCGCGCTCGCCGCCCGGGTCCGCAACGCCGGGGCGGTCTTCGTCGGCCCCTACGCGCCGGTCTCGCTCGGCGACTACCTCGCCGGCTCCAACCACGTGCTGCCCACCGGGGGCTGCGCCTGCCACTCCTCGGGGCTGTCGGTGCAGACCTTCCTGCGCGGCATCCACGTGGTGGAGTACGACCGCGAGGCGCTGGCCGGAGCCGCCGCCCACGTGTCCGTGCTCGCCGACGCCGAGGACCTGCCCGCGCACGGCGCCGCCGTCCGCGCCCGCTTCGCCCCGGGCGAGCTGCCCGCGCTCACCGACTGGGAGACCCCCGCATGAGGCCCGACGACGAAACCGGCACGCCGATCGGCGACGGCCCCGGCACGAGGCCCGGGGAGGGGCCCGGCACGAGGCCCGGGGAGGGGCCCGGCACGCCGATCGGCGACGGCCCCGGCACCAGGTCCGGCGACGGCCCGCGCGTGACGCTGGACGACCTGCCCGTCCGCGACGACCTGCGGGGCCGCACGCCGTACGGCGCGCCGCAGATCGACGTCCCGGTCCGGCTGAACACCAACGAGAACCCCTACGGGCCGTCCGCCGCCCTGGTCGCCGACCTCGCCGAGGCCGTACGGCGCGGCGCGGGCGAGCTCAACCGCTACCCCGACCGCGACGCCGTCGCCCTGCGCGAGGACCTGGCCGCCTACCTCGGCCACGGCCTGACCTCGGCGCGGGTGTGGGCCGCCAACGGCTCCAACGAGGTGCTCCAGCAGATCCTGCAGGCCTTCGGCGGTCCCGGCCGCAGTGCGCTGGGCTTCGAGCCGTCCTACTCGATGCACCCGATCATCACCACCGGGGCCTCGACCGAGTGGATCTCCGGGGCGCGCGAGGACGACTTCGGGATCGACCCGGACAAGGCCGTCGCGGCGATCGAGGAGCACCGGCCCGACGTCGTCTTCCTGACCTCGCCCAACAACCCGACCGGCACCGCCCTGGACCCGGCGGTGATCGCCCGGATCGTCGAGGCGGCGCCCGGCATGGTCGTGGTGGACGAGGCCTACGTCGAGTTCGCCCGCACCGGCACGCCGTCCGCGCTGACCCTGCTGCCGGACCACCCGCGGCTGATCGTCACCCGGACCATGTCCAAGGCCTTCGCCATGGCGGGCACCCGGCTCGGCTACCTCGCCGCCCATCCGGCGGTGATCGAGGCGCTGCTGCTGGTGCGCCTGCCGTACCACCTGTCCACGCTCACCCAGGCGGCGGCGCGCGTCGCGCTCGCGCACCGGGCCGAGCTGCTCGGCACCGTCGACACGCTGCGCGCCGAGCGGGACGCGACCGTGGCGTGGCTGCGCGGGCACGGGCTGACGGTCGCCGACTCCGACGCCAACTTCGTGCTCTTCGGCGTCTTCGACGACCGCCGCGCGGTCTGGGAGGGCCTGCTGGAGCGGGGGGTGCTGATCCGCGAGGTCGGTCCGCCCGGGTGGCTGAGGGTGTCCATCGGAACGGCTGAGGAGATGGCGGCGTTCCGCGCCGCCCTGGAAGGGATCCTGTGATGAGTGTTGCCGAAGGCCGCCCCGGCGGCGTCGGTCGTGTCGGTCGCGTCGAGCGCTCCACCAAGGAGACCTCGGTGCTGGTGGAGGTCGGCCTCGACGGCACCGGGATCGTCGACGTCTCCACCGGCGTGGGCTTCTACGACCACATGCTCAACCAGCTCGGCAAGCACGGCCTGTTCGACCTCACCGTCAAGACCGAGGGCGACCTGCACATCGACTCCCACCACACGATCGAGGACACCGCCATCGCGCTGGGCGAGGCGTTCCGCGAGGCGCTGGGCGACAAGTCGGGCATCCGGCGGTTCGGCAGCGCGTCCTGCCCGCTGGACGAGTCCCTGGCCCAGGTGACCGTGGACCTGTCCGGCCGGCCGTACCTCGTGCACAGCGAGCCGGAGAACATGGCGCCCATGATCGGCCCGGACTACGACACGACGCTGACCCGGCACATCCTGGAGTCGTTCGTCGCGCACGCCGCGATCTGTCTGCACGTGCACGTGCCGTACGGCCGCAACGCCCACCACATCGTGGAGGCCCAGTTCAAGGCGCTCGCGCGGGCGCTGCGCGAGGCCTGCGAGCCGGACCCGCGCTCCACCGGGGTGCCCAGCACCAAGGGCGTCCTGTGAGGGGCGATGAGCGATAACTGGACGGCCGTTGCGATGGCCTTCGTCGCCCTCTTCCTGGTGGGCGGCATCGTCTCCTTCCTCAAACAGGGACTGAAGAAGGGCGCGCTCCTGCTGGCCGCCCTCGCGGCCCTGGCGACCACAGCGGCGGTGCTCTGGTGGTGAAGCTCTGATGGGCAAGAACGTCACGGTCCTCGACTACGGCTCGGGCAACCTGCGCTCCGCGGAGCGCGCCCTGGCCCGGGTCGGCGCGGACGTCACGGTGACGTCCGACTACACGGCGGCGATGGAGGCCGACGGCCTGGTCGTCCCCGGCGTCGGCGCGTTCGCCGCCTGCATGGCCGGGCTGACGTCGGTGGCCGGCGACCGGATCGTCGCCCGCCGCCTGTCGGCCGGCCGGCCGGTGCTCGGCATCTGCGTCGGCATGCAGATCCTGTTCGAGACGGGGGTGGAGCACGGGGTGACCACCTCCGGCTGCGGCGAGTGGCCCGGCACGGTCGAGCGCCTCGACGCCCCGGTCCTGCCGCACATGGGCTGGAACACCGTCAAGGCGCCCGAGGGCACGGTGCTGTTCGACGGCGTCGACGCCGACGAGCGGTTCTACTTCGTGCACTCCTACGGCGTGCGCTCCTGGGAGCTGCAGGCCGGACCCGGGTTCACCGACCCGCTGGTGACCTGGGCCGAGCACGGCGTGCCGTTCGTCGCGGCGGTGGAGAACGGACCGCTCACGGCGACCCAGTTCCACCCCGAGAAGTCGGGCGACGCCGGGGCCCGCCTGCTGGCCAACTGGCTCGGCACGCTCGGATGAACGTCTCGCCCGGTTCGGTGCGGGGCGTTCGCCGGGGTGTTCCGCGGAGTGTCGGGCGGGGCGGCCGTCGTGAGTAAGGAGCGGGCCCGGCGCCGGGCCGAGCGGGAGGCCGAGCAGGCCCGGCAGGCCGCGCTGCGCGCCGAGCGGCAGGCCCGGACCGCCCGCCGGCGGCGGCTGCTGGGCAAGGTCACGGCCCCCGCCGTCGCGCTGCTGCCGCGCCGGCCGGTGCGGATCGCCGGGCAGCGCGGCGTCATCGCCCGCCGCCGCCGCACGCAGAACGGCGTGGTGGCGGTGCTGTTCCTCATCGTCCAGGTGATCGCATGGCTGATCTGGTCCTCGTGGGCCGCCAGGCTCGGCGTGCTCCTGCTGTCCCTGCTGCTCGTCCCGGTGCTCGTCACCGTCGTATTCGACCGGAGGTCCTGAAAAGATGTCGCTAGAGCTGCTGCCCGCCGTGGACGTCGCCGACGGCCAGGCGGTCCGCCTGGTCCAGGGCGAGGCCGGAACCGAGACGTCCTACGGTGATCCGCTCTCGGCCGCGCTCGCCTGGCAGGAGGCGGGGGCCGAGTGGATCCACCTGGTCGACCTGGACGCGGCGTTCGGCCGGGGCTCCAACCGGGAGCTGCTGGCATCCGTGGTCAAGGCGGTCGACGTCAAGGTCGAGATGTCCGGCGGCATCCGCGACGACGTCTCGCTGGAGCTCGCCCTGGCCACCGGTTGCCGCCGCGTCAACATCGGCACCGCGGCCCTGGAGGACCCCGCCTGGTGCTCGAAGATCATCTCCGAGTACGGCGACCGCGTCGCGATCGGCCTGGACGTGCGCGGCACCACCCTGGCCGGCCGCGGCTGGACCAAGGAGGGCGGCGACCTGTGGGAGGTGCTGGAGCGGCTGGAGGCCGACGGCTGCTCCCGCTACGTCGTCACCGACGTCACCAAGGACGGCACCCTGACCGGGCCCAACCTCGACCTGCTGCGCGAGGTCTGCTCCCGCACCGGCAAGCCGGTCGTCGCCAGCGGCGGCATCTCCTCCCTCGACGACCTGCGCGCCCTGGCGGCGCTGGTCCCGGCCGGGGTGGAGGGCGCGATCATCGGCAAGGCCCTGTACGCCGGGGCGTTCACCCTGGAGGAAGCCCTGGCCGCCGTCTCCTGAGACCCCGGACCCCCGGACCCCCGGCTCTCAGGCCTCGGGCCCCGGTCCTTCGCGCCCGGGTCTCGCCTCCGGTCTCTTCCGGACCCCTCTAGTGAAAGGAGCCCGCGCGTGAGCGTCGCGGTGCGAGTGATCCCCTGCCTGGACGTGGACGCCGGCCGGGTGGTCAAGGGCGTCAACTTCGAGAACCTGCGCGACGCCGGCGACCCGGTCGAGCTGGCCCGGCGCTACGACGCCGAGGGCGCCGACGAGCTGACGTTCCTGGACATCACCGCCTCCAGCTCCGACCGGTCGACGATGTACGACGTGGTGCGCCGTACGGCCGAGCAGGTGTTCATCCCGCTGACCGTGGGCGGGGGGGTGCGCGCGGTCGAGGACGTCGACCGGCTACTGCGCGCCGGGGCGGACAAGGTGTCGCTGAACACCGCCGCCATCGCCCGGCCGGAACTGCTGACCGAGGCCTCCCGGCGGTACGGCGCGCAGTGCATCGTGCTCTCGGTGGACGCCCGCCGGGTCACAGGTGGCCCGCCGACCGCGTCCGGGTTCGAGGTGACCACGCACGGCGGACGCCGGGGCACCGGCATCGACGCGGTGGAGTGGGCGCGGCGGGGCGAGGAGCTGGGCGTGGGGGAGATCCTGCTCAACTCCATGGACGGCGACGGCACCCGCGACGGCTACGACCTGGAGATGCTCCGCGCCGTCCGCGCGGCCGTCTCCGTCCCGGTCATCGCCAGCGGCGGGGCCGGGGCCGTGGAGCACTTCGCCCCGGCGGTGGAGGCGGGGGCGGACGCGGTCCTGGCGGCCTCGGTGTTCCACTTCGGCCAGCTCAAGATCGCCGACGTGAAGGACGCCCTCCGCACCGCGGGCCACCCGGTCCGCTGACGTCTTCCCGGCTGGGTCCGTTGTCCGTGCGGTGGCTGGTGCTGGTGCTGGTGCTGGTGTGCACTGCGGAGGTCCGGAGGTCCGGAGCGGGGAGTCTCCGGCGGGCCGGAAGCGTCTAGGATTCAGGTCGGGAATTCGTGTACGGCGAGGCGAGGAGGAAGCGGGATGCCGGATGATTCCAGGACGTTCAGCGAACTCCTCGCGCTGGCGGCGGAGCGTGACGGCTACAAGGTCGAGTGGTATGCCGGGAAGATCGTCATGCAGGCCTCCGCATCGGCCTTCCACAATCTGATCGTCAGCGAGACGATCAGGCAGATCCCGTCCGACAAGTGGTGGGCGCTGCCCGACATGGGGGTCGGCACCCCGGGGGATCACCGCGGCCCGCAGCCCGACATCGTGATCATCCCGTCCCACAGCCTCGCCGGTGACGAGAACCCGGTCCGTAAGGAGATCGTCGCGGCGGTCGTCGAAGTGGTGTCGAAGAACACCCGTTCCGAGGACTACGGCGACAAGCCCGAGATGTACGCCTCGATGAGGATCCCCGTCTATGTGATCATCGATCGCAAGTGCGAGACCGTGCGCGTCTTCAGCGAGCCCGACGTCAACCGCTACACCCGGGAGAGCGTCAGCGCCTTCGGCAAGCCGTTCACCCTCCCCGAGCCCATGCTGCTGACGATCGACACGGACGCCTACCCGGCCGCTTCCTGAGCCGTCTCCACCCGTGTGTGCGGTTGCGGAGCGGACGGCTATGCGAGCGTTCCGGGGTCGATGGTCAGGGGGACGGGGCCGGGCAGGGCGGCGGCGGTGCCGGGAGTGAGGGCGGCCGCCTGGCGGTAGAGATCGCCGTCGAGCCGGTGGACGTCGATGACCAGGGTGTTCTGGTCGATGATCCAGTACCACTCGCACTTGGTTCGGGCGTAGCGGTTCATCTTGGTGAGCCGGTCGCGGTTGGAGTTGGTGGACGTGACCTCCGCGAGGACCTCGATCTCGTGCGGTTCCACATAGAGGTCGCTGTCGGTGTCCCGGCGGAAGACGGCGACGTCGGGGGCGAACACGGTGTCGGAGTTGAGGCGGTAGTTGACCGGTCCCTCCACGTCCAGCTCCAGGTCGTTGTCCCGGATGCACGCCTCGACGGCGTTGATGAGACGGCGGGCGATGCGCTGGTGGCGGATCGAGGGGGCGGGGGTCATGACGATGCAGCCGTCCTCGAGTTCGAAGCGGCGGCCGATGTCGCCGAAGTCGTGGTTCATGAACTCATCCGCGCTCCAGTAGCGAGGAGGGCCGGGGAGCACCTCGCAGGGATCGGACTCATGCGCAACGGTCATGCCCACCACGCTAGCGGGGTTCCCCGGTGCCTCAAAGCGTGATCGACCGAATGAGCAGCGGATTCACCGGTGGGAGACGGTCGTTCACCCGCCATGTCCTTCTCGGGCCGAGTGGTGTTCGGAGAGGGCTCCAGGTGATCGGGGCGCTGGGCGGCCGCGATCTCCGTGCGTAGGGTGGGAACGGTGGATCACCTTCGAGGAGGGGCGTTCGCCATGGGACCGGAGCCGCCTGGGACGTCGGGGAGCGGGGTGTCGTCGGACGCCTTCTCGGGGATCGACCCGGAGTCGATGGCGCGGTTCATCGCCTCGATGGAACGGGCCCGCGAGACGCTGGGCGCCGGGATCCCGCGGATCGTGAGCGCTCTGGAGGCCGTGGACGTGGACCGGAGCGCGGTGGCGCAGCTGCGTGAGGCCGAGGGGTGGGTGGCGGAGCAGCTGCCCGAGCTGCGCAGGCGCAACGATCTGATCAGGAAGGGCGAGCAGGCGGCGGACTGGGCGCCGGGGCTGGTCGCGTTCGACGAGGGGGCGTACGTGACGGCCGGGGAGGCGGCGGCGCAGGGACGCAGGCTCGCCGAGCGGTTCGCCGGGATGCGGCCCGAGATGGACAGCAACTACTCCAATCACTACGACGAGCTGGGCGCCCTCCTCGACGAGCTCGCCGCGCGGCGGCACGACCCCGACTTCACCGCCGCGTTCCTCGCCGCCGCCGGTCTCGGGGGCGCGACGACCATCGTGGAGAAGCTCCGGCGGCACGGCCTGGAGACGACGTCCGCGCACCGCCGGGCGCTGGCCGAGGCGGTCAACACGGCGGTGACGAAGCGTCCCGACGCGCTCGGGGCGGAGTGGAGGCCGGAGAGCCTCGCGAGCCTTCCGGCGGGAGTGCTGGGAGTGCTGGTCGCCCGGGGCCGCTACTCCGGCCGGTGGCTGTCGGAACTGGTCCGCCCGCAGGTCGGCAAGGCCGTGGAGAGCGCCAGGGGCAGGGAGCACCGGCGCTGGGTGACCGGACTGACCCCGTTCCTGTCCGCGCTGGCGGACAATCCGGAGGTCGCCCGGGACCTGCTCAACGACCTGCCGCGCGAGGACCTCGTCGACCTGTTCTCCGAGCTGAACCGGTCCGTCTCGCGGGACTTCGACGTCCCGGTGGAGTTCGGCCGGATGCTCGCCGCCGGGGCGGGGGTCTTCGAGGAGCGCTCGCCGGACGCCGCCGCCGCGAAGTTCGCCTTCAACGTGATGACGACCATGGGGAGCCTCCGTACGCCGCCGGACATCCTGGCCGCCAGGAGTTCGTCCATGGAGGTCGCGGAGGGGACGCGGACCTTCCTGGCGATGATCGCCGGCGCCTATCCCGCCGAGATGATCGACGGGGCGCACCGCGGCGACGCCAACCGGACGAAGGGCAGCGCCTTCGCCGAGGGCGGCGGGACCATGCCGGGCATCGAGCCGAAGTTCCGGCTGAGTCCCGACGACACCTACCTGTTCATGAAGACGTTCGCCGACACGGACGCGCGCCTGAAACCGTTCGAGGAGGGCATGGGCCGGTTCACCCGGGTGCTGCTGGACGACGCGCTGAGGAAGGACGCCGGCGGGGGGATCGAGAACCTCTCCCGGCTGTTCAGCGGGCTGGGCTACGTGTACGGCACGCAGCTCGCCGCCGCGGAGGAGGTGCGTAAAGGACTGGACGAGGCGGACCAGGCGCGCAACGACCGGTTGAAGCTGGCCTCGGACGCGCTCTTCGGGGTGGCGGGGGCGGCGGTGCCCGCGAAGGTGACGGAGCAGGCGCTCTGGATCACCTTCAGTCTCGGGGCCTCGGAGGGGCTGGGGGCTCTCGCCGAGATCGACGACACACGGGTGAAGGCGCTGGACGACAGGGAGCGCGTCGGCACACTGGGCCGGAGCCACTGGATCCTGCACGAGCTGCACCGGGCGGGGTTCGCCTACGCGGTGCCGCCGGACGCCCCGGAGTTCGCCGAACCGCCGATCACCGACGCCGAGGGGAAGATCCTCCCTTTCTCCACGCTCGTCGCCGACCCGGAGACCCTGAAGAACTTCAACAACTGGATGATCGCTAACGGGTCCGGTAGCTGGGACACCACCCAAGCGGCACAGGCAGCGGACGATCTCAGTGATTGGTTCAACGGCGCAAAGGAACAAGCCCAGCGGGAATCCGAGCATTACGAGAGATCTCAGAAGGTTACTCCAAGTCCAAGCAGTCAGTCTCCCCCAAAATCTTAAATCGGGACTCCGGTGATGTCGTGGCAGTTATCTTGGTGTGTGCGGTCTGGTTTTCGAAGTCCTCTTTTGGGATACTGAGGTCGCTCTGTTTGGACTCATATCCATAATCATCGAGTTTGTATGTCAGCACACCTAGCGAGGCCGTGACGTCGCTCGACTTCAGTCCCATAGTTCCCGAGGCTTCATAGACCCTCTTCGCTTTCCCCTCTCCGCAGGGAAGGCTTTTCCCGTTGGTGTCGTTGAGTTTGAAATTCTCGGCTCGTACGTGTTGAGCCATACGCTCGATGTCGGCTTTCAGTTTTACTGCTGCCTGGTTCACCGTGGGTTCTGCCTCTCCGCACGCTCCAACGGACAACCCGCACAGGATGATCGCGATGGCCGCAGGAGTCAAACGGGATGTGTGTGAGGGGCGTGGGGGAGTCACAGATTCTCCATTCGTGTCACTCTGATCCAATTTGATCGGATGACGATTCATCTGGATGAATGATCGATGATGGAAAGCGCTCGGAGGTGTTCGTCCAGGTCGCGGACGCGGCGGTTCTCGGCCCAAGGCTGGAGTTCGGCACGGGTCTGCCGGACAGCGTGGGCGAGTCTGGTGGAGCTGTGGGCGGTGACTATCTGGGCGGCCTTGCCGATCATCGCGGCGGCTTCGGGAATCTCGCGTTTCTGGACCAGCGCGGTGGCGTATCTCAGTTGCAGGATGCCGCGCTCCCGGAGAAGGCCGGAGTCCATTGTGGCGAGTCGTTGTTTCACCTCGGATATCGCCCGATCGGTCCGTTTGAGGTCGATCAGGCAGGACGTGCCATGCGCGGCGACGCAGTCCGGCGTGAGCCAGGAGAGGTGCTGCAGATCGGATCGGCCTCGGCTGCTGCCCGCCAGGTCGGTGGCGCGATCGAGAAGGCGGAGGGAGTTCTCGTCGCGCTTCACGGTGGAGAGCACCCGGGCCACCTGGATGGAGGTCGCCGCCTGCTGGAGGCGATTGCCGCTCTCTCTGGCCCACCCTTCGGCGGCGAAGGCGTGGTCCAATGCGATGGTGGGCTTCTTCTGGTGCAGTGCCATGTGGGCGAGCAGTCCGTGCAAGTGGGCGATGTGGGCGGGAGAGCGTAGTTCGTGGGCCGCTGCCAGTCCTTCGTGGTACCGGCGGGCGGCGCCCGTGTAGTCCATCAGGTCGAAACCGCTCCACCCGGCGATGAGGGAGAGAGCCCAGTACAGACGCAGGAGGCGGTCGCGGAGGGCCGGGGTGAGGGAGGCCTGGGTGAGCAGGTCGGCGACCAGGGTGCGCTCGGCCTCGGCGGTCGGGAGGACCTGGGCGGGGCCGTGGGACTCGTCCATCGCCCAGAGCCGGGCGGTGAGCCGTTCCAGCAGGTCGAGCGCGCCGGGGTCGAGCGGGCCGCGCCGACGGGCGGCGGCGGCCAGGCGTTCCCGCTCGGGCGGGGTGAGGTGGCGGAGCAGGGCCAGCGCGGGCGTGCCGCCGAGGACGAGGGCCAGCTCGAACAACAGCTCGCGTCGTCTCACGTCGGCCTCCTCGGCGCTCAGTGCACGGAGCAGTTCGGCGCAGTCGGCGGGGCCCGGGGCCGGGACCCGTGCGCGGGCCGCCTCCGGCTCCATGCTGCCACGGATGCCGGGGACGGACACCTGTCCGCAGAAGGGGGATCCGGTGACGCCCGGGGAGCCGGTGGTCAGGGCGGTGCCCGGTGCGGTAGCCGGTACGGGGGGCGATGCGAGGGGCGGCGCGGTGCCCGGTGCGGGGGCCGGGCGGCGGCGGTGGTGCGGGTCCAGGTGGCGGTGGTCGGCGCGGTCGAGGAGGTCGCGGTCGCGCACGCCGTACGAGGCGTAGACCTCGGCGGTCAGCAGGCGGCGGGCGGTCGTCCGGTAGACGCGGGCGAAGATCGCGATCGAGCGGGCGGGGGCGCGGCGGCCGGTCTGCGGCCAGGCCTCGTAGTCGTACAGCCGGGCCTCGCGCAGGCAGGCCGTGCCCGCCGGGTCGAGGTCGTTGTAGGCGGCCACCACGTCGGCGGCGGTGCGGCCGTGGGCGTAGCGGTACAGGCGCAGCGGGCTGACGGGGTGGTCCAGGGCCAGGACGTCGGCGATCTGGTCGAAGGTGAACGACCGGGCGCGCAGCGCCTCGGCCCGCCGCCGGCAGTCGAGCAGGGTCCGGTAGCCCTCACCTGACATGGCCTCTCCTCCACCTCGATCTCCACGGATCGTATGCGAACGGTCACGGACCATGACGGCTCCGGCGGGAAGTGGGGATGTCCCGGTGGGCGGGGCGGCGTTCGCGCAGGTCGGGAGGGTGGGGATACGGGGTGGTCCGGGAGGGCGGAGTGGGGGGAGACGCGCCGGGCGGGAGGCGGCACCGTTGCGGAGGCGCTGATCATCGGGGCTTCGGAGGCAGGGAGGCCCCGATCACCCCGGCGTCCCCGAGTCCCCGGACCCGGCCGCGACCCGGCCGCGACCCGGCCACCGAAGAGGAGAGACGATGCACGCTGCCCGTCACGACGTCCCCCCGGAGCTGATCGACGCGATGATCGGGCTCTTCCCCGGCGGGCTGACCTGGCGGCGGACCTTCCCCGGCCGGCCGGAGCAGGCGGCGCAGGCCCGGAGCTTCGTCGGGTTCCTGCTCGCCGACTCGCCGCGCCGCGCGGACGCCGAGCAGATCGTCGCCGAGCTCGCCGCCAACGCCGTCCGCCACACGGACAGCGGCAGGCCGCACGGCACGTTCGTCGTGGAGCTCGGCCGTACGACCGCGGTGATCACGATCACCGTCCGCGACTGCGGCGGGGGAGGCGTCCCGGCCTTCGGGCGGCGCCCGGACGCGGCCGGCGAGAGCGGCCGGGGTCTGCTGCTGGTGGCCGCCCTGGCCGATCGGGCCGGCTGCCGGGGCGGGCGGGACACCGGTCACGCCGTCTGGGCCGAGCTCGGTCCGGAGTGACCGGCGCCCCCGGGTCCGTGCGGCCGGAGCGCCGACCGGGACGGGAACGGCGGGCCGGCCCCGCGGTGCGGGGACCGGTGTTTGATCGCCGGAGCCATGGGGAGAGGTTCACGCGCGGCGCGGCGGTGCGCCGTGCGGGACCACGGAGAGCGAGATGACCAGGAGGTCGGGAATGCTCGGAACATCGGCTCGGCGGACGGCGGCGGCCGCACTGGCGATGGCCGCCTTCACCGGACTGCTCGGCGGTTGCGGCGGCGGTGGCGAGGACGACGGGGACGGACCGGACGTGGTCGAGACCTCGGCGCCCGGCGTCGAGAACGACGGAGAGACGGACAACGACGGAGACGGCGACTGACGTCGCGGGGCCGGGGGTGCCGCGCTCCCGGATGGGGCCTTCGGGAGCGCGGGAGAAGAAGGGATCGGGGCGAAGCGGGCCTTCGCCGGCGGTCAGCTCAGTACGTTCGTGAAGAACAGGGCCAATCGGTCGGCCCCCTGGATGATGCCGTCGAAGACCCCGTTGACCGCTGACGCGGCCTCGGCGGGTCGGCTGAACAGATAAAAGGCCACGAACGCCACCGCTGCGTAGGTGGCGATCTTCTTGACCTGCATGGGGGCCTCCTGCAGTTCCATTCCCAGCCGTATATACCCTGATTTTAAGGATCTCTGGCATCTTCGGCCCGGGTGGCTCCCGGATCTTGATGATCATACCTGGCGCGCCGGGGCGAGCCATGGCCGGATCACGGGATTGGCATGGTCGGTCCCCTCCCCGTCATGGTGCGGGTGAGCGCCGCCGTTGTCCAACCCGGAGTGCAAGGTATATCGGAAGGGCGACCGGCGGCAGCGGGATCGTGAAGATGGGGATCGGCGCCGTGGCCGGCACGCCCGCTCCCGGTCGCCGGGGCGGATCCGCCGGCCGCCGGTCGGCCCTCTCGCCCCCGGAACCGGGCGGGGGAGCGGTCAGACGCCCAGGGAGGCGTCCATCAGGCGGGCCACGGCGGCCTCGTCGCCGCTGAGCTCGACCCGGGCGTGGGCCTGCCGGCCGAAGCAGAACAGCAGCAGCTCGCTCGCCGGGCCGGTCACCTCGACCTTGGGCCCCTCCTTGGCGCCGCCGAGGGCGACGCCGCCGCCGATCCGGTGCAGGACGACGCCGACCGGGGCCTTGCGCAGGAACAGGCCCCGGCCCGCCCGGACCCGCTTCCAGAACAGCTCCTCCAGGTCGGCGGGGAGTCCGCGGGGCTCCCACACGCGCTGCGCCCGGCGCAGGTCCTCGTGGTGGACGAACATCTCGATGGTGTTGACGGCGGCGTCCATGCCGGGGACCAGCCCGTAGAGCCCGCCGGGGCCGGAGCGGACGAGCTCCACCAGCCCGTCGAAGCCGCGGTCGGCCTTGAGCGACTCCTGCACCCGGGCGGTGTACCCCGCCAGCGGGGACAGGGCGATGCCGGGGGCGGCGTCGAGGCGGCGCTCGCGCAGCACGAGGTGGGCGGCGAGGTCGAAGGCGGTCCAGCCCTCGCAGAGCGTGGGGGCGTCCGGGCCGAGCCGGGCGAGCAGGTCGCCGAGCTCGGCGCGTTCGGCGCGGGCGTGGTTCATGCTGTGATCCTAACAAGGCCGTTGCACGGGCAACCGGTGGGGAGCCGCCCCGCCGATCATGGTGGGGCGGCCGCGGCGGGAATAACGTGTCGGTCCGAAGTGATACTCACATAGGTAACGACATCCCCGGCGAAAGGACACCCTCCGAGTGGCGAGCAAGGTGACGTCCGCCGTCATGCGTCAAGGGCTCCGCGTTCTGGGGGTGGCCGTCCGAGCGGAGAAGGGGGTCTTCACCGCCGCGGTGCTGGCCAGCTCCGTCTACGGCGCGATGACGGTCGCCTCGGCATGGGCGCTGGGCTGGGCCACCGAGAACGTCGTGCTGCCCGCGTTCCGCCGGGGCGAGGTCGCCGCCGGCACCCTGGTGGCGGGCGTGCTCCTCATCCTCGGCACCGCGGTGCTCAAGGCGCTGGGGGTGGCCGGCCGCCGGTTCTTCGCCGGCGTCATGCAGTACCGCATGCAGGCCCGCTCCCGGCGGGACGTCACCCGTCAGTACCTCCGGCTCCCGCTGGCCTGGCACCACCGGCACCCGACCGGTCAGCTGCTCTCCAACGCCAGCGCCGACGCCGAGGCCGCCTGGGCCCCGCTGGCTCCGCTGCCGATGGCCGTCGGCGTGGTCGTCATGCTGGTCACCGCCGCGGTCGCGCTCGTCCTGACCGACCTGCCGCTGGCCCTCGTCGGCTTCCTGATCTTCCCGGCCATCGCCCTGCTCAATCTCGTCTACCAGCGCAGGCTCAGCCCGCTGGCCACCCGCGCCCAGCAGCTGCGCGCCGAGGTCAGCGAGATCGCGCACGAGAGCTTCGACGGGGCGCTGGTCGTCAAGACCCTCGGCCGCGAGGACGCCGAGACCGCCCGGTTCCGGGCCAGGGCCGAGCAGCTGCGCGACGCCAACATCGCGGTGGGGCGCGTTCGGGGCCTGTTCGACCCGATGCTGGAGGCCCTGCCCACCCTCGGCGTGCTGGCCGTGCTGCTGGTCGGCGCGGCCCGGCTGGAGGGCGGTGCGATCACCGCCGGGACCCTGGTCCAGGTCGCCTACCTGTTCACCCTGCTGGCCTTCCCGATCAGGGCCCTGGGCTGGGTGCTCGCCGAGCTGCCCCGCGCCGTCGTCGGCTACGACCGGGTCCAGGCGGTGCTGGCGGCCACCGGTTCCATGGAGTACGGCTCCGCCACCCTGGCCGGGGACGCCCCGGCCCGGCTGGAGGTGCGCGACCTCGGCTACGCCTACGGGGACGTCCCGGTCCTGTCGGGGGTGGGCTTCGAGGTCGTGCCGGGCCGTACGACCGCCCTGGTGGGGCCCACCGGCTCCGGCAAGTCCACGCTCGTGCAGACCTTCGTCCGGCTCGTCGACCCGGCGCAGGGGGCCGTGCTCATCGACGGCACGGACCTGCGCGAGGCGGCGCGCGGCGCGGTCAGCGACGCGGTGGCGCTGGTGCCGCAGCAGACGTTCCTGTTCGACGACACGGTCCGCGGCAACATCACGCTGGGCCTGCCGGTCGACGACCAGGAGGTCTGGGCGGCGCTGCGCCTGGCCCAGGCCGAGGGCTTCGTCAGCGCCCTGCCCGCCGGACTGGACACCAAGGTCGGCGAGCGCGGCACCACCCTGTCGGGCGGCCAGCGCCAGCGCCTGGCCCTGGCCCGCGCGCTGGTCCGCCGCCCCCGGCTGCTCGTCCTGGACGACGCGACCTCCAGCGTCGACCCCCAGGTGGAGGCGAAGATCCTGTACGGCCTGCGGGACGCCGCCGCCACGTCGGCGGCCTCGACCGTGGTGGTCGTGGCCTACCGGATGGCCACCATCGCCCTGGCCGACGAGGTCGTCTACCTGGAGCAGGGCCGCGTCGTCGACCGCGGCCCGCACGACGCGCTGCTCGCCCGCTGCGAGGGGTACCGCAACCTGGTCACCGCCTACGAGCGCGAGGAGGCCGAGCGGGAGGCGCTCGGCGCCGACGAGGAGGCCGGCGGCGAGGCCGCCGCGGCGGGGGCCGGCGGGGACCCGGTCGCCGGAGAGATCAGCACCGACGAGGAGGTCAGCGCGTGACGGCCCTGCAGGAGCTTACCGAGACCCCGGGCCTGCGGGGCGTCGAGCGGTCCGCGATCGCGACCGTGCGGCACGGGTTGTCGCTCACGCCCGAGATCCGCACGGGGCTGGCCGGCACGTTCGCGCTGGCGGTCCTCGCCACGGTCGGCAAGGTGATCGTCCCGATCGCGGTGCAGCAGACCATGGACCGGGGACTGGAGGGCCCCGTGCCCGACGTGGCCTACATCCGCGCCGTCGTGGCGGTCTGCGCCGCGGCGGTGGTGCTCACCGCGTTCTGCGGCTACCTGATGAACGTCCGCCTCTACAGGGCGACCGAGTCCTCGCTGGCCGCGCTGCGGGTGCGCGGTTTCCGGCACGTGCACGACCTGTCGGTGCTCACCCAGAACTCCGAGCGGCGCGGCGCGCTGGTCTCGCGGGTCACCGGGGACGTCGACCAGATCAGCGCCTTCATGCAGTGGGGCGGCCTGATGATCATCGTCGCGCTGGGCCAGCTGCTCGTGGCCAGCGTGCTGATGTTCGTCTACTCCTGGCGGCTGGGGCTGCTGGTCTGGCTCTGCTTCCTGCCGCTCATGGCCGCGATGCCGCGCTTCCAGCGGTGGCTGTCGGCCGCCTACACCCGGGTCCGCGAGCGGACCGGCGACATGCTGTCCGCGGTCGGCGAGTCGGTCGTCGGCGCGGCGGTGATCCGCGCCTACGGCGCCGAGGCCCGCACGGCCGAGCGGCTGGACACCGCGATCGAGGCCAACAAGACCGCCCAGGCCCGCACCCAGAAGATCGTCGCGACCGTCTTCCCGCTGACCGAGATCGTGGCCGCCGTGGCCGTGGCCGGGGTGGTGCTGCTCGGCGTGCGGCTGGGCGTGGACGGGGACATCTCCGAAGGGCGGCTGGTCGCCTTCCTCTTCCTGATCACCCTGTTCATCTCCCCGCTGCAGATCGCCACCGAGGTGCTCAACGAGGCGCAGAACGCGATCGCCGGCTGGCGGCGGGTCCTGGGCGTGCTCGACACTCCGCCCGACGTCGCCGACCCGGGCGAGGACGGCGTCGAGCTGCCGCGCGGGCCCATCTCCGTCTCCTTCCAGGAGGTCGGCTTCGCCTACCCCGGCGGGCCGGCGGTGCTGGGCGACGTCTCGGTCGACATCCCGCCGCGCTCGCGGATCGCGGTGGTGGGGGAGACCGGCTCCGGCAAGACGACCTTCGCCAAGCTGCTCACCCGGCTGATGGACCCGGTCTCCGGGCGGGTCGTCGTGGACGGCGAGGACCTGCGCCGGGTGCGCTTCTCCTCGCTGCGCGAGCGGATCGTCATGGTCCCGCAGGACGGCTTCCTGTTCGACGGCACGCTGGCCGACAACATCCGCTTCGGCCGCCCGGAGGCGACCGACGAGGAGATCGGGCTGGCCCTGACCGAGCTGGGCCTGACCGACTGGCTGGAAGGGCTTCCCGCGGGCCTGGCCACCCCGGTCGGCCAGCGCGGCGAGTCGCTGTCGGCGGGCGAGCGCCAGCTCGTCGCGCTGGCCCGCGCCTACCTCGCCGACCCGGACCTGCTCCTGCTGGACGAGGCGACCTCCGCGGTGGACCCGGCGACGGAGGTGCGGCTGGCCCGCGCCCTGGAGGGCGTCACGCGGGGCCGTACCGCGGTCTCCATCGCGCACCGGCTGTCCACCGCCGAGGCGGCCGACGAGGTGCTGGTCTTCGACCGGGGCCGGATCGTCCAGCGCGGGCCGCACGCCGAGCTGGTGGCGCGGCCCGGGGTCTACGCCGACCTGCACGCGTCGTGGGTGTCGGCCGCCCGGTCGTGAACCGGTGGCCGTCCTCTGGATGACCAGCGAGAGAAATCCACACAAAAGGGACATATTTCAGGGTTAAAGGGCGCTCCTGGTGGCAGGGGGTGAGTATGGACGCGAACCTGCTGCCGCCGGGAGTGCGCTCGGCCGTGGCCGAGAGTGATCTGATGGACGACCTGGAGGATTTCCTGGTCGACGACGATGACGACGACGACCCCGTGCTGAGGCGGCGGGACGGACGTCCCGTCGACACCTGGCGCGAGCACTACCCCTACGACGAGCGGATGTCCCGGGACGAGTACGACCGGGCCAAACGGCTGCTCCAGATCGAGCTGCTCAAGCTGCAGTACTGGATCAAGGACACCGGCGGCCGGCTGGTGATCCTGTTCGAAGGGCGCGACGCGGCGGGCAAGGGCGGCACGATCAAGCGCTTCATGGAGCACCTCAACCCGCGCGGCGCGCGCGTGGTCGCGCTGGAGAAGCCCAGCGAGCGCGAGAGCACCCAGTGGTACTTCCAGCGCTACGTCGCCCACCTGCCCGCCGCGGGGGAGATGGTCTTCTTCGACCGCTCCTGGTACAACCGCGCCGGCGTGGAGCGGGTGATGGGCTTCGCGACCCCGGAGCAGTACCTGGAGTTCATGCGCCAGGCCCCCCAACTGGAGTGCATGCTCGTCCGTGACGGCGTCCACCTGGTGAAGTTCTGGTTCTCGGTGTCGCGCAAGGAGCAGCGGACCCGCTTCCTGATCCGCCAGGTCGACCCCGTGCGGCAGTGGAAGCTCTCGCCGATGGACCTGGAGTCGCTGGACAAGTGGGACGAGTACACCGAGGCCAAGGAGGACATGTTCCTGCACACCGACACGGAGGAGGCGCCGTGGACGGTGGTCAAGAGCAACGACAAGAAGCGGGCCCGGATCGAGGCCATGCGGCACGTGCTGAGTCTGTTCGAGTACGAGAACAAGGACCACGAGGTCGTCGGGACCCCCGACCCGAAGATCGTGGTCAAGGCCGCCGACGTGCTGGACGACGACCGCGTGCGCTAGGCGGGCCGTCCCGCGTCCCCGGCCGTCCCACGCTCCCGGCTGCGGCACAATTGCCGCATGTCCCTTGACCCCGCGATCGCGGCCCGGCTGAAGCGCACCGCCGACGGGCTGGTGCCCGCGGTCGTCCAGCAGTACGACACCGGCGAGGTGCTGATGCTCGCCTGGATGGACGACGAGGCCCTGCACCGCACGCTCACCACCGGCCGGGCCACCTACTGGTCGCGCAGCCGCGGCTCCTACTGGGTGAAGGGCGACACCTCCGGCCACGTCCAGCACGTCAGGTCGGCGGCCCTCGACTGCGACGGCGACACGATCCTGCTCAAGGTCGACCAGGTGGGCGCGGCGTGCCACACCGGTGACCGCACCTGCTTCGACGCGGACGAGCTGACGGTGACCCGGGCGTGAACGCCGGGCGGGAGCTGTGGACGTGGGCGGCGGCCTGCGCGGCCGGGGCGGGAGCGGTGCTGCTGGCCGCCGGCCGCGAGTGGGCCGTGCTCGGTTCCGCGGGCGCCGGGGCGGACGGTGCCGAGCCGCCCGCCCTGACGGGTTCCGGGATCGTGTCCTTCCTGAGTCCGGTGGCGCTGGCCGTGCTCGCGGCGGTGGTCGCCGTGCTCGCCACGGGCGGCGGAGCGCGACGGGCGGTCGGCGCGGTGATCGCGCTGTGCGGGCTGGGCGTGCTCGCCGGCGCCTGGGACGGGACCGGGCGCGGTGCGCTGGCCGCGGCGGTGGAGGCGAACCTGGCCCGGGCCGCGGGCGGGGACGTCGCCCTCGACGCCTTCACGGTCCGCTGGACCTGGCCGGTGGTCGCGGCGGCGGGCGGGCTGGTGCTGCTGGCGGCCGGGGTGACGGCCGTCCTGCGGGGACCCCGTTGGCCCGGCATGTCCGGCCGGTACGACCGTTCGCAGCGCGGGCCCGGCGCGGGACCGGCCACCGAGCGGGCGCTGTGGGACGCGATCGACCGCGGGGCCGACCCGACCGATGACCCGGCCGATGCCGCGGTCGGCGATCGGGCCGGCGCCTCGGCCGGCGCCGCGGCCGGCGGCGCGGCCGGCGGCGGGCCGGGGGACCCGGGCGCGGGACCGTCCGCCGGCTCCGGCCCGGCCGGAGGGCCGGCGCGAGGGGAGCGCTGACCCCGGTCGTCCGGACCGCCCCGGCCTCCGGATCACAGCTTGCCCACAGAGCGGCCGTGCCCGCCCGTGACCGGTACGTTGTGGCTAGGCTGCCGCCCGCAACTCGGATGAAGAGGAGTGATCCATGAGCTATGGGAATCAGTCGGGCGGTTACGGCCCTCCCGGAGGGTACGGGCCCCCCGGCGGCTACGGCGGGCCGCCGCCCGGAGGCGGATACGACCCCTACGGCTACGGTGGGCCGCCCCCGCCCCGCGGCAGCAACGGCATGGCCATCGCCTCGCTGGTCATGGGGATCATCGGGCTCTTCACCTGCGGCGTGGCCTCGGTCGTGGGCATCGTGCTGGGGCACATCTCGCTGAACCAGATCAAGCGGACGGGCGAGGAGGGGCGCAGCATGGGCATCGCCGGCCTGATCCTGTCCTACTTCGGCATCGCCGGGTGGGTCCTGCTGCTGGTCTTCGCGCTGATGCTCGGCTGGTGGGGGCTGGGAGTCGCCGCCACCTCCCCGGGTTACGGCCTCTGACGGACACCCGCGTGTGCCGACGGGCGTCTCCGCGCGCGGTTGAGTATCGTGGCCGGGTGACGGACGGCCGCCGGCGGAGAAACCGGGCGGGGCCGGAACGGCGGGGAGGACCGGGGTCGGGGTGACGGGGGAGACGGCGGGCGCGCGGCGGTCCGGAGGGCGGGCCCTGGCGGCGCCCCTGGGCTCGGCGCTGGCCGCCGGGGCGGCGGTCGTCCTGGTGGGCGCGGTGGACCCGAACGAGCCCGGCCACTACCCCTCCTGCCCGTTCCTCACGCTGACGGGGCTCTACTGCCCCGGCTGCGGCGGCCTGCGGGCCGTGCACGCGCTCGCCCACGGCGATCCCGTCACGGCCGCCGGCCTCAACCCGCTCCTGGTGGCCGCGGTGCCGCTCCTGGCCGTGCTCTGGGCGCGCTGGGCGGCGCGGTCCTGGCGGGGCCTGCCGTTCGCGGCGACCTGGCTCCGCCCGGTGCACGCGTGGTGGCTGCTCAGCGTGCTGATCGTTTTTTGGATAGGACGAAATCTGCCTTTCGGGGACTTCCTGGCGCCATAGCGACCGCGCCCGTCACCCGGTGGCGGGGTGACCTCGGCAAGGCCGATAGCATCGGCAGGACAAGGGCAATCGATCGGGAGGGACCTGACCCGTGAGCGAGCGGAGCGAGCGAGCCACCAGACGCAGCAGCTTGCGAACGAGGGCGACGGAGGAGGCCCGGTGAGCGAGCGGACCACGGGTGCAGGGATGATCACGAACGTGGCCTGCGGGCTTCGCGGGGAGGCCTCATGAGCGTGCTGGACGAGATCATCGACGGCGTCCGCGCCGATCTGGCCGAGCGCCAGCAGACCGTGGCCCTGTCCGAGCTCAAGGAGCGGGCCGAGCGGGCGCCGGCGCCCCGCGACGCCTACCGGGCGCTCAGCGGTGACCAGGTGGCCGTCATCGCGGAGGTGAAGCGCTCCAGCCCGTCGAAGGGCGCGCTGGCCGCGATCGCCGATCCGGCGGCCCTGGCCGCCGACTACGAGGCCGGCGGCGCGCACGTCATCAGCGTGCTCACCGAGCGGCGCCGCTTCGGCGGCAGCCTCGCCGACCTGGCCGCGGTGCGCGCCGTCGTCGACATCCCGGTGCTGCGCAAGGACTTCATCGTCACCTCCTACCAACTGTGGGAGGCCCGTGCCCACGGCGCCGACCTGGCGCTGCTGATCGTGGCCGCGCTGGACCAGAACGCGCTGGTCTCCCTCATCGAGCGGGCCGAGTCGATCGGGCTGGCGCCGCTGGTGGAGGTGCACACCGCCGAGGAGCTCGACCGGGCGCTGGACGCCGGAGCCCGGATCATCGGCGTCAACGCGCGTGACCTCAAGACCCTCGAGGTCGACCGGGAGGTCTTCGCCAAACTGGCCCCGAAGATCCCCGACGGCATCATCAAGATCGCCGAATCGGGCGTGCGCGGACCCCACGACCTGCTCGCCTACGCCCGGGCCGGCGCCGACGCCGTTCTGGTCGGCGAGAGCCTGGTGACCGGCAAGGACCCCCGCGCCGCCGTCGTGGACCTGGTCACCGCCGGAGCCCACCCCGCATCCCGACCCGAGGGGCAGTAAGACACGTGACAGCGACGCAAGAGCCCATCCTCACCGCGGCGGACCTGGCGGGCCACGGTGTGCACGGTGACGACCCGGACGCCCAGGGCAAGTTCGGCATCTTCGGTGGCCGCTACGTCCCCGAGGCGCTCATCCCGGCGCTGGACGAGGTCGCCGCCGAGTACGACCGGGCCAGGAACGACCCCGCCTTCCTCCGCGAGTTCGACCACCTGCTGCGCACCTACGCCGGACGGCCGACCACCCTCACCGAGGTGCCGCGCTTCGCCCAGCACGCGGGCGGCGCCCGGATCGTCCTCAAGCGCGAGGACCTGACCCACACCGGCGCCCACAAGATCAATAATGTACTCGGCCAGGCCCTGCTCACCAAGCGCCTGGGCAAGACGCGGGTGATCGCCGAGACCGGAGCCGGCCAGCACGGCGTCGCCACCGCGACCGCCGCCGCCCTCATGGGGCTGGAGTGCGTCATCTACATGGGCGCCGTCGACTGCGAGCGCCAGGCGCTGAACGTGGCGCGGATGAAGCTGCTCGGCGCCACGGTCGTCCCGGTCACCAACGGCAGCCAGACCCTCAAGGACGCCATCAACGAGGCGTTCCGCGACTGGGTGACCAACGTCGACCGGACCCACTACCTGTTCGGCACGATCGCCGGTCCGCACCCGTTCCCCGAGATCGTGCGCGACTTCGCCCGCATCATCGGGGTCGAGGCCCGCCGCCAGATCCTGGAGCTGACCGGGGCCCTGCCGGACGCCGTCTGCGCCGCTGTCGGCGGCGGCTCGAACGCGATCGGCATCTTCCACGCCTTCATCGAGGACTCCGGCGTCGCGCTGCACGGCTACGAGGCCGGCGGCCGGGGTCTGGAGACCGGCGAGCACGCGCTCACGCTCACCGCGGGCTCCGTCGGCGTGCTGCACGGCTCGCGCACCTACGTCCTGCAGGACGAGGAGGGCCAGACGATCGAGTCGCACTCGATCTCCGCGGGGCTTGACTACCCCGGTGTCGGACCCGAGCACGCCTGGCTGAAGGACAGCGGCCGCGCGGTCTACCACGGCATCACCGACGCCGAGGCGATGGAGGCCTTCGCGCTCCTGGCCCGCACCGAGGGCATCATCCCGGCGATCGAGTCCTCCCACGCGCTGGCCGGAGCTCTCAAGCTCGGCCGCGAGCTGGGCCCCGAGGCGACCGTCCTGGTCAACCTCTCCGGCCGCGGCGACAAGGACATGGGCACCGCCATGAAGTACTTCGACCTCTGACGACCGATTCGCCTCCCCTCCGGCCCGGTCCGGAGGGGGCCCAAGGCCCCGATCCGCAACGGAACCCAACATGACGACTCTCCAGACGGTGTTCGCCAAGGCGAAGGCGGACGACCGCGCAGCCCTCGTCGGATACCTGCCCGCCGGATTCCCGACGAAGGACGGCGCGATCGCGGCCGCCGCCGCCATGGTGGAGGCGGGCTGCGATGTGATCGAGATCGGCCTGCCCTACTCCGACCCGCTCATGGACGGCCCGACCATCCAGGACGCCGTGCACCGGGCGCTGAGCAACGGCACCCGCATCGCCGACGTGCTGCGCACGGTCGAGGGCGTGGCCAAGACGGGCGCGGCCACCCTCGTCATGACCTACTGGAACCCGATCGACCGCTACGGGGCCGAGCGGTTCGCGCGGGACCTGGCCGGTGCGGGCGGGGTGGGCACCATCACCCCGGACCTGACTCCGGAGGAGGCCGGTCCCTGGCGGGAGGCCAGCGCCGCCGCCGGGATCGACACCGTCTTCCTGGTCGCCCCCAGCTCCACCGAGGAGCGCATCAAGGCCGTCGTCGAGTGCTGCACCGGCTTCGTCTACGCGGCGTCGCTGATGGGCGTCACCGGCGCCCGCGAGTCGGTCGGCTCGGCGGCGCAGGGCCTGGTCGAGCGGACCCGCACCCACACCGACCTGCCGGTCTGCGTCGGCCTGGGGGTCGGCAACGGCAGGCAGGCCGCCGAGGTCGCGGCCTACGCCGACGGCGTGATCGTGGGATCGGCGTTCATCCGCCGGCTCCTGGACGCCGCCGACGAGCCCTCCGGTCTGGCCGCGGTCCGCGAGCTGGGGGCCGAGCTCGCGGCGGGCGTGCGCGACTGAACGACCTCCCCGCGAGGCCGGCCGGGTCGGCAGCCCGGTCCGCGGCCGTTCGGCGGCCGTTCGGCGGCCTCTCCGCTCTTATCTGGCGCTTATCCAGGTCGTGATGGGGTTTCGTGCGAATGCCCGGCGTGTCCGCCGGGGGCCTGCCGCGACCGGAATCCGCATAGGAGACGATGGTGCCCGTGAGTTCTGACAAGATCGTGCCGCCGAGGCCGCACGGCCTGCGGGCGGCGCTACCCTGGGTCACGACCGTCTCGCGGCTGGTGCTGGGAGGCGTGCTGATCGTCGCCGGCTGGGGGAAGATCGGCGCCCCCGTCCTGTCGGTCCAGGCGGTCAAGGCGTATGACCTGCTTCCGGAGTCGCTCGCCACGGTGGTCGGCTACGGCCTGCCCATCATGGAGATCGTCGTCGGGGTGCTGCTGGTCATCGGGCTGCTCACCCGGGTGGCGGGGATCATCTCCGCGCTGCTGATGCTGGCGTTCGTGATCGGCATCGGCTCCGCCTGGGCGCGCGGGCTGCGGATCGACTGCGGCTGCTTCGGCGGCGGCGGCCAGCTCGCGGCCGGCGTGGAACCCGGCTACCTCGTCGACATCCTGCGGGACTTCGGCCTGTTCGCGCTCGGCGTGGTCATCGCCTGGTTCCCGCCGGGCCGGTTCGCGCTGGACTCCGTGCTCGGGGTCACCTCGGCGCGGGAGGCCGATGCGTACGACACCGACGACACCGACGAGACCGAGGACGCGGACGGCGCCGAGCGCGCCGAGGGCGACACCGGGGAACCCCTGCAGAAGGAGAACCACTGATGGGCAAGGCCGCACGGGACCAGTCGGCCCGTGACCGGATCAAGGCGCAGCGCGAGGCGGAGCGTAAGCAGGAGCAGCGCAAGCGCATGGTGACCATCACGACCGTGGCGGTCGTCGCGCTCGCCGCCGTCGGGGCGGGCTGGTGGTACTCCGCCCAGAGGGGGAAGTCCGAGGAGGCCACGACGGCGCTGGCGCCGATCACCGTCCAGGGCGACGGCTCGGTCGTCATGGCCAAGGCCGGCGTGGAGAAGCCGGTGCTGGACATCTACGAGGACTTCCAGTGCCCGTTCTGCAAGCAGCTGGACGAGAGCAACGGCCCGACCATCAAGAACATGGCGGCGGCCGGCCAGGTCAAGGTGGTCTACCACCCGATCACGATCTTCCCGGAGAGCGTCACCCGGAGCAACTCCGTCCGCGCGGGGGCCGCCGCCCGGTGCGTGCCCGACGGCAAGCAGTGGATGGCCTACCACGACAAGCTCTTCGAGGAGCAGCCCTCGGAGACGGTGGAGGGCTTCAAGACCGGCGAGCTGGTCGAGTGGGGCAAGGAGGCGGGGGTCACCGCCCCGAACTTCGAGCAGTGCGTCACCTCCCAGCAGCACGCCAAGGCGCACACCGACTACGCGGCCGCGCAGATCGAGAGCGCCAAGATCGAGGGGACCCCGACCCTGAAGCTGAACGGGACCGTGCTCGGCGACGAGGGGTTCAGCCCCTCCGGGCTGCGCCAGGCGATCCTCGATGCCGCCAAGTAGCGCGTGACACGGTAACGTCACCGACATGCCCCTCGCCTCGATTCCCAGCCCCTCCAACGGGGTCTGGCACCTCGGCATAATCCCGATCCGGGCCTACGCCCTGTGCATCGTGCTCGGCGTCGTCGTCGCCGTCGTCATGAGCGAGCGCCGCTGGCGCGCCCGCGGCGGCGAGCCCGGCACGATGGTGGACCTCGCCGTCTGGGCGGTTCCGTTCGGCCTGGTCGGCGGACGCCTGTACCACGTCGTCACCGACTGGCAGCTCTACTTCGCGGAGAACGCGCCCAACGAGCCGATCGAGGCGCTGTTCATCTGGAAGGGCGGGCTGGGCATCTGGGGCGCGGTCGCGCTCGGTGCCCTGGGCGTGTGGTTCGGCTGCCGCGGCAGGGGGATCTCCCTGTCGGCGGTGGCCGACACCGTCGCCCCCGGCATCGCGGTGGCCCAGGCCATCGGCCGCTGGGGCAACTACTTCAACCAGGAACTGTTCGGCAGCCCCACCGACCTGCCGTGGGGCCTGGAGATCGACCCCGACCGGCCGGGCACGGTGCCGGGCGAGGACACCTACCACCCCACGTTCCTGTACGAGTCGATCTGGGACCTGGGCCTGGCCCTGGTGCTGATCTGGGCGGGCCGCCGGTTCGCCCTCCGGCACGGCCGGGTGTTCGCGCTCTACGTGGCGGGCTACACCGTCGGCCGCTTCTGGATCGAAGGACTGCGGGTCGACACCGCGCACCACATCCTGGGCCTGCGGCTCAACCAGTGGACCTCGATCGTCCTGTTCCTCGCCGCGCTCGCCTACTTCTGGTGGGCCCGGAACAAGACCGGCGAGGAGTCGCTGGGGGCCGGGACCGGTGCGGCGGATGCCGGGACCGGTGCGGGTGAGGAGTCCGCGGCGGCCGGCGGGGATCCGGCGCATCCGTCGGACCAGGCCGACCAGGCCGACCAGGCCGACGGGGCCGAGGGCTCGGCCGGCGACCCGGTGGAGCGGGCCGACCTCACGGCCGCGGAGACGCCTGGGGAGCGGGGGGAGCCCGGAGCGCCGGCGCACCCGATCGACCCGGCGCACCCGGCCGACCAGGCCGATGAGGACGAGGGGACCGGCGGGGCGCAGGAGCCCGGCGGGTCCCCGGCGGCGTCGGCCGCGGAGGGCTCCGTCGCGGAGGAGACCGCGGCGCCCGGCGGAACGGCCGGCCGGGAGAAAGAGAAATCGTGAACGGCGACGGCCCGCGCAAGCGCGCCGAGGTCCACCACGAGCACCGCGACGTCAACGGCGGCTGGCTCCGGCCGTCGGTGTTCGGCGTGATGGACGGGCTCGTCTCCAACTTCGCCCTCATCGCGGGGGTGGCCGGGGGCAGCGACGACAGCGGGGTCGTCGTCCTGGCCGGCATCGCCGGGCTGGCGGCGGGCGCGTTCTCCATGGCGGGAGGGGAGTACGTCTCCGTGGCCAGCCAACGGGAGCTCGCCCTCGCCGAGATCGACGTCGAGCGGCGCGAGCTGCAGCGCCACCCCGAGGACGAGGAGGAGGAGCTCGCGCAGATGTACGAGGCGCAGGGCGTCGACCCCGACCTCGCCGCGGAGGTGGCCCGGCAGGTCTCCCGCGACCCCGGCAGGGCGCTGGCGGTCCACACCCGGGCCGAGCTGGGCGTCGTCGCGGACGAGTTGCCGTCGCCCTGGATCGCCGCCGTCTCGTCGTTCCTGTCCTTCACCGTGGGCGCGCTCCTGCCGCTCCTGCCCTACCTGCTGGGGGTCACCAGCCTGGCGGCCTCGGCGGTGGTCTCCTGCCTGGCCCTGTTCGGCGCGGGCGTCCTGGTCTCCCGGGTCACCGCGCGCAACTGGTGGTACAGCGGGCTGCGCCAGTTCGTGGTGGGATCGGCCGCCGCGGCGCTGACGTACGGCCTGGGCAACCTCTTGGGAGGGGTGGCGCTGTGACGACTCCGGCTCCCGGCCGCAAGCGCCGCCGCGCCTCCGGCCGCCGCACTCCCGCCGAGCATTCCCCCGCCGGGCAGCGCCCTCCGGCGCCGCCGGCCGAGCAGCGCCCCCCGGCGGCTCCGTTCCCGCAGGGGGGGCCGTTCCCTCCGGCTGGGGCGTTCCCTCCAGCCGGGCCGGGTCCGGAGGCCTGGTATCCCGCAGCCGGATCCGCCCCGATGGGGCCCGACTCCTCCGTACCCGCCGAGCCCGCACCCGCCGAGCCCGGCACCGCCGGACGGGCCTCCGGCAGGCGTTCCCCGGCCAGGCGCTCGGCGAAGCGGTCCGCCGGGCCGTCCCCGAGGCGCGATCCCGCGGAGGAACCGGAGGGGATCCTCGGCCGCCTGGAGGCCTGGGGCCTGAGCCCCGTCCAGCAGAAGCTGGTGGTGGCCGGCGCGTGGACGGTGGGGGCGCTGGCGGCCTTCGGCGCGGTGCTGCTCGCGATCGCCGCCGTCGGCAACGACTACGTGCCCGAGCCGCCCGCCGCCGAGGCCGGGACCGCCGCATCCCAGCCCAGGCCCGCCACCTACCGGGGCTGGGCCTCCTCGAAGGTCTTCGCGCCGATCGCGCAGAGCAAGGCCGACCCCCTGCCGCTGACCGTCAAGGACGTCTTCGGCGAGAAGACCCTGACGGAGGGGCGGATCACCCTGAAGCTGACGGGCGCCAAGCTCGACGACGCCTGCGCCGAGGCGGTGTGGGGGCGGGCCCTGACCGACCGGCTGGCCCAGGGGGGGTGCACCCAGGCGCTGCGGGGGACCTACACCAGCGCGGACCGGCGCTACGTCGCCCAGTACACCCTGTTCAAGCTCCGCGACGCCGCCTCCGCCCAAGGGCTGGTCGACTCCCTCACCACCCTGCACCGGGGCGGCTGGGTCCGCCCGGTGGATCCGGCCCGGCCGCTCTTCACCGCCGATGGGCACAGCGAGGGCAGCGGTCACGCCCTGGGGCACTACGCCGGGCTGGTCTGGATCGGACGGGCGGACGGTGCGGAACCCGACGTGAAGGACGACCTCGTCTCCCTGTCCCTGGCGGTCAGGAGCACGGAGAAGGCCGTGTTCCGGCGCGTCGTCACGGTGGCCCCGGCCTCCTGACGAGCCGGTCCGTCCGATCCGGGACGCCCCCTCCGATCCGGGACGCCCTCTCCGATCCGGGACGCCCTCTCCGATCCGGGACGGTCTGTTCGATCTGAGCCGAGCCGGGTCGTCCGGAGGCGTCGTCCGTCCCCTGACGGCGCGATCCGGGGGGCGGTCGCCCGGACCGCGCCGCCGGCCGACCGCCCCCCGGTAAGCTCGGTGCCCATGCGCACGTGGATCGCCGTGGCCGCCGCCGCCGTCGTCATCGCCGCAGCCGGGACGGCGTCCTGGCTGCTGCTGCGCGAGGAGGACGGCGTGCGGCCGGCGACCTTCCGGAGCGAGCCGAACACCGCCCACTACGCCCCGATCGCCACCCGCGCGCTCGACCCGGAGCCGCTGACCGCCGCCGAGGTCTTCCCCGCCGGTCCGATCGCCTCCGGCGGGGTCGCGCTGACGGGCGGGAACCCCGAGTCCCTGACCGACTGCGCCTCGGCCGTGTGGGGGAGCGCCGAGGCGGCCGTCGCCGGATGCACCCAGGCGCTGCGGGCCGGTTACACCTCGGCGGACGGCCGGATCGCCGGGCAGTTCCTCATCTTCAACCTGGCCGACTCGGCCGCCGCCGACCGGCTCGTCGCCGCGTTCGGCCGCGATGGCTTCGTCCGGCCGGCGTCCGGCCTCCCCGAGGCGTTCGACGGCGCCCGGGGCTGGGCCCAGGCCAGGGCCCTGGGCCACTACGTCACCGTGAGCTGGGTCGCGCCCGCCGGACCGGGGACCCGGGTGGACCTGACCCATCCGCAACTGGCCGTCGACGCCCTCGGCTTCGCGGTCCAGCGGCGGCTGGTGTGATCCCGTTCCGCCCGGAGGGCCGTCGGCGGCCTCAGCGTCGCGGTCCGTCGGCGGCCGGTGCGGCGAGGGAGGCCGCCACGGCGGCGGGCAGCTCCGCCAGCCGGTGGGCGGGCAGCTCCAGCGCGGTGACGTCCGCCGACCACGGGGCGGCCTCCGCGACGACGGCCTTCGCCTGCCTCTTGGTCAACTCGCCCCGCTCCCTGATGAGGGCCTCGCGCCAGGTGTTGGCGAGCTTGCCGTGGGCGTTGTCGAGGATCCGGCGCAGGACCCGCCCGTGCGCCGTCTCGGGGAGCGGACGCCGTACGGCGTCGACGGTCCGGCCCGTCACGGTCAGCTCGTAGACGTGAGACAGCGGCCCGGCGGCCGGGTCTCCGGCGGGCGCGGCCGTCCAGGCCCGGACCCGGCGGGCCCGGGTGGCGAGCAGCAGGCGGGGGAGCACGGCCTCCATCCCGGCCGGCACGGCCACCGCGACCTCGGCGGGATCGGCGGCGTACGGCTTGGCGAGCCAGGTCGCCAGCCGGGCCCGGGGGACCTTCGGCAGCGTGTCCCGCGGCCACTCGCCGACGAGCACGGCGGGGGAGAGGCCCTCCGCGGGCAGGCCGGGGGCCGCGGTGGCGGCCACGTCGGCGGGCCGGGACTCGATGGACTGCGGGCCGTGGGTGTAGATGGCGGCGCCGAACCCGTCGACACGGGCGGCCACGGCGGGCCACGTCTTCGTCGTGGGGCGCAGGACGTACAGGTCGGCGGCCGAGCCGATGGCCTCGGCGCCGTGGTAGCGGTTGAAGTCCGGGTAGATCGCCTCGCTGACCAGGTTGAGGGCCGAGAGCGCGTGCTGCACCTTCAGCGCCAGCGCCGGGGTGTGCTCGCCGGCGCCGTAGGCCAGCAGGACGCGGCCGTGCTCGCGGTCGGCGAGGCCTTCGACGGCGCGGGAGGCGAACAGGCCGATGCCCTCCGGCGTGTACGGCGGGTCGGTGACGGCCAGATCGGCCCAGCCCTGCACGGAGGCGGGCAGTCCCAGGCGCAGGTCGGCCCAGCGGGTGCGGACGGTGACCCCGAGCCGGTCGGCCTGCTCGGCGATGTAGGCCAGGATGCGCTCATCGAGGTCCACCGCGGCCACCTCGGCGTCCGGGCGCAGCAGCGCGGTCGCCAGCGAGGTCAGGTCGTGGTCGCCCACGCACAGGATCCGCGCGCCGGGCAGCCAGAACCGGGCGTCCATCAGCAGCGCCCGCCGGACCACGGTGTCGGCGGTCGCGGCCACGTGGTCCAGCGCCTGGCGGCCCCGCGGGGCCCTGGCGACCAGTTCCTCCACCGTGGCCAGGAGCTCGGCGTGCCCGCCCAGCAGGTGGGCCACCGGGTCGGCGGGGCCGTGCGGCGCGGCCGACAGGCCGGGCAGCGGCTCGCGCAGCCGGAAGCGGTCGCCGGAGCGCTCCAGGAGGGCCCCGACCCCGGCTCTGGCCCCGGCCCCGGCTCCGGCCCCGGCCCCGGCCTCGACCCCGACCCCGGCCCCGGTCTCGGCCTCGACCGCGCGGAGCAGGGCCTCGATCGCCCGCCGGGACGTCGCGGTCTCGCGCACCAGGGCCGCCAGCGTCCACCACCTGCCGTCGCCGAGCAGCGCCAGCGCCGTCCGCAGCCGCCTGCCGTCCACACCCGCGCGCCGGAGCAGCTCCTCGATCCCGTTCACGGCCACCACCCTAGAGGACCGTCCGACCGGCGCCCGGAGACCGCCCGACACGGGACAGGAGTGGTATAGACCACTTTTGCCGTCCGGGAGGAATGCCGCGTCCGACCTGCCTGTTGGCCGGAAGGGATGAATAAGCAGCAAAGAGCTGCGACTGGGACCGGGTAGGCAGGTTTCCGACAGGGTACGGTAACCTCTACTCACCACGCAGCAGGGCCAACGTCGTCCCTTTGCTTGTTTCCACACGAAGCAGATGAAGACGACGGGAGGGATTCAATGCCTGCTGCCCACCTCGGCTTTCCCGAGCCCCAGGGCCTGTACGACCCCGCGCACGAGCATGACGCCTGCGGTGTCGCCATGGTCGCGGACGTGGCCGGACGACGCAGCCACGACATCGTCGCCAAGGCCCTGACGGCGCTGTGCAATCTCGATCACCGGGGGGCCCAGGGTAGCGAGCCGGACACCGGTGACGGTGCCGGCATCCTCACGCAGATCCCTGACGCGTTCCTGCGCGCCGTGGCCGCCGACGCCGGCGTCCGCGAGCTGCCCCCCGCGGGCTCCTACGCCGCCGGCACGGCCTTCCTGCCGGTCGACCCCGAGGCGCGCGCGACCGCCGAGCGGACGATCGAGGAGATCGCCGCGAGCGAGGGCCTGACCGTCCTCGGCTGGCGCGACGTCCCGGTCGACCGGACCCTCCCGGGCCCCAGCGCCCGCGCGGTGATGCCGTTCTTCCGCCAGCTCTTCGTGTCCTCTCCGGGCGGCCACTCCGGCCTGGAGCTCGACCGGCTGGCCTTCTGCCTGCGCAAGCGGGCCGAGCACGAGGCGGACGTCTACTTCCCCTCGCTGTCGTCGCGGACGATCGTCTACAAGGGCATGCTCACCCCCGGCCAGGTCGAGCCGTTCTTCCCCGACCTGAGCGACGAGCGCTACGCGACCGCGATCTCGCTGGTCCACTCGCGCTTCTCCACCAACACCTTCCCGTCGTGGCCGCTGGCGCACCCCTACCGCTACGTCGCCCACAACGGCGAGATCAACACGGTCAAGGGCAACCGCAACTGGATGCGCGCCCGCGAGGCCATGCTGGCCACCGCGAACCTCCCCGGCGACCTGTCGCGGCTCTTCCCGATCTGCGACCCCGACGGCTCCGACACCGCCTCCTTCGACGAGGCGCTGGAGCTGCTCCACCTGGCCGGCCGCACGCTGCCGCACGCGGTGCTGATGATGATCCCCGAGGCGTGGGAGAACCACACCGAGATGGACCCCGCGCGGCGGGCGTTCTACGAGTTCCACTCCTCGCTGATGGAGGCCTGGGACGGCCCGGCCTCGATGACCTTCTCCGACGGCACGCTGGTCGGCGCGGTCCTCGACCGCAACGGCCTGCGCCCCGGCCGGTTCTGGGTCACCGACGACGGCCTGGTCGTGCTGGCCTCCGAGGCCGGCGTGCTCGACATCGCACCCGAGCGGGTCGTCCGCAAGGGCCGTCTGCAGCCGGGCCGGATGTTCCTGATCGACACCGCCCGCGGCAAGATCATCGAGGACGACGAGATCAAGGCGGAGCTCGCCGCCGAGCTGCCCTACGCCGAGTGGCTGCACGCCGGGCTGGTCCGCTTCGAGGAGCTGCCCGCCCGCTCCCGGGAGATCCCGAGCCACGAGGCGCTCGTCAAGCGCCAGCAGACCTTCGGCTACACCGAGGAGGAGCTGCGGATCATCCTGTCGCCGATGGCGAAGACCGGCGCGGAGCCGATCGGCTCGATGGGCACCGACACCCCCGTCGCCGTGCTCAGCGAGAAGCCCCGGCTATTGTTCGACTACTTCAGCCAGCTGTTCGCGCAGGTCACCAACCCGCCGCTGGACGCCATCCGCGAAGAGCTCGTCACCTCCCTGGCCAGCACCATCGGCCCCGAGGGCAACCTGCTCGACCCGGGCCCGGCCTCCTGCCGCCAGCTGGTCCTGCCGTACCCGGTGATCGACAACGACGAGCTCGCCAAGATCATCCACATCAACGACGAGGGCGCCCTGCCGGGCTTCCAGCCGCACGTCGTCTCCGGCCTGTACGAGGTCGCGGGCGGCGGTGCGGAGCTGGTCCGGCGCCTGGAGGAGATCCGGGCCGAGGTCTCCGCGGCCATCGCCGCCGGCGCGCGGGTCATCGTGCTGTCCGACCGGGGCTCCTCCGCCGAGCTCGCCCCGATCCCGTCGCTGATGCTCACCGGCGCGGTCCACCACCACCTGATCGCCGAGAAGACCCGGACCCGGGTGGGCCTGGTCATCGAGACCGGCGAGGCCCGCGAGTGCCACCACATGGCGCTGCTCATCGGGTACGGCGCCGGCGCGGTCAACCCCTACCTCGCCCTGGAGACCGTCGAGGAGATGGTCGACACCGGCGTGCTGAAGGTCGACCGGCACAAGGCCGTGCGCAACCTCATCAAGGCGTACGGCAAGGGCGTGCTGAAGGTCATGTCCAAGATGGGCGTGTCCACCGTCGCCTCCTACACCGGCGCGCAGATCTTCGAGGCGCTCGGGCTCGGCCGGGAGGTCATCGACACCTGCTTCGCCGGGACCACCTCCCGCCTGGGCGGCGTCGGCTTCGACGTCCTGGCGCGCGAGACCGCCGAGCGGCACCTGAAGGCCTACCCGCGGGTGGAGAACGCCCACCGCCGCCTGGAGGTCGGCGGCGAGTACCAGTGGCGCCGCGAGGGCGAGCCGCACCTGTTCAACCCCGAGACCGTCTTCAAGCTGCAGCACGCCACCCGCACCCGCCGCTACGAGATCTTCAAGGAGTACACGGGCCTCGTGGACTCCCAGGCGGAGCGGCTGATGACGCTGCGCGGGCTGTTCCGGTTCAAGGACGGCGTGCGCGCGCCGATCCCCATCGACGAGGTCGAGCCGGTCAGCGAGATCGTCAAGCGGTTCTCCACCGGCGCGATGTCGTACGGCTCCATCTCCGCCGAGGCCCACGAGACCCTGGCGATCGCGATGAACCGGCTGGGCGGCAAGTCCAACACCGGCGAGGGCGGCGAGGACCCCGAGCGCCTCTACGACCCGGCCCGCCGCTCCTCGATCAAGCAGGTGGCCTCCGGCCGCTTCGGCGTCACCAGCGAGTACCTCGTCAACGCCGACGACATCCAGATCAAGATGGCCCAGGGCGCCAAGCCCGGCGAGGGCGGCCAGCTGCCCGGCCACAAGGTCTACCCGTGGATCGCCAAGACCCGGCACTCCACCCCCGGCGTCGGCCTCATCTCGCCGCCGCCGCACCACGACATCTACTCCATTGAGGACCTCGCCCAGCTCATCCACGACCTGAAGAACGCCAACCCGGTCGCCCGGGTGCACGTCAAGCTCGTGGCGGAGGTCGGCGTCGGCACGGTCGCGGCGGGCGTGAGCAAGGCCCACGCCGACGTCGTGCTCATCTCCGGCCACGACGGCGGCACCGGCGCCTCCCCGCTGACCTCGCTCAAGCACGCCGGCGCCCCCTGGGAGCTGGGCCTGGCCGAGACCCAGCAGACGCTGCTGCTCAACGGCCTGCGCGACCGGATCACGGTCCAGGTCGACGGCCAGCTCAAGACCGGCCGCGACGTGGTCGTCGCCGCGCTGCTCGGCGCCGAGGAGTACGGCTTCGCCACCGCGCCGCTGGTCGTCTCCGGCTGCGTCATGATGCGCGTCTGCCACCTCGACACCTGCCCGGTCGGCGTCGCCACGCAGAACCCCGAGCTGCGCAAGCGGTTCACCGGCAAGCCCGAGTTCGTGGTCACCTTCTTCGAGTTCATCGCCGAGGAGATCCGCGAGTACCTCGCCCAGCTGGGCTTCCGCTCGCTGGAGGAGGCCATCGGCCACGCCGAGCTGCTCGACACCGTCTCGGCGGAGCACCACTGGAAGGCGGCCGGGCTGGACCTCGGGCCGATCCTGCACCAGCCGGAGCTGCCCGAGGGCGCCGCGGTGCGCAAGGTGCGCGAGCAGGACCACGGCCTGGACGCCGCCCTGGACAACACCCTCATCCAGCTGGCCGAGGGCGCGCTGGCGGACGGCACCCCGGTCACGCTGGACCTGCCCATCCGCAACGTCAACCGTACGGTCGGCACCATGCTCGGCCACGAGGTGACCAGGCGGTACGGCGGCGCCGGCCTGCCCGACGGCACCATCGACGTCCGGTTCACCGGCTCGGCGGGCAACTCCTTCGGCGCCTTCGTGCCGCGCGGCATCACGCTGCGCCTGACCGGGGACGCCAACGACTACCTCGGCAAGGGCCTGTCCGGCGGCCGGATCATCGTCCGGCCGCACGAGGCCGCCCCGCTCGACGGCCACATCATCGCCGGCAACGTCGGCCTGTACGGCGCGACCTCCGGCGAGGCGTTCGTCCGCGGCGTCATGGGCGAGCGGTTCTGCGTCCGCAACTCCGGCGCCACCGCGGTCGTCGAGGGCGTCGGCGACCACGGCTGCGAGTACATGACCGGCGGGCGGGTCGTCGTGCTCGGCCCGACCGGCCGCAACTTCGCGGCCGGCATGTCCGGCGGCATCGCCTACCTGCTCGACCTCGACCCCGCCCGGGTCAACCGCGAGATGGTGGAGATCGAACCGCTCGGCGAGGCCGACTCCGAGGACCTGAGGAAGATCGTCGAAGCGCACCTGGCCGAGACGGGCTCCCCGGTCGCCAAGGAACTGCTGGCCGACTGGGACCCGGCGCGCTTCAGCAAGATCATGCCGACCGACTACAAGCGGGTCCTGCGCGCCGCCGAGACCGCGCGGCTCGAGGGCAGGGACATCGACGAGGCGGTCATGACGGCCGCGGTCCAGGGATAAGGGGGGTAACACCGATGGCTGACCCGAAGGGTTTCCTGAACCACGGGCGCGAGCTGCCGGCGCGCCGCCCGGTGGACGTCCGCATCCGCGACTGGCGGGAGGTCTACGAGGACTTCCCCGCCGAGAAGCTGACGAGGCAGGCGTCGCGCTGCATGGACTGCGGCATCCCGTTCTGCCACAACGGCTGCCCGCTCGGCAACCTCATCCCCGAGTGGAACGACCTGGTCTACCGGGACGACTGGCGCGAGGCGATCGAGCGGCTGCACGCCACCAACAACTTCCCGGAGTTCACCGGCCGCCTGTGCCCGGCTCCGTGCGAGGCGGCGTGCGTCCTGGGCATCAACTCCGACCCGGTCGCGATCAAGCGGGTCGAGGTCGAGATCATCGACCGCGCCTTCGACGAGGGCTGGGTGGCCCCGCAGGTCCCGCCGGTCAGGACCGGCAGGCGGGTGGCGGTCGTCGGCTCGGGCCCCGCGGGCCTGGCCGCCGCCCAGCAGCTCACCCGCGCCGGGCACGACGTGGTGGTCTTCGAGCGGGCCGACCGGATCGGCGGTCTGCTGCGCTACGGCATCCCCGAGTTCAAGATGGAGAAGCGCCACATCGACCGGCGGCTGGAGCAGATGCGGGCCGAGGGCACCGAGTTCCGCACCGGCGTCGACGTCGGCGTGGACGTCACCGCCGCGCGGCTGCGCGAGGAGTTCGACGCGGTGGTCCTGGCCGGGGGCGCCACCCAGTGGCGGGACCTGCCCGTCGCCGGGCGCGACCTGGGCGGCGTCCACCAGGCGATGGAGTACCTCCCGCCGGCCAACAAGGCCGCCGAGGGCGACTTCCCCGTGTCCCCGATCTCGGCGGAGGGCAAGCACGTCGTGGTGATCGGCGGCGGCGACACCGGCGCCGACTGCATCGGCACCGCGATCCGGCAGGGCGCCGCCTCGGTGACCCAGCTGGAGATCATGCCGCAGCCGCCGGCCGCCCGGCCGGGCAGCCAGCCGTGGCCCACGTTCCCCATCCTGTTCAAGATGGAGAGCGCCCACGAGGAGCTGGCCGAGGGCGGCGGCGACCGCGTCTACGCGGTCTCCACCACCGAGTTCGTCGGCGACGCCGACGGCAACGTCCGGGCGCTGCGCCTGGTCGAGGTGGAGGGGCCGGCGAAGGGCTTCGCGCCGATCCCCGGCACCGAGCGGGAGATCCCGGCCGAGCTGGTCACCCTGGCGATGGGCTTCACCGGCCCGGAGAGGGGCGCCCTGCTGACGGACCTGGCCGCCGAGGGCGGCGAGGGCTTCTACGACGCCCGGGGCAACGTCGCCCGCGACACGGGCTATATGTCCGCCGTCGACGGCGTGTTCGTGGCCGGCGACATGGGCCGCGGCCAGTCGCTGATCGTCTGGGCGATCGCCGAGGGCCGCTCGGCCGCCGCGGCGGCCGACCGCTACCTCACCGGGCGCACGGCCCTGCCGGTCGCGATCCCGCCGACCGCCCGGCCGCTCGTCTGACATCCCCGGACCGCGGGGCCGGCACACCGTGCCGGCCCCGCGGCCCGGTCGTGACCGGGTTGCTTTACCCAATGCATGCCTGAAAGATGCTGGTTCTAGGTCGTTACGGGCATGGAGGGTGAATGAAACACGGGAGAGGCCTCCTGGCGGTCGTGGCGCTGGCCGGGGCGGTCACCCTGGTAGGCACCCTGGCGGGCGCTCCCGCCGCGGAGGCCACCGGTACGGCCGGGGCGGTCTCCACCGCGACCCGTGACCACCTGGTCTTCTACACGCCGGGCGGGCACGCCCGGGCGGTGCGGGCCGTCGCCGAGGCCGGCGGCGAGGTCCTGTCCACCGAACCGAAGCTCGGCTACGTCATCGCCAGGGCCGGCGGGAGCCCGGGCGCGCGCTTCGTCGAGAGGCTCGCCGGGAACCCCGTCGTCGCGGGCGTCTCCTCCGACCGCAGGATCGGCACCGCCACCGCGCCGCCGACCGCCCCGGACCGGGGCACGGCGGCCGCGTCGTTCCCCGAAGGGCCCGTGCGCCGGGAGGGGGCGGCGTCCTTCCCCGAGGGGGGCGCGTTCTCCCGGAGCGATCCCGGCGCCGAGCCGCTCGCCGGGCGCCAGTGGGACATGAAGATGATCGGCGCCACCGCGGGCGGCTCCCACGCCACCGCCCCCGGCGACCGGAAGGTCCTGGTGGGCGTCATCGACACCGGCGTCGACGGCCGGCACCCCGACATCGCGCCCAACTTCGACCGCGAGCGCAGCCGCAACTTCGTCACCGACCTGCCCCGGGACTCCACCGGTGCGGAGCTCGACGGGCCGTGCGAGTTCTCCGGCTGCAAGGACCCCGCCGACTGGGACGACGACGGCCACGGCACCCACGTCGCCAGCACCATCGCCTCCCCGGTCAACGGCCTCGGCATCGCCGGGGTCGCTCCCGGGGTGACCCTGGTCAACCTCCGGGCCGGGCAGGACTCCGGCCTGTTCTTCCTCAAGCCCAGCCTCGACGCGCTCACCTACGCCGCCGACAACGGCATCGACGTGGTCAACATGAGCTACTACGTCGACCCGTGGCTGTTCAACTGCACGGCCAACCCCGCCGACTCCACGGCCGACCGGCTGGAGCAGCGCGGCGTCATCACCGGCATGCAGCGCGCCCTCGACTACGCCCGCGAGCGCGGCGTCACGCTCATCAGCGCCCTCGGCAACGGCTCCACCGACCTGGGCCGGCCGAGGACCGACACGACCAGCCCCGACTACCCGGCCGAGTCCGCGCGCGTCCGCAAGGTCGACAACTCCTGCCTCAACGTGCCGGCCGAGTCCAGGGGCGTCATCGCGGTCTCCGCGGTCGGGCCGAGCGGGCGCAAGGCCTACTACTCCGACTACGGCACCGAGCAGACCGACCTGTCGGCCCCCGGCGGCGACGAGTACGACGGCGGCACGGGGTTCGACGTCACCCGGACGGTCCTGGCCGCCGTCCCCGAGCACGTCGTGCGCGCCCAGGGCCTGCTGGCCAAGGACGGCAGGCCCACCAGCACGAGCGTGGTGCGCGACTGCCAGGGCGGCACCTGCGCCTACTACCAGTACCTCGCGGGCACCTCGATGGCCGCCCCGCACGCCACCGGCGTCGCCGCGATCCTGGTGAGCCGCTTCGGCGAGCCCGGCCGCTTCCGCCAGGGGGCGGGCTGGGACGGGCTCACCATGCCCCCCGCCGACGTCGAGCGCCTGCTGTACGCCAGCGCCGTCCGCAAGGCGTGCCCCTCGCCCCGCACCTACGTCTACCGCTACGAGCAGGCCAAGGAGCGGCACACCTGCGAGGGCGCGAAGGCCCGCAACGGCTTCTACGGCCGCGGCGTCGTCAACGCGGCCAGGGCCGCCGCCGTCGACCACGACTGACCCGCCCGGGGCCGCCCCGCGGCGGTGGAGTCCGGTGCCCGGCCCGGCTTATCGTGAATCATGGCCTATCTCCTCATCGGGGAAGCCGCGATGGTGGTGCACTTCCTCTTCCTCGCCTTCATGGCGGTCGGCGGGTTCCTCGCCTGGTTCCGGCCCCGCCTCATCCGGGCGCACCTCGCCGTCGCCGCCTGGGGCGTGTTCTCCGTCACCACCGGGGCCGAGTGTCCGCTGACGGTGGTCGAGGACTGGGGCAGGCGCAACGGGGGGGAACAGGGGCTGCCCGCAGGGGGGTTCATCGACCACTACATCGAGGGGGTGATCTACCCCGAAACGGCCGCTGACCTGGCCCGTTTCGCCGTCGCCGGCCTCGTGGCCGCCTCCTGGACCGGGTACGTCCTGCTGGCCCGGCGCCGCAGGGCGCGGCCGGGAGAGCCGGATGAGGAGGGGGCGGTTCACCACCTCCCGTGACCTGGAGGTAGCGTTATGTCACGGATTGTTTCTCTGACGCTATGACAACTGCCACATCCAAGTGGTCTGTACCAATTAGGCTAGGACCCGTGACTCGTCGCGCGAAAATCGTCTGCACTCTCGGCCCCGCCACCTCCTCTCCTGAACGCCTGCGCGAGCTCATCGCCGCCGGCATGGACGTGGCCCGCTTCAACCTCAGCCACGGCAGCCACGAGCTGCATCAGGAGGTCTACGACAGAGTGAGGGAGGTAGCGGCCGAACTCGGCCGCGGCGTAGGCCTGCTCGCCGACCTGCAGGGTCCCAAGATCCGTGTCGGCAGGTTCGAGGACGGCCCCGTGCGCCTGGGCTTCGGCGACGTCTTCACCATCACCACCGAGGACGTCCCCGGGGACCGCGAGCAGGTCTCCACCACCTACCTCGGCCTGCCCACGGACGTCCGCCCCGGCGACAGCATCCTGGTCGACGACGGCCGGGTCCGCCTCGAGGTCACCCGCGTCGAGGGCCCGCGCGTCACCACCCGGGTCGTCATCGGCGGCATGATCTCCGACAACAAGGGCCTCAACCTGCCCGGCGTCAACGTCAGCGCGCCGGCCCTCACCGACAAGGACGAGGCCGACCTGCGCTGGGCCCTGCGCACCGGCTTCGACATGATCGCTCTCTCCTTCGTGCGCCGGCCCGCCGACGCGCACGTCGTGCGCAACATCATGGAGCAGGAGGCGGTCCGCCTCCCGCTCCTCGCCAAGATCGAGAAGCCGGAGGCGGTCGACCGGCTGCCCGAGATCGTCGAGGCCTTCGACGGCATCATGGTCGCCCGCGGCGACCTCGGCGTGGAGCTTCCCCTGGAGGAGGTGCCGATCGTGCAGAAGCGCGCGATCGAGCTCTGCCGGGAGAAGGCCCGCCCCGTCATCGTCGCCACCCAGATGCTGGACTCGATGATGAGCGCCCCGCGTCCCACCCGGGCCGAGGCCTCCGACGTCGCCTACGCCGTGATGGACGGCGCCGACGCGGTCATGCTCTCCGGTGAGACCTCGGTCGGCACCTACCCGATCGAGTCCGTCGAGACGATGGGCCGCATCGCCAGCGCCGCCGAGCGCTCCGTGCTGGAGGCCACCCACAGCCTGCACCGTCTCCCGGAGACCACCGGCGGGGCCATCGCCAGGGCGGCGGCCGAGGTGGGCGCCATCGTCGGCGCCAAGGCGCTGGTGGCCTTCACGATGTCCGGTGAGACCGCCCGCCGGCTGGCCCGCTACCGCTCGCCGATCCCGCTGCTGGCCTTCACCTCCGCCTCGCACGTGCGCAACCAGCTCGCCCTGGTCTGGGGCGTGGAGACCTTCGAGGTCCCCTTCGTCCACCACACCGACGACATGGTCCGCCAGGTCGAGGCCGCGCTGCTCACCCAGGCCCGCCTGGAGAAGGGCGACAAGGTCGTCATCGTCGCCGGTTCCCCTCCCGGCCACGCCGGCACCACCAACGCCCTGCGCGTCCACACCATCGGCGCCGCGGTCTGACACGCCCGCCCGCGTCCCCGCCGGAAGCGCGGCCCCGCTTCCGCGTCCGGCGGGGCCGACCGGGCGCGGTGGCGGTGCAGGAGTCCCGCGTCCGGCACCCGGGGCCGGCGCGGCGCTCGACCGGCACGCCGCCGAGGTGCGGGACGCCGTGGCGATCCCGGGCCGGCGGGCCGAGCCGGCCGCGCTGCTCGGCCACCCCAGGCGTACGGCACGGGCTCACCGAGAAGACGGGCCTCCTGACGGCCGAATGCCCTGAACATCACATGTGACGCATAAATCGATCATGTAGTACACGTCGGGAAGGCTGTGACGGCGCCGGAGGCGCGAGAGCGGCGGAGCCACCCGGCGCTAGGCCGGGCGGCTCCGGGTGAGGTGCCCCGAGTGGGATTCGAACCCACACTCGATGGTGTTTGAGACCATTTCCTCTGCCGTTGGGATATCGGGGCTCGTCTCCGGGGGCGGCCCGGATCGCGGCCACCGGTGGTGATCTTAACCCGGAAGGGGATCGGTCACGGGCACCGGCGTGGTTCCAATCTAGCGGACGTCGGTACTCTCTTGCTCGTGAGTACGCAGCGGCGAGTGGTGATCGCGGAAGACGAGGCGCTGATCCGCCTCGACCTCAAGGAGATGCTGGAGGAGGACGGGTACGCCGTCGTCGGCGAGGCCGGGGACGGGGAGGCGGCGGTCAAGCTGGCGTCCGAGCTCCGGCCCGATCTGGTGATCCTGGACGTGAAGATGCCCGTCCTGGACGGGATCTCGGCCGCCGAGCAGATCGTGTCGCAGCGGATCGCGCCGTGCCTGATCCTGACCGCCTTCTCGCAGCGGGACCTGGTCGAGCGGGCCAGGGACGCCGGAGCGATGGCCTATCTGGTCAAGCCGTTCACCAAGTCGGACCTGGTGCCGGCGATCGAGATGGCGGTGAGCCGGCACGAGGAGATCGCGGCGCTGGAGCGGGAGGTCGGCACCCTGTCCGACCGGCTGGAGACGCGCAAGCTGGTGGAGCGGGCCAAGGGGCTGCTCATGGCCGAGCACGGGTGGAGCGAGCCGCAGGCGTTCCGGTGGATCCAGAAGGCGTCCATGGACCGGCGGCTGAGCATGCGCGAGGTGGCGCAGATCGTGGTGGGCGCGGTGCCGGGCCCGGGTGGGGGCGGCGAGGGCGGCCGGGCCGTGGGGTCCTGACGGCGGACGCCCGGCCCTGCGCTCCGCCGCACGGCGAGACGATCTTTCACGCCGGAGCCCGCGCGACCCCCTGTTCCCCAGGGGGCGCGCGGGCTCTGTCGTGTCCGACAGGTGGGACGGGAAAGATCGCAGGTCGCGGGCGGCGATGGCCTTTGCGCTGGTAGATGAATAGGATCGGTGTAATAACGAAGCGGTAACGGCGGGCGTTCCTGTATCGACCTGTGACATCCGCTGGTTGTACTAACCGACACAACCTCTTGACCACCCCGACAGGGGAGGGCATCTGTGAACTCGGTCCCGACCAGGGCCGGGTGAAAGGAAGGCAACCTTGCGGCCTAAGACTGCTCGCCTCGGTGGAGTGCTTGCCGCCGGCATGGCGCTCGCCCTTGGTCTCGCTGCCTGCGGTAACGGCGGCTCGGAGACCACGCCGGCGGACGGCGGCTCCAGCGCTGCCGCTCCGGGCGCTGTCAAGATCGGCTTCATGGGCGACCTGACCGGTGCGAACGCCGGCATCGTCATCCCCCCGCGGAACGGCGCGAAGCTCGCCATCGACCAGTACAACAAGACCAACCCCGCGGTGAAGATCGAGCTGGTCGAGTACGACAGCCAGGCCGACCCGTCCAAGGCCGTCGCCCTGGCCCAGCAGGCGATCAAGACCGACAAGATCGTGGGATTGATCGGCCCGGCGTTCTCCGGTGAGTCGGCCCAGGTCGGCCCGGTCCTGGAGGAGGCGAAGCTGCCGAGCATCTCGGCCTCGGCCACGAACGTGAAGCTCGCCGAGAACGGCTGGAAGTACTGGCACCGCGTGCTGCCGAACGACGGCGTCCAGGGCCCCGGCATCGCCGACTTCATCGCGGGCGGCGCCGCGGCCAAGAACGTGTTCGTCATCGACGACAAGTCCGAGTACGGCAAGCCGCTGGCCGATGCGGTCCGCGCCCAGCTGAAGACCAAGGGCGTCACGGTGACGGACGACTCGCTCGACCCGGCGGAGAGCGACTTCTCCTCGGTCGCGAACAAGGTCGCCGCCGCCAAGCCCGACGCGATCTTCTTCGGCGGCTACTACGCCGCGGGCGGCAACCTGCTCAAGCAGCTCCGCGACAAGAACGTGACCGCCAAGTTCCTCTCCGGCGACGGCTCGCTGGACAAGGGCCTGATCGAGGGCGCCGGCGCGGAGAACGCCGAGGGCGCGCTCGTCGGCTGCCCGTGCTACATCGCGACCCCGGACGTCACGGACGCCAAGGTCAAGGAGTTCGCCGCCGCCTACAAGGCCGCCTACAGCGCCGACCCGGCGATCTACGCCTCCGAGGGCTACGACGCCGCGACGGTCTTCATCGAGGCGGTCAAGGCCGGCAAGACCACGCCCGAGGACATCAACCAGTTCATCTCCACGGTGGACATCGCGGGCGTCTCCAAGCAGGTGAAGTTCGCCCCGAACGGTGAGGTCGAGGCCAAGGACATCTACATCTACCAGGTCAAGGGCGGCGCCATCACGCTGCTCGGCAAGGCCGCGGAGGCGAAGCTGGGCTGAGTCCGCAGGCTCCGAGGAGAGTTGGCAGTCGGCGCGGGGAGCGGGATGGCCGCGATGCGGTCCCCGCTCTCCGCGCACGTCCGGGGGGTCCACGAGATCCGCCGGAAGCGCGGCTGCCGGACAGTGCAGGCGATCCCCGCTAGAAGTGGTAATCCTCAGTGTTCAATGACTTCATCAATCAGTTCTGGCCGTCGACGGTCGACGGCCTGGCCTTCGGGTCGATCTACGCCCTGATCGCGCTCGGGTACACGATGGTGTACGGCGTGCTCAGGCTGATCAACTTCGCGCACTCCGAAGTGTTCATGATCGGCACCTTCGGCGCGATGTTCGTGCCCTTCGTGCTGGGCATCAACTCGGCGCTCACCGGCCTCGCGCTGGTCGGCGTGATCATCCTGATGATCCTGGCCGGCATGCTCGCCTCCGCGGGCACGGCGGTGGCGCTGGAGCGCATCGCCTACCGGCCGCTGCGCCGCCGCGGCGCGTCGCGGCTCGCGGCCCTCATCTCCGCGATCGGCGCCTCGATCTTCCTCCAGGAGCTGTTCGCGCTCATCGTGATCCCGGAGGTCTTCGACCGCCCCCAGCAGGGCCGGATCCAGATGGCCCTGCCTCCGATCATGGAGCGGACCGAGCTGTTCTCCATCGCCGGACACCCGGTCAAGCTGCACCAGGTGGTCGTCGTCGTGGCGGCCGTCGGCATGATGGTCGTGCTGGACCGGCTGGTGAACCGCACGAAGATCGGCCGCGGCATCCGCGCCACCGCGCAGAACCCCGAGGCGGCGGTCCTGATGGGCGTCAACATCGACTCCATCGTGCGGATGACGTTCCTGATCGGCGGCGGCATGGCCGGCGTGGCCGGTGCGCTGTACCTGATCGCCTACGAGAACACGAACTACTACATCGGGTTCCTCTTCGGCATCAAGGCGTTCACCGCGGCCGTCCTGGGCGGCATCGGCAACCTGCGGGGCGCCCTGGTCGGCGGAGTCACGCTCGGTCTGGTGGAGAACTACGGAGCGATCTTCTTCGGTTCCGACTGGAAGCACGTGATCTCCTTCACCATCCTCGTCTTGGTCCTGATGTTCCGCCCCACCGGCATCCTCGGTGAATCACTCCAGCAGGCGCGCGCATGAACGACAAGCAGACTTCCGTGGCAGGTTTCCGCCGGCGGCTGGGTCATGCCGGCGACGTGATGCACGATCGCTGGCAGCAGGCCCCCGGCTGGCAGCGGTGGATCGTCTACCTCCTCTTGATCGTCGCGGCGCTGCTGCTGCCGTCCGAGACCATCGGCAGCTTCATGTCGCCCGACACCGACTGGGCGACGATCCTGTTCTTCCCGATCGGCACCTACGTGCTGCTGGCCATCGGCCTGAACGTCGTGGTGGGCCAGGCGGGCCTGCTCGACCTGGGCTTCGTCGCGTTCTACGCGGTCGGCGGCTACGCGATGGCGCTGCTCGGCACCCGGATGGGCTGGAACTTCTGGGTCATCATGGTGGCCGGTATCGCGATCTGCGCGCTGGCGGGCGTCACGCTGGGCGCCCCGACGCTGCGGCTGCGCGGCGACTACCTGGCGATCGTCACGCTGGGCTTCGGCGAGATCATCCGCATCACCGCCCGGAACACCGACGAGATCGGCGGTCCGAACGGCATCCGCGGCATCCCGCACCCGCCGAGCTTCGAGGGCATCACGATCGGCGACGTCGAGATCTTCAAGTACGGCGTGCTCGACCCGCGGCCCTACTACTACCTGCTGGTGGCCCTCGCCGTCGTGGTGATCATCCTGGTCAAGCGCTGGGAGAAGAGCCGGGTGGGACGCTCCTGGGCGGCGATCCGGGAGGACGAGGACGCGGCCGAGGTCATGGGCGTGCCGACCTTCCGCTTCAAGATGCTGGCCTTCGCCATCGGCGCCTCGATCGGCGGCGCGATGGGCGTGCTGTGGGCGGCCAAGTCCATCTCGATCAACCCGAACGACTTCCAGTTCCTGCTCTCGGCGACGATCCTGGCCGCGGTGGTCATGGGCGGGGCGGGCAACCTGCCGGGCGTCATGCTGGGCGCGTTCATCGTGGCCTGGCTGCCCGAGCGCTTCCGCGGCCTGCAGGAGTACCGCATGCTGATCTTCGGCGCGGTGCTCGTCGCGCTGATGATCTTCCGCCCGGAGGGCCTGCTGCCGTCGCGTCAGCGGAAAGCGGAGCTGAAAGAGGGGTCAGGCGGGATGGGTACGCTCGGTGCAGAGGTGCCCGGGCCGGAGTCGCACGGTGAGGAGGTGGCCTCCAAGTGAGCACCGAAGCGAGTGCTGCGGGCCAGGAGCGCGGCGGCCGCGCGATGCTGGAGCTGAAGGACCTCGTCATGCGGTTCGGCGGCGTCACGGCGCTGAACGACGTGAACCTGACGGTCAACGAGGGCGAGATCTTCGCGCTCATCGGCCCCAACGGCGCCGGCAAGACCACGGTGTTCAACGTGGTGACCGGCGTCTACCGGCCGACCCAGGGCGAGGTCCGCTTCCTGGGCGAGAAGATCAGCGGGACCAAGCGCTTCAAGATCACCCGTAAGGGCGTGGCCCGGACGTTCCAGAACATCCGGCTGTTCCACAACATGACGGCGGTCGAGAACATCATGGTGGGCGCGGACGCCCACCACCGGTCCGGCATGGTGAGCGTGGCGCTCGGCCTGCCCTGGCACCGGCAGGCCGAGCGGGACGGCCGCAGGCTGGCGCTGGAGCTGCTGGAGTTCGTCGGCATCCCGCACCGCGCGCACGACCACGCCAAGAACCTGCCCTACGGCGACCAGCGACGGCTGGAGATCGCCCGGGCGCTGGCGACCAATCCGAAGCTGCTGCTGCTGGACGAGCCCGCCGCGGGCATGAACCCGGCGGAGAAGGTGGCGCTGCAGCAGCTCATCCGCGACATCCGGGACGCCGGGCGGACCATTCTCATCATCGAGCACGACATGAGCCTCATCATGGGCATCAGCGACCGCATCGCGGTGCTGGACTTCGGTCAGAAGATCGCCGACGGCCTGCCCGACGAGGTGCGGAACGACCCCCGGGTCGTCGAGGCGTATTTGGGGGCACCGGCAGATGCTTCTTGAGATCAAGGACATCCACGTCCACTACGGCAAGATCGCGGCGCTCAAGGGCATCTCGGTCGAGGTGAACCAGGGCGAGATCGTCACGCTCATCGGGGCGAACGGGGCGGGCAAGACGACCACCCTGAAGACGATCTCCGGCCTGCGCGGCCTGACCTCGGGGAGCATCGTCTTCGACGGCCAGGACATCAGCAAGATGCCCGGCCACAAGCGGGTGATGGCGGGTCTGGGGCAGGCGCCCGAGGGGCGCGGCATCTTCCCCGGCATGACGGTCCACGACAACCTGCTGATGGGCGCCTACACCCGCTCGGGCGACTTCGGTGCCGAGCTCGCCGAGGCCTACGAGCTGTTCCCGCGGCTGGCCGAGCGCCGCAACCAGGCGGCCGGCACGATGTCCGGCGGCGAGCAGCAGATGCTCGCCATCGGCCGGGCGCTGATGGCCAAGCCGAAGGTGCTGCTGCTGGACGAGCCGTCCATGGGCCTGGCCCCGCTGCTGGTCCAGCAGATCTTCGACATCATCGAGGAGATCAACCGGCGCGGCGTCACGGTGCTGCTGGTGGAGCAGAACGCCCAGCAGGCGCTGAAGCTCGCCCACCGGGCCTACGTGCTGGAGACCGGCAGGGTGGTCAAGAGCGCCCCCGCGGCGCAGCTGCTCGACGACCCCGACGTGCAGGCCGCCTACCTCGGCGGCGGTCTCGGGCACGACGCGCCCGCGGAGGAGCCGGCCGCGGACGCCCCGCCTGCGGACAGGCCGCCCGCGGACGAGGCGTGAGCCGTACCGCGTGATCACGGACGGGCCCGTCTCGGCGGGCCCGTCCGCCCGCGCCGCTCAGCGCAGCGGCACCGTGGCGCCGTCCGTGCGGGTGTAGCCCAGCGGCGGGTCGCCGTACAGCCGGACCGCGGTCACCGACGCCTCCTCGGGGATGTCGAACCACAGGTCCATCTCGACCCGGACGCCGGCGCCCAGCAGGAAGGCGTCCGGCTGCCGCTTGGTCGCCTGGGCGAACGCGTCGACCGGGTGGGCCGTGCCGTCGGAGGTGAGCAGCCGCTGCCGCTTGGCGTCGAAGCGGGAGTTGGTGCGCCCGGGGTTGTCGGCGACGATCCGCACCACCACGTACTGCCCCCGGGCCTGCCACTCGGCGTGGCTGGCGAAGAAGCCGCTGAGCCCCTTCTGCAGGCCGATCACCTGGAACCGGGTGTCGCCGTCCTGCACGGGGGCGGCCGTGATGCGGGTCTCGCCGGGCCTGACGGGACGGGGCGGCAGCGCGTACGCCGGCGTCGCGACGGCCCCGGAGGCCGCATCCGTCCGGGGTTCCGGCTGTCCGGTGCAGGCGGTCGCCGGCATGAGGAGGAGCACGGCGACCGCGGCACGTACGGCGATGCGGGACATGACGATCACGTTAGATCGGGGTATGCCGGAGTAATACGGGTGGCTGAACTTGTTGTCCGAATCGTGTCACAGCGGTGACCTGCCCTGGCGTACCTGTAAGGCAGCATCACCCGAATTGAGGTATCCATGCACAAAGCGACATTGACCGAGAAGGAGGCCGTCGTGGGCCTGAGTTTCATTCCCCGCCGGGCGCTCGCGGTGGGTGCCGTGGTCGTCGCCGGCGCGCTGAGCCTGTCGGCCTGCGGCGGCGGCTCCACCACCACCACCGCCGGCCCCAGCGAGGGTGCCTCGTCCAGCGCTCCGGCCGCCGCCGGCGGTCCGAAGCTGGTCACCCCCGGCAAGCTGACCACCTGCACGAGCCTGCCGTACCCCCCCTTCCAGTACAAGGAGGGCGACAAGGTCGTCGGCTTCGACGTCGACATCGTCGACCTGGCCGCCAAGAAGCTCGGTGTGACGCAGGAGATCGTCGACATCAAATTCGACTCGATCAAGAGTGGCGCGGCGCTCAACGCCGGCAAGTGCGACGTGGCCGCGGCGGGCATGACCATCACCGAGGAGCGCAAGGCCAACCTCGACTTCTCCGACCCGTACTTCGACGAGGTGATCGCCTTCCTCTCGCCCAAGGGCAAGAAGGTCACCACGATCGAGGAGGTCAAGTCGGGCAATCTGCGCTTCGGCGTGCAGGCGGCGACCACGAGCCTCGACTACGCCAAGAGCAAGGGCTTCGACCCCAAGCAGTTCGACGACGCGGGCAAGCAGATCGCGGCCCTGCAGGCCGGGCAGGTCGACGTGGTCCTGCAGGACCTGCCGGTCATCAACGACTGGCTGAAGAAGCCCGAGATCGCCGAGAAGTTCGAGCTGGGCGGCGTCATCGAGACCGGCGCCCAGTACGGCGTGGCGGCCAAGAAGGGCAGCGCCGACCTGGTGAAGGCCCTCAACGACGCCATCGCCGCGGCCAAGTCGGACGGCAGCTACGACACCATCTACGAGAAGTGGTTCGGCAAGAAGCCGGGCGCCTGATTCCATGTCGGAACAGTCCACGATGACCGGACCCCCCGCCCCCTCCGGATCCTCCGCAGGGGCGGGGCTCAGTCCTCGTCAGCGCCGCAACATCAGCCGCGGCGTCCAGTACGCCGTCTTCGTCGTCCTCGCCGCCCTGGTGGTGAGCCTGGCCGACTGGGCGGCGATCCGCGAGCACTTCCTCGACATGAAGGTGGCGGAGAACCTCTTCCCGGAGATCTTCACCATCGCGCTGAAGAACACGGTGATCTACACGGTCTCCGGGTACGTCCTGGGCTTCTTCCTGGGGCTGGTGGTCGCGCTCATGCGGCTGTCCTCCGCGGCCCCCAACCGGTGGATCGCGCTCGTCTACATCGAGGTCTTCCGCGGTCTCCCGGCGGTGCTGGTCTTCATCCTGCTCGGGCTGGCCGTCCCGACCGCGTTCCCGGGGATCCGGTTCCCCTTCGACGAGTACGGCGTCGTCGCGATCGCGCTCGGCCTGGTCTCGGCGGCCTACATGGCCGAGACGATCCGGGCGGGCCTGCAGGCGGTGCCGCGGGGCCAGATGGAGGCGGCGCGCTCGCTGGGCATGTCGTACTCCAGGGCCATGATCACGGTGGTGATCCCGCAGGCGCTGCGCATCGTGATCCCGCCGCTGACCAACGAGCTGATCCTGCTGTTCAAGGACTCCTCGCTGGTGTTCGCGATCGGCGTCACCTCGGCGACGAGCGAGCTGACCAAGTTCGGACAGGACATCGCCACCGAGTACGCCGACAGCACGCCGCTGCTGCTGGCCGGTGCGACCTACCTGCTCATCACGATCCCGCTGAGCATCGTGGTACGGCGGCTCGAAGCACGCCAGGCGAAGGCGCGGTGAGGAAGATGGCACACGCAGTAGAGATCAGGGACCTGCACAAGTCGTTCGGTGCGCTCCAGGTCCTCAAGGGCATCGACTTCACCGTCGACCCCGGCCAGGTGGTCTGCGTCATCGGCCCGTCGGGTTCCGGCAAGTCCACGTTGCTACGGTGCGTGAACCTGCTGGAGGAGCCCACCTCGGGCCAGGTGGTCGTGGACGGGGTCGAACTGACCCACCGCGACGTCGACATCGACGCCGCCCGGCGCCGGGTCGGCATGGTCTTCCAACAGTTCAACCTCTTCCCGCACATGACCGCGCTGGAGAACGTCATGATCGCCCAGCGCCGCGTGCTCAAGCGCGGCAGGGCGGAGGCGGAACGCGTCGCCATGGAGAACCTGGAGAAGGTGGGCGTCGCCGCCAAGCGCGACGCCTACCCGGCGCAGCTCTCCGGCGGCCAGCAGCAGCGGGTGGCGATCGCCCGGGCGCTGGCGATGAGCCCGGCGCTGATGCTCTTCGACGAGCCCACCTCGGCGCTCGACCCGGAGCTGGTCGGCGACGTGCTCACGGTCATGCGCAAGCTGGCCGAGGAGGGCATGACCATGCTGGTGGTCACCCACGAGATGGCGTTCGCCCGCGACGTGGCCGACCGGGTGGTCTTCATGGACGGCGGCGTCATCGTCGAGGACGGCCCGGCCGAGCAGGTCATCGGCGCGCCGCAGCACGAGCGCACCAGGTCCTTCCTGCGCCGCGTGCTGGACCCGACGCACACCGACGTCTGAGCCTTCGGCGGGTTCCGTGGCCGGTGGCCCGCCCCTCTCCCGGGGGCGGGCCACCGGCGTGTCCGGCACGGCGCGGGCACGCCGTACGGCGCGAGCCCGCGGGGAGGCCTTTGGCGCCGTGTGGAGCTTCCCCGACTCCGCACGTTTTCTACTCGGCCTCCCCGCGGGCGTCGACGTCACCCGCCCTCTGAGACGGCCGGCCCGGCCGCCTGTCCGCTTCGGACCCGAACACGCTAGCGTCCCGTCCATGATCCAGGAGGACGGACAAGGGAATTCCCCAGGCCGCCCCCACGCCACGGGACGGCATGCCCACCGGTGGACCGCCCCGTGACGGGGCGGCGGTCATCCCCGGCCTGATCTCCGGACGGCGTCTTCAGGAGGCGTCGCGGAGCATGCAGGTGAGCCGGGAGGTGCACACGCGCCGGCCCTGCTCGTCGGTGATCGCGATGTCGTAGGTGGCGACCGTCCGGCCGCCGTGCAGGCGGGTGGCCACGCCGGTGACCAGGCCGGAGGTGGCCGAGCGGTGGTGGGTGGCGCTGATCTCGATGCCGACGGCGATGCGGCCGGGGCCGGCGTGCAGGGCCGAGCCGACGGAGCCGATGGTCTCGGCCAGGACGCAGGACGCGCCGCCGTGCAGCAGGCCGTACGGCTGGGTGTTGCCCTCGACGGGCATGGTGGCGACGACGCGCTCGGCGCTCGCCTCCAGGATCTCGATGCCCATCCGCTCGACCAGGGTGGTGGCGTGCGCGGCGCCCGGCAGGTCCCGGAGGGGTGCCGTCTCGTCGGGATCGGTCATGGTCAAGGGTGACTCCTGTCGTGCGGGGCCGGGTTTTCTGTCGCACCAGGAGACTAGGCTTCTGCCGTGCCGAAGAGTGAAGCGACCCCTACTCGTCCGTGTCTCCTGCTGCTGGATGGGCATTCTCTGGCCTATCGGGCGTTCTACGCGCTGCCGGAGGAGAACTTCTCCACCTCCACGGGGCAGAAGACCAACGCCATCTACGGGTTCACGTCGATGCTGGTCAACGTGCTCCGCGACGAGCGGCCGTCCCATGTGGCGGTCTGCTTCGACCGCTCGGAGCCGACCTTCCGGCACGAGGAGTACGCCGGCTACAAGGCCACCCGCAGCGCCAGCCCGGACAGCTTCCGCAGCCAGATGAGCCTGATCCACGAGATGCTCGACACGCTGCGCGTCCCGCACCTGTCGCTGGCCGGCTACGAGGCCGACGACCTGATCGCCACCCTCGCCACCCGGGCCGCCGCGCAGGACATGGACGTGCTGGTGGTCACCGGCGACCGCGACGCGCTGCAGCTCGTCGACGAGCGGATCACGGTGCTGATGACCCGGGTCGGGATCAGCAACATGACGCGCTTCACCCCCGAGGCCGTGCTGGAGAAGTACGACCTCACCCCGGCCCAGTACCCCGACTTCGCCGCCATCCGCGGCGACGTCAGCGACAACCTGCTGAACATCCCGGGCGTGGGGGAGAAGACCGCGGCCAAGTGGATCAGGGAGTTCGGCTCGCTGGAGGCACTGGTCGACCGGGTCGACGAGGTCAAGGGCAAGGTCGGCGACAAGCTCCGCGACCACCTCGACCAGGTGCTGATGAACCGCCGCCTGACCCAGCTCGTGCGCGACGTGCCGCTGGAGCAGGAGGTCGCCGGGCTGAAGGTCGGCGAGCTGGACCGTGCCGAGGTCGACAAGATCCTCGACACCCTGGAGTTCCGGGGCGAGATCCGCGAACGGCTCTTCAAGACCCTCGGCTCGGCCGAGCCCGGCAGCGCGGCGGGCGCCGGGGACGGCTTCGAGGTCGACGTCGTCGCGCTCGGCCCCGGTGAGGTGGCCGGATGGCTGGAGGCGCTGCCCGCAGGGCGGGCCGGCCTGGCCTTCACGGGGGCGCACGGCAGGGGCACCGGCCGGATCGACGCCCTGGCGATCGCCGCGCCGGCCGGGGGGGACGGCGACGCGGCCGGCGCCCGGGCGGCGTTCGTCGACCCCTCCGGGCTGACCGAGGCCGACGAGGCGGCGCTGCGCGCCTGGCTGGCCGACGAGGCCGGGCCCAAGGCGGTGCACGACGCCAAGGGGCTCATCCTGGCGCTCTGGGCGCAGGGCCTGGAGCTGCGCGGCCTGTCCTGCGACACGGCGCTGGCCGCCTACCTGGCGGCCCCGGGGCAGCGTTCGTTCGTCCTGGAGGACCTGGTCCGGGTCTATCTCGGCCGCGAGCTGAAGGGCGAGGCCCCTGCGGACGGGCAGACCTCCCTGTTCGACGACCAGGAGGCCGACGCGGTCCGCGACCTCGGGCTGAGGGCCGTGGCCGTGCGCGACCTGGCGGGCGCGCTGGAGGCGTTCCTGGAGCCGCGGGCGGCCACCAGCCTGCTGCGGGACGTGGAGCTGCCGCTGGTGACGGTCCTGGCCGAGATGGAGCGGACGGGCATCGCCGCCGACCGCGACCACTTCGGCGCCCTGGAGGAGGAGTTCCGGGCGGCGGTGAAGCAGGCCGTCGAGGAGGCGCACGCCTCGGTGGGCGAGCAGTTCAACCTGGGCTCGCCCAAGCAGCTCCAGGAGATCCTCTTCGTCAGGCTGGGACTGCCCAAGACCAAGAAGATCAAGACCGGCTACAGCACCGACGCCGACCAACTGGCCTGGCTGGCCGCGCAGACCGAGCACGAGCTGCCGACGATCATGCTGCGCCACCGCGACCAGGAGAAGCTCCGGGTCACGGTCGAGGGTCTGATCAAGGAGATCTCCGACGACGGCCGGATCCACACGACGTTCGAGCAGACGGTGGCGGCCACCGGGCGGCTCAGCTCCAAGCAGCCCAACCTGCAGAACATCCCGATCCGCACCGCCGAGGGCCGCCGCATCCGGCAGGGCTTCACGGTCGGATCCGGCTACGAGACGCTGCTGACCGCCGACTACAGCCAGATCGAGCTGCGCATCATGGCGCACCTGTCCGGTGACGAGGCGCTGATCGCCGCGTTCGAGTCCGGGCACGACTTCCACCAGGCGACCGCGGCGCGGGTCTTCGGCACCGAACCGGAGAAGGTCACCGGCGAGATGCGCGCCAAGATCAAGGCGATGAACTACGGGCTGGCCTACGGCCTGTCCGACTTCGGGCTCTCGGCGCAGCTCGGCATCCCGGTGCCCGAGGCCCGCGGCCTCAAGGAGGAGTACTTCGAGGAGTTCGGCGGCGTCCGCGACTTCCTCAACGCGATCGTCGCCCGCGCCCGGCAGGACGGTTACACCGAGACCATCCTCGGCCGCCGCCGCTACCTGCCCGACCTCAACAGCGACAACCGGCAGCGCCGTGACATGGCCGAGCGGATGGCGCTCAACGCGCCGATCCAGGGCTCGGCGGCCGACATCATCAAGATCGCGATGCTGCGGGTGGGCGCCGCGCTGCGCGAGGCGGGCCTGGGCTCGCGGATGCTGCTGCAGGTCCACGACGAACTCGTGTTCGAGGTGGCGCCGGGTGAGCTGGAGACCCTGCGCGAGCTGGTCCGGACCCGGATGAACGCCGCCTACGAGCTGCGCGTCCCCCTGGAGGTGTCGGTGGGCGTCGGGCGCACGTGGCAGGACGCCGGCCACTGACCGGCGAGCCGCCGACCGGCGGCCGGCCGTCGCGGGGCGCGGTGCGGGTGAGGGGTGCCGCTGGATGTGTCTGGGCTTGTCCCGGTCTGTTCTAGGGTGGGACGGCAGGCCGACACCTCGACGGGCACGGGAGTTTTGTGCGCAGTCCAACCCCCCCTCTCACGCGGTTCATCATGCTGGCCAACGTCGTGGTCGTGGTCATCGCCACCGGGGTCCTGTTCCTGCTGCCCGACTCATCCGAGAGCGCCGGCCCGTCCGCCGCGGTCCCCGCGCCGGGGCGGCGGGCGCAGAGCGCGTCCCCGGCGCCGACACCCTCCCCGACGCCGGACCTGCCCTCGGCCGACCTGCCCCAGGCGGTCACCGCGACCCCGGAGTTCGCCCGGCAGGTGAAGGCCAACGAGGCGGGGATGGTCCCCGTGATCATGTACCACCGGATCGTGAAGAAGCGGCGGGCCTCCATCGACCGCACCCCCGACCAGGTGCGCAAGGAGATGGAGCGGCTGGCCAGGCAGGGGTACGTGCCGGTCACCGCCCGGGAGTTCGCCGCCGGGCGGATGGACGTCCCCGCGGGCCGACACCCGGTCGTGCTCACCTTCGACGACGGCCACCCCAGCCACTTCGCGCTGGACGACGCGGGCCTGCCGGAGAAGGACACCGCGGTCGGCATCATCTACCAGGTGGCGAAGAAGTACCCGGGCTTCCGGCCGGTCGCCACCTTCTGGGTCAACCGGCAGCCGTTCGGGCTGCAGAGCCGGGCCGACCAGGCGCGCGCCGTGCAGTGGCTGTCCTCGCGCGGCTTCGAGGTGGCCAACCACACCTGGAGCCACCCGTACCTGCCGGGCCTGTCGAAGCAGGGCATCGCCGTGCAGCTCGCCCGTGTCGAGCGGATGCTGAAGGCGCTCGGCGCCGGCCCGTCGGAGACGATGGCGCTGCCGTTCGGGGCGATGCCGCGCAAGCGCTCCACCGTGCAGAAGGGGTCCTGGGACGGGACGGGGTTCGCCTTCAGGGCCGTCTTCCTGGCCGGCGCCCAGCCGTCGGTGTCGCCCTTCGTCAAGGACTACGACCGGCGGGCCGTCCAGCGGATCCAGAGCAACGGCAAGAAGGGCGAGTGCCGTAAGTGGTGCTCCCAGTACTGGCTGGAATGGCTGGAGAAGCACCCCGGCGAGCGCTACACGGCCGACGGTGATCCCGAGAGGATCTCCATCCCCCGGAAACTTCGGGGTAATATCACCTCCAAGCGGAGAGGGCAGGTCAACGCCTATTAGGCGTCCCCGCCGCCGTTGCGGCATGTGGGCCCCTCCGGGACGAGGTCTTTCCGGATTGACCAGGCCGCTCTGGTCTCATATGCTGATCGCTGCGCTGTGGGCTCGCGCGTGTCTCGGACGGAGTGGGCTCGCGCTCGATCACGTCGATGCGAACTCCTGTCTCGGCTGAACGATAAGAAGCCTGCCGCGCGTTCGCCACATCGACATCTGTCCGCGTTCGGAGCAATTCCACACATGACGAGCAGCACTGAGGCCACCTCGAGCACCCCGCAGGTAGCGGTCAACGACATCGGCTCTGAGGAAGAGTTCCTCGCAGCGATCGACCTGACCATCAAGTACTTCAACGACGGCGACATCGTCGAGGGCACCGTCGTCAAGGTCGATCGAGATGAAGTTTTGCTCGACATCGGCTACAAGACCGAGGGTGTGATCCCCTCGCGTGAGCTCTCGATCAAGCATGATGTCGACCCGGCGGACGTCGTCGAGGTCGGTGAGCACGTCGAGGCCCTTGTCCTCCAGAAGGAGGACAAGGAAGGCCGCCTGATCCTGTCCAAGAAGCGCGCTCAGTACGAGCGGGCCTGGGGCACGATCGAGAAGATCAAGGACGAGGACGGCATCGTCACCGGCACGGTCATCGAGGTCGTCAAGGGCGGTCTCATCCTCGACATCGGCCTGCGCGGCTTCCTGCCGGCCTCCCTGGTCGAGATGCGCCGCGTCCGCGACCTGCAGCCGTACGTCGGCCGCGAGCTCGAGGCGAAGATCATCGAGCTGGACAAGAACCGCAACAACGTGGTCCTGTCCCGCCGCGCCTGGCTGGAGCAGACCCAGTCCGAGGTCCGCCAGACGTTCCTCAACACCCTGCAGAAGGGTCAGGTCCGCAAGGGCGTCGTCTCCTCGATCGTCAACTTCGGCGCCTTCGTGGACCTCGGCGGCGTCGACGGCCTGGTCCACGTCTCCGAGCTCTCCTGGAAGCACATCGACCACCCCTCCGAGGTCGTCGAGGTGGGCCAGGAGGTCACCGTCGAGGTTCTCGACGTGGACATGGAGCGCGAGCGCGTCTCCCTGTCGCTCAAGGCGACGCAGGAAGACCCGTGGCAGCAGTTCGCCCGCACCCACCAGATCGGCCAGGTCGTGCCGGGCCGCGTCACCAAGCTGGTGCCGTTCGGTGCGTTCGTCCGGGTCGAGGAGGGCATCGAGGGCCTGGTCCACATCTCCGAGCTGGCCGAGCGCCACGTCGAGATCCCCGAGCAGGTCGTCCAGGTCGGCGACGAGATCTTCGTGAAGATCATCGACATCGACCTCGACCGCCGTCGGATCTCGCTCTCGCTCAAGCAGGCCAACGAGGGTGCGATGGGCGCCGACGTCGAGTTCGACCCCACGCTGTACGGCATGGCGGCGACCTACGACGACCAGGGCAACTACATCTACCCCGAGGGCTTCGACCCGGAGACCGGCGAGTGGCTCGAGGGCTTCGACAAGCAGCGCGAGGAGTGGGAGCGGCAGTACGCCGAGGCCCAGACCCGCTTCGAGGCGCACAAGAAGCAGGTCGAGGAGGCCCGCAAGGCCGAGGCCGAGGCGGGCGAGGCGGCCCCCACCTCCTACTCCGGTGAGACGCCGTCGACCTCCTCCAGCGGCTCCTCCGCTCCGGCGGCCGGCGCCCTCGCCTCCGACGAGGCTCTCGCGGCTCTGCGCGAGAAGCTCGCGGGCGGCCAGAGCTGAGGCCTGAGGCCGAGGTGAAGCGGTAAGCACGGTTCGCAGAAGGGCCCCGCTCCGGCGGGGCCCTTCCGCGTTCCCGGACCGGACCGCGTCCTTGGACCGCGTTCCCGGACCGGACCGCGTCCTTGGACCGCGTTCCCGGACCGGACCGCGTCCTTGGACCGCGTTCCCGGACCGGACCGCGTCCCTGGACCGTCCCCGGAGTTCTCCCCGATGGTTCCGCGCCGGGACGCTCCCCGATGCCCCGGGACGGCCCTCAGAGGGCCGGAGCGGCCCGTCCCGGCGAAGGGCGGGACGTGGTGGTGGCCCGGAGAGGAGCGCGTCGCTAAGGTGGCGCCGTGGCAGTGATCGAGCGGGCAGGCTCCGCGGACGCCGGAGAGATCCTCACCGTGCAGCGCGCGGCGTACGTGACCGAGGCCCAGCTCTACGGAGACCCGTTCATCCCGCCGCTGGTCGAGTCGGCCGAGCAGGTCCGCCGGGCCGTCGGGGCGGGAACCGTGCTCGTCGCGCGGGACGACGGGCGGATCGTCGGCGCGGTCCGCGGCCGGACGTCGGAGACGACCTGCCGGGTCGGGCGGCTGGTGGTCGCCCCCGACATGCAGGGCCGGGGGATCGGCGGGGCGCTGCTGGCGGCCCTGCACGAGGAGATCGCCGAGGCGCTCGCGTTCGACCTGTTCACCGGGCACCTGTCGGAGGGCAACCTGCGGCTCTACCGCCGCCACGGCTACCGGGAGACCCACCGGGAGCGGATGAGCGACCACCTGACCCTCGTGCACATGCGCCGCCGCTCCTGAAGCCCCTTCCGCGGACGCCGGACGCCGGGCGCCGGACTGCGGGCGGCGGACTGCGGGCGGCGGGGTGCGGGCGCCCGGGTGCGGGAGACCCGGGCCGGTCCGCGCCCGCGGGCCGGGCCGGGAGGACCCCGGCGAGGCCGTGCCCGTATGCTGCGGACCATGCTGAAGATCGGACTCACCGGCGGCATCGGGTCGGGCAAGAGCGAGGTGTCGCGGCGGCTCTCGGACCGCGGAGCCGTGGTCATCGACGCCGACAAGATCGCCCGCGAGGTGGTCGAACCGGGGACCCCGGGGCTGGCGCGGGTCGTCGCGGTCTTCGGTGACGAGGTGCTCCGCGCCGACGGCGCGCTCGACCGGGAGCGGCTGGGGTCGATCGTCTTCTCGGACTCGGGGAAACTGGCCGCGCTCAACGGCATCGTCCACCCGCTGGTCGGCGCCCGCGTCGCCGAGCTGCAAAGCCAGGCGGCCGAAGACGACGAGGACGCGATCGTCGTCTACGACGTGCCGCTGCTGGTGGAGAACAAGCTCGCTCCGATGTACGACGCGGTGATCGTCGTCGACGCGGCCGACGAGGTGCGCCTGGCCCGGCTGACCGGGGTGCGCGGCATGTCCGAGCAGGACGCGCGCGCCCGGATCGCCGCCCAGGCGAGCCGGGAGGACCGGCTCGGGGTCGCGGACATCGTGATCCGCAACGAGGGCTCGCTGGAGGAGCTGGACGCGCGCGTGGACGAGGTGTGGACGCGGTTGTCCGCCCTGCGGGTGAACCGGGCGCCGTAGCGGCCGGTCTCCGGACCCGCCCGGCGTGCTCCGCGGCCCGGCGTGCTCCGGGGTACGGCCCGCATCCGGCCGGGCGCGGGCCGTACCCCGGAGGCGGATCAGAACCAGCCGCGCTTCTGGGCCATCGCGTGCAGGCCGCCGCGCAGGGACTGCTCCACCTGGCCGGGGTGGTCGTTGTAGTGGACGGTGAAGCGGTTGTAGGTGTCGTGGCTGGAGTTCAGGAAGCCGCCGCGGGTGTCGGCCTCCAGGATGACGTCCATCGCGCCGGGGCCGGCGATGAAGGTCAGCTCCAGCTCGTTGAAGTGACGGCCGTACTCGGGGCCGGCGTAGTACTCGATCTCCTGGAAGAACGGCATGCGCGAGCCGTGCAGGGTGCCGCGCTCCAGGTCGGCCTTCTTGAAGCGGAAGCCCATGGTGTCCAGTGCGGCCAGGACGTGGTCCTGGGCGGGCAGCGGGTTGACGAACAGCGGGTCGAGGTCGCCCTTGTCGAGCGCGCCGGCCAGGGCGAGCTCGGTGGAGACGCCCAGCCGCATGCCGTGCAGCGGGTGGCCGCCGACGGCGCTGATCGGGGTCTCCCACGGGACGGGGATCTCGAAGGGGATCGCGTGGCCCGCGCCCGACGCCAGGTGGAACGGTCCGGAGACCTGGTGGCGCAGGAAGCTGTAGGTCGTCTTGTACTCCTCGTCGCCGTGCTCCACCTCCACCACCGCGGTGAAGTCGATGAAGATGCCCTCGACCTGGTAGTCGTTGCTGCTGCTGCGGAAGGTGACCTGCCCGCGCAGGATCTCGCCGGGGCGGACGTTGGAGTTCTGCAGGATCGTGTCGACCTCGACACCTGCACCGAACGCGGCCTTCAGCTTGCGGAACACCATCGGGAGACTCCCTGGGTAGATGACGTGCGTGTTCTCAGTGTCGTCCAGCCGACGTCCGCCGGCGGACGTTTCTCGGCAGGCGTTTCTCAGTGGGCGGCGACGCCGTTGCCGCCGTCGCCCGTACGGTCAACGGGCGGCGCGAGCCGGCCGTTCCCTGCGCCGAGCTGCGGCAGGATCTGCGCCATGAGCAGGGTGGACAGCGCCGAGGAGTCACCGGACCCGCCCGCGGTGCGGACGACGACGGGCCGCGGGGCGCTCTCGGCGAGCCGGGCCCCCACGTCCAGGCGGCGGCGGGCCAGCTCGTAGTGGAGCACGGCCCGGTTGTCGCGGTAGGACTCCGCCAGGCGGCGCAGCGCCTTGGCCTCGTTCTCGGCGGAGGTGAGCTCGGCCCGGCCCCGCGCCTCGATCTCCCAGCGCACCCGCTGGGCCTCGGTCTCGTGCTCCTCCAGCATGCGGGCGACGTCCTTGCGCGCGGTGTTGGCCGCGGCGCGCACCTCGACGATCCGCGCGTCCCGCGTCTTCTTCGCCCGCTCGATCTCCATGAGCAGCGTGTCGATCCGCCGCTTGCGGGTCAGCTCCCACTCCCGCTCGAAGGCCGCCATCTCCTTGGCGACCTTCTCCCGGGTGGCCAGGTGCTGCTGGTAGGCGTCGGGGAGCTGCACGTCGGGGATGTTGGCGCCGGTGACCCGCACGCCGTACCGGCCGAGCTGGCGGTTGAGGGCCTCCTGCATGTCGCCCACGTCGGAGCCGCGCAGGTCGTAGGCGCGCTCGGTGTGCACCCTGCGGCTGCGCTGGCGGATGGCGTCCTGCACGGCGCTGCTCAGCACGAGGTCGAAGTTGCCCGCCCCGATCGTCCGGACGAAGGCCACCGGGTCGACGATGCGGAACTTCAGGAAGAACTCGATGGACTTCAGCGGCACGTTCTCGGCCGTCGGGCAGGCCACGATCGGCGCCGAGTACGGGATCTCGGTGGAGGTGTCCACCACCGCGTCGACCCGGTCCCAGGGCAGCCAGAGGTAGTGGCGGCCGGGCGGGAGGGTGCCGGTGATGGCGCCCCAGCGGCTGCGCACGCCGGTGGTGCCCTCCTCGATCTCGATGATGGCCCGGCGCCAGAGCCAGACCGCGGCCGCGAGCAGGAGGAGCGCCGAGCCGAGCGCGGCCAGCACGCCGAACGAGCCGCCGGCGGACACCGCCGTCCCGGCCAGGTACAGGGCCGAGAACAGCAGCGCCACCCAGGCGAAGCCCCGGCGGTCCTTGGGGATGACCACCGGGACGAGCTGGCCGGACTCGCCGCCGCGCAGCAGCTGGCGGATCTCCGACCAGGCCGCCAGCGATTCCTTGATCTTGGAGAACTCTCGGGTCATGTCCTCAGGCCTCTTCCTGGGGGTGCGGCGCGGCGCCCCGCGGGGTGCGCGGCGCGCTCTCGGGGGCGGTCTCGGGGACGCCGTTCGGGGCGGCGCCCGGGACGCCGTCGCCTGTCGCGGTCCCGACGGGGTCGGCGGACGGGTTGAGCAGGGCGGAGATCTCCGCCTCCCGCTCGCCGACGCGACGGCCGATCTCGGTGATGCGGGAGCGGATCGCGGCCATGTCCTCGGCGGAGAACAGGGCGGTCTCACGTCCGCCGACGAGCTGCTGGGCCAGGGCCAGCAGGTCGATGTCGACGTGCTCGCCGACCTGGACCACGCGGGGCAGGTGGGCGGCGACCGACTCCAGCTTGTCGAGCAGGTCCTGCTGGAAGCGGTAGTCGAGGATCTCCGGCGCCTCGGCGGCGCTCAGCGCCCGGATGTCCAGCGCCTGCGCCTCCAGCAGCGCGGCGTTGGCCTTGGCGGTGGACTCGGCCTCGACCAGCCGCTGACCGGCCTGGGCCTTGGCCTGGTGGGTGGCGCGCTCCAGCGCGGTGTCCATCCGGGCCTGGTAGCCGGCGATCTCGGCGTGGATGGCCGAGAGCTGCTCCTGCAGCCCGGCGAGCTCCCGCACCAGGTCGCCCTCGTTCTGCTCCTTGCGCAGCTGGAGTTCGTACTCGTAGGTGTAGGCCTCCTTGGCCACCCGGATCATCTCCGGGGCGGCCAGGTCCATGCGGTACTCCTGGCTGGACGGCTCGGCGTGGGTGATGTTCACGTCGGTCAGCCGCACGGCGGGCAGGAACTGCTGGTTGAGGCTCTCCAGCATGCCGAGCGTGCTCTCGCCCACCAGGTCGTAGATGTCCTCGGCGCGCTGGGCGTAGATGAGGGAGCGGGTGACCTCGCTGATCGCGTTCTGCAGCTTGGCCTGGAAGCCGCCGACCGAGCCGAGCACGAAGATGAACTCGGCCGGGTCCTCGATCCGGAACTGCAGGAACAGGTCCACGCTGGCCTTGACGCCCTGCTGGGTCGGGGCCTCGCGGATGGGCGCGTTGAACGGGTACTCGCGGGTGGTGTTGACGATGTAGCTGACCCGCTTCCACGGGTTGAACAGCGTCACCCGGCCGGGCTCGGCGATCTGCACCAGCTTGCCGAACTTGGTGATCAGCGCCCTGCAGCCCTCGGGCACCATGACCACGCTCCGGCGCCACCACAGGAACACGGCGGCCAGGGCCAGCACCACCCAGTAGTGCACGCCGAACAGCACCCGGGCGCCGTCCGGCAGCCCGGTGGCGAGCAGGCCGGCCAGGCCGAGCGCGGCCAGCAGGGCCAGCGGGAGGACCACCCGGGCCGTGGTGCCCTTGGGGATCACCACGGGGGAGATGACGTGGACGGCCTCGCCGTTCGGGCCGCGCTCGCCGAAGCTCCGGTTGACGATCTCGCCGGCCTCGTTCAGCGAGGAGCCCCGGGCCTCGATGACGGTGCCCACGGACGTGCCCTGGTCGCGGGCGGCCACGAAGTCGGAGGGGTTGAGCGAGAAGCCCCGCTCCGCCGGTTCCTGACCCGGGGCCTGGCCGGTGAGCTGACCGGTGAGCTGACCGGCGAACCGGCCCGCGACCTGACCGGCGACCTGGCGCGGGTCGCCTCCCTGCCCGATCGCCTGGGCCGCCGCCATGGCGGCCTGCCTGGCGGCCTCTCTTGGCCGGGACATCGCACCTCCGAGGGGAACGTGTATCTAAAAACCGGACATATCGGTTACATCATGCCTGCTGGGCGTGCGCCCGCAGAACAGTGAACGGCATTCGGCTTGCGGTCCGCTTGCCGGACGGTTGACCAAGGATTGTCGGTGCCGCCGCCTACAGTGGGACAGGTGAGGCCGGTAACAGATTTGCAGCGCAAGGCGGCTCCTTTCAAGGTCGTCACGGACATGACCCCGTCGGGCGACCAGCCCGCCGCGATCGCCGAGCTGGAGCGGCGTGTGAGGGCGGGTGAGAAGGACAACGTCCTGCTGGGCGCGACGGGCACGGGCAAGACCGCCACGGTCGCCTGGCTGATCGAGCGGCTCCAGCGCCCCACCCTGGTCATGCAGCCCAACAAGACGCTCGCCGCGCAGTTCGCCAACGAACTGCGGGAGATGATGCCGCACAACGCGGTCGAGTACTTCGTCTCCTACTACGACTACTACCAGCCCGAGGCGTACGTCCCGCAGAGCGATACCTACATCGAGAAGGACTCGTCGATCAACGACGAGGTCGAGCGGCTGCGCCACTCGGCGACCAACTCGCTGCTGACCCGCCGCGACGTGATCGTGGTCGCCTCGGTCTCCTGCATCTACGGCCTGGGCACCCCCCAGGAGTACGTCGACCGGATGACCCCGCTCCGGGTCGGCATGGAGGTCGAGCGCGACGCGCTGCTGCGCCGCCTGGTCGACATGCAGTACACCCGCAACGACCTGGCCTTCACCCGGGGCACGTTCCGGGTGCGCGGCGACACCATCGAGATCATCCCGAAGTACGAGGAGCTCGCCGTCCGGATCGAGATGTTCGGCGACGAGATCGAGAAGCTCTCCACCATGCACCCGCTGACCGGCGAGGTGATCTCCGAGGACGACGAGCTCTTCATCTTCCCCGCCTCCCACTACGTCGCCGGCCCCGAGCGCATGGCCACCGCGGTCCGGGGCATCGAGGCGGAGCTGGCCGGGCGGCTGGAGGCGCTGGAGCGGCAGGGAAAGCTCCTGGAGGCCCAGCGGCTGCGCATGCGCACCACCTACGACCTGGAGATGATGCAGCAGATCGGCACCTGCTCCGGCATCGAGAACTACTCCCGGCACATGGACGGCCGGGCCCCGGGCAGCGCGCCCAACACCCTGCTCGACTACTTCCCCGAGGACTTCCTGCTGGTCCTGGACGAGTCGCACCAGACCGTCCCGCAGATCGGCGCGATGTACGAAGGGGACGCCTCACGCAAGCGCACCCTGGTCGACCACGGCTTCCGGCTGCCCTCGGCGCTGGACAACCGCCCGCTGAAGTGGGAGGAGTTCCTGGAGCGGATCGGCCAGACCGTCTACCTGTCGGCCACCCCGGGACCGTACGAACTGGGCAGGGCGAAGGGCGAGGTGGTCGAGCAGGTCATCCGGCCGACCGGCCTGGTGGACCCCGAGGTCGTCGTCAAGCCGACGACGTCGCAGATCGACGACCTGGTCCACGAGATCCGCGTCCGCACCGAGAAGGACGAGCGCGTCCTGGTCACCACGCTGACCAAGAAGATGTCCGAGGACCTCACCGACTACCTGCTGGAGCTCGGCATCCGGGTCCGCTACCTGCACAGCGAGGTCGACACCCTGCGCCGCATCGAGCTCCTGCGCGAGCTGCGGCTGGGCGAGTTCGACGTGCTGGTCGGCATCAACCTGCTCCGCGAGGGCCTGGACCTGCCCGAGGTGTCGCTGGTGGCGATCCTCGACGCCGACAAGGAGGGCTTCCTGCGCTCGGAGACCTCGCTCATCCAGACCATCGGCCGCGCCGCCCGCAACGTCTCCGGCCAGGTCCACATGTACGCCGACCGGATCACCCCGTCCATGGAGCGGGCGATCGAGGAGACCAACCGGCGCCGGGCCAAGCAGATGGCCTACAACGAGGCGCACGGCATCGACCCGCAGCCGCTCCGCAAGAAGATCGCCGACATCCTCGACTCGCTCAACCGCGAGGACGCCGACACCGCCCAGCTCCTCGGCGGCGGGCGCCAGCAGTCCCGCGGCAAGGCGCCGGTCCCGGGCTTCGGCAGCAGGCAGGCGGGCCGGCACGCCCAGGCGATCGCGGGGGAGCTGCCCCGGGCCCAGCTGGAGGAGCTGGTCGCCTCGCTCACCGAGCAGATGCACCAGGCCGCCGCCGACCTGCAGTTCGAGGTCGCGGCCAGGCTCCGCGACGAGATCAAGGAACTCAAGCGCGAGGTCCGCGACATGCGCGAGGCCGGGGTCTCCTGAGCGCCGGGGGCCGTCACGCGGGTGAGGACCTCACCCGCGTGACAGCCCCGGCGGGCACGGCTCAGCCGTGGATGAACGTGCTCAGGTCGAGATCGATGTCCACGTCGAAGCCGATGTTCGTCCGTAGTCGCTCCCGATGGATCCCGGTGGGGACGTACGCCTTCACCGCCGGTTCCAGTTCGAAGGTGTAGGCGACAGGCCGCTCGTCCTCCTGCTCGATCCGCCAGAGATGCTTGATTCCGGCGTCCGAGTACTTGCTCGGCTTGGTGTTCCGATCTCTCTCGACGGATTCGGGGGAGACCACTTCGACGACGAGATGCACGTCCTCGGGCTTGAAGGAGGTCGTGAGGAGATTCGTCATCGCGCTCTTCTTGACAAGAACGACATCAGGCTCGGGACGTTGCCGCATTCCGATGGTCACCGTCATCTCCCGCGCGACCATGAGGTCCGAGGGAGGCCTGATCCCGCGTTCCCTGTCGATCAGCAGATTGATGACCAGCATGTGGAACGCTGTCTGCGGTGACATCATGATGAGTGCTCCGTCGATCAACTCGACGTGCCGGGGCGCGTCGGCGGGGAGATGGTCGAGCATGTCGGCCGTCCATCCGCCGGGCGGGCCCGGATAGAACCACTCGGGAAGCGCCGTGGTCATCCTGCCTCCTTGGTGACGTGAAAGAGGATCAACGCGACGTGCTCATCATGTCACAGCGGGCGACCGGTCAGCGGGGCTCCTCCGGGCGGGCCCGGTCGATCATCGTGCGGTTGTAGAGCTCGTCGATCTGGTCCAGCGGATCGAGGACGGGGGCCTGGCGGCGGGCCTCGATCTCCAGGTCGGTGCGGCTCCGGATCTCCTCGATGCCGCTGGCGGAGTGCGCCATCTGGTCGTTGAGCAGGTCGGCGCGGATGCGGGCGCAGGCCGTGGTCAGCTTGGCGTGGTGCTCGCGCAGGCGGGCCAGTGCGGCGTGGTCGACGTAGGCGGACACGCGGCTCTGCTGGGCGTACATGCCCAGCTGGGCGTCGAGCTGCCGGGCGTGCGACTCGATCTCGGCCACCAGGTGGGGCAGGTCGCCCAGACCCCAGCCGCCCTGCGTCGCGTGCTCCACCGCCTGGCGGGTGATCGAGACCTCGCGGCGCAGGTCCAGGCGCATGCGCTCGGCCTCGCCGGCGTCGCCGGGATCCATCGCGGCCACGTGGGAGACGACCCGGGTCGTCACCTTGCGGGCCTTCTTCGTCGCCTTCTTGCCGACCTTGACCAGCAGGTAGACGCCGGCGCCTCCGAGGATGAGGAGGAACAACAGGACCACCAGGGCGATGGTGAGGAATGCGCTGATCGGAACCACCTCCCGGTGGGATCGTCGGGGTCGTTCGAGCATATCCCGCATGCCCGGCTGCACGCGGCTTCTGAAGATCAGCCGGGGCGCACCCCGCCGCGGCCCGGCGCACGGCGGCGGCGCCGTGCCCTCCGGAGCAGCCGCCAGGCGAGCAGGACCGGCACGGCCACCACGATGAGGACGAGGACCGGCAGGAAGACCGCGATCAGGCTGATGCCGAGGGACCCGGCGTCCTCGACCGTGCTCACGACCGGTGCGCCCACCCCGGCGGTGGAGGCGTTGACCGCGGGCCGGACGGCCGACTTCATCACGTGCACCGCCAGGGCGATCCCGATGCCCAGCACCCAGCCGGCCCAGGGATTCGCGCTCATCCAGTCGGAGCCGTCGAGCCGGGCCGCGGCCTCGGTGGCGCTGAACACCACCCCGCCGGAGACCGGCCGCACCACCGTCTGGACCATGTCGTTGACGCTGTCGACCACCGGGACCTTGTCGAGCACGACCTCGGCCAGGAACAGCACGCCGATGACCGCCAGCACCCCGCCGTTCGACAGCCAGGCGAACTCCTCGGGCAGCCGAACATGGTCGGTGAAGTCGGCCAGCAGGCCGACGACGAGCAGCGGGATGTAGGCGTTCAGCCCGGCCGCCGTGGAAAGGCCCAGACCGGTCAGCGCCGCGAGCATCGCACCTCCGTCATCGCTCCTGTGCACCCTCCAACGTTTCCGGGCCGGGAATGGATCCCGGCAGGCGCAGAGTCTCGCGGAGCCGCGGCGGCCGCCAGCCCCCGCCCGGGGTGTACTCCCGGACGACCCGGGCCGGGACGCCCGCGATGACGCTGTGGTCGGGGAACGCGCCGCGGACCACCGCGCCGCCCGCGACCACGCACTGGCGGCCGATCCGGGTGCCCGGCAGGATGATCGCGCCGGTGCCCAGCCAGGAGCCCGCGCCGATGGAGACCGGGGTGTTGCGCGGCCACTGGCGGCCGATGGGCGTCTCAGGATCGTCGTAGACGTGGTTCTGGTCGGTGATGTACACGTACGGGCCGGTGAACACGTGGTCGCCGATCTCGATCGACTGGTGGCCCACGATGTGGCTGCCCCGGCCGATCGAGCAGCTGCCGCCGATCCGCACGATCGCCTCCGGGCCCAGGTCCACCCCCGGGCCCATGCCCGCGGAGATGGACACGCGCTCGCCGACGAGGGTGTGCGCGCCGATCTCGATCCAGGCCTCACCGAAGATCGCTCCGACCGGGAACGCGATGCAGACGCCCTCGCCGAGACGGCGGAAGCGGTAGCCGGCCGGGTTGGCCGGGCTGACCGTGCCGGCCGCGCGGATCGCATTCCAGCCACGGTGGATGAGGGTCCCGGCGGCGCGCCGTACCACGTCTCGAAGCGACATGAGAGGCAAATTACCGCTTGGTCACTTGCGGGCGGAACAGGGGAGGGCCCGCGCGGGCGCTCCGGGAGCGGGCTTTGATATTCTGAGAGCCCGTGGACCTGTAGGCCTCCCAAGAGGGTGCGCCGACTGATCTGTCACGACCACGGGAGACTCCTTGCGCAGCGCCGCACACACCAAGCACCTGTTCGTCACCGGAGGTGTCGCCTCCAGTCTGGGGAAAGGGCTGACGGCATCCAGCCTGGGGCGCCTCCTCAAGCTGCGCGGCCTCCGGGTCACGATGCAGAAGCTCGACCCCTACCTCAACGTCGACCCCGGGACGATGAACCCGTTCCAGCACGGTGAGGTCTTCGTCACCGACGACGGGGCCGAGACCGACCTCGACGTCGGCCACTACGAGCGGTTCCTCGACACCGAGCTGCACGGCTCGGCGAACGTGACCACCGGCCAGGTCTACTCCAACGTGATCGCCAAGGAGCGCCGCGGCGAGTACCTCGGCGACACCGTCCAGGTCATCCCGCACATCACCAACGAGATCAAGGACCGGATCCGGTCCATGGCCGGCCCCGACGTCGACGTGGTCATCACCGAGGTCGGCGGCACCGTCGGCGACATCGAGTCGCTGCCCTTCCTGGAGGCCGTCCGCCAGGTCCGCCACGAGGTCGGCCGCGACAACGTGTTCTTCCTGCACGTCTCGCTGCTGCCGTACATCGGGCCGAGCGGGGAGCTGAAGACCAAGCCGACCCAGCACTCGGTCGCCGCGCTGCGCAGCATCGGCATCCAGCCCGACGCGATCGTGCTCCGCTCCGACCGGCCGGTCAGCACCTCGATCAAGCGCAAGATCAGCCTCATGTGCGACGTCGACGAGGACGCCGTGGTCTCCGCGGTCGACGCGGCGAGCATCTACGACATCCCCAAGGTGCTGCACTCCGAGGGCCTGGACGCCTACGTCGTGCGCCGCCTCGGCCTGCCCTTCCGCGACGTGGTGTGGAAGGAGTGGGAGCAGCTCCTGCGCCGGGTGCACCACCCGGCCAAGGAGGTCACCATCGCGCTCGTCGGCAAGTACATCGACCTGCCCGACGCCTACCTGTCGGTGACCGAGGCGCTGCGCGCCGGCGGCTTCGCCAACGACGCCCGGGTCAACATCCGCTGGGTCAAGAGCGACGACTGCGAGACCCCCGAGGGCGCCGAGCGCGAGCTCGACGGCGTCGACGGCGTGCTCATCCCCGGCGGGTTCGGCGTGCGCGGCATCGAGGGCAAGCTCGGCGCGGTCCGCCACGCCCGCGAGAACCGCGTCCCGCTGCTCGGCATCTGCCTGGGCATGCAGTGCATGGTCATCGAGGCCGCCCGCACCCTGGCCGGCATCGAGGACGCCGGCAGCACCGAGTTCGACCCCGAGACCGCCCACCCGGTCATCTCCACCATGGCCGACCAGGAGGACGTCGTCGCCGGCGAGCGCGACATGGGCGGCACCATGCGCCTGGGCCTCTACCCCGCCAAGCTCGCCGAGGGCTCGCTGGCCCGCCAGCTGTACGGCAAGGCCAAGGTGGACGAGCGCCACCGGCACCGCTACGAGGTCAGCAACACCTACCGCGAGCGGTTGGAGAAGGTCGGCCTGGTCTTCTCCGGGCTCTCGCCCGACGGCCGCCTGGTGGAGTACGCCGAGCTCCCGACCGACGTGCACCCGTTCTTCATCGGCACCCAGGCCCACCCGGAGTTCCGCTCCCGGCCGACCCGCGCGCACCCGCTGTTCAAGGGCCTGATCGGCGCGGCCCTCGTCTACGCCGACGGCCGCGGCACCGTGGCCAGGGCGGGGCGCGGCAAGTGAGCGGCCTGGGGTTCGGGGACGTCGAGGACGTCCCGGAGGAATGGAAGGTCGTCTCCACCGCCCGGCGCTTCAGCGCCCGGGTCATCACCGGCGTGACCGACGCCGTCGTCATGCCCGACGGGGAGGTGGTCGACCGCGACTACGTCGTGCACCCCGGGTCGGTGGCCGTGGTCGCGCTGGACGACCAGGGGCGGGTGCTGCTGCTGCGCCAGTACCGCCACCCCGCCCGGCGCCTGCTGTGGGAGCTGCCCGCCGGACTGCGGGACGTCGAGGGCGAGCCCCTGCACGTCGGGGCCGCCCGCGAGCTGGCCGAGGAGGCGGGATACCGGGCCGGGACCTGGCACACCCTCGTCGACACCTTCGTCTCGCCGGGGATGTCGGACGAGCGGACCCGGATCTTCCTGGCCCGGGACGTGAGCCCGATCCCTGACGGGGAGCTGGACTTCGTCCGCAGGCATGAGGAGGCCGACATGCCGGTGGTCTGGGTCCCGCTGGCCGACGCGGTCCGGCGCGCCCTGGCAGGAATGATCCACAATTCCCAGGCCGTGACCGGTATCCTCGCCGCATACGCCGCCTCGGCGGACGGCTTCGCCTCACTGCGGCCCGCCGACGCGCCGGAGGCATGACGGGAGGACACCCTGAGCGAGACGGAGGCCGTGCTCTCCAGCTACCTCGTCCACCTGGCGGTGGAGCGGGGCCTGGCCGCCAACACCCTGGCCTCCTACCGCCGTGACCTCCTGCGTTATGTGGGCCATCTGAAGAGCCGCGGCCGCGTCACCTTCGGCGAGGTCGCCGAGGCCGACGTGGCGGCGTTCCTGACCGCGCTGAGCGAGGGCGACGCCGAGCACCGCGCCCTCGCCGCCGGCTCGGCGGCGCGGGCCGTCTCCGCGGTGCGGGGCCTGCACCGCTTCGCGCTGCGCGAGGGCGTCTCCGGGCACGACCCCGCCGACCGCGTCCGGCCGCCGCGCCGGCTGCGGCCCCGGCCCCGGGCGATGGACGTGGGGGAGGTGGAGCGGCTGATCGCCGCCGCCGGCCCCGACGGAGCCCCGCTCACCCTGCGCAACCGGGCCCTGTTGGAACTGCTGTACGGCACCGGCGCGCGGATCTCCGAGGCCGTGGGCCTGACCGTGGACGACGTCGACCTGGTTCGGCGGGCCCCGCAGGTCAGGCTCTGCGGCAAGGGCGGGCGGACGCGCGCGGTGCCGCTCGGCCGCCCCGGCCGGGACGCGGTGGAGGCCTACCTCGCCGCGGCCCGGCCGGGCATCGCCGCCCACGGCCGGGGCGACCGGAGCCTCTTCCTCAACGCCCGCGGCGGCGGGCTCACCCGGCAGGGCGCCTGGGAGGTCCTGCAGGCCGCCGCCGAGCGGGCCGGACTGGCCGGGGTCTCGCCGCACGTGCTGCGGCACTCGTTCGCCGCCCATCTGCTGGACGGGGGCGCCGACGCCGGGACGGTGCAGGAGCTGCTGGGGCGTGCCCCGGCGGCCGCCCGGGTGCGCGCGCTGATCGCGGCGGACCGGTTGCGGGAGGTGTACGCCGCCGCGCACCCGCGCGCGCGGTGAGGGCGCATGGGGCCGGGCGGGCGGCCGGGAACGGGACGGGAGGCGCGTAGTAGTGCGACGGGCCGCGCCTCCTGAGATACTGTCTCGAGTGTCGCCGCGGCCGCGGTGGCGCACTCAGCGGGAACCGGCTCCCCCATCCCGGGTGGGGGCAGGGCATCATCAAGGTCCGAGCCGTGACCTGTCAAGGCGGACGCGGGAAAGGCCTGGACTTTTCAGCCCAGGGGGTTCATGCCATAGTGTCCGTCCGGACGGTCCGGTCCGAGGCCGTCAGGGAGGTTCGACTGGTGACTGCGACCACCGACGGTTCCATCCGGGCGACGCCCGGAACCCCCGAGAACCCTTGGGGTGACACCAAGACCGCCGGGGCTCCCCGCGTGGGGGGAGTGCTCGGCCCGACCGGGCGTCCCCGGCCGGTGTTCCCCGACCCACGCCCGCGGACGGTCCACGGACCGGCCCGCGTCGTCGCCATGGTCAACCAGAAGGGCGGCGTCGGCAAGACCACCACCACCATCAATCTCGGCGCGGCCCTGGCCGAGGCCGGGTTGAAGGTGCTGCTGGTCGACTTCGACCCGCAGGGCGCCCTGTCCGTGGGCCTGGGGATCAACCCCCTCCAACTGGACCTGACGGTCTACAACCTCCTGATGGACCGCCAGGTCACCGCCGAGGACGTGCTGCTGGAGACCGGTGTCGAGGGCATGGACCTGCTGCCCAGCAACATCGACCTGTCCGCGGCCGAGGTCCAGCTCGTCACGGAGGTCGCCCGCGAGCAGGTGCTCGGCCGGGTGATCAAACCGCTGCTGCCCGAGTACGACGTGTGCCTGATCGACTGCCAGCCCTCCCTGGGCCTGCTCACGATCAACGCGCTGGCCTGCGCGCACGGCGTCATGGTGCCGCTGGAGTGCGAGTTCTTCGCGCTGCGCGGCGTCGCGCTGCTGATGGACACCATCATGAAGGTCCAGGAGCGCATCAACGAGGACCTGGTGATCGAGGGCCTGCTCGCCACGATGTACGACGCGCGGACCCTGCACGGCCGCGAGGTGCTGGCGCGGGTGGTCGAGGCGTTCGACGACAAGGTCTACCACACGGTGATCAACCGGACGGTCCGCTTCCCCGACGCGACCGTGGCCGGTGAGCCCATCACCAGTTTCGACTCCTCCTCGCTCGGCGCGAGCGCCTACCGCGAGCTGGCCAGGGAGGTCCTCGCCCGCTGGGACGCGACCGAGGGTTGAGAGGGAGCGCTGAGCCGGGTCCGGGGTGCGGACGGTACGGGCCGGTGACGCGGAGCGGTGCGGGACAATGGCCCGATGACCGAGCAGCCGCAGACCGGCGGGGACGACGGCGCCTTCAGGGTGCACCTGGAGGTCTTCGAGGGCCCCTTCGACCTGCTGCTCGGCCTGATCTCCAAGCACAAGCTCGACATCACCGAGGTCTCGCTCAGCACGGTCACCGATGAGTTCATCGCCTACATCCGGGCCAGGGGGCCGGAGTGGGACCTGGACCAGACGAGCCACTTCCTGCTCGTCGCCGCGACCCTGCTCGACCTCAAGGCCGCCCGGCTGCTGCCCTCGGGCGAGGTGGACGACGAGGAGGACCTCGCCCTGCTGGAGGCCCGCGACCTGCTGTTCGCCCGCCTCCTGCAGTACCGCGCCTACAAGGAGGTCGCGAAGGTGCTCTCCCGGCGGCTGGCCGAGGAGGCGCTGCGCTTCCCGCGGACCGTGCCGATGGAGGCCCGGTTCGCGGGTCTGCTGCCCGAGCTGGTCCTCGGCATCGGCCCCGACCGGCTGGCCGAGATCGCCCGGCGGGCCTTCGCGCCCAAGACCCCGCCGTCGGTCTCGGTGGCCCACATCTACCAACCGCTCGCCAACGTCAGGGAACAGGCGGTTATCCTTGTCGAGCGGTTGCGACGGCTGCGCCGGGCGACCTTCCGGGCGCTCACCTCCGACTGCGCCGGCACCTTCGAGGTCGTGGCGCGGTTCCTGGCCGTCCTGGAGCTCTTCCGGGAGGCGGCGGTCTCCTTCGAGCAGCTGGAGCCCCTCGGGGAGCTGTACGTGACCTGGACGGGCAGCGACGAGGGGGACGTCGCCGTGGCCGACGATTACGACGACCGGACGAGGAAAGAGCCCGCCGATGGCTGACGCGCCGCACGGACCCGCTCTGCGCACCGCGCTGGAGGCGATCCTGCTCGTGGTCGACGAGCCGGTGGCCGAGGTGACCCTCGCGCAGGTGCTGGAACGCCCCGTCCCGGAGGTCTCCGCCGTACTCCGCGAGCTGTCGGCGGAATACACGGAGGCGGGCCGGGGTTTCGACCTGAGAGAGGTCGCGGGCGGCTGGCGGTTCTACACGCGGGCCGAGTGCGCCTCCGTGGTGGAGCGGTTCGTCCGCGACGGCCAGCAGACGCGGCTCACCCAGGCCGCGCTGGAGACCCTGGCCGTGGTCGCCTACCGGCAGCCCGTGAGCCGGGCGCGGGTGGCGGCGATCCGGGGCGTCAGCAGCGACGGCGTCATGCGCACCCTGGTGACCAGGGGGCTGGTCGAAGAGGCCGGCACCGAACCGGAGAGCCAGGCCGTGCTCTACCGGACGACTTCGTACTTCCTCGAGCGGATGGGCCTGCGGGATCTCGACGAGCTCCCCGAGCTGGCCCCCTTCCTGCCCGACGACGTGGAAACCCTAGAGGAGAAACAGCAGTGAACAACAGGCGTGGTACCCCGTCCGGTGAGGGACGCGGTCAGAGCCGTGGCGGCGCCCCGCGCGGCGGTTCCCGTGGGGGCACACCCCGGGGCGGGTCGTCCTCCGGCGGTTTCCGGGCGGGCCGGGGCGGGTTCCGTTCGGAGGCTCCCCGTCGTGACGACCGGCAGGGGTTCGAGTCCCGTGAGCAGCGGGGCGGGTTCCGTTCCGAGGCTCCGCGCGGGGAGGCGCGGGGCGGGTTCGGTGCCGATCGGGGCGGTTCGCGCAGCCGGTACGGCAGGACCGGTGAGGGTGAGCGGGGCGGGTTCCGTTCGGAGGCTCCGCGTCGGGAGGACCGGCAGGGGTTCGAGTCCCGTGAGCAGCGGGGCGGGTTCCGTTCCGAGGCTCCGCGCGGGGAGGCGCGGGGCGGGTTCGGTGCCGATCGGGGCGGTTCGCGCAGCCGGTACGGCAGGCCCGGTGAGGGTGAGCGGGGCGGGTTCCGTTCGGAGGCTCCGCGTCGGGAGGACCGGCAGGGGTTCGAGTCCCGTGAGCAGCGGGGCGGGTTCCGTTCCGAGGCTCCGCGCGGGGAGGCGCGGGGCGGGTTCCGCTCGGGGTGGCGCGATGAGCGTGAGGCTCCGCGTCGTGACGACCGGGGCGGACCCGGGCGCCGTGACGACCGTGAGGACCGTCGTTCCGGGGCTCCCCGCAGGGACGATCGGGGCGGTTCGCGCGGCGGGTCCGGCAGGCCCGGCCGGCGGGACGAGGTCCAGACGATCGGCGGGTTCCGGGCCGACCGGGGCGGCCGGGGCCGTCCCTCCCAGGGGCGTCCCGCGCAGGGCGGCCGTACCGTCCCCGGCCGCGCCCCCGCGCCCAAGGCCGGGCGCAGGCCCGGCACGATCGAGAACGACCGGTTCAAGACCGCCCGCCAGCCCAGGCGGGACTCGGACTTCTACGACCGCGACTACGTCGACGAGCGCGACACCACCGAGGTCCCGGGCGGGGTCCGGCTGCAGAAGGTGCTCGCCCAGGCCGGGGTGGCCAGCCGCCGCGCCTGCGAGGAGCTGATCGGCGACGGCCGGGTGACGGTCGACGGCCAGGTGGTCCGCCGCTTCGGCGCCCGCGTCGACCCGGCCAGGCAGGTCATCCACGTCGACGGCAAGCGGCTGCCGACCATGCCGGACCTGGTCTACTTCGCGATCAACAAGCCCATCGGCGTCGTCAGCACCATGTCGGACCCGGAGGGCCGCCCGTCGCTCGCCGACTACGTGGCCGACCGCACCGAGCGCCTGTTCCACGTGGGCCGGCTCGACACCGAGACGGAGGGCCTGATCATCCTCACCAACGACGGCGAGCTGGCCAACCGCCTCACCCACCCCAGCTACGGCGTGCAGAAGAAGTACTGGGCCAAGGTCCCCGGCCGCATCAAGCCCGATCTCGCCCGCCGCCTGAAGAAGGGCATCGAGCTGGAGGACGGCATCGCCAAGGCCGACTCCTTCGCCCTGGTCCAGGAGCACGGGCAGCAGGCCCTGGTCGAGATCGTCCTGCACGAGGGGCGCAAGCACATCGTCCGGCGCATGCTGGAGGAGGTCGGGCACCCGGTCATCGACCTGGCCCGGATCGAGTTCGGCCCGGTCAAGCTGGGCCGGCTCAAGCCGGGCACGGTCCGCACGCTCACCGTCAAGGAGGTCGGCGAACTGTACGCCGCCGTCGGACTGTAACCTTCCTGAATACACACGTTCGGGACACGCCGGATCGCCAGGGGCGATCCGGCGTGAACAGTACGGAGGAACGACGATGGTGCGGGCGATCCGCGGTGCGATCCAGGTCGAGGGCAACGACCGGGACGCCATCCTGTCCGGGGTCACCGAACTGGTCACGGAGGTGATGGAGCGCAACGCGCTCACCACCGACGACGTGATCAGCGTGATCTTCACGGCGACGCCCGACCTGACCGCGGAGTTCCCCGCGCTCGCGGCACGCAAGCTCGGCTTCCACGACGTGCCGCTCATCTGCGCCTCCGAGATCGACGTCCCGGGGGCGCTGCCGCACGTCGTGCGGCTGATGGCCCACGTGGAGACCGACCGGCCCCGCCAGGAGATCCAGCACGTCTACCTGCGTGGCGCGGTGGCGCTGCGGGTCGACATCGCTCAATGATTCCCCCATGCGGCACCATCTCCGAGGAGGGCAGATGAGCGGTCCGGAGTCCGTCCTCGTCGTCGGCACGGGTCTGGTCGGCACCTCGGTCGCGCTGGCCCTGCGGGAGCACGGCGTGACCGTCTACCTGACCGACCGGGACCCGGCGGCCCTGCGGCTGGCCAGGGAACTCGGCGCGGGCGTCGAGTGGAGCCCCGGGCGGCCCGCGGACCTGGACCCGGGCGTCGCCTGGCACCCGGGCCGGCCGGTGGACCTGGCGGTCATCGCCGTCCCGCCGCAGCTGGTCGCCGAGCAGCTCGCGCGACTCCAGCAGGCGGGGGCCGCGCGGTTCTACACCGACGTGGCCAGCGTCAAGGCCCTGCCGATCCGCCGGGCCCGGGAGCTCGGCTGCGACCTGTCCTCCTACGCCGCCGGACACCCCCTGGCGGGGCGGGAGCGCTCCGGGCCCGCCGCGGCCCGGGCCGACCTGTTCCTCGGCCGCCCGTGGGCGCTGTGCCCGGTGGAGGAGACCTCGCCCGACGCGCTGGAGGTGCTGCGCGGGCTGATCAAACTCTGCGGTGGCGAGGCCGTCGAGGTGGACGCCGTCCAGCACGACAGGGCCGTGGCGCTCGTCTCGCACGCGCCGCACGTGGCCTCCGCCGCGGTCGCCGCGCGGCTCGCCGACGCCCCCGCCACCGCGCTCGGCCTGGCCGGGCAGGGGGTCCGCGACGTCACGCGCATCGCGGCGAGCGATCCGGGCCTGTGGACCGGGATCCTGTCGGGCAACGCGCTGCCGGTGGCGGACGTCCTGGAGGCGGTGGCGGCCGACCTGGCCGCCGCGGCGGCCTCCCTGCGGGCCTGCGCCTCGCGGGACGGTGCGGGCGAGACCGCTGCGGGCGAGACCGCCGCGGAGGCGATGGGCGCGGTCACCGACCTGCTCCACCGCGGCGTCGCCGGCACCGGCCGGATCCCCGGCAAGCACGGCGGCCCCGCGCGCACCTACGCGACCGTCCAGGTCATCATCGGCGACCGCCCGGGCGAGCTGGCCCGGCTGTTCCAGGTGGCCGAGGCGGCCGGCGTCAACATCGAGGACGTCCGCCTGGAGCACGCTCCGGGCCTGCCGCTGGGCGCCGCCGACCTGTTCGTGCAGCCCGAGGCGGCGGACGCGCTCTCGGAGGCGCTGCGCGCCCACGGCTGGCACCTGCCCTGATCTCCGCGGTCCGCCGTCCGCGAGCCGGCACCTGCGCTGATCTCCGCGGTCCGCCGTCCGCGAGACCGGACCGCGGAGCGCGCCCGGCGCCGCCGAAGGCCCGAGGCGCCGTCCGCCCGGCGGTGCCGGGCGCGCGGGGTGCGCCGGATACGGCGCCGCCTTGATGCGTGGTTGCCTCCCCGCTCCCGGTAACCTCGTACGGACAACTCAAGCGGGCGGTACGCCGCCCCGTCGGCGCCGAGGCCGAAGGCCGGGCGCACGCGGGGCGTCCACGAGCGGAGCGAGCCAGAGATGAACACGGTGACCGGGCTGGTCGTCGCCATGGACGGGCCTTCGGGGTCGGGCAAGTCGAGCGCGTCGCGCGGGGTCGCGCGGGCACTGGGACTGCGGTATCTCGACACCGGGGCGATGTACCGGGCGATCACCTGGTGGATGCTCCGGCAGGGGGTGGACCTGGCCGACCCCGCGGCGATCGCGGCCAGGGCGCTCGATCCGGTCCTCGCGATGGGGACCGACCCCGACGCGCCGTCGGTGGCCGTGGACGGCGCCGACGCCGCCGCGCCCATCCGCACGGCCGAGGTCACCGCCGCCGTCTCCGCGGTCAGCGCCGTTCCCGAGGTGCGGCGCCGGCTCGTCGCCGAGCAGCGGGAGATCATCGGCGAGGGCGGCATCGTGGTCGAGGGCCGCGACATCGGCACCGTGGTGGCGCCGGAGGCCCCGGTCAAGGTCTACCTGACCGCGAGCGCGGACGCCCGGGCGGCCCGCCGTACGGCCGAGCTGGCCGGGACCACGGTGGAGGCGCAGAAGGCCGCGATGGCCCGGCGCGACACCCTGGACTCGACGCGCGCGACCGACCCGCTGGCGATGGCGTCCGACGCCGTCGAACTGGACACCACGGCGCTGAACCTCGAAGAGGTCATCGCCGAGGTACTGCGTTTGATCAAGGAAAAAGTGTGACGGAACACGACGAAGACCGCGGCTGGATCGACGCCGAGCTCGCCGATCTGGGTACCGACGACAGCTCGCGGGAAGAGGCGCCGGACTCCGGCCCGCTCCCGGTGGTGGCCGTGGTGGGCCGCCCCAACGTGGGCAAGTCCACGCTGGTCAACCGGATCATCGGCCGCCGCGAGGCGGTCGTGGAGGACGTGCCCGGGGTGACCCGCGACCGGGTGACGTACGAGGCCACCTGGCGCGGGCGCCGGTTCACGGTGGTCGACACCGGCGGGTGGGACCCGGACGCGACCGGCATGGCCCTGCGGATCGCCGAGCAGGCGCAGATCGCGGCCGAGCTGGCCGACGTCATCCTGTTCGTGGTGGACGCCACGGTCGGGGTGACCGACTCCGACGAGATCGTCGGCCACGTGCTGCGCGGCTCCGGCAAGCCGGTCATCCTGGCCGCGAACAAGGTCGACAACCAGCAGATGGAGCTGGAGGCCGCCGCGCTGTGGTCGCTGGGCCTGGGCGAGCCCCAGCCGGTCTCCGCCCTGCACGGCCGCTCCAGCGGCGACCTGCTCGACGTGGTGCTCGACAGGCTGCCCGAGACGCCTCCGCAGCGCTTCGGCGCCGAGCGGGGCCCGCGCCGGGTCGCGCTGCTGGGCAAGCCCAACGTGGGCAAGTCCTCGCTGCTCAACCAGCTCGCGGGGGAGGAGCGCGTGCTCGTCGACCCGATGGCCGGCACCACGCGCGACCCGGTCGACGAGCTGATCCGGCTGGGCGGGAGGACCTGGCGCTTCGTGGACACCGCCGGCATCCGCCGCCGCGACCGCGAGCTCAAGGGCGCCGACTTCTACGCCAGCATGCGCACCAGGAGCGCCCTGGAGCGCTCGGAGATCGCGATCGTGCTCATCGACGCGAGCGAGGTGCTGACCGAGCAGGACCTGCGGATCATCTCGCTGGTGATCGAGTCCGGCCGGGCCATGGTCGTGGCGTTCAACAAGTGGGACCTGCTCGACGAGGACCGCCGCTACTACCTGGAGAAGGAGATCGACCGGCAGCTCGTCCGCGTGCCGTGGGCGCTGCGGGTGAACATCTCCGCCAAGACCGGCTGGCACGTCGACCGGCTCGTCCCGGCCATCGAGAAGGCGCTGGACTCCTGGTCCACCCGCGTCCCGACGGCCCGCCTCAACGCCTTCCTGTCCGACCTGGTGGCGGCCACCCCGCCGCCGGTGCGCGGCGGCAAGCAGCCCAAGATCCTCTTCGCCACGCAGGCGGCGACCGAACCGCCGAAGTTCGTGCTGTTCACCTCGGGCTTCCTGGAGGAGACCTACCGGCGCTTCATCGAGCGCCGGATCCGCGAGGAGTTCGGGTTCGCCGGTTCCCCCATCGACGTCACGATGCGGATCCGCGAGAAGAAGCAGGCGCAGAAGAAGAAGTAGCGTCCGGCACCCCGCACCGTACGGCCCGGCCTCCCGCCGGGCCGTACGGCGTTCCGGGCCCGGCCTCGTTCGGTGGGGCGGACGGTCTTCCGGGCCCGGCCTCGTCCGGCGGGGAGGACGAGGCCGCGTACGCGGGAGGTCCTCCGGCGGTCGCCGTCGGCCCGTGCCGGTCGGGGACGCCCGTCAGGGGGCGTCCGCGGGGCGGCGCGGCAGGAACAGCGCGGCCGCCACGCCCAGCGCGCACAGGACCGCGGTGAGCAGGAAGATCTCGCTGTACTCGGTGTGCAGGGCGGCCTTCACCGCCGCCTCGTACGCGGCGAGCCGCTCGGCGTAGACGTCGGCTTCCACCCCGAACGGGAGCGGCGTGTCCAGGTCGGCGGTGAGCGACTGGAACCGGTGGAAGCCCCAGGCGGACAGGCCCGCCACGCCCAGCAGCATGCCCATCATGCGCGCCACGACCACCGCCGCCGACGCCACGCCGTGCCGGTCGGACGGTACGGCGCGCAGCACCGCCGAGGAGACCGGCGCGATCACCACGCCGAGCCCCAGACCCGCCGTGATCAGGTCGGCGTCCATCCGGTGCCCGGCGGCGGCCAGGTCGAGCGGCCACTGGCCGATCCGGACGTAGCCGACCGCGGCGACCGCCAGCCCGAGCGCCGCGACGGGGCGCTCGCCGTACCGGCGGGCCATGACCCCGCCGAGCAGGGCGGCCAAGGAGAGCGCGACCAGGAAGCGGGAGAGCACCAGGGCGCCGTCCAGGGTGTCCAGCCCGAGCAGCGTCTGCGCCGACAACTGCACGTCCACGAGGGTGACCAGCAGCGCGGCGCCGGCCAGGAAGCTGACGGCGAGGGTGGCGAAGAACGGGCCGCGCGCCACCCCGGTCAGGTCGATCACCCGGGTGCGGGCGCGCGTCTCCCACACGGCGAACGCGGCTCCCGCCGCGGCTCCGGCGATGATCGCCGGTGCTCCCCACGGGGGCAGTACGGACGTGCTCGGGTCGGGGTTGTAGAGGCCGGCGACGAGCAGGCCGAGGCAGAGGGCCAGCAGCAGCCCGCCGACCAGGTCGACGCGCACGGCCGGGGCCGCGGTCGGGGCGGTGCCGGGGGCGGCGGGGTCCGCCCGCCGGGGCCGCGGCACCGAGCGCTGCACGGCGACCGCGGCGACGGCCACCAGGGGGAGGTTGAGCCAGAAGATCGAGCGCCAGCCGCCGAGCGGGACGGCCCCGAGGTGCAGGGAGGCCGGGACCAGGGCGGCCAGGCCCGCGCCGTACAGGGGGCCGAGGACGCTGCCGAGCTCCTGGGCCGCGCCGACCGCGCCGAGCGCCGGCGGGCGTCCCCGCTCGTCCCACAGGTCGCCGACCAGCGCCATGGTGATGGGCAGCAGGGCGCCGCCCGCGACGCCCTGGAGCGTGCGCCCGGCGACCAGCCAGGGCACCGTGTCGCCGAGCGCGGTGACGACCGAGCCGATCGCGAAGCCCGCCAGGCACAGCTGGATCAGCGGGCGCCTGCCGTACCGGTCGGAGAGCTGGCCGAGGAGCGGCATGGCCGCGACGTAGCCGAGCAGGAAGCCGGTGACGATCGGGGTGGCCCGCTCCAGGTGGTTGAGGGGGACGTCGACGTCCTTGGCGATGTCCACGAGGACGGTGACCACCACGTAGGCGTCCAGCGCGGCGAGCAGCACCGCGGTGCCGCCGACGCCCAGGGCGACGCGCCGCCGGGCGGCCCTGCCGTCGCGGGAGGCGCCGGGGGAGGGGGCGGCGTCGTCGGAGGAGCTGCGGGAGGAACCGGAGGGGGCACCGCCGGGAGCGGTGCCGGGGGCGTCGCCGTCGGGATCGGGGAGGGGCGGGGAGGCCACGGCCGTCACTCCGCCGGCGCGGTCACCTGGACCGGCGCGTCGTAGTCGGCGAAGGTGACGGTGACCTTGCCCTCGGTCATCGGCAGGTCGGCCTTGAGGAGGCGGCCGGTGGCCTTGTCGATCCAGAGGGTGCCCTCCACGCTCTGCGCGACCCCCGGCACCATCGCGGCGAGGATCTGCTGGGAGAGCGTGGCCGAGAGCCGGTAGGCGTCGGCGCCGCCCAGCTTCTCCTCCGCCTGGGTCTTCGGGTCCAGCGCGTTGGACAGGAGCCGGACGACCCCCCGTTCGGGGTCGAGGATGGCGGACGGGTCGTAGACGGCGGCCAGCTCGCTGCGCGACATCTTCTGGAAGCCGCCGGTGACGCCCTTGAAGTGCACGGTGTCCCCGGCCAGCACGAAGCTGATCTCCTGGAGGCTGCCGGCGAAGTCGAGCTGGATCGTGCCGTCGGCGTCGCCGGTGGCGCTGAGGCGGCCGGCGGCCTTCTTGACCTGGAGCCGCGGCGCGTTCTCGGCCTCCATCGTGAAGGAGGCCGAGGTGACGGTCCGCATCGCCTCCGCGGACCTCTTGACCAGCTCAGGACCGCCGGGCAGGGCGGTTCCGGCATCGGCACCGCCGCTGCAGGCGGTGACCAGGGAGAAGAGCGCGGTGATCAGCGCGGCGACGAAGATCCGGCGAGCAGACATGGCCGGATCGTAGCGACCGCCCGGTCGCGGGTGGGATCCCGGCCGGTATCGGTTTCGCTTCACCGGCGTCCGCGGCGTTCCCGCAGGGCCGTCCGGAGTGCGCGGCCGCGGTGTTCCCGCAGGGCCGTCCGGAGCGCGCGGTCGTGGGTTCGGCGCCGTCGGGAGTGCGCGGTCGTGGGTTCGGCGCCGGGCGGCGGGGCACCCCGGGCGTTCACGACCGGGAGGGATCGCGCAGGTCTTTCAGGTGGTCCACCACGGGACCGTAGGCGGCGGCCAGCTCGCGGAGCTGGTCGTCGGTGAGCAGGTCGATGAAGTGCCGCCGCACGCCGGCCACGTGCTCCGGCGCCACCTTCCGGACGGTGGCCCAGCCGTGCTCGGTCAGCACGGCGAAGGTGCCGCGCCGGTCGTCGGCGCAGGTCTCCCGGACGACCAGGCCGGCGGCCTCCATCCGGGAGATCTGGTGGGACAGGCGGCTGCGGGACTGGATGGTGGCGTCGGCCAGGTCGCTCATGCGCATGCGGTGGGCGGGACTCTCCGAGAGGTTGACCAGGATCTCGTAGTCGTTCAGGGAGAGGCCGAAGGCCTGCAGCTCGCGGTCGAGCCGGTGCTCCAGGAGCTTGTGGGCGGCCAGGTGGGTGCGCCAGGCCCGCTGCTCGATCGAGGTGAGCCAGCGGTGCTCCTCGCCGTCCACCGGTCGTTCGCCGTTCCGCCCGTGCACCGCTCTCCTCGCCGCAATTCCTCCGCAATGCCGGAGACGCCCGTTCTGCCGGGTTCTCGTTCCCCGGATCATCAGAAGCTACCTCAGGCGGGGGAGACTCCGGCACGGGCGCGGCGGACGGCCTCAGCCGAACGTGGCGGGGTGGTCGGAGATCACGCAGGCCGCGATCTCCCCGCCGTCCCGGCCGGCCCGCCACTCGAGCAGGTGCCGGCCCTGCCAGCGCAGGTCGTGCCGGCCGTCCGGCGGGAGGTCCAGGGGCAGGGCGGACAGGTCGGCCGTGCGCAGGCCGTCCAGGGTCAGCTCGCCGCGTTTGACGAGCGCCTCCTTGCGCGTCCAGAGCCGGATCAGCCCCGTGTTCCCGCCGACCAGCGCCCGCTCCGCGGGGGCGAGCACCTGACCGGCCAGGGACGCGTCCAGCGGGCCCGGCGGGACGCGCTCGGCGTCCACGCCGATCAGCCCGGGACCCGCCGCGGCGCACACGTAGCCGCGGGTGTGGCTCAGGCTGACGCCGAGCCGGGGGATCTCCGCGATGTACGGCCTGCCGTGCCCCGGCCCGTGGTGCTCGCAGACCTGGAGCAGGGTCAGCCGGTCCTCCGGCACCCCGGCCACCTTGGCCGCGCAGCGCCGGACGAGCACGTGGGCCGCGACGAAGTCGCGCCGGTCGGACTCCCGGGCGAACGCCGCCGCGCGACCGCGCTCCACCTCGGTGAGCAGGTCCATCGCGGCCGGGGAGAAGATCTCGTCGGTGGGGCCGGCCAGCACCAGGCAATCGCGCATTCGCTCAGATTAGGGCTTTCGGGAGGAATGAGGGGTTATATCGCTCCGAGTCACCGGTTCTTCCGGGTCGGGCCCGAGCTCGGGCCGGGGCTGGGGGAGGGGCCGGGCTCGACGGCCTTGCCGTCGGGATCGGTCACGAGTTCGTCGGCGGCGCCCATGACGGTCGCGTCGTCCACCCTCCACTGCCCGCCGACCTTGACCAGGCCCAGCTCCATGTAGGCGCCGAGCATGCGCCGGGTGCCCGCGGTGCTCTTGACCTGGGAGTCGACGACCGTGACGGCCCTGGCCCTGCCGTCGGCGACCTCGGAGACGTAGACGCCGCGGACCGAGGCCGTGGAGGACGCCTTCATCGCGCTGATCACGCTCTCCAGCGGGCTGAAGGCCTCGTCGTAGGTCTTCTCGAAGGACTCGCCCGACAGGCTGAAGACCCGGTCGCGGTAGGCCTGCAGGTCGGCGTGGTCGTAGGTCTGCAGCGCCACGGCGAACTCCCCGGCCCGGGTGGAGACCGCGAGCCGCTCGCTGCGCTCGGCTCCGAGCCGGTCGGCCAGCCGCTCGGCGGAGGCCCACTGGACCGCGCCGAAGGCCGCCGCGCCCGCGACGACCGCTCCGGCGACCGCCCAGACCAGCCTCCGCCGCCACGCCGCGCCCCCTCCGCGAGGGCCGGATCCGGGTTCCGCCTCCGGCGCGGTCGCCGGTTCCGGGGCGGTCGCCGGGGCGGTCGCCGGTTCCGGGGCGGTCGCGCCCTCCGCCGCGGACGCCTTCTCCGGAGGGGAGGCGTTCTCCGGCTCCGCTCCGGGCTTCTCCGGCGGGAAGGCGTCTCCGGGCTCCGTGTGCGCGGTACGGCCTGCGGATCCCCCGACGGCGGGGGCGCCGGCCGCAGCGGACTCCTCAGGCCGGGCGGGGGACTCCTCGGCGGGGTCCGCTTGCTGGGGGGCGGTGGGACGCATATCAGTGCTCCTGTTCACGGCGGCGGGCCGCCCGGCCGACGGCGATCCAGCCGAGCACGCCGCCGGAGACGGCGACGGCGGCGAGGACCGCGACGATGAGGGGGGTGAGGTTCTGCGGTGCGGAGCCGGCGTCCCGTGCCTCCCCGGCCTCGGCCGGGCCGCCGGGTTCGCCGGGTTCGCCCGGGCCGGTGGGATCGCCGTCCGCGGGCGTCGCCGTGCCGGCGGAGGTCTCGGCGGCCTCGGCGGAGCCGGTGGCCTCGTCCGCCGGACCGGCGGCCCCGTCCGGGTGGGGACCGGTGTCCGCGTCGTCGTCGCTGCGGCCGGTGCCGTCCGGGACGGCCCGCTTCGGGCAGGAGCCGGCCTTCGGCACCGCGGGGCCCGCCCGCGGGCTGCGGTACTCCTCGGCCACCTCGGGACCGCCCGGGACGCTGAAGACGAACGTGACCCTGCCGTACAGCCCTCCGGAGTGCTTCTCGGTCACGTCGGCCAGCAGGACCTGGGCGGTGGGGACCGTCCGCAGCAGGTTCGTGACGTGCGCCCGCGTCCGCGGGGTGAACACCACACCCGGGTTCCGGCCCGCGGCGGTCAGCACGCACGACAGGCCGGGGCGGGCGGTGGTGAGCAGGTGGTCGACCTGGCGGAAGAAGGAGGGCCCGTGTTCGAGGGCGGCGTACAGCTCCCTGCGGGACTCGCGGAGCGACCGGGTCACGGCCGCCAGGTCGGTCACGCCCTCCGCCAGCTCCTCCCGGCGGCCCGCGAGCGTGCCGGTCAGCCGGGTCAGGTTCACCGACAGCTCGTCCAGCAGCGCGGCGTTCCCGGCGAGCGTGGCGGTGACGTCGTGCGCGTTGTCCACGATCTCGCGGATCGACGCCGTACGGCCGTCCAGCCCGGCGGCCAGCTCGCCCACGATGGTCCGCGCGTCCTCGGGCGGCACCGCGTCCAGCAGCGTGCCGACCCCGTCGAACAGCTCCCGGTAGTCCAGCGGGACCGACGTGGCGGCCAGCGGGATGGTGGCGCCGGGGGGCAGGACGCCGCCCGGGGCTCCGGCGCCCGGCGGGGAGATCTCCACGTACGGCTCGCCGATCGCGGACTTGCGGCGCACCTCGGCCCCGACCCCTCGGGGGATCCGCACCCCGCGGTCGATGTCCAGCGCCACCGTGATCTTGCCGGGGGCGAGCTCCACCCCGTCGATCCGGCCGATCCGCACGCCGAGGTAGGCCACGTCGAAACCGGGGACCAGGCCCGGGGAGGAGGCGAACTCCGCGTTGATCCGGTACGGCCGCTCGATGACGTCCAGCCTGATGACGCTGGTGAAGGCCCAGACGGTCATCACGACGCCGAGCACCGCGAAGAAGCCGAGGTTGACCAGGACGCGGTTCCTCATCGCGGCGGCTCCAGCAGCAGCCGGAAGTCGTCGGCCGCGTTGGGCCTGCGGGGCCGGCCGCCGTCCGCGGGCCCCGACAGTAGCAGGCCCTTCATCCAGACGTAGGCCAGCAGCTGCCCGTTCACCACGATCGGCGGCTGGTCGATGAAGTACTGCACCCGGTCCAGGAGGAGCTTCAGATCCTCCTTGCCGCGCACCGTCGCCGCGGAGACGGCGTCGAGCCGCCGCAGCAGGGTGCGCAGCCGCGCCGCGTGCCGGGGGTAGACCGTGGTGTTGACCTCGCGGGCCAGGGCCGTCAGCTCCGTGAGGGTCTTCTTGACGTGCTTGCGGCCGTGGTTCAGCCGGGCCGCGGCGGCCTGGACGCTCCCGGGCAGCCGGTCCAGCTCGCCGGAGCCCGCGGCCAGGTCGTCGCCCAGCGCCGCCAGGCCGTCGATCGTGCGGGCCAGTTCCGCACGGGAGTCGGCGTAGGCGGCGGCGACGTCGGCGGTCTGGTGCAGCAGGCGGTTGAGGTCCCGCCCCTTGCCGCCGATCCCGGTCGCCGCCGCGTCCAGGATCGCGTTCACGTCCTGCGCGCCGAGCGCGTCGATCAGCGGCCCGGCCCGCGCGGTGACCTGCTCGATGTCCGGTTCCACCGACGTCTTCGCGATCTCCGCGCCGTCCGCGAGGAAGGGGCCGGTGGCCATGTCCGCGGCCCCGGCGCCCTCGGGCGGCCTCAGCTCGACGTAGTTCTCGCCCAGGATGGAGGTCTTGGCGACGACCGCGGAGGTGCCCTCGGGCACCCGGTGGCCGTCCGCGACGGACATGGTGACCCGGGCGCGGTAGCCCTCCAGCCGGACGTCGGTCACGCTCCCGATCCGCACGTCGGCGATCTGCACGCTGTGCCCGGCCACCAGGCTCTGCACGTCGTCGAAGACCGCGGTGAGGGTCAGCCCGCCGGACGGCGCTCCCAGAGTCTGCAGCGAGCAGGCCGCGGTCGTGGCGAGGACCAGGGCCAGGGCCAGGGCGGACGCCAGGAGGCGGGCCGTCCCGGGCGCCGGGGCGTGGGCGGGCGCCGGGGGGCGGGCCGTCCCGGGTGCCGGGAGGCGGGCCGGGGCTCTCCCGGCCGGCCGGGCCGCCGTCCCGTTCCACCGGGTCATCGGTTCCTCCTCCGCTCCCACGGGCAGTTGCTCAGCCCGCCGGGCAGGCACGGCACCTCGCCCAGCCCCAGGGCGTCGAAGAGCGGCGCCAGCCAGGCCCGGGTCAGCGCGTTGAGCACCAGGCGGAAGGTGAGCACGTGGCGCTTGCGGTCCCAGGCCATCACCACGCCGTCGACGAACCCGCTGGCCCCGGCGATCGCCTGGGCCGCGGACGCGCTGTTGGCCTTCAGGGTGAGCACCACCTCGGCGAGGTTCGCCACCCCCCGGGGCAGGCGCTCCTGGTAGGCCTCCAGCAGCACGTCGCCGCGCCGTACCAGCCCGGCCAGGCCGGTGATGAAGCGCTGGGTGCGCCGCCGCTCGTCGGCCAGCGCGGCACTGGCCTCGGCGAAGGCGTCGATGGTCGTCTCGACCTGCTCCTCCCGCCGGTTGAGGCTGCCCGCGAGCCGGTTCAGGCCGTCGGCCAGCTCGATCAGCTTCTCGTCCTGCCCGGCGAGGGTGCGGCTCAGCGCGGCCGCGTCGGCCAGTGCCCGGTTGATCTGCTCGCCGCGGCCCCGGACGGTGTCGGCCAGGTTCCCGGCCACGTCGCCCATCCGCTCGGTGTCGAGGGCGTCGGTGAGCTTGGTGAACGCCGCCAGCGCGTCGTCGATCTCCACGGGCAGGTCGGTGCGCTCCAGGGGGATCACCGCCCCCGGGGCGAGCCGCGGCCGGCCCGGTTTCCACGGCGGGTGCAGCACCACGCTCCGCTCGCCCAGCGTGTTCTGCGGGGCCACCACCGCCCGCACGTCGGCGGGGAGCGGCACGTCCCCGTCGACGAGCAGGTCGGCGCGGACCCGGTCCCCCTCGATGGTGAGCCGCTCCACCGCGCCCGCGTCCAGGCCCAGCACCTTCACCTTGGCCTGCTCGTACAGGGAGGGCGCGGCGGCGAAGTAGGCGGTCAGCCGGTACGGCGCCGCCCCGCCGGGCAGCAGCGAGCAGCCTCCCGCCGAGGCCGCCAGCACCAGGGCCAGCAGCGCCCCGGCCAGCCGGCGCGCTCCGGGACGCGCCGCAGGCGGCCCCGGCCGCCGGACGCCCGGCGGCCGGCCCGCCGTCCGCGGCCCGGGGCGGTTCACGGGTCCGGAGCCGGTCACCGGTCCCTCCTGTCCTTGCGGATGGCGCCGAGCACCTCGGGGTTGATCGGACCCAGCCCGGTGGCGATGACGTCGATCCACGGGCCCCGCCGGCCGGTGGCGGCCAGCCCGGAGAAGGTGGGACCGGCCCAGGCGAGGACCGAGTCGAGGCCGCGGGCGGAGTCGAGGCGGCCCGCGATCGCGGACGCGTCGTCCACCACCGCGATCAGGTTCCTCTCGTGCTCGGCGATCAGCGTGCCGACGGCGTTCACCAGGTCGCTGCCGTCGCCGAGCAGGGTCTTCAACTCGGCCCGGCGGCGGCGCAGCGCGTCGAGCATCACCTCGACGGAGTCGACGAGGCGGCCGAGCTGGGCGTCCTTGGCCTCCAGCAGCTTCATGACCCGGTCGCCGGCGTCGAGCAGGCGCTGCAGGTCGGGCTCGCTCTCGCTGATGACCTCCGACAGCTCGCCGATGTCGTCCAGCAGCCGGCCGACCCGGCCCCGGGGTGCGGGCTCCAGCTCCGACAGCTCCCGCAGGAGCCGGTCGACCGCGCCGGTGTCGAGCCGCTGCACCAGCCGGGTCGCGTCCTTGAGCGCGTCGGGGATCAGGGTCGGGGTGCCGGTGCGCTCCATCGGGATGCGCCGGCCGGACTCCGGCAGCTCGTCCATGTAGGGCCGGGTGACCGGCCCGGTGAGCTTGATGTAGCGCCCGCCCAGCAGGTTGGAGAGGGTGACCTCGGCGCGGGTGCGCGGGCCGAGCCGGATCCCGTCGTCGACCCGCCAGGTCACCACGACGTGGCCCCGGCCGTAGTCGGCGCGGACCTCGGTGACCTCGCCGACGGGCACCCCCGCCACCCGCACGTCGTTGCCCGCGCGCAGGCCGGCGGCGTCCGGCAGGATCGCCGACATCGTGTAGCCGCCCTCCAGCAGGCCGAGGTTGCCGACGAGGAAGGTCACGGCCAGCACGGCGGCGAGCGCCGCCGCCGAGACCGCGCCGACGACCCTGCGGTCGCGGTCGCGGAAGGACCTGAGCGCCGTCATCACGACCCCACCAGGACGCGCCGCAGGTCGCCCGCCGAGGTGAGCCTGAGGCTCCCGCGCAGCGGCGGGGGGTTCTCCATGGGGTAGGGGCAGGGCAGCGGGCCGAGCGCGACGCAGGGCACCGCCGTGGTCACGAAGTGGCCCCGGCCGGTCACCTGGAACGAGCGCTGCAGCGGCGGGGTGAGCGTGCCCAGCAGCTTCTCCACGCCGTCGAGGTTGCGGCGCACCCCGCCGGTGAGGCGGGCCATGCCGTCCACCACCCGGCCGAGCTCCCGGGCGTTGTCGCCGAGCACCCGGTCGGTGACCCGGGCGGTGGCCGACAGCTCCACCAGCGCCTCGTCGACCAGCCTGCGGTTGCGGGCGAACGCGCCGGTCAGCTCGACCAGGTCGTCCACCAGCCGGGCGATCTGCTCGTCCCGGCGGGCGATCACCTCGGTCACCGTGGCGTAGTCCTCCAGCAGCCCCTTGACGACCTCCTTGCGCCCGGCGACGGTGGCGGTCAGCTCGCCGAGGTCGTCCACCAGGCGCGGGATGTCCTCCTGGGTGCCGTCCAGCGCCTCACCGGCCGCGGTGAGCAGCCGGTTGATCTGCTCGGGGTCGAGGCTGCGGGTGAGCGGGCCGAGGTCGGCGACCAGGTCGCCGATGTCGACCACCGAGCTGGTCCGCTTCACCCGCGCGCCGTCGGCCAGCATGTCCTTCGCGGTGCCGGGCACCAGGTAGACCACCCGCTGGCCGACCGTGTCGCGCCAGCGGACCGCCGCGGAGCTGTCGGAGGGCACCCGCACCGAGGTGCGCACGCTCAGCACCACCTCGGCCCGGCCGCCGACCACCGCGATCGCGTCGACCTGGCCCACCGGCGCTCCGGCGATCTTCACCTGGTCGCCCGTGCGGAGTCCGGAGACGTCGTCGAAGACGCCGACCAGGCGGTAGGTGTCGCCGCTCCCCACCCGGGCGATCTGCGCGCCGATCACGACGATCAGGGTGACCGTGACGAGCAGGAACACCGCGAACTTGACCAGCGTGCGGCGCCGCTGGACGTGGTCTCCGGACCGGGCCACCGGCTCACCCGCCGTCCGCGGCGCGGCAGGCGCCGGTGAAGAGCACACAGGGGTCGGTGTGCACGTAGGCGGCCATCTTCAGCTGGTTCGCGCGGCCCGGGCCCTTGCCGCCGATCAGGTCGTTCAGCCCGGCGAGCAGGCCGTTGAGCCCCCGCACGCCGTCGCCGGCGATGCCGAGCTGCGCGGCGAGCAGGGCCGCGGCGCGCTCGCCGGCGTTCCCGGCCGCCTTGAGGTCCCGGCGGTGCCCGCGCAGGCCGTACGCGGTCAGCGCGGACAGCTCGTCGAACTCCCGCAGCAGCGCCCGCACCTTGCCGGCCCGCTCCACCAGGCCGGGGGCGAGCACGTTGACGTCGGCGGCGACGCCGGTCAGCTCGTCGCCCTTGTCGGCCAGGGCGCCGCTCAGCGCCGCGGCACCGCCGATGAAGCGGGTGAACTCCGCGCGCCGCCGGTGCGCGACGCCGACGACCGTCCCCGCTCCGTCGACGATCCCGCGCAGCTGCGGGCCCTTGCCGTCCAGACCGCGCCCCAGGGTGTGCACGATGGCCGTGATGTCGGCCGGGTCCACCGCGCCGAGCCCGTCGTAGGCGTCGGACAGGGAGTCCGACAGGTCCACCGGGTCCCGGGTCCGGGTGATGACCGCGCCGTCGCCCAGGTAGGGGCCGCGCGCCTCCCCGCCGCCGGGGACCAGGTCGACGAACTTGGGGCCGAAGATCGAACTCGGCTCGATCACCGCGGTGACGGTCTCGGGCACCTGCACGCCGGGCTCGACGTACAGCGACACCACGGCCCGGCCGGCGCCGTCCAGCGTCACCGCGCCGACCCCGCCGACCGTGACCCCCCGGATCTTGACGGGGGAGTTGGGGTCGAGGCCCTGCCCGGCCCGGCCGAAGGCGGCCGACAGCCGCGTGCCGTTCACGCTCGACGCGCCCCGTACGGCGAGCACCAGGGCCGCCGCGACGGCCGCGACCAGGACCAGCGAGATCGTCAGCCGGACCGGCAGGGGGAGGACGCCACGGGTCACGGCCGCATCACCCCGTCAGCGGCGTGCTGCCGCCGCCGCCCCAGAACAGGTAGGACAACAGGAGGTTGAGCAGGACGACGGTGACGATCGACTGGCGGATCGCCCGCCCGGCCGCGGTGCCCACGCCGACCGGGCCGCCGGTGGCGTTGAACCCGTAGCGGCAGTGGATGCTGATCACCGCGAAGGCGAAGACCAGCACCTTGATCACGCTGTAGAGGATGTCGACCGCCGGCAGGCCGAGGTAGAAGTAGTAGTCGTACACGCCCGGCGCCATGCCGAACAGGACCGTGCACATCAGCCGGGTGGCGAAGAAGCTGGCGAACAGCGCGATCAGGTAGACGGGGATCAGCGCGACCATCGCGGCCACCACCCGGGTGCAGATCAGGTAGGTGAAGGCGTTGATGCCCATCACCTCCAGCGCGTCGATCTCCTCGGAGATGCGCATCGCGCCGAGCTCCGCGGTGAACGACGAGCCGACCTGGGCGGCCAGCGCGACCGCCGCGATGATCGGGGTGATCTCCCGGACGTTGGCGAAGCTGCCCACCAGGCCGATGAACGACTCGGCACCGATCGCCTGCAGGCCCTGGTAGCCCTGGAGCCCGACGGTGGCGCCCACCGCGAAGGCCATGGTGAAGGCCACGAAGACCATGCCGCCGCCGACGATGGTCGCGCCGACGCCCACCACGACGTCGCTGACCTGGCGGAGCACGACCTTGGTGAACCGGGCCCGCAGCACGATGTCGCGGACCGAGTAGAAGACGACCTTCGCCAGGAAGACCGGCCAGTCGGAGAGGGAGGCCAGCCGCTCCGCCCCGTCCAGGAGCACGTCGTAGGCGCGCCTGCCGGCGGTGCGCGCCCTCGGGACCGCCGCGGTCACAGCGTCCTCGGCGGGTAGGCGAGGAAGTAGATCATCGTGATCACGTAGTTGACGGCGAAGACCAGCATGAAGGTCACGACCGTGGAGCGGTTCACCGCGCGGCCCACGCCGACCGGGCTGATCTGGCAGGTCATGCCGTAGTAGCAGGACATGATCGCCGCGATGAAGCCGAAGATCCACGCCTTGAGCAGGGTCACCAGCAGGTCGCTGGTGACCAGCAGGGAGGTCGCGCCGTCGAAGTAGGCGCCGGAGGTGACGCCCTGCACGACGACGTTGAAGAAGTAGCCGCCCGCCGCCCCGGCCACGATGACCAGCGGGACGAGCAGCACCGCCACGGTGCTGGCCGCCCACAGGCGCGGGGTGACCAGGCGGTGGATCGGGTTGACCGCCATGACCTCCATGGCGGCCAGCTCGTCGCGGATGTTGCGGGCGCCGATGTCGGAGGTCATCGCCGACCCGCCCGCCCCGGCGATGAGCAGCGCCGAGGCCATCGGGGCGACCTCGCGGACCAGGCCGACCACGACCGCGCCGCCGGTGGCGGAGGAGGCGCCGAGCTGCCAGGCCAGGTCGCCGACCTGCAGGGCGACGGTGGCGCCGAGGGGGAGCGAGACCAGCAGCACCGGCAGGCTGGTGACGCGGGCCAGGAACCAGCACTGCTGGACGAACTCCCAGAACCAGGTCCGCACGTCCCAGCTGCGCCGGAAGCCCTCCAGGGCGATCACCGACATGTCGCCGACCCGGTCGAGCGCGCCGGAGGCGGTGCGCACGAGAAGGCCGGTGACCCTGCTCGGCATGGCGTCCGCCATCGGTCACCTCGGATTCCGCGGCTACGACCTTGGAGCAGTCACGCTAATGACGGTCCGTCCGGTAAGTCGATGCCTGCCGGGGAATTTGCGCGAAAGGGATGAGGCCCCGATCGCGACTTGTCAGGGCCCCACACTTTCCCGTTCTCCGGCCCGCTTCCCGGCCCGCTTCCCGGCCCGTTCTCCGGCGGTCCCGCCGGGTCAGCCGGACAGGCCGGCCATCCAGCTCTCGACCTCGTCGGGGTGGCGGGGCAGCCCGGCCGACATGAGGCGGGCGCCGTCGGCGGTGACGACGAGGTCGTCCTCGATGCGCACCCCGATGCCGCGCAGCTCCGGCGGGAGGGTCAGGTCGTCCGGCTGCAGGTAGAGGCCGGGCTCGACGGTGAGCACCTGGCCCTCCTCCAGCACGCCGTCCAGGTAGACCTCCGCGCGGGCGCGGGCGCAGTCGTGCACGTCCATGCCGAGCATGTGGCCGCTGCTGCACAGGGTGTAGCGGCGGTACAGGCCGCTGCCGGGCTCCATCGCCTCGTCGGGGCTGATCTTCAGCACGCCCCAGTCGTGCAGGCCCTCGGCGATGACCCGCATGGCGGCCCGGTGGAAGTCGCGGAAGCGCGCGCCCGGCCGCAGCGCGGCGACGGCCGCGTTCTGCGCCTCGTAGACCAGCTCGTAGACCTGTCGCTGGACGGGGCTGAAGCGGCCCGACAGCGGCAGGGTCCGGGTGACGTCGGCGGTGTAGAGGTTGTCGGTCTCCACGCCGGCGTCCAGCAGCAGCAGGTCGCCGGCGTCCAGGCGGCCGTCGTTGCGGATCCAGTGCAGCACGCACGCGTGGGCGCCGGAGGCGACGATGCTGTCGTAACCGGTCGCGTTGCCCTCCAGGCGGGCGCGCAGCCCGAAGACGCCCTCCAGGTAGCGCTCGCCGCGCGGGTGGGGCAGGGCGGCCGGCAGCGCCCGCACCACGTCCTCGAACCCGCGGACGGTGGCGTCCACCGAGAACTGCAGCTCGGCGACCTCCCACTCGTCCTTGACCAGCCGCATCTCCGACAGGAACGCCTCCAGTTCGGCGTCGCCGTCGTGCGGCGCGATGCGGGCGTCGACGGAGGCGTCCACCCCGCGCAGCACCCGGGCGGGCCCGCCCAGCGCCTCGTCGAGCCGGTCGATCGGCGCGCAGCCGACCTGGTAGAGCGCCTCGGCCTCGGCCAGGTCGGGGCGGCGGCCCACCCAGAACTCGCCGTAGCGGCGGTCGCGGTAGAACTCCTGCCCGGCGGTCCCCGGCGCCGAGCGCGGCGAGCGCGGGCGCAGGAAGAGCCGCGCCTCCCCGGACGGCTCGACGACCAGGACGTCGTCGGGCTCCTGGTCGCCGGTGAGGTAGGTGAACGCGCTGTGCGGCCGGAAGCGGTAGTCGCAGTCGTTGCTGCGGACCTTCAGGGTTCCCGAGGGGATGACGAGCCGCTCGCCGGGGAAGCGGGCGGCGAGCGCCGCGCGCCGCTTGGCCGTGTAGGCCGCGAGCGGCAGGGGGGCCAGGTCGCCGCGGCGGGTGTCGGCCCACCCGGTCTCCATGAAGGCCGCCAGGGCGTCGGAGACCGGCAGGTCGTGGCTGCCGGTGTTCAACTTGTCGGTCATTTCCGAAGGATACGGCCCGCACCGCCCCCGGGAGGGCGGCGCGGGCCGCGCGGTGGCCCGGCCCCGGTCCGTGGGGGGATCCGGGCCCTGCGGCGGGCCGCGCGGTGGCCCGGCCCCGGTCCGTGGGGGGATCCCGGCCGTACGGCGGCCCGCGCGGTGGCCCGGCCCGGGGCCGGGACGGGTCAGCCGCCGACGGGGACCTGGTAGTCCTTGACGATGTCGGCGGTGAACGGCTCCTTGACGACGACCGCGCCGCCCAGGGCCTCCTTGTCCGGCTTGACGACGTAGGACCGCAGGGAGGCGGGCTTGTCGAACACGGTGAAGTCCATGGTGCCGCCGTACTGCTCGCCCCAGGAGGCGCGGCCGCGGTGCGCGGCGACCACGCCGGCCCGGGTGAGGTCCTTGCCCTCGCAGGCCTTCTTGAGCGCGTCGACCACGATGCCCGCGGCGATGTAGCCGGAGGCGACGCCGCTGTCGATCGCGTCGCCCGGGTACTTGGCCTTGTAGTCCTCGCCCAGCTTCTTGATGCCCGGCAGGTCCGAGCTCATCGGGGCGCCGGCCGTCATGTACTCGAAGGCGGCCAGCAGCGCCGGGCCCGCCGGGGTGGGCAGCAGCTGCGGGGAGTAGGCCGAGTTGCTGCCGAGGAACGGCACCTTCATGCCGCCGGCCAGCGCGACGCCGACGAGGGAGGCGGTCTGCCGGGGGCCGACGGAGACGAGGATCGCCTTGACCCCGGCCTTCTTGAACGCCGCGACCTGGGCGGTCATGTCCTGGTCGGTCGCCTTGATCTTCTGCTCCACCAGCTTCAGGCCCAGCTTCTCCGCGGCGAACTTCGAGCCGTTGAGCGCGGTCTCGCCGTAGTCGCCCTCGAAGTACAGGTGCCCGATGGAGTCGCCGGACGTGATGCCCTTCTCCTTCACCAGGTACTCGACACCGTTGATCATGTCGATGTCGTAGGTGGTCCCGGTGACCTGGATCGGCTTGCTGCCGAGCAGGTGGGTGGCCCACGCCTGCGGGATGGTGAGCATCTGGTCGGTCTCGATGCGCTGCTTGACCGCGTTGACCATCGGGGAGCCGACGACGTGGGCGAGCGCGACCGACTTCGGGCCGATCTCGGTGTAGGCGGCCACGGCCTTCTGCACGTCGTAGCCGTGGTCGCGGACGATCGACTCCAGGGTCCGGCCGCAGATGCCGCCGGCCTGGTTGACCTGCTCGAAGTAGAGCTGCTGGGCGTTGGTCAGGCTCTTGCCGAACGAGGCGTAGGGGCCGGTCAGGTCGGTGATCATGCCGATCGTGATGGTGTCGGCGGTCACGCCGGGACCGGTCTTCACCCCGTCGCCGGAGGCGGCGGCGCCGCCCCCGCCTCCGCCGGTGGCCTTGTCGCTGGCGCACGCGGTGACGGCCAGCGCCAGGACCGCCGCGGCGGCGAGTCCGCGGGTGCTCCGTGAGATTCTCATTGAAACTCCTTGAGGCGTGGGGAGGAGGTCACGTCAGCTCCTCGTCCCGGGGGTGGGCGTGAGGGTGCGCTCGGCCGGCGCGGTGGCCGCCGTACGGCGGGCGAGGTGGAAACGGGCCCGGGTGAACAGGCCGAACAGCCCGCCGGGCAGGAAGAGGACCACCACGACGACGGCGAGGCCGTACAGGATCTGGGCGGCCTCGGCGGCCCCGATCCCCTCCTGGCCGGTGGGCGCGACCAGGGGCAGCGCGTCGCTGTAGCGGGTGAACAGCGAGGGCAGCATCGACACGAAGAACGCGCCGATCACCGCCCCCGCGACCGAGCCCAGCCCGCCGATGATGATCATCGCCAGGTAGGACAGGGCCAGGATGAGGCCGAAGTAGTCCGGCACGGTCTGCCGGAAGACCAGGGCGATCAGCACGCCGGCGAGCCCGCCGTACATCGACGAGAGCACGAACACGCCGGCGCGGTAGCGGGTCACCGGGACGCCCATCACCCCGGCCGCGATCTCGTGGTCGCGGATGGTGTTCATGGCCCGCCCCGGGCGGCCCCGCAGCACGCCGCGGGCGAACAGCCCCGCGCCGACCAGCAGGACGACGCCGAGGAACCAGAGCCGCTCCAGCGCGCCGAACGGCACCCCGGCGATCACCAGGGGCTCCGGGGTGTCGGTGAAGGCGAACCCGAACAGCTCCATCGGCGGCACCGGGCGGCCGTTGTGGCCGCCCGTCACCGGGGTGGCGTTGGACATCGCGAAGTGGCCGATGAAGATCAGCGCCAGCGTCGCGATGCCGAGGTAGGCGCCCTTGAGGCGGCCGGCGATGGGGCTGAAGAGACCGCCCGCGACCCCCGCCAGCAGCACCGCGAGCACCGCGGCCAGCGGGGTGGGCAGGCCCAGCCCGCCGAACTCGCCGTCCGCGGTCGGCACGGAGGCGAAGTAGACGTAGCCGAAGGCGCCGACGGCCAGGAAGAACGCGTGGCCCATGGACAGCTGGCCGGTGGCGCCGGTCAGCAGGTTCAGGCCGATGGCGCCGATCGCCGCCGCCATCGCGAAGAGGCCGTCCTGCAGCCAGATGCCGTCCAGGTAGAACGGCGCGACGACGACGCCGGCGGCCACCAGGACCCACCAGAGGAGGGTGACGATCCTAGACACGGGCCAGCTCCTTCGTCCCGAAGAGCCCCGCGGGGCGGACGAGCAGGACGATGATCATCACCAGGAACGGCGCGACGTCGCCGAGTCCCCGGCCCAGGAAGGACAGCTCCTCCTGGTAGCCGCCGACCAGCGACTCGGTGATGCCGATGATGAACCCGCCGGCGAGCGCGCCGCCGGTGGAGTCCAGGCCGCCGAGGATCGCCGCGGGGAAGGCCTTCATCGCCACGGCGGTCACGTTGCGGTCCAGTCCGGGGGTGGGGAAGACGCACATGAACAGCGCGGCGACGGCGGCCAGCGCCCCGGCGACCGCCCAGGCCCCCATCGAGACCCGGCCGCGCCGCACGCCCATCAGGGCGGCGGTCTCGGCGTCCTCCGCGGTGGCGCGCATCGCCACCCCCCAGCTGGTGTACTTGAACGCCAGCAGGAACGCGGTGATCACGACGGCCGCCGCGACGAGCGCCGCGATCCGGGTCGCCGGGACGTTGACCGATCCCAGTCGCAGGACGTCGCTGCCCCACGGGTCGCCGAGCGCGAGCACCTCGGTGCCGATCTGCCGGGTCAGCTCGGTGACCAGGATCAGGTCGACGCCGATCGTCACGATCGCCAGCACGCTGTGCGAGGCGACGTTCGCCCGGCGGATGACCGCGAACTCGATCAGGGCGCCCAGCAGGGCGGCCCCGGCGACGCCGAGCAGCAGGGCGGCCCAGAACCCGACCAGGGGGTGGGCCTTGGCGATGACGAAGCCGCCGACCAGCAGCAGCGAGGCGTGCGCGAAGTTCACCACCTCGGTCGCCTTGAAGATGACGACGAACCCGAGGGCGATCAGCGCGTACACCGCTCCCACGGACACGCCGCTCACCAGCAGTTCGATGAAGGTGTTCACGAAGCGGCCTCCTCGGTCTCGCTCGTCGCGCCCAGGTACGCCCGGACGACCTCCGGGTCGTTCTGGACCTTCTCGGGGGGGCCGTCGGCGATGAGCCGGCCGAAGTCCAGGACCGTCACGGCGTCGGCCAGGCGCATCACCATCCCCATGTCGTGCTCCACGAGCAGGATCGAGATCCCGAGGCTCTCGCGGACGGCGATGATCAGCTCGGCCATCTCGCGCCGCTCGCCGCCGTTCATCCCGGCCACCGGCTCGTCGAGCATCAGCAGCCGCGGCTCCATGCACAGGGCGCGGGCCAGCTCCACCCGCTTCTGCACGCCGTACGGCAGCAGGCCCACGGGCATGTCCAGCCGCGGGGTGAGACCGACGAACGCGGCGATCTCCTCCACCCGGGCGTTGTGCCGGGCGGCCTCCCGGCGGGCGGACGGCAGGCGCAGCCCGGTGGAGACGAACCCGGCGCGGGTCAGCCGGTGCCGTCCGAGCATCATGTTGTCGCGCACCGACAGCCGGGGGGAGAGCGCGATGTTCTGGAAGGTGCGCGCCAGGCCCAGCGCGGCGATGCGGTGGGGGGCCATGGCGGTCAGTTCGGCGTCACCGAAGCGCACGCTGCCGGAGGTGGCCCGGTAGACGCCCGACAGGACGTTGAAGCAGGTCGACTTGCCCGCGCCGTTGGGGCCGATGACCGCGTGCACGCTGCCCGGCTCGATGCTGAAACTGACCGCGTCGAGCGCGGTGAGCCCGGCGAAGCGCACGGTGACCCCGCGGACCTCCAGCCGCGGGATGGGGGTCATACCGTCCGGTTGGTATGTATCGCTCATGAAGACCGCCCGAGGGGTGCCGTGAACAAGGGCGCGGAGGGCGCCGTGGGCGCGGTGGGGGAGGGAGCGGGGGACGGGGTCATGCCGACCACCTGCTCAGCGCGGGCCGCCGGACGGCCGCGCCGCCCGGCCGGTCCGGCAGGTCTCCGGCGTCGTCGCCGATCCCCAGGTAGCGGCGGCGGACCTCGTCGCTGGCGGCGAGGTCGGCGGCCGGGCCGGACAGGGCGATCTCGCCGACCTCCAGCACGTAGGCGTGGGAGGCCAGGGACAGGGCCATGGCGGCGTTCTGCTCCACCAGGAGCACCGTCGTGCCCTGGGCGTTGATCTCCCGCACGGTCCGGGCGATCCGGGCCGCCATCAGCGGTGCCAGGCCGAGCGTGGGCTCGTCGAGCAGGAGCACCTGCGGGCAGGCCATCATCGCCCGGCCCATGGCGAGCATCTGCTGCTCGCCGCCGGACAGCAGGCCGGCGCGCTGGCGGGCCCGCTCGGCGAGCACCGGGAAGAGCTCCAGCACGCGCTCCCTGGCCTCGGCGGCGGACCTGCGGTCCCGCGCCCCGAGCGCGCCGGCCCGCAGGTTCTCCTCCACGGTCATCCGCGCGAAGACCCTGCGGCCCTCGGGGACCTGCACGACACCGCGCGCGACGACGGCCGAGGTGGCCGTGCCGGACAGCGTCACGCCGTCGAGGCTCACCTCGCCCGAGGTGATCCCGCCGCGCTGGAACCGGAGCGTTCCCGAGACGGCGCGCAGCAGCGTGGACTTGCCCGCGCCGTTGCCGCCGAGCACCGCCACGACCGCCCCGCGCGGCACGTCCAGGGAGATCCCGCGCAGAGCCGTCACCGGCCCGTAGTTCACCGCCAGATCCCTGACCGAGAGCCCGGAGGCTCCGGGCGGCCGGGGGTCGCGGACGTTCATAGGCATGCCTCCTGACAACCGATGAACGCACCCAACCCACGTGGTCCACCGGCGTCCAGAGGGCCGGATGAAGTCGGGGCGGACGCCCACGGAGAGCCGGTGCGGGTTGTGCGCCGGCACAACGCGGGATCACGAAACGAAGCAGAATCTTGTTCCGCTCCATGTGCGCTGACACGATGGCCAGATGGGGATCCGGTCCGCCGACGACGACGAGGTGCGCAGGATCATGCGCCTGGCCGCGAGCCGGCTGCTGGAGCGGCTCCCCGAGCTCACCGACGAGCTCGTGGCCAGGACCCGCGACACCGACGAGGCCTATCGCCGCATGGTCCCCACCGACGACCACTGGCAGAGCGTGTACGAGGCGATGGAGACGGGCATCGGCGCGATCCTGCTGCCCCGGCCGGAGCGGCGGGACCTGCAGCAGGCGGAGCGCACGGCCCGGCGCCGGGCCGAGCAGGGCCTGCCGATGGACTCGCTGCTGCGCAGCTACCGGGTCTCCGCGCAGGTGATGTGGGACGGGCTGGTCGGGGTCGTCACCGAGGAGGAGCCCGACAGCCTGCCGGTGCTCATCCGCAGCGCCACCAAGGTCTGGAACGCCGTCGACCGGCAGGCCGTCGCCGCCGCCGAGTCCTACCGCAGGAGGGAGGCGGAGATGTTCGGCCGCACCGCCGAGCGGGTCCAGGCCCTGCTCGACGCCCTGCTGGAGGACCGGGCCGACGCCGCCCTGGTGCGCAGCGCCGCCGCGGCGCTGGACCTGCCGGAACTCGGCCGCTACGCGGTCGTCACCACCCGGCTGCCCGGCCGCGGCGGGCACGCCGACGAGGGCTCCCGCCCGGCGCATCTGGGAGGCGTCCGGCTGCTGTGGCGGATGCGGCCCGACTACGAGGTGGCCGTGGCCCTGCTCCACGACGAGGGCGTGGAGGAGCTGACCGAGGCCCTGCGCCCGCACGTCCTGGGCTGCGCCGGGGTCAGCCCGGTGGTCGAGGGCCTGGCCGAGCTCGCCCAGGCCCGCCGGCTCGCCGAACTGGCCCTGCGGACCTGCACGGGGGAGGGGCCCGAGATCGCCCGGCTGGAGGACCGGCTCCCCGCCGCGCTGGTGGTCAGCCAGCCCGAGCTCGCCGGCCACCTCAGCGCCGCGGTGCTCCGGCCCGTCCTGGCCCTCGACCCGGCCGACCGCGAGGTGCTGCTCGGCACGCTGGAGGCGTGGCTGCGCTGCGAGGGATCGGCGATGCGCGCCGCCGGCCAGCTCTACTGCCACCGCAACACCGTCTTCAACCGCATCCGCAGGATCGAGCAGCTCACCGGCCGCTCACTGGCCAGGCCGCTGGACATCGTCGAGCTGGCCCTGGCCCTGGACGCGGTCCGGTTGCTCCCGGTCGCCTGAGGTTTGCCCCGCGGGTGCTTAGCCGCGGACGCGGCGGGGCAATGTAAGGGGATACCCCCCGAGCGAGGCTGAAAACGAGGTGGTGCCAATGCTGATCGGCAGGATACTTCAGGGCAAGGGAACCCGGGTGGCGACCGTCCACCCGGACACGACCGTCGCCCAGCTGCTGGGCGTCCTGGCGGACAACAACATCGGCGCCGCGGTGGTCTCCCCGGACGGCTCGTCGATCGCGGGCATCGTCTCCGAGCGCGACATCGTCCGGCGGCTGCACGACCGCGGCGCGCGGGTGCTCGACGGGCCCGTGTCGGCCATCATGACGACCGAGGTGCGCACCTGCTCGCCGGAGGACAACGCCGACGACCTCCGCCGGACCATGACCGACCACCGCATCCGGCACATCCCGGTGGTCTCCGGGGGCCGGCTGGCGGGGCTGGTCAGCATCGGCGACGTGGTCAAGAGCAGCATCGACGAGCTCGAGACGGAGAAGGCCTCCCTGGTCGACTACCTGCACCGCCGGTCGTAGGCGCCGGGCCGGTCTCCGGACTGGGTCTGCGGGGTCGTGGTCTCCGGGTTCGGTCTGCGGGGTCGTAGCCGCCGGGGTCACTTTCCGGGGTCTGCGTGGTCTGAGGGGCCTGCGGCGTCTCCGGGATCCCCGAGGCGGACCCGGTGGTGAGCCCAGCGGACCAGCAGCGCGTCGTCGTGGCTGACGGCGAGCACGCCCGCCCCGCTCCGCTCCCGGTAGGCCTCGACGACCGCGACCAGGTGCGCCTGGGTGGAGGCGTCCAGCATGGTGGTCATCTCGTCGCAGACCAGGTAGCGCGGCTCCAGCGAGAGCGCCCGCGCCACGCACGCCCGCTGCAGCTGCCCGTCGGACACCTCGTGCGGGCGGCGGCCGAGCAGGTCGCCGGTGAGGCCCGCCTCGGCGGCCAGCGCGGCGACCCGGCCCCGGTCCGCCCGGCCCGCCGCGGCCAGCGGTTCGGCGATGATCTCGGTCAGCGTCAGGCGCGGGTCCACCGCCAGGCGCGGCTGCTGGTAGAGCAGGGCGACCGCGGTGCGCAGGCCGCGCGGGGCGCGCTGCCGCCAGCGCCGCACGGCCGTTCCGTCCACCGTCACCGCGCCGCCGGAGGGCCGGAGCATCAGCGCCAGCACCCGGGCCAGCGTCGACTTGCCGCACCCGCTGGGACCGGCCAGGCCGGTCACCCGGCCGGGTTCGACGGTGAGCGAGACGCCGTCCAGCACGACCTGCCGGCCGTACCGGACGGTGACGTCGCGGGCCTCAAGCACGGCGGTCCTCCGAGGCGCGGCGGGCGGCGGCACGGGCTTCACACACGGTCGTCCTCCGAGGCGCGGCGGGCGGCGGCACGGACTCCACGGTCGTCCTCCAGGGGATGATGGCAGGCGACGCCGTCCGCCATGGGCGGCGGCGCCGCGCAGGCTCCGTCCGCCGACGGGCAGCGCGGCGCGAAGGCGCAGCCGTCCGGCAGGCGGGTCAGTTCGGGGGGCATGCCGAGGATCGGGACGAACGCCCGGTCCGGCTGGGCGTTCACCAGCCCGGCGGCGTAGGGGTGGCGCGGCCGGTCCAGCACCCGCCCGGCGGGACCGGTCTCGACCAGGCGGCCGGCGTACATCACGGCGAGGTCGTCGGCGACCCGCTCGGCCGCCCGCAGGTCATGGGTGATCAGCAGGACGGCCCGGCCCTCGTCGCACAGCCCGCGCAGCGCCGCCATCGCCCGGTCGACCAGCGGCCGGTCCAGCCCGCCGGTCGGCTCGTCGGCCAGGATCAGCCACGGGTCCCCGGCCAGCGCCATCGCGTTCGCCACCCGCTGGGCCATGCCGCCGGACAGCTCGTGCGGGTAGCGGTCGAGGTCGGCGGGGTGCAGGCCCTGCCGCAGCGCGAGCTCGTCGGCGCGTTCCCGCGGCCGCGGGTGCCCGAGCTCCCGCAGCGCCTCCTCCACCTGGGCCCGCGCGGTCCGCACCGGGGTCAGGTGGGTGGCCGGGCTCTGCGGGATCAGCCCGACCGCCCGCCCGCGCACCCGCCGGGCCAGTACGGCCTCCGGGGCGCCGAGCAGCTCCAGGGACCCGTCCGGGGTCTCCAGGTGCGCCCGCCCGGCGACCTCGGCGTTGCCGGGCAGCAGGCCGAGCAGCGCGTGGGCGAGCACGGACTTGCCGCAGCCCGACTCGCCCACCAGCGCCAGGCAGCGTCCGGGGCGCACCTCGAAGGAGGCGCCGGTGACCGCTCGCACGGTCGCGCCGGGCAGCCGGAAGGAGACGGTCAGCTCCTCCACCCTGAGCCGGTTCCCCCCGTCCGGGGCGGATCCGCCGGCCAGGGAGTCCCCGGCGGGGACGGAACCGGCCGCCGGAGATCCCCCGGCCGGGACCGGCTCGGCCGCCGAGGACGGGCCCGGCAGCGCCCCGTCCGGTGGGAGGTCCTCGCCGGAGGGTCCGCGCGGCGGGAGGTCCCCGCCGGTGGAGACGCGCGCGCTCACTGGAACAGCTCCGATCGCAGGCGGGGGGTGAGCCGGTCGCGCCAGTGCTGGGCGAGCACGCCCAGCGCCAGCGTCGGGACCAGGATGAACAGGCCGGGCACCAGGCTGGACCACCAGTCTCCGGCGAGCAGGGACCGCTGGCCGTCATTGATCATGTTGCCCAGCGAGGCCAGGTGCGGGGGGAGGCCGAGACCCAGGAAGCTCAGCGCGGTCTCGTGCCAGACCGCGTGCGGGACCATCAGCACCGTGGCCAGCAGCAGGTGCGGCGCCAGGTGGGGCAGCAGGTGGCGGCGGACCACCCGGCCCCGGCCCGCGCCGCCGGAGATCGCCGCCTCCACGAAGGGCCGCGCGCGCAGGGAGAGCACCTCGGAGCGGACGATCCGGGCCGCCGTCGTCCAGTGCGTGACGCCCACCGAGACGACCACCGCGGCCGGGCTCGGGGAGAACAGCGCCACGATGAAGATGCCGAGCAGCAGGTGCGGCACCGAGGTGAAGCCGTCGACGAGCCGCATCAACAGGCGGTCGGGCGTGCCGCCGAGGCTGCCCGCGACCAGCCCCACCAGGCCGCCGATCACCATGCTCGCCAGCGCGGCCACCAGCCCGACCAGGAACGACACGCGCAGGCCGTAGACCGAGCGCAGCAGCACGTCCCGGCCGACCTGGTCGGTGCCGAGCGGGTGCTCCAGGGAGGGCGGCAGCCCCGCCGAGCGCAGCTCCACCAGCTGCTGGTCGAGCTGGGCCAGCGGCGGGACGAGCAGGACGGCCAGGCCGAGGACCGCGAGGGCGGCCGCGGCGGCGCGCACCGGCCGGCGGGAGGCGGACCGGGGATTCCTGCGCGGCCGGGACGGAGGAGCCTTGGCCGACGGCGGAGACGCGGCGGACACCGGGTCCGATGACGGTGACGGGGGGGTCGGGGGCGGTGGAGGTGCTGCGGCGGTCATGTCAGCCCACTCCCAGGGTGCGCACGCGGGGATCGGCGATCGTGTAGGCGATGTCGGCCAGGAGGTTGCCGCCCACCACGGCCAGGGTGCCGAGCAGGGTGAGCGCGGCGAGCAGTGGGAAGTCCACGGCGAGGGCCGCCTGCACCGAGGCCGAGGCGACGCCGGGCCAGGAGAAGACGGTCTCCACCAGGATCGCGCCGGTGACCAGCTCCGGGACCCGCGCGCCCAGCAGGGTGAGGAAGGGCAGCAGCGCCGAGCGGAGCGCGTGCCGGACGAGCACCGTCCGCTCGCGCAGGCCGCGGGCGCGGGCGCCGGTGACGAAGTCCTCCCGCAGCACGCCGGAGACCGACTCGCGGACGTACAGCACGAGCCAGGACGACTGGGAGACCGCCAGCACCGTGACCGGGAGCACCATGTGCGCGGCCAGGTCGCCGAGTTCGACGGTGGCGGACGCGGCGTCGGTCAGGCCGCCGGCGGGCAGCCAGCCCAGCCGCACCGAGAAGACGGAGATCGCCAGGAGCCCGAGCCAGAACACCGGCGCCGCCTCGTTCGCCAGCGCCCCCCCGGTGATGAACCGGTCCAGCCAGGAGCCGCGCCGCCGGGCGGCGACCGTCCCGGCGACGAGGCTCCCTGCCAGCATCAGCACGATCGCCGCCGAGGTGGCGAGCAGCGTCCACGGCAGCCGCTCGGCGATCACCTGCCCGACCGGCAGGTGCAGCGACCGCGATTCCCCCAGGTCGCCCCGGAGGAGGTTGCCGAGCCAGGTGGCGTACTGCTCCAGGACCGGCCGGTCGAGTCCCCAGTTGGCCCGGATCCGCTCGGCCACGGCCGGGTCGGTGACCACCGCGCGGTCTCCGAGGTACTGCCGGACCGGGTCGAACGGCGAGGCCTTGGCCAGGGCGAACATACCGGCCGTCACCGCCAGCAGCAGCGGTGCGGCGAACGCCGCCCGCCAGGCCGCCATGCGCGCGATCGCCCGGCCGAGCCCGTCGGACGGGCGGCGGGGAGGGCGCGCGGCGGGGGCCGCTCGCTTCACGCCGTCACCCTCCGCGCCGTGTCCCGCCCGGTCGGTCGCCGGGTCGGGGAGGACGCGGCCGGTCGCCGGGTCGGGAAGCACGGAGGCGGTCTCCGGGTCGGGGCTCATGCGGCCGGCTTCCAGGTGTGGATGTCGCGGAACAGGCCGCCGGTGGCGTGCTCGTGGGCCTCCACACCGGGCCGCACCCCCTCGTACCGGCCGCGGATGACGTAGACGTGCTTGAGGAAGACCAGGTAGGTCCAGACCTCCTCGTCGTGGACGATCTTCTGGAAGTCCAGGTAGGCGCGCCGCCGGACGGCAGGGTCCGCCGACCGCCGGCCGGTCTCCAGCAGCCGGTCCGCCTCGGGGTCGTCGTAGCCGCCCGGGTTGAAGAAGCCCCGGCGCGCGTACGAGCTGTGGAACAGCTCGTAGGTGACGTAGTCGGGGTCGTACGGACTGCCGTACCCCATGATCAGGGCGTCGGTGGACATGCGCGGCTCGATCGCGTCCCAGTCGAGGCCGGCCAGCCGGACGTCCACCCCGATGGCCTTGGCGTCGGAGGCGACCGCCAGCGCGAGCTCCTTGCGCAGCGAGTCGCCCGCCGGGTACATCAGCGTGAACGCGGCGCGGACCCCGTCCTTGGCCCGGACGCCGTCCTCGCCGGGGATCCAGCCGTCCTCCTGCAGGAGCCGGCGCGCGGCCTCGGGGTCGCCGTCCGGGACGCCGGTCACCGCCGGGTTGTGCCAGGCGGTGTCGGGGGAGACGGGGCCGAAGGCGGGGGTGCCCGCCCCGGCGAGCACGACGTCCACCATCGCCTGACGGTCGACCGCCAGGCCGAGTGCGCGGCGGACGGTCCGGTCGCCGGTGACCGGACGGCCGAGGGGGAACATGATCCCCCGGTAGTCGGCGCTGGGCACCTCGTGCACCGTGACGTCCGGCCGCCCCTCGAACCGGGCGGCGGCCTTGGGCGGCAGGATCACCGCGTCGAACTCGCCGGCGGACATCCGCGTCGCGCGGACGTTGTCGTCCTCGGCGAAGGCCAGCACCAGCCGGGAGAGGGCGGGCGGGCCCGCCCGGTAGTCCCGGTTCGCCTCCAGCACGATCTTGTCCCCGGGCGTCCTGGAGACGAACCGGTACGGTCCCGAGCCAACGGGCCGGTCCCCGGTCAGCGGGTCGCCGGAGGGCACGATGCCCAGGGTGGCGCGCTGGGCCAGCGGGGCGTAGGGGTGGGCGAGGGTGAACACGACGGTCCGCGGGTCGGGGGCGTCCACCGTCTCGATCGCGGCGTAGTCGCCCCGGATCGGGGAGTCGTTGTCCCCGTCCAGCACGGCCTCGTAGGTGTATTCGACGTCGGCGCCGGTCAGCGGTCTGCCGTCGTGGAACCGTACGCCGTCGCGCAGGGTGAAGGTGACGGTCAGGCCGTCGGCCGAGACGGTCGGCGGGGCGGCGGCGACCGCGGGGGTGAGCGAGAGGTCGGGCTCGCGGCTCATCAGCCCCTCGTAGATGAGGGAGCCGCCGTCGGGGGCGTAGCCCATCACGGGGCTGAGGGTGTCGAACTCGGAGCCGAGGCCGATCACGAACGTGCCGCCGGCGGGCGCGGCCGGACCGGCGGAGGGCGCCGAGCAGGCGCCGGCCAGCAGGCCGGACGTCACGAACAGGGCGGCCAGGCGCCGGGCCAGCCTCATGGATCCCTCCCGGGGTCGGTGGAGCGCCCCGACAGTAACCTTATTGCGAATCACTCGCAAGTAAGAAAGTCAGGCATGAGACGGCGCGCCCGGAGAGGTCCGGAGAGGAGGGCCGGCACGAGACGCGCCAGGGGCCCGGAAGGCGCCGGTCCCGTGCGACCTCGCCGCGGTCTCGCCGCGGCCCCGGGTGATCCCGGACGGGGCCGCGGCGGACGGCCCCGGGCACGAACGGGTCCCGGCCGGCCGGGAGCGATAGGGGCGGAGCGGGCCCCGCCCGTCACTTCCCGTGGTAGGCGGCCTTCATGAGCTCCTGCATGTCCGTCAGCATCGGCATGCGCGGGTTGGCCGGAGCGCACTGGTCCTCGTAGGCGTTCATGGCCTGCTGCGGCAGCGCCGCGATGAACGCCGCCTCGTCGACGCCGACCTTCTGGAACGAGGGCTCGATGCCGACCGCGTCGCGCAGCCGCTCCACCGCCGCCGCGAGCGACTCCACCCCTTCGGCCGCGGTCCGCGCGGGCAGGCCCAGCGTCTGGGCGATCTCCTGGAAGCGCTCCGGAGCCCGGTAGTCCTCGTACTTCGGCCAGCCCGACAGCTTCGACGGGACGGTGCCGTTGTAGCGGATCACGTGCGGGAGCAGGATCGCGTTGGTGCGGCCGTGCGCCACGTGGAAGGTGGCGCCCAGGGTGTGCGCCATGGCGTGCACGATGCCCAGGAAGGCGTTGCCGAAGGCCATGCCGGCGATGGTGCCGGCGTTGTGCATCTTCTCCCGGGCCTCGGGGTCGGACACGCCGTTCTTCACCGCCCGCTCCAGGTACCTGAAGATGAGCTTGACGGCCTGCAGGCCCAGTCCGTCGGTGAAGTCGTTGGCGTAGACCGACACGTAGGACTCGATGGCGTGGGTCAGCGCGTCGAAGCCGCTGTCGGCGGTGACCACCCGGGGCAGGTTCGCCGGGAGCACGGGGTCGATGATCGCCACGGTCGGGGTCAGCGCGTAGTCGGCCAGCGGGTACTTCTTGCCGGTGGCGGTGTCGGTGATGACCGCGAACGGCGTCACCTCCGCGCCGGTGCCCGAGGTGGTCGGGATGCAGACCAGGCTGGCCTTCTCACCGAGCGTCGGGAAGCGGAAGGCGCGCTTGCGGATGTCGAAGAACTTCTCCTTCATGTCCGCGAACACCACCTCGGGGTGCTCGTAGCGCAGCCACATCACCTTGGCCGCGTCCATCGCCGAGCCGCCGCCCAGCGCGATGATCGTGTCGGGCTGGAAGCCGCGCATCAGCTCGGCGCCCCGGTCCACCGTCGCGACGCTCGGCTCCGGCTCCACGTCGTCGATGATCTGCAGGGCGACCCGCTCGCCGCGGCGGTTCAGCACGTCCAGGACCCGGTCCACGAAGCCCAGCTTGGTCATGACGGAGTCGGTGACGATCGTCACGCGCTTGACGTCCGGCATGTCCGCGAGGTAGCGGATCGCGTTCGGCTCGAAGTAGACCTTCGCGGGGACCTTGAACCACTGCATGTTGTTGTTGCGCCGTCCGATGCGCTTGATGTTGATGAGGTTGACCGCGGTGACGTTGTTGGAGACCGAGTTGCGGCCGTAGCTGCCGCAGCCCAGGGTGAGCGAGGGCAGGAAGGCGTTGTACATGTCGCCGATGCCGCCCTGCGAGGACGGGGCGTTCCAGATCACCCGGACGGCCTTGACGCGGCGGCCGAAGCTCTCGGCCAGCTCGGTGTCCTCGGTGTGGATGACCGCGCTGTGCCCGAGGCCGTGGAACTCCACCATCTGCGCGGCGTAGTCCAGACCCTGCTCGCGGGAGCCGGCGCGCAGCACCGCGAGGACCGGGCAGAGCTTCTCGCGGGTCAGCGGCTCGGCCGGGCCCACCTCGGACACCGGGACGAGGATCACGGAGGTGTCGGCGGGAACGGTGAAGCCGGCCTGCTCGGCGATCCACTGCGGGGACTTGCCGACCACATTGGGGTTGAGCTTGGCGCCCGCGCAGTTCTCACCGCCGGCGGTCGTGCCGAAGATGAACTGCTCCAGCTTCTCCTTCTCGGCGGTCGTGGCCACGTGGGCGTGCAGCCGGCGGAACTCGGTGATCGCGGCGTCGTAGACGCCGTGGTCGATGATGACCGCCTGCTCCGAGGCGCAGATCATGCCGTTGTCGAACGTCTTGGACAGCACGATGTCGTTCACGGCGCGGCGCAGCTTCGCGCTCCGCTCGATGTAGGCCGGGACGTTGCCGGCGCCGACGCCCAGGGCCGGCTTGCCTGCCGAGTAGGCGGCCTTGACCATCGCGTTCCCGCCGGTGGCCAGGATGGTCGAGACGCCCTCGTGGTGCATGAGCGCGGAGGTCGCCTCCAGCGACGGCTCGGTGATCCACTGGATGCAGTTCTCGGGCGCGCCGGCCTCGACGGCGGCGTCGCGGACGATCTGCGCGGCCCGGGAGCTGCAGCGCTGCGCCGAGGGGTGGAAGGCGAACACGATCGGGTTGCGCGTCTTGAGCGCCAGCAGCGCCTTGAAAATGGTCGTCGAGGTCGGGTTGGTGACCGGGGTGATGCCGCAGACGACGCCGACCGGGTCGGCGATCTCGACGATGCCGTTGATCTCGTCGTGGGAGATGACGCCCACGGTCTTGAGGTCGGCCATGCTGTGCGTGACGTGCTCGCAGGCGAAGATGTTCTTCACCGCCTTGTCCTCGAACACGCCGCGGCCGGTCTCCTCGACCGCCAGGACCGCGAGGGCCCCGTGCTGGCTCAGCGCGGCGACGGACGCCTTCTTGACGATGTGGTCGACCTGCTCCTGGGTGAAGGAGTCGTACGCGGCCAGAGCCTTGAGCGCGTTGGACACGAGGCTGTCGATGGCGGCGTTCACGGTGTCGGACGGGGTCGAGTGCAGCGTGGAGTCGGTCATGAGGGCACCTCATCTCTCTGTCGGCTGCGGCCTCCCTTCCACTGTTTCACCTCTTGTGGGCCGGTTTGTGCCCAGGTATGTCGCTTTGGTCAGGCCGCCGTGCCATCCGCCCGCAGTGAACAGGACGATCAGGCGGAAACCCCATCAGTCGAAACCGATCAGGAGGGACGGCCGCCCCGTGGTTCATCGAGGTCGAAGGCCGTAGCGTAGAGCGTGCCGACTTCGTGCTGACCCTGACGCGATCGAATACCTGAAGCCCCAGGCAGAGGAGACACTGTGAAGCTCAAGCTGGATCTGCACCCCATCTACAACAGGGGCGGGGAGATCGACAAAGCGCTGCGGGGGATCATCGACGAGGCCATCAGGAAGCGGGCGACCGAGGTCGAGATCATCCCCGGGAAGGGGTCGGGCCAGCTCAAGAAGAAGGTCCTGCGCTTCCTGGACCAGAAGGAGATCAAGGCCCTCTACCACCGCATCGACAAGGACGCCAAGAACCACGGCCGCCTGTTCGTCTACTTCCGGCACAAGTAGGGCGGCGATGCTCTGATCAGGTCGTGTACCCCTGCTGATCTTTCCTGGGGCGCATCGGGGGCACACGACCCGGCTGCGAAGAGGGCGTCCACGGCCCTGCGGGCACGGTCGGCGGCGTTGGGCATCGGACGGGTGCAGGTCCGCAGCGGGAAACCCGGATCGGCGTGCCCGAGATACTCCGCGACCGCCGGGAAGGCCGGATCGAGCGTCGGCGAGCACTCGGCCGGCCGGTCAACGAGTATCACCGAGCCGCATGGCCGTTCCGGGGAACTCTCCGCTCGATCCCGCGCAACGGATTTCGAAGAGGACGGCGTGAGCGCATGGACCGGGCCTGCCGATTTCGGATAGACCGAGGACGTCCCGGCGACGTGGTCACTGCGCTTCTTCCAGTTGCTTGCTGATCTGGTCGATCCGGCGGATCCGACCGTCCGAGGCCAGGCGGCCGAACATGTAGATCTCCGCCGTGAAGGTCCTGCCCTTGCGCAACTTGGTGCGCAAGGTCCACCGAGCGGCGATCCGGTCACCCGAGACCAGCACCTCGTGGATCTCGACACCAGACCGGTCGTCGGCGAGCATCGCCTCTTTGTCGACGTTCTTGCGGACGGGACGGGCATGGTCGATCATGCGCTGCCGGTCGATCACGAGCCCGTCGTTGCAGTACTCGAAGTCCGGAACGAAGTAGCGGTCGAGGATCGCGCCGGGTTCCTCGTCGGAGACGGCCATGTCCCGTGTGTAGGTGATCAGAAAGTCGGCGAGATCGCACTCGGATCCGATGCCCATGAAGTTTCCTTGCAAGGAGAGGGGCCTGCTTCCACCAGTAGATCAAAACTACACCCCGGCGGGGTATTCCGCCATCGAATGTCTCGGGCCGACGCCTGGACGAGCGGCTACGGGCGCCGAGAACTCGGCCACCTTGCGCGGCCTGCACGACACTCAGGGAGCGGCCCGCTCATCTGCTCGGCGGCCAGCGGTTCTCGCCCGCGCACGTCGGAGACGAGTTCGGGGTCGATGGTCTCGCCGCGCCGGGGCACACCGACGGCGCCGGTCCGTTCGAGGCTCACGACCGCGACGTCGTCGTATCGGTGGACGGCTGCGAGCCGCAGTCCGTCACCTCAGCGTTTGCGGAAGGTCCGCGCCTCCTCGGCCGCGGCGAGCACGGCCTCCAGCGAGCCGCCCGCGCTCGCCGCGACGGCCGCCGCGATCGCGCCCTCCACGAACGGCACGTCGGCGATCACGATCCCGGGCCCTTCGAACAGCCGGGCGGTCAGCACCGAGCCGCCCAGGTCGGGGATGAGGAGCACCCCGTCGCCGCCGTCGGCCCGCTCGATCGCCGCCGCGACCAGGTCGGGGCTGGTGCCCAGTCCGCCGTCCTCGGTGCCCCCGGCCGGCACCGGCGCGGCGCCGGTGCCGCAGATCCCCGCCGCCAGTGCCGCGACCTCGGCGGCCAGCGGCCCGCTGTGGGAGACCAGCACGATGCCTACCACCGCGCGGCCACCGTACGGAGCGCCGCCACCAGGAGCGCGGCCGAGGCGGCACCGGGGTCCTGATGGCCGACGCTGCGCGGGCCGAGATAGCTGGCGCGACCCTTGCGCGCCTGCATCGGGACGGTCGCCTCCGCTCCGTTCCTCGCCGCGGACGCCGCGGCCTCCAGTGCCTCCGGCACCTCCCGCCCCTCCCGTACGGCCTGCGCCAGTGCCCTGACCGCCGGGGCGAGCGCGTCGACCATGGTCTTGTCCCCCTCCACCGCCGATCCCAGCCTCCGCACCCCGTCCACGGCGGCCTCCAGAGCCCCGGCGAGGGCGCCGGGGGAGACCGCGGGCTCCTCGCCCAGCGCCTTGCCGGCCTCCCGGAAGGCCGTGCCGTACAGCGGGCCGGAGGCGCCGCCGACCTTGCGGATCAGCGTGCCCCCCACCAGGACGAGCAGCGCCCCGGGGGACGCGGGCGGGCGGTCGGCCAGGACCTGGACGGCGGCGGTGAGACCCCGGTCGAGGTTCGTCCCGTGGTCGCCGTCGCCGATCGCGGTGTCGAGCCGGGTGAGCCGGTCCTTCCCGGCCCGGACGGAGCGGGCGGCCTCCTCGATCCAGGCGGCGAAGAACCCGGTGCCGAGCGGCGGCCCCTGCGTCCCTTGCGGCCCCTGCGTCCTTTGCGGTGCCGCTGTCCCCGGCGCCGTCGGTGTTCCCGGTGTTCCCGGTGTTCCGGGTGGTTCCGGGGCCATCAGCGTCCCCATCGCAGGGCGGGGGTCTCGACCGGGGCGTCCCAGAGCCGGGTGAGCTCCTCGGTGAGCAGGCAGACCGTGACGGAGAAGCCCTGCATGTCCAGGCTGGTCACGTAGTTCCCGACAAGGCTGCGGGCGACCCGCGCGCCCGTGCCCGCGAGCTGGTCCGCCACCTCGGCGAAGGCGACGTAGAGCTCGATCAGCGGGGTCGCGCCCATGCCGTTCAGCAGGACGAGGACGTCACCGGAGACCGGCATGTCGGCGCAGACCGCGTCCAGCGCGACGGAGACCAGGCCCCGGGCGTCACGCACGGCCTCGCGGGAGCGGCCGGGCTCACCGTGGATGCCGACGCCAAGCTCGACCTCGGTCTCGTCCAGGTCGAAGGAGGGCACGCCCGCCGCGGGGACGGTGCAGGCGCTCAGCGCGACGCCGAAGGAGCGGCTGCGCGCGACGACCTCGCGGGCGACCCGGGCCACCTCGGCGAGCGGGGCGCCGGTCTCGGCCAGCGCTCCGGCGATCTTCTCCACGAAGAGCGTGGCCCCGGTGCCCCGGCGGCCCGCCGTGTGCGGCGAGTCGCGCACCGCCACGTCGTCGTCGACGAGCACGCTCGCCACCTCCAGGCCCTCCTCGGCGCAGAGCTCGGCGGCCATCCGGAAGTTGAGCACGTCCCCGGTGTAGTTCTTCACCACGTGCAGCACCCCGGCTCCGCCGTCCACGGCGGCGCTGGCCTCGGCCACCTGGTCGGGGACGGGGGAGGTGAAGACCTCGCCGGGGCAGGCCGCGTCGAGCATGCCGTACCCGACGAAGCCGCCGTGCAGCGGCTCGTGCCCGGAGCCTCCGCCGGAGACCAGCCCGACCTTGCCGGGGCGTGGTCCCGAGGCGCGCAGGACGATCCGGTTCTCCAGGTCCACCCGGAGCCCCGGATGCGCGGCGGCGATCCCGCGCAACGCGTCCGGGACGACCGTTCCGGCATCATTGATGAGCTTCTTCACAATGAGAACTTCTCCCCTTCACCGGGTGGGGACAAGCCCGGCGCGGAGAGTTCGCCGGGGGACCCGCCCGCTTCCAGATGGCGGAGCAGAGCGGCGGCCTCCCGGCGGACGCGCGGGTGCGGGTCGTCTCGGCTGACGGCCGCGAGCCGGCTCGGAGTGGCGGGATCGGTGCGGGAGCGGACGGCCGCCGTCCACAGGGCGATCCGCCGGACCTGCCAGGCATCGTCTCCCCGGGCGAGGTCCCAGGACCACGACGCCACGCCGGGATCCGTAAGCGGGGAGAGCTCAGCCACCCGCTGCACCGCCGCCGCACGCACACCCCAGTGCCCGGTTCCGTCGGCGAGTCCACGGAGCCAGGGCAGCGGTTCCGGATCCCGCCGGTCCGTGCCGGCCTCCAGTGCGCAGATGCAGGCCACGGCAGGGCTGGGATCGCACAGGAGCCGGTCCCGGAGGGAGGAGAACGCCTCCGGGAAGCGGTGCCGCACACCGATGAGCGCCTCGGCGGCCGTCTCCCGGACCTGCCAGTGGTCGTCGTGCAGCGCGCGGTCGCACAGCAGGTCCAGCGTCCCGGGGGCGCCGGTCCGGCACCGGGCCAGCGAGCGCAGCGCCGCCCGCCGCACCTGGGCGTGGTCGTCGCGGACGGCCCGGTCGTGCAGGAGGGAGAACGTCGCCGGGTCATGACCCCATTCGGAGAGGAGCGCCTCGAGTGCCGCCCGCCGTACCCTCCAGTGGCCGTCGGCCAGGGCGCGGTCGCGCACCAGCGGCAGGGTGCCCGGTTCGCCGGGCCAGTTGTCCGCCAGCGCTTCGACGGCAGCCTTCCGCACCTCGGGGCAGGGGTCGCCGACGGCGAGGGATCTGACGAGATCGTGAGTACCGTCGTCGGGCCAGTTGTCCGCCAGCGCTTCGACGGCAGCCTTCCGCACCTCGGGGCAGGGGTCGCCGCCGGCCCGGTCCCGGAGCAGAAGGCGCGTCGCGGTCTCATCCGGCCAGCTGCCCGCCAGCGCCGTCACGGCGGCGGCCCGGACGGTCCCGTCCCCGTCCCGGCTCCCCGTGATCAGTGCACGGACCCACGACCGCACGCCGGGATCGTCCCGCCAGCAGGCGGCCGCCGCCTGGAGCGCGGCCGCGCGGACGTCCCGGTCCCGGTCGCCGGCCGCCCTGCCGCGCAGCCAGGACAGGACCGCTCCGTCGTCCGGCAGGGCGCGGGCGAGGCGGCCCGCCTCCAGCAGAGCTGTACGGCGGACCTCCCAGTGCGGGTCGTCCTCGGCGCGTCCGCGCAGCCAGGCCGTCGTCCCGGGGCCACCCGATCCGCTCCGTGCCGCCGCCTCCACCGCCGCGAGCCGTACCTTCCAGTGCTCGTCGCTCTCAGCGCGTTCGCGGAGCCAGGACGGAGTCGCGGGGTCGCCGGGCCAGATCCGGGAGAGGACCTCCACCGCGGACGTCCGGACCCGCTCGTCGCGATCGGCCGTACCGCGCAGGCGCACCCACGACGACGTGCCGGGCAGGGAGGATCCGCTCAGGGCGGCCGCCTCGACCGCCGCGGCGCGGACATCGGCGTCGTGGTCGGCGACGGCGCGTTCCGCCAGCCAGGACAGGACGCCCGGCGTGTCCGGCCACAGCCGCCCCGCGAGAGCGACCGCGGTGCCGCGGACGCTCCCGGAGCCGTCCTCGACGGCGATCCTGGTGACCCACGGCAGGACCTCGGGGAGGTCCGCGCAGGCCAGGGCGGTCGCTTCGACGACCGCGGCCCGGGATTCCGCCTCCCCTTCCGCGCAGGCGCGTTCGCGGAGCCAGAGGAAGGAGAGAGGATCGCCTTGCCTGGCTTCGGCGATCTGCTTGAAAGCGGCGCGCCGGACCTGCCAGTGGTCGTCGGCCGTAGCGCGCTCGCGGAGGAAGGCGAGGTCGTCGTCGTCGATCTGCAGCAGCAATGAGAGCTGCAGCAGGGTGGCGCGCCGGACCTGCCAGTGGTCGTCGGCCGTGGCGCGTTCCCGCAGGAAAGCGCGGTCATCATCGCTTTTCCCGGAGTGAAAGTACTGCAGGGCGGCGCGCCGGACCTGCCAGTGGTGGTCGGCCGTGGCGCGCTCGCGCAGGAACGCGCGGTCGTCCTTCCTCCAGGAGCGGAGCCGCTGTACGGAGGCGAGCCGGACCTGCCAGTGGTCGTCGGCCACGGCCCGCTCGTGGAGAAGCGACGCGACGGCCGGATCATTCCACCAGGGTGAGGGGAGGTTCCGCACGGCGGCGTGGCGGACACGCCAGTGAGGATCCGTCAGTCCCCGCTCTACGGTCATGCCGTCGGAAAGCGGCTCCACCTGTTGCATGGCGGCCGCACGCACCTCCCACGCGGCGTCCGTCAGCGCCCTGCCGCTCAGCCATGCCGCCGTCACCGAGCCATCCGGCCGGGCCGTCGCGAGCGCGACCAGCGCCGTCGCGCGGACCTCGGCGTCGTCCGCGCTCTCCACCCACTGCGACAGCCACTCCAGGACATCGGGGCGGCCCCGGTAGGACTCGGCGACGACGCGTGACGTCTCCCGGCACACCCGGTCTCCACCGTCCCAGGCCTGCCCTTTCAGCCACTCCAGGATGTCGGGCCGGTCTCGCCATCCGACGGCGACGATGCGCGCGGCGAAGGTGCGCACCTTCTCTGTGACGTCTCCCTCGGCGCGTCGTCTCAGGAGGGGGAGGGTGTCGGGGTGGTCTTTCCAGCCGGTGGCGAGGGCTTGGAGGGCGGCGGCGCGGGTGTCTTCGTCGGGGTCGGTGACGGCGCGTCGTCTCAGGAGGGGGAGGGTGTCGGGGTGGTCTTTCCAGCCGGTGGCGAGGGCTTGGAGGGCGGCGGCGCGGGTGTCTTCGTCGGGGTCGGTGACGGCGCGTCGTCTCAGGAGGGGGAGGGTGTCGGGGTGGTCTTTCCAGCCGGTGGCGAGGGCTTGGAGGGCGGCGGCGCGGGTGTCTTCGTCGGGGTCGGTGACGGCGCGTCGTCTCAGGAGGGGGAGGGTGTCGGGGTGGTCTTTCCAGCCGGTGGCGAGGGCTTGGAGGGCGGCGGCGCGGGTGTCTTCGTCGGGGTCGGTGACGGCGCGTCGTCTCAGGAGGGGGAGGGTGTCGGGGTGGTCTTTCCAGCCGGTGGCGAGGGCTTGGAGGGCGGCGGCGCGGGTGTCTTCGTCGGGGTCGGTGACGGCGCGTCGTCTCAGGAGGGGGAGGGTGTCGGGGTGGTCTTTCCAGCCGGTGGCGAGGGCTTGGAGGGCGGCGGCGCGGGTGTCTTCGTCGGGGTCGGTGACGGCGCGTCGTCTCAGGAGGGGGAGGGTGTCGGGGTGGTCTTTCCAGCCGGTGGCGAGGGCTTGGAGGGCGGCGGCGCGGGTGTCTTCGTCGGGGTCGGTGACGGCGCGTCGTCTCAGGAGGGGGAGGGTGTCGGGGTGGTCCTTCCAGCCGGTGGCGAGGGCTTGGAGGGCGGCGGCGCGGGTGTCTTCGTCGGGGTCGGTGACGGCGCGTCGTCTCAGGAGGGGGAGGGTGTCGGGGTGGTCTTTCCAGCCGGTGGCGAGGGCTTGGAGGGCGGCGGCGCGGGTGTCTTCGTCGGGGTCGGTGACGGCGCGTTCGAGGAGGAACGGCCGGGTGTCGGGGTGGTCTTTCCAGCCGGTGGCGAGGGCTTGGAGGGCGGCGGTGCGGGTGTTCTCGTGGGGGTCGGTGACGGCGCGTTCGAGGAGGAACGGCCGGGTGTCGGGGTGGTCTTTCCAGCCGGTGGCGAGGGCTTGGAGGGCGGTTCGGCGCAGTTCCCAGTGCGGATCGGACAGGGACCTCTCACTCAGGAACGTCAGTGCCCCGGGAGCCTTCGGCCAGTGGGCGGTGATCGCTTCGGCCGCCGCTCGGCGCGCGGTCGGGTGCGGGTCGCCGGTGGCGCGCTCCCAGAGGAGAGGGAGGACGTCGGGATGGTTCTGCCAGCCGTCGGCCAGTGCGTGAAGCGACGCCGCGCGGACCTCCTCGTGGGAGTCTTCGAGGGCCCGGTCACGGAGGAGCCGGAAGGCGCCGAGGTGGTTCCGCCGGTTCTCGGCGACCGCCTGCAACGCGGCCGAACGGACGCTCCGGTGCGGATCGCGGAGTGCCATGGCACGCAGAGCCGTCAGAGCGTCCGCGTGATCACGCCACTTCTCCGAGAGCTGCTCCAGGACGGCTCCCCGCACATTGTGGTCGGGATCGGTGAGAGCGCGATCTCGGAGGAGCGGCAGGGTGCCGGGATGACCGGGCCAGCCCTCGGCCAGCGCCCGCACCGCCCTCTCCCGCATGCCGGCGCCGGGTCCCGCGGTCGCCTGCCGGTGGAACCGCTCGCGGAGGAGGTCGTCGTCGGGGAAGAGGGCGACGACGATCTGCGTCGCCGTCCGCAGCTCATCGAACGAATCGGCCAGCTCGCGGATCAGGAACCAGTGCAGGTAGGGGTCGCGGCCCGGCCAGCGGGGCCGGACGGCGCCCATGGCGGGGATGATCTGCTCGGTGAGCAGTTCCCTGTTCTCGAGGTGGTATTCCCTCTCCGCGTGCTCCAGCCAGGCGATCACCGCTCTCACCACCGCGGCGCCCTGCGGCTCCATCGCTCCCAGGTTGCGGGTCTCGGCGATGCACCGGGCGGCCAGGACCAGGTGGTGCGGCTCGTCCGTGTCGGTGTGCGGCCACAGCGGATTCGCCTCGTGGAGCAGGTAGTCGATGATCCGCCCGGTGAACTGCTCGTCGATCATCCCGGCGATCAGGAGGAGCACCTCCCGCCAGGCGGGATCGCGCCAGTGGCCGCCGAACACCTCGGCCGTGAGCTGACCGGGATCGAGCTGCCGCTTGTTCTGGAACCGCCGCACGATCTCGTCGGCGCAGAAGAACTCCAGGAAGGCGCGATGGACGAACCCGTAGACGCCTCCGCCGTACAGGCTGAGGATGAAGTTCCGCTCCCGGAACTGCTCCAGCATGCTGCGTGCGATCGTCTTCGCCGCCGGGGGATCGAGCTGGTAGCGGCCGGTCAGGTAGCCGATGAACTCCTCGAGCAGGTCCTCGCCGCGGATGTGGTTGCCCGCCAGGCCCGATCGGCCGCTCTGCATCCGCCAGGCGACCCGGCGGAGCAGTTCCTTCTTGTCCTCGCTGTCGATGTAGTCGGCGGGGATGCGGGCGTTCTCCAGGTGCCTGTTGACATCCCAGTGCTCGACCAGCACGGAGGCCGCGTGCAGGTACACCGCCCGGCGTTCGCGGGGGAGCTCCTGGCGCCTTCCGATGATCGCCAGGATGGTGAGCAGCAGCGGGTTGCCGGCCAGTTCCCGGATGGACGGCGAATCGGACATCGCATGGAGCAGGCGTGCCCGCAGGTGCAGGGCTTCGTCCCTGCGGTCGTGGATCGCCAGCTCGTACCAGCGGGCGGTGAACTCCTCGATCTGCGCGGTGTCGAGGTCCTGGAGGGTGTGGTGCCGGAATCCGGCGTCCTGCAGCTCGGCCCGCCGGTATCCGATGATCCGGCTGGTGACCAGGATCCGCACCTTCGGGTACCGCGTGGCGAACCCGGCGATCTGCCGGGTCACCGCCTCCCGGATCTTCGGGTCGAACAATTCGTCCAGGCCGTCGAAGATGACCAGCGCCCGCCCGTCCTCGCGCAGGTAGGAGTCGAGGGCGTCGGCGGGGATCCCGCTGCCTTCGGTCCGGTACAGATGGTCCAGGTAGCCGAGGAAGGTGTCGCAGCGCGAGCGCAGGTCGGCGTAGGTCCGCAGCTCCACCAGCAGGGGAAGCCAGTCCTTCAGCCCCGACAGGGCGTCCGGAGTCTCCCCGTTGAGGAGGGACAGGATCAGATAGCGCGCCAACGTCGACTTCCCGGCTCCGGGATCGCCCAGCAGCACGGTGAGCCGTCCGCCCGGTTCGCCCAGCACCTCCAGGACCGGACGGCGGGGCGTGCCGTCGTAGGTGGTGCGCGCCTGCGCGACCCGGTGCGGGTCGAGCCCTTCGGGGAGGTCCTTTTCGGAGATCTCCTCCGCGCTGAGCAACCGTCTCCAGAGTTCCTTGGACAGCTCGACCGGAGGAGGGTCGGCCCGGACGTGCTGCGGCACGAACACCGCGCGGAGGAGGACCGGAATGTGGGTGTCCTGCTCCGCCGGTGTCAGGACCGCCAGGTCGAGACGGCGGTAGCGCTGCTCCATCCGGGTGAGGTAGGCCGCGCGGGCGACCGCGAACGGCTCCTGCCTGAAGGCGGCGGACCCCGCCTCCGCGACCGGAGCCGTGTGCGCGTCCCGGCAGGCGACGAGCGCGTGGAGGACGCGCCCGCCGAGGTCGTCGGGCGAGGTGAAGGTGTCGACCATGACGCCGGAGGTGAGCAGGCGGTTCCGGAACGCCTCGACGGCGGAGCGGTCCTTGTCGACGAACCGCATCGGGATGGGGGCGTCCTCGTCGAGGAGGAACAGCAGGCGGGGGAGCCCCCGGCCGGTCGCGGAGACGAATTCGAGTTCCGTGTAGGAGGAATCGCTGCCGGGAGCGATGGAGCCGTACCGGAATCCGATGATTCCCAGGTAGAAATCGCATGTTCCGACGCGTTCATCGCAGTATGCGGCGGGAGATTCGTCCGTGGCGGGGAAATGCCTCATGTCCACGGGTGTCAGTCCGGCCCGGCTGACGGCGTCGATGGCGGCCTGGACGAACGACCCCCCGGAGGGATATTCCGCCAGGTCCGATGTGTGGCTGATGAAGACGCTCGGCACATCGCAGAAATTACCCGCTGATGTGACTTCGTCGGGCTGTATGCGCGAAGCGGTCCACTTGTGGCAGAACATGCCGAACCAGAGGGATTTTTCCGGCTGCTTTCTATGAGGTTCCAGCCGGCGCGTGGCGCGGCAGCCGCCGGATCCGTGAGGGAGGCGGCCTGATCGGCGCTTCCGGCCGTGTGGTTGGGTGACGGATGTGACGGTGGGGGAGATGGCCGCGCTGGTCGGGGTGGGGGCGCTGGCCGGAGTGGTCAGCACGGTGGTGAGCCTGGCGTCCGTGATCTCCTATCCGGCGCTGCTGGCGTTCGGCCTGTCCCCGCTGAGCGCGAACGTCACCAACACCGTGGCGCTCGTCTTCACCGGCCTGGGGGCGGCGGCCGGGTCGCGGCCCGAGCTCGCGGGCCAGGGACGGCGGGTGCTGCGCCTGGGGTGGATCACCGCGCTGGGCGGGGCGGCGGGCGCCGCGCTGCTGCTGACGACTCCGCCCCGGGCCTTCGAGGCGGTCGCGCCCTGGCTCATCGCGGGCGCCTCGCTGCTGCTGGCCCGCCCGCCGCGCCCAGGAGGGCCACGCGGGCGGAACGGAGCGGACGGACGGCATGGGCCGGGTATGCCTGCCGGAGCGGACGGACGGCATGGGCCGGGTATGCCTGCCGGATCGGGCGGGGACGGCGCGGGGAGCGGGGACGGTGGATCGGGCGGGGGCGGCGCGGGGAGCGGGGACGGTGGATCGGGCGGGGGCGGCGCGGGGAGCGGGGACGGTGGATCGGGCGGGGGCGGCGCGGTGGAACGCGGCTGGGCCACGCGGGTGGCGCTGTTCGCGGTCGCGGTCTACGTCGGCTACTTCGGGGCCGCCGGGGGGATCCTCATGTTCGCGGTGCTCAGCACCGTGCTTCACCGGCCCGCGGCCGAGGTCAACGCCGTCAAGAACGTGATCGCCGCCCTCGCCAACGCGGTGGCCGCCCTCGGCTTCGCGCTCTTCGGGCCGGTCCGGTGGGCCGTCGCCGTACCGCTCGCCGCGGGGTTCCTGGCCGGCGGCTGGATCGGGCCGGCGATCGCCCGGCGGCTGCCCGGGCGGTCGCTCCGGCTCGTCGCCGCCGCCTGCGGCCTGGCCGTCGCGGTCAAGCTCGGGGTGGAGACCTACCGGGTCTGACCTCCGGGCGCCGCGAACCCGGGACCTCCGGCCCGGACCGCTCCGCGGTGTCGCCTCCGCTCCGCGGCCGGCACCGACGCGATCACCGCTATCGTCACTTTGAGTAATCAGAAAATGCTCAGGGTGACGACACGGGCGGGCGTGCTCCGCCGCGAAGGAGGACGGGGTGCTGCACCACCCTCTGGAAACCGTGGTGGAGCCACCCGCGGGCGGGCCCGCGGACCCGGCGGGACCGCCGCCTCCCGGCTTCCTCGTGCGCCGCCGCCGGCTGGTCCTGTGGCTCGCCGCCCTCGGCCTCGCCGGGGCGGCGCTCGTCGGCCACGGCGTCCACGACCGGCTGAGCTTCGGCGGGGCGACGGTCTCCGGGTCCGAATCCGGACGTGCCGCGGAACTGCTGGAAGCGGGATTCGCCGCGGGCGACCCCCACCTCGTGGTGATCGCCCGCAGCACGCAGCCGGTGGACGGCGCACAGATCGCGCGGGCGGGTTCGGAGACGGCGGCGCGGCTCGCCCGCGACCCCGGCGTCGCCCGCGTCGCCTCCTACTGGGACGCGCGCTCACCCGGCCTGCGCAGCCGGGACGGACGGGCCGCGCTCATCGTGGCCCGCCTGCACGGCGACGACATGCGCCGGACGGCCACCGCCGCCCGCCTGGCGCCCGGCCTGACCGGTGCGCACGGGCCGCTGACCCTCTCCGTGACGGGGGAGGCCCAGGTCACGGCCGAGGCCCGGAGCCGCAGCGAACACGATCTGCGGACGGCGGAGCTCATCACGGCGCCGCTGACCGTCGCCATCCTCCTGCTGGTGTTCGGCGGCCTCGTCGCCGCGGTGCTGCCGGTCCTCGTCGGCGTGTTCGCGGTGACCGGGACCACGGCGGTGCTGCGCCTGCTCACCGAGGTGACCGAGGTCTCCGCCTTCGCGATGAGCATCGCCAGCGCCCTGGGGTTCGCGCTGGCGGTGGACTTCAGCCTGTTCATCGTCACCCGATTCCGGGAGGAGCTGGCGGACGGGCGCGGCGTCGCCTCCGCGATCCGCGTCACCCTGCGCACCACCGGCCGGGCCATCGCCTTCTCCGCGTTCACCGTCTCGTCCTGCCTGGCCGCGCTGCTGCTCTTCCCGTTCACCCTGTTCCGCTCGGTCGCCTTCGGCGGCATCGCGGTGACGCTGCTGGCCGCCGTCGGGAGCCTCGTGGTGCTGCCGGCGGCGCTGGCCGTCCTCGGAACGCGCATCGACGGCCTGGCCGTTCCCGGGCCGTGGCGGGCCGCACGCGGCCGGACGCCCCGGCGCGGCCCGGAGGGGCGGTGGTTCCGGCTGGCCGAGGCGGTGATGCGCCGACCGCTGGCCGTGGCGGTGCCTGCCGTCGTGCTGCTGGCCCTCGTCGCGTCGCCTTTCCTCGGCGCCCGCTTCGGCGTCTTCGACGACCGGCTGCTGCCGCCCGAGGCCCCCGCCGCGCGGGCGGCGGAGGACCTGCGCCGCGACTTCGACGCCCGCGACGGCATCTCGGCGACCACGGTGGTGCTGCCCGGGATCACCTCGGCGGGCGGTGGTCCGGTGGCGGCGCCCGGCCGTACGCCTCCCGGCGACGCCGGCGCGTGGCCGGACGTCCCCACCCGGCCGGGCATCCGTGCTCGGGTGGAGGCCCGTGCTCGGGTGGAGGCCCGTGCTCGGGTGGAGGCCCGTGCTCGGGTGGAGGCCCGTGCTCGGGTGGAGGCCCGTGCTCGGGTGGAGGCCCGTGCTCGGGTGGAGGCCCGTGCTCGGCTGGACGCCTACGCCCGGCGCCTGTCGGCGCTGGAGGGTGTGGCGCGGGTGAGCACCGCCACCGGCTCCTATCGTGACGGCGGGCTCACGGGCCCGCCTCCCGGTCCGGCCCGGCGCTTCGCCTCGCCCGCCGGGACGTGGCTGGCGGTCGCCACCGACCACGAGCCCTACTCCGTGGAGAACGGCGAGCTCGCCCGCGCGGTGCGTGCGGTCCCCGCCCCCGGCCCGGCGGTGGTGGGCGGGCCGGGGGCGCAGCTGGCCGACATCCGCCAGGCCGTCGCCGGAGCCCTGCCGCAGGGCCTGGCCCTGGTCGTGCTGACGTCCTTCGTGCTGATCACGGTGATGACCCGCAGCGTGGTCCTGGCCGTCAAGGCCCTGGTGATGAACGCCCTCAGCCTGGGGGCGACGTTCGGCGCGCTGGTCCACGTCTTCCAGGAGGGCCACCTGCGCGAGCTGGTCGGGGGCTTCTCGGTGACGGGCACGCTCGACGTCCTGGTCCCGGTGCTCATGTTCTGCATCGCCTTCGGGCTGTCCATGGACTACGAGATCTTCCTGCTGTCCAGGATCACCGAGGAGTACCGGCGCACGGGGGAGACCCGTACGGCGGTGGCGACGGGGCTGGAGCACACCGGCCGCCTGTTCACCTCCGCCGCCGTGATCTTCGCCGTGGTGATGGCCTCGCTGGCGACCTCCGGCCTCGTCCTGCTCAAGATGGTCGGGGTGGGGCTGGCACTGGCCGTGCTGCTGGACTGCACACTGATCCGGGCCCTGCTGGTGCCGGCCGTCATGTGCCTGGCGGGCCGGGCGAACTGGTGGTCCCCTCGCCGCCCGGCCCGACGCGGCGCGCGGGAGGGGTACGGCGCGCGGGAGGGGTACGGCGCACGGGAGGGGTACGGCGCCGCACCGCAGAAAGTGAATCTACATCGTAAAGGGCGGAGGCCGGTGACCGGCTGAGGTACGGTTCAGCCATGGCTGAGATCGTGTATCCCCCGGTCATCGCGGCGGCGAAGACCATGTTCCGGCTGCTGGACATGAAGATCCGCATCGACGGCGCCGACCGGATCCCCCGGAGCGGCGGCGCGGTGCTGGTCAGCAACCACATCAGCTATCTCGACTTCATCTTCGCCGGGCTCGCCGCCAACCCCGCCGGACGTCTGGTGCGCTTCATGGCCAAGAAGGAGGTCTTCGACCACCGGATCTCCGGCCCGCTGATGCGCGGCATGCACCACATCCCCGTCGACCGCGCGGCGGGCGCGTCGGCGTTCGGTGCGGCGCTGAAGGCGCTGAAGGGGGGCGAGGTCGTCGGCGTCTTCGCCGAGGCGACGATCAGCCGGTCCTTCACCATCAAGGACATCAAGAACGGCGCGGTCCGGATGGCCGTCGCCGCGGACGTGCCGATGATCCCGATCTCGCTGTGGGGCACCCAGCGGTTGTGGACCAAGGGCCGCCCGAGGAAGCTGACCCAGCGGCACGTGCCGATCAGCATCACCGTGGGCGAGCCGATGCGTCCCAAGCGCGGCGACGACTACGACGCCGTCACCGCCGACCTGCGCAGGCGGCTGGAGGAACTGCTGGACCGGTCCCAGCGGAGCTATCCGGAGATCCCGCAGGGCGTGTGGTGGCAGCCTCGCCACCTGGGCGGCACCGCGCCGACCCCGGAGGAGGCGGCGGCGATGGACGCGGCCGAGGCGGAGGTCCGCCGCAAGCGGTGAGCGGGCGCTGTTCCGGATCCGCAAGCGGTGAGCGGGCGGGGACGCTGTTCCGGATCCCGCAAGCGGCGGGCGGATGCTCCCGCCTTCCCGGCGCCGAGCGGGCGGATCCTGGCGATCCGGACCCTGCAAGCCGCGAACAGGAGGGTTGCAAGTGGCGTAGTGCACCATATGTCCATGAGTGACTCGTTCGACGACATCATCGGCGCCCTCCAGCCCGGACCGAAGCCGAGTCCCGGCAACCTGCCGGGGCGTGCGGTCCAGGCGCTGCTCGTCGGGTGCTGGTTGCTCGTCTGCCTGCTGCCGATCCTGCTCGCGGTGGACGGGATCGAGCTCGCGGCCGGGAAGACCGGAACGCCGGGCACGCTCACCGTGGTCTCGTGCGAGGCGCTGGGTCAGGGCCGCTACGACTGCAAGGGCAGCTTCACCCCCGACGGCGGAGGCGCCCCGGTCCCGGTGGACGCCTCCCCGGACTCCGAGGCGGGCGACGTCACCCGCGCCCAGCTGACCCCGGAGGGGGACCGCGCGGTGAAGGCGGGTACGGCCGGCGTCGTCGCCGCCCTCACCCTGCCCTTCCTCGGTGTCGGGGGGCTCGGTTTCCTGCCCTATGTGATCATGTACTTCCTCGGCGTGCGCCGGGGCCGGCGCGGCGCGGTGGTCGTCGGTTTCGCGGTCACCGCCCTCGGCACGGCGGGCGTGGTCGCCGGCATGGTCGCCTCGTACTCCTGACGCCCGCCGGTCGGGCCCGTCCGTCGTGGTCGGTGAGGCGTTCCGGCAGGGGGAGCGCCTCCGCGGGGAGCCGGCCCCCCTTCCCCGCGCGGGACCGTCGTACGGGCGAGGGACAGGCGCGGGACAGGCGAGGGGCGGGCGAGGGACCGTCTGCGGGCGCGGGACGGAGAGGCGCGCGGGCCGCGGGGCGGGATCAGGCGCATCCCTCGAACTGGGGGACGGTGAAGGTGAGGGCCAGCCCCGACCCGCCGAACCACTTGCGCAGCAGCCTCGCGGCGGTGCCGTCCTGGTACATGGCGGTGATGGCGCGGTTGACGGCCTCGCAGCCGTCGAGATCGCCCTTGCGCATCCCGATGCCCAGCCGCTCGTCGGTGAACGGGGCATTGACGATCGTGAGGGCCGAGCCGTCGCGCGCGGCGAACCCGGCCAGGATCAGGTCGTCGGTGGAGACGGCGTCCACCGCTCCGGCGCGCAGTTTGGCCAGGCAGTCGCCGTAGGAGGAGGCCGGGACCAGCTCGACCGGGATCCGCCGCTCCTCGGCGACGCGGCGCCAGGAGTTCGATCCCGCGGCCTGGCAGAGGCGGCGGCCCTTCAGGTCCCGCACGTTCTCGACGGCCCGGTCGTCGGCGCGGACGAGGGTGTCCTGGTGGGCGACGTAGTACGGCCCGGCGAAGGTCACCTTGCTCCGGTTCTCGGGCGTGATCGAGTAGGTCGCGACGACCAGGTCGACCGCGCCCTTCTGGATGAGACGCTGGCGGGTGGACGACAGCGCGGTGACGAACCTGACGTCGGGCACGCCGATCCGCCGCGCGACCTCGGTGGCGACGTCGACGTCGAAGCCCTCGTACCGGCCCTCGGCGACCTTGACGCCCAGGCCCGGCTGGTCGGGCTTGACGCCGACCACCAGGGTCTCCCGGTCGAGGATCGACGCGGGGCCGCCGGTCCCGCAGGCCGCCGCGGGAAGGAGCGCCAGCAGGACCGCCGCGGCGCGTGCGATCAGGGGCCGTACGGTCGGGGACGGCACGGTCACAGATCGCAGGGTCACAGATCGCAGGGTCACAGATCGCGCGGTCGCAGAGCGCGCGGTCGGGGACGGTGCGGTCGCAGATCGCCCGGCTTCCCGCGTCATCGCGGCCCCTCCCGTCATCGGTACTCCGACAGCCGGGGCCGGACCCCGGCGAGGATCATCGCGGCCGTGCCGGCCATGGCGATCGGCAGGAGGAACCACAGCCGGCCGACCCGCTCCTCGCCGATCCGGATCTCCCGGTCGAACGTGCGGCGGTGCAGCTCGGCGAGTCCCAGCAGCGCGGCGTCGTACTCCTCGAACGCGCTCTCCAGCCGCCCCATCCGCTGCTCGACGGCCCGGCCCGGCTCCAGTTCCCGCATCGTGCGGTCCGCCTGCTGGAAGTCCCGGTAGCGCGCCAGCACGTCGGCGACCGCGGACCCGCTGCCGGGCAGGCGGGCGCGGGCCGCCTCCTGCCCGACCAGCCCGAGGAAGGCGGTCCGGTTCCGGTCCACCGCCGCCTTCACCGCCCGCTGGTAGGCGACGAGGTTGCCGCCCGGCGTGTACAGCACCGACTGCGCCTTGTCGAGGTAGGTCTGCTCGTAGGTGTCGGCCCGCCCGGGATCGAGCAGCCAGCGGCTCTGGTCGCCGTGCATGCTGCTGCCGACGGCCCGGGCCCGGGCCAGGGTGAGGACCGAATCGAACCCGTCGCGCTTGGCGGCCCGCAGGACCTCGGCCTCCTGCCCGAGGACCGTGACGCCCGTCAGCGCGTACGCTCCGGCGATCGCCGTCGCCGCCAGCAGGGCCGGGTTGAGGACCCGGCGGAACCGGCGCGCCAGGACCACCTGGAGCCAGAGCAGGCAGCCGAGTGCGGCGGCTCCGGCGGCCCCGGTCAGGATCTGCCCCGCCCGCACGGCCAGGGTCCGCTCCTGGTGGGCGCGGCGCACGACGGTCCCGCTCTCCAGGGTGAGGTTGTAGGCCATGGGCAGCAGCTCCAGCCGCATCAGGTCGGTCGCCCGCCGGTAGACCTCCAGGACGGGTCCGGGCGGCGGTCCCGCCGGGTGCCCGGCCTGCTCGGCGAGGAGCAGGGCCCGTGCGGCCAGCCGTTCGTAGCGTCCCAGGCCGTCCAGCACGGCCTGGACGGTCCGCCGTTCGGCCGGGTCGCCGCCGGCCAGCGCGGAGGCCTGCAGCACCGCCCGTCCGGCGTCGCCCCTGCGCCGCTCGTAGACCTCCAGCGCGCGGGCGCGCCCCTTGCCCAGCCGGGGCTCGCCGCCGATCAGCAGCACGTTGGCGACCTGGGCGTCCATGTCGCTGAGCGCGAAGTACAGGTCGGCGCTGGCCACGACCTGCGGCCCGGCGTCGTGGCCGATGACGTCCAGGCCGTCCCGGACGCTTCGGGCGGCGGCGAACAGGGTGCCGAACAGCACGGCGAGGGCCAGCACGGAGACGGCCGTGATCAGGCGGATCCGGCCGGGAACGCTCCGCGGCAGGAGGGCCCGGCCTCCGCGTCCGGGGGCGGCGGGGACCCCGCTCCCCGAGGGGACGGAGGGGCCGGCGGTGGCGGTCTCCGGGTCGCCCGCCCGATCCGGGTACGGGCCCGTCACAGCATCGTCCAGGGACGGGTGGCGTTGGCGCGGTCGATCAGCGCGTGCCGTTCGGCGGCGGTGGCCGCGCTCCGGGCGAGCCCGCGGTAGAGGCGCTCCAGCTCCCGGCGGAGCGCGCGTGCGGTGAACGGCACGCCCAGGATCGTCCCGGAGCCGCGGCCCCGGCCGGAACCGAGCCACTCCAGGGCGCTCTCCAGCACCTCGGCGGCCAGCTCCCCCCGGCGGCGCGGGTCCAGGTCGGCCAGGTCGTCCAGGCGGGCGCCGGCCCCGGTGAGCGCGGCGGCGTCCAGCGCGGCGGGGTCCCGTGCCCGTACGGCCGCCGCCACGCAGGCCAGCCGCGCCGCGACGAAGTGGCCGGAGCTCGGCGGCACCCCGTCGAGGACCGCGACCGCCCCGTCCGGGTCGCCCGCCGCCAGGCGGGTCCTGGCCAGGCCGAAGGACGCGCTCACGTAGGAGCGGTCGGTGCGCTGCACCGTCTCGTAGCGGCGCGCCGCCGCCCGCGCCTCCCCCGCGCACTCCAGGCAGAACGCGAGGGCCAGCCGGGGCGCGCACTCACCGGGCAGGAGGCCGTAGCACCGGTCGAAGACCTCCGTCGCCTTCGGGAGGTCGCCCGAGACGAGTGCGCGCACGCCCCGGCACCACAGGACCCGCCAGTCGCCCGGCAGCTCGGCGGCGGCCCGGGCGAGCAGGGCGTCCGTCTCCCCGGCGCCGTGCTCGGCGCTCATCCGGGTGAGGGCGAGCAGGGTCTCGGGGGTGTGCGGCGTGGAGCCCAGCATGGCGGTCAGCTCGCCGGGGGTGCGGGCGGTGAGCCCGGACAGGAAGGGGGTGGCCGGGTCGGCGGGGTCGGCCAGCGGGACCGGCAGCGCGGCCGCGGCGGCGGCGCGCTCCAGCGGGACGAGCACGCGCCCGCGGCCGGGCGCGGACAGGGCGGTGCCGGCCGCGATCCGCTCGGGGCCGAACAGGGCGGACGGCGCCGGGTAGGGGACGCCGTCCTCGGCGGCGCGCACCTCCCGCAGGACCCCCACCAGCTGGTCGGCCATCTCCTCGGCCGTGGCGAAGCGGGCGGCGGGATCGGGCGCGGTCGCCCGGAGCAGGAAGCGGTGGAAGGACTCGTTCCGGGCCGACGGCGGGAGGTCCTCCAGGGCGGGGACGGGTGCCTCGGCGCCGCCGGAGACCGGGCTGAAGGGGATGGCCAGCACCGCCAGCGTCCGGCCCACGGTGTAGAGGTCGGAGGCGATCGACGGGCCTTCGGAGGCGATCTCCGGAGCCTGGTAGCCGGTCGTGCCGTAGACGGCGCCGTCGGAGTCGCCGATCATCCGGACCGCGCCGAGGTCGATGACCTTGAGGTCGCGGCCGACCTGGATCACGTTGGCGGGTTTGAGGTCGCAGTAGAGCATCCCCCGCTCGTGCAGGTAGCCGAGGGCGCGCAGGATCTCCAGCGCGTACGGGATCGCCTGGCGCAGCGGCAGGGCCTCGGCGGCGCCGGTCTCCCGCAGCCGGCGGCGGAGCAGGTCGTGCAGGGACTCACCGCCGATGTACTCCATGACGAGGTACCCGGCCATCCGCCCGGCGGCCGGGCCGGTGCCGGGCTCCCGGTGCCGGACGAAGTTGAAGATCTTGACGATGTTCGGGTGGTCCACGCCCGTCAGGAAGCGGCGCTCGGCCTCCGCCACGGCCAGCGCCTCGGCGTCGTTGGTGTTCAGCAGCCCCTTGAGGACCACCCACCGGCCGTCGAGGTTGCGGTCGGCGGCCAGGTAGACCCAGCCGAGCCCGCCGTGCGCCAGGCAGCCCTTCACCTCGTACTGCCCGGCGACCAGGTCGCCCTCGCGCAGCTTGGGGGCGAAGGAGAACGGGGTGCCGTCGTGCGGGCAGACCCCCTCGGTACGGCCCGGCCGGCCGCCGCGGCTCCGGCCGACGGGCCTGCCGCAGCCGGGCGCGCCGCAGAACCGGCGGTCCTCCGGGACCTCGGGGTCGTGCAGCACCACCGCCGCCGGGTCCCGGTAGAGCACGGGCGGCACCTCGGCCAGCCCGGTCCCCAGCAGGCCCGGCCGCGACCCGCCGGTGCCCCGCGTCCCGCGGCTCGCGATGGCGCCGGTCCCGCGGCGCCCGGCCGAGGGGACGGTGACGGGCGCGGACCCGGCGGCGGGGGAGGAGGACGGCCGTCCGGGGGGCGAGGGTGCGGGCGAGAAGGCGGGGGACGGGGAGGCGGGGGACGGGGAGGGGACGGAGGAGGGCCGGGGCCGCGCGAGGTGGCCGCACCGGCCGCAGCGGCCGTCCTGGGCGGTTCCCGAGCAGTCCGGCCGGGTGCAACCGGTCATCGGGCGCCCCCTTCGATCGCGCGCGGGTGTCCGGTCACGGCCACCGCCGCCCGCCGCAGGTCGCGGCGCTCGTCGGCGGTCCGGCCGCCGCTGGACTCTGCGTCACCGATCCCCGTACCTTCCCGTGCGCGAGGCCCCCGTGGAAAGTGTGGTTCTTCATCCGCTCTTTACCCGTTGACGAAGGATCGCGGGGGAAAGTTTCCGAAACGGGATGTTCGCACGGGCGGTGGCGCGGCACCCGGGACGGACCGCGCCCTTCCGGAGGGGGCTCTTCCGTGTAGGGAGGGGGCACCCGTCTCCGCAGGCATACCGCCCCGCTCACCTGCGCTGATATCCGTTCGGGTATCCGTCGGATGCGTTCACCGGTATTGGACATGATCCGGTGGTTCTGGTCTGCTGTCCTCTGCGATCGGCGGGCGGTGCGGGAGCCGCCGGGGCGGGGGCCGTCACACGTCGGAGGACGGCCCCGTCCCCCAGGTCGGCGGGCATCGCGTGGACTCACCGCGAACGCCCGTCCCGCGGGTCCGCCCATGACGTCCCAGACGCAGGAGGAACGATGCACATGGCCGTCGCGAGCCGGTTCACGGCCGCGCCGCCGTCCGGAGGGACGCGGCGGTGTCCCGGGAGCCGGAGGACGGCCGACGGGGGCACCGGCGCGGGTGCCGCCGGATGAACGGCATCTTCGGAGAGCCGGGAGAGGCCCTCCCGGAGGAGCGGACCGGGACGCCGGCGACGGGGCGGACCGCGACGGGATCCGGTGTCGTGCGCCTGGTCCAGGCGGCGGTGGGCGCGGGGGTGCTGGCCGCGATCCTGGCGCTGCCCGCCGTGGGCGGTGCGGGGGCGCTGGTGGTCACCGCGTCGAACGAGCTGAACCTCCGGCCGGTGGACCTCCCGGAGCCGCCGCTGGCGGAGAAGACGACCGTCCTGGACGCCCGGGGCAACCAGATCGCGCAGTTCTACGAGGAGTACCGCGAGATCGTCCCGCTCGCCGAGGTGGCCCCGGTGATGCGGACGGCGATCATCGCGATCGAGGACGACCGCTTCTACGAGCACGGTCCGATCGACGTCGAGGGGACCGTCCGGGCCCTGGCGAAGAACCTCGTCTCGGGCGGGGTGAGCCAGGGCGGCTCCAGCATCACCCAGCAGTACGTCAAGCAGGTGCTGCTCAACACGGCCGTCACCGACGAGGAGAAGAACAAGGCGCTGGAGGCCAGCTACGCGCGCAAGCTCAACGAGCTGCGCCACGCGCTGGCCGTCGAGCGGAAGTACTCCAAGGACCAGATCCTGGAGAAGTACCTGAACATCGCCTACTTCGGCGCGGGGGCCAACGGCGTGGAGGCGGCGGCCAAGCGGTTCTTCGGGACCACGGCGGCCGAGCTCGACCTGGCGCAGGCGGCGACCCTCGCGGCGGCCGTGCAGCTGCCCAACGCCACCGACCCCGAGGGCGGCAGGAAGAACCGCGCGCGGCTGCTGGAGCGGCGCAACGTCGTGCTCGACCGGATGGCGGAGCTCGGCAGGATCACCCCGCAGGAGGCCGCGAAGGCCAAGGCCAGGAAGCTGGGCTACCGGGGCACGCCGCTGCCCGGCGGGTGCGAGGCCAGCCCGTACCCCTACTTCTGCATGTACGTGCGCCACGAGATCCTGAGCAACCCGGCCTTCGGGAGGACGAAGAGCGCCCGGGCCCGGTTCCTCAACCGCGGCGGTCTGACGATCAGGACCACGCTGGAGCCCCGGATGCAGGCCGCGGCGGAGAAGGCGATCAGGGCGCGGGTGCACGCCTCCGACGAGCCGGTCGCCGCCCAGGCCCTGGTCCAGCCGGGCACGGGGATGATCCGGGCGATGGCGGCCAGCCGCGAGTACGGCACCTCCCGGCGCAGGAACGAGATCTCCTACAACGTGGTGGCCGACGCCGCGCACGGCGGCGGCATCGGCTTCCAGCCGGGCTCGACGTTCAAGACCTTCACGCTGATCGCGGCGCTGAAGGAGGGCATGAAGCTCGACGACGGCCTCACCGCCGGCGCGGGCTACCGCGCGCCCGCCTACGCGACCTTCAAGGACTGCAAGGGCGGCAACGTCGGCGACCCGACGCACACCATCACCAACGACGAGGGTTCGCCGGGCTTCAAGACGCTGCGGACGGGCACCTGGAGCTCGGTCAACACCTTCTTCCTGGTGCTGGAGGAGCGCGTGGGCCTGTGCGACACGGTGCAGACGGCCAGGTCGCTGGGGATCAAGCGCGCCGACGGCCGGCCGCTCCAGGAGGTGCAGACCTTCACCCTGGGCGTCAACGAGACCGACCCGGTCACCGTCGCCGGCGCGTACGCCGCGATCGCCGCGCGCGGCAGGTACTGCCGGCCGATGGCGATCACCCGGATCACCGACCGGGACGGCAGGGCGACCGATCACCGGCCCCAGTGCCGCCAGGCGCTGGACCCGGCGATCGCCGACGCCGCCGCCGACGTCCTGTCGGGGGTGTTCACCGAGGGCACGATGCAGAGCGTGGGCGGCATCGGCCGGCCCGCCGCGGGCAAGACCGGCACCACCGACGACCACGCCACCGCCTGGTTCGCCGGGTTCACCCCCGACCTGGCCGGCGCGGTGAGCCTCGGGGACCCCCGGGGGTCGACGGCGCACAAGCTCCGCGGCGTGACCATCGGCGGACACTACTACGGCGCGGTCTTCGGGGCCTCCATCTCCGGCCCGATCTGGAAGGACACCATGATGGCCGCGCTGAAGGGCGTCAGGGCCACCCCCTTCCACCCGGTCGACTCCGCCCGCTTCGGCGGCTGCGGTGCCGGCTGTCCCCCCAGGCGGCCCGCCTCCGCCGACGGCGACGGACCCGGGAACGGCGAGGGACCCGGGAACGGCGAGGGCCCGCCCGGGAACGGCGAGCCCGGACCGGGCCGCGGGCACGGGCCGGGGCAGGGCCGGGGGCCGGGCGGGAACGGCGGGGCGAACGGACCGGGCGGAGGCGGCGGGTGACCTCGCCCGCCTCCCTTCCTTGATCGATCTTCGGTAGGGTGCGCGTCATGCAACGTCTGACCGGATTGTTGATCGGCGCGGTTTTCGGCGCGGTCTTCGTGTTCGTGAACTCGCACCCGCCCCTCGATCCGACGATCGCCCTCGTCCTCCGGGTCGCCGCCTCCGCCACCCTGGGCGGCGTCCTCCTCCTGTGGTTCACCGCCGTGAGGCGGGCCAGGACGACCGGCGTCGAACCGGTCGTCGCCGGAGGCCGGGCCGGCGGGAAGATGTTCGGCCTCGGCTTCGCGGTCATCGCCGTGGCCGAGGTCGTCATGCTGTTCGGCGGCATCGCGGTGCTGCGCGCCCTGGACCGCCCGGTGGAGACCAACGTCGCCTGGATCGCCCTCGTCGTCGGCCTGCACTTCGTCGCCCTCGGGCCGGTCTGGAAGAACCGCACCATCATGCTGCCCGGCCTCGTCCTCACCGTGCTCGGCGCCGCCGGGCTCGCCATGACCTTCACCCCGGCCCTGGAGTGGGTGCCCCTCGTCAGCGGGGTGCTGTCCGGCGTGACGCTGCTGGCCGGCTGCACGGCCTCCTCCTGGTCGGCCCTGTCCGCGCCGGCCGCCACCCGCTAGCCGGGCACCGCCCCGGCACGGGCCCGGTGCGGGTCCGGTATCCAGCGGGGATTCCCCGGTTCGGGGGACGCGGGCGGAAGGCCTGCCGTACCCTCCCGGCGTGGACGATCCGCGGGCAGGCCATTCCTCCGACCGGCGTGAAGAGGCCCGGCTGGAGTTCCGGGAGGCCGGGCGCGAGCTCCGCTGGGCCATGAGCCGGTACGGCGACGCCCGGCAGGCGATCGACTCCGGGGGCGTGTCCATCGGCGAGCTGTTCCGGGCGAGGCAGGCCTGGGCCTGGGCCCTGATGGAATGGGTGCGCACACTGACCTCCCGGGAGGAGATCCTGGACGGGGTGCGGAGCGGTCCCGGCGACGGGAGTGAGCGCCCGGACGCCGGTGCCGGGCGCTTTCCGCCGCCCGCCACCCTCGAGGCGGCGCGCCGCCAGGTCGAGGTGCTCTCCGGGCAGTACGAACGGGTCCGCCACAGGGCCTCTCCCGACGAGGTGGCCCTGGCCCGGAGCCTCTGGGCGCGGGCGCTGGCGTCCTGGGCCCGGATGCTGATCACGATGGAGGAGGCCGCGGACCGCGCCCGGCTCGACCGGTTCGACGAGGGAGGCCGGGTGGGCGCGGCCCTGTCCCGTCAGGACCCGCCCGAGCAGGAGGAGTGGGTGGTGCGGCAGCACGAGGTCGTCACCGCCAGCCGGGAGCGGGCCCGGGCCGCCAACCTCGCGGCGAGAGGCTATCTGCCCGGGGAGGACATCCCCCCGGCCGCGGGCGGCGCCGGCGGGCGCGACGTCCCCGCGGCGGCGGCGCCGGCCCGCCGGGCCGCGGACCGGCCGTCACGGCGGGCCGGATGAGACGGCGGGCGCGGATCATCAGCCGGAGGCTGCTCATCCCCGCGGGGTGTAGGTCGGGTACGCGGTCAGATCCACGTCCGCGTCCGGCCACCGGCGGCGCAGCGCCCATGCCGCCCGCCGGGCCCAGCCGGCCAGGTGGGGCAGCGCCCGTCCGTCGGCGGCGTCGGCATTCCGGCAGGGTTCCAGACGGCGGCCGCATCGCCAAGGGGTTTCGCCGTCGGAGGGCGGTCAGCCCATGTGCGGGTAGCGGTGATCGGTCGGGGCGACGAAGGTCTCCTTGATCGTCCGGGCGTTCACCCAGCGGATCAGGTTGAAGATCGACCCGGCCTTGTCGTTGGTGCCGGAGGAGCGGGCGCCGCCGAAGGGCTGCTGGCCGACGACGGCGCCGGTGGGCTTGTCGTTGACGTAGAAGTTGCCCGCCGCGAAGCGCAGCCGCTCGGAGGCGGCGGTGATCGCGTAGCGGTCCCGGGCGATGACCGAGCCGGTCAGTGCGTACGGCGAGGCGCCCTCCATCTGGTCCAGCACCGTGTCGAAGTCGGCGTCGTCGTAGACGTGCACGCCGAGGATCGGCCCGAAGTACTCCTTGGTGAAGATCTCGTCGGTGGGGTCGGAGGAGACCAGGATCGTCGGCTTGACGAAGTAGCCGGTCGAGTCGTCGTAGGAGCCGGTGAGCACGTCGATCGAGTCCAACGCGCGGGCCCGGTCGATCGCGGCCCGGTGCTTGGCGAACGCCCGGGCGTCGATGACCGCGCCCATGAACGTCGACAGGTCGGCGGCCACGTCGCCGACCGTCAGCGACTCGGCGGTGCCGACGAGCTCGTCGCGGATCGCCGTCCAGACCGAGCGCGGCACGTAGGCGCGGGAGGCGGCCGAGCACTTCTGGCCCTGGTACTCGAAGGCGCCGCGGATCAGCGCGGTGGTGAGCACGGCCGGGTCGGCCGAGGGGTGGGCCAGCACGAAGTCCTTGCCGCCGGTCTCGCCGACCAGGCGCGGGTAGCTCCGGTAGGAGGCGATGTTCGCGCCGACCGCCGACCACAGGTGCTGGAAGGTCGCGGTGGAGCCGGTGAAGTGGATGCCCGCCAGCTCCGGGTGGGGCAGCGCGACCTCCGAGACGGCCGGGCCGTGGCCGGTCACCATGTTGATCACGCCCGGCGGGAGGCCGGCCTCCTCCAGCAGCCGCATCGTGAAGTGCGCGGCGAACTGCTGGGTGGTGGCGGGCTTCCAGACCACGACGTTGCCCATCAGCGCGGCCGAGGCGGGCAGGTTGCCGGCGATGGCGGTGAAGTTGAACGGGGTGATCGCCAGGACGAAGCCCTCCAGCGGGCGGTACTCCATCCGGTTCCACACCCCCGGGGAGGAGAAGGGCTGGTCGGAGTAGAGCCGCCGGGCGTAGGCGACGTTGAACCGGAGGAAGTCGATCAGCTCGCAGGCCGCGTCGATCTCCGCCTGCTGGGCGGACTTGGACTGGCCGAGGATCGTGGCGCCGTTCAGCGTCTGCCGCCACGGGCCCGCGAGCAGCTCGGCGGCGCGCAGGAAGATCGCGGCCCGCTCGTCGAAGGGCAGCGCCCGCCAGGCCGGGGCCGCCGCCAGCGCGGCGTCGATCGCCGCCCGCACGTCACCGGCGGTGGCGTCGGCGGTACGGCCGAGCACGGAGGCGTGGTCGTGCGGCTGCACCACGTCGGTGGGGGCGCCGCCGGCCATCCGCTGCTCGCCGCCGATCGTCATGGTCAGGTCGAGCCCGGCCCCGGCCAGCTCCTTGACGCGGGCGGTGAGCGCCTCCCGCTCGGGGCTGCCGGGCGCGTAGCCGTACACCGGCTCGTTGGCGGGGACGGGGACGTCGGAGATGGCATCCATGGCTACTTGCCTCCCAGGGCGCGGAGAAAGAAGGCGACGTTGGCCGGGCGCTCGGCGAGGCGGCGCATGAAGTAGCCGTACCAGTCGTCGCCGTAGGGGACGTAGACGCGGACGGTGTGCCCGGCGCCGGTGAGGGACTGCTGCTTGTCGGTGCGGATGCCGTAGAGCATCTGGTACTCGTAGTCGCCCCGGGAGCGGCCGAAGCGGTCGGCGAGGAGCTCGGTGATCGAGATCAGCCGGTCGTCGTGCGTGGCCACCATGGGATACCCGCCGCCCGCCATGAGGATGCGCAGGCACCGGACGTAGGCCTTGTCCACCTCGGCCCGGTCGCGGTGCGCGACCGAGGCGGGTTCGGCGTAGGCGCCCTTGACCAGGCGCACCCGGGAGCCCTCGTGCGCCAGGTCGCGGCAGTCGGCCTCGCTGCGGAACAGGTAGGCCTGGAGCGCCACGCCGGTGCGGGGGAAGTCGCCGCGCAGCGCGCGCAGGACGCCGAGCGTGGAGTCGACCGTGGTGTGGTCCTCCATGTCGAGGGTGACGTCCGCCCCCGCGGCCCGTGCCGCCTCGCAGATCCGGCGGGCGTTCTCCAGGGCGATCGCGTCGCCGTCGGCGCCGAGCGCCTGGCCGACGGCGGAGAGCTTCACCGACACCTCGGCGCGGTCGCCGAGGTCCAGCTCGCGCAGCGCGCCGAGCAGGGTGGTGTAGGCCCGCGCCGTGTCCGCGGCGGCTCCGGCGTCCCGGGTCTCCTCGCCCAGATGGTCGATGCTGACGGTGAGGCCCGCGCCGGTCAGGCGCCGGACGGCCTCCACCGCGTCCTGAGGGGTCTCGCCCGCGACGAAGCGGTCGACGACCGTGCGGGTCAGCGGGACGCCGGAGACGGCACGCCGTACGAGCGGCACCCGCGACCCGGCGAGAAGAAGTGAACCGAGCATGCCTTCCAGCTTAAAACTCCAGGTCAGCCCAGCCGAATGTGCATCTGCCACGACCGTGGGCGCAGGGTTTGTACAGATGTACGACAATGGCGGCATGCTCCAGGAGACCGTCGACGAGATCGCCGCCCGCCTCGGGGCCGCCGCCACCCTGGAGGACCGCTCGCTGAAGCTGCTGGCGTACGCCGCGCAGAGCGGCGACATCGACACCGTGCGCCAGGAGTCCATCCTGCGCCGCCGCGCCTCCGACGAGGTCCGGGCCTACTTCGAGGGGTACGGCATCGCGACGGCGCCCGGCCGGGTCCGCATCCCCGCCGACGCCGCGCTGGGCGTGCTGGCCCGGGTCTGCGTCCCGCTCCGGCACGACGGGGTGACCTACGGCTATCTGTGGCTGCTGGACGACGGCACGCTCACCGACGGGCGGCTGGCCTCGGTGGCGGGCCTGGTCGGGCGGGCGGCGGCGACGCTCGCCCAGGAGGCTCGCCGCCGCCGGGATGTGGGCGCGCGGCTGCGGGAGCTGTTCTCCGCCGACGCCGAGGAGCGCGCCCGGGCCCTGCCGCTGCCGGACACGCTGGACCTGCGCGGCCCGGTGGCGGCGATCGCCGTGCACGGCCCGGCCGACCGGGTCGCCGCGCTCTGGACGCTCCCGCGCGACGTGCTCGCCGAGCCCGGCGTCCCCGCCGCCGGCGGGCCGCTGGTCGCGCTGCTCACCCCGGCGGCCCACGCGCGGGAGGTCGCCGGGCGCGTCCAGGCCATGTACGGCACGGCGGCCGGGATCGGCGACGCGCGCGACGAGGCGGGGGAGGCCTGGCTGAGCTGGCGGGAGGCGGTCGGCGCGCTCCGGGCGGCCCTCCGGCTGCCCGGCCTGGGACCGGTCGCGGCCTGGTCCGGTCTGGGGGTCTACCGGACGCTGCTCCGGCTGGCCCCGGCCGACCTGCGCGAGCTGGCGGGGGAGACCGCCGCGCTGGCGGCCGACCCCGAGCTGTCCCGGACGGTGGAGGGCTACCTCGACCGCGCCGGGCACGTCCAGGAGGCCGCGGCGGCGCTCGGCGTGCACCGCCAGACGCTCTACTACCGGCTGGGCAAGGCCGAGCGGCTCACCGGGCGCGACCTGGGGGACGGGGAGAGCCGCCTGCTGGTCCACCTCTCGCTCAAGGCCGCACGGCTGCTGTAGCTCCCGCGGGGCGGGCGGAGACCGGAGACCGGGCCGGGCAGGACGGGCGGCCGGGGCCGGCCGCGACGCCGGCGAAGGTGCTCGCTCACCAGCGGCGGCCGGGCGCCGGGTCCGCCCGATCGGCTGACCCGGTGGCTTCCATCAGCCGCCGAGGCGGCGCAGCAGGTGTGCGCGGGCCGGCGCGTCGCCGGGGCCGCCGCGCTCGGCGAGCCGCTCGGCGATGTGGCGCCGGTGCGCCTCGTCGGCGTTGCCCCCGTACTTGAACTTGCCCTCGACCTTCCGCACGGTCAGGCGCAGCCCCAGGATGCCGGGCAGCCGGCGCGCGTGCTCGGACGGGTCGGCCAGCGCGCCCTCCGGCTCCAGCCGGGCGAGCTGGGCCCGCAGGATGTCGAGCTTGCCCTCCGGATCGGTGACGACCTCGGCGTGGCAGACGAGCTGGACGGCGGCGTAGTAGGTGGTGGGCACCCCGAGGCGGGGGTCGCCCCCGCCGGGTGGGACCTTCCAGCCGCCGGGCACGTAGGCCCAGTCGCCGGCCACCGACAGCAGCACGGCCGGGTTCTCCGCGATCGCCGCCCAGACCGGGTTGGGCCGGGCCAGGTGGAGCAGGACCGTGCGGTCGTCGGCGAGCAGGAACTGGGTCGGCACCACGACCGGGACGTCGCGGTCGCGGCCGGAGGCGATGAGGTGGCCGAACTCGTTCGCCCTGACGAACTCCAGCGCCTCACCGGGAGCCGCGGCGTCCCACGGATGGATCATCATGCGGCCAAACGTATACCTATCCAGTCGGGTGCATCAAAAAGCCCGGCACCCGGAGCGGGCCGCGCCCCGGGGCCGGGCCGGAAGGCCGGGCGGAGCCGTCAGGCGGCCGACGGCTCCAGGGCGCGCGCCTCGGAGGGGACGACGTCCTCGTAGACCCGGACGAGTTCCTGGCTGATCCGCTCCCACGAGTAGCGGGAGCGGACGCGGTCGGCGCCGGCGAAGCCCAGAGCCGTCCGCCGGGTGGGGTCGGCGAGCAGTTCGCGGACGAGGCGGGCGGTCTGCGCGGGGCGGTCCGGGGCGACCAGCAGGCCGGTCACGCCGTCCACGACGGAGTCGGTGTGCGCGCCCACCGCGGAGGCGACGACCGGCACGCCGCAGGCCATGGCCTCCAGCGCGACCACGCCCGCAGCGGTCTCGCGGGGCAGCGAGACGACCACGTCGGCGCTGCGCATCAGCTTGGGCACGGAGGCGTGCGCGACCTGCCCGAGCAGGGTGACCCGGTCCTCCACGCCGAGCTCCTTGGCCAGCATCATGACCCGGTGCGCGTCGGCGTCGTGCTCCAGGTCCGCGGCGGCCGGGCCGCCGGCGACGAGCAGCTCCGCGTCCGGGACGCCCTCCAGGGCCCGGACCGCGGTCAGCACGCCCTTGCCCTCGGAGAGCGGCCCCACGTGCAGCAGCCGGGACCGGGTGCCGCGCGGCGCGGCCGGCCCCTGGCGGCGGAACCGCTCGACGTCGATGCCGCAGGGCACCACGGCGATGTCGCGGCGCGGCACGCCCAGCCGGATCAGCTCCGACTCCTCGCCCCCGCACCCGGCGACCACCGCGCCGGCGCGGCGGGTGATCGCCCGCTGCAGCCGCGCCTTCCTGGGGTCGGCGCTCTCGCAGATGAACCCCTGCACGACCGGGACCGCCAGGCCGTCGGCGCCCGCGATGGCGGCCAGCCCGGCGGTCCAGGAGCAGGCGTGGACCACGTCCGGGCGGTCCTGGCTCCAGCGGCGGGTCAGCTCGGTGCCGAAGCCGGACAGGTGGCGCAGCACGTCGTCCTCGGACAGGTCCTCGGCGGGCCCGACGGCCAGGTGCTCCATGGTGACGCCGTGGGCCACGCGCACGCGGGCCTTGCCCGAGTCGGAGGCCCTGCGCGTGTAGACGGTGACCTTGTGCTCCTTGCCGAGCTCCCGGGCGATGGCGAGCATCTGGGTGCGCTGGGCGGAGAGGTCGGACCGGTCCTGGCCGTCGGACAGGGCGTCGGAGAAGACAAATGCAATATTCACGGCACACCTCTGGGAGGAGACAGGCATGGAAAGCCAGGGATTCCTTCAGGGGTGCCTGCGTCTTAGGCACTCATCTGTATGAGAGAAACCATACCCGGATCACGGTTGATGGCAAACCTCCGTATTCCCGGCGCCGTGCGGGCCCTACACCACCCGCAGCGCGAGGACCACGATCTCGTCCCAGACCCGCCCGCCGGAGAACGCGTGCCGGTCCTCCTCGACGGTCTTGACCACGGTGGCCGGAGACTGCGAGACGCACCGGGCCAGCACGTCGGCCAGCCGCATCTCGCCGTAGGCCTCGCCCTCGTCGTTGCGCGAGGCCACCAGGCCGTCGGAGTAGAAGACCAGCATCTGGCCGGCGGCCAGCGTGAGCTCCTCGTCGAACGTCTCGGCGTCGGGGGAGATGCCCAGCGGCACGCCGCCCCCGGCGGTGAAGCGCACCGTGCCGTCGGGCCGCAGCAGCGCGGCGGGATGGTGCCCCGCGCTGGCCAGCCTGATCCGCCGTCCCTTGACGAACCCGGCCAGCGCCATCACGAACATGCCGCTGTGCTGCGCGGCCAGCGCCTGGTTGAGCCTGCGCAGGGCCTGTCCGGGGTCGGACTCCCAGACGCTCAGCACGCGCAGCCCGTTGCGGACCAGGGCGCTGACCGAGGCGGCCTCCTCGCCCTTGCCCGCGGCCCCGCCGAGCGCGAAGCCCCAGCCGTCCGCGGAGGGGAAGACGTCGTAGAACTCGGCGCCCACCGGGCTGGAGCCCGCGTGGTAGATCGCCGCGGCCTCGAACCCGGGGATGTCGGGGAGGCTGCGCGGCACGACGCTGGTGCGCAGCGCGTCGGCGGCCTGCGACCGGTTCTGGAAGCTGCGCCGGGCCCGCACCGCGAGGCCGAGGTGCACGCCGATCTCCTGCAGCACGCCCAGGTCGGCCAGGGAGAACGGCTCGCGGTCGCGCAGCCGTACCAGGGTGAGGGAGCCCGCCGGGCCGTCCTCGCCGCCGATCGGCACGCACAGCACCGAGGCGGCGCCCATCACCCGCAGCAGCGGCGGCCCGTCGCCGGCGGCCCCCAGGAGGCCCTCGTCCTCCACCATCTCGTGCACCACGCCGGAACCGCCGGTCAGCACGTGCGCGATGAGCGGCGCCCGCAGGGGGTTGAGCCCCTCGACCAGGCGGACCAGGTCGGTCACCGGCCGGTCGGAGGGACCGAACACGCACGCCCGGCGGGGGGTGCCGTCGCGGACCACGTCGGCGATCACCCAGTCGGCGGCCTCGGCGGCCAGCAGCCGCGAGGCCCGGGTGACGGTCACCGGCTGGCGCAGGCTCTCCTCGTCCAGCAGCAGGCGGGTCATCCGGGACAGCAGCTCCTGGCGGCGCGCGGAGGCCAGGATGAGGGCGGCGTCCGACCGGTCCGCCGTCCCCGGCGGCGCCTCGGCGACCTGCGCCTCCAGCGGCAGGATCACCACCGCGGTCATCGCGTGCGGCTCGCCCGGCATCGTCAGCCGCACCAGGGCGAGCTGCACGGTGTGCGCGCGGCCCTGGTGCGCCAGCCGGGTCTGGAACGTCGCCGTCTGGCCGCTCTGCTGCACCGCGGTCAGGTGCGAGCGGAACGCCGCCCGCCGGGAGACGTCGACGAACAGCGGGAACGACCGGCCGATCAGGTAGCCGGCCGGGCTGCCCAGCATCCGGGAGGTCTCCGCGCTGATCCGCCGGACGACCCCCGAGCCGTCGAGCACCGCCACCGGCACCGGGAACGTCTTGAACACCTGGCGCAGCAGCTTGAGCTCCCGCTGCGCGCCGTTCTCCCGCTCGCCGGACCGCCGCGGGGTCCTGCGCAGTTCGCGCAGGGCGGCGTCCAGCAGCTCACGGGCGGTGTCCAGCTCGGCGAGCGCGGCATCGAGTGTGGAACGGGGGTCCGCGGGGTAGCTGGACCTGGCCTCACGCAGGGACAGGACTCTGGCGGTCAACGCGTCGAGCGCCTGCTCCAGGGCGGGAAGGCCAACGGGTTCGGTCAATGCTCGTCCTCGTCCAGGGCCGGTGCGGGGTGTCCTGCCGTAGACGGTACGCCACCCCGCGGGTCTCATCGATGCACGGTCAGGTAGTGGTTAAGGTATCGAAATTCCGGAAGGGGCCTCATCCCATGGACATGATGACTCCCGTTCTCGCCCGGGATCTCGCGGCCCTCGGCAGGGTGAGCGAGGAGACCTCCAGCGAGAGCGTGCTGCGCGGGCTCACCGCCACCCTCGCCGGTGGCGTGCCCGGCTGTGCGGGCGGGTCCGCCGAGCTGTGGCGGGAGGAGCGGCTGGTGGTCTCCGCCTCGCACAGCGAGCTCGTCGTGCTCGTCGACAGCGAGAGCGGGCTGGGCCGGGGACCCTGCGCGCAGGCGCGCTCCACCGGCCGCCACGTGATCGTGCAGGACGTCCTGCGTGAGACCCGCTGGCCCGACTACACGGCGATGGCGGTCCGCAGCGGGGTCCGCTCGGTCCTGGCGATGCCGATCACCGTCGAGCGCGCGATCCTGGTCCTCGGCCTGTACGGCGTGCGCCCCGGTGTCTTCGCCACCCGCAACGTGACCCCGCTGGCCGAGATGCTGGCCGAGCAGGTGACCGTGGCCCTGGCCAACATGTGGGACTACGACGAGGTCCGGACCGACGCGGCGCAGATGCAGGAGGCGCTGGCCGGACGCGCCGTCATCGACCAGGCCAAGGGCATCATCATGAAGTCCAGCGGCTGCTCGGCCGAGGAGGCCTTCGACGAGCTGCGCCGGGTCTCCCAGCACCACCAGGTGAAGGTCGCCGATCTGGCCAGGCTCCTGGTCGACGAGCACCAGCGCAACCGGGGCGGCCGGCCGGTCCGGCCGGACCAGGTGCTGTAGGGCCGTCCGTCCGGGGCGGGCGCCCCTGGCCGGGGCCCGGCGCCCGCGACCTCGGCGGGCGGGCCGACCGCCGGGCCGGCGGCCGGAGCGGGTGCGCCGGCGGTCAGGACCGGCCGAACGCCGCCAGCGCGTCGTCGAGCGTGTCGTAGAGCGGCAGCCGCTGGGCCAGGCCGGTGATCCACATCACCTTGGTCTTGGCGTACTCCACCCCGATGAGGGCGAACCGCCCGCCGGCCTGGGTGCTGACCTGCCACTGGTGCACGATGAGACCGAGCGCCCGCGAGTCCATGAAGGTGACGCCGCCGAGGTCCAGGACCATGTCGGTGCCGTGCTCGGCGGCCTCCGCGGCGAGGTAGTCGGCGAACTGGTCCCTGGTGGTGGCGTCGAGCAGGCCCGTCACCCGGATCACGTTCACTCCGTCCACGGTCGCCGACGCCAGGGCCAGGGCTGATCCACCACCGTTGTTCGACACCGTCACCCAGATCCTCCTCGCGATTCGCATAGCAACCTTACTGTTACCTGGCGGGGAGTAATACTCCCGGAATCTGGGGAATACTCGAGGCGAGGTCCAGCAGAGGGCCTCGCCTCGAAACGTGGTCGAGGCGATGCCGTCTGCCCGGATACTGCTCCGCTGGCTTCGGCGCCGCCCGACAGTCATATCAGGGAGCAGCAATGTCTGTTCAGGCACTCGAACTCAACGACATGACCGCCGAGGACCTCCTGGCGGAGATGGTCTCGCCTGAAATCTCTGAATACCGCGCCGAGCGGCTGCGTGAGCGCATCGTCGAGATGCACCGCCCGCTGGCGATGGAGATCGCCCGCCGCTACCGCTACCGGGGCGAGCCCCTGGAGGACCTCCTCCAGGCCGCCTACGTCGGCCTGATGAAGGCGATCAACGGCTTCGACCCGACCCTCGGCCACCCCTTCCGGGGATACGCCGTCGTCACCATGACCGGCGAGGTCAAGCGGCACTTCCGCGACCGCACCTGGGCCATCCGCGTGCCCCGCGTCTACCAGGAGCGGCGGGCGGAGCTGAACCGCCTGGTCGCCGACCTGAGCCAGGAGTTCGGCCGCGCCCCGACCGTCGCCGAGCTCGCCGAGAAGATGAAGATCAGCGAAGAGGACGTGCTGCTCACCCTCGACGCCTCCGCCGCCTACAGCGCGCTCTCCCTCGACGCGCCGCTCGGCGCCGACGACGACGCGGCCGCCCTGGGCGACGTCATCCCCGACGAGGACGACGCGCTGTCGGTGCTGGTGGACCGGGAGGCGGTCAAGCCTTTGATCGACAAGCTGCCGCCGCGGGAGAAGAACATCCTGCTCCTGCGCTTCTTCGGGAACCTGACCCAGGCGGAGATCGCGGCGGAGTTCGGCATCTCCCAGATGCACGTCTCCCGGATTCTGCGTAAGGTGCTGGACCAGTTGCGCGCAGAACTTCTCGCCGAGGCCTGAATACGACCCTGGTTGCGGGGCAGCTTCAGTCGGCGGGAGCCTAGGTGTCGTAGAGTGCGTTCCGATGAGCCCCGGGCGCTCAGGGTGCAGGTGCCACGGGGCGGGGGAGGCGGTTCACGAGTGAACGAGGACGGTGCTCGTCCGGCCCGCTTTCAGGCGGCCGACGGCCGGCTTCGGCCTTCCTTCGAGGGCGCGCCGTCCTCCGGTGAGACGACCTCCCCGGACGGGGCACCTCCCGCCGGGGGCGGCTCCGCGCGGATGGCCCAGGCCGAACTGGCCTTCTGCCTGCCGGACCTGCCGGAGGTGCGCGAGTTCGCCACCGTGCACGCCCTGCGCAGCGGGATGGCGCAGGAACGCCTGCCCGACTTCCTGGTCGCGGTGAACGAGGTCGCCACCAACGCCGTCACCCACGGGCACGCCAGCGCCAAGGCGCTGCTGCGGATGTGGGCCGAGGACGGGACCCTCGTCGTGGAGGTCCGCGACGAGGGCCGGTGGGTCCCCGAGACGACTCCCGGGACCGTCCCTCCCGGTCCCTACGCCACCAGCGGCATGGGGCTGTGGGTGGCCCGGATGGTCAGCTCCGCCATCGACTTCCGGACCGGACCGGGAGGAACGGCCGTCACGATGTCCTTCACGATCTGAGGCCGGATTCGCGGGTAGGGGCCGGGAATGAGTCACATTCCCCGCATCCTGATCGTCGGTGGCGGCTACGTCGGCATGTACACCGCCCTGCGTCTGCAGCGCAGGCTCCGCCGCGGCGAGGCCCGCGTCACCGTCGTCGACGCCGACTCCTACATGACCTACCAGCCCTTCCTCCCGGAGGCGGCGGCCGGCAACATCGAGCCCCGGCACGTCGTCGTCCCCCTCCGCCGGGTCCTGCACCGGTGCGAGATCGTCAACGGCTGGGCGGTCGGCGTCGACCTGGCGGCCCGGACCCTGGAGGTCCACCCCCACCAGGGGCCGCCGCGCACCCTCCCCTACGACCTCCTCGTCTTCGCGCCCGGCTCCGTCTCGCGCCTGCTGCCCATCCCGGGCGTGGCCGAGTGCGGCATCGGCTTCAAGACGGTCGAGGAGGCCATCCACCTGCGCAACCACGTCCTGGCCCAGCTCGACCTGGCGGCCTCCACCGAGGACGAGGCGGTCCGCTCGCGGGCGCTGACCTTCGTGTTCGTCGGCGGCGGCTACGCCGGCGTCGAGGCGCTGGCCGAACTGGAGGACATGGCCCGGGACGCCTGCCGCTACTTCCCGTCCATCGACCCCGGCGACATGCGCTGGCTCCTGGTCGAGGCCACCGACCGCATCCTCCCCGAGGTCGGCCCCGACATGGGCCGGTGGACGCTGGAGCAGCTCCGCGCCCGCGGCATCGACGTCCGCCTGAACACCCGCGTCGAATCGGCCGAGGGCGGCCACGTCGTCCTCGACGACGGCGGGGCGTTCGCCTCCGCCACGCTCGTGTGGACCGCCGGGGTCAAACCCCACCCGCTCGTGCGGGCCAGCGGCCTGCCCCTGGACGACCGGGGCAGGGTGAAGGCCACCGCCGAGCTGACGGTCGAGGGGCATCCCGCCGTCTTCACCGCCGGCGACTGCGCCGCCGTACCGGACCTGACCCGGCCCGGGCAGACGTGCGCGCCCAACGCCCAGCACGCCGTACGGCAGGCCCGCACGCTGGCGGACAACGTGGTGGCCGCCCTGCGGGGTACGGAGCGCAAGGCCTACCGGCACGCCTACGCGGGCTCGGTCGCCAGCCTGGGCCTGCACCGCGGCGTGGCCCAGATCTACGGCCGCAAGCTGCGCGGCTTCCCCGCCTGGTTCATGCACCGGACCTACCACCTGTCGCGGGTGCCGACCCTCAACCGGAAGGTACGGGTGCTGATCGACTGGACGCTCGCCCTGTTCTTCCGCCGGGAGATCACCTCGCTCGGCGCGCTGACCGATCCCCGCCAGGAGTTCGAGTTCGCGGCCCGTCCGGAGTCCCGCATCCCGGAGCGGGCGGGGAGCCCGGCCCGGGACGGGCGGCCGGGCTCCCCGGCCCCGGCTGAGCGGTCCGACGTCGGGGAGCGGCGGCCCGACGCCCCGGCTGAGCGGTCCGACGCGGAGGCTGAGCGGTCCGACGCGGAGGCTCGGCGGTCCTCCGACGCCCCGGCACCGGTCGAGCGCGGGTGAGACCCGTCCGTCCGGACGGGGGAGTCCGCCGGTGAGACCCGTCCGTCCGGACGGGGAAGGGGCGCCGCCCCGTCAGGGCGGCGCCCCTTCCCCGTCCTGCCTCCCGGCCTGTCGTCGTCCCCGTTCCCGCGGGAACCGCTCACCTCCTGCGGCGCCAGCCTCCGCCGCGCAGGCCGGCGGTGCCGACCCCGGCCTGGTGCAGGGCCAGGAGCAGGAGTCCGAGCAGGATGAACGTCGTGCCGGTGATTCCGGCCCCGAGCCGGACGCCGATCAGATCGAGCAGCAGGCCGAGACCGAACACGATGGCGGCGGCGATCGCGAGCATGGGTCACCTCTTCCTGGACGACGTGGGGGAAACGGGCGACGGGACGGGCGCGTCGCCGGTGGAGGGGGCCGACAGTTCCAGCAGTTGCTCCAACACCGACCGGTAGTCGCGCAGGGTCGTACGGAGCGCTTCGGTGTCGGCCTGGCCGGCGTCCTTCCAGCGGCTCTGCAGATCGGAGGCCCGGGTCTCCAGTGCGGTGCGGATCGCGGTCGTGATCTCGCCCAGGAGCGAGTCGGCGCGCTCCACCGCCGTGCGCGGATCGTCCACGAACCCCACCTGGACCTCCTGCCAGCGCCGCCGTACGTCCTCGGGGTCCGCGTCGAGGAGCGAGAGGCGGCCGGCGGGCCGCGGCGCGGAGGGCCCGGGGAAGGGGGCGCTCCCGCGGGGCGGGCCGGCGGGGGCGGACGGCTCGTCGTCCGGCAGGTCACCGGGCCGGCCGACGGGTGCGTCGTCGTGGGCCGTGCCGGCGTGAGCGGTGCTGTCGTGAGCCGTGCCGGCCTGAGCGGCACCGCGGTGGGTCGTGTCGGCGGTGTCGTGGTGGGTCGTGTCGGGGCCGGGGGGCACCGCGTCGGCGCGCTGGGGGGGCACGAGCGGTCCGGTGTCGCTGAGCCCGTCGTCGTGGCGGTCCGCGCGGCCGGTGCCGCGCGGGTGGACCAGGCGGTCGGCGATGCGTTCGGAGGCGCGATCGCCCGCGCCTCGGTCGGGTCGGTCGTTCATCGGGGTCACCGTCCTCAGGGGGGTCGGGGGTCTGTGATCCTCAGTCGGCCTGCGTGCCGTCGCCGGTCCGCCCGGAGCGCGCCTCCGCGGGCCGGGGGGTCCGGGGGGCGGGGTCGCCGGGGGAGCGGTCCGGGGAGGAACCGTCCCGGGGGGAGCGGTCCCGGGGGGAGTCGTTGTTCGCGCCGCGGGATCCGGGAGCCTCCAGCAGCTCCTCGAACAGGGCCCGGTAGTGCACCATGGCCTGCCGGAGCTCCTCGGTGGAGGCCGCCTGGCGGACGGCGCGTCCGCTGATCTCGTGGGCCTTGCGGTAGTGGTCGAGGGTGCGGCCGTGGGCCACCGACAGGTCGGCGATCCGCTGCTCGAAGTCGTCGGTCGGATAGCCCCGGTCGGCCATCACCGAGGTCACCAGATGGTCGGCCTCGGTCACCGAGAAGCCGGGAGCGTCCACGAAGCGCTCCTGGACCTCGGTCCACTTCTTGGCGTAGGCCTGGCGCGCCTCGGAGGTGAGCGGGCGGATGTCCAGGGAGTCGAAACGCTGTTCGCGAGCGAGGAGCTCCTGCTCGGCCTCGCGCCGGTTCTCGCGCTCGCGCACGGTCCGGTCGTACTCGGGGCCGAACCGGTCGCGGAGCCGGTGCCGGCGTCGTTGCCGCAGTACGGCGTAGCCGACTGCGATGATCGCCACCACCGCGACCACGACGGCGGCCACCCAGAGGAGGGTATCGGCGGGCATGTGGGCCTCCGGTCGGTTGTGCCAGCGGTTGCCTTCGTGCGCTGCCCTGAGCGCACGCCTCGAAACCGCCGACGTCACCGGGGGATCACGGCCCGCAGGAGCCGTCCGTGAGGGCGCTGCGGGCCTCGGCGAGGACCGTCCCGACGAGTGACCCCCCTGATCCCGCGGAGGCGGCCGGGACCTCCCGGAACCCGAGCTCCGGGTCGTAGGCGATGTCCAGCCCCGCGGCGACCAACCGGTCCGCCCAGCGCAGGGCGGTGTTGAGCTTCTCCGGAGGGATCACGCGGCCCTGGGCGACCGACGACAGGTTGCGCAGGTTGGTCGCGGGACCGGACTGCGTGTGCGCGCGGGCCAGCTTCCACGGGATCGCCCGGGAGTGGTCGAGCATCGGCTTCGACAGTCCCGCCGCCCGCTTGGCCTGCAGGATGCCGGACTCGCTCACCCCGAACCGTGCGGCCAGCTCCGCGTTCGACAGCCCCTGCCCGGCCAGCCGCCGCAGCTCCTCCTGGTCGATCAGCGCCCTGCGCCCCACACGCCCCGCCCTTCAGCCGATCACGTCGCCCGGCGAACGTCTCGGCGTGCACATGTCCACTCGATCTGCGCTAAGGTTATGACGTCCGCCCGAGAGGGGCGGCCCGCAAGGGCCGAACGGACAAACCGGGACGTAGCGCAGCTTGGTAGCGCACTTGACTGGGGGTCAAGGGGTCGCAGGTTCAAATCCTGTCGTCCCGACCATGCTTTAGCTGGTCGGCAAGGGTGTCACCCGAAAGGGAGACACCCTTTCTGCATTCCGGGTGACTGCCGCTCCGTTCATGTGAAGATCTGGTCCGTCGCCTCGGTGCCACCGGGCGGCACCGGGCGGAGCTGTTCGCGGTGGACCGCCTCCGTGACGGTCGTCCCGCTGTGGCCGACGAGCCGCGCGATGTCCTCCAGGGGCGCACCGGGGCCGGAGAGCAACGAGGCGAAGCTGCCGCGCCCGGTGTTCCCGCAGGGCCCCCACGCACCGCTCGGGAAGGGCGGAGGAGCCTCGGGACCTCCGCTTGCGCCGTCGTCGCGATGAACCGCACGGCATCCGTTCCGAAGGCGCGGAGGACCAGGTCGGAGCTGTGGCCGCGTCAGGTGGTGGGGCCGGTGACGCCGGCGCAGCGGCGGGCGAGGCGTGCGAAGGCGCGGGTGAGCTCGGGCGGGCTGATGACCGTGGTGGCGGTGTCGAAGCGGGCGATGGCGGCGGCGAGGCCGGTCCAGGACCAGGAGCCGAGGGTGAGCCGGCAGCGGCCCGGGCCGATTTCCTCGAGGACGCCGTCGCCGATGTAAGGCGCCAGGGTGGCGGCGTCCTGGTCGAGGATGACGGTGCCCGTGCAGGGCCAGCCGCCCGCGGGGTCGGTGGAGCCGCGGAATCGTCCGGTGACGAAGGCGGCGACGTCACCGCCGGGCAGCTGCCTGGGGGGGAAGCGGGGTCCGTTGGGGGTGCGCAGGGTGATCCGGTCGGCGCGGTAGGTACGCCACTCCTGCTTGTCGAGGTCGTAGGCGACGAGGTACCAGCGCCGGTCCCAGGTGACGACGTGGTGGGGTTCGACGCGGCGGGGAGGCCGGTCGAAGGGGTCGGTGCCGTAGCCGAAGCCGAGCACTTCGCGGTTCCGGGCGGCGGTGCTGAGCGCGAGCAGCACGTCACCGCCCACGGGGGCGGCCGGCTGTGCGGCGGGTCGTTCGACCGCGGTGACCTGCAGGGCGTTGACGCGGTTGCGCAACCGGGCGGGCATGACCTGCCGGATGGTGTTCAGGGCTTGGGCGGCGGGTACGGCGAGGCCGCCGTCGGCGTTGCCGGCGGCGATCTGCAGGGCGACGGTGAGGGCGATGGCCTGGTCGTCGTCGAACAGCAGCGGGGGCGGTTCGGCGCCGGCGCCGAGCCGGTACCCGCCCTCGGGGCCCTTGACCGCGGTGATGGGGTAGCCGAGTTCGCGGAGCCGGTCGACGTCGCGGCGCACGGTGCGCAGGCTGACGTCGAGCCGGGCGGCGAGGTGGGCGCCGGACCAGTCCCGGCGGGTCTGCAGCAGCGACAGCAGGGCCAGCAGGCGAGCAGAGGTCTTCGGCACGAATGTGAGTCTGCCGCACGTAGGTGACACTCCCTGGCACCTACCCCTGCGACCCTTTCTCCTATCAGAACGAACCACGTGAGCAGGGGGACACCATGGGCATCGAGACGACCGTGCACCTGAACTTCGAGGACGAGGCCCGCGAGGCGCTGGAGTTCTACCGGTCGGTCTTCGGCGGGCAGGTCGTCGCGTTCACCTACGGCCAGGCCCAGGACGTCGAGCATCCGGCCGACACCGACCGGCTGGCGTGGGGCGAGGTCCGCACCGAGGCGGGCTTCCACGTCATGGCCTACGACGTCCGGGAGGACCAGACGTACGACGCGGGTGACCGGCCGTTCTTCGTCTCGGTCCGCGGCGACGACACCGAGGAGATCATCCGCTACTGGAAGGGCCTGTCCGACGGCGCCACGATCATGGCGGACCTCGGCCCGTCCGGATGGGCGCCGCTCTACGGCATGCTCAAGGACCGCTTCGGCGTCATCTGGACGCTCGACATCGCCGCGAACCACGGCGGCTGACCTCGACCCGGGCGCGATCGACGTCGCACACGTGCCGGCCGCCCCCGCACAGCCGGGGCTGCGCCGTCGCGGCACCGGCGACCGCGCCGCAGCCTGACACCCGGCCCCCTCCAGGAGGACACCGACCGTGACAGCGCGACTCGACACGCGGGCACTCAACCGAGCCACCCTCGCCCGGCAGCACCTGCTCGACCGCACCCGGACACCGGCACTGGAGACGGTCGCCCACCTGGGCGGGCTGCAGGCCCAGGAACCGCAGGAGCCGTTCGTCGGCCTCTGGTCCCGCATGAGGGCCTTCGACCCGGCGGAGCTTTCCCGGCTGCTCGAACAGCGTCACCTCGTCCGGCTGCACCTGATGCGCCGCACCGTGCACCTCGTCACCGCCACCGACGCCCGCGCCTGGCGGCCACGACACCACACCCTGCTCCGGCAGAAGGTCCTGGGCACCTACCGGCGTGACCTTGCCGACGTCGACCTCGACGTGCTCACCGGCCGAGCCGAGACGCTGATGGCCGACGGACGACCCCGCTCCCTCGGCGAGATCGGCCGCGAACTGGCCCGGCACTGGCCGGCGACCGCCCCGCGCGTGCTGGGCGAAGCCGTCGTCGCCGCGCTCATCCCGACGGTCCAGATCCCGCCGCGAGGCACCTGGCGCAGCACCGCCGGAGCCCGCTACCTGCCACTGAACACCTGGATCGGTGCGGCGCCACCGCCGGGCCGCCCCGACAGCGACCTGATCCGGCGCTATCTGCGCGCCTTCGGACCCGCCTCCAGCGCCGACCTTCGCGCCTGGTGCGGACTGGCCGGACTGCCCGATGCCGTGACAGCCCTGCGCGACGAACTCGTCGACATGCGCGACGACCGCGGCCGGCGCCTGCTCGACCTGGCCGACGCCCCCAGACCCGACCCCGGCGCACCCGCCCCGGTCCGCTTCCTGCCCGCCTTCGACAACGCCGTCCTCGGCTACCACGACCGCAGCCGCATCATCGACGACGCACACCGCGGCCTGTCCGTCACCGGTGCACGGTTCGTCCTCGTCGACGGCCGGGTCGCCGCCACCTGGACCACCACCACCGGGCACGTCGCCGTCACACCGCTACGTCCTCTCACCCGTGCCGAACACACCGAGATCACCCACGAAGCCGACCGGCTCACCGCCTTCCTGAGCTCCAAATAAGTACACAGCGGACGACCGTGACCTGCGCCACCGCTGGAAGCGAGCAGCCGACGCAGATCTTCGTCGGCGGATGGGCGGATGGGCGGATGGGCGGATGGGCGGATGGCGCGGCGGCCGTCGCGTACGGCGTTCCCCGGCCGAGGCGGTGCCGGACGCGGATGGCGGACGGCACGGCGCCGCAGACGCCGCGGCGGTGAAGGTGACGCATCAGACACCGCTTTGAGCTAGCCGCCGCCGGATCCAGCCGATAGGAAGGAGTGGTCGCTGTTAACCGTGGGGAGGCGGCATGAAACCCGACCTGAAGTGCGTGATGGACTCGTCCCGTCCTTGCGGCGGCTGCAGTGCGTCCGGCCCGAGCGAGTGCCCCTACGCCTATCTGCTGGGGGCGGGGGAGCCGGACCCGGTCGCCGAGGCCGATGAGCCCGGCAGGTCGTACGCCGCGCGCTGACCGAGACGCGCACCGCCTGGCCGTGTCCGTGCGGCCGGGGCGGGCAGGCCGCGCCGGGGCGGTCAGCGCACCGAGCCCCGCCGCGGCGGGGTCGATGCCCCGACGGAGACGATGACCGCGGCGATGGCGGCCATGAGGGTGGCGACCAGCGGCATGTCGAAGTGCGACCCGTTCACCGGGAACAGCTGCCATGCGACGTTGAGCGTCATGTGGAAGAGCGTCATGGCCAGGACGCTGCGGCCCATGTGATCGAACAGCCAGACCATGATCACCCGCGCGGCGACGGTGCCGAGCGACCACCAGGCGATCCAGGACACGGAACGCTGCACCTGCAGCAGCGGCACCCAGTGCCACACGGCCCAGACCGCTCCCAGGACGAGGCCGGCTCCCGCCGTTCCCCACCGTTCCCGCAAGGGCCGGGTGGCGTACCCGGACCAGCCGAGTTCCTCGCACAGGGCGCCGAGGAAGAACCCGAGAGCGAGCAGCAGCGTCGGCGCCAGGGGGATGCGCGGATCCGGTACGGCGGTCCCGGTCAGGCGGAGCAGGAAGAACGAGGCCGTCACCACGGCGGGATACAGCAGCAGGACGGGGAGGTACCAGACCTTCGCCGGGACCCGGTGGCCGTCGAACGAGCGGGCGAGAAGCGCTCGCACGCTCGCCGCCCCGCCCTCGCGGTGCCTCAGGATGACGGCGGCGACGGCCGGGCAGAGGAAGGCCAGCCCCGACAGGGGGACGCCGGGCAGGATGTGCGGCCCTCCCAGGGCGCCGAGCACCAGGAAGGGCGCGCTGAGGGCGAAGACCAGCGCGAAGAACGCGAACGGCGACTGCGGTGGGGGCATGCGGGGGTCCGCCGCCCCCACTGATGCCATGGGCGCCTCCGCCGGCGTCTCCGGCGCGAAGGGCGGTCCGGCACGGCGGAAAGCCGTGAGAAAACTTGAGATACCATGTCTCATATTCGGAAAATACTCCTCGGGAGGCGGGACGTCCATGGCGAGTGAGCCCCGTGCGGCCGGCGGTCCGAGCCGGCGGCGGCCCCGGTTGAGCGACCAGGAGACGCGCCGGCGCATGCTCGACGCCGCGCTGGCCACGGTGCACCGGGACGGACTGACCGTCGGGCTCGATCACATCGGCTTCGAGGAGGTCATCCGGCACGCCGGTGTGTCGCGCGCCGCGGTCTACCGCCGCTGGCCGTACAAGGACCTGTTCTTCGGCGACCTGCTGCGGGAACTGGCGCAGGGAGCCGCTCCGGCCGCCGCCGTCACGGAGGAGGCCGCCATGCGCCTGCTCGGTTCGGTGCTGGCCGGGCGGGAGGAGGCGCTCGCCTCGCCGCAGGGCCGGCACGACCTCGTCACCGAGATGCTGAGGGTGAGCGCGAGCAGCGACTTCGAGGCCGTCCACGGCTCCGCCGAGTGGCGCACCTACCTGGCGCTGCAGGCCACGTTCCTGAGCCTGCCCGACGGCGACCTGCGCGACGACGTCCAGGCCGCGCTGGCCCGTTCCGAAGCGCGGTTCGTCGACCGGGTGGCGCGCGGCTGGGAACGGATCGCCGGCGCCATGGGCTATCGGTTGCGGCCGGGCTCCGGGGGCAGCTTCCCCGTCATCGCGACCTTGGCCGGTGCGCTGATGCGCGGACTGGTCCTGATGGCGCTGTCGGATCCCGGCCTGCCGGCGCGGCGGGTGCCCGCCAATCCCGTCGGGGCCTCCGCCGCCGCCGATTGGCCGTTGATCGGTCTGGCGGCGGCCGGTATCGCCGGCACCTTCCTCGAACCAGATCCGGACGTCGTCTGGGACGACGAACGGGTGGCGTCCCTGCGCGCCCTGCTCGGCCGGGACGTGACCGGTGATGCCGCCGGCCCGGGCCGGTGATCTGCCGTGCCGGGGCCGGTGACCCTCCCCGTGAGGCGCCCGCTCACGCGCCGGGATGCGGCTTCGCGCCGTACCGGATCCCGGTCGGGTGGTTACACGCGCGTGATCGTTGGTAGGAGGGGACCACCATGTGCCCTGACCCCGGCAGGCAGGAACCTCCGCGATGACATTCCCACCCGGCTCCGTCCACGGTCCCAAGCTGACCGTTTCCGCCACCCGGCACGAGCAGCGGATCGTGCTGGTCCACCTGGCCGGAGAGCTCGACCTGTACACCGTGCCCGTCCTGCGCGATGCGCTGGAGTCGGAGTCCGTCTGGGGCCCGCCCGCCGCCCGCGCGGTGATCCTGGACCTGGGCGAGCTCGCCTTCTGCGACTCGGCCGGGCTGGGCGAGCTGATCGCGGTGATGAAACACGCCCAGACCGTCGGCGGCCGGCTGCTGCTGAGCGCGGTGCCCGCCGCGGTGGCCCGGCTGCTGGCCATCACCGGCCTGGACAAGGCGTTCACGGTCTGCTCCAGTACCGCGGAGGCCCTCCGCCGGGCTGTGGAGGACTGACCCCGTCGCGTGCCCGTGACGACCGGCGCCGGGCTGAGGAGCGCGGTGCCGGGCCGCCGGGCGGGTCGTGCGCGGCTGCGCGACGGCGAAGAGGCGTCCAGAACAAAGCGGACAAAACCGCTAAATGGGTAGGAGGCTTCTTCGGGGGGTGAGAGTGATGAGCACAGTTGACCATTTCCATGACCGGAGCCGCCTGCAGGTCCTGCACGCCACCGGTCTGCTGCGGGTGACGAACGTCCCGCTGCTGGACCGGGTGACCCGGCTGGCGGTCCGCTGGCTGGACACGTCGGTGGCCATGGTGTCGCTGATCACCGCCGACCGGCAGGTGGTCATCAGCGCCTCCGGGCCGGCCGATCCGTGGACGGTCCAGCACAGCCCGTTGTCGCAGTCGCTGTGCCAGCACATCGTGGCCACCGGCACGCCGCTGATCGTGCCGGACGCCCGCGCCGACCAGCGCTGGCGCGAGGTCGAGGCCGTGGACGGCGGGCAGCTGCTGTCCTACGCGGGGATGCCGCTGCACGCCGAGGGCGACCAGGTGCTGGGCGCGGTGTGCGTGATCGACGACCGGCCCCGGCACTGGAGCGTCGAGCAACTGGGCACGCTGGAGGATCTGGCCGCGATGGTGGAGGCGGAGATCGCGGTGCGGCTGGCGCACGCACAGGCGGCGCTCGACCGGGTGCCGGAGGCGGCGATGTCCTTCGACGCCGCCGGGGCGGTGATGGCGTGGAACTCCGCGGCCGAGCGCCTGTTCGGCTGGTCGCCCATCGAGGCGCTCGGACGGCCCGCCGAAGAGCTGATCTGCCCGCCGAGGCTGCACGCCGGATGGGAGGAGGTCCTGCACCGGGTGTGGGAGGAGGGCGGAGCGTCCGGGCAGCGCCTGGAACTGACCGCGGTCGACCGGACCGGGCGGGAGTTCCCCGCCGAGATGCTCGTGCGCACCGCCGCCGGCAACGACGGGTTGCTGTACGACGCGCTGCTGCACGACATCACCGACCAGAAACGCCTCGGCATGCTCCGCCAGGTCCAGCAGACGGTGGTGCAGACGCTGGCCGAGGCCGCCTCCAGCCGGGAGGCCGCGGTCGGGGTGCTGGCCGCGGTCACCGGGGCGCTGGGCTGGACCTGCGGCGAGTACTGGCAGGTCCGGCCCGATCGGGGCGGCATGACCCGCATCGCCTCCTGGACGCGGCCCGGACGGGAGGTGGCGGTCTTCACCGGAGACGAACCCGTCACCTTCGCCCCCGGGCAGGGACTGCCCGGACTGGTGCGCGACGGCGGGCGCGCGGTGTGGGCGGCCGATCTGTCCGCCGACGACCGCGACTTCGCCCGCAAACCCGAGGCGATGCGGGCCGGTCTGCGCGCCGCCATCGGCCTGCCCGTCTGCAGCGGCGGGGAAGCGGGGGAGACGGGAGGCGTGCTGGCCTTCTTCACCGACACCGTCCAGGAGCCCGACGAGGACCTGGTCACCCTGCTGGACGGGATCTGCGCCCACGTCGGACGGTACATGGAGCGCCGCCGCGCCGAGGAGCTCGCGCTGGAGCTGGCCGAGAGCCGTCGCCACTTCGAGCAGGTCGTCGCCCAGCTCGACGACGACGTGTGGACCATCGAGCTCGGCCCGCACGGATGCGTCCGCTCCGTGGACGTCAGCTCGAATCTGGCCAAACTGCTCGGCGGGCCGCTGCCTGCGGGCGCCGACCCGTCCGAGGTCTTCATGCGCCAGATCCACCCGGGCGACCGCCGGGCCATCGCGGCCTTCCTGGACGTCGTCTCCGCGGGCAGGCGGGCCGAGACCGAATACCGCCTCATCGGCCTGGACGGCGTCACCCGCTGGATCTGGATGCGCGGCATGCCGCGCCGCGAGGGCGACCGGGCGCTGGTCGACGGCATCTCCACCGACATCACCGAACGCCACCGGCTGGCCGAGGAGCGGGAGCGCCTGCTGGCCGCCGAGCAGGAGCAGGTGCGCCGCCTGCGGGAGCTGGACCGGATGAAGGACGAGCTGATGGCGCTGGTCACCCACGAACTGCGCAACCCCATCGGCGCCGTCCGCGGCTACACCGAACTGCTGCTGGACGATGAGGAGCTGACCGACGGGCAGCGCGCCTTCGCCGACGTCATCGACCGCAAGAGCGCCCACATGCAGTCGCTGGTCGACGACCTGCTCGATCTGGCCCGTCTGGAGGCCGGGCACGTCGGCATCGACCCCCGGCCCCTGGCGCTGACCGGCCTGCTGCGCGAGGTCCTCGACGACCACCGGCCCGCCGCCGAGGCCAAGGACCTGGCCGTCGGCGCCGAACTGGCCCAGGGAGCGCGCGTGCACGCCGATCCGGTCCGGTTGCGCCAGATGATCGACAACCTGCTGTCGAACGCGATCAAGTACACTCCGCCGGGCGGGACGGTCACCGTCACCGTCCGGCCCGCCGGCGGCGCGACCGCGTCGGTCATGATCGAGATCGCCGACACCGGCATCGGCATCCCCGCCGAAGAGTACGGCCGGCTGTTCTCCCGCTTCTTCCGCGCCTCCACCGCCAAGGACGCCGGGATCCAGGGCACCGGACTGGGACTGGCCGTCACCAAGGCGATCGTGGACGCGCACGGCGGCACCATCACGGCGGCCCCCCGTGACGGCGGCGGCACCGTCTTCACCGTGCGGCTGCCCGCCGATCCGCCGGAACCGGGGTGACGCCCGTCCGCGGGCCGCTCCCGCCCGGCCGGCCGGCGGTCGCGGCGGCGTCCGCGCGACGTCCCGACGCGACCGGCCGGTCACGCGGGGCCGGACCGCGGAGGCGGGGGCTCCAGGAACCAGGCCGTGGTGAAGGGGGGTGGGTTCGGTGGCGGGCACGCGGCGGGAGGCGGCGCTGGTGAAGCTGCTGGACACCATCACGGCCGTGGCCAACACCGGTGACGACCTCGAAGAGGCGGCACGCACGGTGCTGAGTTCGGTGTGCGAGGTGACCGGCTGGCCGCTGGGGCACCTGTGCGTGCCGGCCGACGTCGGGGAGGACTACGTCTCCTCCGGGATCTGGGTCGGGCCGATCGGTGAGTTCCCGGCCCTGCGCGAGGTCAGCACCACGGTCCGTTTCGCGCCCGGCACCGGCACGATAGGCCGGGCCGTGGTCACCGGCCAGCCCGTCTGGTCGCGCGACCTCGCCGCCGACCCGCTGGTCTTCCGGGCTCAGCAGGGCCGTGATCTGGGGGTGCGGGCGGTGTTCGCGTTCCCGATCGTGGCCGCCGACGGGGTCGCGGCGGTGCTGGAGTTCTTCTCCACCCGGCCGGCCGATCCCGACGAGCCGTTGCTGCGGGTGATGGCCAGCCTCGGTCACCAGCTCGGCCGCATCGTCGACCGCCGCACCGTCCAGGCCACCGTCCAGGCGGGCCGCGACCGGCTGCGGCAGATGATCGACACCTCGGTGGAGGGGTTCGTCTCCACCGACGCCGCCGGGCGCATCACCGAGTGGAACGCCGCGGCCGCGCGCATGTTCGGCCGCTCCCGCGAGCAGGTGCTGGGCCGGTTGGTGCACGAGACGATCGTGCCGGACCGCTACCGCAGGGCCGACGAGGCCGGTCGGGCCCGGTTCCTGGTCACGGGCGAGTCGAAGGTGCTGGGACGGCGCCTGGAGCTGGCCGGGGCGCGGTCCGACGGCGGCGAGTTCCCCATCGAACTCGTGGTCTGGGCGACCCGCGAGGGCGGCGAGTGGGCCTTCCACGCGTTCATCCACGACATCACCGACCGGCGCCGCGCCGAGCAGGCGCTGCGGGAGGCCTACGAGGCCGAGCAGGCCACGGTGGCACGGCTGAAGGAGCTGGACGCGGCCAAGGACGCCTTCCTCGCCACCGTCTCCCACGAGCTGCGCACCCCGCTGACCTCCCTGATCGGCTACCTGGAGGTCGTGGCCGACGCCGAGACCGGAGTGGTGGAGGCATCGCCGCCGGGCCGCAGGATGCTGGACGCCATGATCCGCAATGCGGCCCGGCTGCAGAACCTGGTCGAGGACCTGCTGGCGATCACCACTCTCAGCTCCGACCGGCTGGAGATCGATGCGGCCCCCGTACCGGTGGGTGAGGTCGTCGAGGAGGCGGTGCGCGTCGTCGCCGCCGCGGCCCGCTCCGGAGGGCACGTCGTCCAGACGCTCCTGGACGACGGCGGTGACGGCGGCGGTGACGGCGTCGGTGACGGCGGCGGCCGCGTCGCCGGCGATCGGGACCTGCTGGTGCGGGCGGTGGGTGCGCTGCTGTCCAACGCGATCAAGTACTCGGCCACCGGCACGCCGATCACCGTGCGGGCCTCGGCCGCCGGCCGGCAGGTGGTGATCGCGGTCACCGACGCCGGGTCCGGCATCGACGCCGAGGAACTGCCGCACGTGTTCGAGCGCTTCTACCGCACCCGCTACGCCGAGGAGAACGCCATCCAGGGCGTCGGGCTGGGACTGGCCATCACCAAGGCGATCGCCGAAGCGCACGGCGGCACCGTCACCGCGGTCAGCGCGCCGGGTGAGGGGTCGACCTTCGCCCTGACCCTGCCCCTCTGGACGCCCGGCCCGGACGGCGGTCCGTCGGGAGAGGCCGACGACCGGGGAACGGCCCCCCGCCGCGGCTGAGGGAACGGCGCCGTCCCGCCGACCGCGGTCGTGCCCTGCCGTGCGCGGGGTGCGGCCGACCTCGACCGGAGGGGCCGCCGGGCCGGTGCGGGAAGCCGGTGCAGGCGGTCTCCGATTCGCCTGCACCCGGCCCCCGACATGTCGTATGCTCGCTGAGCGAGACGGAACCCCTGGCAGTCCAGCGGTGCTGGGTCGCCGTTCTGCCGGGAGTCCCGTCGTCCTCGTACGGCATCGCCCCCGGTGGGGTCCGTCCGGTGCGATCGATCAGCCGGTCGGCCCCAGCAGGACGGGGACCTCCCGGTAGTCGTTGCCGATGAACGACGGTTGCGGAGCCAGCGCCGCGCGTTCTCCGGCCAGGCGCAGGCCGGGGAAGCGGGTGAACAGCGCGGGCAGGGCGACGCGGGCCTCCAGCCGGGCCAGCGGAGCGCCCAGGCAGTAGTGGATGCCGTAGCCGAACGCCAGGTGCTGACGGTCGGCCCGGTCGATGTCGAACCGGTCGGGGTCGGGGTTGGCCTCCGGGTCGCGGCCGTGCGCGCCGAACGCGATCAGGACCAGGTCGCCCGCGCGCAGGGTGACGCCTTCGCCGAGGTCGATGTCGGCGGTGGCGTATCGCAGGGGCAGGTGCATGATCGGCGGGTGTTTGCGGAGCGTCTCCTCGATGACGTCGTCCCAGCGGGCCGGATCGCCGAGCGCGACGGCCAGCTGGTCGGGATGGGACAGCAGCTCGACGACCGCGTGGTCGATCAGCGCGACCGTGGTCTCCGATCCCGCTCCGATCATCAGGATCAGGGTGCTGACCAGTTCGGCCTCGCTGAGCCGGTCGCCGTCCTCCTCCTGCGCCGCCAGCAGGAGGCTGGTCATGTCGTCGCCGGGCGCGGCGCGTTTGGTCGCGATGAGGGTGTTCATGGCGATGAACAGGTCCTCGTGGGTACGGGCGGCCTGCTCCGGGGAGGCACTGGTGTCCAGGATGGCGTCGATGACGCGCAGCATGCCGGGGCGCTGGTCGTCCGGGACGCCGAACAGGTCGCAGATCACCCGGGTGGGCAGCGGGTAGGAGAAGGCGGCGCGCAGGTCGACCGGCCGGTCCGGCGCGCCGGACCGCGGAGCCTGCAGGGTGTCGAGCAGGTCGGTGACGATCGCTTCGACGGCCGGGCGCATGGCGTCGATCCGGCGGGCCGTGAACGCCCGGGCGACCAGGTCCTTGAGCCGCTTGTGGTCGGCGCCGTCCGAGGTGAACATGCTCACCACGTCGACCCAGGCGGTCAGCCAGGGGAAGGCCCCGGGCCGGTGGTCGGGCCAGCTCGCGCGGGCGTCCTTGGAGATGTTCGGGTGGACGAGGAGCCGCCTGGCGACATCGCCCCGGCTGACGGACCAGGCGACGAGGCCGCCGGGCATCCCGACGCGTACGGCGGGCCCGGCGGCGCGCAGGTGCTCGGCCTGCTCGTACAGGAGGCGGCCGGTGGTGTCGAGCACGGTGCCGGTGGTGCCGGTGGTGCGGGTGGTGGTGTCGGTGGTGGTCATGGGGAACCTCCGGGGGATGAGGTGCTGAGAGCGTCCGCCGGTTGCGGTCGGAACCGGACGCCCAGAGCGGCGGGGCACTGGTGGAAGGGGCCGTGCCGGTTGGGGACGCCGGCATCGGTGAGCTCCAGGTCCCAGAGCCGGTCGAGGATCGTCTCGATGGCGGTCTGGGCGATGACGGCGGCGTGGCTGTCGGCCGGGCAGCGGTGCGGTCCGGCCGACCAGGCCAGGTGGGAGCGGTTGTCGTGGCCGAGGCCGGGTGGGAGCTGCGGATCGGTGCCGGTGGCGGCGTGGCTGATGAGGATCGGCACGCCGGGCGGGATGGGGATGCCGTGCAGCGTCGTGGCGCGGCGGGCGAAGTGCACGGAGAAGTTGGCCATCGGCGAGCGGGTCCACAGCACCTGCTCCATGGCGCGGCGCACGGTGACCGCGCCGCCGGCGAGGTCACCGACGTAGGCGTCGTCCTCCAGCAGCAGCCGCAGCCCGGAGGCGATCCAGGCCGCGGTGGGGATGACGCCGGCGCCGATGAAGCAGAACAACTGGTAGAGGACCTCCTCGGGGGTGAGCCGGGCGGGGTGGGCGAGCATCCAGGAGGTGAAGTCCCGGCCCGGCGCGGCCTTCTTCATCTCGATGAGCTCGGCCAGGCACCGGGCGAAGTCGTCCGCGGCCCGGATCGCCTCCGGGCCGGCGCTGATGAGGCCCTGGGAGCCGGCGACCATGCGGCCGACCATCGGGGCGGGGCAGCCGAGGATGTCGGTGAAGACGAGCAGCGGGATCGTGTCGGCGAACTCGGTCATCAGGTCGGCGCGGCCGACCGGGGCGAAGCGGGCGATGAGCCCGAGCGAGTGGCGCTGGGTGCTCTCCCGGAGCTCGTGCAGGTCGATGCGGGCCGCGCAGTCCTCGATCGCCCCCCGGAGCCGCTCGTGCTCCCGCCCGTCGGCGTAGAGCAGGTTCGGCCGGTAGGCCATGATCGCCAGGACCGGGCTGTCGGCGGGGACCTGCCCGCTGTGCAGCGCGGCCCAGGCGCGGCTGTCCTTGCTGTAGGTGGCGGGGTCGTTGAGCAGGGTGACCGCGGCGCGGTGGCCGGTGACGACCAGTGCGTACACGGTCGGCGCGATCTCGGCCCAGGCGACGGGGCCGTGCGCGCGCAGGGCGGCGTAGGCGTCCTGCGGCCGAGCGGCGAAATCATCACCGAACAGCTGGGGGATGGGGGCCGGGTGCTGGGTCATCGGGCGGGCTCCGGACGGGGGCGGCTGAGGATGTCGGTGACGAGGGAGATCAGGCCCTGCTTGGCCGAGGCGCGCGTCCGGGCGTCCAGCCAGACCAGCGGCCTGTCGTCGGCCATGGTCAGCGCGTCGCGCAGTGCGGCGTCGTCGTAGCGGGGCGCGCCGTCGAAGTGGTTGACGGCGACGGTGTACGGCAGGCCGGCGGACTCCAGCAGGTCGATCGCGTCGAAGCTCTCGGCGATCCGCCGCGTGTCGACCAGGACCAGTCCGCCCAGGGCGCCTTCCATCAGCGAGCGGACCATGCGGTGGAAGCGCGGCTGACCGGGGGCGCCGAAGAGGTACAGCACGATGTCGTCGGCCAGGGTGACCCGGCCGAAGTCCATGGCGACGGTGGTGGTGACCTTGCCCCGCAGGCCGCCGAGGTCGTCGACGAGCTCCCCGGCGCGGGTCATCCGCTCCTCGGTGCGCATGGGCCGGATCTCCGAGACGGTGCCCACGAAGGTGGTCTTGCCGACCGCGAACGGGCCGAGGACGAGCACCTTCACCGAGCGGGCCCTGTCCGGCACGTAGCGGCGGTCAGAGCTGTTGGAGTCCATGCAGAACCCTTCTCAGGAAGTCCTCGTCGTGCTGGTCGGCGGTGGGGGTGAACGGCGCGCGGGCGACCAGGTGCCCGCTGTCCACCAGGCCGGAGACGACCACCTTGGTGACGGCGCCGGGGAGCCGGAGGTGGTGGGCCACCTCCGAGACCGACAGCACCCCGGGCAGGCACAGGTCCATCACCCGGTAGGCCTGCGCCTGCAGGCCCGCCAGCGGCAGCTTGGGGTCGGCGATGAGCAGGGTGGCCTCGTCCAGGCTGGTCCGCGACGGGGCGGCGCGACCGCCGGTGGCGGTGTAGGAGCGCACCACGCCGTTCCTGCGGTGCCCGCGCGGGCTCATGCGCCGCCGCTTCGCTCGCGGGCCGCCAGGACCGGGCGCAGCCCGGCGATCAGCTTCAGGGTGGCGGTGATGGCGAGCGCGACCTCCTGGCTCATGGAGTCGCCGCGTACCGCCACGCCGAGGCCGGTGCGCTCGCCGGCGGCGAACAGCAGCACGGTGAAGTCCTTCAGGTCGCTGACCACGTGCCGCATGGGCAGCGGGTCCCCGCGGTCGGGCAGGCCGCAGAACGCGCCGAAGTCCCCCTGCAGCGCCTTGACCCCGCACAGGGCGGCCGCCGCACGGTCGGCGTCGTCCCTGGCCAGGCCGGCGGAGGCGGCCAGTACCAGCCCGTCGGTGCTGAACAGCAGGGCGTTGACGACGCCCGGCTCCTCGGTCAGCCGGTCCAGGGCCCAGGCCATGTCGGTGGAGTCGGCGGTGTGCTGGTCGCTCATGACGGGAGACGTCCTCCGGGGTCGGTGTCGCTGTCGCCGTAGCCTGCGCTGAGCGCGCGGCGCATCTGCTCGAAGCCCTCGGCGAGTGCGGCGGGGTCGCCGCTGTCGGTGAGGGCCTCCTGGCTCGGGGACGAGGGCCGGGGTGCCGCCCGAGGGTCTTTGGGCTGCCGTTTGGGCAGGCCCAGGACGGTCGTGAGCGGCAGGTCCGCCTCGGCGGGGCCGGGGTGCCCGGTGTGCTCCGCGCTCGCGGACCCGGCGGTCGGGGCGGCCCCGGCGGCGGAGCCCGCGAGCGCGCCGGGGAGGCCGACGGTGTCGGGGAGGCCGGCGGTGTCGGGGAGGCCGGGGACGCCGGGGACGCCGGGGACGCCGAGGGGCCCGGCGGGTGGCGCGGAGGGGGCCTCCCGGGCGGCGGGCGGGGACGGGGCCTCCGCGGCGGATCGGCTCATGAGGTCGTCGGGCACCACGAGCACGGCCTTGACGCCGCCGCCGGCCGAGGGAGCGCTCACATCGACGCGGAACCCGTAGTCGTGGGTGAGCCGTCCGATGACGGCGAACCCGAGCCTGCGCTCGTCCTCCAGGGTGGTGACGTCGAAGACCGCGCGGTGCGCGAGCATCCGCTCGGCGGCGGTCCGCTGGAAGTGGTTCATGCCCAGGCCGGTGTCCTCCACCACGATGCGGTAGCCGGCCTGCACCCGCTGCACGTAGACGCCCACCGGATCGCTGGAGTAGTCGGTCGCGTTGGCCAGCAGCTCGGTCAGGGCGACGACGATCGGCTCCACCACCCGGCCCTCGACGAACAGCTCGCCGACCTCCGGCAGGTAGGTGTGCTCGACGCGGTCGTAGGGGCCGATGCGGCCGCGGGCGCTCTCGACGATCTCGCGGAAGGTGCAGTCGGCCCGCTGCGTCCCCGGCCACGAACCGGTCAGGATGCGCAGGCGCTGGACCGCGTGCAGGCTCCGGGTCGCGACGTGGTCGATGTCGATGAGGCTCTGGTGGTAGGCGCTCGCGGCCGGATGCCGGTCCAGCTCCTCGTCGATCTTGATCTGGAGCCGGGTCAGGAAGGCCTGCGCCTCGTCGGCCATGCCGCGGACGCCGGCGCGGGCCGCCCGGCCGACCCCCGCCCGGGTGCTCTGCAGCGCCTCGCGCAGCAGGTCCTCGGCCGCCTGGTGGAGCTCCTCGAACGGGGTGCCCTTCAGCAGGGGGTGCAGGAGGCCGGGCACGACCGCGTCCGAACCGGACCGCGCCTCGGCGTCCAGCGCCGCCGGCAGCCGCTGCCCCACCAGATGCCGGGTCTCCTCCAGCGCGGTCTGGTACCACTCGGCGTTCACGGTGATCTGCCGGCGCAGCTCCTCGGTGTCCTGGGCGAAGCGCAACTGCGCCTTCTCCAGGTCCCGCGCCGCCTCGATCCTGGCCTTGACCACCTCGTCCTCGGCGGTGCGCCGCGCCCGGACCGCGGCGTTCCTGCCGCGGGTCCGCACGACCAGTGCTCCGCAGGCGGCGGCCAGTCCGCTGCTCAGCAGCACCTCGGCCACGACGTGTTCGATCATGAGAGTCCTTGGGCTGGGGGGCCGGAGGCGTGCCGGAGCGGGGGCCTGCCGGACGGCGGGGCCGGATCATCCGGCCGCAGGGCGACGCGCGACAGTGAATGCTCCCCGAACCGATTCGACCGGTGGTCCTGTTAATTCCGAACGCGACTCATAATGGAATCGGCGGTAAACGCTAGCACGCTGTCATGTGATTCTCCACCGCTTGTCATATGTCCCGACCGGCAGTATGTGCTCTTGCTCCGGGTGTCATTTCGTGCGCGTTGACGGCCGATGACAGTGCATCATGCATCACCGCGGAGGGCAAGCGCCGGTTTTGTGTACGGTTCGGCCCCGTTGCTCACTGTGTGATTGTGCCGCCACTGTGTGAAGAAGAGGCTGACCGGGTGAACGGGGCGGGGATTTCCGCGTGCGCCAAGAGGTCTCGGAGAGATGTTCCGCCACCACCACGCGAGAAATGTTCACTTTCCAGGGGCGTATCGAGGTCCGTTTTGGTCGTCCGGCGCACTGAATGGCGACCGGTGAGTTCGGGTGCGCCCGCCGCCGCGTTTCGTCCGCTTCTCGCTGCATCGACATGGGGCGAACCGGAAACGGACGATCACCGTGTCCGCCGGCGCGGAGCCGAGGATCCTCCCGTATGCGGTGGAGTTCTCCGACGGCACTGCGGACACGGAGAAAACGGTTCTCGTCCACCCGCCGTGGGCGGGGCCCGACGGAACGGCCCTCGGGCGGCGGCGGTCCCGGATATCCGGGCCCATGGCGGAGGCGGAGCGCGAGCCCCGACTGCGACCGTCTCGACAAACCCGGCCGTTTCCTATTGCTTCGAAGGTGGAAACGGGAAACGCCGGCCTTGGCCTTGTCCGTTCGGCGGTGTCTGCCGCAGGCTTGCAAACGGTGAATCACGGCTGCTCGGGCTGGCGGTGACGGAGGTTCATGTGGTCCAGCAGTCCGTCCGGTTCGGAGGAGAACTACGGAGACGGCGTCTCGCCGCAGGTCTGACCCTGACCGATCTGGCACGGCTGGTCCATTACAGCAAGGCCCAGCTCAGCAAGGTCGAGCGAGGGGTCAAAACGCCGAGCCGCGAACTGGTCCGCCTGTGCGACGCCACGCTCGGCGCCGGAGGCCGGCTCGCCGCGCTGGCCCGCGGCCGGCCTCCGGGAGAAGGGCCCGCAGAGGCGGAGACCGGTGACGGGGAGGTGTGGCTGATGCAGTTGTCACCGGACGGGCAGAACCTGTTCCAGTCTGTCAGCCGACGGCAGGTCATGGCCGCGGGTGCGATCTCGCTCGCGGGGGCGGGCGGCGGGCCGGGGCTGTCATCGGACGCCGGTGACGGGAGATTCCTGGAGATCTCCCGATCGCTTTTCGATCAGTACCGGCAACTCGGCCAAGCGGTGGGTCCCGCCCTTCTGCTCCCGGCACTGATCACCCAGACGCACACACTCCGGGAGCTCTCCGCTCAGGCCGGTTCGCGTACCCGCCGGGCGGCGCTGAGACTCGGTTCCCGGTACGCCGAATACGTCGGCTGGCTGGTACAGGAGACAGGCGACGAGCGGGCGGCCCTGTGGTGGACGCGGCGCGCAGTCGAGCTGGCGGCGGCCGGTGATGATCATGACCTCGCCGCATACGGACTGGTCCGTCATGCCTTGGTCACGTTGTATCGGGAGGAGGCCGACCAGACCATTGAACTGGCCCGGCGGGCGCAGAGCGGAAAACTGCCTCCGCGGATCCGCGGCCTGGCCGCGCAGCGGCAGGCTCAGGGGCATGCACTCGCGGGTGACTACGGCGCCTGCATGCGCAGCCTGGACCGTGCCCGCACGCTGCTCGGGCTGCACGTCCAGGACCCGGACACGCCCGTCATCGGCACCATGAACCTGCCCGACCCGGTCGCGATGATCACGGGTTGGTGCCTGTACGACCTGGGACGGCCGAAGGAGGCGGCCGAGGCCATGGACCGGCAGCTGGCGCTGATCCCACCCCGTGCACTGCGCACCCGGGTCCGTTACGGAGTGCGCAGCGCTCTCGCCCATGCTGCGGCCGGAGAGATCGACCACGCCTGCCGCCTGACCGGCCGACTGCTCGACGCGGCCGTCACCGTCAGCTCCGCCACCATCGCCGCGGACCTGCGCGGTCTCGCCCGGATCCTGGCGCGCCACCCGCGGAGTCCGTCGGTGCGCGACCTGGCTCCCGAACTCGGCACGGCCCTGCAGATCGTCACCCCGTAGGAGGGAACCGCCATGCACGACGTCTTCATCAACTACCGCACCGGGGACGGAGAGAAGAGCGCCGCCCTGATCGCGATGAGCCTCTCGGACCGCTTCGGGAAGGACCGGATCTTCCGGGCCTCGCAGTCCATCGGACCGGGCGAGCACTTCCCCGCGAGACTCCTCGGCGCGGTGCGCCGCAGCGCCGTCCTGCTCGCCGTCATCGGCCCGGAGTGGATCCGCTCGTCCGCCGCGTTGCACGACCAGGACGACTGGGTCCGCAAGGAGATCGCCGAGGCGTTCGCCTGCGGAATACCGGTCATCCCGGTCCTGGAGGGCCGCACGACCGAGCGGCTGGACGGCGCGCTGCTCCCGGCGGAACTGGTCCGGCTCGCCGAGGTCCAGTACGTCCGCCTGGACTATCAGAACGTGCAGGCGGACCTCACGCGCATCGGTGACATGCTGGCCGCCCGGGTGCCGTCCCTCAAGGAGGCTGACCGCCTCGCCTCGCGGCCACCCGGTCCGGACGCCGCCGGCGACGCGGCGGGCAATGCGGCGGGCAATGCGGTGGGCAATGCGGCGGGCGACGTGTACGGCACGAGCGTGCAGAGCCGCGACATCACCGGAGACGTGGGCACCGTCACCAAGCACAGTCACGGACCGGTGCACCTGGGGAAGGGCGATCTCTACAGCAATTCCCCGCGTTTCTCCGGCGACGGCGCGACGTACGTCGCAGGGGACAACCAGGGCGGCATCCGCCACCGGTTCGGCGGTTCCCGTGGAAACGAGGACGGCGACCGTTGAGCGACCAGATCATCTCTTCCGTGCTCAGCGACGGCGGAGAGGTGCACGCGGGCCGGGGAGACCAGTACAACAGCGACGGGCCCCAGTACAACAACTGCACCTTCGCCGCATCGGCCGGAGCCGGGGGGAAGCACCCCCGAACCGTCGCCGACGACCAGTTGCTGTGGCTCTGGCGGCGCTTCGTGCACCCCGGAGGATTCGGCAGGGCCCGAAGGGTCCTGTCCTCCTGCGGCACCGTGCTCCTGGACGGGACACCGGGCAGCGGACGGACGGCCGCGGCGAAGATGCTCCTGTACGAATTGCGCTCCGGCCCGGAGACGTTCCGCGAACTGCTGCCGGACGAGGAGCGGGAGGGGCACCCGAACGTCGAGGGCGTCGGTGACGGTGACCTGGTGTGGCTGGACCTTGCGACCGCTTCCGAGCGGCTCTGGAGTGAGGTCCACGGAGGGCTTCCCTCGTTGCGGAAGACGGTGCAGGAGCGCGGCGCCCGGCTGGTGGTCGTGCTGCCGGGCGGCAGGGTCGAGCGGCTCCACCCGGAACTCGGTCAGTATCGCGTCGAGATCACTCGTCCGCCGGGCGCGCAGGTGTTCCAGCGCTACCTGCGCCTGGCCGGCGTCCCCGCGTCCGACACCGTGGCGCCGGTGCCCGCGCTCTCGGGTTTCCTGCGCGCGAACCGGTCGATGCAGGAGATCGCCGAATTCGCCGAGCGGGTCGCCAGGGCGAGGAGCGCTCCGGGCGCGGGAGGATTCGCCACCTGGTGCGAGAACGCCCGCGCCGCGGTGACCGATCGGAGCGCGGAGGTCGCCCGGTTCGTCGCCCAGCTGCGCCGGGGACCGCAGCGCGCCCTGCTGCTGACCGCGGCCATGCTGCACGGTGCCCACGCCGACGCCGTCCACGGAGCCGGGGCCGTGCTGCTGCGCATGGTCGAGAACCCGCAGGAGGAGTGCCCGCTGCTGGAGCGCGCGGACCTTGTCGAGAGGCTCCACGAGATCCACGCGGAGCCCGACGCCCACGGCAAGGTGTCGTTCAGGAAGCCCGGGTACGACGCGGCGGTCCGTGCCCATTTCTGGAGGCACATGCCGGAACTCCGCGAGCACCTGCAGGCGTGGGTGGAGAAGACCGTCGGGTCTCCGGATCTCGATCGAGGCGACCGCGATGGTCTGGTCAGGCGGTTCGCCGAGCAGTGCCTGCACGACAGATACCGGACGGCGCTGGTGTCGCTCCTGTGGCGGTGGACGGCGGGGCCCTCCAGAAGCGAGCTCAGGCTGCGGGCGGCCGCCGGGCTTCTGGAGCAGGGTCTTCAGCATGACGAGCACGGTCGGTTCTTCCGCGAAAAGATCTTCGAGTGGTCGCTCAAGGAGGACCTGCCCGACGGACTGTCCCAGGTGCTCGTCGAGGCATGCTGGCAGACGATGGCCGTCCGCCATCCGGACCAGGCGATGGTCCGCCTCCACCACCTGGCCCGGCGGGAGGGCCGGGCGACCCGGGCGCGCGAGGCGCTCGTCGGGCTGGTGCGGGCCGATCCCCGCCTCCACCGGAGCATGCTGGAACGGCTCTGCCGCCACTTCACCGGAGAGCTGGGGAGGAGGGAGTGGCCGCTCGACGTCGACCTGTTCCTGGAGCTCGCCGAACCGCGGCTGATCACCGACGGCGGGACGCACGCCCACGCGTTCCTCGCCGACACCGCGGTACGGGAGCGGCTGGCGGCCGGCTGGAGTGCGGCTTTCCGGCTCCGCGCACCTGATGAGTGGACCCCGCAGGCGCACGCCTGGCTCTCCGCGGCCTCCCGGCAGGGGCGGTACCGCGCCCGGCTCGTCGACGTCCTCATGGAGGGCAGTGAGCGGCGGATGGACGTCCGGGCGCGTCTCTACGTCCTCGCGCGGGGCGTGGACCGTTCCACGGCGGTGGGGCGGCGGGACGTCGACTCCGTCGCCGAGCACGTCTATCGGAGGACCAACGCCGCTCGGGCGGCCCGGCCCGGTGAATGAACGTCGGAACGACGGATCAGGGAGACACGCTCATGAGTTCTGGCCGCAACACCGTGACGATCTACTTCACGGTCTTCGGCGGGTTGATCCTCGCAGGCCTCGTCCTGTTCGCCCCCCGGCAGATCTGGAGCTGGCTGCTGCCGGTTCTGCTGCTCGCGGGCCTGGCGGTGGCGGGGACGAAGGTCTTCGGACGCCGGCCGGTCCCACCGCCACGGCCGGAGCCGTACCGGCCCGTGATCCCGGTGGAGTCCGGAGAGCAACGCGTCGTCCAGGTGCCTCTCCCGAGCAACGAGGAGGACTACGACTTCCTGTTCTCCGCGGTGGTGCGATGGTCGCCGCTCGGTGCCGCGGTGAACGAGTCCGCGATCAGCCGGGAAGGTCTGGCGATCGACGCGATCCTGGAGCGTGCCCGGAGGATCACCGAGGATCGGCACCCCGCCAGGGCCGCGCTGGTCCAGCACGAACTGAACGGCGCACTGGGCAGGATGCAGCCGGATGACACGGGGTGCCTGCGGGCGATGGCCGAGTCCGTCACGCTCACACTCTCCGGCCACGACCAGGAGCGGCTGGACAAGATGGCCACGGTCCGCAAGAACAGGGCGCTCTGGGAGCACGAGAGGAAATACGAGCAGAGCAAGCGGGAGTACCTCGGTGAGGACGTGCTGAAGGACACCGGCAGTGCCGTGGTCTGGTGGCTGGCCAGGAACGACGACCAGGTGGACCGGACGGTGAAGGACATCGGGGCTCTCGCGCAGCTCTCCTCTGCGGCGAACAACACGGAGGTGCCCGAGCGGTTCCGGCATCTCGTGCCCGATCCGGGCGCCGCCCGGTCACCGGACGCGTCGGCGGCGTATCCGGATCGCACCGGGACGACCGGATCCCCCCGGGAGGGGACCTCCGCCGCCGATCACTTCGACGCCTTCCTCCGCGCGATGGACTTCCCGGAGGGCGACCCGCAGCGTGCCCTGCTCGCCCGGCAGGTGGCCGAGCGCGTCGCCGAGTACGGCAGGCAGGAGGTGGCGGACGGCCTCCTGCGACGGTTCGACCCGTCCGACGCTCCCGCGCCGGGCGGGTTCGATCCTTCGGTGGAGAGCCCGGACGCACTACCGGGTGCCTGACCGCCCGGACGCCTCCGGGCGGTCAGGCACGCCGGACGGAGGCGGCCGTCGGCCCGCCGGGGGCGGCCCCCGCTCCGGAAGCCCGTGGTCACCGCCCCGCCCCGTCCGCGGAACGCTCAGCGGCGCTCCGGCTCCGGCGGGGTGGGGTCGATCACGCGCACCCGGGGATCGTCCGCCGGGTAGCCGAGCCGCCGGACGAGATCGGATGTCCCGCCGGGGCCGTCGCCGTCCTGCCCGTTCCAGACGAGGAGAACGCGAGGTCGGGCGTCCATCCGGCGTGCCAGCGCCACCATGCGGGCGTTGGTCAGGGCGAACACTCCGCCGCAGGCCTCCTCCCCACCGGCGCGGCCCGTGCCGTCGGGGGGCGGGAGCACCTCGGCGACCCGGAGCAGGCGGCGGAAGCGCTCGCCCCAGCCGGTGCCCGGAAGGTCCACCGACCGCCGCCGGAACTCCTCGACGGGCAGTGCCAGGCAGAGCAGGACGCGGGCGCCGCGGGCGTGCCCCTCTTCGGCGGCGATCACGTCTGCTCCGCGGGCGCCTCCGCAGATCACGGTCGTGTCCGGCCCGACCGCCCAGGCGTCGAAGGCGGCGCGGATCTCCTCCGTCACCCAGGGGATGCGCGAAGGGGGGAACCGGGCGGCCGGACGGCCGGGGGCGTCGATCATGTGACCGGCCGCGATGATCACACGAGTCATCACCCCAGCATGCCGTACAGCTCCGCGAGCAGTTCCCGCAGCCCCTCCGCCGCGCCCTGCGGCGTCCCCGGCCGCCGCGGCAGGAGGCGCACGCCGAGTTCCAGGTCTTCGAGCGTGCTCCGGAGCTTCCACCCCGTGACGCCCTCCTGCCGGAATCGTCCGACGAGGCCGCGGGCCCGGTCCAGGTCGCCGTCGTCGAAGGCTGAGCCGAGCAGCGTCAGCCGGATCCACTCGTCGTGCGGGTCCCGTGCCAGGGAGATCTCGCGCGCCGCCCGGGCGACGACCGCGACCTCGTCCGCCAGGCGCCCGTCGCCCTCCGCGTCCCGCAGCCGGTAGAGGCGGGGCAGGTTGGAGGACGGGTAGTAGTCGTTGAGGTCGAGACGCATCCCCTGCTCGTAGGCGGCGATGGTCTTGCCGAGGAAGCCGCTCGACCGGGGGGACCCCGCGTTGCTCCACATGAGTTCCTTGTACCGGCCGCCCAGCAGGCCGTACCGCTCGGACGTCGGGCCCGAGTGCTTGATCAGCTGCTCCAGCGCCGCTGCGGACTCCTCCACCCTGCCGGTCCTGGCCAGCGCGAGCTGCCGTTGCTCCACCACCGACGGATGCCGCCGGAGCACGGGGGGCAGTCCTTCGACGTAGGCGAGGACCTCGGCCCACGTCAGGTTGTCGCGGATCAGCTCGATCAGTTCGAGGACCACCGACTCGCGCACGACGGGCCTCGTGCCGTACCGGGTCACCAGGTCGCGGGTCCTGCTCCGCCGATCCTCGGCGTCCGCGGTCAGCCGGATCGCGCCGGCGCCGGCCTCGAATCCCGACAGCTCACCCACGAGGTCGCTGAAGGCGGCCTGCCGGAAGCCGTCCTCGGGGTCGGGGTATCCCGGTATCGCGTCGAAGACGGGGGAACGTCCGGGGAGCACTCGTTCGATCCCCGCACGCAGGACGGCCCGCGCCTCGGCGGCCGCCTCGGCGCCGCAGGCGCCGTCGGAGAGCGGGTACTCCAACCGCCGGATCTGCTCCAGGTCGAACACCGGCTCCGCCCACTCCGCCGCGACCAGGATGCAGTGCCGCCGTGCGGCGTGACGGACGCCGACCTCGTAGTAGACGTTGGAGTTGGCGAGCGAGACGTCCGCGACCACGAGGTCGGCGAGCGCCAGCCGCCGGATCATCTCCACGATCACCAGCGGCCCGAGGTCGCTGTCGGCGCGGACGGCCCGGTAGCCGAGATCTTCGAGGACGGGCCGGTGCACCTCATGCCAGAGCACGTTGAAGTCCACTTCGCGCGGGACGCCGTCCTCCCGCCTCATCGTGGACTTCCTGCCGTACGGCATGACCATGAAGGCGATCTCCGGCATCGGGCCTCCGCGGTGGGGACGGCCGTCCGTCCCGGCGGCCGCTCCGGAACACCGGCTGCGGTCGGGGAGGGTGGGCCGTCGACGTTTCCTGTGAGGTGCTTCCGGTCACCCCGAGTGTCCCCCGCACCGCCTCTCCCGTCCAGGCGGAGCGGTCCCCCTTGCGTGGTCACCGCTCACGCGAACGATCTGGAAGCCCGCTGTGGCGAGGACGGCGGGCAGGTTGCGGACGGTGGCGCGGTCCTTCTCCCGGGAGGACTCCGGCAGCCGGCTCCAGTCCTGCAGATCGGGGTGGCGCCTGCCGGCGTCGTCACGGGCGGGACCGTGTGTCCAGCCGTCCTCACGGCGCTCGCGCATCCAGCGCTCGTGCTCCATCACGGCGAGCCGGTCGATCTCCTCCTCCCGGAACGAGAAGGCGGAGTCCGGGCCGATCCGCGGGGCGAGGAGGCAGCCGATGCTCCGGAGTTTGCGGCCGATGTCCGCGGCCTGGGTGAGGTTGGCGTTCCTGAGCGACGCCGGCAGTTCTTCCCAGGGGGCCAGCGAGGCGTTGATGTCCGGGGTGTCGCCTTTCTTCAGGCGCTCGTAGGCGTAGTCCTCGTGCACCGCCCTGGCCAGTTGCTCGACGAGGTCCTCGGCGATCAGCTGGGGATCGACCGCCTCGTCCGTGACGGCGAACACGTGCAGGGCGCCTCCGAGGTCGTCCAGCAGGCCGGGACCGCGGAAGGCGTCGTCGAACACGCCCTGCTCCACCCGGACCACCAGCGACCCCGGCTCCCGGGTCCACAGCCGCACGCTGGTCAGCGCCGTCCGCAGGGCCAGGTTCTCGTCGTGGTGGCAGACGTACACCCGCTGGGGCGGCTCGGCGGGGATCCGCTCCAGTTCCTCGAGACCCGCCCCGCGCAGCTCCAGATGCGCGCCGACGAACGCGTACCGGCGGAGCAGCGCGGGCAGCACGCTGTCGGCGCGGGGGTCGACGACGGTTACGGGCAGGGGCCGCTGCTCGTGCGGGACGCGCAGCCGCCAGTGCCGCGCCAGTTCGATGACGAGCGCGCGGCCGAAGTCGTCGAGGCCGACCAGCACGACCGGCGAGGACGTGCGGAGCGGATGGCGGTCGAGGAGCACACGCGCGGCGAGCTGGTCGAGGTTGAAGAAGTCGAGCCGGAGCCCGGGAGGGTCCGGCATGCCGAGCCGGCGGGCGCGCAGCGCGGTGCACAGGTCCAGGTCGGGGATGAGGGCGTAGGCCCGGAGCGGTTCGGACGCGGATCTCTCGAGGCCTTGGGCGGCCAGGACGATCCCCGTGTTGGCGGAGCCGTCCGTCTCGCAGGCGTACACGACGTCCGCGCGATGGGCGCCCGCCGCCCGGAGCACCTCGGGATCGCGGGCGTCGCCCGTCACGGTGAGGATCCGGCCGCGGCCCGGCGCGGGGGGAGGCGCGCCGGTGACGGCGACGACGCGATGCCCGGCTCCGTGGAGCCGTGCGGTCAGCGCGTGCGCCGCGGGACCGTCCCCGCAGACGACGGCGTGCCGTCTGGACCGGCGGGCCCTGATCCGCTGGATCTCGGCGGAGAGCAGCAGGCGGGTGGTCTCGACGAGCGCGTAGATCGTCACCACGGGCGCCGCGAAGCGGGCGAACTGCAGCATCGGGGGGATCGCGCTCGTCCCGTCGATCGGCGTCGGATCAAGGACGAAGAGCTGGAGGGTGTAGTAGAGGAGGTCCCACGGGGACCGGGTGAACTCGGTGTGCGACGACAGGTGGGCCCGCATGCCGAGATAGCCCAGGACAAGGACGCCGCCCGTGAGGAGCGCGAACAGCAGGCGGATGACGGCGGAGGGGGTGCGCAGCGCGGACAGGGGATTCTTCACGAGGCCTCCCGAGGGGGACGTCCGGGAGGCCGCGGGTGGTTCCCGCCGGGGAGGGGGGACCGGATGCGGGAGGCTCTCTTCATCACCAACAGTTTGGATCTTCCGGCCCTGTCGGTGTGGTTATATGTGACATTCCCTGGTTTCGCCGTCCCGCCGGAGCGCCGTCCTTCCCGCGTTCCGCGGGGTCAGACCGCGTACTGCGGGTAGCCGTAGCCGACGACCTCGGCCTTGGGTCGGACGCGCCGCTCGACCTTGCCGTTGCCGGTGTTGCCCTCGATCGTGGTGACGGTGCCGTCGCCGTTGTCCTTCTCGACCAGGCCGACGTGGTCGATGCCGGACAGGCTGTCGCCCCTCTTCCAGTCGAAGAAGACGACCGCGCCCGGGGCGGCCTTCCCGCCCCACCTGCCGTTGGCCTTGAACCACTGGGCGTAGGTGACGGTGTAGGCGTCCCAGCCGACGGTGGGCCGGAGGCCGGCCCGCTCGCCGACCCAGGAGACGAACATCGCGCACCAGGGGGCGTCGGCGTAGGCCCGGACGCTGCCGCCGTCGCGCTCGACGGTCTCCCGCGCGCGCCGGGACTCCATGTACCAGCTGTGGAACTTGGTCCCGCCGCCCTCGGCGTTCTCCTCCACGCCGATCTGGCTCTCGGCGATCCTCAGCAGCTCCTGCGCGGTCACGCCGGACGGCTTCGTGCCTGTGGCGGAGGGGGCCGGGCCGGTCGCCAGGGCGCCCACGGCCAAGGCCACTCCGCCGGTCAGGCTCGCGCCCAGGGCGGCGGCCACGACACGGGTACGGGTGCTGAACCGGGCGAGGGAGATCATGGAGGAAGGGAGTCCGTTCGTCGCGGGCGGGACGGTCCGGGCCCGGTTGCGGCGCTCGGCCGCCGGGCCGGCGCGGCCGGAAACCGGCCGCCTTCCTCCATTGGGCCCGCACGACGTAGCAGGAGGAGAGCGGGAAAGGTGCGGTGCGGTTGCCCGCGGCCGGGAAGGCTCGGCCGTCCCGCCCCGCGACGCCCCGTCCTTCCCGCGCCCGTCCTTCCCGCGCCCGTCCTGAGGGCCGTCCTCTCCGCTGGGCCGTCCTCTCCGCGGCGGCCGTCAGCCGACGCGCAGCACCAGCTTGCCCCGGGTCCGGCCCTCGGCGAGGCGCTTGTGCGCCTCGCCCGCCCGTTCCAGGGGGAAGACCTCCTCGACCCCGATCCGGACCCGGCCGTCGTCGACCAGCTCCGCGATCCGGGCCAGCGCGCGGCCGTCCGGCTCGACGAGGAACGCGCTCACCCGCAGGCCGCGCTCCTGCGCGCGCCGGGCCAGGTCGGGGGAGACGCCGGAGGGCACCGCGACGAGCAGGCCGCCCGGGGCGAGCACGTCCAGGGAGCGCGTGCCGGTGGCCTCGTGCTCGTCGCCGACCAGGTCGACGACCACGTCGACGTCCTCGACGGCCTCCTCGAACCGGACCGAGGTGTAGTCGACGAGCTCGTCGGCGCCGAGCCCGCGCAGCCACTCGTGCTTGCCGGCGCGGGCGGTGCCGATGACGTGCGCGCCGAGGTGCTTGGCGAACTGGACCGCGAAGTGCCCGACGCCGCCCGCCGCCGCGTGCACGAGCACGCGCTGGCCGGGCCGGATCCCGGCCGCGTCCACCAGGGCCTGCCACGCCGTCAGCGCGGCCAGCGGCACGGCGGCGGCCTCGTCGTGGCTCACCGAGCGGGGCTTGAGGGCGAACTGCCGGGAGGGGGCGGTCACGTACTCGGCGTAGGCGCCGGCCCGGCGGGGGAACCACGGCATGCCGTACACCTCGTCCCCGGGCCGCAGGGTGTGCACCCCGAACCCCACCTCCTCCACGACCCCGGAGACGTCCCAGCCGAGGACGAAGGGGGGCCCGCCCAGGACTCCGGCCATGCCCCCGCCCTCGCGGGTCTTGACGTCGACGGGGTTGATCCCCGCCGACACGACGCGGACCAGGACCTCGGTGGGCAGCGGTTCGGGCCGCGGCAGGTCCGCGGTGCGCAGGACCTCGGGTCCGCCGAAGGCGTCCTGGGTGACAGCGCGCATGAGCGCCATGGTCTTTTCTCCTTGCCGATGGGGACTGGCGACGTCGGTGAAGCTATCCTGATGACCCCAGTAACCATCAAGGGCTATTACTTCCCTTTGGGAAGCATCTAGGCGGGAAGGGAGCCGGTCATGTCCATGAGGTGCACGACGGGCCGTCACGACAAGCACGACGTCTACGCCGCCCAGTGCCCCTGCCGCGGCGTGCTCGACCTGCTGGCCAGCAAGTGGACCGCGCTGGTGATCGGCGCGCTGGAGGATGGGCCGCAGCGTTTCGGCGAGCTGCAGCGCCGCCTGGAGGGGGTCAGCCCCAAGGTCCTCACCCAGACCCTGCGCCGCCTGGAGGAGTCCGGGTTCGTGGACCGCACGGTCTACCCGGCCGTCCCGCTGCACGTGGAGTACGCGCTGACCGGCCTGGGCTCCGGCGTCGCCGAACCGCTGGCCGCGCTGCGCGGCTGGGTCGAGCGGAACCTGGACGACATCCGCCGGGTCTGACCCGCCGGAGGGCGCGGGACGGGTGGGATCCTGGGCGGATGGAAGAGCTGAGAAGCCGCTGGACGGAGATCGCGGGCGAGGACGCGGGGGAGCGGTACGCGGCGCGGTTCGCCGAGCTCGCGGCCTCCGGGGCGGACGTGCACGGGGAGGCGCGGTTCTGCGCGGCGCTCGCGCCGCCCGGATCGCGGGTGCTGGACGCCGGGTGCGGCACCGGACGGGTGGCGATCCGGCTGGCGGAGCTGGGCTACGAGTGCACGGGCGTCGACCTGGACGAGTCCATGCTCGCGGTGGCGCGGAGCCGGGCGCCCGAGCTGACCTGGGTGACGGGGGACCTGAGCGCGCTCGGTCCGGAGGCGCCCGGCCTGGACGCCTCCGGCGCGGGGCGGCCCTTCGACCTGGTGGTCGCCGCCGGGAACGTGATCCCGCTGCTGGCGCCGGGGAGCGAGGCGCGGGCCGTACGGGGGCTCGCCGCCCTGCTGCGGCCGGACGGCCTGCTGGTGGCCGGGTTCGGGCTGGACGCCGCGCACCTCCCGCCGGCCTCGGCCACCGTCGGGCTGGCGGAGTACGACGCCTGGTGCGGGGTGGCGGGTCTGGCTCTGGAGCGGCGTGCGGCGACGTGGGACGGCGACCCCTACGACGGCGGAGGGTACGCGGTGAGCGTGCACCGCCGGATCCCGGACGGGACGAGTCCCAAATAGTAGTAATTTCAACGCATGCGATTGGGCGTTCTCGATGTCGGTTCCAACACGGTCCACCTGCTGGTGATGGACGCCCACCGGGGGGCCCGGCCGCTGCCCGCCTACTCCCACAAGGTGGAGCTGAGGCTCTCCGAGCACGTCGAGCGCACCGAGGACGGCGACCGGCTCTCCGAGACCGGGGCGGCGCGGCTGCACGCGTTCGTCGAGGAGGCCCTGCGGATCGCCGAGGACAAGGGCGTCGAGGACCTCATGGCGTTCGCCACCTCGGCGGTCAGGGAGGCGGTCAACGGCGACGGCGTGCTGGAGCGGATCAAGGCCGCCACCCAGGTCGACATCCAGGTGCTCTCGGGGCAGGAGGAGGCCCGGCTGACGTTCCTGGCCGTGCGCCGGTGGTTCGGCTGGTCCTCCGGGCGGCTGCTGGTGCTGGACATCGGCGGGGGATCGCTGGAGATCGCCTCGGGGATCGACGAGCAGCCGGACGTGGCGGTCTCACTGCCGCTGGGCGCGGGCCGGCTGACCCGCGACTGGTTCACCGCCGACCCGCCGCCCGCCGAGGAGGTGCGGGCGCTGCGCCGGTACGTGCGGACGGAGATCGCCCGCTCGGTGGGCGACGTCGCCCGGTACGGCCAGGCCGACCACGCCGTGGCGACGTCCAAGACGTTCAAGCAGCTGGCGCGGATCGCCGGGGCCGCGCCCTCGGCCGACGGGGACAACCTCCGCAGGTCGCTCCGGCACGCGGACCTGACCGGGTGGACCGGCCGGCTCGCCGCGATGGACGCGCGGGAGCGGATGGGGCTGCCCGGGGTGTCGGCCGGGCGGGTGCGGCAGCTCCCGGCGGGGGCGATCGTCGCGGACGCCACGATGGACCTGTTCGGCGTGGCGGAGCTGGAGGTGTGCCCCTGGGCGCTGCGCGAGGGGGTCATCCTGCGGCGCCTGGACGCGCTGCCGGGCTGAGGCCCCGCCGCAACCGTCCCGCCGGAGTCCGTTCCCCCGCCGGAGTCCGTTCCCCGTGGCGGGGACCGACCCGCTCGAAACCGCCCTCCGCCGCGGGGGCATCCCGTCGCGGCCCTCCGCCCCGGACGCGGGGGCTGCCCCCGGGCGATTCCCTCCACACCTGGTCGTGGGAAGGTTTGCTCCCTCTTTGTGAGGTAAGAGCGCAGTGTTATGAACAGCGCACAGGTGGAAGGCGCCGCGCGCAGAGCGGCGAACAGTCGGACACTGGACAGGCTGGCCAGGCTCGGCATGGCCTGCCGCGGTGTCCTCTACGGTTTGATCGGGTTCCTGGCGCTGCAGATCGCCTTCGGCGGCGGCAGCGGCGGAAAGGAGGCCGACAAGACCGGGGCGATCGAGATGGTCCAGGAGCAGCCCTTCGGGAACGTGCTGCTCTGGCTGATGGTGGTGGGCTTCACCGCACTGACGCTCTGGCAGCTCTCGGAGGCGGTGATCGGCCGGGGCCGGACCAAGGACCGGGCCGAGTCGGCCGGGCGCACGGCGGTCTACGCGCTGATCGTGGCCACCCTGCTGAGCCTGCTGCTGCGCGGCGACTCGGGCGGCTCCACCGACCAGCACTCCCAGGACCTCACCGCGACGGTGATGGAGTGGCCCGGCGGGCGGTTCCTCGTCGGCCTGGTCGGGCTGGGCCTGATCGCGCTGGGCGCCTACTGGGTCCACAAGGGCTGGAAGAAGAGGTTCCTGCAGGACCTGCGGACCGGCGAGATGCCGGCCAGGGCCAGGGACCTGGCCGAGAAGCTCGGCACGGCCGGCTACCTCGCCCGGGGCGTGATCGCCGCGGTGGCCGGGGTCTTCGTCGTCCAGGCGGCGGTGACCTACGACCCCGACAGGGCGAAGGGGATCGACTCGACGCTCCGCTCGCTGGCCGAGACCCCCGCGGGCCCGTGGCTGCTGGGACTCGTCGCGGTCGGTCTGCTCCTGTTCGCGGTCTACTGCTTCTTCGAGGCGCGCTGGCACCGGGTGTGACGGAGGCGGGCGCCTGGGGCGGCGGATGCGGGCACGCAGGAGAAGCCCCGCGGAGCAAGTCCGGGCTGACTATCCGGTAAGCCATCCCATTCGTACTTTTCCGGGACATCGCACCTTCCGAATCCCGCGTCTTCCCAGAGTCGCGGACAGCATCGGGAGGGCTGCATGGACCTGTCGGAGTACGAAGAGGAGCACGACGAGGAGCTCGGCGGCGGGTTCGGCGGGGCGCCGGGCGGAGGGACCGGCGGCGAATGGGTCCTCCGCCTGGCGGGCTCCCCCGAGCAGGTGATGCGGGCCCGCCGCCTGGTCTCCGCGACGCTGGGCCGGGACCACCCGCTGCACGACGACTGCGTGCTGCTGACCAGCGAGATCGTCACCAACGCGGTGGTGCACTCCCGATCGGGCCGGGGCGGGGCGTTCGTCCTCGGGATCTCCTGCTCGGCCCGCGGGGTGCGGGTGAGCGTCCAGGACGAGGGCTCCTCCTCGGCGCCCTGCGTCTGCCACGCCTCCGCCGAGGCGACCGGCGGCCGGGGCCTGCCGCTGCTGGAGGCGCTGGCCCACCGGTGGGGCCTGGTCCGCCGGGCCGGCTCCACCCGGGTCTGGTTCGAGCTCCAGCCGGAGCCGGCCGCGCTGCCCCGGCCGCACCTGGCCGGCGTCAGGTGAGCGCCGACCTCCGTGGGACGGTCCCGGCCACAGATGAAGACCCCGACGGGTTCTCGGCTGCGGCGCTCCGTCTCCTGCGGGGCGGACGGTTCCCTGCTTTATCGGAGATCAGCTCTCCACCGCGTGTCGGCTCCCGAAACGACGCAGGACGTAGTTCGCCCAGACCGGTTCGTATGGAGCGCCCTGCAGGTCGACGGCGGCGGCCACGAGGCGGGTCAGCTCGTCCGGGTGCACTCCGGAGGCGGCGAGGAGGGAGAGGGCGCACGCGCGTACTCTCCAGTCCGGGTCCTCGGTCGCGAGCCGTACCGTCTCCTCGTCCGGTCGCGGCAAGCGGATTCTTTCGGATATCAGTCGGACGACCCCCTCTTGCGGAAAATGAATTGATACCGCATCGGATTTGATCTGATCCTCCGGGAAATAGCGGAACGCCTGGACGTACAGCCAGGCGATTCGATATCCGGGATGGCCGGACTCAAGGAAAGGAACCAGCTCGTCAGGAGTGGTCCCGGTCTTCAGCAGTGCTCTGGCGATCACCGCAGGGTCCGGTCCGCCCAAATCGTCATTGATTCTTCGGAGAATCACCTGTTTCACCTCGTGGGCATGCCAGGGAGGGAAGTCGGCCAGGACGTCACAGCACGCCGTGTAGGTCTCCAGATCCTGGGTCCGGGTCGCCAGGCTCATCAACCATCCGTATGGATTGTCGTGCGGGGAACTATGCGGGCCGTCGTCCAGGGAGTTTACGATCAGGGAGTTCATGGTGAGGCGGAGCGAGGCCTGAGCGGGCAGCAACCGGACTGCTTCTTCGAACAGCCGGTCCGCCGCCGCTGTGGGGGACTGCCATATCCCCCTCACCCCGGCCATTATCGCGTGTGCCAGCAGGCGGCCCGATGGATCGAGGGCGCCGTCGATCCTTTCGGCCGCGAGACCCAATTGGACCGGGTCGTTCCATGATCTGGTTATCAGGAAGACAGCGATGCGGAAATAATCCAGGTCCAGATTGCGTGATCCCGGGAACACCTTCGACGCGGCGAACCGGATCGCCAGGCAGAGGGCGTGCCGGTCACCGGCCCAGCGGTCGCAGAGGTAGGGGACGGCGATCTCCGCGATGTTCTGGCGCTCCCGGCCCACCCGTGCCGTCAGGGCGTGCAGCAGCGCGTCATCCAGCGACCAGCTCCGGACCAGTGCCCGGAGGGCGTCCGCGCGGATCCGGGTGTGCCGCTCGGAGTCGAAGAGCGCGAGCAGGGTGAATCCGACGTGTTCGTTGCCCGGCCACTCGCGCTCCAGCACGGCTATCGCCCCCCGGCTCGCCGCCTCGTCGCCGCGCAGCGACGCGAGCGCGAACGCCAGCCGGTCGCCCCGTCCGCGCAGCGCGACCTCTAGTTGGAAGGCGATCAGCCGGACGCGGAACTCGCGGTGGTGGGAGAGTTCCGCGGCGAGGCCCAGGACCCGGGAGGAGGGCGGGACCGCGTCCCCGATCAGGAAGAGCGCGGACAGGAACCCGGTGATCGACGCGTCCCGTGTCGGGGTGCGTCCCTGCGGTGCGAGCACATGGACGAACCCGACCACTTTGTCGACCAGGCCCTGCGCCCACGGCTCGGCCCCCGCCTCGCCCAGGAGCCGGGCGGCGAAGGCGACGGCGTCCTGGTGGAATCCCGGGGTCACGGACGACGGACGCGGCGTCAGATGCTCGACGTGCTCGATCACCTTGCGGATCGGGGAGCCCTGGCCCTTGAGCATCGCGGCGAGCAGCAGCAGGACCTCGCGCCAGTCGTCCGAGGACCAGTGGGCGCCGAAGACCTCCTCGGTGAGCCAGCCGAAGTCGGACTCGCGCGCGTTGAATTCGGCGAGTACGTGGCCCGCGGCGAAGAACTCCATGAAGGTGCGGTGGACGAAGCCGAAGACGTTCTCCCCGATCTCGGCCAGCACGTAGGTGCGCTCCCGCAGGTGGTCGATGATCTCCTCGGCGATGCCGCGGGCCTCGCCGGGGGAGCGGCGGTAGGCCTCCTGTAGGTAGCCGGAGACGATCTCGATGAGGGACCCGCGGGCGATCGCGTTGAGCTCGCGGCCCGGCCGGGCCCCGTGGAGCATGGCGATGGCGACGCGCTGCAGGAGGTGCGCCTTCTGCTCGGCGGTCATGACGAAGCTCAGTAGTTCCTCGCGGCCGATCTTCTTCCGTTTGACGTCCCAGTCCTCCAGCAGCACCTCGGTGCACTTGCCGTACAACTGCCAGCGGCGCTCGGGCAGGTCGGAGTGCTTGTAGATGACGGCCATCATGGTCAGCAGGAGCGGGTTGCCGGCGAGCTCGCGCAGCCGGGCGCTCTCGGAGATGCGGTGGACCAGGCTGTGGGCGTCCCGCTCGTCGCCCTGCAGGGTGTAGAACTCGTACCACTTCGGCACGAAGGACTTGATCTCCGGCATGCCGAAGTCGAGCAGCGTGTAGTGGGTGAAACCCGCCTGGTCCAGTTCGGTGCCGTCGTAGCCCGCCAGTCGTGACGTCACGACCACGGCCGCCTGCGGGAAGGCCTCGGCGAACGCCCTCACCTCACCGGTGATCCGCGCGCGATCGTTCGGGCCGAGCACTTCGTCCAGGCCGTCGAAGAGGACGGCGGACTCCCCATGGGCGAGCAGGTCCTTCAGCCCGGCCGCGTCGAGGTCCATCAGGTGGTCGCGCTTCAGGGTGTCGGCCATGTAGTCGAGGAGGTTCCGCGAGGGATCCAGCGCGTACTGCCGCAGCTCCACCAGGATCGGGACCGGCGCCTCCGGATCCTCGCAGAGCCGCAGCATCCTGCTCAGCAGCAGGGTGCTCTTCCCGCTGCCGGGACCTCCGAGGACGACCTGGCGGTCCTCCCGGCCGAGCACGGCCGCGGCGGACCCGTCCGCCGCTGGCGCCAGCGGCGGTCCGCCCGCGAGGTCTCCGGAGTCGGGGTCGGTGCCGTCATCCTGGAAGAGGTCGTAGTCGGGCCGCCCGCTGCGGCAGGGCTGCGAGACGAACACGTCGTTCAACGGGATCTCGATCGCCCGGTCCTGCCGGGCGCCCATGATGACCTGGAGGCGTACCAGCCGGTGCCGGTCCGTGACCGCGACGCGGTAGGCGCCCCAGTTGGCCAGATGGCCGGGGCGTGCCTCCTCCTGCTCCCGCCCCCAGCGGTGCACCGCGGCGGCCAGCTCGGCACTGAGATCGTTGGCGTCGGTGAACTCGGCCGTGAGGAAGTCCGCGCGCAGCCTCTCCCGCAGACTCTGGACCCGGGAGTGGGCGGAGAACTCGATCTGGCCCGTGTCCCAGGTGGCCCCCTCCTTCAGGACGAAGGCCAGGATCGGCTTGCCGAGCTCCTGCGCCCTGAGGAACTCCAGCTCCGTGATGGAGCGGTCACGGCCCTCCGGGACGAAGCCGTACCGGAGGGCCACGATGCAGATGTAAAGGTCGCAGGCGGCCACGTCGGCCAGGCAGCGGTCCAGTGGCCGCACGTTCTCGGCGACGTAGTACTCCATGGCGACGTCGGTGTGGCCCATCTGCCGAAGCGTCACGCGGACGCGTTCACGGCATTCAGCCAGGTCCTGAAACGTGGACGAGACGTATACCTTCGCCATGAAGCCCCTCGCACCATGAAGAACACCCGTGATACGGGACGGAATCCTGATCCCCGTGCCGACCCTAGCCGCGTACCCCGCCGGAGTCTTCCGAACGTACGGCGGAAGCGCGCCCCGGAGGATGCCGGGTGATCTCGCGGCGCGACCTCGCTCGACCTTGACACGGCGACACGGTCTTCACCGCTGCCGAAGAGGCGGTGCCCGCGCCCATGCCGGAACGGGATGCGGCGGCGGCGCCCGCGACATCTCAGAGGTAGAGGCCGGTGCCGGCGGCCGGGGCGGCGGCGGTCCGCTGCGCGAAGCCGTCCCGCAGGGCGAACAGCTCGGCGAGGGTGGCTCCCTCGAGGGAGACGTCCTCGGCGGTGCCGAGCCAGGCCGCCGCCTCGTCGTGCGGCAGCGCGCCCACCTCCAGCTGGGCCAGGCAGCGGCCCGGACGGACCACGGCCGGATGGAGCCGGGCCAGGTCCTCGTTGGTGGTGATGGCCACCAGCACGTCGCGGCCCTGGCCGAGGAGACCGTCGGTGAGGTTGAGCAGCCGGGACAGGCCCTGCCCGGTGGCCTCCTTGGCGCCGTTCCTGATCAGCTCGTCGCAGTCCTCCAGGACCAGCAGGCGCCACTTCTCGCCGTCCTGCGCGGAGTCGGAGCCGACCGCGACCTCCATCAGGTAGCCGGGCGAGCCGAACAGCCGCTCCGGGTCGAGCACGCAGTCCACCTGGCACCAGGAGCGCCACTCGTGGGCGAGCGTGCGCAGCAGGGTGGTCTTGCCGGTGCCCGGCGGGCCGTGCAGCAGGAGCAGACGGCCGTGCACGTCACCGGGGGTGAGGGACATCAGGCGGGAGATCGGCTCGTGCAGCGACCGCGCGTAGTTGCCGCTCACCTCCGCCCACGGCGAGGTGGTGATCGGCTTGCCGGAGCGGCGGCTGCCGTGCTCGCCCTGCCACCAGAAGCCCATCTGGACGTGGTCGTCCTCGGGGGCGGGCTCGGTGGCGCCCCTGACGGTCTCCTCGATCACCGAACGGGCGAGCTCCTCGCTGACCGCGGTCACGCTGACCGTCGCCGAACGGCTCTTGTAGCGGATCACCCGCAGCGTCCAGCCCTCGCCGGTCACCAGCCGCGAGTCCCGGCCGTCCTCCTCCCCGGCGGCGCGGACGAGGGTCCCGCCGGCGGGCATGAGCGGCGCGTCGGAACGCACGCGCTCCAGGGTCGCGGTGCGGGCCCACGGCTGCGTCCCGGTGGCGAACGGGGAGAGCGCGAGCGCGTCGATGACGTCCACCGCGGTGTCGCCGTCGTCGAGCCAGATGTTCATGGGCAGCTCCGCCTGCGGCTGCTCCGGGGCGAAACGGACCTCCTTCAACACGGACATGCCGGTAATGATCCCGTCTGCGGCCGCGCAGGTCGACGGGTTTTCCGGTTTCCGCCGGCCGCGTACGGGGCCCCCTACCGTCCCCGGGTACGGCCGTGTGCCGCCGCGTACGGCCCGCCCCGCGCACCGGCCCGCCTCGCGCACCGGCTCGCCTCGCGCACCGGCTCGCCTCGCGTACGGCCCGCCCCGCGCCGGGCCGTACGGCTTCGCGTGCGGGCCCCGCGCGGACCGCCGCCCGCGCGGACCTCCGTTCAGGAGACTTTGGTGAGGTCGCCGGTCTGGGTGACGATGCCGAGACCGGGGACGTCCTTCCAGGTGTAGGTGAGCGACCGGCCCTTCCGGGTGAGCCAGACGGTCCCGGCGACGCAGCCGGTGCCCTGGCCCAGTTCGAACGTGAGCGTGTCCTCCTCGGCGGTCTTCAGCGTGATCCGGCCCTTGCAGTCGTGCTCCGGCTCGGCCCATGCCGCGTCGTCGTCGCCGGCCGTCAGCTCGACCTCGATCCTCGTCCCGCCCGGGGAGAGCGGGTTGGTCGAGGTGATGCCGTCACCGGCCCACCTCCCGGCGAAGGAGGCAGGGATCACGGGGCCGGAGGGCCGCGGGTCGTCCGTGCGCCCGGTCCCGGCCGGACCCGGGCTCTTCCCCGGCGGTCCGGAGGCGGCGGACCCGGACGGGGAGGAGCCGGTGGAGACCGGCGTGGGCGGGGCGCTCCGGCCGGCGTCGCCGGGACGGCCGCCGAGGACGAGCCAGGCGGCGACCCCGGTGGCGACCAGTACGGAGGCGGCGACCAGGGCCGAGCCGGCCGTGCGCCCCCGGGAGGCCCGCTTCGCCAGAGCGGTGCGGGCGGACCGGCCGGGATCGGTCCGCCCGGGGGAGCCGAGAGGGCCGGGAGGGCCGGGAGGGCCGGAGGCGTCCGGAGCGCCGGCGGGGGAGGCCAGCTCGCTGCCGAGCCGGGCCAGGTCGCCGGTGGAGGCCCCGGATGCCGCGCCCGGGTCCACCAGGCTGACCATGAGGGCGCGGGCGGTCGGCCGACCGGCGGGATCCTTGTCCAGGCAGGAGGCGATCAGCGCGCCGTACCGGGCGGGCAGGGCCGACAGGTCGGGATGGAGGCTCAGGATCCGGTGCAGTACGGCGGGCACCGTGTCGGCCCCGAACGGGGACGTCCCGGTCGCCGCGTAGACCATGGTCGCGGCCCAGGCGAACACGTCGGAGGCGGGCGAGGCGGGGGACCCGGCGATCTGCTCGGGGGACAGGTAGGCGGGGGTGCCGATCAGGCCGGAGGTGTGCGTGGCGGCCCCGTCCTCGCGGGCGATGCCGAAGTCGACCACCCGGGGGCCGTCCGGGCCGAGCAGCACGTTGGCGGGCTTGAAGTCGCGGTGCACCACCCCCGCGGCGTGGACCGCGGCCAGGGCCGTGGCGGTACCGACCACCAGGCGCTCCAGCTCGCCGCCGCGCAGCGGCCCGCTCCGCCGCACCCGCTGCTCCAGGGAGGGGCCGTCCACGAACTCGCTCACCACGTACGGCCGGGGCCCGTCCACGGAGGCGTCCAGCACCCGCGCGGTGCAGAAGGGGGCGACGCTCTCCAGCGCCGACAGCTCCCGCGTCAGCCGGGCCCGCGACGCGGCGTCCCCGCGGAACAGCAGCTTGACCGCGACGGGCCCGCCGCCGGGCGTGTGCGCCAGGTAGACGACGCCCTGCCCGCCCTCGCCGAGCCGCCCGGCCAGCCGGTACGGGCCGAGGCGGACCGGGTCGTCGGGGGTGAGGGGGGTTGCGGCCATGCGGGCAAGGTAGCCCATACCGGTCCGGTACGGGAGTGGTCCGCAGGCGGAGGCGGCCGGGAGGACCGACCGCCTCCGCCCCTCTCCCGGCGGAGCGGTCGCAGCCGGGTGGGCGGCCGTCCGCCCGGCGTCCCCCGGCGTCCTCCGGAGCCGTGCCGCCGTGCCGCTGTGCCGCCTCCGCGATCAACCGGGGCCCACCGGTGGCGTCACGCGGTGCCCGGTCACCATGGGCGTACGTCTGACCTGGGTGTCTGTCGGCGTCCGGTACGGGCGCAGGGCCGCCGCCCGTCGGGACCGGCGGAGGTTTCACCTCCCTACCCACGGGTACGGCGCGCGGGTCCGCTCGTACGCTCGATGGAGGAATCCGCCGAATGGATGCCAGCAAGCCCGCCAAGGCGGTCAAGGACGCGGTGAAGAACGCCGCCGAGAAGGTGGCCGACTTCCTGACGCCGGAGGTCCCCGGCGCGCCGGGCAGCGCCCCGGCGACCGTCGAGGAGCCGACCGCGCCGCACGACCCGCTTCCGCCCAAGAAGGAGCAGGGCGCCCCCGCGACCGTCACGCCGACCGGGGCGGAGACCGGCGCGCCCGCCACGGCCAGGGGCCAGCAGGGCGCCTACCTCACCACCGCGCAGGGGGCGCGGCTGCGCGACACCGATCACTCGCTGAAGGCCGGCGAGCGCGGTCCGACCCTGCTGCAGGACCACCACCTGCGTGAGAAGATCACGCACTTCGACCACGAGCGCATCCCCGAGCGCGTCGTCCACGCCCGGGGCGCCGCGGCCCACGGCGTCTTCGAGGCGTACGGCACCGCCGAGACGGTGACCAGGGCGGGCTTCCTCAAGAAGGGGAGGAGGACCGACGTCTTCGTGCGGTTCTCCACCGTCCTCGGCTCCCGCGGGTCGGCCGACACGGTCCGCGACACCCGCGGCTTCGCGACGAAGTTCTACACCGACGAGGGCACCTTCGACCTCGTCGGCAACAACATCCCGGTCTTCTTCATCCAGGACGGCATCAAGTTCCCCGACGTCATCCACGCGGGCAAGCCGCATCCGGACCGGGAGATCCCCCAGGCGCAGAGCGCGCACGACACGTTCTGGGACTTCGTCTCCCTGCACACCGAGGCGCAGCACCACACCATGTGGAACATGTCCGACCGCGGGATTCCGCGGTCCTACCGGATGATGGAGGGCTTCGGCGTCCACACCTTCCGGCTGGTCAACGAGGCCGGGGAGACGGCGCTGGCCAAGTTCCACTGGAAGCCCAAGCTCGGCGTGCACTCCCTGACCTGGGAGGAGGCGCAGCTGCTCGGCGGCGTCGACCCCGACTTCCACCGCCGCGACCTCTACGACGCGATCGAGGCCGGTGCCTTCCCCGAGTGGGAGCTCGGCGTCCAGGTGTTCCCCGACACCCCGGACGAGACCTTCGAGGGCATCGACCTGCTCGACCCCACCAAGATCGTTCCGGAGGAGCTCGCGCCGGTGCAGCCGGTCGGCAGGATGACGCTCAACCGGACGCCCACGAACTTCTTCGCCGAGGTGGAGCAGGTCGCCTTCCACCCCGGCCACCTGCCGCCGGGCATCGACGTCACCAACGACCCGTTGCTGCAGGCGCGGCTGTTCTCCTACCTCGACACGCAGATCACCCGGCTGGGCGGTCCGAACTTCTCGCAGATCCCGGTCAACTGCCCGCACGCGGCGGTCAACGACATGCTCCGGGACGGCTTCCACCAGCACGCCGTGCACGCCGGGGTCGCGCCGTACCGGCCGAACTCCCTCGATGGCGGCAACCCGTCCGTCGCCGGAGAAGCCGAGAGCCCGTTCACCGACGTGCCGGTCGAGGTCGCGCGGGCGCGCAAGGTCCGCGCCAACCCGGTCTCCTTCGGCGACCACTACGGCCAGGTCCGCCTGTTCTGGCTGAGCATGTCGCCGGTGGAGAAGGAGCACATCATCCGCGCCTACACCTTCGAGCTGGGCAAGTGCTACGAGCAGGCGATCAAGGAGCGCCAGCTCCGCTGCCTGGCGAACATCGATCCCGTGCTCTGCCGGGAGGTCGCCGCCGGGCTGGGCCTCCCCGCGCCGGAGCCGTCCCGGCCGCTCGTCGAGCCGGCACCCAGCCCCGCGCTCTCCCAGGTGGGCGGGGAGTGGCCGGCCGACGGCCGCGTCGTCGGCATCGTCGTCGACGACTCCGCCCTCGACGACTCCGGCCTCGACGGCGTGCACGAACTGCGCACGGCGGTGTTCGCCGGCGGCATGGTGCCCCTGCTGATCGCCCCGCACGGCGGCGTGGTGGGGGGCATGCCCGTGCAGCGGACCTTCGCCACCGCCCGGTCGGTCGAGTTCGACGTGCTGCTGCTGGCCGCCGCGCCGTCGCCGGCGCCCGACGCCGTCCCCGCGCGCGACGCCAAGGCGGGCGCCGGCGACTCCGCCGCGGTGGATCCGCGGGTGACGCTCCTGATCGACGAGTGCTGGCGGCACGCGAAGGCGATCGGCGCCTGGGGCGGCGGGGCGACCGCGCTCGCGCACGCGGGGGTCACCGGTGCGCCGGGCGTCGTCCTGGGCGACTCCGCCACTGAGGTCTTCACCGAGGTGAAGCGGTTGATGGCCGCCCACCGGGTCTGGGAGCGGTTCCCCGCCTCGGTCGCCTGACCCCCCACCTCCACCCTCCGCCCGTCGCCTCCGGTTCTCCGCCCGCCGCCCCCGGGGGCCGGGCGGCGGCCGGGCCGAGAGGGCGTTTAGGCGTGCTCCTCGCGGAAAGGGAGTCGGGGCCCCATCCGGAGGCGTGCCGGGTCGGTGTCCGATCAGGGCCGATTCGTGAACCGCCCCATATCGCGCCGCACGACCCGTTACGCTCCGGTCATTCCCCCGACAACCGATCCCCTGGAGATTCCGTGGCCATCGACCTCGTCACCCGGCGCGAATGGGGTGCTCGTCAGCCGCGCGGTTCGTACACGCAGATCAGCTCCACCAGGGGCGTCAAGGTCCACTACACGGGCGGCCGGGTCGATCCCGGGATCGTCAACGACCACACCCGGTGCGTGGCCCTGGTGAAATCCATCCAGAACAGCCACATGGATGGAAACGGCTGGATGGACATCGGCTATTCGCTGGTGGTCTGTCCGCATCGGAAGGTGTTCGAAGGGCGGGGGCCCAAGCGCCTGCCCGCGGCGAACGGCTCCGGGCTGAACAACGCCCACTACGCCGTGCTCGGCCTGGTCGGCTCCTCCGGCCTGGTCCAGCCCACCGACAACATCCTGCACGGCATCCTCGACGCCGTCGAGTACCTCCGGGAGCGCGGCGGCGCGGGCCGGGAGATCAAGGGCCACCGTGACGGCTACGCGACCTCCTGCCCCGGCGAGCCGCTCTACGCCTGGGTGCGGCGCGGCGCCCCCCGGCCCGGCGGCGCCCCCGACCCGCCCGAGCCGCACCCCTCGTTCCCCGGCCGGACGCTCAGGTACCCGCCGGTCATGGCCGGCGAGGACGTCCGCGCCTGGCAGCAGCAGATGCGCAAGCGCGGCTGGGCCGTCGAGGTCGACGGCCTGTACGGCGCGCGGTCCCGGGACGCGTGCCGGGCCTTCCAGGAGGAGAAGGGCCTGGCCGTCACCGGCGCGGTCGACCGCCTCACCTGGAACGCGACCTGGCAGGAACCGATCACCTGATCGCCTGATCACTTGATCGCCGCCCGGACCGCCCGGACCGCCCGGTCGCGGGTCGCTCCGCCGCCCGGGCCGGGGCGGCGGGTGGTCCCGCATCGGCCGGCGCGCCCGGCACGACCGGGCCTCCCCACTGCGGGAGCACGCCCCGGCGACTGCTCCGGCGGCTGCCTGCGGCCGCCGCGCGGACGCGCCCGGTGGGACCCTGAGAGGGCATGGAGGCAAGCGACGGCTTACTATCCCCTGCATGACCGTCCCACCTGAGGAGCTCCGGCCGGCCCTGCGGTCGGCAGCGGACCTCCCGCCGCCCACGCGTGACGAGTGGCGGGAGCTGGCGCTCGGGGTCCTGCGCAAGTCCGGGGTCGAGGCGTCCTCCCCGGAGGAGGCGCTGGCCTCGACGACCTACGACGGCGTGACCGTCGCGCCCCTGTACGACGCCGCCGACCTGCCCGGCGACCCCGGCCTGCCGGGAGCCGCCCCCTACCTGCGGGGCCCGCGCCCGGTGCGCGGCGGCTGGGACGTCCGGCAGCGGCACGAGGCCGCCGATCCCGAGGCGGTCCTCGCCGACCTGGAGAACGGCGTCACCTCCCTCTGGCTCGCCCTGCCCCCCGAGGACCTGCCGCGGGTGCTGGAGCGGGTCCACCTGGAGCTGATCTCGGTCGTCCTGGAGGCGGGCGAGCGGACCGGCGCGGCGGCCGAGGCGCTGCTGGCGATCGCGGCGCGGCGGGCGGCGGCGGGCTCGGCGGCGCCGGGCCTCACCGGCAACCTCGGCGCCGACCCCCTGGGGCTGCGCGCCCGCACCGGAAGCACGGCGCGCCCGCGAACCACCCCCGCGGATGGCGGTGCGGAGGGCGGCGCGGAGGGCCCGGCGGACGCCCGGACGGGTCCCCGGACGGACGCGGCGACGGGCCCCGCGACGGAGGAGGCCGTCGCGCTGGCCCGCCGGTGCGCCGCGGACTTCCCCGGGCTGCGGGCGCTGGTGGTGGACGCGACGCCGTACCACGACGCGGGCGGGAGCGACGCCGAGGAGCTGGGCTGCTCGCTGGCGACCGGGGTGGCCTACCTGCGGGCGCTGACCGGCGGCGGGCTGGGCCTGGAGCAGGCGTTCGGGCAGCTGGAGTTCCGCTACGCGGCCACGGCCGACCAGTTCCTCACGGTCGCCAAGTTCCGCGCCGCCCGGCGCCTATGGGCGCGGGTGGCCGAGGCGTGCGGGGCGGGCCCGGCGCCCGATCCGGCCGACCCGGGGCGTCCGCTGGCCGCGCAGCTGCAGCACGCGGTGACCTCCTCGGTCATGATGACCGCCCGCGACCCGTGGGTGAACATGCTCCGCACCACCCTGGCCTGCTTCGCCGCCGGGATCGGCGGCGCCGACGCGGTGACCGTGCAGCCGTTCGACGCCCGGCTGGGCCTGCCGGACGGCTTCGCCCGCCGTATCGCGCGCAACACCCACGCGCTGCTGGTGGAGGAGGCGCACGTGGCCCGGGTGACCGACCCGGCCGGCGGCTCCTTCTACGTCGAGCGGCTCACCGCCGACCTGGCGGAGCGGGCCTGGGCGTGGTTCCAGGAGATCGAGCGCGCCGGCGGCATGGCGCGGGCGCTGGAGTCCGGCCTGGTCGCCGACCGGCTGGCCGTCACCCGGGAGCGGCGCGCGGCGAACATCGCCCGCCGCCGGGACCCGATCACCGGGGTCAGCGAGTTCCCGAACCTGGACGAGCGGCTCCCGCGGCGACCGCCCCGGCCCGCCGCGCCCGGAACGTGCGGCGCAGCCGTCCCCGGGACGGCCGGTGCCGCCGCGCCTGCCGCATCCGGGGCGGCCGAGCCCGGGACGACCGCCCCGGCCGGCGCCGTCGCCGCCGGGGGGCTGCCGGTCGTGTACCGCGCCGGGGAGTTCGAGGCGCTGCGCGACCTGGCCGACGCCCAGCCGGTCCGCCCGGTCGTCTTCCTGGCCACGATCGGCCCGGTGGCCGCGTACACCGCGCGCGCCTCGTTCGCCGCCAACCTGTTCCAGGCGGGCGGCCTGGCCACCGTCGCCTGCGGGCCGCTGACCGACCCCGGCGAGATCGCCGCCGCGTTCACCGCGAGCGGCGCGCGGATCGCCTGCCTGTGCTCCAGCGACCGGCTGTACGGCGAGCACGCCGAGGCGGTCGCCGCCGCGCTGGCCGGGGCGGGGGCGGCGCGGATCCGGCTGGCCGGCCGGGGCTCCTACCCGAACGTGGACGGCACCGTGTACGCCGGGTGCGACGCCCTGGCCGTCCTCCGCGAGACCTTCGACGACCTGGGGGTGGGCCGGGCCGCCGACGGCGGTCCGGCGGGCTCCGGCGCCCCGGACCCGGCCGCCGGCGGCGCCCCCGCGGCGGTCCCCGACGAGCAGGGAGAGGCCCGATGACGATTCCCGACTTCTCGACGATCGCCCTGACGGGCGGGGCCGCGGCGCGGGGCGGAGCCCCGGACGGGAGCCCGGCCGAGGGTCCGGCCGAGGGCGCGGCCGGCGGGCCGGACCCGGCCGCCTGGGCGCAGGCCGTACGGCGGGCGACCGGGCGGGCGCCCGCCGACCTGGTGTGGCAGACCCCGGAGGGCATCGCGGTCAAGCCGCTCTACACCGCCGCCGACACCGCCGGCCTGGACTTCCCGCACACCTATCCGGGGATCGCGCCGTACCTGCGCGGGCCGTACCCGACGATGTACGTCAACCAGCCGTGGACCATCCGGCAGTACGCCGGGTTCTCCACCGCCGAGGAGTCCAACGCCTTCTACCGGCGCAACCTGGCCGCCGGGCAGAAGGGCCTGTCGGTCGCCTTCGACCTGGCCACCCACCGCGGCTACGACTCCGACCATCCGCGGGTGGCCGGCGACGTCGGCATGGCGGGCGTGGCGATCGACTCGATCTACGACATGCGGCAGCTGTTCGACGGGATCCCGCTGGACCGGATGAGCGTGTCGATGACCATGAACGGCGCGGTGCTGCCGGTCCTGGCGCTGTACATCGTGGCCGCCGAGGAGCAGGGGGTGGAGCCGGAGCAGCTGGCCGGGACCATCCAGAACGACATCCTCAAGGAGTTCATGGTCCGCAACACCTACATCTACCCGCCGGCGCCGTCGATGCGGATCATCTCCGACATCTTCGCCTACACCAGCGAGAGGATGCCGAAGTTCAACTCGATCTCGATCTCCGGCTACCACATCCAGGAGGCCGGGGCCACCTGCGACCTGGAGCTGGCCTACACCCTGGCCGACGGCGTGGAGTACCTGCGCGCCGGGGTGGCGGCCGGGCTGGACGTCGACCGGTTCGCGCCGCGGCTGTCCTTCTTCTGGTGCATCGGCATGAACTTCTTCATGGAGGTCGCCAAGCTCCGGGCCGCCCGGCTGCTGTGGGCGCGGCTGGTGGAGGGCTTCGGCGCGAAGAACCCCAAGTCGCTGTCCCTGCGCACCCACGCGCAGACCTCGGGCTGGTCGCTGACCGCCCAGGACGTGTTCAACAACGTCGTGCGCACCTGCGTGGAGGCGATGGCCGCCACCCAGGGCCACACCCAGTCGCTGCACACCAACGCGCTGGACGAGGCGCTGGCCCTGCCGAGCGACTTCTCCGCGCGGATCGCCCGCAACACCCAGCTGCTGCTGCAGCAGGAGTCGGGCACCTGCCGGGTGATCGACCCGTGGGGCGGCTCCTACTACGTCGAGCGGCTCACCCACGAGCTGGCCGAGCGGGCGTGGGGGCACATCCGGGAGGTCGAGGAGGCCGGGGGGATGGCGAAGGCGATCGACGCCGGGCTGCCCAAGCTCCGCATCGAGGAGGCCGCGGCCCGCACCCAGGCGCGCATCGACTCCGGGCGGCAGCCGGTCATCGGCGTCAACACCTACCGCCCGGACGCCGACGAGCCGATCGAGGTGCTCAAGGTCGACAACACCGCCGTGCGCGCCAGCCAGCTGGACAAGCTGCGCCGGCTGCGCGCCGAGCGCGACCCGCGGGCGGTGGAGGACGCGCTCGCCGCGTTGACGGCGGGCGCGGCCGGGGACGCCAACCTGCTGGAGCTGGCCGTGCGGGCGGCGCGGGCCAAGGCGACGGTCGGGGAGATCTCCGACGCGCTGGAGAAGGTGTTCGGCCGCCACGCCGGGCAGGTCCGCACGATCTCCGGGGTGTACCGCGAGGAGGTGGGTTCCGGCGTGGAGGCCGTGCGGGCCGCGTGCGCCGCGTTCGCGAAGGCGGAGGGGCGCCGGCCGCGCATCCTGGTCGCCAAGATGGGCCAGGACGGCCACGACCGCGGGCAGAAGGTGATCGCCACCGCGTTCGCCGACCTCGGCTTCGACGTGGACGTCGGCCCGCTGTTCCAGACGCCCGAGGAGGTCGCCCGGCAGGCGGTCGAGGCCGACGTGCACGTGGTCGGCGTCTCCTCGCTGGCGGCAGGGCACCTGACGCTGGTGCCCGCGCTGCGGGCGGCCCTGGCGGAGCTGGACGCCGCCGACGTCATGATCGTGGTCGGAGGCGTCATCCCGCCCGGCGACGTCGACGAGCTGCGGGCCGCCGGCGCCTCGGCGGTCTTCCCGCCGGGCACCGTCATCGCCGACGCCGCGCTGACCCTGCTGGAGGACCTGTCGGCCCGGCTCGGCCATGCGTCTTGACGACTACCTCCACGGGGTGCGGTCCGGCTCGCGGCGCTGGATCGGCCGGGCCGTCACCCTCGTGGAGTCCACCCGGGCCGATCACCGGGAGCTGGCGCAGCGGCTGCTGGTCGAGCTGACGCCGCTGGCCGGCAAGGCCCGCAGGATCGGCGTCTCCGGGGTGCCCGGCGTCGGCAAGTCCACCTTCATCGACGCGCTCGGCACCCATCTGACCGGGCGGGGCCACCGGGTGGCGGTGCTCGCCGTCGACCCGTCGTCCACCCGGACCGGCGGGAGCGTGCTCGGCGACAAGACGCGGATGGCCCGGCTGGCCGCCGACGAGAACGCCTTCATCCGCCCCTCGCCGACCTCCGGGACGCTGGGCGGGGTGGCCAAGGCGACCCGCGAGGCCATGGTCGTCGTGGAGGCGGCCGGCTACGACGTCGTGCTCGTGGAGACCGTGGGCGTCGGCCAGTCGGAGACCGCCGTGGCCGACATGGTGGACACCTTCCTGCTGCTGGCGCTCGCCAGGACCGGGGATGGGCTCCAGGGGATCAAGAAGGGCGTGCTGGAGCTGGCCGACGTGATCGCGGTCAACAAGGCCGACGGCCCGCACGAGCAGGACGCCCGCAGGGCCGCCCGGGAACTGGCCGGGGCGCTGCGGCTGCTCCGCTCCGAGCGCGCGGTCCCCGTGCTGACCTGCAGCGGGCTGACCGGGGCCGGTCTGGAGGAGCTCTGGCGGCGGCTGGCCGTCCACCGGGACGCCCTGGAGGCGTCGGGGGAGCTCGCCGACCGGCGGCGGCGCCAGCAGGTCGGCTGGACGTGGGCCCTGGTCACCGACCGCCTCCTGCGGAGGCTGCACGACCACCCGGGCGTGTCGGCCGTCGCGGGGGAGGTCGAGCGCGCGGTCCTGGACGGCTCCCTCACCCCGGCGCTGGCCGCCGACCGCATCCTGGAGGCCTTCGCCCAGGACGGTCCCCGGCCCTGACCGTGGAAGGATCGTCACTTTCCGTGACGTCCGGGGGCCGGGGCCGGCCGTCAATTAAGGCGCTTCCGTTAATTCGTGGTTAACGCCGTGGTTCTCCCTGTCGGTTGAGATTTCTGGGCGGATGCGAACTTGATCAACCGTAGTCGATCATGTGATACTTCGTCCCGAGAATTACGAATGTCGTGATGTGGTCCGCTGTGAATGTGTAGCCTCCGGAAGAAGGAGGACGGCGAGCCGGGGCCGGCCGATCCGTGTCCGACCGCCGACCGCCGGGCGCCGTCTGCGCACCTGATGTCGCCGTGCCGCCGCGCACCGCGGATCCTCGTCGCGCAGGTGGGAGACAGGCAGTGCCGATCGATGTGGACGCCGGGCCTTCCCGGCGGGTGAGGTCCGTTCCGATGCGCCGGGCGCTGCCGAGGCTGGTGCGCGACCCGGTGAGCGCGCTGGCGGAGTTCGCGCGGGAGGCCGGGGGAGAGGTCGTCCGGCTGGACCTGGGGCCGTTCCGGCCGTACCTGGTCACCCATCCTGACCACGTCCAGCAGGTGCTCCGCACGGAGTGGACGAACTACCAGCGGGAGGGCGTGTTCTGGAAGCCTCTGGGGCGCATGCTCGGCAGCAGCATCCTCGGTGAGGGCGAGCCCTGGACGTCCAGCAGGAAGGCGCTGCAGCCGCTGTTCACCTCCCGGTACGTCGCCCGGATCGCCGACGAGATGGCCGCGACGATCAACGAGCGGGTCGGGGAGCTGGCCGGGTACGCCCGCGCCGGCCGGCCGATCGACGCCGCCCGGGAGATGAAGGACATCGTCAACCAGGCCGTCGTCCGGGTGCTCTTCGGAGACAAGATCAGCCGGGCGGACGGAGAGCGCCTCGCCCCCGCCTACGACACCGCGGCGGGTTCGATCGGCCTCCGGCTGCTCATGCCGTTCATCCCGTACGCGGTGCGCGTGCCCGGCGACCGCGCCTTCATGGAGGCCGTCAAGACGGTCGACGACGTGGTCTTCCCCCTGATCCGCGCGGCGCGGGCCGATCCCGGTGACGGGACGGACGTCATCTCCGCCCTGTGCCGGAACCGCGGGGAGGAGGTCGGCGACCGGCAGATCCGCGACGACCTGGTCAGCGTGTACGGCGCGGCGTCGGAGACCACGGCGATGACCCTCACCTGGCTGTGGCCGCTGCTGGACGCCCACCCGGAGGTGGCGGCGAGGCTGCGCGGGGAGATCGAGAGCGTGGTCGGCCCGGACCCCGTCGCGCCGGAGCACGTCCCCGGACTGGGCTACACGCGGATGGTCCTGCAGGAGCTCATGCGGCTGTACCCGGCGGGCTGGATCTTCCCGCGGATGGCGATGGAGGACGGGGTGATCGGCGGAGTGCGGATCAAGGCGGGCTCACAGCTGCTGATCACCCCCTACGCCACCCACCGGCTGGACGCGTTCTGGGAGCGGCCGCTGGAGTTCGACCCCGACCGGTTCCTGCCGGAGAGGCAGGAGCGCCGGCACCGGTACGCCTACTTCCCCTTCGGCGGCGGCCCGCACCAGTGCCTGGGACAGCACCTGTTCTACGTCGAGGCGCCCCTGCTGGTGGCCGCCATCCTGAGCCGGTTCCGCACCGCCGTGCGGAGCCCGGGGCCGTTCACCCCCGCCCGGAGCGCGTCCCTGCGCCCCGAGCAGAAGATCGAGCTGGACCTGACCGAGGTCGTCTCCGCCCGGGGAGGCGCGTGATGGCGGCCCGTTCCGGCCCCGGGGACCGGGTGGCGGCGGTGGAGAGCGGGGCGGTCTGCGCCGTCGCGGGGCGCTCCCAGCGGGAGATGCGCGAATGGGCGCAGGCGTATCCGGACCTGTTCTCCGCCAAGCCGTTCGACGCCGCCCTGTACAGCACGCTCTCGCTCGCCATGGCCTTCAGCGGGCCGTGGCTCACCGCCGAGCAGCTGCGCATGGCCAACAAGGCCACCCTGTGGGCGTTCGGGCTGGACTGGCTCGTCGACTACGTCGCGGCCTCGCCGCAGGAGGCCGAGGAGATCGCCCGGCGGTGCCGGGAGGTCGCCGGCGGGGCTCCGCCGGCCGACGGCGACGACCTGGCCCGCATGCTCGCCGACATCCGGGACGAGCTCGCCTCCCGCCCCGCCTTCGCCGAGCTCGGGCCGGTCTGGCGGGACGAGCTGGAGCGCATGCTGGACGGGATGCTCACCGAGTGGCGCTGGAAGGCGGGCAAGTCCGTCCCGACGTTCGAGGAGTATCTCGGCAACGCCGACAACCTCGGTTTCTCCTTCGTCTTCGCCGCCCACTGGATCCACGTCTCGGACGGGGGGCCGGTGGCGGACGCCGACCGGGTGCGGGAGGCGGGCCACGCCGTGCAGCGGGTCATCCGCCTCCTCAACGACCTGGGCACCTACGAGCGGGACGTCGCCTGGGGCGACCTCAACGCCCTGCTGCTCGACGTGGACCGCGCCGAGGTGGAGCGGCGGGTCGCCGCGCTCGCGGCCCGGAGCCGGGAACTGATCGGGCCGCTGCGGGACGCCCAGCCGGGACTGGCGGGCTACCTGGAGCGGCAGATGGACTTCTGCGCCGGGTTCTACCGGGTGGGCGACTACTGGGGGACCCTGTGAGCGTCGACGTGAACACGGGGACGGCCCGGCGACGGGCGACGGGCGGCGGCGCGGGGACACCCGATCCGGTCGCCGAGGCCGGCGAGCTGGTCGCCGGGCTCCTGACCCGGCCGTGGGGGCGGGTGTCCCCGTCGGTCTACGAGACCGGGCGCGTGGTGAGCCTCGCCCCCTGGCTGGCCGGCCACGCCGAACGGGTCGGCTTCCTGCTCGCCGCCCAGCGGGCGGACGGGGCCTGGGGCCGTCCCGAGGGCGGGTACGCGCTCGTCCCGACGCTGAGCGCGGCCGAGGCGCTCCTGGCGGAGCTGCGGCGCCCGTCCCCCTGCGCGGACCCGGTCGTGCTGGCCGGGGCCGTCCGGCGGGGACTGGGGGCGGCCCGGCGCTGGTCGGGCCCGGACGGGCCGCCGCTGCCCGACATGCCGGCGATCGAGCTGATCGTGCCCGCCCTGGTCTCCCTGATCGACGGCCACCTGGCGGAGGGCCACCCGCCGGACGGGCTCCCGGCCGGCGCGGACCCAAAGGGCGCGGACCTGGACGGCGCGGACCTGGACGGCGAGGGTCCCGGTCTTCCCGCGGGCGTGGACGGATCCAGGCTCTCCGCGGTCCGGGCGCGGCTGCGGGCGGGCGGACGGGTCCCGCGCAAGCTGGTCCACGCACTGGAGATCGCGGGCCCCGCGGCGACCGCGGCGGAGATCGTCCCCACTCCGGCCGGCCCGGGTCTGGCGTCCGTCGGAGCCTCGCCCGCGGCCGGCGCGGCGTGGCTGGGCGCGGTGCGGCCCTCCGCCGAGGACCCCCGGCGGCTCCGGGAGGCGGCCGAGGTTCGGCGCTACCTGGAGGCGGTCGTGGAGGACTCCGGCGGGCCCGTGCCGTGCGCGATCCCCATCACCGTGTTCGAGCGGGGCTGGGTGCTGAGCTGGCTGCGCCGGGCCGGCGTGCCGGTGGACGTCCCGGCGGAGCTGACGGCGAGCCTGCGGGACGGGCTGGGGCCGGAGGGCGTCGCCGCGGGACCGGGCCTGCCGGAGGACGCGGACACCACCTCCGTCGCGCTGTACGCGCTGGCCCTGCTCGGCGAGCCGCGCGAGCCGGACGGGCTCTGGCCGTACGAGCTGGAGGCGCACTTCTGCACCTGGCAGGGGGAGGAGGGCTTCTCCCCGACGACGAACGCGCACGTGCTCGACGCCTTCGGCGCCCACCTGCGCGCGACCGGCCACCTGCGCGCGACCGCCCGCGTCCCCGCCGGAAGGGGCGCGCCCGCCGCGCCCGCCGGGTTCTCCGCGGCCCCCCTCCCCGCATCGGGCCGCCCGGTCCCGTCGGGCTTCCCCGCGGAGCGTTACGCGGCCGCGGCGCGCAAGGTCTCCGCGCGGCTGCGCGGCTGCCAGAGCGAGGAGGGCGGCTGGCGGGACCGCTGGCACGCCTCGCCGTACTACGCCACGGCCTGCTGCGCGCTCGCGTTGCACGAGTTCGGCGGCGCGGAGTCGGCGGGGGCGGTGGAGCGGGCCGTGCGCTGGGTGCTGGCCGGCCAGCACCCGGACGGGTCCTGGGGACGGTGGGAGGGCACGGCCGAGGAGACCGCCTACGCGCTGCAGACCCTCCTGCTGACCCTGCCGGAGGGCGGGGGCGCGCCCGCCGGGACGGTGGAGGCGGTCGAGCGCGGACGCCGCTTCCTGGCGGACGCCGCGGACGGGGACGAGGGGCCCCGGCTCTGGCACGACAAGGACCTGTACTTCCCGGCGGCGATCGTCCGGGCGGCCGTCCTGGGCGCGCTGCACCTGGCCGGGGAGTTCCTGGTCTCGGGACGAATCTCCGCAAGGCGGTCATGACAGATGTTATGATGAATATTTACCGTTGGCAGTTAGGGCAACAAAAGGGACAGACGGTCGTATGTGTCCGGGGCTGCCTTGAGTGTAATTACCGACGTTGCTATGGTTCGGCGGGTGCGATGGGCGGTGCCCCACCACGTCGGTCATGCGGCCTCTGTGGATTCACGCGTCCATCGCCGCCGAATGCAATGTGATTTCTTTTCATTTCCCCCAGGGTGGTGCCATGCGCTTGCGCAATGCGCGTTTGCGGACCAAGGTCACAGCGCTGCTGGTGTCGCTCGCGGCCCTCTGGGCGTTCACCGCATGGGTCACCGTCCGTGACGGTCTGAACATGCTGGGCGTGGCCACGCTGAACTCCGGCGTGGCCGAGCCGAGCGAACGGCTCCTGGTCGAGCTGCAGGCCGAGCGGCGGCTCACCGTGATCATGCTGGGAGACCCCGGCGGCGGCGTCCGGCAGCGCGAGGCGCTGGGAGCCCAGCGCCGGCGCACCGACGCGGCCGGGGCGGACCTGCGCGAGCGCTCGTCCTCCTTCACCGTGGGGCTGACGGCCAGCGACGAGCTCGTCCGGCGGATCGACGGGGTCCTGCGGCGGCTGGACGGTCTGGGCGCGGTCCGCCGGGCGATCGACGGCGGCAGGCTGGACCGGTTCCGGAGCGCGGAGACGCTCACCGGCGTCATCGACGGGATCCGGCGCGTCTACGACGCCATGGCGGTCCTGGACGACGAGGAGATCGCCAAGAGCACCCGTACGCTCATCGACCTGACGGACGCCGCGGAGATCCGGGCGCAGGAGGACGCCCTGGCCGTGGGCGCCCTGACGGCGGGGCGGTTCACCGAGGACGAGCGCGTCCGGTTCACCCAGATCGTCGGCGCCCAGCGCTTCCTCACCGCCCAGGCGGTGGCCGAACTGCCCGCCGCCGCGCAGGAGGAGTACCGGCGGCTGGTCGGCGGCGAGCACTTCACCCGGCTGCGCGCGATGGAGGACCGGCTGATCCAGGGCCGGCAGGCGGGAGCGGCGGACCGGGTCGACGCCGGGCAGTGGACCGCCTCCGCGCAGCGCGTGCAGGCGGAGCTGTGGCAGTTCGTGCTGAGGGCCGGAGACCGGCTGGTCGAGCAGTCCGCTCCGGTCGCCACCGGCGTCATCGTACGGCTCGCGCTCGCCGGCGGCCTGGGGCTCATCGCCGTCATCGCCTCGGTGGTCCTGTCCATCACCACGGCCCGCGCCCTGATCCAGCAGCTGGAGAAGCTGCGGGCCGCCGCCTGGGAGCTGGCCGACAAGCGGCTGCCCGGCGTGGTGGACCGGATCGGCCACGGGGAGGAGGTGGACGTCGCGGCCGAGGCCCCGCCGCTGCGGTTCGGCGACGACCAGATCGGGCAGGTCGGCCAGGCGTTCAACGCCGTCCAGCGGACCGCGATCGAGGTCGCGGTCGAGCAGGCCCAGCTCCGGCGCGACATCGCCGACATCCTGCGCAACCTCGCCCGCCGGACCCAGGGCCTCGTGCACCGCCAGCTGAGCGTCCTGGACACCATGGAACGGCGCGAGCAGGACCCGCAGGAGCTGCGCGACCTGTTCCGGCTGGACCACCTGGCGACCCGCATGCGCCGCTACGCGGAGAACCTCCTCGTCCTGGCCGGGGCCGCCCCGGGCCGCGCCTGGCGGGACTCGGTCCCCCTGCTCGACGTGGTGCGCGGAGCGCTGGCGGAGATCGAGGACTACACCCGGGTCGACGTGCTCCCCATGGGGGAGGCGTCGCTGGACGGACGGGCCGTCGGCGACGTCATCCACCTCGTCGCCGAGCTGGTCGAGAACGCGGCGTCCTTCTCCCCGCCCTACACGACGGTGAAGGTCGGCGGGCACAGCGTGGCGCACGGCTACGCCATCGAGATCGAGGACCGGGGCCTGGGCATGAGCGAGGAGGACATCGCCTCCGCCAACGAGCGGATCGCCAACCCGCCCGAGCTCAAGCTGGCGGGCAACGCCCGGCTGGGCCTGTACGTCGTCAGCAGGCTGGCCGAGCGGCACGGCATCCGGGTGACGTTCAAGGCCTCGCCGTACGGCGGCACCACCGTCGTGGTGCTGATCCCGCAGGAACTGATCGGCCGGGACGCTCACGCCCCCGAGGACGCGGGGGGCGTGACCGTTCCGGCCGCCCGGAGCGTCCCGGCCGTCCGGGCGGGGGCGATCCCCCAGGCCCGTGCCGAGAACTCCGGCCCGGCCGGTGCGGTCGTCGCCGTGGCGCCCGCGCGGGAGGCCGCCCCGTCGGAGACCCCGGCCTCCCCGGCCTCCCCGGACCCGGCGGGAGCGCCGGGAGCGCCGGGAGCAGAGACCGTCTCCGGGCGGACGGACGCCGGGGCGGGCGCGACCCTCTCCGGATCGTCCTCGCCCTCGATCCTGCCGCCGCCGGACACCAGCCACACCCCGGGCGGCCTGCCGCGCCGGGTCCCCCAGACCCACCTCGCCGTGCCGCTGCGCGAGGACGACCCGCTCCCGGAGCAGCCCGCCGAGGACCCCGGACAAGACGACGGGCGTTCCCCCGAGGAGATCCGCGCCGCCTTCTCCTCCTTCCAGGCGGGAACGCGCCGGGGCCGGTCCGACGCCGCGCAGCTGCTCGCCGGGGACGGCGGTTCCGCGGACGGCGACCGGCCGCCCGTGTGATCCCCGCGACGACCGTGATCCACGCGTGCCCGCGGGCTCCGGAGGCCGGAGCCCGAACGGCGAAGAGAGGACGACAAGTGGTGCAGGGAACAGGATCCGTCACCGACCTGGCCTGGTTGCTGGACGACCTGGTCACACGCGTGGCCGGGGCGGAGAACGGCATCGTCTTCTCCACCGACGGCCTGCTCATGGCCGCCTCGGCGGGGCTGGGCCCGGCCGACGCCGAGCACCTGGCCGCGGTGGGGTCGGCGATCCAGAGCCTGGGCAGGGGGGTCAGCGACCGGGTGGGCGGCGGAGCGGTGCGCCAGACCATCATCGAGATGCGCTCGGCCTACCTCCTCGTCTCCGCGGCCGGGCAGGGCGCCTGCCTGGCGGTGCTCTGCACGCACGAGGCCGACGTCGGCCTGGTCGCCTACGAGATGGCCATGCTCGTCACCCGCGTCGGCCAGTACCTCACCTCACCCGCCCGGACGGCGGGCGCCCCGGCCAAGGGCGACGCCGCGTGATGGGTCCCCGCGACGAGCACCCCGACGTCCAGTGGGTCGGCGACGAGGCGGGCCCGATCGTCCGGCCGTACGTCCTCACCCGGGGCCGGACCGAACCGGCCCGCGGCCGGTTCGACCTCATCACGCTGGCGGTGACCCTCCGCCCCGCCGTGCCGGGGGAGACGGAGCTGGGACCGGAGTGCCTGGCCATCGTGCGGCTCTGCCTCCAGCCGCAGTCGGTGGCGGAGATCGCCGCGCACGTCAACCTGCCGGCGGGCACCGTCCGCGTGCTGCTCGGCGACCTGCTCGACCAGGGCTACATCACCCTGCAGGAACCCCAGATGGAGACGGACATGAACGACGAGAGGCTGTACCGGGCGGTGCTGGATGGACTCCGTGCGCTCTAGCCGCGACGCCGGGCGGGCCGTGCTGCCCAAGGCGATCAAGATCCTGGTCGCGGGCGGGTTCGGGGCGGGCAAGACCACCCTGGTCGGCGCGGTCTCCGAGATCGAGCCGCTGCGCACCGAGGAGACGCTGACCGACCGGGGCGTCGGGATCGACGACCTGTCCGGCGTGGAGGGCAAGGGCACCACGACCGTCGCGATGGACTTCGGCCGCATCACCATCGGCGACGCCTACCGGCTCTACCTGTTCGGCACCCCCGGCCAGGAGCGGTTCTGGTTCCTCTGGGACGAGCTGGCGCTCGGTGCGATGGGCGCGGTCGTGCTGGCCGACACCCGCAGGCTGGCCGACTGCTTCCCCTCGCTGGACTACTTCGAGCGGCGGGACACGCCCTTCATCGTCGCGGTGAACTGCTTCGACGGCGCCCGCCGCTACGACCTGGACGAGGTGCGGCTCGGGCTGACCCTCCCCGAGGACGTCCCGATCGTGCTCGGGGACGCGCGCCGGCGGCAGTCGGGCAAGGAGATCCTGATCACCCTGGTGGAGCACGCGATGAAGGTCCGCCTCGGCCGCGCCGAGGCCGCCGGTCCGGGGAGGCTGGAGCCCACCCGGTAGAGACATCCGTCCACCCGGGTGGGATGAACCACCTCCTCGGGAGGACGCGCTCCTGACGGCCCGTGCTCGCCGTGTCACGATTGCGGAGATCACGATGAATCCGTCCGAGGAGCATGCATGTGCGACGATCCCGCTCTCCCTCCGGCGGTGGCCGGGGCGCTGGAGGACTACCGGGCGCTGCTGGCCGCGCACGGGGTCACCTGGGGCGAGGACCCGATCTTCTACGTCATGTCGATGGCCACCGACGCCTACCTCATGGGGCCGCGCGACTTCTGGGGCGTCTGCCACCGGAAGGTCGCCGAACGCCACCCGGACGCCGACCCCCGCGAGCTGGAGGACCACCTCGTCGAGCTCGACATGGCCGAGGTGGTCAGGGACGTCCTCGCCGGAGAGGTGCTGGAGAACCTGGCGGCGCTCCGCCTCACCGCCGACGGGGCGGTGCTGGAGGCCAAGGCGCAGGCCGTACTGGACGGACGGCCGCTGGAGACGACGCTGCTCGTCGACTCCGCCCGCACCGGGCCCGCGACCGTGGTGGTGGGCGGACGCGCGTACGAGGTCGCCCCGGGCGGCGCGCTGCTGATCCCGATCACCTCCGCCGTCGAGGTCGCCGCCGACGGGTCGCCGGTGGACCTGTCCCCGCTGACCCGCCCCGCGGCCACCGCCCGCCTGCGGCTGCGCGCGGGCATGCCGTGCCGGTGGAGCGTGTACGGCGAGCACGGCCAGGGCTGGTACCCGGCCGGGGCCCCGCACCGGCGCGACGCCCACGTGCGCCCCTACTTCCACGGCGACGACCTGGTGCTGGACGTGCCCGCCGAGCCGCTCACCGTCCGGGTGGCCCGCGGCATGGAGTACGGCTCCGCGGAGGCGGCGGTCACCCCGGTCGCCGGGGAGGAGACGCTGGTCGAGCTGGCGCCCGAGCGGCTGCACGACGCCGCGGCCCGGGGCTGGTACGGCGGGGACATGCACGTCCACCTCAACTGGGCCGGGGACATGGTCGGCACCCCGGCGCTGGCCGCGGCCATGCAGCACGGCGAGGACCTGCACGTGCTCAACCTGGTCGCCGGGAACGTCTCCTCGGCGCGGGTCTACGACGCCGAGGCGCTGGAGCACTGGGCGGGCGAGGACCTGCCGTGGTCGGACGCCGCCCACCTGGCCCGGCTCGGCGTCGAGTACCGCAACGACCTGCTCGGCCACTTCTACGCCTTCGCCCCGGCCGGCCCGCCGTCCCGCTTCCACACCGGCTTCCTGGGCACCGCCGACTGGCCGCCCAACAGCGCGGCCTGCCGGGAGTTGCGGGCGCTGGGCGCGGTCACCGGCTACAGCCACCCCTTCCACGCCCCGGTCTCCGAGACCGACGGCCCGGAGGCGGTCCTGCTCCGCCGGCGCAACTGCTCCTCGCGGGAGATCGTCGCCGACGCGGCGCTCGGCCTGGTCGACGCCCTCGACGTGCTCAACCACTCTTCGGTCGAGGGGACCGCCCTCGTCTACCGGCGCCTGCTCGGAGCCGGCAACCGGCTGGCGGTCACCGCCGGGACCGACTCCATGATCTCCTTCGCCCGCCGGGGCTGCCAGTCCAGCCCGCCGGGGTGGGCGCGGGTGTACGCCCGGGTGGAGGGGCCGCTCACCGCCGAGTCGTTCGCCGAGGCGATCCGGCGGGGCCGGACCTTCGGCACCACCGGGCCGTGGCTGGAGCTGTCGGTGGACGGGCACGGGCCGGGCGACGCCCTGGACCTGCCGGCCGGGGCCCGGGTGACGGTGACGGCCAGGGCGGTCGGGCCGGAGGTGGAGCGGCTGGAGCTCCGCACCGCCGACGGGGTGATCGCCGTAGGACCCGGCGGAGGTGTGACGGTCGCGGGACCCGGTGGAGGTGTGACGGTCGCGGGACCCGGCGGTGCGCCGGGGGGCGCACCGGTCACCGAGGTGACCGCGGAGCTGGTCGTGACCGAACCGACGTACGTGGTCGCGGTCGCCTCCGGTGGGCCGCACGAGCGCAGTTTCCACCCCACCGGCGTGCACGCCCACACCAGCCCGGTCCACCTGGACGTGGACGGCCGCCGGGTGGCCCGGCCCGAGGACGTCCGCTGGTGCCTGGAGTGGCTGGACGGCCTGGAGGCGATGGTCCGCGAGGAGGGCCGGTTCGAGAGCGCCGGGCAGCTCGCCGACCACCTGGCCCTGTACGACCGGGCCCGCGAGGTGTACCGGAGCCGCCTGCACCGGGGCGTGCGAGGCTGGGAGGCATGAACCGACTGGCTGAGATCGACCTGTCCCGGAGACTGCACAAGAAGGAGGCGTCCGAGCGGCTCGACGCCGCGCTGCACCGCCTGCTGAGGCTGCGCCTCATGCTCGGCGGGCAGATCGGCGACAAACGCGTCGGCCCGCCGCTCTGCGTCGTGTTCGAGGGCTGGGACGCCTCCGGCAAGGGCGGCGCGATCAAGCGCCTGGTCCGCCCGCTCGACCCGCGGCACGTGCGGGTCGCCCAGTTCGCGGCCCCGACCTACGACGAGAAGCGCCACCACTTCCTCTGGCGGTTCTGGCCGGTCCTGCCGGGCTGGGGCGGCATGGCGGTGCTCGACCGGTCCTGGTACGGGCGGGTGCTGGTGGAGCGGGTGGAGGGCTTCGCCACCGAGGAGCAGTGGCGGCGGGCCTACGGCGAGATCGTGGAGTTCGAGCGGACCCTCGCCGCCGAGGGCATGATCCTCGTCAAGTTCTGGATGCACGTCTCGGAGGAGGAGCAGCTCCGCCGCTTCCAGGACCGGGCCGACGACCCGCTGCGCGCCTGGAAGCTCACCCCCGAGGACTGGCGCAACCGGGAGAAGCGCGCGCAGTACGAGATCGCGGTCGAGGAGATGCTGGAGCGCACCGACCACCCCGACGGCCCCTGGCACGTCGTGCCCGGCGACGACAAGCGCCTGGCCCGGGTCACGGTCGTGGAGACGGTGTGCGCGGCGGTCGAGACCGCGCTGGCGGCCCGCGGCTACGACCTGAGCGACCCCGCCCCCGGCTCGACCGGAGAGGACTGATCGGAGGAACGCGCGGTTGACGATGATTTTTCCTGCCGCGGCCAGGGGCGAGGGACGGTCCGGGGAAGGTGGCGGATGAGGCCGGGTTGCTCCGCGGAACGAGCGGGTAAGGCAGCCGATCCACGCCACGGCCACCGAACGAGGAGAGGCGAATGTCCTTCAATCCGTTGCAGGAGCGGGGAATCCCGCTGGACCGGCAGCTGCGCAACTGGCGTGAGCTGAACGTCGACCCGATCGACCCCGACCACTCCGATCCCTACACCCGGTGCCGCGTCATCGCGATGAACGGCATCGAGGTCGAGGCGGTCATGTTCAGCCACCACTTCGCCCGGCACTGCCCGGACCCGCTGATCAAGCAGCAGCTGGCCGAGGTCCGCTACATCGAGGCCCAGCAGCAGAAGGTCGTCAACTGGCTGCTGCCGGGCCTGGCCTCGGTGCTGGAGACCACGCTCGCCTACGAGCAGGTCGCGGTGGACCTGACCGCCTGGGTCGCGCGGATGGAGCCGGACCCCTACCTCAAGCAGGCCTACCAGTTCGGCGTGCTGGAGGACTTCGACCACCTGTACCGCTACGCCAACCTGTTCGAGATGATCGAGCACCGCAAGGCGGAGAGGATCGTCGACGGGCTGACCGAGGTCATGCCCGGCCGCCCCACCTATCTGCACCACCGCCATCCGATCGACAACGTGCGCGCGCCGTACGACAGGAGCGTCACCGAGCCGATCTCGAAGCTGCACGCGCTGACGATCATGGCGGCCGAGCAGCAGACCATGAACTTCTACATGAACGTCGGCCCGACCTACATGGAGCCGATCGCCCGCCAGCTCTACCAGGAGATCGGGCTCATCGAGGAGGAGCACGTCACCCACTACGAGTCCCTGGTGGACCCGGGGGAGACGTGGTGGGAGATGCTGCTCAACCACGAGTACAACGAGTGCTACCTGTACCACTCGTTCATGGAGACCGAGTCCGACCCGAAGGTGAAGGCCGTCTGGGAGCTCCATCTCAACATGGAGCTGGAGCACCTGCGCATCGCCGCCGAGCTGTTCAAGAGGAACGACGGCCGCGACCCCGAGGCGGTCGTGGCCCCGTACCTGCCGGCGCCGGTGACCTTCGAGCCGAACAAGGAGTACGTGCGCGAGCTGCTGGCCACGCAGATCGACCACACCACGATCGGCACCGGCTACGTGCAGGAGATGCACGAGCGGTTCGAGAAGCTGCAGGAGTCCATCCACGGCGGGGAGAAGCCGCCGAGCGAGCTCGTCATCGACGAGAACCGCGCCAAGTCCGGCCGGGAGTACCGCCACCAGACGGAGGGCGAGCACCCGGTCCCCAGCCTCCGCGGCATCAGCTAGGCGTCGGTCGCGGGCGCCCTCCCGGCGCCCGCACGCCGTACGGCCCGTACCCCTTCACCCGGGGTGCGGGCCGTACGGCGTGCGGGGCGGCTCAGCCGTCCTTGCCCATCGCGTTGCGGACGGCGTCGCGGACCCGGTCCATCATCGCGACCGGGGTGCCCACCAGCAGGTTCTTGGTCGCCGACTCGACCCCCGGGTGGGGATGGGTGGGGGCCATCGCCTCGGCGGCCTTCAGCCCGGCGGCCATCGCCCGGCGCTCGGTCTGGCTGGTGCGGGCGCGCAGCTGGGTGAACTCGTAGCGCTCCTCGCTCCTGGCGTGGGCGAGCACGGAGGCCCGCAGCACGGCCAGGTTCGTCAGGAACCGGGAGTCCTCGGGGCCCGCCTTGTCCATCGCCATCAGCAGCTTCTTGGCCTCGTGCTCCTCGGCCAGGCGGTCGTCGACCACCGCGTCCCCGCCCTCCAGCTTGCGGCGGGCGTAGGGGTGCACGATCTCCTCCTCGGCGGTCTCGTGCACGGCCAGCATGCGGACCAGTCGCTGGAAGGCGTCGGCCCGTTCGGCGCCGGTCGCCCTCTCTACCTCGTCGAACAGGTCCCTGATCAGCGCGTGCTGCCGGATCAGCAGATCGATGACGTCGTTCTCCTGCATCAGTTCGGGCACCGTCCGGTGCTCTGTCATGTCGTTCTCCCTTCGTGTACCGGTGGCCTACCCGGGTTCGCGGGCCGAAACCGGGGCCGCGTCCCGCCCTGCCCGGAGACCGTCCGTCTCCGGGCGCACAGGTGCGCGCAGGCGAATGGGCAAAGGTGTGCGTACATGAGCGGACGGGGAGAAAAGGTCATCTCCGCAGGGACGCCGGGCGGCGCGGGCACGGAAACGGCGGGGGACGGCCGATCCCGTCCCCCGCCGCGTCGCCGTGGCGCGTCAGCTCGTGAAGGCGTCCTTGATCTTCTTGCCGGCGTCCTTCACCTTCTCGCCCGCCTGCTTGAGGCTGCCCTCGGCCTGGTCGGCCCGGCCCTCGGCGCGCAGTTCCTCGTCACCGGTGGCGTATCCCACGTTCTCCTTGGCCCGGCCCTTGAGCTCCTCGGCCTTGTTGGAGATCTTGTCCTCGGTGCCCATGATCGTCCCTCCGTAGGTGCGTTCTCCGACGAGGACAGCCCCTATCCCCGGAGCGGGTCGGCAAACGCCGCGGGGGCGGATCCGGCGCTAGAGGTCCAGTTCGGAGCGGCCGAACCGGTCGCGCAGGAAGCGGCCCTGATCGCGCAGCGCCTGCTCGTCGCCCCGGTGCACGGCGCGGGCGATCTCCCGGAGCCCGTCGTCCAGCAGGTCGAGCTGGGCCAGGAGCTCCTCGTGGGCGCTGGGCCCGCGGCCGTCCCGGCGCTCCAGCGCGTAGGCGCGCGGCAGGTTGGCGTAGGCCTCCAGGCTCGCCGGGAGGTAGTCGCGGATCGTCCGGGAGACGACGTGCAGGTGGTCGGGGGAGGCGGCCAGCGCCTCCGCCCGCTCCAGCATGCCCGCCAGCAGCCCGGCCAGCTCCTCCACCCGGGCGGTCACGTCGGCGGGGAACCGCTCCGACCCGGTCGCCCGCCTGCGCAGCGCGTCCAGGTCGGCGCGGAGCGCACCGGTCTCGGCCTCGGCGGGGGAGGGGGCCGTCCGGGCCCGCTCGGGCGGAGCCAGCAGCGCGCCCACACCGTACAGGCCGGCCACCACCAGCGGCCAGAGCGTGCCCGCGAGTCCGAGGAAGTGCGCCGCCAGGCCGGTCAGCGCGAGGACGCAGCCGGCGATGTTGCGGGTGGAGCCGAGATAGCGTGCCACCCCGCCGGAGCCCGCCCGGCCCCTCCCGCGGCGCCGGTCACTGGTAGCCACGGATCTCCTTGAAGGCCTCGGCCAGGGAGCCGTCGCGGGCGTCGAAGACGGCGCCCCCGGTCAGCGTCGCGACGCGCGTCATCTCCTCCGCGTCGCTCTCGCCGAACAGCACCACGAAGGTCCGCGCCCGCCGTCCCTGCGGGATCATCCGGTACAGCGACGCGAAGTCCTCGAAGGAGGCGCCGTCGGTGTTGCGCCCGTCGGTCATCAGCACGATCGAGGTGAAGTGGCCGGGATCGGTCCTGAGACTCTCCGGGTAGGCGGCCCGCAACCCGTCGTAGATCGCGGTGCCGCCGCTCGCCTGGAGCCCCTCGGCGTACCGCCGGATGTCCGCGAGCACCTGCTGCGGGGCGTTCTCGGGCAGGGTGAAGGAGCGCGTCTCGCCCACGCTCCCGCTGAACGGGATCATGGTCACGGTCTCGCGGCTGCGGAACCGGGAGAACGTCCCGGAGGCCGAGCGGTCGGCGCCGGTCAGCGTGACCAGGGCCTTGCGCAGCGCGTCGATCCGCTCGCCCCGCATCGAGCCGGAGGTGTCCAGCACGAACAACGCGTGCGCCGGGGCCCGCAGTTCGTCGAGGTAGGCGGTGATCAGCCCGTCGGCGGTGCCCCGGCGGTTGGGGAACGGCAGCTCCAGCAGGGGCTCCGTGCCGAACTCCGGGCCGGGCCGCACCCCGGGCACGGCGGGCCGCCGGTGGGTGTCGGTCATGATCTTCCGCTGCGTGTCCGGGGTGCGCAGCCAGGCGGCCAGCCTGCCGTACAGCTCCTTCTTCTCCGCCGGGGCGGAGGCCAGCAGGGTCAGCGGGTAGTCCGCGGTCACCACGCCGTCGGACGGGCGGACGAGGGTCAGGCCCTCCATGCCCAGCAGCACCGACTCGTAGTTGACGATGCCGTCCACCCCGCCGTCGCGCGCGTAGGCCTCGGCCAGCCAGCCGGAGGAGCCGGAGGTGAGCTTCTGGGCGGCGAAGAACTCCTTGAGCCGCGGCGTCACCACGGCGACCTGCTCGGCGGTCAGCGCCCCGTCCGCGCCCGACAGCCCGGCGGCCACGCCGACCAGCGCGGAGAAGCCCGAATTGGACGAGGCCGGGTTGGTCATGCCGAAGGTGAAGCGCCCGTCGCGGGCGGCGGTGGCGATCTCCTCCCAGGTGGCGCGGCCGTCCGCCCAGCCCAGCTCGGCGGCCTTGGCGGTGCGCAGGCCGAGCAGCACCGGGGAGACCATGGTCGGCGTCTCGGTGGACAGCCGGGCCCGCGCGCCGTCGATCAGCGACAGGTAGCGGTTGGAGGAGAACCACACGGCGTCGTACCGGCCGTCGGCGCCGCCGGAGGCCACCTGCTCGGCCCCGTCCAGAGTGCCGGCGTAGGTGAGCCGCACCTTCACGCCGGACTGCCCCAGCAGCGGCTCCAGGTCCGCCACCTCGCTGCCGGCCAGGACCCGAAGCACGTCCGGCCCGTCCTGCGGTCCGTCTCCCGGTGCGCCGCCGGCCCCGCACGCCGCCAGGACGAGCGCCGACACCGCCGCCACCGCTGCGGCGGTCAGCCGCCGCAGCGTCCCTGGAGCCGCCGGAGCCCCCCGAGTTCCTGATGTCCCTCGTGCCCCTCGGGTCTCCTGTGCTCCCCGCGCGGTACGGCGGGCGCCGCCGGGCGGTGCGCTCATCGGCCCGCCTCCGGCCCCTCGACGGCCCGCGAGGCCGCCCGCTCGACGTAGGTCCTGGCGTGCTCCACCTCGACGGTCAGGCTCTCCACGGTGACGGCCATGTTCTGCACGGCCTGCGCGCGGAAGGAGTCGATCATGTCCATGGTGGCGTAGACGTCGTCGAACGCCCGGCGCAGCGTGTCCATGTCCACCGTGGTGGCGGCGGCCTGGTTCTGGATCGCGCCGGCCTGGGTGCGGAGCATCTCGCCGGTGGCCAGGATCAGGTCGCCGGTCATGGTGGTGAGCGCGGTGATCTGGTCCAGCACCAGCTTCTGGTTCGCCAGCGCCCGGGCCACGATCACCGCGGTGCGCAGCGCGGCGACCGTCGTGGTGGTCGCCCGGTCCACGCCCTTGATCAGCTCCCGGTTGTTCTTGCGGACCAGGTCCAGGGCCAGGTAGCCCTGCACGGAGACGGCCAGCTGGGTGAGGAGGTCCTGGTGCTTCTGCCGTACCGGGAACAACGCGTCCGAGCGGAGCGCGGTCGCCCGCCCCGGGTCGGTGGCCTCCAGGTGCAGCAGGTGCTCCTCCAGGGCGGTGTCGAGCGCGGCGGCCAGTACCGCGTACTCCTGCAGCCGGGTCATCGCCTCCCACAGGTTCGCCTTCTCGCCCTCGATCGCGGCGTTGTCCTTGAGCAGCTCGTCCTGTCCGGACTTCAGCGCCCGGACGATGTCGTCGAGGTGCTTCTGCGCGGAGGCGTACCTGGCGAAGTAGTCGCGGAGCCGGTCGCCGAACGGGATCAGCCCCAGCAGCCTGCGCGGCCCGCTCGCCGCCTGTTTCGGGTCGAGGTCCACCACGGTACGGCGCAGCTCCACCAGCCGCCCCGCCACCCGCGCCTGGGCGTCGGCGCCCTCGCCCCTGGCCGCGGACAGGGCCGCCACCGGCCGGTGGAGCATGCGGCCGGCCACCTGCGAGGCGGAGCGGATCTCGCCGTCGCCCATCGAGGCGATGTCGTCCACCCGGCGGGTGAAGTCCGGCACCCGGGGGTCCATCGCGGCCAGTTCCGCCGCGAAGTCCCGGGCCTTGGCGGTCAGCTCGGCCCGGCGCTCCTCGGGCAGCGGCAGCATGGTCGCGGCCTGCTGCGCCGGGACGGCCGCCACCGGGGCCGGCGGGGTGAGCGTCAGGCCGCCCGCCGCCGGGACGGGCGGGGCGGACGGGGCGGACGGTGCGGGCGGGATGAACGGGGCGGGCGTCAGGCCGCTCCCGGCTGCGCTCGCAGGGTTCCCGGCGGTCCCCGGGTTCCCGGCGGTCCCCGTGCTCTCTGCCGCGCTCTCTGTCGTGCTCTCTGCCACGGTCAGGACCCTCCCTCGGTCCGCGGTGCGGCGCCGCCGGCGTAGAGCCGCTCGATGCCGGCGATGAGCCGGTCCAGGTGCTCGTAGGCGGGTGGTTCGACCACGTCCACCAGGTTCCGCGCGACCGGCGCCCGGTGGGCGGCGACCAGGTCGGTGAAGGACTTCGGGTCGGCGGTGCGGAAGCCGTGCCGTACGGCGAGGGCACGCAGCTCGGGGTCCTCGGTGAGCAGCCGGCCGACCCGCTCCCCGTGCTCGCCGAGCGGCACCAGCGTGTGCTTGCTGAGCACGGTCGGCGCCGGGTACAGCAGCCGCATGTCGGAGGTGATCGACCCGTCGCCGGAGAACAGCCGGGACAGGTACTGCGCCTCGTAGATCACGACCATCGGCGTCTTGCCGGACCCCATGACGAGGTAGTCCTGGAACGGCGCCTCGCTGGAGGCCTGCGAGTAGCCCTGGTCGAGGAAGACCGGCGCCAGCTTCTCCGCCAGGCGGGGCACCTGCGCGGCGGAGTCGACCACGTCGTCGCCGTTGGCGACGTAGCTGGTCATCGCCAGGTACATGGCGGCGGAGTTGGAGGTCCGCACGTCGGTGGTGGTCAGCAGCACCCGCTTGCGCGCGGGGTAGGCGGTGTTGCCGGGCAGCCGGTCCCAGCGGGCCCCCTCGGCGACCAGGTCGAGGTAGGCGGCGATGTCGAGGAGCTGGTGGCCCTGACCGGAGTCGCGGACCAGCCCGGCGCCGGCCAGGACGCGGACGATCGGCTCGAAGGTGGCCACCGCCATGGGCGAGTGGAAGGGGGAGTAGACCCGGGCGACCTTCCGGTCCTTCCTGATCTTCTCCGCCGCGGGGAGGCTGGAGGGGAAGGCGAAGGCGTAGCCGTCCAGGTCGGACCCCACGGCGATCTGCCGGGATCCGGCGGTCTCCACCTCCACCCGCAGCCCGTGCTTCTCGAACGCCGCGCGCACCCGGGGGTCGTTGAAGAACGGCTCCTTCTCCGAGCCGATCACCCCCCGGACCACGACGGGTTCGCCGCCGCCGTTGCCGAGGTAGAGGGCCACCGCGACCACGGCGGCGAGCAGCAGCGCCAGGGCGATGCCGAGCAACCGCTTCATCGCACCCCATTTCCTGGAAAACACCTTTGATGGGGATTATCTGCGGCGAGTAAAAGGGGTGCGCATGGGATATGGAGGTGATCGGCAGAATTACATACCTGTTCATTTGCCCGTCATTCGAGAGGGTGGGGACGATGCGGTTGCGGGAGCGGCTCGGCAGGATGGACCGGCGGTTGTTCGCCGCCGTGGCGGGCGCCCGGCTCGCCGGCCTCGACCGCGTGGTGCCCGCCCTGTCCCGTGCGGCGGACAACTCCCTGCTCTGGGCCGGGATCGCCGGAGCGCTGGCGGTCAGCGGCCGACGGCCGCTGCGCCGGGCCGCGACCCGGGGTCTGCTCGCGGTCAGCCTGGCCAGCCCGCTGGTCAACCTGGTGGGCAAGCAGGCCTTCCGCCGGAACCGGCCGTCCCCGGACGGGCTCCCCTTCGCCCGGCTGGTCAGGATGCCCCTGTCGGCGTCCTTCCCCTCCGGGCACTCGGCCTCGGCCGCCGCGTTCGCCGCCGCGGTGGCCATGGAGGCGCCCCGGGCCGTCGCCGTCCCGGTCGGGCTGCTGGCGGCCGGGGTCTGCTTCTCCCGGGTGTACACCGGTGTGCACTACCCGGGGGACGTGCTGGCCGGGGCGGCGGTCGGGGTGGCGGCGGGAGCGCTCACCCTGCGGCTGTGGCCGGAGGCGGCCGAGGCGGGGCGGGCCCGCGCCGCCGTCACCGCGCCCCCCGTCCGGCTCGACCCGGAGGGGGAGGGGCTGGTCGCCGTGGTGGACGAGGGCGCGGAGCAGGTCGCGGAGCGGGACGCCGGGGGCGGGGCGGGGCGGGGAGCCGGGAAGGGCGCGTTCACCGCGGCGGAGGCCGGGACCAGGACGGCCGACGCGCTGCGCGCCGCGCTCCCGCGCGCCGAGGTCTGCGAACCGGGTCCCGGCGACGACATCGCGCAGGTGGTGGACGAGGCCGCCTCCCGGGCCAAGGTGCTCGCGGTGGCCGGGGACGACGGCGTGGTGGCCCGGGCCGCCGGGCAGGCGCTGCGGACCGGCGTCCCGCTGCTGGTGGTGCCCTCGGGGACGCCCGGCGACTTCGCCCGCGCGCTCGGGCTGCTGACCGTGGACGACGCCGTCGACGCCTACCGGTCCGGCGACCTGGTGACCGTCGACGTCGGGGAGGCCGCCGGACGGCCCTTCGTCGACGCGGCGAGCCTGGGGATCTACCCCGAGGTGCTGGCCCGCCGGGAGCGGCGGCAGGGCCGGATCGGCAAGTGGCCCGCCCTGCTGTGGGCGATGGCCGAAGTGCTCGGGCCGGGCGGCGCGCGCCCCGTCGACCTCGTCGTGGACGGGGTGCCGCGCCGGGTCTGGCTGGTCTTCGTGGGCAACTGCCGCCACCAGGTGCGCGGCGCCGCGCCCACGCGGCGTGAGCGGCTGGAGGACGGGCTGCTGGACGTGCGGATCCTGACCGCCGCGGCCCGTCTGCCCCGGGCGCGGGCCTTCCTCAGCGTCCTGACCGGCAGGTTCCGGCTGTCCCGCCACTACCAGCAGTGGCAGGCCGACACGCTCCGGGTGTCCTCCCCGTCGGGTGAGGTACGGCTCGCGTGCGACGGGGAGGCGTTCACCGTCTCCGGTGAGGTGGAGTTCGCCAAGCGCCCCCGCTCGCTCCTGGTGTTCCGCCCCCTCGGCTGAGCAGGTCCATGCCGTCCGGGCGGGTCCGCGCCGTCCGGGTGGTTTCGCGCCGCGGTCCGGGCGGTCCCGTGGCCTGGACGGCTCCGTGGTGAGGCCACGGCGCGGGGAAAACGGCGCGGGGAAAGCGGTGAGGCCACGGCGCGGGAAAAAGAGTTGACGCCCCCGATGCCGCGACGTAGCGTCGTTGACGTCCTATCGCCGTCATCCGGGGAGTCCGGTGGAGTTCTGAGGTCCCGACACCGCGCTGCGAGAGCCGCCCTGCGGCCCGGCGCGCATCCGACCTCAGTCGAGCCTCCCCGTCCCCGACGGCGTTTCTCCGTGGGCTCTTCCCCGTCGAGGCGTGCGCGCACGCGGTGTCTCCCGTGTCCCCGACATCACGACGCATTCCCGGGAGCCGCCCATGTCATCCTCTGTCTCATCCTCCATCGTCTGCGACCGCCTCTCGTTCGCCTGGCCGGACGGCACGGTCGTGCTGGACGGCCTCGACGCGGCCTTCCCGACCGGCCGTACCGGCCTGATCGGCGTCAACGGCTCGGGCAAGTCCACCCTGCTCAAGCTCGTCGCGGGCGAGCTCACCCCGCTCTCCGGCTCGGTCGCGGTCGGCGGGGAGACCGGCTACCTGCCGCAGAACCTCACCCTGGCGGCGCGCCGTACCGTCTCCGACCTGCTCGGCATCACGGACCGGCGGAACGCGCTGCTGGCCGTCGAGCGCGGCGAGGTCGCCGAGCACGAGCTGGCGGAGTGCTTCGCGGTGATCGGCGACGACTGGGACGTCGAGGAGCGCGCCCGCGCCGAACTCGGCCGGCTCGGCCTCGGCCACGTCGGCCTCGACCGGACGGTCGCGACGCTGTCCGGCGGCGAGACCGTCATGGCCGGTCTGGCCGCGCTGCTGCTGCGCCGTCCCGCGGTGCTGCTGCTGGACGAGCCGACCAACAATCTCGACCTGGACGCCCGGCACCGGCTGTACGCGGCGGTGGAGGCGTGGACCGGCGTGCTGGTGGTGGTCAGCCACGACCGGGCCCTGCTGGAACGGGTGGACACCGTGGCCGACCTGTCCGGCGGTGCGATCCGGATGTACGGCGGGAACCTGACGGCCTACGAGGAGGCGCTCGCCGCCGAGCGGGAGACCGCCGAGCGGATGGTCCGCACGGCGGAGGCCGACGTGCGGCGGCAGAAGCGCGAATGGGAGGAGGCGCAGGTGAAGCTGGCCCGCCGGGTGCGCTACGGCGACACGATGTACGAGCGCAAGCGCGAACCGAAGATCGTCATGCAGGCCCGGAAGCGCGAGGCGCAGGTCGCGGCGGGCAAGCACCGCATCATGCACGCCGGCAAGCTGGCCGAGGCCCGCGAACGGCTCGGCGAGGCCGAGGCCGCGGTCCGCGACGACCCCGAGATCCGGATCGGGCTGCCCGAGACGGCCGTGCCCGCGGGCAAGACCGTGCTGACCGTGACCGGCCTGCGGACCGCGAGCGGGACGGCGGTGGAGGAGCTCGTCGTGCGGGGGCCGGAGCGCATCGCGCTGGTCGGCCCCAACGGGTCGGGCAAGACCACGCTCCTGCGCACGATCGTCGGGGAGCTGGAACCGGTGGAGGGGTCCGTCACGGTGGGCGTGCCCGGCGTGCGGTACCTGCCGCAGCGGCTCGACCTGCTCGACGACGGGCTCAGCGTGGTGGACAACGTCCGCCGGTTCGCGCCGTCGGCCACGGCCAACCAGGTCCGGGCCAGACTGGCCCGCTTCCTGTTCCGGGGCGATCGGGCCGACCGGGCCGCCGCGACGCTCTCGGGAGGAGAGCGGTTCCGCGCCGTGCTGGCGGCGCTGCTCTGCGCCGAGCCGCCGCCGCGGCTGCTGCTGCTGGACGAGCCGACCAACAACCTCGACCTGGCGAGCGTCCGGCAGCTCGTCCAGGCGCTGGGGGCCTACCGGGGCGCGCTGGTGGTGGCGGGCCACGACCGGCCGTTCCTGGAGTCCATCGGGATCACCCGCCGACTGACCCTGGACCGGGAGGGCATGCTGTCGGAGCAGCTGGTGTCCCCTGCCCGGAAGGAGGTTTGACGTAGATTAATCAATCGGGCAATAGTGGGGCAGATGAGTCCCCTGGCTGCCCCCCGCACGCGCTCCCGCGCCGCGCTCGCCGCGGCCGTCGGCGCGGCCACCGCGCTGGCCCTGACCGCTTGCACCTCCACCACCGGTGTCCGGCCCGTCGCGGGGCAGGCCACCGCGAGCGGAGTGGTCGGGTCACCCGGCGCCCCGGCCGGCACCTCGTCCGGCGGCACCGTCGCGAGCACCGCGCCGTCCCCGTCGACCCTGACCGCGGAGGCCTACCGGACCGAGCTGCAGCAGGCGCGCGGTCCGGTCCGGGACGCCCTCAGGAAGCTGGCCGACACCGACGGGCTGAAGAACCTCGACAAGCGGATCGGTCAGGCCTCCACGGCGGCGAACGAGGCGGCGTCCCGGCTTCAGGCGCTGGCGCCCCCGCCCGAGCTGGCCGTCCAGCACGCCACCTACCTCGACGCGCTGCGCGCGTTCGGCACGGCCCTCGACGGGGTGCGCCCGGACGTGCTGGCGCAGGAGAGGTGCACCGGTCCCGCGGTGCTGACGAAGCTGGACCGCGCCGGGGATCTGGCCGACATGAAGGAGGCCGCCGCGGCGCTGGCCGGCTACCCGGCCGACGTCGTCGCGGTGAAGGCAGGCAAGCAGAAGACCCGCCGCCTGTCCAACGGGAAGGTCATCCAGTCCGAGAGCCGTACCGGCCGGGGCTCGATGAAGGTGGACAACGGCGGCTCGCGCGATGCGGTCGTCGTGGTGATGCGCGGCAAGAAGAAGGCGTTCAGCTTCTACGTGCGCAAGAAGTCCAAGGCCACGGTCTCGGGTGTGCGCGACGGGAAGTACAAGGTCTTCTACACCACGGGCACCGACTGGGACTCCGGCGCCAAGGCGTTCACCCGCTCGTGCGGGTTCACCGAGTTCGGCAAGAGCGTGCGGTTCAGGACCACCCGCTCCGGCGGGTACATCCGCTGGAACAACTGGACGCTCACCCTGCACGCCGTCAAGGGCGGCACCGTCCGCTCCAAGCCGGTGGACCCGGACAAGTTCCCCAAATAGCCGGTCCGGTCCGGGCGACCGCTCCGGCCGGGCCCGGCCGGAGCGGTCGCCCGGACGGTTGGCGCGATCCGGCCGCGCGGACGGTTCGCGTGACCCGGCCGCGCGGACGCCCTCACGCGAAGACCGCGACCTCGACGAGGCCGCGGTCCCGGGTCATCCCCCCTGAGCCGATCGGGAGCCGATCGGGAACCGGTCAGGTGGAGAAGAGCATGCCCACCCAGCTGCGCTGGCGGTGGTGGCCGTAGTGACCGCCGTAGTGCGGGGCCGGGGCTCCCCAGCCCGGGGCGCCGTGGGCCGGCGGCGGAGGCGGCGGAGCGGGGGCGGCGTGCTGCTGGGACCACTGACTCTCCATGCGGGTCAGCGTCTCGAGCTCGCCGTAGTCCAGGAAGATCCCGCGACAACCGTCGCACTGGTCGATGTGGACACCATTGCGCTCGTACGTGCGCATGTTGCCGCGACACTTCGGACACTGCATGTGGTCGATCTCCTTGCCTTGGCATCGGGTCGTCGTAACACCAACCTACTGCGTGTCAGCACTATGGCAGGCGCTCCGGAACCGGACAATCCTCTGGCAGGAGTCGATCAGCACCTGCTCCACCTCGTCCAACTCCCGCCCCTCCCGCCCGGCCGCCGCCACCGCCGCGGCGGCGAGCTGCACGGTCAGCGCCTGCGCCGGGAGGTCCAGCCGCTCCCACGGGTCGCCGCCGGCTCCCACGGCGCACCCGCCCGCGGCGCGGTAGGCCGCCAGGAAGCGGTGCCACACCTGCGGCTCCAGCAGACCGGCGGCGAACCAGGCCGCGGGCCGGGCCAGGTCCCAGGCGGGGTCGCCGACCCCCAGGTCGTCGGCGTCGATGAGGATCCACTCGCCGCGGTGGCGGACCATCTGCCCCAGGTGCCAGTCGCCGTGCGCCAGGGAGCACGGCCCGGACGGACGATCCGGGGCGGATCGCCGTACGTCGGCGCCGGACGACCCGGACGACCCGGGCAGTCCGGGCAGGGAGTGGAAGGCGCGGCGCACGACGCGCGCGGCCGCGGAGTCCGCGGGGCCGGCGTCCAGGCGGGCGACGGTCTTCCCCACCCGCGCGGGTCCGCCCGCGGGCGGCAGCGGCGGCAGCGCCCCGGCCGGTACGGCGTGCAGCCCGGCCAGCAGCCGCGCCCCCGCCTCCCAGGGGGCCGCGTCCGGATCCTCGGGATCCACCGGTGTCCCGGCCGGCCAGACGGTGACCAGCCGGTCCCCGGCGGTCATGACCTCGCCCGTCACCGGTTCCAGCAGGATCCCGCGCAGCCGGGGACCGGCGACGGCCCGCATCCGCGCCGCCAGCGGCTCCCGCTCGGCGCCGGGGGCGTGCGCCTTGACCACCGCGGACCCGGCCCGCACGATCGTCACGTCCGGCCGGGTGGGCAGCACCACCGGGGGCGCGTCGCCGTACCGGACGCCGATCCGGCCCAACGCGTCGATCAGTTCGTCACTCGCCCGGGGAGTCTCGTCCACTCCGCCAGTCTCGCCCATCCGGGGAGGTCCGCCGGCCCGGCCACCGCTGCTGCGGCGGTCCCCGCGCCGTCCGGTGCCCGGACCCCGGCGGTGCCCGCCTCCGGTGCCGGGACCCGGCGGCGTCCGCCTCCCCCCGCGGGCGGGCACGGTACGGCGGCCGGGTCCGAACCTGTCATCCTGGTTGTCTCCAGATAAAACCGGATACATGACTGAAAAGCGGGGGATCTCGGATCATGGCGGACGTGCGCAAGCCGATCGAGTGCTGGCTGTCGGACATGGACGGGGTGCTCGTCCACGAGGGCCACCCGGTGCCGGGGGCCGACGAGTTCATCCGCCGCCTGCGCGAGACGGGCCGGCGGTTCATGGTGCTCACCAACAACTCCATCTACACCCCCCGCGACCTGGCCGTACGGCTGCGCGCGGCGGGCCTGGAGATCCCGGCCGAGTCCATCTGGACCTCGGCGCTGGCCACCGCGCAGTTCCTCGCCGACCAGCGGCCCGGCGGCTCCGCCTACGTGGTCGGCGAGGCCGGGCTGACCACCGCCCTGCACGAGATCGGCTACGTCCTGACCGACCTCGACCCGGACTACGTGGTCCTGGGTGAGACCCGCACCTACAGCTTCACCCAGATAACGCGGGCGATCCGGCTGATCGACGGCGGGGCCCGCTTCATCGCCACCAACCCCGACCCGGTCGGTCCCTCCACCGAGGGCTCCCTGCCCGCCTGCGGCGCGGTCGCAGCGATGATCACCAAGGCGACCGGCGTCGAACCGTACTTCGTGGGCAAGCCGAACCCGATGATGATGCGCAGCGCGCTGCGGGCCATCGACGGGCACAGCGAGACCACCGCGATGATCGGCGACCGGATGGACACCGACATCGTCTCCGGCATGGAGGCGGGACTCCACACCATCCTGGTGCTCACCGGGGTCATGGCCCGGGAGCAGATCGACCGCTACCCGTTCCGCCCGTCCCAGGTGGTGGAGTCGGTCGCCGACCTCATCGACGCCGTCGAGTGAGTTCCCCGCCGCCCCGAGGCCGTCCGGGGCGGGGACCCGGCGAGGCGGCGGGACCGGTCCGGCCGGGACCGGGGATTCCGGGCGGCTGGGCTGGGAAGACCACTGGGGTGACGATCGAGCAGGCCGGGAGAGGGATCGGGGACGACGCCGGGCCGCCCGGCGGAGCGCCGTCCGGCGGGGGGCTGCTGCAGGCGGTCTTCGCGGGTCTGGGCGAGGGCCTCTACCTCACCGACCGCGACGGGCGCATCAGCGCGGTCAACCCCCGGGCCGCCGAGCTGCTGGGCCGTCCGGCGGAGACGATGCTGGGGGCGGACGCCCACGACCTGCTGCACCGGGCCGCCGACGGCTCGGTGATCCCCCGCGCGGCGTGCGGGCTGTGGCCGGTGCTGGAGCGCGGCCTCGCCGACCGCGGGGGCTGCCCCCGCTTCCTGTGCGGCAACGGGCACCTGCTGCCGGTGTCGTGGTCGGTGTCGCCGGTCCGGCAGGACGGCCGGGTCCGCGCCGCGGCGGTGCTCTTCACCGACGCCGCCGACCGGCTGGAGTTCTCCCGACGACTGGCCGACCAGCTCGCGGCGCTGGAACGGCTCACCGAGCGGCTGGCGGTGGCCACCGAGGCGGGCGCGATGCTCGCCCGGACGCCGGAGGTGGACGAGGCGTTGCACCGGCTGGGACGGCTGGTCGTGCCGCGGCTGGCCGAATGGGCGGCGGTGGACCTGCACACCGGTTCCGAGGACGTCCGCCGGGTGGTGGTCGTCCCGCCCGGCGACTACTCCGGAGACCCCGTCTGGGAGGGGCCGCTGCCGCCGGTCACCGAGTCCTCCGGTGCGCCGCTGGCCCGCGTCCTGCGGAGCGGCGAGGCCCTGCTGCTCGGTCCCGACGACATCGCCGCGCCCGACGACGCGCCGCTGGCGGAGGCCCACCGCGAGCTGGTCGCCGCCTTCGGCGCCACGTCGGTGATCATCGTGCCGCTGCGCACCGCCCGGCGGATCCTGGGCGCCCTGACCGTGGCGCGCACCGACCCGGCCCGCCCCTTCGACGCCGCCGAGCTGGCGCTGGTCGAGGACCTCGGCCGCCGCGCGGGTCTGGCGGTGGACGGCGTCCGCCTGTCCGACCGGCAGCACGAGGTGGCCGAGACCATGCAGCGCCAGCTGCTGCGCACGCCGCCGCAGGCGGGCCGGCTGGGCCTGGCCGCCCGCTACCGCCCCGCGCCGGAGGGCTCGGCGGCCGGCGGCGACTGGTACGACGTGCTGACGCTCGCCGACGGCGCGACCGCGCTGGTCGTCGGCGACGTGGTCGGCCACGACCTGCAGGCCGCCGCGCGGATGGCCCAGCTGAGCAACATGCTGCGGTCCATCGCCTGGGACCGGGTGGAGCCGCCCAGCCTGATCGTGGACCGCCTGGAGAACGCGGTGCTCGCCGTCGGCGACCCGGCCCTGGCCACCCTGGTCCTGGCCCGGGTCGAAGGCCCCGAGGAGGGGCCCTGGCAGCTGCACTGGGCCAGCGCCGGGCACCCGCCGCCCCTGCTGGTCACCGAGGACGGCCACGCCCGCTATCTGGAGGCGGCGCAGAACGTGCTGGTCGGCGTGGAGTGGCACGACGTCGGGGACCGCCACGACGCGATCGAGCGGCTGCCGGCGCGCAGCACCGTGCTGCTGTACACCAACGGTCTCGTCCACGCGCCGGGGACCGGCATGGACGCCGGCCTGGACCGGCTGCGCCGCCGTGCCGCGGCCCTGGCCCGCCGCTCGGTGGAGGGCTTCTGCGACGAGGTGCTGGAGGGCGCTCCCTCCGGCGGCGTCGACGACATCGCCCTGCTCGCCCTGCGGGTGCCCGGACCCGGCGAGGACGCATGACCGCCGGCGGGACCGCCCGCACCGGGCGCCGGTCCGGCGCCACGGCTCCGGCCGGTCCCCGGGCCGCGGGCGGGAGGGGACCGTGATGACGGAGGCACGGGACCCCGCCGAGGGGACGGAGCGGCTCCAGGAGCAGGACAGGAAGCGGCTGGGCGACACCCGCATCGCGACGGACGAGCAGGGACCGGGCGGGAGGGAGGGCGCCTCCCCGCCGGGGTCCGCCGTCCTCATGGAGCCGGACTTCTCCGCCCTCGCCACCTCGGCCGCGCTGGCCTGCAAGGCCCCGATCGCACTGGTCAGCGTGATGGGAGCCGGTGACCGGCGGCTCACCGGCCGCGCCGGCGCCGGCGCGGAGGACCTGGACGAGCAGGCGCTTTCCTTCTTCCCCTGCACGGTCCAGGACCGCGAGCTGCTGGAGGTCCCCGACGCCTGCGGCGACGCGCGCTTCCACGACGACCCGGCGGTGACGGGGGAGCCGGGGGTGCGCTTCTACGCGGGTGTGCCGATGATCGGCCGGTCGGGGAACGTCCTGGGCGTGTTCTGCGTGATGGACCACCGGCCCCGCCACCTCTCCGACGACCAGCGCCGGATCCTGCGCAGCCTGGCGGCGAGCGCCACCGCGCTGCTGAAGACCTACCGCTACGCCCGCCAGTCCGACCACATCATCTACGGACTGCAGGAGGTGCAGGACCTCAAGGACCAGTTCCTGCGCACCGTCAACCACGAGCTGCGCACCCCGCTGACCTCGATCCGCGGGTACCTGCAGCTGGTCCGGGAAGGCGGGCTGGACGAGGCCACCGAGCACCGCTTCCTGCAGGTGATCGAGCGCAACAGCGAGCACATCCTGAAAATGATCGACGAGCTGCTGCTGATGTCCAGCCTCAACGCCCGCACCGCCGTCTTCACCCCCGAACGGGTCGACCTGGTCGCGGTCGTCCGCCGCGTGGTCGGCGACGCCGCCGCCGCGGCCGAGAGCAGGGGCCACACGCTGCGGCTGGAGGCCCCGCCCTCGATGACGGCCTGGGCCGACGCCCGGCGGCTCCAGCACGCGCTGGACCACCTGCTGGACAACGCGATCAAGTACACCCCGGACGGCGGCATGATCGAGGTCGCCGTGACCGCCGATCCCGCGCGCCGCATCCGGATCCGCGACACCGGGATCGGCATCGCGCCCGGCGAGGTGGAGCGGATCTTCGAGGACTTCTACCGGTCGCCGCAGGCCGAGGAGGTGACCGGCGGCACCGGGATGGGCCTGCCCCTCGTGGACAAGATCATTCAGCTGCACGGAGGCAGCGTCCGCATCGACAGCGAGCCGGGGAAGGGCACCTCCGTGCGCGTCACCCTGCCCGTCCCGCCCTCGGACCCCTCCCCGGACTGACCGGCGGCCGGGACCGGTTCTCCCCCGCCGGACCGGCGGCCGGTCCGGTCCCGCACGGGCGCGGGTCCCGGACCGGTCCGGGTCCCGCACGGGCGCGGCCGTCGGCGGGGGCCGGGCCGCGGGTCAGCCGGTGATCAAGTCGGGCAGCCGGGCGACGGCGCCGGCCAGATAGTCGCCCAGCTCCCGGGGGACGAGGTTGAGGGCGCTGATCTCGTCAGGGTCGAGGGGCACCCGCACCACCTCGTAGACGCCGCGGGCCGGGTCGGTGAACTCCGGGCCGCAGCGCAGGGCGGGGTCCATGGAGACCAGGCGGCAGCCGTACACGTGCTGGAGCTTGACGCCCTCCTCGCGCGGACAGCGCAGGGTGGTCAGCGGGGTGACGGCCGAGACGGTGGCGCCGAGCTCCTCCAGGAGCTCGCGGTGCAGGGTGTGCTCCAGGGAGGCGTCCTCGGGCTCGACGTGGCCGCCGGGGGCGGACCAGTACAGCTCCTTGCCGGGCACGGTGCGCCGGAACAGCACGAGCCGGTCGTCGTCGAGGAGGACGGCGCGGACACTGGGAACGGGCGGCATCCTCCGGATTCTCGCACCCGCCCCCGCGGAGGTCTTCCCCGGGGAGCCGAACGCCGGGACAGGGCCCGGTCAAAAGGCCCGCCCAGAAGGTCCGGTCAAGGAGCCAGGTGGGACCAGGTCGAGCGGGCCCGGTCGAGCGGGCCCCGCGGGAGGACGGCGCGGGCCGCGGACGGCCGCGGCGGGGCCGAGGGGGACTCAGATGTCGCGGCGGAGCCGCTTGAGGTCGGAACGGTGCTTCTTGGCGGCGATGCGGCGCTCGACGGCGCCCCTGCTCGGCTTGGTGGGGCGGCGCTTCTTCGGGGGCGGGGCGACGGCCTCGCGCAGGAGCTGCGCCAGGCGCATCTCGGCCGCCTCGCGGTTGCGCAGCTGGGAGCGGAACTCCGAGGCGGCGATGGTGACGACGCCGCCGGTCAGCCGGGAGGCGAGGCGCTCCAGCGCGCGCGTCTTGAGCAGCGGGGGTAGGGCCTCGGTGGCGGCCAGGTCGAAGCTGAGCACGACCCGGCTGTCGGTGGTGTTGACCCCCTGGCCGCCGGGGCCCGAGGAACGCGAGAAACGCCAGTGGAGCTCGGACTCGGGAACGGAGACCGAGCCGCTGATCTGAAGCGGGCCGGGCATGGCGGACGACTCCTTCGGGCCGGGGGTGCATGGTCAGCGTAGCGAGGGGACACACCCGTCGATCAACCGGTTTATGCCCCATTCGAACTGCTCCACCGAATTCCACGCCGCCGCGACGTCCGCCACCGCGGCGATGCGGGGCGGGCCTGCGGCCAGTGCGGCGCGCCGCGTCCGCACGGCCTCGGCCGGGCTGACCTCCGGTCCGGGGAGGTCGGCGGCGGCCATCGCGGCCGAACCGAGGACGTGGACCATCACCGCGTACGCGGCCCGGGCGCCGTCGGCGGCCGGCAGCCCCGCCTCGGTGAAGGCGGCCAGCAGGCCCTCGCCGACCAGGGCCGCGCTCGGGCCGGTCATGGGGCCGGAGAGGAAGAACGGCACGGCGCCGGGCCGGGCCAGCAGCTCCGCGCGCAGGCGCAGCGCGTATCCGGTGATCCGCTCCCGCCAGGGGGCCCCGCCGGTCAGGACGCCGGGCCCGGCCAGGTCCAGGAGGTGCTCGACCACGGCGCCCTCCAGCGCGGCCCGGTCGGGCACGTAGGTGTAGAGCGTGTTCGGCCGCACGCCGAGGTGGGCGGCGACGCCGCGGAGGGTGGGAACGGCCGCGGGGTCCTCCGCGAGCAGTTCCAGGACCGCGTTCACGATCTTGGGGACGTCGAGGCTGCGCTTGGGGCCTTTCATCTTTTCATTGTGCGGTGTATAAATTTTGTACAGTGTACATTGTGCAGTGTATAGAAAAGGAGTCGTCATGAAGAGAACCGCGATCCTGCTCGTCCTCGGCGCCGTGCTGGCCAACGCGGCCTTCACCGGCTTGGCGCTGGTCTTCGACTATCCGGAGGTGCTCTCCAGGCCCGCCCCCGAGGTGATGGCCGCCTTCCAGCGTGACCGGGCAGCCGTCAGCCTGCTGTTCCTGCTGCTGGCGGCGGGCGCCGGGATGATGGCGCCCGCCGCCGCCGGGCTGGCTCCGCTCGCCGGGAGGCTCTCGTCCGGAGTCGGGGCGGCGGCCGCCGCCGTGCAGGTCGCGGGACTGCTGCGCTGGCCGCTGCTCGTGCCCTTCGTGGAGGACCCGGAGACCTTCGAGCTGCTCGGGACCGTGCTCGGCACGGTGGTCGGCGAGACCGCGGGCTACCTGCTGACCGCCGTCTGGACGGTGCTGGTGGTGAGATCCCTGCGCGGTCGCCTGCTCAGGGCGTGGGGTCTGGCCGCGGCGGTCCTGGTGGCCTCCGGTCTCCTCGTCCCGTTCGGTGTGCCCGGGGCGGACCAGGCGAACTTCGCCGGATACGTGCTCTGGAGCCTCTGGCTGGTCGGGCTCGCGGCGGCCTTGTGGCGCGGGACTCCTTCCGCCACAGTGATGCCCGGGGCGCAAGCCGTACATGTCGGGAGATGAGGGGCGAGGGCGCGTGGGTGCGATCGTGGGCGTGCACGGGATCGGGAAGTACCGGTACTACCGCGAGGCGGGGAACTCGGTCGCCGGGGCGCAGGCCGCGATGCGCGCCAAGTGGGACCGCTACCTGCACCGGGGGCTCGCCGCCGGGACGCCGCACGCGGGGGAGCGCTACGTCACCGAGATCGCCTACTACGCCCACCTGCTCGGGGAGCACAAGCGGGACGGCGACCCCCGCGCGGTGCGGGGCATGGCGGTGGGAGAGCAGGAGGTCCTGGTCGCCTGGGCGCGCCAGCTCGACGCGGTGGGGGAGGGGCTGACCGGCGCGCTGCACCGGGTGGCGGGCTGGGTGCTGGAGCGCATGCCGGACCGGGCCGCGCAGTTCGCCGCGCTCTTCGCCCCCGAGGTGGCGGCCTACCTCGCGGCCGGGGGCGAGGCGCGGGCCGGCGCGCGGGCGGCGGTGGCCGAGGTGATCCGGCGCAACCGCCCCCGGGTGGTCATCGCCCACTCCCTCGGCAGCGTGGTCGCCTACGAGACGCTCTGGGCCCACCCGGACCTGGAGGTCGAGCTGCTGGTCACCCTCGGCAGCCCGCTCGGCATGCGCGAGGTGATCTTCGAGCGCCTGCTGCCGGCCCCGGTGAACGGCCGGGGCGAGCGGCCCCGCCAGGTGCGGCGGTGGGTCAACATCGCCGACCGGCACGACGTCGCCGCCATCCCGCCCGCCCTGCGCTCCTGCTTCACCGGGGTCGACCGGGAGGTCCTGGTCGACCTCGACCGGTTCGACTTCCACACCGTGGAGAAGTACCTCGGCTGCGGGGAACTGGGCGACCAGCTGAGGCCGTACCTGTCCTGACCTGACCTGTTCTGGCGAGGAGGCGCGCCTGCCGTCCCGCGGCTGTTCACCCCGCCTTGACGTGCAGGTCACAGCGGGGCCAGGCGGGGCGGGTGCACTGGGGGGCGTGGAGCAGAAGCCGTCACGCAGAGCGTTCCTGTCCGCCGCCGCCGGTGCCGGCGGCCTGTTGCTCACCGGCGCCGGGCCCGCCTCGGCGGCGGCCTCGCCGGCGCGGTCCCGGGCCCTGGTCCGGGACCCGTTCACCCTGGGGGTCGCCTCCGGGGACCCGTCGCAGGACGGATTCGTGCTCTGGACCCGGCTGGCGGCCGATCCGCTGAGCGGGGACGGCCACGGAGGGATGCCGGGCCGGGACGTGGACGTGCGCTGGCAGGTGGCCGCCGACGAGCGGTTCACCGAGGTCGTGCGCTCGGGCGCCGAGACCGCGCGCTGGAACCGGGCGCACAGCGTCCACGTCGAGCTGGACGGGCTGGAGCCCGGCCGGGAGTACTTCTACCGCTTCCGCGCCGGCGGCCACCTGTCCCCGGCCGGCCGCACCCGCACCGCCCCCGCCGCGTCGGCGGCCCCGGCGGCCGGGCTCACCTTCGCCGTCGCCGCCTGCGCGCACTACGAGCACGGCTACTACACGGCCTACCGCAGGCTCGCCGAGTCCGAGCCCGATCTCGTGGTCCACCTGGGCGACTACATGTACGAGTACGGGCCGCAGGGCTACACCGCGCTCGGCGGCGCCGTCCGGGAGCACACGCCGGGCAAGTGCGAGACGCTGGCCGACTACCGGATGCGGCACGCGCAGTACAAGAGCGACCGCGACCTGCAGGCCGCGCACGCGACCGCGCCGTGGCTGGTCGCCTTCGACGACCACGAGATCGAGAACAACTGGGCGGCCGGGGTCTCCAGCACCGGCGCCCCGGCGTTCGCCCGGCGCCGGGCCGCCGCCTTCGCGGCCTACTACGAGAACATGCCGCTGCGCCGCTCCAGCGTCCCCGGCGGGACGTCGATGCGGGTGCACCGGCGGGTGGACTGGGGGCCGCTGGCCCGCTTCCACCTGCTCGACACCCGGCAGTTCCGCGACGACCAGGCGTGCGAGGACGGCGTCCGGGCCGGCTGCGACGACCGGCTCTCCCCCGAGCGCACCCTGCTCGGCGCCGACCAGCGGAACTGGCTGCTCGGCGGGCTCGCCGCCTCGACCGCCCGCTGGAACCTGATCGGCCAGCAGATCCTGATGGCCCAGCGCGACCACCGGACCGGCCCCGGCAGCGAGGTCAACCTGGACTCCTGGGACGGCTACGCCGCCGAGCGCACCCGCCTGCTGACCGGGCTGCGCGACTCCGGCGCGGCCAACCCGGTCGTGCTGACCGGCGACGCGCACATGCACCACGCCGCCGACCTCACCCTCGACTTCGACGACCCGGACGCGGAGAGGGTGGCGGTGGAGCTGGTCACCTCCTCGGTCTCCAGCGACGGCGACGGCTACCGGGACGAGAGCCGGGTCGCCGAGATCGTGGCGGAGAACCCGCACATCTCCTACCTGGACCAGCGGCGCGGCTACATCCTCTGCCGGCTGACCGAGGAGGAACTGCGGGCGGACTTCCGCGTCCTGGAGTACATCAGCCGCCGCGGGGCCCCCGCGAGGACCGGCGCCCGCCTCACCGTCCCGGCGGGGGAGCGGACGCTCGACGCCCGCTGATCCGGACCGGGCTCCGCGCCGATCGGGGCGGGCTTCGCGCCGGTCGGGGCGGGCTTCGCGCCGGTCGGGGCGGGCTTCGCGCCGATCGGGGCGGCTCCCGCTCCGGCCGGGGCGAGTCCTGCGCCGGCCGGGGCCGGGAGGGGGAGAAAATCCCCGCGATTTACCGGAACATGGGTGATATGAGTCACTCCCTCACGAGGCTCACCGCCGCGGCCCTGGCCGCCGCGCTGGGCGGCACCCTCCTCCAGACCCCCGCCGGAGCCGCGGTTCCGGCCGTCCCCACGGCCCCGCCGCCCGCCGCGGTCGCCGGGCTCCCCTGGCTCTCCGGCCTCTCCGGGTCCTCCGGCGCCTCGGCGGCGGCCAAGCCGAGGTTCACCGCCTACGCCCGCTACGACAAGTACGTCCGCAGGGGCGGCTACGTCACCTACCGGATCAAGGTGACCAACAGGGGCGGTTACAAGGGCCAGGCCTACGCCCTGCTCGGCGGGGTCTTCCCGTCCGGGACCCGGCGGATCAAGGTGGTCGCCAAGCCGCGCAGCATCGGCTGCACGACCCGGGGCCGGAACCTGAGGTGCTGGATCACCTCGCTCGACGACGGCGACACCACCGCGGTGACGGTCCGCGCCTGGCTGCGTCCCGCCACGCGCGGGAGGTACGTCCCGAAGCTCGGGGTCGCCTACACCGCGGACCGCGACGCCGACCGGAGCCGGCTGTTCCGCACGATCCGCTTCAAGAAGCTCACCGGGACCCGGATCCTGTGAGCGCGTAGCCGAACAGGGCGCTCCCGGCGCCGGTGGCGAGAGTCCGCGCCGTCGCCGGGCGCACTCCCGGATCCGCCCCCGCGCGGTCCCGTCCGCGCAGCAGGACGAGCCGGCCCGAGGCCGGCGCGGCCACCACCAGGCCCCGCCCCGGCACGGTGGCCAGCGCCGCGCCGAAGTCGCCCCCGCGGCCGGTGACCAGCAGGTCGTTCCGCTTCGTCAGGCCGCCGGACGGGGTCCCCGCGAGCACCTGGACGGCGTTCTCGCCGGGCACCCCGATCACCAGCTCGTCGTCGCCGTCCCCGTTGAGGTCCCCGGCGGCCAGCGCCGCGCCGAACCGGTCGAAGTAGCGCGGCACGCCGTCGAGCCCCCGCTGGGAGAAGGCCTCGGAGGTCCCGGTCCGCAGGCCGTGCGCCGAGCCGTAGAGGGCCACCACTGTCCCGTCGCCGTAGTCCATCGCCCGCTGGTTCGCGGTCAGGCCCTCGCCCGGCGCCCCGACGGCCAGGTCGGCGCGGCCGTCGGCGTTGAAGTCCCCCGTCGCCAGCGCGGCCCCGAACCCGTCCCAGGGCTCGGCGGCGCCGGCGAGGCCCGGAGCGTCCTGGGTGAGGCGGAGGGCCCCGCGCCGCCGCACGTCGAGCACGGTGACCGAGCCCTCCCCGCTCTTGCGGAGGCTGTCGGCGGGCACGCCCACCGCGATCTCGGCCCGGCCGTCGCCGTCGAAGTCGCCGGTCGCGAGCACCGACCCGAACTGGTCGGTCCCGCGCTCCCGCTGCCCGATCCAGCGGGTCCGCTGGGTGACGACGTACGGCCTGCGGCCCCGCATCCCGTGCACCCCGACGCCGCCCCCGCCCAGTCCCGGGATCCCGATCACCAGCTCGTCGTCGCCGTCCCCGTCCAGGTCCCCGGCGGCCAGCGCCGCGCCGAACCGGTCGGCCCCGCGCCCGCGCCCCAGGTCCCCGGCGTCGAGCACCCCGCCGGGCCGCAGGCCGCCGGGCGAGCCGTGGAAGAGCTGCACCACGCCCCGGCCGTCGGAGCCCGGTCCCGGCCGGTCCTCCTCCGACACCCCGACGGCCAGGTCCGCGCAGCGGTCGCCGTCGAAGTCGCCGACGGCCAGCGCCGAGCCGAACGCGTCCCCGGTCTCGGCCTCTCCCGGCACGCCGGGATCGTCCTGGGTGAGCCGCGCCTCGGTGCGCATGCCGTACAGGACCGTGACGGAGCCCGCCCGGGCGTGGCCGCCCACCTCCGTGTACGGCGCGGCGACCGCGAGGTCGGCGCGGCCGTCGCCGTCGAAGTCGGCGGGCACGCCGGAGCACGCCCGGAAGGCCGCCGGAGCCGGGAGCGGCCCGGAGACCGGGACGGCCGGGGCCGGGGGACGCGGGGCGGAGGCGGGGGAGTCCGGCGCCGCGGCAGGGGCCGGGAGGGCCGGGGCCGCCGGGGCGGCGAGGGAGGCGGCCAGAACGGCGGAGGCGAGGAGCATTGCTCTCATAACCGGGATGTTCTCCGGCGATTCGGACCGCCCTCCCACCGCCACGTGAACGATATGTGGCCGCTTTCGGTAGAGCGCGTGCCAGGATGGGCGGATGGACATCGACCTGGCTGATCTGGGGTTCTGGCGCCGTCCGACGAAGGAGCGGCACGAGGCGTTCGCGCGGCTGAGAGAGCTGGAGCGGCCGGTGTTCTTCACCGAGAAGCGGGTGCCGCTGCTCCGCTCCGGCAGCGGGTTCTACGCACTGGTGCGCCACGCCGACGTGGTGGAGGCCAGCCGCAACGCCAAGGTCTTCTCCAGCGAGCCGGCCGCGAGCAGCCCCGAGCCGCCGGGCTGGGTCAAGCACGTGTTCGGCGAGTCGATGGTCAACATGGACGACCCCCGCCACGCCCGGCTGCGCCGGATCGTCTCGCGCGCGTTCAGCCCGAAGATGCTCTCCGGCCTGCAGGGCGACATCGACAAGGCCTGCGCCCGGATCGTCGACGACGCCGTGGCGGCGGGTCCCGGCGGCGACTTCGTCGAGCAGGTGGCCGCCCGGCTGCCCATCCACGTCATCTGCGACATGATGGGCGTCCCGGACGACCTGCGCGAGCGGGTCCACCGGCACGTGGACGTCTCCACCGCCTACACCGGCGTGCGGCCCAGCCTCGCCCGGAGCGTGCGGATGGCCGTGGGCAACATGCTCGCCCTGCTCGCCCTGCAGCGCATGGTGATCGGACTGGGCCGGGAGCGGGCCGCCGATCCCCGCGGCGACCTGGTCTCGGCGCTGGTCACCGCCAACGTGGACGGGGAGCGGCTGACCGACCGCGAGCTCGGCTCGTTCTTCGCGCTGCTGCTCGTCGCCGGGAACGAGACCGCGCGCAACACCATGGCGCACGGCATCAAGCTGCTCACCGACAACCCCGAGCAGCGGCGGCTGCTCTTGGAGGACTTCGACGGCCGCATCGGCGGCGCGATCGAGGAGATGGTCCGCCACGTCTCGCCGATCATGCAGTTCCGCCGGACCGTCACCGAGGACTACGACCTGCGCGGCCTGCACCTGAAGCCGGGCGACAAGGTCGTGCTCTTCTACGGCTCGGCCAACCGCGACGAGACGGTCTTCCCCGACGCCGACCGGTTCGACATCACCCGCGACGCCAAGGGGCACGTGGGCTTCGGCGGTCCGGGCCCGCACTTCTGCCTGGGGGCCAACCTCGCCCGCCAGGAGATCCGGACGATGTTCCGCGAGCTGTTCACCCGGCTGCCGAACGTGCGGTCGGTGGGCGAGCCGGAGCTGCTGCTGTCGAACTTCGACAACAGCGTGCGGAGCCAGAAGTTCACCTTCTGAACGGCGCGGACGTCTCTGCCGACGGGTGACGGGCGAGGTTCTCACCACCGGTGGGGGGGTCCTCCGCGGTGACCGGCACGGCGGGGCAGGTGGCGCCGGGCCGGGGCAGCGCCAGGGTCAGCAGATAGCGGTCGACCGCGGCGCGGGCGCAGGGGCTGGCGTCGTAGGTCCAGTGGCCGACGCCTTCGTAGGTGAGCAGCGTACCGCGCGGGATCCGCCGCGCCACCGTCACCGCGAACTCGTGCGGAGTGGCGACGTCGTGGCGGCCGTTCACCAGGAGGATCGGCGGCGTGCCGGGCCGGAAGCGGTAGGGGCGCTGCGGGTTGCGCACGGCGATGTCGCGTCCCTGGCAGCCTGCCACGTCCCGCCAGCCGGTGAGGGTCCACCGCAGGTGCGGGGCCGCGCGCCGCACGGCGTCGCGGATCCGTGACAGTTCGCCGAAGTCGCGGATGGGCCAGCGGAAGTCCGAGCAGAAGATCGCGGCGTACGGGTTCTCCACGGACTCCGGGGGTTCGGTGGGCTCGGGGGCCCGTGCGGCGCCGGACGCGGCCTGGTCCCGCAGGGCGATGAGGTAGTCGTCGAGCGGGGGCCAGAAGGACTGGTCCGCCGCGTGAGAGTCGATCCTGGCCGCCAGCCACTCGGGCGTGAGCACGAATTCGGGGACGCCCGGCTCGTGGATCTCCCCGCGGGCGGCCCGGGCCATCAGCCCGTCGAGCAGTTCCGCCGGGTCCTGCCCGCCGAGCGAGCACCCGGAACCCGGTCCGCGGCACCAGTCCCCGAACATCCGGAACGTCCGCTCCGAGGTGCGGGCCCTGGCCGTCAGGAAGTCCACCGGCCGCCGGAGGCTGTGGTCCAGGTTGCCCTCCAGCACCAGCGCGCGCAGCCGGTGGGGGAAGAGCTCGGCGTACCGCTGGCCGAGCAGCGTGCCGTACGACAGGGTGTACAGGGAGATCGTCCGTTCGCCCAGCGCGGCGCGGACCGCCTCGACGTCACGGGCGGTGCTCTCGCTGTCGGCGTGGTCGAACACCGGCCCGGACAGCTCGCGGCACGCCTTGTCGTAGGCGTTCAGCCGGGCCAGCATGCGGTCGTACTCCTCGGCGGTGGCCGGGTTGTCCGGGACGCTGGACGTCCCCGCCGGGCAGAGCACCGGCGGGCTGCCGGGGACGCCGCGGGGGTCGAAGCCGACGAGGTCGAACCGCTCCAGCAGTTCCGGGGAGAAGATCCCGGCGGCGTTGACGGTCTCCCGTACGCCTCCGATGCCCGGGCCGCCGAGGTTGAACACCAGCGTGCCGACGCGGCGGGCCGGGTCCCCGGCCTTCCGCCGGGCCACCGCGATCTCGATCCCGGGGCCGTCGGGACGCGACCAGTCCACCGGCACGCCCACCGACCCGCACTCGACCGCGGGATCTTCGGGGCACGGCCGCCAGGCGATCTGCGGAGCCGCCGACGCGGGAGCCGGAACGCCTGTCAGGCCGCACGCCAGGAGGAGGACCGACATGATCCATCGGGACAGCCGCACCGGATCCGCCTTTCTGGACGCGTGTGCCGTCACCCTCATCCGGGAGATCACCGTTGTCAACGGCGGCCGTCCCGTTTCCGGGGATTCGATGGGGACGTCTCCGGCGAACCGCACATTCATAAATAAATAATCAATGCATTTGACCGAATGATCTTATCATGCTGTCATGGCGGCATGCTGTACGGCACGCCCGCGCTGGACGCGGAAGACGAGAAGGTCCTCGCCGAGATCGAGGACATGCGCACCGACCTGCGGCACCGGCTCGCCGAGACGCACCGCTGGGACGGCCAGCTCCGCAGGCACCTGCAGGCCCTGGCCATCCAGGGGTCGAACGCGATCGAGGGCTACCAGGCGAGCGCCGAGGACATCGGGTCGATCATGGCGGGGGAGGAGCCGCTGGACGCCTCCCCGGCGGTGGCCAGGGAGATCGCCGGATACCAGCAGGCGATGACCTACATCCAGCTCCTGTCCCGGGCGGCGGTCTTCCGCTACGACGCGGGCCTGCTGCACGCGCTGAACTTCATGATGATCGGCCACCACCGGGACAAGACGCCGGGCACGGTCCGGCCGGGGGCCATCTTCATCAGCGACTCCGGCACGGGTGAGGTCGTCTACGAGGGACCGGATGTGGAGACGGTCCCGGGCCTGCTCGACGAGCTGGTCGACTGGCTCAACACGGGCGACCTGGACGCCCCGGGCTACGTCCGCGCGGCCATGGCGCACTTCAACCTGGTGAAGATCCACCCGTGGCGGGACGGCAACGGCCGGGGCTCCCGCGCGCTGCAGACCCTGGTGCTCGGCCGCGACCGCATCCTCACCCCGGAGTTCGCCTCGATCGAGGAGTGGCTCGGGCAGGGACGCACGACGTACGACTACTACAACGTGCTCGGCGAGGTCGGCGGGAAGCGGTGGAGCCCGCACGGCGACACGCTCCCCTGGGTCAGGTTCAACCTCCGCTGCCACCACATGCAGGCGCAGAAGGTCCGGCGGCGGCTGCGCGAGGCCGGCGAGGTGTGGACCGTGCTGGAGGAGGGCGTCGACGCCGACGGCCTGCACACCCGCTGCGTCTCGGCGTTGTACGAGGTCTTCGTCAACCGGCGGCTGCGCCGGACCATGTACCAGGCGGACGAGTCGCTCAGCCAGGGCCAGGCCGCCCGCGACCTGCGCGAGCTGACGGCCAAGGGCTGGCTGCGGCCGTACGGCGAGACCAAGGGCCGCTTCTACGCTCCCGGCCCGAGAATGGAGACGATCAAGGCCGACTTCGCCGGCCGGCTGGTCCCCCTCCGCGACCCCTACCGGCCGGAGCCGCCCGCGGCCTTCGCGTGACAGGCCCTTCCTGCCCCCAGGTCCGGCGTCAGCCGTACGACGCGAACGGGTCGACGACGGACACCCCCGTGCCCTCGAAGTCCTCGACGTTCCGGCTCACGAGCGTCCAGCCGTTCACCCGGGCCGTCGCGGCGATCAGGCCGTCCGCCGTCGGAAGCGGACGTACGGCGTTCAGCCGTCCCCACTCCTCGGCCACCTCCTCCCCGTGCCGGGTGACGATCTGCGGCCCTTCGTCCGTCGCGCGCCGCACGACCTCACTGAAGCGCTGTTTCGCCTCCTGGACCTGCCATGCGGTCATGAGCCGCCTCCTGTCCAGTCTGTCTAGACCTGGACTGTACGACCGAGGTCTCGGCTACGGGGCGGTCAGCACGTTCTCTCGGACGGTGAGGAAGGCGATCAGCGCCGAGACCGCCATCATCGCCGCGCCGATCAGCATCGCCGTGCGGAAGCCCGCCGTGAAGGCGGCCGGGGAGGTGAAGGCGTCCCCGGTCAGTCCGGTCAGCGGCGGGATCGCGGCCACCGCGAGCAGGCTCCCCGTGCGGGCCACGGCGTTGTTGACGCCGCTGGCCACCCCGGCGTAGCGCTCCTCGGCGGCGCCCAGCGCCGTCGCGGTGAGCGGCGCGACCGCCGCCGACAGGCCCAGGCCGAACAGGGAGACCGGGAGCAGCACGTCCACCGCGTAGCCGGAGCCCTCGCCGATCCGGGCCATCCAGAGCAGCGCGGCGGCGCAGACCAGGATGCCCGCGGTCATCGGGAGCCGCGGCCCGACCCGCTTGGCCAGCTCGCCCGCGCGCGACGACAGCAGCAGCATCAGCACCGTCACCGGGATCATCGCCGACCCGGCGAGCAGCGGGGAGAGGCCCGAGGAGACCTGGAGCTGGACCACCAGCAGGAAGAACACCACGCCCATCGCGGCGTACATGACGAACGTGACGGCGTTGACGGCGGTGAACACCCGGGAGGCGAAGACCCCGACCGGCACCAGCGCCTCTGGCGAGCGCCGCACCTGCAGCCGGGCGAACGCCGCGCCCAGCGCGGCGCCGACGGCCAGCGGGAGCGGGAGCAGGTCGATCAGGCCGTAGGTGATCGCGGCCAGCGCCGCGGCGGCCAGCACCGCGCCGAGCACGTCGAACCGCCCGGTGGCCGAGGTGTCCCTGCTCTCCGGCACGTGCCGTACGGTGACCGCCACCACGAGCGCGGCCACCGGCAGGTTGATCAGGAACACCCACCGCCAGCCGGCCGCGTCCACCAGCCATCCGCCGAGCAGCGGCCCGACCGCCGCGGCCACCCCGCCCAGCCCGGACCAGGCGCCGATCGCCCGGGGCCGGTCGCCGGGGTCGAAGGACGCCTGGATGATCGCCAGGGAACCCGGGGTGAGCAGCGCCCCGCCGACGCCCTGCAGGGCCCGCGCCGCGACGAGCGTCTCCAGGTCCGGAGCCAGGCCGCACAGGGCCGAGGCCAGGGCGAACCAGACCACACCGGCGAGGAAGACCCGGCGCCTGCCGTACCGGTCGCCGAGTGCGCCGCCGAGCAGGATCAGCCCGGCGAGCGTGAGCGTGTAGGCGTTGACCGTCCACTGCAGCCCGGCCATGCCGGCGCCCAGCCCGGCGCCGAGCGCGGGCAGCGCCACGTTGACGACCGTGCCGTCCAGCAGGGCGACGCCCGAGCCGAGCACGGTGGCCAGCAGGACCCACCGTCCGGCGGGGGAGGCGAACCGGATGCGGCCGTCGTCCATGGAGATCATCGTCCTCGGTGTCCGTCGCGGCCCGTCCTGTCCGCCGGGTCCCGGCAGGGCGGCGGGCCGCGTTCCAGGACCGTGCGAACAACGGGTCCGTCCGGCTGATTCCCCGCCGCGCGCGGTCCCTCTTCCGCCGTGATGCGGGAAGTGTCGGCGATCTCTGGTAGGACAGGTCCGTCGCGTTCCGCCTGACAGGAGCCCCGGATGGACTACAGCGAGTTCAACGACAGCCTCGGCGACCTCTCCCGGGGGGTCTACGCCGGACTGCCGATCGCGCACGCGCCCGACAAGGACGGCGGGGAGCTTCCCCCCGCCGACCGGGTGGCGTGGCGCGTCTCGGCGGCCGTCTACGACTCCGAGGAGAGCTTCGAGGAACGGTTCGCCCGCTTCCTGACGGCGGTGGACACCACGCGGGTGAAGGCGGTCATCGTCGGCGGGTGGGCGGAGGCCTACGATGACGACAGCTCCGCGGTCGTCGGGCTGCTCACGGAGAACGCGGCGCGCTTCCCGGAGCTGCGCTCGCTCTTCCTCGGCGCGATGGCGTCGGAGGAGTGCGAGATCTCCTGGATCCGGCAGAGCGACGTCACCCCGCTGCTGGAGGCGTTCCCGAAGCTGGAGCGCCTGGAGGTGCGCGGCGGGAGCGGCCTGGAGTTGCGGCCGGTCCGGCACGAGGCCCTGCGCGTCCTGCGGTTCGAGACGGGCGGGCTGCCCGCCGGGGTGGTGCGCGCGGTGGGGGCCTGCGAGTTCCCCGCGCTGGAGTATCTGGAGTTGTGGCTCGGCGTCTCCGACTACGGCGGTGACGCGACGGTGGCCGATCTGGAGGGCGTCCTGTCGGGGGACCGGTTGCCGGCGTTGCGGCATCTGGGGCTGCAGGACAGCGAGATCCAGGACGAGGTGGCGGCGGCGGTGGCGTCGGCGCCGGTGGTGGCGCGGCTGGAGTCGCTGGCGCTGTCGATGGGGACCCTGTCGGACGCGGGCGCCGAGGCGCTGCTGGCCGGCCAGCCGCTGACCCACCTGAAGAAACTGGACCTGTACCACCACTACCTGAGCGAGGCGATGGCCGAGCGGATCCGCAGGGCGCTGCCGGAGGCCGAGATCGACCTGGCCGAGCGGGGGGATCCCGGCGACGAGTGGCGCTACGTCGCCGTGGGGGAGTGAGCGGGATGGCGCGGGGCGGTCTCAGGAGATTCGGCACCCTGCCGCTGGAGGGCTTCCCCTGCCTCGCCGACGAGGACCTCGACCTGGACGAAGACCTGGGCGACGGCGAGGGCGAGCCGCTGCCGCGCGCGCAGGCGTGGTCGCTCTGGCTGAACGAGCAGTACGACCACGAGGAGTCGTTCGAGGACTACTTCGCCCGGTTCCTGGCCGATGCGGACACCACGGTGGTCCGCGAGCTGGTCTTCAAGATGTGGGGAGACCCGGCCGCCTCGTCGGAGCAGGCCGTGCGGCTGCTCACCGAGGCGGCCGACCGCTTCCCCGCCCTGCGCGCGATCGTGCTGGGCGACATCCCGCCCGACGAGTGCGAGATCTCCTGGATCCACCAGAGCGACCTCACCCCGCTGCTGGAGGCGTTCCCGGAGCTGGAGGTGCTGGAGGTCAGAGGGGGCAACGGGCTGCGGCTGCGGCCGGTCCGGCACGAGCGCCTGAAGGTCCTGCGCTTCGAGAGCGGCGGGCTGCCCGCCGGGGTGGTGCGCGCGGTGGGGGCCTGCGAGTTCCCCGCGCTGGAGCATCTGGAGTTGTGGCTCGGCGTCTCCGACTACGGCGGTGACGCGACGGTGGCCGATCTGGAGGGCGTCCTGTCGGGGGACCGGTTGCCGGCGTTGCGGCATCTGGGGCTGCAGGACAGCGAGATCCAGGACGAGGTGGCGGCGGCGGTGGCGTCGGCGCCGGTGGTGGCGCGGCTGGAGTCGCTGGCGCTGTCGATGGGGACCCTGTCGGACGCGGGCGCCGAGGCGTTGCTGGCCGGCCAGCCGCTGGGGCACCTGAAGACGCTGGACCTGCGTCACCACTACGTCGGCGCCCCGATGGCGCAGCGGCTCGCCGGGGCGCTTCCGGAGACCACGACCCTGCTCATGGGCGCGGCGCGGGAGCCGTACGCGTTCGACCCGGACGGCCGCTACGTGGCGGTGGCGGAGTGAGCGGAGATCCGGTCCTGGCGGTCGTCGGCACGCCCGGCGACCGGCGGGTGACGATGTTCGCCGACGCCTGCGCCCGGTACGGCCTGCGCCCGCCCGAGGTCGTCCCGTGGACCTCCGTGCTGCGGGGCGAGGAGATCCGGCTGGAACCCGGGACCCTCGTCCGGGTCGACTCGCCCGGCGAGGACCCCGAGGCCGACGCGCTGCTGCGCGGGCCCGGCGAGCCGTCCCGGGTGGGCGGGGGCGCGCGCTGGCACGCCTCCCTCACCGCCGGGACGGCGCGGGTCCGCGAGGCCGTACGGCGCACACCCGGCGCGGTGCTGCTCGCCGACCCCGGCGAGATCGCGGTGATGTTCGACAAACGGCTCTGCCACGCCCGGCTGGCGGCGGCCGGGGTGCCGGTGCCGCCCGCGCTGCCCGGACCGGTCGAGGGCTACGCCTCCCTGCGCCGCCAGATGGCCGACGCCGGATGGGGCCGGGTGTTCGTCAAGCCCGCGCACGGCTCCTCGGCCTCCGGGATCATCGCCCTGCACGCCGCCGGGAGCCGGGTCAGGGCCGTGACGTCGGTGGAACCGGCGGACGGCGGCCTGTACAACTCGCTGCGGGTGCGCTCCTACGACCGGGAGGCCGAAGTGGCGACGATCGTCGACCGGCTGGCACCGGACGGGCTCCACGTCGAGCGCTGGTTCCCCAAGGCGGGCATGGGCGGACTCACCTTCGACCTGAGGGTGGTCGTCGTGGGCGGCGTGCCCACGCACGCGGTCGTGCGCGCCGGCCGTCACCCCATGACGAACCTGCACCTGGGCGGGGTCCGCGGCGACCTGGACGCGGTCCGCGACCGGCTCGGCGCGCCGGGGTGGGCACGGATGCTCGGCGTGTGCGCGCGGGCGGCGGCGTGCTTCCCCGGGAGCCCGGCCGTCGGGGTCGACGTGATGGTCGGCACCGACTGGCGGAGCGTGGCGGTGGCGGAGGTCAACGCCTTCGGCGACCTGCTGCCGGGGCTGACCGGCCTGCCGGGGAGCGGGGCCGAAGGGCTGGACACCTACGGGGCGCAGGTGCGGGCGGTCCTGGGGCGGCGGGCCGGAGGACCGGCCCGTCCCGGGCGCACCGGGGAGCGGGACGGGCCCGCCGCGCCGGGCCCGGAGGAGCCCGGGCGGGCCGGGAGGACCGCGGAGCGCACGGAGGTCGGGGAGGCCGCGGAGGTCGCGGAGGCCGTGGAGGCCGCGGAGGCGCGGACGTGACGCGGGACATGAACCGGATCGTGGGGAGCCACGACCTGCTGCTGGTGACGCTCGACACGCTCCGCCACGACGTGGCCGACGACCTGCTGCGGGCGGGCCGGCTGCCCAACCTGGCCCGGGCGCTGCCCGGCGGGCGGTGGGAGCGGCGGCACAGCCCCGGCGGCTTCACCTACGCCGCGCACGCCGCGATCCTCGCCGGGTTCCTGCCGACCCCGGCCGCACCGGGTCCGCACCCCCGGCTGTTCGCGGCGGCCTTCCCCGGCAGCGAGACCACGGCGGAGGGGACCTGGGTGTTCGACGCGCCCGACCTGCCCGCCGGGCTGGCGGCGGCGGGCTACCGCACGATCTGCGTCGGCGGGGTGGGCTTCTTCAACAAGCTGACCCCGCTCGGGTCCGTGCTGCCGGGCATGTTCGCCGAGAGCCACTGGGAGCCGGGGTTCGGGGTGACGTCCCCCACCTCGTTCGAGGAGCAGATCGCGTGCGCCGAGCGGGCCGTCGCGCGGGCGGACGGGCCGGTGTTCCTGTTCGTCAACGTCTCCGCGCTGCACCAGCCGAACTGGTTCCACCTGCCCGGCGCGACCCGCGGGCACGGTGACGGCGTCGAGAGCCACGCCGCCGCGCTGGAGTACGTCGACCGGCACATCGGCAGGCTGTTCGCTCTGGTCAGCAGAGAGCGGCCGGGGTTCGCGATCGTCTGCTCCGACCACGGCACCGCCTACGGTGAAGACGGATACATCGGGCATCGGATCGGCCACGAGGTGGTCTGGACCGTGCCCTACGGCGAGTTCGAGTTGAAGCAGGGAGAGTGGCGTTGACCCCGATTCCCCCGCGGGCGGCGGTGCAGGCGCAGGTGGCGGAGGCCCCGCCGTCCGGAGACGGCCACGGCCCGGCGCCGGATCCCGGTGACGGTTCCGGCCCCTACCAGGGCTACGTCTACGCCTATCCGCACAAGACGGCCTACCGGCCGCTGGAGCCGCGCCCGCCGCTGCGGGAGGTGTGGGCGGGCGAGCCGACCGGCAGCCTCTCCCTCTACCTGCACATCCCGTTCTGCGAGGTGCGCTGCGGGTTCTGCAACCTGTTCACCCGGACCGGCGCGCCCGAGGAGCTCGTCACCGCCTACCTGGACGCGCTGGAGCGCCAGGCGCACGCCGTACGGGACGCCCTGGACGCGCCGAGGTTCGCCACCGCGGCGATCGGCGGCGGCACGCCGACCTACCTGAGCGCGGGCGAGCTCACCCGGCTCCTCGACCTCACCGAGAAGATCATGGGCATGGACCTGCGGGCCGTGCCCCTGTCGGTGGAGGCCTCGCCCGCCACCGCGACCGCCGACCGGCTCGCGGTGCTGGCCGAGCGGGGCGCGACGCGCGTCTCCATCGGCGTGCAGAGCTTCGTCGACGCCGAGGCCCGCGCAGCGGTCCGGCCGCAGAAGCGGGCCGAGGTCGAGGCGGCGCTCGGCCGGATCCGGGAGACCGGGTTCGAGGCGCTCAACCTCGACCTGATCTACGGCATCGACGGGCAGACCGAGCGGTCGTGGCGCCACTCCCTGGACGCGGCGCTGGCCTGGAAGCCCGAGGAGATCTACCTGTACCCGCTGTACGTCCGCCCGCTCACCGGTCTCGGCCGCCGGGCCCGCGACTGGGACGACCACCGGCTCGCCCTCTACCGGCAGGGCCGCGACCACCTGCTGGCCGCCGGGTACGAGCAGGTGTCGATGCGGATGTTCCGGCTGCCCGGGACGGGGAACGCCACCGAGTACTGCTGCCAGCGCGACGGCATGGTCGGCCTCGGCTGCGGGGCCCGCTCCTACACCGCCGACCTCCACTACTCCTACGAGTACGCGGTGGCCGTCGGCCAGGTCCGCGCGATCATCGACGACTACGTACGGCTCGCGCCGGAGGAGTTCGCGGTCGCCAACGTCGGCTTCCGGCTCGACGCGGAGGAGCGGCGCAGGCGCCACCTGATCCAGTCGCTGCTCCAGGCCGAGGGCGTGGACCCGGCCGCCTACCGGGACCGGTTCGGCACCGAGGCGGCCGACGACTTCGGCGGCGAGCTGGCGCTCCTGGCCGACCGCGGCTGGCTGGAGCCGGTCGGCGGGCCGGAGGGGGGAGCGGACCGGATCCGGCTGACCGCCGAGGGCCTCGCGTACTCCGACGCGATCGGCCCGGCGCTCTTCTCCGGCCGGGTCCGCGCGCTGATGGCCGGATACGAGGCCCGGTGACCGCCCGCCCGCCGGTCGGTGGTCCGGAGGGCGCCGGCGGTGACGGCCACCTGTCGATCCTCTACCGGGGGCCGCTGGCCAGCTGCGACTACGACTGCCCCTACTGCCCGTTCGCCAAGCGCCGCGACAGCCCGGAGCGGCTGCGGGCCGACCGGGCGGCGCTGGAGCGGTTCACCGGCTGGGTGGCCGGACGGGACCACCCGGTCTCCGTGCTGTTCACCCCGTGGGGCGAAGGGCTCGTCCGGTCCTGGTACCGCCGGGCGATGGCCGGGCTCAGCCACCTGCCGCACGTCCGCCGGGTCGCCATCCAGACGAACCTCAGCGGCCGGACCGACTGGCTGGCCGAGGCCGACCTGGACACGCTCGCCCTCTGGGCGACCTACCACCCCGGCCAGGTCGCCTACGACCGCTTCCTCGGCAGGTGCCGCGACCTGGCCGACCGGGGCGTGCGGTTCAGCGTCGGCGTCGTCGGCCTGCCCGAGCACCTCGACCGGGCCCGCAGGCTCCGCGCCGACCTGCCGCGCGAGGTGTACCTGTGGGTGAACGCCGCCGAGGGCCGCCTGTACACCGACGCGGAGGCGGACGACTGGACGGAGATCGACCCGCTGTTCCACCACAGCCGCTTCCCGCACCGCAGCGCCGGGCGGGCCTGCCGTACCGGCGACAGCGTCGTGTCCGTGGACGGCGACGGCACCGTGCGACGCTGCCACTTCGTCCCGGCCGTGCTCGGCAACCTCTACGACGGGACGTTCCGGCGCCGGGCCCGGCCGTGCCCGGCGGCGCTGTGCGACTGCCACATCGGCTACGTGCACCTGGAGCAGACGGGCCTGTACGACGTGTTCGCCGGAGGCGTCCTGGAGCGCGTCCCGCACGGCTGGTGACCCGTGCGGAACCGCGGTTCCGCGTCGTTCCGGGCCTGCCGGCGGGGCGTTCTCCGGCGCGGCATCGCAGGGTTCCGCGGAGAGGACGACGCGAAGGAGCGGTTCCACGGCCGTGGAACCGCTCCTTCACTCACTGATCACCAGAAGATCCCTCCATGGGAGGGGCGGTGTCTCCACGGGAGGGCGGCCCCCGTTTCGACGGTTCACGCTCGGTCCTCTCCGGCCGGCGGAGACGACCGGGACACGGATTCCTCCTCCGGCGTCGGCGCCGGCGCCCGGTGCGATGAAGCCGGAGGCGCCGCCGCGTTCAGCCGTTCAGGGAGGGGATCAGTTGTCGATGATGCCGAGGATGGCGATGTCGAGGAGGTCGTTCAGGACCTCGTTGTGGTTGCTGCGGTCGATGTAGGTGAAGTCGGGCCGGTCGTGGCCCCGGCCGTAGTCCCCGCCGCCGGCCGACGCGGGACCGGCGACCGCCAGGCTGGCGAGGCCTGCGACGCCGGCGATGACCGCTCCGGCGAGAATGCGACGCATCATGGGTTTTCCTCCATGGGAACGAGACGGAGAGTTGTCGGTGACTCCGGCGCGGGGCCGCGTCCGGCCGTCCGCTCGTCGTCGTGACCAAGCATCGCTCGGGCGGGGAGCGCCGTTCCGTCGGGTTCCTCCCGTGTCCGGCCAAGGCGGGGTGATGCTTTCTTAGGGCTGCTCCTGGTTTCGCCCGGGTCGCCGGGAGGTATCAGGTCTCCCGCTCGGGGCGGTAGTCGGCCTCGGGCAGGCCGAAGGTCCAGGCGACGCCCTCGCGGGCGGTCCGGGTGGCGGGCGGGACGCGCAGCCAGTACTTCCGGAAGGTGCCGTCGGGCTCGGCGGTGGAGTTGACCACCTCGACCATCACCACGGGCTCGTCGTCGGGCAGGTCGATCCGCCACAGGACGCCGGTCTCGTCCCGGTGCAGCGGGACCGCGCCGGACTCCTCCAGATAGCGGTCGTAACCGAAGTGCTCCAGCATCACCCGGCGCAGCTCGGCGTTCTCCTCGGCGTCGATGCGCGCGGGGGTCAGCCCCGCCATGGACGCGGCGAAGTCCGCGGGGACGGGCATGCCGCCCCAGGCGTGCAGCGCGAAGCCGTCGGAGAAGAGCAGGGCCGGGCCGTCGGCGCGGTGCAGGCGGTGCAGCTCGTCGCGGTGCAGTTCGGTGGGGCGCTCGCAGACGACGGCCACCCGCTCGAACGGCCACCACCAGCCCGCCGACCGGGCGACCCGGGCGAGTCCCGCGGTCTCCGGTCTGCCCAGCGCGTCGAAGAGCGCCAGCCAGGCGGCGTCCTGCTGGCCCAGCACGGCGTCCAGCGTCGAACCCCGGAGCGCGGCCCCGGCATCCTCGGTCTCCTCCGCCGCGGCGAGGCCCCGCCGGATCTGCGTGACCAGGTCGCCGATCGGGCCCCAGAGCCGGCCTCCCGTCAGAGACCAGGCCAGCGACCAGTCGGCGGTGCCGAGCGAGGCGTGCACGGCGGCTCTGGCCCGCTCCCACTGCCGGGTCCTGACCTCCTCGCGGACCGGCCGGCCGGCGTCCAGCGCGGCGGCGGCCCGTGCGCCCGCGAGCGGTGAGTCGACCCAGACGATCTCCTCGGGCTCCGCCAGCCCGGCGGCGCGGTAGGCCGACCGCACGCCGGCCTCGGCTTCGGTGCGGTCGGCGGTCCCGGTGCGGAAGGCGGTCTCCTCCCAGTCGCGGGCGGCGGCGGTCAGGGCGTCGGCGAGTTCGATGGTGACGGTCATCTCGTCGGTCTCCCGGGATCAGTCGGCGACGACGCGGAACGCGCCGGGGACGTATTCGCGCTGGCGCTGCACGCGGTACCACCCCTTGGGGAGGGGGATCGCGGCGTGCTCCTCGTGGACCACGCGGCCCCCGGAGGGGAGGTGGAGGAAGTCGGGCTCCATCGGGTGCGGGCTGCGGACCAGGACGCCGGGGCCGACGACGGCGTGGGCGTGGCCGGTCGCCTCGCCCAGGGCCAGCACGAGCCGGCCGCCGGGGTCGCGCGGCGCGGAGGGAGCGGTCCGGACGGCGGCGGGCACGGTCTCCTCGGGGACGGGCACGATCAGGATGTCGCCCTGGCGGTACATGGGAAGGCTCCTCGGGTCGGGGTCGATCGAAAGCTAACCCCCGCCACCGACATTTCACCGGCCTCCGGGGGCGCGCGCCTCCGGGGCCACCCGACCGGACCGCCTCCCGGCGTACGGCCCGGCGCGGCTCCCGCTCGGCCCTTCTCCCGCTCGGCCCTTCTCCCGCCCCCGCCCCGGACCGGTCGGTGCGGGATCGGCGCGGGGCGCGGGCGTGGTCGCAGCCGGTGGGATTCCGGCCGGAAGCGGCGATGTATTCCTTGAGAGGATCGAAAAAAGCGGCTCCATGGCCGGGAACAGGCCATGGAGCCGCTTTTTATTGCGTTGATCAACGCGCCAGAAGTTCCCCTGGAATCGGGGTCGTGCCTAGAGGTAAGACGGTTTCCCGTGGTGGACGCCATTCATGGGGTGAATGTATCCGGCCGGCGGGAGCGCCGGGGGCGGACCGTCTCCGGGCGGGGTGCCTGATCTCGGGACCGGGCGCCCGCCGCCGCGCAGAGAGGATCAGTTGTCGATGATGCCGAGGAGCGCGAGGTCCAGGAGGTCGTTCAGGATCTCGTTGTGGTTGCCGCCCTCGACGTAGGTGGTGCCGCGGTCGTGACCCCAGTCGCCGGCCGAGGCGGTGCCGGCGACGGCCAGGGCGCCGACGCCCGCGAGACCTGCGATGGCCACACCGGCGAGAATACGACGGATCATGATTTTTTCCTCCATGGGAATGGAACGGGGAATTCTTTGAGGCTTCCGTGGCGGGCCGCATCCGGCCGTCCTCGGGGTGCCGCGAATAAGCATCCCGTACCGGTGGAGTCGTTTCAGCGAATTAACGCCATGATTGATCAAAGCCTGGTGACGGTTCTTTTACGGTGGCGGCCGGTTTTACTGATTCGCCGATCGCGGTCGTCGCGGTGATTCCGGTGAACCGGCTCCCAGCGCACGGAGCACGAATCCGGAGACGATGCCCTCGGCCTCCTCCACCTGCACCGTGCCGTCGAGCAGCGGCAGCCGCTCCGCGCCGATGACGGCCAGGATGAGTCGTGCGGTGGCGGTCACGTCGGCGGCCTGGAAGTCGCCGGAGGCCACCCCTCCCTCGATGATGCCGGTCAGGATCCGCTGCATCGGCGCGACGTGCTCGGCCAGGCGCTGGTAGGCGTCGGGGCCCAGTGCGGCCGACAGGTCGGCGGGCCCGGGGTGCGGGTGGGCGAGCAGCCCGGCGAGCTGGAGCCGGACGAACACCCGCAGCCGCTCGGCGGGCGGGGCGTCGTCCGCGAGCTCGCGTTCGTAGGCCTCGATGAAGTAGTGCGTCACCTGCTCGGTGAAGGCCAGCAGCAGCGCGGCCTTGTCCGGGAAGTAGTTGTACAGCACGGTGCGGGTGATCCCGGCCTCGCCGGCCACGTCGGTCATGGAGATGGCGTCGATGCCCTGACCGCGGGAGAGCCGCGAGACCGCCTGCAGGATGCGCTCGCGCGTCTGCGCGCGGTGCTCGCCTATCGTCGCGGCCGAAATGCGGGGCATGGGCCCATCGTCGCACATGCCCGGCGCGCCGGCCGGAGCATCGCGGTCAGGCCGCGAGCTCGGCCCGCGCCACCCGCCCGAGGTCGGCCAGGACCTCGGTGTTGAGCTGGTAGGCGAGCCTGGTCTCGCGGATGATGCGCTGCTTCTCGGACTCGTCCACCGGCAGGGCGTCCAGCCGGGCGCGGTAGGCGTCCTTGAACCGGGGCAGGCTGCCGACCTGGTCGAAGCGGTAGAAGTCGACGCCTCCACCCGGCCCGTAACCGTAGATCTTCTCCAGCTCCATCCGGATGAACTGCCCGCCGGACAGGTCGCCCAGGTAGCGGGTGTAGTGGTGGGCGATGTAGCCGCCGGGCCAGCCGGCGACCTGGTTGATCCGGGCGACCAGGGTGAGGGTCGGCTTGGAGGGCTCGATCCGGTCCGCCCAGCGGGCGCCGTAGATCGTCTCCAGGTCGCGGACCAGCGCCTCCTCCCGGTAGAGCTCGGGCAGGACGAACGGCCCGGCGACCGGGTCGCCGGCGAGTGCCCGGGAGGCGCCGTCGAGCGCGACGTAGGCGAAGTAGTGCTGGGCCACCAGCTCGCCGTAGGCCTCGCGGCTGAGCCGTCCGGCCATCAGCGCCGTGAGGTAGCCGTCGTCCTCGGCGGAGGCGTGATCACCCCAGGTGGCGGTCCTGAGGACATCGGAGAACGGCGCCTGGCTCATGATCACTCCATGTCGAAGGAGGCTTTCATGACAGAGTGTCACAAAGAATCGGGGGGCGCGTCAAGAAGATGATGACACCTTGTCGTGAAACGTGGCACGCGGCCCCGGCGGTACGGTCCGCAACACGGTGCCGGCCGCGCCGGCCAGGGCGAACAGCGCGGCGATCGCCGCCAGCCAGGCCAGGCGGTGCGCGAGCCAGGAGGGATCGGAGGGGGAGGAGAGCAGCCCGGGGACGTCCCCGAAGCGGAGCGCCGCCACGGCGGTCATGGACAGGGCCGTCTGGTGCCAGAGGAAGAGCGTCATCGCCGACAGGTTGACCAGCGCGATCACCGCCCACAGCCGGGGCCGCCGCATCAGCCGGGCCAGCGGCCCGCGGACCAGCAGGGCCAGCCCCACCTGGGCGAGACCGAAGCAGACCGCGGCGAGCGTCGGAGGACTGAGGTTGGACACCTGCGCCCCGGTCACCCCCACCATGCTCGCCGGATAGCCGAACCCGGCCACCAGGACCACCGCCCCGGCCGTCCCGCCGGCCAGCAGCGCCGCCGCCGTCCGCCGCGAGGCGAATCCGCCGCCCGCCCAGCCCGCCCCCAGCGCGTACGGCACCAGCCATCCGGCCGCGAGGTTCACCCAGCCGAGCCGGTCGAGCCAGGCGGGGCCGCCGGGCCAGAACCTGGCCGTGTCCACGGCCAGGACCACCGCGACGGCCGCGGCGGTCGTGACCGCCGGCCGCAGCCTGGTCAGCAGCGGAGTGGCGGCGGTCAGCGCGGCGAAGACCGCCAGGAACCAGAGCGGCGCGAGCGCCGGCAGCGCCAGCGCCCGTATCGTCGTCCAGGGCGTGCCGTGCAGCGCCAGTCCCGCGGCGATCCCCGTCCAGACCAGCAGGAGCGGCATCACCGGCGGCAGCAGCCGCGCGGCCCGGGCCCGCAGCCACACCCGCACCCCCGGGGCCGATCGCAGGCTGCGCGCCGCCGCGTAGCCGCCGACGAAGAAGAACACCGCCAGGGTCTGGAGCACCCAGGACAGCGGTGTGAACGCCGGCAGGTGGGCCAGCGGGCTGGAGATCGCCAGTCTTCCCCCGGGGCCGGGCGTCCACGCGGTGACCAGCCAGTGGCCCAGGACCACCCCGCCGATCGCCAGCGCCCGGAGCGCGTCCACCCCGCGGTCCCTGCCCGGCGGCGTCGCAGCCCCGATCCGGCCCGCCCAGCCGGTCGCCGGGCCGGTCGCCGGGCCGGCCGTGAGGCCGGACGTGGAGCCGGACGTGAGGCCGGACGTGGAGCCGGTCGCCGGGCCGGCCGTGAGGCCGGTCGTCCGGTCGCTTGCGGGGTCAGCCACGGGACACCTCGGCGGTCCGCCCGAGGGCGATCAGCGCGAGGTTGCGCAGCGACCGGCTGCCCGGCTCGAGGTAGTCGCTGTGCCCGGCGGCACCCGTCGCGAAGATCCGGGAGCCGAAGCCCGGTCCCGCCGGATCGGGGCCGAAGCCGAGCGGCCCGAAGCGGACCTTGGGGACGTGGCGCATCCAGTCGCGCGTGCCGCTCCCCGCCCACAGGCGCGTCCCGCCCAGCTCGGCGGCCGATGACACCCGCAGGCCCGGGCTGCCGAACACCGCCAGGTCGGCGACCCCCGACCCGGGCACGGCCCCGGAGCACACCACCGACCCGTAGCTGTGGCAGAGCAGGGTGACCCGCTTGCCGCGGAGCGTTTCGGAGACGTAGCGGCGCAGCGCCGGGGCGCCGCGCTCGGCCGCTCCGCCGGTGGCGACGTGCAGGCTGACGGTCGCCGGGCTGTCGTAGCCGAGCCAGGCGACCACCGCCAGCCGCGCCCCGGGGTCCAGCTCACGCGCCTGCGCCAGCAGGGCCCGGGCGCCGCCCCCCGGTGTGCTGTGCACCTTGGCCCGGCCGCCCTCGAAGGTGGCGGCGGTGGTGTCGGCGCCGGGGACGACGACGGCCACGTGCTCGGCCGTGCGCAGGTCGCCGTAGACCTTGACGATCCGGTCGCCCGGCGGTTGCGGGACGATCACGTAGGTGAGCGCGGTGATCGCGCCCACGGCGAGCACGGGACGGAGCATGCGGGCCTCCTGCCGAGTTCCGGGGACCTTCCGGGGAACAGGACAGGACGGTATGAATCATGATCGATAACCCGCGTCACCCCGCGGAGCCCACCGTTCCGTCACTCCGTGGAGGGACGGGGACGACAGGGCGGGCTCCCGGCGCTGCGAGGACGGCGGGCGACGGCGGGACTCCAGAGCGACGGCGGACCGCCCGGACACGTGCCCACCCGCCGGGGCGGACCCCGGCGGGCGCCTCACTCGCCGGGACGGACCACCCCGGTCTCGTAGGCGTACACGATCGCCTGGGCGCGGTCGCGCAGGCCGAGCTTGGCCAGGATCCGGCCCACGTGCGTCTTGACCGTCTGCTCCGAGAGCACGAGCTCCGCGGCGATCTCCTGGTTGGACAGGCCGCGGGCGATCAGCGCGAGGACCTCGGTCTCCCGCTCGGTGATGTCGTCCGGCCGGGCGCGCGGACGGCTCGGCCCGACGCGGGCGAACTCCGCGATGAGCCGCCGGGTCACCGACGGCGCCAGCAGCGCCTCCCCGGCCGCGACCACCCGGACGGCCTCGGCCAGCTGCTGGGCGGAGGCGTCCTTGAGCAGGAACCCGCTGGCCCCGGCGCGCAGCGCCTCGTAGACGTAGTCGTCGAGGTCGAAGGTGGTCAGGATCAGGATCTTCGGCGCGTGGCCGCCGGAGGAGAGGATCTCCCGGGTCGCAGCCAGCCCGTCCATGACGGGCATGCGCACGTCCATCAGCACGACGTCCGGCCGGAGCTCCGCCGTGCGGGCCACGGCGTCCCGCCCGTCCACGGCCTCCCCGACGACCTCCAGGTCGGGCTGGGAGTCCAGGAAGACGGTGAAGCCCGTCCGCACCATGCCCTGGTCGTCGGCGATGAGCACCCGGATCGGCATACGTCCTCCGTGATCATGAGTTGTCCGTGCTCGGGAGTATGGCAGCGACCGCGGAGCCCGGGAACGGGCCGCCCCCGGGCCACCGCGCTCCCCGAGGGGCCGATGCCGTTCGGATGGATCATTCGGGCAGGGTGTCTCCGCCCCGGTTTCCTCCCACCGCTCCTGGCGGCCGGAGCGGGTGGCGGACAAGCCCGGACGCCCCCTGGGGGACCTGCGGCGATCCCTCTTCCGGCCACGCAGGGCTTCTTCGGAGGTCAGTGGATGTCGCACGGGCGAGGCGGCCGTCAGTCGGCCGCCTCGCCCGTCTCGGCCTGCGGTCAGAGGCCGATGACCTCGGCCAGGAGGTCTGATGAGATTCCTTCCGGAAAGAGATGCCGAGATGGTGCGGCAGGCGTCACGGGAGCCGCCTGTCAGTCAGGACGGTCAGGACGGATCGGAACGCGGTGCGAGCCGGTCGGGTCGCTCCCGCAGGAGCACGCGCAGATCGGCGACGGGCTGGACCCCGGAGACCGGCGGGCGGCCGTCGATCACGAGACCGGGCACGCCGGTGATGCCGTGCTCGGCGGCGCGGCGCCGGTCGCCGCGCACCTCGTCGGCGTAGCCGCCGCCGTCCAGCACAGTGCGCACCTCCCCGGTGTCCAGTCCGGCCTCGCCGCCGAGGCGCTGCAGGACCTGCGCGTCGGCCACGTTGCGCCCCTCGGTGTGGTACGCGTGCAGCAGCAGCTCCATCATCTGGTCGGCCCGGCCGCGGTCGGCGGCGAGCTTGACCAGCCGGTGCGCGTCGAAGGTGTTCACCGGACGGGCCAGATGCAGGTTCAGCTCCAGGCCTTCGGCCGCGCCCAGCGACCGGATCCGGGCGATGCGGGCGGGCGCCTGCTCGCCCCACCAGCCGGCCATGGCCTCCGCGGCGGTCTGGCCCGGCGTCCGGTCTCCGTCCGGCGCGAGCTCGTAGGCGCGCCAGACGATCTCGATGCCGTTGCGGCCGGGCTGCTGGGCCAAGGCGGCCGCCAGACGTCTCTTGCCGATGTAGCACCAGGGGCACAGCACATCGGCATATATCTCAAGCTTCATGGATGTCCCGCAGAGTGGTCGTGGTCGATGGAGCGGGTTCGGCGACCCGGCGGCGGGTACGGCCCGCCGGCAGGAATCGGGCGATCAGGCATCGAGGCGCTGCGGCCCAGGACCGACCTCGCGGACGACGGTGTAGGTGGGCGCCCCGGTCATGCGTGGTTCGGCCTTACCGGACAGGCTCTCCAGCGCCTTGCCGATGGCGGCCATCCGGCCATCGGTGTCGGAGGTCTCCACGAAGCGGCGGTAGTCCGCCTCGCTCGCCCAGTGCACGATGTTGCACACCCGGGTCCCGTCGGTGCTCACATGGAAGCGAGCCGAGCGGTAGCCGGGATGGAAGCGCACCCACCGCTCCTGGATCTCCGCGAACGCCTCCACGAGCTCACGCTGTGTGTCAAAACCGTCAACGGCGTAGTCGATGATCGAATAGAAACCGGGATCAGTGCTCATGAACCCACTCCTCACGGTCGGATGCAGGGGCGACGTTCCGGCGGCCATCGTGCAATCTCAACCACGGTCGAGGTCAACCGCCCGGGCGGCCGTCCCCCTGAACCTCCGCATGATCTCTGGGCCCGCACCGTCCACCGGGTCGGCCGGCCCGCAACCGCAGTCCCCAACGCCGTCACCGGACCTGCCCCCGCTCCGTCGAACGCACCCGGCGCGGCAGCTGCCGGAGGTCAGGGGGCGTCCGGCACCGGGAGCACGGCGGTGACCGCGAAGCCGGTGCCGGCCGGTCCGGCCCACAGCCTCCCGCCGAGCATGGAGACCCGCTCCCGCATGCCGAGCAGGCCGTGCCCCGCGTGCCGGGAGGCCCCTGCGCGCCCGGGTTCCGCGGGGGGGCGGCGCCCGCCGTCGTCCGCCACGTGGAGATGGAGCTCGTCGGCGGTCCGGGTGATCCGCACCGCCACGGCCGAGCCCGGGGCGTGCCGCATGGCGTTGCTCAGCGACTCCTGCACGATCCGGTAGGCCGACAGGCTCACCGCCGCGGGCAGCCCGGTCAGGTCGCCGCCGAGCTTGAGCGTCACGGCGAGCCCGGCCGAGCGCGCGGTGGCGGCCAGCTCCTCCAGGTGGCCCAGGCCGGGCTGCGGCGCGGTGTCCCGCGCCCCGTCGGCGTCCCGCAGCACGCCCAGCACCCGCCGCATCTCGGTCATGGCGGCCAGCGAGAGCGTGCGGATCTCCGCCAGCCCCTCCTCCAGCAGCCGCGCCTCACCCCGGGCCCTCAGCGGCACGGCCTCCGCCTGGATGGCGATCACGGACATGTGGTGGGCCACGATGTCGTGCAGCTCCCGGGCGATCCTGGCCCGCTCCTCCAGCACCGCCTGCCCGGCCAGGGCCTGCTCGCTGCGCCGCTCCTCCTCGGCCAGGAGCCTGACCGCCGTGCGCCGGGCCCGGACGTTGTAGCCGAGCAGGACGGCCGCGGTCATCAGGCCCACGCCGATGGCGGTCAGGCCGGACTGGTCGATCTGCACCTCGAGCCACCACGCGCCGGCCGCCGAGACGAGCCACGCACCGATGGTGACGTGCCGCTCGCAGCGGACCGCGACGGCGTAGAGCACCAGCAGGTACATGATCACGGTGTCGGCGGAGTAGGGCGTCTCCAGGGTCTGCAGGCGGGTGAGGATCCCCGCGGGGACCAGCACCGCCGCCAGGCGCCAGGCCCCCAGCGGCCAGCGGTCGCGCAGCGCCAGCGGGAGCGCGGAGCAGGCGGCGGCGAACTGGATCTCCCCCCAGCCCAGCGGCGTCGGCAGGCGCGTCGTGTCGGTCTGCAGCATCGACTGCACGGCGCTGTACAGCACGAAGGCGAGGACGAGGTCGGCCAGCAGGACCAGGTCGATCGTGCGGAACGGCAGCAGGCCCAGGAAGCCCGGCACGCGGGGGGCCAGCCGCCGGGAGCGGGAGTGCGCCGGGTCGGCCCTGCCGCTCCACGCCGCGCCGGCGAGCGCGCGCGCCAGCCAGGTCACAGGGCTGCGGGCCCGGTCCCGCGGGGCGGCAGGGGGGATCATCCGGCCAGTCTAGGGAGAGGGACCCCGTACCGCGTCACCCCGGAGAGGCACCCGCGGGCTCACCCCGCAGAGGGACGACGAGTCGCTGATTACACGATTACGATCGCTGACAGCGAACAGGCTCAATGCTGGGAACAATCCAGGGCTCCTGTTAATTGAGTCGGTATAACTCAACCCGATGGAGCCAAGATGAGTGAGAGCTTGAACCTCCCGGTCCTTCCGCTCGACGACGAGGTCGTGCTTCCGGGCATGGTGGTCCCCCTCGACCTGTCCGACACCGAGGTCAGAGCCGCCATCGACGCGGCCCAGGCCCTGGGTGAGAAGAAGCCGCAGGTGCTCCTCGTCCCCCGGATCGACGGGCGGTACGGGGCCGTGGGGGTCAGGGCGGTCGTGGAGCAGGTGGGTCGGCTGCCCGGCGGCGAGCCCGCCGCCGTCGTGCGCGGAGTGGACCGGGTCCGTGTGGGCGCCGGCACCACCGGCCCCGGCGCGGCGCTGTGGGTGCGGACCACCCGGATCGAGCCCGTCGCGGCGGGTGAGCGCGCCGAGGAGCTCGCCAAGGAGTACAAGGCGCTGGCCACCACGATCCTGCAGAAGCGTGGCGCCTGGCAGGTCGTCGACGCCGTCAACGCGATGAGCGACCCGTCCGTCCTGGCCGACAACTCCGGCTACGCGCCCTGGCTCACCACCCCGCGCAAGGTCGAGATCCTGGAGACGGCCGACCCCGCCGACCGGCTTGCGATGCTGGTCGAGTGGTCCCGCGAGCACCTGGCCGAGCTCGACGTGGCCGAGACGATCCGCAAGGACGTCCAGGAGGGCATGGAGAAGCAGCAGCGCGAGTTCCTGCTCCGACAGCAGCTCGCCGCGGTCCGCAAGGAGCTCGCCGAGCTCGACGGCTCCTCCCCGGAGACCGAGGAGGAGGACTACCGCGCCCGGGTCGAGGCCGCCGACCTGCCCGAGAAGGTGCGTGAGGCCGCGCTCAAGGAGGTCGGCAAGCTGGAGCGGACCTCCGACCAGTCCCCGGAGACCGGCTGGATCCGCACCTGGCTCGACACCGTCCTGGACATCCCGTGGAACGAGCGCACCGAGGAGCGCCGTGCCGAGGGCGCGCCGGAGGGAGCAGTCGACATCGCCGCGGCCCGCGAGGTCCTCGACGCCGACCACACCGGACTCGACGACGTCAAGGACCGCATCATCGAGTACCTCGCCGTCCGGGGCCGCCGCGCCCAGCAGGGCCTCGGCGTGGTCGGCGGACGCCGCAGCGGCGCGGTGCTCGCGCTGGCCGGTCCCCCCGGGGTCGGCAAGACCTCGCTGGGCGAGTCCGTCGCCCGCGCGATGGGCCGGAAGTTCGTCCGCGTCGCCCTCGGCGGCGTCCGGGACGAGGCCGAGATCCGCGGACACCGGCGCACCTACGTCGGCGCCCAGCCCGGCCGGATCGTCCGGGCCATCCGCGAGGCCGGCTCGATGAACCCCGTCGTGCTCCTCGACGAGATCGACAAGGTCGGCTCCGACTACCGGGGCGACCCGACCGCCGCGCTGCTGGAGGTGCTCGACCCCGCGCAGAACCACACCTTCCGCGACCACTACCTGGAGGTCGAGCTCGACCTGTCCGACGTGCTCTTCCTGGCGACGGCCAACGTGCTGGAGGCGATCCCCGGCCCGCTGCTGGACCGCATGGAGGTCGTCACCCTCGACGGCTACACCGAGGACGAGAAGGTCGCGATCGCCCGCGACCACCTGCTCCCGCGCCAGCTGGAGAGGGCGGGCCTGTCGGCCGCCGACGTGACGGTCGGGGAGGAGGTGCTGCGCAGCCTCGCGAGCGAGTACACCCGGGAGGCCGGGGTCCGCTCCCTGGAGCGCGCGATCGCCCGGATCCTGCGCAAGATCACCGCGCGGGCCGCGCTGGGCGAGACCGAGCTGCCGGTGACGGTGGACGACCTGGTCGCCTACCTCGGCCGCCCGCGCCACGTGCCGGAGTCCTCGCTGCCGGAGTCCCGTCAGCGTACGGCGGTGCCGGGCGTGGCCACCGGGCTGGCGGTCACCGGGGCGGGCGGCGACGTCCTGTACGTGGAGGCGTCGCTGGCCGACCCGGAGACCGGCGCCACCGGGCTGACCCTGACCGGCCAGCTCGGCGACGTGATGAAGGAGTCGGCGCAGATCGCGCTCTCCTACCTGCGCTCGCGCGGCGCGGAGCTGGAGCTGCCCGTCTCCTCGCTCAAGGACCGCTCGGTGCACATCCACTTCCCGGCCGGAGCCGTCCCCAAGGACGGCCCCTCCGCGGGCGTCACCATGACCACGGCCCTGGCCTCGCTGCTCTCCGGCCGCCCGGTCAGGAACGACGTGGCGATGACCGGCGAGGTCTCCCTCACCGGCCGGGTGCTCCCGATCGGCGGGGTCAAGCAGAAGCTGCTGGCCGCCCACCGCGCGGGCATCACCACGGTGCTGATCCCGGCCCGCAACGAGCCGGACCTGGACGACGTGCCCGAGGCCGTCCGCAACGAGCTGACGGTGCACGTGGTGAGCGACGTGCGGGAGGTCCTGGAGATCGCGCTCACCCCCGCGAAGGTCGCCGAGCCCGCGGCGGCCTGACACCACGGCCGCCCGGCCGCGGACCGGGATCGGCCCGGACCAGGACCGGGAGCGGACGGCCCGTGCCCCGTCACCGGGGTGCGGGCCGTCCGCCGTGTCCGGGGGCGCGGTGAGGCGGCCACGGGCCATCCGGAAGATCACGATTTGCCGTAGGACTCCCCGTCCGGGCCCGGGAGTTGGAAGAATCTCGCTCCGGCGGACGTGAACCGAGCAGAGAGCCTTTCATGAGCCCTTCGACGAGCACCGAGACCGACATCTACGATCCCTCGCTGTACGAGACCGCCATGCCCTGGGACCGGTACGCCCGGCTGCGGGCGGACGACCCCGTCCACCGGCACGCCGAGCCCGGCGGCCGCGGTTTCTGGGCCGTCATGCGCCACGCCGACATCCAGCACGTCTCCCGGCACCCCGAGGTGTTCTCCTCCCACGCCGGCGGCGTCATGGTCCCCGACCCGAGCGAGGAGCAGCTCTCCCGGAACCGGCTCATGATGCTCTTCCAGGACCCGCCGGAGCACACCGGCACCCGGGCCGTCGTCAACCGGGGCTTCACGCCCCGGATGATCGGGAAGCTGGAGGAGCACATCCGCGAGATCTGCCACGAGCTGGTCGACGCGGCCCTGGCCCGCGACACGGTGGACTTCGTCGCCGACATCGCCGCGCCGCTCCCGCTCTACGTGATCTGCGAGCTGCTCGGCGCGCCCGCCGAGGACCGGGAGAAGATCTTCACCTGGTCGAACGCGCTGATCGGCGCCGACGACCCCGACTTCGCCGCCCAGGACACGACGCCGATCTTCGAGCTGCTCGGCTACGCCTCCGCGCTCGGCGCCCGGCGGCGCGAGGAGCCGCGCGACGACATCGTCAGCAAGCTCGTCGCCCCCGCCGAGGACGGCTCCAGCATGGACGACCTCGCCCTCGGCGTGTTCGTGGTGCTGCTGGCCGTCGCGGGCAACGAGACGACCCGCAACGCCGCCTCCGGCGGGCTGCAGGCGTTCTTCGACCACCCGGAGCAGTGGCGGCGGCTGCTGGAGGACCGGTCGCTGCTGCGCACGCTCCCCGACGAGGTCGTCCGCTGGGTCTCCCCGGTGATCACCATGCGCCGCACCACGCTCAGCGCGACCGAGCTCGGCGGCAGGGCGATCCCGGCGGGGGAGAAGGTGGTGCTCTACTACCCGTCGGGCAACCGCGACACCGCCGTCTTCCCGGACGCCGACGTGTTCGACGTCGGCCGCGACCCCAACCCGCACGTGGGCTTCGGCGGGGGCGGCCCGCACTTCTGCCTGGGCGCCCACCTGGCCCGGATGGAGCTGCGGGTGCTGTTCGAGGTGCTCGCCGAGCGCGCCCCCGGCATCGCCCCCGCCGGTACGGCCCGGCGGCTGCGCTCCAACTTCGTCAACTCCATCAAGGAGATGCCCGTCCGGCTGCGGGGCTGAGGCGGGCGCCGCCCCGATCCGGGCCGGGGCCGTACCGATCCGGGCCGGGGCCGTACCGGCCGGGTCGGCCGGGGCGGGGCGGGACCGGAGAGCGGAGGAGTCACCGGCCGGCGCACAGGGCGCGGTCGACCAGTTCGGTCGCGGCCTTCTCCAGGGCCAGCGTGCGCGGGCCGTCCATGATCTTGGTGGCGACGAGCAGGGTGACGCTGCGCCCGCCGTCGCCGCTGACGCCGGTGCGCGTGGTGAAGCCGGGGTCGTCGCCGCCGTGGTTCCAGTAGACGCCGCCGCACGACAGCGGGCGGGACATGATCCCCAGCCCGTAGCGGGCGTCCGGCCAGACCTGGTGGAACGCCGTGGCGGGGACGGTCCTGCGCATCTCCGCCAGGAGCGCGGGCGGGAGCAGCCGGCCGCCCGCCAGCGCGCGCAGGAAGCGGTTGACGTCCGGGACGCTGGAGATCAGGCCGCCGGCGGCGTCGCCGTCGAAGTGCCGGGTGACGTCCACCGGCCTCTCCCCGGGGGCGGGCACCAGGTAGCCCCGCATGTGCGGGCGGGGCACGTCGACCGAGGTGCCCGACCAGCGCGTGCGCGTCAGCCCCAGCGGCCGGCTGATGCGGTCGTGGACCTCCACGTGCCAGGGACGGCCGGTGACCCTCTTGATGATCATGCTGGTGAGCAGGTAGCCGGTGTTGGAGTAGAGCCAGCCCTCTCCGGGCCGGAACGAGGGCCGGTGCCGCATCGCCTCCGCGACCACCTGCTCGTCGGTGAAGCGGTCGTAGCGGCGCTCGCGGTAGTCCTCCAGGGAGGTGAAGCCCGGGTAGGCGTCGTACACGCCGGCGGTGTGCTGCAGCAGCCGGCGCACGGTGATCTCGCGGCCGTCGTGGCCGTTGCCCCGCACGACGCCGGGCAGCCAGCGCTCCACGGTGTCGTCCAGGGAGAGCTTCCCCTCTCCGGCGAGCTGGAGCACCACCGCGGCCACGAAGGTCTTGGTGACGCTGGCGATCCGGGTGTGGCCGCCGGCCGGGACGGGCCGCCCGGTACGGACGTCGGCGACGCCGGCGGTGGCGACCAGGCGCCTGCCGTCCTCGGTGACGACCTGCGCCTCGACGCCCGTGACGCCGAGGGCGCGGACGGCGTCCACGTCGCGCTGGAGCCGGGCCCGGTCGTACCGGCCGACGGGACCGGCCGTGGGGGCGGGGGACGCGGACGCTGCGGAGGACGCGGGGGCCGCCGCCGGGCCGGCCGGGCCCGTGGGGGCCGCGGAGACGGGGGGCGCGGTGACCAGCGAGACGGCGAGCACGGCCGCGGCCAGCGCCGCGGTGCCGCCCACGGTTCCGCCCGCGGTGGATCCCGCCATGCCGCCTGCGGTGGATCCCGCCATGCCGCCTGCCACGGCGCTTGCGGTGACCGCCGTGCCGGACGCCGGTCCGCTCCGCGCCGATGCCGTGCGGGGCGTCGCGGCACGGTCGAGACCGGGAAGACGCAGGAGGCGGGGGAAGCGGGAGAGTCGGGAGAAGGGAAGCCGGGACACGGGTTCTCCGTTCGGTCGGTCCACCGGGCGATCCGGCGGACGGACCGACCCTAGGAAAGGCCGGTCGCCGAAGGGATCGGCCGAAAGCCCGCAACGGCCTCGGCCCGCCGGAGGAGACGGCCGGGGCACGGGGCAACTTTCGATGCGTTCCGGTCGCGGGCCCGGACCTCTACCCTGGTTCGCGGAACGGTGCCCCGGCCTCGGCGAGACCGGCGACGGCGTGTCGGAGACGGGTCCGGCCCGGCCCCGGCGCCGGTCCTCCCCCTTCTACGGCGGGTCCCCACTCTGTACGGCGGGTCCTCACTCTGTACGGCGGGTCCCCGCTCTGTACGGCGGGTCCCCGCTCTGTACGGCGGGTCCCCACCCTCTACGGCGGGCCCCGCACCCGGGAAGAGTCGATGAACACACGCACCACCGGACCGGCCGGTACGCTGCGGCGGTGCCTGGAACGGTGCCCGCAACGGCGGCCCCGGCTCGCCGACGCGGGACTGGCCTGCGGGCTGACCGCGGCGGCGCTGCTGCTCCGGCTCGGCGAGGCGTTCCCCGCGGACCCGGTCCACGCCCTCGTCCTGATCGGGCTGCTGCTCGCGCAGGCCGTACCGCTGCTGTGGCGCCGGTCCCGCCCGTGGCCGGTCATGGCCGCGGTCGGCGCCGCCTATCCGGTCTACGAGCTGACCGATCCGCTGGTCGCCTTCCACGACGGGCTGTACGTCCTGTGCGCGGTCTACGCCGTCGGCCGGTACGCGCGCCCGCCGGGGAGCGCGGCGGCGGCCGGCGTCGCGGCGGCCGCGCTGCTGCTCCCCGAGGTCGCCGGGCCGTGGCTGAGCCTGCCGGTGCCGCGGGAGTCGGTCCTCGGCCCCGTCGAGGCGCTCCTGGTCACCGCGGCGGCGGCGGGCGCCTGGCTGCTGGGCGCCTCCCAGCGCCGCATCCACGCCGACGCGGCGCGCCTGCGGGACCTGGCCGACCGGCTCCGCGCCGAACAGGAGGCCGGCGCCCGGCGCGCGGTCACGGCCGAGCGCGCCCGCATCGCCCGTGACCTGCACGACCTGGTCGCCCACCACGTCAGCGCGATAGCCCTGCAGGCGCGCGCCACCGCCGAGGCGCTGGCCGACGATCCCCGCCGGGCGGGCCCGGGGATGGCCGGGATCGGCGAGGCCGCCGACACCGCGCTCGCCGAGATGCGGCGCCTGCTGGGACTGCTCACCGACGACCGGGACGGGCGGGACCCGGGGCCGGAGCCGTCCTTGCGCCACCTGGACCGCCTCGCCGCCACCGCCCGCGCCGCCGGGTGCCGGGTCGAGATCGACACGCGTGACACGGGCGGCGGGGACGGCGGGAGCGGCGCGGATCCGGTGGCCGGGGTTCCGCTCGCGGTGCAGGTGTCGGCCTACCGCGTCGTGCAGGAGGCGCTCACCAACGTCCTGCGGCACGCGGGCGCCACGGAGGTGGACATCGCGCTGAGGCGGGAGGAGGGGCGGCTGACCGTCCTCGTCGGCAACGGTCCGCCTGCGCCCGCCCACGTCCCGGCGCCCGGTTCCGGGCTCGGCCTGGTCGGCATGCGTGAACGGGTCGCGCTGTTCGACGGCGTCCTGCGGGCCGGCCCCCGGGACGGCGGGTGGCGGGTGGAGGCCGTCTTCCGGTTCCCGGAACCGGCCGCCCCCGGCTCTGGGGCGGGTGCCGCGCGCCCTGGCGGTACCGTCGCCTTCGGCTCTGGGGCGGGTGCCGCGCGCCCTGGCGGTACCGTCGCCTTCGGCTCTGGGGCGGGTGCCGCGCGCCCTGGCGGTACGGTCGCCTTCGGTTCCGGGGCGGGTGCCGCGCGCGGGGGCGGCCGGGGCGCGGGAGGTGCGGGGTGAGGCCCGTGCGGGTGCTCGTCGCCGACGACCAGGAGCTGGTCAGGTCCGCCCTGCGCCTGGTGATCGGGCGGCGCGCCGACCTGGTGGTCGCGGGGGAGGCCGCCGACGGGGAGGAGGCGGTGGCGGCGGCCTTCGCGCTCCGGCCCGACGTGGTGCTGATGGACGTGCGCATGCCCGGCCTGACGGGCGTCGAGGCGACCGGCCGCATCCTCGGCGACTGGCCGCACGCGGACCCGCGCCCCCGGGTGCTGATGCTCACCACGTTCGACCTCGACGAGTACGTCCACGCCGCGCTGCGGGCGGGCGCCACGGGCTTCGTCCTGAAGGACATCTCCCCCGACCGGCTCGCCGAGGCCGTCCGGGTGGTCGCCGCGGGCGAGTCCGCGCTCGCGCCGACCGTCACCCGGCGGCTCATCGGAGCCGTCGCGGCGCTTCCCCCCGCGCTGCTCGCCGGGCCGCCGCGGCCGGGGCCGGAGAGGGGGCCGGGGGAGGAGACGGGGACGGGGACGGGGACGGGGACGGAGAGGGAGGGGACCGGGAGGCTCGGGGGGCTCACCGCCCGGGAGCTGGAGGTCCTGGTCCTGGTCGCCCGGGGCCTGTCCAACACGCGGATCGCCAGGAGCCTCGGGTTGTCGGAGGCGGGGGTGAAGAGCCGGATGAACCGCATCCTCACCCGGCTGGGGCTGGAGAACCGCGTCCAGGCGGCGATCCTCGCCCACGAGGAGGGCCTGGTGGACCCCGCCCGGGTCCCGCCGCGCCCTCCGCGGTGACCGGTCCGCGCGGCCCCGGGTGATCTGTGACGCGGATCACGGAGGGCGGGGGAATGCGGGCGGGGAGACGGGCGTTTGCGCAGGCGTGAACGTGGCACGCGACATCGGCACGACCCCGCAGGACCGGGTCGTGTGTCGCGGCGGGCGCATGCGCGGGTCCTGTGGGACGTGTGCCATGGGCGGTATGCCCTCCATGCGCTGAGTCCCCTCCGCGCCGCCCGCCCCGCCGGAACCCCGAGCCCGTTCCTCCCGAGAAGGTCCTGCCTCCCATGATCTGCCCCGCGGACACCCTCGTCCTGCGCCGCCTGAGCCATCTGCCCTTCCCTCCCGGCACGCGCTAGCGGTACTCCGTCGACGTCCTTTCTCTGCTGATCCGTTCCGTGTTGGGGGAACCGCTGTGATCGATGTGTCAGGCCTGCGCAAGGTCTACCGGGACAGGGGACGCGAGGTCGTCGCCCTGGGAGGGGTCGACCTGCGCGTCCGCGAGGGTGAGATCTTCGGCGTGCTCGGGCAGAGCGGCGCCGGCAAGAGCACCCTGCTGCGCTGCGTGAACCTGCTGGAGCGGCCCACCGAGGGCACGGTCTCCGTGGCGGGCCAGGAGCTGACCGCGCTGCGGGAGGGCGAGCTGCGCCGGGCCCGCCAGCGGATCGGGATGATCCACCAGCACTTCGCGCTGCTGTCCTCCCGGACGGTCGCCGGGAACGTGGCCTTCCCCCTGGAGGTGATGGGCGTCGGGCGGTCCGAGCGGGCCCGGCGGGTCGCCGAGCTGCTGGAGCTGGTCGGCCTGACGGACAAGGCCGGAGCGCATCCGGCGCAGCTGTCCGGCGGGCAGAAGCAGCGCGTCGGCATCGCCCGCGCGCTGGCGGGCAACCCCTCGGTGCTGCTCTCGGACGAGGCCACCTCGGCGCTCGACCCGGCGACCACGCAATCGATCCTGGCCCTGCTGCGGACCCTCAACCGCGAGCTGGGGCTCACCATCCTGCTGATCACCCACGAGATGCACGTCGTCAAGGGCATCTGCGACTCGGTGGCGGTCATGCGCGACGGCCTGATCGAGGAGTCCGGGGCCATCCCCGAGCTCATCGCGCGGCCCGGCTCCCGGCTCGCCGCGGAGCTGTTCCCGCTGCCCCGACCCGAGGCGGGGAACGTCACGATCACCTTCACCGGGCAGGCCGACGAGCCGGTGGTCTCGGAGATCGTGCGCAAGTTCGACGTCGACGTGAATATCCTCGGCGGGGCGCTGGAGGAGGTGGCGGGCGTCTCGGCCGGTCGCCTGCGGGTGCGCCTGACCGGCGGCGAGCGCCAGGCCGCCCTCGACTACCTGACCGAGCGCGGCCTGCTGGTGGAGGTGGCCGGATGAGCGGGCGGAACGCGCGAACCGGTGCGCAGGGCACGCCGGTCACGGGATTGACGGAGGAGCTCTCATGACCTGGGACGAGATGAGTCCCCTGCTGCTGGAGGCCACCGGGCAGACCGCCCAGATGGTCGTCTGGTCCACGCTGTTCACCGTGCTGTTCGGGCTGCCGCTCGGCATCGCGCTGATCGTCACCGACCGGGGCGGGCTGCTGCCCTCCCCGACGCTGAACCGGGTGCTCGGCCTGGTGGTCAACCTCGGCCGGTCGCTGCCCTTCATCGTCCTGATGATCGCGGTGATCCCGCTGACCCGGCTCATCGTGGGCACCACCATCGGCACGTTCGCCGCGGTCGTCCCGCTGACCCTGGGCGCCGCGCCGTTCTTCGCCAGGCTGGTGGAGACCGCGCTGCGCGAGGTCGGCCGGGACACCGTGCAGGCGGCCCAGGCCATGGGCGCCGGGCGCGGGACCATCATCGGCAAGGTCCTGCTCCCCGAGGCGATGCCCGGCCTGGTGGCGGGGCTGACCGTGACGGTGGTCGCGCTGATCTCCTACTCGGCCATGGCCGGGGCGATCGGCGGCGGCGGACTCGGCGACCTGGCCATCCGGTACGGCTACCAGCGCTTCGAGACCACGCTCATGGTGGTCACGGTCGTGGTGCTGGTCGTCATCGTCCAGGTGGTGCAGACCCTGGGCGACGCCGTCGCCCGCCGCCTCGCCCGCCGCTGAACCCCCGCCGCCGCCCAGGTGGTCCGCCACGAGCGATATTCTGGGTTTTCCTATCTACAAATAGGGTTTTTACTCACCGAAGGAGCGCACAGTGCGCAGATTGTTCGCCATCGCGTCCGCCGCGACCGCCCTCGTCCTCACCCTGGGCGCCTGCGGCTCCACGGAGTCCGGCACCGCGGGGGAGACCGCGGCGGCCTCCGCGCCCGCCGCGGGCGAGGTGCTCAAGGTCGGCGTCAGCCCGGTCCCGCACGGGCAGATCCTGAAGTTCGTCAAGGACGAGCTGGCCGCCAAGGAGGGCCTGAACCTGGAGATCGTCGAGTTCACCGACTACGTGCAGCCGAACGTGCAGCTCCAGGACGGCGAGCTCGGCGCCAACTTCTTCCAGCACCGGCCCTACCTCGACGACTTCAACGCCTCCAAGGGCACCAAGCTGACCTACGTCCAGGACGTGCACCTGGAGCCGCTGGGGCTGTACTCCAAGAAGATCAAGGCCGTGACCGAGCTCGCCGACGGCGCGACCGTCGCGGTGCCCAACGACGCCACCAACCTGGGCCGCTCCCTGAAGCTGCTGGCCGACAACGGCGTGGTCACCCTGAAGGAGGGCGTCGGCACCGCCGCCACCGAGCGCGACGTCACCGGCAACCCGAAGAACCTGAAGTTCCAGCCGCTGGAGGCCGCGCAGCTGCCCCGCTCCCTGGAGGACGTGGACGCGGCCGTCATCAACGGCAACTACGCGCTGGAGGCCGACCTCAAGCCCGCCTCCGACGCGCTGGTGCTGGAGAAGGCCGAGGGCAACCCCTACGCCAACGGCCTGGTCGTGGCCGCCGGGCACGAGCAGGACCCGCGCGTGGTCAAGCTCGCCAAGCTGCTCTCGGGGACCGAGGTGAAGCAGTTCATCGAGCGGACCTACAGCGGCTCCGTCATTTCGGTGACCGCGGGCTGAGAATCGGCGGGGCCGGACCGGTGATCCTTTCACGGCGCTTCACGCGCGATCGGGAAAAAGCGCTTATCGGATTTCCGGTCCGACCTCGCCGTTCAAGCGGGCTGTAAGCGGGCGGCAATCGCCGGGACGTACAACGGGAGCGTCAGAAAATCCTCATTCCCGAGAGGTTCCCTCAGATGCGATTCGCCACCCGTATCCTCGTCGGCACCGGCGCGGCCGCCCTCCTGGCCCTGGGCGCCCCCGTCGCGGCCAGCGCCGACCCCATCGAGAACGCCGCCACCGGCCCCGGCGGGGCCGGCGGCCACTCCGCCTCGCCGTACTTCTCCGGCCACTGGGGCCCCTACGCCTCCGCCAACCACAAGGCCGTGGCCGCGGGCAAGGTCACGGTCACCAAGGAGTCGAAGAAGCAGGGCTACTGGAAGAAGTATCCCAAGGTCGTCAAGAAGTGCTGGTGGAAGGACGGCCACAAGAAGTGCGCGTGGATCAAGACCTGGCACAAGAAGTGGGTCGGCAAGTGGGTCCACGAGTACGACTACACCGTTCACGGAAAACTCACCAACCACAAGTGGTGGGGACACCCGAAGTACCGCTGCTCGTGGGCGACCTTCAAGGTCCACGGTTTCGACGGCTCGACCTCCTTCAAGAGCTTCAAGAACTGCGGCAAGCCCGCGAAGTTCTACTCCTTCAGCGGTGAGGGAGCGCAGGAGATCTCCGTCAAGGTGAGCCGCGGCGACCACGGCGGACCCAGGGGCTACTTCGGCGGCTGGGAGAGCGTCTACAGCCACGCCTGATCGCCCGGCCGTCCGGCGGCATCCCGCAGCACCCGATGACACGGGGCCGCGACCTCCTTCGGGAGGCGCGGCCCCGTGGCGCGTTCCGCGGTAAGCGGGCACTTCCCGCGGATCACCGAACCGAGTAGCGTTCGGTTATGCATCCGGGAGCCATCGCAGCCGTTTCGCCCGACAAGCCCGCTGTGATCATGGCGGGCTCCGGACGGGTCGTCACCTACCGAGAGCTGGACGAGGAGTCCAATCGCCTGGCCCGGCTGTTGCGGGCCTCGGGCCTGCGCCCGGGCGACCACATCGCCTTCATGCTGGAGAACCACCCGCTCTTCCTGGCGGTGGCCTGGGCGGCGCACCGCTCGGGCCTCTACTACACCGCGATCAGCTCCCGGCTGACGGCCGGCGAGCTCGCCTACATCGTGGACAACTGCGAGGCCCGGGTCTTCATCTCCTCCGCCGCCCTCGCCGACGTCGCCACCTCGATCACCGAGGCCACCCCCCGGGTCGAGACCCGGCTCATGCTGGACGGCACCGCCCCCGGGTTCGCCTCCTACGAGGAGGCGGTCGCGGCCCATCCGCCGACACCGGTCGCGGACGAGTGCCAGGGCGCGGACATGCTCTACTCCTCCGGCACCACCGGCCGCCCCAAGGGCGTCAAACCGGCCCTGCCGGCGACCCCCCTCGACGAGCCCGGCCCGCTGCTCCAGCTCATCCAGTTCCTCTTCGCGCCCTCGTCCGAGAGCGTCTACCTCTCCCCGGCGCCGCTCTACCACGCCGCCCCCCTGCGCTACTGCATGAGCTTCCAGCGCCTCGGCGCGACCATCGTGGTGATGGAGCGGTTCGACCCCGAGCAGGCGCTCGCGCTCATCGAGAGGCACCGGGTCACGCACGCGCAGTGGGTGCCGACCATGTTCATCAAGATGCTCAAGCTCCCCGAGGAGACCCGCGCGCGGTACGACCTGTCGTCGCTGGCGTGCGCGATCCACGCCGCGGCGCCCTGCCCGGTCCCGGTCAAGGAGCGGATGATCGACTGGTGGGGCCCGATCGTGCACGAGTACTACGCGGGCACCGAGGGCAACGGCTTCCTCTACGCCGGCCCCGAGGACTGGCTCAAGCACAAGGGCACCGTTGGCCGGGCGCTCCTCGGCGTGGTGCACATCTGCGACGAGGACGGCGAGGAGCTGCCGCCGGGCGAGCACGGCACGGTCTACTTCGACAAGGGGCCGCAGTTCGTCTACCACGGCGACGAGGACAGGACGCGGGCGTCCAGGGACCCCAAGGGGCGGGGCTGGACGACCCTCGGCGACATCGGCTACCTGGACGAGGAGGGCTTCCTCTACCTGACGGACCGGCGCTCCTACATGATCATCTCCGGCGGGGTGAACATCTACCCGCAGGAGGCGGAGAACGTGCTCGCGCTCCACCCCGAGGTCGCCGACGTGGCGGTCTTCGGCGTCCCGGACGAGGAGATGGGCGAGCAGGTCAAGGCCGTCGTCGAGCCGGCCTCGATGGACCTGGCCGGGCCGGGGCTGGAGGCCGAGCTGATCGCCTACTGCCGCGAACGGCTGGCGCCGTACAAGTGCCCGAAGTCGGTCGACTTCCGCCAGGAGCTTCCCCGCCACGCCACGGGCAAGCTCTACAAGCGGGTCCTCCGCGACGAGTACTGGCCTGCCAAACCATGATTTTTCCTCTCTTGTACGGTCTCCACCGGGTCCTCTGACCACGGCTGATAAAGCGGCCGTCAGGAGGGGCGGATCATCTCGATCGCCCCCTTAACCAGCTCTTACCTCCCCTCTCGCAGGATATGGACACCGGTGAGGACCGGTCGTCGCCGTGGTGTCCACGGAGGGACGCGGGAACTGGGGGATGAACGAGATGGACGACAGGAAGAACGAGCAGGACACCACCCCGATCGAGGCGGCCTCCGGTGACGGCGGCTGGAGCCAGTTCGGTGCCGAGCCGCCTCGGGCCGGGGGGTTCCCGGGCGGTCGCGCCACCGGGGCGGCCGAGACGGCCGGGACCGCTGAGGCCGCCGGACGGGAACGGACCGCCGTGCCGCCGGCGCCGCCCCTCGGCGCGCCGTCCGGCTCGCCCGCCGGACCGCCCGCGCCGCCGGTGACGCCGTCCGGCATCCCGGCACCGTCCTCCGCGCCCGCCGCGGCACCGGTCGCGGGGCCCGTCCCGGTGCCCGCCCAGCGGGGCCGGCTGAGCGGGATGCAGAAGCTCGGCGCGGGCCTCGCGCTGGCCGCCATGGCGGTGGGCGGCGGAGTGGCGGGGGCCTTCGCCGCGACCGCCCTCGACGACCGCCCCGCGCTCGTCTCCTCGGCGGCCCCGGTGGTCAGCGCGGCCGGCGACGTGACCACGGTCGCCGACGTCGCCGCGGCCGTCCAGCCCGCGGTCGTCTCGATCGAGGTCACGACGGCCGCCGGCGGCGGGGAGGGCTCGGGCGTGGTTCTCTCCGCCGACGGGCTGATCCTGACCAACAACCACGTGGTGGGCTCCGCCGGGCAGAACGGCCAGGTGACCGTCAAGTTCAGCGACGGCAGGACCGCGTCGGCCAGGATCGTGGGCACCGACCCGGCCACGGACCTGGCGGTCATCCGGGCCGAGGACGTCTCCGGGCTGACGGCTGCCTCGCTCGGCGACAGCGACCGGCTCAAGGTGGGCGACTCCGTCCTGGCCATCGGCAGCCCGCTCGGCCTGTCCGGCTCGGTCAGCGCGGGCATCGTCAGCGCGCTCGACCGGACGGTGACCGTCGGCGGCGAGCAGGAGCAGCAGCTCCCGCCCGGCTGGGGCGGCGGCCGCCGGCAGCAGGGCGCCTCGCAGGCCACCACCATCGGCGGCGCCGTCCAGACCGACGCGGCGATCAATCCCGGCAACTCCGGTGGGGCGTTGGTCAACGCCTCCGGGCAGGTGGTCGGCATCAACACCGCCATCGCCACCAACGGCGGCGAGGGCAGCATCGGCGTCGGCTTCGCCATCCCGATCAACACCGCCCGGCAGGTCGCCGACCAGCTCATCGAGACCGGCAAGGTCGTCCACGCCTTCCTGGGCGTCGGTCTCGCCGACGCCGCCGGCGGCACCGCGGGCGCGCTGGTCAGCCAGGTCGCCGAGGACGGCCCGGCGGCCCGGGCGGGGCTGCGGCAGGGCGACGTGATCACGAAGATCGACGACACCCCGGTCGAGGAGGGGGACACCGTGGTCGGCGTGGTGCGCGGTCTCAAGCCGGGCGACGAGGTCACCCTCGTCTACCTCCGCGACGGTCAGAGCCGGACCGCCACCGCGACCCTGGTGCAGAAGACCGGGGAGTGACCGCGTGGAGCGCGTGCCGCCGGGGTCACCGCGACCCCGGCGGCACGCGTGACGGCACGAGGGGGACGGCGAGCAGCGGAGCCGCGGCGGCGAGCGCCCACACCGCCTGCCAGGAGGCGGCGCCGAGGACCGCGGGGATGAGGAGCGGGGTGAAGAACGCGGCGGCGAAGACCGTGGTGCCCTCCAGGCCGAGGGCCGTCCCCGCCCGGTCCGCGCCCGCCATGGCGGCGATCTCGGTGTAGGCGACGCCGTGCCAGGCGTTGGCCAGCAGGCCGCCGAGGGCCAGGGCGGCGACGGTCAGCGGGGTGGGGGCGTGGGTGAGGACGGCCGCGCCGGCCATGGCCACCGCGGTGAGCATCCCGATGCCGCGGATGAGGGTGCGGCGGTCGCCGCGCCGGTCGCTGAGCCTGCCGGTCCAGATGCGCGCCGCACCGCCTCCGAGCTGGGCGACCAGGACGGTCAGGCTGGCCAGCGCCACGCCGGCGCCCTTGGCGTCGTGGAGGAAGATGGCGGTGAAGGAGAGCACGGCGAACTGCGGGACGGTGAGCAGGCCGCTGGCCAGGGCCAGCCGCCAGACGTCCCAGCGGCGCAGGGGCGAGCGTCCCGCCGCGGCGGACCGGTCCGCCGCGCCCGCGGGCACGGGCGGCAGGTCCGGCTCGTGCAGCCAGCGCCAGGCCGCCGCGGCGGACAGCAGGCAGAACGCGGCCGGAACCGCGTAGACCGCACGGAAACCGTACGCCGCGGCCAGCCACGGCAGCAGGGCGACCCCGACGGCGCCGCCCGCCGGGATGGCGGTCTGGCGGATGCTCATGGCGAAGCCCCGGCTCCCGTCGGTGAACCAGGTCATGACCGCCCGGCCGGAGGAGGCGTTGACGCTGCCGCCCAGTGCTCCGGCGGCCAGCATGCAGGCGGCCAGCGCGGGCACGCCGACCCCGTCGCCGGGCGTGACGGCCGCGGCCATCAGCGCCAGCAGCCCGCCGGTGGAGAGCAGGCCGGTGAGCAGGATCCGCCGGTCGCCGAACCGGTCGGTCAGCAGCCCCCACGCGATGTCGGACACCGCCACGCCCAGCCCGAGGCAGCCCAGCACCAGGCCGAGCGCGCCGGTGGACAGCCCGTAACCGGCGCGCATCGTGATCCCGGTGACCGGGATGCCGGAGAACATCGCCGAGAAACTCGCCTGTGCGGCCACGCCCACGGCGAGGACGGTCCAGCGGTGGCGGGGGCCGTACCGCCGTGGGGGACGGGTGGATGCGGCCGGCGCGCCGGTGGAGGCGGGGAACGCCATGGGCTTCCTCCTGTGAAGTAACCGCAATAAGGGGTTACTCACTCTGGCAGCCTTCAAAATAACCTGTCAATGCGGTTACGATGGAGGCGTGGAGTTCACCTTCGTGAGTGGGAACCTCGGCCTCGACCTGGCCGGGACGGTGGGCCGGCGCCGGACCGGCCGCGTCGACCTGCTGGCGACGCCGACGGATCTCGCCCGGTGGACGGTCGCCGCGGGGCTCCTCGACACCGCGCCCGCCGTGAGCGGCGAGGACCTGACCTGGGCGGTGGCGGTGCGCGAGGCGATCTACCGGCTGGCGTCCGCCGTCCGCGGCGGCTCCCCGCTCGGCGCGGCCGACCGCGAGCTGCTCAACCGCGCCGCCGAGCGGGCGCCGGCCGGCGTCAGACTGCGCGACGACGGCGGGCTGGAGCGGACCGGTGATCTGCGGGCCGCGCTGGCCGCCGTGGCGCGGGCCGCCGTCGAACTGCTCGGCGGCCCGCGCGCCGCGTTGATCCGCGAGTGCGAGGCGTCCCCCTGCACCCGCCTCTACGTCGACTCCTCGCACCGGCGCTCCCGCCGCTGGTGCGACATGCGCGGCTGCGGCAACCGGGCCAAGGCGGCGGCGTTCCGGGCGCGGGACCGCCAGGACGGGCCGGCCCGCCCGGGCCCGGCCTGAGTCCGGCCGAGCCCGGCCTGAGTCCGGCCTGAGTCCGCCCGAGCCCGGCCTGAGTCCGGCCTGAGTCCGCCCGAGCCCGCCGCGGAGACCTCCTCAGGAGAAGCGGCGGCCCTCGTCGCGGCGGTAGGCCCAGACCGCCAGTACTCCGGCGGCGATGGTCCAGACGGCGAACATGGCCATCGTCAGCGGCCGGGGGGAGCCGTGGCCGATCGCCGCCCAGACCAGCTCGACCGCGCCCCGGGTGGGCAGGAAGGGTGCGATCGCGTCGATGAAGGCGGGGGCGTTCACCGGGTTGGTCAGCAGGCCGCCGCCCACCGCCATGGGCAGGAAGATCAGCTGCACCACCGCCAGCGCCCCCTTGAACGGCAGCGCGTACCCGATGAAGAGGCCGAGCAGCTGGAACGGGGCCGAGGCGACCACCAGGGCGCCCAGCCCGAGCGCCAGCCGGCCCGGGGTCACGGTGGCCTCGGTGAACAGCGCGGAGATGGCGAACACCGGCAGCACCCCGATGAGGGTGAAGAGCAGCGCGTTGAGGATCCGGCCGCCGAGCCGGGGCCAGGGCCCGGCGGGCAGGGTGCGGACATAGGGGTCCCAGGGCTGCTCCCGGTCGGAGGAGACGCCCGTGCCGTGGGTGAACAGGCCGCCGGTCATCACCGCGAAGGTCATCATCGACGCGGTGGCCAGCGTCGCCCCGACGGAGTCGTCCCCGGTGAAGGGGACCACGAAGAAGAGCATCGAGGCGGCGGGGAAGAAGCCGTTGCCGATCAGCGCGATCGGTACCCGGACGGTCTCCATGAACTGGTACCGGGTATGGGTGAGAAGGAGTGACATGGGGCCTCTCTCGGAGAAGGGGGACGGCCGGGGGAGGCGGGTCAGGCCGCCTCGGAGGCGCGGGCGGTGATGGTCAGGAACGCCTCCTCCAGGGAGGTGGGGCGGATCTCCAGACCGGAGAAGGGCACGTCGGCGCGGACCAGTTCGCGCACCAGCGCGTCGGCGTCGGAGGTGAGCAGGTGGGTCCGGTCGCCCTCGCGCTCCGTCCTCAGGAGCCCGGGCAGCTCGGGCAGCTCGCCGGCCGTCAGGGTCACCCGGCGGACGCCGGCGATACCGCGCACCTGATCGGTGGTGCCGTCGGCCAGGACCCGGCCCCGCCCGATGACCACGACCCGCTCGGCCAGGGCCTCGACCTCCTCCAGGTAGTGGCTGGTGAGGACCACGGTGCCGCCGCCGGAGTGGAAGTCCCGGATGGCGTCCCACAGCGCCCGGCGCGCCTCGACGTCCAGCCCCGTGGTCGGCTCGTCGAGGAAGACCAGCCGGGGGTCGCCGACGAAGGCCAGCGCCACCGCGAGCCGCCGCTTCTGCCCGCCCGAGAGCCCGCCGACCTGGCGCCGCTCCAGCCCGGACAGGCCGAACCGCTCCAGCAGGACGCCCCGCGCGACGCTGCGCGGGTAGTGGGCGGCGACGAAGTCCACGATCTCCCCGACCCGCAGGGTCGCCGGCAGCCCGGTCTCCTGCGGCGTGACGCCGATGGCGCGCCGCCGTGCCGGATCGGCGGGGGAGCCGCCGAGCAGCTCGACGCGGCCGGAGGTGGGCCGGCGCAGCCCGGAGAACAGGTTGATCAGCGTGGACTTGCCCGCCCCGTTGGGCCCGAGCAGTCCGACCAGCTCGCCGGAGCGGACGCCGAGGGAGACGCGGTCCAGCGCCGTCACCTCCCCGTAGCGCCGGGTGACCTCCACGGCGCGCACCAGGAACCGCCCGGACTCCGCTTGCGTGTCCGCTTGCGTGTCCGCTCCCGGCGTCGTGCCAGGTTCGGTGCCCGGTTCGGTGCCCGGTTCCGTGCTCAGTTCCGTCATCGGTTCCGTCATCGCGGGACCGTCCTTTCTCGGATCGCGAACAGAGGTCAGGCGCCGGACGGCGGCGCCGAGGTGGTGTCCAGAAGGGTGCGGAGCGCCGCGGTGTACTCCTCGAAGGCGAGGCGGCCCCGGCGGGTGAGGGCGACGTAGGTGACCGGGGTGCGGCCCCGGTGCGTCTTGACGATCTCCACGTAGCCGGCCTCCTCCAGCTTGCCCAGGTGCACCGAGAGGTTGCCCGCGGTCATGCCGAGCAGGTCTTTCAGCCCGGGGAACGTGATGCTGTCCCCCTCGCCCAGGGCGTTGAGCGTGACGACCACCCGGAGCCTGGCCTGGGCGTGGATCACCGGGTCGAGCTCGGGGGTCACCGGCGGACCCGCCGGCGGAGCAGCAGCCCGGCGAGGACGGATCCGCCTCCGGCGCCCACCGACATCAGCAGTGCGTGCCAGCCGGGCCCGGCGGCCACGCCCACCGCGTCGAGCACGGCCAGCACCGCGCCGAAGACGAACATCGGGCGGGCCAGCCAGATGGCCCCGCCCGCCATGTAGAGGATGGCGACCACCAGCATCGACAGGCCGCCCCAGAGCAGGCCCAGCTCCGCCGGCGGGAGGTGCGCCCCCACCCGGACGGCGATGGCCCACATGGCGAAGAAGGCGAAGGACCAGGCGAAGCCGTACATCATGCCGCGCTGCTGGGAGGCGCCGCGCACGGGGCTGCGCAGCTGCCACATGGTGAGCGCGCTGACCAGCATCGCCAGCGCCATCAGCCCGAACAGCAGCGCCATCGCCACGCCCTCCGGGATCGCGACGTACGGTGTGCCGGACAGCCCCTGGCGGAGGAAGATCGCACCGAACCCGATCAGCCAGGCGACGCCCCATGCCAGGTAGTGCGGGACCGGGTCGGGGACGAACTGCTCGTGCGCCGCGGAGCCCTGCTGCTCGATCAGCCGGAGCGTCTCCTCCGGGCTCAGCTCCCGCTCGTCGTCCACGGCCTTCTCCTTGGCGGTCCAAATCGGTTTGTGTTTCAAACTCGTAGTTTGAACTGTAAACCACATTGCTCCGCCAACTCAATGCCTTCGGCCCTACGAATCCGATCCCGGACGGACCGGCGCGCGCCGCCGGTCCCCGGTCCCGCCCGCCGGGATCCCCTCCGGAGATCCCGGTTCCGGCGCGGTCCGCGCGTCGCGGGAGGGCATACGGCATCCGCCGGACGACCTCGGGAGGGAACGCCGGGAGATAGGGGCCGCCGGACCCGCGCTACCCCCGGGCGACCAGGGCCTCCGACCGCCACAGGTCGCGGTAGTAGCCGGGGGCGTCCACCAGCTCCCGGTGGGTGCCCCGCTGCAGGACCGAGCCGTTCTCCAGCACGACGATCTCGTCCACCTCCTCCAGGCCGCGCAGCCGGTGCGTGACCAGCAGGGTCGTCCGCCCCCGGGTGGCGTCCAGCAGGTCGGCCATGAGCGCGTCGGCGGTCTCCTCGTCCAGCGCCTCGGCCGGCTCGTCGAGCAGCAGCACGGGCGGGTCGTTCAGCAGCGCCCGCGCCAGGGCCAGCCGCTGCAACTGCCCGCCGGAGACCGTCCGCCCGTCCTCGCCGAGCACGGTGTCCCAGCCGGTCCGCTCCGCCCAGTCCGCCAGCCGGGCCCGCCGTACGGCCTCCGCCAGCGCCTCCTCGTCCGCCTCCGGCCCGGCCAGCCGGAGGTTGTCGCGGAACGAGGCCTGGAACACGTACGGGTCCTGGGTGAGACCCGTCATGATCCGCCGGGCCTCGTCCGAGGGCAGGTCGCGCAGGTCGACGGCCTGCCCGGTCCCGGGGCCGGGCGCATCGCCGCGGTCGGGGCCGGACAGCCGGATCACGCCGGACTCGGGTTCCACCAGGCGCATCAGGGCCGACAGCAGGGTGCTCTTGCCCGCCCCGCTGGGACCGACGATCGCCACCCGCCGGCCGGGGGTGAGCGTCAGGCTGACGCCGTTCAGCGCGGGGGCGCGGTCCGCCGCGTGGCGGACGACCAGGTCCTCGACCTCGACCGTGAGCGGGCCCGCGGGGACCGCCGCCGGCCGGACCGGCTCGGCGACGGCGGGCGGGGTCGCGCGGACCTCCCGCAGGCGGCGCAGGGCGGCGGACACCCCGGTCATGCGCTCGGCCGCCGCGATCATCGGCAGCAGGGGCTCGAAGGAGACCAGGGAGGTCAGCGCGAGCACGGCGGTCGCCACCGACCCGGCGCCCGCCTCCTGCGCGACCAGCACCACCCCCGCCACGGTCAGCCCCTGGGCCAGCACGCCCAGGCAGGTGGCCACGGCTCCCGTGCGGGCCTGCGCCCGCTCCAGCGCGGCCAGCCGGGCGTCCGCCCCGGCGGAGGCGGCCAGGGCCCGGTCGCCCGCCCCGTAGGCGGCCAGGTCGGCCGCGCCGTGCAGCAGGTCGGCCACCCGGGCGGCCAGTTCGGCCCGGGCCGGGGCGATCAGCGCGGCCCGGCGCCGGGTGACGGCGGTGACCCCGGCGGGCAGCAGGACGCCCGCCACCAGCAGTCCCGCCGCCAGCACCAGCGCGGCCGACGGGAGCAGGAACAGGCCGAGCACGACCGCCGTGATCCCGGTCACCAGCGCCGCGACCGCCGGGAGCAGGCCGCGGACCAGCAGGTCCTGCACGGCGTCGGTGTCGTCCACCATCCGGCTGAGCAGGTCGGCGCCCCGCTGGCTCGGCGGGCCGGCCGGGATGAGCGCCTGGTAAAGCCGTTCCCGGGTCGTCGCCTGGGCCCGCAGCGCCACGTCGTGCCCGGTCAGGCGCTCGCCGTACCGGAAGACGCCCTTGCTCGTCGCGAACGCGCGCACCCCGACGATCGCCACGCTCAACGCCGCCAGCGGCGGCTGCTCGGCCGCCCTGGTGATCAGCCACGCGGCCGAACCGATCAGGGCCAGTCCGGCGAGCTCCGCCGCGATCCCGGCCGCCGCCGCCAGGGCGATCCGCCCGCCCATCCGCATCATCGCGCTCCTCCGGCACTCGTCGTCACCGTGTCACCGGGGGCGGTCGTGTCACGGGGCGCCGCGGCGGCATCGGGGGAATCGGCGCCGCCGGGGGGCCCGGTCTCACGGCGCGCCGTCGGCGCATCGGCGGAACCGCTGTCGGACACGACCCGGCCGCCGGCGATCCGGACCACCCGGTCGGCCAGGTCGATCATCGCGGGCCGGTGGGCCACGATCACGGCGGTCCGGCCCTCGGCCAGTTCGCGGGTGGCGGCGACGATCGCCGCCTCGCTCCGGCCGTCGAGCCGGGCCGTCGGCTCGTCCAGCAGGAGCAGGTCCGCCGAGGGGCGGCAGAAGGCACGGGCCAGCGCGATCCGCTGCCGCTGACCGGCGGAGAGGTTCACCCCGCGCTCACCGAGCACCGTGTCGTAGCCCTCGGGCAGCTCCGCCACGAAACCGTCCGCGTGCGCGGCCCCGGCCGCGTCGCGGACCTGCTGGAGCGTCGCGCCGGGGGAGCCGAGCCGGATGTTGTCGGCCACCGAGACGGCGAACAGGTGCGGGCGCTGGGGCACGAACGCCAGCCGCCCGCGCCAGGCCTCCCAGCGGGTCCCGGCCTCCCCGCGCGTCCCGGCGTCCCGGGCGGCCCCGGTGCTCGCGGCGTCGCCGGTGTCCCCGCCGGTGTCCCCGGTGTCCCCGGCGGCCCCGCCGGTCCCGGCGTCTCCGGAGCCGGGACCGGTGAGCTCCACCCCGTCGACCAGGACCCGCCCGCTCTGCGGGGCGAGGAAGCCCAGCAGCAGGTGGAGCAGCGTGCTCTTGCCCGCGCCGCTCTCGCCGACCAGCGCCACCCGCTCGCCCGGCGCGATGACCAGCGACACGTCCTCCAGGGCCGCCTCCGCCCGGCCGGGATAGCGCACCGTGACGCCCTCCAGCCGGATCTCCGGCGCCGCGCCGGGGACGGCCGCGCTGGAGGACCCACCGCCGGAGGGGCGCGGCCCGGACGCCCGGGGTTCCGGGGACCGAGGCGCGGAGGGCTCCCCGTCGAGTACGGCGAACACGTCGTCGGCGGCGGCGACCCCCTCCATCGCGGCATGGAACCTGGTGCCCATGTTCCGCAGCGGCAGGTAGGCCTCGGGGGCCAGCAGCAGCACCAGCAGCGCGGCGGGCAGGTCGAGCGTCCCGCCCAGCAGCCGGAGGCCGACCGGGACCGCGACCAGCGCGAGCGAGAGCGAGGCGGCCAGCTCCAGCACCAGCGAGGACAGGAAGGCCACCCGCAGCGTGCGCATCGTCGCGCTCCGGTGGGCGTCGGTGACCCGCCGGATCACCTCCGCCTGGTAGCGGGCCCGGCCGAAGGCGCGCAGCGTGGGCAGCCCGCGGACCACGTCGAGGAAGTGCCCGCCGAGGCGGGACAGGGCCCGCCACTGGCGTTCGGTGACGGCCTTGGTGTGCATGCCGACCAGCGCGCCGAAGACCGGGATGAGCGGGAGCGTGACGAGCACGATCAGCGCGCTGGCCAGGTCCGCGAAGACCAGCCGGGCGAGCACGGCGACCGGCACGACGCCCGCCACCGCGACCGCCGGGAGGTAGCCGTTCAGATAGGGGTCGAGGGCGTCCAGGCCGCGCCCGGTGAGCGTCACCAGCTCGCCGGAGCGGTGGGCGGCGAGCCGGGCCGGGCCCAGGTCCCGCAGCCGGGTGAGCAGCCGGCGGCGCAGGACCGACTTCACGGCGGTGGTCGTGCGCCCGGCGGCGATCCCCTGGGCGAGGCCGAGCAGGCCCCGGATCCCGACGACCGCCGCCAGCAGGCCCAGCGCCGAGGCCTCGAACCTCCCGGACAGGACGCCGGCCAGCAGTTCGGCCTGGACGAGGACGAGCAGTCCGGCGAGGACCGCGGCGGCCAGGCAGAGGGCCAGGTGGCCGCGGACTGCCCGCTCGCCCCGCACCAGCCGCAGGAGATCCTTGTGCATGTGAGCCCTAGAAGAACGAGGGGAACCGGTCGGCCGCACTCCGGGGACCGAACGTGCGCCACACCCATACTTGCGCACCCGCCATGACCGGTGCGCAGGGCAGGATCATGAGACTGAGCACATTCAGCGTATCCGCCGGGGCGGTGTGCTCCAGGAGCCACGGGGCGGCGCCGGCCAGCAGCACGGCGGCGGGCGCGGCGGCCAGGACCGCGGAGACGGCCGGCGCCGCCGCGCCCCGGCCCGCACCCGTGGCCACGGCCGGTCCGGGAAGCGATCGGGTCGTCGTGCCGCCGGGCACCGCGCCGGGGGGCACGCCGGTGGCCGTACCCGTGGTGGCCCCGGCCGCTCCGCCGGGCAGCAGCCAGGAGCCGAAGGCCCGGCCGTGGAAGGCCAGCAGCGCCGCGAGCGCCGCCGCGCCCGCGAGGGCGGCCGGGACGATCGACAGACCGGTCGCCAGGGCGGTCAGGGCCGCACCCCAGGAGAGGGCGAGCCCCCAGGAGCCCAGGCAGATCATCCGGTCCCACCCGGCGCGCCAGGCGGGGCCGTCCGTCCTGCGGCGGAACCAGAGTCCCGCGTCGCGCACGATCCAGGAGACCAGCAGGCAGACCACCAGCGGGTAGAGGCCGAACAGCACCTCGCCCTCGGCCTGCGGGTACACGCCGAAGAGCGCACCGGCCACGGCCACCAGCCACACCTCGCCCGCCAGGACGAACGGCGCCATCGCGGCGACGATCCGGTCCCGGCCCTCCTGGGTGCGGCCGAGGGCGGGCAGCAGCATGCCCAGGCCGATGTTCGCGCCCTCCAGGGCGAAGTAGCCGATCAGCAGGACGGTGAAGATCACGAACCAGAGGATGTCCATCGGTGCCTCCTTACAGGGTCAGCGCGGGGGTGCGCTCGGGCGGCGGGAGCGGGGCGGCGCCCAGGGTGGCGGCGGCGGGGCCGCGGCGCACCAGGCGGGCGATGAGCAGGTAGTCGACGACCGCGAGCAGGCCGAGCACGCCGGTGAAGGCCGCCAGGGACATGGTGATCATCGCCGGGGTGAGGCCGGGGGACATCGCGTCGGCGACGGTGAGCCTGCCGTACACCAGCCAGGGCTGGCGGCCGGCCTCGCGGGCGAGCCAGCCGAGGATCGCGGCCAGGAACGGCAGCGGGGTCATCAGCATCACGATCGGGTGCGCCCACCGCCAGCGCGGCAGCCAGCGGATGACGGGCAGCAGCACGAACAGCACGACGAGTTGGAGCAGATGTCCGATCATGATCATGAAACCGAGTCCGACCCCGGCCAGGGGCGTGTCGAACTTGCCCGGCTGGAGCTCCCCGACCGGGCCGAACTGGGCGTAGCCGAAGCCGACCGCGAGCACGGTGCCGATCGAGGCGACGGCCACGCCCAGCCGGAGGGACGTGGTGAAGAACTCCTGCTCGGCGGTCCGGCGGAACAGCTGGTAGGCGCTGGCTCCCATGATCACGAATCCGCCGGTGAGCAGGGCCGCACCGATCACGTGGGGCAGGGCCATGGCGAGCATGGGGTTGGTCGGCACCGCCCCGAAGTCCTCGACCACGAGCCGGCCGCCCCGCTCCACCGCCCCGGCCGGGTTCTGCAGGAAGGCGTTGGCGGCCATGATCCAGAAGGCCGAGGCGTAGGCGGTCAGCGTGACGACCCAGATGCACGCCAGGTGGAGCCGGCGGGGCATCCGGTGCCAGCCGAAGATCCACAATCCGAGGAACGTGGACTCCAGGAAGAAGGCGGCGAGCGTCTCGATCGCCAGCGGTGCGCCGAAGACGTCTCCGGCGTAGTGCGACAGCCCGCTCCAGTTCAGGCCGAACTGGAACTCCATCACCAGACCGGTGACGATGCCGAGCGCGTAGTTGATCAAGTAGATCTGACCCCAGAAGCGGGTCATCCGCTCGTGGACCGGCTTGCCGCCGAAGGTCCACAGGGTCTGCATGACCGCGACGAGGGGGGCCAGGCCCAGTGTCAGCACGACGAACAGGAAGTGGAGACTCCCCGTCACCGCGAACTGCGTCCGGGCCAGGTCGAGTACGTCCATGGCGTCGCCTCCATCAGATGACTGTCTACCTATAGGCACTCTACATGTAGAGAGCCTACATGTAGGTCGTCTATGCGAGAGGTAGGGTGATGGGCGTGAACACCGACGCGCTCCGCGGGCACATGGACGCCCTGCTGCTCTCCGTCCTGGAGCACGAGCCCCTGCACGGATACGCGATCATCGAGGCGCTGCAGGCACGCAGCGGCGGCGCGCTCAGCGTGCCGACGGGCACGGTCTATCCGGCGCTGCGCAGGCTGGAGCAGGCGGGATACCTGGCCGGCGAGTGGGCCACGGTGGGCGGGCGCAAGCGGCGCACCTACCGGCTGACCGCGGCGGGCCGTACGGCCCTGGCCGGAGAGCGCTCGGCCTGGCGGGAGTTCGCGGGCGTCATCGGCAGCGTGCTGGAGCCGCGCGCCACCAAGTGAGCGCGCCGCCCCGTACGGCCGGCGTGCGCTCGCCCGCCCGGCTCACCCGGCCGCGGCCCGCCGCCGGGTGAGCGAGAGGCAGCGGGTCGCGCAGTAGAGCTGCAGGCCCCAGCATCCGTAGCTCACCACCGAGGCGGCGAGACCGGGAGGGTAGCCGGAGAAACCGGCCGGTCCGTTCGAGCCGTACATCAGGGCCGCGCACAGGACGAGCATGACCGGCATCATGGCCCAGACGAACAGCGCCAGCGCCCGGGTGACCAGCCGGGGCCGCCGGATCCTGCGCCGCCCCCGGCCGAGCGCGAGCAGCGCCAGCGCGCCGAGCACCCCGATGACCATCTGTGCGGCGTCCACGGCGCGGGCCACCGGCACGAACCAGCCGGGCCAGGCGTGGTAGGCGGCCGGCGCCGTCGGGAACAGCTTCCAGATCGCGGTCCACATGACCGCGGTGAGCGGCACGGCGAGGAAGAGCAGGGCGGCCAGCCTCCGGCCCGCGGCGACGGACAGCTCCTCCTGGTAGCCCGGGGCGATCTCGTGGACGGCGCCGAACTCCTCGACCGCGGCCCGCTCGGCCTCGGTCCGCTCCAGGCCGCCGTCCTCCAGGGCCTCCGCGGCGTCGAGCAGGCTGTCGCGGGCCTCGGCGACCAGGTCGAGCCTGAGCCCCCTCGGCCCGCGGAGCGCAAGGCCGAGCTCTGCGACGTAGTCGTCGATGACTCCGGCGTCCACCCTGTCTCCCTGGTTCTCCCCGCTCGAGCGGTCCCCCGTCCACGGGCGCCCGGCGCCCATGATGCTCCCCGCCCGGCGCCCGCACATCAGGGAGGACCCTGATGCGTCCCCGGATCCAGACCAAGGGCAGCCAGTGTTGCCATGGACCGGTCGACACGATCTGCCAACGTTTTTCCATTTCACTATTCGTCCACCTATAGGGGGACGTTGGGAGATCAAAAGACCTCTACGCTCCTGCCCATGCGTGCTTTATCCCGGGCGTTCGCCGCCCTCGCGGCCGTCGGCGTCACCGCCGCCGGCGTCGCGACCCTCACCACGACCCCGGCCCTGGCCGCGCCGGGCACCGTCGTCATCAGCCAGGTCTACGGCGGCGGCGGCAGCGGCGGCGCGCCGTTCGCCAACGACTTCGTCGAACTGTTCAACCGCAGCGCCGCGCCCGTCTCCCTGGACGGCTGGTCCGTCCAGTACGGCAGCGCCACCGGCACCGGCACCTTCGGCTCCAACCTGGTGCCCCTGTCCGGCACGCTCGCGCCCGGCCAGTACCACCTGCTCCAGCTCGCCGGCGGCGCGACCGGCGCCGCGCTGCCCGCCCCCGACGGCACCGGAGCCGTCAACATGAGCGGCAGCGCGGGCAAGGTCGTGCTGGCCCGCTCGGCCGACGGCCTGGCCTGCAACGGCGGCTCGGTGCCCTGCACCCCCGAGCAGACCGCGCTCATCGCCGACCTCGTCGGCTACGGCACCGCCAACTACGCCGAGGGCGCCGCGGCTCCCGTCCTGTCCGCCGCCACGGCCGGGCTGCGCAGGGACCACGGCTGCGCCGACACCGACGTCAACGCCGCCGACATCGAGGCCGCCGTCCCCGCGCCGCGCAACCGGGCCACCGCTCCGGCTCCCTGCGGCGACGCGGAGCCCACGCCCACCCCGACGGCGACGGCCACCCCGACCGCGACCCCGACCGTGACCCCGACCGCCACGCCGTCCCCGACGACCGCGCCGTGCGAGACCCCCGCCACCCACCAGATCGCCGAGGTGCAGGGGAGCGGCGACGCGAGCCCGCTCGCCGGCAAGACGGTCCGGGTCGAGGGCGTGGTGACCGGGGACTTCCAGGAGCCGAACCAGCTCAGCGGGTTCTTCCTGCAGGACCCGACCCCGGACGCCGACCCGGCCACCTCCGAGGGCCTGTTCGCCTTCGCCCGCTCGTCCTTCACGGACGTCGAGGTCGGTGACCGCGTCCTGGTCACCGGCAGGGCCGTGGAGTTCAACGGCTGGACCGAGCTGTCGCCGGTCACCGCCGTGGACGTCTGCGGCACCGGCACGATCAGCCCGGCGAAGCAGCGCCTGCCGCGTCCCGAGGGCGCCACCTTCGAGCCGGTCGAGAACATGCTCGTCACCTTCCCCGAGCCGCTCGCCGTCAGCGACCACTACAACCTGGCCCGCTACGGCGAGATCAACCTCTCCTCCGAGGGCCGGATCTACCAGCCGACCGACCGGCCGGGCGCGAGCGCCGCGCTGAACGCGCGCCGCACCCTGCTCGTGGACGACGGCTCCGGTGCGGAGAACCCGCCAGCCGTCCCGCACACCGACCCGCGCGCGGTCCGGCTCGGCGACACCACGCTCGGCGTCACCGGCGTGATGGGCTACGGCTTCGGCAAGTACCGCCTCCAGCCGACCAAGCCGGTCCGCTTCCTGCGGACCAACCCGCGCCTGCCCAAGCCGTTCCCGGTGGTCGGGAACGTCAAGGTGGCCAGCTTCAACACGCTCAACTGGTTCACCACCCTGGGCTCGCGCGGCGCGAGCACCGCCGAGGAGCAGCAGCGGCAGCTGGCCAAGCTGGTCGCCGCGCTGAAGGGCATGGACGCCGACGTCGTCGGCCTCATGGAGGTCGAGAACAACGGCCAGACCGCCGTCCAGGCCCTGGTCGACGCGCTCAACGCCGAGGTCGGCGCGGGCACCTACGCGGCGCTGGCCCACCCCTACCCGGGCACCGACGTGATCCACGTGGCGATGATCTACAAGCCGGCCAGGGTCCGGCCGGTCGGCGCGGCGCAGTCCTCGACCGACCCGGTCTTCCGGCGGCCCCCGCTGATCCAGACCTTCCGCCGCCCCCAGGGAGGCCAGTCGTTCACCGTCCTGGTGAACCACTTCAAGTCCAAGGGCTGCGACGAGGACGCCACCGGCGCCGACGCCGACGCCGGTGACGGGCAGAGCTGCTACAACGGCGAGCGCGTCCGCCAGGCCCGGGCCACGCTGGACCTGATCGGCAGGCTGGACCTGTCCGATCCGCTGGTCCTGGGCGACCTCAACGCCTACGGCGAGGAGGACCCGATCGACACGCTCGAGGCCGGCGGCCTGACCAGCGTGACGAAGAGGTTCGTCCCCGCCCCGCTGCGCTACAGCTACCTGTTCGAGGGTCAGGTCGGCGAGCTCGACCACGCGCTGGTCGGCGGGCGGCTGCTCAAGCGGGTCACCGGCGCGACGATCTGGCACATCAACGCCGATGAGGCTAGGTTCCTAAGTGCGATAGGTCAAGGTCACCGGGATGACATGCACGAACCCAACGCCTTCCGGGCCTCCGACCACGACCCGGTCATCATCGGTCTGACTCTCCCTGGAGGCAGGGGCTAAGCGTGGACATCGACTCGTTCACAAGGGATCTCGCTCCGTTGTCTCCGGCGGAGCGGGTTCGCTCCCTCAGCCATATGTACCGCGCCATGCGGGCTGTGGCCGATCAGTTGGGGGAGGAGCTGAAGGAAGCCGCCAAGGCGTGTGTGGATGAGGACGTAGATCATGCCGCGCGGGTCTTGGACCTTCCTCCTGATGTGATCGCGCGGTTGTCCTTGGACCCTGACACGCCGGATGTGGCGCTCCTCCGGAGAGGACTGAGGGCCGTCAGCAAGCTGCCTGATCTCTCGTTCGACGGAGTGTGTGATGCCGCAGACGCCTTGGCCATTCAGGAAGCTTCTGATGAGGCGATCCGGGAGATTGTCCGTGGCCGTGCAAAAGTAGCCGCAGGTGGCCGGGTTGAGGTCACCGCTGGTGGCCAGTTTTAAGTCCCCACGCCCTCGTGTGCTTGCCGGTGTGTCGTGGGGCGGGCATGCCCCTGAACGGTGATCGTGACGGTGTCAGCCAGTCACAAGATCACCGTTCAGAGAGTCTGCCGGGCCATGAAATCTTCGGGGGAAGTCATGGACATCATCGCCGCCTACCGTGAGGTAGGCACCTATCGTGGAGCCGCGCAGATGTGCGGCACCACGCACAAGACCGTCAAACGCATCATCGACAAGGCCCTAGCTGACGACAAGGCGCCGCCCCGCAAGCAGCGCGAGCACAACTACGAGGGCCTTCCCCCCGAAGTGTGGACACCTTGAGTGCCGGATGATGGAAGTCCGGAGACGAGGAGTTCCACGTGGCGATGAAGTCGTACTCGCCGGAGTTCAAGGCCGACGCCGTCGCGCTGTACCTGTCTGACCCGACGCGGACGTACGCGTCGGTGGCCCGGGACCTGGGCCTCAACCGCGAGACCCTGCGCTTGTGGGTGAAGGAGTCGCGGGCCACCGGTTCTGCCCCCACGACCGCGGGGCCGACGAAGAAGCAGGCCGGCGGGCCGGTATCGTCCGACGCCGTGTTGGAAGAGGAGAACAGGCAACTGCGGGCCCGCATCCGGGAACTGGAGACCGAGCGGGACATCCTGCGCCGGGCGGCCAAGTATTTCGCGGGCGAGACGAACTGGTGAGCCGCTTTCAGTTCGTCGCCGACCACCGCGGCGCCTTCGGCGTCAAGCGGCTGTGCCGGGTGCTGGGGGTCTCGCGCTCGGGCTTCTACCGGTGGCAGAGCGCCGCTCCCGCGCGCGAAGCCCGCGCTGCGGCGGATGCCGCGCTGGCCGAGGAGATCAAGCAGATCCATGGTGAGTTCGACGGCACTTACGGCAGTCCGCGCGTCACCGCCGAGCTGCGTGGCCAGGGCATGAGGATCAACCACAAGCGCGTCGAGCGCATCATGCGCCGGTTCGGCATCGTCGGGCTGCACTTGCGCAAGAAGATCCGCACCACCGTCACCGAGCCGTCCGCGTCCAAGGCGCCCGATCTGATCAGCCGGGACTTCACCGCGCCCGCGCCGAACCAGCGCTATGTGGGTGACATCACCTACCTGCCCCTGGCCGACGGCGCGTTCCTGTACCTGGCGACCGTGCTCGACCTGCATTCACGCCGCCTGGCGGGTTGGTCGATCGCTGATCACATGCGTACTGATCTGGTCGTTGATGCGCTGCGGGCCGCCGCTGCGACCCGGGACGGCCTGGACGGAGCGATCTTCCATTCCGATCATGGCAGTCAGTACACCTCGCACCGGTTCGCCGAGGTCTGCGCCGAGCTGGGGGTGCATCAGTCGATGGGAGCGGTTGGCAGCAGCGCCGACAACAGCGCTGCCGAGGCGTTCAACGCCTCGCTCAAGCGCGAGACCCTGCAGGGCGCCCGGTCATGGCCCTCGGCCTGTCAGGCCCGTCTGGAGGTCTTCCGGTGGATCACTCGATACAACACCCGAAGGAGACATTCCGCTCTCGGTCAGCTCAGCCCGATCGACTACGAGCAGACGTCCGATAAGGTGCTGCTCGCCGCATGACAGCCGGTGTCCACACTTCGGGGGGAACCCCCCGACGCGGTCGCCCGGCTGGTGGCCGACAAGGTCACCGCGACGCACGGGAAGATCTCGGCCAAGCGGCTGCTGCCGCTGGCGCAGGCGGCCGGCTACGGCGGCTCAGCGCGTAACTTCCGGCGGCTGGTCGCGAAGGCGAAGAAGGCCTGGAGGCAAGACAATCATCGCGGGCGGCGCCCGGCCATCTGGGCCCCGGGCGAGATGCTGGTCATCGACTGGGGCGACGCCGGAGGCGGGCTGCACGTGTTCTGCGCGGTGCTGGCCTGGTCGCGGGTGCGGTTCGTGCGGTTCGCCGACAACGAGCGCGCTGAGACCACCCTGGCGCTGCTGGCCGAGTGCTTCGAGACGCTCGGCGCCGTGCCCAAGGCGGTGCTGGCCGACCGGATGGGCTGCCTGAAGGGCGGCGTGGTCGCCAACAAGGTCGTCCCCACCGCCGACTACGTCCGCTTCGCCACCCACTACGCCTTCCGTCCCGACTGGTGCGAGGCCGCCGATCCCGAATCGAAGGGCATCGTGGAGAACCTGGTCGGCTACGCCAAGCGGGACCTGGTCGTCCCGCTGGAGCCGTTCGAGGACCTGACGGTGGCCAACATCGCCGCCCGAGCGTGGTGCGCCGAGGTCAACGGCGTGACGCATTCGGAGATCTGCGCCGTCCCGGTCGAGCGGCTGGCCACCGAGCGGCAGGTGATGGGCGCGCTGCCGTCGCTGCGTCCGGTGATCGGCAAGGCGCCGCTCACGCGCAAGGTGGACAAGCTGTCGTGCGTGCGCTTCGGCTCGGCCCGCTACTCGGTGCCCACCCGGCTGATCGGTGCTCGTGTCGCGGTGGTCGAGGCCGATGGGCGGCTGCTGGTGACCGACCTGGCCACCGGCGAGATCGTCGCTGAGCACGCGCCGGTCGCGCCCGGTGAGGCGGCGGTCTGTGATGAGCACTACGGCGGGCCCCGGCCCGCGCCGCGTCGCGCCGCCCGGCCCCGCACCCCGGCGGAGAAGGCGTTCCTGCAGCTGGGCCCGGTCGCCGAGGCGTGGTTGAGCGGCTCGGCCGCCTCGGGCAACACCCGTCTGGCCGCCGACCTGGTCGAGCTGGCCGCCCTCGGCGCGGCGCACGGGGACGCCGCCCTGGTGGCCGCGCTGGAGCGCGCCGCGTGCTTTCGCCGCTGGCGGGCCGAGGACGTGCGCTCGATCCTGGCGGCCGGGGCCGGCGTCCCGCAGCCGACCGCTGCCGGGCAGGCACTGGTGATGGCCCTGCCCGCCGTCCCGACCCGGTCGCTGGCCGACTACGCCCTGGAGCGGATCGGAGAGGCCGGATGAGCGCGCCCGCCGTTCCCGCGCTGCCCGGCGACCTGGACGCCGCCCTGCGCCGCCTGAAGCTGGCCGCCATGCGCCGTCTGGCGCCCGAGCTGCTCGTCACCGCGCGCACGCAGCGCTGGAATCCCGAGGAGTTCCTGCGCACGCTGCTGGAGGCCGAGCTGACCGCACGGGATGCCTCCAACGTCCGCACCCGGATGAAGGCCGCCGCCTTCCCGGTGATCAAGACGATCGAGGAGTTCGACGTGGCCGGCTCCTGCATCCCGCGTGCGACGTTCGACTACCTGGCCTCGCTGGAGTGGATCCGCGCGAGCGAGAATTACTGCGCCATCGGCCCGGCGGGCACGGGCAAGTCCCACAGCCTGGTCGCCTTCGGCGTCGCGGCCGTCCAGGCCGGGCACAAGGTGCGCTACTTCACTGCGGCCGAGCTGGTCGAGACGCTCTATCGGGGCCTGGCCGACAACTCCGTCGGCCGCGTCATCGACAACCTGCTCCGCAACGACCTGGTGATCATCGACGAGGTGGGGTTCGCCCCGCTGGACGATACCGGCGCGCAGCTGTTGTTCCGGTTCGTGGCCGCCGCCTACGAACGTCGTGCGCTCGGTATCGGCTCGCACTGGCCCTTCGACCAGTGGGGTCGTTTCCTGCCCGAGCACACCACCGCCGTCAGCCTGCTGGACCGGCTCTTGCATCACAGCGTCGTCGTGGTCACCGAGGGCGAGTCCTTCCGCATGAAACAGGCACGAACCCGGACAGGCGGGCGCCCGGCCAAGAAGTAGTCAACTTCAACGGGATGGGGACCTCGACCCGGCCACCAGCGGCGACACGCACTTGGCCGTTGACACTCTGCACAGTACTTCTCGCAGATGTCGCGCTGGCGCTGCGGGCTCGTCGTCGTGTCCGTCATGTTGGACAGGCGGATCACGATCAAGGCTCGGTTGCCGTTCGTGCTGCTCATCACGGCGGATCGTAGAGCCTGCTTGCGTGGGGGCAACGGTTCTCCTGTGTTCGTCCCCTGATCATCCGAATCGGGGAGACCCTACGCGACGGGTGATCCATCGCAAAGCGGAACACGGACGAGCCCAGGGCGCTGGACTACAACATGGAGTACAACCCGCCGGGGCTGTACCGGCCCGACGCGTTCCGCTCCTCCGACCACGACCCCGTGGTCATCGGCCTGACCCTGCCGGGCGGCAGGGGCTGAGCGGACGTCCGAACGCCCGGGTGCCGTCCCCGCGGGGCCGGTGGCGGCCCCGCGGGCGGGCGACCGGTTTCCCGGGGGCGCGGGGGGATGGAATGCTCAGCGCGGGTATGCGGTTATGCGAGCCGTACAGACGCAGACACAAGAGGAGCCAGTGGTGGCGACCATCGAGGTAACCGAGAAGAACTTCAACGAGATCGCCGACCAGGGGATCGTCCTGCTGGACTTCTGGGCGGCCTGGTGCGGGCCCTGCCGCACGTTCGGCCCCATCTTCGAGAAGGCCTCCGAGAAGCACGGCGACATCACGTTCGGCAAGATCGACACCGAGGCGGAGCAGGCGCTGGCACAGGGCTTCGACATCACCTCGATCCCCACGATCATGGCCATCCGCGACGGCATCGTCGTCTTCGCCCAGCCCGGCGCGCTGCCCGCCCCGGCGCTGGAGGACCTGATCACCCAGGTCAAGGCGCTCGACATGGACGAGATCCGGGCCGAGCTCGCCAGCGAGCTGGGCGCCCAGCAGAACTGACGGCCGGCGGCGGGCGCCCGCCCCGGGGGCCCGGCGGTGACGTCGGAGTCGGGCCGGTGCTCCGGGGCGGGACGACGCCGGTGCGTCAGACCGACCGGTAGAGCTCCGCCACGCGGAAGGCGAGGTCCAGCGACTGGCTCCGGTTCAGGCGCGGGTCGCAGGCCGTCTCGTAGCGCAGCGCCAGGTCGCCCTCGGCGATCTCGTGGCCGCCGCCCACGCACTCGGTGACGTCGTCGCCGGTGAACTCGATGTGGATGCCGCCCGGGTGCGTGCCGAGCGCGCGGTGCACCTCGAAGAAGCCGACCACCTCGTCCAGCACGTCGTCCAGCCGGCGGGTCTTGTGGCCGCTGGGCGCCTCGAAGGTGTTGCCGTGCATCGGGTCGCAGATCCAGGCCACCTGGGCGCCGCTCGCGGTGACCTTCTCCACCAGCTCGGGCAGGTGCTCGCGGATCTTCGACGCGCCCATCCGGGTGATGAACGTCAGCCGGCCCGGCTCGTTGTCCGGGTTGAGCTTCTCGATCAGGGTGAGGGCCTCCTCGACCGTGGTGGTCGGGCCGAGCTTCACGCCGATCGGGTTGCGGATGCTCGCGAAGAACGCGACGTGCGCGCTGTCGAGCTGGCGGGTGCGCTCGCCGATCCAGACCATGTGCGCCGAGACGTCGTACGGCAGGCCGGTCCGGGAGTCGATCCGGGTGAGCGCCTGGTCGTAGTCGAGGATGAGCGCCTCGTGCGAGGAGTAGAACTCGACCGTGTGGAACTCCTCCGGGTCGGCCCCGCAGGCGTGCATGAAGGCCAGCGCCTGGTCGATCCCGCGGGCGAGCTGCTCGTAGCGCTTGCCGGCCGGGGACTCCGCCACGAAGTCCTGATTCCAGGCGTGCACCTGGCGCAGGTCGGCGTAGCCGCCCTTGGTGAAGGCCCGGACCAGGTTCAGCGTCACCGCCGAGGAGTGGTAGGCGCGCAGCAGCCGCCAGGGGTCGGGGGTGCGGGACTCGGGGGTGAAGTCGAGCCCGTTGACCATGTCGCCGCGGTAGGCGGGCAGCTCCACGCCGCCGCGGACCTCGGTGCCCTTCGATCTCGGCTTGGCGAACTGCCCGGCCATGCGGCCGATCTTCACCACGGGCACCTTCGCCGCGTAGGTGAGGACGATGGCCATCTGCAGCAGGGTCTTCAGCTTGTTGCGCACGTCGTCGGCGGTGGCTCCGGCGAAGGTCTCGGCGCAGTCTCCGCCCTGGAGCACGAAGGCCTCGCCCCGTGCCACCGCCGCCAGGTGCGCCTTGAGGCTGTCGCACTCTCCGGCGAACACCAGGGGAGGCAGCCCCTCGAGCTCGGCGACGACCTTCTTCAGCTCGTCGCGGTCGGGCCATTCGGGCTGCTGAGCCGCGGGCAGCCGCCGCCAGGAATCCAGGTTGATGCTCACGCCCACCAGGCTATTGCAAGCGGTCGGGCGGACCGGCCGTAATGTCCACGGACTGAGAAGGTCTTTCCCCCTGGTGAGACACCGCCGGGGTCCTCACGTGCTCGGCGAGCACGCCCATGCCGATGAAACGGCGGGCCGCGGCGCCGATCAGCGGGAGGCGGGCCAGCGCGGGAATCCGTACCGGCCGGGCGGGTTCCGACAGGGCGGGCCGTATCACCCGGTTCTGGACGAGGCGCTGGGCGAACTGGGTGACCGCCGTCGGCGGGGTGCGCCGCCGCTGCACCCGGGCGAGCAGCGACTCGGGGATCTCGCCCCCGGCCAGCAGCGGCCCCGCCAGCAGGTTCGCGGCGGCGACCGCGTCCTGCACGGCCAGGTTGATGCCGACGCCGAAGACCGGGGACATGGCGTGCGCGGCGTCGCCGATGACCAGCAGGCCGGGCCGGTGCCAGCGGCGCAGCCGGTTGAGCGCCACCGACAGCACGCTGACGTCGTCGAAGTCCTCGATCAGGCCGACGCGGCCGGCCAGGTACGGCAGCATCGCGGCGACCGGCCGGCGGAGCGCGTCGATCCCCCGCTCCCGCAGGGCGTCGAAGCCGCCCTTGGGGATGACGTAGGCGAGCTGCCAGTAGGTCCCGCGGTCGATCGAGACCATCAGGTGGCCGGTGGAGGCCCGCAGGAAGGTCTCGTCGGGGTCGGACGGCTCGCGGGGCAGCCGGAACCACAGGACGTCCATCGGCGCGCCGTACTCGGCGGGGACCAGCCCGGCGGCCCGGCGCACGTCGGAGCGTCGGCCGTCGGCGGCGACGGTGAGGACCGCCCGGAGCTCGTGCTCGCCCCCCGGGTCGCGGTAGCGGACCCCGCGCACCGCGTTCCCCTCCCGGATCACGCCGGTGACCTCCGCGTTCATGACGAGCTCGAACCCGGGGTACCGGGCGGCCGCGGAGGTGACCAGGTCGAGGAAGTCCCACTGCGGGACGAACGCGATGTAGCGGTAGGGGCCCTTCAGCCGGGACAGGTCGGCGACCGGGACCGCGGCGTCGTCGGTCCTGACCGTCAGCCGGTACGCCTTGCGGTGCGGGATCCGGTGGAACTCCTCCGCCAGGCCGAGCTCGTCGAGGATCTGCAGGGTCGAGGGATGGACGGTGTCGCCCCGGAAGTCGCGCAGGAAGTCGGCGTGCTTCTCCAGCAGTGTCACCCGGACGCCGGAGCGGGCCAGCAGGAGGGCGAGCATCGCCCCCGCCGGGCCGCCCCCGGCGATCACGCACGTGGTCCGGTTCGTTCGGCTCATAATTCATCACCCATTGAAATTGTCGCACGGGTCGCGTCCGCAGGGAAGGGGGGATCCTGTGTCCCGGCCCGCAGGTCCGCCGGCTCATGGAGATGCCGGATCGTACGGATAGTCGGTTACACCTGGTTACGAGGGGGTAACGCTAAGAACGAACCGTCATCGGGGGGATGAGAAATGATCAGCATGCTTCACAGGATGGGTGTGAAGTCCGGCATGATGTACAGCGCCGGGATAGCGTCGATCGGCCTGTCGTTCGCGACGTGGTGGGCCTCGAAGAACAAGGAGAACGCGGGCCTCGACCGGGCGGACCGCTGGGGCATCTTCGTGGGCGAGTGGGCGCCGACCTTCTTCGCCATGGGAGTCGCGCTCCGCATCGAGGAGACGCACCGCGACCTTTCGCAGAGCGGTGAGCGCGAGATGCTCGACGGCACCTACGCCGAGAGCAGGATGCCCTCGCACGCCAGGGTCTGAGTCTCGGCGGCGGATACCGGCGGGCGGGCCGTCCCCTCCTCGGAGGGGACGGCCCGCTCCTGCGTCCGCCCCCGGCGGCCGGGGTCCGGGACCGTCTGCGTTCCGGGACCGTCTGCGTTCCGGGGCGCGTCCGGGGTGTCAGGGGCGGGACGGTTCAGCGGGCCGAGACGACGTCCAGGGCGCGGGCGAGGTCGGCGACGGCGCCGTCGCGGATCGGGGCGTAGTCCTGCTCGGGATACCGCCGCGGCCCGCTCTCGACGATCAGGATCAGATCCAGATAGAGGCGGTAGAGCGCCATCCGGACGCGGGCGCCGTCGTCGAAGGGCACGACCCCGCCCGCCTCGCGGTAGCCGGCCACGATCGGGGCGTCCTCGGCCAGCTCACCGAAGATCGTCGGCGTGACGAAGTCGGCCAGCGGATCGCCCCAGAACGCGCGCTCGTGGTCGATGATCGCCTGGACGCGGGGGTCGCCGCCCTCCGGGGAGACGAAGACGTTGCCCGGCCAGACGTCGAAGTGCACCAGGCGGGGAGTGGTCACCTCCTCCAGGGCCTCGGCGGCGGCCTCGACCGCCGCGGCGACGGCGGCGGCCGGGACGGGCAGCGGGACGGCGTAGCGGCCGGCGTCCTCCAGCACGGCGCCGACCATCGCCAGGAACGCCGCCCGCCAGGTGGGGCCGGTCAGGCCGGCGTGCGGGTAGCCGTACGTCTCACCCGTCACCGTGTGCAGCCGGGCCAGGTGGGCGCCGACCTGGTGCCAGAGCGGCTCGGCGGGCAGGTGCCCGGCGCGGTTCCAGGCCGTGCCGTCCAGCGCCGACAGGACGAGGTGGTCGCCGCCGAGCACCGGGTCGTCGAACCCGGCGTGCAGCAGCTCGGGTCCCGGCAGCACGCCCGTACGGTAGACCATGGCCTCGGCGCGCAGCAGGTTGCGCTCGTAGCGCAGCTGCTCCAGCTCGGGCGGGGGCGAGAGCTTGAGCACCACCTCCCGGTCGTCGTCCAGGGTCAGCCGCCACACCGCGTTGGCGAACCCGTCGCTCAGCTCGGCGGAGGAGGCGACCCCGGCGCCCAGGGACCGCCGCAGCAGCGCGTCGAGCTCGGCCGGGCCGAGCCGCCGCTTGGTCCTGCTCTCCATCGCCCTATCCCTCCAGCGGCGAGATCGTCCAGGAGGCCTCGGCCTTCTCGCCGGGCTGGAGCACGATCAGGTCGGTGCCGGAGTTGAAGGCGTCGGGCGGGCAGGTCATCGGCTCGACGGCCAGTCCGGCGTGGTCGAGGGCGCTGCCGGTGCACACCTGCACCCACGGCATCTCCGCGGCCCGCCAGCGCATCTCGACTCCGCCGTCCGGGCCGCTCACCCGGACCCGGACGAGGCCGTCGGCACCGGGCAGCAGGCCGGTGAAGGCGTGGTCCACGGCGGTGCCGCCGACCGGGCGGGGCGCGGTGAAGTCGTACGGCGTGCCCGAGACGTCCTCCAGCGAGCGGGGGAGCAGCAGGTCGTCCACGAGCAGCACCCGCTCGGCGGGCAGGTGCAGCTCGTACTCCTCGACGTTCCCGCCGGCCAGCAGCCACGGGTGCGGGCCGCAGCCGTACGGCGCGGCGGTCTCACCGGTGTTCTGCGCCGTCAGCGTCGTCGTCAGCCCGTCGGGGGACAGGGAGTGGAGCACCTGGAGGGACAGGGTGAACGGGTAGCCGGGGACGGGGCCGACCGTGTGCGCCAGCCGTACGGAGTCACCGGGGTCACCGGGGTCACGGCCGTCCTCCACCGCCGCCCAGGCGGCCTCGGCGACCAGCCCGTGCAGGGCGTGGCCGCGGTCCTCCTCGTTGACCGGGAGCCGATGGGTCTCGCCGCCGAAGGAGTAGGAGGCGCCGCCGACGCGGTTGGGCCAGGGGGCGAGCAGAGTGCCGCTGTAGTAGGGCGTCGGCCCGTCGGCGGGCCAGCTCGTCACCAGGTCGCGCCCGCCGTGGCGGAGCAGCCGCAGGGCCGCGCCCCGCTCGGTGATCTCGGCGTGCAGCGTGCCGCTGCGGAGGGTGAACTGCCGGGGCAAGGGGGATCCTTTCGCGTGGCCGGGCGGGAGAGCCGGGGGACCGGCGCGCGGACGGCTCCTCAGGCGGAGTCCCGCTCGACCAGGTGGGTGTCCAGTATCACCACGGGCTGCTCCAGGTGCTCGCCGTTGATGCGGGCCACGAGCAGGTGGGCCATCTGGCGGCCCATGGCCTCGGTGGGCTGGTGCACCGTGGTGAGGCTGGGGGAGGAGTGGACTCCGGCGGGGGAGTCGTCGAAGCCGATCACCGCGACGTCGCCGGGGATCTCCCGGCCCTCCTCGCGCAGCACCCGCATCGCGCCCAGCGCCATCGGGTCGGAGGCGGTGAAGACCGCGTCGATGTCGGGGTTGTCCGCCAGCAGCCCGCGCATGGCGAGGATGCCGCTCTCCTCGCTGAAGTCGCCGTAGGCCACGATCTCCGGCACGCCGGTGGCGAGCAGGGCGTCGCGGTAGCCCGCGAGACGGTCGACGCCCACGCCCATGTCCTGGGGACCGGCGATGGTGGCGATCCTGCGGCGGCCCTTGGCCAGGAGGTGCTTGACCGCCTGGCGGGCGCCGGCCCGGTTGTCGACGTCCACGTAGCTATAGGGGGTCAGGCCGATGGGACGGCCGCCGATGACGGTCGGCACGCCCATCGCCTCCAGCCGGCCCGGCAGCGGGTCGGCGCCGTGCAGGGAGATCAGCAGCACGCCGTCGACGTGCTGGCCGGTCAGGTAGAGCTCCAGCCGCTCGTGGTCCTGCTTCGACTGGGCCATCGCCAGGATCAGCTGCAGGCCGGTCTCGGACAGCGCCGAGCCGATGCCGCGGATCGTCCCGGCGAAATAGGGTTCGTCGAAGACCCTCAGCTCCGACTCCGAGACCACCAGCGCGATGGTGTCGGTCCGCCGGGTGACGAGTGCCCGCGCGGCCCGGTTGGGAACGTAGCCCAGCTCCTGGATCGCCTGGTGCACCGCGTCACGGGCCCTCTCGCTCACTTTCGGTGAACCGTTGATGACCCGTGACACCGTGCCGCGGCCGACGCCGGCCAGGGCCGCGACCGCCTCGAGAGTCGGACGACGGTCGCCGTTCATCTGCTTCGCCCCCATGGGTAATGTGCCGCCCTTATTCTGCCGGACCGCTCAGGCCTCCGCGCCTGATGGTCTCGGCATACCAAAGAGCGCTCTCCTTGGGAACTCTCACTTGCGTGTCGTAGTCGACGTGCACGAGACCGAAGCGCTTGCCGTATCCCCAGGCCCACTCGAAGTTGTCCATCAGCGACCAGGCGAAGTACCCCTCGAGCGGGACGCCCGCCTCGATCGCGGCGTGGCAGGTGCGCAGGTGGGCGGCGAGGTAGTCGCGCCGCTCGTCGTCCCGCACGGCTCCGTCGTCGGTCATGACGTCGTCGAAGGCGGCGCCGTTCTCGGAGATGACCAGCGGGACCGCGGGGTACTCCCGGGCCACCCGGACCAGGAGCTCGTAGAGGCCGGAGTCGTCGATCTCCCAGCCCATGGCCGTGACCGGACGGCCGCCCTGGACGAACGAGACGTGCTCGCTGCCGACCCACGGGGAACCGGTGTCGGTGGGCGCGGCCGCCGCCGACGCCGCGCCGCCGGGCGTGCCCGAGACGGTGAAGCGGCTGTAGTAGTTGATCAGCAGCATGTCCAGCGGGGCCGAGATCACGTCCAGGTCGCCGTCCTGGGCGAAGTCCGCCATCGCGCCGAAGTCCTCCAGCACGTCGGCGGGGTAGGAGCCCTTGAGCAGGGCGTCGAGGAAGAACCGGTTCTGCAGGCCGTCGATGCGGCGCGCGGCGTCCAGGTCGGCCTCGGAGCCGGTCTGCGGCGAGATCGCGTAGAGGTTGACGCAGCCGCCGATCCGGGTGTCGGAGCGCTGGGCGCGCATGGCCTCCACGGCCAGGCCGTGCGCGAGCAGCAGGTGGTGCGCGGCGCGCAGGGCCTGGGCCGGCTCGCGCCGCCCGGGAGCGTGCTCGCCGGAGGCGTAGCCGAGGAACGCCGCGCACCACGGCTCGTTGACCGTGCTCCAGTTGCGGACCCGGTCGCCCAGGGCGTCGTGCACGAGGGCCGCGTAGTCGGCGAAGCGCTTGGCCGTGTCGCGGGCGGGCCAGCCGCCCGCGTCCTCCAGCGCCTGCGGCAGGTCCCAGTGGTAGAGCGTCACCCAGGGGTCGATGCCCCGGGAGAGCAGCTCGTCGACGAGCCTGCTGTAGAAGTCGAGGCCCTTGGCGTTGACCGGGCCGGTGCCGTCCGGCTGGATCCGGGGCCAGGAGACGGAGAACCGGTAGGCGCCGAGGCCGAGGCCGGCCATCGTCTCCACGTCCTCGCGGTAGCGGTGGTAGTGGTCGATGGCCACGTCCGCGTTCTCGCCGTTGACCACCCTGCCGGGCTGCCGGACGAAGGTGTCCCAGATGGAGGTGCCGCGGCCGTCCTCGGAGACGGCGCCCTCGATCTGGTAGGCGGAGGTGGCCGCGCCCCAGACGAAGCCGGTCGGGAACACCAGATCCGGGCTCTGAATCTGCGTATCCTGCGTTGTCACGCCTTGACCGCACCTTCCATGAGTCCGCCGACGATCTGCCGGCCGAACGCGACGAAAACGATGACGAGCGGGAGGACCGAGGCCGCCGTGCCGGTGAAGAGCATGACGTAGTCGGTGCCGTGCGCCTGGTTGAGCGCCGCGATCGAGGTCTGGACCACCGGGTTCTCCGGGTTCAGCACGATCGACGGCCACATGAACTCGTTCCAGTTCTGCATGAAGGTGAGCAGCGCCAGAACGGCCATGCCGGGCCGCACGGCGGGCAGGATCACGTTGGCGTAGATGCGCATGGTGGAGGCGCCGTCGACGCGGGCGGCCTCGACGAGCTCGTCCGGCACGGCCTGGGTGGTGTACTGGGTCATCATGAAGACCCCGAACCCGTTGACCAGGAAGGGCAGGATCACCGCCTGGATCTGCCCGGTCCAGCCGAGGTTCACCATCATCTCGTAGAGCGGGACGATGCCCATCTGCTGGAGCGGGACCATCATGGTCAGCAGGATCGAGCCCAGCAGGATCTTGCTGCCCCGGAACCTCAGCTTGGCGAAGGCGAAGCCGGCCAGGGTGGAGATGATCACCACCGAGACGGTCACGGTGGTCGCGATGATGATCGAGTTGATCAGCCCGGTGGCGAAGTAGGCGTCCTCGGTGGCCAGCAGCCGCTCGACGTTCTCGCCGAGGTGGCCGCCGGGCAGCAGCGGCGGCGGGGTGTCGAGCGCCTCGTCGTTGGTCCGCGTGGCCATGATGAACATGTAGTAGATCGGGAAGGCCGAGAGCACGAGGGCGAAGGCGAGGACGGCCTTCGTCAGCGGGCCCGCGTCCCAGATGCGGTTCGCCGCGGACGCGGGGCCCTTGCGCCGCCGGGCTTGGATCGCCGTCACTTCTTACCCCCGATGCGGCGGGTGAACGAGTAGTTGATCAGGATGCCGATGAGGATGAGCGCGAACAGCAGCCAGGCGGCCGCCGAGGCGTAGCCCATGTCGAAGTCGCGGAAGGCCTCCTTGACGATGAACATGGCCACCGTCTGGTACTGGTTCGTGGCACCGCCCGCCATCGTCGGGTTGCCCTCGAACATCACCGGCTCGGCGTACAGGGTCAGGCCGCCGATGGTGGAGACGAACACCACGAAGATGAGCGTCGGGCGCAGCATCGGCACGGTGATCTGCCAGAACTGCCGCCGGGGCGAGGCGCCGTCGAGGGAGGCGGCCTCGTAGAGGTCCTTGGGGATCGTCTGCATGGCGGCCAGCAGGATGATCGCGTTGTAGCCGGTCCAGCGCCAGTCGATCATCGTGGAGATCGCGATCCACGCGCTCCAGCTCTGGTTCTGCCACTCGATGGCCTCGACGCCGAACAGGCCGAGGAACCAGTTGATCATTCCGTAGTCGCGCCCGTAGAGCTGGGTGAAGACCACCGCGACCGCGACGACCGAGGTCACCAGCGGGAGCAGGATGCCGAGGCGGAAGAAGAGCCGGCCCCGGATGCGCTTGTTGAGCGCGTTGGCGAGCATCAGCGCCATGACGAGCTGCGGGATCGTCGAGATGATGAAGATCCCGACGGTGTTGAGCACCGCGTTCCAGAACGATCCGTCGGCGATCAGCTCGACGTAGTTGTCGAGTCCGAGGAAGGTCTTGTCGCCGGCCAGCTCCCAGTCGTGCAGGGAGACCCAGGCGGTGTAGCCGAGCGGGAAGAGGCCGAAGACGGCGAAGAGCAGGAAGTAGGGGGAGACGAGGAAGTAGGGGGTCGCCCGGAGGTCGAACCGGGCGAGTCCGCTGCCGCCGCGTCCCGAGCCCCGGTGTCCGGAAGACCGGCGGGGGCCTTCCCGCCGCGCCGGGGCGGGGGTGTCGACATTGAGGGTCATCGGTCAGCCTTTCAGCTCAAGGGCAGGCCACGGGCCCGGCGGCGGGGTCGCCGCCGCCGGGCCCGGGCCGAACGGGAGGGGTCAGCCCGCTGCCTTGGTGCCGGCCTCGACGAACTTGGTCCAGGCCTCGCCGTAGGGGATCGAGCCCTTGTCCATGCCCTCCAGCACCTTCTCCGCCGCGGTCTTGACCTGGGCGTGCTTCTCACCCAGGAAGAGCGGGAGCAGGTCCTTGACCGAGGCGCCGAAGATCTGGCCGGTCGGCGCGTCGTTGAAGAACTCGTTCTTCAGGTCGGCGACCGCCGGGTCCTGCTGGGCGGGGAGGGAGCTCGGGAAGGCGGCGGCCTCCTGGAAGGCCATGACGTGGCCCTCCTTGCCGGTGAGGTAGTTCAGGACCTCGGCGGCCTCCTTCTGGTGCTTGCTCTGCGCGGGCACCGCGAGGTAGGAACCGCCCCAGTTGCCGGCGCCGCCGGGAACCGCGGCCACGTCCCACTTGCCCTTGTTCTCGTCACCGGCCGCACCGGAGACCACGCCCAGCATCCAGGCCGGGCAGCCCATGGTGGCGAAGCCGCCCTTCTTGATCGCGGCGTTCCACTCGGGGGTGAACGAGGCGAGCTTGGCGGTCAGGCCGGCCTCGCTGAAGGACTTCACCGTGTCGAACGCGGTCTTGACGGCCGGGTTCTTGTCGATGACGAGCTGGTTGCTGGTGTCGAAGTAGGCGATGTTGCCGTTCTTCGGGCCCTCCTGCGAGAGCACCACGTTGTAGAGGGTGTTCGGGCCGTCGAGGAACTTGGGGTCGCCCTTGCCGGTGTTGGCGGCCTGGAACTTCTTGCCGGCCTCCATGAAGGCGGCCCAGTCCGGCCAGAGCTTGCCGACCTCCTCGCGGTCGGTCGGCAGACCGGCCTTCTCGAACAGGTCCTTGCGGTAGCACATGGTCATGCCGCCGATGTCGGTGCCGAGGGCGAAGAGCTTGCCGTCCTTGTTGATGCCGTTCTCCCACTTGGCGGCGGGGAAGTCGGCCTTGCGGCTGTCCAGCCCGAACTGGCCGAGGTCGGCGAAGAACTGCGGGCGGGCCTTCATGAGGCCCATCGCGCCCTCGTCGATGCCGACGATGTCGGCGGTGCCGCTGCCGGCCTGCAGCTTCTGCAGCAGCTGCGGCAGGTAGACGTCCTCGAACCGGTCGGTCAGGTTCTGGTACTTGACCTGGATGTTCGGGTGCTCGGCGTTCCACTTCTCGACGGCCTTGTCGTAGCCGAAGTTCTCGCCGCCGCCGAAGGTGTGGACGGTGATGGTGACCGGCTCGGCCGCGGCCGAGGACGCGCCGCCGCCGGCGGCGGGCTTGGACTCGCCCGAACCGCAGGACGTGATCGCAAGGGCGGTGGCCGCCATGACCGCTACTGCGGCGAGCTTGCCCTGCCGCTTGGTGTTCAACATTCCGGACCCCTCTCAGGTGGTCGCCCGAATCGGTGGGAGGTGCAGCCGCAGCCGGTCCCCGACAACCGGGCTGCGGCTGGCTGCTCTGCAAAATGCTTTGGGAGCGCTCCCACGAAGCGTGGACGATAGGCAACCTGGACGTCAATATGCCGAAACTCAACCGTTACATCTCGGTCTTAAACATCGGACATATGGCTGTTTGTAGGGATGTATATCTCAGATAGACTCTTGGGAGCGCTCCCATAACGCGACCATGCATCCTGGTCCTTCGCGGACCGGGGGGCGGAAACCTCCATGTCCGGACGGGGTCGGTGACCAGGCCCGGCGGGCGGGGGCCCGGGCCGGACGGCAGGAAGGGGGCGGCTCGCCCGAGCCGCCCCCTTTTCCGGCGGGTTCTGTTCCGGCGGACCGTTCAGGCCCGGTAGACCGGGTAGCCGTAGCCGACGACCTCGGCCTTGGGCCGGACGCGCCGCTCGACCTTGCCGTTGCCGGTGTTGCCCTCGATCGTGGTGATCGTGCCGTCGCCGTTGTCCTTCTCGACCAGGCCGACGTGGTCGATGCCGTACAGGCTGTCCCCCCTCTTCCAGTCGAAGAAGACGAGGGCGCCGCGCTCGGCGGCGGTTCCCCAGTGGCCGTTGGCCCGGAACCACTGGGCGTAGGTCACGGTGTAGGCGTCCCAGCCGAAGACCGGCCGGATGCCGGCCCGCTCGCCGACCCAGGAGACGAACATCGCGCACCAGGGGGCGTTGGCGTAGCCGCGGATCGCGCCGCCGTCGCGCGTGACGGTCTCCGCGGCGCGGTAGGAGTTCATGTACCACCGGTGGAACCGGGTCCCGCCGCCCTCGTCGTCCTCCTCCACGCCGATCTGGCTCGCGGCGATGGAGAGCACCTCGTCGGCCGAGACCCGGGGCAGCCCGTCGGCGATGAGCTGCAGCGGGGTCCTGGCGGAGGCGGGCAGGTCCGCAGCGCCCCCGGCGACCCCGGCGAGGACGTCGGGCAGCGCGGGGCGTAGGGCCGCGGCGTGGGCCGGCGGGCTCGCCGCCACCCCGCCCGCCAGGGTGACGGACGCGCCCACGAGGACGTGGGTGAGGCGGCGCCCCGTCGTGGGGGAGGGTGAGGCGGCGGGGCGGGTCTTCACGGGAAGGATGCGGCGGATCTTCGCGGGGGAGGTACGGCGGTGCTTGCCCATGCGGGGGTTCGACTCCTTGCTCGGCTTCCGTGCCGCCGTACCGGGTCGACTGACGGGTTCGGGCCGGGAAGCGCCCTACAGCGCGCGGGCGCTGATTCACCCCGGGGGAGCCGGGTCCCCGGTTCCGCGGGGTCGCGGATTCGGCGTCCATGACCTCATCGGGAGGAGGCGGGGCGAGTTGAGTCACGTCCCGGCAAAGGTCCGGTCATGGCGGAGAGGGGCCGGCCGGGGGCCGCTACGGAGCGTCCATCGGTTCAGTGCACCTGGTTGAACGTCGCCGGGTCCGGGCCCAGGCGCCGGCCCGCGTCCAGCGACGCGATCGCCTCCATGTCCGCGTCGTCCAGCTCGAACCCGAACACGTCGAGGTTCTCGGCGATCCGCGACGGCGTGACCGACTTGGGGATCACCACGTTGCCCAGCCGCAGGTGCCAGCGGAGCACCACCTGGGCGGGGGTGACCCCGTGCCGGGCCGCGACCCCGGCCAGGACCGGCTCGTCCAGCAGTCCCCGGCCCTGGCCGAGCGGGCTCCACGCCTCCGTGACGATGCCGTGCGCGGCGTGGTGGCCGCGCAGCTCGGCCTGGGGGAGCTGCGGGTGCAGCTCGATCTGGTTGACGGCCGGAACGACGCTCCCCTCCTGGAGCACGCGTTCCAGGTGCTCCACCGTGAAGTTGCTGACCCCGACGGCCCGCACCCGGCCGTCGGCGTACAGCCTCTCCAGCGCCCGCCACGCCTCCAGGTACAGGTCCTGGGCCGGGACCGGCCAGTGGATCAGATAGAGGTCGAGGCGGTCCAGGCCGAGCCGCTCCATGCTCGCGTCGAAGGCGCGCAGCGCCGCGTCGTAGCCGTGGGCGTCGTTCCAGAGCTTGGTCGTGACGAACACCTCCTCACGCGGCACGCCGGCGGCGCGCAGGGCCCGGCCCACGCCCTCCTCGTTGCGGTACAGCGCGGCGGTGTCGATGCTCCGGTAGCCGGCCTCGAGCGCGGTGGCCACGGCCGCGGCGGCCTCGTCGTCGGGTATCCGCCAGACGCCGAAACCGAGCCGGGGCATACGGACACCGTTGTTGAGAGTCACGAATTCCATGCCTTCATGATCTCCCATCCGCACCCGGACGAACCGGATGGAACTGCGCTTTACCTCCCGTAGGGCGTGGTCGGCTGTTCACCCGGGGTTCCCGGTCCCGTAAGACCGCCGCGTTACGTTGGGGCGGTCGTGAACGGGTCATCGCCCGGCGTGGAGCAGGACGGTCGAGACCACGCGCGGGAGCAGTGTTCGGCCGTCGCCTGGGTGGAGTCCCCGCTGCAGATGCTCTGCGCCCTGGAGGCCCACCACGCGGGACTGCTGGGCGCCCGGACCCGGGTCGTGCCCCGGGCGGGGCTGCGCCCGCTCGCCGTCACCCGCCGGGAGCTGCGCCGGCTCGGCCTGCCGGACGGGCTGGAGCTGGCCGCGCCGGAGCCGGACATGCCGCGCCCGGCGCGCGCCGCCGCCTGGGTGATGGGCGACGCCTTCTCCGGTCGGGTCCAGCTGGCCTGGCTCACCGCCTTCCCCCGCCGCGTCGTGATCGTCGACGACGGGCTGGCCACCGTCAGGCTCCTGGAACTGCTCACCCGGCGGGCGGGCACGCCACTGCTGCGGGCCCGCGCCACCGGCGGGGCGCTGCGCTCCGCGCTCCGGGCGGCGCTGGGGACGGCCGCGGCCCTCCGGCTCCGCGCCGCCGCCCGGTCCGGCCGGCTGACGGTCTTCACCGCGCTGCCCGTCCCGGACGAGCTGGCCGCCGCCGTACGGCGCACCGGCGCGGAGCTGGTGACCCACGACTTCGCCTGGCTGCGCGGCCGGCCGCTGCAGGGCCCCGGCCCGCGGGAGCGCACCGTCGTGCTGGGCACCTCGCTGGTCCGCAACGGCCTGATCGACCGCGAACGCTACTTCACCTGGCTGGCCGGGCTCGGCTCGGCCGGGCCCGTGGCCTACTTCCCGCACCGCCGGGAGGACCCCGACGACCTCGCCCGGGTCGGGCGGCAGCCCGGGATCACCGTCTACGACGGCGGGGGCCCGGCGGAGATGACCCTGCGCGGGCTGGCCGCCGAGCAGCGGGTGCTGAGCCTGCCCTCCACCGCGGTCACCTCCCTGCGGGTCCTGCTCTCGGCGCGGGGCGTGACCGTGGAGACGGTGGAGGTCCCCGACGAGTGGTGGACCTCCCGGGCGGCGCCGTCGCTCCGCTCGCATCTGTCGATGTTCGCCCATCACGACACTGGAGCCGTGCGTTGAAGGTCCTGGCCGTGGCCGACTCGGATTCCTACCTGAAGTGGGCCGCCTGCCTGCTCGCGGGCCTCCCCGAAGGCTGCACGACGGAACTGGCGGTGGTCCGCACCCCCATCACGCCGTCACCCGCCCAGATCCGCGCGGCGGTCTCCGGCTCGGCGCCGGGCCCGGCCTCCGGCGCCGGGCCCGGAGCGGTGCCCACTGCCGGGCCCGGGGCGGTGCCCGATCCGCCGGTGCTGTCGGCCCGGGGGCTGCGCCGTACGGCCGAGCGGTTCCGGCCGGACGCCGTGCTGGTCGCCTGCACCGGGCCCGTGGTGGACATCCTGACCTCGGAGGTGCTCGCGGGGCTGTCTCCGAGGCCGGTGTTCGTGACCGGACTGCCGGGGATCTCCGTCCCGGCCACCGACAAGGCCTGGCTGTTCCGCAGCGGATGCGACCTGTTCGTGCTGCACAGCGGGCGGGAGGTGGAGGAGTTCTCCGAGGTCGGCCGGAGGTTGGGCGGAGGCGGGCAGGTGGGACTGGCCCGGCTGCCCTTCCTGCGCCCCGGAAGGCCCGGCGGCTTGGGCGGTCCGGCGGGTCCCGGCGCCCTCGGCGGCGTCGGCGGCTCCGGGGGATCCGGCGGCTCCGGCGGCTCCGGCCCGAGGGAGGGCGAGGCCGCCCCGGCGCCGCCGCGCGACCGGGTGGTGTTCGCCACCCAGGCCAAGGTGCCCAGGCGGCGCGAGGACCGCGAGCGCATCCTGCTCGCCCTGGCGGATCTGGCCGAACGGCGCCCGGACCTGGACGTGGTCGTCAAGCTCCGGGCGCTGGCCGACGAGCGCCAGACGCACAACGAGCGCCACCACTACCAGCGCCTGTGGCAGGAACTCGGCGGGCGCTCCGGCGCCCTCCGCTTCGAGGCCGGCCCGATGCACGAGCACCTGGCCCGGGCGGCGGGGTTCGTCACGGTCAGCTCGACCGCCGCGCTGGAGGCCATCGCCTGTTCGGTGCCGCTGCTGGTGCTGTCCGACTTCGGGGTCAGCGCCGAGATGATCAATCTCGTCTTCGAGGGGAGCGGGGTCCTCGGCACCCTGGAGGACCTGTCCGAAGGGCGGTTCCGCACGCCGGACGGGGCGTGGTGCACGGCGAACTACTTCCACGGCGACGGGGAGAGCGACTGGACCGGGCGCCTGGTCTCCCTGGTCGGGCAGGCGCGTTCCGGCCGGCTCACCCCCGCCGCCTCGCTGCTCGACGGACCCGAGTACGCGACCGCCCGTCGCCGCGCCCGCCTGCGCGTGGAGGTTCCGCCCAACGTGCTCCGGGTCGGCTACCGGGCCAAGCGGCGGATGCGCCGCTACCTGAAAGCGCTGGGCTGACCCGAGGCGCCGGGCCGGCCCGACGCGGCGGAGCGGCGCCGGCCGGCGCGTCCCGGGCCGGATCGGCGCCTCGGGGCGTCCGGACCGTCGCCGGGCCGGGTGCGGCGGTCGCGGGCGGGGGCCGCCGGTCGCCCGCCGGCGGAGGGTGCTTAACTCGATAGTGGCAGGCCCACGCACCGGGTGACCTCAGGGGGACGGAACCATGGAGGTGGCGGACCATGTGCTCGGCGCGCCCGGCGTCACCGGCGGCCGGTGACGCGCGCCGGTTGGAGGCGCTGCGCGCCACGGGTCTGCTCGACGCCCCGGAGGCGCCCTCCCTGACCCGGCTGGCCGGACTGGCGGCCGCACTGCTGGACGTGCCCGCCGCGCTGGTGGTCCTGGCGGACGCCGCCGAGCAGGTGGTCCTCGGCGCGGCGGGGTCCGCCGCACGGCAGAGGGCACCGCGGGAGGCACCGGGGGAGGCGCCGCAGGGGGTGCGGTGGGAGGCACGGCAGGGCGCGCGGCGGGCCCCGCTGCGGGGCTCCCTGTGCGGGCACGTCATGGCGCGGGGGACGCCGCTGGTCGTGTCCGACGTCCGCGACGACACCCGGACGGGAGGGCGGTGGTGCGGCGATCCGGCGCTCCCCTGGCTGAAGGCGGGCTCCTGCGCCGGGTTCCCGCTCCGCGCGCCGGACGGCGCGGTCCTGGGGGCGCTGGGAGTGATCGACACCGGGCCCCGGCGGTGGGCGGCGGCCCAGGTGGACACGGCCGCGGACATCGCGGCGATGGCCGAGGCGGAGCTCGCGTCGCGGCTGGCGGACGGCGAGGCGCTGCTGACGGAGCGCCGGTTGCGGGCGGTCCTCGACCGGGCCCGCGACGTGTCCGCGTCCCGGTCCGGCGACGTGTCCGCGTCCCGGGCCGCGGAGAAGGAGCTGGAGCTGGAGCGGGAGCGGACCTTCCTGGCGGCACTGCTCGACAGCCTCGAGGTCGGAGTGGTCGCCTGCGACGCCGACGGCAGGATCGCGCTGTTCAACCGGGCGCTGCGCGCCGTGCACCGGATCTCCGAACAGCCGCTGGACGCCCGGGAATGGGCCGAGACCTACCATCTGATGACCGCGGACGGACGCGGGCTGCTCCGCCCGGAGGAGGTGCCGCTGGCGCGGGCCTTCGCCGGCGAACGGGTCGAGGGCGAGCAGGTGGTGGTCTCCACGCCGGGCCTCTCCCCGCGCCGGTTCCTGGTCAACGGCCGGCCGATCGACGCCTCCGACGGGAGCCGGCTCGGTGCGGTGGCGGTCATGCACGACATCACCGACCGGCACCGGAGCGAGGTCCTGCGCGGCGCGCAGCGGGCCGTCGCCGAGGCGCTGGCCGACGCGTCCTCCGGCGAGGAGGCCGCCGGATGCGTGGTCGCCGCGGTCGCCCGGGGACTGGGCTGGGCGTGCGGGGAGTACTGGCACATCGCCGCCGACGGCTCCGGCATCGTCCGCACCGCCTCGTGGTCCGCGCCGGGACGGGACCTGGCGGAGTTCACCGGAGAGGAGAAGGTCACGTTCCACTCCGGGGTGGGCCTGCCCGGCCTCGTGTGGGCCACCGGCGGGGAGATCTGGGTCCGCGACCTGCCGTCCGACCCCCTCGGTTTCATCCGGCGGGAGGCCGCGGCGCGGGCCGGACTGCACGCCGCCGTCGGCCTGCCGGTGCGCGGCGGCCGGGAACTGCTGGGGGTGCTGGCCTTCTTCGCCGACACCGTCGCGGAACCGGACAGGGAGCTGATCACCCTGCTCGACGGTGTCTGCGCCCACCTCGGGCACCACCTCGTCCGCCGCCGCGCCGAGGAGATCGCTCGGGAGCTGGAGGCCGGCCGCCGCCATTTCGACCGGATCATCAGCCAGGTCAACGACGACGTGTGGACCCTGGAGATCCTCCCCGACGGCGCGTTCCGCACGGTGTACACCAGCTCGGACACCGGCGGGAGGTCCGGCGCCCGGTCGGTCGGGGACGTCCGGATCCCGGAGCCGGCGCTCTCCCGCGTCCACCCGGAGGACCGGGCGGCGGTGGACGCCTACCTGCACGCGCTCGCGTCCGGCCGGGCGGCGGAGGCCGTGTTCCGGATCCGCGGCCCGGACGACGTCACCCGCCGGTTCTGGTGCCGGGCCCGGCCCCGCCGTGAGGACGGGCGCCTGTTCGTCGACGGCATCTCCAGCGACGTCACCGAGCACTACCGGCTGGAGGAGGAGCGCGAGCGCCTGCTGGCGGAGGAGCAGGAGCAGGTCCACCGGCTGCGGGACCTGGACCGGATGAAGGACGAGCTGGTGGCCGTGGTCAGCCACGAACTGCGCTCCCCGATCGGGGCCATCCGGGGCTACACGGAGATGCTCCTGGACGATCCCGACCTGGCCGGTGAGCGGCGGTCGCTCACCGAGGTGATCGACCGCGAGAGCGAGCACCTGCGGCGGCTGGTCGACGACCTGCTGGACCTGGCGCGTTTCGACGCCGGGCGGGTCGGCATCGACCTGCGGGAGGTCTCCCTGGCCCGCCTGGTGCGCACCGCCGTCGACGACCACCGGCCCGCGACCGCCGTCAAGCGGCTCACCGTCACCGCCGACGTGGTCGGCGGCCTGTCCGTGCGCGCCGACCCGGTACGGCTCCGCCAGGCGCTGGACAACCTGCTGTCCAACGCGATCAGGTACACGCCCGTCGGCGGCTCCGTCACCGTCACCGCCGAGGGGAAGGGCGATGAGACGATCATCTCCGTCGCCGACACCGGCATCGGCGTCCCCGCCGAGGAGTACCCGCGCCTGTTCGACCGGTTCTTCCGCGCCTCCACCGCGCAGGAGGCCGGGGTCGAGGGCACCGGGCTGGGCCTGGCCGTCACCAGGGCGATCGTCGAGGCGCACGGCGGGAGCGTGGCCGCCGCGCCCCGAAAGGGCGGCGGCACCGTCTTCACCGTCCGGCTGCCCGCCGCGGACCCGGACCGGGCGGACGCCGCGGACGCGGACCGGGCGGACGCCGCGGACGCGGACCGGGCGGACGCCGCGGACGCGGACCGGGCGGACTGAGTCCTCCCTGCGTCCTCCCTGCGCCCTCCCTGGGGCGTCCCTTCCCCGGAGTCCTCTGCCCGATCGCGCCTGGACCTCCTGAACCTCCCGGGCGCGCCCGCGTCAGGAGAGCGCCCGGGACAGCCGCCGCCGCAGCCTGTCCAGCGCGCCGGAACCGGGGCCGGCCGTACCGGCGGCGCCCGCGGGCAGGAGGTCCAGGGCGGTCAGGCGCTGCCGCTTGAAGTAGCGGGCCGTGCCGTGCGCGTCCAGGTAGGCGGCGGCCTCCGCGCGCAGTTCCGGATAGGCCTCGCTCTGCATGCAGTAGCCGACCGCGCGGACCAGCGCCGGGACGTCGAGTGACGGAGGCCGTTCCAGCGAGCCGTCCGGCCGCAGCCGGGGCAGGAGCGCGTCGGTGATGGTGACGGGCACGCGGTTGCTGTTCTCGTACGGCGTGAGCCGCTCCAGGACGAGTTCCCCGCCGACGGTGGCCGCCTCCAGGCCGAACAGGTGCCGGGCGGTGACCAGGGCGGTGGAGAAGCAGCCCACCACCAGCTCCGGGCGGAGCGCCGCGAAGCACGACTCGGCGGGGACGGTCTCCTCCGCCACGGAGAGCCGGACGCCGAGTCCCGCGGCCACCTCGCGGAGCCGGCGCGCGTGCCGCCGCCCGGCGGCCGGATGCGGCTTGAACAGCACCGACGCGCAGCCCCGGGCGGCCAGGGCGCGCAGCATGTCCGCGTGCAGCCCGTCCTCCTCCTCGGGGGTGACGATGCCGAGCGCCGACAGGTACTGCCCGAGGATCATCCCCGTGCCCGTGCCCGTGCCCGTCTCGCCGACCGCCGTCCCGGTGCTCTCCCGGCCCGTCCCGGTGCTCTCCGGTCCCGGGATCCCGCCGAGGGCGCGCAGGAAGGACGCGCCGGAGACGGTCCGCGCGGGCACGCCGTACTCCGACAGCAGGAGCGGGGCCAGGCCCGGTACCAGGTCGAGGTGGAGCAGGCGGGTGATCCGGCCGGCGATCTCGGTGGGCAGCGGGTCGCGGGTCGGGCCGTAGCTCATCAGGCCGTCGGAGTAGACGGTGACGGGGCAGTCCCGCAGCAGGCCGGCGACGGTCCGCGCGGGGGGCACCGCGACGGACTCCACGACGAGCTCGTCCGGGCCGTCGCCCAGGGACAGGTGGGAGCGGAGCAGCCGGCCCGTCATCGGGACCTCGATGACGCGGGCCCGCCAGTCCGACGGGTGCATCGGGGCGATGATCTCGTTCCATGAGTGCACCTCGTCGAAGCGCGGGCGCAGCGCCGCGAAGCCGGGGGCCTCGTCCAGGGCCGGGGTGATCTCCGGGACGGCCGCGTTGTTGGAGACCAGCAGGATCCGGCGGCCGTCGTGCGGCCCGAACGCGCCCTCGTCCAGCGCGGCGGCCAGGGTCGCCGCGCCGAACAGGGTCGAGGCGTAGAACAGCTGGGTCCTCGCGGTCATCGGGTCTCCAGGAGCCTGCGCAGGATCTGGTCGCGTTCGGGGTCCAGCCCGACGCCGGGCAGGTCCGCCGGGAGCCGCCGCAGGGCCTCGGCGCCGCGCCGCTCGAAGCGTTCGCGCAGTTCGGGCGCGAAGCGTTCGCGCAGCTCCAGGTGGTGGGCGAGCAGCGCGCGGAACTGGCGGACCGCCTTGGGCGCGAACTCCTCGGGGAGGTCGGCGAAGACCAGGTCGAAGGCGTCGAAGAAGTGCAGCTGGCGCTCGTCCCCGACCTGGGTCAGGGAGCCGGAGACCATCCGGCGGTAGAACACCCCGGCCAGGGAGACCACCGCGAACGAGGCGGCCTCGCGGTGCAGCCGCCAGATCCACGGCCGGTCCTCGGCGGTGTGCAGCCGGCCGGGGAAGGTCAGCAGGTCGCCGAGGGCGCGCCGGTAGATCCCGGCCCAGGCGTAGGGGTAGTCGACCATGGTCTTCGACCGGGCGGGCAGGATGTGCTCGCGCGGCGTGAGCACCGTGTTCCGTACGGCCTGCGGCGCCCGGTGGGTCACCCGCTTGCGGCCCTCCGCCTGGACGTGGTCGACCCGGACGAAGTCGCAGCCGAGGTGCTCGATCGCGCCGACGAGATCGGCGAGGTAGCCGGGGGCGAGCCAGTCGTCGCCGTCCATGAAGCTCACGTAGCGGCCGGAGGCCAGCGAGAGCCCCAGGTTGCGGGCCTCGGCCAGGCCCACCGGGGTCTCGTTGCGGAGCACGACGAGACCGGGCAGGTCGTCGCGGAAGTCCTCGACGACCTGCCCGGTGCCGTCCACCGATCCGTCGTCCACGACGACGAACTCGAAGTCCGGGCGCGCGTTCCGCACGAGCGAGGTGAGCGCGTCGGAGACGTAGAGTTCGGCGTCCCGCACCGGGACGACGACCGACAGCTTGATCACGTTCTTCCCTCAGGGATCGGGGCGCGGAGCCTAGACGGTGACGCGGCGCAGCCGGGCCTTGGGGGCCTCCTCGCCGGGGAAGACGCGCTTGACGCCGTCGCCGAGCGCGGTCTCGATGATGCGGATGTCGCGGACCAGGTGCTCCAGGCCGGACGGCTCCAGCGAGGCGGCGTGGTCGGAGCCCCACATCGTGCGGTCCAGGGTGATGTGCCGCTCCACGGTCACCGCGCCCAGGGTGACGGCCGCCAGCGAGATCTGCAGGCCGCGCTCGTGGCCGGAGTAGCCGACGGGCACGCCGTACCGCTCCTGCAGGGTGGTGATCGCGCGGAGGTTGGCCTCCTCCGGGGGGAGCGGGTAGGTGGAGGTGGCGTGCATCAGCACCAGCCTGGAGGTGCCGAGGATCTCCACCGCCCGGTCGATCTCCTCCAGCGTGGACATGCCGGTGGACAGGATGATCGGCTTGCCGGTGGCGGCGAGCGCCCGCAGCAGCTCCAGGTCGGTCACGCTCGCCGAGGCGACCTTGTGCGTGACGACGTCCATGGACTCCAGGAACTCCACCGACGGCACGTCCCAGGGGGAGGCGAACCAGTGCAGGCCGCGCTCGGCGGAGTACTTCGCGATCTCGGTGTACTCGGCGTGCCCGAACTCGGTCCGGATCTTGTACTCCATGTAGGTCATCTCGCCCCACGGCGTCTGCCGGATCTGGTCGCGCTGCTCCAGCGGGACGCAGATCTCCGGCGTGCGCTTCTGGAACTTGACGGCCTGGCAGCCCGCCTCGGCGGCCACGTCGATCAGCCGGCGCGCGATGTCCAGGTCGCCGTTGTGGTTGATGCCGATCTCGGCGATCACGTAGACCGGCTGCCCGGCGCCGACGAGCGCGTCGCCGATCGCGACCGGGCGGGGAGAGGCGGTCAGGCGGAGCTCGGCCCGCAGGGCCGGGGCGGTGGCGGTGGCCGGGGCGGCCGCCTCCTCGGGACGGGCCGCCAGCACCCGGTCGCACAGCTCCCGTACGGCTCCCGCCCCGCCCTGCCGGGTGAGCACGACCCGCGCCGCGGCGCGCACCCTGGGGTGGGCGTCGGGGACGGCGACGGGCCAGCCGACGTCGCTCATCGGGCCCAGGTCGTTGACGTCGTTGCCGACGTAGGCGACGCGCGCCGGGTCCAGGCCCTCGATGGCCAGCCAGTCGCGCAGCACGGTCCGCTTGTCGGTCAGGCCCTGCAGGACGGGGACGCCGAGCTTGCGGGCGCGGGCCGAGACCACCGGGTTCTGCTCGGTGGACATGATCATGATCTTGACGCCCGACCGGCGCAGCAGGGAGACGCCCATGCCGTCGGAGCGGTTCACCGCGACCATCTCCTGGCCGTCCTCGCCGACGTAGGCGCGGTCGTCGGTGTGCACCCCGTCGAAGTCGGTGATCACCGCGTCCACGTCGATCGGCTCGGGCAGGTCCGTGAAGGGGGCCAGCGCGCGGACGATCTCCAGATCCTCGGGGGTGTCCACCTCGACGGCGTGCCGCGCCGGAACCGGCTGCACGGCGACCCGGCCGAAGAAGCGGTGGCCGTGCTCGCGCAGGCCGTCGGCGCGCATCACGTAGAACGCGCCGGTCTCGCGGTAGTGCGGTTCGCGGTCCTGCCGGCGCGGGCGGTACGACGGGTCGTGGTTGACTCCGGCGCCCGCGGCGTCCCACAGGAACTCGTGCGTCTCCAGCCCGGAGAAGACCACGTCGGCCTCGCCGCCGAGGACCTTCGCGATCGCGGCGTCCAGGTCGGCCGGGTCGATGAACGCGCTGGTGCACTGGACGAGGAGGACCACCTCGGGGGTCTCGGGCAGCCGGTCGAGCGCGTGCAGCAGGGCCGACTCGCTGGTGGCCTCCGCGCCGCTCAGCTCCCCGGGCCGGTCGACGACCCCGGCTCCGGCGGTGCGGGCGGCCTCGGCGATCCCCGGGTGGTCGGTGCTGACCACGACCCGGTCGACGAGCTCGGCCCGGACGCAGGCCCGCACCGCACGGGCGACCAGCGGGGTGCCGCCCACGGGGGCCAGGTTCTTCAGCGGCACGCCCGCCGAACCTCCACGGGCGGGGATGACGGCCAGGACTCGCACGGTGACTCCTCTTACCTCCGACAAGCACCCCTGAGCTGGGGTCTTTTCGGAACGCTAGCCACGAGGGTGACCGGTAAGGGGTGTGTGAGCTGAACGTCCAGAGTCGTCCGTCTTAACTTTCCGGGGGCCGGGGATCCGGCGGCGGCCCGGGCGGCCCGGGCGGGAATCCCTCCGGTGCGGGAAACGAAATTTCCGATTTATCCGGAAAGGCGATATCTGTAGAAAAAGGAGGACGGGGGAGGTCCGGGAAAGGGAGGCGGGGAAAGTCCGGAGAATACGGAAAGGCGCCACGGCCGGGGTGAATCCGGTCCGCGGCGCCGGTGATCCGACGCGGGTTGCTACTGGTCGTAGCTGTCCCGCGCGCGGTCGGTGACGTCCCGCGCGGTCTCGCGAGCGGTCTCCTTGGCCTTCTTGGCGGTCTCCTTCGCCTTGCCCTTGGACTGCTCGGCGCGGCCCTTGTTGGCCATGCTGTCGTTGCCGGTCATCTTGCCGGCGGCCTCCTTGGCCTTGCCCCGCATCTGATCGAAGTTCGTCATTTCGAGCCTTCCCCCGTTGGAATGACAGGTTGTCGGTGGAAGTCATAACCGGACAATCGCGGTACTAATCGTGATCTAGGGATCTTTAGGGCGAGGAACACCGCACGTATATGACCGATTGCCCCTTCCAGGGGGAGCGCCGACCGAATCCAGAGAAAAGGACGGCGCATCATCCGCAGGTCCGTGGACGCGCCCCGGCGCACGATCACCTTCCTGCCACCCTCCTGTCACCCGCCCGCGCCGACCGCGTCCATGAGCAGGGGCAGCGAGCGCTCCAGGGCGCGCCGCCAGTACGGCCAGCTGTGGGTGCCGGGTCCGTAGAAGTCCGCGGTGACCTCCAGCCCGTCGCCGCCCGCCCGCCGGACGAACTCCCGGGACTGGGCGAGCAGGGTGGCCTCGCCGCCGTCCCGGGCCGCGGGCGGGTCGTCCAGCGGGCCGGGGGAGCCGTCCCCGCAGGAGACGTAGAGCCGCACGCCGGCGAGCTTCGAGGTCAGGGCGACCGGGTTGTGCGCCACCTGCTCGGCGCCGCCCGGCGGACCCCACAGGTCGCCGACGTCCTCGCCGTGGCGCTCCAGCAGCCAGGGCGCGCTCTGCGTGGAGTCCAGCACCCCGGAGAAGGAGGCCGCCGCCCGGAACATGCCCGGATGGCGGGCCGCGTAGGAGATCGCGCCGAACCCCCCCATGGACAACCCGGCCACCGCCCGGCGGTCCCCGGCGCCGTAGTCGCGCTCCAGGATCGCGCGGACCTCCGTCAGGTGGAAGGTCTCCCACCGCGGTCCCCTGCGCCAGTCGGAGTAGAAGCCGACCGTGCCGCCCTCCGGCATGACCGTGATCACCGGGTAGGGCGAGGTGAGCCGGGCGGCGTCCCCCTCGGTCAGCCAGGAGTCGGGGGCGGGCCGGCAGCAGCCGTCCAGCAGGTACAGCACCGGCCACGGGCCGGAGCCCGGCTTCCAGCCCTCCGGCAGCAGCACCCGGACCCTGCCCTGGCGGCCGAGCGCGGCCGAGGCGAAGGTGAGCACGTGGTCCCGCTCGCCCCGCCGCTCCACCCGCACGTCGGCCGGGGCCCGGCCGCGTTCCCCGCCGGAGGGGGCGGCGGAGGAGGAGGCGCCGGAGGGGGCGCCGGAGGAGGGATCGGAGAAGAAGGGCGTCAGCAGGGCGAGCGAGACGGCGGCCACCGCGAGCGCCGCCGGCAGGACCACGCCCGGACGGCCGGCCGTACGGTTCATACCGCCCCATCCTGGCGCGCCGAAGGGATCAGGGGAAGCCACCGCCGGGAGGAGGGCGCTCGACGGGAGACATCGCCCGGGGCCGCCACCGGGAGGGGACGGTCCGCCGGATTCCGCCTTTCTCGCCCCTTCGCGGTGCCGTGCCGCCCTTTTGGCTGGATCATGGGCGGATGACTCCGGACACATCCCCTCCCCGGCCCCGGCGCGCACGACCGCTGGTCGTCGTGATCGCCTCCCTGGCGGCGCTCGCGGTCGCGGCCGTCGTGGTCCCCATCGCCCTGCAGTACGCCAACCGGGGCGAGTCCCTGCCGCTCTTCCGGTTCCAGCCCGTCCTGGCCGTGGCGGCGGCGCCCTGCGCGGGCACGGACCTGCCGGACCCCGGGGGGACCGAGTGCCTCCGGCTGGCCAACGGCGTGACGGTGAAGGAGGTCGCGGAGGCCGAGGCCGTGGAGGGCACGGGCGGATGGGCGGTCGAGGTCGCGCTGGGACCCGAGGACGCCGCGGCCTTCGCCGAGGTGACCGGGAAGGTCGCGGCCGAACCCGCGCCCCGCAACCGGCTCGCCGTCGTCGTGGACGGCGAGGTGCTCTCCGCCCCGGTCGTGCGGGAGGCGATCACCGCCGGGCGGGTGCAGATCGCCGGGGCCTTCACCCGCCCGGAGGCCGCCGACCTCGCCCGGCGGCTCGGCGAGGGCCGGTAGCCCCGCACCGGGCCACCCGGCCGTCACCGCGGCGGCGCGTGCGGTGACGGCCGCGGCGACCTTCGGGCCGTCGAAGGGGATGGCGTGGGCGACCCACGGGTCGTAGACCTCGGGGCCGTGCACGCGCGGCATCACGTCCTCCGGCCAGTCGGTGCCCGCCCACCGGGACGCGTCCTTCGGGCGACCGGTCGCGGGAACGTGTTTGGAGGCCGGTTCTGCGGGGAGTCACCCTCCCCGAGGGGAGAGGAGGCACCCGGCCGCCGGTACGGGTCCGGGTGTTTCAGTGGGCGCGGTCGCGTGGTGGCGCGGCCGCGCCCACGGTTTTCCGCCCGGGGCGGGTCGTCTCACCGGCGTGCGACCGGTTCCGCCGCGTGCGGCGTCCGGGCGGCGCGTCGCCGTCCGGCGGGGTGCCGCCGGTCCGGTGGGACCGGCGGCACCGGGTGGTCAGCGCCAGGTGTCGGTGCGGGTCGCGGTGCCGCCCGCCGGGGTGGTGAAGGACCGGTCGGGGTCGCTCTCCCAGGTCACCGATCCGTCCGGGTTCTTCTTGACGTACTTGTAGGAGATCGTCTTTCCGGCGGGCAGGTTCACCGTCGCCTTCCAGACCGGGTAGGAGGCCGCGGAGAGCGCGACCGCGTTCGCCGGGTTCCAGGAGCCCAGCTCGGCCACGTCGCCGACGACGAAGACGTTCTGGCCCCAGGAGGTCGTCACGTTCGCGTTGAAGGAGGTGGCGATCTCGTCCGAGGTGGCGGTCGGAGTCGGCGACGGGGTGGGGCCGGTGCCGAGGCGGATCGCGACCGCGCCCTTGGCCGGGACGGTGACGCTCGCGTCGCCGCCGCCGTCGACGGTCACCGAGCCGCTCCCGGCGACGTTGGGGTAGGTTCCGGCGGGCAGGCCGGTGGCGAAGGTGCGGGTGACGGAGCCGCTCTGGTTGTTGATCGCGACCCAGCCCCTGCTCCCGCGGCTGAAGGCGATCAGGTTGTCGCCGTTGTCGTACCAGTTGGCGACCGGGGTGCCCGCCACGGCCCTGTGGAAGCCGACCATGCCGGTCATCTGCCGGTGGAAGCAGGTCCACCGGCCGTTGCCGCAGTCGGTGTCGGTGACGAAGCCGCCTCCTGCCGAGGGCGGCCCGGCCTCGGAGTCGCTCCAGGTGAAGCCGGAGTAGACGCGCGGCGTGCCGTACGGCCAGGCCAGCATGAAGACGTTGGCGAGCCTGTAGGTGTCACCGTACTTGTGGTTGAGGGTGGAGCCGTTGCGCTCGGTGTCGTGGTTGTCGACGAAGGTCACGGCCCTGTCGCCGGGCACCGAGAGGCCCCAGCTCTCGCCGAACGTCCTCAGCCACTTGATCTGGCCGGTGAACTGCTCCTTCATCGTGCGGCCGAACACGAACTCGTGCACGTCGCCGATCCCGGTGTACTGGCCCGGCTGGACCTTCTCGCCCTCGCCGTGGATGACCTCCAGGTGCAGGTACGGCGAGCCGGTCAGCTTGGACCTGATCGCCGCCAGGTCCTCCGGCGGGATGTGCTTGGCCGCGTCGACGCGGAAGCCGTCGACGCCCAGGGAGGTCAGCCTGTTGAGCCAGCCGGCGATCTGGTCGCGGACGTACTCGGAGCCGGTGTCGAGGTCGGCCAGGCCGGCGAGCTCGCAGTTCTGCACCCGCCAGCCGTCCTTCTTGTAGTCCTCCTGCTCGATGACGCAGGCGGGCGAGTTGTGGAAGTCCCAGGAGGAGTAAAGGCCGGGATAGTCGTACTTGCCGAAGCGGTACCCGCCGTAGCTGGTGCTGCCCTGGCCGGTCATGTGGTTGACGACCGCGTCGACGTGGACCTTGACGCCCGCGTCGTGGCAGGCCCTGACCATGTTCCTGAACGCGTTCTCGTCGCCGAACTTGCTGGTCAGGGTGTAGCGGGCGGGCTGGTAGACGTCCCACCAGACCGAGCCGCCCCTGCTCATCGAGTCGTGCGGCGGGGAGACCTGGACGGTGCCGTACCCGGCCGGGCCGAGCACGTCGGTGCACTCGCGCGCCACCGAGTTCCAGTTCCAGCTCCAGAGCTTGACGATGGGGCCGGTGCCGGCGGGGGGAGCGGCCTGGGCGGTCGCGGGGGCGGCGGCGCCGAGCGCGGCGGGCGCGAGCAGGGCCGCGCCCGCCAGGACGCTCAGCGCGGCCGCGGTCAGGGGGACGGGGGGTTTGTAGGATCGCATGGCGGGGGGCCTCCAGGAGCGTTGGACGGGTTCCCGTGCCGGGCCGGGTGCTGCAACACCCGGCCCGGTGGCTTCTTCGCAGGTCCGCCGGGCGGCGGCCTTCAGGACTGCGCTCCGGGCCGCCGCGGGTCCGTCGCCGGGACGCGCGGGGCGGCTCTTCCGATTGTTCCGGGGGCGTTTCGGGGGTGCTCTGAGACCTTTCCGGACGGCTGTCAGGACTGCACGAAGACGGCGACCGTGCGGGCGGGCACCGTCAGCGTGCCGGTGGCCGGGTCGAAGCCCGACCGCTTGACGACGGCGTCGCCGCCGCCGGCCTGGACGGGGTGGAGGGCCACCCGGGCGCCGGACAGCGCGGCGACGGTCTGCCGCTGCTCCTGCGGGGTGGCGTTGAAGACGACGGTGATCGACGTCCACTTCGGGTCGAGCCCCGAGGCGTCCAGGCGCATGGTCACGACACCGGGGGTCTCCGCGGTGCCGCCGATCGGGAAGGAGAGCCGCTTCTGCACCTCGGCCAGGGAGCCGAGCCCGAAGACCGGGGAGGAGGAGCGGATCTTCAGCAGCTCGCCGTACCGGGCCCGGGCCGCGCCGATCGCGGCGCAGTCCGGCGTGAGCGCCGGGTCGGCGAGCAGCGGCCTGGCGTACGGCCACTTGTCCTCGTTGTCGGCCTTGGGCGGCAGACCCGCCCCGAAGCCGTTGCCCTGCGCGCAGTCCCACAGCAGCCGGTTGAACCAGTCGCCGGAGTCGTAGGAGTTGCGGTCCAGGGACTTGGAGCGGAGCCGCTCGCTGCCCGCGTGGACGAACGCGGTGCCCTGCGCGAGCACGCTCGCCGCCAGCGAGAGCGACTGCATGCGCACCCGGTCGGCCATGGTCGTGGCCTGCGGCAGCTTGTAGGCCAGCGCGTCGAACAGCGTCTCGTTGTCGTGCGCGTCCACGTAGGCCACGGTCTCGCCGGGCGCGGCGGCGTACCCGGCGGGCGAGCCGTTGTAGTCCACCTCCGAGCCCCTGACCTCCTTGCCGGAGGTGGCCGTGAAGCGGTAGTCGCGCAGGTTGCCGGCCAGGCCCAGCTTGACCAGGTCCTGGTAGCCCAGCAGGCGCGCCCGCTGCCGCTCGGCGTCGCCGTTGGCGGGCGAGCCGTTGGGGGCGCCGGCCAGGCCCGAGCCGAAGCCCTGGACCCGGGGGTCGGCGTCGAACGGGCCGCCGCCGCGCACCGCGTCGCGGAGCCGGTCACTGAACGTGCCGATCCCGGTCCCGGCCAGGTTCGCCTGGGTGGCCTGCTCGAAGCGGGCGTCGTCGGCGACCTCGCCGAAGTTCCAGCCCTCGCCGTACAGGATGATCGATTTTCCGTCCACGCCGTCCTCCCCGGGGGTCAGCGCGTCGAGGGCCGCGCGGACGGCGAGGATGTTCGCCTTCGGGTGGTGGCCCATCAGGTCGAACCGGAAGCCGTCCACCTTGTACTGCTTCGCCCAGGTGACGATGGAGTCGACGACCAGCCGGCCCATCATCGTGTGCTCGGGCGCGGTGTTCGCGCAGCAGGTGGAGGCGGCCACCGAGCCGTCGTCGAGCAGCCGGTGGTAGTAGCCGGGCACGATCCGGTCGAGCACCGAGGCGGGGTCCTGCCCGGCGGCGTGGGTGTGGTTGTAGACCACGTCCATGACCACCCGCAGGCCCGCGCCGTTCAGGCCCGCGACCATGCCGCGGAACTCCCTGATCCGCGCGGAGCCGTCGGGGTCGGAGGCGTAGGAGCCCTCCGGCACGGTGTAGTGCAGCGGGTCGTATCCCCAGTTGAAGCCGTCGGAGGCCGCGGTCCTCGCCACGCACTCCTGCTGCCGCTCGGAGTCGGGGGGCAGCGCGGCCAGGTCGGCCGGGTCGCAGTCCGGCTCGGTCCGGTCGGCCCTCCGCTCCGGGACGGTCGCGATGTCGAAGACGGGGAGCAGGTGCACGTGGGTCAGGCCGTCGGCGGCGAGGGAGCGCAGCTCCCGCATCCCGGCCGAGTCGCCGGCGAACGCCGCGTAGGTGCCGCGCGATGCGGCCGGGACCGTCGCGTCCGAGGCGGAGAAGTCGCGCACGTGCAGCTCGTAGACCGACGCCCTCTCCTGCGGCACGGCGGGCGGCTTGGCCAGCGAGGCCCAGCCGCCGGGCCGCAGCGAGGGGTCGGACGGGTCCACCAGGTGGCTGCGGACCGAGTCCGCGGCCAGCGAGACGCTGTAGGGATCGGTCACCTCGTTGGTGACGACCTTCCCCGCGGCGGGGGAGAAGACCGTGACCAGGAAGGTGTAGTAGCGGCCCTTCCAGGACGGCAGCCCGCGCACCGACCAGACGCCGGTGGCGTCGTCGCGCCGCATCGCGTGCACGGTCCGGCTCCCCCCGGAGGGGGCGCGGTAGAGCGCCAGCTCCACCTTCCGCGCGGTCGGCGCCCACACCGACAGGCGGGGCGTCGCGCCGGAGGCGTCCGGGCCGAGCTCGGCCGCGGCCGCCCCGGCGTGGACGTCGTCGAGCACGCCGGGGATCTGCACGCCGGTCGCGGTGCGCAGCGCGCCGGAGGCGTCCCGCTCGACGGCGACGATCTGGCCGCGCAGCGCCTCGGCGACCAGGTCGGCGTCGCGCGGATCCACCGTGAACGCGGCGTGCCCGGCCAGGTGCGGCCACTTCGCCTTCTGCGCGGCGGTGAGCGCGCCGGGGTTCAGCCGGATGATCCGGTGGGAGCCGGTCAGGCCGCCCCCGGCGACGGCGATGCCGCCGGCGGCGGAGAAGGCCAGCGCGTGGCGGAGCGAGGCCGACGGCCGGACCTTCCAGGCGACGGTGGACCGGTCGATCCAGTGCGCGGACGCCTTGGACAGGTCGGCGTCGGCGCCGCGCGCCGCGGACTGCGGGAGCACGTGGCCCTCGGCCGCCGCGACCCGCCACACCTCGTGGCCGGAGACGGCCAGGTCGAGCGCCTGGTCGGACGGGAGGTCCTTCTCGTCGCCCTTGTGGACGATGTAGCTCACGTTCTTCGCCCCCTCGGCCAGGGGGACGCGGAAGAAGACGCCGAAGCCGTCCTTCCCGGCGGGCCGGAGCGGGGCGGCCCACTCGGTGGGGGCCGCCACGTCCCCCCACAGGTGCAGGCCCCAGCCGTCGTAGTCCCCGTCGGGCCGGTGGTAATGCAGGATCGCGACGTTCTCGGCCGCGGCGCGGGTGGCGTACGGCTCCGCCACGCCGGAGGCGACGTAGGCCTCCGGCCGGACGGCCGGGGTGAAGGACTGGTCGGGGCCGGGGTCCTTGGCGTCGCCCTTGTGCACGATGTGGTTGACCGGGACGGAGGCGTCCTTCAACGGGACCTTCCAGAACACGCCGTAGGAGTCGGTGCCGTCCGGCGGGCGCGGCGCGGCCCACTCGGTGGCCGCGCCGTCGGCCAGCCCGTCGCCCCACAGGTGCAGGCCCCAGCCGTCGTAGTCCCCGTCGGGCCGGCGGTAGTGCACGGTCGCGTGGCCCTGGGCGGCGGCGCGGGAGGCGTGCGTCACCGGGCTGCCCTCGGCCAGCCACACCTCCCCGGTCACGGCCGGGTTCACGGTCCGGTCGCCGCCGTCCTTCTCGTCGCCCCGGTGGGCGATGATCCCGACGTTCGTCGCGCCGGGCTTCAGCTTGATCCAGGCGAACCGGCCGTAGGCGTCCTCGCCGGTGAGCGGGAGCGGCCGCGCCCATTCGGTCGGGTTCTCGACGTCGCCCCAGACGTGCAGGCCCCAGCCGTCGTAGTCGGCGCGCTGGTAGTGCACGACGAGCCAGTCGCGCCTGACCGCGCCGGGCTCGGCGGGTCCGGGCTCGGCACCCACGGCCGCCTCGGCGCCCGCCGCGGCGAAGCGGCCCGCGGAGTCCTTCACCACGGCCTTGTAGGCGACCTTCGTGCCCGCCGGGACGCCCCTCAGGTCGTGGAAGACCCGGAACGCGCGGCTCCCGCCGACGGCGGTGGGCGCGTCGTCGGTGCCGATCACCCGCCACCTGCCGTCGCCGACCTTCGCGGCGAAGGTGACCTGGTCGAAGCCGGTGCCGGGCACGGCCGCGGTGATCGGGACCCGGCCGTCCCCGGGGGCGCCCCGGAGCTCCGCGCCGGGCAGGGAGATCGAGACGGCCGGGGCCGCCGCCGGGGCGGCGAGCTTCGCCGAGGCCCGGTAGACCACCGCCGACAGCGCCGGGACGGTCACCGCGAGCCTCGTGTCCGCGCCCGAGGCGGCGGTGTCGGGCGCCGGGCCGTACACCCGGGTGAAGGCCATGCCTGAAGAGAAGGTCGGCACCTGCGCGGTCGCCGCCTGCTCGGCGTTGTTGACCGCCACGACGTACTCGATCTGGGCGCGCGCGTCGATCCGGGAGAAGGCGTAGACGCCGCCGGCGGCCAGCCGCTCGATCTGGGCGCCGTCGGCCAGCGCGGGGTGGGCGTCGCGGAGCTCGGCCAGGGCGGAGAGGCCCCGGTAGAGCGGGTGCGAGGGGGTGAAGTTGTGCTGCGCGTGGGTGGCGTCGGTGCCGATGAGGTCGTTCGACAGGTAGCTCGCGGTCGTGGAGGCGAACATGGGCTGGCGGGCGTCCTGGTCGCCGCCCGAGCCTTCGGCGGGGCCGGTGAAGCCCTGTTCGTCGCCGTAGTAGACGACCGGCTGGCCGCGGGTGAGGTACATCAGCTCGTGGGCGAGCAGGTCGCGCCGGAGCAGCTCCGCGTCCGACGCGTCCGGGTTGTCCTGCCTCAGGAACCGGCCGATGCGGCCCATGTCGTGGTTGCCGAGGAAGGTCGGGAGCGAGGAGGCGTTGGAGTCGGCGTCGGTGTGGTGGTCGTCGGCCGCGTACAGTGTGGCCAGGCGCGCCGCGCCGGCCGTGCCGCCGGCGAAGGAGCGGGCCGCCTCCTGGAACGGGAAGTCCAGGGTGGCGTCCATGCCGCCGCGGGTGGAGTAGCGGCTGGTGAAGGCCGGATCGCCGGAGTAGACCTCGCCGAACATGAAGAAGCGCTCGTTGCCGAGTCCGGCGGCGTAGCCGTGCAGGGCGGGGGAGAACTTCTCCCAGAACTCCATGTTGACGTGCTTGGCGGTGTCGATGCGGAAGCCGTCGACGCCGGTCTCGCGCACCCACGTCCGGTAGATGTCGATCATGCCCTGGGCGACCTCGGGACGCTCGGTCCACAGGTCGTCCAGGCCGAAGAAGTCGCCGTATTCGGAGTTCTCGCCGCTGAAGGTGGAGTCGCCCCGGTTGTGGTACATCGTCGGGTCGTTCAGCCAGGCCGGCGTCTTGGCCCGCTTCGGCGCGACCGGGGTGTACGGGAAGGAGTCGGCCGTGACCTTCGGGAAGGTCTTCCCGGCGGCGTACTCCCGGTCGTCGAACGGGGCGCCGGAGGCGTCGACGTAGGGGTGGGCGCCCTTGGAGCGGTAGGCGTAGGCCTTCTCCGCGTAGTCGATCACGTCGGCCGTGTGGTTGGTGATGATGTCGAAGAACACCTTCATCCCGCGCCTGTGGGCCTCGCGGACCAGCTTCCTCATGTCGGCGTTCGTGCCCAGATGCGGGTCGATCCGGGTGAAGTCGGTGATCCAGTAGCCGTGGTAACCGGCCGAGGCGTTCGCGCCGGCGCCCTGCACCGGGCGGTTGGCGAACGCCGGGGTGATCCAGATGGCGGTGCTGCCGAGGTCTTCGACGTAGTCGAGCCGGTCGATCAGGCCCTTGAGGTCCCCGCCCTGGTAGAAGCCCTTGTGAGTGGGGTCGAAACCGGTGCTGAGCCGGTCGCCGGACAGGCCGCCGGTGTCGTTTCCGGGATCGCCGTTGGCGAACCGGTCGGTCATCGCGAAGTAGAAGCGCTCACGGCTCAGATCGGCGCGGAGCGCGTCGCGGGCGAACTCCCGGTCTCCGGGCCCGGCCGTACGGCTCGGCGCCGAGACGACCGGCTCGGAGGCGGGCGGGGCGGTGGAGATCGTGAGCGGGGCGGTCCGGGCCGCGGGGTGGGGCGCGGACGCCGCCGACGCGGCGGCGGGCGGGGTGACGACGGCGAGGGGGGCGGCGACCAGGACGGCCGCGAGGACGGCGCCCGCCAGGGGAGCCGGTCTCGCGCGCCGTGGGGGGAGGGGCCAGACCACCGGGGCCTCCACGGAGTGGTTTCGGGGGTGTTGCCCGGAAGTTACTCACTGGACATGAGGGATGCAATCCCTTGCCGCAACTTTCTGAATCGTGATGGGCGAGGCGGCCCCGGGCCGACCGGCGTGCCCCCGATGATGAGGGCCTCGATCCTGAAGCACCCCGGTGAGCTGCGGATATTCTGCGTTTCGCGTGCAGTGGACGGATTGGTCTGGTTTGGGGGATCGACTGCGGATGTAACAAGTTTGCAGACTCTTGCAGCAACTTCTTCCACTGGGCTTCACGTGGGCGTAACGTCCGGCGTACTCCACACCGGTCGGTGGCCTGCGGGCCCGGGCCGGCCCCCTGAGCTATGAGGAGAAATCATGCGGCGAGCCTTCTCTGCCGCGACGATCGTCGCGGCCCTCGCCCTGGCGGTTTCCGCCTGTGGCGGCGGCGACAGCGGTTCGACGGCGGCCCCCGCCCAGTCCGCGCCCTCCGACCCGTCGAAGATCAGCGGCGAGATCACCTGGTGGGACACGGTCCGGCCGGACAGCGAGGGGCCGACGTTCCAGGCCCTGATCAAGGACTTCCAGGCGAAGTACCCGAACATCAAGGTCAACTACGTCAACGTCCCCTCGGACCAGGCGCAGAACAAGTTCCAGACCGCGGCCCAGTCCGGCTCCGGCGCACCCGACGTGATCCGCTCCGAGGTCGCCTGGACCTCCCAGTTCGCCTCCCTCGGCTACCTGCAGCCGCTGGACGGCACCCGCGCCGTCGAGAACGAGGCCGACTTCCTGCCCGGCCCGCTGAGCAGCACCAAGTACAACGGCAAGACCTACGCCGTGCCGCAGGTCACCGACACCCTGGCGCTGATCTACAACAAGAGGCTGCTCAAGGAGGCCGGCTGGGACAAGGCCCCCACCACGGTCGAGGAGCTCAAGAAGGCCGCGCTCGACGTCAAGGGGAAGACCGGCGTCAACGGCCTCGCGCTCAACGTCGACGCCTACTTCCTGCTGCCCTTCATGTACGGCGAGGGCGGCGACATGCTCGACGTGCAGAGCAAGAAGATCACCGTCAACTCGCCGGCCAACGTCAAGGCCATGGGCATCGTCTCCGACCTGATCACCTCGGGCGCCGCCGCCAAGCCGGCCATCCAGGACAGCTACGCCAACGCGATGACCGCCCTCAAGGACGGCAAGACCGCGATGATCTACAACGGCCCGTGGGCGCTGGCGGAGATCTACCAGGGCAAGGAGTTCAAGGACAAGGAGAACCTGGGCATCGCCCCGGTCCCGGCGGGCTCGGTCAAGGCCGGCGCCCCGACCGGCGGGTGGAACTACGCCATCTACGCCGGCTCCAAGAACATCGACGCCTCGTACGAGTTCGTCCGCTTCATGAGCACCGTGGAGTCCCAGGCCAAGGTCGCCAAGGAGATCAGCCTCCTGCCGACCCGCGCCTCCGCCTACGAGAACGCCGACGTCAAGGGCAACGCCGACGTCGCCGTCTTCAAGCCGATCATGGACACCGCCCTCCCGCGGCCGTGGATCCCCGAGGGCGGCCAGCTCTTCCAGCCGCTCCTGGAGGGCTACCAGGCCCTGGTCGGCGGCAAGACCTCGCCCGAGGACATGCTCAAGTCGGTCGACGAGAAGTACCGCGGCATCTTCAAGGACTGGAGCTGATCCGTGGTGACCTCCACTGGACGTGTGACCGGCACGGCCAGGGACCGGGCCGCGGGCGCCGCCGACGGCGCCCGCGGCCGGGGCCGCCCCAAGCAGGCCGGCCCGGTGCGGCGGGCGATGTCGCGGTACTGGTACGCCTGGGCCATGGTGGCCCCGGTCATCCTCGTCACCGCCGCGCTGGTCGGCTGGCCGCTGGCCCGGGGGGTGTACCTGTCCCTCACCGACGCCACCGAGGCCACGATGGGCCGTACCATCGGCGTCAACGTCATCCCGGCGACCTATGAGTTCGTCGGACTGGAGAACTACGTCGGCATCCTCGGCAGCGGCCTGTTCTGGGAGAAGCTGACCTGGACGGTCGTGTGGACGGTCGCCTGCGTCGCGCTCCACTACGGCCTGGGCCTCGGCCTGGCCCTGATGCTCAACCGGCGGCTGCGCTTCCGCTCGGCCTACCGGCTGATGCTCATCCTGCCGTGGGCGATCCCCGGCTTCGTCGCCGCGTTCATCTGGCGCTACCTCTACAACAGCGACTACGGCGTCATCAACGCGATGCTGCGGACGATCGGGCTGGACGGGGTCGGCTGGCTCGACGACCCGACCACCGCGAAGATCGCCGTCATCGCGGTCAACGTCTGGGTGGGCGTGCCGTTCATGATGGTGGCCCTGCTGGGCGGCCTGCAGTCGATCCCCCGGGAGCTGTACGAGGCGGCCGAGGTCGACGGCGCCTCGCCCTGGCAGCGCTTCCGCTTCGTCACCGTTCCCGGCCTGCGCACGGTCTCCAGCACCGTGGTGCTGCTGGGCACGATCTGGACGTTCAACATGTTCCCGATCATCTTCCTGATCACCGGAGGAGGACCGGGAAGCTCCACCGAGATCCTGGTCACCTACGCCTACCGCGAGGCCTTCACCGGCATCCGCAACTACGCGGGCTCGGCGGCCTGGGGCGTCATCATCCTCGCGCTCCTGGTCGTGATGGCCCTGGTCTACCGCCGCGCGCTGCGCAAGCAAGGGGAGGTCTGGTGAGCGCCGTCACCACCCGCAGGAAGGCCCGCGGCCGCGACGAGCGCGGCCTGGGCGGTTCGATCCTGCTGCACGGGACGCTGATCGTCGCGTCCCTCGTCTCGATCTTCCCCATCGTCTGGCTCGTCCTGACCTCGCTCAAGCCGCGCGACGGCTGGCTCTCCACCGAGCTGACGTTCTTCGACGGCGCGTCGCTGGACAACTACACCCGTGTGCTGACCGAGACGCGGTTCCCGAGCTGGCTGCTCAACTCCGTGATCGTCGCGGGGCTCACCACGGTCATCGGCGTCTTCCTGGCCTCGACGACCGGGTACGCGATCAGCCGCTTCCGCTTCCCGGGCTACCGGGGCGTCATGTGGATGCTGCTGGTCACCCAGATGTTCCCGGTGGCGATCCTGATCGTGCCGCTGTACAACCTGATGGCGGGCCTCGGCCTGCTCAACCAGATCCCGGGCCTGGTGATCGCCTACATGACCGTGGCGGTGCCGTTCTGCGCGTGGATGATGAAGGGCTACTTCGACTCCATCCCGCGCGAGATCGACCAGGCCGGCATGATCGACGGGCTGTCGCCGTTCGGCACCTTCTGGCGGGTCGTCCTGCCGCTGGCCCGGCCGAGCATCGCGGTCACCGCGTTCTACTCCTTCATGACCGCCTGGGGCGAGGTCGCCTACGCGTCGGTCTTCATGACGGGGGACGACAAGCGGACGCTGGCCGCGGGCCTGCAGCAGTTCGTCGGGCAGTACTGGGCCGACTGGGGCCTGCTGACGGCCGCGGCCGTGCTCATCGCGGTGCCCGCGGCGATCGTCTTCCTGTTCGTCCAGCGCCACCTGGTGGCCGGCCTCACCGCCGGCGCCACGAAGCTGTGACACCGCTGCCGTACCGAACACCGCTGCCGTACCGAACACCACTGCTGTACAACGACTGTGCTATCACGTCCTGATATGTCATTTGATCGGGGGACAAACATGACCGAGCTCGTCCACGCGGACCGTGCCGCCGCCACCGAGGCCACGGGCCGCTGGTGGCGGGACGCGGTGATCTACCAGGTCTACGTGCGCAGCTTCGCCGACGGCAACGGCGACGGCGTCGGCGACCTGCTGGGCGTGCGGAGCCGGCTGCGCTACCTCGCCGACCTGGGGGTCGACGCGATCTGGCTGACCCCGTTCTACACCTCGCCGATGGCCGACTTCGGCTACGACGTGGCGGACTACCGGGACGTGGACCCGATCTTCGGCTCGCTGGCCGACGCCAAGGCCCTGATCGACGACGCGCACCGGCACGGCCTGCGGGTGATCGTCGACGTCGTGCCCAACCACACCTCCGACCGGCACGCCTGGTTCGTCGAGGCGCTGGCCGCGGGGCCGGGCGGTCCCGCGCGGGAGCGCTACATCTTCCGCGAGGGCCGGGGCGCGGCCGGGGAGCTCCCGCCGAACGACTGGGAGTCGGTCTTCGGCGGCCCGGCGTGGACCCGGCTGCCCGACGGGCAGTGGTACCTGCACCTGTTCGCCCCCGAGCAGCCCGACCTCAACTGGGAGAACCCCGAGGTCCACGCCGAGTTCGAGTCCATCCTGCGGTTCTGGCTCGACCTGGGCGTGGACGGCTTCCGCATCGACGTCGCCCACGGCATGGTCAAGGCCGAGGGCCTGCCCGACGTCGGCCACGCCGACCAGGTCAAGATGATCGGCGCCGACGTGGTGCCGTTCTTCGACCAGGACGGCGTGCACGAGATCCACCGCGCCTGGCGCCGCCTGCTCGACTCCTACCCGGGCATGCGCATCGGCGTCGCCGAGGCGTGGGCGCCGTCCCTGGAGCGGCTGGCCAACTACGTCCGCCCGGACGAGATGCACCAGGCGTTCAACTTCCACTTCCTGACCACCCCCTGGGACGCCGCCCGGTTCCGCGCGGTGATCGACGCGTCGCTGGCGTCCTCCGGCGCGGTCGGCGCACCCGCGACCTGGGTGCTGTCCAACCACGACGTCAAGCGGCACGTCACCCGCTACGGCCACGGCGAGCTCGGCCTGCGCCGGGCCCGCGCGGCGGCCCTGCTGACGCTGGCGCTGCCCGGCTCCACCTACGTCTACCAGGGCGAGGAGCTCGGCCTGCCGGAGGTGCTCGACCTGCCGGAGGAGTATCTGACCGACCCGCAGCGGCTGCGCAACCCCGAGGACGGGCGCGACGGCTGCCGGGTGCCGATCCCGTGGGCCGACGTGGAGCCCCACTTCGGCTTCAGCATGCCCGGCATCGAGGAGACGTGGCTGCCCATGCCCGCCTCCTGGGGACCGCTCAGCGTCGAGTCCCAGCTGCGCGACCCCGCCTCCACACTGCGCCTCTACCGCGAGGCGCTGCGGATCCGGCGGGACCTGCCCTGCCTCGGCCAGGAGTCGCTGACCTGGCTCGACTCCCCGGCGGGCACGCTGGCCTTCACCCGGGGCGACGGCTTCGCGGTCACGGTGAACCTGACCGGCGAGCCGGTCGAGCTGCCGGCGCCCGGCCGGGTCCTGCTGGCCAGCGCCGAGGTGGAGATCACCGGAGGCACCGTGCGGCTGGCGCCGGACTCCGCGGTCTGGTGGGGACGCGATGACGCATAACGGCGCCTCGTTCGGCACCGGCACGGCCCGGCTGACCGACATCGCCGCGCAGGCGGGGGTGAGCGAGGCGACGGTCAGCCGGGTGCTCAACGGCAAGCCGGGGGTCTCGGCGGCGACCCGGCAGGCGGTGCTGACGGCGCTGGACCTGATGGGGTACGAGCGTCCGCAGCGGCTGCGCCAGCGCAGCAACGGGCTGATCGGGCTGGTCACGCCGGAGCTGGACAACCCGATCTTCCCGGCGTTCGCGCAGGCCATCGAGAAGGCGCTCACCCAGCACGGCTACACGCCGCTGCTGTGCACCCGGCTGCCCGGCGGCGCGGCCGAGGACGAGTTCACCGAACTGCTCGTCGAGCGGGGGGTGAGCGGCATCATCTTCGTCTCCGGGCTGCACGCCGACACCACCGCCAACCAGGACCGCTACACCCGGCTGCTCGGGCAGGGGGTACCGCTGGTCCTGCTCAACGGGCACTCGGGCGACGTGCAGGCCCCGTTCATCTCGCCGGACGACTGGGCCGCGGCGCGGCTGGCCGTGCAGCACCTGGTCGACCTCGGGCATGAGCGCATCGGCCTGGCCGTCGGGCCGGCGCGCTTCGTGCCGGTCATCCGGAAGATCGAGGGCTACCGGCGGGCGATGTCCCAGCTGCTCGGCGTGACCGAGGTGGACGAGCTGATCTCGCACTCGCTGTTCTCGGTGGAGGGCGGCCAGGCCGCCGCCGGGGTGCTGCTGGAGCGCGGCTGCACCGGCATCGTGTGCGCCTCGGACCTGATGGCGCTGGGCGCGATCCGGGCCTGCCGGGACCGGGGTCTGGCGGTGCCGGGGGAGGTGTCGGTGGTCGGGTTCGACGACTCGCCGCTGATCGCCTTCACCGACCCGCCGCTGACCACCGTGCGCCAGCCGGTGCAGTCGATGGTGACGGCCGCGGTGCACACCCTGCTGGAGGCGATCGCGGGAACGCCGGGGCAGCACTCCGAGCTCATCTTCCAGCCGGAGTTCATCGTCCGCGGCTCGACGGGCTCCGGCCCGAAGATCGTGCGCTGACCGCCACGGGGCGGCGGGCTCTCCGGCGTTACCGGCCGCCCTCCCCGGGGGTCCCGCAGCACAGGACATATCCTGGACACCTCCTCCGAACATCGGCGAAACCTGTCCAGGACACCCTGGGGGCGGAGATGAGGTGAGCGGTGATGATGGTGCGGTTGCGGGTGTCCTTCCCCGACAGGCCGGGCGCCCTGGGACAGGTCGCCCGGGTGCTCGGCACCCTGGGCGCCGACATCCTGCAGGTGACGGTCCTGGAGCGGGAGACCGGTAGGGCGGTCGACGATTTCGTGGTCTCCTGGCCGGGGTCACCGGCCGCCGAGACCGTCCGGGACCGGCTGTCCGCCGTCCCGGGGATCCGCGTCGAGGGCGTCTGGCCGACCCGTGAGGTCCCGGGCGCCGCTCCCGACTACGACCTGCTCCGCCACGTCGCCATCGATCCCTCGCGGGCCTTCGCCACGCTCGTGGACGCGGTGCCCGACCTGGTCGGCGCCGAATGGGCGGTGGCCTTCTCCCCCGACGGGGACGGCCTGGTGCACCGGAGCTGGCAGGCACCGCCGTCCCTCGACGACGACGGCGGCATCGCCGGGGTCAAGCTCGCCGACCTCGCCTCGCTGCGCCCGGCGACCCTGACGTCGGGCTCCCACCGGTTGATGAGCCTGCCCGTGCCCGCCGCCGGGATGCACCTGGTGCTGGCCCGCACCTTCGGCCCGTCGTTCCACCGCGCGGAGGTGGACCGCGCCGGCAGGGTCGTCGAGCTCGTCTCCCTCATCGCCGGTCCCTGATCCGGGCCCTGTCGCGTTCCCGGGGGCGCTGTCACGTTCCAGAGGGCGGGTGCGGCGTGCTCGTCCGGCCCGCGGGGCGGGAGCGCGATCAGCGGTGCGGCGGGTCGATCCGGGAGCCGTCGGACGCGAAGAGCAGCAGGCGGGTGGCGTCGACGCCGACGCGGGCGGGTTCCCCGGCCCGCCAGACGGGACGGGAACCGACCCGGACGATGAGGTCGGCCCGGCGGTGGGTGCCGCTGGACTGGTCCTGCGCCTGGTACTGGGGCTCGGCCTCGGCCTCCCCGCTCGACAGCAGCCGGCGCATCATCGCGCGGATCCGGCCGCCCTGGGCGGCGGAGTCGGCTCCGCGGGCGTGCAGCCGGGGGTCCGGGGGCTCGGGGACGCTCACCGAGGTGATGCCGGACTCGACGTAGGCCATCCACTCGTGGCCGTGGTACTCCAGGGCCCGGACGCGGCCGAGGAAGACCGGCCCCTCGAAGGTGTCCGGCACCGGGGCCAGGCAGTCGGGGCGCAGGCCGACGATGATCTGGTTGCCGACGTGCTGGGAGATGGCGTAGGCGCGCGGATCGCTCCACGGGATGGTGATCTGGTGCGGGCCGAAGTCCAGCAGGATGAACTGGTTCTGCGGCGTGCGGACGACCGCCGAGAGCAGGTTCAGCTGCTGGGAGTTGAGGAAGGCCGCGGTGAAGGCGGTGGCCGGGTCGTTGTAGACCTGGCCGGGGGTGCCGACGTCCTGCAGCACGCCGCGGTTCATGATGGCGATCCGGTCGGCCAGGGTCAGCGCCTCGACCTGGTCGTGCGTGACGTAGATGGTGGTGACGCCCAGCGAGCGGACCAGCGAGCCGATCTCCATGCGGAGCTCGGTGCGCATGCCGGCGTCCAGGTTGGACAGCGGCTCGTCCATCAGGAACAGCGAGGGCTGGCGGACGATCGCGCGGCCCATCGCGACCCGCTGCCGCTGGCCGCCCGAGAGCGTTCCGGGGCGGCGGTCGAGGGTCTCGTCGATGTGCAGGGCCCTCGACAGCTCGGTGACGCGCTCCCGGACCATCTCCGGGTCGGCCTTGGCGATCTCGAGCGGGAAGGAGAGGTTGCCGCGGACGGTGCGGTGCGGGTAGAGCGCGCCGTTCTGGAAGACCATGGCGACGTCGCGGTCACGCGGGGCCAGGTCGTTGGCCAGGTTGCCGCCGAGCCACAGATCACCGGAGGTGACGTCCTCCAGCCCCGCGATCATCCGCAGCAGGGTGGACTTCCCGCAGCCCGACGGCCCGAGGAGCACCAGGAGCTCCCCGTCCTCGGCACGCAGGTTCATCCGGTCGACCGCGAGGTACCCCCCCGGGTACACCTTGGTCACGTTGTCGAGGACGACGGTACTCATGCGCGCTCGTTCCTCCCGGACGGGGATGCCCGGATCCAGCCGTGTGATTGATGAGGTAGTACATCGCGCAATATAGCTGTGTGTCCAGAGATGGCATCAGAAATCACACATCTGCAGGTCACAAGTGTGTTACCGCTCCCTTTCCGGCTCGACGGCCGGGACGCTCCGGGGCGACCGCCCTGGGTATCCCGGCAACGGCCCATCCGCCGGACCTCGATGGATGTTAGTATTTTCGGAAAGTTTACGTAAGAATTTTCACAACGGACCGCAGCGGGCCGCCCGGCTTGCCGCCTTCTCCGCCCACATGGTGAGGTAGGTCCCGATGGATGGTGAAGTGACGCAGATCCCGCGCTCCCGCGCCGACGGGACCGTCACCCGGCTGGCCGACATCGCCGTGCAGGCGGGGGTGAGCGAGGCGACGGTCAGCCGGGTGCTCAACGGCAAGCCGGGGGTCTCGGCGGCGACCCGGCGGGCGGTGCTGACGGCGCTGGACCTGATGGGGTACGAGCGTCCGCAGCGGCTGCGCCAGCGCAGCAACGGGCTGATCGGGCTGGTCACGCCGGAGCTGGACAACCCGATCTTCCCGGCGTTCGCGCAGGCCATCGAGAAGGCGCTCACCCAGCACGGCTACACGCCCGTGCTCTGCACCCAGCTGCCCGGCGGCGCGCCGGAGGACGAGTTCACCGAGCTGCTGATGGAGCGCGGGGTGAGCGGCATCGTCTTCGTCTCCGGGCTGCACGCCGACACCACGGCCCGGATGGACCGCTACACCCGGCTCATCGACCGGGGGCTCCCGATCGTGCTGCTCGACGGCTACTCCGACCAGATCGACGCGCCGTTCATCTCGCCGGACGACCGGCTGGCCGCGCGGCTGGCCGTGCAGCACCTGGTCGACCTCGGGCACGAGCGCATCGGCCTGGCCCTGGGGCCGGCGCGCTTCGTGCCGGTCGTCCGGAAGATCGAGGGCTACCGGCGGGCGATGTCCCAGCTGCTCGGCGTGACCGAGGTGGACGAGCTGATCTCGCACTCGCTGTTCTCGGTGGAGGGCGGCCAGGCCGCGGCGGTGAAGCTGCTGGAGCGCGGCTGCACCGGCATCGTGTGCGCCTCGGACCTGATGGCGCTGGGCGCGATCCGGGCCTGCCGGGACCGGGACCTGGCGGTGCCGGGGGAGGTGTCGGTGGTCGGCTTCGACGACTCGCCGCTGATCGCCTTCACCGACCCGCCGCTGACCACCGTGCGCAAGCCGATCGGCGCGATGGCCTCGGCCGCGGTGGAGACGCTCCTGGAGGAGATCAACGGCATGCCGGGCAAGAACATGGAGCTGATGTTCCAGCCCGAGCTGGTCGTGCGCCGCTCCACCGGCTCCGGCCCGCTGGTCAGCCGCTGACCGTTCCGCTCCACCGACTCCGCGGGCACCCGCCCCTCCGGCCCCCGTCTCCTCGGAGCCCCCGCCTCCTCCGGCCTGTCTCCGTACGGCCGGTCCCTCTCCGGACAAGGACACGAACCGATGACGCACGACGTCGTGGTGATCGGCGGGACAGGCGTGGACACCACCGCCTACGTGCCCGCCCTTCCCCTGCCCTACGCCGACACCTACGCCGTCCCGCCGGTGGTCGACCGGATCGGCAACACCGGCAGCGGCGTCGCGCTCGGCTGCCACGCGCTCGGCCTGCGGGTGTTCATCGCCGACCTGGTCGGCGACGACCCGCAGGGACGCCTCATCCGGGAGCACTTCGCGGCCCGGGACATCGACGCGGGCTGGGCGCTTGCGCCCCAGGGCACCCGGCGCAGCGTCCTGCTCGTCGGCCCGGACGGGCGGCGCACCTCGCTGTTCGACCCGCGCGCCGAACCGGGCGAGCGGCTCCCCCGCGAGCTCTACCTGGACGCCGTACGCGACGCCCGGCACGTGCACGTGTCGATCACCGACTTCTCCCGGCACGTCTACCCCGACCTGGCCGGCCGCCCCGCCGTCACCGTCTCCACCGACCTGCACGACTGGGACGGCGAGAACGACCACCACCGGGACTTCGCCCTCTCCTCCGGCCTGGTCTTCCTGTCCGCGGCCGCCCTCGGCGACCGGCGCGAGGAGGTCATGCGCGGCATCCTCGACGGCGGCCGGGCCGAGACCGTCGTCTGCACGGCGGGCGCCGACGGCTGCCACGTGCTCGACGCCGACGGGCCGCGGCACTTCCCCGCCGCTCCGTTGTCCGGCCCGGTGGCCGACAGCAACGGCGCCGGGGACGCCTTCGTCAGCGGCTTCCTGTACGGCAGGCTGCGCGGCCGCCCGGTGGAGGAGTGCGTGCGCCTCGGCGCGGTCGCCGGGGCGCACGCCTGCACGGTGGCGGGCACCCACGAGGCCCCCATCACCGCCGAGGCGCTGCTCGCCCGGGTGTAGCGGGCGCCGCCGCGGTCCTCCGCGGAGGGGGAGGGCCGCAGCGGCGCCTCTCCGGCACGGCCGCCTGCGCGGGCGGGCCGTGCCGGGATCCGGCCGCCGCCGCCGGGCAGGACGGGCCGGCGGCCGGGGCGGGCGGTCAGCGCGGGCGGTCCAGCTCCGCCAGCAGGGCGGCGGCCCTCTCCCGGTAGGCGGCGACGCCCGCCAGCTTGATCTCCTCGTAGCCGCGGATCACCTCGGGCAGCTCGGCCAGCTCGCGCACCCGGTCCTCGGTCTGCGGGGTCAGACCCGCCAGGGCGCGGTGCACGTCGCGGGTGTACTCGGTGACGAGCTCGCGCTCGACCTTCCGCACCCCGGCCGCGCCGAACGGGTCCAGCCGCGTGCCGCGCACCCTGCGCATGCCGTACAGCAGGCGGAAGGCCGGGTCGAACCAGGAGCCCAGGCGGATCTTGCGCTTCATGCCCATCGCCCGCAGGACCGGCGGGTGCAGGTTGTACGAGATCTTCGCGCCGGGGCCGAACTCGGCGGCGATCCTGGCCCGCTCGGCCGGGTCGAGGTGCAGGCGCGCGACCTCGTACTCGTCCTTGTAGGCCATCAGCCGGTACAGCTGGCGGGCGTAGGCCTCGGTGACCGGGCAGCGCTCCGGCGTCTCGCGGGCGAGGACCTCGCGGACCGCGTCGGCGTACCGGGCGGCGTAGCGCAGGTCCTGGTAGGCCACCAGGTCCGGCACCCGGACCGTGAGGAGCCGGTGCAGCTCGCCGCCCTCGGCCGCGCCGACCGACTCGACCAGGCGCCGGACCGCGTCGCCGAGGGGGCCGCCGGGCGCGCCGGGGCCCGCGGACGGGGCGGCGGCCCCGCCGGTCGCCCGCGCCACCGCCTCCGGGTCGGCGACGACCGCCCGGCCCCAGTGGAAGGCGGCCACGGTCCTCTCGGCGGACCGGCCGCCGCCCGCCCGGATGGCCCGTTCGATCGCCTGGAGGCTGAGCGGGATGAGCCCGCGCTGCCAGGCCGCGCCGACCACGATGGTGTTGGCCGGCATGTGGTCGCCGAACAGCGCCTGGGCGATCTGCTCGGCGTCGAGGTAGACGTTCAGCTCGCGGCGGGTGCGGGCCTCCAGCGCGCCGATCGGCGAGCCGGTGTCGGTCAGGTTCGTCGCCGGGTCGAGCACCATGGAGCCGGTCGGGACCAGGCTGGTGGAGACCACGGCCACGGTCCGGTCGCGGTCGGCGGCGCGCAGGTGGAGGGGGTCGGTGGCGCCGATCAGGTCCAGCGCCAGGTAGGCGTCCACGCTGGCCGCGCTCGCCCGGCCGGACCGCTCCCCGTCGTCCCCGCCGTCGTAGACGACGATGTCGGAGACGACGGTGCCGCCCTTCTGCGCCAGGCCGGTCTGGTCGAGCCCCCGGGACCGCTTGCCGTCCAGGAGGGCGGCGGTGCCGAGGATCTGCGCGACCGAGACCACGCCGGTGCCGCCGATGCCGACCAGGCGGATCGTCGTCTCGGCCGTGCGGAACTCGGACAGCGGCATCGCCGGAGGAGCCGGTACGGCCCGCCGCTTCGCCTTCCCCGCCGCCGGGACCACGCTGAGGAAGGACGGGCAGTCGCCCTCGGCGCAGGAGTAGTCCTTGTTGCAGGACGACTGGTGGATCTCGGTCTTGCGGCCGAACTCGGTCTCCACCGGCAGCACCGACAGGCACTCCGACGTCTTCGCGCAGTCGCCGCAGCCCTCGCAGACCCGCTGGTTGATCACCACCCGCTTCGCCGGGTCGGGCAGCGCGCCCTTCTTGCGCAGCCGGCGCTTCTCGGCGGCGCACTGCTGGTCGTGGACCAGCACGGTCACGCCCGGGATCGCGGCCAGCTCGCGCTGCGCGTCCTCCAGGGCGCCGCGGTCGCGCACCTCGGCGATCCTCGCCAGCCTGACGCCCCGGTAGCGCCCGGGCTCGTCGGTGGTGACGATCACCCGGCGCACGCCCTCGACCTCCAGCCAGCGGGTCAGGTCGGCCACCGCCAGGGACGGCTGGATGGCCTGCCCGCCGGTCATCGCGACCGCGCTGTTGTAGAGGATCTTGTAGGTGATATTGACGCCCGCGCCGACCGCGGCCCGGACCGCGAGCGAGCCGGAGTGGTGGAAGGTGCCGTCGCCGAGGTTCTGGAAGATGTGCGGGGTGTCGGTGAACGGCGCCTGGCCGATCCACTGGGCGCCCTCGCCGCCCATCTGGGTCAGGCCGGTGAGCGTGCCCTTGCCCTCGGGGTTGAGCACCACCATCGTGTGGCAGCCGATGCCGGCGCCGACGGGCGCGCCGTCCGGGACGGCGGTGGAGCGGTTGTGCGGGCAGCCGGAGCAGAAGAACGGGGTGCGCTGGGCGGCGAGCAGCTTCAGCGGCTCCGGGCGGGAGATCACCGCCAGGCTCCGGCTCACCCGGTCGCCGAGGTCGGAGCGGTCCTGCTCGGTGGCGACGCCCCTGCGGCGCAGCCGGAAGGCGATGGCCTTGGCGGCCAGGTCGGCGTCCACGCCGCCCGCCTGCGGGATCAGCGGGGCGCCGTTCTCGTCGCGCTTGCCCAGGACGCGGGGGGCGTCCGCGGTGCCGTACAGGACGTCCTTGATCAGGGTCTCCAGCAGGGGCGCCTTCTCCTCCACGACCATGATCTCGTCCAGGCCGCGGGCGAAGGCGCGGACGATCTCCGGCTCCAGCGGCCAGAGCATGCCGATCTTCAGCAGCCGGACGCCGGCCTCCTCCGGGGTGATGCCGAGCGTGCGGAAGCCCTCGCGCACGTCGTGGTAGGCGGGGCCGGAGGCGGCGATGCCGAGCCGGGCGCCGGCGGGGTCGGCCGTGATCCGGTTGAGGCCGTTCGCGCGGGCGTAGGCGCGGGCCAGCTCCGTGCGCGGGCCGACCAGGGTGCGCTCCATCTCCAGCGACCACGGGGTGAGCAGGGTGCCGTTCGGCATGTGCCGGTACGGCCGGCCTTCGTAGTCCACGTCGTAGCCGGTGCCGTTCGCGTCTCCGGCGCCGGGCATGACCGGGACGACCCGGTCATGCCCGACGCTCACGGTGCCGGTGCCGTCCACGACGTTGGAGACGGCCTTCACCGCGACCCACAGGCCGCTCGCCCGTGAGGCCGCGATGGCGTGGCGGCCCAGGTCGAGCAGCTCCTGGACGCTGCCGGGGTGGACGATCGGCATGCCGAGGGCGGCGAGCGCGCTCTCGGTGGCGGAGGGGAGGGTGGAGGACTTGCAGGTCGGGTCGTCGCCGCAGAGGGCGATCAGGCCGCCCAGCGGGTGGGCGCCGACGAAGTTGCCGTGCCGGAGGGCGTCGGCCGCGCGGTCCACGCCGGGGGCCTTGCCGTACCAGACGCCCAGCACGCCGGCCCTGCGCGGGCGGGGGAGGGTGGGCACGAGCTGGCTGCCCCAGACGGCGGTGGCGCCCAGCTCCTCGTTCTGGCCGGGGCGGTGCACGACGCCGAGCGGCTCGGCGTGCGCGCGGGAGCGGGCCAGCTCCAGGTCGAAGCCGCCCAGGGGAGAGCCCGGATAGCCGGACACCATCGCCCCGGTGTCGAGTCCGGCACGGCGGTCGGCGCGCATCTGATCGAGGATCACCCGCACCAGCGCCTGGGTGCCGGTCATGAAGACCCGTCCTCCGTCGAGGAGGTAGCGGTCGTCGGGAGTGGCTTCGCGCGGGTCGGCGAAGATCGTCATGCTGGTGGTCCCGTCTGTCGGCCCGCTTGGATTGCGGCAAGGTTATGTCAGAGGGACCGGAATCCGATGTCAATATCCCCGGTGATTCCTGTCTTGGTTAGCATGGTTTGCCATGGATGCCACGGATCGCGCAATTCTCAGTCTCCTGCAGGCGGAGGGGCGGCTGAGCAATCTGGAGCTGGCCGAGCGGGTGCGCCTGACGCCCTCCCCGTGTCTGCGCCGGGTCCGGAACCTGGAGGAGGCGGGGGTGATCGCCGGATACCGGGCCGTGGTCGACCCGGCCGCGGTGGGGCGGGGGTTCCAGGTCCTGGCCTACGTGGAGCTGGAGGGGCAGGACGCCGAGACGGTCACCGCCTTCGAGGCCGCCGTCCTGGAGATCGAGGACGTCGTCGAATGCCTGCGCATGTTCGGCCGTCCCGACTACGTGCTGCGGGTCGCGGTACCCGACATGGAGGCCTACGGCCAGCTCTGCCTGGAGCGGCTGGGGCGGCTGCCCGGCCTGGACAAGCTCACCTCGCAGATCGCGATGAAGGCGCTGAAGCCGGGCGGTGTCCTGCCGCTGTGAGGACGGGCCGGGACGGGGATGGGGACGGGCGGGCGCCCGTGGCGGCCGGTCCTCCGCGAGGGCGCCGGGCGGGAGGCTCCGCGAGAGCACGGAGGTTCCGCGGGGCCCCGGCGAAGGACCGTCCCGTGAACATCGGGGGCGCGCCTCGGCGGCGCCTCAGTAGGAGGAGCGGCCGGGCTCGCCCTCGTCGCCCTCGAAGTCGATGCGCTCCTTGCGCACCTGCTCCGAGACCGTCTCCTCCTCGGTGACCCGGTCCTTGGTCAGGCGGACCCGCTCGACCGGGACGGTGTCCTTCTCCACCGTCGCCCGCTCCTCGTGCAGGACCACCTCGTGCTCGGCCTCGCCGAGCTCCGGTCCGCTCAGCGCGTCGCCCCGGTTGGCGTCGGTGATCGGCTCGCGCTCCAGGCGGACCTCCTCGTGGCTCACCGGGACGTTGATCTGCTGCTCCTCGGTCACCACGTACTTGCGCAGCCGCGCCCGGCCGGTCTCGTGGCTCTCCGTGCCGACGTGGAGCCGCTCCTCCGAGCGGGTCATCGCGTCGTCCCGGTCGCGGCCGAAGGAGTCGTCGCCGGAGAGGTCGCCGCGGCCGAGGGAGGCGTCGCCGGAGAGGCCGCCGCGCCCCGTCCCGGAGCGGCCGAGGGACTCGTCGCCGCGCAGGTCCGCGCCGGCGGTCCCGCTCCGGCCCAGGCGCTCGCGCTCGCGCTCGCCGCCGGTGTGCGCCCATCCGCTCTCGCCCGGCCGGTTGGCGTCCTGCCAGGAACGCTCCCAGTCGATGTCGTAGTAGCGGTACAGCTCGCGCTCCTCCTCGGCCGACAGGTGACCGCCGGCGTCCACGTCCACGTTGGGCGCGTGCTTGATGCGGTCCTTGTCGAAGGAGACCTCGATGTGGTCGGAGATCATGTCCGCGGCCTGCGTCGGGACGAAGGTCTCCTTGGTGCCGAACATGCCCGTCTTCACGCAGAGCCACTCGGGGCGGCCGGTGGCATCGTCGAGGTAGACGTGCTTGACGTCTCCGACCTTGTCGCCGTTGGAGTCGTAGACGGTCTGGTTGATCACCGTGTTGATCTGCTCCAGAGTGATCATGTCTTTTCTCCCCGTTTGTCGCTTTTGTCGCTTCCGCTGGAAAGCCATACCACCGTCAGCCGGAGAGAAACCTCTCCGGCCGGAGGATCGCCGGGGGAAGGGCGCCGCGAGGAGGGGCGCCGCGGGGGCGCGCGGGAAGGACGGCGGCGACGAGGGCGGGTGGATCGTCCGGTGCCGGGTCAGGAGCCGTCGAAGCGGATGGTCCGGAGCAGGTCGGCGGCGGGGCGGTCCAGGATCGTGACGCTCACCGCCGGAGGGAGGGAGCCCGTGCGGGCCCGGGCGACCAGCGTCCGCCAGCGGCGGCAGTGCCGGGCGAAGAGGGGGCCGGCCACCACCCGGCCCCGGGTGACCTGCCCCGCGCGTGCGGTCCTCGGCTCGACGTCGAGCATGACCAGGTGCAGCCCGGTGCCGTTCAACCGGGCGACCCAGGCCAGGCCGTACAGGATGTGCGGCCAGGTGCCCCGGCTGTGCGCGACGACGGCGTGACCGGCGAGCAGGGCGCGGACGATGCGGGTCATGTGGGTGGTGTGCACGACCGGGGTGCGCAGCCGGACGGGCAGGGAGGAGAGGCGGGGCGCCCACCAGGTGCGGGACTGGCGCGAGTCGATCACCCGCGCGCCTCCCGCGGGCACCGGCTCCGTCTCGTCGCCGCGCAGGCCGTACAACCGGTCCAGCAGGGTGCTCTTGCCCGCGCCGGGGAGCCCGGTGAGCAGCACCAGGGAACCCGGCGGATAGACCAGGTCCCGGACGGACGGCGGGCAGGCCGGGGTGGCGGCCATCGCGTGCACCTCGCAGGGGTCGGGGGACGTCATCCCATCATGCGTGCCCGGAGGCGTCCACGTGCGCGTGAACGACCGGCGGCCTCCGCGGACGTGCGCCACCGGCCCCCGGATCGGGAGCCGCGGGCCCCGGATCGGGAGCCGCGGGCCCCGGATCGGGAGCCGCGGGCCGGGGACCGGGGCTGGGAGCCGCGGGCCGCGGGCCGGGGCCGGGGGTCACGGTTTGCGGGCGACGACGCCGAACTGGGCCACTTCCGCGGGGAGCTCGCCGGGGCCGGCGAATTCGGGACGCCAGCGCGAGCACGACACCATGCCGGGCTCCAGCACCTCGAGGCCGTCGAGGAAACCGGCGATCTCCCGGCTGCCGCGGGCGGTGATCGGCGGGGTGGCGTGGTCGTTCCAGAACCGCATGGCCTCGGCGTTCGCCTCCCCGCCCAGCTCCAGGGTGGGATGGGTGAGCACCAGGTGGCTGCCGGAGGGCACGGCGTCCATCAGCCGGTGCACGATCCCCCGGGCCTCCGCGGTGTCGAGGATGAAGTTGAGGATCCCCAGCAGCATGACCGCCACCGGCCGGTCGAAGTCCAGCGTCCTGGCGGCGGCCTTCAGGATCGCGTCGGTGTCCCGCGCGTCGGCGTCGACGTAGTCGGTGGCGCCCTCGGGCGTGCCCGCCAGCAGCGCGCGGGCGTGCACCAGGACGAGCGGGTCGTTGTCGACGTAGACGATCCGCGCGTCCGGCGCCACCCGCTGCGCCACCTCGTGGGTGTTGTCGACGGTGGGCAGCCCGGTGCCGATGTCGAGGAACTGGCGGATGCCCGCCTCGCCCGCCAGATGGCGGACCGCCCGCCCCAGGAACGCCCGGTCGGCGCGCGCGACGTGGACGATGTCGGGGAACATGCCGAAGACCCGGTCGCCGACCGCGCGGTCGGCGGGGTAGTGGTCCTTGCCGCCCAGCCAGTAGTTCCACACCCGGGCGTTGTGCGCGACGTCGGGGTTCAGCCTGCCCGGCTCGATGGGGGCTCGCTCGTCTTCCACGCGTTCTCCTCGGCGTTCGTGCCTCCGGTGCGGCCGGATTCCGCCGCCGCGGACGGCGGCGCTCCGGGCGATCATGAGGATCATAGTGAATTGTCTGCTTATGGGGTCAGGCTCGCGTGGTCGTCCCGGTCTTGTGCGGTACGGCTGACGCGGCCGTGCGGGCGTGGAAAACTTGACCCGGTCGGACGGGGGCGGTTTGCCGTGAAGGGAGCGGGCTTGCGTACGGTTCCGCCGGTAGGAGAGCACACTGAGGATCATGCCTCCGGTTACGGGCAGGCGGGTCCCACGGTCCTGCGGATGGTGGTGGGCGCGAACCTGCGCCGCCTCCGTACGGCGTGCGGGATCACCCGCGAGGAGGCGGGGAGGGCGATCCGGGCCTCCGACTCCAAGATCAGCCGGCTGGAGCTGGGCCGGACCGGGTTCAAGCAGCGGGACGTGGCCGACCTGCTCACCCTCTACGGCGTCACCGACGAGGCCGAGCGGGAGACCCTGCTCGCCCTGGCGGCCCGGGCCGGCGCGCCGGGCTGGTGGCACGAGTACGGCGACGCGGTCCCCCCCTGGTTCGACGCCTTCCTCGACCTGGAGCAGTCCGCCTGCGTCATCCGCACCTACGAGCTCCAGTTCGTCCCCGGCCTGCTGCAGACCGAGGACTACGCCCGCGCGGTGATCGGCTCCGGCGCCGGGGACGCCTCCCCGGAGGAGATCGAGCGCCGGGTCGCGCTGCGGATGCGGCGCGGGCGGCTGCTGCACCGGCCCGATCCGCCCCGGTTCTGGGCGGTCATCGACGAGGTGGCGCTGCGCCGCCTCATCGGGGGGCGTTCGACGATGCGCGCCCAGATCGAGCACCTCATCCGGCTCGCCGAGCTGCCCCACGTCACCATCCAGATCATGCCGTTCAGCGTCACCGGCCACGCCGAGACGGCCGGGCCGATCACGGTCCTGCGCTTCGCGGAGGGCGAGCTTCCCGACGTGGTCTACCTGGAGCAGCTCTCCGGGGCCGTCTATCTGGACAAGGACGCCGACACCGCGCGCTACCGGTACGTCATGAACCGGTTGAGCGTGGAGGCCGGGCAGCCGACCGAGACGGCCGAGACCCTCCGGCGGATCCTCGCGGAGACCGGCTACCCCGACTGATCCCGCCGCCGGAGGGACCCGGGGCCCGACGGGCTCCACGGGCCCGCCCGGCGCCGCCCGCCGTACCGGTCGCGGCCCGGCGGCCCGGTGCGTCCGCCCGGCCCGCGCGGAGCGCTCCGCGCGGGGAGGTGGGCTATGGTCGGAGGCGATGAGGGAACCGCGGTGGAGTGCACGCAGGCCCGCTGCGGTGGCGGCCGCGGTGGGTCTCGTCTTCGTGGTCCTGCTCTTCGCGGCGGCCCCCTCCTCCTGGTCCGCCGGCTGGTCCGCCGACCGCGGGTCCGCCGAGGCCGGGACCGGCCTGCGGCTCCCGGACACCGGCGGGACGCACCCGTCGACCGCCCCGAGGGTGCTGGCGGGCGGAGCCGAGCACCTGCCGACGCCGGGACAGCTTCGCTCCCTCCCCGCCGTCGGAGAGCCCGCCGCGCTCCTCGTCCTGCTGCCGCTCGCCCTGCTGGGCACGGGCCCGGTGACGGGTTCCCGGCGCTGTGCCCGCCGCGTCGTCACCCCGCGCAGCCCGCCGCTGCCCTAGCGTCCTCCGTCCTTCTTCCCCGACCTTCGCCGGGCCCGCCGCACGCGGCCTCGACGGAGGTCTCCCGGCCGTGCGCCCCGCGCCGCCGCGCGCCCGCCGCCGACCGGACCGGATCTCACGGTGACGGGCCGCGACCGGCCCGAACCGTCAGCGAACCATGCAAGGAGTCGATGCCGTCATGGGTGACATCAGATCAGCGAACAGGCCGCCGGACGAGCGCCGGCGGCACACCGCGCGACCGGAGGAGGCGCGGAGCGTTCCGCGCCCCGCCACCGCACCGCCCGCCACCGCACCGCCCGCCACCGCACCGCCCGCCACCGCACCGCCCGCCACCGCACCGCCGGCCGCCGCGACGCCGGGAGGAAGTGACATGACCGTCGGGGCCCATCTCAGCGGCGTCCAGCTCGGCGCGATCCGGGAGGAGCTGGACGAGCAGCTGTTCCGGTGGAACAAGCGGCTGGCCGAACTGGCGGACGCGGTGAACGACGACGCGGTGGAGGTGTCGGAGAAGGCGGAACTGCTCGCCGACCTCGTCTCCGCGGAGCGGAACGCCGCGGTCGTGCGCGAGGCCCTGGAGGGCATCGCCGGACGGGACTACGGCAGGTGCGACGGCTGCGGTTCCGCGATCCCCTTCGAGCGGTTGAAGGCCCGGCCCCTCGCGCGGCTGTGCGTGCCGTGCCAGCGCCGCCACGAGGGCGGCTGAGCCGCCGGCCGCTGCACCGCTGAACCGGCGTCACCGCGTCCGCGGTGACGCCGGGACCGGCCTCCGGCCTCCGGTCGCCGACCGGGTGGCCGAGGGCCGGTCAGGTGGCCGGGTGGCCGGGTGGCCGGGGTCGGTCAGGCGGCCGGGCGGAGCGCGGCGGCCTCGGCGGCGAGCTTCTCGATCCGGGCGTAGTCGCCGGAGGCGAGCGCGTCGGCGGGGGTGAGCCAGGTCCCGCCCACGCAGCCGACGTTCGGCAGCGCGAGGTAGTCGGGCGCCGTCGCGAGTTTGATCCCGCCCGTCGGGCAGAACCGCACGTCGGGCAGGGGGCCGCCCAGCGACTTCAGGTACGGCAGGCCGCCCGCCGCCTCGGCCGGGAAGAACTTCATCTCGGTCAGCCCGCGCTCGGCCAGCGCCATGACCTCCGAGGCGGTCGCCACCCCGGGCAGGAACGGCACGCCGCCGTCCTCCATGGCGTCCACCAGCGCGGCCGTGCTGCCCGGACTGACCAGGAACCTCGACCCGGCCTCCACCGAGGCGGCGACGTCACGGGCGCTCCTGACGGTCCCCGCGCCGATCACGGCGTCGGGCACCTCGGCGGCGATCCGCCGGATCGCCTCCAGCGCGGCCGGGGTGCGGAGGGTGACCTCGATGACGGGCAGACCGCCCGCCACCAGGGCGCGGGCCAGGGGCACCGCGGTCTCCGGGTCGTCGATCACGACGACCGGGACCACCGGGGCGATGTCGAGCAGGCTCATGGGTACTCCAGGATGGACGGGGTCGCCAGACGCTGGGCCAGCCAGGCCGCCGCGCCGGTGAGGGCGGGCTGCGGGGCCACGATCAGCGTGGTGGCGATGGCGGACAGGTAGTCGCCGAGGGTCGGGGTGGCCTCGAACCTGCGACGGAAGTCGCCGGTCAGAACCCGGTCCACGATACGGGGCAGCACGCCGCCCCCGAGGTAGACCCCGCCGCGGGCGCCCAGTGTCAGCGCGACGTTCCCGGCGAAGGTGCCGAGCAGGCCGCAGAAGACCTCGACGGTCTCCGCGCAGAGCGGGTCGTCGGCCCGGTCCACGATGTCCGCGGGGGCCAGGCGCGGCGCGTCCACGCCGTGCACCAGCGCCAGGGCGTGGTGCAGCCGGGTCAGCCCCGGCCCGGACAGCAGGTGCTCGGCCACCACGTGGCGGGCCCCCTCGGAGTGCAGCGCCCGGACGATCTCGCGGTCCCGCTCGTCCAGGACCGGCACGGTCACGTGCCCGCCCTCGCCGGGCAGGGGCATCCACCCCTCGGCCACGGGCACCAGGCCCGCGACGCCGAGGCCGGTCCCCGGGCCGAGCACCGCCTTGACCCCCTGCGACGGCTCGGGGCCGCCGAGGGAGACCAGGTCGTCGCCGGCCAGGTGCGGCAGCGACGCGGCCAGCGCCTCGAAGTCGTTGAGCAGTTCGACGTGGGGGATCCCCAGGTCGCGCACCGAACCCGACCAGCCGGCGTTGGTCAGCCGGTAGCGGTCGCCCTCCACCGGACCGGCGATCGCCAGACAGGCCGCTCCCGGCCGAACTCCGCCCGCATGGTCTGCGAGATAGGCGGCTACGGCTTCGGGGAGTCCGTCGTGGTCCTTGCCGGCCAGTACGGCCACCGACTCCGGCCGGCCACCGGGTGCGGTGACCAGCCCGAACCGGGCGTTGGTGCCGCCGATGTCGGCGACGAGCCAGGGGTGGCTCATGCGTCTCCTCCATCGGACGGAACGGCGGTCCCGGCGTCCGCGCCGCCGACGGCGGTCCCGGCGTCCGGGACGGTCCCGGCGGCCCCGGTCTCCGGGGTGGTCCCGGCGGACCGGGCGACGCCCTCGGCGCGTCCGTTGAGGGCGAAGATGCCCGCCCCGCGCTCGGCGGGGCCCGCCGCGGCGCGGAAGGCGGCGAACAGCTCGCGGCCGGTGCCGACCCACTGGGCGTCCGTCAGCGGGGCGCCCTGCGGGGTGCGGGCGGCCAGCTCCGCGGCCGGCACCAGCAGCTCCAGGGTGCCCGCCGTGGAGTCGAGGCGGATCGGGTCGCCGTCCCGGACCAGCGCGATCGGACCGCCGTGCGCGGCCTCGGGCGACAGGTGGATGGCGGCCGGGACCTTGCCCGACGCGCCGGACATGCGGCCGTCGGTGACGATCGCCACCCGCTGGCCGCGGTCCAGCAGGACCGACAGCGGCGGGGTGAGCTTGTGCAGCTCGGGCATGCCGTTCGCGCTCGGGCCCTGGTAGCGGATGACCGCCACGAAGTCCTGGCCGTCCAGCTCGCCCGCCTCGAAGGCGCTCAGCAGCTCCAGCTGGTCGTCGAAGACCTTCGCCGGGGCCTCGACCACCCGGTGCTCGGGCTTGACGGCCGAGACCTTGATGACCGAGCGGCCCAGGTTGCCGTCGAGCATGAGGGTGCCGCCGTCGGGGGAGAACGGGTCGCTCACCGGCCGCAGCACGTCCAGGTCGCCGCTGCCCCCGGTGCGCTCGGTCCAGACCAGCTCGCCGGGGGTGTCCTGCGATCTCATGCCGACTTCTGAGATCGTGGTGTCCTGCGCCTCCGGGGCCGCCTTCAGCTCGGGGGCCGAGCGGTAGTGGTCCAGCCCCCGACCGGCGATGGTCAGCACGTCGCGGTGGAGCAGCCCGGCGTCGAGCAGGTCGCCGATGAGCACCTGCATGCCGCCCGCCGCCTGGAAGTGGTTCACGTCCGCCTGGCCGTTGGGGTACATCCGGGTCAGCAGCGGCACGGCCTTCGACAGGGCGGCCAGGTCGTCCCAGAGCAGCTCGATCCCGGCCGCCGCCGCGATGGCGACGATGTGCATGGTGTGGTTGGTCGAGCCGCCCGTGGCCAGCAGCGCCACGCAGGCGTTGACGATCGCCTTCTCGTCGACGACCTTCCCGACGGGGGCGTACTCGTCGCCGTGCGCGGTGATCTCCACCGCCCGCCGGCCCGCCGCCTTCGTCAGGGCCTCGCGCAGCTCCGTGCGCGGGTTGACGAACGTCGCGCCCGGCAGGTGCAGGCCCATGACCTCGACCATGACCTGGTTGGAGTTGGCGGTGCCGTAGAAGGTGCAGGTGCCGGGGGAGTGGTAGGACTGCGCCTCGGCGTCCAGCAGCTCCTCCTTGCCGACCTTGCCTTCGGCGAACAGCTGCCGGGTGCGGGCCTTGACCTTGTTGGGCAGGCCGGAGGTCATCGGCCCGGCGGGCACGAAGACCGCGGGCAGGTGGCCGAAGTGCAGCGCGCCGATCAGCAGGCCGGGGACGATCTTGTCGCAGACGCCCAGCATGAGCGTGGCGTCGAACATGTCGTGGGAGAGCGCGATCGCGGTGGCCATCGCGATGACCTCGCGGCTGTAGAGCGAGAGCTCCATGCCGGGACGGCCCTGCGTGATGCCGTCGCACATGGCGGGCACCCCGCCGGCGAACTGCGCGACGCCGCCCGCCGCGCGGACCGCGGCCTTGAGGATCGCCGGGTAGGTCTCGTACGGCTGGTGCGCCGAGAGCATGTCGTTGTAGCTCGACACGATCGCCACGCCGGGCCTGACGTTCGCGCGCAGCGCGGGCTTGTCGATCCCGGCGGCGGCGAAGCCGTGGGCCAGGTTGGCGCAGCCCAGACTGGAGCGGGCGGGCCCGCGCTCACGGGCGGCCCGGGCCTCGGCCTCCAGCCGTGCCAGGTAGGCGCCGCGGCTGGCGCGGCTGCGGTCGATCAGGCGGTCGGTGACCTCTTGGATGACGCGGTTCATCCGGCCTCCTCCATCGGTGCGGGTGTCGGTTCGGTCGGTTCGGTCGGTTCACCCGGCCGGGGCGGGCCGGGCCGGTCGGGGCGCTCACTCATCTGCGTCCTCCTCGTGCCAGGCGCGGCCGCTGCGGCCGAGGAGCTCGTGCGCCCCGGCCGGGCCGGGGGTGCCCGCCGGGTACGGCTCGGGCAGCGTGTCCTGCGCCTCCCACGCCTGCAGGATCGGGTCGATCCACCGCCAGGCGGCCTCCACCTCGTCGCGCCGCATGAACAGGGTGGGATTGCCGGCCAGGACGTCCATGAGCAGCCGCTCGTAGGCGTCGGGCGCCCGGCCGGAGAAGGTGTCGGCGAAGCTCAGGCTCAGCGGGACCGGCTGGAGCGCCACCTCGCCCGCGCCCGGTTCCTTGGCCATGACGTGCAGCCGGATGCCCTCGCTCGGCTGGAGCCGGAGGACCAGCCGGTTGGGCGCGCTGCCGGGGAAGATGGAGTGCGGCACGTCCTTGAACTGGACCACGATCTCCGAGCACCGGTACGGCATGCGCTTGCCGGTGCGCAGGTAGAACGGCACCCCGGCCCAGCGCCAGTTCTTCACCTCGGCGCGGATGGCGGCGAAGGTCTCCACCCGGTGGGAGGCCTCGGTGGGCGGGGTGCCGTCGGGCTCGTCGAGGTAGCCGGGGACCGGCGCGCCGCCGGACTCGCCGGCGGTGTACTGGCCGCGGACGGTGAAGCGGTTCACCTCGCCGCCGGTGATCGGCCGCAACGCCTCCAGGACCTTGACCTTCTCGTCCCGGATGGACTCGCGGTCGTTGCGCGCCGGAGGCTCCATGGCGACCAGGCACAGGAGCTGCAGCAGGTGGTTCTGGACCATGTCGCGCAGGGCGCCGGCGTGGTCGTAGTAGCCGCGGCGGCCCGGCGTGCCGACGGTCTCGGCGACGGTGATCTGGATGTGGTCGATCCACAGGGAGTTCCAGATCGGCTCCAGGAACGCGTTGGCGAAGCGGAGCACGAGCAGGTTCTGGACCGTCTCCTTGCCCAGGTAGTGGTCGATGCGGAAGATCTGCCGCTCGCGGAAGATCGCGCCGACCTCGTCGTTGATGTGCCGGGCGCTGGCCAGGTCGCGGCCGAGGGGCTTCTCCAGCACCACCCGCGAGGAGGGGGTGACCAGGCCGGCGCGGTGCGCCTCGCGGCAGAAGGGGCCGAACGTCATGGGCGGGCTGGCCAGGTAGAACACCCGGTCCCGCCGCTCGTGGCCGGCGAGCAGGCCGCCGAGCCGCCGCCAGCCGGGGGAGTCCTCGTCGGAGACGCCGGAGACGTCGACGGTGACGTGGTGCAGGCGGTCGAGGAAGCGCTGCCAGAGGCCGCGCTCGGCGGGGACGTCCAGCGGCATGGAGGCGCGGACCTCGGCGTCGACCTTGCCGCGGAAGTCGGCGTCGTCGAGCCCGCCCCGGGACAGCGCGATGATCCGGGTCTCGGGGGCGAGCAGCCCGTCGCGGTCGCAGTGGTAGAGAGCGGGGAGCAGCTTGCGCATGGAGAGGTCGCCTGTGCCGCCGAAGACGATCAGGTCGGCGGTCTTGGGGGTCTCGCGCATGGGGGAGCTCCGTGGGGATCTTCCGGTTCGGGGATGGATCGGACATTAGTCGGATCTTGTGCTTTGCACAAGCGTTCTTTTGTCATCATAGATGAGAAAGTCGGAACTTTTCATTCCTTAAGGGGTGTGGTTCACTGGGCCGATGCCTCGACGTCCCGCAGCCGCGCTCGCCACGAGCGGCGAGGTGCTCCGTCTCATCCGCACCGGTGAAGCCGTCACCCGTGCGGACATCGGGCGTGTCACCGGCCTGTCCCGGCCCGCGGTCTCCCTGCGCGTCACCGAGTTGCTGGACCGCCGCCTGATCGTCGAGGACAACGAGGGCCCCTCCACCGGGGGGCGCCCGCCCACCCGCCTGGTCTTCAACGCCGCCGGCGGCGTCGTCCTGGTCGCCTCGCTGGGCGCCAGCCGCGCGCAGATCGCCGTCTGCGACCTCGCCGCGGGCGAGCTGGCCCGCGCCGACCTCGCCGTCGACGTCGAGGAGGGGCCCGACGTCGTGCTGCCCCTGGTCATGCGGACCTGGGAGGAGCTGCTCGGCGACCGGCCCGTGAGCCTGGTCAGGGCCGTCGGCCTGGGCGTCCCGGCGACCGTGGAGTTCGCGGCCCGCCGTACCGAGAGCGCCCGCATCATGGCGAGCTGGACCGGCGTGGCCATCCCGCCGATCATCGCCGCGCGCTTCCCCGTGCCCGTCTTCCTCGACAACGACGTCAACGTCATCGCCATCGGCGAGCACCGCGCGGTCTACACCGGCCAGGCCGACGACCTGCTGTTCATCAAGGTCTCCACCCGGATCGGCGCGGGAGTCATCGCGGGCGGCGAGATCCTGCGCGGTGCGCTGGGCGCGGCCGGGGAGATCGGCCACATCCCGGTCCGCGACGGCGGGGGAGTGCTCTGCCGGTGCGGCAACACCGACTGCCTCGACTCGGTCGCCAGCGCCACCGCGATCCTGCGCGGCCTGCGCTCCCGGGGGTACGAGGTCACGACGCTCGCCGACGTGGTCGCCCTGGTGCGCGGCGGGGACGCCGAGACGATGACGGTGATCCGGGACGCCGCCCGGATGCTGGGAGAGGTGGTGGCCGGCGCGGTCAACATCCTCAACCCGGCCGTGGTCGTCCTCGGCGGCGACGTCGCCGAGGCGTTCCAGCCGCTGGTGTCGGGGGTGCGCGAGGTGGTCTACCGCCGCTCGACCGCGCTGTCCACCCGCAACCTCCGCATCGAGCGCAGCCGCCTCGGCCCCGGGGCGGGCATCGTCGGCTGCGCCCACATGGTCCTCGACCACGTCCTCTCCCCCGAGGCGATCGACTCCTCCGCCTGACGGGGAGCCGCGACCCGCGATCACGGGCCGTGCCCCCGCCGTGGCGTGGAGTGCCCGGATCCGGGGCAGGGTGCACCGATAGTGGATGCTGTGCGGAGCGGACTCGGGGAGCGGTTCCGCCAGGTCGCCCGGGCGGGGACGGCGCTGGCGGTCCTCGCCGCGCTGCTCGTCGCCGTGCCCGGCATCGTCCTGTCGGCCTGGGTCGGGACCGTGCTGCGGGAGGCGCAGCAGCGCACCGCCGAGCAGCGGGTGGACCGGCGCGCGACGCTGATCACCGAGGCGGTGGCGACCGAGAGCGGCCGGTACACGGACGCGCTCCGCCTCCTGGCCGCCGCGCTGGGATCCCACGAGCGGCTGACGAAGCCCGAGTTCGACCAGGCGACGGGGGCGCTGCAGGGCATGCGGCTGGCCGGCGCGACCTCGATCGCCCTCCTGGTGCCGGCCACCGACGAGCAGATCCCGCGCGTGCAGGAGTTCTGGCGCCGCCGGGGCGTGCCGGACCTGGTCCTGGACCCCCGGGGCCGGGGCGGGGAGCACGTCTTCTCCGTCCTCAGCAGATCGCTGGACGGGTCCGCCCGGACGGCGACCGGGATCGACGCCACCCAGGCCGCCGAGTCCGCCCGGGCCCTGGCCGTCGCCCGCCGCAGCGGTCAGGTCACGGTCTCCGACACCTACCGGCTGATCCGCGACCGCCACCTGCCGCCGGAGCGCAGGCAGCTCTCCTTCGTGCTGACCGCGCCGGTCTACCGGCGGGTCGAGGGCGGCCGCAGGCCGTTCGTCGGCTGGGTGCTGATGGGGGTGCGCGGCAGGGACTTCATCGAGGCGACCCTGCGGCGCGCCACGCAGGGGATGACCGACGTGCGGCTGCTCGCCCGGCACGAGGACGGCGCCCTGGTGCCGCTGGCCGGGCTGTCCGGGGGCTCCCGGCGGGACCTGCCCCGCGACCTGCACCGCACGACCTCGGTGCGGGTCGCCGAGCGCGACTGGCAACTGGAGATCGACTCCTCCTCCGCGCTGCTCCCCGGCGCCCGCAGCCCGCTGCCCGCCCTCGCCGCCGCCGCGGGGACCGCGCTGAGCCTTCTGCTGGCGGCGCTGGTGTCCGTGCTGGTCGGGGGCAGGGCGCGGGCCCGGGCCCAGGTCGTGGCGGCCACCGCCGAGCTGCGCGCCGCCGAGGCCGACGCCCGCCGCCAGGCCGCCCTGCTGACCGCGGTGCTCGACAGCGCCAGCGACGGCGTCGGCGTGGTCGACGGGCAGGGCGGGTTCCTGCTGCACAACCCCGCCGCCATGGAGATCCTCGGGGTCATGCCCACCCCGGGAGGGCCCGAGACCTGGCAGGGCCACTACGGCATCTTCCTGCCGGACGGCAGCGCGCCGTTCCCCGCCGAGGACCTGCCGATGGTGCAGGCGCTGGCCGGCCGGCGGGTGGAGCAGGTGCCGATGATGATCCGCAACCGGGCCCGTCCCGAGGGAGTGGTCATCTCCGTCTCGGCGCAGCCGCTGGACCCGTCGGGCGGGCAGTCCGGTGCGGTGACGGTCTTCCGTGACATCACCGCGATGCGCGAGTACGAGGCCGAGCTGGCCGCGTTCGCGGGAGTCGTCGCCCACGACCTGCGCCGCCCGCTGACCGCGCTGCGCGGGTTCGTCGAGCTGGTCCGCGACGAGCTGGACGAGCTGGCCGGCGACCACCCCGGCGGGTCTCCCGGGGCGGCCGGTGCCGGGGCTGCCGGTGCCGGGGCGGCACGGGATCCGGCGGCGCAGGCCGTGATCGGCGAGTGCGTGCGCCAGCTGGACCAGGCGCTGGCGGGCATCACGCGGATGGCCGGCCTGATCGACGACCTGCTGGCGTACGCCACCGCCCGGGACGCCGCGCTGCACCCGGCGGAGGTCGACCTGGACGCGCTGGTACGGGAGATCGCCGCGGAGCATCTGGCCGCGGCCGCGACCGATTCCGGCCGCCCGCCGCCCCGGGTCGACGTCGGCCCGCTGTCCGCCGTGCACGCCGACCCGCCGCTGGTCCGGCAGCTGGTCGACAACCTGGTCGGCAACGCCGTCAAGTACGTCCGGCCCGGTCACGGCGCCGAGGTGGAGATCCGCGCCCTGCCGGCCCCGCCGGGGCGGGTGCGGATCGAGGTGGCCGACCGGGGCATCGGCATCCCGCCCGGCCAGCACCAGGCCATCTTCGCCGGATTCCACCGCGCCGCCGGCGGCGGCTACACCGGAACCGGTCTGGGCCTGGCCATCTGCGAGCGGATCGTCGAGCGGCACGGCGGCACCATCACCGCCGAGGACAATCCCGGAGGCGGCGCCCGGTTCCGCTTCACCCTGCCCGCCGCCCCGGGCGGATCCGGCGGAGAAGGCGGATCCGCCGGGGACACCGGATCCGCCGGATCCGCCCGGGGCGGAGAGGGCGACGAGGACGGTGGAATCCGGGCGGAGTGAGCGGGTGCGCCCGGCCCGCCCGAGCCGTCCCGGGCGGTCCCGGACGGAGTCAGCCCGCCTCGGTCATCCCCCCGCGCTGCGCGCGGTTCTGGTTCTGCCGGCGGACGGCCAGACCCATGTCCACGGCCGCCACCACGGCGAGTACGGCCATCACCGCGGTGATCCAGCCGAGGCCCGCGGCGAAGCTGAGCACGCCGATGGCGATAGCGGCGATCATGGCGAACGATCCCAGCCGGATATGGACCACGTCACGGGGCGTCGCCGGGACCATCGTCTTGCCGGTCCTGGACGTCTGCTCCGGACGCTGCGGTTCGGAAGTCATCTCACACCCTCCTCCGTATATCAGACCGCTCCCGTACCCACGGCGACCTGTCCCATGCACCCCGCCGGGGTCGGGACCGTACGGCCGTGCGGAGGTGGAGAGGCCCCGGTGAATGTTCCCCGGCGGGGTGGGAAGGGGCGGTGAACCCGGGAACCCGGGAACCCGGGAACCCGGGCACATGGGAACACGGACGAGCGGAGAAGAGGTGATCGTGCGATGCCGGCACGCGAGGAACTGCCGTCGACCCTGCGGCGCTCCCCCCGGAAGGCGCAGGAGACCTGGATCAAGGCGCACGACTCGGCGGTGGAGAGCTACGGAGAGGGCGAGCGGGCGCACCGCACGGCGTTCTCCGCACTGAAGCACTCCTTCGAGAAGGTCGGCGACCACTGGGAGCCGAAGCCGGAGAAGGGGCCGTCGGACGCCCAGGCGCGCCGGAGCACGCCCGCGGCGGGGAAGACCGCCGAGGGGGTGGACGCGTCCGCGTCCAAGGAGCACCTGTACGGCATCGCCCGGCGCCTGGACGTCCGGGGACGGTCCGCGATGACCAAGGCGCAGCTCGTGGAGGCCATCAAGAAGGCGAACAGGAAGCACACGGCGGACGCCCGCTGACCTGCGCCGGGCCGGGACCGGCAGCCGCCTGGCCGGGGCCCGGCCCGGTGCCCGGACGCCGGGTTCCGGCACCCGGCCCCTGGAGCGCGGTATTTTTCCGAAGATTCTTCCCGTCGCCGCTATAAGCCGACCGGCCGAGGATAGGAAACGCCGGAAGCGAACGCCGCAGGGAGGGAAGCGTCATCATGACGGACGTGTCGAGCATGGGACCGCAGCCGGGTGACGAGCGTCCGGTGCTGACCAATCGGCAGGGCCATCCGGTCTACGACAACCAGAACCAGCGCACGGTCGGTGCCCGGGGCCCGGCCACACTGGAGAACTACCAGTTCCTGGAGAAGATCAGCCACTTCGACCGGGAGCGCATCCCGGAGCGGGTGGTGCACGCCCGCGGGGTCACCGCCTACGGCTTCTTCGAGGCCACCGGCTACCTCGGGGACGAGCCGATCAGCCGCTACACCCGGGCGAAGGTCTTCCAGCAGGCGGGCAAACGCACCGACGTGGCCGTGCGGTTCTCCACCGTGATCGGCGGCCGGGACTCCTCCGAGGCGGCGCGCGACCCGCGCGGGTTCGCGGTGAAGTTCTACACCGAGGACGGCAACTGGGACCTCGTCGGCAACAACCTGGCCGTCTTCTTCATCCGGGACGCCATCAAGTTCCCCGACGTCATCCACGCGCTCAAGCCGGACCCGGTGACGTTCCGCCAGGAGCCCAACCGGATCTTCGACTTCATGTCGCAGACGCCCGAGTGCATGCACATGCTGGTCAACCTCTTCAGCCCGCGCGGCATCCCGGCGGACTACCGGCACATGCAGGGCTTCGGCGTCAACACCTACAAATGGGTCAATCAGCACGGAGAGACGCATCTGGTCAAATATCACTGGATGCCCAAGCAGGGCGTGCGGAGCATGACCGTCGAGGACGCCTCGGCCGTGCAGGCGACCGAGCTGGGGCACGCCACCAAGGACCTGCACGAGGCCATCGACCGGGGCGACTTCCCGGAGTGGGAGCTCCTGGTGCAGATCATGACCGACGAGGAGCACCCCGAGCTGGACTTCGACCCGCTGGACGACACCAAGGTCTGGCCGGAGGACCGGTTCCCGGCGCGGCCCGTCGGCCGGATGGTCCTCGACCGCAACGTGCGGAACAACTTCGCCGAGAACGAGCAGATCTCCTTCGGCACCGGCGTCCTCGTCGACGGGCTGGACTTCTCCGACGACAAGATGCTGATCGGCCGGACGTTCTCCTACAGCGACACCCAGCGCTACCGGGTGGGCCCGAACTACCTGCAGCTCCCGGTCAACCAGGCCAGGAACGCCGACGTGCGCACCAACCAGCGCGACGGCCAGATGACCTACCACGTGGACGGCGCCGGGGAGAACCCGCACGTCAACTACGAGCCGTCCATCACCGGGGGCCTGCGGGAGGGGCGGTACCCCACGCACGACGAGCAGGGGCCCACGATCACCGGGCGCCTGACCCGCAAGCGCATCCCGCGGACCAACGACTACACGCAGGCCGGCCAGCGCTACCTGCTGATGGAGCAGTGGGAGCGCGACGACCTCGTGCACAACTTCGTCACGCTGCTCGCGCAGTGCGACCGACCGATCCAGGAGCGCATGGTCTGGCACTTCCTGCTGGTCGAGGACGACCTGGGCCTGCGGGTGGGCGAGGGGCTGGGCATCGCCCCCGACGACGTCGCGCACCTGGAGCCGCTGGCCGGCCAGGACCTCACCGACGAGGACCGCGAGCGCCTGTCGAGACTGGGCAAGAACGGGCCGCGCGACGTGACCGGCCTGCGGATGACCCACTGCGTCCCGAACCAGCGGGCGGTCGTCACCCGCGGGTGAGGCCGCACCCGTCCGCGGCGCGCCGGTGCCGCAGATCGGCAGCGATCCCACGCCCAGGCGCGCCATCTTCCCGGCGGCGTCGATGACCGTCTCGTCCGCGTTCACGCATTCCGCGTTCGGAGTCATGATCTCCCGTGCGGTCGTCGTCCCCGCTCCTTTCGGAGGTTTCGGAATCCTGCGGTCTCCCGCCGCGGACCGGCTGAAATCGTGCCGGCATGAATGGTGGGCACGGGGATAGAAGGGACCCATGAGCACTGCCGCGCTGATCGTCATGGACATGCTGAACCCGTACGACCACCGGGACGCCGACCTCCTGGCGGAGAGCGTCGGGCGGATCGTGGAGCCGCTGGCCGGCCTCATCGGCAGGGCGCACGGGAGCGAGGACGTCGCGCTGGTCTTCGTCAACGACAACCACGGCGACTTCACCGCGACGCGGGACGACATCGCGGCCCTCGCCCTGAAGGGCAGGCGCCCCGAGCTGGTCGAACCGGTGCTGCCGCCGGACGACGCCCCCTTCCTGGCGAAGGTGCGCCACAGCGGTTTCTACGGCACCTCGCTGGAGTACCTGCTGAACCAGCGGGGCGTCGAGACGGTGATCCTGGCCGGGCAGGTGACCGAGCAGTGCGTCCTGTACAGCGCGCTCGACGCCTACGTGCGGCACTTCTCCATCAGGGTGCCGCGCGACTGCGTGGCGCACATCCACCCCGATCTGGGGGAGGCGGCGCTGCGGATGATGGAGCGCAACATGGGGGCGCAGATCGTCGGGTCCGACCGCTGCCTGTCCGGCTGACCGCCCGCCCGCCTGTCCGCTCGTCCGACCGCCTGACCGACGGGGACCGCGCACGCCGTTTCCCAGCGGGGAATCGCGGGTAGGCCGGGCGCGGTGTCCGAGATATCAAGATTGCAGCGCTATGTGCCCGCGCAGCGGGACCTCCGGGTCCGGCTGCGGCTGTCCGTCACCGAGTTCCTGCTCACCCCCCTGCTGATGGTGCTCGGGGCGGTCGCCCTGGCGCTGGGCTCCGTGCTGGTGGACATGTCCTCGCCGGGCTGGTCCCCGGAGGTGCGGAACCTCTTCCTGCGGCTGTTCCCGCACGAGAACCTGGTCGGCATGCTCCGGGTGATCGCGACCGGGCTGGTCACGGTGACCACGCTCACCATCTCGGCCCTGCTGGTGGCGATCTCGCACACCGCCACGACCGTCGCGCCGGTGGTGTTCGACCAGTTCCTGCGGCGCCGCGCCAACCAGGCGTACTTCGGCTACGTCGCCGGCTGCGCCACCTACACCTACCTGGTCATGGCCGTCTCCCGCCCCCGCTGGGCCGGGGTGGGCGCGCTGCTGGCCGTCGTGCTGGCGGCCGGGGCGCTCGTCCTGCTGGTCTTCATGGCCTACGTCATGATCGACCAGATGCGCCCGACCTCCGTGGTCCGTTCGATCCAGGACCTGGCCTTCACGGCGCGCCTGCGCCAGCTCCCGCTGCTCGCCCGCTCCCGTACGGCGCCGGCCGTCGAGGGCGAGTCCCTTCCGGTGACCACCCGGGCGACCGGGTACGTGGTGGACATCAGCACCGCCCGCCTGGAGAAACTGCTCGCGCCGGCCGGGGACCCGGCCGAGGACGCCGTGGAGGTCGCCTTCCAGGTGCGGATCGGCGACCTGCTCGCCTACGGGGACACCGTCGCCCGCATCCGCGGGGGAGACGAGGAGTCCCGCCGCCGGATCGCCGACGACGTCCTGGACTGCGTGACGATCGACCGGGTCCGCAACGCCGACGTCGACCCCGACCACGCCATCGAGCAGCTCGGCAACATCGCCTGGGCGGCCACCTCCACCCGGCAGAACCCCGACGTGGCGCTGGCCTCCGTCGGCGCCCTGCGCGACCTGTCGGCCCGGTGCGCCGCGGCCGGGATCCCCGCCGCCGAGGCGTACGGGGGACCGCTGCCGGTGGTCTACGACGACGCCCTGCAGCGGCGGATCGTGGCGGCGCTGGTGGACCTGGTGGTGGTCAGCACCTCGTCCCGGCAGCACCAGACCTGCGCGGTGGCGCTCTCGACGCTGGCGGAGATCCTGCCCCGGCTGCCGGAGCGCGACCGCGACCTGGCCGTCACGAGCCTGCAGCGGGCGCTCCCGGCGATCCTCTCCCACGTGGCCAGCGTGGAGATGGGCCGCGGCCTGGCCCGGCTGCGCGCCGCGTTCGACACGATCGGCCGGGAGGACATGGCCGACCAGGTCCGGGACATGGGGCCGCGGCTGGTCCGGGAGAACGGCCTGGAGGACGATCTCATCGACCACCTCGACGACAACGACCTCACCGGACCCCGGCCGTTCCGCTTCCGCTGACCGGAACGGGTCCGGGTCACCGCCGGTCCGGGTGTGCGGCGGTCCGGGTCACCGCCGGTCCGGGTCACCGCCGGTCCGGGTCACCGCCGGTCCGGGTGTGCGGCGGTCCGGGTCCGCGGCGGGCAGCCGGACGGTGAAGACGGTGCCGCCGCCCTCCCGGGGCGCGGCGGCCACGCTCCCGCCGTGCGCCTCGACGATCGCCCTGGTGACGGCCAGGCCCAGCCCGGTGCCCTTGATCCCGGCCTCCTGCGCGGTGGAGGCGCGGAAGAACCGGTCGAACAGGCGCGGGTACTCCTCGGCGGGGACGCCGATGCCGGTGTCGGCCACCGTCACCGCGACCGCTCCGCTCACGCACTCCTCGGCGCGGTGACCGCCGTCCCCGTCCCCGTCCCCGTCCGCGTCCTCGTCGCCGCCCCCGTGCCCGTCCTCTCCGCTCCCGCCGTCGCAGCCGGCGGTGACGGTGACGGCGCCGCCGGCCGGGGTGTACTTGACGGCGTTGGACAGCAGGTTGTCGAGCACCTGGCGGAGCCGTACCGGGTCGGCGTGCACCGGCAGGTGCACGGCCAGGTCGGTGGTGATGGTCAGGTCCTTGGCCGCGGCGGCGGCCCGGTGGTCGTCGACGGCCTGGCGGACCAGCCGGGTCAGGGAGACCGGCCGCGGATCGACGGCCACCTGCCCGGCGTCCAGCCGGGCCAGGTCCAGCAGGTCGTCGACGAGCTGCTGCAGGTGGGTGCTCCTGCGGTCGATGACGTCGGCGAACATCCGCGGCTCGTCCTCCAGACCGGGCACGTCGGCGAGCATCTCGGCGTAGCTGCGGATGACGGCGACGGGGGAGCGGATCTCGTGGCTGACCAGGGCGACCAGCTCGTCCTTCATCCGGTCCAGGTCCCGCAGCCGGTGGACCTGCTCCTGCTCCCGGGCGAGCAGGCGCCCGAGTTCCTCCTCCAGCCGGTGGCGCTCGGTGACGTCGGTGCAGATGCCGTCGGCCATCAGCCGTCCGCCCTCGCGACGGGGCGTGGCGCGGGTCCAGATCCAGCGGGTGACGCCGTCCAGGCCGATGACGCGGTACTCGGCCCGGCCCGGTCTGCCGGAGGCGACCGCGCGGTGGAGTTCGTGGAAGGCCGGCAGGTCGTCGGGGTGGACGCGGCTCTCGGTGAAGGCGGCGACGTCGATGCCGAGAGGGACGTGGCCGCCCAGGATCCCGGCGGTGCTCTGGCTCTGGTAGGTCCGGCGGGCGCGGCCCCCGTCGTCGATCTCGACGGTCCACACCAGGTCGTCGAGCTGGGCGACGACCTGGTCGAAGCGGCGCCGGCTGGTGGTCAGGGCCAGGGCGAGGTCCTCGGCGCGGCGGCGCTCCATGAACCGGCCGATGTGCGCGCCGACGCCGTCGAGCAGGTAGAGCAGGTCGTCGTCGCGTTCCTCGACGGCGTCGGCGAAGAAGGTCAGGACGGCCAGCACCCGCTCGCCGCTGCGCACCGGCAGCCCGACGGCGGTGTGCAGCCCCGCGTGCAGGGCGTGCGGGGTGCGCAGGAAGCCGCCGGGTTCGGTGTGCAGGTCGCGGACCCACACCCCGCGGCCGGAGGCCCACACCCGGCCGGGCAGCCCCTGGCCGGGGCGGACGGTCATCAGCTCCGGACCGGTGAACCCCGACAGGTCGCGGCCCGGCTCGACCCAGGAGCCGGTGCGGGAGATGCGCTTCCCCCCGGGGTCGACCTGCCAGTACTCGCCGCAGCTCCAGCCGAACGCGCCGGCGATCGCGCCGATCACGCCGCAGGAGGCCCGCTCGACGGAGTCGGCCTCGGCGAGCGCCTTGAGCACGGCGTGCTGGGCGTCGCGGAACATCCGGACGCGGTGCTGGCCGGTGATGTCCTGACCGGTGATCATCGCTCCGAGGCGGCGTCCGTCGGCGGTCTCGACCGGCCGCCCGTTCACCAGGAACCGGTGCGAGGGATCGCCGGGCGTGCGGACCACCACCTGCTGGTCGCCGAACCGCTCGCCGGCCAGCGCGCGGGCCAGCGGCACCCGGTCGCCGGGGAGCAGGGTCCTGCCGTCGGCGGCGAACAGCCCGAAGGCCGGCGCCCACTCCTCGATCGCGATCGGCTGCTCCGAGGCCTGGAGGATCTCCCGCATCGGCCGGTTGAAGCGGACCAGCACGCCGTCGCCGTCGCAGTACACGACCGGCGCGTTCAGGCTGTCCAGCAGTGCGGACAGGAACGTCCGCTCGTCCTCCAGCTGCCGCCGGAGCTCCCGGTCGGTCAGCCACGCCGCGATCACCGCCTCCGCCGTCACGGCCAGTTCCTCCAGGGTCCGCAGCTCCTCCGGGCTCCACGGACGGGGGCGGTGGTCGATCACGCAGAGCGCGCCCAGCGCCTGGCCGCCGGGCTCGTGCACCGGGACCCCGGCGTAGGCGGCCGGTTCCCCGCGGAAGACGGCGACGATGTCGCGCCACCGCTCGTCGCCGCGGGTGTCGGTCACCGCCAGCGGGGCGTCGTCGAGGACCAGGTGGCGGCACACGGACTGCGACAGGGGGCTCTGCCGCTCCGGCGGGGACGGGCTGGACCCCTCGGCGCTGAGGGTCACCTGCCGGTCGCCGGCGATCAGTGAGATCCGGGCGACGGGCACGTCCAGCAGCCGGGTCGCCATCCGGGTCACCCGGTCCAGCAGCGGCATCCGGGGGACGTCCAGCAGGCCGGTGGCGTGCAGGGCCTCGATCCGCCGCGCCTCGCCGACGCGGTCCTCGGCCGTGTCGGCGCGATCCTCGGTCTTCATGCTCCCCCCTCCCCGAGCATCGCTTCCTATCCGGCTCAGGGGGAGTGAGTCCTATATATCCGTTATATACCAAAAATCTGCGCGCGGCCCCGGGGCTCAGCCCTCGACGTCGGTCGCCCCGTGCGGCGCCCCGACCGGCTTGGACTCCGGCGATCCCCGCTGGCGCAGGTACACCGAGAGCACGACCATCGAGAGCACCGCCAGGAACTCCGACTGCCAGTTCTGCAGGGTCCGGTTCCAGAAGTCGGCCGAGGTGACGTACCCCCACCAGTTCAGCGGATCCTGCAGCCGGGAGAGCCGCTCGGCGTTCCGGCTCGCCAGCCCCGCCACCGACTGGCCCAGCCACGACAGCAGGAAGACCAGCCCCATCACCAGGCCGAGGGAGTTGCCGTACAGCGTCTGGCGCAGGCCCGTCGCCCGGGCCCAGGCCGGGCCGCCCGGCCGGGCGTACCGCCCCGTCTGCTGGTCGGCGTCGCTCTCCGGGCCCTGGTCGCCGGGCTTCTTCGACTCCGGCGAGCCGCGCTGCACCCACCAGACGGTGGCCAGCACGAACAGCAGGAACTGCAGGTACTCGGACTGCCAGTTCTCCGCCACGTCGACGGCGAAGTCCGAGGAGGTGACGTACCCGGCCCAGGAGACCGGCGCCCCGCCCTCGGCGAGCCGCCGGTCGTTGGCGGCAGCGGTCCCGGCCACGGACTGCCCGGCCAGCGCCAGCGCGAACAGGACCAGGAAGAACAGGCTGAGCGCGTTGTCCCTGGCGAAACGTCTCACGGCTCCCCCTACCGCTGCAGCAGGCCGATGGCGAAGACGTACGCCAGGCCCGCCGCGATGACGACGACGGTCACGGCGAACATCACCCGCATGGTCACCCCTCCACCTCACATGAGTACGGCAGCGCGCCGCGCGGCCGGCAGCCCGCCGCGCGCACCAGCCAGCCCCGCGCGAAGCGGTGCAGGAAGACGGTGTCGCGCGTGAGCCGTACCCGGGCCTCGTCCCCCCAGACCTCGGCCGCGCCCGGTGCGCCGCCGGGCAGATCGAGGTCGAGTACGGCCTGCTCGCAGCGCTGCCCGCCGGTGCGCAGGCCCTCGGCGGCCTCCGGGGTCAGCAGCGCGCACGCCCGCCCGCCCTGCCCGGCCGACACCGCGGCGTAGAACGCCTCCGCCGCGTGCCGGGCCGGCACGCGGTCGGCGGACGCGCAGCCCGCCGACGCCGCTCCCGCCGCCAGCGCCGCCGCGGCCGCCAGCATCACTCTCGTTCGCACCGCCGCCCCCTACCCCGGTGATCGCGGAAGTCACCGGAAGAGATCACCGGATCAGCCCCCGGCCACCTCGTCGATCAGGCGGTCCCAGTCGGCCAGGAACCGGGGCAGGCCGTAACGGGCCAGGGCGGCGGCCCGGGCGTGCTTGCCGACCTGCCGGGCCAGCTCCGGCTCCCCGGTGAAGGCCTCCAGCGCCGCGGCGAGCACGGGCACCCGGGTCGAGAGCACGCCCGCCTCCGGCGGCACCGCCTCCACGGCCTCGGTGGCGGCCAGCGCCACGACCGGCATGCCGATCATCATGGCCTCGATCAGCGAGAGCCCCAGCGAGGTCCAGCGGTAGGGGTGCAGGTAGACCCGGCGCCGGGCGAGCTCGGCGTGCATCGCCGCCTGCGGCAGGTCCTCGAAGACGCCCAGGGGGATCCCCAGGTGCCCGGCCAGCCCGGTGACCTGCATGCCGAACACGTCCAGCGGCGCCTCCTCGGCGAAGTGCGGCAGCAGGTCGGTGCCCGCCACGCGGGTGCGCCGGACCGGCTCGTTGACGACGACGGCGGCCCGGGGCAGCTCCCCGGTGTAGAGGGGGCCGGGGTCGAGGACGCCGTGCTCGATCACCCGGACGGGGGCCCGGCCGTTGTCCCAGAACAGCGCGTTGAAGTGGGTCACGTGGACCAGCGGGACGTCGGCGCGGTCGGCCAGCGGGTGCCGGGTGGCCGGGACCTCGCCCCGGGGCGTGTCGTGCTCGACGTAGACGGCGGGCACGTCCCGCCCCGGGCGCCGGCCCAGCCACCGCCCGGCCAGCTCGATCTCGTGCGGGCGCTGCAGGACGACCAGGTCCACCTCCTCCCCGCGCAGCCGGTCCGCCGGCACCTCCCGCACCGCCTCGGGCCACGGGAAGGTCCGCGCCCGGCCGCGCCCGTCAGGGCCCCGGCCGGGGACGAGGGGGACCAGGTAGTCGTGGGACCCGTGGACGAACGACGTGGTCCACGAGCCGTGCACGTGCCAGAGCAGGATCCTCACGAGGCCTCCCCCCGGGCGGGGCCGAGCGCCAGGGCGACCGCGGCGGCGAGGTCCGGGGCGACCTCCGGCGCGGCGGCGACCTCCTCGGGCAGCGTCACCTCCGTCGGGACCAGGATGCCGCGGGCCCCGGCGGCGCGGGCCGCCTCGACGTCCCGGCCGATGTCCCCGATCACCACGCAGTCCCGGGGGTCCGCGCCGAGGTCCCGCGCCGCGCGCAGGACCAGTCCGGGGGCGGGCTTGCGGCAGCCGCAGCCGTCGGCGTCGTCGTGCGGGCACACCGCCCACGCGTCGAACGGGCCGAGCAGCTCCTCGACGCGGGCGTTGACCGCCGCCAGCTCCCGCGCGCCGATCAGCCCCCGGGCCACCCCCGACTGGTTGGTGACCACGCCGACCCGGACGCCGGCGCGCCGGAGCCGGTCGAGCGCCTCCCGGGCACCGGGGACCGGCGCGACCAGCTCGGGCCGGCGGTTGTACGGGACGTCCTTCACGAGGGTGCCGTCACGGTCGAAAAGAATGGCGGCTGGTCGTTTTCCGTGCGGCATTTCATTCCTCCCGAACGTTTCTTCCCTTGCCTTCCCCTGCTTCCCGTTTGCATGGGGGTTAATCGAGAAAAAAACTACTCAGAGTGACAATCTGCTGGTTGCAGGCCATCTAGCTGCACTTCTACCGCCATGTGGTGTTTGAGAAGCGCTCCTCTCGGTAGTGACTAGGTGTCTGCGGGAGGCGAATGCATGAAATTCCTTGGATTGAATGCGATCTTTCATGACCCGGCTGCGGCCCTGGTCGTCGACGGCGAGGTGGTGGCGGCCGCGGAGGAGGAACGGTTCAGCCGCCGCAAGCACGGCAAGCGCCCGGTGCCCTTCGCGGCCTGGGAGCCGCCCGAGCAGGCGGCCGCCTGGTGCCTCGCCCAGGCCGGGCTGAGACCCGAGGACCTCGACGGGGTGGCCTACTCCTACGATCCCGCGCTCGTGCGGCCCGGTCAGCGGGGGCTCGACGAGCGCTGGGAGGACCTGCGCACCACCTACGCCCGCCGGGCGCCGAACTTCCTGGCCACGGCCCTGCCCGGCCTCGACCCGGCGCAGGTGCGCTACGTGCCCCACCACGTCGCGCACGCCGCCTCGGCGGGGCTGGCCGCGCCGTACCGCGACTCGGCCGTGCTGGTCTGCGACGGGCGCGGCGAGGCGGTCTCGCACCTGGCCGGGCGCTACGCCGACGGCGAGCTGGCCGTCCTGGCCGCCCAGGAGCTCCCGCACTCGCTCGGCCTCATGTACGAGGAGGTCACCGAGCACCTGGGCTTCATGCGCTCCAGCGACGAGTACAAGGTCATGGCCATGGCCTCCTACGGCGAGCCGCGCTTCCTGGGGGAGCTGCGCGAGCTGATCCGCGCCACCGGCGACGGCGGGTTCCGCGTCGAGCCGGTCGACTGGGCCGGCTACGCCAAGCGGCTCGGCCGGGGCGAGCCGTGGTCGGAGGACCACGCCGACCTCGCCGCCAGCGTGCAGCGGCGGCTGGAGGAGGTCCTGCTCGACCTCGTCCGCTGGCTGCACGAGCGCACCGGCGAGCGGCGGCTGACCATGGCCGGGGGCGTGGCGCTCAACTGCGTCGCCAACACGCGCCTGCTGGCCGAGGGGCCCTTCGACGAGCTCTGGGTCCAGCCCGCCGCGGGCGACGCGGGCACCGCGCTCGGCGGGGCGCTGCACCTGGCGCAGGCGGCCGGGGAGCCGGCCGCGCCGATGCCCGGCGCCGACCTCGGCCGGGGCTGGACCGACGAGGAACTGGCCGCGTGGCTCCAGGCGGCGCGGGTGCCCTACGAGCGCCCCGCCGACCTGGCCGCGGCGGTCGCCGCCGAGCTCGCCGCCGACCGCATCGTCGCCTGGTTCCAGGGGCGCAGCGAGTACGGCCCGCGCGCGCTCGGCCGCCGCTCCCTGCTGGCCCACCCCGGCCGGGCCGCCAACACCGAGCGGCTCAACGACGTCAAGGGCCGCGAGCAGTTCCGGCCGATCGCGCCGATGGTGCTCGCCGAGCGGGCGGCCGACATCTTCGAGCGGGGACCGATCCCGAGCCCCTACATGCTCTTCGTGCATGACGTGCGCCCCGAGTGGCGCGACCGCATCCCGGCCGTCGTGCACGTCGACGGCACCGCCCGGATCCAGACGGTGGACCGGGCCGGCGACCCGCTGCTGGCCCGGACGCTGCAGGAGTTCGAGGCCAGGACCGGGCTGCCGGTCGTGGTCAACACCAGTCTCAACACCGCCGGGCGGCCCATGGTCGACGATCCCCGCGACGCGCTGGAGTGCTTCGGCTCGGCCCCGGTCGACCTGCTCGTCCTCGGCCCGTACCTGATCCGCCGGGGGCGGGTGTTCGCATCATGATCACTGTTGTCGTGCCGACGATCGGCCGCCCCACGCTGACCGCCGCCCTGGCGGCCCTGGATCCCGGGACCGACGTCATCGTGGTCGACGACCGCCCGGACCCGCTCGCGGGCGACGCCTGGGAGGCCGACGGCGTCCCCGCCGACGGCCCCGCCGCCGCACCCGGCGGCCCGCCCTTCGTCGGCCCGGCCTCGCTCGGCACCGACGCCGACGTGCTGTCGGCCGTGCGCGCGGCGGGCGGGCGGGTCACGGTCCTGCGCTCCGGCGGCCGGGGACCGGCCGCCGCCAGGAACACCGGGTGGCGGGCGGCGTCCACGCCGTGGGTCGTCTTCCTCGACGACGACGTGATCCCCGAGCCCGGCTGGGACAAGGCCGTCCGCGCCGACCTGGAGGACCTGCCCGCCGACGTGGGCGGCAGCCAGGGGCGCATCGAGGTGCCGCTCCCGGCCGGACGCCGGCCCACCGACGCCGAGCGCAACACCGCGGGCCTGGCCGACGCCGACTGGATCACCGCGGACATGGCCTACCGGCGCGAGGCGCTGGAGCGGACCGGCGGCTTCGACGAGCGCTTCCCGCGCGCCTACCGGGAGGACGCCGATCTCGCGCTGCGCGTGCAGGCGGCCGGATACCGGCTGGTCAAGGGGGAGCGCGTCACCCGGCACCCGGTCCGCGACGACGGCTTCTGGGCCAGCGTGCGCTTCCAGCGGGGCAACGCCGACGACGCGCTGATGCGGCGCGTCCACGGCCCCGGCTGGCGGGCGATGCTCGGCGGCGCGCCCGGCCGGCTCCGCCGGCACGCGCTCGTCACCGGGTTCGGCCTGCTGGCGGCCGGGGCGGGGCTGGCCGGGCGGCGGCGGACGGCCGCCGCCGCGGCGGCGGCCTGGGCGCTGCTGACCGCGGAGTTCGCCTGGGCGCGCATCGCCCCGGGCCCGCGCACGCCCGGGGAGATCCGGCGGATGGCGGTCACCAGCGCGCTCATCCCCCCGGCGGCCTGCGCGCACCGCCTGCGCGGCGAGCTGAGGGCGCGCCGATGACGGACGCTTCCACGGGCCCGGGGACGGGCCCGCCCGAGCAGCCCGCCGCAGGCCGGACGGACCGGACGGACCGAACGCATCGGACGGACCGGGTGGGCCGGGCGGACCGGGCCGGTCCCCGGGCGGGGACCGTCCTGGTGGCGCGGCCCGACAACGCCGGCGACGTCCTGCTGGCCGGGCCCGCGATCCGGGCGGTCGCCGCCCGGGCGCGGGAGGTCGTCCTGCTCGCGGGCCCGCACGGCCGCGCGGCGGGCGAGCTCCTGCCCGGCGTCTCGCGGGTGCTGGAGTGGCGGACGCCGTGGATCGACCCCGAACCGCCGCCGGTGTCCGGCGCCCACGTCACCCGGCTGATCAGGGAGATCCGGCGGCTCGCCCCGGAGCAGGCGCTGGTCTTCACCTCCTTCCACCAGTCGCCGCTCCCGCTCGCGCTGCTGCTGCGGCTGGCGGGCACGCCCCGGATCGCCGCGATCAGCACCGACTACCCCGGCTCGCTGCTCGACGTGCGGCGGGTCGTCGACGAGGACGGCGAGGACGCGGACGTGCCCGAGGCCGAGCGCATGCTGGGCCTGGCCCGCCAGGCCGGCTTCGAGCTCCCCGCCGGCGACGACGGCCGGCTCGCCGTACGGCGACCGCTGCCCGGCGTCGGCCACCTGGCCGGGCCGCCCGGATATGTGGTCGTGCACCCCGGCGTCTCGGCGCCCGCGCGGGCGTGGCCGGCCGCGAGCTGGGCCCGGCTGGTCCGGCTGCTGGCCGCCGGGGGCCGGCGGGTCGTGGTGACCGGCGGCCCCGGGGAGCGGGCGCTGACGGCGGGCGTCGCCGGGCCGGGGAGCGTGACCGACCTCGGCGGGCGGACGGACCTCGCCGAACTGGCCGGGGTGATCGCCGGAGCATGCGCGGTGGTCGCGGCCAACACCGGCCCCGCCCATCTGGCCGCGGCGGTCGGCACCCCGGTCGTCAGCCTGTTCGCACCCGTCGTCCCGGCCGCCCGCTGGGCGCCGTACGGCGTGCCGTCCGTCGTCCTCGGCGACCAGCACGCCCCCTGCCGCGGGAGCAGGGCCAGGACCTGCCCGGTCCCCGGCCATCCCTGCCTGTCGTCCGTGACGGCCGAGGAGGTCGCCGTGGCCGTCGGCCGCGTGGCCGCCGATCGCGTGGCCGCCGATCGCGTGGCCGTCGGCCGCGTGGCCGTGCCAAGGGAGGCAACCCCATGAGAATCGCTCTGGTGTCCGAGCACGCGAACCCGCTCGCCGCCGTCGGCGGAGTCGACGCCGGCGGGCAGAACGTCCACGTCGCGGCGCTGGCGGCGGCGCTGGCCGAGCGGGGGCACGAGGTCGTCGTGCACACCCGGCGCGACCGCCCCGACGCCCCCGACGCGGTGGCGCTGCGCCCCGGCGTGACCGTGGAGCACGTCCCGGCCGGGCCCGCCGCCGCCGTGTCCAAGGACCGGCTGCCGCCGTACATGCCGGCCTTCGCCGCGCACCTGCGGCGGCGCTGGCGGCGCCGGCGGCCCGACGTGGTCCACGCGCACTTCTGGATGAGCGGCCTGGCCGCGCTGGAGGCTGCCCGGCCCCTGGGCGTACCGGTCGTGCAGACCTTCCACGCGCTCGGCACGGTGAAGCGGCGCTGGCAGGGCGCGGCGGACACCAGCCCGCCGCAGCGGATCGCGGCCGAGACCGCCGTCGGGCGCGACGCCCAGCTGACCGTCGCCACCTGCACCGACGAGGTGAACGAGCTGCTGGCGATGGGCGTGCCCGCCGAGCGGGTCACGATCGTGCCGTGCGGCGTCGACCTCGACCTGTTCCGCCCGGAGGGCCCGGCCGCGCCGCGAGGGCGGCGGCCGCGCATCCTCAGCATCGGGCGCATGGTGCCGCGCAAGGGCGTCGGCACCGTCGTCGAGGCCCTGCGCGCCCTGCCCGGCGCCGAACTGGTGATCGCCGGCGGTGCGCCGGACGACGAGGAGGCGCGGCGGCTGGAGCGCCTGGCCGCCGCCCACGGGCTCTCCGACCGGGTCAGCGTGATCGGCAGCGTCGGTCGCGCCGACGTCCCCGCCCTGATGCGCTCGGCCGACGTCGTGGTCAGCGTGCCCTGGTACGAGCCGTTCGGCATCGCCGTCGTGGAGGCCATGGCCTGCGGGGTCGCCGTGGTCGCCTCCGCCGTCGGCGGGCACCTGGACACGGTGGCGGGCTGCGGCGTGCTGGTCCCGCCCCGCCGTCCCCGAGCGCTCGCCCGAGCCCTCAGCGACCTGCTGAAACGTCCTGACCTGCGTGCGGCCCTCGCACTGTCCGGCGAGCGCCGCGCCAGGTCCGGGTACGGCTGGCCCCGGATCGCCGAGCGGACCGAGGCCGCCTACCTGGACGTGATCACCGGCCACCGGACCCGGGGCCGGAACCGGATCGCCGCCGCCGCGGGAGGCTGAAGAACCATGCACCCACACCTGTCACGCCTGAGCGCCGCGCTCGCCGCGGTGGACGACGAGACCGAGACCATCGCCAGCTGGGGACGCAAGCTCGCGGCCGTGCTGACCGGCGGCGGCCGCCTGCTCGCCTGCGGCAACGGCGGGTCGGCCGCCGAGGCCCAGCACCTCACCGCCGAACTGGTCGGCCGCTTCCGCGACGACCGCCGGCCGTACGCGGCGATCCCGCTGCACGCCGACACCTCCAGCGTCTCCGCGATCGCCAACGACTTCGGCGCCCGGGAGGTCTACGCCCGCCAGGTGCGGGCGCACGGCCGCCCCGGAGACGTCCTGATGTGCCTGTCCACCAGCGGTTCCAGCCCGAACGTGCTGGCCGCCGCGCTCGCCGCCCGCGAGTGCGGTCTCACGACCTGGGCGCTGACCGGTCCGGGGCCCAACCCCCTGACGGACCTCTGCGACGACGCCCTGCCGGTGGCGGCGGCGGACACCGCGACCGTCCAGGAGGTGCACCTCGCGGTGATCCACATGCTCTGCCACGCGCTCGAGGAGGCCTGCGCATGAGGCCGGGCCCGCTCGTCGTCGTCGGCGACACGCTGCTCGACGTGGACGTCGAGGGCGACGCCGAACGGCTCTGCCCCGACGCGCCGGTCCCCGTGGTGGCCGCCGGGCGCCGGAGCCGCCGTCCCGGCGGGGCCGGCCTCGCCGCCCTGCTCGCGGCCCGCGCCGGGGCGGAGGTCGTCCTGGTCACCGCGCTCGGCGACGACGAGCCCGGCCGGTGGCTGCGGGAGGCGCTCTGCGGCCTGATGGAGGTGGTCCGGCTGCCGCTGCGGGGCGGCACCGTCACCAAGACCCGGATCCGGGCCCGGGGCCAGACCCTGCTGCGGCTCGACACCGGGGAGGGACGGGCGCACCCGTTCCGGCTCGGCGCCGACGGGGACCGGGCGCATTCCGGGGTGCTCGGCGCCGACGGGGACCGGGCGCACCCGCTCGGGCTCGGCGCGGGGGAGGGCCGGGCGCGCCCCGGGGTCCGCGACGACCGGTCCGCCGACGCCGCCCGGGACCACCCGGTGGCGCTGAACGCCCGCCGGGCCGCCGCGGCGCTCCGCGGCGCGGGCGCGGTCCTGGTCTCCGACTACGGCCTGGGCACGGCGCAGGCCCTGGGGGACGTGCCGGCCCTGACCCCGGCGCCGGTGGTCTGGGACCCCCACCCGCGCGGTCCGGTCCCGGCTCCCGGCTGCGCGCTCGTCACCCCGAACGAGGCCGAGGCCCGGCTGCTGTGCGCGCCGGAGCCGTACGGCTCACCCGAGCAGGCGGCCCGTCACCTGGCCCGCGCGCTCGCCGCGGAGGCGGTGGCCGTCACCCTGGGCGCCCGGGGCGCCGCCGTCGCGCGGCGCGGCGGCGCGGTCGTCCGGGTCCCGTCGCCCCCGGTGACGGCGGGAACCGACGCGTGCGGAGCGGGCGACCGGTTCGCCGGGGCCGCCGCGCTGGCGCTGCGCGGCGGCGCGCGCGCCGAGGACGCCGTCGCGGCGGCGGCCCGCGAGGCCGGCCGCTTCGTGGAGGGCGGGGGAGCGGCCGCCGTCCGGCTGCCCGGCCCCGGCCCCGGCTCAGGGCCCGGCGAACGGCTCCCCGGCCCCGGCTCAGGGCCCGGCGGACGGCTCCCCGGCCTGGGCGACCGGCCGCGCACGCCCCTGGAGGCCGCCCGGGCGGTCCGCGCCGCGGGAGGCCGGCTGGTCGCCACCGGCGGCTGCTTCGACCTGCTGCACGCCGGGCACGTCAGCCTGCTGCGGCGGGCCAGGGCTCTGGGCGACGCGCTGATCGTCTGCGTCAACTCCGACGACTCCGTCCGCCGCCTCAAGGGAGCAGGGCGCCCCGTGGTGGGCGAGGAGGACCGGGTCGAGGTGCTGCGCGCGCTGGAGTGCGTCGACGCGGTGGCGGTCTTCGACGAGGCCACCCCCGCGGCGCTGATCGAGCGGCTCCGGCCCGACGTGTGGGTCAAGGGCGGCGACTACGCCGAGTCCGACCTGCCCGAGGCCGAGGTCGTCCGCCGGGCCGGCGGCGAGACCGTCATCCTGCCCCTGATCCCCGGGCAGTCCACGACCAACCTGATCGCCGCCGCCCGCGCGGCGCTGTGAGACCTGGAGGAACCGCGATGCCCGCGACACTGGGGAACATCCTGATCACCGGCGGCGCGTCCGGCCTCGGCCTGGCCTGCGCCGAGGCCGTCGCCAAGGCCGGAGGGCGGCCGCTGGTCGCCGACGTGAACGTCCCCGCCTACGACGTCGAGCACGTGGTGGCCGACCTGTCCGACCGGCGCGAGGCGGAACGGGCCGTCACCGCGCTGGCGGAGCGGGCCGGAGGGCTCGACGGCGTCGTCACCGCCGCGGGCACCGACGCCTGCGGCCGTCTGGCCGACGTCCCCGCCGACCGCTGGGAGCGGGTGGTCCAGGTCAACCTGCTCGGCACCGCCTCGGTGGTGCGGGCCGCGCTGCCGTACCTGACCGCCTCCCGGGGGCGGGTCGTGACCTGCGCCTCCACCCTGGGCCTGCGCGCGCTGAGCGACGCCACCGCCTACTGCGCGTCCAAGTTCGCCGTCGTCGGGTTCACCCGGGCGCTGGCGGCCGAACTCGCCGGACAGGTGGGCGTGACGCTGCTGATCCCCGGCGGCATGCGGACCCACTTCTTCGACGACCGCGACCCGCAGTACAAGCCGGGCCCCGACGCGCGGCTCAACCGGCCGGAGGACGTGGCCGCGGCCGTCGTGTTCGCGCTGGGCCAGCCGGAGGGCTGCGAGGTCAGGGAACTGGTCGTCTGCCCGTCCACGGAGACGTCATGGCCCTGAACGGGGCACTGACCGGGGCGCCGATCGAAGAGCCGACCGGGGGGAGGCCGCCGTCGCTGCTGGTACTGCGCGCGCTGGGGTTGGGGGACCTGCTCACCGCCGTGCCCGCGCTCCGGGCGCTGCGGCGGACCTTCCCCGGCCACCGGATCATCCTGGCCGCCCCGGCGGCCCTGGCCGGACTGCTGCCGCTGATCGGCGCCGTCGACGAGCTGTGCGACGTGCCGGGACCGGACCCGGTGCCCGAGCGCGTCCCCGTCGCGGCCCCGGACATCGCGGTCAATCTGCACGGTCGCGGCCCGCAGAGCACCGCCGCGCTGCGGCGCACCGGACCGGGACGGCTCCTGGCCCACGCGCACCCGGACCTGCCGGACACGGTGGGCCCGCGGTGGTGCGAGGAGGTGCACGAGGTGCGCCGCTGGTGCGACCTGCTCGGCTGGTACGGCGTCCCGGCCGACCCGGCCGACCTGCTCCTGGCCGATCCCGTCCTCTCGCCGGGTCCGTCTGGTCCGTCTGGTCCGCCGGGTCCGTCTGGTCCGCCGGGTCCGTCTGGTCCGCCGGGTCCGTCTGGTCCGCCGGATCCGACTGGTTCATCGGGTACTCCCGGTCTACCGGATCCACCGGATCCACCGGATCCGCCGGGGGAGCGGACCGGCCCGGTCCTGGTCCATCCCGGGGCCGCCCATCCCGCCCGGCGCTGGCCGCCGGAGCGGTTCGCCCGGGTGGCGTCCGGCCTGCACGAGGCCGGTCACGACGTGGTGATCACCGGCGGCGCGGCGGAACGCGGCCTCGCGCGGCGGGTGGCCGCCCTCGCCGGGCTGCCCGCCGACCGGGTCCTCGCCGGGCGCACCGGCCTGCCGGAACTGGCCGCCCTGGCGGCCCGCGCCCGGCTGGTCGTCTGCGGCGACACCGGCGTGGCCCACCTGGCGAGCGCGTTCGCCACCCCGTCCGTGGTGCTGTTCGGTCCCGTACCGCCCGCCCTGTGGGGGCCGCCGACCGGCGGGCCGCACACCGCGCTGTGGGCCGGGTCGCGCGGAGACCCCCGCGGAGAGCGGCCCGACCCCGGGCTGCTGCGGATCGAGGCCGCGCGGGTCCTCGACGCCGCACTCGACCGACTGGAGGTGACCGTCCGTTGACATCCTCCCCTCCCTGAAGGAAGGGGATCCCGACCGTCACCGGTCGGCTTTCCTGCTTCACGGCCCGTTGCCCGCTCGGAGGACTCCGTTGAGGTCTTACACCGGCTCCACAGGCGTTTCACCTCTCCGCCAGCCCGGCGGCGAGGATGTTCTTGGCGGCGTTGACGTCGCGGTCGTGGACCGCGCCGCAGGCGCATCGCCACGTTCGGACGCCCAGCGGCATCGCCTCCCGCACGGCTCCGCAGTTCGAGCAGAGCCTGGAGGAGGGAAACCACCGGTCGATCACGACCAGGTCCCGCCCGTACCAGGCCGTCTTGTACTCCAGCATGGAGCGCAGCTCCCGCCAGGAGGCGTCGGAGGCGGCGCGGGCCGGATTGTGGTTTCCGACCAGGTTGCGGACGGTGAGGTCCTCGATCACGACCGTTTGGTTCTCACGGACGAGCCGGGTGGTGAGCTTGTGCAGGAAGTCGCGGCGGCGGTCGGTGATCCGGGCGTGGACGCGGGCGACCTTCAGCCGGGCCTCGGCCCGGTTGTTCGACCCTTTCGCCGTGCGGGCGAGGGCGCGCTGAGCGCGGACCAGCCTGCGCCGGTCGCGGCGTTCGTGCTTCGGGTTGGTGATCTTCTCGCCGGTCGACAGGGTGAGCAGGGACGTGATCCCGGCGTCCACCCCGACCGCGGCGTCCACCGGCTCCAGCGGCCGGATCGTCTCCTCCACCAGGAGGGACACGAACCAGCGGCCGGCCGCGTCCTTGGACACGGTGACCGTGGACGGCTGCGCCCCCTCCGGCAGCGGACGCGACCACACGATGTCCAGTGGCGCGTCCATCTTCGCCAGCGTCAGCCGTCCGTCGCGCCAGCGGAACGCCGAGCGGGTGTACTCGGCGCTCGCGCGGGACCTCCTCTTGCTCTTGAACGTGGGGTACTTCGCCCGGCGCGCGAAGAAGTTCGCGAACGCCGCCTGCAGGTGGCGCAGCGCCTGCTGCAGCGGCACCGAGGACACCTCGAACAGGAACTCCAGCCCTTCGGTGCGCTTCCAGGCCGTCAGCATGGCGGAGGTCTCCACGTAGGAGACCTTGCGGCCTTCGGCCGTATAGGCGCGGGTCCGCGCCTCCAGGGCCTTGTTGTAGACGTAGCGGACGCAGCCGAACGTCCGGGCGAGCTCGGAGGCCTGCTCGGGGGTCGGGTGGAAGCGGTACTTGTAGGCCCGCTTCACGATCTGCGCCATGCCTCACACCGTATCGCGTGTTCGGTTGAGAGCCGTGCGCGTGTTCGATACGCCGGTTCGCTCGGCGGCGAATCGGCTGCCCCTGTCCTGCTCCGCAGGGGTCCGATTCCTTCCCCGCCTGAAGGCGGGGGTTTCCTCGGAGGTATCTGATGAGTCTTTCCACCCGCCGGCGAGACGAGGGGATCCCGCGGGGCCCCCGCCGGGCCGTGGTGACCGGCGGAGCCGGCTTCCTCGGCTCCTACCTGTGCGAGCGGCTGATCGAGCGGGGGACGGAGGTGATCTGCATGGACAACCTCCTGACCGGCTCGCCGGACAACGTCGCGCACCTGATGGGCCGGCCGGGGTTCCGCCTGGTCGAGTGCGACCTCACCGGTTTCGTGCACGTGCCCGGCGACGTCGACCTCGTGCTCCACTTCGCCTCGGCCGCCTCTCCGGTGGACTACCTGCGCCACCCCATCGAGACGCTCAAGGTGGGCAGCCTCGGCACCCTGCACGCCCTCGGCCTCGCCAGGGACAAGGGCGCCCGCTTCGTGCTCGCCTCCACCAGCGAGGTGTACGGCGACCCGCTGGAGCACCCGCAGCGGGAGGACTACTGGGGCAACGTCAACCCGGTCGGGCCGCGCAGCGTCTACGACGAGGCCAAGCGCTTCGCCGAGTCGCTGACCACGGCCTACCGCAACGCGCACGGGACCGACACGGCCATCGTGCGGATCTTCAACACCTACGGGCCGCGGATGCGCCCGCACGACGGCCGCGCCATCCCGACCTTCATCCGCCAGGCGCTGTCCGGCGAGCCGATCACCGTGACCGGCGACGGCGGCCAGACCCGCTCCGTCTGCTACGTCACCGATACGGTCGAGGGCGTCCTCGCCCTGGCGGAGAGCGACTTCTCCGGCCCGGTCAACATCGGCAACCCGGCGGAGCTGACCATGCTCGCCCTCGCCGAGACGGTCCGCGACCTGACCGGATCGTCCTCGCCGATCGCGTTCGTGGAGCGGCCCGCCGACGACCCGGCCGTCCGGCGGCCCGACACCTCGCTGGCCGCGTCCCGGCTGGGCTGGCGGCCGCAGGTGGACCTCCCGGACGGGCTGCGCCGTACCATCGCCTGGTTCACCGAGGAGCTCCGCGGGTCCGGGCCGGCGCCCCGCCGCCGGGGCGCCCCGGTACATTAAAGATCATGACATATCCTGATCCGCTCTATCTCGGGGAGAAAGGCGAGGTCAACGCGACCTTCCGGCCCGCCGGCCACCAGCCCGAGCTGACCTACCCCAACGGCGGCACCGTGGTGCACTACCTGGCGACGGGGGCCTCCACGGGCGGGAAGTTCGGCCTCTACCGGTGGGACATGGGCCCGAACCCGTCGGGGCCGGGCGCGCACTTCCACCGGTCGATCTCCGAGTCGTTCTTCATCCTCTCCGGCACGGTGCGGATCTTCGACGGGACCCGCTGGATCGACACGGCCCCGGGGGACTACGTGCACGTCCCCGAGGGCGGCGTGCACGCCTTCCGCAACGAGTCGGGCGAGCCCGCCTCGATGCTCCTGCACTTCGCGCCGGGAGCCCCGCGGGAGGGCTACTTCGAGGGCCTGGCGGAGTTCGCCGTCTCGGGCCGGCCCGGCGAGGAGGAGATGGCGGAGTTCTTCCTCCGGCACGACACCCACTGGGTCTGACGGCGGACCACCGGCCCTACCTCCGCACCTCCCGCACCTCTGCGCCGCCTCCGGCCCCGCTACGGGGAGGCCCGCAGCAGGTCGGTGAGGCGGGTGGCGTTGCGCTGGGCGTTGTCGCGGCAGCAGTTGTTCATCAGCACGTGGACGGTCCCGGCCCGGCCGGAGAGCTCCCGGAGCCGCGCCGCCCAGTGCTCCAGCTCCACCTCGGAGTAGAGGTAGGCGAAGCGCTCCTCGATCTTCTTGCTGGTCCACTTCTCCGAGTGGCCGTGGAAGCGGACCACGGCCAGGTCGGCGGTGGCGGCCAGGACCGGCGGGATCGACGACGGGTGGCCCTGGGGCATGTCGACGCCGACGTACGGGACGCCGTGCTCGGCCAGGAAGCCGAGGGTCCGCTCGCGCTCGCCCTCCTCCATCCAGGTGCGGTTGCGGAACTCCACGCACGCGCGCATCGGGGCGCAGCGCCGTACGCACTCCAGCACCCGGCGCCGGTTGCCCTCACCGGCCGGGAACCACGGCGGGAACTGCAGCAGCACGGCGCCCAGCTTGCCCGCCTCGTGCAGCGGCGCGAGCGCGCCGCGGAAGCGCGACCAGACCTCCTCGGCGATCTCGGGGCCGACGTCGCGCAGGTAGAGGGTGCCGTCCGGGTCGCCGAGCCGCAGGCGGAGGTCCTTGTGGAGCGAGCGCGCCCGGGTGGGGTGCCCGGTCAGCAGCGAGAACGCCTTGACGTTGAAGGTGAAGCCCGGCGGCGTGCGGTCCCGCCAGGCCTCCGCCGTCCTGACCGACGGGGGGTGGTAGTAGGTGGCGTCCACCTCCACCAGCGGGAACCGCGCCGCGTAGAAGGCGAGCCGTTCGGCGGGCGTCGCGACCCCGTCCGGGTACCAGCCCGAGTCGAGCAGCGACCGGTCGGTCCACGAGGCCGTGCCGACGAGGACGTTCCCCGCCGGCGCGCCCGCGGCGCCCGCCGTGGCGGTGCCCGCGCGGCGCGGCGGGCGGGGGACCGGGATCGGCAGGGAGGTCTGGGTCGCCATGCCAGGGCACTGCCCGTACGGCGGGCCGCCTCACCTCCCGGTTCCGGAGGCGTTCCCCCGCGTCCTCACCGTCAGAGCAGCTTGTCCGGGGTGACGGGCAGGTCGCGCACGCGCCTGCCGGTCGCGTGGCGGACGGCGTTGGCGATCGCGGCGGCGACGCCGGTGATGCCCACCTCGCCCACGCCGATCAGGCCCAGGGGCATGGTGGGGTCGGGCACGTCCAGGCAGTGCACGTCGATGGGCGGGACGTCGGCGTGGACCGGGACGTGGTAGTCGGCCAGGCCGGGGTTCATGATCCGCCCGTTGCGCGGGTCGACGAGCGTCTCCTCCGACAGGGCCATGCCGATCCCCATCACGATGCCGCCGCGGAGCTGGCTGGCGACCATCTTCGCGTTGACCACCCTGCCGACGTCGAAGACGCCGAGCCAGCGGGAGACCCGGACCTCCCCGGTGTCCGGGTCGACCCGCACCTCGCAGAAGTGCGCCCCGCACGCGGCCTTCACCCAGCGCCGCCGGTCGCGCAGGAGCCTGGCCATGAACCGGAGCCGCCCGGCGGCCTTGCCGACGCGGGTGTCGGACCCGACGGCGGCCTCGACCGAGTCCCGGCCCGCCCGGGCCAGGATCGCCGCGTAGGTCTCACCGGGTCCCGCGGGCCCGGCCCAGAGCCCGCCGTCGCGGGCCTCGAGGTCGGCCAGCCGCCGGCCGCGCAGCGGGGAGCCGTCCGAGCCCCGGGCCAGGGCGAGCAGCGAGCCCTTCAGCTTCTCGCACGCGGCCAGCAGGCTCGCGGCCACGCTCGCGGTCTGCGCCGAGCCGCCGGCACCGGGCCCGTCGGGCAGGGCCGAGTCGCCGTACTCCACCCGCACGGCCTCGAACGGCACGCCGAGGGCGTCGGCGGCGATCTGCGCCTGCGCGGTCGCCCCGCCCATGCCCATCTCGTGGAAGCCGCAGCGCACCACGACGGAGCCGCCGGCCGACAGGCTGACCGTGACGTCGGCGGACATCTGCCAGGCGGGGTGGTAGGCCGAGGCGACGCCCATGCCGACGAGCCGCCCGCCGTCCCGCATCGAGCCCGGTTCCGGCGTCCGGCCGGACCAGCCGAACCGCTCCGCGCCGAGCGCGTAGGCCTCGCGCAGCATCCGGTGCGCGAACCGCTTGCCGTCGATCGGGTTGCGCTCCGGCTCGTTGCGCATCCGCAGCGCGATCGGGTCGAGGCCGAGTTCGCAGGCGAGCTCGTCGACGGCCGACTCCAGTGCGAAGGTCCCGATCGACTCGCCGGGCGCGCGCATGGGCGTGTTCGGGACCGCGTCCAGCTCGACCAGGTGCTGCCGGAGCAGGATGTTCTCCGCGGCGTAGAGGTGGCGCGACTGGGAGGTCACCTGCTCGGGCAGGCCGCCGGTCCGTCCGGTCCGCGTCACGCTGGTGTGGATCAGCGCGGTCAGCCCGCCGTCCGCGCGGGCGCCCAGCGCGACCCGCTGCACCGAGGGGGTGCGCCCGCCGACCGTGCGGTAGACGCCCTCCCGGGTGAGCGCCATCCGCACCGGCCTGCCGGTCACCCGGGCCGCCAGCACCGTCAGCACGGTGCCGGCCCAGACCATGGTCTTGCCGCCGAACGCGCCGCCGACGTACGGCGCGACCACCCGCACGTTCCGCGCCGGGACGCCGAACCGCAGGGCCAGGTGGTCGCGGACCCAGGCGATGTTCTGGGCGCCCTCGTGGACGGTCAGCCGGTCGCCGTCCCACACCGCCGTCGTGGCGTGCGGCTCGATCGCGTTGTGGTGGTACGGCGGCGTGGTGAAGCGCAGGTCCACCGAGACGGGCGCGGCGGCGAGCGCGGCCTCCGCGTCGCCCCTGCGGGCGCCGGCGGACTGCATCGCGGTGCTCTTCTGCGGCACGGCGTTCCCCTCCTCCGCGGCGAAGTCCACGGTGGCGGGCAGTTCCCGGTAGGAGACCCGGACCAGGCCGGCGGCGTGCCGGGCGGCCTCCGGGGTCTCGGCGACGACGACCGCGACGGGCTGGCCGTTCCAGTGCACCTCGTCGGTGTTGAGGTAGTTGACGGTCGAGCCGGAGGCGAGGGTGCTCAGGTTCAGCAGGCTCACCGGCGGCGGCGGCTTCATCGCCGGGGCGTTCTCGTGCGTGATCACGGCCAGCACGCCCGGGACCGCCCCGGCCCCGGCGGCGTCGATGCCGGTGATCCGGCCGCGGGCGACCGCCGCGTGCACCAGCGCGGCGTGCGCGAGGCCGGGGTGGGGGTACTCGGCCGCGTAGCGGGCCGCGCCGGTGGCCTTGGCCATCCCGTCGACCCGGTCGAGCGGCCTGCCGACGGTGCGGCCGGTCGCCGTCTCCGCCGGGGCCGGGGCCGGGGTCGGGGTCGGGGCCGGAGCCGGAGCCGGGGTCCGCGTGGGGGTGGAGGTCATGCCGGACTCCCCTCGGTGAGCAGCCGCCGCAGCGTCGCCGTGACGGCCCGCCGGGCCAGTTCGATCTTGAAGGTGTTCCCCGGCAGGCCCGTGGCGGGCGCGAGCTCGGCCTCGGCCGCCCGCCGGAACGACTCCTCGGTGGCGGGCGCCCCGAGCAGGGCGCGCTCGGCCTCCCGGGCCCGCCACGGAGTGGTGGCGACGCCGCCGAGGGCCAGCGCGACCCCGGTCACCGCACCGTCGCGGACCTCCAGCGCGGCGGCGACGGAGACGAGCGCGAACGCGTACGACGCCCGGTCGCGGACCTTGCGGTAGCGCGAGTTCGCCGCGATCGGCGAGGGCGGCAGTTCGACCGCGGTGACGAGCTCGTCGGGGGACAGGTCGGTCTCGACGTGCGGGGTGTCACCGGGCGGCCGGTGGAAGGAGGCCAGGGGGACGCGCCGGACGCCGCGCACGCTCTCCACCTCCACCACCGCGTCGAGCGCGGCCAGCGCGACGCACATGTCCGACGGGTGCGCCGCGATGCAGGAGCCGCTCACGCCCAGAACGGCGTGGCTGCGGTTGAACCCGCCGATCGCGTCGCATCCGCTGCCCGGCTCCCGCTTGTTGCAGGCGGCCGTGCGGTCGTAGAAGTAGGGGCAGCGGGTGCGCTGGAGCAGGTTCCCGCCGACCGTCGCCATGTTCCGCAGCTGCGCCGAGGCCCCGGCGAGGACCGCCTGCGACAGCACCGGGTAGCGGGCCCGGATCAGCGGATGCGCGGCCAGGCGGCCGTTGCGGACCAGCGCGCCGATCCGCACGCCGCCGTCCGGCCGCTCCTCGACCTCGGCCAGGGGCAGGGAGGTGATGTCGACGACCGTGTCCGGGCGCTCGATCCCGGTGCGCATCAGGTCGACGAGGTTCGTCCCGCCGCCGAGGAACTTCGCGCCGGGGTCGTCGGCGACCGCGCGGACCGCCGTCGCGACGTCGGGGGCGCTGAGGTACGCGAACGGCCTCACCGCTCCGCCTCCGCCGCGGCGAACTCCCGGATGGCGTCGACGATGCCGTTGTAGGCGCCGCACCGGCACAGGTTGCCGCTCATCCGCTCCCTGATCTCCTCGTCGGACAGCTCGAGGCCGTCCGCGCAGAGGTGCTCGGTGACGGCGCTGGGCATCCCGGCGCCGTGCTCGGCCAGCATTCCGAGCGCCGAGCAGATCTGGCCGGAGGTGCAGTAGCCGCACTGGAGGCCGTCGTTGCGGACGAAGGCCCGCTGGAGCGGGTGCCCGGGTCCGTCGCCGGCGATCCCCTCGATCGTGGTGATCTCGCGGCCGGCGTACTGCACGGCCAGGGCCAGGCAGGAGTTGATCCGCTCGCCGTCGGCGAGCACCGTGCAGGCGCCGCAGGCGCCTTGGTCGCAGCCCTTCTTCGTGCCGGTCAGCCCGAGGCGCTCGCGCAGCGCGTCGAGCAGACTGACCTGTGGCGGGAGGTCGAGCGACGCCTCGGCGCCGTTCACCCGCAACCGCACCTCGACCACGTGCATCCTCCGTTCGTGAGCCGGTCCGTGGAGCCGCCGGGACGCCTCCGCGGAGCCGCCGGGACGCCTCCGCGGAGACCGGGCGCGGGGCCGCCCGCCGGGGCGGCGGGACCGTCCGCTGCGACCGACGCTAACAGGACGGCGTACTCTTAACAAGAGAACGCCGTCCCGTTACCTCCGTCGCACGTTTGCGGGGAGTCGTATGCTTGCGGGGACATGACACAGCCGGCGTTCGTCCGGGCCAGGCGGCCGGAGCACAAGCAGCAGCGGCGCGAGGCGATCCTCGCCGCCGCCCGCGAGCTCGCCCTCCGCTCCGGTGTGCGCGACGTCAGCCTGGGCGGGGTGGCGGCGGCCGTCGGCCTGGCCAAGTCCAACGTGGTGCGCTACTTCGGCACCCGTGAGGAGATCTACCTCGAACTGGCCGCCGAGTGCTGGCTGGACTGGGCGGAGGCGGTCACCGAGCGGCTGCGGGACGCCGCCGGGCCGGCCGCCGTGGTCGACGCGCTGGCCGAGACGCTCGCCGAGCGTCCGCTCCTGTGCGACCTGCTCGGCAACGTCTCGACCAGCCTGGAGCACAACGTCTCCGTCCCGGCCGCCCGCGTCTTCAAACGGACCGTGCTGGGAGCCGTGGCCGTGCTCGGCGAGCAGGTGGCGCGGGCGCACCCGGTCCTGACCGCGGGCGAGGGGATCGAACTGGTCGGGGCGGCCGCCGGGTTCGCGGGAACGCTCTACCCGGTGGCCAACCCGGCGCCCGTGCTGGTCGAGCTGTACGCGCAGGACCCGGACATCGCCGCGGCCTGCCCGCCGTTCCTGCCGACGATGAAGAGGCTGCTCGCGGTGCTCGTCGCGGGGCTGCCGGCGGCCCGCTGATCCCGGCGGGGCGGCGGTCCCGGCGGGGCGGCGGTCCGCCGGGCGTGGAGCGGCGGTCGCGGTCGCGGGTGACGCCGCACGACGCCGCACGACGCCGTGTGACGCCGCATGACGCCGCATGACGCCGCACGACGCCGCACGACGCCGTGTGACGCCGCACGACGCGTGTGACGCCGCACGACGCCGTGTGACGCCGTGACGTCATCGTGACCCGTGTTCCCGCCGGCGGTGACTAGACACCCGACGGGCGGGTAGCAGGAGCGGGCACCAGTCCCGATCACCAGTCCCGATCACCTCTGTGGGAGACGTCATGGACGCACCGCACACGCACGCCACCGACCGCTCGCAGCTGCAGCTCGCCGCGAAGGTCGTCGGAATCGTGTTCCTGCTCGTCGGCGTGCTGGGCTTCATCCCCGGCATCACCAGCAACGTCGACCAGCTTCAGTTCGCCGGGCACCACTCCGACGCGATGCTCCTGGGCATCTTCGAAGTCTCGATCCTGCACAACATCGTGCACCTGCTGTTCGGCGTGGCGGGCCTCGCGCTCTCCCGGACCTGGTCCGGCGCCCGCACCTTCCTGATCGGCGGCGGGGCCGTCTACCTGCTGCTGTGGGTGTACGGCCTGCTGATCCCGCACGACAGCTCGGCCAACTTCGTCCCGCTCAACACCGCGGACAACTGGCTCCACTTCTTCCTCGGCCTCGGCATGATCGGTCTGGGCGTCGCGCTCAGCCGCCGCCGCACCGCCTCGCGGGTCTGACGACCGCGTCGGAGGGACGCGCGGAGAGGAGAACGGCCGCCCACCACGGTGGGCGGCCGTTCTCGCGCCCGGGCGCCGGCCACGTCCGGTGACGGCGGTGAGGGGTACGGCCGGCGTCTGGTGACGGCGGTGAGGGGTACGGCCGTCCGGGCGCCGGCCGTACCCCGGCCGCCGTGCCCGGGCTACGGCCGGGTCCCGATCCCGGTCGCCAGCTCACCGGTCCGCGCCGGTCCGCCGGTCTTCGGCGACAGGGGAGGCGTGTCCATGCCCGAGGCGGTGCGGATCCCCTCCAGCACCGCGCGGAGCGCGTCCACCGAGGAGTGCCGGGGCGTCCAGCCCAGCTCGGTGCGGGCGCGGGTGACATCCATGATCGGTACGGTGAACAGCATGTCGAGCAGGTCCGGCGAGGCGGGCACCAGGCGCAGGTGCCAGGCGGCGGAGGCGGCCCCGCGCAGCGCCCAGCCGGGGACGGGCACCCGCCGGGCGCCGAGCGCCTCGGCCAGCACCGCGGAGTCGATCACCGGCTCCGCGGCGATGTTGAAGGCGCCCGAGACCTCCCGGACGACCGCCAGGCGGTAGGCCTCGCCCATGTCCTCGGCGTGCAGCGCCTGGAAGCGGAGCTCGGGCAGGTCGGGGACGAAGGGGACGAGGCCGGGGCGGACGAGCCGGTGGGGGAGGAACGGCCCGGCGAACAGCCGTCGCTGCTCGCTGGCCGCCTCCCGCTTGAAGACGAAACCGGGGCGCAGCCGTACCACCCGGATCTCCGGGTGCTCGTGCTCGAACGCGTCGAGCGTCCGTTCGAGGTAGGCCTTCTCCCGCCCGTAGGCGGCGCCGGGCCAGCCGTGGGTGGGCCAGTCCTCGGTGACGGGGCGGTCCTTCGGGCCGGGGGAGTAGGCGCCCACCGAGGAGGCGTGGACCAGCACGGGCACCTTCGCCCGGGCCACCGCCTCGAAGACGCGGATGCCGCCCAGCGCGTTGGTGCGCCAGGTGGTCACCGGGCGGCGTGTCGGCTGGAAGATCCAGGCCAGGTGGACGACCGCGTCCGCGTCCGCGAGGTGCGGCGCGAGATCATCGGTGGAGATGTCCGCCGTCCGCCACTCGGTCTTGTCCGGATGCCAGTCGGGCAGGCGGCGGGCCAGCCCGAGGATGGATGTGACGCTGCTGTCGGCGGCCAGGGCGGACACCACGCTCGTGCCCACGTTCCCGGTCGCGCCGATGACGATTACCCGCATTCCTCCCAGATGCCCGGAGGGGGGTGACCAAACCGGGGAGGCGGGGTCCGGCTCCTGCCGGGCGGAGGCGGCCGGGGCGTCAGGGGAGCCGGACCGTGGCCGGGCTCTCCGGCCGGGCCTCGGCGAGTGCGTCGCCGAGCGTGGGGTACACGTCGAAGGCGGCGTCGAGGCCGGTCAGCCGCATCAGGCGGCGGGTCGAGGGTTTGAGGCAGCACAGGGCGCAGGTGCCGCCGCACCGGTGAGCCCTGCTGGAGGCCTGGACGAGGAGGCGCAGGCCGCAGGAGTCGATGAAGTTCATGGACGACAGGTCGAAGAGCAGCCGGGGGCTCCCGGACGCGAGCGCCTCGTCGATCTTCTCGCGGAGCCGGGGTTCCTCGGTCTTGTCGACCTCACCCACGATCCGGATGACGGTGAAGGCCCGGTGGCGCTCCCCGCTGATCTGCAATGGCATAAGGACGGCTCCAGAACAGCGACATGGTGACCGCGGTCCCGGCGTCTCCCGGACCGCTCATGCGCCTGGTCCTCCCAGTGTCACCCCTGCGGGGCGGAAGGCACAAGGAGGCGTGCTCCCCTCTTCCGTTTGGCCTCCCCTGCACGGGTATGGAGACAGGTCCGCGCAGCTCGTCCCTGGAGGAGGCGGTACATGACGGCGTTCGGATACTTCCTGTCAAGTGAGGAGCACGACCCCAGAGAGCTGGTACGGCAGGCCAGGCTCGCCGAGCAGGCGGGGTTCGAGGCCCTGTGGATCTCCGACCACTTCCACCCCTGGCTGGACGAGCAGGGGCAGAGCCCGTTCGTCTGGTCGGTGATCGGCGCGATCGCCGAGGCGACCTCGCTGCCGATCACCACGGCGGTCACCTGCCCGCTGGTCCGCATCCACCCGGTGATCATCGCGCAGGCCGCCGCCACCAGCGCGGTGCTGACCGGCGGCCGGTTCCGGCTCGGCGTCGGGACCGGGGAGGCGCTCAACGAGCACATCGTCGACTCGCGGTGGCCCCCCGCCGAGGAGCGGCTGGAGATGCTCGAAGAGGCGGTCGAGATCATGCGGGAGCTGTGGAGCGGCAAGCTGGTGACGCACCGCGGCACCCACTACGACGTGGACACCGCCCGCCTCTACACGCTGCCCGACACGCCGCCGCCGGTCTACATGTCCGGGTTCGGAGAGAAGTCGGTGGAGCTGGCCGGGCGCATCGCCGACGGCTACATCTGCACCGGCCCGTCGGCCGAGTTCGTGCAGCGGTTCCACGCCTCCGGCGGCCAGGGCAAGCCCGTCCAGGGCGGGCTGAAGGTCTGCTACGCCGCCGACGAGGCCGCGGCGCGCAAGACCGTGCACCGGCTCTGGCCGACCCAGGGCATCCAGGGCGAGGCCTCCCAGCTGCTGCCGCTCCCCCGGCACTTCGAGCAGCTCGCGCAGATGGTCACCGAGGAGGAGGCGAGCAAGGGCTCGCCGTGCGGCCCGGACCCGGAGGTCCACCTCGGGGCGATCCGGGAGTACGTCGACGCGGGCTTCGACGAGGTCTACATCAGCCAGATCGGCGACGAGCAGGAGGCGTTCTTCGACTTCTACGCCAAGGAGGTCCTGCCGCGGCTGCGCTGACCGCCCGCCCCCGGGCGGCCGTCCCGGCCGTCCGGGCGGGACCGCCGGGAGGCGGTCCCCGTCGAATCCGGATAGGAGGAAGACCATGAAGGCCGTCACCTGGCACGGTAAGCGCGACATACGGGTCAAGGAGGTCGCCGACCCGATCATCAAGGAGCCGACCGACGCGATCATCAAGGTCACCACCACCGCCATCTGCGGCTCCGACCTGCACCTGTACGAGATCATGGGACCGTTCATCGGGGAGGGGGACGTCCTCGGCCACGAGGCCATGGGCATCGTCGAGGAGGTCGGCCCCGAGGTCTCCCACATCGAACCCGGCGACCGGGTCGTCGTCCCGTTCAACATCTCCTGCGGCCGCTGCCACATGTGCGGGCTGAAGCTCTTCGCCCAGTGCGAGACCACCCAGGTCCGCGACCACGGCATGGGCGCCGCGCTGTTCGGCTACACCCGGCTGTACGGCGAGGTCCCCGGCGGCCAGGCGGAGTACCTGCGGGTCCCGCAGGCCCACTTCGGGCCGATCAAGGTGCCCGAGGGCCCGCCGGACGAGCGGTTCGTCTACCTGTCGGACGTGCTGCCCACCGCGTGGCAGGCCGTGCAGTACGCCGACATCCCCGACGTCGGCAGCGTCGCGGTCTTCGGCCTCGGCCCCATCGGCCAGATGAGCGGCCGGATCGCCAAGCACCTGGGCCACCGGGTGATCGGGATCGACGCCGTCCCCGAGCGGCTCGAGATGGCCCGCCGGCACGGCATCGAGATCATCGACTCCTCGGCGGTCCGCGACGTGCCCGAGGCGGTCCGGGAGCTCACCGGCGGCCGGGGGACCGACTCGGTGATCGACGCCGTCGGCATGGAGGCCCACGGCTCACCCGTGGCCAAGCTCACCCAGACCATCACCGGCCTGCTGCCCGACGCGCTCGCCGCGCCGCTGATGACCAACGCGGGCGTGGACCGCCTGGCCGCCCTGCACCAGTGCGTCGACGCCGTACGGCGCGGCGGCACGATCTCGGTCAGCGGCGTCTACGGCGGCATGGCCGACCCGATGCCGATGCTGCGGATGTTCGACAAGGGCGTCACCATGCGCATGGGCCAGGCCCACGTCCGGCGGTGGACCAACGACCTGATGCCGCTGGTCGCCGACGACTCCGACCCCCTGGGGGTCATGGACCTGGCCACCCACCGGCTCCCGCTGGACCAGGCGCCGCACGGCTACGAGATCTTCCAGAAGAAGCGCGACGGGGCGATCAAGATCCTGCTCAACCCGTGACCCCCGTCGTCTCCCCGTCCCCCCGGAAGAACCCTCCGGGATCACCTCGCAGAAAGGCGGAACGTGGACGCCATCGTGCTCCTGAAGGACGACCACAAGACGGTCGAGAAGCTGTTCAAGCAGTTCGAGAAGGCAGGCGAGGACGCCTACGACGAGAAGCGGAAGCTCGTCGACCAGATCATCGGGGAACTCACCACCCACGCCTACATCGAGGAGGAGGTCTTCTACCCGGTCGCCCGCGCGGAGGTCCCGGAGACCTCCGACCACATCCTGGAGAGCGTCGAGGAGCACCACGTGGTGGTCTGGATGCTCTCCGAGCTGAAGGACATGGACCCGCGGGACGAGCGGTTCGACGCGAAGGTCACCGTCCTCATGGAGAACGTCCGCCACCACGTCGAGGAGGAGGAGGACGAGTGGTTCCCCGAGGTGCGCAAGGCGATGGGCCGCAAGAAGCTCCAGGAACTGGGCGAGGAGATGGAGAAGGCCAGGGCGAAGGCGCCGGCTGAACCGCTGGCCGTCTCCAGCGCGCAGAAGTAGACCTGCCGGGTCCGTCGGGTCCGTCGGGTCCGTCGGGTCCGTGTCCGCACCGGCCGGGTCAGGCGACCCGGCCGGCGGCGGGCTCCACCGCCGGCCGCCCGGCGGCGGGCAGGGTGACGGTGAAGCGGCTGCCGGGGTCGGCCGGGGTGTAGAAGGCGTCGCCGCCGTGCGCGCGGGCCAGCTCGCGGGTGATCCACAGGCCCAGGCCCACCGAGCCGGGGGCGGCGCCGGCGCCGCTGAAGCGGGAGAACAGCAGGGAACGCCTGTCCTCGGGGACGCCCGTGCCGTGGTCGCGTACGTGCACGGCGAGCAGGCCGTCCGCTCCGGTGGGGTCGGCACTGACCACGATCGGCGGGGCGCCGTGACGCACGGCGTTGGCGGTGAGGTTGACCAGCATCTGCTCCAGCCGCTGCGGGTCGGCCCGCACGGTGAGGCCGTCGGGGACCTCGACGCGGACCGGGGCGCTGAGGTAGCCGGCCGCCCTCTCGGCCGCGGCGCGCAGGTCCAGCGGGCGCACGTCCAGGCGGAGGCCGCCGTGGCTGTCGAGCCGGTCGGCGTCCAGCAGGTCGGCGGCCAGCCGCCGGATCCGGTCGACCTGGCGGATGGCGGTCCTGGCGATCGCGTCCCGGCGCTCCTCGGGCAGGTCGGGCCCGTCCTCGTTCAGGGTCTCCACCGCGAACTGGACGGAGGTCAGCGGGGAGCGCACGTCGTGGGCCAGGGCGGCGGTCAGCGCGGCCCGCCAGCGCTCCATGCGGCGGATGGTCTCCCGGTCGCGGCGCTGGTGCTCGACCTGGCGGGCGATCAGCACGCCCACTCCGACCAGCGTGGGCACGAACACCACGACGCTGGAGACCGCCACCGGGTCGCGCCCCGAGACGACCAGCGGCGCCAGGTAGGCCAGCGCCGCCGGCGGGGTCAGCGCCAGCACGGCCGCCGTGGGGAAGTGCAGCCCCACCCACGCGAACAGCATCATGTAGAACGGCGCCGTGCCCGCCGCGGTCCCGCCGAACGCCCAGGTGGAGACGGACAGCACGGCGAGGGCGGGCAGGCTCAGCGCCAAGGGCGCGCGCGGGTCGAGGCGGTCCCACGGGAGCCACCAGGCGGCGGCGGCCACGAGCAGGTCGGCCCCGGCGATCAGGGTCAGCAGGCCGCGCCGGTCGGCCGGCGTCGCCGCGATCCCCAGGATGGCCAGCATCCCCGCCAGGGCGAACAGCGTCGCCGCCTGTCGGGCGGCGTATCTCCCACCTTCCCCCAGCACGGACCACTTTGTGGGCATTCGTCCCCCTGTGGTGAAACGCGTCCGGCTTCCACCATAACTATCGGTGGCCCTCCACCCACCCCCAGTGGTCGGCCTGAGGGGAGGCGCGGGCCGCGGCCGGGCCGCGGCCGGGACGTCGCCGACGGCGCCCCGTCGGGACCCGGCGGGGCCCGGCGGGGCCCGGCGGGGCGCCGTGATCACAGCCGTGCCCGCGCCTCCCCGGCGCTCATCCCGTCCGGCCCCCGAGCAGGGTCTCGCCGATCCAGCCGTCCTCCGCGCAGCCCGGCGGTACGGCGAACACGGCGGAGCCGATCGGGGTCGTCCACTCGTTGAGCAGGTCGGCCTCGGCCAGGCGCCGCTGGATCGGGAGGAACTGCCGGGCGACGTCCGCCTGGTAGGAGGCGAACAGCAGCCCCGAGTCGGCGCGCCCGTCGGCGGACAGGCCCTCGTCGTAGTTGTAGACCCGGCGGAAGATCCGCAGCCCCGGGTCGGTGACGCGGGCCCGCCGGATGTGGGCCTGCTCGGGGATGACGGGGAAGCCGGCCGGGGTGAGCCGCGCGAAGTCCGGTTCGTCGTGCTCCCGGGCGCCGGTGAGCGGGGCGCCGCTGTCCAGCCGGCGGCCCACGGTGAACTCCTTGGCGGTCCGGTCGGCGGCGTCCCAGGTCTCCATCTCCGCCCGGATGCGCCGCAGCACCAGGGTGGTGCCGCCGCGCAGCCACTCCGGCCCGTCGCCCGTCCACACCGCCCGGTCGAAGTCGGCCGTCCCCGGCTTCGGATTGACGGTTCCGTCGAGCTGGCCCATGACGTTGCGCTGGGTCGTGCCGGGGTCCTGGACCCGGAGGGCGCGCCGGAAGCCGCGCTGGATCCACCGCACCCGGGCGAAGGACCGGGCGTCCTTGACCGTCATGCGCAGCGCGTGGGCCACGGTGAGGGCGTCGTCGGCGCAGATCTGCAGCAGCAGGTCGCCGCCGTTCCACCGCCGCTCCAGCCTGTCGATCGGGAAGGCGGGCAGGGGGGCGACCGCCTCCGGGCGCAGGCGCTCGGCTCCGGCCGCGGCGAACAGCCCGGGACCGAACCCGAAGGTGACGGTCAGCCGGGCGGGGAGCGCCGCCAGTTCCGGTTCGGTGTCGGCGAGCGCGGGCCTGCCCGCGGTCAGCCGGCGCGCGTCGTCGGTGAGCAGCCGCATCATCCGGGCGATCGCCTCCCGCCCGGTGCCGGGCCGCAGGTCCAGTCCGACGAAGGCGGCGTGGGCCTGCGGCGCCGTGGCGATCCCGGCCTGGTGGGCGCCGTGGAACGGCTCGACGGCGGTGCCGCCGGAGGCCGCGGCCGAGACGGGAGCCGCGGCGCCCGGCCCGCGCGGGGAGGACGTCCCGGGGCCGCCGGACGCCTCGGATCCGGCGGCCGTCCCCGGCGAGCACGCCGCCACCGCTCCGGTCGCCACCGCTCCGGCCGCCACCGCTCCGGCCGCCGCGGCGCCGCCCGCCAGCAGTCTCCGCCGGGTGAGACGGGGTCCGGCGGTCACCGGTCGTCCCCACCGGAGTGCGCGTCCTCGTGCCCGTCCGTGCCCTCGCCCGTGCCGCCGCCCGTGCCGCCGCCGGTACGGGTGCCGGTGTGCGTGCCGGGCCGGTAGTCCTCCTCGCCGCCGGCGAAGTCCTTGCCGACGGCGGTGAACTCCAGGGTCGAGCCGTCCTTGAGGGTGAGGGTGAAGGGGATCTGCGCGCCGGGCTCCACCTTCTCGGTGACGCCCATCAGCATGATGTGGTCGCCCCCGGGCTGCAGGGGGTGCGAGCCGTGGGCGGGGACGACGAAGCCGCTCTCCTTGGGGCGCATGACCGTCGTGCCGCCCGACTCGACGACCTCGTGCAGCTCGACCTCCGGGGAGAGCGGGGAGGCGCCGGAGACGACGGTCACGTCGGCGCCGCCGTTGTTGACCAGGGTGCCGAAGGCGGCGGTCATGCCCTCTCCGGTGGTCTTCACCCACGGGTCGATGATCGTCAGGGCGGGTGAGGCCGACGGGGCCGCGGCCGGAGCGGCGGGCGAACCGGTCACGGCCGGCGCGGGCGCGGCCGAGGGGGCGGTCGGGGCGGCGCAGCCGGTGAGCGCCGCCGCGGCGGCGAGCAGGACCGCCGCGGGAACGGTGGGAAGGGCGCGTCGAGAGAGCACGCTGAAGGCCTTTCTGACGGGTGCGGCGGGCCGCGGCGCCGAGGGGACCGCGCCGCAGGCAGGGCGCGGATCCGCCGTGTCGGGCCTCGGGGGGCCTCGCCGGAGAAGGGGTCGCAAGGTCGGACCGCCGGGCCGCGGGACGGCGGCCTCGGCGCGGGCGGGCCCGCGCACGCGGGCCCGGGGACGCGGAACCGCCTCCGTCCGGCCCGGGAACCGGCCGGGTCAGGAGGCGGCGGCGAGCCGCGGGGGAGGTCCGCGGCGCGGCATGGCGTGGCGGAGCCCGGCCGGGCGCGGCGGCGCGGGCTCGGCCGCGGGGACCGCGAAGAAGGGCGTCAGATCCGGGACCGCGTAGGCCGCGAGGAGGCGGAGCCGTACCGGCAGCCGGCGCAGCAGCGCCCAGAGCGCCGCCTCGCCGCGCGCCAGCCAGAGGGCGGTCAGCCCGACCGCCCAGCCGTGCACGACCAGCATGCCGAGACCGGGCACGAGCCCCGAGTGGACGTGTCCGGCGGCCTCCGCCGAGGGCATCGGGTGGGACAGCGAGAACAGCAGGTGCAGCGCGGCCTGCAGACCGGCCAGGAGCGGCAGGATCACGGCCGCCGGGCGCTCGCGCCCCGCCGCCGCCAGTGCCGCGGCGAAGGCCAGCGCCGTCCCGCCCGCCGCGCCCGGCGCGGAGACGGCGCCCCCGGCGAACCGGTGCGCCGCCGTGCTCAGCCCGAGGCAGACCGCGGTGAGGACCGCGGCGCGGGCGAGCCGGAAGGGCACGGAGGCGGGGACGGAGGCGGGCATGGAGGCGGGCACGGCGTGCATGGCCGGGCCATCATCGCACGGGGGAGAGCCGCCCTCCCACCGGGCGCCGCCGCGGAGCCGCCGCGGAGCCGGCCGCACGTACGGGCGCGGTTCGCGGTGCGGCGCGGGTCAGCGGTGGCAGAGCAGGCAGTGCAGGGCGCGCTCCAGCGAGGCGGTGTCGCCGACGGGGGCGGGCCAGGGCAGCCGGATCAGGATGGGGTCCGCGACGCCCGAGCGCACGGTGGCGCCGAACCTGTCCAGCTCCCAGAGCCAGACGTCGCCGGCGGGCTCGGAGAGCAGGGCGCCGAGCGCGGCCGAGAGGCGGTCGCGGTGGGCGGTGTTGACGTGGTGGACCATGCGCTCGGCCTCGGCCGCCAGCGGGTCGGGGGCGGCGTCGAGGTACTCCTCGGCGTCCAGGACCCCCGACTCCGGCCCGGTGAGGTAGATCACCTGGCCGACGTCCACCCGGAGCAGGCGCGGGCCGTCCCGGTGCTCCAGCACCTCGAACAGGGCCTCGTCGGGGCAGCGGTCGGCGATCGCGATCGCGGTCTCGCGCAGCTCCCGCTCCGGTACGGCCTGCACCCAGCCCTGCACCTTCAGCAGGCCCCGGGAGAGCTCCACCCCGCCGAGCGAGCGGCTCGCGGTCAGGTCCACGGTCACCACCGGCTCGTCCCGCATCCCGTGGAGCGGGTCACCCGGCAGGACGAGCAGCACCGGCCGCCCGGCCCGGTCCACCCCGCCGCGGGCGGACCACGCGGGCTCGGTCGTTCCCGCCAGGGACACGTGGGTGGGAACGGCGGTCGCGGCGAGGGTGCGGACCCGCTCGGGGACGGGCGGCGCGGTGACGGGCTGCTGCATGGACCGGCTCTCCTTGAGATCTTGCGACCGTTTCGTCTAAGGTAAGGCTAACCTCAGTTAGGCATACCTAAGCACAATGGAGTGACTGTGCGCTACACCGGACCCAAGGTGCGACTCTCCAGGCGCGCCGGCGTCCCGCTGACCCGCAAGGCCGTTCGCTACTTCGAGGAGCGTCCCTACCCGCCGGGTGAGCACGGCCGCAAGACCAACCGCCGGCAGACCGGCGACTACGGCCTGCGGCTGATGGAGAAGCAGAAGCTGCGCTGGTACTACGACGTCTCGGAGCGGCAGATGCGCCGCTACTGGGACATGGCGCTGCGCAGCCCCGGCCGCTCCGGCGCGGAACTGGTGGTGCTGCTGGAGAGCCGTCTGGCCTCCCTGGTCCTGCGCGCCGGCCTCGCCCCGTCCATCTACGCCGCCCGCCAGTACGTCACGCACGGTCACATCGCCGTGGACGGCCGGAAGGTGGACATCCCCAGCTACCTGGTCAAGCCGGGCCAGGTGATCACGGTGCGGGAGCGCTCCCGTGCCATGCAGCCGTTCGTCGCCGCGGCCGAGGGCGTCTACGCCGACGAGCGGACCGCCGCCTACCTGGCCGTCGACCACGCCGACCTGCGCTTCACCGTGGTCTCCCGGCCGCTGCGCGAGCAGATCGCCGTGCCGGTGGACGAGCAGCTGGTCGTGGAGTTCTACTCCCGCTGAGCCGCGGGGCGCGGCCTTCCCGCCCGCTCCCGGTCGCGGGCGGTCTCACGGCCCGCTCCCGGTCGCGGGCGGGCTCCGCGTGCGGGCGCGAAGGCTCCCGGGATCGGAGGGCGGGGGCGGCCCGAGGTCATGACGGGTGCCCGTGGCCGCGGTCCCGGCCCGCCGGCCGGGTGCCGTAGCCGCCGATCCCCGACTCCAGCAGGCCGAAGGCCCGTTCGGCCTGCTCGCGCAGGTCCGGGGCGATGGAGCCGATGCCCTCCCCGGCGAGCATGCGCCGTACGGCGTAGCCGACCACGGCGCGCAGCGCGGCGCCGATCTGCGCGGCCACGACGGCGGGGGCGAGATCGCCGGGGCCGGTGCCGAGATCCTCGGCGATCGCCTCGGCCATCAGCCGCTCCCGGGCCTCGTTCATCTCCCGGACGCGGGCGGCGAGCGACGGGGTGGTCTCGATCATCCGGACGAAGCCGTCGCCGCCCTCGTGGAAGCCGTACCGGTAGTGGCCGGTCTCCAGGGCGTCCAGGAAGTCGCGGCGCACCGCCGCCAGCACGCTCTCTCCCGGCCCGCGCTCCCGCACGATCCGGGCGAGCAGGCCCTCCACCTCCGGGGACCGGTCCAGGAGCAGGTCCTCCTTGGTCGCGAAGTAGTTGAAGACCGTGTTGACCGAGACGTCGGCGGTCCTGGCGACCTCGGCCACCGTCACGCTGTCGAACCCCCGGGCCAGGAACAGCCCCGTGGCGATGTCGGAGATGCGCTGCCGGGTCTCTCTCTTCTTGCGCTCGCGCAGGCCCTCGCTCATGACGCCATCCTAGGTGCGGGATCTATTTTGCAGTCACTTAAAAATTAGTGTTACTGTAAAAATGGAGGCGATCAAATGATCATGACATCGGGTCTGAGCAAGACCTTTCCGAACGGCGCCGAGGCCGTCCGGGGCGTGGACCTCACCGTGGAGGAGGGCGAGATCGTGGCCCTCCTGGGGCCCAACGGCGCAGGGAAGACGACCATCATGCGCATGCTGACCACCCTGCTCCGCCCCACCGCGGGCACCGCCACGGTCGCCGGGTGCGACCTGCTCGCCGACCCCCGCGGCGTGCGCGGGCGGATCGGCTACGTGTCCCAGGGCGGCGGGATCGGCCCCGCCGAACCGGTGGGGGAGGAGCTCGAACTGCACGCCCTGCTCTACGGCATGCGTCCCGCGCAGGCGCGCGAACGGGTCGCGGAGACGCTGGAGCGGTTCGGCCTGACCCACCTGGCCGGTCTGCCGGGCGGCGCGCTCTCCGGCGGCCAGCGCCGCCGGTTCGACCTGGCGTTCGGCCTGGTCCACGGGCCGTCGCTGCTCTTCCTCGACGAGCCCACCACCGGCCTGGACCCGCAGAGCCGGGCCGACCTCTGGGACCACCTGCGGCGCCTGCGCCGGGAGCGGGGGCTCACGGTCCTGCTGACCACCCACTACCTCGACGAGGCCGACGCGCTGGCCGACCGGCTGGTCGTCGTCGACCACGGCGCGGTCATCGCCGAGGGCACCCCGGCGGAGGTCAAGGGCGACGCGGCCACCCTCGACGAGGCCTTCCTGGCCCTCACCGGCCGTTCCCTGCGGGAGGCGGCGTGAAAGGCATGAAAGGTATGAAAGACGTGAGCGGCATGAGCGGCGTGGTCCGCGAGACCTGGCTCGTCTTCCGGCACGCCACCCGCGCCGCCCTGCGGCAGAAGGCCGGTCTCGTCTTCGGCGCGCTGCAGCCACTGCTCTACCTGGTGCTGTTCGGCCCGCTGTTCACCGCCGTCGGCACCTGGGAGGTGCTGGTCCCCGGCCTGCTGGCCCAGCTCGGCCTGTTCAGCGCGGGCCTGGCCGGGTTCGGCATCGTCTTCGACGTCCGGTCCGGCGCGCTGGAGCGGCTGCGGGTGACCCCGGCCCACCGGGCGGCCCTGCTGCTGGGCCGGGTCCTGGGCAGCTCGCTGACGCTGCTCCTCCAGTCGGCCGCGCTGGTCGCGGTCGGCTACGCCTTCGGCCTGCGCGCGCCGCTCCCGGGCGTGCTGGCCGGGCTCGTCCTCATGGCGCTCCTGGGAGTCGGCCTGGCGGCGCTGTCCAACGCGATCGCGCTCACCATGAACCCGGACCTGTTCGCCCCGGTCATGAGCACCGTGGTCGTCCCGCTCACCCTGCTGTCCGGCGCGTTCCTGCCCATGTCCATGGCTCCGGCCTGGCTGGACGCGCTGTCGCGGGCCACGCCGTTCCGCTACGCGGTGGAGGCCGTCCGCGACCTGTTCGCCGGCCGCTACCTGACGCCGACCGTCGGGGTCGGCGTCGCGGTCACCGTCGTCCTCGCGGCGGTCTGCGCGGTGGCCGGCACCCGGGTCTTCAACCGGGTGAACGCCTGAGGGGCGTCCCTATCCCCGGCCGGAGCCCGCCCCGGCGGCCGCGGGGAGGGTGAGGGTGAAGGTCGAGCCCTCACCCGGGGTGCTGGCGGCCGTCAGGGAACCGCCGTGGGCCTGGGCGATCGTCCGGGCGAGGGACAGTCCCAGGCCCATGCCCCGGATGGCGTGCTCCTTGGCGAAGCGGGCGCGGTAGAAGCGGTCGAAGATGTGCGGCAGTTCGTCGGCCTCGATGCCGGCTCCGGCGTCGGTGACCGCGATCGACACGTCCTCCCCGTTCTCCCCGGCGGCGGAGGCGCGCACGGCGACCGGCGCGCCCGCGGGGGAGAACTTGATCGCGTTCGACAGCAGCCCGCCCACCGCCCGCACCAGCAGATCGCGGTCGGCGTTCACGGAGCCCACGTCCGCGTCGAGACGGACCCGGACGGGGTGGCCGCCGGACTCCCGCGCCTCGCCCGCCGTCGCCCGCACCGCCTCGTCGAGGATCCGGCGCACCGGGACCTGGGCCGGTTCGACGGCCAGCGGCCCGCTCTCGATCGTGTTCACCGCCAGCAGGTCCTCGACCAGGTGCTGCAGCTGCCCCGTGCTGCGGACCATGGCCTGCAGCATCCTGCGCTGGCGTTCGCTGACGGGTTCGGCGTCCTCGTCGGTGAAGATCTCCAGATATCCGGAGATGCTGGTCAGCGGGGTCCGGAACTCGTGGGAGACGGTGGCGACGAAGTCGCTCTTGGCCTCGTCGAGCTCCCGCAGGCGGGTCACGGTGGCCTGCTCGGCGATGTACGCCTCCCGCAGCGCCGCTTCGGCGCGCCGCCGGCCGGTGATGTCGTGGACGAACGCGTTGAACGTCCACTCGCCCCCGTCCTGGGCGGCCCACACGACCAGCTCGATGGGGAACTCGCTCCCGTCGGGCCGCCATCCGGTCAGCTCCAGCCGCCGGCCCAGGACCTTCGACTCCCCGGTCAGCAGGAACCGGATCCGGCCCGCCTGGTCGGCGGCTCGGTAGCGGGGCGGCACGATCATCTCGTGCAGCGGCCGGCCCAGCACCTCGTCGCGCGAGCGGTGGAACATGCGCTCGGCCGCGGAGTTCCAGTCGGTGATCAGCCCGGCGGCGTTCATGGAGACGAACCCCTCCAACGAGGTCTCGATCACCTGCTGCAGCCGCTGGCGGCTGTTCTCCAGCATCTGGTGGGCCCGCCTGCGGTCGATCACCCGGCCCAGCTGGTGGCCGAGGCTGGCCATCACCCGCAGCAGCGTCTCGTCCCGGGGGACCACCTGGTCGGAGAAGAACTCCAGCACGGCCGCGACCCCGTCGGCGGCCACGATCGGGAACGCGAAGACCGCCCGCACCCCCAGATCCCGTTCCTGCCGGGCGCGGAGGACGAACGGGTCACGGCTCATGTCGGACGACCAGATCGGCTGCCCCGTGGTGATGACCTGGCCGATGGTGCCGGCGCCGGGCGGGAAGTGGGCGCGGGCGGTGGCCTCCTGCAGGACCGGGAAGCGCTCGATCGCGCCGACCCACAGTCCGGAGGAGACGAAGTCGTCCCCGATGTCGGCGGGCACGCACAGGTGCCCCAGCGGCCAGCCGGTCAGCTCGCACACGGCCGCCAGCGTCGCACGCGCCGCCGGCTCCAGCTCGTGGACGGTGCCGGCCACCGCGGTGACGTTGTCGAGCAGCGCCTGCAGCGCCGCCTCCCGTTCCACCTCCGGCACGGGCCCGTCTCCCTTCACCCCGATGACCTGTGCCCCCAGAGACGGCGATAGCGCCCGTCCCCCGTCAACTTCGGGCAACGAAACGGCCATCGGCCGACGCCGTGCGACCGCCGCCCGGCGCAGGCGGTGCTAGACGGGCGGCCGGGCCGGTCCCGCCACGACGTCGCGGGGCTCCGCGCCGTCGAGGTGGCGGCGGACGTTCTCCACGGCGGCCAGGGCGATGCGCACGAGCGTCTCGCGGGTGACGGCTCCGGCGTGCGGGGTGAGGACGACGTTGGGGGCGCCCAGCAGCCGCGCGCCGGGCGGCGGAGGCTCGGGGTCGAACACGTCGATGCCCGCGGCGGCGAGCCGGCCGTCCTCCAGCGCGGCGGCGAGCGCGTCCTGGTCGATCAGCGGCCCGCGCGCGGTGTTGACGACGATGGCCGTGGGCTTGAGCAGGGCCAGGCGGCGGGCGTCCAGGAGGTGCCGGGTGCCCTCGTTGAGCGGCGCGTGCAGGGTGACGACGTCGGAGGCCCGCAGGAGCTCCTCCAGCCCGGTCCACCGCGCGCCGGTGCGCTCCTCGACGTCGCGCGGCGCGCGGCGCGGAGAGCTGTAGAGGACGGTCATGTCGAAGGCGGCGGCCTTGCGCGCCACGTCGCGGCCGATGTGGCCGAGTCCGACGACGCCCAGGGTCTTGCCGGCCAGTTCGGTCAGGTGCGGGCGGAGGCGGGGCAGCGCCCAGTCGCCCTCGGTGAGCGCGGTGTGGGCGGGCACGATCCGCTTGGCGCAGGCCAGGATGAGGGCGAAGGCGTGCTCGGCGACGCTGTTGCCCTCCGCCCCGCTGGAGGCGATGGTGCACACCGCGACGCCGCGCCGCGTCGCGGCGGCGAGGTCGACGTGGTCGTACCCGTGGCCGACGCACTGGACGAGCTCCAGCGACGGGGCGGCCTCCAGGTGGTCCGCGCCGACCGGGCTCAGCGCGGTGACGATCACGTGGGCGGCGGTGAGGGCCTCCGGGTCCTCTCCGGCGGACTCCACGACGGTGACGTGCGCGCGGTCGGCGAGCAGCCCGGCCAGGGCGGCTCCCGCCGCACGGCCGCCGACCTGCGGGGGGATGACGGCCAGGACGTTCTTGCGGGACACGTTCTTCTCCTGTGCGGGATTCGGGCCGCGGGTGCGGGTGCGGGTGCGGGTGCGGGTGCGGGTGCGCGAGGGCGGACCGCGTGACCGCGTGACCGCGGACGCGGGCCGTACCAGGGTTCGGGACGCGGGTTCGGCGATGCGGGTTCGGTGACGCGGGTTCGGCGACGCGGCCGGTGGACGGACTCCGGGCAGGACCGATGATCGCGGCAACGGCGTCCGGGCGTCCACCCCGCGACGCCGTCCCGTGACGCCGTCCCGTGACGTGCGGAGGCGGGGACCGGTGACGCGCGATGGTGCGGGCCGGAGAAATTCCCGGCCGTCGGGCCGACTGGATCCTCAGGTCCGGTCCCGTCACGCCGATCTGCTTCCGTGAGGGCATAAGGAGCGATAATGATGAAATTCTGGCGATCTCGCCGCGGAGCCGCCGACGTCCACCCGATGATGCAGTCCCGAGAGTCGCTGATGGCGGCGCTGGACAAGGCGCCCGCGGTGCTGCTGATCGTGGACGAGGCGGGGGAGGTCGTGTACCGCAACCAGGCGGCCGAGCGGCTCATGAAGGAGAGCGCGGAGACCTACGGGGTCGAGGCGTTGCTGATGCTGGCGGACGCCCTCAAGAAGGACATCCGCACGGCCAGGTCCTTCCCGTTCAGCAAGGTCAACCTGACGGACTTCAACGGCCAGACGACCCACGGATCGTCCACCTACGACCGCATCCCCGGCGGCTACATCCTGACATGGGGCGATTCCACGAAGCAGGCCCGCACGGAGGAGGCGCTGAGCCAGCTGAGCCAGGAGCTCTCCACGGCCAGCTCCCACCTCGCCGAGGCCGGTGAGGAACTCGTCCGCACGGCCGGGGAGAGCGCGAGCCGGGCGGAGACCGTCTCGCACAGCTCCACCGAGCTGAGCGAGAGCATCCGGGAGATCTCCCAGGGGGTCAGCAGCGCGGCGTCCAGCACCACGACCGCCGCCGACTCGGCGCGCGACGCGACCCGCCGGATGGAGCAGCTGCAGGAGTCGAGCCGGCAGATCGGCAGCATCACCAAGCTGATCACCGAGATCGCCGAGCAGACCAAGCTGCTCGCCCTGAACGCGACCATCGAGTCGGCGCGCGCCGGTGAGATGGGCAAGGGCTTCGCGGTCGTGGCGTCCGAGGTCAAGGACCTGGCCGCCCGTACGGCGGAGGCCACCGCGCAGATCACCGACATGATCGACGGCATCCAGGCGGAGAGCACCCAGGCCGCCGAGGGGATCTCCGGGATCGCCGGGCTCATCAACACCGTGGCCGAGCAGCAGACGCTGATCGCCACCACGGTGGAGGAGCAGAGCGCGACCAGCGCGGAGATGTCCCGCGGGATGGTCGCGGTCGCCGAGTCCGGGCAGTCCGCCGCCCGGGCCGCCGAGACCGTGCTCGCCGCCGCGGCGGCGCTGAAGGACCAGGCCACCCGGCTCACCGCCGTCATGCACGGCTGACCGGCCCCGCGCCGCACCCGGCTCCGCGCCGCACCCGGCTCCGCGCCGCACCCGGCTCCGCGCCGCACCCGGCTCCGCGCCGCACCCGGCCCCCGACCGCTCGACGGCCGGGGGCCGCAGCGCGTCGTGGCCCGTCCCGCGGGCCCGCCGTACCGCGTCGTGGCCCGCCCCGTACGGCCCGCCGCGGCGCGCAGGGCCCGCCGGGGCGGCCCGTCGCCTACCGCGGCGGGCCGTACGGCTCGATGGGCGGGTCGGCGTGGGGCCCGCCCCCGGCCTCCGGATCCACCCGGCGGGCGCCGGCCTCCGTCACGCGCAGGACGTACAGGCCCCGGGCCGGGTCGATCGCGACCAGGCCGTAGCCGGTGTCGACCTCCTCCTCCGGCAGCCCGAGCTCCTCCATGGCCCGCGCCAGCGTCGCCTCGGCCGCCAGGCGCACCGTCACCATCCGCACGGGACCGCCGATCGTCCGCACCGCGCGGGCCCGGCCTCCGGCCCGGCCTCCGGGCCGGGCTCCACCGGCGTCACGCCTCGCTCCTGCGGCGCAGCGCGGCGAGGATCCCGCGCGGGTCGACGACGCCGTAGCCGTAGTCGTGGTCGAAGCCCACCGTGCTGCGGTCGTCGGCGGTGCGGCGGAGCAGGGTGCGCAGCTGGGCGGGGGACAGCCGGGAGGCGGGCCACCGCGTGCGGACGGCGGCCACCAGCCCGGCGGCGACCGGGCAGGCCGCCGAGGTGCCGGAGTCGGGCCGGTCGGCGCCGAACGCCTTCGAGCCGGAGAAGTGCGTGTAGGCGCACAGGTCGGGCTTGCGGTCCTCCAGCCGGCCGGGCCCCTGCGAGGAGTAGCCGACCCGCTCGCCGCGCGTGTCGACGCCGCCGACCGACAGGACGCGGGGGTGGGAGTTGGCGCCGACGATCGGCCGGTCGGGGAAGGCGCACCGGCCGTCGCGGCAGTCGCGCCCGCAGTTGCCCGCCGCGAACAGCACGTCGGCGCCGGCCGCCTCCAGACCCGCCACGATCAGGTTGAACGGGTGGGCCGGGTTGTCGGAGTAGTTGCCCGGGCTGCCGACGGGGAAGTCCCACCGGGGGGAGAACGAGCCCCAGCTGTTGCTGACCACCAGGGCCCGCGACTCCTCGGGCTGGGCGTCCAGGACCGTGCGCAGGTGGGCGAAGGCCGCGACCGCGTCCGAGAGCAGGCCGTCGACGGCCGAGCCGCCCGGCCGCCGGGAGAGCAGCACGGGGATGTCGATCAGCGTCGCCTTCGGGGCGGCGATGAGCGTGTCGAAGGCGCACATCGTGCCGTGGTCCACCTCGAACTCGCCCGGCTTGCCCGTCACCCCGGCCGGGTTCCAGCTGCGCGCGGCGTCCAGCGTGAACTCCCGGCCGAGGTGGCGGGCGACGTGCGCGGCGTTGATCCCGGTGTCCAGCACGGCCAGCGCGACGCCCGCGCCGTCCAGCCCCTCGCCCGCGAGTTCCTCCACGGCCAGCAGCCGCGCCACGTCGTGCCAGTCGCCCACCGGGGGATCGCCGCCGCAGGTGAGGGTCGACTCGATCACCGGGTCGGCGAAGACGCCGGTGACGTCGGGCCGGAGCGTCGGCAGCAGGGCCAGCCGGACCGCGGCCTCGTCGTCGGAGATCTCCCCGCGGACCAGGACCGAGGCGTCCTCGGCGGCGAGCGAGAAGCGCACCGGCCGGCGGAGCGAGAGGGGGTCGCCGCCCGCGGGCGGGACCGGGCGCGGCACCGCCACCGGGGTGAAGGAGGGGTCCAGGACGACCCCGGGCAGGCCGTCGGCGACGTCGGCCGCGGCCGCGGTCCGGCGGGGGTCGGCCACGGCCGCGACGACGTCCGGAGAGGGGCGGAGCTGGATCAGGACCCGCATTGCACACCACCGAGGGTTGAAGGGATTCGAGGACGGCGAACCTCCCCACGTTCCTGCATCTGCACGGCTCCGTCCAGTCCCGCAAACCGCCCGCCACCAGCGTCTGCGGTGCAATCCCGGTGAATCGTCGCGGCCGGTCCTCCTTCCGCGGGAGGGCCGGGATCACTACGTTTGGACGGCATGACCGCCGCGGCGCAGAGCACGCCACCCCACCGCCCCGACACCCGCTCCGAGCACTGGCTCGACACCCGGCCGAGACTCGTCGTGGCCAGCGCCTTCATGCTCTTCCTGGAGCTGGCGCTGATCCGGTGGACCGGGTCGAACATCGTGCACCTGAGCTACTTCACCAACTTCGTGCTGCTCGGCTCGTTCCTCGGCATCGGGCTGGGCTTCCTGCGGGTGGGGCGGACGGACCGGCCGCCGTACTACTCGCCGGTCGCGCTGGCCGTGCTGGTCGCCGTCATCCTGCTGTTCCCGGTCACCGTGGACCGCCACACCGAGGGCGTCCTGTACTGGACCAGCCTGAGCGCGGGCGGGCCGCCGCCCTGGCTGATCCTGCCGGTGGTCTTCGTCGCCGCGGCGGTCGTGCTGATGGGCCCGGCCGAGCTGGTCGGCCGCTGCTTCCCGGAGCTGGACCGGCTGGAGGCCTACCGCTACGACCTGGTCGGCAGCCTGACCGGCATCGGCCTGTTCACCGCGCTGTCGTTCCTCGGCGCGCCCCCGGTGGCGTGGGGCGTCATCGCCGCGCTGGCCTACGCCGTCCTGCTCCGGCCGCGCGGCCTGTGGCCGCGGGTCGCGCTGGCCGTGCCGGCGCTGGTGGTCGTCGCGGCGCTGGCGGCCGAGACGCTGACCGCCGGGGCCCTGTGGTCGCCGTACTACAAGGTGACCCACAGCCGCTTCGCGCAGGAGGGCGTGCCGGTGATGGACATCCAGGTCAACGGGATCCCGCACCAGCGGGCCGTCCCGGCGGCCAGCCGCCTGGAGTGGGAGCGGCAGTACGCCCTGCCGTACGAGCGGGCGGCCGGCGGTCGGCTGGACGACGTGCTGATCGTGGGCGCGGGCAGCGGCACCGACGTGGCGATCGCGCTGTCCAAGGGGGCCGGGCGGGTGGACGCGGTGGAGATCGATCCGCGGCTGCGCGAGCTGGGCGCGGCCCATCACCCCGACCGGCCCTACGCCGACCCGCGCGTCACCACCCACATCACCGACGGCCGCGCCTTCCTGGAGCAGACGGGCAAGAAGTACGACCTGATCCTGTTCGCCCTGCCCGACTCGCTCACCCTGGTCTCCGGGGCGAGCTCGCTCCGGCTGGAGAGCTACCTGTTCACCCGGGAGGCGATGGAGGCGGCCCGGGAGCGCCTCAAGCCGGGCGGCGCCTTCTCGATGTACAACTACTACCGGGAGAGCTGGCTGGTGGACCGGCTCGCCTCGACCGTGCAGGCCGCCTTCGGGCACAGGCCGTGCGTGGACGTGGTGAGCACGGCCGGCCAGCAGGCGGTGATCACCGCGGGGGTCACCGAGCGGGCCCAGTCCTGCGGGGCCGAGTGGGCGGGCGCGACCGCCGCCACCCCGCCGCCCTCCGGGGACGACCGGCCCTTCCTCTACCTGAAGGACCGGACGATCCCGCAGATCTACGTCGTCACCCTGCTGCTGATCCTGGTCGTCAGCCTGCTCGCGGTCCGGGTGGTCGCCGGGCCGTACCGCCGGATGCGCCCCTACGCCGACCTGTTCCTGCTCGGGGTGGCGTTCCTGCTGCTGGAGACCAAGAGCGTGACCGGGTTCGCGCTGCTGTTCGGCACCACCTGGGTGGTCAACGCGATCGTGTTCGCCGGGGTGCTGGTCGCGGTGCTGGCCGCGGTGGAGGTGACGCGCCGCTTCCGGACCCCGCCGCTGCCCGTCATGTACGGCGTGCTGCTGGCCGGCCTGGTGCTGGCCTGGCTGGTGCCGAACTCCTGGCTGCTGGGCCTGCCGGTGCCGGTGCGGGCGGTGGTCGCCGTGGCGGTGGCGTTCCTGCCGATCTTCGCGGCCAACGTGGTGTTCGCCAAGCGCTTCGCCGACTCCGCCGACGGCACGACCGCGTTCGGCGCCAACCTGCTGGGCGCGATGGTCGGCGGCTGCCTGGAGTACCTGGCGCTGGTCATCGGCTACCAGGCGCTGCTGATCGTGGCGGGCCTGCTCTACCTGGGGGCGTTCGCGCTGCTGCCGAGGACCGCGCGGACCGTGTGAGCGCATCCCGGCCGGACGGGACCGTGTGAGCGCATCCCGGCCGGACGGGTGGGGCCGGACGCGCACCGGGCGGGCCGGGCGCGCTCAGCCGGTCCCCGGGCGGACCGGATGAGCGGGGCCCGGGCGGACCGGCCCCCGGGCGCACCGGACGCGCGGGGCCCGGACCCCGCGAGGGGGTCCGGGCCCCGAAGGCGCGGCGCGGATTCCGCGGGTCTAGAGGCCGCAGACCTCGTCGAGGGACTGGGCGCTCCTGTTGGCCGTCGGGCTCTTGCTGGCCGTCGGCTTGGCGGGCGCGCTGAGCGTCGGGGTGGGGGAAGCGCCGATGGTACCGGTGGCACCGGTCGCGCCGGGCGTGGCCGTCCCGCGGCCGGCCAGGGGGGCGCGGCGGGGCTGGGTCGACTGGCGCAGCGCCTTGGCGGACGCGGCGCGGATCTTCTGCCAGTCGGGGGAGCCGGTGTAGAACTCCGGCGGCACGAACTGGAGGCTGGTGATCCTGGCGTCCTTGACCTTGAGGGCCAGGTCGGTCAGGTGCTCCAGCATGTCGCGCGGGATGTTCGTCCGGGCCATGCGCTTGGCCACACCTGCGATCTTGGTGAAGTTCGTCAGGACGACGGCGGGGGTGGCCTGCTGGGCGAACGCGCCGATGACGCAGCGCTGGCGGGCCATCCGGGAGAAGTCGTCGCTGCCGACGCGCGAGCGGCCGTACCAGAGGGCCTCCTCGCCGGAGAGCGTCCGGTAGCCGGCCTTGATCGTGCCGGCGGTGCCGAACGAGCCGCCGTACTTGACGTCCTGGTCCACCTTGATCTTCAGGCCGCCGATGGCGTCGACGAGGTGGGCGAAGCCGTACATGTTGATCAGGGCGTAGTAGTCGACCTTCAGGTTGAGCGTGTAGCCGATGGCGTCCATGAGCGCCCGGGGGCCCTGGTGCTTGCGCCCCATGACCTCCGGATGGTCCTCGGCGTACTGCCAGACCTCGTTGAGCAGGCCGCCGTTGGGCAGCTCGCGCATGAAGCCGTTGGGGAACTGCTTGGCCAGCGGGCTGGTGGGCGGGAAGCGCACGTGCTGCAGGTTGCGGGGGAGGCTGAACATGACGGTGTTGCCGGTCTTGATGTGGATGCTGGCCACGTTCATGCTGTCGGTGCGGATGCCCTCCCGGTTGCCCGCGCCGTCGCCGCCGATGAGCAGGAAGTTGATCCGGTCGCGCCCGTCCCAGGGGTCCTCGGGCTTGAACGTGGGCGCGGCGGGGTCCTGCGGGTCGGTCGGGAAGATGGCGTTGACCGTCTGCTTGACGGTCAGCACCGTGCTGGCGGCCAGCGCGAAGGGAGCCGTCACCGCCACGCAGAGCGTGCCGATGGCGATGCCGGAGACGATCTGGCCGGTGCCGTTGAGCCGGCTGGGGCCGAGCGTGATGTAGGAGGCGAGCACCAGCAGGAACCAGCCGAGCGCGCCGAGTCCGGCCAGGCCCACGCCCAGGCCGAGCACGCCGTCCCGGGTGGCGAGGCCGGTGTTGCCCTCGCCGGAGAGCGTGATCGCGGTGATCAGCCCCAGGAGCAGCAGCACGCCGAAGGCGCCGAGCAGGATGGAGCCGGTGCGGCGCCGCCCGGCGCGCAGGTGCGCCGCGCCGGGCAGGATCACCGAGAGCGCGGTCCAGCCGATGAGCGTCCCGGTGGTCAGCGGCCGGGCGAACCGGGGCGGCGACGCCGGTGCGGCCGTCGGGCCCGCGGAGTCCGTCGGCGGACCCGCCGGGACGGGACCGGGCCGCGCGCCGGACGGCGGGGTCCCGCCCGCGCCCGGGGCGGTGCCCCCCGCCTCCGCGGCTTCCGCGACCGGTGCGCCGGACGCGGCCGGGACGCCGGCCGCCGCGGGAACGCCGGCCGCCGCGGATGCGTCGGTCGCGGCGGGGACGCCGGACGTGGAAGCGCCCGGCGCGCCGGATGCGCGTCCGGGGGTCGCGGCGGGGACGCCGGACGTCTGTCCGGTGGGCGTGTCGGGCACGCCGCCGGGGCGTGGGGCCCGGCCCGCGCGTCGGCGGGGGCGGCGTTTCCCGCCCTCGCCGGTGAGATCCCCCGAGTCCTGCCCAAGGTGCATCGTCACACCGCTTCCTATGGTTTCGCCCGGTCCACCTGGCTGACAGCCGAGGTTCCCCGATTGCACAGAATTGCCCTGGATTCTAGCCCCCATATCTGGACATGACAGACAGCTGGGCAATTCTGGATGAAGGGAGGTTTAACCTATGAGGTCGTGGAGGACGGGGCGAGCCAGGTGTTGCACTGGAAGGTCTTGTTCTTCTCGTAGCCCTGGCGGAACCAGCGGTTGTTGTTCGCCGGGGAGCCGTGGTCGCGGGGCCAGCCCGGATGGTCTCCCACCCGCGAGTAGAAGTAGTAGAGCGTGTTGCGCCGGGCCGGGGTGACCGGGTAGCTGGCCGCGGCCGCGCGCATGAACATCCCGCCGAAGCAGGTGGCCTGGAGCTCGAACCGGCGGCTCAGCGCGAGCTTGCCGCTCCGGCTGCCCGACTCGAGCGTCTGCTGCCACCAGGTGTTGGACAGGCCCGACAGCTGCTGGACGTGGTGACCGTACTCGTGGGCCATCATGCTGATGATCGCGCCGTGCCAGTCGGTGATCTGGCCGTAGCCCAGCGAGTTGCCCGACCCCTTGGCCATCGCCGCGGTGGAGGCGTAGATCGTGGTGTTGCGCGGGCAGTAGTACGGCACGATGCTCCCGGTCTGCGGGAAGTCCCCGCAGGCGCCGCGGCCCCGCCGCGACGCGACGGCGTAGCCCGGGCGGTGCCAGGCGATGCCCTGGTCCTTCAGGACCTTCGACCAGACCTTGTCCATGCACCGGGACGTCTTGAGGATCAGCGACTTGAGCTGGCTGTGGTTGTAGATGCTCCCGGAGCCCGCCGGGCAGTGCACCCGGGGCAGGCCCCGGGGGGAGTAGAGGGAGTTGTTCTTCAGGCTCGTGTTGAGGGTCCGCCGCGGGGTGGAGGTCTCCGATGGCTCCGCGGACGGCCGGGACGTACGGGGCTCCGGTTCGTCGCTCCTGCCGTCGCCGGGCCGTCCGGTGGAGCGCTCGTTCGGGGTGAAGGTGGGGATCGCGACCGAGGGGACCGAGGCCGAGTCGCGGCTGCTCTTGATCACCGCCCCGGCCAGCACGAGCCCGGTGAAGACCAGCGCGAGCAGGCCGAAGACCGTGCCGATGACCACTCCGGCCCCGCCGCCGCGGGGACGCGCCGGCTGCCAGGCGGGCGGCGGGTAGGCGGGCGGGCGGTGGTGGGGAGCCGGGGGCGGGGGCTGGCCGTACGGCATGCGTGCCTGGCCGGGCGGCGGTGCCTGGGGGTGGCCCTGCGGGGGTCCGGGGTGGGGGTAGGGGGCGTTCGGCGGGGGCGGGTAGCCCTGTCCGGCGGGCGGGCCCTGCGGCGGGGCCGGGGGCGGAGGGGCCTGGTACGGAGGGGCCGGGGGCGGAGGGGCCTGGTACGGACGGCCCTGCACGGGCCCCTGAGGCGGGTGGACCGGCGGCCGGTGGGGGGCCGGGGGCGGGGGCTGGCCGTACGGCGCGCGTGCCTGGCCGGGCGGCGGTGTCTGGGGGTGGCCCTGCGGGGGTCCGGGGTAGGGGGCGTTCGGCGGGGGCGGGTAGCCCTGTCCGGCGGGCGGGCCCTGCGGCGGGGCCTGGTGCGGACGGCCCTGCGGCGGGTGGCCGGGCGGCGGCGGGGCGGGATGCGGCCGCCCCTGAGGCGGTGGCGGCGGAGGGTACTGCCCGCTGGCTGTCACTCTGTCTCCCCGTGTCTCCCCGTGCACCAGGCGTCCGCTCGGACCGACCGGCCTGATGCCTTGTCGAATTTGGGGCGTAAGCATACTGATTTATCATTCGTCACGGATGTGACCGTATTCGGCTACCGTCCGAAATCATCTGAGGTGATCTCCGCGATGTGCAGGACCCGGCCGGTCGCCGTGTCCTAGCTTCGGAGCCATGAATCTGCAGCAGCTCCGCTACGTGGTCGCGACGGCGGAGCACCGCACCATGACCGATGCGGCCAGGTCGCTGTACATCGCACAACCTGCGCTCTCCCGTGCGATCAGAGATCTGGAACGCGAGCTCGGGATGACGTTGTTCGCCCGCTCCGGGCGCGGTGTGATCGTCACGGCGCAGGGGCGCCGGGTGGTCACGCTGGCCCGGGAGGCGCTCGACGCCGTCCACGAGATCGAGGCGCTCTCCGCCCAGGGCCGGTCGCCCGCGGCGGAACTGCGCATCGCCTCCCCCCCCGGTCTCGAACCGGGGGTGGCGGGCCGCATCCTCCGCGCCTACAGCGCGGAGCACCCCAAGGTGCGCGTGCACATCGTCCGCTGCGACGGACGGGACGGCGTGGTCAGCGCCATCAGGGACCAGCGGGCCGACCTCGGCCTCACGGACCTGCCCGTCCCCGCCGACCTGATCAGTCACCCGCTGGAGCGGCAGGAGATCGTGCTGATCTCCCCGCCCGGCCTCGACCTGCCCGATCCGGTGCCGGTGCGCATGCTCGACGGCATGCCGCTGGTGCTCCCGGCCCCGGGCGGCCTCCGGCGCAGGGAGTTCGACTCCCTGTTCGCCACGTACGGCGTCGCCCCCGTGGCGGCCCTGGAGACCGACGAGCGCGGCGGCCGGCTGGAGCCGGTCCTGGCGGGCGCGGCCTCCCTGCTCTGGTACCGCGGGACGGCCGAGCAGGCCGTCCGGGCCGGACTGGTGGTCCGGTCGCTCGATCCCCCGCTCCGCCGGGTGATCGCGCTCGTCCACGCGAGGCGGCGCCTGCCCGCCATCGCGCAGGAGTTCCTGACCGTGGCCGAGGGTGGGTCGGCCGCCTAGGAACACCCGGCACGACGGCCGCACACCGGCCGCCACGTCGGTTGACAGCACGACCCACAGAGGCGGCGCAGGTGGGAGCGCCGGCCTCTCCGGCACCGGGCGGTAGGCTCGGTCCCGATGACTATCTTGCGTCTGCGCGGCCGTGCGTTCCGGCCCGGCGAGTTCGCGATCATGGCGGTGGTCAACCGCACCCCCGACTCGTTCTTCGACAGGGGCAGGACCTACGGGTTCGGCGCCGCCCTGGAGGCGGTGGACCGCGCCGTCGCCGCGGGAGCCGACATCGTCGACATCGGCGGGGTCAAGGCGGGACCCGGCGACGAGGTGGACCCGGCCGAGGAGATCCGCCGGGTGGCCGACCTGGTCGCGGCGGTCCGCGACCGCCATCCCGACCTGATCGTCAGCGTCGACACCTGGCGCGCGGAGGTCGGCGAGGTCGTGGCGGAGGCCGGAGCCGACCTGCTCAACGACACCTGGGGCGGGGTGGACCCCGCGCTCGCCGGGGTCGCCGCCGCGCACGGCATCGGCCTGGTCTGCGCGCACGCCGGGCGCGTCGCCCCGCGCACCCGCCCGCACCGCATCGCCTACGCCGACGTGGTGGCCGACGTGATCGACTACACCGTGGACCTGGCCGAGCGGGCGGTCGCCGCCGGGGTCGCCCGCGAGTCGGTCCTCATCGACCCGGCGCACGACTTCGGCAAGAACACCTACCACTCCCTGGAGGTCGGCCGCCGGCTGGACGAGATGGTCGCCACCGGCTGGCCGGTGCTCGTCGCGGTCTCCAACAAGGACTTCGTCGGCGAGACCCTGGGCGGGCTCCCGGTCGACGAGCGGCACGCCGGGACCATGGCCACCCTCGCCGTCTCCGCCTGGCAGGGCGCCCGGGTCTTCCGCGTCCACGACGCGGCCTCCGCTCGCGCCGCCCTCGCGGTCGTCACCGCGCTGCGGCAGGGCCGCCAGGGTTCGCCCGAACGCCCGTTGTGAACGCAGGAGAGGACGATCGTGCCTGACACGAGGAACGACCCGGTCGTGGTGATCGGGTTGGGCCGGTTCGGCAGCTCGCTGGCGGCGGAGCTGGTGCGGCGGGGCACCGAGGTGCTGGCGATCGACAGCCGGCCGAAGGTGGTCCAGAGCATGTCGGGCAGGCTCACCCACGTCGTCGTCGCCGACTCCACGGACCTGGAGGCGCTGCGCCAGCTCGGCGTGCCCGACTTCTACCGGGCCGTGGTCGCCATCGGCACCGACCTGGAGTCCAGCATCCTGACCACCTCCCTGCTGGTGGAGCTGGAGATCGAGGACATCTGGGCCAAGGCGATCAGCCGCGACCACGGGCGCATCCTGGAGCGGGTCGGCGCCCACCACGTGATCCTCCCCGAGCACGACATGGGGGAGCGGGTGGCCCACCTGCTCAACGGACGGATGCTCGACTACATGGAGGTCGACGCCAACTACGCGCTGGTCAAGACCCGCCCGCCGCGGGACTACACCGGCGTGCCCCTGGGGGAGACCAACCTGCGCCGCAAGTACGGCGTGACGGTGGTCTGCGTCAAGAGCGAGGACGAGGAGTTCACCTACGCCGGGGCGGACACCGTCCTCGGCTACGGCGACGTGATCATCATCGCCGGGAGGATCGAGGACGTGGAGCGGTTCGCCGAGCTCCCCTGAGGCGGTGCCGGGCTTCCCCTGAGGCGGAAAGGGGGTCGCCGCTCAGCGGGGCGGGGCCGCTGGGGACAGCGGGAGTGCTCAGGACAGCGGGAGTGCTCAGGACAGCGGGAGGCGGACCACCGCGCGCAGGCCGGGGGAGGCGTCCTCCAGGTGCACCGCGCCGCCGTGCGCGTCGACCGTCTCGCGGACGATCGCCAGGCCCAGGCCCGCTCCGCCCTCGTCCCGGCTGCGCGCGCTGTCCAGCCGGGTGAACCGGTCGAAGACCCGCTCCCGGTCGGCCTCGGGGATGCCGGGCCCGTCGTCGGCCACGGTCAGCACCGCGTCCGCGCCCTCGGTCCGCAGCTCGACCAGCACCGGGGAGACGGTGTGCCGCAGCGCGTTGTCGACCAGGTTGACCAGCACCCGCCCCAGGTCGAGCGCGTCCCCGGCGACCGTGACGGCCGCGCCGCCCTCCCCGGCGATCCGCACCGTGACGGCCCCGCCGTACCGCTCGACGGTCTGCGGGACCAGGTCGTCCAGTCTGACCGGCTCCCGCCGCGCGAGCGCGCCGCCCCGCTCGTCCAGGCGCGCCAGCGCGAGCAGGTCCTCGGCGAGCCGGGTCAGGCGCGTGGTGTCCTCCAGCACGCCCTCGGCGGTCTCGCGCCAGTCGTCCGCGCCGCCCGGATGACCGAGCGCCACCTCCAACTGGAGCCGGATGCTGGCCAGCGGGCTGCGCAGCTCGTGCGCGGCGTCGGAGACCAGGGAGCGCTGGCGGGCGTCGGCCCGCTCCAGCCGGTCCAGCATGGCGTTGAGCGTGGTGGCCAGGCTGTAGACCTCGTCGCGCGACTCGGGCACCGGCAGGCGGCGGGACCTGGCGGTGCCGGTGATCTCCTCGGCGCCCCGGCGCAGCGCGGCGATGGGCCGCAGGGTCCGTCCGACGATCACCCAGCTGACCGCGGCCAGCAGGACCAGCAGCAGGGGCGTGCCGACGACCAGCACCCGCCCGGCCGTGGCGACGCTGGTCTCCACCTCGCTGAAGACCCGCGCCGCGATCACCGTCTGCCCCCGGTCCGCGCTGAGCACCCGCACCCGCAGCAGGTGCGGGATCCCGTACGGCTCGCCGTCCAGGAACCGCGCGCGGCCCTCCGTCAGCGAGGCGGCCCGCTTCCGGGCGTCCAGCAGCGGCACGAGCCGGTCGGTGCCGGTGGTGGCGTGGGTGATCCGCCCGGCGGCGTCGACCACCTGGATCAGGGTGCCGTCGGACGAGGTCAGCTCGCCGGGCAGCCGCCCGGCGTCGGCGAGCGAGACCACCCCCCGGGCGCGCTGGTAGAGCGACTCGTCGGTCCGGTCCAGCAGCGCCCGGGCCAGCACGCCCATCATCACGTGGGCGGAGACGGCCAGCGCCACGGCCAGCACCGCGGAGGCGACCGCGGTCAGCCGGAAGCGCAGGCTCCTGCGCCGCCACCACCCGGCGGTACGGCGGGCGCCCGTGCTCCGCCCGGGCTCGGCGCGGCCGTCCCCTCCGGGAGCCCCGGAGGACTCAGCCGCCATCGCCAGCCAGCCGGTACCCGGCTCCCCGCACGGTCTGCAGCGCGTTGCGGGAGAACGGCACGTCGATCTTGCGGCGCAGGTAGCCCACGTAGACCTCGACCACGTTCGGGTCGGTGTCGAAGGTGTCCCAGACGTGCTCCAGGATCTCGGTCTTGGACACCACCTCGTCGTGCCGGCGGAGCAGGTACTCCAGCAGGGCGAACTCCCGGGGCGTCAGCTCCACCGGCGTCCGCCCCCGGCTGACCTTGCGCCGGGCGGGGTCCAGCGACAGGTCCCCGGCCCGCAGCACGGCGGGCCGCCGTCCGGCGCCGCGCCGCAGCAGGGCCCGGAGCCTGGCCACCAGCACCACGTAGGAGAACGGCTTGGTGAGGTAGTCGTCGGCGCCCAGGTCCAGCCCGTCGGCCATGTCGTACTCGCCGTCCTTGGCCGACAGCATCAGGATCGGCACCCAGTTCTCCTCGGCCCGCAGCTGTTTGCAGACGTTGTAGCCCGAGAGCCGGGGCAGCATGATGTCCAGCACGACCACGTCGTAGTCGCCCTGCCTGGCCCGGTGCAGGCCGTCCTCGCCGTCGTGCGCGAGGTCGACCGCGAACCCCTCGGCCTGCAGCCCGCGCTGGAGCGCCGCGGCCATCCGCCGCTCGTCCTCCACGACGAGCACCCTCATCCCTGCCTCCTCTCGTCCGGCACCATCTTCGGCCAGTGCGGCTGAGAGGCGGCTGAGAACCCTGTGGGACCTCTCAGCTCGTCTCAGCTTCCGCACAGGGGCTCCCGTGCAGTCTTCAGGTGAAGGCACAGACGGACATGAAAGACATACCGTAAGGGAGTGACATGTCAGAGCAGGAACAGCGGCGGACCCGAAGAGGCCGCGCCGTGAGGTGGGGCGTGCCGATCGCCGCGGTCGCGGTGGTCGCGGGAGCCGTCGGCGCGGGCCCGGTCATCGCCGCGGTCCAGGGGGCGCCGGCGCTGCCCGAGCGCACCGCCGAGCAGTTGCTCGCCGACGCCGTCCGGGCCGGAGAGGCCGGGCCGCGGCCCATGTCGGGCACCCTCATGCAGACCTCCTCCTTCGGCCTGCCGGGGCTGCCGCAGGTGACGGGGGCGACCGGCAGCTCGCCCACCGCGCTGCTCGCCGGCTCGCACGAGCTGAAGGTCTGGTACGGCGGGGCCGACAAGGTCCGGCTGGCGCTGCCCGGCCGGATGAGCGAGACCGACCTGATCGTCGGAGGCGGCCAGGCCTGGCTCTGGGAGAGCGACGCGAACAAGGCCACCCGCATCAAGGCCGGTTCCGAGGAGCTCGCCGCGCACGGGGCCGGGCACGGGCGGGGGAAGGGGACCGATCACGGGGCCGAGCACGGGCCGGGGAAGGGGACCGGTCACGGTCCCGGAGCGGCCGGAGCGCTGCCCGAGGGGGCCACGCCGCAGCAGATCGCGCAGGAACTGCTCAAGAAGGCCGACGCCGACACCGCGGTCGGCGTGACCAGCAACGAGAAGGTCGCCGGCCGCGACGCCTACCAGCTCACCCTCGCCCCCAAGGACGCCGCGTCCCTGGTGAAGGAGATCAGGCTGGCGCTGGACGGGGAGACCCTGACCCCCCTGCGGGTCCAGGTCTACGCCGAGGGCTCGGCCGAACCGGCCTTCGAGGTGGGCTTCACCACGGTGACCTTCACCCCGCCCGCCCCGGAGAACTTCACCTTCACCCCGCCGCCGGGCGCGAAGGTCGAGGAGAAGTCGTTCTCCGAGCTCACGTCCGGGCACGCGGCGCGGCAGGACGAGGGCGAGAGGATGAAGGACGGGGCCGAGGTCGTCGGCACGGGTTGGACCGCGGTCGCCGTGCTCCCCTTCTCCCTGCGGGACCTCCAGGAAGGAAGGCCGGAGCAGGCCGCCGGCGGTGAGGCGGCCGGGGACGCGACCGCCGTGGCCGACGCCCTGCTGAAGTCCGCCACCCCGGTCAGCGGGACGTGGGGCAGCGGCAAGGTCATCCGGACCAAGCTGGTCTCCGCGCTGCTCACCGACGACGGGCGCCTGCTCCTCGGGGCGGTCACCCCCGAGAAGCTGGTCGAGGCGGCCGGCCGGAAGTGAGCGTGATCCCGGGGGCGCCCGCCGCGGCGCCCCCACCCGCCGCCCAGGACCGGACGACCGAAGGAGCTTCCGTGGTGACCGTCCGCACCGACCCGACCCCCCGCACGGACAGGACCGGGCCCCCGCAGGACCACGCGATCGTGATCCGGGGGCTGACCAAGCGCTTCCGCGGCGGGCAGGTGGCCGTGGACCGCCTCGACCTGGCCGTGCCGCGGGGCTCGGTCTTCGGCTTCCTCGGCCCGAACGGCTCGGGCAAGACCACGACGATCCGCATGCTGCTCGGGCTCGTCGCCCCGACGGAGGGCAGCTGGGAGCTGCTCGGCACGCCGATGCCCGGTGGGATCGGCGCCGTGCTGCCCCGGGTGGGGGCGCTGGTCGAAGGGCCGGCGTTCTACCCCTACCTGTCGGGCGAGGCGAACCTGCGCCGCTACGACGCCGCCGACCCGGCCGCCGACCCGCGCACCGCCGCGCGCCGGATCGGCCTCGCCCTGGAGCGGGTCGGGCTGACCGCGGCGGCCCGCAAGCGCTACCGCGCCTACTCGCTGGGCATGCGCCAGCGGCTGGCCATCGCCGCCGCGCTGCTCGGCCCGCGGGACCTGCTGATCCTCGACGAACCGACCAACGGGCTGGACCCGCAGGGCACCCGCGAGGTGCGCGCGCTCGTCGCGGAGGTCGCCTCCGGCGGGACGACCGTCTTCGTCTCCTCCCACCTGCTGACCGAGATCGAGCAGATGTGCACCCACGTCGGCGTCATGTGCGCCGGCCGGCTGGTGGCCGAGGGGCCGGTCGCCGAGCTGCGCGCGGGGGAGGAGGCCAGGGTCCGGGTGGAGACGCCGGATCCCGCCGCGGCGGCGGCCGTCCTGGCGGGGCTCGGGCTGACGGGGGTCCGGACCGGTGCGGCGGAGGCCGGCGCGGTGCTCGGCGGGCTCCCGCCCGAGCGCGTCACCGCCGCCCTGGTGACCGGCGGGGTCGCGGTACGCGGGCTGGCCGTGCACCGGCCGAGTCTGGAGGACGTGTTCGTGGAGCTGACCGGGGAGGGTTTCGATGTCGACGGCTGACGTGGTGACGGGGACGCCGGAGGCCGTGGCCGCCGGAACGGCGGCGGGGACCGCGGCGGCGGGGACGCCGGCGGTGAGCGGGACGCGGACCGGGGTTCCGGCGGGGGCGCGGCGGGGACCGGGGCCGGGGGCGCGGCGGGGACGGTGCGGCGGCCGGGCGCGGTGCGGGCCTGGTGGCGGCTGTTCGCCTCGGAGACCGGACTGATCTTCCGCCGGCCGCGCAACCTCGCCATGCTCGCCGTCCTGGCGTTCGTGCCGGTCCTGCTGGGCGTGGCGCTGCGCCTGTTCGGCGGGCCGGGCGAGGGCGAGGCCGACGGTGCAGGAGCGATCTTCACGCAGATCGCCGGGAACGGGCTCTTCCTCACCTTCGCCGCGCTCGCGCTCCTGGTGCAGCTGCTGCTGCCCGTGTCCGTCGCGGTGGTCGCCGGGGACGGGATCGCCGGGGAGGCGGGCGGCGGCACGCTGCGCTACCTGCTCACCGCCCCGGCGGGGCGGACCCGGCTGCTGACCGTCAAGTACGCGGGCGCGGTCGTCTTCAGCCTGGCGGCGGTCACCCTGGTCGCGCTGTCCGCGCTGGTCGTCGGACTGGTGCTGTTCCCGGCGGGGCCGATCACGCTGCTGTCGGGGACGACGGTCCCCTTCGCCGAGGGGCTGCTCAGGATCGGCGTCGTCGTGCTCTACGCCACGGCGGGGATGGCCGCCCTGGCCGCCGTCTCGCTGGCCCTGTCGACGCTGACGGAGGCGGCCGTCGGCGCCATCGCCGCCACCGTGGTGCTGGTCATCGCCACCCAGGTCGTCGGCGCCGTCCCGCAGCTGTCGGGGCTCCAGCCGTACCTGCTGACGCACTGGTGGAGCGGGTTCGACGGCGTCCTGCGCGATCCGGTGGCGACCGCGGAGATGGGGCGGGGCCTGCTGGTCTTCGCCGCCTACACGGTGATCTTCGGTTCGGTGGCCTGGGCCCGCTTCACGAGCAGGGACGTCACCGCCTGAGGGCTCCGGCGGGGGGACGGCGCGGTCCCGCGGAGCGCTGCGCTCTCCGCGGGACCGGCGTTTCCGTGCCCGGACGCCGGTGTCGCCCGCGCCCGGCGGTCACCGGGTGCGGGCGGCCCGGGGCCGTCCGTGCCCGGTGACCGCGCGGACGAGCCGTCGGCGGTCCTTCCTCAGGGGCGCGTCCCGTCCGGGCCCGCCCCGGAGGCCGTACGGCTCCCGCGGCGCAGGCCGAGCAGCCCGGCCGCGAGCCCGGCCAGCCCGGCGGCCAGCCCGGCGCCGCCGAGCAGGCGGGCGGTGCCGTCGGAGGACCCGGAGTGCCCGGAGGACGCGTCGGCGGCGACCGGGGCGACCGACGGCGCGGCGTGCGCCCCCGGGGAGGCCGCGGCGGCCGGGTGACCGCCGTGCCCGTCGCTCCCGGCCGCGGCCGGGGTGAGCCGCAGGACCGGAGCGGGGTGCTCGGGCTCGGAGCCGTCGGCCTTCGGCTCGTCGTCCCAGGCCACGACCTCACCGCTGCTGTAGGTCTGGGTCGCGGGGAAGACCAGCCGGTCGGTGTCGGTGGGCAGCCGGCCCATCGACACCTCGAACTCCTGGAACTGGCCGGGCTCGATCGTCCCGCCCGACCAGGTGACCTTCGTGACGGCCTCGGTCAGCTCGCCGTACTCGGTGGTCACCGGCTCGGGCAGCTCGCCCTCGGTCACCTCGACCTTCCAGCCCGGGACCGGCTTGACCGAGACGAAGGCCAGCGGGTGGTCGGTGGGGAAGGTCACCTCGATCTTGCCGGTCGAGGCGTCGTCACGCTCGTTGGGCACCCGGAAGGCGACCTTGGTGAAGCCGCCCTGTTCGGCGCTGCCGGGGTTGATCGTGACGTGGGCGAGGGCCGGTACGGCCAGACCGAGGGTGAGGGCGGCGGCACCGGCGGTGACCGCCAGGGTGCGGCGCACGGCGGAAGACGGCATGGGAGATCTCCACTTCGACGAGAACGGGGGAATCGGGTCGGGGCGGGGTCAGGCGGCGGGAAGCGGAGGACCGCGCCGGCTGACGGTGTGGCGGAGGAGGCCCCGGCCGGGGACGGGCGGCGGCGCGGGGAGCGGGGCGGACGGCGGGACGCGGAAGGACACGGCCGCCGCGAGCGGCCGGAACGCCGACCCCAGGCGGTGGGCGGCCGCGCGCAGCAGCGTCCACAGGGCGGCCTCGCCGCGGGCCAGCCACCAGCCGGTGATCAGCGTGGCGGTCAGGTGGACCAGGAGCATGCCCAGGCTCTCGCCCAGCCCTCGGTCGTGGAGGTGCCCTGCGGGGGAGGGCGCGACGGTGCCGCCGCCCAGGGTGAACAGTTCGTGCAGGCCCAGCTGCGTCCCGATGAGCACCGCGGTGACCGTGCCGCCGGACCGCTCGCGTCCGGCGAGCGAGGCGGACAGGACCGCCACCGCCACCGCTCCCGCGGCCAGCGCCCGCGGCTGCGGTCCCGTCCCGCCCGCGGCGGCGTGGCCGAGGGCGGCGAGCGTCACGCAGACGGCGGAGAAGACGGCCGCGCGCAGGAGCCGGAGCGGGAGGAGGGCGAGCATGACGCGAGCCATGCTCTCACGGCGGCGGCGGTGCATCGAGTCCGATCCGGCCCGGCATCGAATCCGGACGCGGTTCGGCATCGAATCCGGACGCGGCCCGGCACCGGGTGCGGACGCGGCCCGCATCGGGGCCGATGAACCGAAAGCGTGCGATCCCTGCCGCTTTATGGCTTTTGTGGCTATGGTTGCCGCGACCGGAACATGTCGAGGCCGAGGTGGTGGGGGATGAGGCACGTCTTCGGACTGCTCATCGGACTGGTGGTGACGGCGGTCCTCCTGCTCGGCGCGGGATGGGCCGCCGCGGAGATGGGCCTCGCCCTCCAGCCCGCCCAGGGCGTCGCCCCGCCCGTCGCAGGCACCGGGCAGAACTGGGCCGCGCCGGCCGCGATGGCGGGGATCGGCCTCCTGCTCGGCCTGGTGGTCGTCGGCAGGGTCTCCCCGGTGGCCTCCTTCATCCCGTCGCTGGTCCTGCTCTCCTGGACCGTGGTCTACGTCCTGGACGCCGGCCGCGGCCTGGGGTTCCTGCCCGTCAACCCGACCTTCCACGAGGCGTTGCTCCAAGCGGGCCGGGGCATGCGCATCCTGCTCACCACCGGCGTGTACGCGCTCGTCGGCGTCGCCCTGTTCCTTCCCGTCCTGCTGCCCTCCCGCTGGGCCGGAAGCGGCGGGGACGAGGACGACGACGAGTACGAGGAGTCGAACGGCCGGTCCTCCTACTGATACTGACGGGCGGCGTGCCCAGCCGGGGCGTCCGGACCGCTGACGGGCGGCGTGCTCAGCCGGGGCGTCCGGCAGCCCACGCGCTGAGGCCCTCCTCGGTGAGGACGCCGTCGAGCGCGGTGACCGCGGCCCCGTGCAGCGCGCCGTCCCCGCCGAGCACGGCGGCCACCACGGGTGGCGGATCGGGTCGGCGGAACCGCATCAGCCCGTCGGTCAGGGCCGCGCCGAACTCCGGAGCGGCCGCGGCGCGCAACGGCTCGGCGAAGCCGCCGAGCGTGACGACGTCGGGGTCGAAGGCGTTGACCAGCCCGGCGAGGCCGCGTCCGAACGCGCTCGCGGCGCGGCCCACCGCGGCCCGGACCGGCGCGTCCCGCACCGCCCTGCCCAGGGCCGCCTGCGCGTAGCTGCGCGGATCGCGGGGCGGCGGCTCTCCGAGGTGGCGGGCGATGGCGCGCCCGTCGACGGCGAGGTCCCAGCACCCCGTCGCGCCGCACGGGCAGCGCAGCGCGGGGTCGCCGAACGGCAGGTGGCCGAACTCCCCGCCGGCGCCGGTCGCGCCCAGGACGGGACGGCCGTCCACGACCAGGGTGCCCCCCACCCCGACCTCGATCGTGACGTGCAGCGCGGTGCCGGCCCCCGCGGCGGCGCCGTAGCGGGCCTCGGCGGCGCCGGCGAGCGTCGCGTCGTTGCCGATGAACAGCGGCAGGCGCGGATCGGGCACCAGCCCGGACAGGTCCACCGCGTCCCAGCCCAGCGCGGCGGACTGCACGACCGCGCCGTGCCGGACCGTCGCGGCGACGGCCGCCGACACGGCCCGGACGCGGTCGCCGTGCCGTTCGCAGGCGCGCCGCACCGCTTCCGCGATCACGCCGATCACCCGGCCGGGCTCGCGGTCGGCGTGCGCGCCCGCTTCGGCGACGTGCGGTCTGCCGTCGAGCGCCGCGACCGCGATCCGCCAGTCCTCCTGCCGGATGTCGGCCGCGATGACGACCGGGCCCTCCGGATGCGGGTGCAGCACCGTCGTCGGCCGTCCCCGCCCGGCGGAGGCGGCCGAGGTCTCGGCGAGCAGCGCCAGCTCGCGCAGGCGCGCGGTGATCTCGGTGGCCGAACCGGTGGTCAGCCCGAGCCGCTGGGCGACGCCCGCCCGGGTGACGCCCGGCTCCCGGCGCATCTCCTCCAGTACGGCCAGCGCGCCGCGCCACCGGGCGTCCCGGGCGCGGACGGAGGACGGACGACCCGAAGGGCTTGTCATGGACGCCACCGCCTCCTTATCCTCGACCAACGAGTTTATTAGAGGGGGACGCTGTGCGACGGCTGGGCCGAACGACCGAAGCGGTGCTCCTGGGCATGGACGGCACTCTCCTCGACTCCGGGGCGTCTGTCGAACGCACCCGGCCCGCGCGGGCGGGGGAGCACGGGACGTGGTGGACGGAGGATCCCGGAACGTCCGGGACGCGACGGGCGGGAGGTGCCGGAACGTCCGGGACGCGGCAGGAGGAGCCCGCCGCCGCGCGCGAGGGGGCTTCAGCGCGGGACGGCGCCGCACAGGAGCGGCGGGTCGTCCGGCAGGTCGGGTTCGCGCAGGCGGCGCTCGGATTCACCGTCAACAGCCTCGGCGCGTGCCTGGTGCTGCTCGCCCGCGACCTCGGCGCCCACCCCGGTGAACTGGCCTGGCTCTCGTCGTCCTTCGGCGCCGGTCTGCTGGCCGTCGGCGCCGCGGGACCGCTGATGCTGCGGCCGGGCCCCCGTCCGGTGCTGCTGTCGGCCGCCCTGGTCGCCGCCGCCGGCGCGGCGCTGCTCGCCGTCGCGCCCGTCGCGGCGGCCGCCGCGGCCGGCGCGCTCCTGCTGGGGCTCGGGGCGGCCGGGCTCGTCCTGGTGACCCCGGCCCTGCTGCACGGCCCGGACGCCGCCGCCCGCCTCGCCCGCGCCAACGCGGCGGCGAGCGTCAGCGCGCTGCTCGGCCCGCCCGCCATCGGCGCGCTCGACGCCGCCGGTGCGAACGGCCGGCTGGTCCTCCTGCTGGCCGTCCCGCCGCTGCTGTTCCTGGCGGCCGACGCCCGGGCCCGCCCGGCCGCGGCCTCCGGTGTCCGGGACCGGCGCCCGCCCGCCGCCCCGCGGAGCCTCCGGCCGGGTGCGGACGCCGCCGGAGCACGCGGTCCCTCCCCGGCGGCGCGGCGGGGCGGTGACGCCTCCGGCCCGCCCGCGGGGTGGCGGACGGCCGGGACGTGGGCCGCCATCGTGGTGGCGGTGTCCATGGAGTTCTGCTTCACGATCTGGGCCACGGCCCGGCTGCAGGAGACCGGGCTGACCACGGCCGCGGCCGCCGCGACGGCCACCGCGTTCCTGGCCGGGATGGCGGCCGGCCGTCTGGTGGCGCCGCGCCTGCTCGCGCGGGAGGTCCCGGTCGTCCCGCTGGGATGCGGGCTCGCGGCGGCCGGGACCCTGCTCGTCGCGGTGACCGGCGCGCCCGCACCGGTCACCGCCGGACTCCTCGTGGCCGGACTGGGGATCGCGCCGTTCTACCCGGTGACGCTCGCCCGGCTGGTCCAGGTTCCGGGGCTCCCGGCGGCGCGGTCGGCGGCGTACGGCGCGCTCGCCTCCGGCACCGCGATCCTGGCGGCGCCCGCGGCGCTGGCCGCGCTCGGGGCCGCGCTCGACCTGCGGACGGCGTTCCTGGTCACGGTGCCGCCCCTGGCGGCGGTCCTGGCCGCCGCGTCATGGCCCCGCGGAGGCGCGCGCACGCGGCCGGGCCTTCACGGGGAGGCGGGCGCCTCCGGGGGCGGGCCGGTGTAGAGGCGGGCGACGACCTCCTCCAGGGACTCCCCGTCCGGAGCCGTGGCGCGCAGGTCGTCGAGGGTGCCGTCGAAGCCGAGGCGGCCGTGGTCGATGAGCATGACGCGGCGGCAGAGCTTCTCGATGTCGCCCAGGTCGTGGGTGGTGAGCAGGACGGTGGTGCCGCGCTCGGCGTTGAGGCGGCGCAGGAAGTCGCGCATGGCGACCTTGCTCACCACGTCGAGGCCGATCGTCGGCTCGTCCAGGACCAGGACGGCCGGGTCGTGCAGGAGGGCGGCGGTGACGTCGCCGCGCATGCGCTGGCCGAGGCTGAGCTGGCGGACCGGGGTGTCCATGAACGCCCCGAGGTCGAGCAGGTCCGCCAGCTCGTCCAGCCGCCGCCGGAAATCCATTCGATCTACTTTGTAAAGATGCCGGATCAGCTGGAAGCTGTCCTTCAGCGGCAGGTCCCACCACAGGGTCGTGCGCTGCCCGAAGACCACCCCGATCCTGCGGGCGAGCGCCGTACGGCGGCGCGTGGGGTCGAGCCCGGCCACCCGCAGGCGGCCCGAGGTGGGGGCCAGGATGCCGGTGAGCATCTTGATGGTGGTGGACTTGCCCGCGCCGTTGGGGCCGAGGTAGCCGACGAACTCCCCGGCCCCGACCGTGAACGACAGGTCCCGCACGGCGTGCACGGTCCGCCGGGCGCTGCCCCGGCCGACGGTGAAGGAACGCCCGGCCCGGTCGACTTCGATCATCTGGTCAACTCCCGGTGGAACGGTAGCGGCGGATGCCCGCCCGCCAGGCCAGCGCGGCGGCCAGGGCGAGCAGCAGGGCGGCGAGCGGCGCGGCGAAGCGCAGTCCGTACGGCAGGCCGAGGGGGTCGGGCCGGTCCAGCACGTACAGGGCCGGCTGCCAGTTGACGAACGCCAGCGGGACGATGAACGTCACCCCCTTGACGAGCTGCTCGCCGTAGACGCTGAAGGGGTACTGGGTCAGCGAGCTGCCGCCGTAGGTGAAGGCGTTGGCCACCTCGGGGGCGTCGGTGAGCAGGAACTGCAGGGCCCCGCCGAGCGTGAAGATCGCAGCGAAGATGACGACCCCGCAGGCGATCATCAGCGGGACCGCCCACGCCCGCTCCCACGGCAGGTCGAGCCGGGGCAGGGCGATGCCGAGCACCACCGCGGACTGGGCGAGCCGCCCGAAGCGGTGCACGCTGAAGCGGTCGGTGGCCGTCTGGACGAACGCGGAGGCCGGGCGGATCAGCATGGTGTCGAAGCTCCCGCTGCGGATGTGGTGGCTGAGCCGGTCGACGTTGCCGAAGAGCATGTCGGCCAGGGCGAAGGACATGCCTGCGGTGCCGTACAGGAACATGACCTCGGCCAGGCCGAACCCGCCGAGTGAATCGGTGTGCCGGAAGATGATCCAGATGGCCGCGACGTCCAGGGCGTTGACGGCGAACGAGCCGAGGACCATCATCACCAGCGAGACGGGGTACTGCGCGGAGGCGCGCAGCCAGGTCCACGCGAGCAGCAGGTAGGTCCTAACCACGGGCGGCTCCGCCCGGGGCGCCCGCGGTGCGGCCGGGCCGCGGCCGTCTCGGGTCATCCACCCTGGACCACCACCTTGCGCCGGGCGGCCCGGGTGACCAGGGCGCCCAGCGCGAGCAGCGCCGCCGCCCACCCGGCCTGGAAGGCGAGCGCCTCCAGGGCGTCCCGCTTGCCGAGGTAGACGTCGGCCGGGAGCTGGACCATGGCGGCCCAGGGCAGGGACCGGGCCAGGGCGCCGAACCAGCCGGGGAACAGGTTCAGGGGCAGGATCATGCCGCTGAGGAAGAGCGTCAGCACCAGCGAGAGCGACTGCACGCCCTGGTCGTCGACGATCCAGCAGCACGACAGCGCCGTCAGGTAGCGCAGCGCGAAGCCGATCAGCACCCCCAGGACGAAGGAGGCGGCGAAGGCGGCCCAGGTCGCCGGATCGGTCGGCACGACGATGCCGAAGAGGGCGGCGCCGAGGAGGGTGGGCGGCAGGCTGCGCAGCAGGAACAGGTAGGCGGCGCGGCCCAGGTCGTCGGCCAGGCTCCACAGCTGCAGGGAGGCCGGGCGCAGCAGGTCGACGGCGACGTCCCCGCTGCGCACGCGCCCGGCGAGCTGCAGCCCGCCGCCGAAGACCTGCATGGGGCCGATGAAGGCCTGGCTGAGGAAGCAGAAGGTGACGGCGTCCGTCACGTCGTATCCGGCGAGGCCGGGGCGGGCCTGCCAGAGGGCGATCAGGACGTAGGCGCGGAGGACGCCGAAGACGCTGTTGGTGAAGGCCCCGGCGAGGGCGGCGGCGCGGTAGGCGGAGTGACGGCGGAAGCCGTAGGCGGCGATGCGCGCGTAGAGCAGGAAGACGTCCTCCAGGGAGGTTCCGGGTTCCGGTGCACTGGGGCGGCCGTGTCATTGTCCCCGTCGTACGGCGCCGCGGCAACGGGTTTTCGGCCCGGCGCCGGAGCCCGGCCGCACGTCGCGGCCGTCTACGCCCCCTGTGTTCCCTATCTTCCCTATCTTCCCTATGCCTCCGTCCGTGCCTCCGTCCGTGCCTCCGTGCTGGGGCGGGTGCGCGAGCGGAAGGTGCGGCGGTAGGCGTCCGGAGGCACGCCGACCGTGCGGCCGAAGTGCCGGCGCAGTGTCGTGGCGGTGCCCATGCCGGTGGCCGCCGCGATGGCGCCGACGCCGTCGTCGGTGGTCTCCAGCAGCTCCTGGGCACGGCGGATCCGCTGGGTCAGCAGCCATCGCAGCGGGGTGGTGCCGGTCACCGACCTGAAGCGGCGGGCCAGATGGCGCGCGCTCATGTTCGCCTGGCGGGCCATGTCCTCCACGGTCAGCGGACGGTCCAGCCGCTCGATCACCCAGGGGAGCAGCCCGGCGAGCGGGTGGTCGTGCGGGGCGGGCACGGGGGCGGTGACGAACTGGGCCTGGCCGCCGTCCCGGTGCGGCGGCACGACCAGGCGGCGGGCGACCGCGTTGGCGATCGAGGAGCCGTGGTCGAGGCGGACCAGGTGCAGGCACAGGTCCATGGCCGCGGCCTTGCCGGCGGAGGTGAGCACGCTGCCGCCGTCCACGTACAGGACGTCCGGGTTCACGTCCACCCCGGGGTAGCGGGCCGCCAGGTCACGGGTGTGCGCCCAGTGCGTGGTCGCGCGCCTTCCGTCCAGCAGGCCGGCGGCGGCCAGCACGAACGCGCCCGTGCAGAGAGAGGCCACGCGCGCGCCCGCCTCGTGTGCCGCGCGCACCGCGTCGACCAGCTCGGCGGGCGGGTCCGCCTCGACGTCGGCCCATCCTGGGACGATCACGGTGCGGGCGCGGGGGAGGTGGTCGAGGCCGCGGTCGGGTTCCAGCCGGAACCGTCCGACGCGCACGGCGCCCGGCCCGCAGACGGTGACGTCGTACCAGGGGACCGTCACGCCGGCCGGGGCGGAGGAGAAGACCTCGTACGCCAGGGACAGCTCGAAGTGCAGCATGCCGTCGGTGGCGGCCAGCGCGACGGTGTGCATGTCGGAAATTGTACGCATGATGGCGTTCCAGACGCTCACACTGGGATGCCCGCCCCCGCCAGGATGATCCCGGAGTCGTTCGAGCAGAGGGAGGGTCCATGGGATCGGGGCAGGCAGTGGCGGTGTTCGGCGCATACGGGCACACCGGCCGGTTCGTGGTGGCGGAGCTGCGGGAGCGCGGGTTCGTCCCGGTGGCCTCCGGCCGCGACGCCGGCAGGCTGCAGGCGCTGGCGGCCTCAGAACCCGGGCTGGAGACCCGCACGGCGTCGGTCGACGACCCGGCCTCGCTCGACCGCGCGCTGGCCGGCGCGGCGGCCGTGATCAACTGTGCCGGACCGTTCGCGGTGACGGCCGCCCCGGTGATCGAGGCGGCGCTGCGCGCCGGGATCCCGTACGCGGACGTGGCGGCCGAGATCGAGGCCAACGCCGACACCTTCACGCACTTCGCCGGCCGCGCCCGCGCCGCAGGAGCGGTGATCGTCCCCGCGATGGCCTTCTACGGCGGCCTCGGCGACCTGCTGACCACCGCCGCCATGGGCGACTGGGACGCGGCCGACGAGGCGCACGTCGCCTACGGGCTGAGCGGCTGGCACCCCACCGCCGGGACGCGCGCCGCCGGAGCGGTCTCCCGGCGGCGGCGGGACGGGCGGCGCGTCGTGTACACGAACGGCCGGCTGGAGTACCGCCAGGACGACCCGCCGGTCCTGGAGTGGCCCTTCCCCGACCCGATCGGCCCTCGGGCCGTCATCGGGGAGTTCACGATGGCCGACGTCGTCACCGTTCCCAGCCACCTGTCCATCCCCGAAGTGCGCACCTACATGACGGTCGCGGCCGCCAGGGACCTCGCGGCCCCGGACACGCCGGCGCCGGTCCCGGCCGACGAGCGCGGGCGGTCGGACCAGACCTTCCTCGTCGACGTCGTCGTGCGCTCCGGCGGCGGCGAGCGGCGCGCCACCGCGAGCGGCCGGGACATCTACGCCGTCACCGCCCCGCTGGTCGCGGAGGCGGTCGAGCGCATCCTCACCGGACGCACCACGACCGTCGGCGTCGCCTCCGCCGGCGCGATCTTCGACGCCTCCGACTTCCTCCGCGCGCTGTCCCCGCACATCTCCGTGGAACTGCGCTCCTAGGCCTGCCGGGAGTCCGGATCCCGGGAAGGCCGGAGGCCTCGGAGCCCGGGGACGGCGACCGGTGCGGCCGGCGGGCCGGCCCGCATCGGCGGCGCGGGACTACTCCCGGCGTCCCGTGAGCGGCCGGTCGCTGATCCCGGTGGGGTAGTGCGGATGACTCCGCGAGGGGGACGCCCGCCGCCGGCGGACGGACGACGATTACGGAGAGGCGGTTACGGAGAGATGCATGGGACATACCGTCACATATCCGTAACCATGGCGATAGCTTCGCGGAATGGTAGAAGGAAGTTCTACAGGGCATCCTCCTCTCCAGGAGGTGCCCACATGCGCGACGAGATCAACGTGGACGTCTGCCCCGGTTATCCCGTCAGCTGGCAGGCCACGGCGCTGAACACGATCATGCGCGGCACCTTCAAGCCGATCTCCGGGCTCCTGCTGCGGTCGGACGCCAGCGTGGTCGCCGCCTCCCGGATCGTCGCCCTCGCCACGAAGGTCCCGCTCCGGCTGCCCGGGCACGTGACCGTCGAGGGGGAGTCCATCGGAGGGTGCGAGGGGGAGTGGGTCCGCGGCGGGCGGGAGCTCGACGAGCGCAAGGTCCTGCTCTACTTCCACGGCGGCGCCTACTTCGTCTGCTCCCCGGCCACCCACCGGCCCATCACCTGGCGCCTGTCGGTCGCCGCCCGCCGCCCGGTGCTGGCGCTCGACTACCGCCAGGGCCCGGTGCACACGCTGGCCGAGTCGCTCCAGGACGCGCTCGCCGCCTACCGGTGCCTGCTGGAACGGGGCTACGACCCGGCCGACGTCCTGTTCGCCGGTGACTCGGCGGGCGGCCACCTCACCCTGGCCGCCCTGCTGGCGCTGCGCGACCGGGGGCTGCCGCCGCCCGCCGCCGCCGTGTGCCTGTCCCCGTGGACCGACCTCACCGACACCCCCCGCCGGGTCAACCGGCTGGCCGACCCGCTGATCCCGGCCGGCCGCGTCGACTGGCTCGCCCGGCGCTGGACCTCCGGCCTCGACGCCCGCGACCCGCTGGTGTCGCCGGTGCTCGGCGACTACGCCGGGCTGCCCCCGCTGATGATCGTCACCGGTTCCACCGAGGTCCTCCGCGACGAGGGGCGCCGCGTCGCCGAACGCGCGCGCGAGGCGGGCGTCCCGGTGACCTATGAGGAGTGGCGGCGCATGCCGCACGTCTTCCCGCTCCTCGCCGACATCCTCCCCGAGGCGCGCCGGGCCTTCCTGCACATCGCCCGCTTCCTGGACGCGGCCCGGGTGCTGTCGGCCGGGGCCGCCCCCGCGGACGTCTCCGCCGGCGGCGCGCTCGCCGCGGACCTGCGCGCCGCGGACCCCGGCGCGGCGGACCTGCTCGCCGCGGGCCTCCTCGGCTCCGAGCCCGCTGACGGATCCGGTTCGGCGGCGGCCTGAGGGCGTGGGGATCCGCCGGGTACGGCCCGGCGGCGATCTGACCGCGCAGAGAGGGGTTTCCCCCAGGTAGCGCCGGTATGTCCAGCACCTCGGACCCCATCGGTTACTTACCTTGAGGGATGATTCGCCTTACCCGCCATAGTGCTTGTGACCGGTCGGGAGCGAAGGCCCGCTCCCTCCGGTCACAGTGTGCTTGCCGTAGCGCGCACACGAGAGGCTCGATCCGGATGGCACGTGGCGGAACCGGCCCCGGGAACGGGATGCCCCCTGGCGTGCGGCCGCTGACCGTGGGAGACCCGGTCGTCATCGGCCGCCATCTCCTGCTCGGCCGGCTCGGCGCCGGCGGCATGGGCGTGGTCTACCTGGCCGAGCACCCGTACGGCGGGGTGGTCGCGATCAAGACGCCGCATCCGGTGCACCTCGACGATCCCACGCTCCGCGCCCGTTTCGCGGAGGAGGTGGAGTTCTCCCGCCGGGTGGTCCCGTTCTGCACCGCCGCGGTGATCGAGGACGGCACCGACCGGGAGCGGCCCTACCTGGTCTGCGAGTACGTCCCCGGCCCCGCCCTCTCCCAGGTGGTCTCCGCCCGCGGCCCGCTCACCCCCGACCTCGCCTACGGCATCGCCCTCGGCGTGGCCGCCGCGCTGACGGCGGTGCACGAGGCCGGGCTGGTCCACCGGGACCTGAAACCGGCCAACGTGCTGCTGTCGCCCACCGGCCCGCGGGTCATCGACTTCGGGATCGCCAGGGACATCGCCAGGGACATCGCCGGGGGCGCGAACGGCCTCGCCGCGCTCACCCAGGCCGGGCAGGTCATGGGGAGCCCCGGCTGGGTCGCCCCGGAACGCCTCACCGGCGGCAGGGCCCTGCCGCCCTCCGACGTCTTCTCCTGGGGATGCCTGGTCGCCTACGCCGCGACCGGCCACCACCCCTTCGGCGCCGGCGAGCCCGACGCGCTGGCCCGGCGGATCCTGGTGGAGCCGCCGCGGCTCTGCGCGGTGCCCGCGCTGCTGCGCCCGGTGGTCGAGGCCGCGCTGGACAAGGAGCCCGCCCGGCGCCCTCCGGCGGCGGACCTGCTCGGCGCGCTGCTCGCCGTGGGCGGGGTCGGGGACCCGTGGGACCTGCGGGTGGCGGTCGCCGAGGTGCTGGCGGAGATCTGGACGCCGGTCCCGTACCCGCAGGAGGAGGGGAACCCGGATCCGCCGCGGGCCCGCCCGGCGGCCGGGCCGGCGGACCGGTCCCGGAACCGGCCGCGGGTCCACGAGCGGCCCGAGGCCCCGGTCAGGGGGACGCGCAGGGCCGCCCGCGACGGCGCCCATCTGCCCCAGGCCGGGTTCGCCGCGCTGGCCACGGCCTCCATGGCCGTGCTCGCCGTGCTCGCCGCCGGGAACGGCGGTCTCGGGGAGGGGACGGACCGGCCGCCCGAGCACGTGCCGATGGTGGTCCCGGCCGACGGGACGCCCACGGGCGGCGCCTTCCGCAGGACCCGTCCCCCGGCGGGGGAGGCCCGGACGGTGCCGCCGGTCGGCCCGTCCACGATCACGGTCACCACGACGCGGACCTCGCCGGTGCCGCAGGTGAGCGGGCACGCGGAGGAACGGGTCCCGGACGGGCCGCGCGATCCGGCGGAACCCTCCGACGAACCCGGGGGCGGCGCCCCCGGGGAACCGCAGACCTGCGCCGACGGGGAGGGGCGGGCCGCGGCGCGGGATCCCGGAGAGGACTGCCCGCCGGATACGGCCGCGCCCAGGCCCTCCTTCACCCGGATCCCGCAGACCGGCGACGGGGAGAGCCCCTCACCGTCGCCGAGCGCGACGGCGACCGCCTCCCCCTCCCCGTCCTCCTCCGGTCCGGTGCCGCAGATCGGGGACTGAGGGACCCGTACGGGCCTCCGGGAGGGGCCGAGGCCATCCGTTAGGGTGAACGGCGCCAGCCGAGTCGGAGGGGGAACTGTGCCGGGTGCGGTCGAACTGAGCGGTGTCGGGGTCCGGGTGGTCGGGCGGACGCTGCTGGCGGACGTCGACTGGCAGGTGGAGTACGGCCAGCACTGGGTCGTCCTCGGCCCCAACGGGGCGGGCAAGACGACGATGCTCTCGCTGGCCGCCGCCGTACGGCACCCCAGCGAGGGCGCGGCCACCGTGCTCGGCCAGCGGCTGGGCCGGGTGGACCTCAGGGAGCTGCGCCGCCGCATCGGCCTGGTCGCGGCCAGCCAGCGGCTCGTCGACGAGGAGCTGCTGGAGGAGGAGGGCGCCACCGCGCACACCGTCGTCCTGACCGGATACACCGGGAGCAGCGCCCCGCTGTGGGACCGCTACGGTCCCGGCGAGCACGAGCGCGCCCACCGGCTCCTGGCCGACATGGGCTGCAAGGACCTGGGCGACCGGCTGTTCCGCGTCTGCTCGCAGGGGGAGCGGGCCCGCATCCGGGTGGCCAGGGCGCTGATGGCCGATCCGGTGGTCCTGCTGCTGGACGAGCCGTTCGCCGGACTCGACCTGCCCGCCCGCGAGGACCTGATCACCGTGCTGGAGGAACTGGCGACGGTACGGCCCGCGCTGACCACGATCACCGTGACGCACCACCTGGAGGAGGTGCCGGCGACCACGACGCACGCCCTGCTGATGCGCGACGGCCGGATCCACGCGGCGGGACCGGTGGAGGAGGTCCTCACCGGCCGGAACCTGTCGGAGTGCTTCGGCCGCGCCCTGCGGATCGACCGCCTGGACGGCCGCTGGTCCGCCCGTGCCGTCCGCGGACGGCACGGATAGGACGGAACAGGGACCGCCGACGGGACGGGGGCGTCCCTCCGCGCGGTGCGGGCTCAGTCCTTCTTGCGCTGGCGGATCAGTCCCATGAACCCGGGGCTGGGCTTGAACCGGGCCGTCCAGGTCTCGGCGATCTCCAGCGGTTCGCCGGTCTGCGGGTTGCGGCCGGTCCTGGCGGGTTTGTGGACGATCTCGAAGGAGCCGAAGCCGGGGATCGCGACCTTGTCCTCGCCTGCGACGGCGTGCTGGATGGTGTCCAGGATCGCGTCCAGCGCCGCGGCGGTCTGCCGCCGGGTGAGACCGGCCTCCGCGGCGGCCTTCTCGATCAGCTCACGCTTGTTCATGAGGAGTCCTCCTCGGCGGGCGGTCGGGGGTGACGCAGGAATCCCCTTCAGGGAGGGAGCGGTCACGTGCCTGTTCCTGCGGTGTCCGGGAGGGCCAACACTACGGGGATCACGCGGTCTGTTTCATCCCCGGGTGCCGGGGAAGGCCGGGCGCCGGGAGGAAGGGAGGCGGCCTGGCGCCGGGGAGCGCCACCGCCGGGCGCGGGTCACGCGCCGATGTGACCGAACCTCCGCCGCTCGTCGCCGTCGGCCATGACCAGCTGCGCCAGGTCCACGTGGCGGCCGACCTCCCGCACGTCGGCGCAGTCCGCCACGAGCGTGCGCTCCCCGTCGACCAGACGGGTGACGCGCAGGCACGGTCGATCGTTCACCACGAGCGCCTCGACCTCGATGCCGTTCGGTCCCAGCCAGATCCCCATAAAACCGAGGCTAGGGAGACAAGAGTAAGAACGGGGTAACTGGAAGGGCATATCAGGATGGAACATCCATGTCTGAATAAAATTTCCCCAGAACTCCCGTGTCGCGTGTTTTATCCTCATTCATTCCTCTCTCCTCCCAGGCTCACGCCCGTATCCGCACCCACGCCCGCACCTGGGTCCGTGCTCCGGCCACGGACCTATGGCCGTGCCGGGTGCTCAGAGGCCGTGCCCCGTGCCGGGTGCTCAGAGGCCGCCGACCGGGGCGAACGCCGCGGCGTGGTCACGGGCGAAGTCGGCGACGGTACGCGGCGGGCGGCCGAGAAGGCCGGTGAGCGCATCGGTGGTGAAGTCCCCCCAGCCGGAGGCGTACGCCTGCGCGTACTCCTCGAGCATGTCGGCGATCCAGGCCGGCACGCCGCAGCCGAGCAGCGTCTCGCGCTTGGCGTCGTCGCCGACCGGCAGGTACCTGACGGGTCTGCCGAGCGCGAGGCTCAGCTCACCGGCGACCTCGTCGAACGTCAGCGAGCGCGGGCCCGTGAGGGTGTACGTCGCGCCGTGGTGGCGGTCCGGATCGTCGAGGAGCACGCGGGCGGCGCACTCGGCGACGTCGCGTGCGTCGACCATGCCGATCCGCGCCGCGGCCATGTTCAGCGCGAACGCGCCGTCGGCGGCGATGTCGCCCGCCTCGTTCAGCAGGTTCTGCATGAACCAGTGCGGACGCAGGATCGTCCAGCGCATGCCGCACCGTTCGGTCTCCCGGTCCGACAGGGCGTGCAGCCTGCCGCTGCGGTTCGGCGCGTCGTGCGCCGCCCCGACGGCGGACAGGCGCACGACGCGCTCCGCACCGGCCCGGCGGGCGGCCCACACGGCGTTCATGCCGTTCTCCGGAGCACGCGGGCCGTTCGGGGTGAGCAGCCAGACGTCCTGCACGTCCTCGAAGGCGGGCGGCAGCGACCGGGCGTCGTCGAGGTCGCCGACGACGACCTCGACCCCCCGCTCGCGCAGGCCGTCCGCGCCGGACGATCGGCGGACGAGGGCGCGGAGGTTCACCCCGGCCCCGCGCAGCGCGTCCACCAGCGCGGTGGACACGGTTCCGGTGGCTCCGGTGATCAGTATGGTGCGCGACATGCTCGTTCTCCTTCGGGTGGTGAGGACATGGATCAGACGGCGAGGACACGGATCAGAGGACACGGATCAGCTGACGTACCGCGACGGCGACCCGACGGTGAGGCGCTCCAGGACCCAGAGCGCGGCGGTCCCGGCCGAGAGCGCGGCGCCCAGGGCGCACACGCCGGCCCAGCCGCCGTGCGCCCAGGCCGCCGACGCCAGCGCCGAGCCCGCCGCGCCGCCGAGGAAGAGGGAGGCCATGAAGGCGGAGTTGATCCGGTTGCGCGCCTCGGGCCGGAGTGCGTAGAGGACGTTCTGGCTGCTGTTGAGCACCGCCTGGTGCGCCAGGTCCAGCACGACCACGCCGGCGAGCAGCCAGGGCAGGGAGTGCGGCCCCGCCGCGAGCGCCGCCCAGGACGCCAGGAGCAGGGCCGTCCCGGCGCCGGTGACGGTCTGCACGTGCCCGCGGTCGGCCAGCCGCCCGGCCACCGCGGCGGTCAGCGCACCCGCGACGCCGAGCAGGCCGACCAGGCCGATGGCCGACTCCGTCCAGCCGTACGGCGGCCCCGCCAGCAGGAAGGTCAGCGCCGTCCACAGCACGCTGAACGAGGCGAGGCTCAACGCGCCGATGCCCGCGCGCCACCGCAGCAGCGGCTCGTGCCGGAACATCGCGACCGTCGAACGCAGCAGCCCCGGGTAGGACAGGCCTTTGCCGTCCCCGCCGAGCCGGGGCAGGAAGCGGTGCAGCAGTACGGCGGTCAGCGCCATCAGGGCCGCGTGCACCCAGTAGACCGTCCGCCACCCGCCCGCTTCCGACAACGCCCCGGCGGCGGTCCGCGCCAGCAGCAGACCGAGCATCAGCCCGGTCATCACCGTGCCGACCACCCGGCCGCGTTCCGCCGGATCCGCCAGCGTCGCCGCGAACGGCACCACGACCTGTGCTCCGACCGAGGTCAGGGCGGTCAGAGCCGTACCGGCCAGGAGTGCCGTGCCGTCGGCGGCGGTGGCCGAGACCAGCAGGAACACCGCGGTCGCGGCGTAGAGCGACACCGCCAGCCGCCGCCGCTCCATCAGGTCGCCGAGCGGCACCAGCAGGATCAGCCCCAGGGCGTACCCGCCCTGCGCCGCCGTCACCACCAGCGCCGCCGCCGAGGGCCCGATCTCCAGCTCCCGGCCGATCAGGTCGAGCAGCGGCTGCGCGAAGTAGTTACCGGCGACGGCCAGGCCGGTGGCGGCGGACATGAGCAGGAGCAGGCGGTGCGGCAGGCCGCCGTTCGCAGGGGATCTCGTCGCCGTCATGTCCCCAGCCTCGAGGAAAAAGGATCAATGAGTCCAACGCATGTTCGTCATGGCCGGCGATCGTGTATGACGATTGATCCATGGAGCTTCAGCAGATGCGCTACGTCGTCGCCATCGCGGAGACGGGCAACTTCACCCGCGCCGCCGAACGGTGCCTGGTCGTCCAGTCCGCGCTGAGCCACCAGATCGCCCGGCTGGAACGCGAACTGGGGGCCAGGCTGTTCGACCGCACCAGCCGTCGCGTCCGGCTGACGTCCGCCGGTGAGGCGTTCCTCCCCGCGGCCCGCCAGGCCCTCGACGCCGCCGAACGGGCCCGCGCCGAGGTGGCGGCCTCCGCCGGCGAGATCCGGGGCGGCCTGGCCGTCGGCGCCATCCCCACCGTCACGGCGGTCGATCTCCCGACCGTGCTCAGGCACTTCCACCTGCGGCACCGGCAGGTGCGGATCAGTCTCCGCTCGGGCGCGAGCGAGGAGCTGACCGAGCGGGTGCGGCAGGGCACCCTGGACGTCGCCTTCCTGGGGCTGCCCCTGGGTGCGGCGCCCAGAGGCGTCCGCGGTCGCGAACTGGCGCGCGGCGACCTCGTCGCCGTGGTGGCGCCCGGTCACCCGCTGGCGGACCGGGAACGCCTGGAGCTGCGTCACCTGTCGGACGAGCCGTTCGTCGACTTCCCCGCGGGCACCGCCGGGCGGGTCCAGTCGGACGAGGCGTTCGCGGCGGCCGGGGTGCGGCGCGAGGTCGCCTTCGAGGTGAGCTCCCCCGACTTCATGGCCCGTCTGATCCGCCAGGGTCTGGGCATCGGGATGCTACCCGCGGCCTTCGCGGCCGGGCTTCCCGATCTGCCCGTCCTGCGGCTCCGTGACGCTCCCGCCCGGATGGAACATCTCATCTGGAGCCGCTTCCCGCCGTCTCCCGCCGCCGCGGCGTTCCTGTCCGCCCTCGCTGTCCCGGTGGCCGGGACTCCGGAGCCGGCGGGCCCGTGACGCCGGGAGCACCGGGCCGGCATGCAGGAACCCCGCCTCCCTGGGGGGAAGGAGGCGGGGTCTTCGTCCTGGTCTCGGGAGTCCGAGCCCGGGGGCGGACCGGGAGCGCGGGTCTCGGCTCAGGCGGATGTCAGGCGGGCCGGGCGGGCTCCGCATGCCCTGAAGAGCCGCCCGTCCGCGCCGACCGCGAGACCTCCGCTCCCGGTCCTGGCCCGGGTCAGTGAGCCTCGAACTGCTCCTCCTCCGTGGAGCCCTTGAGGGCCGTGGTGGAGGAGTCCGGCGCGATGGCCGTGCTGACCAGGTCGAAGTATCCGGTGCCGACCTCGCGCTGGTGACGGGTGGCGGTGTAGCCGCGGGACTCGGCGGCGAACTCGGCCTCCTGCAGCTCGACGTAGGCGGTCATGCCCTCCTCGGCGTAGCCCTGAGCCAGGTTGAACATCGAGTAGTTGAGCGAGTGGAAGCCCGCCAGCGTGATGAACTGGAACTTGTAGCCCATGTGGCCGAGCTCGCGCTGGAACTTGGCGATGGTGGAGTCGTCCAGGTGCTTCTTCCAGTTGAACGACGGCGAGCAGTTGTAGGCCAGCATCTGGTCCGGGTACCGCGCCTTGATCGCCTCGGCGAACTCGCGGGCCACGTCCAGGTCGGGGGTGGAGGTCTCCATCCACAGCAGGTCGGAGTGGGGCGCGTAGGCCAGACCGCGGGCGATGCAGGCGTCGACGCCGTTGCGGACGCGGTAGAAGCCCTCGGCCGTGCGGTCACCGGTGGTGAAGGCGCGGTCGCGGGGGTCCACGTCGGTGGTCAGCAGCGTCGCGGCCTGTGCGTCGGTCCGCGCGATGATCAGGGACGGGACACCCGACACGTCGGCCGCCAGGCGGGCCGCGTTGAGGGTCTTGATGTGCTGGCCGGTCGGGATGAGGACCTTCCCGCCGAGGTGGCCGCACTTCTTCTCGGAGGCGAGCTGGTCCTCCCAGTGCACGCCCGCGGCACCGGCCGCGATCATGCCCTTCATCAGCTCGAAGGCGTTCAGCACGCCGCCGAAGCCGGCCTCGGCGTCGGCCACGATGGGAGCGAGGTAGTAAGGAGCGTTCTCCGCGTCTCCCGAGCCCTCGGACCATTCGATCTGGTCGGCCCGGAGCAGGGCGTTGTTGATGCGGCGCACGACGGCCGGGACCGAGTTGGCCGGGTAGAGGCTCTGGTCCGGGTAGGTCTGGGCGCCGAGGTTGGCGTCGGCGGCGACCTGCCAGCCGGACAGGTAGATGGCCTTCAATCCCGCCTTGACCTGCTGGACGGCCTGGTTGCCGGTCAGCGCGCCCAGGGCGTGGACGTAGTCCTCGCTGTGCAGCAGGTCCCACAACCGCTCCGCGCCGAGCTTGGCGAGAGTGTGCTCCTCCTGGATCGAGCCCCGCAGCCGCACGACGTCCTCGGCCGTGTAGGTCCGCTCGATGCCCTTCCACCGGGGGTCGGTCTGCCACTCGCGCCGCAGTTCCTCTGCGGCTCCCTTGAGGCGATCGTTCATTTTTTCACTCCTTGTCGTCCCCTGGGTGCCTTGCCCTGAGTCTGTGCCCCGCCGAAACGGGCAAACAAGGTACTTTTCGCGGAAAGAACGATGTTTTTTCTGTTCTAACTAATACTGACCGGTATTCAGTGGAGAAGAACATGCGAGTTTCCGCTATGGACTAGACCAATCATGTGTGTGGTCCGGCTCACTCGCGGCCCACTCGCGGCTCACTCGCGGCTCACTCGCGGCATGGCGCGGCGGTGCGGGGGTGGCGGTGCGGGGGTGGCGGTGGTGCGGCCGATCCGGGACGGTGTCCGCGCGCCCGGCGGGTGCGCTGTCCGCGAGTGGAAGATGGCTTGAATTTTCGCTTAGGATCAGGACATGACACCTCTTGTCGGAGAAGAACCGCTTTCTTTGACGCAGGAGCTCGACCTCATCGCCTTCGGTCAGCGCCTGCGCCACCTGCGCAAGCAGCGCGGTCTCACCCTCTCCGACCTGGGTGAGCGGGTGAGCCGGGCGCCGAGTCAGCTCTCCCTGCTGGAGAACGGCAAGCGCGAGCCGAAGCTGTCGCTGCTCAAGTCGCTCGCCTCCGCGCTCAACGTGCCGGTGGAGGAGCTGCTCCGGCGGCAGGCCCCCAACCGGCGCGCGCAGCTGGAGATGGAGCTGGAGGAGGCCCAGCGCGACCCCCTCTACGCCGGCCTCGGCCTGCCCCGGCTGAAGGTCTCCGCGCGCGTGCCCAACGACGTGCTGGAGCACATCCTCGGCCTCTACGGCGAGCTCCGCTCCCGTCAGGCCAAGGGCACCGCCACCCCGGAGGAGGCCCGTGCCGCCAACGCCGAGCTCCGCCGCAAGCAGCGCGAGCAGGGCAACTACTTCGCCGAGATCGAGAAGGCCGCCGCCGAGGCGCTGGCGGCGGTCGGCTACCGCTCCGGCGCGCTCTCGCAGAGCACCGTCCAGGCGCTGGTCACGCACTTCGGCTACAGCGTGCGGACGGTGCAGGACCTGCCCCGGACGGTCCGCTCGATCACCGACCTGCGCAACCGGCGCATCTACGTCAAGCACGAGCAGCTCGGCATGCACACCCCTCGCACGATCCTGCTGCAGACCATCGGCCACCTGGCGCTCGGCCACCACAAGCCGCGCGACTTCGCCGACTTCCTGCGCCAGCGGACCGAGGCCAACTACTTCGCCGCCGCGGTTCTGGTCCCCGAGGCCGCCGCCGCGCCGTACCTGCGGGAGGCCAAGCAGGACCGGGCGCTCAGCGTGGAGGACCTGCGCGACGTGTTCGCGGTCTCCTACGAGATGGCCGCGCACCGCTTCACCAACCTGGCCACGCACCACCTGGACCTGGTCTGCCACTTCGTCCGCAACGACGTCGGCGGGATCATCTACAAGGCCTACGAGAACGACGGCATCGTCTTCCCCGCCGACGAGCAGGGCGCGATCGAGGGCCAGCGCATGTGCCTGCAGTGGTCGGGCCGCCAGGTCTTCCTCTCGCCCGACCGCTTCTCCGTCTTCTACCAGTACTCCGACTCGCCCACCGGCACCTACTTCTGCGTCGCCCACGTGGACCCGAGCCGGGAGCGGGACTTCGCCATCACGCTCGGCGTGCCGTACCGCGAGTCGCGCTGGTTCCGCGGCCGGGAGACCGTGAACCGGACCAAGTCCGAGTGCCCGAGCGGCGACTGCTGCCGCCGGCCGCCGCCCGAGCTGACCCAGCGCTGGGAGGGCTACGCCTGGCCGTCGGCGCGCGCCAACTCGCACGTCCTCGTGGCGTTGCCGCCCGGATCCTTCCCCGGGGTGGACGAGGCCGACGTCTACACCTTCCTGGAACGCCACGCCGCGGACTGATCCCCGGTGCCGCGGGACCGGTCCGGCCGATGATTCACGTCGCCACGGTGACCCATAGGGTGATACCCGTGCATTCCGGGGTGACGGGGAGGATGGGCTGTGCTGCCTGAGGTGGAGGCATGGCTGCGCCGCCGTACGTCGTCCTGGGACGACTGGTCCCCGCCGGAGCTGCTGGAGGCCCGGGGGGACACGACGGTCAGCGTGGTGCTGCCCGCGCGCGACGAGGGGGAGACGGTCGGGGAGATCGTCACCGCGATCCGGCGCGAGCTGATGGAGGCGGTGCCGCTCGTCGACGAACTCGTGGTCGTCGACTCCCGCTCCACCGACGACACCGCCGCGCGCGCCGCGGCGGCCGGAGCCCGGGTGGTGGCGCAGGACGAGGTCCTGCCCGACCTCAAACCGCTGGACGGCAAGGGGGAGGCGCTGTGGAAGTCCCTCGCCGCGACCTCCGGCGACCTGCTGGTCTTCGTCGACGCGGACCTGCGGGAGTTCCGCACCTCGTTCGTGACCGGGCTGCTCGGGCCGCTCCTGGCCGACCCCGGCGTGGTCTACGTCAAGGGCTGCTACGACCGGCCGCTGCGCGACGCGCGGGGCGCGGACGCGCCGGGCGGGGGCGGACGGGTCACCGAGCTGGTCGCGAGGCCGCTGCTCAACCTGCACTGGCCGCTGCTCGCCGGGTTCGTCCAGCCCCTGGCGGGAGAGTACGCCGGGCGCCGCTCGGTCCTGGAGCGGGTCCCGTTCGTCACCGGCTACGGCGTGGAGCTCGGGCTCCTGATCGACCTGCTGGAGCTGTCGGGCCTGGACGCGCTGGCCCAGGTGGACCTGGGCCGCAGGGTGCACTCCCACCAGTCCACCGAGGCCCTCGGCGGCATGGCCGCGCAGATCCTGCAGACCTCCTGGTCGCGGCTGGCCCGCCAGGACAAGATGGTCCCGCTGCACGAGCCGTCCCCGCGCCTGGCCCAGTTTCGCCGCGGGCCGGCCGGGCACCATGCGACCGTGCGGGACGTGGCGGTCTCCGAGCGCCCGCCCATGGCCACCGTTCCCGGGTACGGCTCCTGCCGGTAAGGTAGAGGGTGTTACCGATGGTAACCCTTTCTCGGAGGAACGGACGATGAGCGAGAACGGCTTCTGCCCGGAACCGAGCGCCGACGTGCGCGAGGTGCGCGACTGGGTGCACGAGTTCGCCCGGACGGTCGTCCGCCCGGCCGGCGCCGAGTGGGACGAGCGCGAGGAGACGCCCTGGCCGGTCATCCAGGAGGCGGCGAAGATCGGCCTCTACTCGCTCGACTTCTTCGCCCAGCAGTCCTTCGAGCCCAGCGGCCTCGGCCTGATGGTCGCCTTCGAGGAGCTCTTCTGGGGCGACGCCGGGATCGGCCTGTCCATCGTCGGCACCGGCCTGGCCGCCGCCGCCCTGTCGGCCACCGGGACCCCCGAGCAGATGGGCGAGTGGCTGCCGCAGATGTTCGGCACCCCCGACGACGTCAAGCTCGGCGCGTTCTGCGCCTCCGAGCCCGACGCGGGCTCCGACGTGGGCGCCATCCGCACCCGCGCCGTCCACGACGAGGCCTCCGGCGACTGGATCCTCAACGGCGTCAAGACCTGGGCCACCAACGGCGGCATCGCCGACGTGCACGTCGTCGTCGCCTCGGTCGACCCCTCGCTCGGCACCCGCGGCCAGGCCTCCTTCGTCGTCCCGCCGGGGACCCCCGGCCTGTCGATGGGCCAGAAGTTCAAGAAGCACGGCATCCGGGCCTCGCACACCGCCGAGGTCGTCCTCGACGGCGTACGGGTGCCCGGCTCGTGCCTGCTCGGCGGCAAGGAGAAGCTGGACGCCCGGCTCGCACGGGTGCGCGAGGGCGGCAGGGCCGGTGAGCAGGCGGCCATGCGGACCTTCGAGACGACCCGCCCCTCGGTGGCCGCGATGGCGGTCGGCATCGCCCGCGCCGGGTTCGAGTACGCCCGGGACTACGCTCGGGAGCGTGAGCAGTTCGGCCGCCGGATCGGGGAGAACCAGGCCGTCGCCTTCCTGCTCGCCGACATGGCCACCCGGGTCGACGTCGCCCGGCTGATGACCTGGCGCGCGGCCTGGATGGCCCGCAACGGCCGGTCGTTCGACCACGCCGAGGGGTCGATGTGCAAGCTGGTGGCGGGGGAGACGGCGGTATGGGTGACCGAGCAGGCCATCCAGATCCTGGGCGGGGCCGGCTACACCCGCGACCACCCGGTCGAGCGCTTCCACCGGGACGCGAAGATCTACACCATCTTCGAGGGCACGTCCGAGATCCAGCGCCTGATCATCGGCCGCGCGGTCACCGGCCTGCCCGTTCGCTGAAGATGTCGGATTCCGCGGACGGGCTCTGACGGGCGTTCCGGATCTCTGGTCCGTCACCGGTCCGTGAGAACCGGAAGAGCGGTGCAGACGGCCGCGCCGGAGCGGCCGTCGATCATTCACGGAGAGTGGTCGTCCAGGCTGATCGCGGGCAGTCCGCGGGTCTTGTCCGGCACAACTGCGCTCACACTGAGTAGTGATCTTCGGTGGGCCTCGCGACGGGGCCGTGGACCGTCTGTTCCGTCGCTGTTCCGTGTCGGTAACGGGCAATGGCTCCACTGAATGAGTCATCCATGTCTCACTTGAAGCATTTATGTCTCTTGTGGGTTACCATTGGCTCATGAGCTTCGATCGTGATCATGTGCTGCACGCCGCCGCTGAGCTGCTGACACGCAAGGCGACGGCGACCATGGAAGAAGTCGCCCGAAGCGCGGGGATCAGCAGAGCGACGCTGAACCGTCACTTCGCCGGGCGCGATGCCCTTGTGCGCGCCCTGGAGGAGTTGGGCATCGCCGAATGCGAGGCGGCCTTGGAGGCGGCGCGCATCGAGGACGGTGCGGCCGCGGGCGCGGTGCGCCGTCTGATCTGCGAGATCCAGCCCTGTGCGGGGCTGCTCGCCTTCCTCTACTCCGAAAACCAGCTCTTCGAGGGCGAGAAGCAGAACGCGGGCTGGTTCCGTATCGAAGAGCGGCTCACCGGCCTGTTCCGCCGAGGCCAGGAGAACGGTGAGTTCCGCATCGACTTGAGCGCGACGTGGCTCGCCGAGGCTCTCTACGGCCTGCTGGCCGCCGGCAGCTGGGCCGTCATCGAGGGCCGGGTGGCCCGCAACGACTTCACCCACATGATCGCTGAGCTGCTGCTCGGCGGCGCGACGCGAAGGGACGAATCATGACCGGTGTTCTGCATCCGGGGGAGCAGGACAGCGCGCAGCGGCGCTCCGGCCGCTGGCTCGCCTTGGGCGTCCTGGTCCTCGCCGTGCTGCTCGTGGCGGTGGACGCCACCGTCCTGGGCCTGGCCACGCCCTACCTCAGTGAGGATCTGCAGCCTTCCGGCACTCAGCTGCTGTGGATCGGCGACGCCTACTCGTTCGTGATCGCCGGCCTGCTCATCTCCATGGGCAGCCTGGGCGACCGCATCGGCCGCAAGCGCCTGCTGCTGGTCGGAGCCACCGCCTTCGGGCTGGTCTCGGTGCTCAACGCCTACGCGCAGACCCCCGAGATGATGATCGCCGCCCGGGCGCTGCTCGGTGTCGCCGGCGCCACGCTGATGCCCTCCACCCTCGCGCTGATCCGCAACCTCTTCCAGGACCCCCGTGAGCGCAGTCTCGCCATCGGCATCTGGAGCGCCGCAGCCTCGGCGGGTATGGCGGTCGGCCCGATCGTCGGCGGCCTGCTGCTGGAGCACTTCTGGTGGGGCTCGGTGTTCCTGATCAACCTGCCCGTGATGGCCCTGCTGGTCGTCGTCGGGATCAAGCTGCTGCCGGAATCGCGCAACCCCTCCCCGGGGCCGTGGGACCTGCCGAGTGTCCTGCTGTCGACGGTCGGCATGGTCGGCGTCGTGTACGCGATCAAGGAGGCCGCCGCCGACGGGTTCACCTGGCCCACCCTGGCGGCAGGCCTGCTCGGTGGGGCCGCTCTCCACGGGTTCGTCCGGCGCCAGCGCCGTCTGCCGATCCCGCTGGTGGACGTCCGGCTGTTTCGCAGCGGCGGCTTCAGCGGCGCCGTCCTGGCGAACCTGCTGACCATCCTCGGATTGTCCGGGCTGCTGTTCTTCCTCTCCCAGTACCTGCAGCTCGTCCAGGACCGGCGGCCCATCGAAGCGGGCATCGCCGAGCTGCCGACCGCCGTCGGCGCGGTGGCGGCCGGCCTGATCGCCGGCGCCGCGGCGCGGCGCTTCTCGGTGCGCGCGGTCGTCTCCGGCGGCCTGGCCGTCATCGGCCTGGCCCTGGCCGCGCTCACCACGATCAGCCAGTCCACCGGCTACCCCCTGCTGGGCGCCACCCTGCTGGTCGTCGGCTTCGGCGCCGGGCTGTCGTTCACGGTCACCTCGGACGTCATCCTCACCGCCGTCCCCAAGGAGCAGGCCGGCGCTGCTTCGGCGGTCTCGGAGACGGCCTACGAACTGGGCACCGCTCTGGGCATCGCCCTGCTGGGGTCCGTCGTCACCAACATCTACCAGGACTTCACCGGACCGGCCGGAACCCCGCAGGCCGCACACGAGTCACTGGCCGGAGCCGTCGTGGCCGCCGCGCGCATGCCCGCCGATGCGGCCGCCGCGCTGCTGCACGCGGCACGCGAGTCCTTCGTCGGCGGAGTGGCCCTCGCCGCCGGCGTCGGCGCCGCCTTGCTGCTTGTCGCCGCCGCCGTCGCGTGGTTCCTGCTTCGCGGACAGAACCCGGCCGATGAGCCCGTCCAGCACTGAGGAACGAGGAAGGCCGTGCAGGCGGCACCTGCCGCCGCAGGAAAGGGCCACGTCGGCGGACGGGTCCTGGCGGCCGATTCGCCTGAGTGACTGTTGCGAAACGTCCACCAAGTGAACCGCCCCGGGTTTGATGGAGACATCGAATGAGACGCGGTCGCACGGTGTGCGGTGCCGGCGGTCAGACGGTGACGACCGTGCGGAGTCCGCCTCGCTCGAGCACCTCTCGGGCGAAGGCCACGAGCTCCGGAGTCGACTCGAGCAGTACCTGGAACTCGGGGCGCACCCCGTGCCGGCGGAAGCCGATGACGACCACGCGCAGGTCCGGGTCGAGGGCCGCCAGCCAGTCCGCGGTGCGCGCGAGCTGATCGGGAGCGTCGTTGACGCCCGGCACCAGCAGGAGCCGCACCTCGTGCAGCCTCCCGCTGCCGTGCAGGTGCCGGATCGAGTCGCGCACCAGTTCGTTGCCGCGGCCGGTGAGCCGACGGTGCACGTCGGAGTCCAGCGCCTTCAGGTCGACCATGAACCCGTCGGTGACCGGGAGCAGTTCGTCCCAGACCCGGGGCAGGGCGTGGCCGTTGGTGTCGACGAACGTCGTCAGCCGGCGTAGCCGAGGGTCGGCGCGGACGCCGCCGAACAGGTCACGGATGAAGCGCCACTGACCGGTCGCCTCGCCCCCCGAGACGGTGAGCCCGGCGAGGTACGGCTCGGCCGACCGGATCTCCTCCAGCAGTTCCGCGACGGAGGCGTCCCGGGTGTCCGGGCGCCGGGGTGGGATGGTCTGGGGGTTGTGGCAGGCCAGGCAGTCGAACGAGCAGCCCTGGAGGAAGACCGTGAACCGGTTCCCCGGGCCGTCCACCCAGGAGAACGGGATGACCTCAGCGACGCGAGCCGACATCGAGCTCATGGGCCATGATCCGTTTGGGCGCGCGGTGGTGGCCGTGCGACTGGGCGACCGCTCCGGCACCGAGGAAGGTGCTGTCGTGACGGGCGCCGTCCTCGACCTTCGCAAGATCGGACTTGCGCACCATGTAGCCGGTGATCCGGATGAAGTCGTTGCTGTCGAGGTTGAACGTCACGTCCCGCATGCCGGTGCGCAGCGCCCCGCGGACGATGTCCACGACCGCGTCGGGGTTGCGCCGCGCGGTCTCGTCGAACGCGAGGATGTCGCTGATCCCGGCAGGGAACAGCACATGGTGAGGGGTGACCGTCTGGAGGTGTCGCAGCAGCCCGGGTTCCTCGCCGATCGGGATCCGGCAGCCGGCGGTCACGCCGACGTCCAGGTCGATGCCGGATTGGCTGTGCAGCAGTGCTCGGCCGGCGTTTCCCCCGCAGTAGGGCATCGGCCGTGCGGCGACCAGGTCGCGCACGCGGAGCAGGATCTGGTGGGCCAGCTCGTCGGCCACGTCGTCGTGGCCGTAGCGTGCGGTGACGCCCTCGCATCCCAGCACCAGGGCCACCGCCTCGGCGAGCCCGAACACACCGAACATCGCGGAGTACCGGTCCAGGTGGAGCAGCCCGTCCGCCACCAGCCAGGAGTGCTCGAAGAAGCCGGCCTCCTCGACGAGGTGCCGGATCCGTGCCTCCATCAGCTCGGCGGTCAGCTCCACGTAGCGCGGCAGCAGGTCGTCCAGGAAGGAGCTCCGCGACCCCTCGTGGAGCAGCGCCACCTCGCGCAGGTTCAGCCGCACCAGCGTGTGCGAACCGCCGCCGGAGCGGAGCGAGTTGTAGCAGGACGCCACGCCGTATTCCGGTCCGAGGTCGGCGACCATCATCGGGTGGTTGACGAAGTGCGGCTTCCCGCAGGCGAAGACGGTCTCCACGGCGTCGCGCACCAGGTCGTCCGGCGTCCGCGCCGGGTCGACCTTGAGCGTCAGGTTCGGGACGACCTGCAGCAGGTCGCGCTCCAGGCGCAGGGCGGTGCGGCCGACGCGGGTGTCGTCCGGGCCGAGGTTGGCGTGGGCGAACGCGTCGGGCAGCATCCGGTCCATCGCGATCCAGAACAGCCGGAGCCTGCGGTACAGCTCCTCGTCGGAGACGCCCTCGGTGTACGGCTCGAGCAGCGCGTCGAGGTCGCCCAGCCACACCGGGTAACCGGTGATCGAGGGGACCTGGGTGTAGCCGATCAGCAGCGTGTTCAGCGCCTCGTCCAGATCGCGGGCCGGCTCGAGTTCGAGGAACGCGGACCCGTCGCGCAGAAGCTTCGCGTAGTCGGGGAGGATGTAGCGGGGCCGGTGCGGGGCGTTGCCCTCGTACATGTCGCAGATGATCCGCTTCTCAAGCGCCTCGGCGCAGGCCGCCGAGACCGGCGGCGGATCGAGGGCGTTCTCGGACAGCCCGGCAAGGCGGTGCATCCGCTGCCGGTAGGTCAGTGTCGGGTCGTCGATCACCTCCCGTGCCAGCGCGCGGACCTCAGTCATCTCCATCCTTCGAAGGTACGCGGCCGGCGTCGGCCAGGGCAGGGACGAAAGACCTGAGATCGGCTCTCGGCTTGATCTTCGACCTGTGCCCTCGGCCGTCCCTCTGATCCGCTTCTGAGATCTCTCCGTTCGGCGGACACGAGTACGGCCGCCCGGCGCCGGGCGGCGGACCGGGCCGGCCGCCGTGGCGACGTAGAGCTGGACGACGTGCCTGCCGTACCGCTGACCGGCTTCGGCTTGGGCGCCGTCCCCCCTGTTCCCCAGGGCGTCATCGCCGGAATCGTGGACGGCCGGATCCGATCGGCTGAGCCGCGCTCCGGCGGTCAGTCCGCAGAGCCGGCCGGCTCCAGCATGGGCACGAGGAACCGCCGGGCCACCGCGGCCAGCCGCCCGTCGTCGTCGAGGTCGACGACCTGGCTGGGGATCGCCAGGAAGGAGGCGGAGATCCGGACCATCAGCTCGGCCACGAGATCGGTGTCCAGGTCGCCCGAGACGTTGCCCGCGCGCTGCTCGCGGCGGAGCTGGCCTGCGACGAACTGCCGCACGATGGCGAGGGTGCGGCCTCCGTCGCTGACCATGGAGGGCACGATCAGGTCCGGTTCCGCGGTGATCAGGCCGCCGATCAGCGGGTTGCCCCGGATGGCGCGCAGCGAGCTCACGAAGCCCAGGACCACCCGGTCGGCGGCGGTGCGGGCCTGTTCGATGTCGGCGAGGAACCGGTCGAAGTAGCGGCGGAACTCCCGGCGGACCACGTGTTCGACCAGCGCGTCCTTGGTGGGGAACCGCCGGTAGACCGTGACCCGTGAGACCCCGGCCCGGCGCGCGACGTCCTCCATGGTGGAGCGCCGGATCCCCAGGCGGCAGAACTGCTCGTACGCCGCGTCGAGGATGCGCGTCCGGGTCTCGTCCAGGTCGTCGACCCGTTCGACGGCGTCGGTGTAGGCGCGTTCCAGCAGCGAATCCGAGTCGGACGGCGCCATGAGCGCGGACAGCACGGGTTCCACGATCACCTCCTGTGTTGATTCTGCCCGATCGCCCACAACCGCCGTCGCGGTCTTGTGGTGCACGACACGGTGTGCTCTATTGGTGATACGCAGATGCACTATACGTCTCATCGTATCAGCGGTGATCTCGACCTCAGGAGAGGGGCGGAGGCATGGGCGAATTCAGTAGACGCGACCTGCTGAAGGCGGGCGGGGCGTTGGGCACCATCGGGGCGTTGAGCTTCGCGACACCCGCGCAGGCGCGCGTGTGGACGTGGTCGCCCAGCGGCTCGGTGGCGGGCACGGGGGCGGGCCTCGACCCGCGGTGGGTGTGGGACGAGGAGGCCGATCCGCTGGTCGCCTCGCTGATCGACCGAGGCGACGTGCCCAGGGTCAACGCGCTGCTGCGGACCTGGACCAAGAACGGCCAGCCGCTGCCGGACGGGCTCCCGGCGGACCTGCGGGCCTTCATGGAGAAGGCGCGCAGCATGCCCGCGTGGGCCGACCGGGGCAAGCTCGCCACCGCGGTCGAGTTCAACGACAAGCGGGGCCTCTACCTCGGCGTGCTGTACGGCTTCGCCAGCGGGATGATCAGCACGGTCATCCCCAAGGAGGCGCGTGCGGTCTACTACTCGCAGGGCGGCGCGGACATGAAGGACCGCATCTCCAAGACCGCCAAGCTCGGGTACGACATCGGGTCCCGGAACGCCTACGACGACGACGGCGAAATGATCGTGACCTGCGTCAAGACCCGGCTGGTGCACGCGGCCGTGCGCCACCTCCTGCCGAAGTCCCCACACTGGCAGGGGGCCGCCGACGAGGAGATCCCGATCAGCCAGGCGGACATGATGGTCACCTGGCACAGCCTGCCCACGACCGTCATGAAGCATCTGACCTCGTGGAAGGTGTCGATCCCCGACCACGAGTCCGTGGCCTTCCTGCACTCGTGGCAGCTGGCCGGGCACATGCTCGGCATCAAGGACGAGTACATCCCCGCGTCGTGGGCCGAGGCGAACTCCCAGGCCGAGCAGGTCCTGGACCCGATCCTGGCCCCGACGCCCGAGGGTCTCAAACTGGCCGACATCCTGCTCAACCTCGGCGCCCAGATCGACGCCGGCATCCTCAGCAAGCGCATACTCGGCGCGTTCACGCGCTTCCTGCTCGGCGACCAGATCGCCGAATGGCTGAAGATCCGCAGGTACCCGTTCTGGGACGGGATCCTCGACACGTTCTGGGAGCCCTTCATCGCCGTCCGCGAGGGCGTGCTCAAGGTGTTCCCGGGGACGGACAACGTCTACTGGCTTCTCGACGAGCTCATCCGCAAGCTGGTCCTGCTCTACCTGTCCGAGCTGAGGGAGATCAGCATCGAGATCCCGGTGGCCAACAACCCGAACTACCCGGGGAGCCCGGCATGGCGGAGCTGAGCAGGCGCAGGATGCTGATCTCGGGCGGGGCCCTGGGGGCGCTCGGAGCGCTGGGGGCGGCGTTCCCGGCCCGTGCGACCCCCTGGACCTGGTCGCCGAGCGGTTCGATCGCCGGCGTCGGCGCCGGCGCCGACCCCCGGTGGGTGTGGGACGAGGCGGCCGACCCCCTGGTCGCCTCGCTCTTCGAGCGCGGCCTCATCCCCGAGGTCAACCGTCTGCTCTGGAACTGGGACCGCAATGACCAGCCCCTGCCCGAAGGGCTCCCGGCGGACCTGCGGGACTTCATGGAGGAGGCGCGCCGGCTGCCGTCATGGGCGGACCGGGGCAAGCTGGAGCGCGCGGCCGGGTTCAACAAGTCCCGCGGGCTGTACCTCAACCTGCTCAACGGCGTGGGCGGCGGCATGCTGAGCACCGCCATCCCCAAGGAGGCCCTCTCGGTCTACTACTCCAAGGGCGGCGCGGACATGGAGGACCGGGTCGCCAAGACGAGCCTCCTGGGGTTCGCCGTCGGAGACCTGAACGCCTACCGGCCCGACGGCACCTGCATCGTCCAGGCCGTGAAGACCCGGCTGGTGCACGCGGCGGTGCGGCACCTGCTGCCGCAGTCCCCGCACTGGAAGGAGGTCTCCGGCGAGGAGATCCCGATCAGCCAGGAGGACATGCTGGTCACCTGGCACACCCTGCCGACCTTCGCCATGCGCAGGATGCTCGAGTGGAAGGTCCCGATCACTCCCGCCGAGTCCGAGGCGTACCTGCACGTGTGGCAGGTGACCGCGCACATGCTCGGCATCAGGGACGAGTACGTCCCCGCGTCGTGGGCCGACGCCGACGCCCAGTCGGACCAGATCCTGCCCCGGAACACGGGCCCGACGACCGAGGGCGTGAAGCTGACCGACATCCTGCTGGACCAGCTCGCCGAGCAGACCAGCCTCGGCACCCGGGCCAGCCGGTCCCTGTGCAACGCGCTCGCCCGGTACCTGGTCGGCGACCAGGTGGCCGACTGGGACGGCATCGAGCGCGAGCCGGTGTGGGACCGGGTGATCCCCGCCGTCTGGCCGAAACTGGTGAAGTTCCGCGAGGGCCTCATCCCGCTGCCGCTGGTCCCCGAGACCGCCTGGGTGATCGACGAGGCCGCGCGGAGGTACATCTTGCTCTACCTCACCAAGTTCAAGGAAACCAAGATCGACATTCCCGTGATCAACCGTCCGGTCCCGGGCCGCTGAGCGATGACGGGATCGAATGACGGCATGCCGCCGGACGAGGCCGTCGGGCGGCGGCGGTTCCTCGGATACGTGCTGGCGGCCCCGACCCTGGTGGCCGCCGCCGAGCTCGGGGTGACGGCGTCGCCCGACATCCGGCCGCCCTCGCCCGACATCCGGCTGCCCTCGCCGGAGATCACGGAGATACTCGACCTCAACGACATGATGACCCTGGCGGCGCTGCCCACCTCGGGCCTGGTCACGGTCGAGGTCCACCCGGACGGCACGGTCTCGTTCGCGCTGCCGCGGGCCGAGGTGGGCCAGGGCATCACCACCTCGACGGCCATGCTGATCGCCGAGGAGATGTCCGTACCGCTGGACCGGGTGCGCGTCACGCTGGCCGACGCCCGGCCGGAGCTCGTGTTCAACCAGCTCACCGGCGGGTCGAACACGACCATCGCGACCTACACCCCGATCCGGGTCGCCGCCGCCGTCGCCCGGCTCCGGCTGCTGGCCGCCGCGGCCGTCGAGCTCGGCTCGGCGGTCACCGACCTGGCACTGAAGGACGGGGTGGTCACCGCCCGCTCCGGCGCGAGCGTCGGCATCGGCGCGCTCGCCGGGACGGCCGCGAGCACGCGGACCCGGCAGGTGCCGGTGACGCTCACGCCGCGCGAGGACTTCACCGTCATCGGCAGGCCGCAGAACCGGATCGACGCGCTGGACGCGGTGACCGGGCGCAAGAAGTTCACGATGGATCTCGACGTCCCGGGCGCGAAGCCGACGATGATCTGCCGGCCGCCGACCATCAACGGCAGGGTCGGCCCGGTGGCCAACCTCGCCGAGGTCCGCGCCATGCCGGGCGTCACCGACGTCGTGACGGTCTCCACCGGGGTGGCGGTGCGCGCCGAGACCTTCGGCCAGTGCATCGACGCCGTACGCGCGCTGAAGGTCTCCTGGAAGCCCGGCACCGCGGAGGGGAAGTCCGACGAGACCGTGCTCCGGGAGCTGGAGGCCGCGGAGCTTCCGATCGGGCTCAGGCCGCCGACCCCGGTCGTGGAGGAGCGGTTCACCTTCCACTTCCGCAGCAACAGCGCGCTGGAGCCCAACTGCGCGATCGCGGACGTGCGGGCCGACCGCGCCGAGATCTGGTCGTCGCTGAAGTCGCCGATCGTCGCCCAGCAGGCCATCGCCGCCACGCTGAGGCTGCCGGTCGGCAGGGTCACCGTGCACGTCACCGAGGGCGGCGGCTCCTTCGGGCGCAAACTCTTCTCCGACGCCGCGCTGGAGGCCGCCGAGGTCTCCCAGAAGCTCGGCAAGCCCGTCAAGCTCATGTGGCACCGCGCCGACGACTCCCGGCAGGGCCGCACCCACCCGATGGCCACCTCGCGGGTGCGCGTCTCCTACCTCGGCGACACCGTGCTGAGCTACAAGCAGCGGCACACCAGCGTCTCCACCGACCTCGGCCACGGGCTCGGTGAGATCATCACCGCCACGGCCGCGAAGCTCCCGGTGGGCGACATCGGTTTCTCCGAGACGTTCTTCCAGCTCAGCCAGACGATGTCCTACGACTTCGGGAGCAGCAGCCGGCTGCTCAGCGAGACGGACAAGGGCTTCAACACCGGCAGCATGCGGAACGTCTACTCGCCCGACGTCACCTGCGCCCGGGAGCTCATCGTCGACCGGCTCGCGGCGAGGATGGGCAGGGACCCCTACCGGTTCCGGCGCGACTTCCTCCGGAACGACCGCTCCCGGGCGGTGCTGGAGAAGGCGGCCGAGGCCGGCGGCTGGGGGCGGCCGATGCCGGCCGGCACCGCGCAGGGCATCGCGTTCCACGCCGAGTACAAGTCCGTCAGCGCCGCGCTGGTGGAGATCGACTGCCGGCCCGAGACCGTCGGCCGGCCCATCCGCGACGGCGTGGCCGGACCGCGCGTCACCAAGGCCGTGTTCGTGGTGGACGTCGGCCTCGTCGTGAACCCGCGGGGCCTGGAGGCGCAGATGATGGGCGGCATCATGGACGGCATCGCGCTGGCCCTGACCTCCAGCCTGCACCTGCGCGACGGGTACTTCCTCGAGGCGAGCTGGGACAACTACTTCTACACCCGGCAGTGGAACACCCCGCCCGAACTCCAGATCATCATCATGCCCAGCGGCTCGGAGAAGCCCGGCGGCGCAGGGGAACTGGGCGTCGCCGCGTCGATGGCCGCGGTCGCCTGCGCGTACGGCCGTGCGACCGGGACGATGCCCACCGGCTTCCCGATCAACCACGGCACGCTCTCCTTCACCCCCAAACCGACCGTCCCGCCCGTTCCGCCCTCCCCGACCGACGGCTTGGACCACGCCCGCTGAGACCAGGAGATCCGAGTGCCCGAGTACACCTTCCGCGTCAACGGGGAGCAGGTCACCGTCGACGTCCCCGGCGACGTGCGCCTGCTGTGGGTGCTGCGCGACATCCTCGGCATCACCGGGCCGAAGTACGGCTGCGGCATCAACGTCTGCAAGGCCTGCACCAGCCATGTCAACGGCCGCGCCGTCAACCCCTGCGCGGTCCCCGTCGCGGACCTCCGGCCGACCGACGAGGTCACCACCATCGAAGGGCTGGCGGCCACGGTCGGCGAGGACCTGCACCCCATGCAGCGGGCGTGGATCGACCACGACGTCGCCCAGTGCGGCTACTGCCAGCCCGGCCAGATCATGGCCGCCGTGGCACTGGTCCGCCGGGTCGCCGCCGAGGGCCGCGAGATCACCGACGCCGACCTCGACGGCCTCCGCAACATCTGCCGCTGCGGCACCTACTTCCGCATCCGCGAGGCCATCCGGGCAGGTGCGAAGGACATGTGAGACCGTACGGCCGGGCGGTCCGCGCCGCCGCGGCGGCGCCCGGCGATCCCCGGGGCCCGCCGCCGCGGTCCCGGCCCGCCCGGCGGGCACGGGGCGACGCCGGGGATCCGACCGCGGACGCGATCGCCGGGCCTCAGGCGAGGCGGAGCGTGGTCAGGCAGGTCGGCGCCTCCTGGCCGGTGGTGATCTCCGCCTCACCGGTCCTGCCGCCGTAAGTGATCTTCAGGGTGCCCTCGATGCCGCGGGGCAGCCAGAAACCGGTGAACCCGTTGGCGAAGGTGGTGCGCGTCTCGTCGACCAGCACCCTGCCGTTGGTCTCGTCCACGATCTTCACCTGTATGTCCCGGGCGGCCAGTTCGCCCTTGCAGGTGGTCAGCGAGTGGTGGAAGCACTCGTGGGTCTGATCCGTGTAGGGGGCCACCGACAGGTAGAAGCGGTCATCGGGGACAGGGAGGCCGACCTCCTGGGCGCCGCCGGAGACCACCAGTTCGCCGGGTCGGACCGACGCTCTCAGGTCGGTCGGGCGCTCCTGGAGGCTCAACCGGTCGAGATGGTCGATGATCTCCACGGTGCTCTTGCCGTCCAGGCCGTGGGAGGCCAGCAGCGGTCCGGCTCCGGCGGACGCCGACGGTGCCGCGCTCGGCGCGGTGGTGGCCGGGGCGGCGGTCGTGTCGTCGCCCGGGGTCGCGCACCCGGTCAGCAGCAGGGCGGAGACCGCGGTCGCGATGACGAGTCGTTTCATCCCTGGATCCTTCGCTGCGTCTCGTCGTGGTGTTCAGGGCGTTCACATGTGCATGCCGGCGTGGCCCGCGGTGTGGTAGCCGAACAGCGTCGGGTCGAGCATCCCGAAGATCATGGCGATGTGCGCGACGATGAGGAACAGTCCCACGAAGGCGGCGTGCCACTTCAGCCGGGCGGTGTCGGTGAGGCCGCGGCCCAGGACGCGCAGCTCCAGCAGGGCGATGCCGAACAGCGGGACGACGCCGGACAGGTAGCCGCCGACGGCGATGACGTCGATCGGCCCGCGCCAGCCTCCGCCGGTGGTCAGGGGGATGGCGGCGTTGACCATCAGGTAGCCGAAGACGGCGAGGAAGTACAGGCCGCCGATGATGCCGGCCCAGCGGTTGAGGGACGTGACCCACGCCTTGGCGTCGCGGTTGAACAGCAGGGCCAGTTCGGTGATCGCGACGGTCTCGGCCAGGACGACCGGTGCGGCCATGAACATCAGCAGGTTCCACGGCTGGTTGGTGGCCAGCAGTTCCATGTAGTGGGTCATGGCCACGGAGGCGCCGTCGGTGGGCAGGGCCGGCAGCGCGAACGCGCCGGCGGTCGCGGCCAGTACCGCGGCGCCGGCCACGGCGGTCCCCAGAGCCCATCGGGGCCGGTGCGCCGTCGGGGCGGTGGCGGTGGCGCTGGCGGGACGGGTCTGGGTGGCGGACATGTCGTTCCTCCTGTGGTGTGGTCGCCGACCTCCTCAGCATCGGGTGCTTCCCCGAAGGTCACCCTGCGGGTTCGATGAAGATTCGATGGAGAGCCACCCGGCGGGTTCTCCGTGGTGCGGTGGTGCGGTGCGGCCGATGGCGCGGTGCGGCGGACCTTCACCTGACCGCCAGGGGCGAAGGTCCGCGACGAACGGCCGGGCGACCAGCCGTGGCGGCTTCTCCCTGACCGCGTCGCCGGCGCGACCGGGCTCGGCGGTCGATCGGCCGCCGGCCGGAGCCGACGGCCGCGGGATCAGGAGCCGAAACCGAGGCCGAGGCGGTCGAGGAGGCGCAGCCAGAGGTTACGGCGGCCGGTGCGGTCTTCACGGGCCATCGACCATCGGGTGATCTGGATGCCGATCCATGCCAGCGGTTCCGGGGGGAAGGGCACGCCCTGGTGGCGGACCATGCGCAGGCGGGTGCGCTCGGTGGGTTCGCCGGACAGCAGATCGAGCATGACGTCGGCGGCGAAGCGGGCGGCGGTGACGCCGAGGCCGGTGAAGCCGGCGGCGTAGGCGACGCGGTCGTTGCGGGTCAGACCGTAGAAGGCGCAGAAGCGGGTGCTGGTGTCGATGACGCCGGCCCAGCGGTGGGTGAAACGGACACCCTTCAGCTGGGGGAAGGTCTCGAAGAACTGGTCGGCGAGGAGGGTGTGGGTCTTCTCGCGGTCTTCGTGCTCGGGTCGGATGGAGCGCCCGTAGTGGTAAACGGCGTCGTAGCCGCCCCACAGGATGCGCCCGTCGGGGGTGCGGCGGTAGTAGTGGAACCGGTTGCCGGTGTCGCTGATGCCGAACTGGCGGTCCCATCCGATGGAGCGATGCTGCTCGGGAGCCAAGGGCTCGGTGGCCAGAACGTAGTCGTAGACGGGGACGACCGCGTATCTCCGCCAGCCGAGCAGCGAGGTGAAGACGTTCGTGGCCAGGGCGACCTGCCGGGCCCGCACCCGCCCCTGGGGCGTGTGCAGCACGACGGCGTCCTGGTGGTCGGTGATGCGCTCGACCGGGGTGTGCTCGGCGATGCGCACGCCGAGGTCTTCGGCGACCGCGGCCAGCCCCCATGCCAGACGGGCGGGGTTCACCAGAACGGATTCGTCGGAGTCCATCCGGCCGGCGAGGTAGGTGGGGGAGTCCACGAGTCGGCGGACGGCGTCCTGGTCCAGGAATCCGGGTAGGTCGGGCTGGAAGGCGGCGATCTGGTGCTCGCGGGTGGCGACGTTGAGGGAGGCGCCGCGCGTGAAGTCGCAGTCGATGCCGTAGCGCGCGATGGTCTCGGCGATGGCGTCGAGGTTGTCCATGCCGAGCCGGTGCAGGGTGTCGTACTCCTCGGGCCAGCGCTCGCGGCCGTTGGCGGAGCCGTGGGTGAGGCTCGCATTGCAGAAACCGCCGTTCCTGCCGCTGGCGTGCTCGGCGATCCGGTCCCCTTCCAGCAGCAGCACGTCGAGGCCGGGGTCGCGTTCCTTGGCCCGCACCGCCGTCCACAGGCCGGTGAATCCGGCACCGACGATGACCAGGTCCGCTGCCGCGTCGCCGGTCAGAGCGGGCCGCGGTGCGGGCCGACCGGGGTCGTCGAGCCAGAGCGGGACGTGCTTGGCTCCGCTCAGCGCGCTCGCGGCGGCATCGGGGTGCGGGGACGTGGTGTGCATGCGTACCTCGGTAGGTGTCCGTCCACAGAAGGGCTGGTTTTGGAGAAGGGGGTCGAATCGGGCAGGGCCGCCTCAGAGCGGCAGGGCGGAGAAGCCGTGGCGCGATCGCCCTTGAGCCGCGGTGAGCGGCAGCGCGCCTTTACCGCCGGCCGTCTCCCCGGCCTGCGCCGAAGTGGACCGGCGGTTCCCTCATGGAGACCGTGCGTAAGATGGCCTTCAATATACAACACCCATTACATAACGCAAGCAATATGTCGAATGCGATGTCGTCGGCCTCGCCGGGCCGTTCGGGCTCGTGGTGGTCGGGGTGCGGCCCGAGATCCGGGTCCGCATCCCGTCGCATCTCCGCCCGGCCCTCTCGCCGACTTGGATCCGCACGTCGCAGCGATGAGGTCGACCGGCCTTGCTTTTGTGTAATGAGCGTTATATATCTGTTGGTGCATGAAACGCCGACGGGGTGCGAGCGGCGGACTTCGGGGGAACGGGGCAGTCCGGCCGTGGTCCACGGGTGCGCGCAGGCGCCGAACGGTGCGCCGCCCCGGTCCGGCGGGCGTGGCATGTCGTCGGTCCGGGGAAGCGCCGCATCACCGCGCCGTCGAGGCGCGCCGCCGCGGCGTTCGGCTGCGGCGTTCGGCGGCGGCGTTCGGCTGCGGCGGGCCGTACCGCGGCCGTACAGGCCGGGCATCCGCCTTCATTGACTCGATCACGAGCTGTTGCTCGATGAGCGCAGACGAAAGGAACGACCATGACCAGCGCCTTGGGGAAGGCCGGCACTCCGGCGACCAGGCGGCCCAGCCGCTGGCTGGCGCTGTCGGTACTCATCCTGGCCGTTCTGCTGGTGGCCGTCGACTCGACCGTCTTGGGTCTGGCGACGCCCTACATCAGTGAGGACCTGAATCCGTCGGGCACCCAGCTGCTGTGGATCGGGGACGTCTATTCCTTCGTCCTGGCCGGGCTCCTGGTGTCCATGGGCAGCCTGGGGGACCGTGTCGGCCGCAAGCGCGTCCTGCTGCTGGGCGCGGCGGGCTTCGGCGCGATATCGGTGCTCACCGCCTACGCCTCGACGCCCGAGATGATGATCTTTGCGCGTGCGCTGCTCGGGGTGGCGGGCGCCACCCTCATGCCCGCGACGCTCGCCCTGATCCGCAACCTCTTCGATGATGCACGCGAACGCAGCGTCGCCATCGGCGTGTGGGGCGCCACCGCTTCGGCGGGGATGGCGGCCGGTCCGATGCTGGGCGGCCTGCTGCTGGAGCACTTCTGGTGGGGCTCGGTCTTCCTGATCAACCTGCCCGTGATGGCCGTGCTGATCGTCATAGGCGGCAAGCTGCTGCCCGAGTCCCGCAACCCCGCTCCGGGCCCGTGGGACCTGACCGGAGTCGCCCTGTCCATGGCGGGGATGTTCGGCCTCGTGTACGCCCTGAAGGAGACCGCCGCGCACGGGTTCGGCCTGGCTCCGCTCGCCGCGGCCGTGCTGGGTACCGCAGCCCTGTACCTGTTCGTCGGCCGCCAGCGGACGCTCGCGGTTCCGCTGCTGGACATCGGGTTGTTCCGCCATCGGGGATTCAGCGGCGCGGTGCTGGCGGACATGCTGACCATCCTGGGACTGTCCGGCCTCGTCTTCTTCCTCTCGCAGTTCCTGCAGCTGGTTCAGGGACGGGGACCGTTCGAGGCCGGGCTCGCCGAGCTGCCCACCGCCGTGGGGGCGATCGCGGCCGGACTGGTCGCCGGACGCGCGGCGCGCCGTTTCTCGGTCCGCACCGTGGTCTGCGGCGGGCTCGCCGTCATCGGCCTGGCGCTCGCCCTGCTCACCGCGATCGACGAGTCCACCGGTTATCCGCTGCTGCTCACCGCCCTGCTGATGGTCGGCCTCGGCGCCGGGTGCTCCTTCACCGTGACCGCCGACGTCATCTTGTCCAGCGTTCCGAAGGAGCAGGCCGGGGCCGCGGCCGGGGTGTCCGAGACCGCCTACGAGCTGGGTGCCGCCCTCGGCATCGCACTGCTCGGCTCCATAGTGACGGGCACGTACCAGGGCTTCACCGGGCCGGCCGGAACGCCGGCCGCGGCGCACGAGTCCCTGAGCGGCGCAGTGGAAGCCGCCTCCCGCCTGCCTGCCGACACCGCTGCGGCTCTGCTGGAGGCCGCCCGCACGTCCTTCGTCGACGGCATCGTCCTCGCCAGCGGCGCGGGTGCGGTGATCCTCCTGACCGCCGCCGTCGTGGCCTGGTTCCTGCTGCGGGGGCAGGAGCTCGATCAGCGGGACCGCGGTCGGCCGGGTCCGCCGCAGGTCCTCAGAGGGCGGCGACCGGCAGGTCGATCAGGTTCATGAAGTGGTGCAGGGCCTCGATCTGGTGCTCGGGGGTCCACAGTTCGGGATGCTCGACCGTGGAGAGCACGACTCCGCTGGTCCACACGCGGATCAGGTCGACGGTGGCGTCAAGCCGGTGCCGGCCGATGAAGTCCTGGACGGCGGTCCGGATCAGCTCCCGCATCACCGGCTCGATGAGATCCAGATACTGCTGGATGAAGGGTTCGACGTCGCGGTGGCTGGCCAGGGCGACGCGGGCGCGTTCGATGGCCAGCGCTTCGTCATCGGTGGGCAGGAAGTACCGCACGGCGGCCTCCAGCCGATCGTGCGGATCCTCGATCGCCGCCAGTTCCTCCTGCGTTGAGCGGGCGTCGTCCAGCGTCTGCTCAAGCATCCTGACCAGCAGTGCTTCGCGGTTGGGGAAGTAGTGGGTGACCAGCGTGACCGACCCGCCGAGCCGGTCGCTGACCGCGCGCAGGGAGAAGTTGGCGAAACCACGCTCCCCGAGAACCCGGACCGCCGCGTTCACGATCTTCTCGCGCCGCTCGTCGTGATCGACCTGGATCGGCACCGGCACCTCCTGGCGAATTTTTTTGTACAACGGTAATTACATTCTAGGGGATCGGGGATCCCGGGCCCGCCCGTCCCGGGACGGGCGGCTCCGTCGCCGCCCGCCCCGGGGCCGGCGGGTCAGAGCCGGGTGTCGATGACGCCCTCGTGCAGGGGGTTCGGCTCCTCCTTGAGCGCCGCCTTGTGGATCTTGCCGCTGGCGGTGTAGGGCAGCTCGGTGCGGAACTCCACGTACCGGGGCACCTTGAACGGCGCCAGCCCTTCCCGGGCCCAGGCGACGACCTGATCGGCGGTGAGGTCGGCGCCGCCTTCGGGCACGATGATGACCTTGACCTCTTCCTCGCGGTCGGGGTCGGGGACGGGGACGGCGGCGATGTCGTCGACGCCGGGCATCGTGCCGATGTGGAGTTCGAGTTCGGCGGCGGAGATGTTCTCGCCGCTGCGGCGGATCATGTCGCGCAGGCGGCCGATGTAGAAGTGCTGGCCGTCGGCGTCCTTGACGGCGATGTCGCCGGTGCGGAACCAGCCGCCGGGCAGGAACAGCTCGGCATTGGCCTCGGGGCGGTTGTGGTAGCCCAGCATCATGCCGGGTCCGCGGAAGCACAGCTCTCCTGCGGTGCCCGGGGGGACCTCTTCGAAGCGCTCATCGACGATCTTGGATTCGCGGTTGGGGAAGCAGAAGCCCATCGAGCCGTTGCCCGCCAGATCGTCGCGCTCGAAGGGTACGGCGGTGCCCGAGCCGATCTCGGTGCTGGCATAGCATTCGCGGGCCTTGATCCCGAAACGCTCCTCGATCGGCGCATACGCCTCGCCGGGCATCCCGGCCACGGGCGCGCGGGTGAGGGCGAGGTCCTTGTCTCGGGGGTCTTCGGGGAACAGCAGGAGGTCTTCGTCGATCCAGGCGAAGTCGATGCGGTAGTCGTGCAGCCAGTTCATGAATTTGCGGCGGCTCAGGCCTGGAGTGATGTAGAGGGCTCCGCCCTTGAACAGGGCGACCATCAGGTACGCCTGGTTCTGCATGTAGTAGAAGGGGTGGTCGGCCAGCAGCCGGACGGAGTCCGGGTTGAGCGTGGCGCCGAAGATGCCCATCTCCATCCAGTACTCGTGCGTCAGCAGGCAGCCCTTCGGCAGCCCGGTGGTGCCCGAGGTGAACTGGATGTTGGCGATGTCGAGCGGGTCGAGGTCGGTGCGGCGGGGTGTCGCGGGCGTCTGCAGGAGATCGTCGAAGCTGAGGGCGGCCAGGTCGCCGGCACCGATCGAGACGACGTGGTCCAGGTCGACCGGGCCGATACGGCCGTCGTCGGCGGTGGCTTCGAGGAGGTCGCCCGTGCCGATCAGCCAGGTCGCCCCGGCATCGCCGAGCACGAAGTCGATCTCCCGGGCGGTGTACTTGGGGTTGAGCGGCACGATCGCGGCGCCGGCCTCGACGATCGCCAGCCAGGCGATGGGGAACTCGAGCTGGTTGCGGACGATCACGCCGACCTTGTCGCCGGGGCGGACGCCTGCCGTCTCCAGGCCGGAGCGGACGGCGGCGGTCACGGTCCGCACCTGGCTCCAGGTCAGGGAGCGCTTCTCCCCTTCGATCTCGTGAAGGGCCGGCCGGTCCGGCCAGGCCTGGGCGGCGGCGTCCAGGGCGTCGGGGATGGTCTTGCCCCGCAGTGCCTGCTGGTGCGGGGTCAGAGTGGCGACGATCTGCGTCATGGGTGGGTGCGTCCTCAGGTGTCGGAGGTCAGGAGGTGGGCCGGCCGGCCGGGCCGGAGGCGATGTCGGTGACCCACAGGGCGCGCTGTGTGGCGACGAAGGCGGGCCTGTCGCGGCCTTCGACCTGGGCGATGAGGTCGGCGACGACCAGGTGCCCCTGGGCGCCGCGGTCGATGACCTCGCTGATGGTCCCGGTGATACGGAACCGGTCGGTGAGGCGGACCACCGACACGAACCGGACCCGGTCCAGCCCGTAGTTCCACGGCACGCACCTGAAGTCCGCCCTCAGCACGTGGTTGAGCAGGAAGTCGATCATTCCCAGGAGGTGGAAGCCCTCGACGAGGCCGTCGCCGTAGCCCTCGCCCTCCTCCTCCTCGTACGGGTGGGGGTAGCCGTCGAGGTAGGTGGCGTACTCGAACTGCTCCGAGCGGTCACGGTCGACCGAGAACCAGGGCGTGGTGAACGAGCGGCCGACGATCCCCGGCAGGTCGGCGGGTGTCGCGACGTGGACCGTCACGACCTCCGAGGTATCGGTGAGATCAACACCCATAATATAATCCTTTCGTTGTATAACGTATTATATATTTAAAGATTGCGGTGGCACCCGGCAGGCCTGTTGCCGAGGGGGTCAGGCCGGGCGCCGCCGCGGCCGCCAGCCCGGCCGGGGGACCGCGTCCACCAGAGCCCGGGTGTAACCCTGCCGGGGGGCGTCGAGGACGTCGGCGGTGGGGCCGCTCTCGATGAGGCGTCCGTTGCGCAGGACGATGCAAGTGTCGCTGACCTGCCGGACGACGCCGAGGTCGTGAGATACGAACAGGTAGCTGATGCGGGTGCGCTCGCGGATGTCGGCCAGCAGGTTGAGGACCTGGGCCTGGACGCTGACGTCGAGTGCGGAGACGGCCTCGTCCAGGATCAGCAGCGCCGGGTTCAGCGCGAGGGCGCGGGCGATCGCGACGCGCTGGCGCTGGCCGCCGGACAGGGAGGCGGGATACCGGCCGGCGTGCCGGTCGTCCAGGCCGACGGACTCCAGCAGCTCGCTCACCCGGGTCCTGCGGTCGGCTCTGCGGCGCATTCCGTGGATCTTCAGCAGTTCGTGCAGGCCCGCTCCGACGGCCTGGCGCGGGTCGAGTGAGCCGTAGGGGTCCTGGAAGACCATCTGCACGCCGTGCCGGGTCTTGCCGCCGGCCCGCCCGTCGGTGACGACGACGGTGCCGGAGGTCGCGCTCTCCAGGCCCGCCACGATCCGGGCCGCGGTGGTCTTGCCGGAGCCGGACTCACCGACCACGGCCAGGCAGGAGCCGCGTTCGATGGAGAAGCCGATGCCGCGCAGGGCTTCGCGGGGGCCGCCGTTGCGGCTGTGGAAGGTCTTGCGCAGTCCCCGGACGTCCAGAACGAGGTCGCGGTGAGCGGGGATGGTCATGAGGCGCGCTCCTCCAGCCGGTCCGCGATCTCCTCGACGCGGTGGCAGGCCACCGTGCGTCCCTCGATGGACCGGTCGTGCGGCCGCTCGGCGCGGCACCGCTCGACGGCGAAGGGGCAGCGGGGCGCAAAAGAGCAGCCCGTACCCGCCTCATGGGCCGCGACGGGTCGTCCGGGGATGGCGGTCAGCCGCTTGACCTCCGCGGTGGACGGGCGGCACTGCAGCAGACCGGCGGTGTAGGGATGCAGAGGTCGGGCGGAGATCTCCGCCGAGGGCCCGGTCTCGACGATCGAACCGGCGTACATGACCGCCAGACGGTCGGTGACGGCGGCCGCCAGATCCAGGTCGTGGGTGACGAACAGCATCGACACCTGCCGCTCGCGGATCTGCTCCAGCAGGATCGCCATGACGTCGGACTGGACCGTCACGTCCAGGGCCGTCGTGGGCTCGTCGGCGAAGATCAGCCGCGGAGAGGGGAGCAGCGCCGCGACGATCATGACGCGCTGGAGCAGACCGCCCGACAGCTGGTGCGGGTACTGGTGGAGGCGCCGGGCGGCGTCGGTGATGCCGACGTCCGCCATCAGGGCGCAGGCCCGTTCGGTCGCCTCGGCCCGGTTCATCTGGCCGGTGTGCACGACGCCTTCGGTGAGGAACGCGCCGACGGTGCGGGTCGGGTTGATGTGCGCACGGGGGTCCTGGTGGATCAGTGCCACTTCGCGGGACCGGTAGCGGGCCAGCTCGCGCCGGCCGAGTGTGAGGACATCACCGCCGTCGAACGCGATGCGTCCCTCGGCGCGGGTGCCGCGCGGCAGCAGCCGCATCGCGGCTTTGATCGACACCGACTTGCCCGAGCCGGACTCGCCGACCAGGCCGACCGACTGACCTGACCGGACGCTCAGCGACACCTCCCGCACCAGGGTCCGCTCGCCGCCCCGATGGCGGAGGCGGACGTGCAGATCCTGTATGCGGAACAGCGGTGCGGGCGTCATCGGCGGCCTCCGGATCGGGACGAGAGCTGGGCTCCCAGGACGTTGAACGCGACGACCGTGACGACGATCAGGGTTCCGGCCGAAAGGCTCTGCTGGAGGGCTCCGTCCAGCAGTTCCGAGCGCCCTTCGGAGACCATGACGCCCCACTCGGCGGCCGGCGGCTGGATGCCCAGACCGAGGAAGGAGACCGCCGCGAAGTCGGCCAGCGCGGAGCCGAAGCCGTAGGTGCCCTGAGCGGTGACGATCGGCAGGACATTGGGCACCAGATGCCGCAGGCAGATCCGCCACGACGACATGCCCGCCAGCTGAAGGCTCTCCACATAGCCGCGGTGGCGCTCGCGCACCGCGACGCTGCGCACGACCCGCGCCATGTAGGGCAGGTAGACCACGCCGAGAGCCAGGACCGGCGCCCAGAACCCGGAGCCGAACACGGCCGAGGACAGCACCGCGACCAGGACGCCGGGTACGGAGAACATGACGTTGAGCAACCGGTTGACCATGCGGTCGACCCGGCCTCCATGCCACGCACTGAAGATCGCGAGCGCGGTGCCGAGGATCGTGCTGATCAGCATGATCACGGCAGGGCCGGCGAAGCTGAGCCGGGCTCCGGCCAGGGCGCGGGAGAGGATGTCGCGGCCGAGGGAGTCGGTGCCCAGCAGGTGCCGGGCACCGGGTCCCTGGTGTGCGGCCAGCACATCGGTGGCGTCGGGGTCGTACGGCGCGATCCACGGGCCGATGACCGCGATCAGCGTCAAACCGCCGGCGACCAGCGTCGAGGCGATCAGGGCGGGCCGGCCCAGGGACGCGAATCTGCGCCGGGTGAGCTCCCCGGCGGTTCCCAAGGTGACCGCCATCAGGAGGTGGCCCTTTCTCGCGGGTCCAGGGCGACCTGGAGCAGGTCGATGAGCGTGGTGACCACCACGAACGCGACCACGATGATGAGGCTGACCGCGGTGACGACCGGATGGTCCTTGCTGGAGATGCTGCGGATGAGCAGGGCTCCGACACCGTCGACGGCGAACATCTGCTCCACCACCACCGTTCCGGCGACCAACCCGGCCACCGCCAGGCCCGAGGCCGTCAGGACCGGGACGGCGGCGTTGCGCAAGGTGTGATGACGCAGCACGACGCCCGCGGGAACACCGCGGCCGCGCGCGGTCATGACGTACTCCTTCTCCGACTCCTCCGCGACCGCGGCCGCCGTCAGCTGGGACACATATGCCCCGTAGCCGATCGACAGGGCGACCGCGGGAAGGGTCAGGTGCCACACCCGGTCCAACAGGCCGTGGCCACTGCCGTAGGTGGGAAACCAGCCGAGGTCGACCGCGAAGACGCCGATGAGCGCGTTGGCGGCCACGAAGCCCGGCACCGCGATCCCCAGTCCCACCAGGGCGGACACGACGGCGCGGCCTCGCCGCGACAGGCCGCCGACCACGCCGAGCCCGATCCCGACCACGACCACGAGCAGCGCTGCCATGCCGACCAGCAGGAACGTGGTGGCCAGGCGCGGCCCGACGAGGTCGGTGACCTCTTGGCGAGAGGTCAGCGAGATGCCGAAGTCGCCGTGGAGCGCTTCGGTCAGCCAGTGCCGGTACCGCTCCAGCAGCGGGTCGTCCAGGCCGAGCCGCCGGCGCATGTTCGCGCGGGCCTCGTCGGTGGCCTTGGCGCCCAGGAGCTGGGAGACGGGATCGCCCGGGGCCGCCGCAAGCCCGGCGAAGATGACGAACGACGCGGTCAGGACCGTCGCGCCGGCCCCGGCGACCGTCGCGGCGATCTTGCGCGCCGCCGCACCGCGCGGCGTATGGTCCCGCTTCACCGGGCGGCACCGATGAAGGCCATCTGCGGCGTCGACCAGTAGGCGAAGGAGGTGATCGCGCCGGTCAGCCGGTGGTTGATGAACGTCGCGGTGTTGGTCGACACCAGTGGGATCGTGCCCGTGACAGGTTCGTAGATCTCCTGGGCCTGGACGATCAGTTTCGCGCGTTCTCTGGCGTCGAAGGAGGACCGGGCGTCGTTCAGCAGCTTGGTGACCTGCGGGTCGTCGAAGTCCGTGTAGTTGTAGGGCTGGCCGGGCAGCAGGCCGAAACCGAGAGGCTCCAGCGGGTTCTGCGAGGAGTTGAAGCTCGCGCCGTAGAGCAGGTCGATGCCCTTGCGCTTGGTGGCGTCATAACCGGCCTGGTCGAACACCAGCGGTTGCATCGCCTGGATCGTCACGGTGACACCGATCGCCTTGGCCTGCTGCTGGAACAGCTGCGCGATGCGCGAGGCCGCCTGGTCGCCGGCCTGGATCGCCAGCACCAGTGCGCGGCCGTCGTAGGAGGACTGCTTGACCAGCCGCTTGGCGGCCTCGAGGTCGAAGGACCGGGCGGCGGCCCACGTGTCGTAGTCGGCCTGGTAGATGTCGCGTTCGGCGTTCGGCCAGGACGCGGGCGTCAGCTCGGTGTAGTTGGGCTGGGCGGCGCCGTGGTAGACGACCTTGGCGATCGCCGCCCGGTCCACGGCCCGCTGGAAGGCGTCGCGGAGTTTCCGGTCCTTCAGCGGGCCGTCCGGGCGGGCGACGGAGATCGACGTGCTCTGGGTGGACGGCCCGAACACCAGGCGGCCGGTGGCGGAGCGGGACAACTTGGCGAACGTGGAGACCGGCACCTCGTACGAGCCGTCGATCTCGCCCGCCTCCAGCGCCTGGGCCAGTGCGGTGTCATCCGCCACGAAGGTGAAGTCGACCTGCTTGGCCTTGGGCTTCAGCCCGGTGTTCCAGTAGGCGTCGTTGCGCTCGATCGTGATCCCGCTGCCCGCGCGCCAGGAGGCGAACCGGTAGGGGCCGGTGCACATCAGGCCGCCGCTCGCCGTACCGACCTCGTCGCCGGTCCGCTCCGCCCACGCCTTCTGGACCACGACGCCCGCCAGCGTCGCCAGGCTGGTGACGAACGTCGAATCCGGCCGGCTGAAGGTCACCGTGATCTCCTGGGCGCCGGTGGCCTTGATGCTCTGGACGAAGCCGAAGGCGAAGGCGACCGCCGAGTCCTCGGCGGCCGACCGCTTCAGGCTGAAGACGACGTCGGCGGCGGTGAGGGGTGTGCCGTCCCAGAACGTCACGCCGTCGCGGACCGTCAGCTTCAGCCGCGTGGGGGAGACCTGCTCATATGTCGCCAGGTTCGGGCCGATGTCGAACGTCTCGTCCATCGTCAGCAGGCCCTCGCACATGTTGCGCACGATCTGACCGGAGCCGTAGTTCACCGCGTTGCGCGGGTCGAGGGTGTCGGGCTCCCCGCTCACGTTCCAAGTGATCTTTTCGACGTCGGCCGTGGCGGTCGGCAGCACCGCGATCAGCTCGGATGCGCCGGTCGGCGGCTGCGACGCCGTGCCGTCGCCGCTGCTGCACGCCGCGAGCGTGCCGCCCGCGAGAAGCACGGCAATGGTCGCCGCCGTCCCACGCGCTGTCAGGGGGGCGAGATTCATGCCTTCTCCTCCATTGAAACCGCATCCCGGCATGTGACCCACACCACGTCGGTTGTGTAACGGTGAACATATAACCAACGCGATAAAACGGGCAATGCATCCCGGTGGATGTGACCGGATGGAAATCCAGCCGACCGTTCCCGCAGAGGCGGACGGCCCGCCGAGAGGACTCGGCGGGCCGCGCAAGGGGCGAGACGCAGGAAGGGGACGGGATCAGAGGTCGGGATGGCGGGTGTGCCAGTCGGTCGCACGCTGGTAACGGGCGGCCACCGAGATCACGTCGGCATCGGCCCACAGGCGGCCGATGAACTGCAGGCCGATCGGCAGCCCGTCGGCGTCGAAGCCGCCGGGCACGCTGATCGCGGGGAGCCCGGCGTGGCTGGGCGGCTCGGTCATCGCGTGGATCAGCAGGCCCAGCGGCGGGGCCTGCCGCCCGTCGACGAGGCGGGCGGGGCCGTAGTCGCCGCCGTGCGGGAAGGCCGGAACGGGGGTGGTCGGGGTGACCAGGACGTCGGCGCCGCTCATCGCCTCGGCGAAGGCGTTGTAGATGTCGGTCCTGCCGCGCCGGAAGGCGGCGTTGACCTGCCGTCCGGTGACGCTCCTGGCGCGCTCTCCCACCTCCTGGATCATGGGCCACGGCTCCAGGCCGCCGGCCTGCATCTCTTCCACGAACTCCAGGTACTCATAGCCGTTGAAGTGGTCGAAGAACAGCGCGGTGTCGGGCAGCCGGACACCGACCTCCTCGACGGTGGCGCCTGCGGCGCGCATGTCGTCCAGCGCCTCCGTGAAGAGCCTGCGCACGTCGGGGTCGAGGACCTTCTGCCCCAGGTCGTAACAGGCGGCGATGCGCACACCTGTCAGGTCTCCCGGGGCGAGGGCGGCGTGAACATAGCTGCGGGTGTCACGCGGCACGGAGAACCGGTCGCAAGGATGGTGGCCGGCGGTGGCCTCCAGCACCATCGCGGCGTCGAGCACGGTGCGGGCGATGGGGCCGTCGGTGGAATCGCCGTCGGTGTTGTCGGCGGTGGGGACGCGGCCGATGGACGGCTTGATCCCCACCGCGCCGCACAGCGACGACGGCACGCGGATGGACCCGCCGCCGTCCGATCCCCAGGCGACCGGGCCGACCCCCGCGACGACCGCAGCGGCCGCGCCGCCACTGGATCCGCCCGCGTTGTAGCCCGGCCGCCACGGCGTGCTGGTCGAGCCCGTGAGCTTGCTCTCGGTGACCCCGAGCAGCCCGAACTCCGGGGTCGTGGTCTTGCCGAGCAGGATCACGCCCTGCTCCTTCAGCCGCGCCCATCCGATCGCGTCCTCCTGCGGCACGTACTCGGCGAAGGCCGTACAGCCGTAGGTGGTCCGCACCCCGGCCGTCTCCGTCAGGTCCTTGACCGTCATCGGCACCCCGAACAGCGGTGGCAGCTCCTCTTTCGCCCGCAACCGCCGCTCGGCCTCCCTGGCGTCCTCGCGCGCCTGCCCGGCGGTGACGGTGACCATGACGTTCAGGGCGGGATTCACCCGGTCCATCCGGTCAAGGACGGCGTCGACCACCTCCACAGGGGACACCTCGCCGCTGCGATACAGCGCACCGAGCTCCGCGGCGCTCTTCCAGTACAGGTCATCCGACATGCCGTCTCCCTGGGGCCGAGATGGATCCCCGAAGTATGTATGACGCCCGTCGTGTAACACAACACTTAAATAATGGTTCCAGTGCGACCGGCTGATGAACCGCGCCGAGTTTCGTGGAGGCCGGGTTCGTGGTCGCCCGGCCGGCGATCATGCGTGAGCAGGCGTCGGCGAAGGCGATTACCTGGGCGGCGGATCGTGTCACGGTCCCTCAGCCGACCGGCGTCGTCCCGCTGCCGTCCTCGACGACGGGGGCCGGCGTCCGATCCGCCGACCCGGCGACCCCGTCGGTCAGGATGCCTGGCGCTGCTTGAGGCGCTGTGCCTCCTTGCGCACCTCGGCCTGGACCGACCGCTCACGCTTCAGCCACTCGGGCTCCTCCGCCTTGATGGCGTCGATCTCGGCGGTGGTGAGCGGCCCGGTGACGCCGCCCCTGGCCAGGCCGGAGTTGGAGACGCCCAGCTTCACGGCGACGACCTGCCGGGGGTGCGGCCCGTTGCGCCGCAGATCGGCCAGCCAGGCCGGCGGAGCGGCCTGCAGCGCGTCCAGCTCGTCCCTGGAGACGACCCCCTCCTGGAACTCGGCGGGAGTGGCCTCCAGGAGTACACCCAGCTTCTTGGCCGCGGTCGCGGGCTTCATCGTCTGGGCGGTCTTGAGCTTGGTCATGGTGCCAAGGGTAGGGCGTGAATCCGCCTCCTCCGGCATCGGTACCCTGGGGAGGTGACCGACAGGGAGTTCCGGCTGGCGTACGTGCCCGGGGTGACGCCCGCCAAGTGGGCCGGTGTCTGGGCCGAGCGCGTGCCCGACGTGCCGCTGACCCTGGTCCCCGTCGCCGCCGCCGAGGCGGTGGGGCTCCTGCGCGCAGGCGGCGCCGACGCCGGGTTCGTACGGCTGCCCGTCGACCGCGAGGGGCTCAGCGTGATCCCCCTCTACGTCGAGACCACCGTGGTCGTGGTGTCGAAGGACCATCCGGTGGCCGCCGCCGACGAGGTGACCCTCGCCGATCTCGCCGACGACGAGGTGCTCCACCCGAGGGACGACACCCTCGGCTGGACGGCCCTGCCGGGGCTGCCGGCCTTCACGCGTCCGGACACGACGGCGGAGGCGGTCGAGCTGGTGGCGGCGGGGGCCGGGCTGCTGCTGGTCCCGCAGTCGCTGGGGCGCCTGCACCACCGCAGGGATCTGACCTGCCGGCCGGTGGCGGACACGCCGCAGTCGCAGGTCGCGCTGGCCTGGCCTGCGGAGGCGACGACCGAGCTGGTGGAGGACTTCGTCGGCATCGTCCGCGGACGCACGGCGAACAGCTCGCGGGGCCGTACCCCCGCGCCCGCCCCGGAGAAGGCGCGGAAGCAGCCGCGGCGACCCGCTCCGGACGGGTCGGGTCGCCGCGGCGCGCGAACCGGCCGGGGCGGGAAGGGCCACCGGCCCCGCTGAAGGGCCGTCTCCGCCCGCGGCGGACCTTCCGGCGGTCCCTCCGGTGGACTCCGGCGGTCCCTCCGGCGCGGCCCGTCGCCGGACGGCCGGCTCCGGCGGACCCGCGGAGGCTCACCCCTGCAGGGCGGCCTCGGGTTCGTCGTGAGTGATGTGCATGAGCTGGCGCCAGAGCGCCGCCACGAAGACGGCGGAGCCGGTGAAGGCGAACCAGAAGGGGGCGGTCACGCCGTAGCGGGCGGCCAGCGCCCCGCCGATGAGCGAACCGGCGACCAGGCCGCCGAAGATGCAGATGGTGTTCACCCCGCCCGCCCGGCCCTGCAACTCGGCCGGGACGGCCCGCTGCCGGACGGTGACCGCCGTGGTGCCCCAGATGGACAAGTGCGCGCCGAACACCAGGAAGATCGCCGAGGCCGCCCACGGGGAGGTGGTGAGCGCGAGGCCGAGATGCGTGAGCGTCTCGAGGATCAGCCCGACGCGCATGATCGCTCCGAGGCTGAACCGGCGGGTGATCGTCCCGTAGAGGGTGGTGCCGATGAGTCCGCCGATCGCGCTGACGGTGGTGAGCAGGCCGAAGCCGATCGGGCCGAGGCCGAGCCGTTCCAGGCTGTAGAGGACCAGCACCGACCAGGCGGCGCCGAACGTGATGTTGAAGATCAGGATGGTGAGGGCCAGGGTCCGTACGGCGGCGTGCCGGACCGTCCAGCCGAGCCCTTCCCTGAGGTCCTGCCGGAGGCCCGCGGCTCGGGCGCCGTCCTCCCGCCCGTGCGGCGGCAGCGAGATCCGGGAGACCATGACGAGTCCCGCCGTGACGAGCAGGAACTGCCCGGCGAACGGCCAGGTCGCGCCGGCGGTGAAGAGCAGCGCGCCCAACGGCGGCCCGGCGAGCTGGTTGAGGGTGAGGAAGCCGGTCTGCAACCGGGCGTTCGCCACCATGAGATCGTCGCGGGCGACCAGCATCGGGGTGAGCGTCGCGGTGGTGTTGTCGGCGAACACCTCGGTGATCCCGACCAGCGCCAGTGCGATCAACGCCCCGGCCACCGTCGCGGTCCCGGTGGCGATCATCGTGATCAGCCCGGCCAGGATCGCCAGCCGTACGGCGTTGGCCGTCAGCACGATCCGCCGCCGGTCCAGCCGGTCCGACAGCACCCCCGCGTAGAGGCTGAACGCCAGCGGCGGCGCCCAGCCGATCAGCGCGCCCAGCGAGATCAGGAACGGGTCGCGCGTCAGCGACGCGATGAGCAGCGGCGCCGCCGCCATCGCCACACCGTCGCCGAGGTTGGTCGCCCAGCTCGATCCCAGCAGCCACCGGAACGACGATCCCAGCCGTTCGGGTACGAATCGCCCGATCACCTTGCGCATCACAGCTCCAGGACCTTACGGCCCCCCTCCGCCGGAGGCAACGCGAATACGGTCACCCCCCGGCGGCCCTGACGGCGACGGGCGGGCCGGCGCCGTTCCCGGTGCGGCCCGCCGAGGACCGAGGATCCTCCGGTCAGCCGCCGCCCCACCGCCCCGTCACGGCCGTACGGTGCCCCCGCACCTCCAGGACCTTGGCGAAGCCCCGCTGGCGGTGTGGGAGGCCGTGGACCAGCATGACCTCGCGGGCGCCGACTTCGTCGGCGATGTCGAGGAGTCCCCGCCTGTCGGCGTGGGCCGAGAGCCGCATCATCTCGATCCGCGCCCTGAGCGGGATGTCCCGCTGCACGCCGTGGTCGTCGACGGACAGCAGAGGGGCCCGCTCTTCGACCAGCCTGAGCAGCCGGGCGCCGGCGGACTCCTCGTCCTGGTAGCCGGAGAGGAACAGCGCGCTGCGGGGCTCCGGCAGGATCCGGGCGGCCCACTGGACGGCGGGTCCTCCGGTGAGCATGCCCGACGTCGTGATCACGACACCGGAGGTGAACAGGTCCAGATCACCGGGGCGCCGGGCACGGGCCACGTTCTCGCCGAGGATGCGCAGGGGAGCCGACCGGTCCGCCGTGATGCGCTCGAAGGACGACGTCACGTCGGCGGCCATCCCGTCGAGCAGCACCGGCACGTGCGGAAGGTGCCTACGCATGATCATGGCGAGCTCCTGCGCCCGACCCAGCGCGAAGGCCGGGATGAGGACGCGCCCGCCGGCCGTGCAGACCTCCGCGACGGCCCGGATCAGGTCCTTGACCCGGGTCTCCCGCGGGTCGTGGTTCTCGGCGCAGCAGGTGGACTCCATGACGAGGAGATCCGCCTCGCGTGCCGAGTCCGGGACGGCGTAGCCGTCGACGGTCTCCTGGCGGAAGCCCGAGATGTCGCCGGTGATGACGACGCGCTGGTCACCGGCCCGGATGACGACTCCCGCGGCGCCGAGGACGTGCCCGGCCGGGAACAGCTCCACCGTGAGGTCGCCGATCCGGCGCACGGCGCCGAACGGGACCTCCTCGCAGCGTCGCGCGGCGGCCTCCACCGCGTCGCGCCGGTACAGCGCCTCGCCGTCCCCGCCCCACCGGCGGTGGAGCCGCTCGCGCTCGCCCATGAGCTTCGCGGAGTCCGCCCACATCCGCGGCATCAGCTGGGCCGTCTCCGGAGTGGAGACGATCCGCAGATCCGGGAGGCGTTCGACCAGGGCGGGAACGTAACCGCAGTGGTCGGTGTGGGCGTGCGTGACCACGACGGCGTGCACCGGCCCGGCCAGGGCCCGGGCGATGTCACGCGGGGGGAGGGCCGTCTCACCGGGCCGTAGCCCGGCGTCGACCAGCAGGCGGGTCCCCGCCGCTTCGACGAGCACGCAGGAGCCGCCGATCTCCCCGCCTCCTCCCAGGGGATGGACGCGGAGGCGCCGTTCTCCGGTGACGGCCGCCCGGGGGGACTCCGCCGCAGGCCCCGGAGGCGTGATGATCGCCTGAAGCGCCGCGGCGAGGGCCTCCGGCGTGATCCCGGCGGCCCGGGCCGCGAGCACGATCGGGGGTGCGGGCCTTTCCCGGGGTCCGGTCCGGACGTTGCGCGGGTCCCGGGTCTCGGGGCCTCCGTCGACGGTGTCGGGCGACTGCTGCAGAACCGCGAGCAGACCGGACGCCAGGCTGTGGGGATCGTGCAGCCGCCGCTGCAGGGCGGCCACCTGCGTGTCCAGCTCCTCCGCCCGTTTCTCCGCGTCGGCGAGCGCGCCCCTGGCGCTCTGGAGCGCTCCGTCGGCGTGCTCGTACCGTCCTCTGGCCGTCTCCAGCCGGTCGCGCAGCTCGTCGAGCTTCTCCTGCCGGCGTTTGTGCAGGGTACGGCGGGCCTCCGCTTCCCTGCCCAGCCGCTCCGCCAGCCGGAGGCCCGCCCGGACGGTGTCGTCGTCCGGGGACAGGACCAGCGTGGCGAGGGCCTGCAGCTCCGTCCGGTCCCGGCGGATCCGCAGCTCCCGCCGGATCCTGGAGCGGAGGGCGGGCACCTGGAGCAGCGCGTCGACGATCACCCGGCGCCGTTCGACGACGAACCGCTCCACGTCGTGTCCCTGCCCGGCCAGCCCCGGCCGGGACAGCATCACCTCCGCGGCCGCGCGGAGGATCGGCAGGAGGGGATCCGTCACCGGGGGGTCCCCATCCGCTGGGTCGCCTTCAGCACGACGGGTTCCAGCCGCAGCGTCCCGTCGCCCTGGGGGACCAGCGCGCCGAGGATCCGGAGCACGTCGACCAGATCGGCGGCGGAGACGTAGCCCTCCTGCCGGAGGTTCGCCTCCGACAGGGGATGCGCCGCACCGTCGGCTCCGACCGAGGCGATGAGCTCGGCGAGCGTCTCCGGGCTCTCGGAGAGGTCGGGAAGCTCCACCAGCGTGCGCCATGCGGCGCTGAGCGCGGGGCCGGAGAGCACCCCGGTCGATCGGACGAACTCCTCCGGGGCCTCCTTCAGGTACGTCCGGCAGCACTCCAGGGCGTGTTCGCGGTCGGCGTCGGCGCCGGAGAGCACGTGGACCACCTTGCTGATCAGCAGCGGCCAGCCCCCGGTGGCGCGCAGCAGCGCGTCCTGGCTCGACCTGTCCTGGAAACCGAGGCCGACCTCGTGCATCCACTGCCGGACGGCGGCCTGGTTGAAGCGCTGCAGCTCGATCAGTTCGGCGACGCCGGTCAGGTCGCCGGGGCCGCCGTCTCCCCCCGCGGTCCCACGGCCGGCCGAGAGCCATTCCGCGGCGTGCTCGGGCGGCGCGACCAGGACGACGGAGCGCGTGCCCCTGGCTCCCCTGACCGGGGTGGAGACCGCCCCGGCCGCGGCCCGGGCGAGGGCGGCCGCCTTCCTCGGCGGCTGGCCGGTGAGGTCGACGATCACGATGTCGTGTCCGGAACTCTGCGGGGCGCGTTGCAGCGCCCCTTCCAGGGTGAGACCGTCCGCCCCGACCCGCAGCGTCCGTGCCTGCTTGTGCCGTGACGCGGCCTCCTCCAGCGCGGCGGCCACCCGGTCGATCTGCAGCGCCGGGGAACCGGCGATCAGGTGCAGCGCGTTGCGGTGGCCGAGCAGCCGGGCCACCTGGCTGCCGGTCAGGGGGGAGCGTTCGCCGTGCTCCTTGTAGGCGTCGCGGTAGGACTGCGCGTCGAACTCCTCGGGCCGCTCGAACGTCTCGGCCTGCCCGAGCACGGCCTCGACCTCGTCGGCCCCGCCGAGCAGGTTGAGGATGTGCGGGGTGCGCAGCCGGTAGCGTTCGCCGTCGGCGGCGAGCACGCCGAGGTTGACGCACTCCTCCAGCAGTCCCCGGAACCCGTCGCTGGTGGAGTCCCTGAACCCGTGCGGCCACCACTCCAGGCATTCGGCCCGCAGCTGGTTCGCGGTCAGTTCGCCGGCGGCGCCTTCGTCGAGTGCGTGGAACGCCACGGTGTAGGCGATGACCTTGTATCGCTTGTCCAGGTTCAGGGTCCATTCGAAGCGGTCGCGGAACCCCCGGGCCAGCTTGTTGTCCCGCCAGACCGCGTCCACGTCCTCCCGCGTGATCTCGTACGGCAGGGCCGCGTGCGTCGCCGAGATCCGGCGCAACCGGGTCAGCAGGGCGTCGGCGAACAACTGGATGAGGGCGGGGGCGTTGTTCGCCTCGGCGATGACACGCGCCCCCAGCCGCGGGGAGAAGCGGAACCCCAGCGCCTCCAGCGGTTTGGTCAGCAGGCTGTAGGCGTCCTGCGGGTCGAGCGGGCCGACCGCGATGGGCGTGCCCAGGTGGGCGAGGGGCTGGTTGGACAGGCTCTCGAACCGGGCGGTCTGGTGCAGGCCCGCGAAGACGACCTTCACCCGCCGCTCCGTGTCGTTCATGAGGTTGCGCAGCGCGATGACGTTGCCGAAGGAGGCGTCCCTCGCGTCCGCGTTGAGGAACTCGTCGGCCTCGTCCAGCAGGATCAGCAACTGCCGCGCCGGATCGCCCTCGGCCCACTCCTTCACCCTCCGGCAGATCTCCTCCGGATCGGCCGGAGGGACCGGGGCGCTCGGCAGCACCTCGGCCTGGGCGAGCCGGTCGGCGAGCATCCGCCACAGCGCGGTGACCGATTCGATCTTGCCGATGTTCTGGATGACCTCGGAGATGACCACCCGCGTCCCGTCGGTCTTGCGGATGTTGCGCTCGGCCTTGCGCAGCAGCGCGGACTTGCCGAGCTGGCGCCCGCCGTACACGAACGAGGACCCGGTCCGGCTGGTGACCTCCTGCAGCTGGTCCAGGCGCCCGTAGAACATCTCCTCCGGCACGTCGCCGGTGGGCGCGTACGGGTTCGTGGCGGTGAACGGAGCCAGCAGACCCACCGTCGCGGTCCAGTTCGCGTCGGGCAGGCAGGCCAGGTAGCTGATCGCGGCGTCGTCCAGGAAGGCCGCGACCGGCGTGGGACGCCTGCGGCTCACCGCGGCCAGCTGGCGGCGCTGCTCCGTCGTGAGCACCCCGAAGTAGAAGACCAGGACGGTCTGGTCCGTCGGCTGGTCCTTCAGCCATTCGACGACCTGCTGCGGCCCCGGCGGCTTCCACACCAGCAGCAGCTGGAGCCGGTCACCGGACGGGCTCATCCGGGACCCGAAGGCCGGCAGCAGCGGATCGCCGATCGTCCGCACCCGGTCCAGCGTGATCCAGAGGCGGTCCCGCTCCCCCCGGGAGGCCCCCTGATCGCCTTCGAGGCCGATCAGCCGCAGCACGCTCGCGACGGCGGTCCGGATGTTGCCGGCGGCCTTCGGCCCCTGGGACATGGTCTGCCAGACGCGCAGGCCGTATCCCGCCACTCCACGCTGTCCTCGGGGGACGCCGGAGACCGACAGCCCGGTCCGGCGCAGGAGGTCGGCGAGGTCGGGATCGGCGACCTCGCTGCCGACGTCGAGCGCGTCCTTGAGCTTCAGGAGCCATTCGGCGCCTTCGCGGCCCTTCTGCTTCCCCGGCAGCCGGGCGGACATGCTCTCGAAGGCCTGCGGGAAGTGCGGGAAGAACCGCTCCAGGTGGTCGACGGCGTCCGAGATCTCGGGCAGCCGGTTGCCGTTCTTCGCCTGGACCGTGAACTCGCGGGCCGTGGTCAGATCGCCGTCCTCGATGTAGGCCCTGATCCGTTCGCGGACGGCGGCGACATCGGTGTTCTCCGCGCTCAGGGCGGCCAGGGAGCCGAGTTCCGCGGCGATCTCACGGTCGCGGATCCGGGCCGCCTCCAGCTCCAGCCCGTCCAGGGCGTGCATGATGGCGTCGAAGTCGTCCCGGTCGTCGCTGCCGAGCGCCTGGAGGGCGGCGGCGAAGCGGGTGGCGTCGATCTCCGGCAGTACGCCGTCGCGGCGCCACTCCGCGATCCGGTCCTGGACGTCCTCGACGCGGTCGTCGCGTTCGCGCCGGGCCGTGTCGACCAGCTTGTCCCTGCGCTGGCGGAGTTCGGCGGCGAGCGTCTGGTCGTGGTGGGCCAGGACCGACAGCAGGGCGCGTGTGCCGCGGTGGTCGCCCCGTCCGGCACGCGCCTCGAAGGCCGCCCGCCAGTCGCGGTCGCCCGCCGTGCAGAGGGGGAGCAGGTCTTCCGGCGCGGGGCCGGTCAGCGGGGCGACGGCGTCGGCGTCGAACCCGATCGCGGGGGACAGGAGCAGGTCGCCGTTGAGCAGGTGCGCGATGGGGGGCTCCGACTGGGGGAGCGGGCCGCCGTCCAGCAGGCGCAGCGCGTCGCGGACCAGCGCGGACAGGCCGGCCGCCGCCGCGGCCACGAGGACGTCGGGCGAGTCCTCCAGGCCGGCGAGCTCGCTTTCGACCTGCGCCCGGTGGCGGTGCACGGTCGTCCGGAGCTCGTCCAGGTGCCGGAAGACCCAGGAGACGCCTGAGCTGTCCGGTCGCAGGGACTTCGCCTCGCCTATCGCCGCGACCCATTTCGCCACGAGGTCCAGCGCTTTGTCGATCTTCTCGATCAGTTTGGCCCGGGCGCCGGAGTGAATGCGGCTGCCGCGTTTGCGGGAGGCCCGGTCCTTGGTCGCCGCGTCGACCATCCGCTCGATCGCGTCGCCGGTCCGCAGCGCGTCGAGCTCCTGGCCGATCTCGTCCACGCGGGAGTCGTCGTCATGGGCGACGACGGACAGCAGTTTGCCCAGGCCGGTCGAATCGTCCTGGAGCAGGGACTTCCAGACCTCTGTGGCCAGCGCGAACTTGATCGTCTGGGACGGACCCTCCTCCAGGAACCTGGCCGCGGCGGCGGAGGCCTGCTCCCGGCTCCCCTCCGCGCGGGAGGTGTCGTACATCCGCCCCGACAGGCCGGGCACCAGGTAGGCCCCGGCCCGCGCCGCCCTGCCGAACGCCTCACCGCAGGCCGTCAGACCGGGGTACGGCGAGACCACCGGCGAGAGCTCGTCCAGGAGCCGGGTCGCTTCCGGCGTCGGGTGGATCAGCCCCGTGCGCAGCGCGGCCGCCCAGGTGATCAGCTGTCCGGGCGCGTCGTCGCCGAGGGCCTTCATCGTCACGCTCCCGGCGGACTCGGTGAAGGCGGCCGACAGCCGGCCGGCGAACTCGCTCATCGCGGTGGAGATCGCGGCGCACCGGCGCGCGTTCACCTCCGCCGGCGGCCTGCCCGCGGCCTCACGCAGCCAGGCCGTCAGCCCGAACCGCCCGGTGCGCAGCGAGACCGCCTCGGCCTCGGCGGTGTCGCCGGCGAGGCCGGTCCCGCCGGTCGGCCCCGCCGACCTCGGGGACTCCGGGGACTCCTCGGCGAGCGGCGCGGAGGAGTTCCGGGCGGGCTCCGCGGGGAGCACCCCACCGGCCTCGTCGGCCCGGGGCGCCCGCACGTCCGGCGGAGGGATCCGCTCCGGGCCGGGCACGCGGGCGGACGACGGGCCCGGTTGCGCCGGCTGCACCGGGACGCCGGCGATGAAGGCGTCCAGGGAGGCCAGCTCGTCCGGGTCCGCCGAGCCGGTCGGGGCCTCTTCGGCGAGCGGCGCGGACGGTGCCGGCGGGCCGTCCGCAGAGGAGGCCCCGCCTCCGTCGCCCCCGCCTCCGTCGCCCTCGGCTCCGTTCTCTTCGGCTCCGTCGGCCCCGCCCGCGGAGTCCTCGGGGGAGAGCCCGTCCGACGGGGCCGGGGCGCCGCGGCGACCGTCCTCTGCGGAGCCCTCCGGGGCGGGGACGGCGGGCAGGACGATGCGCGCGTCGGCGGGAACGGTCAGCCAGCCCCGCACCGCCGCCGCACCCAGCTTCCGCCAGCCGGGGGGCGCCTCCTGGCGGAAGCGTTCCTGCAGGTCGTCGGTCTGCTCAAGGGCATCGGGGTCGTCGGCGAGGCTGATGAGCTCTGCGAGGATCCCCAGCACGGGGGATTCGGAGACGGCGGCCTCACGGACCTCCCGGAGCAGGTCCTCAAGGCCGGGGGGACCGCTGATGTGCGCCATCGCGAGGATCCGCCTGCGCCGGGAGCGCGCGGCGTCGAGGTGATCGAGCGCGTGCCCGAGCGCCTCGGCGGTCGCGTCGGGTGGCAGGGGGCCGTGCACGGACTCGATCGCGTCCCGCAGGCCGTCGAAGTCCCCGACGCTCCGCAGGATCACGTTGACGTCCTCGTCGAGAGGGCGCCGGGCGTCGTCGAACGCCCGTCGTACCCGTTCGGCGGCGTCCGCCGCGGCCGGAAGCGCGCGGCGCAGGAGGTCCAGCTCTGCGCGGAGCGCCTCGACGGGGGACTCCTGACCGTCCGCGGCGGCTCCGTCGGCGGCCGGGGCCGCCTCCTCGTCGCAGGACGTGCCGATCGCGGCTCCATCTGATACGTGCGATGCGTCAGATATGTCTGACGCGTCCGGTCCGTTTGATCCGTTCAAGGGAGGTTCCTGGAGTGATCGGGCGGGGAGCAGGGGCAGGGCGGCGTCTCTGAGCCCGGGCAGTGGGATCGGTCTTCCGGGAAGCTCCGGGTGGAGGACGCAGAGCTCCTGCCAGGCCGAGCGGACCGCTTCCGCGGCTTCGGGACCCATGCGCTCGGCGGAGCCGGTGAGCAGGGCGAGCGCGATCCCTGACAGCGGCACGTCGTGCTGGTAGGCGTCGGTGAGAACGAGGTCGATCATGTTCTCGGTGAGCGCTCTGGTGTTCGCCAGCATCTCGACCAGGGCGTGCGCCTCGGCGAGGACCGCGGCGGCGGCGTCGGGACGCAGCAGCCTGGCGCACTCGTCCTCGGAGAGCTCGTCGTGGTTCTCGAAACCGCCGATGAAGGGCCTGCTCAAGGTGCAGATGAGCGAAGCCCGCCGCTTCTTGTCGTTTCCGTGGAGAAGGCGGGCGAGGTTGGTGGTCGCCGATCTGGTGATCGACCGCATGTCGCGCAGCCCGACGTGGCTCAGTATCTTCTTGCGGAGCGCCGGGGGGTAGGCGCGGATCGAGAGAAGGTCGTCAGAGGTCACCCTGGCCGCCACGTCGGCCATGACCGTCTCGACGCGCGCGAACGCGGGAAGTCCGCCGACTCCGCCCAGGGGGGTCGGATGTCGTCCGTGCGGGCCGTTCTCGTCACAGCGTCGTCGCATGGTCCTCGCCCTTCCTCGTATGGCCCATGACCGTAGGGGCCGCAGATCACAAATCGTCGACGGACGGCAGGATGGGAGTCTTTCTCGCAAGGCCGGGCACGGCGCGCTTCTCCGGCGGCGCCGCCGGGCCGTCTTCGGGCACGCGGCGTCGGACATGGCGGCGGAATCGGCTGGCGCCGGTCGGCAAAGGAGAGGCTCCTCGCGGTGAGGGGGACGAGGGCGTCGCCTCGGGCCCCGACGTGCGTCGATATTATCGCGACAAACCCACCTATGCAACGTGAATACGGTTCACGGATGCATGGTTATCTGCGACCATGCATGAGAGATGTCCGTCTCAGACGCCGGTGGTCCTGCTGCGCCGTTCCAGCAGCAGCACGTCCCGCCAGACGCCGCGGTGGCGGCCGATGCGCTCGCGCACGCCCACGACCCGGAAGCCGAGCGCCTCGTGCAGGCGCAGGCTGGGGGTGTTCTCCGGGAAGACGCCGGACTGGATCGTCCAGATCCCGTTCTCCTCGGCGGCGGCGATGAGGGCCGCCAGCAGCGCGCGGCCGACGCCGCGGCCCCGGTGGCCGGGATGGACGTAGACGCTGTGCTCGATCACCCCGGCGTAGACGCACCGCGACGACACCGGTGAGGCGGCGATCCAGCCGGTCACCTCGCCGGTCGCGGTGCCGGTCGTGGTGCCGGTCGCGGTGCCGGTCGCGACGAAGCGCAGGTGCGCGGGCCGGCCCGCGGTGAAGTCCGGCCAGCTCGGCACGGCCGTCTCGAAACCGGCCTGCCCGCCGTCCAGCCCGGCCTGGTAGACGGCCAGCACCTGCTCGGCGTCGCCGTCGCGCATCGGCCGTACGGCCGGCCCGGGGCCCCGGGGCGGTCCGGTGATCGCGGATTCCCGGAGGGGGGCGGCGTCGTGGGTCATGGGGGAGTCCTCATCGGTGTGCGGGGGCGGCGGGGGCCGGGGCGGTGGGGGCCGGAGCGCCCATCACCACGTCGGCCGCGGTGGGGAAGCGGCCGACGCAGGCGTCGTTGATCCGGTACAGGCTGCTGGTGCCGCGGCGCTCGACCAGCACGAACCGCACCTCGGCCAGGATCCTCAGGTGGTGGGAGACGGTCGACTGGCCCACCCCGACCGAGGTGACGATCTCGCCGACGCTCATCGGCGCCCGGCGGCGGGCCAGCAGGGAGACGATCCGGACCCGGGTGGCGTCGGCCAGCGCCTTGAACCAGGTCGCGTACTCCTCGGCGGAGGAGCGGTCGAGTGGGACGGCGTTCTCATTCATCGCTCATCGACGATATTCGATGAATGATGGAGGCGCAACGCCGTCCCGCCCCGTCACCGGGCGGACGGCCGTTCTCCGGTCGCCCGGATCCCGGTCGCCCGGATCCCGGTCGCCCGGATCCCGGGCGCCCGGATCCCGGGCGGTCCGGATCCCGGGCGGTCCGGATCCCGCGCGGCCCGCCGGACCCCGCCGGACCCCGTCGGGTCAGCGCAGACGCTCGACGGCGATCCGCTCGTCGCAGAGCCGGTCGAGCAGCGCCGGCTCGTGACTGATGACGACCATGCCGAGGCCGCGTTCGCGGACGATCCCGCTGAGCGCGTGCCAGATCTGCGCCTGCGTGATCGCGTCGAACATGGCGGTCATCTCGTCGGCGACGAGATACCGGGTGGCGGGATGCAGCGCGCGGGCGATGCAGAAGCGCTGCAGTTCGCCTCCGGAGAGTTCGGCCGGCCAGCGGTCGAGCCACTCGCTCCTGATGCCGAGCAGATCGAGCGTCCTGCGGGGCACCGCGTGGGATTCCCGGAGCACCGAGCGCATCCGCCACTTGTGGTTGACCGCCCGTTCGGGATGCTGGTGGATCAGCTGCACCGGTCGGAACCCGCGCCGGGGCAGCGGGGCGCCGTCGACCGTGATCTCACCGGACCGCGCCCGGAGGTCGCCCGCCAGGAGGGCGCCGAGCGTCGACTTGCCGCTGCCGCTCGGTCCGGTGACGCCCACGACGCTACCGGCCTCCACCCGGAAGGAGGCGTCGCGGTACAGCGTCCTCCCGCCGGGATGGCCGTAACCGAGCCCGCTGACTACCAGTGCCACTCCACACCTCCGGCGGAGAATCGGTTCTGCGGCAGCGCGCGCCACAGATCGCGCGCGAAGGGATGGCCGAGCCCGTCGCCGTCCCCGGTGAAGGCGGAGGCGGACTCGACGGTGACGAGGCGCCCGCCGTTCATCACCGCCACCCGCTCGGCCACGGCCGCCGCCGAGAGGATGTCGTGGGTGATGAGCAGCACGGCGACCCCCTCCGCGGCGAGCTCGCGCAGGTGCCGGAGCACCTCTGCGACGGCCTCGGCGTGCAGGCCCGGGGTCGGCTCGTCGGCGATGATCAGCCGTACGGTGTCCCGGACGCTCGTGGCGAACAGCACCCGTCTGAGCATCCCCCCGGACAGCTCGAACGGGTAGAGCCCCGCCACCTCGTCCGCCAGGTCGTAGCGGGCGAACAACCGGCGTTGCTCCTGCCGCGCCGTCCTCGGATCGAGGCCGATCCGCACCTGCCTGCCGACGGGCATCAGCGGATCGAGGTTCGTCACCGACTGCGGGATGTAGGAGATCTCCCGGCCGAGCGTCCGCCGGCGCCTGGCGGCGGTCAGCCGCTCGCCCCGGAAGCGGATCTCGCCGGTGACGTCCGCGTTGCGCGGCAGGATGCCGAGGATCGCCTGCGCGAGCAGGGTCTTGCCGGACCCGCTCGCGCCGATGACCGCCAGGACCTCCCCCTCGCGGACCTCGAGGTCCAGGCCGGCGATGCCGGTGACCGTCCGCGTGCGCAGTCCTCCCGCGTACTGGACGAAACCGACGCCGAGCTCGGAGACCGTCAGGATCGGTTCGCTCATCCGGCCCTCACCCGTTCGACGTCGCGGGGTCGAGCACCGTGCGCACCCGGTCGCCGAGCCGCGCGAAGCCGAGCACGAGCAGCAGGAGCGCGAGGCCGGGGAACACCGCGAGCCACCACATGCCGCTGGAGATGTGCGGCATCCCCTCCGACAGGAGGATGCCGATCGCCGGCGTCTGCGGTGAGAAGCCGAACCCGAGGAAGGTGAGTGCGGCCTCGTGCAGGATCACGTGCGGGAACATGAGGACGAATCCGACCAGGAGTTGGGGCAGGACGAGCGGCAGGACGTGCCGGCGGGCGATGAAGAGCGGTGACCTGCCGAGACCGCGGGAGACGAGGATGAACTCCGCGCCGCGGATCTGCTTCACATCGGCCCTGACCAGCAGCGCGAGCGACATCCAATGGGTCAGCGCGATGCCCAGGACGATGCCCGGCACCCCACCGCCGACGGTGAAGGCGAGCAGGATCATGAAGATCAGGTGCGGGATGCCGATGGACAGGTCGATGAGCCAGGAGACGACGCCGTCGACCCGCCTGCCGAGGAGCGCGGCGCAGATGCCGAGCACCGCGGAGACCGCCGTGCTGATCGCCGCCGTGAGCACGCCGATCCCCAGGGAGAGCGCGAGTCCCTTCACCACTCTCGTGAAGAGGTCCTGGCCGAGGTGATCGGTCCCGAAGGGGTGCTCCACGCCCGGCGGAGACGACCGCGGCGCGGAGTTCGGCCGCAACGCGGCGTCGTCGAGGAGGAGATGGCCTGCGATGACGCAGACGACCAGGAGCACCACGACGGAGAGCGAGACGACGACGTCCCGGCGTGCGCGCAGGCGCGGGCGGGGGCGAGAGCGGGAGTGGAGGCGGGGATCGGGCGGCGCGTTCATGCCCTCCTCCGGATCCGCGGGTCGGTCGCGGCGTTGACGACGTCCGCGATCAGGTTCCCGGTGAAGACGAACAGCGCGCTGACCAGCACGATGCCCAGCAGCAGCGGGACGTCGCCGCCGAGCGCGGCCTCGGTCAGGGTGGAGCCGAGACCGGGGTAGGAGAACACCGTCTCGGCGAGCACCGACCCTCCGAACAGCTCCGCGAAGTAGGCGAACTGAAGGGTCGTCGCCGGAACCACGGAGTTCCGGAACCCGTGATTTCTGAAGATCTGCGCGGTGGTCTCGCCCCGTGCACGGGCGAATGCCACGTAGTCGCTGTTCAAGACGTCCGTCATCTTCTCGCGGGTGTGCATGGCGATGTTCGCGACGCCGACCGCGGACAGGGTGAGCGCCGGCAGCACGAAATGGTGGAGCCGCTGGGCGAACGTGACGTCCGTCGCCGGGACGCCCTGCGGTCCGGCCAGCCCCACGGGGAACCAGCCGAGCCACACGGAGAACACGACGAGGAAGACGATGCCGAGCCAGAAGGTGGGCGTCGCGGACAGGGTGTAGCTGTACCACGAGACGACCCGGTCCGCGAGCCGTCCGCGGTGCATCGCCGCGGCCACCCCGAGCAGGTATCCGAGCACCCCCGACATCGTCCAGGCGACGCCCATCAGTGCGAGCGACGCGCCGAAGCGGGCGCCCATCACGTCGAGCACGGGAGCCTTGTAGAGCGTCGAGGTCCCGAAGTCGCCCTGAACCAGGGTTCCGGCCCAGGCGAGGTACTGCTCGACCGGTGAGCGATCCAGGCCCCACTGCTCGCGGAGCCTCGCCAGCTGCTCGTCGGTGATGTTCACGTCGGCGCCGATGTACGCCTGGACCGGGTCGATCGGCGAGTTGCGGACGAGGACGAAGGCGAGCACCGACACCCCGATCAGCAGGGTCGCCAGACGCAGGAGCCGCAGCAGCACCAGCCTCGGCATGACGAGCGCCCTTCCGGTCGGCCGGAGGGTCCTCACTTCTGCCAGCGCCACTGGGTGAGGGTGGTGAACAGCGCCCACTCGTGCCCGTGGCCCTGGATCGGCTGTTCGCCGAGGTGCAGTCCGTCCCGGACGAGGTAGAGGTGGTCGATCCGGACGAGCCAGATGATCGGCGCGTCGCCGTCCGGCCCGGCGAAGCCGGTCTCGCCGTCCCACTGCGCCCGCTTCCAGTGCGTGTCCGCCTCGTCCTGGGTGGTCGCGGACAGCGCGCGGTCGAGGTGGCCGTCGACCGTCGGGTTGGAGTACTGCGGCATGTTGTTGTAGCCGGTGTCGATGACCTTCGACGAGTACATCGAGTACAGCTGGTGCGCGTGGTGGCGTCCGCCGCCCCAGGTCACGGCGTTCGCCTTGCCCTCGAGGTAGATGCCGTCCCACGTGCTGCCCTTGGTCGTGATCTGGATGCCGAGCGCGCGCGCCTGGTCCGCCACCACCAGCGCGAGGTCGCTGCGGAGCTTGTCGTCCGACGGGTACATCAGGGTGAACCCGGCCTTGCGCCCGTCCTTCTCCGCGATTCCGTCACCGTCGGAGTCGCTCCAGCCGGCCTCGGCGAGAATGCGCCTGGCGTCGTCGACGCGGCCGTCCTCGAAGGCCGCCTGCTCGTTGAACCACGGCAGGCCGTCGACGAGGGTGTGGGCCGGGCGGCCGTGGCCCTGCAGCACGATCTCGACGATCCCCTCGCGGTCGAGGCCGATGTTCAGCGCCCGGCGGATCGCCGGGTCCGCGGTCACGTCGTTGCCGACCGCGACGTCGTTGCCCTGGATCTTGCCCTTGCCGCCGGCCGGCAGCGTCGGCAGGGACAGGCCGCGGGAGTCGACGGTCGCGAAGCTCTGCAGCGTCATGCCGGCGATCCGCTGGCCGGCGAAGGTCGGGGGGACGTACGCGATGTCGACGGTCCCGGCCCTGGCGGCGGCGAGGGCCGCGTCCTCACCGAGGAAGAGGAAGGTGAGCTTGGTGAACTGCGGCCGCCGCCCGTACCAGTGGGGGTTCGCCTTGAGGATGAGCTGCTGTCCCTGCTGGTGGTCGACGACGGTGTACGGGCCGGAGCCGATCGGGTTCTTCGAGTAGTCCGCGCCGTAGTGCTCGGCGGGCAGGATCGGGATCTCCGAGAGCTGGCTGACGAAGGTCGACCGCGGTTCCTTCAGGTGGAACTCGACGTGGGACCCGTCGGTGGCGGCGATCCGGTCGACGAACGTCAGGTCGAATCGCGTGCCGTCCTTCTTCAGCGTCTCGTAGGTGAAGACGACGTCCCGGGCGGTGACCGGCTCGCCGTTCGACCAGCGGGCGTTGTCCCGGAGCGTGAAGCTCCAGGTCTTCGCGTCGTCGCTCACCGAGTACTCCGACGCCAGGTCGCCGACGAAGTCGACGTCCTCATCGACGGTGAGCAGCGAGCTGTGGATCGGCCGGATCTGCGCGGGCCGGGAGCCCCAGCCCTTCAGCGGGTCGAACTCGCCGCCGGCGATGTCGCCGACGGCGATGACGAGCTCGGTGCCGCGGCGCTGCGGTCCGCCCGGGGACGACGCGCTCTCGCCGGTCCGGCCCCACCGCGTCGTGACGCCGACGGTCACCCCCACGACCACGATGAGCGCCAGCGCGGCGGCGATCCATGCGCGCCCGGCCTTGCGGGGCAGACGTTCCTCAGCTTGAGACAAGGGAGTGACCTCGGTTTCTCGCGGTTGTCCGGGCGGGATCGCTGCCGGTGAACGGGCAACGGCGAGTCACTGTAGTGATAATCGTTATCGTTATTCAAATTGGGCCGACTCCGTGCGGCGGCGGGATCCGCAGTCGCGCAGTCGCGCAGTCGGGTGGTCGCGGGTGCCGCAGGACGGCGCCACCGTTCGAGGGCGGAGACGGCGGCCCGTCCGGTGGCGCCGGCGAGGAGGCCGTCACCGTTGCCGCGATCGGGCACGGCGGCCGGGACTCCCGGCGACCGGCGCATCCGCCCGGGCGTGGGATCCTGGGCGGATGGCGGTTGGGTGGTCCCGGCGGGAGATCCTCGTAGCGCTCAGGAGGCGCCTGCTCCGTGCGGGTGCGGTGACGGACGGGTACGCCGGCGTGGACGTCGTCGCGGAGCCGGACGCCATGCTGGTGGTCTTCCGCTGGCGGCGGGATCCGAACACCTACGCCGTCGAGGTCGGCTTTCCGGCGAGGCCCGAGAGTCCGGTGACCGGCGAGCCGTTGGACTCGGCGGATCAATGGGCCGCGGACGTCGAGCTTCACCGAGACCTCCGGAGGATGCCCCGGCCTTCAGGCCGGGGAGGAATCCGGACCCCGCCAGGGGCGGCCCGGCGAAGCCGGGACAGCCCAAAGCACGAAGCGCGCACACGTCCTCCCATTCGCTTACGGATCATGCTGCGTTTCGGTAAGATGAAAACATGCGCACGGCGTACAAGGTGCGGGTCTACCCCACCTCCCACCAGGCGGCGGTGCTCAACCGCACGTTCGGATGCGTACGCCTGGCCTGGAACAAGGTCCTGGCGTGGCGGCACGCCCGCTACCACACGCAGGGCGTGAAGACCTCCTACGCCGAGACCGACCGGTACCTGACCGCGCTCAAGCGCGAGCCGGAGCACGGGTTCTTGTCCGAGGTGTCCTCGGTGCCGCTTCAGCAGGCGCTGCGGCACCAGTACACGGCGTTCGTGAACTTCTTCGCCGGGCGCACCCGCTACCCCCGCTACAAGTCCCGGCACGGCAAGCAGTCGGCCACCTACACCCGTTCGGCGTTCCGCTGGCGCGACGGGCGACTGCACCTGGGCAAGATGGACGGCCCGCTGATGTTCGTGTGGTCCTGGCCCGACATCGACGTGACCACGCTGAACCCGACCACGGTGACCATCTCCCGCGACCCGGACGGCCGCTGGTACGCCTCCCTGGCGGTCGAGACCAACGCCGAGCCGGAGCCGCTGCCCGCCACCGGCCGGGCCGTCGGCGTCGACCTGGGCGTGAAGGACTTCGCCGTCACCAGCGACGGCGAGCGCATCCGCAACCCGCGTCACCTGGAGCGCAAGGCCCGGAACCTGGCCCGCTACCAGCGCCGCATGGCCCGCAAGCAGCGCGGGTCGAACAACCGCGCCAAGGCCAAGGCCAAGGTCGCCCGCACGCATGCGAAGGTCCGCGACGCCCGGCGGGATTTCCTGCACAAGGCCGGCACGCGGCTGGTCCGCGACCACGACGTGATCGCGATCGAAGACCTCAACGTGCGCGGCATGGTCCGCAACCGGTCCCTGGCCCGCGCCATCTCCGAGTGCGGGTGGGGTGAGTTCCGCCGCCTGCTGGAGTACAAGTGCGAGCGGTACGGCCGCCGCCTGGTCGTCATCGACCGCTGGCACCCCACGTCCAAGACCTGCAGCGCGTGCGGGCACCTGCTCGCCGGGCTGTCGCTTTCCACCCGGCACTGGACGTGCCCGACCTGCCGCACCCGGCACGACCGGGACATCAACGCGGCGAAGAACATCCTGGCCGCTGGTCAAGCGGTGTCTGCCTGTGGAGCTGACGTAAGACATTCCGGGTCCTCCCGGGTGCGGTCGGCGGTGAAGCAGGAAGCCCAGTCCGCGAGGACTGGAATCCCCCGCCTTTAGGCGGGGGAGGAAGTCAACTCATGGAAGAACTCGACACCGGGCTGGTCCACCGGAGCCGCCGCGTGATCCGGGACGGCCGCGTCGTGCTGGACACCCGCGACGCCCCGGACGTCTGCCCCGCCGGGTTCTCCATCGGCCCGGTCCCGTCCGACGGCGATCCCCCCTTCCCCGGGCCGTCGCGGAGGAGGACCTGGAGGGGTCTCGCCGCCCTCCGGGGCCGTCACCGGCACCGGTTTCCGCCGGCCGGAGCCGGCCACCGGCTGGCCGAGGCGGGGATGGACGTGACCGTTCCCCGGCGATCGATCGCCGAGGGCCGGCTCGCCTGCTGGCTGCAGGCCTGCGTCGACGACGACCGCGGGGGACATCCCGTCGGACACGCGGTCGCGTCCTGGGAGGACGAGCGGCGCACCACCGCCCGGCTCGACCTCGTGCGCATCCGGCCCGGCGTCCCGCCGGAGGTGCGCGGCGCACTGGTGCGTCTCGCGGTCCGCACGGTGACCGAGGACGGCGCTTCGCGCACGGTCACCGCGATCGACGTGCCCGAACTCCACGGACTGGGGTTCCGGCCCGGGCCCGGCGGCCTCCTGCGGGACGGCCGCGAGCACGGGTAGGCCGGACGCCCGGCGTCGCAGGCGATCAGGCGGGCGTCATCCGGCGTGGGCCAGGCGTTCGGCCCGGGCTTTCATCCCCAGCAGCATCTTGCGCTCCATCACCAGGCTGCCCGGCTCCATGACCATCATGGTGACCAGCCGCCCGAGCGGGCCGGAGTCCGGGGCCGCGATCCGGTTGCGGCTGATCAGCCTCGTCGCCCGGCCTTCGGGGTGGAGGACGAAGGCCCACACCCAGTTGCCGTCCTCGGACCGGAACACCAGCGCCCGTTCCGGATCCACGATCTCCGCGCGCATCCGCGGCCCGGTCGTCCCCAGCGGAAGGAGGTCGCCGGCCCGGAGGTCCTGGAACTGCGGCAGGATCTCGTCGGCGCTGTGCATGTCCAGGCCGAAGAGGTTCTCGATCCAGTCGTAGGTGTAGGCGCCGCCGCGCCCGCTGCCCATCTGCACCAGCCACGGCCAGATCGCGCCGGGCGGCGCGTCGACGGTGACGGCGCGGGTGGCGATCAGGCCGGGAGCGGGCAGCAGGTCGTCCCCGGGCAGCGCCTCCCGCGCCTCCTCGGGGGTGGCTCCCCAGGTCAGGCACCATCGGCGCAGCAGCAGCGGGTAGAGCGCCGCGGCGATGCCGGCGGTGAGCAACCCGGCCCGGACGGACGACCTCAACACGTTGTCCATCCCGGCCTCAGAGGGGTGCGCCCGCTCGGGAGCCCTCGGGTGCGCCGGTCAGCGTCTCGACCAGGTTCGTGAGGCGGGCGAGGCGGATCTCCAGTTCGTGGATGCGTGCCTCCAGGACGGCCGTGGACGGGGGCTGGTAGGTCAGGGCGATCTGGCGGGCCATCTCTGCTCCTCTTCTCCGGTCGGGGCGGCGCCGGGACGCGGGGTGCGCGTCCGGAGCGGTCCCGTCGTCGCGTGCGGACGGGTCGTCCGTGCCTCCAGTGTCGGCGCCGGCCGGACCGCCGGCTACGGCCGATGGGCCCGCGGTCATGGGCCGACCGGCCCTGGTCGCCGGGTGAGGGGAGAGCTGTGATGGGGGAGAACCCAAGGAAGGGTAAAGGAGGAAGGCCATGTCCGATCCCGTGATCGTGGGCACCGATGGTTCCGCCGCCGGTTCCGCCGCCGTGGAATGGGCCGCCGACGACGCCGCACGCATGCGTGCTCCGCTGCGCATCGTCTTCGCCCTGGACCGCTCGCCGTACCAGATTCCGAGGTTCTCCGCCCCCGAGTGGGGCGACGCGCTGATCCGCAACGCCGAGCGGGTCCTGGCCGAGGCCGAGGCCCTCGCCCGCGGGCGGCGGCCCGAGATCGAGGTCACCACCCGGGTGGTCGAGGGGGCGCCCGCGGTGGTCCTGCGCGACCAGGCCGCGGACGCCACCGAGATCGTGATCGGCAGCAGGGGCCTGGGCGGTTTCGCCGGAGCCGTGCTCGGCTCGGTGAGCATGCACGTGGCCGGGCACGCCCGCGGGCCCGTGGTCGTCGTCCACGACGGGCCGCGGACCGCGCACGGGGAGGTCGTCGTCGGTATCGACGACTCGCCGGAGTGCGATCCCGCCCTGGCCTACGCCTTCGAGCAGGCGGCGCTGCGCGGCGCCGGGCTGCGGGCGGTCTACGCCTGGCAACTGCCGGTGCACGTCTACGCCCCGGAGATCGTCTACGACATGGACGAGATCCGCCGGGCCCAGCACGAGGTCGCGGCGGCCAAGCTCGAATCGTGGCGGGAGACCTACCCGCAGGTGAAGGTGGTCGAGGACGTCCGGCCCGGGCATCCGGTCGAGGCGCTGACCGCGGCGTCGGAGCAGGCGGACCTGGTCGTCGTGGGTTCCCACGGCCGGGGCGCCCTCGGGTCGCTGGCGCTGGGCTCGGTCAGCCGCGGGGTCCTGCACCACGTCCGCGGCGCCGTCGCGGTGGTCCGCGCGCCGCGCGCCTGACGCGCGGTGGCGGCCGGTCGGCGCGGTGTCACAGGGCGATGGTCCTCGCGGGGGGTGACGTTCGGCCCGTGCCGGGGCCTGCCCGCAGGTGTGCGATGAGGGAAGAGCGCGGAGATCTCAAGGAGAAGCGATGAACATCGAGACCGTGACCGCCGAACAGGTGATGAGCCGGGTCCTGGTCACCATCACGCCCGAGGAGTCGCCGCTGATGGCCTGGGAGCTGATGCGCCGTGCGGGCGTCCACCACCTCCCGGTGATCGACGCCCAGGCCCGTCCCCTGGGCATCCTCACCCGCCAGGACCTGGCCGACAACTGGTCCGGCGGCCCCGCCGAGCAGTCCCGCCGCCAGGTGCACAGCCTGCTCGGGCGGGTCAGGACACCGCACGCGCGTCCCGGTCACTCGCTGGCGGAGGCGGCGGCGGCGATGCTCGACGCCTCCTGTGACGCGATCCCGGTCGTCCGCGAGGACGGCCGCCTGATCGGGATGATCACCACGGTGGACGTCCTGGCGGCCGTGGCGGGCCGTACCGTCGTCGGTGAGGGGGCGGGCGAGCTGCGGACCGCGCTGTTCCGCATCGAGCCCGTGCCGCTCCCCACCGGGGAGCGGTCATGACGCGGTCGCACCGGCGCCGGCGCGACCTCTCCGGCCGGCGGCGGGCGGTGATCCTGACGGCGGCCTCCATCGAGCTGTCGCTCACCGCCACGGCCGCCGCCGACCTGTGGCGCCGGCCGGCGGAGCGGGTCCGGGGGCGCAAGGCGCTGTGGTGGCCGCTGCTGCTCGTCCAGCCCTTCGGCCCGATCGCCTATCTGGTGCTGGGCCGCGTCCCGTCGTCCCGGTGGCCCGGCCGGGCGCCGGGCGGGCGGGCCGCAGGACCCGCGGCGGGGTGGCCGCAGGGCAGGAGGTCCCGCGCCGAACGGGACGTTCCGCCCTGTCGGGCGCGGAACCCGCACCGGATGATGAGGATGTGGACGAGCCCGCCCGGGCGGCCCGCATCCGGGCCCCCACCCTCCCCGCGGCGGCTCGCTTCCGATGGATCCGCGTCCGGCACCGGCTGCCCAGGCCGGGTGGAGTGAGAGGAGACCGGCCATGTCGATCGAGGTCAGAGATGTGATGGGACGCGTGGCGATCGCGGTGCGGCTGGACGCGACCTTCGCTGAGATCATCGCGGCGATGAAGCGCTTCGCGGTCGGCGCGGTCGCGGTGGTGGACGCCGACCGGCGCCCGGTGGGCGTGGTGTCGGAGGACGACCTGCTGCTCAAAGAGGTGGACCGGGTACGGCCCGGCATCGCGATCTTCGGGGGCGCGAAGCGCCGGCAGGAGCAGCGCAAGGCCGCGGGGGTCACCGCCGCCGAGCTGATGACGAGCCCGGCGATCACCGTGACCCCGGGCGCACCGGTTCGTGACGCCGCCCGGCTGATGCACGACAGGAGGATCAAGCAGCTGCCGGTGATCGATCCGGTCACCGGCCGGATCATCGGCACGGTGCACCAGCGGGACCTGCTGCGGGTCTTCTCCCGGCCCATGGGGGAGGTGCGCGCCGAGATCGACGCGGTCGTCCGGGACGTGGCCGGGCTCGCCCCCGACGCGCTGTCGATCGAGGTGCGCGACGGGGTGGTCACGGTCGGCGGCGTCGTCGAGCGCACGTCCCAGATCGCCCGCCTGGTCGAGGCGATCGGCCGGGTGCCGGGCGTCGTCGCGGTCGTGCCCGAGCTGGTCTGCCCGCGCGAGGAGCTGGCGGTCACCCCGCCCCTCTACTAGCCGCTCCACGGAAGAATGTCGGTTCTGTCCGACAGGATGCCCTTATGAATGACGCCCCCGCCACCCCCGTCGCTCCCGCCCTCACCGTTCTCGCCGACGAGGCCGCTTACGCCGCCGCCGTACAGCTCGCGGTCGACGCGGCCGCGACCTACTACGGTGACGGCACCTCCCCGCTCGACGACGACGCCTACGACCGGTTGGTGCGCGGCATCGAGGCCTACGAGGCCGGCCACCCCGACCAGGTGCTGCCCGGCTCGCCCACCGGCAAGGTCGCCGGCGGCGCGGTGACCGGCGATGTGCCGCACACGGTGCCGATGCTCAGCCTGGACAACGTCTTCGATCCCGCGGGGCTGGAGCGGTGGGCCGCGGGCCTGGAGCGCCGCCTGGGCCGGGAGGTCACGGCGTGGAGCGTGGAGCCCAAGCTGGACGGGCTGGCGATCTCGGTCCGCTACCGGCGCGGTCGCCTCGTCCAGCTGGTGACGAGGGGTGACGGCGCCGCCGGCGAGGACGTGAGCCACGCGATCGGAACCGTCGTGGGCCTGCCCGGGACGCTCACCGAGCCGGTCACGGTGGAGATCCGGGGCGAGGTGATGATGACGGCCGCGCAGTTCGCCGACGCCTGCGCCAAGCGGCAGGCCCACGACGGCACGACGTTCGCCAACCCGCGCAGCGCCGCCGCCGGGACGCTGCGGGCCCAGGACCGGCCGTACGCGTGCGAGCTGACGTTCTTCGGCTACGGCGCGCTGCCGCTGCCGCCCGGTGACGCCTCCGACCTGGCGGACCGGCTGCGCACGCTGCCGCACAGCCGGATCATGGACCAGGTCGCCGCCTGGGGCGTGCAGACCACCGCGGCCACCCCGGTGGCCGGCGTCGTCGCCGCGACCGTGCCGGAGGTCCAGGCCCGCATCACCGAGATCGCCGAAGCACGCGCCACGCTGCCGTTCGGCATCGACGGCATCGTCGTCAAGGCCGACCTCGCCGACGACCAGGCCCGGGCCGGGTTCGGCTCGCGGGCGCCGCGCTGGGCGATCGCCTACAAACTCCCGGCCGTCGAGAAGATCACCAAGCTGATCGCCGTGGAGTGGAACGTCGGCCGCACCGGCATCATCGCCCCGCGCGCCGAGCTGAAGCCCGTCGAGATCGACGGCAGCGTCATCACCTACGCCACCTTGCACAACGCGGCCGACATCACCCGCCGGGGCCTGATGCTGGGCGATCACGTGACCGTGTACAAGGCCGGAGACATCATCCCGCGCGTGGAGGCCCCGGTCGTGCACCTGCGCACCGGCGACGAGCAGCCGATCGCCTTCCCCGAGGTCTGCCCGAACTGCGGAGCCGCCATCGACACCGGCCAGGAGCGGTGGCGGTGCGTGCGCGGGCGGGCCTGCCGGGCGCTGGCCTCCATCACGTACGCGGCCGGCCGCGACCAGCTCGACATCGAGACCCTGGCCACCTCCCGCATCCAGCAGCTGCTCGATGCGGGGTTCATCACCGACTTCGCCGACCTGTTCACCGTCACCCGCGAGCAGCTCCTCACCCTGGAGCGGATGGGCGCCACCAGCGCCGACAAGCTGCTGGCCGCCGTCGAGGCGGCCAGGAGCCGGTCGCTGAGCCGGGTGTTCTGCGCCCTGGGCGTGCGGGGGACCGGCCGGTCGATGTCACGGCGGATCGCCCGTCGCTTCGGGACGATGGAGGCGATCCTGGCCGCGACCGCCGAGGACCTGCGGGCCGTCGACGGCATCGGCCCGGAGAAGGCGCCGGTGGTCGTGGAGGAGCTCGCCGAGCTGCGTCCGCTCATCGACAAGCTGGTGGCGGCCGGGGTGAACATGACCGAGCCCGGCGTCGTCCCGGCGACCGCGAGCGGGACCGCCGACGGTGCGGCGGCGGGGCCGGTCGCCGAGCCGCCGCTGGCGGGCATGTCGGTGGTGGCCACCGGGACGATGACCGGCCCGCTGGCGGAGCTGTCGCGCAACCAGGTCAACGAGCTGATCGAGCGCGCCGGCGGCAAGGCCTCCTCCAGCGTCTCGGCCAGAACCGGGCTGCTGGTGGCGGGGGAGAAGGCGGGATCCAAGCGGGCCAAGGCCGACGACCTGGGCGTGCGGATCGTCACCTGCGAGGAGTTCGCCGCCCTGGTCGCCGACTTCCGGTGACCTCCGCGCGCCGCCCTTCCCGGCCGTCCCGGCCCGGCCCGGCCCGGTCCGGCTCCTCGGCGTCGACGGCGTGATCGGTGTGATCGGCGTCATCCGGCCCGGTGGCCGGGGAGACGTCCCGCGTCGAGGGGCCGGCCGCTCCGGCGGTGAGGTCTACCGCCTGCGCGGGGCGCCGGCTTCGGCGTCGCCTCGGGCGGCAGCGCCGGCTTCGGTGTCGCCTCGGGCGGCAGCGCCGGGTCGGCGGCGGGACCGCTCGGCGGTGACCGGGTCCTCCCTCGCCGGTCCGGGGCGGGACGGCGGTGCGGAGTGCGTCGAGAGACGGAGAAGGTGCAACGCGGCCTCGGAGGGCGAACCCGATTCGGCGCTGTAGGCGATGATCCGCTGTCCGGAATCTCCGGGTATGAGAAGGTTTTCGAAGTAGAGTTCCATCGGGCCGACGACCGGGTGGTGGAAGCGCTTGACCCCCGAGGTGCACGTGCGCACCGGGTGCCGGGCCCAGCGCGCGGCGAACTCCTCGCTCTGGATGACGAGCCGGCCGACGAGCTCGGCCAGCCTGCGGTCGTCCGGATGGCGTCCCGCCGCCAGGCGCAGCGCGGCGACGGCGAGCGTGGCCTCCTGGGGCCAGTCGGGGTAGAGCTCGCGGAAGTGCCCGTCGAGGAAGAGCAGCCGGACCAGGTTGGGGCGCGCGGCCGGGTCGCCGGGGGCCGCGGAGTCGAGGTGACCGGCGAGCAGCGCGTGGCCGAGCCGGTTCCAGGCCAGGATGTCGTTCCTGCGGTCCAGCACCAGGGCGGGCGCCTCGGTCATCGCGTCCAGCAGCCGTCGGGCCGAGCGGCTCGCGTGCTCGGGCCGGGGCGGGGCGGGTCGCACGGACGCCGACGGCCGGGCGAGACGTTTGAGATGGGCCGTCTCGTCCCCGGTCAGCCGCAGGGCGCGGGCCAGCGCGTCGAGTACGGCGTCGGATGCGCCCGCCGACCGCCCCTGCTCCAGGCGGGTGTAGTGGGTCACGCTCACCCCCGCGAGCATCGCGAGTTCCTCGCGGCGCAGACCTGACACGCGACGGCGCGTGCCGTACGCCTTCAGGCCCAGGTCCTCGGGACGCAGCCGCGCCCGCCGGCTCTTGAGGAAGTCGCCCAGTTCTCTCGTCCTGTCCACGCGTTCCATGATGCGCGCCGGGAACGGCGGAGGGGCGGCGGAAGCCTGGTCGGAAAATGACCACCCTTCCGGACACCGGTCTGATCCCGGTTCTGGCCGGTCGCGGGGCGGCGGATGAGTCTTCTCTCCTGCGGTAACCGAGAGAAGGGATCACCTACCCATGTCGACCACCGACGCCACCGACGCCACACGCACCGTGGGCGGTGCCGGCACCAGCGCCGGCACCGCCGACGCCGTCGACGTCATCCGTGCTTCCGGCGCCGGGACCGCGCCGCCGGGCGCGCCCCGGCGGCTCACCCCCCGACTGCTGCTGGTGCTGGTCGTCCTGCTGGCCGCCCAGTTCATGCTGGCCGTGGACTTCTCCATCCTCAACGTGGCGCTGCCGGTCATCGGCGAAGGGCTGGGGTTCCCGCTGGCGCGCCTGCAGTGGATCGCCACCGCCTTCGCGCTCTGCGCCGCCGGGTTCACGCTGCTGTTCGGCAGGTTGGCCGATCTCTTCGGCCGCCGAAGGATCTTCCTGGGCGGACTCGCCGTCCTGGGCGCCGCCTCGCTGATCGGGGGCCTGGCGCAGAGTCCGGAAGCGCTGATCGTCGCCCGCGTCCTCCAGGGGCTGGCCACCGCGGCGGTCACCCCGGCGGGGCTCTCCCTGCTGACCACGTCCTTTCCGGAAGGCCCGCTGCGGGAGCGGGCGCTCGGCCTCAACGGCGCGCTGATGTCGGCCGGTTTCACCACCGGAGCCGTCCTGGGCGGGCTGCTGACCGACCTGCTCTCCTGGCGGTGGGCGTTCTTCGTCAACGTGCCGGTCGCCGCGGCCGTGCTCGTCGCCGCCCCTTTCGTGATCAAGGAGTCCAGGCCGGAACACCGGCCGAGGCTGGACGTGCCCGGCGCGGTCAGCGTCACCCTCGGCCTGCTCGCCGTCGTCTTCGGGCTCACCCAGGCCGGAGAGCACGGCTGGGGCACGGCCGGCGTCGTCGTTCCGCTGGCCGCGGGCGGGCTGCTGCTGGTCGTGTTCCACGTCGTCGAGCGCCGGTCCGCCGCGCCCCTGGTGCCTCCCGCGGTGCTGGGCAGGCGCACGGTCGCATGGGGGAACGTCGCCGGGCTCATCGCCTTCCTGACCGAGACGTCCCTGGTCTTCCTGCTGACGCTCTACCTGCAGAACGTGCTGGGCTTCTCACCGCTGGCGGCGGGGCTCTCCTTCGGCGTGCTCGGCGTGGGAACCGTGATCGGCGGCTCGATCGCACCGAAGGTCATCGGAAGGATCGGCGCCCGCCCGGCGCTCGTCACCGGAGGGCTGGTGCAGGCGGTCTCCACCGCAGCCCTGCTCGGCCTGAGGGACGAGCGCTCCTGGATGTGGCTGCTGCTGGCGGCCACCTTCGCCGGCGGTGTCGGCAACATGCTGGTCATCGTCGGATTCATGGTCACCGCCACCTCCGGCCTGCCCGACCACGAGCAGGGGTTGGCGACCGGGCTGGCCACCATGACCCAGCAGGTGGGCATCACCATGGGCACCCCGATCATGAGCGCGATCGCCGCGTCGGCGATCACCGGGACCGCCGTGCCCGCCGTGCTCGGCGGTCTGAAGGCGGCCATCGCGGTGAACGCCGCCATCGTGCTGCTGGGGGTCCTCACCACCCTGATCTTCCTGCGCGGTCGGACCCCCCGCCGCCGCCGGGGGTGACGGGACGCGCGAAGACGATCGGCGGGCGGTCCGGTACGACACTCCCGCGGAGACCGTGCGGTGCGCCGTGCCGGGGCCTGCCGACGCCCCTCTCTGTCAGACCGCCGCGGTCGGCGACGAGGCCGGGGGACGCCCGGCCTCGTACAGCCCCTTGACGAACGCGCGCCCGCGCCCCTGCTGACGCTCCGGGAACGGGGTCAGTACCGGAAGGAGGCGACGATCTCCTGCAGCGCGCCGGACATGTCGGTCAGTTCCGTCGAGGCACCCAGCGCGGCGTCGGCCTCACCGGTCGTGGCGGCCGCCGTCTGCGCCACGTCGGCGATGGTGTCGGCGATCCGCTGGGATCCGCCGGCCAGTTCGCCGACGCTGCGGTTGATCTCCTTGCTGGTGGCCGACTGCTCCTCCACCGCGGCGGCGATGGTCGACTGGATCTCCGACACGCGCTCCACGATCTGGGAGATCTCGGTGATCGCCTGGGTCGCCCGCCCGGTCTCGTCCTGGATGGAGGCGATCTTGGAGATGATGTCCTCGGAAGCGCGGGCCGTCTCCTGCGCCAGGTCCTTCACCTCGCCCGCGACGACCGCGAAGCCCTTGCCCGCGTCCCCGGCGCGCGCGGCCTCGATGGTCGCGTTGAGCGCGAGCAGGTTGGTCTGCTCGGCGATCGAGGTGATCGTCTTGACGATCTGGCCGATCTCCGCGCTGGCCTCCGACAGGTGACCGACGGTCTGGGAGGTGACCCGGGCGCTGGTCACGGCCTCGGCCGCCACGCCCGCCGCCGCGGAGGTGCCGCGGGCGATCTCGTCGATGGCGGCGTTCATCTCCTCGGCCGCCGCGGCCAGGGCCGTGACGTGGCTGGAGACCTCGGCGGCCGAGTGCGACACCTCCTCGGCCTTGCCGCTGGTGACGGAGGCCTGGACGTCCAGGCGCTCCGACAGCGACGACAGCTGGCGGCCGGAGCAGGTCAGGGCGTCGGTGCGCTCGCCGACGCCGGTCAGCGCCTCGCGCATCGCGCCGCTCGCCCGGTTGAAGGCCCGCGCCATCTCCGCGATCTCGTCGTGCCCGTCCTCGGGCAGGGTCTGCGACAGGTCGCGCCGGGCCAGGGTGCGCAGCCCGTCGACGACCCGCCGCACCGGGCGCACCACGCTGGCGGTGATGAGGTAGGTCAGCCCGACGGCGATGACCAGGGCCAGGCCCACCCCGATCAGCAGCACGGTGCGCGTCTGCTCGGCGACGTCCTCGGCCTCGGCCTGGGCGGCGTCCGCGCGCTGCTTCACCGAGTCGATGAGCGCGGTGGTCGACTCCAGGATCTCGTAGTAGGCGTCGTACCCCGGACCGACGATGAGCGCGTTGCCCTCCTTGGTCCCGGCGGGGCTGTCCTTGCGGAAGTGGGTCACCACCTGGCCGTCGTAGTCGAGGAACGTCCGGAAGCTGGAGGTGATCTTCTCGAACAGGGCCTTCTCCGCCGGCGACAGGTGCTGCACGTGCACCGCCGCCAGATCCTTCTCCAGCGCCGCGGCCGAGTCCAGGAAGCCCTTGCGGTTGGGTGAGCCGTCCTCGGTCGCGGCGGTGCCGCCGATGAAGGGGACGTCCCACGCGTAGGCGACCTGCCAGCCGCTGACGTCCGCGTCGCGGAACTTCAGCTCCATGACCTGCCGGGTGAGCCCCTGCATCTGCCCCACCCGCTCGGTGACCTCCTGCTGGGCGGCGGACTGGCTCAGGCCCATCACGGCCATCCCGGCCAGCAGGGCGCACAGGATGCCGAAGGCGACGAGGAGCCGGGTGCGCAGGCGCACGGAACGCAGCAGGGTGATCATGAGAGGCCTTTCGAGTCAGGCGATACGCCTCATATCGGCGACCCGGGCCACCGCCTGAGTGAACGGATTCTTGCTCTGTTCCTCAGCCGGCCCGCCGGTCCCGCCGCGGGCCCCGGTACGCCAGCCGCGGCGGTTTCCCGCCGAACAGCTCGGTGACGGTGACGAACCGGTAGCCGCGCGCGGAGAGGCGCTTGAGCACCTGCGGGATCGCCTTCACCGTCGTGGGGTGGATGTCGTGGAACAGGATGACGTCTCCCGGATCCACCGCCCTGACCGCCCTGCGCGCCACCGCGGAGCGGTCGCGGTGCCTCCAGTCCTCGGTGTCCACGCTCCACAGGACCACGGGACGCCCGATCCGCCTGCGGACGGCGGCGTCGTGGGCGCCGTACGGCGGGCGGACGGTCGCCGGCGTGACGCCCGCCGCCTTCTCGACGGCCCGGTCGGTGCGGGCGAGCTGGGTGCGGATCGCGGCGGCCGGCAACCTGGTGAGGTCCGGATGGGACCAGGTGTGGTTGCCGATCTCGTGCCCGGCCTCGACCATCCGCCGTACCGCGCCGGGGTGCTCGGCGACGTTGCGCCCGACGACGTAGAAGGTGGCGCGGGCGCGGTACTCGGCGAGGTGGCGCAGCAGCGTGCCGGTGTGCCGCCCCGGACCGTCGTCGAAGGTGAGGGCCACGCACATGACCCGGCGGCAGTCGGGGGATCCCTGCGCGGCGGGCGTCCGCGGGCGGACGGTGGGTGCCTGCGCGGATGCGGTGGGCTGTGCGGATGCGGGTGCCTGCGCGGATGCGGTGGGTTGCGCGGACGGGGCGGACGCCTGCCGGGACGGAGCCCCGGACGCGGGGGAGCCGGTTCCCGGTGGTGGCGACGGCGACGGCGAGGGCGACGGCCGTGCGGCCGGGGCGGCGTGGGCGACCGGAGCGGCCAGGGAGCCGGTTCCGCCGGGCGGCCCGCTCCCGGCGGAACCGGCTCCCTGGCCGGTGGCGCACGCCGCCGTCAGGACGGTGACGGCGAGCACCCGTGCGGGGTTCCACCGCGTGCCGGCCCGAACCGGCCGGTACGGCCGCGCCGCGTTCTTCGTCGACTCGCCGGTGACACCCATTCCGCACGCTCCAGCTCTCCGTGAACGGTCTCGGCGCCCCGGTGGAATCGGACCGTTCCATCCCGTTCGACGACCGCTGCGCGCAGATGGTTCGGAACGGATTCGCCTCGGGGCGGCGCTCTCCGGAGGCCGGTGCCCTCCACCGCGGGGGTGGGTTCCCCGACGCCCTGCGGCCCTGTCGCCCTATGGGGTTTGACGGGCTTGATCATCCACAAAAACCGGATAATCAGCAGCGTTAACGGTGTTGGACCTGCCGGCCGGGCGAACGCCAGGCTTGCGCCATGTTCGTGAAGCGATACGCCGAACTCCTCGCCTCTCCCGGGAGCGCCGGGTTCACCGGCACCGGACTGCTGCTCCGGCTGCCGTTCATGATGAACGGCGTCTCCACGATCATGCTGATCGCGCAGTTGCGGGGTTCCTACGCGATGGCCGGAGCGGTGGGGGCCTCCGCGCTCGCCGCCGGGGTGGTGACCGTGCCCTGGATCAGCCGCCTGATCGACCGGCGGGGCCAGCTGCGCGTGGCGGTCCCGGCCGTCCTCAACTGGGTCTTCTGGTCCGCCGTGCTCCTGATCTGCTGCCGCTCGGGCGCCGCCGAGTGGACGCTCTTCGCCGCGGCGATCCTCTCGTCGACCTATCCGAACGTGGGCGGGCTCAGCCGCGCGCGGTGGGCGGAGCTCCACCGTGACGACCCCGCCTCCCTCCACGTGGCCACATCGCTCGAGCAGGTCATCGACGAGGTCGCCTTCGTCATCGGCCCGGTCCTGGCGGCGGCGCTCTGCGGCCTGCTCCCCGAAGCGGGCCGGGCCGCGGGGATCGCGCTGGCCCTCGTGGGCCTGGTCTGCCTCTCCGCGCAGCGCGGGACCGAGCCGCGTCCGGCCCCGGGCGGGAAGGCGTCCGGTTCGTCGCTGACGCATCCGGGGATGCGCGTGCTTCTCGTCGTCTTCTTCGGCACCGGGATCCTCTTCGGGGCCCTGGAGATCACGACGGTGGCGGCCACCGAGGCCTGGGGGGTCCCCCTCGCCTCGGGGTTCGTGCTGGCGCTGCAGGCGGCCGGCTCGGCCGTGGCGGGACTGGCGCTGGGCGCCGCCGAGCAGGGGGGCGAGACCGCCACCCGGTTCCTGCGGGGGCTGGGCGGAATGGCGCTCTGCGTCTCGCTCCCCATCGCCGCCTGGAACCTGCCGAGCCTCGCCCTGCTGATGTTCCTGGCGGGGACGGCCACCGCGCCCACCATGATCAGTGGCATGTCGCTGCTCCAGCGGATCACTCCCCGGTCGCAGCTGAGCGAGAACCTGGGGATCGCCGTCGTCGCCATCTCCACCGGCATCGCCGCCGGGTCCGCGCTGACCGGTTCGATCATCGAAAGCCTGGGGGCGCAGACCGGTTACCTCCTGCCCCCGGCGGCCGCGGCGCTCAGCCTCGCCGTGGCGTTCGTCGGCCGGTCCCGGCTCCGCCCGGCCGCGGCGTCAGCCGGCGGACGAGAGCGGTAGCAGGGCCTCGTCCTCCGCGGGCAGCCACGTCCCCGGCGGGCGGAGCAGCCACCCGCCCGCCCGGGCGAGTTCCTCGGTGACCCCGCGGATCGCCTCCAGACCGGGGTGGTCCAGGGCGGGGTGATGCACCAGCCCGAGCAGGTGCAGCGGCACGGGGGCGACCAGCGGACGGAGCACCGTCCCGGGGATGTGCGGCCCGTCCACGGTGGAGAGCACCGGATGGGGATGGCGGCGCATGTGGTGGGCCATCTCGTCGGTCCCGGCGGGAGCCGTCCACCCCGGTGCCGGCAGGACGCCGAATTCGGCGAACAGCCGAGCGGCCATGTCGCTCCACTCGGGGGTGCGCGGGTCCTCCGCGCAGGCGCTGACCTCGACGCCGCGCACCAGGGCCATCGGGATCTCCGGGAGCCCCGCCAGCGGATGGCCGTCCAGGACGATCAGGGCGAGCGGCTGCAACCGCACCGGATGGTGGACGAGAGCCCGGCGCACCGGCGGACCGAGTCCGGCGAACCGGCCGAAGGAGACGTCGAGCCGGCACGTGACCAGGTCTGCGGCGGCCGCCGTGAGCCCGCCGTAGAAACGCGCGATGAACTCCAGCTCGGGCGCGGCGGCCCGTACCGCGGCCAGGAACCGCTCGGTGAGCATGCCCGGGCTGTTGAGGTCGGCCAGGAACGGGCGGCCGGGGGAACCGGCCGCGATCTCGTCGTGGAGGGCCAGCAGCCGGCGGGCACGGGGGAGCAGCCGCTCCCCGTCGCCGGTCAGCACGACCCGGCGGGTGCTCCGGGTGAACAGCGCGTAACCGAGCAGCCGTTCCAGCTGGGCGATGTCCCGGGAGAGCGCCTGCTGGGCGAGGTACATCCGAGCCGCGGCCCGGCCGAAGTGCTGTTCCTCGGCCGCTGTGACGAACACCCGGAACAGCCGCGGATTGATGTTGATCGGCACGGTGCGGAATGGTACAGGGAGACGGAAACGATCTTCCGTGGTCTCCGTGCGGCCGTCCTCGGCGCCGGTTCCGGCGTCAGGCGGGGACCAGGCCGTACTCGTCGGCCAGCAGCTCGAAGGAGCGCAGCCAGGCCCGCCTGTCGGGGGCCGCGGAGACGACGATGAGCTCGTCGGCGAGGGCGTGCTCGGCGAACCGGCCGAGGTACTCCGTCACCTCCGCCGGGGTGCCCACGGCGGAGTACCGGGCCATCTGCAGGATCTGCCGCCCGGCCGGGGAGGCGAGGACCAGGTCGGCCTCCTCCGGGGTGAACGTCCGGCCCCGCCCGAGGAACAGGCCCACCCGCCGGCGCTTGGCCTCCAGGAACTGCTCCTGCGCCTCCTGCGCGGTGTCGGCCGCGATGACGTTCACCCCCGCGATGACGTACGGCTCCCGCAACTGCGCCGACGGGGTGAACTCGCGCCGGTACAGCGCGACGGCCTCCTCCAGGGCGTCCGGGGCGAAGTGGGAGGCGAAGGCGTACGGCAGGCCGAGCGCGGCGGCGAGCCCGGCCCCGAACAGCGAGGAGCCGAGGATGTAGAGCGGCACGTCGGTGCCCCTGCCCGGGGTCGCGTCGACGCCGGGGATCCGGGACTCGCCCGTCAGGTATCCCTGCAGCTCCAGGACGTCCTGCGGGAACCCGTCGGCCGCGGCGGGGGTGCGGCGCAGGGCCCGCATGGTCTGCTGGTCGCTGCCCGGCGCCCGGCCGAGACCGAGGTCGATGCGGCCCGGGTGCAGCGTCTCCAGGGTGCCGAACTGCTCGGCGACGGTCAGCGGGGAGTGGTTGGGCAGCATGACGCCGCCGGCGCCGAGGCGGATCGTGCGCGTGTGCGCGGCCACGTGCGCGATGAGCACGCTGGTCGCCGAGGACGCGATGGACGGCATGTTGTGGTGCTCGGCGTACCAGATCCGCCGGTAGCCCCACTCCTCGGCCCGCTGCGCCAGCGTCACGCTGGCGCGGAAGCTGTCCTGGGCGGTCTCCCCCTCGCCGATGTGGGCCAGGTCGAGGATGGAGAGCGGGACGGTCATGGAGGGGCGCCTTTCACCGGGCGGGGAGGACGCGGAGCCGGCCCCGGAGACCCCCGCCGTCTCGGGACACGCTCTGCAACAGCGGTGGCGGGGCGGTTATTTCCGCCTCCCGGAGATTGAACTGAAACGTGTTCTATTGTTAGGTGGGCTCATGCGGTTCACCTACGCCGAGGCCATGACCGATCCGTCGTACCACCTGCCGCTGGCCCGGGCCGCCGAGGCCGCGGGATACGCGGGCGTCAGTGTGGCCGACTCCCTGGTCTACCCCAAGGAGTCCGCGACGGGCTACCCGTACACCGCCGACGGCGACCGCGGGTTCCTGGAGGACAAGGGCTTCGTCGAGACGTTCGTCCTGATCGCGGCCATGGGGGCGGTGACCTCGACGATCCGGTTCACGCCGTTCGTGCTCAAGCTGCCGGTCCGCCCGCCGGTGCTGGTGGCCAAGCAGGCGAGCTCGATCGCCTTCCTGACCGGCAACCGGCTGGGCCTCGGCGTCGGGCTCAGCCCGTGGCCGGAGGACTTCGCGGCGATGGGGGTGCCGTGGGCGCGGCGCGGCCGGCGGATGGACGAGGCCGTCGAGGTCCTGCGCGGCCTGACGGGCGGCGGCTACTTCGAGTACCACGGCGAGTTCTACGACCTGCCGCCGGTGAAGATGTCCCCGGTGCCCACCGAGCCGATCCCGATCCTGGTCGGCGGGCACAGCGAGGGGGCGCTGCGCCGGGCCGCCCGTCTGGGCGACGGCTGGATGCACGGCGGGGGCGACGCCGCCGAGCTGGACGCGCTGCTGGCCCGGCTGGCCGCCCTGCGCGCGGAGTACGGCACGGCCGACCGGCCCTTCGAGATCCACGCGATCTCCGCCGACGCGTACACGCCGGACGGGGTCGCACGGCTGGCCGACAAGGGCGTCACCGACCTGGTCGTCGGCTTCCGGAACCCGTACGTCAAGGGTCCGGACGCCGAACCGCTGAGCAGGAAGATCGAGCACCTGGAGCGCTTCGCCGAGAAGGTCATCGCCAGGACCGGTCCCTGAGGATCCCTTGATGATTTCCGATAACACGTTACAGTTTTTCGTGTGAGTGATTCCGCCGCCGTCGTCTGGGACCGGCCGTACGGTGACCACCCCGCCCGCCGGGCGGCGCGCTCGTCCATGGCCGCGGTCGCCGCGGGGCGCAGGGAGGAGTGGCTCGCGCTGTTCGCGCCGGACGCCCTGGTGGAGGATCCCGTCGGCCCCTCGATGCTGGACCCCGAGGGCGGGGGGCACCGCGGCCGCGACGGGATCGGGCGGTTCTGGGACGGGCACGTCGGCTCGGTGCGCGCCTTCCGCTTCCGGGTCGCGGACTCCTTCGCCAACGGGCCGTGCTGCGCGAACGTCGTCTCCATCACCATGACGCTGGACGGCGGAGCGGTCATGACGGTCGACTGCGTGATCGTCTACACCGTCGACGACTCGGGGCTGATCACCTCGCTCCGCGCCCACTGGGAGCCGGAGCGCGCGCTGGCCACGCTGACCGCGCCGTAGTCCCTCCCGCGCGGCGTCCCCGATCGCGCCGGCCGTTCCCGATCGCATTGTCCGTTCCCGATCGCGCCGGCCGTCCCCGATCGCGTTGTCCGTCCCCGATCGCGCCGGCCGTTCCCGATCGCATTGTCCGTTCCGGCCGCGCCGTGGCCCCGGCACCGCCGGTGCCGCTCGGCGCGGCCGGGGCGGACAACGCGCGGGTACGGCCTCACAGATCCGTGGCGATGATCTTCTCGATGTTGCGTTCGGCGAGCGCCGTGATGGTGACGAACGGGTTGACGGTGGTGTTGCCGGGGATCAGCGCGCCGTCGATGACGTACAGGCCGGGGTAGGCGGTGAGCCGGCCGTGGTTGTCGGTGGCCTTGTTCAGCACCGCGCCGCCGAGCGGGTGGTAGGTGAGGTGGTCGCCCCAGATCTTGTAGACGCCGAAGAGGTCGGTCCGGTAGATCGTCCCCTCCTTGGAGTTGATCCTGTCGAAGATGGTCCTGGCCATGTCGATGGACGGCTGCTTCCAGGAGGCCTGCCAGTTCAGGTCGACCCTGCCCGCCGCGGCGTTCCAGGAGAACTCGGCGCGGTGCGGGTTCCTGGTGATGGACAGGTAGAACGAGGCGAAGGTCTCGATCCCGGTGGGCAGGGGGGCGACCTCGGCGAACGCGCCGCCGGCCGCCCAGTTGTCGATGCCGGAGCAGGGGATGGCCGACTGCAGGCTCCCGGTCGGGTCCCACATGTGGTTGGCGCGGCCGCACATGACGTTGCCGTTGTCGCCCCAGCCCTTGCCGATCTCGCCGTTCAGGCCGGGCAGCGCGCCGGTGGCCTTCAGCCGGACCAGCAGCTTGCTGGTGCCGACGCTGCCGGCGGCGAAGAACACCCGCTCCGCGGTCACGGTCTTGACGGCCGTGGTGTCGCCGGCGGTGTTCAGCTGGTCGATGACGACGGTGTAGCCGCCGGCCGCGGGGGCGACCGAGGTGACCCGGTGCAGGGGCGAGACGGTCACCCGGCCGGTGGCCCTCGCCCGGGCCAGGTAGGTCTGCTGCAGCGACTTCTTGCCGTGGTTGTTGCCGTAGAGGATCTCACCGGCCAGCGCCGACCTCGGAACGGTCCCGGCCGCCTCCTGCTCCATGTAGTCCCAGTCGTACACGTCGGGCACGAAGACGAACGGGAAGCCGGAGCGCTGGGCGTGCTTGCGGCCGACCCGGGAGTACTGGTAGCAGGCGGTGGAGTCGAACCAGGCCGGATCGACGGTGCCGACCCCGAGCCCGGCGTTGGCGCGCGGGTAGTAGACGCCGTACATCTCGTCGGCGTCCACCGACGGCAGGACGGCGCCGAAGTTCTCCCGCTTGGGGGTGACCGCCATGCCGCCGTTGACCAGCGAGCCCCCGCCGACGCCGCGGCCCTGGTAGACCGTGATGCCGCCGAACTCCTCGGCGTCCAGGATGCCGGTGTGCCGGGGGATGTCCCGGTCGATCGGCAGGCCGAGGAAGTAGTTGAGCGGGGCCTTGGTCCTGGTGCGCAGCCAGTAGGACCGGTAGTCCGGCTCGCGCGTGTTGCAGAAGATCTTGCCGTCGGGGCCGGGGGTGTCCCAGGCCATGCCCATCTCGATCATGTGCACGTCGACGCCCGCCTGGGCGAGACGCAGGGCGGCGACGGAGCCGCCGTAACCGGTGCCGATCACCAGCGCCGGGACGCGGGCCCCGGAGGCGATCGGGGCGGCGGCGCGGGCGGTGTCCGCCCGGGCCGCGGTGCCGCGGCCCGCGAGGGCCGCGATTCCCAGGACGGAGCCGGTGCCGGCGATGAAACCGCGGCGGGAGATGCCGCTGGAGCCGGGGCCGTCCGGGGCGGTGTCGCTCATGTTCGGTTCCTCACCCTCGACGAAATGAGACCGGTCGTGCATGCCGCGCGGCGGGCCGCTCCGTGTGCGGAGGCGGCTCGGGCGCGTTCGCCTATACGTGAGCGCCGGGTCAGGGCGTCTGTCGCTGGGGAGTCGGGTGTTCCGTCGTCGGGGCGCCGTAGCCGTCCGGGGTTCCGGGCGGCTACGGCCGGGGAGCCGGTGCGGAGCCGCCGGGCAGCACGCACGCGGTGTCCAGGCCCAGTACGTGGTTGAGCCGGCCGAACGCCAGCCAGGCGCCGATGCTCATGCTCAGTTCCACGATCTCGGTCTGGCTGTAGTGGGCGGTCATCCGGGTCCAGAACGCGTCGTCGAGGCCGTGGTGGTCCACGGCGTACCGCTCGGCGTATTCGGCGGCCAGCCGGGTGCGGTCGTCGAAGGCGTCGGTGGTGCGCCAGGCGGCCACCGCGTCGGCGAAGTCCTCCTCGACCTTGCGCCCGTCCCGTTCGGTGCGCCAGTCCAGGCAGAAGGCGCACCCGTTGATCTGTGCGATCCGCAGCCGCGCGGCCTCGAACTCGCGGAGCCCGAGGGTCGTGTGGGCGTACACCGAGAGCGAGAAGTGCGAGGCCGCGGCTCCGATGCCGGGGACCATCTCGCCCCACACGTACGCGATCGGGTCCTTGCCCGCGGGGACGTCGATGTTCACGGCCGCTTCCTTCCGAGTCTGCCGGTCGCGGGGCGCAGCGGGACGTCGAGCGCGTCGTAGAGGCCGGGCTCGGCCTCCAGGAGCCAGTCGACGGCTCCCACCAGGCGGCCGACCGCGGTGGCGTTCCCGCCCGCGGAGCGGTTGCCGTCCTCGTCGACGGCCTCGACCGTGACCTCGATGCGGGGCCGGCCCTCGATGATCACCCGGTGCGCCCCGGCCCCGTCGGGCGGCGTCGGCCAGTCCGGCGCGCAGGACGGGTGGATGCGGGTGACGTGTTCGACGACGATGCGCGGTTCGCCCTCGACGACGCCCTGCACCTCGAAGCGGACCGCGCCCTGGGTGCCGGCCTCGAACGCGCCCATCGACGCGGTGCGCACCGGGGTGTCGAGCGGGCGCCGCTCCACGGTCTCGCGGATCTCGTCGAGCTCGACGCCGAGGCCCCGGGCGATCAGCCGCACCTGCCCGCCCCAGACCATGGTCGGGACCGTCGGCGCGATCATCGGCGGCTCGTAGTCCATCGGCTGGCCCATGCCGACGAGGTACCGGACCGCGTCGGGCTGGTCGTAGGTGGAGTAGTCGAAGATCTCCTGGCAGCGGACCGCGTCCACGACGGTGCCGAGCCCGCTGATCAGCAGGGGCAGCACGTCGTTGCCCCAGCCGGGGTCGACGCCGGAGACGAACAGCGAGCCGCCGCCGTCCGCGATGGCGGCCAGCACCGGCTCCCGCAGTTCCGGCGGGGCGTTGCGCTGGTCGTAGAGCGCGTACACCGAGGGGGTGACGACCACGGCCCCGGCCCGGATCGCCCGGGTGATGTCGGCGAGGGCCTCGTCGGGGCGGACGTCGCCGGAGGCCGCGTACACCACGACGCGGGGGCGGGCCGCCAGCACCGCGCCGACGTCGGCGGTCGCCGGGACCCCGAGGTCGCGGCCGAGCCCGCCCAGCTCGCCCGCGTCGCGGCCGACCTTCCCGGGGTCGTGGACGATCACGGCCGTGAGTTTCAGCGCGGGGTGGGCCTCGACGGCTCGGATGGCCGCTCGGCCGACGTTGCCGGTTCCCCAGACGATCGTGGACGTCATGACCGGAGCGTAGCAAGCGCTTGGTTCAATGTGTACGGCATCGCCGCGCATTCCGGACGGCCGTCTCAGAACTCTGGCGGACAGGTGACGTCGGAGGGACGGGCGGTTCCCCGGATGAAGAAGGACACCGGTGTGCGCACCCGGGTCCGGAGCGCTCCCGCCCGGGTCGGGGCGGGAGCGCGGGGGAAGCTCCGCGGCGCCGCGGGTCCGGCGACGCCGGACCCGCGTTCTCGCGCCGGTCCGGCGCCGGGGGATCTCAGGCCGGACTCGCGGTCCGGCGGTGGTTCAGCGGACGTAGACGTTGGGCCGGGGCGGGGCGGCCATGCCGTCGCCGATGAAGAAGCCCGGGTGCGGCGGCTGGTTGTAGGCGGTGTTCTGCCAGGCGATCGCGGTGCGGTACTGCGGGTCGTGCATCAGGGTGGGGATGCGCCGGTCGGTCAGGTGGGGAGTGGCGTGGATGCGCAGCGCGGTGTCGTCGGCGGTCGGCCAGATCACCTCCTCCCGCCAGTCGCCCAGCAGGTCGGCCGAGAGTGACGGGGTGGCCTTGGTGCCGTTGTTGGCGTGCACGCCGGAGGCGGTCAGCAGGCGGGTGTCGCCGCTCGGGCCGTACTTGTCGATGCGGGTCCGGTCGACCAGCTCGCGGACCGGGTCGCCGTCCCACCAGGCCAGGAAGTTGACCGCCGACGGCTTACGGCCCAGGGCGGCGCCGGTGGCGCTGCGCAGCGCGGTGTCGGCGGCCGACCACGATTCGGCGCCGGGGCCGCCGGCCCAGACGTCGGCCGAGACGCCGCGGCCGTTGTCGGTGCCGGAGGCGGTGGACCACAGCACCCGGCCGGTGCGGGCGTCGGCGAACCACGAGCCGGGCTTGGACTTGTCCTCGCTCACCTTGAAGATCTCCAAGCCGGTGCGGGCCGGGTCCAGGTCGCCCACGTGCAGCGCGTCGCCGTGCCCGAGCCTGGTGGTGTACAGGCCCGTTCCGTTGTCGTCGATCACCGCGGCGCCGTAGACGATCTCATCCCTGCCGTCGGCGTCCACGTCGGCGACCGACAGGCTGTGGTTGCCCTGCCCGGCGTAGCCGCCGTTGCCCGAGGCGCTGGAGTCGAAGGTCCAGCGGCGGGTCAGCGTTCCGTCGCGGAAGTCCCAGGCGACGACGACCGCGCGGGTGTAGTAGCCGCGCGACATGATCAGCGACGGGCGGCGGCCGTCGAGGTAGGCGGTGCCGGCCAGGAACCGGTCCACCCGGTTGCCGTAGGAGTCGCCCCAGGACGAGACGGTGCCGCGGGCCGGGGTGTAGGCGACCGTGGACAGCGCCGCGCCGGTGCGCCCGTCGAACATGGTCAGGTACTCGGGTCCGGACAGCACGTAGCCGGAGGCGTTGCGGTGGTCGGCCGCGGCCGAGCCGATGACCGCGCCGCGGCCGTCCTTGGTGCCGTCGGCGGTCTTGGCCGCGACCTCGGCGCGGCCGTCGCCGTCGTAGTCGTAGACCTGGAACTGCGTATAGTGCGCGCCGGCGCGGATGTTGCGGCCCAGGTCGATGCGCCACAGCCGGGTGCCGTCCAGCCGGTAGGCGTCGAGGTGGACGTTGCCGGTGTAGCCGGCCTGGGAGTTGTCCTTGGCGTTGGACGGGTCCCACTTCAGGACGATCTCGTACCGCCCGTCGCCGTCGAGGTCGCCGGCGGAGGCGTCTCCCGCGGTGTAGGTGTAGGCGGCGCCGTCGGGGGTGGTGCCGCCGGCCGGAGCGGAGATCGGCACGTCCAGGTGGCCGCCGGCGAAGCGCAGCGCGGGGGCGGAGGCGGCCTGCTCGGCGCCGTCGACCACGGCCCGCACGGTGTAGGAGGCGTCGGCGGCGGCGCCGGCGTCCAGGTGGTTGGTGGAGCCGGTGATGGGCGCGGTGTTGACCTTGGCGCCGTCGCGGTAGAGGTTGAAGCCCGTGGTCGGGGCCTCGGTGCCCAGCAGCCGCCAGGACACCAGGTTGGCGTTGCCGGAGCGCACGCTGATCACGCCTCGGTCCAGGTCCTCGACCTGTTTGGCGCCCGCCGGGATCGCCGTCGGGGCCGCCGTGGGCGTCGTGGTCGGCGTGGTCGTGGGCGTCGCGCTCGGGGCGGTGGTCGGCTTGGCCGTGGCGGTCGGCTTGGCCGTCGGCTGGGCGGTCGGCTTGGCCGTGGCGGTGGGGGCCGGGGCGGGGGCGGCGCCGGCGGGCTTGAGGGTCCAGCGCTTGCTCGCGGCCGAGTCGCAGGAGTTCTGCTGGACGGTGGCGTCGTTGGCGGTGGAGGCGTCCTTGACGTTGAGGCACTTGGCGCTGCCGAGGTTGACGACCTGGTAGGCCGACCCGGAGACCTGGTCGAGCCGCCAGGTGTGGAAGGCGCCGGCGGCGCACGTCTGCTGGAGGACCGGCTTGCCCGCCGAGGTGCCGTCGTCCTTGATGCCGATGCACTTGCCGCTGTGGGCGGCGGTCAGGCGCTGTCCGCCGGTGGTGTCGCTCAGTTTCCAGGTCTGGTTGGCGCCGCCGTTGCAGGCGTACTGGACGAGCTGGGCGCCGTCGGCGGTGCTCTTGGCCTTGACGTCGAGGCACAGGCCGCTGGCGGCGTTGACCAGGGTGTAGGAGCCGGCGGCCGGGGCGGCCGCCGCCGAGGCGGGGGCTCCGGCCAGCGTGCCAGCGGTGAGGACCGCCGCGGCCAGGAGGGTGAGGGAGGGTCTGCGCATGTTCGCTCCGTCGGTCGGGGGATGCGGAGGGCGGCCGTCCCGCACGGCCGGAGAGCGGGAGGCGGCCGTGACCGGGCCGGTCCGCGGCCGTGCGGGACGTGCGACGGAGCGCCGCCGGGCGGGTCCACCGCCCGGCGGCGCTCCGGAAGGGGTTACTTGTAGGTGATGGCGGAGGCGGAGTACAGGCAGTGGGCGCCGTCGGGGCCGCTGCCGGTCTCGCTCGGTTCACCGCTGGTGACGCCCTTGAACCTGCTGCAGATCTTGATCTTCTTGCCGGAGTCGCCGATGACCGTGATCCCGGAGAGCTTCGCGGTGTCGCCGTAGTTGGTGTTGATGCCGACGAGCGACTTGCCGGGGGCGGTCACCTGGACGTTGGAGACGACCACGTGGCGGGCGTACTGCTTGGAGCAGTTGCCGCAGGAGCGGTAGAGCTTGCCGAAGTCGGCGAGCTGGAAGTTCTTGATCACGAACGTGCCGGGACCGTTGTGCTGGAAGGTCTTGTCGGAGGCGGACCTGGCGCCGCCGCCGTCGACGGTCATCGTCTGGGAGGCGCTGGTGCCCTTGAAGGTGGCGGCGTCCTCGCCGACGTTCTCCCACCAGACGTTCTTGAGCGTGCAGGTGCCGGAGCAGTGGACGCCGTCGGCGGCGGGGGCGCCGATGATGACGTTCTGCAGGACGGCGCCGTCGGCGAGCTTGAAGATCGGGTCCTGGCCCTCGTTCTGGCCGTCCCCGCCGAGCTTGCCGGAGCCGTAGAAGCGCTTCATGCCGCCGTCGTAGGGACCGCTGACGGGGATGGTGGCGGTGACCGGCTGCTGGCCCTTGGCGGTGGGCCAGCCGGGCAGCGGCGCCGCGCTCGGGGCGGTGGTCGGCTTGGCCGTGGCGGTCGGCTTGGCCGTCGGCTGGGCGGTCGGCTTGGCCGTGGCGGTGGGGGCCGGGGCGGGGGCGGCGCCGGCGGGCTTGAGGGTCCAGCGCTTGCTCGCGGCCGAGTCGCAGGAGTTCTGCTGGACGGTGGCGTCGTTGGCGGTGGAGGCGTCCTTGACGTTGAGGCACTTGGCGCTGCCGAGGTTGACGACCTGGTAGGCCGACCCGGAGACCTGGTCGAGCCGCCAGGTGTGGAAGGCGCCGGCGGCGCACGTCTGCTGGACGGCGGCCTTGCCGGCGGAGGTGCCGGCGCCGGTGATGGTGGCGCACTTGCCGCTGTGGGCGGCGGTCAGGCGCTGTCCGCCGGTGGTGTCGCTCAGTTTCCAGGTCTGGTTGGCGCCGCCGTTGCAGGCGTACTGGACGAGCTGGGCGCCGTCGGCGGTGCTCTTGGCCTTGACGTCGAGGCACAGGCCGCTGGCGGCGTTGACCAGGGTGTAGGAGCCGGCGGCCGGGGCGGCCGCCGCCGAGGCGGTCGCCGTCGTCGTGGTGCCGACGAGGGCCGTCAGGGCGAACGCGGCGACACACGCCCGCCGTGTCATGGTGGATAAAGTCACTATCCAGCCTTTCGGTGCTATTCGTGGGATGTCTCCCTCACGATGGAAGTCTCCACCGGAACCCGCGGAGCCCCCGGTCTGCCGGGCGCGATGGGCGCCTACGGCATTGTGAGCGTTAACAATATGGAGAGGGCGGGAGGTGCCCAGAGCGGTGCGACGGGCGTCCATGTGCGGTCTCTCCGGCTCGGGGGTGATGCGGCCCGGAGGCGCGGCATCGAGGGCATGGGGCGGATCTTCGACATGAGGGACGTGGCGGACTCCCGGCGACGGTGTCCGAGGGACTCCGCGGTCGGGAGTGACGGGTGTTGTTTCTATCGCGTAGAGCGCCATTTGTCACGTTAATGTCTTTTTACATGATGTGTACTATCTAATGTCCAGAGTGATATATGCCGCATATGTGACGAATTGGGTGTTTTTGGGTATCGTTCATGATCCCGTTCGCTGATCGGTTTCCGAGCGGGCCTGCCGGGAGTGCCGCGCACGCGTCCAGCGCAGGCCGCCGGTGATGGCGATGACCGCGCCGATCGCGCCGAGGACCAGCCCGCCGAACATCCACAGGAACAACGGGCTCAGCCCGGTGCCGCCGTCCGCGTGGCCGGCCATGCTGCCTCCGAGGAATCCGGCGAGCGGGCCGAGCACGGCCAGGATCGAGCCGAGGACCATCGTGCGGAATCCACGCGGCTCCGGGCCCTCCTGCGGTCCTGAACCGGAACCGGAACCGGGTCCAGGGCCGGAGCCGGATCCAGGAGCAGGACCGGGACCGGAGGCCGGGGTGGGTGCGGTCACGGGTTCCTCCTCGCGACGGGGGCTCCGTTCGTCACGGCGGGGAGCCTCTCCAGAAACGGTCCGATGATGTCGATGGGCAGCGGGAAGACGATGGTGGAGTTCTGGTCGGCGCCGAGCTCCAGCAGGGTCTGCAGGTAGCGCAGCTGCAGGGCGGCCGGGCTCCTGCTGAGCGTGTCCGCGGCCTGGCGCAGTTCCTCGGAGGCCTGGAGCTCGCCGCGGGCGCCGATCACCTTGGCGCGCCGTTCCCGTTCGGCCTCGGCCTCCCGGGCCATGGCGCGCTGCATGGCCTCGGGGATCTCGACGTCCTTGATCTCCACGACCTGCACCTGGACCCCCCACGGCCCGGTCTGGGCGTCGATGCTCATGGTGAGGTCCTCGTTGAGGTCGGCCCGGTGGGCCAGGAGGGTGTCGAGGTCGGCGCGCCCGACGACCGACCGCAGCGTCGTCTGCGCGATCTGGGACGTGGCGACCGCGTGGTTCTCCACCGCCATCACCGACCGGACCGGGTCGACGATCGTGAACAGCACGACGGCGTTGACCCGGGCCGAGACGTTGTCCTTCGTGATGACCTCCTGCGGGGGGATCGTCAGGGTGACGACCCGCAGGTCGACGCGGACCAGCCGGTCCAGCCCGGGGAACACCAGCCGCGCGCCGGGCTGCAGCGGGGCGCGCAGCCGGCCCAGCCGGAACGCCACCCCGCGCTCGTACTCCCGGATCACCCGCACCGAGGCCGCCAGCGTGACCAGCACGACCGCGATCGCGACGGCCAGGGCCGTCTGCACCGGGGTCACCGCGGCCCCCCTCCGCCGGGTCCGCCGGGTCCGCCGGGTCCGCCGGGTCCGCCCGGTCCCGGTCCGCGCCCGTCCGCCGGGGGATCGGTGAAGGCCCCGGGCCCGCCGAAGGACCCGTCCCCGGCGGTCCTCCCGCGCGCGTGCCGGGGAGCCGACCCGGCGGGACGGCGGTCGCTGCGGTAGCCGGTGCGGCGGCGCGCCTCCCGGGACGCGACGACGGCCTCGGCGGCCACCGCCGCGTCCAGCGGCTCCACCTTCACGTCCGCGGGGAAGGCCGCCGCCGTGCGGCGCAGGTGCGACCAGAGCGGCAGACCGCCCACGGCGATCAGCACGGCCGCCCCCGCCAGGACGGCGCGCTCGGCCGGCGGGCGGTCGCCCAGCGCCACGGCCAGCGGCCAGAGCGCGCCGAGCAGCGCGACGGTGCAGGCGATCCCGCGGTGGAAGCGCTCGGCCTCCGAGCCCGGCCAGGGATCGACGGCCCGGGTGACCTCCCGGCCGGCGTCGGAGACGGTGCAGGCCTCCTTCACCGGGCAGGCGTTGCACACCGCGGGCCGGGCCCGGTAGCGCATCACCCGGTTGTCCGGATCGAAGGAGTGCGGCCACAGCCACTGGTCCTGCGGGCAGATCCAGGCATCGTGGTCGGGGTGGTAGGTGAAGGCGCCCGACCGCCAGGCGGAGGTGCGGCCGGCGGCGCGCCGGGCCATGCGGTCCAGGGCGAAGGCGGCCAGCAGCAGGAAGACCCCGTAGGCGACGGCCGGCCAGACGGCGGAGTCGATCATCATCGTCCTCCCGTGCCGGACGGGTCGCCGGGATGCCGCCGGTCGGAGGCGTACCGGGCGGGCCCGTTCTCCGGGCCGGCGGTCCCGCCGTCGCCGGCGACCGGTACGGGCTGCCTCTCCACGAACAGCTCCTCGACCGGGACGTCGCCGGTGGTGGAGCGGATCCGGTGCCGGACGCCGAGCCAGGTGATGTAGAGGAAGGGCAGCACCCCGCCGAAGATGAAGATCAGGTCGCCGGGCATGCGCAGCCACTCCAGGACGGCGTTGCCCGGCTGCATGATGTACTCCAGCGAGCGCGCCTCGTAGTAGCCGTCGTTGACCGAGTGCCACAGCTGGATCACCCCCAGCGGCAGCAGCGTGGCGAAGACCATCCAGGCGAGCCCGATGTTCAGCGACCAGAACGACAGCCGGGCCAGCCGGTCCGGCCAGAACCGGGCGGGGATGAGGTAGCGCAGCGCGAAGAAGGCCAGGCCCACGGCGAGCATGCCGTACACGCCCATCATCGCGCCGTGCCCGTGGTTGGAGGTCAGCGCGGTGCCGATCTGGTAGTAGGAGACGATCGGCAGATTGATCAGGAAGCCGAAGACGCCGGCGCCGAGGAAGTTCCAGAAGCCCACCGCGACCATGAACATCACCGCCCAGCGGTGCGGGAAGGGCGCGGAGCTGCGCGACTCCTGCCGGGAGCCGAGCTGCAGGAAGGTCCAGGCCTCGATGGTGAGGAACGTCAGCGGGATGATCTCCATGGCGGAGAAGAAGGCGCCCAGGGCCATGTGCTCCACCGGCGTGCCGGAGAAGTACAGGTGGTGCATGGTGCCCAGGACGCCGCCGGCGGAGTAGAGGATGATGTCGAGGAAGATGAGCTGCAGCGCGATCTTCCGGCGCACCACCCCGAGCATCACGAAGATGTAGGCGACCATGACGGTGGTGAACAGCTCCAGGAAGTCCTCCACCCACAGGTGCACCACCCAGAACCGCCAGAACTCGCTGACCGTCAGGTGGTTGCCCGTCCCGGCCAGCAGGCCCACCGCGTAGAAGCCGGGGATCGCCAGGCCGGCGTAGAAGAACACCCACGGCAGGTTCGCCCGGTGCTCGGTCCTCAGGCGGCTGCGGATCACCCGGTAGAGCATGAAGATCCAGATGAACATGCCGGCGGTGAGCAGGACCTGCCACACCCGCGGCAGGTCCAGGTACTCCCACTGCTGGTCCCAGAGCGGGGAGCCCTTCGCCCACTCCACCCCGAAGACGCTCAGCGCCTCACCGGTCAGCGAGCCGACGACCACCAGGGTCAGCGCGCCGAGCAGGCCGTAGGCCAGCCAGTGCTGCTTCTTCGGCTCCCGGCCGGAGATGTACGGCGCCAGGAAGATCCCGGCGGCCAGGAAGGACGCCGCCGTCCAGAACAGCGCCAGCTGCAGGTGCCAGGTCCGGGCGAGGTTGAACGGCAGCAGCCGGGCCAGGTCCAGGCCGAAGAAGCTCGACAGGTCGGCCCGGTAGTGCTCGATCGCCGCGCCCAGCAGGGCCTGGACGAGGAAGAGCGCGGCCACCACGAAGAAGAACCAGGCGGTGGCGCGCTGGGCGGGGGTGACCTCCACCTCGCCGGGTTGCTTGAACGCCAGCGGACGCGCCTCGGCGCCGTGCCAGCCGATCTGCCGGTTCCAGCGCCCGTAGAGCGCGAAGAGGACGCCGATGCCCACCAGCAGGGCCGTCAGCGACAGCCCGCTCCACACCAGGGCGTCGGCCGTCGGGGAGTTGCCCACCCGCGGCTCGGGCGGCCAGTTGTTGGTGTAGGAGTAGTCGTGTCCCGGGCGCTCGGCGGCGGCGGCCCACGCGGTCCAGCCGAAGAACGCGGTGAGGTCGTGGATGTCGTCGGGGGCGGTGATGGCCTTCGGGACGAGCCCGTACCGGGTGCTGTCGGTGCCGAAGAAGTCCGCGTAGTGCCGCTTGAGCCCTTCGAAGGCCCGCGCCTGGGCGGCGGTGATCCGCAGGGTGCCGGTGGCCTCGTCGTAGTGGTTGGCGCGCAGCATCCGCGCCACCTCGGCCTGCGGGTCCCGGACGCCGGAGGCGCGCAGCTCGCCTTCGATGGCGACGGCCGAGCGGCGCAGGTAGTCGGCGGTGTAGTCCGGCCCGAGGTAGCCGCCGTGACCGACGATGGAGCCGTACTGCTGCAGCCCCCGGCGCAGGAAGACCTGCTGGCCGGAGGTGATGTCCGCGCCGGTGAAGACGACCTCGCCCCGCTCGCCGACGACCCGCTGGGGCAGCGGCATCGAGCCGGTGTAGGTGCGCAGCGCCAGCAGCCCCATCACGAAGAACCCGAAGACCATCACCAGGGCGACCCCCTGGAGCCAGCCCTTGGAGACCAGCAGTTCCGAACGCCGGGCCGGGCCCGTCTCCGGAGAGCCTGTCCGTACCACCGTCGTACCCCCTCTCACTCGCGGTCGGCCGGACGCGGAGGCTCGGGCGAGGGGGCGAGGGGGCGAGGACCCGTCACCGGCCGGCAGTGCGATCGACCCTAGGATCGGCGGGTCGCGGCGGTGACGCGACGCGCGTGCCCGTTACGGAAGACGTGAACGATGCGAATTCCGGATGGAATGCCTTTACCCTGCCTGTCATGACCGTGGGATTCCTGCTCTGCTCCGATCCGCTCCGGCCGCGGCGGGCCGACCCGCACTTCGAGCGGGAGGCGCGGGCCGTACGGGAGGCTGGCGCCCCGTTGGCGCTGGTCGACCACGACGCGCTGGTGGCGGGCCGGGTGGGGGAGGCCGTGGCGCGGGTGCCTGCCGGGTTCGGGCCGGCCTGGTACCGGGGCTGGATGCTGCGGGCCGAGCGGTACGCCGAGCTGGAGGAGGCGCTGCTGGCGCGGGGCTGCCGCCTGCTCACCGGCGCCCGCGCCTACCGGTCGGGCCACGAGCTGCCCGGGTGGATCGACTGCTTCGCCGGGCTGACGCCGCAGACCGTCGTGGTGCCGCTGGAACCGGGCCAGGAGCCGCCGGCGGGCGAGCGCCTGGTGCGGCTGACGGCGGATCTCGGACCGGGCGGGTTCGTGGTGAAGGACTACGTCAAGTCGCGCAAGCACGAGTGGCTGGAGGCGTGCTACGCCCCCGATCCGGCCGCACTGGAGCGGGTGGCGGCCAGGTTCGTGGAGCTGCAGGGCGACGACCTGGCGGGCGGGCTGGTCGTGCGCCGGTTCGAGGAGTTCGAGGGCCGCCAGGCGCGCGTGTGGTGGCTGGACGGGGAAGCGGTGTTCGCCGGCCCCCACCCGGACGAGCCGGACGGCGAGGCGACCGGCCCCGGTGACCTGGGCGCGGTGCGGGCGGCGGTCCGCGGGCTGGAGGCCCGCTTCGTCACGACCGACCTGGTACGGCGGGCCGACGGCGCCTGGCGGGTGATCGAGGTGGGCGACGGGCAGGTCAGCGACTGGCCGGCGGGCGCCGACCCGGCCCTGCTGGTCGGAGCGCTGGCCGGGGCGCGGGCCGGAGCGGCTCCCGGGGAGCGCTGAGACCGGCGCCGGCGGCCCCGCCCCGGCTCACCGGTTCCCGCGGGGGTCCCACGGAGCGGCACGGCCGTTCTGCCGCCCCGGCGGCGCCGCGCGCGGTCCGGTCGCCTCCCCCGGCGGTGGCATGTCCGGACTGTGGGTATGACCAGCCGTCCCGGAACCGTTCCTTCAGGTGAGGAGGGTTCGTCCCCACCCGTCCGGTTGCCGCCGGTGAGATCTCGGGAGGTGGTTCGGTGGCGGATGCACACCCGGAAGGGGCCGAGGGGGCGCCGCCCCGCCGCCGGCCCGCCCGGTTGCCGCACGGCGGCGTCCGGCCGCTGCTGGCGGCGGCGCTGGTGGCCGCTCTGGGCACGGGCGCGTCGGTGACCGCCGGTGCCGCCCTGCACCAGGCCCAGGAGCGCACCGCCGAGCAGGCGATGGATCAGCGGACCGCCCTGGTGCGTGCGATCGTGCAGGCCGAGACCCGCCGCTACGCCGACACGCTGGCCGAGGTGGCCGCCGCGACCGGGGCGTTCGAGGAGCTCACCGCCGCCAAGTTCACCCGCTTCACCGCGTCGGTTCCGGACCTGCGCCTGGCCGGCGCCACCTCGATCGTCTTCCTGGTGGCGGCCACCGACGACCGGATCCCCCGCGTGCAGGACCACTGGCGCACCCGCGGCGTGCCGGACCTGGTCCTGCGGCCGCACGGCCGCGGACACGAACACGTCTTCGTGGTCTTCCACCGGTCGATGCAGCCCGGCGCCCGGCCGACGCCGGGGCTCGACGCCGCCCAGGCTCCGGAACCGGCCAGGGCACTGGAGGAGGCCCGCCGCACCGGCCGCGTCACCGTCTCCGACGCCTACCGGCTGCTCATCGACCGGGACCTGCCGCCCGAACGGCGGCAGAGGTCGCTGGTGATGACCGCCCCGGTGCACGGGCCCGCGGGGCAGGACGGGCCCTTCATCGGCTGGGTGTCGATGGGGGTGCGGGGTCAGGACTTCGCCGCCGCCGCCCTGCACCGGATCGCCGAGGGCCGCATCGACGTGCGCCTGGCGGCCCGGCAGGCCGACGGCCGCCTGGTGCCGCTGGCCGCCATCCCCGCGGCGGGACCGGAGCATCTCCCGCGCGACCTGCACCGCGTCACCGACGTCCGGATCGGCCAGCGCTCCTGGCAGTTGCGCATCGACGCCTCCAGTGCCGCCCTGCCCGGCGCCGCCAGCCCGCTGCCGGTCGTGACGGCGGCCGGGGGGAGCACGCTGAGCCTGCTGCTGGCCGTCCTGGTGTTCACCCTGGCCGGCGGCCGGGCCCGGGCGCGCGCACAGGTGCGGGAGGCCACCGCCGCCCTGCGGGCCGAGCACGCCGCGCTGCGCGACGCCCGCGACGAGCTGGCCGGGCACGAGACCTACCTGAGGCAGGTCTTGGACGCCATCGAGGTGACCGTCGTCACCTGCGATGCCGACGGGGCCCTCGTGCACCTCAACCAGATCGCCCGCGCCGTGCTGTCGCCCGACCCGCCGCGGACCGTCGCGGAGCTGTCCTCCCGCCTGCCCCTGCTGCGCGCCGACGGCACTCCGCTGCCGTGGGAGCAGACCCCGCTGATGCGGGCCCTGGACGGGCACGACGTCGACGGCCTGGAGGCGGACGTGACGACGCCCGACGGCGCCCGGCGCACCCTGATCCTGCACGCCCGGCCGCTGCGGCGCACCGACGGGCACCTCATCGGGGCGGTCGTCTCCTCCTACGACATCACCGCCCTGCGCGAGCACCAGGCCGAACTGCAGGCCTTCGCCGGCGTCGTGGCCCACGACCTCAAACGCCCGCTCAGCGCGATGCGGGGCCTCGCCGAACTGGCCCGCGACAGCCTCGGCGACCTCGGCGCCGGCCTCGACGCCGGCGCGGACGCCGACGCCGGCCTCGACACCGGCACCGGTGCGGAGGCCGGTGCCGGTGGGGTCCCGCAGCGGCGGGCCGTGGACGAGGCGATCGCGGCCCTGGCCCGCGAGCAGGCTCAGCTCCTGGACCGGATCCTGTCCGGGGCGGCGCAGATGACCCGCCTGATCGGGGACCTGCTGGCCTACGCCGCCGCCCGCGACGCCGCGCTGCATCCGTGCCGCATCGACCTGACCGCCCTGGCGCGGGAGGTCGCCGACGAGCACCTGGCCGCCGTCGACCTGGCCGGTACGGCGCCGCGACTGGACGTCCGGCCGCTGCCCGAGGTGTGCGCCGACCCGTCACTGGTCCGGCAGCTCCTCGACAACCTGATCGGCAACGCTCTCAAGTACACCCCGCCCGGACGCCCGGCTCAGGTGGAGGTCACCGCCCGTCCGGCTCCGGACGGCTGGGCCTGTGTCCAGGTGGCCGACCGCGGGATCGGCATCCCGCCGGGCGAGCATCACGCGATCTTCACCAGCTTCCACCGCGCCGCCCAGTCCTACAGCGGCACCGGCCTGGGACTGGCCATCTGCAAACGCGTGGCCGAACGCCACGGCGGCGCCATCACCGCGACCGACAACCCCGGTGGCGGCGCCCGCTTCACCTTCACCCTGCCCGCCGCCCCGCAGGACGAGGACGCCGGGGTCAGACGGGTTCGGTGACGTGGCGCAGGAGGGCGGCGATCCGGCGTTGCGCGCGGGCCGTGCGGCTCTTGACCGTGCCCAGCGGCAGGCCCAGCTCCCGGGCGATCTCCGCCTGGGTCATGTCGTCGTAGTAGGCCATCCGCAGCACCCCCCGCTCGTCGGGGTGGAGCAGGGCGAGGGCCCGCCGTACCTGGAGGCCGAGCCACTCCCGCTCCAGGCAGGGCGGTTCGGCGGTCAGGTGCGCGGCCTCGTCGAGGGCGACCCGCCCGACGGCGGCCCGGCGCGCGTCACGGTGGACGTCGCGGGCGGTCCGGCGGACGATCGCGTACAGCCAGGGCAGCGGGTCCCGCTCCTCGTCGAACTCCGGAGCCGCCCGCCAGGCCCGGACGAGCGCCCGCTGGACCGCCTCGGCGGCCAGGTCCGGGTCGCCGAGCAGGCGCAGCGCGGTGGCATGCAGCCGTGCCGCGTACCCGGCGTACAGCTCCGCCAGCGCGGTCTCGTCCCCGGCGCGGAAACGCCGGGCGAGCGCCCGGCCGGTCTCGTTCATGGTCACCGTCAACCCTCCATCGGCCTCGCCCATGGTGGGACATGAGTCCCTCTCGCTTCCGCGTCCTTCTGCACAGTGCGGAACCGCCTGGCCGCCCGGCGCGGTACTGCAGGGCGTCAACGACACGCGCACGAGAAGGAAGAGACCATGGAACTCAGGAAGACCTCCCTCCGCGCCGCCGCGCTGGCGGGCCTGTCGGTCCTCGCGATCGCGGGCCTGCCGGGCACCGGCCAGGCCCGGGCCGCCGCCGGGTCCGTCGCCCTGCAGGGGACGAAGCTCGTCTACGTCGCGGCCCCGGGCGCGAGCAGCAGCGCCGGCATCAACCTCTTCAACGGGGAGACCGCCGTCTTCGACACCGCGCCGCTCACCGCGGGAGCCGGATGCCGTCAGCTCACCCCGAGGGCGGTGGCCTGCGGGACCGCCGTCACGGAGTTCACCGCGACGCTGGGGGACATGAACGACAGCCTCAGCGTCGGCGCCCGGATCAACGGCACCGTCGACGGCGGGGACGGCCAGGACGGCTTCCTCGCCGGCACGACGTCGGCGAGCCCTCGGGCGATCACCTTCATCGGCGGCGCCGGGACCGACACCGTCTCCTACAGGGGCAGCGACCTGTCGGTGCGGGTCAGCCTGGACAACGTCGCCGACGACGGCCGCAACATCGACTCCGACGACATCCGCAGCGACGTGGAGAACATCGTGGGCACCCCGCACGGCGGCGACGTCCTGGTCGGCAACTCGGGCAAGAACGTGATCGACGCCGACGCGGGCCCCGGCGACAGACTGCTCGGACTGGGCGGCCCCGACCGGCTCCTCGCCAGGGACCTGGACAGGGAGACCGAGCTGAACTGCGGCACGGGCGGGGGCGACGAGGTCGTCATGGACGAGATCGACCCCGATCCGGCCGGCTGCGAGCTCGTCCGGAAGCTCTGATCGGCGGCGGAGCCGGAAGCTCTGATCGGCGGCGGAGCCGGAAGCTCTGATCGGCGGCGGAGCCGGAAGTCCCGCTCAGCGGCGGAGGACCTCCTCCAGCCGCTCGATCCCGGCCCGCCGGGAGGCCTCGACCGTCTCGGCGAGCCGCCGGGCCGCCGGGTTGAGGCCCTCCTCCCGCTCGGTGGCGGCCAGCTCGATCGCACCCCGGTGGTGGTCGATCATCAGCTCGGCGAACCTCCGGTCGAACTCCGCCCCTTCGGCCCGCCGGAGCCCGGCGATCTCGGGCCCGGTGGCCATGCCGGGCACGCCGGTCCCGCCGCGGCCGCCGGGGGAGGCGGTCTTGCCCCAGGCCGCCAGCCAGCCGGTCATCGCGGCGGTCTCCGCGCCCTGGACGCGGACGATCTCCGCCGCGAGCGCCGCGAGTCCCGGGTCGGCGGCCCGGGACGCGGCGAGCCCGGCCAGCTCCACGGCCTGCTCGTGGTGCGGGATCATCATCCGGGCGAACGCCACGTCGGCGTCGTTGAAGTCGGTCGTCGGCTGCGCGCTCGCGGCGGGCGCGGGAGCCGTCGTCCCGGCGCGGGGGGTCGGCTCCGGGACGGCGCCGCCTCCGCAGGCGGTGAGCAGGACCAGGGCGCAGGACCCCGCCAGCGAGGCGGCCACGGCGGCCGCCGGCGTGCCGGGCGCGGTGCGGGGGGTCACCGCGCCGGTCCCAGCTCGGACAGGAGCGCGGTGAGGGCCGGGCCGAGCGGGGCGTCGAAGCGCAGGAGCGCGTCGGCGTCGCCCCGGGTCGGCCCCCGGTTGACGATCACGACGGGCACGGCGTGCTCGGCGGCGCGGCGGACGAACCGGTAGCCGGACATCACCGTCAGCGAGGACCCGAGGACCAGCAGCAGGCCGGCCCGCTCGGTCAGCGCGTAGCACTCCTGGACCCGGGGGCGCGGCACGTTCTCCCCGAAGAAGATCACGTCGGGTTTGAGCAGGCCGCCGCAGCGGAGGCAGTCCACGACGCGGAAGGAGTCGATCCGGTCGTCGGCGAGGACGGCGTCGCCGTCGGGGTTGACCGCCTCGGCCCGGGCGTCCCAGTCCGGATTGGCCGCGTGCAGGCGGCGGTCGAGCAGGTCGCGGGGGGTGCGCTCACCGCAGGACAGGCAGCGGACGCGGTCGAGGCCGCCGTGCAGCTCGATCACGTCCCGGGCGCCGGCGGCCTGGTGCAGGCCGTCGACGTTCTGGGTGATGATCCCGGCGACCAGTCCGCGGCGCTGCAGCTCGGCGACCGCGCGGTGACCGGCGTTGGGGGCGGCGCGGGCGATGTGCCGCCAGCCCAGGTGGCTGCGCGCCCAGTAGCGCCTGCGGGCCGCCGCGCTGCCGGTGAACGCCTGGTAGGTCATCGGCTCGGCCCGCCGCCTGCGGCCGGTCTCCCCCCGGTAGTCCGGGATGCCGGACTCGGTCGACAGGCCGGCCCCGCTGAGGACCACCGCCTCGCCGTCCGAGACGAGATCGGCCAGCAGCCGGAGCCGGCGGCCGGAGTCCGCGCCCGACCGGCCGGGCGCACCGCAGGGCGCACCGCCGGGCGCGCCGTCGAGCACGCTGCCGTAACCCTCGTCCCCCACCCGAGCCACCTGTCCATGATGCCTGATGTCCGCATCCGGTCGAGCCGCACTTCGGGAGTGGCCGTGCCCGCGGGGCCCGTCGCGAAGTACGATCGACCAATGACCGAAATGACCGAAACCGCGTCCGGTTGGCTCTCTCCCGACGAACTGGAGGCGGCGCGCGCGCGGATGCCGATCCTCTACGTCGACGCCGTGCCGGTGCGGGTCGACGACACGGGGGCGGTCACGCACGTCGGGCTGCTGCTGCGCATCGGATCGGACGGGACGGTCAGCCGCGCCCTGGTGTCCGGGCGGGTGCTCCACCACGAGCGCGTCCGCGACGCGCTCCTGCGCCATCTGGAGAAGGACCTCGGCCCGGTGGCGCTGCCCCGCGTCCCGGCCACCCCGCAGCCGTTCACCATCGCCGAGTACTTCCCGACGCCGGGCGTCACGCCGTACCACGACCCCCGGCAGCACGCGGTCTCCCTGGCGTACGTCGTCCCGGTCGCCGGGGACTGCAGTCCCCGGCAGGACGCCCTCGACTTCGCCTGGTTCACGCCGCGGGAGGCCGCGTCGCCGTCGGTGCTGCAGGAGATGTCCGGCGGGCAGGACGTCCTGCTGAAGCAGGCCCTCGCGCACGTCGGCCGCCTGCCCTGACGGTGCGGGCGCGGGCGGGCGCCTCCGTCCGGCGGCGCGTCCCCGCGCCGCCGTGCGGCTACCCTGGGGCGCGATGAACCGCCTGACGACTCCGCGGGGCGACCTCGCCCTCGCCCGCTTCCCCGACGACCCCCGCGACCCGCTCCGCGCCTGGGACGCCGCCGACGAGTACCTCCTGCGGCACCTCGACGGCGCCGCCGGAGGACCCGGCGGGGAGACCGGCGGCTTCTCCGGCGGGCCGGTGGACCTGTCGGGCGCCGTGGTCGTGGCAGGGGACCGGTGGGGCGCGCTGACCACCGCGCTCGCCGGTCACCGCCCCGTGCAGATCACCGACTCGTTCCTCACCCAGGAGGCGACCCGGGCCAACCTGGAGCGCAACGGGATCGGCGCGGGCGCGGCGCGGCTGCTGTCGACCAGGGACGCCCCGCCGGACCGGATCGACGTGCTGCTGGTCCGGGTGCCCAGGAGCCTGGCGCTCCTGGAGGACCTGCTGCACCGGCTCGCGCCCGGCGTGCACGCCGGGACCGTCGTCGTCGGCGCGGGGATGGTCACCGAGATCCACACCTCGACGCTGCGGCTGTTCGAGCGGATCCTCGGCCCGACCAGGACGTCGCTGGCGGTGCGCAAGGCGCGGCTCATCCTGTGCACGCCCGACCCCGGTCTGCCCCGGACCCCCAGCCCCTGGCCCAAGAGCTACGAGCTGCCCGGCGGGGTGGGGCCGGCCTCGGGCCTGACCGCCGTCAACCACGCGGGCGTCTTCTGCGCCGACCGCCTCGACATCGGCACCCGGTTCCTGCTCCGGCACCTTCCGCGGCGCCGGGGGCCCGAGCGCGTCGTGGACCTGGGCTGCGGCAACGGGGTGGTCGGGACGGCCGCGGCGCTGGACAACCCCGAGGCCGAGGTGCTGTTCGTCGACGAGTCCCACCAGGCGGTGGCCTCGGCGGAGGCCACCTTCCGGGCGAACGCCGGGACGCGCGCCGCCGCGGGCACCGTACCGGCGACCGGACCGGGGCCGGTGACCGGTCCGGCGACGGGTACGGCGGCCAGGGCGGAGTTCCGGGTGGGCGACGGGCTGTCCGGCGTGCCGCCCCGGACGGTCGACCTGATCCTGAACAACCCGCCGTTCCACACCCACCGGGCCACGACCGACGCCACGGCCTGGCGCATGTTCACCGGATCGCGCGCCGCCCTGCGCCGCGGGGGCGAGCTCTGGGTCGTCGGCAACCGGCACCTGGGCTACCACGCCAAGCTGCGCCGGCTCTTCGGCAACTGCGAGGTCGTCGCGAGCGACCCGAAGTTCGTCGTCCTGCGGGCCGTCAAGCGCTGACCCCCTCCGGCCGGCCCGGTTCCCCGGCCGGGGCGATCACCTCGACGCTGCCGCGTCCCCCGTCGACGCGGATCCGGTCGCCGTCGCGCACCCGAGCGGTGGCGTTCCCGGTGCCGACGACGGCGGGGATGCCCAGCTCGCGCGCGACGATCGAGGCGTGCGAGAGCGGCGCGCCGACGTCGGTGACGACCGCCGCCGCCCGGGGGAACAACGGCGTCCAGCCCACGTTGGTCACGGCCGTCACCAGGATCTCTCCCGGCCCGAGCCGGTCGGCCTGCTCCATGGAGGAGATCACCCGGGCGGTCCCCTCGACCACCCCGGCCGCGCCGGGGAAGCCGGTGACCGTCTCCGGCGCGGGCGCCACCGGCGCGTGGGAGTCGAAGACGTCGCCCCGGCGGCCGGGGTCGGCGGCCCACCGCTCCGGGTCGAACCGGCCGCGGATGACGCCCGGGTACGGCGGCAGCGACCGGTAGTGCTCGTAGGCCGCCCGCCGCTCCGCGACGCGGGAGAGCGCCCGCCGCCCGCCGCGCAGCACGTCCATGATCTCGTCGATCGTCAGGAAGAAGAGGTCGTCGCCGCACCCGGTCAGCTCCCCGGCCCGCAGGACGAAGTCGCGCAGCACCCAGAAGGAGCGGATCGTCTCCGAACGGGCCTCCTCCCGGGCCTGGACGATCGCCCCCCACCGGTCGATCCTCCGACGCAGCCGCGCGGCCCGCCGCGGGGTGCGCTCCCGGAACCTCCGCCAGGCGGCGCGGCTCACCTCGTCCTGGCGGTCCAGGAGCTCCACCGGGTCGACCGTGGCGGCGGCGAGCAGCCTGTCGATCCACTCCGGGTCCTCTCCGGGGCGGGGGGCCGAGAGCTCGAACTCGTCCGGGCAGCGGTGGCCGTGGCGCCGGGCGAAGGTCTCCCGGTCGATCTCCCCGCGCTCCAGGCGCGCCAGGCCGAGCAGCGGCCCGAGGCTCTCCAGGCGTCCGCCGCCGACCCGGATCCCGGACGTCAGCGCGTTGGCGTCCTCCTCCCCGACCAGCCGCACCAGCCTGCCGTGGAGGAAGACGAGCGCGCCGGCGTCCTGGCGGCCCGCGGCGGCCAGCATGCGGCTGCACTCGTGGAAGTACGGCTCCACCCGGTCCCGCCAGAGCGCGGGCAGGTCCTCGGCGGCGGCGATCTCGGCACGCAGGGCCTCGGCGCGCGCGGTCGCGGTCGCGAGGAACTCCGGGAGCCTGCGGACGTACCCGCGCAGGGCGAGGCGGCCCCGGATGATCGGCAGCGACTCCCGGAGGATCCGCAGGCGCGGCATCGGCAGCGGCGGGGGAGCGAGCGACTCCGGTATCCGGCCGAAGACCGGCTCCTGGGCGGCCCGGAGCCGCCCGCCCATGCCCAGGGCCGTGGCGAGCGCGGCCGTCACGCTCAGGTTCATGTAGAACCTGCCGCCGATGTTCCCGCACAGGGGGTGGCCGCCGAGCTCGGAGAAGATCATCGCGTCGGCCATGAACACCCGCACGGCCGACCACGTGCACGGCGTCATGACGCTCGGGATCGCCTCGCCCAGGTTGCCGTTGGTCCACAGGTAGTCGCCCCGCAGGGAGTCGTTCCACTCCTCGCGCCGCCCGGTGATCGGCCGGGCCTGCAGGATGTACGGCCGCCCGTCGTGCAGCGCCCACTCGACGTCCACCGGGTGGCCGTACAGCTCCTCGATGCGCAGCCCGAGGTCGGCCAGCTCCAGCGCCTGGGCCGCCGACAGGACCGGCCGGTCGCGCAGGCCGGGCGGGACCGGCTCCTCGCGGGTGCCGCCGGGCGCGCGCACGGTCATGACGGCCTTGGACGCGACCGTCTCGGCGACGACCGTGCGGCGGTCGCGGTCGATCGTGAACGTGTCGGGTGTGACCAGGCCGCCGACGACCGCCTCGCCCAGGCCCCAGGCGGCGTTGACGGTCAGCCGGCCGCGGTCCTCGGTGAACAGCACGCCCGACGCGTCGGCCGGCACGAGTTCCTGGACGACGACGGCGAGGGCCACCTGGTCGCGGGGGATGCCGTGGCGCTCGCGGTAGGCGATGGCCCGCTCGGTCCACAACGAGGCCCAGCAGCGCCGGACCGCGTCCAGGAGCTCTTCGGCGCCGCGGACGTTCAGGTAGCTCTCCTGCTGGCCGGCGAAGGACATGCCGGGCAGGTCCTCGGCGGTCGCCGACGACCGGACCGCGACCGGGACGTCCCCGCGGTCCCCGCACAGACTCCGGTAGGCGTCCCGGACGTCGCCGGCGATGCCGTCCGGGACCGCGTGGGCGGCGAAGAGCGCCGCGATCTCGCCGGCCCCGCCCGCCAGGATCCGCTCCCGCAGGCCGTGCCGGGCCGTGAAGCCGCGGTAGGCGGCGGTGGTGACGTGGAACCCGGGCGGCACCGGCAGCCCGGCCCGGGCCAGGCGGGCCAGGGACTCGCCCTTGCCGCCCACGGTCGCCAGGTCGGCTCCGGGGGCGTCGAGCGGAAGGGTGTTCACAGGCTCTCCTCCAGCTTCCTCCGGGCGATCTCCAGGGCCCGGTCCAGATAACGCGCGGTGGCCTCGGCCACCTGCGCGGCGCTCTCGGGGGCGACGGGCCGCCCGGACCCCAGGGTCCGCTGCACCGTCTCGGCGAGCAGGGCGGCGCGCCGCTCGATGTCCAGGCCGAACGGGGCGGGCGGTGCGGGGATGTGGAAGAACCCGTAGAAGGCGGTGGCCATCACGTTCTGCTGCTCGGCGGGGGTCAGGTCGGACCGGACGAGCCCGTGCTCCTGCAGGACGCGGAGGTAGGCGGCGAACGCGGTGAACATCGCCTCGGCGGCCTCCGGGGCGGTGTGCTTGTGCCGCAGCAGGCCGCCGAGCACCTCCCTCTCGCCGAGCAGCAGCGCCTTGAGCAGCGGGCGCCGGAGCATCTCCAGCGCCAGCCGCCGGACCAGGCCGCCCACCGGCTCCGGGCGGCCGGCGGTGTGCAGCCGTACGGCCTCCAGCATCAGCACCCGCTCCCGGCGGAGCAGCGCCGTGAACAGCGCCTCCCGGCTCTTCCAGTGCAGGTAGAGCGTGCCCTTGGCGACGCCGGCGTGCCGGGAGACGTCGTCGAGGGTCGTCTTGTCGTAGCCCCAGCGGGCGATGAGCTCCGCCGCCGCGTCCAGGATCCGCTCCGCCCGCGCTCGGCGCTGCTCCGGCGTCCGCCGTCGGCGATCGGAGGACTCGGCTGTCATGACACCACCTTTCAGATAGATGACTGAATATATGCATCCAGTCATCTATTCGACAAGGCGTCGCGGTGAATCCCGGCCCGCCGCGGACCGGGGCGGGCCGGGAACGCGAGGACGGCACAATGGGAGGCATGCCCCGACGCAGCCCGCGGCCCCGCCAGGCCGTCCCCGGATCCGCCGCCCCCTGCCCCTGCGGGCTCCCCGCGCCCTACCGGGACTGCTGCGGGCGGCTGCACCGGGGGGAGGCCGCCGCGCCCACCGCCGAACTGCTCATGCGCTCGCGGTTCAGCGCCTTCAGCGTCGGCGACGCGGACTACCTCCTGCGCACCTGGCACCCGTCGACGCGCCCGCCCGCGGTGGAGCTCGACCGGGCGCTGCGCTGGACGGGCCTGGAGATCCTGGAGGCCACCGGCGGGAGCGCCTTCCACACCGAGGGCACCGTCCGCTTCCGCGCCCGCTACACCGAGCGCGGCCGGGCGGGGGAGATGGAGGAGCACAGCCGCTTCACCCGGCACGCGGGCGCGTGGGTGTACGTGGGCGCGCTCCCCGCCTGAGGACCGGCGCCCGCGGGCGCGCACCGGTCTGCGGACCGGGACGCGCCGCGACACGCCCCCCGCTCCGGAGACCGGAGCACCGCGGGCGGACCCGGCGGCGGCGCGCCTCGCTCCGGAGACCGGAGCACCGCGGGCGGACCCGGCGGCGGTGCGCCCCGCCTGCGGGTTTCTGTCGGTCGTATCCGATTGGATCCCTGCTGTGGACGTTTCCGTCGAACACCTGGTGCACGTCCGCGAGGACGGCTACACCGTCGCGCGGATGAGCGCCGAGGGCGTGCCGGACCTCATCGCCTCCGGCCGGGCCCTGGCCGGCATCCAGCCCGGGGAGTCGCTCCGGCTGGTCGGCTCCTGGGGCGAGCACCCGCGCCACGGTCGGCACTTCGCGGTGGACGGCTGCGAGCGGGTGGCCCCGGCCACGGTCCGGGCCATCCGGGTCTACCTCGGCTCGGGCCTGATCCGCGGCATCGGGCCGCGGCTCGCCCACGCCATCGTCAGCCACTTCGGGGAGGCGACGCTGGAGGTCATCGACGCCGAGCCGGAGCGGCTCAGGGAGGTCGTCAACATCGGGCCCGCCCGGCAGGCGCAGATCGTCCAGGCCTGGGAGGAGCAGAAGGAGATCGCCGCGCTGATGGCGGTCCTGCAGGGGTTCGGGGTCAGCCCGCTGCTCGCGGCCAAGATCTACCAGGTGTACGGCGCGGACTCCGGGCAGGTCCTCGCCTCCGACCCCTACCGCCTCATCGGCCAGGTCCGCGGCATCGCGTTCGGCACGGCCGACCGGATCGCGCTGAGGTCCGGCGTCCCGGAGGACAGCCCGGAGCGGATCGGCGCGGCGGTCCTGGACACCCTGGAGACCGCGGGCGCCCGCGACGGGCACTGCTACCTGCCGCTGGACGTCCTGGTCGGCAGGGCCGCCGAGCTGGTCGACCAGGGCCGGGAGCCGGTCCGCCGGGCCGTCGACGCGCTGCGGGCCGAGCGTCGGGTGGTGGTCGAGGCGTCGCCCGACGACCCGGAGCGGACCGTGGTCTACGCCCGGCACGTGCACGGCCGCGAGATCGGCCTGGCGGCCCACCTGACCAGGCTCTGCCAGGCCCCCTCGGCGCTGCCCGCGCGCACGTGGCCGGAGGACCCGGGCCTGCACGAGGAGCAGCGGGCGGCCGTGGCCATGGCGCTGACCAACACCGTGTCCGTCCTCACCGGCGGCCCGGGATGCGGCAAGAGCCACACGGTCAGGGCCGTCGCCGCCGCGGTGCGGGCGGCGGGCGGCACGGTGACCCTGGCCGCCCCGACGGGCAGGGCCGCCAAGCGGCTGTCGGAGCTGACCGGGCTGCCCGCCATGACCGTGCACCGCCTGCTGGCCCGCCGGCCGGACCCGGAGCCCGGCACGCTGTTCACCGAGACGCCCGCCCAGGCCGACCTGGTCGTGGTCGACGAGGCCTCCATGCTGGACCTGCACCTGGCCACCCGCCTGGCCGCGGCCGTCCCCTCGGGCAGCCACCTGCTGCTCGTCGGCGACGGCGACCAGCTGCCGAGCATCGCGCCCGGCAACGTGCTGGCCGACCTGCTGCGGGTCGAGGCCGTTCCGCGGACCCGGCTGACGCACGTCTTCCGCCAGGCGGCGGAGAGCGGGATCATCCAGGTCGCCCACCGCATCCGGGCCGGCCGGGTGCCCGACCTCCCCGGCCGCCGGGGGTTCTGGTTCGAGGAGGTCGACGATCCCGGCCAGGTCGCCGAGCGGGTGGTCCACCTGGCGACGGCGGCGATCCCGCGCAAGCAGGGCGTCGACCCCGGCCAGGTCCAGGTCCTGTGCCCGATGCGCAGGGGCGCGACCGGGACCGTCGAGATCGGCCGGATGATCCAGGAACGGCTCAACCCCGCCGGCGAGGGGAAGGAGGAGCACTGGTCGGGCGCCTCGGTCTTCCGGACCGGCGACCGCGTCATGTCCGTCCGCAACGACTACGACAAGGGCGTCTTCAACGGGACCACCGGGACGGTGACCGGGATCGTCCGGCAGGACAGGCTCCTGGAGGTCCGCACCGACGACGGCGAGAGCGTGCGGTACGGCTTCGGCGAGCTCGACGAGCTGACCCACGCCTACGCCGTCAGCGTGCACCGCTCCCAGGGCAGCGAGTACCCCTTCGTGGTCGCGCCGATCGTCGCCGAGGCCGGCGGCGTCATGCTGCGCCGCAGGCTGCTCTACACCCTGGTCACCCGGGCCCGGTCGTGGGTGGTCCTCGTCGGGCAGCGCGAGGCCCTGGAGACGGCGGTCCACCGGCTCGGGCACCGCCGCAACACCGGGCTCGCCCGCAGGCTCGCGCTGAGCCTGCGGGGCTGAGCGCAGGAGGGCCGCTCCTTTACCCGATCGTCACCTTCTTCCGGTCAACTGCGGCGACCGCGCACCGATAGGGGACGTATCCGACCCGCAGAAGGAGAACCCGCAGGCCCGCGCCGTCCGCCGGCCCGCACCCCTCCCCGTCACCGTTGCCGACCTCCCTTCCCGCCGTGCCGTCCGGGCACGCGGGCGGGAGTCCCGGCAGGCCACCAGAGAGATCATGATGCAGAGCCTCTTCGCGGCGGCCCGTACCGGCTCCCGCTCTGCCGGCCGCCCGCAGGCCTGGCTGGTCTTCCTCGTGCTGGGAGGCGTGGCGGCGGCGACCGCCCCGTTCGCGGCGGGGACGTCACCGGTCCTGGAGACGTTGTCCTGGGTGCTGCTGCCCGGCGTCTCCGCGGTGGCCGTCCTGACCGGGATGCGCCGCAACGGCCTGACCGGCTCGGGCCCGTGGCGGCTGATCGGCACCGGCCTCCTGATCACGCTGCTGGCGAGCGCCCTCGGCTGGGGCGTCGGCTGGGTCTGGCTGAGGAGCCCCCTGCTGCTGGGCCTCTACCAGGTGAGCACGCTCGCCGCGTACGGCTTCGCGCTGATCGCGCTGATCATGCTGAGCCTGCGGACCGCCGGCCCCCGCTGGGCGGCGCTGCTGGACGCCGGCATCATCACCATCGGCGTGGCCATGCCGCTCTGGACGCTGCTCATCGGCCCGGTCACCGACCGGGCCGTGCACATCGACACCGACCTGGTCTTCGCGCTGGCGCTGCCGGCCATCGACCTGTTCATCATCGGGCTGGTGGTCCGCCTGGCCCTGGACAGCGGACGGGTGCCGGGGCTGAGCCTGCTGAGCGCCTCCTACGCCGCCATGTTCCTCTCCGACGTCGTCTACCTGCTGAACCAGGCCTCGAGCGAGGTGTACGGCGCCGTCTCCACGGCCTGCTGGCTGGGCTGGGGCGTCCTGACCGGCGCGGCCATGCTGCACCCCAGCATGTCCGCCGCGGGCCGGGCGCAGGAGCCCACCCCCCTCAGCCGGGCGCGGGTGGCCGTGCTGCTGGTGCTGGCCCTGGCGCTGACGCTGCTCAGCCCGCTGGTCTCCGTCGTGGTCCCGATGTTCACGGGCGTCGGCGCGGTCGTGGGGCCCCACGGCAGCAGGGCGGTCACGCTGCTGACCGTGCTGCTGGCCGTACTGCTGGTACTGCGGCTGAGCACCGTCGCGTGCGTGAGCCTGGCCCAGGCGGCCGACCTGCGCGTGGCCCTGCACCGGCAGGACGCCCTGCAGCGCAGCCTGTCCCACCGCGCCTCGCACGACCCGCTGACCGGGCTGGGCAACCGCACCCTGCTGGGCGAGGCCCTGCACACCGTCATCACCGCGCACGCCGCGACCCCCGGCGCCCCCCACCCGGCGCTGCTCCTGCTGGACCTGGACGCGTTCAAGGACGTCAACGACACCTACGGCCACCCGGTGGGCGACGAGGTGCTCACCGTCGTGGCCCAGCGGCTCCGCGACCTGGTCGCCGGCGAGCACATCCTGGCCCGGCTCGGCGGCGACGAGTTCGCGATCCTGCTGCCCCGCGCCGAGACCGGCGAGGCGATGGCCGTGGCCCAGCGGATGCTGGAGACCGTGCGCTCCCCCTACCTGGTCGACGGCCGCGAGCTCTACCTGACCACCAGCATCGGCGTCCTGGCCGGCACCGTCATCGCCACCGCCTCCGACGCCCTGCGCGACGCCGACCTGGCCCTGTACGAGGCCAAGGCCGCCGGAAAGAACCAGATCATCGTCTTCGACAGCGAGCTGCGCGCCCGGCGCCTGCACCACGCGGAGCTCGCCGTCGGGCTGCGCCAGGCGCTGGCCCGGGAGGAGTTCACCCTGGCCTACCAGCCCGTCGTGGACCTGACCTCCGGCACGATCTACGCGGTGGAGGCCCTGCTGCGCTGGACCCCGGCCGGCGGGCGGCCCATCCCGCCGGACGTGTTCATCCCCGTCGCCGAGGACACCGGGCTGATCGTCGAGATCGGGCGCTGGGTCCTGAACCAGGCCTGCGCCGACGCGCAGCGCTGGCACGAGCGGTACGGCATCGCCATGACCGTCAACGTCTCCGGCAGGCAGTTGCGCGAGCGCGCGTTCCGGGACACGGTCCTGGAGGTCCTGGCCCGCTACGAGCTGCCGGAGAACGCGCTGACCCTGGAGGTCACCGAGAGCATGCTGCTGGCCACCACCGCCGCCGAGACCCGCCGCATCGTCGAGCTCCTCGCCGAGCTGCGCACCCACGGCGTGCGCATCGCGCTGGACGACTTCGGCACCGGCTACTCCTCGCTGGCCTACCTGCGCACCCTCCCGGTGGACATCCTCAAGATCGACCGCTCGTTCACCGCCCCGCTCACCGACACCGACCCCCACCAGGCCCGCGCCTTCACCAAGGCCATCGTGGAGCTCTCGGCCAGCCTGGGGCTGTCCACCGTCGTCGAGGGCGTCGAGTCCCGGGAGCAGGCCACGCTCCTGCAGCAGATGGGCTGCCCGCTGGCCCAGGGCTACCTGTTCTCCCAGCCCGCCCCGGCCCGCGCGATCGACGACATGCTCCAGGTGGCCGTCTCGCAGTCCGCCGCCTGACGCCCCACCGTTCTCCGGGGACGCCGGACCGGACCGGCGTGCAGGGGAGACCCGGTCCGGTCCGGCGTGCGGGGGATCGACCGCCGCGAATGAAGGCCCCCGGGGTCCCGGGTGGGTCGGGGAGCGGTTCCCCGGGCCGCCGAATCCGGGCGCGGAGCACGCCGCTATGTCAGAGAGCGCTCTCAGACGGCTATTGACGGGAGTGGCCTCACGGGGTCAGGATCTGCGCAGTGCGGATCACGGGGGAGCCGCCACGCCCTTGTGCCGCACCTCGAGAACGGACCCTCGATGACCACATCTCCCGCTCGATCGCGCACCGGGAGGCGCAGGCTCGCCGTGCTGGCCGGCCTCGCCGTCCTGGCCTCCGGAGTCACCGGGACGCCGAGTGCGGGCGCCGAGTCCGCCAAGGATCGCCGGCCGGTGATCGGAAAACCCTCTCTGGACGCGCGCGGCTGCGCCCGCATCGACAAGAGCCTGCCCGCCCTCGCCGACTGGCCGAAGATCGACAGCAGGATCAAGCGCAACCCGCTGGACGAGAGGCGGATCGCGAAGATCGTCGCCGGTATGACCCTGGCCGAGAAGGTCGGCCAGATGACCCAGCCGGAGATCGCGGCGATCACCCCGGAAGAGGTCAAGCAGTACGCCATCGGCTCGGTGCTCAACGGCGGCGGCTCCTGGCCCGGCCGCGACAAGCACGCCGCGCCGAAGGCCTGGCTCGACCTCGCCGACGCCTACTGGGAGGCCTCTGCGGCCACCCGGACGAAGATCCCCGTCATCTGGGGCATCGACGCCGTCCACGGCAACAACAACGTCCACGGTGCGACGATCTTCCCGCACAACGTCGGCCTGGGCGCCGCGCAGGACCCCTGCCTCATCCGCGACATCGGCGCGGCGACGGCCCGGCAGATCCGGGCCACCGGCCAGGACTGGGCCTTCGCCCCCACGCTCGCCGTCGTCCGCGACGACCGGTGGGGCCGCACCTACGAGGGCTTCTCCGAGGACCCCCGGATCGTCCGCGCCTACGGCTACGAGGCCGTCAAGGGCCTGCAGGGCGGCCACCCGTTCCGGATCGGCTCCGGCGGCGTCATCGCCACCGCCAAGCACTTCATCGGCGACGGCGGCACGGTCAAGGGCGTCGACCAGGGGGTCAACCCCTCCTCCGAGGCCGAGATGATCAACCTGCACGGCCAGGGCTACTACGGCGCGCTGGCGGCCGGCTCCCAGACCGTGATGGTCTCGTTCAACAGCTGGACGAACGAGGAACTCGGCATCGACGAGGGCAAGCTGCACGGCAGCAGGCGCGCGCTGAGCGAGATCCTCAAAGGGAAGATGGGCTTCGACGGCGTCGTCGTCTCCGACTGGAACGGCATCGGCCAGGTCGCCGGGTGCACCAACGCCGGCTGCCCGCAGGCGATCAACGCGGGCATCGACGTCGTCATGGTCCCCAACGACTGGAAGGCGTTCATCGCCAACACGATCGCCCAGGTCGAGGGCGGTCAGATCCCGATGGCCCGCATCGACGACGCGGTCACCCGCATCCTGCGGGTGAAGCTGCGGGCCGGCGTGCTCGACGGCCGCAAGCCCTCCCAGCGGGCCCACGCCGGCTCGGCCGACGCGCTGGAGGACCGGCGGCTGGCCCGGGAGGCCGTGCGCAAGTCGCAGGTCCTGCTGAAGAACAACGGCAAGGTGCTCCCGCTGGCCAGGAACTCCAAGGTCCTCGTGGTCGGCAAGAGCGCCGACAGCCTGCAGAACCAGACCGGCGGCTGGAGCCTCACCTGGCAGGGCACCGGCAACACCAACGCCGACTTCCCCAACGGCACCACGATCCTCGGCGGCCTGAAGGAGGCGCTGGGCGAGGCGAACGTCACGTTCAGCGAGACGGCCGACGGCGTCGACCCCGCGGCGTTCGACGCGGTCGTCGCGGTGATCGGCGAGACGCCGTACGCCGAGGGCGTCGGCGACCTGGCCCGGCGCTCGCTGGAGGCCGCCAAGCTCTACCCCGGCGACCTGGCCGTGCTCGACAAGGTCACGGGCAAGGGCGCCCCGGTGGTCACCGTCCACGTCACCGGCCGCCCGCTCTGGGTCAACAAGGAGCTCAACCGCTCCGACGCCTTCGTCGTCGCGTGGCTGCCGGGCACCGAGGGCGGCGGCGTCGCCGACCTGCTCGTCCGGGGCCGCCACCATCAGGGCTACACCGGCAGGCTGCCGTACTCCTGGCCGAAGACCGCCTGCCAGACGCCGCTCAACGCCGGCGACGCGGGCTACGACCCGCTCTTCCCGCTCGGGTACGGCCTGCGCTCCGGCCAGGCGAGCTCCATCGGCACGCTCGACGAGACCGCGCCGGAGTTCGGCTGCGGCTCCACCGGGGGCGGCGGCGAGGCGACCGAGGACCTGGAGATCTTCAACCGGACCGACGTGGCGCCCTACAAGGGCTTCATCGGCTCGGCGGAGAACTGGGGCGGCACCGAGATCGGCCCCGACGGCCAGGCGGCGCACGCCGAGATCGGCGTCGTGCAGTCCGACGTCAACGTGCAGCAGGACGGCCTGAAGGCGACCTGGACCGGAACCGGCCCCGCGCAGATCTACCTGCAGAACCCGGCGGGCGGCACCGACCTGCGCGGCTACCTCAACTCCGACGCCGCGCTGGTCTTCGACACGATCGTGCACCGGGCCCCGGCCGCCAGGACCGTCATCAGCACCCACTGCGTCTACCCGTGCCTGGCGGAGGTCGTGGCGACCTCCCTGTTCACGGGGCTGCCCGCGGGGACGAAGGCGACGGTCAAGATCCCCGTCTCCTGCTTCGCGGCCGGGGGCCTCGACCTGGAGAACGTCAACACGCCCTTCCTCGTCTACACCGAGGGCGCCTTCTCGGCGTCGTTCGCCAACGTCCGCTGGGTCCCGAAGGCCGCCGCGGACCCGGACGCGAGGAAATGCTCGGATCTGAGCTGACCGACCGGGACACCCGGAGGTCCGGCCCGGCCGGACCTGAGCCGGCGGATCCGGAGTCCCGGACCTGAGTCCCGGACCTGAGCCGGCGGATCCGGACGCGCGGATCTGAGCCGGCCGGCCCGGACCTCCGGACCTGAGTCGGCCGGGGAGGGAGAGGTCCCCTCCCCGGCCCCGCCCGTCGTCCCACCGCCGGGAACGGGCCTTGCGGAGCGGGCGGATCATGGTCACGATCGGCGTGACACGTCCGACGGCGCCGCGGGGACCGCCTTCCACCCTCCCGGAGGCATCCGTGCGTTCCCCCTTCCGCCTCGCCGTCACCGCCGCCCTGACCGCCTCGATGACCGCGGCCGTCTGCGGCGGCCCTGCCCGCGCGGCCGAGCCCGCCCTGACGGACCTGACCTTCGGCGGGGTGCACAACGCCTACGACAGGGCGGCCTACCCCTACCTGGTCGACGCGCTCGACGCCGGGAACCGGATGATCGAGATCGACCTGTGGACCTTCTTCGGCCAGTGGACCGTGAGCCACTCCAACCCGTTCTGGAGCGACAACAACTGCGAGAAGGGCGCGACGGCCGGCGAACTGCGCGACTCGGCGCGCAACCAGCAGTTCACGCACTGCCTGGACAACGTCAGAGCCTGGCACGAGGCGAATCCGGGCCACGAGCTCCTGGTCCTCAAGCTGGAGATGAAGGACGGGTTCCACGACAACCGGGGCCGGGGTCCCGACGAGCTCGACGCCGTCCTGCGGGACCGCTTCGGCGACGCGATGCTCACCCCCGCCGACCTGACGGGCGGCCACGCCACCCCGGACGCCGCCGCCCGCGCCGGGGCCTGGCCCGCCGACCACCGGGGCAGGATCATGGCCTACGTGATCCGGGGCACCGCCGAGAACGACAGCCTGCCCACCGAGGTGGAGTACGCCCGGCACCTGCGGGACCACCCCGCCGACGCCCAGGTCTTCCCGGTCCCCCGGGGAGGGTACGGCGCCGCCGACCCGCGCCAGGCCTACGAGGAGTCCCTGCGCCCCTGGTTCGTCGTCTTCGACGGCGGCGCGGCGTCCTTCGCCGGGCTGCCGGCCGAGCGGCGGGCGTTCTACGGCGACTACTTCACCGCGGTCACCTCCGCCCACGAGGTCGCGCCGGCGCTGGACCCCGTGAACCCGCCCGCGGACCAGGCCCTGGCCAGGACCAGGGCGCTGGGGTGCCTGGGGGCGACCGTCGTGTCCAGCGACTGGCGCCGCGTCCCCGGCTGGCAGGGCCCGCACGCCCGCACCGGGTGCTGAGGGGCCCCGCGGCCGCACCGGTCTCCCGGCATCCGGCGGCGGGGCATCCGGCGGCGGGGCGGCCGTACGGTGCCCCGCGGACCGTACGGTGCCCCGCGGACCGTGCGGCGCCCCGCCCGTCGCCGCCGGCTCGCCGGACCCCGCCGCCGGGCCCCGCCGCCGGAGCCCGTACGCCGGAGCGATCCGGCCGGTCCCGGATCTTCCCCGCGCGGTGTCCTGTTGCTACATTCCGAGATGAGAATTCATTTCAGTTCTTGGATCGGAGGGCTCGATGACCGCTCTCACCCCCGAGCCGGAGCCGACGGCGCCCGCCCGGCGCGACCTGCCGCCGTCGATGGTCGAGCGGATGACCCTGATCATGGACGCGTTCACCGGCCGCTCCACCCGGCTGACCCTGGAGGACGTGGCCCGCCGCACGCACCTGCCGCGCTCGACGGCGCACCGGATCCTCGACCAGCTGGTCCGCCTCGGCTGGATCGAGCACACCTCCTTCGGCTACGGCCTGGGGCCGCGCGCCCTGGGACTCGGCGGCGGCGACGGCGGACACGGCGAGGTCCGGGAGGCGGCCGCGCCGCTCCTGCACGACCTGCAGCTCAGGACCGGCCTCGTGGTCCACCTGGCGGTCCTCGACGGGGCGGAGGTCTTCTACCTCGACAAGGTCGGCGGCCGGTTCGCCGCCTCGGTCCCCTCCCGGGTCGGCGGCCGGGCCCCGGCCCACTCGACCGCGTTGGGCAAGGCGATGCTGGCCTGGCTCGAACCCGAGGAGGTCGACGCCCGGATCGGCGGCGCCATCGGCCGCCTGACCAGCCGCACCATCGGCGAGACGGACGTTTTGCACCAGGAGCTGAACCGGGTACGGCAGCGCCGGGGGCTGGCCTTCGAACGGGGGGAGTGCTTCCCCGACATCGCCTGCGTGGCCGCGGCGATCCGCGGCCCCGAAGGCCCGGAGGCCGCGATCTCCCTGGTGGGGGACGTACGGACGCCGCTGGAGAAGGTCGCCCCGCTGGTGGCCTGTGCCGCGCGCCAGGCCTCCGAGGCCCTCTTCCCGGACGCGGAGGCCCCCCGGCGGGCCCGCCTGATGGCGGTGGTCCCGGACCGGACGTGGTCCGCGGAGACCGTGAACCGGCTCCTGGCCACCGGCCAGAACGGCGACTGGTTCTGACGCCGCCGCGCGCACGGCGCACGCTCAGGGGCCGGTCTCCTCGTCTTCCTCTTCCGGTTCGTCCTCCGGTCTGAACGGCTCCAGCGGACGGCTGCCGAGCACCCATCCGGCCGAGACACGCGCGAGGCACGCCTGCATCCCGTTGAGCTCGTCCCGATCGATCGACCAGTCCATGTCCGGCGGGCCCTCGCCCATGACGATCGCGGCCATGAAGTCGTTCCAGCGCCCGTACGAGCTGAGCAGAACCGCCTCGTCCGGAACGTCCAGGTCGAGCACCACGTAGCGGGCGTACTCCTGCGGAGTCTGCGGGCAGAGCAGCAGCTCCGCCGCCAGCGCCACGCGGTTGTCCCGGGTATCCGGTCCCTCCCACGCCCACACCGGCGGCCGGCCCCCGCAGTCGAGGCCGCGCCGCGCCATCTCCGCCGCCATCGCCTCGTAGCAGGCCCGGTGGTTCCGGACCGTGATCCGCTCCCAGTCCCCGACCAGCTCACCGGCGTCCTCCAGCGACTCGAGAACCGCTCGGTGCTGGACCGTCCACAATCGCATCAGGTGATGATGCCAGGGCGGGGGCACGGAGATCCACGCGATCAGGCCGGGAAGGGCGGTGACGGACGGCTCCGCCGCGCTCAGGCGGTCCGCGCCGCATGCGACGGTGACGGCCCCGCCGTACTCAGGCCGGGCCGCGCCGCCCGCCGAAGTAGGCCGCCGCGACCCGGGTGTGCAGGGGGAAGGCCAGGTCCTGCGGCCGGTCGATCACCAGCCACTCCGACGTCTCGGCCGTGGGCGCGACCGGCGGGAGAGCGGACGCGGCGGTCCGCGGCCCCAGGGCGAAGACCAGGACGGTGCCGTCCGGGGCGCTGAGCACGTCGAACAGCCGGACGTCGGCGGCGTCGACGACGACGCCCGTCTCCTCCCGCAGTTCGCGCACGGCCGCCTGCTGCCAGGACTCGCCCAGGTCGACGAAGCCGCCGGGCAGGGCGAGCGCGCCCCGGTGCGGCTCGACGTCGCGGCGGACCACCAGCAGTCCCCCGTCCACCGGCAGCACCATCACCGCGACCGGGAGGGGATTGAGGTAGGAGGTGTTCCCGCAGGCGGAGCAGGTCCGCGGCCAGGCCTGGTCCGGGGCGTAGGCCATGCCGCAGAAGGAGCAGTGGGAGTTTCTGACCGTCACGGCGGTGAGACTAACAACTCCCGCTCCGGTCGCGGAGCCGTACGGACGGCCGGCGGCGCCGGTCCCGCCGTGCGGTCACGCCACCCTCCTGACCGGATCTCGGCGACGCCGACGGCCGAGGACGGGCCACCGGCCATCCTGACGGTCGAGGCGGGGAGAGGCGGCCGCACCGTCCGACGGCTGTGGAACAGGAAAGATGATCTTCCCGATTTGACCACTTTCCGTTCTTTATCTGCTACTTATGTGGATCTTGCGCATCAACGAGGTATATGTGTACCTTCTGATCGTTTGCTTGTTGATCACTCTGAACCGCTGATCCCGGCCTCCGCCGGGGGGACCGACGGGGTGGGGTAGCGACGGCACAGGCTGTCGCGCTGGCTGGTTCGGAGGGTGACGGCGTATGCGCCGCAGTCTGTCGTGGTCGCGTTCATCAAGCCGGAAGGCCTGGATGACGGCGGTGTTCACTGTGGTGCTGACACCCGGCTTATTGGGCCTTCAAGCGCTGCCGGTGACGGCCGAGACGAGTACAACCGTTGCGGCCCCGGTGCTCCGAGGCGGAGCGCTCCCGGTGCAGTTGATCGGCAGTGCGGCCGGTATGCCGTCTCTTGTGGAGGCGGAGCGCACGTCGACGACGGCGCGGTCCGCCTCCTCTACGTCACCGGATGTCAAGCCGCCCAAGCAGGTGCTGCCGTCTGAAGGCAGGTTCGTTAAGGAGTCGGCTCCTCTCACGACGCAGGCTCCCGCCTCTGCGAAGAAGACCGAGGAAGCAGAAAAGCCTCAGGCCATGGCTTCGGCGCAGGCCTCGGCGGCGGCTCCGTGCGGAAGCGTGTCGGCCTGGCGGTCGAACTACGCGGTGACCAAGGGGGATCGCCTGGCCTCGGCGGGCCGGATCTGGGAGGCCCTGATCGACATCGCCGGGTGGTTGAACACGACGCCGCCCGAGCAAGGGGACGCATGGGAGTGGGCGGATCGAGGAGCATGTCCGCTGCCGGCTGCTCCCACGGTCACCTCCATGGCACCGGTCGACGAGGCGCTGGTGATGACGCTGCAGCCGACGTTGTCGGCGACGGTGACGACCTGGTCCGGTGGCGTCGCCGGGTTCGACTTCCAGGTCTGCGACAGCCCGTCGATGTCGGGCGACTGCGTCGACTCCGACGACTACGGCTTCGACTGCTGCGGGCTGTCCGGCCAGTGGAAGCTGCCCGAGGGGTACGTGGCATGGGGACAGGAGTACTGGTGGCGGGTGTACGTCACCGACGCCTCCACCATCGGGGGGCGGGGCGCCTACTCCGAGACGCATTCGTTCACCGTGGGCGTGCGCCAGCCGTCGATCACCTCGAACCTGTCGGCCCGGGGCATCAACGGCCAGGAGTTCTACCAGGCCAGCGGCAATTACACGACCACCTTCACCGACGCCGTGGTGGCGAGCGCGGGGCCGCCGCTGTCGGTGGTGCGCTCCTACAACAGCATGGATCCGCGGCGGGACGGGGCGTTCGGTGCGGGCTGGTCGACCCGTTTCGACATGCGGATCGTGGCGGAGACGATCCGCGGCCACGAGGCACTGCTGGTGACCTACCCCGACGGGCGGACGGTGCGGTTCGCCGCCAAGGAGAACGGGACCTTCCAGCCGCCTCCCGGCACCTACGCCACGTTGGCGAAGGTCGACGGCGGAGGCTGGCGGTTGATGGACAAGTCGTCGACCTCCTACGTCTTCGATGCCCAGGGGCGGCTGCTGAAGGTGACCGACGGCCGTGGCCGCAGCCAGGACCTGGTCTACGGCGGCGACGGCAGGCTGAGCAAGGTCACCGCCGTCGGCGGCAGGTCGCTGACCTTCACCTGGACCGGCGCGCACGTCACCGGTGTGTCCACCGACCCGGTCGGTGGGCAGCCGCTGACGTGGGCCTACACCTACACCGGTGACCGGCTGACGAAGATCTGCACGCCGACCGAGGCGTGCACCGTCTTCGACTACGGCACGGGGTCGCTGTATCGCAGTTCGATTCAGGACGCCGATCCGCTGGGGTACTGGCGGCTGGGGGAGGCCTCCGGTCAGAGCGCGGCCGATCAGGGCTGGGGCGCGGGTCCGGCGTCCTACTCGGGGGTGACGCCGGGCCGGCCGGGCGCGCTGGCCGGCAGCAGTGACACCGCGGTGGAACTGAAGAGCTCCAGCTACGTCGAGCTGCCCTCAGACGTCATGCAACGACTGCGCGGGCAGGGCGCGGTGGAGCTGTGGCTGAAGACCACGGCGACGGGCCGCATCGTCTCGACGGGGCAGTGGAGCACGCTGGACCCGGTGCTGCAGGTGGGTGCCGACGGCAGGCTGCGCGCCTCCTACAGACCGACCTCCTCGCCCATCGTCTCGCCCGCGGCGGTCAACGACGGCGCCTGGCACCATGTGGTGCTCACCATCGCCGCCGACAAGCAGACCCTCTACCTGGACGGGCGCGCCGTCGGCACGCTCACCCAGGAAGCGGCGAGGGAGGAGCGAAACGTCACCCGCATCGGAGCGGGCCTGGCGGGATCGGTGGACGAGCTGGCGATCTACGATCGGCCGCTGACCGAGGCCGAGGTGACCGCGCACTTCGAGGCGCGGGCCGAGGCACCGAACAAGCTGTCGAAGATCACGCTGCCGAGCGGCCGCATCTGGGCGGCCAACACCTACGACCCCGCGACGGAGCGGCTCACCGCCCACACCGACGCCCACGGCGGCACCTGGAAGATCGGCACTCTGGCCTACGACCGGACGACCGGCAAGTCCACGGTGAAGGTGACCGACCCGCGCAGCGAGACGCTGACGTACGTCTACGACGCCTGGCGCGGATACCGCCTGGTCGCGCAGACCGACCAGCTCGGCAAGACCACCGACTACGGCTACGACACCGGCGGTTTCGTCAAGACGGTCAAGGACCCCAACGGCAACACCACCGAGAACTTCTACGACAAGCGGGGCAACACCCTGGCCGGCAAGCAGTGCCGGACGGCTGGCAACTGCCAGACCACCCGCTATGCCTACCACCTGACCAAGGACGACCCGTTCGACCCTCGCAACGACCGGCCGCTCGCCCTGCGGGATGCCCGATCGGCCAGCGCCACCGATGACACGTATGCGACCCGGTGGGAGTACAACCAGTACGGCGAGCGCACCAAGGAGACCACCCCGGCGACTCCCGGCTTCCCCGACGGGCGGACGGCCACCTCCACCTACACCGACGGCACCGAGGCCGCTATCGGCGGTGGAGCCACCCCGGCGGGATTGCTGGAAACCGTGAAGAACGCGCGCGGCGACGAGACGACCTACCGCTACGCCTCAACCGGTGATCTGGCCGAGCAGACCACCCCCGCCGGACTGAAGATCACCTTCGCCTACGACGGAATCGGCCGGGTCGTCTCCCGCAAGGAGATCTCCGACGCCCATCCCGATGGAGTGGCCTCGGCTTTCACCTACGACGCGATGAACCGGGTCCTCACCGAAACCGGCCCCGGGGTGAAGAACGAGATCACCGGCAAAACGCATACCGCCCGCACGGCCTTCACCTACGACGCCGACGGCAACACACTCACCGTGACGCTGACCGATCCGACCGGTGGCGATCCCGAGCGCACCACCACCTACACCTACGACGACCACGGCCGTGTCGCGTCGGTGACCGACCCCGAAAAGGGCATCGTCCGCACCACCTGGGATGCCACCGGTGCTGTCGTCTCCACGACCGATCCCCTGGGTACGGTCGTGGCCTCGGCCTACACCAAACGCGGCGAGCTGTACACGCGCACGCTCAAGGACTGGACCGGCAGCCCGGTCGACCCCCAAGCCGCCAAGGACGTGGTGCTGGAGTCCTTCTCCTACGACCCCGGCGGCCGACTGGCCGGCCAGGTCGACGCGCTGGGCCGCAAGACCACTTACACCTACTTCACCGACAACCGCCTGTCGCAGGTCATCGCCGACGACGTGCGGCTCAACGGCTCCACCACCCCGGCCGACGTGGTGCTGGAGGCCAACACCTACGACGCGGCCGGCAACCTGACCAAGCAGGTCACCGGCGGCGGCAAGCAGACCACCGAGTACGTCCGCGACGCCGCGGGCCGGCCGACCTCCACCACGTACGACCCGGCCACGCTCAAGCGCACCACCGCCTACACCTACGACGCGGCGGGCAACGTCACCAAGGAGACGTTCACCGGCGCGGGCAGCACCCGGGCCGAGTCGACCGAGTACGCCTACAACCCGCTCGGCCAGATGACCCGGCGAAGCGTCGACAACGGCGAGGCCGACCTGGTCTCCACCTGGAGCTACGACGAGCGCGGGCTGCTGGTCAGGCAGACCGACCCGCGTGGCAACGCCTCCGGCGCGGACGAGGACGCGTTCACCACGACGATGCGCTACGACGCCGCCGGGCGTCTAGTGGAGGCCACCGCGCCGAAGGTGACGATCGAGAAGAACGGCGCCGCCGCCGACGGCCGACCGGCCACCAAGTACGGCTACAACAGCCTGGGCCTGGCCACGCAGGTCGTCGACGCCGAAGGCCGCACCACCACCTCGACCTTCGACAAGGCCGGCCGGCCGACCGCGACGATCCGCGCCATGACCGCTTCCCCCGACCCGGGCTCTCCGACGGTCCCGGCCGGGGAGGCCGGGCACTGGGCGATGGACGAGGGCTCCGGCACCGCGCTGGCCGACGCCTCCGGCAACAAGCACACCGCCACCGCCACCGGCCCGATCACCTGGGGCGAGGGCAAGCACGGCAAGGCCGTCACCTTCGGCGCGGGCACGCACGCGCTGACCGCCGCGCCGGTGCTGCGCACCGATGAGAGCTACACCGTTGCGGCGTGGGCCTATCTGACCGCGGACGAGCACTCGGCCGTCGTCAGCCAGGACGGGACGGTCAACAGCGGCTTCAAACTGCAGTACTCGCCCGGCGACAAGAAGTGGCGGATGGTCGCCTACACCAGCGACACCGCCGGCTCGACCGACACCAAGGCCATCTCCTCCCGGACGGCCAAGCTCAACACCTGGACGCACCTGACCGGCGTCTACGACGCGCAGGCTCGCAAACTCCGCCTGTACGAGGACGGGGACCTGGTCGCCGAGAACGACTACACCAGCACCTGGAACGCCGGCGGAGGCCTGCTGATCGGCCGCAGCAAGCTCGCCGGCGCCTACCAGCACTCCTTCCGCGGCACTCTTGACGAGGTCCGCGCCTACGGCAAGGCCCTGACCGGTGAGGAGGTCCGCGCCCTGGCCACCGCCGCCCCGGCCGCCGCGGCGAGCGCCCCGGCCCAGACCGCGCCGGTCGAGTCGAAGACCACCCTCGCCTACGACGCGGCCGACCGCGTCACCAAGCTCACCGACCCGCGCGGCTACGCCACCACGGTCGAGTACGACGCCCTGGGCAACCCGGTGCGCACCACCCTGCCCGGCGCCTCCGGCCCCGGCAGCGTTTCGGTGACCGAGTACGACCTGCTCGGCGAGCAGCTCGCGTCCGTGGACCCGACCGGCGCCCGCGCCGAGGCGACCTACGACGATCTGGGCCGGATGATCACCCAGACGCAGATCGAGCGCAAACCCACCACGGCCGCGCTGACCACCAGCTTCACCTACGACACCGCCGGCAACCTCACCAAGACCGTCGCGCCCGGCGGTAAGACCACCGACTACACCGTCAACGCCGCCGGGCAGGTCACCGCCACCACCGACCCCAACCGCAACACCTCCACCATCGGCTATGACTTTCTGGGCCGCCCGGCCAAGGTGACCGATCCACTGGGCAACACCACCGAAGCCGAATACGACCTGGCCGGACGGCAGACCGCGGCCAAGGACCTCGATGCTTCCGGGGCGGTGGTCCGCACGATCGGTTTCGGCCACGACCCGGCCGGCAACCAGATCAGCCGCACCTCCGGCGAGGGACACCTCACGCGGCAGGAGTTCGACGCGCTCGGCCGGATGACCAAGCTGATCGAGCCGGTGACGGCCGACAAGACGATCACCACCACGTTCGGCTACGACGCCGCCGGCGCCCGCACCCGCCTGACCGACGGCCGCGGCAACGCCACCTGGACCACCTACAACAGCCTCGGCCTGGTCGACTCCATCACCGAACCGGCCACCACCGCCCACCCGAATGCGACCGACCGCACCTGGACTCAGGTGTACGACGCGGCGGGCAACACCACCGCCACCCTGCAGCCGGGCGGCGTGCGCATCGACCGCACCTTCGACCCGCAGGGTCAGGTGACCAAGCAGACCGGCACCGGCGCCGCCGTCGACACTCCCGAGCGCACCTTCGCCTACGACCCGGCCGGTCGGCCGACCGCGATCGGCGACTACGGCCTGGAGTATAACGACCGCGGCCTGCTCACCAAGGTGACCAAGGCCGGCGCTCAGGTCGCGGCCTACGCTTATGACGCCCTGGGCAACACGATCCAGCGCGTCGATACCGCTGGCACTGCCGCCTACACCTGGGACGACGGCAGCCGTCTGAAGACCGCTACCGATCCGGTGACCGGACGCAGCTTCACCTACGGCTATGACAAGGCCGACCGGCTCACCAGCCTCACCTCGGCAGGCCCGGCCACCACCCAGGCCTACGGCTACGACGCGCTCGACCGGCTCACCTCCCACACCCTGAAGAGCAGTAGCAACACCGAACTGTCGAAGATCGCCTACGGGTGGGACAAGGACGGCAACCTCACCTCCAAGACCACCTCCGGCACCGCCGGAGCCGGCACCAACACCTACGGCTACGACCACGCCGGGCGCCTGACCTCCTGGACCGGCCCGGACGGCAAGATCGTCGACTACGCCTGGGACGACGCGGGCAACCGCGTCAAGGCCGGGGAGGAGACGTTCGTCTACGACGAGCGCAACCGGCTGCTGTCCGGCGGTGGCACTGATTACACCTACAGCCCTCGCGGCACGCTGGCCGCCGAGACCAAGGACGGCGCTACCCGCACCCTTGTCTTCGACGCCTTCGACCAGCTCGTCTCCGACGGTGATGCCACCTACGGCTACGACGCGCTCGGCCGGATGACTTCCCGCACCAAGGGCAGTGACCAGCGGCGATTCGTCTACTCCGGGCTGGAGAACGACATCGTCTCCGTTGTCGACGGCGCTGGAGCTGTGCAGGCCAAGTACGGTCGCGACCCCTTCGGCGGCCTGCTCAGCCTGGCCGAAGGGGGCACCGCCGCTGTGGGGGTGATGAGCGACCTGCACGGTGATGTGGTGGCGACCTTCTCCGGGACCGCCCTGGTCGACTCGGTCGCCTACGATCCGTTCGGCAAGGTCACCCACCACTCCGGGATGAAGCGTTCGCTGGGCTATCAGGGTGAGTACACCGACCCGGACACCGGCAAGGTCAACATGCACGCCCGCTGGTACCAGCCCGGCACCGGAGGCTTCGTCTCCCGCGACGGCTGGACCCTACCGGCGACCCCTTCGATCCAGACCAACCGCTACACCTACGTCAACGGCAGTCCCCTCATCGGCGTGGACCCATCCGGGCACGCGCTTCCGATCATCGCCGGTATCGCCGCCTGGAAGCTGGGGGCCGCGCTCATAGCTGCGGCCGGCGCTTATACGGCAGCCCGATATGTCCAAAAGCACCCATTCTATACCAGCAGCAGCTCCTCCGCATCGTCGACCACGAGCACACCGACCGTGACGATGCCGAGGACAAGGACCGTGCCATACACCCGACCGTACATACCGACCGAGCGGGCACCTCTCCGGCGAGTCTCCAATCCACCTGCCCCTACTACCGTCCCGCCGACAACCACCACACGGCCGACAACCATCACACGGCCGACAACCATCACACGGCCTGTCACCTGTACTTCGATGTGCCCCGGCGACCTGAGCGTCCCCGATGACATCGTCGACACGAAGAGCCCTTCGTTCATCAACGACCCGAACAACGCCAACAACCCGATCTACCGGCGCACCCCGCAGCAGGAGAGGGATTACTGGTGCTCGCGCGGCCCGTGCACCGGCACCTACACGGGTCATGTAGGCACGGAGATCAGCGGCGGCGTAGCCGCTGGGGCAGGAGCTGCTGCGGCCACCGCAGCGCCTCCGAGCACAGACACCCGACCCAGCAACACGACCGGAAGCAGTAACGGAAGCTCGACTGGAAGTGGAACAGGAAGCTCCACTGGGCCCAGCAGCAACAGCGGGCCCAGTAGTCGACAACAGCAGCCGGCCCCGCCACCGCCTACCAGCGCAGATACTGATGACGATGAATGCCGAACGAATATAACTTACGGAAATCTCGATTCATACGGACGACCCACTGGGGGATACGCCGAATACTGCAATGGAGATATACCGCGCGGGTCTCCCGCAACCAGGAAGCGCACTCCAGGGTTTCCCAAGGACAATCCTCGAACAGGCGGAGGATATACGTATGCGCGCTGCCATCTTATCGGTGACAAGATCGGTGGATCCGGTAAAGACATGAGGAATCTAGTGACATGTCACCAGAATCCAACCAACAGCGCACAGATGTATCATGAGGTCGAGAAGCGAGTTAGGGCGGCTGTCAAAAATGGAGAGAACGTATCATACAGAGTGATTCCTAAGTACAACGGGAAGGCGCTCATACCGAATCGTGTCCACATAACCGCCGTAGGGGACAGAGGGCTTCTGATAGATAGATGCCTTGAGAACAGCGCCAATGGAAGGAATCTACATGGCAGCTATTGCTGATCTTGAACAGCTTATTGGGGGACCTTCCAAGCAGCCACCTCCGGTGGACTGGCCTTCGATAGAGGCAGAGCTCGGCCTGACGTTCCCGAGCGACTTCAAGGAGTGGGCAAGCAGATACACAGAGACCCGGATAGATCAATTCCTCTATATTCACCATCCGGGAATCCGTCCCGAAAAATCCCTGAAAGAGGACGCCGAGGCACGACTGAAGCAGCTCCGCCCCATAATAGAGGAATGGGGGTCTATCGATCTGATCGACGAAACCGGCGAAGAGCGGGAAGTGGAACCTTTCCCACTCTATCCCGAGACCGGAGGAGTTTATCCGTGGGGCTCTACAGATAACGGCGATTACCTTCTTTGGCTAACCAACCCCAACCCAAGGAATTGGTCTATAGTTGTCACAAACGGAGCTTCCTGGTGGCACTACAATGGATCGTTTATCGAATTCATTGTTGGCATACTTTCCCGTGAGATAGCATGTCCGATACTCCCAGATGATTTCCCGGAAATCTTAAACAGAGAAGAATATGCTCAGGCGGATATCGATCGCATAGCCAACAAACATATCAAGCAAGACTGAGATGGTCAGCCAGGACTCAGTTTCAGCGTAAGCATTCAGAAGGCGGATGACGCTGCGTAAGAGCCGTCGGTCACTCGGCCGGCGCGACAGGCGGCATCCACAGGTCGCCGGTGAAGGTACGGCGCATCGCCTCGAACACGCTCAACCCGTGCTTTCGGGCGCTGTCGAGGTAGGAGCGCACCGCCAGCCAGGCGGTAGCACCGGTCTCGGACTGATACGGCAGCTGTAGATCGTTAGACCCGACTTGGGGGCTCTTCGAAGTTAACCGGGGTTGAGCGCCGGAGCGTGCCCCGATGAGGTGAGGCCGGCGTCTTGAGAGAGCTCGCGACTCTCGTTGATCATTCCTGTTGTCGAAGCAAGATCTCACAACAGAAGAGCCGCGAGCGTGGTCAACGATACGACTCGGCTGCTGGGCCTGGAAGGCGTGGCAGTCACCAAGATCGATACCGGCAACAACACCCCTGGTCAGGGGCCTGTCCTCTATCTGGAGACCCTGGATCCGCGGGCGCGCGCCTGCCCGGCATGCGGGACGACCGCGACCCGCATGAAGGAGTGGGTGCTCACCCGACCCCGGGACCTTCCCATGGCAGGACGGGTCTGCCGGCTGCGCTGGCGCAAACGGCGCTGGCGGTGTGACCACAGCCGATGTCCGCGTACGTCGTTCACCGAGTGCGTGCCGCAGATCCCGGCCCGCTCCCGGTTGACGGTCCGTCTGCGCCAGGCGGCCGGGGCCGCGGTCGCCGACGGTGGACGCACCGTCGTGCAGTCGGCCCGCGACCACGGACTGTCCTGGCCGGTGACCTCAGCCGCGTTCACCGCCTACGCCGCCCGTGTGCTGCCCGCCCAGCCGGACCCGGTCACGGTCTTGGGCATCGATGAGACCCGGCGCGGCCGGTCCCGCTGGGCCTTCGACGAGGCGGCACAGGCGTGGAAGGCCGTCGTCGATCGCTGGCACGTGGGTTTCGTGGACCTGTCCGGAGGCCAAGGGCTGCTCGGCCAGGTCGAGGGCCGCACCAGCCAGGTCGTCATCGACTGGCTGCAGGCCCGCGGGCAGCGATGGAAGGACCAGGTGACCCACGTGGCCATCGACATGTGCACGATCTTCAAAGCGGCGGTGCGGGCCGCGCTGCCGCACGCGGTGCTGGTCGTCGACCATTTCCACATCGTGCAGCTGGCCAATGCCGCCGTCACCGAGGTGCGCCGCCGGGTGACCGTGCAGGTCCGGGGCCGCCGCGGACGCAAGGGCAACCGCGAGTGGGAACTGCGCAACCGGTTGACCCGCTCAGCGGCCCGGATGCACGGCTCTCAACTCGATCCCATGATCGATGATCTGCACGCGCTGCCGATGAAGATCGGGCAGCCGATCCTGGACGCCTGGAACGCCAAGGAAGACCTCCTGGATCTGCTGGCTCTTGCTCGCATGCATCCCGAACGGCATGTCATCGCCGAGCGGTTGTTCCGTTTCTATGACCGGTGCGCCGCCTCGGGCCTGCCCGAACTGGAGCGGCTGGCTGCGACGGTGCAGACGTGGTGGCCGGAGATCTGTGCGTTCCTGCGGACCGGGATCACCAACGCGGGTTCCGAGGGCACCAACCGCGTGATCAAGACGGTCGCCCGGGACGCGTACGGCTTCCGCAATCCGGAGAACCAGCGGCTACGCACCCGCTGCGCCACCACTCGAAAGAGCCGCGGGCACCTCAACCCCGCTTAACTTCGAAGAGCCGACTTGGGTCACGAACCAGAGCTGGCCAGTGGCACGGCTCGCTGACCTGGGTGTTCGTCGTTGCGGTGAGTGGAACCTGCGCACTAAACCGTGGCCCTAAGGTGGTCGGGTGGCCCACATCCGCACCGTGAAGACCGCCTCCGGAGCACGTGCGGTGCAGATCGTCCACTCCTCCCGCAAGGGCTCCCGGGATATCGAGCACATCGGCTCGGCCCACGACGACGTCGAACTCGAACTGCTCAAGACCGCAGCCCGGCAACGGCTCGCCGCCGGACAGGGCGAACTCGACCTCGGCCTGAACGCCCCACCCGAGGCGGGCGGCCCGTTACCGATCACCGCCTCCCGCATGGGGCACCTGCACGACGCCCTGAGCACCGCCTACGACACCCTCGGCTTCGATCACGCAAGCGGCGGTGACGAGGTCTTCCGGCACCTGGTACTGGCCCGGATCATCGAGCCGACCAGCAAGCTCGATTCGCTGCGCGTGCTGGCCGAGGCCGGCATCACCCCGGTGTCCTACCGCACCCTCACGCGCCGCCTGCCGCTCTACTGCGTCCAGGACTTCAGGGAGCGCCTGGCCGCCGCCTGCGCCCGGCAGGCGGGTCTGGGACCTGCGACGCTGGTGCTCTACGACGTGACCACCCTGTACTTCGAGACCGACGCCGGCGACGGTTTCCGCGAGCCTGGGTTCTCCAAGGAGCGCCGTCTGGAGCCGCAGATCACGGTCGGCCTGCTCACGGACGCGTCCGGGTTCCCGCTGATGGTCAGCGCGTTCGAGGGCAATACGGCCGAGACCACCACGATGCTGCCGACGCTGACGGCGTTCCTGGCCGTCCACGGCCTGCGCGATGTCGTCATCGTCGCCGACGCCGGGATGATCTCGGATGCGAACATGCGCGCCATCGAGGCCGAAGGGCTGTCGTTCATCTTGGGGATGAAGGTCCCCGAGGTCCCCTACGTCGTGGCGCAGTGGCACAGGGACCATCCCGGCCAGGCCATACCGGACGGGCACGTCTTCACCCAGCCGTGGCCGGCGGCCGCCTCGGACAGGCGAAAAGACCAGGTCCGCTACTACCAGTACCGGCATGACCGGGCCCGCAGGACACTGCGGGGCATCGACGAGCAGGTCCGCAAAGCCGAGCAGGCCGTGGCGGGCAAGACCGCGGTGAAACGGAACAGGTTCGTGAAGCTGACCGATGCGGCCAAGTCCGTCAACCGCGAGCTCGAGGCGAAGGCCCGGGCGCTGGCAGGGATCAAGGGCTACGTCACGAACGTCCCCGGTCCCACGCCCGAGTTCGTCATCGGGTCCTACCATCGGCTCTTCGAGATCGAAAAGAGCTTCCGCATGGCCAAGTCCGACCTGGCCGCGCGCCCGATCTATCACCGCACCCGAGACAGCATCGCGGCGCATCTGACCATCGTGTTCGCGGCCCTTGCGGTCTCCCGGTGGATCGAGGAGGCCACTGGCTGGTCGATCCGGAAGTTCGTCAAGACCGTCCGCCGCTACCGGACCATCGAGATCCAGGCCGGTGATCACATCATCACGGCCGCCGACCCGCTACCGGCCGACGTCCGGCAGACCCTCGAAACGATCAAGACCCGAGCCGCTGCGCACTAAATTGACCTAACTCGGGTCCTGAGCGCAGTGAGGTCATCTGCCGGCGGTGCCTGAAGCTCACCCGGCGCGAGGGTGCCGTCGACCGGCTGCGGTTGTTCGACGACCCCGACCCCGAGCCGGAGCCCGAACCGGAACCGGAGCCGCTTCCCGCCTGGTGGCCGATCCGGCGGGCGGCGCGGGTGCACGGAGAGGGCCCGGGCCCGGCGGCCCGGCGCTACCGTCTCCAGCGTGGCGATCCCTGAGATGATTCCCATCAGATACGTCCCCGGCCGACACACCGGCATGATCGGCCGTTGGAACGACGGGCAGTTCCTCGGCTCCGTCGCCGCCGCCTTCCCGCAGCGCCACGCCCTCACCGGCGACCGGTCCTGCGACGCGCACTGGTACACCGTCCTGCACACCTTCGACGACGCGGGCCATCACATCGGCTCCCGCATCCGGCGCACCGGCGGCGATGACGACCGGCGGACCGCCACCGGCTTCGGCCGAGACCGGCTGGCGCGATGGCTCGGCGCCCTGCCCGGTCTCCGTTTCGGGGACATCGCCATCCGCCCCTTCTACATCGAGTTCGATGACGTGCTGTTCGGCCTGATCTGCGAATTCGAAGGCGACGAACACGCCGAGCTCTATCCGGACCTGCTCGGCTTCTACGAACCGTGGGACGGCTCGTACGAGACCTGAGGAACCACGGGCTCCGCCCTGGGTTCGGACGGCGTCGGGAGCTTCGGCCGGCGGGTGCGCGTCCTGCCGGGAGGGGCCCGGCCGTCATGGAGCGGCGGGGGAGGGTTCCTCACCGGTGACCGGCCTGTCTGCGGGACGGGTCCGCAGCTTGCGGAGGAGGCGACGGCCGGTCGGCGAAGGGCGCGCCGCCAGTGCCCACGGCGGGTCATTGCAGGCTCAGCAGGGGCGGCGAACCGGGGCAGGCGGGGCAGGTGAAGACGTGCAGCCGGCCGTAGCGTCCCACCTGGACGCCGGTGGGCTCGCCCGGGCCCGCTTCGGTGCCGACGGGCGCGCCGTCGGCGCCGGCCTGCCGCCGGTGTTCCACGGGCCGCCAGCGAAGGGCGTCGGACGCCTTCCACTCGGTCGAGGCGATGGTCAGCAGCAGATCGCAGTCGCACCGGCAGGACGGGCAGCGCATCGCCATCGGTCCGGTCAGCGGCCAGCAGGCCCAGCCGCCGACCTTCCACCCCGGTGCGACCGACAGATGCTCGGTGTAGGTGATCTCGGCCAGGTGCTCGGCGAGCGGGTGACCGTCGACGGTGCCCTCGTCGTCGAACAAGCGCACGCGCTCGGCCAGTTCGGGCGGGAGCTGCTCGTACCAGGGGTACTCGACGACGCGCTCCGGATGCAGGACGCAAGGACGGGGCAGGTAGCGCTCGTCGGCGGTGTGCGGCAGGGGCGGGGCGGTCAGGACCGGGCCGACATCGGCGGCGCGGCGCCGGCGCAGGTGCACGACGGGCCCGGTGAAGGCGCCCAGGTCGTGGTCGGCGGGGCACCACAGCACCTGCAGCAGGTCGGCCTCCGCGGGGCGGGGCAGGCCGGGGACGTGCGCGGCGTACAGCTGGGCCAGCCCCACCAGCGCGTTGGGCTCGGTCGCCGGCCGGACGCGGGGGCCGGCGGTCCGCACGCCGTCGCCGTCGCCGTCTCGGCCGACGCCGGCCAGATCGGAGGCGGACGGTCCTCGCGGCCCGTGGTGGTCGGCGGTGCAGGTGGGCCAGGGCTCGCCTGCGGGCCACAGCAGTGGCCCGCCGATGTGGCTGTCGGTCGGGCCGGGACGCCCCGGGCGCGGGTGCAGCCGGACGGCGGCGCGGGCGTGGCGTTCGATCCCGGGAAACAGCACCCGCACCCGCAGAGGGGCGGGTGGAGTGGTCATGGCGGCGGGCGAGCACTCAGCCGGCATCGCGGTTCCGGCCCCGGAACACGTCCCGGCGAGGCAGGCGACGGGTCCGGCCGGTCATCGGAAGACGACGGCGTGACCGGAGGAGACGCTGGCCGAGCACGCCTGGTACAGCCGGTGCCAGGTGAAGATCTCCGGCTCGAACGGGTCGTCGGGCGGGGTGGCGGCCAGGCGCGCCTGCTCCCGCTCCGGCACGGCTCCGGCGCCGTCCACGTCGATGCCGAGCGCCGGGGCGATGAAGGCCAGCTCGGCCTGCAACCGCAGACTGGAGCCGACGATCCCTCCTCCCGCGACGCCCGCCTGCTCGGGCAGGAACAGCGGATCGGCGAAGTCGACCGGCACGTAGTAACCCTCGCTGTCGGCATAGCACAGCAGGTGCGAGGAGAACAGCGTGGTCTCGTCCTGGACCCGTCCCATGACGGGCATGATAGGGATGAACCACGACAGTCTCTGAACGGCCGGCCCGCCCGGCGTCGGTCTTCTCCCCGCGCCGCGCCGTCCCGCAGCGGTCAAGGGGTGACGGCCCTGTCGGCTCTCAGCGGGGGGACGCGGTGGCGGGTGGCCGTGATGATCAGTTCGCGGAGCGCCGGCCGGGTCAGGTCGGCGGCGTGGTGCAGTCTGACGTGACGGAACAGTTTGCAGTCGTCCTTGGGCGGGGTGAACAGCCTCGCCGGGTCGGGCAGTTCGGCGCCGTAGTTGAAGCCGAGGTTGACGTGCCGGGCGTACAGGTCGAGATAGGAGAAGTGCTCGGAGCGTTTGCGCGGTCCGGTGCCGAAGCCGGCGGTTCCCTGGCGGTCCCAGACCACCTCCACCACGCCGGGCAGCACGTCGTGGACCAGCTCGCGGGCGGCGCGGGCCAGCTGCTGCACGTGCGGGTCGAAGCGGGAGACGAGCCGGTCGAAGTCAGGGTTGGCGGGAGCGGTCATCGCGGGTCCTTTCCCCGGCGCGGAGCCTTCGGCGGTGCAGGTCCTCGCGGATGCGGAGGGCACGTGGGAGGAGGGGGCTGCGGGAGTGCGGACGTGGCGGGTCAGGTGCCGACGGCGGCGAAGGTGTTGCCGTCGGGATCGGCGAAGACGAGCTGCACGCCCCAGGGCATGCGCTGCGGACCGGAGACGATCGGCACTCCGTGCCTTCGGAGGTGATCAGCGGTGGACCCGGCGTCGGTGAGGGCGAAGACGATGCCGGTGAAGACACCGACCTTCTCCGGTGCCCAGGATTCGAAACCCGGTCCGGTGAGCACCAGCGCGCTCTGCCCGCCGGCGGGCGCCACCTCGACCCAGCGCATCGGTCCCATTGCGCTGTCGGTACGCGTGGCGAAGCCGAGCACGCCGACGAAGAAGTCCAGTGAGGCGGTCACGTCGGCGACGTACACCGGAACGCTGGTGATCGCACCGATCATCGGTCCCCTCCCGCGCGTTGACTATTAATTCGATAGTGCACGCTACGCTGTCGATATGGCAAGAACGTACGGCCACTACTGCGGTCTGTCGTACGCGCTGGACCTCGTCGCCGAGCGGTGGGCGCCGCTGGTGCTGCGCGAGCTGCTGTTCGGCCCGGCGCGCTACACCGACCTGCGGGCCGCACTTCCGGGCATCGGCCCCAACGTGCTGGCGGCCCGCCTCAGGGAACTGGAGCGCGCCGGGGTGATCGCCCGCAGGGTGCTCCCGCCTCCGGCCGCCTCGGCGGTCTACGAACTGACCGGCTCGGGGCGGGCCCTGCAGCCGGTGCTGCTGCACCTGACCGCCTGGGGCGTGCACCGCATGCGCCCCAGCCCTGAGGTGTCGGTCTTCCGGGCGCGCTGGGCGGCCCTGGCCCTGTGGGCGGTCACGGCCGAGGCCGTTGCGGGCCCGGACGCCGACGGCGACCTCTACCAGGTCCAGGTGGAGGGCGAGACCTTCCACCTGGCCGTCGCCGCCGGACACGTCCACGGGGCGGCAGGGCCGGCCCCGCGCCCGGCCGTCCTGTGCGTGCGCACCGACGCGATGACCGCCTACGAACTGGCCACCGGAGGCCTGAGCCCGACCGGGGCCCTCGGCCGGGGCCTGCTGCACCTCGACGGTCCCGCGGCGGCCGCGGACCGCTGGAGCGCCCTGTGCCCCGGACGGTGACCGCCGCCCGAACACGACGGCGCCGCCCCGGCCGGGACCGCGCGCCGGGCGCCGGCGGTGTCGCGAGCCCGCGGGAGCGCCAGATCGTGAAATCGTCGGGGCTCCCGGTTAGGTTGGCCGCTTCGAGGAGGTAGGACGTGAGGAGGTGGGACGCCGATGACTCCGGACGAGCGTTTCGACGCCGTGGTCGGCGAGCTGCTCGACATCGGGGGAGTGACCCCGCCGGGAGCGGGGCGCGGTTTCGGCTCGGCCGCCCTGCGGGTCGACGGCAAGATCTTCGCCATGCTGGCCGGCGGACGCCTGGTGGTCAAGCTCCCGCGGCGGCGGGTCGATGAGCTGGTCGACGCCGGCTGCGGTGTGCGCTTCGACGGGGGCAAGGGCAGGCCGATGAAGGAGTGGCTCAGTCTGGATCCGGACGACGAGTCGTCCTGGCCGGTCCTGGCCCGGGAGGCGCTGGCCTTCGTCGGCGCCCGGTGACCGCGGATGACGGTGTTCGCCTGTGCCTCCTGCGGGCAGGTGCTCAGCGGCGACCTGCGCCGACTGGCCGGGACGCCGGCGCACGCGGGGCCGGACCGCTCCACGGTGCCGCCCGGCTGCTACGCGATCGACCCGGAGCCGTTCGGCGCGCCGTTCGCGACCCGCGCCTTCCCCGAGGAGCGCCCGGCCCGCAGGCGGGCCGGTGCCGCGCCGCGGCAGGCGCCGGTCTCGGCAGGGAAGCGGGGAACCGTCGTGGTCCATCCGCATGACGCGCCGTCGCTGCGGGCGCATCCCGACGCGGCGCGCAGCAGCGGATGCTGCGGGCCGTGCGGCTCCTTCGGACCCAACATGACCTGCGGATGCGGGGTCGCCCTCGCCACCCTGGTCGCCGACTGCCATGGTCCTTACGAGCTGCGGTTGGACCCGGTACGGGTGTACGCGTTCGACGCGGTCACCGGCCGTCCCGAGACGCTGGCCTGACCCGGCCTTCCCGTGCGCGGTACGGCGGGACCGCCTCGCGCTGCGGACCGTCCGGCGGAGGCGCCTTACGGAACGTGTTCACGCCGTGAGCGGCTGGCATCGTACGGATGTGTACGTGTATCCACCGAATGCCGCTGAATTCCCCCGCTCGGCGCCCGTACCATTCGATTGTGTTGATCGCCTTCTGTGTCCTGGCCTACGTTCTGGCATGGGTGTTCTGGATTCCGGCGGCGCTGCTGTTCGAGGCGGACGCGGGGCGCATCCCCGCCGGGCTCGTGACGCTGCAGACTCTCGGCGCGGCGGCCCCGACGGTGGCGGCGCTCCTCGTGCTGCGTGTGCGCGGCCGGACGGACCTGATCCGGGCGATCGCACGCCGGTACCGGATCTGGCGGCTGCCGGTGCGCTGGTACCTGGCCGCCGCCCTGTTGATGCCCGCGCTGACGTCGGTGGCGCTGGCCGTCCGGGCGGTGGCCGATCCGACGTTGACCGTCCCCGCCGACTCCCCGCTGGGCACCATGCTCGCCGGCGGAGGGCCGGTCGTCGTCGTGCTCACCGCCCCCCTGCAGTTGGCGGGGCTGCTGTTCTCCAGTCCGCTGCTGGAGGAGTTCGGCTGGCGCGGTTACGCGCTGCCGGCCCTGCAGCAGCGGATGGCCGCCCTGCCGGCCGCGGTCCTGCTCGGCTTGCTGTGGGGGCTGTGGCATCTGCCGCTGACCGTCGCCTACGGTGAGGATCTGCCGCCCTACCTGGTCGCCATCACGGCGCACTCGGTGCTGGCGGCGTGGCTGCTCAACTCGACCCGGGGCAGCATGGTGATCACGCTGCTGTTCCATGCGTCCCTGGCGTACTCGCTGACCTCGATGTCGGTCGGCGGCGGCGACTGGCTGGAGGCGGGGCTGGCCTGGACCGTCGCGCTGGCGGTCGTCGCCGGGTCCGGCTGGCGGGAACTGTCTTTGCGGCCCCGCACGACCCTGCTTCCTGACCCTGCTTCCTGACCCCGCTCCGGCCCACCCCGCTCGGTGCAGGCGGGGCGGGTGCAGCAGGAGGGCGCGGACCGTACACCCGGCGGGCGGAGCAGGCCCGTGAGCGGACGGCGGCAGGAGAATCAGTGCCCGGCCGGTTCGTCGAGCCCGGCCCGACCGGCCGCCACGAGGACGTCGCGCCAGTCATCGATGGCAAGCATCGCCACCTCGCGCAGCAGGCGCAGGTCTCCGGTGGACAGCTCGACGATCGCACACAGCACACGCGCGTACAGTCGCCCGTGCTCCGCCCCGTCATCGAGGCGCAGGTCGTGGGCGGAGGGGAGCGCAGCGAGCACCTCCGGGGTGCGCGCCGCGCCGAAGCGCACGGCGACAGCACTCATAACGGTGTCGGGAACCTGCACACGATGAGCATATGCCTCCGGTCGGAAACGGTCCCGCACCCTCTCTGTCAGACTGCGGTGAGACAACGAGGCGTCGTTTCACTTCGTCGACGGGTGAGCGGCTCCGGCGGCCGGGTGAAGGCGTCCCGGCCGCGGTGGGCGGCCAGGACGCGCCGGGGCCGGCTGTTCAGGCGGCGAGGGCGGCGTGCATCTCCCACACCAGGATCTCGGCCGGTTCGGCGGCGGTGACCTTCTGGCCGCCGGTGGCGGTCAGGCGCACCGCGTCGCCGGTGTCCAGCGCGCCGGCGCCTTCCAGCGCGACGGACCCGCGCGGCACGAACAGGTGCAGGAACGGCGCCTCGGGCAGCTGCACGCTCTGGCCGGCCTGCAGGCGGGCGGCGTACAGCGCGGCGTAGCGGTTTTTGATCCGGATGGCCGCGGCGCCGTCGTGCTCGGCCATGCCGGAGGCGACCGGCACCAGGCCGCCGCCGAGCAGTTCGGCGTCGATCTCCAGCTGCTCGTAGCCGGGGGCGATGCCGGCCTCGTCGGGCACCACCCACATCTGCACGAAGTGGACCGGCTCGTCGTGGACGCCGCCGGCCAGGCGCCAGGAGTCGTTCTTCTCCGAGTGCAGGATGCCGGTGCCGGCGCTCATCCGCTGGGCCAGGCCCGGGTAGATGACGCCGTTGTGGCCCTCGGAGTCCTGGTGGACCAGGGAGCCCTGCAGCACCCAGGTGACGATCTCCATGTCGCGGTGCGGATGGGTGTCGAAGCCGGTGCCGGCGCGCACGACGTCGTCGTTGTTGACCAGCAGCAGGCCGTGGTGGGTGTTGGCCTCATCGTGGTGGCGGCCGAAGGAGAAGGAGTGCTTGGAGTCCAGCCAGCCGGTGGCGGTGGTGAAGCGCTCGGCCGCGCGGTGGACGTCGATGCGGGGCGCGAGGGACAGGGGGCTCATGCCGGGTTCCTTCCGGGAGGGTGGTGAAGGTCGGGTCGCCGGTGCCGGGGACGGTGCCGGTGCGGATCAGGTGTTCTTGATCGTCGCTGAGCCCTCGAAGCCGAGCCGGGTGTTGCCGAACGGGTCGGCGGAGGAGCCCTCGAAGGCGAAGGGGATGGTGATCGAGTCGGTGACGCCCTTGATGGTCAGGTCGAGGCCGGTGGCGGTGGTGGTGGTCATGGGAGCCCTCCGAGAAGAAGATGATGTGTCATGCACTGGGTCCAACTTATATGACGCGTCATTCATTCCGCAAATTCAATGACGCATCATGCATGTCGGGTACGGTGGACCCATGGACACCCCTCTCTGGCTCGACGACGACCAGCAGCGCGCCTGGCGGGCCTACCTGCGCATGCAGGCGCGGCTGGGCGCCGAGCTGAACCGGCGGCTGCAGGCGGCCTCCGGCCTGTCCCTGGCCGACTACGAGGTGCTGGTCCACCTCACCGACGTCCCCGACGGGCGGCTGCGCCCGTACGAACTGCAGCGCGCGATGGAGTGGGAGCAGAGCCGCCTGTCGCACCACCTGAGCAGGATGCAGCGCCGCGGCCTGGTCGGGCGCCGGGAGTGCGCCGACGACGGCCGCGGAGCCTTCGTCGTGCTCACCGAGGCCGGCCGCCAGGCGATCACCGCCGCCGCCCCCGGCCACGTTCGGGCCGTCCGGGACCTCTTCTTCGACGCCCTCGGCCCCGACCGGGTCGACGTCCTGCAGCAGCTGTCCACCCGGGTCCTGGCCCGGCTCGACACCGCGGGCGGGTAGGACTCGCGACCCGCGCGGCGCTCCACCAGGTCTTCACGAAGAGGGGCCCGCGACGGCCGAGGCTGAGCCTGCCGGAGAGAACCGGTCGGCGATGTTCGGCGCTGCGGCGCGTTTTGACCGGTCTGCGACCGGCTACACCCTAACGACGGCCGGAAGGCGGGCACCGCGTCGGCCGTCATTGAGCCACCCCGCGGACCGCTCCCTCCGGCGCCCGGCCGGGAGGCGGGCCGAAGGGTCGCCGAACCGCGAAGGAGGCCGTGCCCGTGGAGGCCGATGAGCTGGAGATTCGACCGGGATCGGAGGCCGACCGCGAGTGGATCTCCCGGCTCCGCCACGAGGTGTACGCCCGTGAACTCGGCCAGCATCCCGCCAACGACGCCGGGCGGCTGAGCGACGGGCTCGACGCGGACAACGTCTACCTCGTGGGGGCCCGCGGGGGACGGCCCGCCGGGTTCATCAGCGTGACACCGCCGTGGGCGGGACGCTACGCGATCGACAAGTACCTCCGCCGCACCGAGCACCCCGTCCTGAGCGAGGAGGGCCTGTTCGAGATCCGCATCCTGACCGTGGACCCGGACCGGCGGGGCGGGATGACCGGCAGGATCCTGATGTACGCGGCGCTGCGCTGGGTGGCGGCGCACGGCGGCCGCACCGTCGTGGCGCTGGGCCGCAGCGAGCTCCTGCCGATGTACCTGGCGCTGGGACTGACGTCCACCGGCGTCCCGGTGCGCTCGGGGGCGGTCGGCTTCGAGCTGCTCACCGGTGAGGTCGCCGCCCTCGTCGATCGGACGCTGCGCACGTACGGCCCGGTGCTGCGCGAGATGGAGCCGAGGCTGCGCTGGCGCCTGGAGGTGCCCTTCCTGCCCGGGACGGACGGCTGCGAGCACGGCGGCGCCTCGATCGGGGCGCTGGGCCGCCGCCTCGACACCCTGGAGGCGCACGGCGACGTCGTGCCCGCCGACGTGCTCGACGCCTGGTTCCCGCCCGCGCCCGGTGTCACCGCGGCTCTGGCCGCCCACCGGGACTGGATCGCGCGCACCTCCCCGCCCGCACAGGCCGAGGGGCTCGTCGAGGAGATCGCCGCCCGCCGCGGCCTGCCCGCCGAGGCCGTCGCCGTCGGGGCCGGTTCGTCCGATCTGATCTTCCGCGCGTTCCGCGGCCGGCTGGACGCCTCCTCCCGGGTGCTGCTGGTCGACCCCTCCTACGGCGAGTACGCCCACGTCGCCGAGCGGGTGATCGGCTGCCGCGCCGACCGGTTCGCACTCCGGCGCGAGGACGGCTGGCGGATCGACCCGGACCGCCTCGGCGACGCCCTGCGCGCACGCTACGACCTCGTGGTCGTCGTCAATCCCAACAACCCCACCGGCGTGCATCTGGACGCGCGCGACCTGCGCGAGGTGATGGCGGCGGCGCCCGGCGGGACCCGGTTCTGGATCGACGAGGCCTACGTCGGCTACGCCGGGCCGGGGCAGTCGCTGGAGCCGTACGCCGCGACCGCGGGCAACGCCGTGGTGTGCACCTCGCTGTCCAAGATGTACGCGCTGTCGGGCCTGCGGGCGGCCTATCTCACCGGGCCCCCGCAGGACGTGGCGGAACTGCGCCGCTGGAGCCCGCCCTGGACGGTGAGCCTGCCCGCGCAGATCGCCGCGGTCCGCGCCCTGCGCGATCCCGCCTACTACGCCGCCCGCTGGGCGCAGACCGCGGCGCTCCGCGGCGAGCTGGCCGCCGCGCTCGCCGCGACCGACGGGGACGTGCACGTCCGGGAGTCGGTGGCCAACTTCGTCCTGCTCACCCTGCCCCGCGGCGGTCCCGGCGCCGCCGGGCTGGTCCGCCGCTGCCGCGGCCGGGGCGTGTTCCTGCGCGACCTGTCGTCGATGTCACCGGCGTTCGAGGGCCGGACGGTGCGGATCGCGGTGCGCGACGCCGCGGCCAACGACCGGATCGCCGCGGCCGTCGCCGCGGCGCTGCGCGACCCGGGGCGCGACCCGGGGAACGGCGACCCGGGAAACCGCGACCCGCGGAACCGTGACGCGCGGAACGCGGTGTGACCGGCGTCGCGGACCTGATCCCCTTCCTCGCCGCCGCGCTCGCCCTCGGCGGCGTCGCCGTCGCGCTGTCCCGGCGGCGGGAGTACGTGCTGCGGTGGTGCGCCTGGGCCGTGGCCGTGCCGGTGGTGGTCGCCGCCCTGTCCGCGGGGGCCGTCGGGGCCGCGGTCCTGGCCGCGGCGGTGGGCGCGGTGTGCGCGGCCGAGTACGGCCGGCTGACCCGGCTGCCCCGGCCGGACCGCGTGGTGCTCGCCGGGGCGGTGGCCGCGCTGCCGGTGGCCGCCTGGCAGGCGCCCGCGCACCTGCCCCGGGTGTTCGCCGCCGCCGTCCTGGCCGTCGCCCTGGTCCCGCTGCTCGCCGGGGACGAGTCCGGCGGGCTGGACCGGTCGTGCCGGGGGGTGTTCGGCGTCGTCTGGTTCACGCCGCTGATCGGGGTGGTGCTGCTCGGCCCGGCCGCCCTGGCGGTGTTCGCCGCGGTGTCGGTCGCCGACATCGCCGCCTCGTTCGGCGGCAGGCTGCTGGGCGGCCCGGCGCTCTCCCCGCTGTCACCGGCCAAGCGCTGGAGCGGGGTCCTGACCGGGACCGTCGCGGGGCTGGGCACGCTGGCCCTGCTGGGCGGGTTCACCCCGGCCCTGGTGATCGCCGTGGCGTTCGGCGCCCCCGTGGGGGACCTGCTGGAGTCGATGGTCAAACGGGGCGCCGAGGTCAAGGACTCGGCGTCGTGGCTGGCGGGCGCCGGCGGGCTGCTGGACCGCCTCGACTCCCTCCTGCTGGCCCTCGCCCTGGCCCTGGTGCTCGGCTGACAGTGAGGGCCCGCTCCTCAGCCCCAGCGGTCGCCCCACCCCCACAGGTCCGGCACGCCCGCCGGCTCCGCGGCCGGCCCCGGCGCCTGGCGCGCGTCGACGCCGAACCGTCCCCGGAAGAAGATCAGCGGACGCCGTCCCGCGCCCGCCTCCACCTCCAGGACCCGGCCGATCACCACGTCGTGGTCGCCGGCGGCGTGCACGTCGGACACCTCGGCGTGCACCCGCAGCAGCACGCCGCGCAGGGCCGGGGTGCCCCACCGGGACAGGTCCCAGTCGAGCCCGTCGTACTTGCGGCCCGTGCCGGAGCCGAACCGGCCGCACAGGTCGACCTGGTCCTCTCCCAGCACGTTCACGCAGAACCGCCCGGAGGCGCGGATCCTGGGCCAGGTGCGGCCGCCGTGGTCGGCGCAGAACAGCACCAGCGGCGGTTCGAGCGAGACCGAGGCGAACGCCTGGCAGGCGAAGCCCACCGCCTCGCCGCCGTCCACCCCGGTGACCACGGTGACACCGGTGGCGAACGCGCCCATCGCGCGCCGCATCTCCAGCGGGGTGGGCGGGGCGGCGGGGACGGGGGCCGGGCCGGCCGGGCCGCCGGCCTCCGCCGTGAGCGCCGCGGGCTCGGCTGTCATGGCTCACCTCACGTCGTCCGGTACGGCGGGCGGCCGTACCGGACGACCGTAGGCCGCGCGGCGCCGTACCCGCGCGGGGCGGTCCCGTTGAGCGGAAGTCCGTCGGGTCCCGGCCGGTGCGGTGCCGGACCTCCGGGGCCGGCGGCGGTCCCGCTGGCCGGGACCGCCGCCGCGACCGGGCGGCGGCCCCGGTTACGTTCCTGCGATGAGCACGGAGCCAAGCCACGAGCCGGGTCACGCGTCGACGTCGCGCGAGCTCGCGACCGACGAGGGTGTGCTGCGCTACCACGAGGCCGGTGACGGCCCGCCCCTGCTGCTGCTGCACGGGTCCGGCCCCGGCGTCACCGGCTGGCGGAACTACCGCGGCAACCTGGCCGCCCTCGCCGAGCGCTTCCGCTGCCTGGTGCTGGAGTTCCCCGGCTTCGGCGTCAGCGAGCCCACCGGAGCCCACCCCATGGCCGCCGCGCCCGGCGCGGTGCTCCGCCTCCTGGACGGGCTCGGGATCGAGCGGGCCGACGTGATCGGCAACTCCATGGGCGGGATCGTGGGCGCCCAGGTGGCGGTCTCCGACCCCGCCCGGGTGCGCCGCCTGGTCACCATCGGCGGGCTGGGCGTGAACCTGTTCAGCCCCGGTCCCGGCGAGGGCATCCGGCTGCTCACGGAGTTCGCCGAGCACCCCACCCGCGAGGCGCTCGTGCGCTGGCTGCACTCCATGGTCTACGACCCGGCCCTGGTCACCGAGGAGATGATCGAGGAGCGCTGGGCGCAGGCCACCGACCCGGACACGCTCGCCGCCTCCCGCCGGATGTACGGCCGCGCCGCGCTCGCCGCCCGCGCCGCCGCCTCCGCGCGATCGAGCGCCCCGCCGTACTGGGCGACGCTGCACCGGATCACGGCCCCGACGCTGATCACCTGGGGCCGCGACGACCGGGTCAGCCCCCTCGACATGGCGCTCGTGCCGATGCGGACCATCCCGGGCGCCGAGCTGCACGTCTTCCCGGACTGCGGGCACTGGGTGATGATCGAGCAGCGGGCGGCCTGGGAGAGCGCCGTGCTGGCCTTCCTGACCCGAAAGGAGGAGACGTGAGCGAGCGGAGCGAGCGGACCGACGGGCACGGCGGCGCCGCCCCCCCGGCCGACGGGCGTGCGGACCGGCAGGAGTGGGACGCCGAGTTCGACCTCGTCGTCGTCGGCAGCGGGGGCGGCGGCATGACGGCCGCGCTCACCGCCGCCGCCGAGGGGCTGGAGCCCCTGGTCGTCGAGAAGGGCTCGCGGTACGGCGGCAGCACCGCCATCTCCGGCGGCGGCATCTGGATCCCCGGCAACCACGTGCTGCGGGCCCGGGGGCAGCACGACAGTCGCGAGGCCGTCCGCCGCTACCTCGACCGGCTCACCGCGGGGCGGGTGCCCGCCGCGCGGCTCGACGCCTACGTCGACCACGGCCCGGCCGCGATGGAACTGCTCGGCCGGAGCAGGTGGATGCGCTTCTCCTGGACCAAGGGGTACGCCGACTACCACCCCGAACTGGAGGGCGGCCGCGCGCTGGGCCGGTCCGTCGAGGCGCTGCCGTTCGACACCCGCAGGCTGGGGCCCGACGAGAGGCACCAGCGTCCCAACAGCCTGAAGGGTCCGCTGGGCCTGTGGATCACCGCGAAGGACTACCACGACCTGGCGATGGCCAAGCGCACCTGGCGCGGGCGCCGCGCCACGCTCGTGGCCGCCTGGCGGGTCGCCTCCAACCTGGTGCGCCGCCGCCACATGGCGACCGGCGGGCGCGCGCTCGTCGCGCGGCTGCGCATGGCGCTCAAGGACGCGGGGGTCCCGCTCTGGCTGAAGACGCCCATGACCGACCTCGTCGTCGACGAGCGGGGCGCCGTCACCGGCGTCGTCGTCGAGCGCGACGGCCGCACCCTGCGGCTGCGCGGCCGGTACGGCGTGCTGCTGGCCACCGGCGGCTTCGACCACAACCCCGAGCTGCGCGCGAGGTTCCTGCCGGAGGACGGCCGGGCCGACTTCAGCATGGGAGCCCGGGAGAACACCGGCGACGGCATCCTGGCGGGGGAGCGGGCCGGCGCCGCACTCGACCTGATGGACGACGCCTGGTGGATGCCCGCGGTCCGGCACCCCGCGGGCGCGGCCATCCCGCTGGTCTCCGAGCGCTGCATCCCCCGCTCGATCATCGTCTCGGGGGACGGGCGGAGGTTCGCCAACGAGTCGGCGCCGTACGTGAACTTCGTCCACGACCAGCTGGCGGGCGGCCACGTCCCGGCGTGGTTCGTGATGGACGCCCGCGCCCGCGCCCGCTACCCGTTCGCGCAGATCCTGCCCGGCGCGCCGATCCCGCAGGCGTTCTACGACGCGGGGGTGGTGCACCGGGCCGACACGATCGCCGAGCTGGCCAAGCGGATCGGCGTGCCCCCGGACGCCCTGGCCGAGACCGTCGAGCGCTTCAACGGCTTCGCCCGCGCCGGCCGGGACGCCGACTTCGGGCGGGGGGAGAGCGCCCACGACCGCTACTACGGCGACCCCACGCTGAAGAACCCGAACCTCGACGTGATCGACCGCCCGCCGTACTACGCGGTCCGCATCGAGGCCGGCGACCTCGGCACCAAGGGCGGCCTGGTCTGCGACGAGCACAGCCGGGTGCTGCGCGCGGACGGGTCGGCGATCGACGGCCTGTACGCCACCGGCAACGTCTCGGCCTCGGTGATGGGCAACGAGTACGCCGGCCCCGGCGCCACGATCGGCCCCTCGATCGTCTTCGGGTACATCGCGGCCCGGCACGCCGCGGAACGGTCCCGCTCCGGCGGGGACCCCGTCCGGTCCGGGTCCGCCTGACGGTTCGGGAGCGCCCGGACCGGACGGAGAACGGACCGGCGGTCCCGCGGCGGTGAACCCGGGCCGGTGAACCCCGCCCCCTGAGACCCCGAGGAGAGACGAGCATGGCGCAGCCCGGACCGCTCAGGGTGCGCGTCGTGGAGGTCGTCCGGGAGACGGCGGACGCGCACTCGCTGGTGCTCGAACCCGCCGACGGCGACCGCGGCCGGTTCGCCTACCGGCCCGGTCAGTTCCTCACGATCCGGATCCCCGCCGGCCCCGGGGGCGGCGCCGGTCCTGCGGCCGCTTCTGCGGCCGGCGCCGCGGAAGGCCCCGAGGGCGGTTCCGAGGGCGGCGTCGCGCGCTGCTACTCGCTGTGCAGCTCCCCGGACTGCGACGAGAAGCTCAAGGTGACCGTCAAGCGCGTCCCCGGAGGGTACGGGTCGAACTGGATCTGCGACCACGTCACCGAGGGCGACGTCCTGGAGGTGCTGCGGCCCGCCGGCGCCTTCACCCCCCGCACGCTCGACGGCGACCTCCTGCTGCTGGCGGCCGGGAGCGGCATCACGCCGGTCATGTCAATCCTCAAGTCCTGCCTGCACGCCGGGACGGGATCGGCCGTCCTCGTCTACGCCAACCGGGACGAGAACTCGGTGATCTTCCGGGACGAGCTGGCCGCGCTGGCCCGGGAGCACGCCGGCCGGCTGGCCGTGCTGCACTGGCTGGAGTCGGTGCAGGGACTGCCCACCGCGGCGGGGCTGGCGGCGGTGACCGGGCCGTACGCCGGGCGGGAGGCGTTCGTCTGCGGCCCGGGGCCGTTCATGGACCTCGCGGTCGCGGCCCTCGCCGGTCTCGGCGTGCCGCCCGAGCGGGTGCGCACCGAGCGCTTCACCTCGCTCGCCGCCGACCCGTTCGCCGCCCGCCCCGCTCCCGCCGTGCCCGCGTCCGGTCCCACCGCCCGCCCCGACCCGGCGCCCGTCACCGGTTCCGCGCCCGTCACCGGTTCCGCGCCCGTCACCGGTTTCATCCCCGCGCCCGGGGCCGGCGCCGGTCCCTCCGGCCGGGCCGGTGCCGTGGAGGCCGAGGCCGCAGTCGGGGTCGGGGTCGGGGTCGAGGTCGAGGTCGAGCTGGACGGCGAGACGCGGACCGTGGCCTGGCCCCGCGGCGAGCGCCTGCTCGACGTGCTCCTCGACGCCGGGCTGGATGCGCCGTACTCCTGCCGCGAGGGGTCCTGCAGCGCGTGCGCCTGCGTGCTCGTCGAGGGCGAGGTCGCGATGGAGCACAACCAGGTCCTCGACGAGCGCGACCTGGCCGACGGCATCATCCTCGCCTGCCAGGCGCTCCCGGTCAGCGAGCGGCTCAGGATCACCTACGACGCCTGACCGGCCGGGGCGCCCGGGTGCCTCCCACTGAGCGGGAGGGGACGGGCGCGGGCGGCGCGGCGGCTGAGACCGTTGGCTCCGGACGGGAGGGACCGGGACGGGAGCGCCCCGGCGGGACCGGGACCGCCGGTCCGGACGCGGTGCGGACCCCGACACCAGGAGGCTGCGATGCTGGATCCGGCGGAACGCGCGGCCGCGGCAGCCCTGCTGCGGGCGGCGGAGCGCGACCGGGCGCCGATCGAGCCGCTGACGGCCGCCTTCCCCGGCGTCGACGTCGTCGACGCCTACGAGATCCAGCTGCTCAACGTCCGCCGCAGGCTCGCCGCCGGGGCCCGGGTGCGCGGGCACAAGGTGGGGCTCTCCTCCGAGGTCATGCAGCGGATGATGGGCGTCGGCGAACCCGACTACGGCCATCTGCTCGACGACATGGTGCTCGCCGAGGACGTCCCGATCCCGGCCGGGGCGTACTGCCACCCGCGCGTGGAGGTCGAGATCGGCTACGTGCTCGGCGCGGGCCTGCCCGGCGAGGGCTGCACCGAGGCCGACGTGCTCGCCGCCACCGAGTACATCGTGCCGAGCATCGAGCTGATCGACAGCCGCATCAGGGACTGGCGGATCGGCCTGGCCGACACGGTCGCCGACAACGCCTCCTCGGCGGGCGTCGTCCTGGGCGCCGCCCGCGTGCCCCCCGGCGAGCTGGACCCGGCCGGGATCGCGGCCGTGCTGTACCGCGGGAACGCCGAGGTGGCGCGCGGCGACACCTCGGCGGTGCTGGGGAACCCCACCACCGCCGTGGCCTGGCTGGCCGGGAAGGTCGCCTCCTTCGGGGTGAAGCTCGAAGCCGGGCACCTGATCCTGCCCGGCTCCTGCACCCGGGCCGTGGACGTGCGGCCCGGCGACGTCTTCCGCGCCGAGTTCGCCGGCCTCGGCTCCGTGACCGCTCGATTCGCATGAGGGTGAGTGAGGGTGAGGGTGAGACCGTGAGCAAGGCGACCGCCGCGATCGTCGGATCGGGGAACATCGGGACCGACCTGATGTACAAGCTGCTCCGCTCCGCATCGATCGAGCCCCGCTGGATGGTCGGGATCGACCCCGCCAGCCCCGGCCTGAAGCGGGCCGCCGCCGAAGGGCTGGACGCCTCCGCCGAGGGCGTCGAGCGGCTGCTGGCCCGGCGGGAGCGGCCCGACCTCGTCTTCGAGGCCACCTCCGCCCGGGTGCACCGGGAGAACGCCCCCCGCTACGAGGCGCTCGGCATCAGGGCCGTGGACCTGACCCCCGCCGCGCTCGGGCCCGCGGTCGTGCCCGCGGTCAACCTCGGCGCCCACCTGGACGCGCCCAACGTCAGCCTGATCACCTGCGGTGGGCAGGCCACCATCCCGATCGTGCACGCCGTCTCCCGGGTCGCCGAGGTGGCCTACGCCGAGATCGTCGCCAGCGTCGCCTCTCCGTCGGCCGGGCCGGGGACGCGGGCGAACATCGACGAGTTCACGATCGCCACCCGCCGCGGCATCGAGCGGATCGGCGGCGCCGTCCGCGGCAAGGCGATCATCATCCTCAACCCCGCCGAGCCGCCGATGATCATGCGGGACACGGTGTTCTGCGCGATCCCGGCCGGCGCGGACCGCGAGGCGATCACCGCCTCGATCAAGGAGGTCGCCGCCGAGGTGGCCTCCTACGTGCCCGGCTACCGGCTGCGCGCCGCGCCCCAGTTCGACGATCCCGCGCCGGGGAGCGACGGGCCCGCCCGCGTCGCGGTCTTCCTGGAGGTCGAGGGCGCGGGCGACTACCTGCCGCCCTACTCCGGCAACCTCGACATCATGACCGCCGCCGCCACCCGCGTCGGCGAGGGCTTCGCGCGGCGCGTCCTCGCCCGGCGGGCCACCGCCTGAACCCCGAGGAGACCGCCTGAACCCCGAGGAGACCGTCCGAACCCCGAGGAGATTCCAGCCATGCCCTACAGCGCCGACCTCGACGTCCGGGTCACCGACTCGTCGCTGCGCGACGGCTCGCACGCCAAGCAGCACCGGTTCACCGTCGCGGACGTCCGCTCGGTCGTCGGCGCCCTCGACGCCGCCGGGGTGCCGGTCATCGAGGTCTCTCACGGCGACGGCCTCGGCGGCTCGTCGTTCAACTACGGCTTCAGCCGCACCCCCGAGCAGGAGCTGATCAGAGCCGCCGTCGAGACCGCGCGGCGGGCGAGGATCGCCTTCCTGATGCTGCCCGGCCTCGGCGTCCTGGACGACATCCGCGAGGCCGCCGGCAACGGCGCCGCGATCTGCCGGATCGCCACGCACTGCACCGAGGCCGACATCGCGGTGCAGCACTTCGGCCTGGCCCGGGACCTGGGCCTGGAGACCGTCGGCTTCCTGATGATGGCGCACAGCCGGCCGCCGGAGGTCCTCGCCGCGCAGGCGCGGATCATGGCCGACGCCGGCTGCCAGTGCGTCTACGTCGTCGACTCCGCCGGCGCGCTGATCCTGGAGCAGACCGGCGACCGGGTCGCCGCCCTGGTGGCCGAGCTCGGCTCCGACGCCCAGGTCGGCTTCCACGGCCACGAGAACCTCGGGCTCGGCGTCGCCAACTCCGTCGTCGCGGTGCGCGCCGGAGCCCTGCAGATCGACGGCTCGACGCGCCGCTTCGGCGCCGGAGCGGGCAACACCCCCGTCGAGGCGTTCGCCGCGGTCGCCGAGAAGCTGGGCATCCGGACCGGCATCGACGTCCCGAAGATCATCGACGCCGCGGAGGACGTCGTGCGCCCGGTCATGGACGGCGAGTGCCTGCTCGACCGGCTCTCGCTGACCATGGGCTATGCCGGGGTCTACTCCAGCTTCCTCAAGCACGCTGACCGGCAGGCCGCCCGGTACGGGGTCTCCGGTACGGAGATCCTCCTGGAGGCGGGGCGCCGCAACCTCGTCGGCGGACAGGAGGACCAGCTCATCGAGATCGCCGTCGCCCTCGCGGAGAAGTGAGGACCGCCATGACCAACCCCGTGCTCGACGCCATCACCGAGCGCGCCGAGGAGATCGCCGCGCTCGGCGTCTCCGGCGAGGCCCTCGGCCGGCTGGACGACCAGGCGGCCAAGGCGCTGCGCGACTCCGGCGCGATCCGCATGCTCCAGCCCGCCGCGTACGGCGGCCTGGAGTCCCATCCCAGGGAGTTCGCCGAGACGGTGATGGGCGTCGCCGCGCTCGACGGCTCGACCGGCTGGGTCGCGGGCATCGTCGGCGTGCACCCGTGGGAGATGGCCTTCGCCGACCCCCGGGTGCAGGAGGAGGTCTGGGGGGAGGACCACGACACCTGGATCGCCTCGCCGTACGCGCCGATGGGCGTCGCCCGGCCGGTCGACGGCGGCTACGTCCTCACCGGGCGCTGGCAGTTCTCCTCCGGCACCGACCACTGCGACTGGATCTTCCTGGGCGGGCTGCTCGGCGACGCCGACGGCAGACCCGTCCAGCCGCCCGTCTCGCTCCACCTGATCCTGCCCCGCGCGGACTACGAGATCGTGCAGGACTCCTGGGACGTGGTCGGCCTGCGCGGCACCGGCAGCAAGGACGTCGTCGTCTCGGGCGCGTTCGTCCCCGGCTACCGGGTCATCCCGTTCGCCAAGGTGATCGACGGGAGCGCGCCGAAGGAGGCCGGGCTGACCAGCCCGACCTACCACGTCCCGTTCTCCTGCGCGTTCCCGCTCGGCATCACCTCCGCGGTCGTCGGCATCGCCGAGGGCGCCCTCGCCCACCACCTCGCCTACCAGCGGGGACGGGTGCAGATCACCGGCACGAAGATCCGGGACGACCCGTACGTGCTCTACGCGGTCAGCGAGGCGGCCGGGGAGATCGCGGCGTCCCGGTGCGCGCTGCTCGACAACGTGTCGCGGATGTACGACGCCGTCGCCGCCGGGCGGGAGGTCTCCTTCGCCGAGCGCGCGGCAGGCCGGCGGATCCAGGTCCAGGCGGCCTGGCGCGCCGTGCGCGCGGTCGACGAGATCATGGCCCGCTCCGGCGGCAACGCGATGCGCGCCGACAACCCGGTCCAGCGCTTCTGGCGCGACGCGCACATGGGCCTCGCCCACGCCATCCACGTGCCCGGCGCGGTCTTCCACGCCTCCGCCCTGACCGACCTGGGCATCGACCCCCCGCCGGGCCCGCTGCGCTCGATGATCTAGCACCCGATGATCCGGCGGCCGAGGAGCCGACGACCCGACGACCCGACGAGCCGGTGATTCGGCGCCCGACGATCCGGCGCCCGATGACCCGGTGCCGCCGACGAACGAACGTGAGGTGTTGAGATGACGCAGATCCGCGGGCTCGGCTACCTGAAGGTCCAGACGCGCGACCTCGGCCGCTGGCGCGAGCTGGTGATCGACGCCCTCGGCTTCGCCGAGGGCTCCGGGCCGGATCCCGACGGCCTCTACCTGCGCATGGACGAGCGCCGGTCGCGGCTGACCGTGCTGCCCGGAGAGAGCGACCGGGTGCTGGCCGTCGGCTGGGAGGTCCGCGACCAGTTCGCCCTGGCCGCGGTCGGCCGCGCGGTCGAGGCGTCCGGTACGGCGGTCAAGGTGCTCTCGGCCCGGGAGTCCGCCGAGCGGGACGCCGAGCAGGTGATCGCGTTCGACGACCCGGCGGGCACCCCGGTCGAGGTCTTCTTCGCCCCCGTCCTCGACCACGGCCCGCTGCTCACCGGGATGGGCCAGCGGTTCGTCACCGGCGAGCAGGGCATGGGCCATGTGGTCATCCCCTCCATCCGCATGGACGAGACCGTCTCCTTCTACGCCGAGGTGCTCGGCTTCCTGCCGCGCGGCGCGATGCGGGTCGGCGGGGGGAAGGGGCCGCGGGTGCGGTTCATGGGCGTCAACCGGCGCCACCACAGCCTCGCGGTCTGCCCCGCCCCGCACGAGGGGGAACCGGGCCTGGTGCACCTCATGGTCGAGGTCGACGGCCTCGACGCCGTGGGGCGGGCGCTGGACAACGTCAACCGGCTGGGTTTCTCCGTCTCCTCCACCCTGGGCCGGCACACCAACGACAAGATGATCTCCTTCTACGTGCGCGCGCCGGGCGGCTGGGACATCGAGTACGGCACCGACGGCATGCTCGTCGACGAGACGCACTACACCGCCGAGGAGATCACCGCGGACAGCTACTGGGGCCACGACTGGTCCGGCTCCGAGCCGCTGGCGGCCTTCACCCCGCGCGCATGAGCGGGCGGTGCGGGCCGGGCGCGGGTCCGGGGCGGCCGGAGCGGGGGAGCGCGTGAACGCCGTGCCGCCGGTGGAGCCGGTCCCGGCGGGCGCGGTCGGCGCCTGGGACCACGAGTGCGACGTGCTCGTCGTCGGCTTCGGCTGCGCGGGCGCCGCCGCGGCCTACGAGGCGGCGGCGGCCGGAGCCCGGGTCACCGTGCTGGAGCGTGCGGGCGGACCCGGAGGCTCCTCGGCGCTGTCCGGCGGCGAGATCTACCTCGGCGGCGGCACGGCGCTGCAGAAGGCCTGCGGTTTCGACGACACGCCCGATGACATGTTCGCCTACCTGGTCGCGGCGCTCGGCCCGCACGCCGACACCGAGAAGATCCGGCTGTACTGCGACGGGAGCGTCGAGCACTTCCGGTGGCTGTGCGAGCGCGGGCTCACCTTCAACGAAGGGCTGTTCGACGCGCCGAGCTGGGTGCCGCCGACGGCGGACGGGCTGATGTGGCTGGGGGAGAACGCCTGGCCGTACCACACGCTCGCCCGGCCCGCCCCGCGCGGGCACCGGCCCGCGACCGAGTCGTTCGGCGGCTGGCTGCTCATGGAGAAGCTGGTCGCGGCGGCGAGGGAGGCCGGGGCCGCCGACCACGCCGACACCCTGGCCACCAACCTCGTCGTCGGCGAGGGCGGCCGGGTGGCGGGCGTGCTGGCCCGCCGGTACGGCGAGCGGGCGGCCTACCGGGCGCGCCGGGCGGTCGTGCTGACCACCGGCGGTTTCGTCGACTCCGAGGAGATGCTCGCCCTGCACGCCCCGGTGCTGCTGGGGCACGGCAAGGTCAGCGACGGCCTCGACGACGGCGGCGGCATCCGCATGGCGGCGGCGCTCGGCGCGGCCACCCGCCGCATGTCCGCCGTGCAGCTCGCGCTGACGGCCCTGCCCGCGCTGGCGGTGCGCGGCCTGCTGGTCAACGGGCTCGGGCAGCGCTTCGTCAACGAGGACGTCTACCCGGGCGCGTTCAGCGCCGCCGCCGTGCTGCACCAGCCGGGCCCGTACTGGGTGATCGTCGACGAGGAGGGCTACGACGACGTCCCCCGGCGGGACCTGTGGGGCGTGCGCCCGGCGTTCGCCGCCGAGACGCTCGCGGAGCTGGAGGAGTCGCTCGGGATGCCCGCCGGGGCGCTGGAGACGGCGGTCGGCGTCTACAACCGGCACGCGGAGCGGGGTGAGGACCCCTACTTCCACAAGGACCGCAGGTGGCTCCGGCCGCTCCGGCCGCCCTTCGCGGCGGTGGACCCGCGCCTGGGGTTCGGCGGGGGCGGCCGGAGGGACACGGGCGTGGCCGGGTTCACCCTGGGCGGTCTGCACACCGCCCCCGACGGGGCGGTGCTGGACCAGTCCGGCCGCCCGGTCCCGGGCCTGTACGCGGCGGGCCGGGCCGGCTCCGGCCTGCACGGTGACGGCTACGTCAGCGGGACGTCGCTGGGCGACGGCACGTTCTTCGGCCGCCGCGCCGGCCGCGCGGCGGCCGGAGAACCTGCCCGATGAGGCCGACCGGTCGCGGTGTCACGGTTCGCGGCGCGGTGCGGCGGGGAGGCGGACGGTGAAGGCCGCTCCGCGGCCGGGTCCGGCGCTGTGCGCGGTGATGCTCCCCCCGTGCGCCCTGACCAGGGCCCGGGTGATGCTCAGGCCGATGCCGCTGCCGCCCTGGGCGCGGCTGCGGGCGGGATCGGCGCGGTAGAATCGGTCGAAGACGTGCCCCAGGTGCTCCGGTGCGATGCCCTCTCCGGTGTCGCGCACCTCGAACTCGGTCCAGCCGTCGACCGGGCGGCAGTCGACCGTGACCGTCCCTCCCGGCGGGGTGTGCCGCAGCGCGTTGTCCAGCAGGTTGCCCAGCACCTGCCCGATGCGGGCGGTGTCGGCCAGGACGGCGGGGCCGGCCGACACCCGGGGGCGCAGGGTGACGCCCTTGTCGCGGTAGCGGTCACCGGCGGCCCGCACGGCCTCCTCGATCAGCGACGCGGGGTCCACCGGGTGCGGGGTGATCTCCAGGCGGCCTTCCTCGGCCCGTGAGACGGCGCTGATGTCGTGGGCCAGGCGCCCCAGCCGCCCGGTGCTCGAGCGCAGCACCGCGAAGGTGTCCTCGTCGAGGACGCGCACGCCGTCCTCCAGCGCCTCGATGTGGGCCTCCAGCGTCGCCAGCGGGGTGCGCATCTCGTGGGCGAGGTCGGCGAGCATGCGGCGGCGGGTGCCCTCCACGGCCTCCAGGCGTTCGGCGAGCGCGTTGAAGGTCCCCGCCAGCCGGTCGAACTCGCCGCCCAGGCCCAGGACGGGGAGGCGTGAGCCGTAGTCGCCGGCGGCGACCTCGGCCGCCGCGCCGGCCACCCGTGCGATGGACCGCTGCACCCGGCGGCTGAAGTACCACGTCACCGCGAACGCGGACGCGACCGCGGCCAGCAGCGCCGCCGGCAGGGACAGCAGCATCGAGGAGGTGAAGGCCTGGTCGATGTGCTCGGCTCCGGCCGCGGTGTGCTCGACTCCCGCGCGTCTGAGATGGTCGTGGAAGATCCCCGGGCCGACCGCCGAGGCCACCAGCCAGGTGGTCAGCGCCATGGCGACCAGCACGATCCCCTGGGCGGCCAGCAGCCGGGCCGCGAACCCCGAGCTCCGCTCCGGTCGCCCGGAGGCCGAGGGGACGGCGGGTTCGGAGCTCACTCGCCGGTTCCCATCCGGTATCCGATGCCGCGCACGGTCCTGACGAACCGCCCCCGGGTCGCGTCGTCGCCCAGTTTGCGCCGCAGGTGCCCGATGTGCACGTCGACCAGGTGCTCGTCGCCCACCCAGGTCTCCCCCCACACCGCGTCGATGAGCCGCCTCCTGCTGAAGGCCATGCGGGGGCGCTGCGACAGGACGGCCAGCAGGTCGAACTCGGTGCGCGTCAGCGGGACCGGCTCGCCGTCCAGCCAGACGTCGCGGCCGACCGGGTCGACCGTCAGCGGCCCGAACGACCGGTCCTGCGACGCCTCCTCGCCGGTGCCCCCGCGCGGCCGCGGGCGGCGCAGCATCGCCTGGACGCGCGCCATCAGCTCCCGCGGGCTGAACGGCTTGGTCATGTAGTCGTCCGCGCCGACCGACAGCCCGATGAGCTTGTCGACCTCCTCGCTGCGCGCGGTCAGCATGACGACGTAGGCGTCGGAGAAGGTGCGCACCTGCCGGCAGACCTCGATCCCGTCGATCCCCGGCAGGCCGAGGTCCAGCACGACGATGTCCGGGTCGATCTCGCGTGCCGTGTCCACGGCCCGCCGCCCGTCGTGGACCACGGAGACCTCGAAGCCGTCGCGCTTCAGGTAGCTGCTCAGGACCGCCGCGAGCGACTCCTCGTCCTCGACGACCATCGCCCGGAGCCCCGTGGGAGGGCGGGCGGACGGTGTTCCCGCCGCCTCCGTGCCGGCGCCCTCGGACCGCCCGTCGGGAGTTCGCGTCATGACTCCATTGTCGCGGACCGCCGTCGCGGACCCCGCCCGCCGCCCCGCCGTGCGATGCTGGAACCGCAGGCTCTCGTCTCGCGACCGCCGGATGACGTCGATCCGCGGGCGGGCAAGAGGAGGCGAGCATGAGGAACGGTCACGTGTCCCGAGCTTCCCGCCAGGAGGTGCAGCCATGACGAAGGCCCACACCGGTCCGGAGATCGCCGAGGCGCTCCACGCGGCCGCCGAGGCGGCGGCCTGGGCGCCGTCGGTGCACAACACGCAACCGTGGGCGTTCGCCGTCAGCGGCGACGAGATCAGCCTGCGCGCCGACACCGACCGGCGGCTGCGGGTCGGCGACGAGTCGGGCCGGGAGATGCTGATCGGCTGCGGGGCGTCGCTGCTCAACACGCGGATCGCGCTGCGCGCGGCGGGTTACGAGCCGCTGGTGCGCGTGCTGCCCGACCCGGACCGGCCGCTGCTGCTGGCGACCGTCCGGCCGGGGCCGCGGATCGCGATGGACGAGCACACCGCGCTGCTGCACGCCGAGATCGAGCGGCGGCGCACCCACCGGGCGGGCTTCAGCGGTCTGCCGGTCGCGGACGAACTGCTGGAGGACCTCGCCGCCCAGGCCGAGACCGAGGGCGCCGTGCTGACCGTGGTGCGCTCGCCGGCGGGCGTGCGCGTGCTCGCGGCCCTGACCGCCGCCGCCCAGGAGATCCAGTCCCAGGACCGGCGGTTCAGCCTGGAGGTGCTGCGCTGGGCCCGGCCGCCGGGGAGCACCCGCGCCGACGGGGTGCCCGCCGACGCCTACCCCCGGGAGACGGCGCCGACGGAGCCGGGCTTCGCGCAGCGCGACTACGCCGACGGCCACGGGTGGGGCCGGGAGGCCGACCAGAGCCTGGCGGCGTCGACGGGGGCCGTCGCGGTGCTGACCACGTCCGACGACACGCGCCAGGCGTGGCTCTCCGCGGGCCAGGCGCTGCAGCGGGTGCTGCTGCACGCCTCCGCCTACGGGGCCAGCGCGGCGTTCCACACCCAGACACTGGAGCTGCCGCTGCTGCGGGAGGTGATACGCCAGGAGCTGTGCTCGGGCGAGCACCCGCAGATGATCATGCGGTTGGGGATCGCACTCGACGAGGCGCCGGGCGTCCGGCGCGCGCTGTCGGACACGCTGGAGGAGGACCCGCCGCCGGAATCCGCCCGGTAAGGGCCGGAAGTCCCTGCCGGCGCACGCCCTACGGCTCTTTCCGGTTCCGGCGCGGCGGCGGATCGTCGGGATCACCGAGGTGAGGAGCCGACATGGCCGCGGTGATCGTCGATGGACTGCGCAAGCGCTACGGAGCGGTGCACGCGCTCGACGGAGTGAGCTTCACCGTCGAGCACGGCGAGGTGTTCGCCCTCCTCGGGCCGAACGGCGCCGGGAAGACCACCGCGGTGGAGATCATGGAGGGCCACCGGAACCGGGACGGCGGCACGGTCTCGGTGCTCGGGTTCGACCCGGCCACCGGCGGGCGCGCCTACCGGGAACGCATCGGGATCGTGCTGCAGGAGGCCGGGTTCGAGGAGGAGTTCACCGTCACCGAGCTGGTGTGGCTGTACGCGGGCTTCTACCCGCGTCCCCGCCGCCCCGAGGAGGTGATCGAGCAGGTCGGCCTGGCGGACAAGAAGGACGCCCGGGTCCGCACCCTGTCCGGCGGGCAGAAACGCCGCCTGGACCTGGCGCTGGGCCTGGTGGGCCGGCCCGAGCTGCTGTTCCTGGACGAGCCGACGACCGGGTTCGACCCCTCCGCCCGGCACCGTGCCTGGGAGCTGGTCGACGGCCTGCGCGCGCTGGGCACCACGATCCTGCTCACCACCCACTACATGGACGAGGCCCAGCGACTGGCCGACCGGGTCGCGGTGCTGCGCGCGGGGCGGCTGGTGGCCGTCGGCGCGCCGGACGCGCTCGGCGGGGGCGGGCGGGGCAGCGTGCTGTCCTTCCGGCTGCCCGAGGGCGCGGCCCCCGCCGACCTGCCGGCGCTCACCGGCGAGGCCCGGGCGCACGGCGCGACGGTCACCGTACGGACCGGGGAGCCCGCCCGCGACATGCACGTCCTCACGGGGTGGGCGCTGGAGCGGGGCGCGGAGCTGACCTCGCTGACCCTGTCGCGGCCGAGTCTGGAGGAGGTCTACCTCGACCTCGTCGAGGAGGCCGCCGAACGGCCCGAGGCCGGGGCGGGCGGCGGGGCGGGAAGCGGGCCGGGCGGCGGGGCGGGAAGCGGGACGGCCGCCGAGGGTGAGCCGGTGGACGGGAGGCGGTCATGAGCGTCCGGCTGGTCGCGCGCCTGGCCCGGCACGAGACGCTCTCCTTCCTGCGCACGCCCGTCACGGCGTTCTTCACCGTCGCGATGCCGCTGCTGATGACGGTGATCGTCGGCGCGGCGGTGGGCGGCGGGACGGTCGACCCCGGCTCCGGCGTGCGCGTGATGCAGTTCGTCGTCCCGGTCATGACCGTGTTCGGCATCGCCCAGGGGTGCTTCGGCGCCCTGGCCATCCACCTGGCCGACCTGCGCGACCGCGGCTGGCTCAAGCGCATGCGCGGCACCCCGGTGCCCGCCTGGGCGCTGATGGCGGGTCTGGCCGGGGCGTCGCTGGCGATCGCGGCGGCGACGGTCGTCGTGCTGCTCGGGGCGGGACTGGTCTTCTACGACGTGCACCTGGTGTGGCATACGGTGCCGGCGCTGCTGGTCACCCTGGCGCTGGGCGCGCTGTGCTTCACCGCCCTCGGCTTCGCCGTCGTCGCGCTGGTGCGCAACGCGGCGGCGGTGCAGCTGATCGGCACCGGCCTGCTGCTGGCGCTGGCGTTCATCTCCGACGTCATCCTGGTCGGCGCCCGGATGCCCGCCTGGCTGGAGACCGTCGGATGGGTCTTCCCGCTGCGCCATTTCGCCGAGGCCGTACGCGACGACTTCAATCCCTTCCTGAGCGGAGCGGGCTTCCACGCCGACCACCTGGCCGTCCTGGCGGCCTGGGGATTGGGCGCCGGGGCCGTGGCGGTGCGGCGTTTCCGCTGGGAGCGGCCGCAGACGAGAGCGGCGGGGACGGCGGGAGCGGTAAGGACGGCGGGAGCGGCGGGAGCGGTAAGGACGGCGGGAGCGGCGGGGGCGGCGCCCGGCCGCCCGGCGCGTCCCGCGGGCCGTCCCCGGGCGTGGCGGCTGATCGGCGACCAGACCGCGCACGCCACGCTCCGGCTCCGCCGGGACCTGTCCACGGCGTTCTTCACCGCGGTGCTGCCGGTGCTGCTGCTGGTGCTCATCTCCCTGGTCTTCGGAGAGGCGCAGGTGGAGGGGGTGCGGCTGCCGCTGTTCATGCTGGCCGCGATGACCGCCTACACGGTCGGGGTCTCGGCCTACGTGAACCTCGCCGAGGCCGTCGCCGGCGACCGGGAGCGGGGCGTGGCCAAGCGGCTGGCCGGCACCCCGCTGCCGGACTGGGCCTACTACGCGGGCTGGATCGCCTGCGCACTCTGGGTCACGCTGGCCACCGCCGTCGTGCTGGCGCTGGTCGCGGCGTTCGGCTACGACGTCCGGATCGGGCTCCCGGCCGTGCCCGCGGCACTCGTGACGGTGCTGCTCGGGGTGGCCTGCTTCGCCGTCCTGGGGACGCTGGTGGCGACGCTGGCGCCCCGTGCCGCGACCGCGAACGCGATCACTCTGGGCACCTTCCTGCCGCTGGCCTTCGTCTCGGACGTCTTCGTCGTCGGCGGGCCGCTGCCCGGCGTGCTGGAGACGGCCGGGGACGTGTTCCCGCTCAAGCACCTCTCGCACGCGCTGGTGGCGGCGCTGGATCCGGCGGGCCGCCCCTGGCCGTGGGCGGACCTGGCGGTCGTGGCCGCCTGGACGCTCGCCGGGGTGCTGGCCGTCGCCGTCGCGAGCGGCCGGCGCGGGAGAGGCGGCCTGCCGGGGTGACGGGCCGGTCGTTCCGGGTGGTGCCGGTCACGGGTCGGTCGTTCCGGGCGGTCCCGGCCCCGGGTCGTCCGGTACGGGGAGCTCCCCGTCCAGCGCCGCCTGGGTGATCGACGCGTGCAGCGCCTCGCAGGCGGGGAAGACGCCCCCGTTCGGGCCCTCGCCCGGGACGGAGGCCCGCCGTTCCCGGCAGGTCCGCACGGCCTCGGCGCTCCACTGGACGCTGGTCTGCTGCCAGCTGGCCTTGCGCGCCTGCACGCCGGCGCCGCACGTCCGGCAGCGCACCGGGAGCATCGGATGGCCGTCCAGCAGCCGCTCGTCCGGGCGGACCGTCATGCGGTCCCGCCTCCGGCGGAGTCCCTGGCGGAGCTCCTGGCGGCGGCCCGGCGGGCGAGGTTCTCCTCGACCTCCTTCTGCCACGCCTCGACCGGCCGGGTGGTGTCCAGCTCGAACTCGAACCGCTCCACCATCTCCGGCGTGACGTCGGCGGCGTCCACGTAGAACTGCTCGTACCAGCGGCGCAGCTGGTAGACGGGTCCGTCCTCCTCGCACAGCAGCGGGTTGTCGATGCGGGCCTTGTTCTTCCAGATCTCGACGTCCTGCTCGAAGCCCTTGAGGATGAAGTCGCCCAGCCGCACGGCCATCTCCTCGGCCCCGGCGCCGCCCAGCCGCTCGTTGCGCTGCACGATGATGCCGGACTGCAGCATGAAGGAGTTCGCGTCGACGGGGTAGTGGCAGTTGATCAGGACGCAGTCGATGTCCATGCCCTCGTAGTGGTAGGTCAGGTCGTCGATCATGAAGGACGGCCCGTGGTAGGCGGCCACGGAGGTGTTGCCGAGCATCCCCGGACGGCCCTCCTTGGCGGGCGGCCGGGCGTCCGGGCGGCTCAGGCCCTTCATGATCTGGGTGGCCACGTGGCCCTCGAAGACGTTCTTGAAGTACGTCGGGAACGAGTAGTGCACGTAGAAGAAGTGCGCCATGTCGACCACGTTGTCCATGACCTCGCGGCAGTTCGCGGCGACGAGGGTCTCGTGCCAGACCCAGTCGGTCCAGTCGTCGCGTGTCGCGCCCGCGATGCGGGGGATGGTGACGCCGGGCGGCGGCGGGTTGCCCTCGGGGTCGTTCCAGACGAACAGCATGCCGTCCTGGTCCATGGTGGTCCACGCCGAGGTGCGGGCGCGCAGCGGGACCCGGCGGGCGTAGGGGATCTTCTTGCAGCGGCCGTCCCCGCCCCAGCGCCAGTCGTGGAACGGGCAGGCGATCTCGTCGCCCTTGACCGTGCCGCGGGACAGGTCCCCGCCCATGTGCCGGCAGTAGGCGTCGAGCACGTTGAGCCGGCCGTCGCCGCTCCGGAAGACCACGAGTTTGGCGCCGAAGGCGGTGACGGTGTGCGGCCGGCCGTCCTTGAACCGGTCGGACAGGCCCAGGCAGTGCCATCCCCGGGCGAAGCGTGCGGGCACGGCGCCGGCCTCGATGGCGCGGACGCCGTCCCGCTCGGTCTCGGCTGCAGTCACGCTGAACCCATCCCTTCAGGACGCACGCCCTCCCGGGCTCTCCGGTTCCCGGACCCTCCGCTTCCCGGATCCTCCGCGAAACGGTAGGCCGGGGCGGCGCCGTACGGGCCGGCAGTCCCGGTGGCCGGGATGCCCGCGCCGATCCGCCGCCGCCGGACGCACCATCGTGGTCGGCACCCGACGGCCATGGCGAATAACAGGCGGACGCGGGCGGACAGGGGCGGGCACGAGTGGACACAGGGGAGCGCAGACCATGAGCGACGAGGTCCTGGAGCCGGTGCGCGCGCTGCTGCCGGGCATCGCCGGGCGGGCCCGGTCCGCCGACGAGGACCGGCGGATCCCGGAGGAGACGGTCGCCGAGCTCGCCGCGGCCGGGGTCTTCCGGATGCTGCAGCCCAAGCGGTACGGCGGCGCCGAGCGCGACCCGGTGGAGTTCTTCGCGGCGGTCCGGGAGATCTCCGGCGCGTGCGGCTCCACCGGCTGGGTCGCCTCCCTGTTCGGCGTGCACCAGTGGCAGGTCGGCATGTTCGCCGAGGCCGCGCAGGACGAGGTCTGGGGCGCGGACCCGGGCGCGCTGGTCTCCTCGTCGTACGCGCCGATGGGCCGGCTCACCCCGGTGGAGGGCGGTTACGAGCTGTCCGGCCGGTGGAGCTTCTCCTCCGGCTGCGACCACGCGTCCTGGGCCGTGCTGGGCGCGACGGTGGTCGGCACGGAGGGCAGGCCGGTCGACTTCATGAGCGTGCTGGTGCCCCGCGCCGACTACGGGATCCACGACGTCTGGGACGTGATCGGCCTGCGCGGCACCGGGAGCAACGACATCACCGTCGAGCGGGCCTTCGTCCCGGCGCACCGCACGATGCGCAACTACGAGCAGGCCCAGCTGCGCGGCCCCGGCCAGAAGGTCAACACCGGCCCGCTGTACCGCATGCCGTTCGCGACGCTGTTCACCTCCGCGATCACCGCGCCGGTGATCGGCGCGGTGGCGGGCTGCTACGACGCCTACCTCGCCGCGATGCGCGACCGGGTACGGCTCAGCCTCGGCGGCGGCCGGTTCGCCGAGGACCGGTTCGCCCAGGTGGCCGTCGCGCGGGCCGCCTCCGAGATCGACGCGGCGGTCCTGCAGACGGACCGCAACGTGCGCGAGGTGTACCGGTACGCGCTCCGGGGCGAGGCGATCCCGATGGAGCTGCGGCTGCGCGCCCGCAGGGACCAGGTCCGCGGGACCGAGCGGGCGGTGGAGGCGATCGACATCCTGTTCAAGACGGCCGGCGGGAACTCGCTCCGGCGCGGGAACCCCATCGAGCGCGCCTGGCGCGACGCCCACGCCGGCAGCGTGCACGTGGCCAACGACGTCGAGCGGGCCCTGGCGATGTACGGCAGGAGCGCCTTCGGCCTGACCGTCGAGGACGACCTCATCTGACGGCTTCTCCCCGGCAGGGCCGCGCCTCAGCGCGGGAGCCGCGGCCCGGGTCTGTCCGAAGGCCGGTCAGATCTGGTCGAGGCGGACGGCCTGGGCGATGTAGTCGCGCAGGGCCGTCTCGTTCACCCCGTCCCGCACCTTGATCTTGACGTGACGGGTCTTCTTGCCGTTTCCCGCGAGCAGGCCGTGGGCGTCCTCGAACTCCGCTCCCCGCTCGAAGGCGAAGGTCAGGTGGGTCTTGCTCTGGCTGATGACCGCGAGGATCCTCTTTCCGCGCCAGGCGGGAGAGCCGTAGGTCAGGCACTCGGCGGCCCCCGGGGCGCATTCGGCCATCAGCGCGCGCAGGGTCGCGACGGTCTCCTGGTACTGCGGCTGGAGCCTGGTGGTGATGTAGTCGTCGATCTCGGTGCCGGTCGTGGTCATGATCGTGGTTCCCTTCACTGCGCGGCGGAGAAGTCCATGTGGGTGGCCTCCCACAGGTGGCCATCGGGGTCGGCGAAGCCGCGGGTGTAGACGAAGCCCAGGTCCTTGGTCTCACCGGAGGCGCTGCCGCCGTTGGCCAGGGCGGTCTCGACGAGGTCGTCGACGCGCCGGCGGCTCTCGACACCCAGGGCGAATATGGCTTCGGCGACGCTGCCGGTGTCGGCGATCTTCTTGTCGGTGTAGGTGGCGAAGTAGTCCTCGGTCAGGAGCGTCACGAACGTGTCGGCTCCGACGGCCATCGCCTCCATCTTCTCGTCGGCGAACCGGTCGTCGAAGACGAAGCCGAGAGCGGTGAAGAAACGGCGGGAGGCGGCCAGATCCTTCACGGGGAGGTTGATGAACAGCATGGGGGCTCCTCGCTTCCTTTATGGAACTAGACGGTACAGTACTAGTAGAGAACTGGACTGTCTAGTACTAATCTGGAGGCATGGAAGAAGGCACCGGCCGTACGGCCCGTAAGCACGCTCAGATCCTGCAAGCCGCCACGGCGGCCTTCCTGCGCCACGGCTACGCCGGCACGAGCATGGACGAGGTCGCCGCGTCGGCGGCGGTCTCCAAGCAGACGATCTACAAGCACTTCGGTGACAAAGAGCAGCTGTTCACCCGCATCGTCCTGGACACCACCGGCCAGGTCGACGCCCTCGTCCGGCTCGTCACCCGCACCCTCGCCGGCACCGAGGATCTAGACCGCGACCTGGCCGAGCTGGCACACCGCTTCATCGCCGCGCTCATGCACCCGGAACTGCTGGCCCTGCGCCGCCTGGTCATCGCCGAGGCCGAGCGCTTCCCCGACGTCGGGGCCGCCTGGTACCGGCAGGGCTTCGAACGCGTCCTGGCCGCCCTCGCCGACTGCTTCGAACGCCTCGCCGGACGCGGTCTGCTGTCCGTGGACGACCCGGCCCTGGCGGCCGATCACTTCGTCGGGCTCCTGCTGTGGATTCCGGTCAACCGCGTCATGTTCTGCGGCGGCACCTACCAGGACGACGACCTGCCCCGGCTCGCCGACGCCGCCACCCGCACGTTCCTGGCCGCCTACCGGCAGGGCGCGTCCTCCCCGGCGAGGAGCGGCGCCGCCGGAAGGTGAAGCGCGGGCCCTCCTCCGGGGCGGACGGATGCCTGACGGGAGGGCGACGGGCGTCCCACTCACCGGTATCCGGACTTGGCGGGTCCGCGCCGGGCCGTGTGTATTGTCTATCCGGCATCGCCGACGACCGGGGGAGAACGTGCCGAGGATCGCCGAAGCCAGGCCGCCGGCCGAGCCCAGCTCACCCGAGCAGCACGCCCGGCACCTGCGCATCCTCCGCGCGGCCGCGCACCTCGGGGCCGAGAAGGGCCTGGAGCGCGTGCAGATGCACGAGGTGGCGAAGGCCGCGGGCGTGGCGATCGGCACGCTGTACCGGTACTTCCCCTCCAAGACCCACCTGTTCACCGCCGTCATGGCCGAGCGGATCGACCGGTTCGGCGAGAGCCTGCCGCCGCCCGAGCCCGGGACGAGCCCGGAGGACGCGGTCGGCGACGTGCTGGTGACCGCCAGCCGGCAGCTGCTGCGCACGCCCGCCCTGGCGACCGCGATGCTCCAGTCGGCGAACGCGGCCAACGCCGCCGCGGTCGCCGACGCCGCCCGGATCGACGACACCTTCCGCGGCATCGTCCTGCGGGTCCTCGGCATCGGCGACCCCACCGTCCAGGACGTCACCCTGGTCCGGCTCCTGCTGCAGTGCTGGTACGGCGTGCTGCAGTCCAGCCTCAACGGGCGGGTTCCCGCCGCCGGCACCGAGAGCGACATCCGGCTCGCCTGCCGGCTCCTGCTCGCCCCGCGCTCGAACGCCCCCCGGGGCTGAGCCGATGGCGCGGCACGCCCGGCCGGCGCGGCACGCCCGGCCGACGCAGTGCGGGCGGGCGCGCCGGTGTGCGACCGCCGCAGGACCCCCGCCCGGGGTGACCAGGCCCGGTCAGGCGTCCAGCGTCCTGCGGAGCAGGGCGCCGAACTCGGCGGGGTGCGTGCTGAGGCCGGTGTGCCCGCCGGGGAAGTGGACGAGCTCCGTGCCGAACCGCTCGGCCAGGAAGGCGGCGGGGCGGTAGGGCAGCTCACCGCGCGAGTCCGATCCGCCCGCGAGCACGAGCCGGTCCGACAGGGCCGCCAGGCGGTCGAGGTCGGGGACGTAGGACATGAAGCCCGGCACGATCCGCCCGAGGAAGTAGGGCAGGTCCGCCATCGTCCGCGCGACCCGGGCCGCCGCCTGCGGCGGCAGCTCGGCGGCGGCCTCCGCGGTGACGGCGTCTGCGGCGCCCGGCCGTCGGAGGCCCGCCGCGAACTCGGCCGCCGCGGGCATCGGCCCCTCCCGGAGGAGGGTGTCCTGGACGCGGGCGAGCAGCGCGCGGTGCTCGGCGGCGTCGGGCAGCACCTCCACCACCGGAGGCTCGTGCGCCACGACGCGCTCGACCCGCTCGGGATGGGCGGTGAGCAGGTGCAGCGCGGTGATCGCGCCCGAGCTGCAGGCGGCCACGCGGGCGGGCGCGTCCGGAGACAGCAGCTCCAGCAGCCGGAACGCGTCGTCGGCGTGCTGCGCGACGTGCTGCCGGGCCTCCGGGTCGTCCAGCGGGCTGCGCGACAGGCCGCGCGGGTCGTAGGAGGCGACCGTACGGTCGGCGGCCAGGTCGTCGGCGATGCCGTCGAAGGCGGCCGCGCCTCCCGTGCCGCCGGGGATCAGCAGCAGGAGCGGGCCCCGCCCCCGCGTCTCGTAGTGCAGGGTGGCGCCGTCCACCCGCAGGCGGCCGACGGTCGGACCGGTCATGAGGGGTCTCCTTCGCGGGGTGCGGGCCAGCGCTCCAGGAGCGCGTGCAGGGCGTCGAGGCAGCGGAGCCAGGAGTCCTCCGCCGGGCGCGCGTGCGCGAAGCCGCCGGCGGCCTCCAGGCTGACGAAGCCGTGCAGTGTGCTGCGCATCAGCCGGACCGCGTCGGTCAGGTCGGGCTCGTCCAGCGCGTAGGCGCGCAGCATGCTGTAGGTCAGCTCGACCGCGCGCCGCGGCCCGGGAGCGCGGGCCACGAGCTCGGGGTCGATCCGGATCGGGATCTGCGTCGCGGTGTAGCGGCCCGGGTGGGCGTGGGCGTACTCCCGCCAGGCGTTCGCGTACGCCACCAGGGCGTCTCTTCCGGCCCGCCCGGCGGTCGCCTCCGCGATGCGGACGGTCTTCTCGTCCGCCGCCAGCAGTGCGATCCGCCCGCGCAGGTCCTCCAGGCCGCGCACGTGCGCGTACAGGCTCGCGTCCTTCACTCCGAGCCGCCGCGCCACCGCCGACATCGTCACGTGGTCGAGCCCGACCTCGTCCGCCAGCTCGGCTCCGGCGAGCGTCACCCGCTCCGCCGTCAACCCCGCCCGTGCCATGCGCGCACCGTTCCTCTCCTAATGTCATTCGACTGAAACTAGGTCTCCTAGCTTATTTCTTGGATGCCAAGGATTGCAACGCAGGTCGCGCGCAGGCGAGAAGGGATGCGTGTCTCCGGAGGCCGGAGGCCCGGGGCGCGACCGGGGACGCCGTCTCCCGCCCAGGCGGGCGGGGGCGGCTCTCCGGCCGGGGCCGCCGGTGACCGCGGACGAGGAGTGGAGCGGCTGCGGGAGGCCTGCCCGCGCCGGGCCCGGTCGTCTAGAATCACCGTCGTGACATGGCGACATTAATCAACCGCTAGAGGTCGACGCGGGGCGCGCTGCCGCGGACCCCCGGGAGCCCCGGCTTCCGGACGTCCGAATCGCCCCCAGGGAAAGACCTCATGATCGTTTCTTCTTCCCGTGCGCCCGGAACGCGCGCGAACCGCCTGGCAGCCGCGGTCTACGCCTACACGTTCCTCGACGAGTTCATCCTGCTGTACCCGGTGTACGCCCTGCTGTTCGCCGACACCGGGCTGTCCGTCGCCGAGATCTCCTCGCTGTTCGTCATCTGGTCGGTGACCGGCATCGTGCTGGAGGTCCCCTCCGGCGTGTGGGCCGACGCGGTCTCGCGCCGGCTGCTGCTGGTCCTGGCCCCGCTCCCGGCGGCCGTCGGCTACGCCCTCTGGGTCGCCGCCCCCTCCTACGGGGCGTTCGCCCTCGGCTTCGTGCTGTGGGGGGCGCGGGGGGCGATGGCCTCGGGCGCCTTCGAGGCGCTGGTGTACGAGGAACTCGACCGCCTCGGCGAGTCCGGCCGGTACGCCCGGATCGTCGGCCGCGCCGAGGTCGTCGGCATGGTCGCGGTCGCCGCGGCCACCGCGGCGGCGAGCCCGGTGTTCGCCGCCGGGGGCCACGGGGCGCTGGGCGCGGCGAGCGTGCTCGCCTGCCTGCTCTGCTCGGCCGCGGGGCTGGCGTTCCCCGAGCACCGCGCGCGCTGCTCACCGGCCGGGGGCCGGGATCCGGTGGTCCCGCCGATCCCGGCCGGTCCGGAGGACTCGATGAGCCCGAGCGGCCCGGATGACCCGAGCGGCCCGGATGACCCGGGCGGCCCGGATGACCCGGGCGCTGCGGACGGCCTCCGCCGGTACGCCGCGGTCCTGCGGGCCGGCCTGGCCGAGGTGCGGGACGACCGCTCCGTACGGCGGTCGCTGCTGCTCGTCCCCGCGACGGCGGCCGTCTGGGGCGCGCTGGAGGAGTACGTCGCCCTGCTCGCGGAGGAGACCGGCGTCCCCAGGCCCGCCGTACCGCTCTGGGTACTGCTGGTCTGGTCGGGCGTGACGGCCGGAGGCCTGCTCGCCGGGGCCGGGCGCCGTCTGGGCGCCGGAGGGTTCGCGGCGCTGCTCGGATTCGGCGCGCTCGCCCTGGCCGGCGGCGCGCTGAGCGGACGCCCCGAGGGGCTCGCCGCGGTCGCCGCGGCCTTCTGCGTCTTCCAGCTGGCGAGCGTGACGGCCGACGCGCGGCTGCAGGACGGGATCACCGGACCGAGCCGCGCGACGGTGACCTCCCTGGCGAGCCTCGGCACGGGGCTGGCGACGGTCGCCGTCTACGGGCTCTACGCCGCCGCCTCCGCGTTCGCCGGGCACGGCGTCGTGTTCGCGCTGTTCGCCGTGCCGTACGGGCTCCTCGCGCTCGTGCCGGCCTGGGGTGCGGTCATGAGGAGGAGGCGCTCTGCGGTCCCGCGGCGTCGAGCAGCGCCACGCCGTGGGCGGCGAAGGTCTCGTGCGGATCGCGCCCGGTGAAGTACGGCGTGAGCAGCCCGTCGAGCTCCTCGACCGAGAACGCGCCGCCGGCGGCGGTGAACTTCCGCTCCACCGCCGGCGGCGCCAGGAGCGCCACCATGTCGCCGTAGACGACGAACACCTGGCCGGTGATCCCGTCCGCCGCGGGGGAGGCCAGGTAGCTCACGAAGGTCGCCACCCGGTCCGGGTCCAGGGGGTCGGGCCCGCCGGAGGGCGCGCTCGCGCCGAACACGCCCGCCGTCATGGCGGTGCGGGCACGGGGACAGATCGCGTTGGCGCGCACGCCGTACCGGGCCAGGCCCTGGGCGGTGGCGAGGGTCAGTGCGGTGATGCCGGCCTTGGCGGCGGCGTAGTTGGGCTGGCCGGGGGAGCCGAAGAGGAACGCCTCGGAGGAGGTGTTCACGATGCGCCCGTACACCGGCCCGCCGGCGGCCTTGCTCGCCGCGCGCCAGTGCGCGGCCGCCGCGCGCGACACCGCGGCGTGCCCCTTGAGGTGGACGCGGACGACCTCGTCCCAGTCGGACTCGGTGAGGTTGAACAGCATCCGGTCGCGGAGCACGCCCGCGTTGTTCACCACGATGTCCAGGCCGCCGAAGGACTCCACGGCGGTCCGCACGAGGCGCTCGCCCGTGGACCACTCGCCGACGTCGCCGGTCACCGCGACGGCCTTGCGGCCGAGCGCCTCGATCTCGGCGGCGACGTCGGCGGCGCCCGGCCCGACGTCGTTGACGACGACGTTCGCGCCGCGCGCGGCCAGCGCCAGCGCCTCGCTGCGGCCGAGCCCGGCGCCCGCGCCGGTGACGACGGCGGTCCTGCCCTCCAGGGTGACGTCCACGCTCATGTCCTCGGCTCCCGTCGTGCGCGCGGTCACGGTGGAGGGAAAACTAGTACGCGTTCCCGTGCGATCGGCGGGACTGGACCACTCAGTGGGACCCGGGGCGTACGGAAAGGGAATCCGTTCTAGCCTCACGCCGTGGCGCCGTGATGCCGGGGCCCGCCAGGTCGGCCCGTCGGTGGGGTCGGCCGGTGGGGTCGGCCGGTCCGTCCGTCGGTTGGTCCGTCGGTCCGTCCGTCGGCCGGTGGGACCGGCCGTCCGCGGGCACGCGCGTCCTCCGGCGGACCGACCGAAACGAGGAGAAGTCATGGCTGAAGCCGTCATCGTCGACGCCGCGCGCACGCCGGTCGGCCGCCGCAGGGGGGCGCTGTCCGGCCTGCACCCGGCCGAGCTGCTCGGCCTCGTCCAGAAGGGCCTGCTGGAGCGCACGGGGGTGGACCCGGCCGCGATCGGCCAGGTGGTCGGCGGCTGCGTCACCCAGGCGGGGGAGCAGTCGAACAACGTCACCCGCCAGGCCTGGCTGCACGCCGGCCTGCCGTACGGCACCGCCTGCACGACGATCGACTGCGCGTGCGGCTCCTCCCAGCAGGCCGTCCACCTGGTCGCCGGTCTGATCGCCTCCGGGGCGATCGACGCCGGGATCGGCTGCGGGATCGAGTCCATGAGCCGGGTCTTCCTCGGGCAGGCGATCACCCCGGAGACCGGCAGCCCCCGCCCGGAGGGCTGGTCGGTGGACCTGCCCGACCAGTTCACCGCCGCCGAGCGCATCGCGGAGCGGCGGGGCGTCACCCGCGCCGACACCGACGCCCTCGGCCTGGCCTCGCAGCGCCGGGCCGCCGCCGCGTGGGCCGAGGGGCGGTTCGACGGCCAGATCGTGCCGGTCGAGGCGCCCGTCGTGGGTCCGGACGGGCCGACGGGCGAGACGGCCCTCGTCACCCGCGACGAGGGCCTGCGTGAGACGAGCGCCGAGGCGCTGGCGAGGCTGAAGCCCGTCCTGCCCGGCGGCGTGCACACCGCCGGGACCACCTCGCAGATCAGCGACGGCGCCGCGGCCGTGCTCCTGACGAGCGCGGAGAAGGCCCGCGCCCTCGGGCTCCGGCCCCGGGCCCGCATCGTCGCCTCGGGCATGGTCGGCTCCGACCCCTACTACCACCTGGACGGGCCGGTGCAGGCCACCGAGCACGTGCTCCGCGCGGCCGGGATGGCGCTGTCCGACATCGACCTGGTGGAGATCAACGAGGCGTTCGCCTCGGTGGTGCTCTCCTGGGCCCAGGTCCACAAGGCCGACATGGACCGGGTCAACGTCAACGGCGGCGCGATCGCCCTCGGGCACGCGGTCGGCGCGACCGGCGCCCGGCTGCTCACCCAGGCCCTGCACGAGCTGGAGCGGTCGGACCGCTCGACCGCCCTGGTCACCATGTGCGCCGGCGGCGCCCACGCCACGGCCACCGTCATCGAGCGGATCTGACGGCTCCGTCGGCCCGGCCGCCGCATCCTCCCGCGCGCCTGCGCGGAGCAGGCCCCTTTGCGGCGTACGCGGCCGGTGACCCGGCGGACGACGTGTCCCTCACCGGCCGGGCAGGGCCTCCGGGTGGGCGTCCGCGACGAGCCCCGCCCCGGTCACCCGCACGGTGAGGGGGAAGAGCGCGTCCGGGTTCTCTTCGAGCCAGGCGAGCACGGCCTCGAGGCGCCGGGCGGGCCAGGCCAGGGAGGCGAGCAGGCGCGAGCCCGGCAGCGGGGCGCGGTGGCGCACGAGAGCCGCCAGGAGGACGGCGAGGTCGTCTCCGACCGGGTCGTCGGCGTTCGCGGCCGCCGCGTTCATGTCGGCGCCCAACCGCCGGAGGAAGTCGGTCATGGCGGTGAGCCGTTCACGGCCGACCGGACCGATCTCCGCGATGCCGAGGCAGCGGCGTGCGGCGGCCAGCCACCGCGTGTTCCGCTGCGCGTTCAGTTCGAGGACGCGGGACCAGACACGCGGTTCGAGGGAGTACCGGTCCTGACGGCCGACGGATTCGCGGTGCAGGACGGAGAGTCTCTCGAGGTATCCCACGGCCCGTGAGACGGTGCCGTGGGTGACCCCGAGCCGGCGGGAGAGCTGCGCGGCGGAGACCGGGGCTTCCGCGATGATGAGCGACGCGAGCACCGCGGACGCCGTTCGCGGCAGACCGCTGTCGTGGAACGGCGCGGACAGCGTCCGGATCGCGTCGGACGCGAGGGCGTCGCGCTCCGTCGCCGCGCCGGCCGGCCCGCGTCGTGTCGGTGGCGTGACGGAGCCGGACGGACGCGACGCGGCCACGTAGGCGGCGGTGCCGCCGGCGCGGCCCACCTCCCGGCTGACCGTCGACGTGGGTCTGCCCAGCCGACGTGCCACGGTGGCGTACGAGTCGCCGGCGGCCAGCCCGTCCGCGATCACTTTCCGTTCCCGGGCGGTGAGCCTGCGACCCGGCACCAGATCCCCTCTCCGTTGCAACAGAAGAACCGCGTGCAACGAACCCCTCGCTCGCGTTGCACCGGATCGGCCTCATGCAACTGCATTCTGAAGCAGACAACCGGACGACCCTATCGTTGCGGATCGCGGAAACAATCAATGCAACGGAGGTGGCACGCGTGCCCGGTCCCTCATCTTTCAGCCGGCGTCCCGCTCCCTCGACCGCGGGCCGCCTGCGGTCGGCGATCGAGGGCGGACGCCACTCCTGGGCGACATCGCTGGCGCTGCACCTGCTGCCCGGCGTGCCCATCGTCCTGGCCTACCTCCTGCTCACCGGACCGCTCGTCCGCGCCATCGGATACCCGCCGTTCCTGGCCTGGGTGCTGGCGATGTGCCTGGGCCTGGTTCCGGTGCAGCTCGGCACGCTCTTCTGGCTCGGCGCGCGTCCCGGCGGGCGCCGGTCGCTTCGCGGCGTCGTGGCCTACGCGGACAGGCCCATACGCCGGTGGCCGCTCGTCGGCGTGGTCACCGGACTGGTGCTGTGGACCTTCGTGGCCGGCAGCGTCGCCCAGCCCGTCGACCGCGTCCTGCAGGAGCGCGTGTTCGCCTGGCTCCCGTGGGCGTCAGAGGTCTCCGGCACGACGGGCGCCTTCACCGGCCATGCGGAATCGAAGGTCGTGACGACCCTCGCCGTGTCGCTGATCCTGTCGGGCGTGCTCGGCCCGGTGACCGAGGAGCTCTACTTCCGTGGATTCCTCCTGCCGAGGCTGCCGGCCGGCCGCTGGGCGCCCGCGGTGAACACCGCCCTGTTCTCCCTGTATCACTTCTGGACGCCGTGGCAGTTCTTCTCACGGGTCCTGCTCTTCCTGCCGGCCGTCTGGTGCACCTGGCGCGGGCGCGACCTGCGCGTGTCCCTGTGGGTCCACGTCATCGGCAACACGACCGGCCAACTGCTCGGCCTCATCGCCGTCACCGCCGGCCTGGCCTCGGGCTAGGCCGGGGATCAGCGAAGGAGTCCCCGGCCTCCTCGCCTGCTTCCGCGGGCCGGGCCTCCCGGGCGTCCCCGGCGCCCCCGTCGGTTCCGGCCGCTCGGTCGGTCTCGGTCGTTCCGCCGGTTCCGGCGGCGGAGCGCTCGACCGCGCGCCGGACCACCTTGCCGGTCGCGTTGCGGGGGAGGGGCTCGGCGGTGATCCGCCACCGGGCCGGGACCTTGAAGTAGGCCAGCCGCTCCGCGGCGTACGCCCGCAGCTCCTCCTCGCCGACCGCCCGGCGGCCGCCGGTGACGACCACCGCCGCGACCTCCTGGCCCAGGTCCGCGTGGGGCACGCCGACGACGGCGCACTCGCGGACGTCCGGGTGCTCGGCCAGGACGCCCTCCACCTCGGCGGGGTAGACGTTCTCCCCGCCGCGGATGATCAGGTCGGAGCGCCTGCCGGTGAGGCGGAGCCGTCCCCCCTCGACCGTGCCGACGTCGCCGGTGTGCAGCCACCGGTCCTCGCGCAGCGCGGTGCGGGTGGCCTCCGGGTCCCGCCAGTAGCCGAGCATGTTGAACGGGCTGCGCACGCAGACCTCGCCCTCCTCGCCCTCGGGCAGCGCGCGGCCGTCCGGGCCGCGGATCTCCAGCTGCACGGTCGCCACGGGGCGGCCCAGCGTGCCGGGCGCCTCCGCGTGGTCCGCGGGCGTGGCCACCGAGATCGCGGTCGAGGACTCGGTCAGCCCGTAGCTGTCGACCAGGGCGTGCCGCGCGACCGGGAGCGCCGCCCGCAGCCGCTCCTTGAACGCGGGCGAGGACGGCGCGGAGGCCAGGGCGAAGGCGGTCAGCGACGACAGGTCGTAGCCCGACAGGTCGCCGTGCCGGATCAGCCGGTGCGCCATGGTGGGCACCGCGCCCCAGTTGGTGACCCGCTCCCGCTCGATCAGCCGCAGCACCCGGTCCACGTCGAAGGCGCCCCGGTGCATGACGACGGCGCTGCCGGTCGCCAGGCGCGGCACGGCCAGGTTGTGCAGCCCGGCGATGTGGAACAGCGGCAGCGCCAGCAGGTACCGCCGGTCGGCCGGATCGGCCGGGTCGCCGAACGCGCGGGCCACGGCGTCGTTGAGCCGGTGGTACTCGATGACGGAGGTGAGGTTCCGGTGCGAGTGCACCGCCCCCTTCGGCCGGCCGGACGTCCCGCTGGTGTACAGGATGACCGCCGGGTCGTCCTCGGCGGCGCCGCACTCCGGCGGGACCGCGTCCGGGAACAGGGCGGCCAGGCGCGGGACGTCCTCCTCGGCGCTCAGGACGGCGGGGCCGCCCCGGACGCGGTTCCCGGCACCGTCCCGGGCGCGGTTCCCGGCACCGCCCCGCAGGCCGTTCCCGGTGCCGCCTCGCAGGCCGTCCCCGCCCGCCGCCCGCACGGCGTCCGCGACGGCAGCCGCCCGCTCGGCGTCCGCGACGACCACCTTCGGCTCGGTGTGCTCCAGCGCGTACGCGATCTCGCGCCGGGTCCACCAGGCGTTGCAGCCCACGGCGACGGCGCCCAGCGCGACCGCGGCCCAGAACGTGACGATCCAGGCGGGGGAGTTGGCCGCGACGATCGCGACGCGGTCGCCCGCGCGCACGCCGTACTCCTGCCGGAGCGCCCGCGCCAGCGACGCGGCCTGTGCGGCGTGCGCGGCGAAGCTCAGCCGCTCGTCCTCGGTCACCACGTAGTCGCGGTCGCCGAACCGGGCCGACGCGGCGAGCACCTCGCCGAGGTTCGCGTGCCGGTGGGCGAACACCCGCATCCGCGAGCCGAGCACCTCCTCCTCGGCCAGCTCGAACGCGCCGCCGGGGCCGGTCAGGCGCGCCATGATCTGCGCCGCGGCGGCGCGCGGATCCGCAGGTACGCTCATCGTCTTCCCCTCGTCCCGCCGGATCGAAGGCGCCGGCCGGCCCCCGGCCGACCCCGTCCGGCGCCGGCGGGCGCCGCCCGGGGGTCGGCCGCGGGCACCGTCCGGCACGCGCTTCCGGCCGCCCATTGTGACCGCCGACGGCGGCGCGGGACGCGGAGTCCCGGTCACCGGGACCGCCGCGCCGTCCGCCGGGGGCGTTCCCGGTGAGCGGGACCTCCGGTCCCCGCGGGAACGGCGCCGCCCCCACCATTGCGGGTGGGCGGCGGCTGCGGCGAGACGGGAGAGCGTGTGGGAAGCCTCGACGGGAAGACCGCGATCGTGACCGGAGCCGGGCAGGGCGTGGGGCGGGGCATCGCGCTCGCGCTCGCCTCGGAGGGCGCGTCCGTCGCGGGGCTCGGCCGGACCGCGGCCAAACTGGAGAAGACCTGCGCGCTGGTCCGCGAACGCGGGGCGGAGGCGGAGCCGTTCCCGTGCGACGTGAGCGACACCGACGCCGCCCCGGACGTCGTGGAGCGGGTGGCGGCCCGGTTCGGCGGGATCGACATCCTGGTCAACAACGCCTATACGGGCGCGTTCGGTCCGCTGCTCTCGATGAGCGACGACGACTTCCAGCGGGGCTTCCGCAACGGCCCCTTCGCGACCTTCGCGCTCATGCGGGCCTGCCACCCGCACCTGAAGCGGCGGGGAGGCGGCAACATCGTCAACCTGGTCAGCTCGGCCATGGTCCGCTGGGACCCCAGCACCTACGGCGCCTACGCCGCCGCCAAGCAGGCGATCCGGTCGCTGACCCGGACGGCCGCGGCGGAGTGGGGCGCCGACGGCATCCGCGTCAACTCCATCGCCCCGCACGCGCTCTCGCCGGGACTGCGGTGGTGGATGGAGGCCAACCCCGCCGAGGCGGAGGAGTTCCGCAGGACGATCCCGCTCGGCTACGTCGGCGACTGCGAGGAGGACATCGGGCGGGCGGTGGCGGCGCTCGTCGGCCCGGGCATGCGCTACCTCACCGGCGCCACCGTCCCGCTCGACGGCGGGCAGGCGAACTTCGGATGACGGCCGCGCCGGAGTACGGGACGGGCACGGCGCGGACCTGCGCACGGACGGGCACGGCGCGGACCTGCGCACGGACGGGCACGGCGCGGGCCCATGCACGGCGCGGGCACGCGGTTCATCACCCCTGACACGACGACGGGCGGCGTCCCGAGAAGGAGAGCGGACATGGACCTGCGGGAGACCGCCGAGCAACGGCGGCTCCGCACGGAGCTGCGGAGCTACTTCGCGGACCTGCTGCCGGAGGACGAGCGCCGCCGCGCCGGAGAGGAGGGCGTGGGCGGGGACCGCTTCCGCGAGGTGGTCCGCCGGCTCGGCGCCGACGGCTGGCTCGGCCTCGGCTGGCCGGTCGAGTACGGCGGGCGGGGCCGGTCGGCCGAGGACCAGTACGTGTTCTTCGACGAGGTCCAGCGGGCCGGGATCCCGTTCCCGTTCGTCACCGTCAACACGGTCGGCCCCACGCTGATGCGCCACGGCTCGGAGGAGCAGCGCCGGCGCTTCCTGCCCGGCATCCTCTCCGGTGAGATCGTCTTCGCCATCGGCTACACCGAACCCGGCGCCGGCACCGACCTGGCGTCGCTGACGACCCGCGCGGTCCGCGACGGCGACGAGTTCGTCGTCGACGGGGCCAAGGTCTTCACCAGCGGGGCGAACACCGCCGACCACATCTGGCTGGCCTGCCGTACCGACCCCGGCGCCCCGAAACACCGGGGCATCTCGATCCTGATCGTTCCCACGAGCGCCCCCGGCTTCTCCTGGAGCCCCATCCGGACGGTCGGCGGGATGACCGTGACCGCCACCTACTACAGCGGCGTGCGGGTGCCCGCGAGCGCGGTCGTCGGCGAGGTCGACGGCGGCTGGAACCTGATCACGACCCAGCTCAACCACGAGCGGATCGGCCTGGCCGCGCTCGGCGGGCGGATGATCCGGCTCTGGGAGGACGTCCTCGCGTGGGCCGGAGAGAACGGCGCGCTCGACCTGCCCTGGGTGCGGCGCGACCTGGCCCGCGCGCACGCCCGATTGGAGGCGATGCGCCTGCTGAACTGGAAGATGGCCGGCGCGGTCGAGCGGGGCGGGCTCTCCGGCGCGGACGCGGGCGCGGCCAAGGTCTACGGCACTGAGACCCACATCGACGTGCAGCGGACCCTGACCGGGATCCTCGGCGCGGCCGGCCGGATCCGCCCGGAGTCGCCCGGCGCCGCGCTCGCCGGGCAGATCGAGCAGCTCTCCCGGCAGGGCATCGTCAACACCTTCGGCGGCGGCGTCAACGAGGTCCTGCGGGACATGGTCGCCACCCAGGGGCTGGGCCTGCCCCGGCGGGGACGCGGCGCATGAGCGGGCGGACCGGCGGACCGGCGGCGTCCGCGGCACCGGGCTCCGCGGCGCCGGGGGACCGCGCGGGCGACTACGAGGAGCGGCTGCAGGCGTTCACCGGACGGGAGCTGACCCCGCTCCGGCCCGGCCCGGACCCGGTGAACCTGCCGATGATCCGGCACTGGGCCGAGGCGATGGAGGACGGCAACCCGGTCCACCTCGACGAGGCGGCGGCCCGCGCCACCGGCAGGCCCGGCGTCGTCGCCCCCGCCTCCATGGTCCAGGTCTGGACGATGCCGGGGTACGCCGCGACGGTGACGGCGCCGTCGCGGGACCGGGCGGGCGAGGTCTACGGCGAACTGCTCGCGCTGCTGGAGGAGGGCGGGTACACCTCGGTGGTGGCGACCGACTCGGAGTTCGAGTTCCGCCGGGAGCTCGTCCCCGGAGACCGCGTCGGCGTCGAGGAGGTCGTGGAGTCGGTCTCCCCGGAGAAGACCACCGCCTTGGGCGCGGGGCGTTTCGTGACCACGCTGAAGACCTACCGCGACGGCGGCGGCGAGGTCGTGGCCGTCCAGCGCTGGCGCATCCTGTGGTTCGATCCCGCGCGGAGACGCACCCCGGCCCCGGACGGGGGAGCCCGGGAGCGGGCCGGGGAGCGGGCCGGGAAACCCGCACGGGAGCCCGGCGGCACCCCCGCGGGACGGTCCGGCGCGCCGCGGCCCCGGCCCGCGCTCAACCGGGACAACGCCTTCTGGTTCGAGGCCGCGCGCGAGCACCGGCTGGTGATCCAGCGCTGCGCCGGGTGCGAGACCCTCCGGCACCCGCCCGGTCCCTGCTGCCCGCGGTGCGGCTCCTTCGACTGGGACACCGTCGAGGCCTCCGGTCGCGGCCACGTCTACAGCTACGTGGTCAACCACCACCCGCGCCACCCCGCCTTCGCGTTCCCGCTGCTCGTCGCGCTCGTCGAGCTGGCCGAGGGCACCCGGCTCATCACCGGCCTGGCCGGCGTCGCCCCCGAGGCCGTCGAGATCGGCATGCCCGTCGTCCTCGACTGGATCGACCCCGACCCCGATCTGTCGCTCCCGGTGTTCCGGCCGGCCGAGCAGGAGGAGCAGTGATGGACTTCACCCTCGGCGAGGAGCTGGAGGCGGTCCGCGACCTGGCGCGGGAGGTCTTCGCCGACCGCGCCGCCACCGACCGGGTCCGCGCCGTCGAGGGCTCCCCGGACCGGATCGACGAGGACCTCTGGACCGAACTGGCCAAGACCGGCCTGCTCGGCGTCGCCCTGCCCGGAGAGTACGGCGGCGCCGGGCTGGGACCGGCTGGGCTCTGCGTCCTGCTGGAGGAGCAGGGCCGCCGGGTGGCCCCCGTACCGGTCTGGCCGGCGCTCGTCGGCGCGCTCGCGATCGCCGCGCACGGTACGGCGGGGCAGCGCCGCGCCCTGCTGCCGGGGATCGCGGACGGATCGGCGCGGCTCACCGTGGCCCTGGAGGAGTTCGGTCCGCACGACCCGCGCGAGCCGCGGTGCACGGCCCGGCCGGACGGCGCCGCGGACGGCGGCTGGCGGCTGACGGGCGTGAAGGCGGTCGTGCCCTCGCCCGCCGGGGCCGCCCACGTGCTCGTCTCCGCGGCCACCGGGACCGGCCCCGGCCTGTTCCTGCTCGCCGCCGGGTCCGCCGGGTCCGCCGGGTCCGCCGGGTCCGCCGGGTCCGCCGGGACCGGAGGATTCGGAGGGGTCCGAGGGGCGGAGGGGATCGCCTGGGAACGGGCCGAGACCACGAGCCGCGACCTCGCGGGAAACCTGGTGCTGACCGGCGCGGCGGCGCAGGCGGTCGGCCTGCCCGGGGACGGGGCCGTCGGCCGCACCGTCGAGCTCGCCACCGTGGCCCTGGCCGCCCTCCAGCTGGGCGTCGCCGAGGGCGCGCTGCGGCTGGCCGTCGGCCACCTCGCCGCACGGGAGCAGTTCGGCCGCCCGCTGGCCGCGTTCCAGGCGGTCCAGCACCAGCTCGCCGACTGCTACATCGAGATCGACGCCATGCGGGTCTGCCTCTGGCAGGCGGTCTGCGCGATCGAGGAGGATCCCGCGGCGGCGGCCGTACCGGTCGCGGTCGCGCAGTGGTGGGCCGCGGAGGCCGGACTGAACGTGGTCCACCGGGTCCAGCACGTGCACGGCGGGATCGGCGTCGACGTCGACTACCCGGTGCACCGCCACTTCCTGTGGGGGCGGCAGACCGCCGGAACCCTGGGCGGGGCGAGCGCCGTGCTGGCCCGGCTCGGCGACGCGCTGGCGGACGGGAGGGCGGCGTCGTGACCCCGCCGCGCTCCAGGACCTACGACGAGGTCGCGGTGGGCGACACGCTGGAGGAGCTGGCGATCCCGCTGACCAGGACCATGATCGTCGCCACCGCGATCGCCACCCGCGACTACCAGGACGTGCACCACGATCCCGCGCTGGCGGTCACCCGGGGCTCGAAGGACGTCTTCATGAACATCCTGACCACCAACGGCCTGGTCGAACGGTTCGTCACCGCGTGGGCGGGTCCGGCGGCCGTCGTCACGGCCATCCGGATCCGGCTCGGCGCGCCGAACCACCCGGGGGACACCATGGTGCTGACCGGTGCCGTCACGGCCAAGGAGGACGGGGACGGCCGGGTCGAGGTGGCCGTCCGCGGGGACAACGGCCTGGGCGCCCACGTGACGGGCACCGTGGTCGTCCGGCTCCCGCGGGCCGGCGGCTCCTCCGGAGCCGGTACCGCCGGGCGGGACGACCGGCCCCCGGAGGAGCGTCCGGTCCCGGAAGGGCGTCCGGCCCCGGACGCCGATCCGCGGGGCGGGGAGCGCCGCTCCGGCGAGGAGGGCTCCGCATGACCCGGCACGATCGTCCCGGGCCGCTCTCCGGCGCCGCCGCGATCGCCGGCATCGGCGCCACCGAGTTCTCCAAGGACTCCGGGCGCAGCGAGCTCCGGCTGGCCTGCGAGGCGGTGCTGGCGGCCGTCGCCGACGCCGGGCTGCAGCCGTCCGACGTCGACGGGCTGGTGACGTTCACCGCCGACACCAACTCCGAGATCCACGTCGCCCGCAGCACCGGCATCGGCGAGCTGCGGTTCTTCTCGCGCGTCGGATACGGCGGCGGGGCCGCCTGCGGCACCGTGCAGCAGGCCGCGATGGCCGTCGCCGCCGGCGTCGCCGACGTCGTCGTCTGCTACCGCGCCTTCAACGAGCGCTCCGGCGTGCGCTACGGCCTCGGCCAGGCGGACCGGCCGACGGACACCGGCGCCGACGGCGCGGCCTACTCCTGGATGACCCCGTTCGGCCTGTCCACCCCCGCCCAGTGGGTCGCGATGTTCGCCCGCCGCTACATGCACGAGTACGGCGCTACCAGCGAGGACTTCGGCCGGGTCGCCGTGGTGGACCGGCGGCACGCGGCGACCAACCCGGCCGCCTGGTTCCACGGGCGGCCGATCACCCTCGCCGACCACCAGGCCTCCCGCTGGATCGCCGAGCCGCTGCGCCTGCTGGACTGCTGCCAGGAGACCGACGGCGGCCAGGCACTGGTCGTCGTCTCCGCCGAGCGGGCCCGCGACCTGCCGCACCCGCCCGCGGTCGTCCGCGCCGCGGCGCAGGGCTCGGGAGCCGACCAGCACATGATGACCAGCTACTACCGGCCGTCGATCACCGGCATCCCGGAGCTGGGGCTGGTCGGCCGGGAGCTGTACGCGCAGAGCGGCCTGCGCCCGGACGACGTCGGCGCGGCGGTCCTCTACGACCACTTCACCCCGCTGGTGCTCCCGCAGTTGGAGGAGCTCGGCTTCTGCGCTCGGGGGGAGGCCCGGCACTTCATCGCCGACGGGCACCTGGAACTCGGCGGGCGGCTGCCCTGCAACACCCACGGCGGCCAGCTCGGCGAGGCGTACCTGCACGGCATGAACGGCATCGCCGAGGCCGTGCGCCTGGTCCGCGGCACCTCGGTCAACCAGCCCGGCGCTCCCGGCGACGTGATCGTCACCGCGGGCACGGGCGTGCCCACCAGCGGGCTCATCCTGGGCCCGGACGCGTGAGCGGGCTCATCCTGGGCCCGGACGCGTGAGCGGGCTCATCCTGGGCCCGGACGCGTGAGCGGGGCGGCCACCGCCGGCGATGGTCACTCTCGCCGGTGGTGCGCGAGCAGCCGGGCGAGCAGGAGGGTCAGGGTCTGCCTGTCCTCGGCCTGGAGCGGTTCGAGCAGCGCGTCCTGCGCCCTGTCGAGCGCGTGGTCCATGCGCCGCAGCTGCCGGGCGCCCGCCGCGGTGAGGGTCACCAGGTTGCGCCTGCGGTCGTCCGGGTCCGGCGTCCGCTCGACGAACCCCCGCTCGGCCAGTTCGTTGATCGCCGCCACGACGTCGCTGCGGTCCATGTTGCCCCGGCGGCCGAGTTCGGCCTGGCTGGCCGCTCCGAACTCGTCCAGCGCGGCCAGGATGCGGTAGTGGTACCCGCGCGCCCCCACCTCGCCGAAGCCGTCGGACGCCAGCCGGTGGGCGTGCACCGCCAGCTGGGTGAGCAGCCAGCTCGGCTTCGCGGCCAGGCGCGCGGGTGTCTCTTCCACGGCGACCACCCTACATCGTTGGCGCGGCCAATTAATCTGTGTACAGTTGGCTCCACCAACGTTGGGAAGGCCAACGTTGGCGACGCCAATGAGTGAATCCCCTGGAGTGAAGACCATGATCGAGCCGTTCCGCATCGACGTCCCCCAGGCCGACCTCGACGACCTGAGGGACCGGCTCTCCCGCACCCGCTGGCCCAACGAGGTCGCCGACGCCGGGTGGGACTACGGCTTCCCGCTGGCGCGGCTCAAGGAGCTGGCCGAGTACTGGCGCACCGGCTACGACTGGCGTGCGCACGAGGCCGAACTCAACAGGCTTCCGCACTTCACCACCGAGATCGACGGCCAGAACATCCACTTCGTCCACGTCCGCTCCCCGCGGCCGGACGCGCTCGCGCTGATCCTCACGCACGGCTGGCCCGGTTCGTTCCTGGAGTTCCTCGACGTGATCGAGCCGCTGTCGCGCGACTTCCACCTGGTGATCCCGTCCATCCCGGGCTTCGGCTTCTCCGGGCCGACCCGCGAGCGCGGCTGGGACGTCGTCCGGGTCGCGCGGGCCTGGGCCGAACTGATGCGCCGGCTCGGGTACGAGCGCTACGGCGCGCAGGGCGGCGACTTCGGCGCGGGCATCTCGACGGCGCTCGGCGGGGTCGCGCCCGAGCAGGTCGTCGGGGTGCACATCAACTACCTGCCGACCCGGCCGGTCCCGGACTCCGGCATCGAACTGTCCGAGACGGACGAAGCCCGGCTGGACAAGATCCGGCGGTTGATGGCGAACCGCCCGCCGTACCAGGCTCTGCAGTCCACCACCCCGCAGACCATCGGCTACGCGCTGACCGACTCGCCGGTCGGCCAGCTGGCCTGGATCGCCGAGCGCTTCGCGCAGTGGACGGACCCGCGCTCGCCGATCAGCGACGAACGGATGCTCACCGACATCTCGCTGTACTGGCTGACCGCCACCGCGGCCTCCTCGGCGCGGCTGTCGCGTGAGACGCCGCGGGGGGCCGAGCCGTGCCCGGTGCCGGTCGGCGTGGCGGTGTTCGCGCACGACATCACGCAGTCGGTGCGACCGCTGGCCGAGCGGCTGTACGACATCAGGCACTGGTCGGAGTTCGACCGCGGCGGCCACTTCGCCGCGATGGAGGTGCCGGAGCTGCTCGCCGAGGACGTCCGGGAGTTCTTCCTCACCCGTACGGCCCGTACGGAAGCCGGGAGCGCGAAAACCGATGGACGGGCCGCCCCGGCGCTGGAATAGTCCCCGCTGTGACCGCCTCCTCCCCTCCCCCCTTCCGGCCCGTCGCGCTGGCCGGCGGCCTCACCCTGCGGGAGGCGCGCCCGGCGGACCGCGAGCAGATCGGCGCGCTCCTCGCCGAACGGGGCGAACCCGTCGACGCCCTCGACCACCGCCTGGTCGTGACGGACCCCGACGCCGGCTGGCCGTCCTGCGCCGTGGTCGTCGACGGCGACCGGGTCGTCTCCACCGCGACGCTCCTCGACGAGGAGCTGCGCATCGGCGGCGTCCGCCTGCCCGCGGGCCAGGTCGAACTGGTCGCCACCGACCGCGGATACGAAGGACGCGGACTGGTCCGGGCGCTCATGCGATGGGCCCACGACCGCTCCGCCGCCCGCGGCCACGTCGTTCAGATCATGATCGGGATCCCGTACTTCTACCGGCTGTTCGGCTACGAGTACGCCATCGACATACCGCCGGCCATGACCGTGCACACCCCGCCGCCCGGCGGGGAGGCGTCCGCGCTCCGCGCCGCCCGCCCCGCCGACGTCCCCGCCATGACGGCCCTGCAGGAGGCGGCGCAGCAGCGGTTCGACGTGGCGCTGCCGCATTCGGCGGCCTGCTGGCGGTGGCTGCTGGCCCATGAGGCGAGCAGCACCTGGGTGGTCGAACGCGCAGGCGCCGTCGTCGCCACCGGGCGCACCACGCCCCCCGGCGACGAGGTCGTCCTGGCCGAGGGCGCCGCGCTGGACGAGGCGGCGGCACGGGAGCTGCTCCGCGGCGTCACCGCCCTGGCGCCCGGGGGCCGGGTGCGAGCCGTCCACCGGGCCGGCACCGTGACCGCCGCCGCCTGGCGGGAGTTCCTCACCTGCGAACCGCGTGAGCAGGCGGAGCAGTACTACGTCCGCATCCCGGACGCCGCGGCGCTGCTCGACCGGCTGCGGCCGCTGCTCTGGCAGCGCCTCACCGCGGCAGGGGCGGAGCGCCCCGGCCGCGACATCGTCATCTCCACCTTCGGCGCCCACCACCGGATCCCGGTCCGCGCCGACGGCCTCGGCGAGGTCGTCACCGGCGGTGCGATGCAGGGGCCCGGAGCCGTGGGGGGCGCCGGGGTGGCGCCCGACCACCTGCCCGCCCTGCTGTTCGGCCCGCGGGGCATCGAAGGGCTGAGCCGGATCCGCCCCGACGTCTACACCGGGGAGAAGGAGCTGTTCCAGGTGCTCTTCCCCCCGCTCACCGCGGACGTGCTCAGCTACTACCTGCCGTACTAGCCGGCGGTCCGTCGACCTGGAGCCCGACTTCTCCGAGTCCTGAGAGACTCAGATCCTCTTCTGGGCGTACGCGTACATGGCATCTCCCAGGAAATCGACCATCTCGGGATGGTAGGAATTGTGGAATTCCTTCATGGCGGAGTCCTCCGAATAGAGGAGCGCCATGCCGATATAGGCATTCCTGGTCGGGACGTAGAAGCGGGAGGCTATCGCGAAGTGCCTCTCGATGAACGACTGGATGCGGTCATCCGCCGGTTGCGCCCCCTCTAGGCGGCTCGCCAGCTCACTATAGAGATCATGCCAGTCCTTGTGGACTTGATCCTTGTCGACATGGGCCCAGCCGCCGGTGGCCGACAGGCTCCGCTCCTGCTCCTCGGCCAGGGATCTCCGGCAGAGATCCGCATACTGTTCGTCCATGTCCTTGATGCCTGTCAATTTATTCACGCCTTTCCGGCGAAAGAATTCCTGGAGTGGCTGCCGGATCGCCAACGATGATCGGCCACCGGGCCATGACGAACCATGGCATGCCGAAACCAGGTTGACAAACGGTTTACCAGCGCGGGAGGGGACGGTGGGCGGCCCCCGGCGCTGCGTCGCTCAAAGCACGCGGACGGCTCGTCGGGCTGGACCCGGACCCGGCGGCGCTCGCGCGGGCCCGGCGGCGCACCGACATCGAGTGGGTGCGGGGCACGGCCGCCGAGGCGTCCTGGGACCGGGAGTTCGACCTGGCGACGATGGTCAGCCACGCGTTCCAGTGCCTGGTGGGCGACGACGAACGGCGCGCCTCCCTCACCGCGATCCGGGCGGCGGGCCCCGTCACCGGCGGCAGCCGTGAGATCGTCACCCTCGCGCGCCGCATCTGAGCTCCGCCCCGGGGTCGTTCAGGTCGCCCGGGGGCGGGTCACGACGTAGCGGGCGGGGAACTCGCCGCCGCCGTGCACCGCGATGTCCGCGCCGGTGACGTAGGACGACAGGCCGCTCGCCAGGTAGAGGCAGGCGCCCGCCACGTCGCCGGGTGCCGCCATCCGGCCCATCGGGATCACCTCCGCGACCGCGGCGCCGCCGTCCTCGCCGTACGCCTGCGCCGCGGCCTCGGTGCGGACGAGACCGGTGGTGATGTGGTTGACCCGGACCTTCGGCGACCATTCGAGCGCCAGCGCCCGGGTGAGCGCCAGCAGTCCCGCCTTGGCGGCGGAGTAGGCGGCGATGCCCGGCTGCGGGTCGTGGGCGGCGACGCTGCCGATGTTGACGATCGCACCCCCGTTCTCCTGACCCTGCATGATCCGGTTGGCCGGCTGCGCCACGTGGAACGGGGCGAGCAGGTTCAGGTCCACGACCCTGGCGACGAAGCGCGGCGAGACCGTCGCCGCGTCCGCCGACGGCGAGCCCCCGGCGTTGTTGACGAGCACGTCGAGCCGGCCGAGCAGGTCCGCCGTACGCTCCACCAGCTCCGCGGCCGCCGCGGCGTCCCGGACGTCGGCGGCGAGGAAACGGGCGGTCCGGCCGCCCGCGCCGGGCGGGGCCGCCGGCTCGGTGCGCCCGCAGACGACCACCTCGGCCCCGGCCGCGAGGAACGCCTCCGCGATCGCGGACCCGATGCCCCTGGTCCCGCCGGTGACCAGCACCGCCCGGCCGGTGAAGTCCATCGCCGTGCCCGCAGTGCCCGCCACAGTGCCCGCCACAGTGCCCGCCACAGTGCCCGCCGCAGTGCCCGCCGCAGTGCCCGCCGCAGTGCCCGCCGCAGTGCCCGCCGCAGTGTTCATCGCCGTGTTCGTCGCCATGCCCGTCGCGTCCCTCCCGAGAGCGGCCCTTCCGGTCCCGGGGAGGGTACGGCCGCGCGCCGGGGGACCGGGCGGCGCGTACCGGTCACCGGGACGGCCGCCCGCACGTCCGGGGGCCGGGCGGCACCATGGGCCCCACGAACCGCTCTCCGGCGGATCCGGGCGGAGGCGGACGGACTCCGGCGGACTTCCGCGGAAGGAGGGGGAGGCCCATGAACGAGAACGGCGCACTGACCATCCCGCGCGTCCTGGACCGCGCCGCGCGCGACTTCCCGGAGACCGAGGCCGTGGTGGACGGACCGGTCCGGGTGACGTACCGGGAGCTGCGCGACCGGGTCCGCGGAGCGGTCCGGGCCTTCGCCGCGTCCGGCGTCGGGCGGGGGGACCGGATCGCCGTCTGGGCGCCGAACAGCCTGGAGTGGATCGTGACCGCGCTGGGCGCGGTGGGCGCCGGGGCGGTCCTGGTCCCGGTCAACACCCGCTACAAGGGCGAGGAGGCGCGGTGGGTGCTGGCCCGGAGCCGGGCGCGGGCGCTCTTCGTCGAGGACGGCTTCCTCGGCAACGACTACCTGGCCATGCTCGGCGCGGAGGCCGGGAAGGGACGCGCGCGCCCCGACGCCGCGGGCGGGAACGGGGCATGGGACGGAGGCGGAGCCGGGGGCGGGAACGGAGCCGGGGGCGGTCGGCCGATTCCGGAGCTGCCGGATCTCGCCGCCGTGGTCGCGTTCGACCGCGAGGACCGGCCCGGGACCGCGAGCTGGGAGGCGTTCCTGGCCGCGGGGGCCTCCGTCCCGGAGGAGGACGCGGCGGCCCGGATGGCGTCGGTGGCCCCCGGGGACGTCGCGGACGCGCTCTTCACCTCCGGCACGACGGGCAGGCCCAAGGGGGTCATGTGCACCCACGGCCAGAACGTCCGGACCTACGAGGCGTGGTGCGGCCGGACCGGGTTGTCCGCGGGGGACCGGTACCTCATCGTCAATCCCTTCTTCCACTGCTTCGGCTACAAGGCGGGCGTGCTGGCCTGCCTGCTGCGAGGGGCGACGATGGTGCTCCAACCGGTGTTCGAGCCCGGCGAGACGATGCGGCTGGTCGAGGCCGAGCGGATCACCGTCCTGCCCGGACCGCCGACGGTCTACACGACGATGCTGGACGCGCCGGAGCGCTCCCGGTACGACCTGTCCTCGCTCCGGCTCGCGGTGACCGGCGCCGCGACGGTCCCGGTCGCGCTGGTCGCGCGCCTGCGGGCCGAGCTCTTCCCGCAGGTCGTCACGGCGTACGGGCTCACCGAGTCGTGCGGCACGGTCACCTCCTGCTCCCTCGGCGACGACGACGCGACCGTGGCCGGCACCTCCGGCCGCCCCATCGAGGGCGTGGAGGTGAAGGTGGCCGACGGCGGGGGCCGGCCGGTCCCGGCGGGGGAGGACGGCGAGATCCTCGTCCGGGGGCACAACGTGATGCTCGGCTACCTCGACGACCCCGGGGCGACCGCGGAGGCGGTCCGGGACGGCTGGCTGGTGACCGGCGACCGGGGCCGCCTCGACGCGCGCGGCAACCTGACGGTCACCGGCCGGTCGAAGGACATGTTCACGGTCGGCGGGTTCAACGTCTATCCGGCCGAGGTCGAGCAGGTCCTCGCCCGGCACGGGGCGGTCGCCGAAGCGGCCGTGGTGGGCGTCCCCGACGCGCGGCTGGGCGAGGTCGGCCGCGCCTACGTGGTGCTCCGGCCCGGCGCCGCCGTCTCCCCGGAGGAGCTCGTCGCGCACTGCCGGGCGGCGCTGGCGAACTTCAAGGCGCCCCGGGAGGTGCGCGTCGTCGACGGCCTCCCGCGCAACGCGGCGGGCAAGGTGCAGAAGGACGCGCTCCTCGACGACCCGACGCCTCGGCGCAACGGGCCGCCGCCGGCCGCCTCGGCGTGACCGAGCCGCCGGTGATCCGCCACGTGGCGTTCGCGCCCTACGCCTCCCCTGAGCGCTTCCTGTGCCCGGGCGCCTCTCCCCAGGGCCCGGGCACAGGAAGCGCGGCCTGCGGAGCACAGCGGAACCGCAGGAGGAAACGGTGCCGGCGTTCGTGATCGGTGCCGCCGGACGATTGTGCCGGACCGGCCCGACGGGGCGCGTCCTGCGTCCGGTTGAAAGGCGGCCTGCGACTTCCGCGGTATACGGCTACCGCGGAAGTCGCAGGCGCACCACCCGCTCGGTACGCACCCTCTCCGCCCAGTCCAGCCGGTTACCCGCGAACTCACCCGGCCGCAGGTGCGTCCACTCAAGTCCGGACTTCTCCACAGCCCGTTCGACGACCTGGTAGCCGCTCCCGAACGCGTCGTTGTCGGCCTCCGCTCCGGACAAGACCACCACCCGCCGGACGCCGGCCCGCTTCGCTGTCGCGACGACATCGGAGATCGCGTGCGAAACGGGGAACAGGTACATCCGCTCGACGCCCCGCAGGGCGGCCCGCAGCGACTCCGGCCGCTGATCCCTTGAGACCGCCATCGTTTCCGGCCTCTCTGTCACGCGTCGGCGAAGCCGGGCCCGATCTTGTCGCCGACGAGCTGGGCGCCGCCGGCCGGGCCCTGGCGCGGGTTGAGGCACGGGAGCACGGTCCTTGCTACGAGCCTCCCTATCGCGGGCGTGACGCGTGCGGCGGAGTTCGGGCTACTTCGGCTGCCAGCGGCCGATCTTCTTGGAGACGAGGGCGGCGCCGATGCGCTCGTAGAAGCGTTGCGCGGACATGTTGACCTCGGCCACCTCCCAGCGGATCACCTTGCCGTCGGCGGCTTCGGCGGCGGCGCGCATCAGCCGTTCTCCCACGCCGTTGCCGCGTTCGGCGCCGGTCACGTACAGGTCGTCCAAGTGGAGGTAATCCTGGCCGGACCAGAAGCTGATGCGCTGCAGCCAGGAGACGTAGCCGACGGCCCGCCCGTCCCGCTCGGCGATCAGGTAGGTGATCTCCGGGCGGGTGAGCATCCGCTTCAGGTCGTCGACGCTTACCGTGACGCCCCAGATCTGGTCTTGGTGCTCGGCCAACCCGTGGATGAGGTCGTGCACGGTGGAGGCGTCATCGGGCGTGGCGCGTCGGATCACAATCACGGTGGTCCTTCCAGATGAGGGTTCAGAGGGCGGGTTGGGGCGATGTGCGCTTCATCATGAACAGCAAGAGCGGGGGCAGGACCAGTACGCCCAGGCCGAGCCGCTGTTTCACGCCGGCGCGCGGGCCGGAGCCGGTGTCCGCGGTCGTCACGAGTCGTCCTCTCGGTCGTCGGGCTGGGGAGGCGTTATGCCTCCCCAGTGACGGTTGGGGTGGTCTGACAGCCGGGGGATCCGCCGAGTAAGCCAACACGGTACGGGGGTTAGGTATCTAGATGAGCAGAAGAAACGGTACCCCTGCCAGGTATAGATGGGATAGACGGATCCGGCGGAAAGCGTTCGGGCGGCGGGCTCAGCCGTGTTCGGCGTGCTGGCCGTGGTCGGTGACCTGGGCGTCGAACCACGCGTGCAGCGCTGTGATCAGGGACGCCTCGGTGGTGGTGTAGGTGATCTGGGCGCCGGCGGGCAGTTCGGCGTAATCGATGGCGATGCGGTCGTGGCCTTGTTCAAGCTCGCGCAGGCCCGGCATGTCGTCGCCGTGGATGGAGGCGGGGTCGCCGTAGTCGCCCTTGCTGAAGCCCGCCGCCTCCTCGGCCAGGTGCTCGCGGATCAGGGCGACCTGCTCGGCGTCGGCCGGATGGTCGGAGGTGACGGTCTGCACGCCGCCATCGGCGGACTTGGCGAAGCGGTGCGTGGTGCGCTCCAGGTCGAACGGCATCACCTGCCGGCTCCTGGCCGCGATCTCGGCCTGCCGGGCGGCCTGCGCCTGCTGCTCACCCCGGTCGATGAGTATGTACGCCGTCGTGGCGACGACGATGAGCGCGAGCACCGTGATGAGCGTCTGGGTGCGTCGATTCTCACGTTTCATCGATGGCCTCCGTGAGGATGGTCGGGGCGCGCAGCACGTCGGCGCGTTCGCCCTGGGGGACACGGTCTAAAACGGCGGAGAACCGCTTGGTCCTGGCCTCGGCCGGCCGACCTGCGGCCTGCACCCCGTGCGGGGTGAGCCGGACCGGCACGCCGCGCCCGTCGTCGGGTGCGGGGGTGCGCTCGGCCCGGCCGCGGTTGATGGGCTGCGTGACCAGGCGGCTGGTGGTGCTCTTCTCCAGCCGGAGCCGGTGCGCCGGCTCGCTCTGGCGTAATGAGCCGTCCCTGGCCGGTTCGCCCAGCGCGTGGGCCTCCGAGGTCGGGACGGGCTGCCCGCAGGGGGTCCGGTCGGGCTGGTGGAGGCCGAAGGCTCGGACGAAGCGGGCCACGGCCTCCTGGAGTTCGCGATCATCCGCCATGGTTCGACCGTACAACTAGATAGTTGTTTATCGCAACCAGATGGCCGACCCGGACAACTGGACGTGATCCTCATCATGGCGGGAGCCCGAGATGTGATCACCAGAGTGATCCCGCAAGCGCGCACGGGGGAAGGCCGGTTTCAGGTCGTCGGTGGTGTTCCAGCCGGCATGGTCATGGTGCAGGTGGGTGTTGACCACGGTGTCCACGGTGGCGGGCTCGATGCCGGCCTCGGCGAGGGTGGTCGTCCATCGGGAGGTGAAGCCGGGGAAGGGGCCTCTTTTCCCCTGCTTGCCACCGCCGAGGCAGGTGTCGACCAGGATCGTGGTTCCGGCGCCCAGGATGGCGAAGCCGGCGACGACCATCGGCTCGCGCATGCCGTCCATCGCGAGCAGTCGTTCGAGGTCCGCCGCCGGCAGGTGGGGGAACAGCCGCTCGGGCGGCAGGACGTGACCGGCCGCGTCGATCAGCGGGACGACGGTGCGCCGCCCGACGGTGACGGGCGCAGGCTGGGGCGGGACGTACAACGACATGGGCTGCTCCTGATCCGGTGGGGGTTCCTCGGCTGAACTGAGGCGTCCCGGTAGGAGTTACCGGTGGTCAGGGGTGACGGCAATCGCCGAACAGGTCCCGACCGTTCACAAGCGCACACCTGGCGGCTGTCTGTTCGGGAACCGGGATCCGCTGTGCCGAGGGCTGCCACCCCCCTCGCGGGCCCCTGCCAATGCCGCCGCGACGCCTTTCGTCAGCACCGTACGGAAGACGGCGTCCATCCGTGCGGGAGTCTCGGCCGTGCCGTCCTCCACCCAGCGGGTGAGCAGGGCCATGAACGCGCCGGCGGCGCAGGTGACGGCCAGGTCCAGGTCAGCGGGAGCAGGGGTGTCCGACGGCAGGGCGGCCAGCAGTTCGGTACGGATGATCGATGACAGGCCGTACCGGATACGGGCGTGCACGGCCGCTCCTCCGCGCGGCCCCAGCAAGGCGCGGACCAGGTGCCGCTGCTCGTCGACGTGCTCCAGCAAGGGCAGACTGAACGCGAACATCTCCTCCGGCGTGGCCGGCCGAGCGGATCCCAACTGGTCGACGAGTTCGTCGATGGTGTGGAACAGGACGTCCTGCTTGCCGGTGAAGTGGGAGTAGAAGGTCGAGCGGCCGATGTCGGCTCGCTCGATCAGGTCGGTGACGGTGACGGCGTCGTAGCCCTTGTCCGCGATCGCGTCGACCAGGGCGTCTTGTACGGCTCGCCGGGTGCGGCGCACCCGGCGGTCGAGTCCGTCCATGGGTCTCCGTCTCGTCGTCGGCCGGTCGGGGGATCAGTGGTGGTAGGCGTGGACGACGGCGTGCCCCTTGCCGCGGCCGATGATCCACTTGTTGACCGGAGTGGTGACGAGGAAGGCCACCAGGAAGGCGAAGGCGAGGGCGCCCCAGAACAGGCCGGTGGTCAGGCCGGCGTCCATGGCGCCGGGGATCACCAGCATGACGCCGTTGTCGACGATCTCCATGACGATGATCGAGACGGTGTCGGCGGCCAGCGCCAGCTTGATCGCGGTGCCCCGGTTCACGCCGGCCCGGCGCAGCGGGATCAGGGTGAGCAGGTAACCGAAGAAGAAGGCCAGGGCGACGGCCAGGATGATGGTGGGCGCGGTGGACCAACCCAGGGCGGTGCCGATCACCAGGCCGAGGACCTCGCCGATCGCGCAGCCGGTCAGGCAGTGCAGGGTGGCCGAGGCGGCCGTTTTCCAGGTGGTCTTCTGAGCATGGCCCGCGTGGGCGCGGTGGTCGTGTCCCCCGTGTCCGTGGTGTCCCTCCGGCGGCCCATGACCGTGGTGCGTCTCGTGCCCTGAGTGGTGCGTCGGTTCCGACACGGTGAGCTCCTTCGTCGATCAGGACTGACACGCTTCAAATTATACCCCATGGGGGTATGCTGCAAGCCGATCTTCCCCGAGGGGCGCCACCGGCGGATCCGCCGCCCGCCGATGGCCGGACCGGGGCGGGATCCCGGCGAACAGGGAACCTGCTATGGAGGGTCGGCGATGGGTCGACAATGGCCGGTGATCATCGCGCCGCCAGGTTCACAAGCAGCGCACTGCCGGGCCGGTGCCGCCGCAGCGGATCACTCAGCCCCGCCCAGGTCGCCTTCTCTCGTGGAGGGCCGACGGGAGCGGCCGTTCGGCGGCGTGGCGGACGCTTCGCGCCCCACGCCTCCCCTGGGCGCTTCCTGCATCCGGGCGCCTCTCCCCAGGGCCCGGGCACAGGAAGCGCGGCCTGCGGAGCACAGCGGAACCGCAGGAGGAAACGGTGCCGGCGTTCGTGATCGGTGCCGCCGGACGATTGCGCCGGACCGGCCCGACGGGGCACGTCCTGCGTCCGGTTGAAAGGCGGCCTGCGACTTCCGCGGTATACGGCTACCGCGGAAGTCGCAGGCGCGCCGGCCGATCGGGACGACCCGGTGTCCCCTCCCTGCGGGTGCGGACGCCGACGGGTGCGGACGCCCGCCGCGGCTTCCGCCCTGGCGTCGACCTCTACCTCCGTCATCACCACCGCCTGCGGAGCGTGGCTGATTTCCTGCCCGTCCTGCGGGCCGCGGTCCACCTCCCGGTGCAGCGGCGGGCGGCCGGGATATCGTGGTGCGCACCCTGGACCGGCTCGGCGACCGGCATCCCCACGACCTCCCTGCACCGCTACCTCACCCCGCAGCCCGCGCCCGCAGCCCGCGAAGGACGGCACATGAGCATCGCACCCCCTCGTCGCGCGCCCGCCGGGCAGGCCGGCCGATGAACCGGCCGGTGTGGTTACTCGACGTCGACGGCGTGATCAACGCCTCCCGACCCGGCTGGGGCGGCCCCCCGCGCAGCGGCACCGCCTATTCCGGCGGCGACGCCTATCGCATACGGTGGGCGCCGGCCCTGCTCGACCGCATCCGCGCGCTGCACCGGGCCGGCGGCGTCGAGATCCGCTGGTGCAGCACCTGGTGCGCCGACGCCGACCAGATGGAACGACTGTTCGGCCTGCCCCGCCTGGCGCGCGCCTGGTCCGAGCACCTGTCCGCCACCGCCGCCGCGACGGCCAAGCTCACCGCAGCCCGCGACGTCCTGGCACAAGGGCGGCGGCTCATCTGGACCGACGACGTCGAAGTGCCCGCCGGCGGGCCGGTCCATGACGAGCTGACCGCAGGCGGCCGGGCCCTGCTGATCGCGCCGTCACCCGGCAGAGGACTGCAGCCCGAGCACATGGACGCCATCGAGGCCTTCGTCCCCACCCCGGCCTCCGAAGCCCCCTGCTCCACCGTGGACGCCACCCCCGCGGATGAGGCCCTGCTCATCGCACGACGCCTCCTCGGAGGCGACCTCCCCCCGCCGCCCGGCACCGTGGACGGCCGCAGGGACACCGGGCCTACTCGCATCCGGTGCGACCGCTTCAATCGATGACCGCGGTGACCTCCGCCTCGATGAGGATGCCGGGCTCGAACAGCACCTCCACCCCGATCAGCGCGGCCGGCGGCGTGGCGATGTCGAACTCGCGGGCCGCCTGCTCGACGCCCGCGTTGAAGGCGTCGTACATCTCTCTCCTCCAGCCCGCGGCGTACCACGTGAAGCGGACGACGTCGTGGAACGTCGCTCCGGCGGCGTCCAGCGCCTTGGCGACGTTGCGGTAGACCTGGGCGACCTGCCCGGCGAGGTCGCCCGGTGCCACGAGCTCGCCGCTCTCGTCCCAGGCGACCTGCCCCGCGATGTGGACCTGCCTGCTCCCGCTCGCCACCGCGACGTGGTGGTACAGCGGGACCTGGATGTGCTTGTCGGGGTTGATGAGCGAAACGGCCACGAGATCTCCTGATCCTTATGCGATCGAGGCGCCGGAGGGCGCCCGTCCTCTCTTGCGGTTACCCAGGAACCATAGGAGAGTGTTCGCCGACGTGGAAGAACGCACTTTTCAGAGACTGGGGAACCTCATGGTGACCAAGCAGTTCGCGGGCATGACCGACGAAGCGGACCTGAGGCGCGCGGACTCCCTCGCGCGGGAGATCTTCTCGGATGTCGCCAACAAGTGGGCGTTGCTCATCATCGAGGCCCTCGGGGAGCGCACCCTGCGCTTCAGCGAGCTGCGCGACGAGGTCGAGGGCATCAGCCACAAGATGCTCACCCAGAACCTGCGCATGCTGGAGCGCAACGGCCTGGCCGAGCGGAAGGTGCATCCCACCGTGCCGCCGCGGGTCGAGTACACCCTCACCGAGCCGGGCCGGGCCCTGCGCGCGACGGTCGATCTCATCTGCGGCTGGACCCAGCGGCATCTCGGCCACATCGAGACCGCCCGCCGGCGCTTCGACGCCTGAGGGTGCGCTTCGATCCGTCCCGCTCCGGTGACCGGCGCCGCGCTCCCCGCACTGACCCGGGGAGGGGCGACGAACGACCGAAGCCGCTCACGGCTGGACGCGCTCCCGGAGGTCGAACGACGGGCTCAGGCCGGGGAGCGCGTCACGGGGCCAGGCCCGTGACCCGGCCGATGGCGTGCAGGACGCCGTGCTCGTCGTTGGAGGCGGTCAGGTAGCGGGCCCGCCCGATCACCTCGGGGTGGGCGTTGGCCACCGCGAAGGACCACTCGGCGGCGTCGAGCATCCCCAGGTCGTTGAGGTAGTCGCCGAAGACCATGGTCTGGGCGGGCGTGATGCCCAGCTCCTGCTGGAGCCGCCGCACGGCCGCGCCCTTGCCGGTGTCGGTGTGCATGACGTCCACCCAGTGCGCGCCGGAGACCACCACCTGGTGGGTCTCGTCGAACGGCTTCAACGCCGGGGCCGTGCTGTGCTCGGCCCCGCCGAAGTCGAACAGGGCGATCTTGATGATGTCGTCGTCGACGGCGGCCAGGTCGTCCACCGGGGTCAGGAGGGCGTAGTACTTGACGGCCTCGGCCAGGAAGGCCGGGTCGGTGCGCTCCACGTAGGCGGTGCGCTTGCCGCAGACGACCGCGCCGATGTCCACGCCGCCGGCCGCCAGGTCGCGCGCGGACGCCACGACGTCGCGGACGAACGGCGGCTCCAGCAGGTCGGAGCTGATCTCCTGGCCGTCCCGGACCACGAAGGCGCCGTTCTCGGCGATGAAGACCGTCCCGTCGAGGGCGTCCTTGAACTGCACGGCCAGCGAGGCGTACTGCCGGCCGCTGGCGGGGCAGAACAGCACGCCACGGCCGCGCAGCCGCTCCAGCAGGGGCCACAGGTCCGCGGGGATCCGCCCGTCGCCGTCCAGGAGCGTGCCGTCCATGTCGGTGACGATCAGCCGTATGTCGGCGGGCAGGCCCGGCTGGTCGTCGGTCAGGGGCCGGGCGGGCGCGGTGCCGTGGTGCATCAGGGGCGTTCCTCGGGATGGGGACAGTCTTCGCATGCTACCGAAACCGCCCGTGGTGCTCAGGCCCCGTAGACGGGTTCGGGAGCGGCGGCGTCGGCCAGCAGGCCGGCGATCACCGGGCCGAGGTCGGCGGCCTCCCAGCGGGCGCCGTTGTCGGAGGCCGGTCCGTGCCGGAAGCCCTCCATCACGCAGATCCGGCCGCCCTCGACCTCGAAGACGCGGCCCGTCACCCCCCGCGACCCGGCCGAGGCGAGCCAGGCGACCAGGGGGGAGACGTTCTCCGGCGCCATCGCGTCGAAGGAGCCGTCCGGCGGGGCGGCCATGGCCGGGGCGAAGACCTGCTCGGTCATCCGGGTCCGGGCGGCCGGGGCGATCGCGTTGACGGTCACGCCGTACCGGGCCAGCTCGGCGGCGGCCACCAGGGTGAGGCCCACGATGCCGGCCTTGGCCGCGGCGTAGTTGGCCTGCCCCACACTGCCGAGCAGCCCCGCCCCGGACGAGGTGGTGACCACCCGGGCGTCCACCGGACGGCCCGCCTTGGACTCGGCCCGCCAGTACAGCCCGGCGTGCTTGAGCGGCAGGAAATGGCCCTTGAGGTGGACGCGCACCACCGCGTCCCACTCCTCCTCCGACAGGTTCACCAGCATGCGGTCGCGCAGGAAGCCCGCGTTGTTGACCAGCACGTCCAGCCGGCCGTACGCCTCCAGGGCGGTGGCCACCAGGCGCCGGGCCCCGTCACCGTCGGCGATGTCGGAGCCGTCGGCCACCGCCTCGCCGCCCAGCGCGCGGATCTCCTCGGCCACCCGCCGGGCGGGGCCCTCCGAGCCGCCCTCCCCGGCGGCGCTCACGCCGAGGTCGTTGACCACGACCCTGGCGCCCTGCCGGGCGAGCTCCAGGGCGTGTGCGCGGCCGAGGCCGCGCCCGGCCCCGGTGACGACGGCGACGCGGTCCTTGCAGATCATCGTCGGCTCTCCTCATCGGTGACGGCGGGGCGGGAGGGGCGGCCCGCCCGTGCCCCGCGGACTCGGGGAGGCGGACGAGCCGTTCCTTTGCTACCGTACTTTCTAACAAATGTTTGGTGGAAAGGCAGCCCATGGGAATCTCCACCAGGGAGCACGGCGACGGCGTGCGTGAGATCGTCGTGGACGTCCCCCCGGTCAACGCCCTGCCGGTGCGCGGCTGGTTCGAGCTGGCGGAGGCGGTGCGGGAGGCCGGGCGCGACACCGCGAGCCGCGTCGTGGTGCTCCGCGCGGAGGGGCGGGGCTTCAACGCCGGGGTGGACATCAAGGAGCTGCAGGCCGCCCCCGGGTTCGAGGCGCTGGTGGGCGCCAACCGCGGCTGCCGCGCGGCGTTCGCCGCCGTCTACGGGTGCGAGGTGCCGGTCATCGCGGCCGTGCACGGGTTCTGCCTGGGCGGCGGCGTCGGCCTGGCGGGGAACGCCGACATCGTGGTCGCCGCCGAGGACGCCTACTTCGGCCTGCCCGAGGTGGAGCGGGGCGCGCTCGGCGCCGCCACCCACCTGGCCCGCCTCGTGCCCCAGCACCTGATGCGCGCGATGGTCTACACCTGCCGGAACGTCACGGCGGCCGAACTGCACGCCTTCGGCTCGGTGCTGGAGCTCGCGCCCGCCGACCGGCTCCGCGAGACCGCCTTCGCGGTCGCCGCGCAGATCGCCGCCAAGGACCCCTACGTGATCCGCCGGGCCAAGGAGTCGCTGAACGGCATCGACCCGGTGGACGTCGACCGCGGCTACCGCTTCGAGCAGGGCTTCACCTTCGAGCTCACCCTGATGGGCGCCGGTGACCGGCACCGCGACGCCTTCGTCGCCGAGGGGGCGCAGGGGTGACGGGCAAGGCGTCGGGCAAGGCGTCGGTCGGGGTGACGGGCGGGGTGACGGGCAAGGCGTCGGTCGGGGTGACGGGCGGGGTGACGGGCAAGGCGTCGGTCGGGGCGTCGGGCAAGGTGATGACGGCCGAGGAGGTCGCCGCCTCGCTGGAGAGCGGCATGACGGTCGGGATCGGCGGCTGGGGCTCGCGGCGCAAGCCGATGGCGCTGGTCCGGGCGATCCTCCGGTCCCCCCTGGAGGATCTGACGATCGTGTCGTGCGGCGGGCCCGACGTGGGCCTGCTCTGCGCCGCGGGCAAGGTCCGCCGGGTGGTCGCCCCCTTCGTGACGCTCGACTCGGTCCCCCTGGAACCGCACTTCCGGGCCGCCCGGCAGAACGGGACGGTCGAGCTCACCGAGTACGACGAGGGCATGTTCATGTTCGGCCTGCTCGCCGCCGCGCACCGGCTGCCGTTCCTGCCGACCCGGGCCGGGCTCGGCTCGGACGTCATGCGGATCAACCCGGAGCTGCGCACGGTCCGCTCGCCGTACGGTCCCGCGGGCGTGTGGTACGGCGCCGCCGGGCGGGGCCCGGAGGGCGGCCCGGGAAGGGACGCGGGAGGAGACGGGGACGGGGATGGGGACGGGGATGGGGACGGGGCGGAGGACGCGCGAGGGGAGGGCGAGGAACTGGTCGCGGTGCCGGCGCTGACGCTGGACGCGGCGCTGGTGCACCTGGAGCGGGCCGACGCCCGCGGCAACGGCCGGTACCTCGGGCCCGACCCCTACCTGGACGACCTGTTCGCCAAGGCCGCCGCCCGCACCTACCTGAGCTGCGAGCGGCTGGTGGATCCGGGCGGGCTGGACGGCCCGCCGCAGACGCTGCTGGTCAGCCGGATGCACGTCACCGGCGTGGTGGAGGCCCCGGGCGGCGCGCACTTCACCGCGCACTCCACCGAGGGCGGGGAGCACGGCCGCGACGAGGCCTTCCAGCGGCACTACGCGGACTCGGCCGCCGATCCGGAGGCGTGGGCGGTCTTCGCCGACCGGTTCCTGTCCGGCGACGAGACCGCCTACCGGGACGCGGTACGGCGCTGGCACGAGGAGCGGGTCCGATGAGCGCGACCGGTACGGCGGGCGCGGCCCGCGGCGCGGCGACGGCCCGCACGGGTCCCCGGAGCCGAGCCGGGACCGGGACGAAGGGGGTGGCTCGATGAGCGCGACCCGGGCGGAGGTCTGCGTGACGGCGTGCGCCGAGGCCTGGCGCGGCGACGGCGAGATCCTGGCGGCGGCGATGGGCACCTGCTCGATCCTGGGAGCCCGGCTGGCCCGGCTCACCTTCGAACCCGGCCTGCTGACCACCGACGGCGGCGCGCTGCTCACCGCCGAGCCGGTGCCGATCGGCGCGCCCGCGGGCCCGGTGGAGGGCTGGCTGCCGTTCCGCGACCACCTGTGGCTGGTGCAGAACGGGCGGCGGCACGTGATGATGGGCGCCTCCCAGATCGACCGGTACGGCAACACCAACATCTCGGCGATCGGCGACCGGGCCCGGCCCACCTCGCAGCTGCTCGGTGTGCGCGGCGCCCCCGGCAACACGATCTGCAACCCGACCAGTTACTGGATCCCCCGCCACTCCACCCGGGTGTTCGTGCCGAAGGCGGACGTGGTCAGCGGGATCGGCTCCGACCGGGCGGCGGGGCTGGGCGCGCACACCTCCCGCTTCCACGACCTGCGCCGGGTCGTGACCGACCTGGGGGTGTTCGACTTCGGTGCGCCGGACGGGGCGATGCGGCTGGTCTCGGTCCATCCCGGGGTGCAGGTCGGGCAGGTCGTCGCCGCCACCGGATTCGACCTGGCGATCGACGGCGACGTGCCGCGGACCCGGTGGCCGTCGGATGAGGAGCTGCGGCTGATCCGCGAGGTGCTCGACCCGCGGGGCCTGCGGGACCGGGAGGTCCGGACGTGACGCCCCGGCGCCCGCGGATCCCGCCGGTCCGGATGCCGGTCCGGGTGCCGGTCCGGGTGCCGGTCCGGGCGCCGGTCCGGGCGCCGGGAGGGGTGGCGCCCCGGAAGCGTCGGAGCGCGGGGGAGCGGGAGGCCGGAACATGATCGACCAGGTGCTGGACACGCCGCTCACCCGCCTGGTCGGCGTCCGCCACCCGGTCGTGCAGACCGGCATGGGCTGGGTGGCGGGACCGCGGCTGGTCTCCGCGACGGCGAACGCGGGCGGGCTCGGCATCCTCGCCTCGGCCACCATGACCCTCGACCGGCTCGCCGCCGCCATCGAGGAGGTCCGCTCGCGCACCGACGCGCCCTTCGGGGTGAACCTGCGCGCCGACGCCTCCGACGCGGGCGACCGCGTCGACCTGCTGATCAGGCACCGGGTGCGGGTCGCCTCCTTCGCGCTGGCCCCCCGCCCGGAGCTGATCGCCCGGCTGAAGGACGCCGGCGTCGTGGTGATCCCGTCCGTCGGGGCGCGCCGCCACGCGGAGAAGGTCGCCGCTTGGGGGGCCGACGCGGTGCTCGTCCAGGGCGGCGAGGGCGGCGGCCACACCGGGCCGGTCGCCACCACGCTGCTGCTGCCGCAGATCGTCGACGCCGTCGGCATCCCGGTGATCGCCGCCGGAGGCTTCTTCGACGGCCGGGGCCTGGCCGCCGCGCTGGCGTACGGCGCGGCGGGCGTGGCCATGGGCACCCGGTTCCTGCTCACCTCCGACAGCCCGGTCCCCGACGCCGTCAAACGGCTCTACCTGGCCGCGTCGGAGACCGTGGTCACCCGCCAGGTGGACGGCCTGCCGCACCGGGTGCTGCGCACGCCGCTGGTGGACGGGCTGGAGGACGCGGGCCGGCTGACCGGCCTGCTCCGCGCGGTGCGCAACGCCGCCCGCTTCCGGAAGGTCTCCGGCATGTCCTGGGCGGCGATGGTCCGCGACGGCCTGGCCATGAAACGCGGCAGGGAGCTGACCTGGTCCCAGGTGCTGATGGCGGCCAACACCCCCATGCTGCTCAGGGCGGCCATGGTCGACGGCCGCCCCGACCTCGGCGTGCTGGCCTCCGGCCAGGTGGTGGCGCTCATCGACGACCTGCCCTCCTGCGAGGAGCTGATCGACGCCGTCGTCACCCGGGCCGCCGACACCCTGCGCGGCCTGTCCCGCCTCGGCTGACCCGCAACGCCGTGCGTCGTCGCGCAACGCCGTGCCACGCCGCCCGTCCGGTGCCCGTCCGGTGCCCGTCCGGTGCCGGTCCGGTGCCGGTCCGGTGCCCGTCCGGCGGCGGTGACGGTCAGGATTCCGCCAGGCAGGACATCACGCGGGCGCGGTGGTCGGCGGGGGAGCCCCAGGCGGTGCGCAGGGCGCGGGCCCGGCGGATCCAGAGGCCGAGGTCGTACTCGTCGGTGTAGGCGATCGCGCCGTGCACCTGCAGGGCGGTGCGGGCCGCCGCGTAGGCGGCCTCCGAGGCCGCCGCCTTCGCGGCCGACACGTCGCGCGGGAGGTCCGGCGAGCCGTACGCCAGCGCCGCGCCGTGCACCAGCGGCCGGGCGTACTCCAGGGCCACCAGGACGTCGGCCAGGCGGTGCTTGACCGCCTGGAAGGAGCCGATCGGCCGCCCGAACTGGTGCCGGGCCGCGGCGTACGCCACGGTGGCCTCCAGCAGGCGGCGGCCCAGCCCGACGAGCTGGGCGGCGCAGGCGAGCGCGCCCACGTCGCCGGCGGCCCGCGCCGCCGCGCGCACCGCCGGACCGCGGGCCAGGACGGTTCCCACTCGGACCGGGAAGAGCCGCCGTCCCGGGTCCAGCGAGGACCGCGCCGCTCCGGGGACGGTCTCGCACAGCCGGTCGCCGTCCACCAGCCAGACCGCGTCGGCGAGGTCGGCGTCCAGCGCGTACGGCACGGCCGGGGGCAGGACCAGGGAGACGGCGGCCGTGCCCTCGGCGATGCGCGGCAGCCACTCCGCGGCGAGCCCGCCTGCTCCGGCCGCTCCGGCCGTCCCGGATTCATCGCCGGCCCGCCCGGCCCCGCCGGACCCGGAGAACCCACCGAGCCGGGTGAGCAGCTCGGCGGCGGCGGCGGTCTCGGCCAGCGGGCCCGGTACGGCGTGCCGCCCCAGCTCGTGGAAGGCGGTCACCAGCTCCACCGGGAGCGGCCCTGCCCCGCCCGCGGCCTCCGGCACCGCCGGTGCGAAGACCCCGGCTCCGGCGAGCGCGCGCCACAGGGACCGGACCGGTTCCGGCTCCCCGGCGGCCCGGGAGCGGATCACGCCCGGCGTCCCGGCCCCGTCCAGCAGCCTGTGCAGGGTCTCACCGAACAACCGCTGCTCGGCGTCGAGGATGAACTTCACCGTCGTCTCCCGGTCCTGTCGCGTCCGCCGCCCGCCCGGGCCGTCCTCCGGCCCCGGGTCGTTCCCCGGTCTCCGGCGCGCCGCCGCGCTCCGGCCGTCCTCACCGGTCCGCCCGGGGCAGGCCGAGCACGCGCTCGGCGATGACGTCGCGCTGGATCTCGTTGGTCCCGGCGTAGATCGGCCCGGCCAGGGAGAAGACGTAGCCCTCCAGCCACTCGCCCGCCAGTTCGCCGTCCGGGCCCAGCAGGTCGAGCGCGGTCTCGTGCAGGGCCAGGTCCAGCTCCGACCAGAAGACCTTGTTGAGGCTGGATCCGGCCCCCGCGCCGGCGCCGTCGGCGCGGGAGATCGTCTCGAAGCCCTTCAGCCGGTAGGCGCGGGCCCTGATCCAGGCGTCGGCCACCCGGTCGCGCAGCGCGGTGTCGGCGGGGTCGGCGCGCTCGCGCCAGAGCGCGACCAGCCGGTCGGCGGCGGCCGTGAACCGGCCGGGGCTGCGCAGGGTGAGCCCGCGCTCGTCGCCGGTGGTGGCCATCGCCACCCGCCAGCCCTCGCCCGGCGCGCCGATCACGTCGGCGTCGGGCACGAACACGTCGTCGAAGAAGAGCTCGGCGAAGGCGGGCTTGCCGTCCAGGCGGCCGATCGGGCGGCGGGTGAGTCCCTCGGCGTCCAGGGAGAACATCAGGTAGGTCAGGCCCCGGTGCCGCCCGGCCCGCGGATCGGAGCGGAACGGGCCGAACCCCCGGTCGGCGAAGGCCGCGCGCGAGCTCCACGTCTTCTGGCCGTTCAGCCGCCAGCCGCCGTCCACCCGGGTCGCGGTGGCGCGCAGCGAGGCCAGGTCGCTGCCCGCCTCCGGCTCGGACCAGGCCTGGGCCCAGACGACCGCGCCGGAGGCCATCGGCGGCAGGATCCGTTCCCGCTGCTCGGGGGTGCCGTGCGCGAAGAGCGTCGGGGCGAGCAGGTTGACGCCGTTCTGACCGACCCGGCCGGGCGCCCCGGCGGCGTGGTACTCCTCCTCGAAGACCAGCCACTCCAGCGGGCTCGCGTCCCGCCCGCCGTACCGGGCGGGCCAGGAGACGACCGACAGGCGCGCGTCGTACAGCTCGCGCTCCCAGGCGCGGTGGGCGGCGAAGCCCTCCGCGGTCTCCAGCGAGGGCAGGGGGACGGCGGGCACGTGGGCGCGGAGCCAGTCGCGCACCTCGGCGCGGAACGGCTCCGCGGACGAGAGGTCAAGATCCATCGGTGGCGGCCTCCGTGCTCCCCGAGCCGGATCCGCCGTCGTCCTCCGCGCCTCCGGGGGCGGCTCCGGCGGCGGCCTTCATGCTCCGGGGGTCCATGCCGGCCAGGGCGTCGGCCGAGGTCTCGGCGTTGTGCGCGTGGGCGAGGTGGTGCAGGCCGAAGACCGCGTCCATCCCGGCGTGCATGCCCTGGGCGTCCTCCGCCTGGTTGACGGCCTTCTTGGTGAGCGCGAGACCGAGCCGCGGCATCGCCGCGATCCGCTCGGCCAGGGCGAACGTCTGCGCCCGGAGCTCCTCGCGGGGCACGACCCGGTTGACCGCGCCCACCTCGTACGCGCGCCGGGCGCTCATCCGGTCGCCGGTGTAGAGGAGCTCCCTGGCGATCCGCGGCGGCATCATCCAGGGGTGGGCGAAGTACTCCACGCCGGGGACGCCCATGCGGACCACGGGGTCGGCGAAGAACGCGTCGTCGGAGGCGACGATCAGGTCGCAGACCCAGGCGAGCATGAGCCCGCCCGCGACGCACGCGCCCTGCACCATGGCGATCATCGGTTTGGGGAGCTCCCGCCAGCGGCGGCACATGCCGAGGTAGACCTCGGACTCGCGGGCGAAGCGGCTCTCGGCGCCCTGTTTGCCGACGTGGTCCCACCACAGGCCGGCCCGGCGCTCGAAGGAGACGTGCGCGTCGCGGCCGGGGGTGCCGATGTCGTGCCCGGCGGAGAAGTGGGGGCCCTCCCCGGCCAGCACGACCACCTTGACCCCGTCGTCGGCGGCGGCCCGGTAGAAGGCCTCGTCGAGGGCGTAGGTCATCGCGGAGTTCTGCGCGTTGCGGTACTCCGGGCGGTTCATGGTGACCACCGCCACGGGCCCGCGCCGCTCGTAGCGGACCACGGTCATCGGGGACCCTCGCATTCTTTCTAACAACTGTTTGGTAGAGTAAATCATGTGAAGCCCGACGAGGAGAGGGGCCCGCAGCCGCCGGGGTCCTCGGCGCCGCCGTACGTTCCGGGGCACGGCCTGCTGCGCGGCCGGGTCGCGGTGGTGACCGCCGCCGCCGGCACCGGCATCGGCGGCGCCTGCGCCCGCCGCCTGCTGGAGGAGGGCGCCCGGGTCGCGGTGAGCGACGCCCACGAGCGGCGGCTGGCCGCGGCCCTGGCCGCGCTGGAGGAGGAGTTCGGCGCCGGGGCGGTGACCGCCGTGCCGTGCGACGTGACCTCCGAGGAGCAGGTCCGCTCCCTGTTCGCGACCGCCGAGGAGCGCCTGGGGCCGGTGGACGTGCTGGTCAACAACGCCGGGCTCGGCGGCACGGCCCGGCTCGTCGAGATGACCGACGAGCAGTGGAGCCGCGTGCTCGACGTGACGCTGACCGGGACCATGCGCTGCACCCGCGCCGCCCTGGCGCTCATGCAGCCGCGGGGGCGCGGCGTGATCGTGAACAACGCCTCGGTGGTCGGCTGGCGGGCGCAGGAGGGCCAGTGCCACTACGCGGCGGCCAAGGCCGGGGTCATGGCGCTGACCCGGTGCGCGGCCGTCGAGGCGGCGCCGTACGGCGTGCGGGTCAACGCGGTGGCGCCCTCGCTGGCCATGCACGCGAACCTGGCCAAGGTGACCACCGAGGAGCTGCTGGCCGAGCTCACCGCCGCGGAGGCGCTCGGGCGCGCGGCGCAGCCCTGGGAGGTCGCCAACGTTATCGTCTTCCTCGCGAGCGACTACTCCTCCTACCTGACCGGAGAGGTCGTCTCCGTCTCCAGTCAGCACCCCTGAGAGGTCCGTCTCCCATGAGCCCACGACGCCGAGACTCCGAGAGCACCGCCACCGCCCGCGCCGGGCGGCGGGCCGAGCTGCTCGCCACGGCCGCGGAGGTGTTCGCGTCCCGGGGGTACTCCGCCACCACGGTCCGCGAGGTGGCGGACGCGGCGGGCATCCTCGGCGGCAGCCTCTACTACCACTTCGACTCCAAGGAGTCGATGGTCGACGAGATCCTCTCGACGTTCCTCACCGACCTGTGGGCGTCCTACGACCGCATCACCGCCGCGGGGCTGGGCGCGCGCGAGACCTTCCACGCGCTGATCGCCGAGTCGTTCCGGATGATCGACCTGTACCGCCCGGCGGTCATGATCTACCAGAACGAGTCCCGGCACCTGGCGGCGAACCCGCGCTTCGGCTACCTGCTCGACTCCATGCGGCGCTTCCGCGAGATGTGGCTCTCGGTGCTGGACCGGGGCGTCCTGGACGGGGAGTTCCGCGCCGACCTCGACACCGGCCTGATCTACCGCTTCATCCGTGACACCGTCTGGGTGGCCGCGAGCTGGTACCGGAGCGACGGCGCGCTGAGCGCGGACGAGATCGCCCGGCAGTACATCGTGATGGTCCTGGAAGGGATCCTGGAGACCTGAGGAGTGCACCGTGGCCATCCGACCGGCCCCCCGAACGAGTCCCCGAACGAGTCCCCCGGCGGCCCCCCGGACGGCGGAGGCGTACATCGTCGAAGCGGTCCGCACCCCCGTGGGGCGGCGCGGCGGCGGCCTGTCCGGCGTGCACCCCGCCGACCTGGGCGCGCACGTGCTGAGCGCGCTGGTGGAGCGCTCCGGGGTCGACCCGGCCGCGGTGGAGGACGTGGTCTTCGGGTGCGTGGACACGGTCGGCCCGCAGGCCGGGGACATCGCCCGCACCTGCTGGCTGGCGGCCGGGCTGCCCGAGGAGGTGCCCGGCGTCACCGTCGACCGGCAGTGCGGCTCCTCGCAGCAGGCGGTGCACTTCGCCGCGCAGGCCGTGCTCTCCGGCACCGCCGACCTGGTGGTCGCCGGGGGAGTGCAGAGCATGTCGCAGGTCCCCATCGGCCACGCGATGACCGCCGGGCAGGCGCTCGGCTTCGCCACGCCCTTCGCCGGGTCGGCGGGCTGGCGGGCCCGGTACGGCGAGCAGGAGGTCTCCCAGTTCCGCGGCGCCGAGATGATCGCCGCGCACTGGGACCTGTCCCGCGAGGAGATGGAGGCCTTCGCCTGCGAGTCGCACCGGCGGGCGGTCCGCGCGGTCGACACGGGGTGCTTCACCCGGGAGATCGCGCCGCTGGCGGGCGTCGAGCACGACGAGGGGCCGCGCCGCGACACCTCGCCGGAGAAGATGGCCGGGCTGCGCCCCCTGGTGGAGGGCGGCCGGCTGACCGCGGCGCTGGCCTCGCAGATCTCCGACGGCGCCGCGGCCCTGCTGATCGCCTCGGCGGAGGCGGTGCGCGTCCACGGGCTGCGCCCCCGCGCCCGCGTCCACCACCTCTCCGCGCGCGGCGAGGACCCGATCCGGATGCTCTCGGCGCCGATCCCCGCCACGGCGTACGCGCTGAAGAAGGCGGGCATGGCGATCGGCGACATCGACGTGGTGGAGATCAACGAGGCGTTCGCCCCGGTCGTGCTGGCCTGGCTCAAGGAGACGGGCGCCGACCCGGCGCGGGTCAACCCGAACGGCGGCGCGATCGCGCTCGGCCACCCGCTCGGCGCCACCGGCGCCCGGCTGATGACCACGCTCCTGCACGAACTGGAGCGCACCGGCGGCCGGTACGGCCTGCAGACCATGTGCGAGGGCGGCGGCCAGGCCAACGTCACCGTCATCGAGCGTCTGTGAGGACGCGCCGGACCGGCGGCCCGCAGTGACAGCACGGCTGCGCGGGCGGACGCGGCCGAGGCCGTCCCGGTGGGGCCGGCCCCGACGCCGGGAGCGCCGCCGGAGCCGGGCCGTGGCCGTACCGGGGGCATGGGAAAGGGGCCGATCCCCGGACGGCATGGTTTCTGGCCACCCGCCGCTCTACGATCTTCTTCCTGGGCGCATATCAATGGAGAACGGGAAGAATGGACGCGATGCGGGACCGGCGGTTCCTGGCACTGATCGCCGTGGCGATCGCGATCACCCTGTTCGGCCTGTACGCGCTGGTGGCCGGAGCGGACGGCGGGGACGGCGGGGACACAGCCGAGCGGGCCCGGCCCGGCCCGGCGCGCACCCGGGTCATGGAGCTGTCGCCCGTCCCGGACGCCGAGCCCGAGCCCGCTCCGTCCACCGTTCCCCCGGCCGTGCCGTCCGCGCTTCCCCCGACGCCTCCGACGCCCGCACCCGCGCCGCCGGACGGGCCCGGACCGGTCGCGGCGCGGTACTTCGACGCCTGGCGGGCCGGTGACCTGACCGCCATGGCGGGCCTGGTCGCCGGCCCGCCCGCCGACTTCGCCGAACGGCACCGCAGGTTCGGCGCCGAACTGCGCGTCACGTCGATCTCCCTGGTCCCCGGCCCGCCGTCCGTCGGCGGGGAGGCCGCCGAGGTCCCCTTCACCGGGGCGCGGGAGGTCGAGGGACTGGGCCGGTGGGAGTTCGCGTCGGTCCTGCGGCTGGCGCGGCGGGACGGCTCCTGGAGGGTGCTCTGGTCCCCGGAGACCCTGCACCCCGCGCTCGGCGGCGGCGGGACCCTGCGCCGCAGGGAGACCCCGGTGGCCCGGCCCGCCACGCTCACCCGCGAGGGGCTGCCGTTCCCCCGCGACAGCAGGGCCGGCGACCACTACACCGGACTGGACGGCACCGGGACCGACGTGGAACTGGTGGCGGAGCCCTCCGGCCGGGTGCTGCTGGCCGCCCGCGCCCCCGAGGTGCCGGGCACGCGGACCACGATCTCCCTGGCCGTGCAGGCCGCCGCCGCCCGCGCGCTGGACGGCGTCGGGCAGCCCGCCGCGATCGTGGCCGTGGACGTCCCGACCGGCCAGGTGCGCGCGGTGGCGGACACGCTGGGCGTCAAGGGGGCGTTCGAGGGGCTCTACCCGCCCGGTTCGACGTTCAAGACGGTGACCGCCGCCGCGCTGCTGCGCACCGGCCTGACCCCGGACTCCCCGGTCCCCTGCCCGGGGGCCTACACCATCCCCGGCGGCCGGGGCTTCGGCAACGACGGCGGCGCCGACCACGGCACCGTTCCCCTGTCCACCGCCTTCGCGCTGTCCTGCAACACCACCTTCGCCCAGCAGGCCCACGAGCGGCTCCGCGACGGCCGGCTCCGCGCCGAGGCCGCCGACCGGTTCGGCTTCCGCGAGAAGCCGGGCGCGAGCACCTGCCGCATCCGGGACGCCGTCACCGCCGACGACCTCGGGGCCGACGCCATCGGCCAGAATTCGGTGCTGGCCAGCCCGCTGTGCATGGCCGAGGTCGCCGCCGCGATCGCGAGCGGGACCTGGCGGCCCGCGATCACCGCCGAGCAGCCGCCCGCCGGCGCGCCCGCCCCGGTGCCGCTGGACGAGGGCGTGGCCGCCGGCCTGCGGGCGATGATGGGCGCCGTGGTCACCCGGGGCACGGCGGCCCAGGCGGGGCTGCCTCCGGACACCGCGGGCAAGACCGGCACCGCGGAGGTCACCGGAGAACGCTCCCACGCCTGGTTCATCGGCTACCGGGGCGACCTGGCCTTCGCGGTGCTCGTCCGGAACGGGGGGAGCGGCGCGGCCGTCGCCGCCCCCGTCGCCGCCCGCTTCCTCCGGGCGCTCTGAGGCCCGCTTCCTCCGGGCGCTTCGCGACCCGCTTCCTCCGGGCGCTCCGAGGGCCGGTCCGGATCCGGGCCACCGGCCGGACGCGATCAGCGGGCCGGGGGGCGAAGGCCGGGCCGGCCCCGGGAGACGATGTACGGGACCAGCTCGCCCATCCCCCGCACGGTCAGCGGGCTCACCGGACGGAGCTCGAAGGAGGCGTCGCCCTCCAGCTCCTCCGCCACCGTGGGTCCGGCGAGCACGGCGTCGGCGGGGGCGAGCGCGGTGAGCCTGCTGGCCAGGTTGACCGTGGTGCCGAACACGTCGCCCATGCGGCCGATCACCTGGCCGACGGCCAGCCCCACCCGCAGGGCGGGCATGCCCCTGGTCCGGGCGTGCGCCTCCACGAGCCGCAGGGCGATCTCGGCCGCCGCGGCGGCGGTGTCGGCGACGAACAGGACCGAGTCGCCGAGCGTCTTGACCACCCGGCCCTCCGAGGAGGTGACGACGTCGGCCGACCGGTTCTCGAAGCGCTCGACGAGACGGGCCAGCTCCGTCTCGGTGATCTGGCGGCTCAGCCGGGTGAACCCGACCAGGTCGGCGAAGCCCACGGCCAGCCGTACGGTGCTCGTCTCCTGGTCCACGACGCGGCCCGCGGCGGCGGCCAGCTGCCGCCGCCAGGCGTAGACCAGCAGCTGCTCCAGGTCCGGCACCACCCGGTCGGCGCGCGTCCGCCAGGCGGACGCGCGCTCGCCGAGCGGGACCCCGGCCTGGTCGAGGACCTCGGCGCCGAGCACGGCCTGCGACTCGGCCAGCCGGGCGGTGGCCCGGCCCAGCGACCGGGTCACCAGGAGCGCGTGCTCCTCGTCGTAGGTGCCGTCGCGGACCAGGCCGACCAGTGTCCGGAGCGCCTCCACGTCGGAGTCGGTGAACTCCACCGCGTCGTCCGGGACGTTGGCGAAACCGAAGGCGCGCCAGAACCGCCGCGCGCGGTACATCGGCACGCCGGCCATCGCGGCCACCTGATGGCTGGTGTAGCGGCGGTGCTGCCGGAGGAACGCGCCCGCCAGTTCGTCCGTCAACGGATGGATCCTCGACCGTGGTCAACCGTGCTCGTCCTGGCCCCGTGAGGGGAATCGCAACATACATCCTGCATGCTGCCAGATGCCAGGACCGGCGGTGTCGGCCGGCGGCACCGGGCCGGCACGGGGCGGGCACGGGGCGGGCACGGCCGTCCGCAGGCGGCGCCCCGTCCGCCGGGTCGCCGCCCCGGGGGGCTCAGACGCGCCAGGGCATGTACTGGAGCGTCCAGGTGTTGCCGTCCGGATCGGCGAAGTGGGCGTAGAGGACGCCGCCGAGGTCCTCGACCGGGCCCACGTCCGCGCCGCGCTCCAGGAGCGTCGCGCGGGCCTGCTCGATGTCGCTCACCACCAGGTGCAGGCCGCGCAACGTGCCGGCGGGCATGTCGAGGGACGGGACGCCCTCGGCCAGGGTGATCGAGCAGGCCGAGCCCGGTGGGGTGAGCTGGACGATCCGGACCCCGTCGGCGGGCCGCACGTCGACGTCCACCTGGAAGCCGAGGCGGTCGGCGTAGAAGGCCTTGGCCCGGTCGATGTCCGAGACGGGCACCGGGACGAGTTCGAGGAGGAACGCGCCGGGCAGGACGGGGGGCGCGGCGGGGTCGGCCGGGACGTCGGCCGCATCGGCCGGGATCTCGGTCCGGGTGGTCTGGGTGTCGGTCATCGCGGTTCGCCTTCCGGGGTCTTCGAGGCCGTCGAGGCCGTCGTGTCGAGCAGCTCGGCGAGGCGGTCGTACGCCTCTCCCGCGCCGCGTTCCATGGGGGTGCGGAGCACGCTGTCGCGGATCTCCCGCGAGGGGTAGCGCACCGTGGCGGTCATCGTGGTCCGGCCGTCCCGTTCGGCGAAGAGGGTCGTGACGAGGGCCTCGCCCGCCTCCCAGCCGTCGTGGACCTCGCTCTGGACCAACCGGCCGGGCGCGTCGATCTCGTGGAACACCCCGCCCTGGCCCAGCTCGGCGCCGCCCGGCCCGCGCGACACGAAGCGCCAGGCGCCGCCCGGACGCAGGTCGACCTCGCAGACGACGAGGTGCCAGCCGCGCGCGCCGTGCCATCGGCGGAGCAGCTCGGGCCGGGTGAACGCGTCGAAGACGAGCCGGCGGGGGGCGGCGAAGGCGCGGGTGAGGACGAGTTCGGTGCCGCCCGGCGCCCGCACCGTCAGCCCGCCGGCCGGGTCCTGGGGCGACGTCACGGGTTCTCCCGTCCGGAGGGGGGCGGCCCGCCGGGCCCGAGCTCGGCGAGCAGGTCGTCGAGCCTCCGGTAGCTCTCCTCCCAGTAGGAGCGGTAGTCCGCCAGCCAGTCCATGGCCTCCTTGAGCGGGCCGGCCTCCAGCCGGCGGGGCCTGCGCTGCGCGTCGCGCCCGCGGGAGACCAGCCCGGCGCGCTCCAGCACCCGCAGGTGCTTGGAGACGCCCGGCTGGCTCATCGCGAACGGGGCGGCCAGTTCGGCCACCGTGGCCTCGCCCTCCATCAACCGGGAGAGGATCGCCCGCCGGGTCGGGTCGGCCAGCGCGGCGAACGTCGCGTCGAGAACGTCGGCGGTCATCTTGATTACCTTTCGGCTATATAACCGAATGGTTTTTTACCGTGTCGGGGCCGGGCCTGTCAAGGACCGCGGATCGGCGGCTCCCGGCACGAGGGACGGCGGACAGGCCGTAGGGTGCACAGCGTGTACGTGAAGATCTGCGGGCTGCGCGAGCCCGGGCATGTGGCGGCCGCCGTCGAGGCGGGCGCGGACGCGATCGGTTTCGTCCTCACCCGGAGCCCCCGGCGGACCGCCCCGGAGCGGGCGCGCGAGCTGGCCGCGGCGGTCCCCCCGCACGTGCTGACCGTGGCGGTGTTCGCCGGGGAGGCTCCGGAGGAGGTGCGCGCGGCGGCGCTGGAGGCCGGGGTGCGCGCCGTCCAGCTGCACGGCGACCACCCGCACGGGGACTTCACCGCGCTGAAGGACCTCGGCCTCACGCTGGTCCGCGCGGGCGCGGCGGGCGCGGACCTGCGCTGCGGCGCCTTCGACGAGGACCTGCTGATCGTCGACGCGCCCAGGCCGGGCTCGGGCGAGCCGTGGGACTGGGCGGCGGTGCGCGGGCGCCCGCGGGGCCGCTGGATGCTGGCCGGGGGCCTCGACCCGTCGAACGTGGCCCGCGCGATCGCCGAGGCCCGGCCGTGGGGGGTCGACGTGTCGAGCGGGGTGGAGACCGCACCCGGCGTCAAGGACGCCGGGCTCATCCGGGAGTTCGTCGCCGCCGCCCGGCAGGCCGCGCCCGGCGGAGCGGAGACGGCGTAGCGGCCGCCCGCCCCGGGGGCGGCTCGGATCGCCGGGGCCCGTCCGGAGACCGGGGAACCGGCGCCTCCCCGCGCCCCCCGCACCGCCGGAGAGGCGCGGGGGAGGGGCATCGTCCCGGCGGGAGCGGGTAGGGGCGCAGGGAGCCCTCGACCGGGAGGGGCCATGACCTCCGCGACCGCCACCCTCGCTCTGGCGGGGGACACCATGCTCGGGCGCGGCGTCGGCGAACTGCTGGCCGGGTCCGCCGAGCCCGCCGACCACCTGTCCGGTGAGATCCGCGCGCACCTCGCCGGAGCCGACCTCGTCGTGCTCAACCTGGAGTGCTGCGTCTCCGCGCGGGGCGAGCCCTGGGGTGCGCCGGGCAAGCCGTTCCACTTCCGGGCCCCGCCGCGGGCCGCCGGGCTGCTCGCCGGGCTCGGGGTCGGCTGCGTCACGCTGGCCAACAACCACGCGCTGGACTACGGGCGCACCGCGCTGCTGGACACCCTCGGCCACCTGGGCCGGGCCGGGATCCGGACGGTGGGGGCCGGGACGACGGAGGAGGAGGCCAGGGCGGGCGCGGTCCTGGCGGCGGGCGGCCTGCGGATCGGCGTCCTCGGCGTCACCGACCACCCGGACGACTTCGCCGCGGGCCCGGACGCCCCCGGGGTCGCCTACGCCGACCTGCCGCGCGGCGTCCCGTCCTGGCTGACCGGCCGGATCGGCGCGCTGCGCGAGGAGGCCGACCTCGTGCTGGTCACCCCGCACTGGGGGCCCAACATGACCACGGCGCCCCTGCCGTACGTGCGCGCGGCGGCCGGGGCGCTGGTGGCCGCGGGGGCGGACCTGGTCGCGGGCCACTCGGCGCACCTGTTCCACGGTGTCGCCCCGCCCGTCCTGTACGACCTCGGCGACTTCGTCGACGACTACCGCGTCGACCCCGGCCTCCGCAACGACCTGGGCCTGCTCTTCCTGGTCGCCCTGGACCGGCGGGGGCCGGTACGGCTGCGCGCGGTGCCGCTCCGGCTGGAGTACGGCCGCACCGGCCCGGCGCGCGGCGGCGACCGGGAGTGGATCGGGGACCGGTTCGCCGCCGCCTGCGCGGCCCTGGGCTCCGAGGCCCGGGAGGAGGACGGCCTGCTCGTCGTGGACCTGCGCTGAGCGGCCCCGCGCCGGCCCGCCGTATCCTCGCGGCAGGTGACGTCGCGAACGCGCCCGTCCCCGCCCCGCGGGACGGTGCCCGCCACCCGGAGGACACGATCCCGGCGAAGCGCGCGCCCGCTGGCGGCTGCTGCACCGGCTGGGACCGGTGCTGGTGGCGGCGTTCGCCAAAGATCGAGCGGAGGGGAGCGGCGCCGGGCGCGGCGACCCGCGGTCCTATTCGAGCGGCACCTGGACGTCCTGCCGGGCGGGGGCGGGCGGCTGGTCGCCTTCCTCGGCTCGACCGTCGGCAACCTGCCCCCGGCGGAGCGCCGGTCGTTCTACGGGGGACCGCGCTCGGTCCTGGAACCGGACTTCGCGGCGGCGGCGGCGGTGACCGGCTCCCGCCGGAGGGTCCGGATGAGGTCCGGGTGCACGGCGCCGCCGCAGGGACCCGGTGCACGGCGCCGATCGCGCGGGATCAGTCCTTTCCGCGCAGGAACACGGCCGCCGACAGGCATCCGGCCAGGCTCAGGGCCGCGACGGCGACGGCGAGCGGTGTCAGGGTGCCGGTGCCGAAGGCGCCCACCGCCGGGCCGACGATCCCTCCCACGCTCCACTGGGCCAGGCCGAAGACGGACGAGGCGCTGCCCGCTCGGGAGGCGGGCTGGCTGGACATGGCGATGGTCAGCGCCATGGGGTAGACCATCCCGCTTCCCGAGGTCAGCAGGAACAGGGCGGCCGTCACGACGGGCAGCCCGAGGCCGGCGAGGGCCGCGACGAGCAGCAGCGCTCCGGCCGCGCCGGACAGGGCCAGCCCGGCCGCGAGCAGGCGGCGCATCGGGACGCGCCCGGCGAGCCGGCCGGCCAGCTGGCCGGAGGCGATCATCCCGGCGGAGTTCACGCCGAACAGCAGGCTGAAGCCCTGCGGGGAGAGCGCGTGGACGTCCTGCAGGACGAAGGAGGCGTTGGAGACGTAGCCGAACATCGCGCCACTGGCGAGAGCCGCGGTGAGGGTGGGGACGAGGAACGCCCGGTGCCGGAGGACCCGGACGAGCGGCCGCAGGACGGCGCGGGGGGCGGCCCCGCTCCGCAGCGCCGGCGGGTGGGTCTCGGGCAGGGCGAGCAGCGCGGTGAGCCAGAGCAGGCCGCCGGCCGCCGCCAGGACCCCGAACAGGCCCGGCCACGGCGTGATCCGCAGCAGCTCCGCCCCGAGCAGCGGGGCCAGCAGCGGGACCAGGCCGGTCACCAGCATCAGCATGCTGAAGAACCGGGCCGCCTCGATGCCCCCGTACAGGTCGCGGACCACGGCCTTGGTCAGGGCGACCCCGGTGGCGGCGGTCAGCCCCTGCAGGAGGCGGAGTACGACGAGGACCTCGACGGACGGGGCCGCCGCGCACAGCGCGGACACCGCGCAGAAGGCCGCGAACCCGACCAGCATCGGGCGCCTGCGGCCGTGGGCGTCGCTGAGCGGCCCGACGACCACCTGCCCGGCCCCGAGCCCCACCATGAACGCGGTGAGCGAGAGCTGGGCCGCCGACGCGCTCACGCCCAGGTCGGCGGCGAGCCGGGGGAGCGCGGGCAGGTAGAGGTCGATGGCGAGCGGGCCGACCGAGGTCAGCGCGCCGAGCAGGACGAACATCGCGGTGCGCCCGTGCGGGAGCACGGCGGCCGGTGCGGGCCCGAGCGCGGCGGACCCCGGGGCCTCCCCGCCCGTCATGGGAGCCGCGGGGGGAAGACGCTGGTGTGCAGGTTCATGTTCTCTTTCCGGATCGGTGGCCTCGGTGGCCGCGGGCCCCGAAGATCTCCCGTCACGTGCGGACGGCCCGGATCATATTCCATGTAAAACCAGTAGGTAAAATTGACTTACTGTCCGGCGGGACGTAGCGTCGGGGGTGCGATCCAGGGGGCGGCGCCCGGACCGGTCCGGCCGGTTCGCCGTCCGCTGAGCGGTGCGCCGACCGGCCGGGATCGCGTCCCCCGGCCGGTCGGCCCGCACCTCGGGGCCGACCGGTGCGGACGCGCATCCGGCCGCTGCTGTCCGTGAGGTCGGCGGGATCGCTCACCGGGACGGGGGCGAGCACCGGGTCCGGTTTCCCCGATGCTCAGACCGGGATCCAGTTGCCGTGGAAGCCCGCGGGGATGCGCACCGGGACGTGCACCTCGGCGAGCGGGGGCGCGGACAGGTCGGCGGCGTCCAGGACGGCCAGGTAGCTCGTACCGGCGCCGCGGTCGTGGGCGAACGTCATCAGGAAGCCCTCGTTCTCGCCGGTCCCGGCTCGGGGCACGAAGACGGCCTCGCCGCAGGTGTGGCCGGGAGGGAGGCGGTGCACCGCCCGTCCGCCGCCGGTGAGGTCGTAGGCGTAGATCTCCGACCGCTCAGGCTCGGCGTCCAGGGAGAAGCTCGTCGTGTAGCCGTAACGGTGGGGCAGCCCGAGCGCCGAGTCGGCGATGCGGGGGTATTCGCTGGGCGCGTCGTCGAGCGGTTCCTCGGCGACCGCGCCCGACCTCAGGTCCAGCGTCCAGCGGTACACGACCGGGAGCCCGCCCTCCAGGTCGTCGGTACCGCCGCGCCACAGCGTGGGGACGCGGGTGCCGGTGACGGTGATCGTGTCGCCCTGCGGGTCCTCGAAGGCGTTCATGGTGTGCCACACGTAGCACGGGGCGACGTCGAACCAGCGTACGGGCGCGTCGTCGCCGGCCGTACGCGCCAGCACGCCGAACCGGGCGCGGTGCGCGTCGTCCCAGCGCCACGGGGGCCCGCCCGCCGCGGCCTGGGCGCGGTCGAAGACGACCGGCAGGTCCATGAAGACCACGTGGTCGCGGGTGATCGCGAAGTCGTGCATCATCGTCGCGCGCGGCACGTCCACGACCCGCCTCTGCACCACCTCGCCGCCGGCCGAGGCGCGGTAGCAGGTCAGGTACGGCGGACGCAGCTGATAGCCGAAGAAGAGCAGCTCACCCGTGATCGGGCAGGTCTTCGGGTGCGCGGTCATCGGGGTTCGCAGGGCTCCGTCGAAGGTGTGCGCTCCGATCGTGGCGAGGTCCGGCGTCACCTCGTAGGGGAAGCCGCCCTCTTCCAGGGCGAACAGCCGGCCCGCGTGCGCGATCAGATGGGTGTTGGCCGTGGTCACCCGGTAGTCGATCCGGCCCGTCTCCTGGTCGAAGGCGAGGGCGAAGCGGGACTGGCCGGGGTGCTCGTACAGCGGCGTGCGCACGTACCGGTTGCGATACCAGCGCGCCCTGCCGCCCTCCAGCGCGATGGTGTGGATCATTCCGTCGCCCGCGAAGGAGTGCGGCGACCAGCCGGTACGCGGGTTGGGCCCGTTGCGGAAGAACTGCCCGTTCAGCTCTGCCGGGATCTCGCCGACGACCTTGGACGGCTGCAGGGTCACCTCCTCGGCGACCGGCGCGTTGTCGCCCGCCAGGTGCAGCGGCACGGTTTCGGACATGCTGGGGCTCCTATCGGCATGGGTGGGGACGCCGACAACCGTGCACGAAAAAATCCGCGGACGACAGTCTTGTTCTTCCCGCCCGCCTCAGCCGCCGGCCGGAGCTCCAGGTGAGAGCCGCTCGGAAAACCCTCGGTGGAGCCGCTGCGAGAACGTGGGGAGGCCCTCAGGCGAGAGGAGGCGGGGCGAGGGCGGGGCGCCGCGGACTCGCCGCGCGGGCCCCGGGCGGAGGGCGGCGAACGGCGCCCCGTGGGCCCTTCGCGATTACCGTATTTTCCTACCAAATGTGTGGGATAATCTGGTCATGAGCCTGGACCAGGCCCGCTCGTCGAGCGCGCGCGCCGAGACCCCGCTGACCGCCGCCATCATGGCCGGACGATGGATCCGCTCGGCGGCCGTCGACGACGAACGGGGGCGGCACTGGAAGGCCAATCCGGACCCGCGCGGCCGGTCGGCGCTGGCGGCCGAGCCCGCCTCGCTCTACGCGGGGGCGGCGGGCATCACGCTGTTCTTCCTGGAGCTCGCCGCCGCGACGGGCCACGAGGCCTATCTGGAGGACGCCCGGGCCGGCGCCCGCTACCTGGCCGCCACCTGGCGGGACCAGACGGACCTGTCCCTCTACCACGGCCTGACCGGTACGGCGTTCGCCCTCGCCGAGGCGGGGTGGGCGACGGGTGAGGGGGAGTTCGAGGAGGCGGCGCGGGCCGCGGCCGACCGGATCGCGCGGAGCGCGCGGCGGCTGGACGACGGCCTCGGCTGGTCGAGGGACCCGGCGCAGCGCGGTGACGGCGGGATCGTGCTCGGCCTGCTGCACGCCGCGGGAATCCTCGGCGTCCCCGCCTACGAGGAGGTCGCCGTGGAGGCCGGCCGGCGCATCGCCCGCCTGGTGGTGCCGGGCCACCGCTTCGGCGACTGCCCCGACCTGCCGACCGACGCCGTCACCCCCGGCTTCCTCTCCGGCACCGCCGGAACCGCCTTCCTGCTGGCCCGCCTGTACGGCGTGACGGGCGACGGGCGGTTCCTGGAGGCCGCCCGCCGAGGGGCGGACTTCGTCCGCACGGTCAGCGTGGTGACCGGCGGGTGCGCCGCCGTCCCGCATCACGTGCCGCAGGGCAGGAACCTGCACTACCTGGGCTTCTGCTCGGGGTCGGCGGGGGTGGCGCGGATGTTCTGCGAACTCCACCGGGTGACCGGCGACCGCGGCGACCTGGACTGGGCCGAGCGGCTGGCCCGGGGCGTCATGCGCAGCGGGATCCCGCGCCGCCGGACGGACGGCTACTGGAACACCGCCTGCCAGTGCTGCGGCACCGCCGGTCTGGTGGAGCTGTTCACCGGGCTGTGGGCGGTGACCGGCGACGAGCGGTACCTGGAGTTCGCCCGCACGCTCGCCGAGGACCTGATCGCCCGCGCCACCGGGCACGACGACCGGGGCTACCGGTGGTACCAGGCCTACCGGAGGCTCCGGCCGGGAGAGGTCACGGCGGACACCGGCTACATGGCGGGCGCCGCGGGCGTCGGCGCCGCGCTGCTCCACCTGGACGCCGCCGGGCTGGCCGGAGGGCCGCGCCGGGTGGTGCTGCTGCCGGACAACCCCTTCCCGGCGATCCCGGTGCCGGCCGCCGCGCTGCGCCGCGCCGCGGAGGAGAACGGCTGAGCGGTTCGAGCGGGGCTCCCGGCCGGTTGTGCTCAGCAGGGCTCCGGCGGTGCCGATCGGACGGGTGCGATGAGGAACAGGATCGATATGCCGAACGAGTCGAACGAGCTGTGGCGCCGGTCGTCGGTGTTCACCGCCGAAACACCCTCCGTCCTGCTGGTGGACGACGAGCCGGCCGTGCTGGAGACGCTCGTCCACCAGCTCGGCCACGACTACCGCGTGGTGACCGCGCCCGACGGCCGCGCCGCCCTGGCGGCCCTCGCCGAGCACGGTCCCTTCGCGGTCGTGGTCAGCGACATGCGCATGCCGCACATCGACGGCATCGAGCTGCTCGGGCAGGTGCGCCTGCGCTACCCGGACGTCACCCGCGTCCTGCACACGGCCCAGGGCGACCTGCCCTCCGCCGTCTCGGCGATCAACGACGGGCAGGTCTTCCGCTTCCTGTGCAAGCCGTGCCCCACCAGGGAGCTGCGCGGCACCGTCCGCGACGCGGTGGAGCGGCACCGCCTGGTCTCGGCCGAGCAGGAGATCCTCGACAAGACGCTCCGTACGAGCCTGCAGGCGCTCTTCGGCTGCCTGGAGCTGGCCAGCCCCCAGGCGTTCGCCCGCGCGGGACGCATCCGGGACCTGGTGGGCGCGCTCTGCGGGGAACTCGGGCTGGACGACGTCTGGGAGATCGAGGTGGCCGCCATGGCCTCCCAGCTCGGTGCGGTCACGGTGCCGCCGAGCGTGCTGGAGAAGCTGGACCGGGGACAGCCGCTGCCGGACGACGAGCAGAAGATGATCACCGCCATGCCGGACATCGCGGCGCGGCTGCTGGAGGACGTGCCGATGCTCGAGACCGTCGTGGAGATCGTCCGCGGGATCCGCCCGGTCCGCGGCCCCGGGCGGGGCGTCGGCCGGGGTGCCGGGGAGCGGCAGTCGGATCCGATCGTGGAGGCCGCCGTCGGCGTGCTGCGCGCGGCGATCGAGTTCGAGGGGTTCGCCGGCCGGGGCGTGGGGGCGGACAAGGCCGTCGCCGCGCTGGAGCGGCAGGGAGGCCACGACGACGCGGTGCTGGCCGCCCTGCGGCGGGTCCGGGGGATCGCGCAGGCCCGGGAGTCCGTGCGCGCCTTCCGCATCGGCGAACTGGAGGTCGGCATGCGGATCGCCGAGGACGTCGTCGCGGTCAACGGCCCGGTGCTCATCGGCCGCGGCGTCCGCGTCACGGAGCTGCTCCTGGAGCGCCTGACCAACTACAAGCACATCGTGCAGCTGGTGGAGCCCGTCTGGGTGGCCGTGCCCGACGCGCCGGAGGCGGACGCGTCCGGGGCGGGCCTGGCGGAGGCGGGCCTGGCGGGGGTGGATCTGTCGGGGGTGGCGGCGTGAACCCGCCCGCTCCGGTCCCCGGGACGGACCGGTCCGCCCCGGACGCGGCGCTCCCCGGAAGGGCCGCGGTCACCGCGGAGGCCGGGCTGGACGTCCGCGTCCGCATCGCCGACCTGATGGAGGACGACTCCGAGGAGGAGATCGAGTTCGTCGAGCGGATCGTCGTCTCGTTCCTGAAGCGGGCCCCGGCCGCGCTGGACCGTCTGGCCGGGGCGATCGCCGCGGCGGACGCCGAGGAGGCCGCCCGGCAGGCGCACGCGCTGAAGGGGTCGGCCGCCAACCTCGGGGTGAGCGCCGTGGCCGGCCTCTGCGCCGAGGCCGAACACCTCGCGGAGGCCGCCCGCCTGGGCGAACTGGGCGGCCACCCCGCCCGGCTGGAGCAGGCGCTCGCCGAGGCGGGCGCGCACCTCACCGGGGCGCTCGCCCGGCTGCGGGCCGGGCGACCGCTCCTGCCCTGAGACGCCGTCGCCCCCCGAGACGCCGTCGCCCCCGGGGCCTCCTCGCCCCCTGTCGCGGGGGCCGGCGTCCGGGTGCGCCCGGACGCCGGCCCCCGCGCGCTCCCGCCGGGACCGTCAGGCGGCGACCGGGGAGTAGGCGGCGGCGTCACCGGCGAGCACGGTGCTCGGCCGGCCGTCCACGCCCACCGGGACGTCCCCGGCGACGGTGACCCGGTGCAGGCGGCGGGGCCGGTCGCCGAAGTCGTGCACGACCCGGTGCTGGGTGGCGCGGTTGTCCCACACCGCCACGTCGCCGGGGGCCCACCGCCAGCGCACGGTGTTCTCGACCTGGGTCACCTGCTCCTGGACGAGCCGGATCAGCGAGGCCGAGGTCTCGGACGACAGGCCCACCAGGCGCTTGGCGAAGTCGCCCAGCAGGATCGAGCGCTCGCCCGTCTCCGGGTGCACGCGGACCACCGGGTGCTCGGTCTCGAAGACGGTGGAGGCGAACACCTCGGCGTACTCCCGGGCCCGCTCGGGGTCGTCGGCGAAGGCCACCCGGGCGTAGTCGAACTGGTTGGTGTGCACCGCGCGCAGCCGGTCGAGCAGCTCGCGCAGCTCGGCGGGGAGGTGCTCGTAGGCCGTGACCGTGTTGGCCCAGAGCGTGTCCCCGCCCGCCTCCGGCACCTGTACGGCGCGCAGCACCGAGGCGAGCGGGGGGCGGTCGACGAAGGTGACGTCGGTGTGCCAGCGGTCGACCTTCTGCCCGCCGCGGTAGTCGAGGTCGAGGATGTGGGCGCTGCCGCCGAGCGAGGGGACGGTCGGGTGCGCGGTGGTCGGCTCGCCGAGCAGGCTCGCGAAGGCCACCTGGCCCTGCTCGTCGAGGTGCTCCTGGCCGCGGAAGAAGACCGCCTTGTGGGTGAGCAGCGCCAGGCGGATCTCGGCCACGACGTCGGCGGGCAGGTCGCCGCCGAGCCGTACGCCGGTGATCTCGGCGCCTATGCGGCCCGCGACAGGGGTGACGGTGAGGGATGACATGGGTTGCTTCCTTCCGAAGGGTGATGGGCGGGGAGACGGAAGGGCGGACAGAGGGCGCTGGCCACGCGGCAGAAGTCCACGTGACCGCGGGTGGTCAGCAGAACCGTGGTCGTCACGGTCACACCGTAGGCTCGCCCTCCGGAGATTGTCAATCTAACCAGTAGGAAATTAGGGTAATGCGGTGTCCGCGACCCCGGGTGTCCGTCGCCCGGGACGGCCGACCGTGCCGGGTGCGGGGCGCATCGCCGGCCGACGCGCCGGCCGACGCGCCGGCCGACGCGCCGGGCGCGGCCGTTCGGGGACGGATCCGGGATCCGGCTTGACGTGGAAGGCCTGGGGCCCTATAAACACACTAAGTCTACTAAATAAGTGGGAAATAGGGAGAACTTCATGAACGCTCGCAGGGCCCGCGGAGTGGCGGCAGCTCTGGCCGCACTGGCGCTCACCACCGTGGCGGCGGCCTGCGGGAACGCCGAGCCCGCCGAAACGACCGCCGCCTCCGCTGGCGGCGGGGGCGGGCCGGCCGAGGTCAGGCTCGGCTATTTCCCGAACATCACGCACGCCACCGCCCTGGTCGGGGTGGAGAAGGGGCTGTACGCCAAGCACCTCGGCTCCGGCACGGCGCTCAAGACCAGCACCTTCAACGCCGGTCCCGCCGCGATCGAGGCGGTCTTCTCCGGTGCGGTCGACGCCACCTACGTCGGCCCCAACCCGGCCATCAACGCCTGGGCCAAGTCCAAGGGCAAGGCCATCAAGATCGTCGCCGGGGCGGCCTCGGGCGGCGTCTTCCTCGTGGTCAAGCCGGGCATCGAGAGCGTCGAGGACCTCAAGGGCAAGAAGATCGCCACTCCGCAGCTCGGCAACACCCAGGACGTGGCGCTGCGCCACTGGCTCGACTCCAAGGGCGTCGCGACCGACACCAAGGGCGGCGGCGAGGTCTCGATCGTGCCGCAGGAGAACTCCCAGACCATCCAGACCTTCGCCACCGGCGACATCGACGGCGCCTGGGTGCCCGAGCCGTTCGCCAGCCGCCTCATCACCGAGAGCGGCGGCAAGGTGCTGGTCGACGAGCGCGACCTGTGGCCGGGCAAGGAGTTCGTGATCACCCACCTGATCGTCCGCCAGGAGTTCGCCCAGCAGCACCCCGACACCGTCAGGAAGCTCGTCGAGGCGCACGTGGAGGCCAACGAGCTCATCGCCTCCGACCCGGCCGACGCGGCGAAGACCGCCAACGCCGCGCTGGAGAAGCTGGCCGGCAAGCCGCTCAAGCCCGAGGTGCTCGACGCCGCCTTCAAGAACATCACCTTCACCAACGACCCGATCGCCTCGTCCCTGGTGGGCAGCGCCGACCACGCCGTCAAGGTCGGGCTGCTCGACCCGGTGGACCTCACCGGCATCTACGACCTGAAGATCCTCAACGAGGTCCTCGCCGCCAAGGGCCGGCCGCAGATCTCCGCCAAGTGAGGCCCCCGGCGCGAGCCCGCCGGGGCAAGAGGAGGAACACGTGACCGCTCCGCTCACGGAGCAGGCCGCCGGTCGGGCGGAGGGCCGCGGGCCCGCCGTCCGGCTGGAGGCCGTCTCCAAGATGTACGGCCAGGGCCGGACCGGCCTGCTGGCCCTCGACGAGGTCTCCCTGGACGTCGCCGCCGGCGAGTTCGTCTGCCTGCTCGGCGCCTCCGGCTGCGGCAAGAGCACCCTGCTGTCCCTGGTCGCCGGGCTCGACCGGCCCACCGCCGGGCGGATCGAGGCCGACGGGAGCCGGGTGGCGATGATGTTCCAGGAGCCGGCGCTCTTCCCCTGGCTGACCGTCTCGGCCAACATCGAGATGGCGCTGCGGGCCAAGGGCGTGACCCGGCGGGAGCGCCGGGAGCGCGCCGCGGAGTTCCTGGAGACCGTGCACCTGGGCGGGTTCGGCGCCAAGCGCCCGCACGAGCTCTCCGGCGGCATGCGCCAGCGCGTCGCGCTGGCCCGCGCGCTCGCCCAGGACGCCGACGTGCTGCTGATGGACGAGCCGTTCGGCGCGCTCGACGCGATGACCCGCGACCTGCTCCACGACGAGCTGGAGCGCATCTGGCGCGAGCGCGGCCTGTCGGTCCTGTTCGTCACGCACAACGTCCGCGAGGCCGTACGGCTCGGCGACCGGGTGGTCCTGCTGAGCAGCCGCCCGGGCCGCGTCGTCGAGGACTTCCCGGTGACGCTGGAGCGGCCCCGCCGCACCGACTCCGCCGAGGTGGCCGAGCAGGCGGGCCGGATCACCGACCGGCTGCGCGAGGAGGTCATGCGCCATGGCCGCTGACCCCGTCCTCGCCGTCCTCGCCGTCCTCGCGGTCCTCGCCGTCCTCGCGGTCCTCGCCGTCCCGACTCCTCCCGCCGCCGGCGGGGCACCCTGGAAGGTGGCCCGACATGACCGTTGACGCCGACGTCCGGCGCGGCGACGCCCACGCCCGGCAGCTCGCCGGGCTCGACGCGCTGGAGCTGACCACCCGGCAGCGCCGGGGACCGGCCTCCCGGCTCTGGTCCGGGACCTGGCCGATCGCCTCCGCCGTCACCCTCGTCCTGGTGGCCTGGCAGCTGGTCGTGCTGGCCGGCTGGTGGCCCGAGTACGTCTTCGCCGGTCCCGCCACGACCCTCGGCGTGCTCGCCGAGCGCCTCGGCGAAGCGGAGTTCTACACGGCCGTGACCGTCACCATGCGGCGCGCGGTCACCGGGTTCGCGCTGGCGATCGCGGTCGGCCTCGTGGTCGGAGCGCTCGTCTCGCGCATCCGCCCGCTGCGCAGGGCCGTCGGCTCGCTGATCACCGGCCTGCAGACCATGCCGTCGATCGCCTGGTTCCCCCTGGCGATCCTGCTGTTCGGCCTGACCGAGAGCGCCATCATGTTCGTCGTCGTGCTCGGCGCCGCGCCGTCCATCGCCAACGGGCTCATCGCCGGCGTCGACTACACCCCGCCGATCCTGCTGCGCGCCGGGCACATGCTCGGCCTGCGGCGGCTCCGGCTCTACCGGCACGTGATCCTGCCCGCCTCCCTGCCGTCGTTCCTGGCCGGGCTGAAGCAGGGCTGGGCGTTCGCCTGGCGCTCCCTGATGGCCGGCGAGCTGCTGGTGATCATCGCCAACCAGCCGTCCCTCGGCGAGCAGCTGCACTTCGCCCGCGAACTGGCCGACTCGCCGGGCCTGCTCGCGACGATGATCGTGATCCTGGTGATCGGCATCGTGGTGGACATGCTGTTCGGGGCCGCCGACAACGCCCTGCGCCGCCGGTGGGGCCTGCACCAGACCGTCGGCTGAGCCGCCATGCGGACCTCAGCCCGAACGCAGTACGCCCTGCGCGCGGTGGCCGAGCTGGCCGCCGCGCCGCCCGGCCCCGTGCCCGCCGAGCGGATCGCCGAGGCCCAGAGCATCCCGCGCAGGTTCCTGGACAACATCCTGCTCCAGCTCAGGAGGGGCGGGCTGCTGCACAGCCGGCGCGGCTCCGACGGCGGCTACTGGCTGACCCGGCCGGCCGAGGAGATCACCCTGGCCGACGTCGTCACGATCGTGGAGGGCGTCCCGGAGGGTGGCGACCACGGCGGCTACCCGGGGGTGGCCGGGCCCTTGGCCGATGTGTGGAGCGTGCTGCGCGACCATGAGGAGCGGCTGCTCACCGAGATCACCCTGGCCGACATCACCAGGGGCACGGTGCCGGGCGTCCTCCCGCCGGCCGTCGGAAGATCCGTCGGGAGATAGGGACGGGGCCGGGCGCGGCGCCCGCGGGAGGAGGCCCGCTGGAGGCCCGGTGGAGGTCGCCCGGTGCAAGTCTCAGTAGGCGCCGGAGCGGCGCATGGCGCGCGGGCGGCCGTCGGGGTCGCACAGCACGCGGTACAGCGGCGTCACCAGGGCGGCGGTCCACGGCGGCAGGGGACCGGGCGCGTGCAGGCGCAACCGCCCCGGCGGGCGCGGCCCGCGGCGGCCTCCGGCGTGCCAGCGTTCGAGGGCGGCGGCCGCGGCGGCGTAGGCGTCGAAGAATGCGCGCGGGTCCAGCAGGTCGTCGTCGGCCCCGCCGGCGCCGTCCCCGCGGCCGGCCCCGTCCCCGCCGTCGCGGTCCAGGTGCTCCCGTGCGAGGGCCAGCCGCAGCTCCCGGGGGAGGCGGCGCGCCCCGTCGCCGTGCCCGCCGGGGTCGTGCGGCTCCCGCGGGTCCCGCGTCCCGTCCAGGATCGCGCAGGTCAGCTCGGAGTCGTAGGTCCAGGAGCGGCGGTTGAAGTTGTCCGAGCCGATGGTCATCCAGGTGTCGTCGAGGATGCAGACCTTGGCGTGCACGTAGACCGGCGTGCCCTGGTGGTTCTCGACCCCGTAGACCGCCACGCGGTCCCCGCCGGCCTCCTTGAGCACCGACAGGGCCTGCTGCCGTCCGAGGACCTGCGGGGTCCCGGAGAGCAGGCCGTCCTGGTCGGGGTGGAGCGGCAGGACGCCGATCATCAGCAGCTCCGGGTGGGCCCGGAGCGCCTCGGCGAAGGACTCGGCGATCTGCGGCGACCAGAGGTACTGGTCCTCGATGTAGATCAGGGACCGGGCGCGGCGCAGCGCCTTGAGGTACCCGCGGGCGACGCTGTGCTCCCCCTCCGGCGCGAAGGCGTAGCGGGACCGGCGCTGCGGGTAGGTGCGCAGCAGCTGCACGGCGTGCGGTCCGCACGCGGGCGGGTCCGGGGTCTGCGGCGGCAGCGGGTCGGCGTGCGTGTCGTCGTGGCGGAGCAGGTCGGCCAGGCGGTGCACGGGGTTGCGGGTCAGCGGCTTGGGGTCGGTCCACCGCTCCCGGAAGACCGCCTCCACGTCGCCCACGACCGGGCCCTGGAGCGCGACCTGCACGTCGTGCCAGGGCGGCCGGGGGCCGTACGCCTTCGCCATCGGGGCGGCCTGCGGGTCGCCGCCGTGCGCGGCGTCGTCGCGGCGGGTCCGGCACAGGTCGATCCCGCCGACGTAGGCGATGTCGCGCCGGGGGTCGTCGCGGTGCCGCAGCACCACGAGCTTCTGGTGGTGCGAGCCGCCGGGCGGGACCCGCATGTCGCGCAGGTACTCCCCGCCCGCCGCCTCGATCACCTCTCCCAGGTGGCGGTTCTCCTCCGAGCTGAAGCGGAGCCGGTCCCAGTGGGAGCGCCAGAGCAGGCCCTTGACGACGACGCCGCGCCGGGCGGCGTCCGCGAACACCCCGGCCACCTCGGTGCCGGGGCCGTCCAGCCGTTCGTCGGGGTCCCCGCGCCAGTCGGTGAAGAGCAGCAGGTCGCCCTCGCGCAGCTCCCGGACGCGGGCGAGCAGGTCGGCGAAGTACGCGGCGCCGTGCACGAGGGGCCGGACCGCGTTACCGGTGGACCAGGCGGCGCCGTCGCCGTGCCGGGAGTCGATCACGGTGGCCGGGTTGCCGCGCTCGGCGGCGCTGAGGAACCAGTCGTGGACGTGCACAGGCGCGAACTACCCCTTTCTTCCCGTTCAACGCATGACCGCCCCGCCGCAGGCCGGGAGCCGGAGCGGTAGCCGCCGCCGGAGCGGTGCCCGCCGCTGGAGCGGTGCCCGCCGCTGGAGCGGTGCCCGCCGCCGCGCAGGCCGGGCCCGCCGGCGGGCCCGGTGGCTTCGGGTGCGGGTGCGGGTGCGGTCAGAGGCTCTTCCACCGGGGCGTGTCGTCGGTGTCCCACTCCAGCCGGTCGACCACGTCGACCACCCCGTGCACCCGCTGGACCAGCCGGGTCACGAGATGGGCGTCGCTGCGGAGCCGCATGCGCCCGGTCAGGGTGACGATCCCGCGGTCGACGGTGGCGGTCGCGTCGTTCGGACCGGACCACAGGGGCCGCTGCAGGATGTCCCGGTTCACCTCCTCGGCGATCTCGGCGTCGTCCCGGACGAAGACCCTCAGCAGGTCCTGGCGGCTGACGATGCCCTCCAGCCGCCCCTCGGCGTCCACGACCGGCAGGCGCTTGACCCCGTGCTCGTCCATGAGCCGCATCGCGGAGACGATCGAGGCCTGCGAGCGGATCGTGACCGCCGGGGCGGTCATCAGCTCGGCCGCGGTGTCCCCGACGGCCTTGCGCCGGCTGTCCTCCCGGCCGCCGAGCCGGTGCCGGAGCCGGACGCGCAGCGGCGGCTGGTACCCCTCCCGGTAGTACTGCTCCTTGAACTCCTCCTTGCGGAGCAGGTCGGCCTCGGAGACGACGCCGAGGACGTGGCCCTCGCCGTCCACGACCGGGACCGCGCTCACCTCGTGGTTGATCAGCACCTCGGCCACGTCCTTGAACGGCGTGCAGCCGTTGACGGACGTCACATCGGTGGTCATCACATCCTGGACCTTGACGTGCATCCTTCCGCCTCCTCACGGATCCGTCCCGGTCACGGAGCCGTCCCGCGCGGCGGGAGGGCCGTACGACCGGTTCCCCTGGAACCTTCCCGATATCCCCCGCATCTTCATTCCACCGCGGGGGAGGTTCCGAAGCCAGAGGACCGAAGTCCTCGCCCACGAGGCCCATCGCCCACTGCGGCCCGTACCGCGACGGAGTCGAATGGGGGTGGACCCCCCGAGGAGGACGAGATGACATCGCATGCGGACATGACCCCGAACACGGACCCGGCGGCGCACGCGGACGCGGCGGCGCACACGGGCGCGGCGGCGCACGTGGTGGTCGGCACGGACGGCTCACCGGCCTCGACGGCCGCGGTCGCCTGGGCCGCCGAGGACGCCGCGCGGCGCGGATGCGCCCTGCGGATCGTCCACGTGTGCGAACCCTGGGCCCTGGACATCCCGCTGGACACGCCGCCCGGCTTCCGCGACTCGGTCGGCGAGCACTGCCGCGAGGTCGTCGAGGTGGCGCAGGACGTGGCCCGCGGCGTCGCGCCGGGGATCGAGGTGAGCACCGTGCTGGCGTCCGGCCGGGTGGCCGAGGCGCTGCGGCGCGAGGCCGCGGGCGCCGAGCAGATCGTGGTCGGCAGCCGGGGCCTCGGCGGGTTCGCCGGCCTGGTGCTGGGCTCGGTCTCGCTCGCGGTGGCCGGGCACGTGGCGGTGCCCGTCGTGGTGGCCAGGAACGTGCCGGAGGAGACCAAGGGCCGGATCGTGGTGGGGTTCGACGGCTCCGAGCACTCGGCCGCCGCCCTGGCGTACGCCTTCGCCGAGGCCGTACGGCGCGGCGCGGCCCTGCACGCGGTGCACAGCTGGCACATGCCCGTCCTGGGATCGGGCGCCACCGTCTACCCGCCGCTCGTCGAGGACCTGTCCATCGCCGAGCGGCAGGTCGCCGAGGAGACGCTCCTGCCCTGGCTGGAGAAGTACCCGCAGGTGGAGGTGGACCGGACGGTGGTCTGCGGCCACCCGGTCCTGACCCTCTGCGACGCCTCGCAGGACGCCGACCTCATCGTCGTCGGATCGCGGGGCCTGGGCACGTTCGGCTCGGCCGTCCTGGGCTCGATCAGCCACGGAGTGCTGCACCACGCCCACTGCCCCGTCGCGGTGGTGCGCGCCCAGGGGGGAGTGTGACGTCCTAGGGTGTGATGGATCAAGGAGAAGGAGGACGTCGTGATCCTGGTGGGAGTCGACGGCTCGAAGGCCGGTCTGGACGCGGTGGGCTGGGCGGTGCGGGAGGCCGGGCTGCGGGGGACCGGGCTGCGCGTCGTGCACGTCATGCCGGAGTGGGCGTTCGGGATGCCCGAGGACGTCCCCCACGCCGACGTGGGCCGGTGGATGCGCGACGGCGCCGCCGAGACGCTGACGCAGGCGGTGGAGCGGGCCCGCCAGGAGGGCCGGCCCGTCGAGGTGGAGTCCCGGCTGCTGCCCGGCGACCCGCGGCTCGGCCTGATCGAGGCCGCGCGGGAGGCCGAGCTCCTGGTGGTCGGCAGCCACGGCCTGGGCGGTTTCCGGGGGATGCTGCTCGGCTCCGTCGCGCTGGGCGTGGCCGGGCACACCCCCTGCCCGGTGGCCGTGGTGCGCGCGCTCCCGGCGGCTCCGGGCGGGCGCGTGCTGGTCGGCGTCGACGGTTCTCCCGGCGGCGGTGACGCCCTCGACCTCGCCTTCGCCGAGGCGTCCCTTCGGGGTGCGGAACTGCACGCGGTCCACGCCTGGAGCGGGCCCGTCATCGAGGGCTCGCCCCGGCTGCTCGCGTCCGCCGAGGAGGCGGAGGGGGACGAGCGCCGCGTCCTGGCCGAGGCCCTGGCCGGCCGGCGCGAACGCCACCCGGAGGTCGAGGTCGTCGCGCAGGCGGTGCACGGGCATCCGGTGGAGGTGCTGAAGGAGGCCTCGGCCGACGCGGATCTGCTGGTCGTGGGATCGCGCGGGCGCGGCGACCTGAGCGGGCTGCTGCTGGGCTCGGTGAGCCATTCGCTGCTGCACCACGCCGCCTGCCCGCTGGTCATCGTCCCGCCGCGGCGCGAGCGCGGCTGACGGCCGGCGGGGCCGGAGATCCCCCGGGGGACGACCCCGGGGGATCTCAGGCGTCCCCGGCCGGAGGCTGGAGGATCCGGCCGTGCCGGTCGCGGGCCTTGAGCCGCACGGTCGGCATCCCGGGCGCGGGCAGCGGCTCGGCCGCGCAGCCGGTCACCGCGCCGAAGCGGCGGCCGGACATCCAGTCGTCCCGGGCCTGCGCGATCTCCTCGTGGGAGCGGCCGACGAAGTTCCACCACATCACCAGCGGCTCGTCGAACGGCTCACCGCCGAGCACGAACAGCCGCGCCGGGCCCTCGGCGTCGACGGCGACCTCGGCGCGGCCCTGCCCGAGGTACAGCAGGGCTCCCGGAGCCAGGTCCACCCCGGCCACCCGGGCGGCGCCGGACATGACCAGGACGGCGGTCTCGAACGCGGGATCGAGCGGCAGGGCCCGGCGCCCGCCGGCGGCCAGCAGCACCTCGGCCCCCAGCAGCGGGCTGTGCACCCGCGCAGGGGAGCGTGCGGAGGCGAGCTCGCCGACCACGACGGTGACGGTCCCGTCCCCGCCCTCCCCGTCGGCCAGCACCGGCAGGGCGGGGTGGTGCTCGAAGCGCGGCTCGCCGTGCCGGGCGTGCTCGGGCAGCGCCACCCACAGCTGCAGCCCGTGCATGCCCGGCGGGTGATCGGGCGGCGACTGCTCCGAATGGGCGATGCCGTGCCCGGAGGTCATCAGGTTCAGCCGCCCCGGCGTGATCGTCTGGTCGCTGCCCAGGCTGTCGCGGTGCACGATCTCGCCCTCGACGAGCCAGGTGACGGTCTGCAGGCCGGTGTGCGGGTGCGGCGGCACCTGCATGCCGGGCCGGCCGGTGACGTCCTGGGGGCCGAAGTGGTCGGCGAAGCACCAGGCGCCGACCATCCGGCGCGGCCGTTGCGGCAGCAGGCGGCGCACCGTGGTGTAGCGGCCCAGCGGCACGTCGTGGCCGGGCAGCAGCACGCTGCCGGGCTCGGCCGTCTCGGCGACGGCGCAGCCGTACACGGTCCGGTCGGGTTCGCTCATGGGGTGACTGTATGCCGTCCTCCGGCCGGCCGGTCGGCCGTGTCGCGGTAGGGGCCGCCGACTTTCCTGAACCGGTTATTCTCCTGCCCGCCAGTCGGTTCGCTGACGAACCCCTTCTCTGCTGGGGCAGAGCGGATCATTCCCGGCGTCACCTCATTGACATCGTTGTCATATGGATCGTAGATTCTCTGTGCTTATCCGGTTAATCACCTCGCGCATGATCTCGGAGGACACAGTGAGCAAGCGCCTGCCCGCCGCGGGCCCGGCCTCCGGGGCCGGGCCGTGACCGTCCTGGCCGTGGACATCGGCGGCACCAAGTTCGCCGCCGCCGCGGTGTCCGCCGACGGCACGGTGGTGACGCGCGCCGAGGTCCCCCTCAAGGACCGGGCCCGCCCGGAGGAGGCGCTGCTGGAGGTGGTCGGCCGCGTCACCGACCGGGTGCCCGCCGCCCGGCTGGAGGGCGTCGGCGTCGGCTCGGCCGGCCCGCTCGACCCGCGGGCCGGCACCGTCAGCCCGGTCAACATCCCGGCCTGGCGGGACTTCCCGCTGCTGGAGGTCCTCGGCCGGCTGGTCCCCGGCCGCCCCGTACGGCTGGCGGGCGACGGCCAGTGCATGGCGCTGGGGGAGTGGTGGCGAGGGCTGCCGGAGGAGGAGCCGGCCCGGGCGGTGCTCGGCATGGTCGTCTCCACCGGCGTGGGCGGCGGCTTCGTCTTCGACGGCGTCCCCTACCTCGGCCCGACCGGCAACGCCGGGCACATCGGCCACATCACCGCCGACCCGGACGGCGGGCCGTGCCCGTGCGGGGCCGCCGGCTGCGTGGAGACCGTCGCCAGCGGACCGAGCATGGTGCGCTGGGCCCGGGCGAACGGCTGGACCGGCGACGACGCCCGGCTCCTGGCCGCCGACGCGTGCGCCGGGGGCGCCGTCGCCGGGCTGGCGTTCCGACGGGCCGCCGACGCGCTGGCCACCGCGATCCTGACCGCCGCGGCCCTGGTCGACCTCGACCGCGTCGTCATCGGGGGAGGCGTGGCCGCCGCCGGACCGGTCCTGCTGGACCCCCTCCGGCAGGCCGTCGCCCGCAACGCCGGACTCGGCTTCCTGCACCGCCTGCGGGTGGAGGCCACCTCCCTGGGCCGTGACGCCGGCCTGCTCGGCGCCGCCGCCCTGGTCCTGTCCCCGTCCCGCCCCGGGACCCGCCCGGCGCCCGGCGGGGCTCAGGCGCGCGGACCGGAGAACGGGGCTCAGGCCCGCGGGACGGAGAGCGGCGCTCCGGTCCGTGAACCGAGGAGCACCGCATGCACCTGATGACCAACCCCGTCAAGGACTACGCCTGGGGATCGCGCACCGACATCGCGGGCCTCACCGGACGGCCCGTGCCCGCCCCCGGCCCGGAGGCGGAGATGTGGCTCGGCGCGCATCCCGCCGGTCCGTCGCTGCTGTCCGGAGACGGGCGCTCGCTGGCCGACGCCATCGCCGCCGACCCCCTCGGGCACCTGGGCGAGGACACGCTCGCCCGGTTCGGGGCGCGCCTGCCGTACCTGATGAAGCTCATCGCGGTCGCCCGGCCCCTCTCGCTGCAGGTGCACCCCTCCGCGGAGCAGGCGGCCGACGGCCACGCCCGGGGCGTCTACGGCGACCCCTGGCCCAAGCCGGAGCTGGTGTGCGCGCTCACGCCGTTCACCGCGCTGGCCGGGTTCCGCCCTCCGGAGCAGGCCGCGATGCTCGTCGACCGGCTGGGCGTGCCCGCGCTGGCGGAGACCGCGGCGCTGCTGCGGCGGGGCGCCCCGCTCGACGCCCTGCGCGCCCTGCTGGAAGGCGACCGCGCCACCGGGCGGATCGTCTGGGCGGCCTCCTCGGTGCACCATCCCGACTACGCGCTGGTGGTCCGGCTGGCCCGGCAGTACCCCGGCGACCCCGCCTGCCTGGCCCCGCTGCTGCTGCGGCGGCACGAACTCGCCCCCGGGCAGGCGCTCTTCCTGGGCGCGGGCGTGCTCCACTGCTACCTCACGGGGTTCGGGGTCGAGATCATGGGCAGCTCCGACAACGTCATGCGGGCCGGGCTCACCCCCAAGCCGCTCGACGTCCCCGAACTGCTGCGCGTCACCGACCCGGCCGCCGCCCCCCTGCCGGTGGCGGCCCGCGACGGCCTGTACGCCACGCCGTCCCCGGAGTTCCGGCTCCGGCGGCTGACCGGGACGGGGGAGCACCGGCTGGCGGGCGGGACGCCCCGCATCCTGCTGTGCACCGAGGGCACGGCGGAGGCCGGTCCCCTCCGGCTGGCGGCGGGGGAGTCCGCCTTCGTCCCGGCCGCCGGGGGAAGCGTCACCGTGACCACCGCGGGCACCGTGTTCTGCGCGGAGCCGGGAGCGGGACCGGACGCGGGAGCGGGACCGGACGCGGGAGCGGGACCGGACGCGGGAGCGGGACCGCGAGCCGCCGGGCCGTCCTGAGGACGCGCGGGGCGGGTCAGGCCGGGGACGGCGGGAACGGATGAAGATAATCGGGCCGTTCCCGCTCGGCGTGTCGATCCGCGGCCGTCCCGTTCGACCCAGGAGTGAGGGGGTCGAGAGGCGGTCCCGCAGTCAAGGAGGTCGGAGATGGCGAAGTACATGCTGATCCTGCGAGGCACCGACGAGTCCGTCGCGGAGATGACGGAGATGCCCTTCGAGCAGATGCTGGAGACCATGGGCCGCTTCAACGACGAGCTGATCCGGGCCGGCGTGCTCGTCGCCGCCGAGGGCCTGGAGGATCCGGCCCAGGGCGTGGTGGTCGACTTCAGCGGCGAGACGCCGGTGGTCACCGACGGCCCCTACGGCGAGACGAAGGAACTGTTCGGTGGCTTCTACATCATCGACGTGGCCTCGAAGGAGGAGGCGGTCGAGTGGGCCCGGCGGATCCCGGCGATCACCGGCTCCAAGTGCGAGATCCGACGCGTGCCGGGCATCGACGAGTTCCCGCAGGACAACGAGTGGATCGCCAGGGAGCGGGCGTGGCGCGAGCGGACCGGTCAGCTGTGAGCTCCGCGGCCGGCGGCCCGCCGTGCACCGAGTCGGCGCGGCGGGCCGTCGAGGCCGTCTGGCGGATCGAGTCCGCCCGGATCGTCGGCGCGCTGGCCCGCTACACCGGCGACTTCGCGCTCGCCGAGGACGTCGCCCAGGAGGCGGTGGCGGAGGCGCTCGTGACCTGGTCGCGCGCGGGCGCGCCGGAGAGCCCGGTGGGCTGGCTGCTGGCGACCGCGCGCCGGCGCGCCGTCGACGCCTTCCGCCGCCGGTCGGCACTCGACGAGCGCTACGCCGCGCTGGCCGGCCGGCTCGCCGAGGGGGAGGCGAGCTCCGGCGCGGCGGCCCCGCCGGACCGGCCGGACGACCCGCCGTGGGACCCCGACCGGATCGACGACGACGTCCTGGCGCTGATGTTCACGGCCTGCCACCCGGTGCTCGCACCCGAGGCGCGGGTGGCCCTGACCCTGCGCGTGGTCGGCGGTCTGTCGAGCGAGGAGATCGCCCGGGGGTTCCTCGTGCCCGTGCCGACCGTCCAGGCGCGGATCACGCGGGCGAAGAAGACGATCGCCGCGGCGAAGGTGCCGTTCGAGCTGCCGCCGGCCGGGGAGCGGCGCGAGCGGCTCGGCGGCGTGTTGAGCGTGCTGTACGTGATCTTCACGGAGGGGTCGACGGCGACCAGCGGTGACCGCCTGCTGCGCTCCGATCTCGCCTACGAGGCGGTCCGGCTGGCCCGGACGCTGGTCGCGCTGCTGCCCGACGAACCGGAGACGCACGGCCTGCTCGCCCTGTTCGAGCTGACGGCCGCGCGCTTCCCCGCCCGCGTCGGGCCCGGCGGCGAGGCGGTGCTCCTGGAGGACCAGGACCGGCGGCTGTGGGACCGGTCGGCGATCCGCCGGGGCCTGGCCGCGCTCGGCCGCGCCTCGGCCGCCGGACGCGGCCTGGGGCCGTACGGGCTGCAGGCGGCGATCGCCGCCTGCCACGCGTCGGCGACCTCGGTGCCGGAGACCGACTGGGAGCGCATCGTGCTCCTGTACGAGGCGCTCGGCCGGGTGGCCCCCTCACCCGTCGTCGAGCTCAACCGGGCCGTCGCCGTCGCGATGGCGGACGGGCCGGACCGGGCGCTGTCCATGGTGGACGAGCTGGCCGTCTCCGGCCGCCTGGCCGGATCGCACCTGCTGCCGGGCGTGCGGGGCGAGCTGCTGGCCCGTCTCGGCCGGGTCGCCGAGGCGCGGGCGGAGCTGGAGCTCGCCGCCCGGCTGTGCCGCAACGTCCGCGAACGGTCGGTGCTGCTGCGCAGGGCGGCCGCGCTGACCTGAGCGGGGCCCCGGGCCCCGGGCCGGGGCGCGGGCCGGAAGTCTGCGTATTTGTACGTGGTCGGCGGGGCCTGCGCCTGCGACCCTCGTGCGCGGCGGCCGCACCCGATCGCGCGCCGCCGTACACGAGGGTGACCCGGGGCGGGAGCGTCGATGGGCGAGGCACAGGAGCGGGTCCCGCTCGCGGACAGGGCGGTGTTCGGCACCGCGGACCTCGACGAGGCCCGCGAGCAGGTGGCCCGGGTGTTCTGCCCGCACCGGCTGGAGCTGACCGGCCGGGCCTCGCCGCTGGCCGCCCGGCTCAACTCCGCGCAGCCGGGCTCCGTCCGGGTGAACTACCTCGACTACGGCGCGGACGTGCGCATCGAGCCCGGAGCGCTGGAGTCCTTCTTCCTGGTGCAGATCCCGCTCGCCGGGCGCAGCCTGATCCGGTGCGGCGGGCAGGAGATCGTCTCGACGCCCGGACTGGCCTCGCTGCCCTCGCCGACGGAGCATCTGGACATGCGCTGGGCGGCGGGCTGCCCGCAGCTGATCGTCAAGTTCGACCGGCCCGCCGTCGAGGAGGCGCTGGAGCGCATGCTCGGCCGGCGGCCCGACCGGCCCGTGGTCTTCGATCTGGGCGTGGACATGACGGCGGGCTGGGCGCGGGGCTGGCGGTCGATGGTCGACCTGCTCGTCGCGGCGGCGGAGTGCGACGACGGGCTCGCCGCGCAGCCGCTCGCGATCGCCCATCTGGAGGGCGCCCTGCTCACCTCGCTGCTCACCATGCAGCCGTCGAACCACCGGGACCTGCTGAACGAGCCGCGGCCCGCGGCCGTGCCCAAGGTGGTGCGCCGGGCCATGGAGTTCATCGAGGGCCACGCCCACGAGCCGCTGACGACCGGCGACGTCGCGCGCGCCGTGGCGGTCAGCGGCCGCTCGCTCCAGGAGGGGTTCCGCCGCCACCTCGGGCTGACCCCGATGACCTACCTCAGGGACGTGCGGCTGAGCCGCGTCCACGACGAGCTGGCGGCCGGCGACCCCGCCCGGTGCACCGTGACGGGGGTGGCCGCGCGCTGGGGCTTCCTGCACCAGGGGCGCTTCGCCGCCGCCTACCGCGCCCGGTACGGCCAGGCTCCGTCGCAGACGCTGCGCGGCGGCTTCGGCGGGGGCCGCGATGACGTCCTGACGCTTTAGGGCGCGTATCGGGTTGTGATCAATTGCGGGGATTCGTCCTCATATCGAGGTCTGATCCGGTATACCGCCGGACGTGACACGCGCGCAACCGACGGACGAGGAGTGGGAGTTCATCGGGCCGTACCTGCCGATCCGCAGGTATGGCCCGTACCCCGAGCGGCTGCGGCAGCGGTTCGAGGGCGTGATCTGGCGGTTTCGGACGGGTGGGCAGTGGCGGGAGATGCCGAAGGAGTTCGGCGCCTGGCCGACCGTCCACAACCGCTTCCGGCAGTGGAGGGACGCGGGCGTCTTCGAAGCGCTGCTGGAAGGCCTGATCGCGGAAGCCGCCGCACGCGGCGAGGTGGACCTGTCCCTGGTCAGTGTGGACTCCACCACCGCCCGGGCGCACCACGACGCCGCTGGGATGCACCTCGACCCAGATGTCATCGCCGCGCTGGAGAAGGCGGCCGAACAGGACAGGGCCCGGCAAAAGGGGGCGACCGGGAAGGACGACAAGAGCAGAACGTCGGAAACGATCCCGAAGCGGAAAAGCGGCGACGTATCCGGCGGCGGCGGAAGCTCCGGCTGAAAGCCGCCCTGCTCGGACGGTCCAGGGGCGGGCAGACCAGCAAGGTCCATCTGGCCGCCGGCCGCAGATGCCGCCCGCTGGCGTTCGTCGTGACCGCGGGGCAGGCCGCCGACAGCCCGCAGTTCATCCCGGTGCTGAAGAAAGTACGCGTCCGGGTGCCCGTCGGCCGTCCCCGCACCCGGCCCGGCGCGGTCGCTGGAGACAAGGCCTACTCCTCCCGCGGAAATCGCACTTACCTGCGGAAACGCCGCATCAAGGTGGTCATCCCGGAGAAGAGGGGCCAGGTCGCCAATCGGAAGAAGACGGGCAGCAGAGGCGGTCGGCCCGTCGGCCGCGACGCCGACCTGTACAAGGAGCGGAACACCGTCGAGCGGTTGATCAACAAGCTGAAGGCCTGGCGAGGCATCGCCACCCGCTACGACAAGACCCCTGCGAGCTACCTCGCCGGCCTCCACCTTCGCGCCGCGATGATCCGGGTCAAAGACCTCGCCCGGACCACCTCTTGATCACAACCAAATACACGCCCTAACGCCGTTGGCCGTTCGGTTGCTGCTCAAGGGCCGCGGACCATGTCGTCCAGCGTGGTGAAGTAGATGGTGAAGCCGGCGCGGCAGGCGGCGACCGCCAGCGCCACGGCGATGTGGGTCTTGCCGACTCCGGGCGGGCCGAGCAGGGCAGCGTTGGCCTTGGCCTTGGCCTCGACGAAGGCGAGTGTGGCCAGGTCACGGACCCGGCGCGGGTCGAGTTCGGGCTGGTAGGAGAAGTCGTATCCGTCGATGGTCTTGTGGTGCGGCATCTTGAGTGGGGGTTCCCCCAAGGCCGGGTAGTTAAGGCGCTCGTGGCGCTGTCAAGCACGTAAGTTCCTGGGACATGGGAACGGAGATCCAGTAGACAGGTGATCTTCCACAACCATCCGTCGAAGGACTGGATCTCCGTTGATCACCGAGTCTGCCAGGACCGTTACCCTCAGCGCTACCGACACAGGCCACTCACCCCGCCCCGCGACCGATGCGGTATTCGCTCCCGGACACCTGGGCGAGTTAACCACCCTCGCGCCCTTCGAACTCGTCGATGCCATCCTTGACGAGACGCGCACCGTGCAGCGGCGCCTGCGCGAGCTGCCCTCGTGTGTCGGGGTCTACTTCCTGCTGGCGATGTGCCTGTTCCCCGAGGTCGGCTACCAGCTGGTCTGGCGGAAGATGACCGCAGGACTGACCGGCCTCGCGGTGGCGATGCCCACCGCCAAAGCCCTGCGCGACCTGCGCCGCAGGGTCGGTAGCGCGCCGATGCGCCGCCTGTTCGAGGTACTGCGCGGGCCGCTGGCCCAGCCCAGAACTCCGGGAGTGAGGTTCGGGCCCTACCGCACGGTCTCCTTCGACGGCTGCAGCTCCCTGAAAGCTCCCGACACCGATCGCAACCGGGCCTGGCTCGGTTCCGCCGGCCACGGCGGCTACCCCTTGGTAGAGCTGATGACGCTGGTGGAGACCGGAACCCGCGCCCTGATCGGTGCGATCTTCGGTCCCACCAGCCAGGGCGAGACCGGTTACGCCCGGCGCCTGCTGCACCTGCTTCGGCCGGACATGCTGGTGCTGTGGGACAAGGGCTTCGACGGCAACGACTTCCTCGCCCAGGTGACCGCCACCGGCGCACAGGTGCTGGGCCGCGTGCGCAGCAACCGGAGCACCCCGGTCCTGCTGCACCTGCGCCACGGCAGCTACCTGACAATGATCGGCACGGTCAAAGTGCGGATCATCGACGCGCAGATCGCTGTGACCTGCGCTGACGGAACCGCCTTCACTGGCTCCTACCGGCTGGCCACCACCTTGACCGACGCCCGCCGCTACCCGGCCGCCACCCTGACCGGCCTCTACCACCAGCGGTGGGAGCACGAATCGGCGTACTACGCGTTGCGCCACACCCTCATGAACGGGCGTATCCTGCGCTCCGGCGACCCCGCCGGACTCGAGCAGGAGATGTGGTCGGTCCTCACGCTCTACCAACTGCTGCGCATGGCGATGGTCGACGCCGCCGAGTCCCGGCCCGGCACCGACCCGGACCGCTGCGCCTTCACCATCGCCCTGCACAGCGCCCGTGACCAGGTGGTCCAAGCCGCCGGCGTGACCGGTGACGCCGCCGTGCCGGTCGGAGTCATTGCACGTGCCGTCCTGTCCGGGCTCCTTCCGGCCCGCCGCCCACGGGTAAGCACCCGCAAGGTCAAATCTCCTATCTCCCGCTACAACGAACGGCTCGACGACGGCAGGCCGGACCGCAGCCGTGTCGTCACCGCCCTGGCCATCACCGTCCTGCACCCTCCCCCCGACCTGCCTGCTGCTTCCCGAGACGAGCGGCCCATCGCCCGGGTCGACCGTCGCAGACAGCACGAGGTCCTCGCCCTGCTCCATCAAGAGCCCGGCCGGCCCTGGCGGGCTCGCGACATCGCCCGCCATCTCGGCGATGTCACCTTGAACACCATGTATCGGCAGCTGTCCCGATGGGCTGACAACCAACTCATCCGCAAGATCGGACCTGGTGTCTATGTCGCCGGGCCGGTCTCCCCAGCGCTCTTGCCGACAGCCCAGAAACCTTAACTACCCGGCCTTGGGGGAACCCCCGCCTGGACCCGGCTCCTGGGACTGCACGACGATGCGGGGCTTGCCCGAGCAGAGCCGCAGACCCTGCGTTACTGCCTGTGGCACCTGCCCGCACGGCTGATCTCCCATGCCCGACGACGAACCCTGAAGATCAGCTCCACCTGGCCCTGGAAGAACGCCTTCCTGACCTGCTGGCAGCGCCTGAGCGCCTTGCCGGCGCCCACTTGACCGGCATGAACGCATCCCATCGATCCCGAGAGGAGTAACCCCGGTCCCATCGCGGCCGTGGAACCGCCGTCCGCCCGAGCGTATCGGGCAGGCCGCTGTGCCACCCGCCCGCAGCGAACGGGACGATCAGGCGGAAACCTCCACCAGCCGAAACTGATCAGGAGGGACGTCCACCCCGTGAGTCATCGAGGTTAAGCATCTCATCGAAGACATGCATCCATGGTCCTTTTTTGTTGATTGCCCGCGCAGCCGCCTCTGCTATAGGGGGAGAATATGATTTGGGACTTCGCAGTTTATCGGATTCCATAAGAGTTACAGGCCCAATAATTTTCCCAAATGCATCCTGTATGCATTCGCCTTGCCCTTCAACTGAAACTCTAAATTTAGGAATGATTAAATCTGAAGGGCTTGGAAGATTTCCTACGATCTTCCATTTTCCATTCCTAATGAATGTATCCATGGTCTCAAATATGAGAGTTGGAGTGTTTGGGTTAATCTTATCCAAGAATGGCTCCGTTAAGTCTGACGCGATATTATGAAATATGGACAGAATAATATTGTGCTGCAGTTTTCTTGCTACCTGTCCAAAGGTAAAATATTCCTCTTCGATCAATATGGCTAGAATGTCCCCTTCTCTGTATCTAATCAACAAACATCACCTCCTGCATTCTTGTACCTTTTGTCGTTCATTTGTCGCCTGTCGTTAGATAGGGCGCTTCCGGGATCCTTCCGGGATCCTCCGCCAGCCCTGATCCAGCTTTCCTCAAGCACATCCAGGTCAACACCAGGTTTGGCGCGCCCTAAGACCTCAAAGGTAAAGAGTGAATTCGGATGCTTCTTAGCGTGCTCTTTCTGTCGCTTTTGGTAGCGTTCCGGGCTCTTCGCTTGACCAACGTACTCCTCTCCTGTGATGAGATCGGTGCGTAGATACACAATGCCGTCAGGGCCAGGTGAAGGAGGGGCATTGTGAGCCAGAATGGCCTGGCTTCCGGCGAGCACATGGTAGGTGTGCGGTCCGTCGACCGTCAGGTTGTGGACACGCTGGCCGGTCGTCCATGTCTTGATCGCGGTGATCTGTACATGGGTGCCGGCCGAGGTGCGCAGCCACATGCCGGGCTGCAGTTGTCCTGCGGGTACCCATTCGCGGAGCACGGGTACCCAGAAGGGGTGGTTGTCGGTGGCGATGAGGTCGTTGCCGTCGTCGTGGGCGCCCATGGTGATCTGGACGAGGGTCTTGGTGCCTTCGCTCTCGATCAGTGCGGTGACGGTTCTTGGACCTGTTTGGCCGGTTTCGGGGTCGGTGGCGATCACTTGGTCGCCGACCTCGACGTCCTCGATCGGCTTTCGTGTCCCATCGGCCATCAGCACCAGGGTGCCGGGGACGAAACTGCTGCGCTTGCATGCCTTACCGGCGTCGCCTGCCTTGTCGATCAGCTTGCCGATCTTGCCGATCTTGCCGATCGGGACGACACCGGCGCCAGCCATGATGCAGTCCCACAGGGACGGGTTGGTCACGCAGTTGACCGCGTCACCGATGGTGAGATCGCAGATGAGGATATCGGCGCAGATTTCACCAATACTTGACGGAGGGGGGTCGTCTCCGCCGGGTTTCTCGGGGCAGCTGTCGGGATCTATCGCGTAACAGGTGATCCCGCCGCCACCGCCGCCGCCACCGCCGCCACCGCTGCTGACGGGGCCGCCGATCGGGGTTCCTACGTGACCGGTGTAGCTACCGTTACACGGTCCGGTCTGACACTGACGGTCGATTTCTTCCTGTGACGGGCCCGGGTCCTCAGTGACGCTGATGGGGTCGTTAATGAACGATGGGCTTTTGGGATCGAAACCGGGAACGTAAGGCTTTGACTTCGGCGGCTTCGGCGCCGGGTTATCCGTTGGATTCGGTCTTCTGTAGTTGTTGCTATTCCGGCATGGGTTAGGTGTGGGAGCGCCGCCGGTCGGTGCTTTATGGGTGGTCCGGGTTGCGCTGCCAGGAGGGGTTTTAGGCTTTGTAGGTTTCTTTGGGCAGCTAGGATCCTGCGGAGTTTCACAGGGAGGATTCCCCTTGGGGAAATATTTAACGGGATCAGGGGGGCAAGTTACGGCTTTGCCGTTAGCGTTCCTGCAAGTATCATCCTGTACATGTTCCATGCAGTCCGGATGCCACCAGTCCGACGCGAAAATGCCACACCAACCTGGCGGTGGCGCATGTCCGCTGGGATCTGTGTGAATGAGTGGGCTGCCGTTGCCGTAGGTGTAGCGGTTGCCTTGGATTGACGGGCTGGGCTCCAGGGTCCAGTCGTCGCGGGAGGCGAAGCCGCCGGTGCCGGGCTGGTACCAGCGGGCGTGCATGTTGACCTTGCCGGTGTCCGGGTCGGTGTACTCGCCCTGATATCCCAGGGAGCGCTTGGTTCCGGAAGAGTGGGTGACCTTGCCGAACGGATCGTAGGCACTCGAGTCGACCACGGCGGTGCCGGAGAAGGTGGCGACCACGTCGCCGTGCCGGTCGCTCATCACGCCGAGGGCGGGGTCGGTGCCTTCTTTCAGGCTGAGCAGGCCGCCGAAGGGGTCGCGGCCGTAGGTGGCGTGCACGGTGCCGGCGCCGTCGGTGACGGCGGCGATGTCGTTGCTGAGGCCGGAGTAGACGAACCGCTGCTGGGCGTCGGCCTTGACCCGGGAGGTCATCCGGCCCAGGGCGTCGTAGCCGTAGCTGGTCTCGCCGTCGGTGATGAGCTGGTCGAAGGCGTTGAAGACGAGGTTCTTCGTGGTCCCGTTGGTGGTCTCGGTCGCCAGCGTGCCGCGGGGGGTGTAGGTGTAGTCGGTGCCCGCGCCGGAGGTCAACCGGTTGCGCTCGTCGTAGACGAACGTCTCGGTCCCGGCTTTGGTGCGGTTGCCGGCGTCGTCCCAGGCGTAGTCGACGGTCTTGCCGTCGGGGCCGGTCCAGGAGGTCAGGCGTCCGGCGTGGTCGTAGCCGTAGGCGTGGGTGCCGGCGCCGGCGGTGCCGGAGGTGGTCTTGGTGGTGAGGTTGTCGTCCTTGTCCCACCCGTAGCCGATCTTCGATAGCTCGGTGCCGCCGCTGTTCTTCAGGGTGTGGGAGGTGAGCCGGTCGACGGCGTCGTAGCCGTAGGACTGGCTGGTGGCGACAGAACCGGTCGAGGTGAGGCTGGTGAGCCGGTCGGCCTTGTCGTAGCCGTAGGCGAACGTGCTGCCGGTCACCGGGTCGGTGGCGGTCTTCAGGCGGCTGCCGTCGTCCCAGGTGTAGGCGGCGGTACCGGTCGGATCGACGCGCTGGATGGGGTTGCCGAGGGCGTCGTAGGCGTAGGCGGCGACCTGGGTGCCGGCCTTGGTCAGCTTGGTCAGCAGGCCGCGGTCGTTGTATTCGAGGCCGTAGTCGCCGATCGCGGTGGGCCGGTCGGTCGTGTCGTAGGTAACGGTGCGTTCGGGGGTGTCGACGGCGGCGCCGGTGCCGGTCTGCTTGACCATGCGGTTGAGGTGGTCGAAGGTGCGGTCGATGCGCACGCCGCCGGGCTGCAGGGTGGTGGTGGTGTTGCCGGCCGCGTCGTAGAGGTTGGTCCAGGTGCGGTCGGCGGCGTCCGGGTGGGCGGTGGTGGCGGGTTCGGTGACGGATTCGACCAGGCCGAGGCTGTTGTAGGTGGTCCAGGTGGCGTTGCCGCGGCCGTCGGTCAAACGGGTGCGGGCGCCGGTGGCGTCGTAGCCGAACGTGGTGGTGATCGACTTGTCGGTCGTGACCGGTTCGATCAGCTTCGTCGCCCGTCCGAGGGCGTCGAATTCGCGCCGGGTGGTGTGGCCTTCGCCGGAGGTGCGGCTGATCGGGTTGCCCGCCGGGTCGTAGCCGAAGCCGATCGTGCGCACGACCGCGCCGGAGGCGTCCAGGTCTTTTGCGGTGGTCTGACGGCCGGCCAGGTCGTAGGCGGCTTCGGTGGCGTTGCCCAGTGCGTCGGTCACCTTCGCCGGGCGGCCCAGTGCGTCGTAGGCGAAGGTGGATTTGTTGCGGTTGGGGTCGGTGACCTCGATGAGCTGTCCGGCGGCGTTGACCGTGTAGTCGGTGGTCTTGCTGCCGGGTGCGACGGTCTTGGTGAGGTTGCCCGCGGTGTCGTAGGTGTAGGCGGTGGTCAGGGCGGCGGTGGTGGGTTTGCGCTCGATCTGCGTCTGGGTGATCATCCGGCCCAGGTCGTCGTAGGTCGCCGTGGTGCGCCCGCCGGTCGGGTCGGCGGCGGCCAGTCGCTCGCCGAGCAGGTCGTATTCGGAGATCCAGGTGCCGCCCGGTCCGGACGGGCCGGGATCGGTGATGCGTACCGGGTTGCCGAGGGCGTCGTAGTCGGTGGAGGTGACGAAGCCGCGCGGGTCGGTGACCGTGGTGATGCGGCCGGCCGCGTCGTAGGCGAGGGTGGTCTTCGACTCGACCGGCGCGGTCTGGGCCGGGGCGCTCGCCGCGGCGGCCGGGGCGGCGGTGGCCAGGGCGCGGACCTGCTCACCGGTCAGGGCCTTGGCGTAGGCGCGGACCTCGTCCAGGGTGCCGCGGAAGGAGTGCTGGTAGGCGCCGGCGAGCTTGCTGCGGCCGATCAGGAATCCGCCGCCGGCGTTCCAGGTGCTGGTGTAGTCGCCCTCGGCGACGAGTTCCCCGTCCTCGTACAGGCGGAGTTTGCGAGCCTGCGCGTCGTAGACGCCGGTCAGGTGCGTCCAGGTGTTGAGCTTGGCGGTCCGGGAGGAGATGGCCTTGGTGTCGGTCGAGCCGGTGGTGTCGCTGGTGTAGGCGACCATCCGCCATTTCTTGTCCCCGGAGGAGTACTCTCCACACCCGGGCGGCCGCCGTTCAGGGGCGCTCCTTCCGCCGGACCCGGCTTCCTGGTAACGGCGGGGCCACCTTCACCGCCGGCGTCCGCGGGATAATCGTCCGATGGACGATCTCGCGGGTTTCCTGCGCACCCGCCGCTCCCGGGTCGACCCGGCCGGAGCAGGCATCCCGGTCGACGGCCGCCGCCGGGTCCAGGGGCTGCGCCGCGAAGAGGTCGCGCACCTGTCCGGGGTGAGCGTCGACTACTACATCCGCCTGGAGCAGGGCCGCGCCACGCAGCCCTCGGAGCAGGTGCTCGACGCGCTCGCGCGGGTCCTCGGGCTCGACGACACCGAACGCGGGCACCTGTACCGGCTGGCCCGGCAGCGGCGCCGGAAGGCGAAGTCGCCCACCGGGCGGCTGCGCCCGGAACCGCTGCGGGTCCTGGGACTGATCACCGACGCGCCCGCGCTCATCGTCGACCACCGCCTCGACGCCGCCGCCGGCAACCGCCTCGCCGAGCTGCTGTACGGCCGCCCCGTCAAAGGCCTGAACACGGCCCGGCACATCTTCCTGGAGGAGGCCGAGCGCGGCCTGTACGCCGACTGGGAGCAGTGCACCCTCGACGTGGTCGGGCACCTGCGCCTGGCGGCCGGCAAGTATCCCGAGGATCCGCGGCTGGCCTCGTTGATAGGGGAGCTGGCGATGGGCAGCGAGCGCTTCCGGCGCCTGTGGGCCCGCGCGGACGTGCGCGCGCGGACGCACGGGCGCAAGGCGTACCGGCATCCCCTGGTCGGGGAACTGGAACTGCATCAGGAGAACTTCACGCTGCCGGATGGATCAGGCATGGAGCTGCTGGTGCTCTCGGCGGCCCCCGGCAGCCCTTCCGCGGACGCCCTGCGGCTCCTGGCCGGCCTGGACGCCGGCGGCGAGGTGTTGCCTGAGGGTGAGGCGGTATCGGGCATCGCCGAGGGGGGCGCGGGCCGGGTCGACGACGGGGGCAGGAGCAATCGTCAATACCCGTGGATCAAGACCTTCTAGGCTGCCGCGGATGAGGGCCGCTCGCCGGGCGGGGGAACTGCCCCAGCGCCGGGACGACGTCGTCGGAGGACAGGCCGTGCAGGTACAGCAGCGGCAGAACCTCGGCTGCCTCCCCAGCCGACGTTGGCGCGTCGCCCGTGTGGCTGAGGTGGTCGAGTAGGCGCGGCCGTTCAGGGCCCAGGGCCGCGGCATCGGGTGGATCGCCGCCAAGACCGGCGTTCCTGAGACCTCCCTGCACCCTGCCCGGCTCTCACGCCGGCCTGCTGCGGCCTGTCGGCCGGGAACTGGCTTGCCGGGTTGCCCCGTCTTCGCCGGCGGCCTGCCTCGAACGGGAAAGATGATCTTTCCGATTTGACCACTTTCCGTTCTTTATCTGCTACTTATGTGGATCTTGCATACGAACGCGGTGAATGTGTAGCTTGTGATCGTTTGCTTGCTGATCACTCTGAACCGCTGATCCCGGCCTCCGCCGGAGGGACCGACGGGGTGGGGTAGCGACGGCGCAGGCCGTCGCGCTGGCTGGTTCGGAGGGTGACGGCGTATGCGTCGCAGTCTGTCGTGGTCGCGTTCGGCTGCCCGCAGGGCTTACGTGACGGCGGCACTCGCCGTGGTGATAGCCCCGGGCTTGCTGACACTGCAGGCCACCCCCGTGACCGCTGCCATCCAACCGGCCGCAGCCAACCCCGGCAGCTTGACGCTTCCCGTCCAGCTGAGCGGTTCGGCGGCCGGTCTGCCGTCCCTGGTGCCGACCAAGGCCACCACGGCGTCGGCGGTGCTGCCGGCACCAGCCCTGACCGCGCCTCGGATCACGGGCGCGCTGCAAGTGGAGAAACGCTCCTTTTCAGTCACACGACAGAGCGCGTCCGTAGCAGGCCTGCAGCAGGTACAGCGGGAGGGCACCGTCGCACGGTCGGCGGCGACCGTGTGGTGCGATGACTACCCGTTCTGGGATTCCACCAAGCGCTACAGCTACGGCGACATGGTCCGCTGGGGCTCAGAGCTGTGGAAGGTGACGGGCTTCAACAGCCAGGTCGGCTCGCCGCCCGACTGGGACCGCTCCTGGACCAGCCAGGGCGCGTGCTCGTTCCACCAGTCCCCATCGGTGAGCCTCATTCTTCCGGCCGACGACATGCTGCTGGAGACGCGCACCCCGATGCTGGAGGCCTACGGCACCAGCAACGACTCCTACACCATCCCGGTCACCTACAGCTTCACCATCTGTGACACCGAGGCGATGAGCGGGAGCGGCTGCACCTCCTCGGGGACGAGCGCCAGCAGGTTCTGGAAGGTCCCGGCCGGAAAGCTGGCCTGGAGCAAGCAGTACTGGTGGGCGGTGACCGTCACCGATACCGGCAACGGCATGAAGACGACGTCGGCCAAGCGTTCCCTGACCACCGGGGTGCGCCAGCCGGTGATCGGCTCGCAGCTGGCCTCCGGTGGTGTGGGCGGCCAGGAAGTCAACCCGCTGGTGGGCAACTACACCACCGCCGCCACCGACCTGTCGGTCGCGGCTGCGGGCCCACCCCTGTCGGTGACGCGTTCCTACAACAGCATGGACGCCCGTACCGACGGGATCTTCGGCGCGGGCTGGTCGACCCGCTGGGACATGCGGCTCGTGCGTGAGGTGCGCGGGGACCTGGTCACCGCGCTGATCACCTACCCGGACGGACGCCGGGTGCGGTTCGCCGCCAACGGCGACGGCAGCTTCCAGCCGCCGCCGGGCATGTACGCCACCCTCGCCGAACAGACCGGCGGCGGCTGGCGGCTGATGGACAAATCCGCCACCTCGTACCTCTTCGATGCGCTGGGCCGGGTCACGAAGATCACCGACGCGCACGGCCGTGCCCAGGACCTCGTCTACAACACCGACGGCAAGCTGGAGAAGGTGACCGCGACCGGGGGCCGGTCGCTGACGTTCACCTGGAACGGCGCGCACGTGGCCAGCGTGTCCAGCGACCCGGTCGACGGCAAGGCCATCACCTGGACCTACCACTACGAGGGCGACCGGCTGACCGGCGTGTGCGCGCCGGTCACCGCCCCCAACTGCACCCGGTACGCCTACGACAGCGGCTCGCAGTACCGCGGCCTCGTCCAGGACGCCGAACCGTACGGGTACTGGCGGCTGGGTGAAGCGTCCGGCTCGGTCGCAGCCGATCTCGGCTCCGGTGCCGGTCCCGCCTCTTACGAGGGCCGCAGCACGGGCGACAACGTCGCCTACGGCAAGCCCGGCGCGCTGGCCGCCAGCCCCGACACCGCGGTGGAGCTGACCGGCTCGGTGGTGAACCTGCCGGATTATGCGCTGGCGAACCTGGGCGAGCACGCCTCGGTGGAGCTGTGGTTCAAGACCGCCGCCTCCGGCACGCTGCTGGCGGCCTCGGTAAGCGCCGGCGGTCTGCGCGACAAGCCGATGCTGTATGTCGGTACCGACGGCAAGCTGTACGGCTCCTACGGAGCGTCCGCCACGCCGATGGCCTCGGCAGCCGCGGTCACCGACAACGCCTGGCACCACGTGACCCTGACCATCGCCGGACAGGCGCAGGCGTTGTACTTGGACGGCAAGCAGATCGGCACGCTGAGCCAGAAAGTCGACACCTGGCGCCCGTACGCCGAGGTCGGCCACGGCCTGATCACCCGCGGTTCGGCACCGGGCCTGCCGACCGGCACCGGCACCCAGGAGTTCGGTTTCCGCGGCCAACTCGACGAGCTCGCGATCTACGGCAAGCCGCTCACGGCCGCCGAAGTCGGCTCCCACTACGCCGCGCGGGCCGAGGCGCCGCACAAGATGACGACGGTCACCCTGCCCTCCGGCCGGGTGAACACGACCGTCGCCTACGACTCCGGCACCGAGCGCGTCACCGCCTACACCGACGCCCACGGCGGCACCTGGAAACTCGCCGCGCCGCAGTATGACGCGGAGACGGGCAAGTCGACGGTGACGGTCACCGACCCCGACACCGGCACCCTGACCTTCGTGCACGACGCCTGGCGCGGGGACCGGCTGGTGGCGCAGACCGACCAGCTCGGCAAGACCACCGCATTCGACTACGACACCGCCGGCTTCCTGGCCAAGACCACCGACCGCAACGGCAACACCATCAAGCAGGTCAACGACGCGCGCGGCAACGTCACCGCGATCACCACCTGCCGCACCTCCGGTAGCTGCCAGACCCGCAGACAGTCGTTCCACCTCAACAAAGACGATCCGTTCGACCCCCGCAACGACCGGGTGACCGCCAGCCGGGACGCGCGCTCGTCCAGCGCGACCGACAACACCTACGCCACCACCTTCGACTACACCGCCAAGGGCGATACGGCGAAGGTGACCAGTTCGGCGACGCCGGACTTCCCCGACGGCCGCTCGGCGACCGCAACCTACACCGACGGCAGCGAGCCCGCCGTCGGCGGCGGAACCACGCCGGCCGGTCTGGTGAAGTCGAGCAAGAACCCCAAGGGCCAGGAGAGCACCTACCGCTACACCGCGGCCGGGGACCTGGCCGAGGAGACCACCCGATCCGGCCTGAAGATCACCTACGAGTGGGACGCGCTGGGCCGGCTGCTGGCCCGTACCGAGGTCTCGGCCGCCCACCCGGACGGGGTGACCGCTCGGGTCACCTACGACGGTGCGGGCCGGATACTGACCGGCACCGCACCCGGGGTGAAGAACGAGATCACTGGAAAGACCCACACCGTCCGCACGGTCCACGCCTACGACGCCGACGGCAACCAGACGAGCGAGACGGTCACCGACCTGACCGGCGGCGATGCCGAGCGCACCACCAGCTACACCTACGACGCCCGCGGCCGCGTCGAGACGGTCACCGGCCCCGACGGAGCCGTGTCCCGCACCACCTGGAACCACACCGGCGCCCAGACCAGCGTCACCGACCCGCTGGGCACCGTCACCGCCATGGCCTACACCAAGCGCGGCGAGCTGGCCTCGCGCACGCTGAAGAACTGGACCGGCAGTCCCGTCAACCCGCAAGCACCCAAGGACGTGGTGCTGGAGTCCTTCGCCTACGACCCCGAGGGCCGCCTGGCCACCCGGGCCGACGCGATGGGCCGCACCACCGCCTACACCTACTTCGGCGACAACCTGCCCTCCCAGGTCATCGCCAAGAGCGCCCGGCTCAACGGCTCGACCACGCCCGCCGACGTGGTGCTGCAGGCCAGCACCTACGACGCGGCCGGTAACCTGACCAAGCAGGTCACCGGCGGCGGCAAGACCACCGTCGCATCCGTCTACGACGCGGCCGGCCGCCTGACCTCGACCACGCTGGATCCCGGCGGCCTGGCGCGCACCACCACCTACGCCTACGACGCGGCCGGCAACGTGGTCAAGAAGACCTCCACCGGCGCGGGCGGCGGCCCGGCCGCAACGGTCGCATACGGCTACGACACCGCCGACCGAATGGTCCGCCAAAGCGTCGGCAACGGCGATACCGACCTGGTCTCCACCTGGCGCTACGACGAGCGGGGGCTGCTGGTCAAGCAGACCGACCCGCGAGGCAACGCCTCCGGCGCGGACGCCGAAGCGTTCACCACGGCGATCCGCTACGACGCGCTGGGCCGGCTGGTGGAGGCCACCGCGCCGAAGGTGGCGATCGAGGAGAACGGCTCGGCCGCCGACGGCCGGCCGACCACGAAGTACGGCTACAACAGCATGGGCCTGGCCACGCAGGTCGTCGACGCTGAAGACCGGCTGACCACCTCGGTCTTCGACAAGGCCGGGCGGCTGACCACCACGATCCGCGGCGGCGCCACCGCGACCGATCCGCCCGGCCCGGGCGTCCCGGCCGGGTACTGGGCGATGGACGAGGGCTCCGGTACCACGCTGGCCGACGGCTCCGGAGGCAACCGCACCGCCACCGCCACCGGTGCGATCACCTGGGGCGAGGGTAAGCACGGCAAGGCCGTCACCTTCGGCCCCGGCACGCACGCGCTCACCGCCGCTCCGGTGCTGCGCACCGATGAGAGCTACACGGTCTCGGCGTGGGCCTACCTGACCGCGGACGAGCACTCGGCCGTCATCAGCCAGGACGGGGCGGTCAACAGCGGCTTCAAGCTGCAGTACTCCCCCGGCGACAAGAAATGGCGGATGGTCGCCTACACCGCCGACACCGCCGGCTCCACCGACACCAAGGCCATCTCCTCCCGGGCGGCCAAGCTCAACACCTGGACGCACCTGACCGGCGTCTACGACGCCGCCGCCCGCAAGATCCGCCTGTACGAGGACGGCGAACTCGTCGCCGAGAACGACTACACCAGCACCTGGAACGCCGGCGGCGGCCTGCTGATCGGCCGCAGCAAGCTCAGCGGCGCCTACCAGCACTCCTTCCGGGGCACCCTGGACGAGGTCCGCGCCTACGCCAAGGCCCTGACGGCTGAGGAGGTCCGCGCCCTGGCCACGGGCACCCCGGCCGCCGCCCCGGCCGCCGCGGCGAGCGACCCGGCCACCGCGCCGGCCGAGTCGAAGACCACCCTCGCCTACGATGCGGCCGGCCGCATCACCAAGATCACCGACCCGCGCGGTTATGCCACCACGGTCGAATACGACGCCCTGGGCAATCCGGTGCGCAGCACCCTGCCGGGCGCTTCCGGACCGGCAGGGGTGTCGATCGCCGAGTACGACATGCTCGGTGAGCAGCTCGCGACGGTCGACCCGACCGGCGCGCGCACCGAGGCGACCTACGACGATCTGGGCCGGGCCATCACCCGCACGCAGATCGAGCGCAAACCCACCACGACCGCGCTGACCACCACCCTCGTCTACGACACCGCGGGCAACCTGATCAAGGTGGTCGCGCCCGGCAACAAGACCACCGACTACACGGTCAACGCCGCAGGGCAGGTCACCGCAGTCACCGACCCCAACGACAACACCTCCACCACCGCCTACGACGGCCTCGGCCGGGCGATCAAGAGCACCGACGCCCTGGGCAACGCGGTCGAGGCCGTCTACGACGCGGCCGGCCGGCAGACCGCGGCCAAGGATCTGGACGCCTCCGGGAACGTGGTGCGCACGTTCGGGTTCGGCTACGACGCGGTCGGCAATCCGGTCCGCACCACCTCCGCCGAAGGGCACGATACCCGCCGCGAGTTCGACGCCCTCGGACGTTTGACGAAGCTGATCGAGCCGGTCGCGGCCGACAAGGCGATCACCACGACGTTCGGCTACGACGCGGCCGGCGCCCGGACCCGGCTGACCGACGGGCGCGGCCACGCCACCTGGACCGCCTACAACGGCCTCGGCCTGGTCGCATCCGTCACCGAACCGGCCACCACCGCTCACCCGGACGCCGGCGACCGCACCTGGACCCACACCTATGACGCGGCCGGCAACCCCGTCTCCACCCTGCTGCCCGGCGGGGTGCGCATCGACCGCGTCTTCGACCCCTTCGGGCAGGTGACCAAGCAGACCGGCGCCGGCGCCGCCGTCGCCCCCCCCGAACGGAACCTCACCTACGATGCGGCGGGTCGGCCGACCGCGATCGGCGACTACGGCCTGGAGTACAACGACCGCGGACTGCTGGTCAGGGTCACCAAGGCCGGCAGCCAGGTCGCCGCCTACGCCTACGACGCCCTGGGCAACCCGACCCAGCGCGTGGACGGCACCGGCACCGCGGCGTTCACCTGGGACGACGGCAGCCGCCTGAAGACCGCCACCGACCCGGTGACCGGCCGCACCCTGACCTACGGCTACGACAAGGCCGACCGGCTCACCAGCCAGAGCGCCGCGGGCCCGGCCACCGTCCAGAGCTACGGCTACGACGCCCTGGACCGGCTGACCTCGCACACGCTGACCGGCAGCGGCGGCACCGAGCTGTCGAAGATCGCCTACGGGTGGGACAAGGACGACAACCTCACCACCAAGACCACCTCCGGCACCGCCGCAGCCGGCGCCAACACCTACGGCTACGACCACGCCGGGCGCCTGACCTCCTGGACCGCCCCCGATGGCAAGACCGTCGACTACGGCTGGGACGAGGCGGGCAACCGCACCAAGGCCGACGACAAGACGTTCGCCTACGACGAGCGTAACCGGCTGACCTCCGGCGCCGGCATCGACTACACCTACACCCCCCGCGGCACCGTGGCGAGTGAGACCACCGGCGGGAAGACGAAGAACCTGGTCTTCGACGCGTTCGACCGCATGATTTCCGACGGCGAGGCCACCTACGGCTACGACGCCCTGGATCGGATGACGTCGCGCACCAAGGGCGCCGACCAGCAGAAGTTCACCTACTCCGGCCTCAGCAACGACCTCGCCACCGTCACCGACGGCACCGGCGCCGTCCGGGCCAAGTACGGCCGCGACCCGTTCGGCGACCTGGTCAGCCTGTCCGAAGGCGGTGATCCCGCGCTGGGGGTGATGAGCGACCTGCACGGCGACGTGGTGGCGACCTTCTCCGGGACCGCGCTCGCCGACTCGGTGGCCTACGACCCGTTCGGGCAGGTCATCCAGCGCACCGGCATCAAGCGGTCGGTTGGCTATCAGGGTGAGTACACCGATCCCGACAGCGGCAAGGTCAACATGCACGCCCGCTGGTACCAGCCGGGCACCGGCGGCTTCGCCTCCCGCGACAGCGCCACGCTGGCACCGGACCCGTCCGTGCAGGCCAACCGCTACACCTACGGCAACGCCGGCCCGCTGACCAACATCGACCCCAGCGGCCACGAGGCGATCCAGACCGGCGGCACCACCAGCGCCGGAGGCAGCGGCGGAAGCGGTTGGTCCTCCGGCGGCAACGTCATCGACTTCAGCGCCTACTACGACCGGCAGCGCATCGGCTGGGACACGCCCATCGTCCCGTGCAGCGGCCAGGGATGCCTGTATACCTGGCACCAGCCCGGCGGTGACCCGGTGTTCACCGGCACCAGCGATGAAGAGCGCGCGTGGTGGGAGGAGCGCTACGGGGACTTAGCGTGGGCGCCCCAGTTCAAAGACGCGGATGCCAAGAAGTGGAACCTGCTGCCCAACGGCAGGCCCCGGCCGAAAGGCATCAGCGAAGACGAGTTCTGGGGCGCATCAGAGGAAACCCGCCAAAAGTTCCTGGTGATGTACAACGTGAAGCAGATGTACAGCGCCGACGTGACCGACGCGGATATCACCGCCTACTGGCGCAAGATCAACCCCCCGCAGTACCACCTCCCCGCAGGAGGT
>NZ_JABTEX010000005.1 GCF_015711645.1 Planomonospora sp. ID82291
CCGCCCCACGTACTCCAGAACCCCGTCCGCACGCCACCGCACCACATCCCCCGTCCGGTACATCCGCTCCCCCACCCCACCGAACGGACACGCCACGAACCGCTCCGCCGTCAACGCACCCCGGTTGGCGTATCCCCGGGCCAGCTGGACCCCGGCCAGGTACAGCTCCCCCGGCACCCCGACCGGGACCGGCCGCAGCCACCCGTCCAGCACGTAGACCCGGGTGTTCCACACCGGACGGCCGATCGGCACGCCGGTCGCGCCGGGCTCGGGGCGGTGCTCCCACGCGGTGACGTCCACCGCGGCCTCCGTCGGGCCGTAGAGGTTGTGCACCGGCGCGCCCAGCCGCCCGGCGGCCCGGTCGGCGAGGTCCTGCGGGAGCGCCTCACCGCTGCAGAGGACCCGCCGCAGCGGCCACGGCTCCAGGTCCGCACCCGGGTCCGCGCCCGGGTCCGCGCCCGCGCCGAGGGCCGGAGCCGCGGGAGCTCCGCCGGACCGTCCGGGGACGGCGTCGAGGAACGCGGCGAGCATCGACGGGACGAAGTGCACGGTCGTGATCCGCTCCTCGCGAATGACCCGGGCGAGGTAGGCCGGGTCCCGGTGGCCGTCGGGCCGGGCGACGACCAGGGTCGCCCCTGCCTGGAGCGGCCAGAAGAACTCCCAGACCGACACGTCGAAGCCCGCCGGGGTCTTCTGCAGCACCCGGTCGCCGGGGCGCAGGCCGTACCGCGCCTGGGCCCAGCGCAGGCGGTTGACGATCGCGCCGTGGGTCACGACCACGCCCTTGGGGCGGCCGGTCGAGCCCGAGGTGTAGATCACGTAGGCGGGGTTCTCCGGTACGGCCCGCGAGCCGGGACACTCCTGCGCGCCATCGGGCAGGTCGGCGGCGGCCGTCCAGCCCGGATCGATCACCAGGACCGGGCGTGCGTCCTCCAGCATCGCGGCGACCCGCTCCTCCGGCAGTCCGGGGTCGATGGGCAGGTAGGCGCCGCCCGCCTTGACCACCGCGTACATCGCGACGACCAGGTCCAGGGAGCGGGGCAGCCGCAGCCCCACCACCCGCTCGGGCCCGACGCCGTGCGCGGCCAGCACCCGGGCCAGCCGGTCCGCGCGGGCGTCCAGCTCGGCGTAACTCAGCCGCCCGTCCTCCGAGACCAGCGCCGGCGCGTCCGGGGTCCGGGCCGCCTGCGCCTCGAACAGCTCGGCCAGCGTGCCGGGCGGCGGTCCCTCCGGCGCCCGTCCGAGGACGCCGTCGGCGCCGCCCGTCCCGGTGCCCCCCGCGGTGTCCCCCGCGGTGTCCCCCTCCGCCTCCTCCCCCGCGTCTCCCGCAGCGCCCGTCACGGTCTCTCCCGCGGCGTCCTCCGCGGAGGCGTTCCATCCCCGTAGGACCAGATCCCGCTCGTCGGCCGGGAGCGCGGCGAGGCGGGAGACGGGCGTCCGCGGCCCCCGCCCCGCACCCGCCGCCCCCGGTGTTCCGGGCTCCGCTCCCGTGCGCTCCGATCCCCCGCGTTCCGTGTCCCGCCCGGTTTCCGGGTCCTCCGCCCCCGCCTCGGCGGCCAGCGCGCCGAGCAGGTGCCGGAACCGGTCCAGCAGGCGTACGGCCTCCGCCTCGGTGAACGCGTCCGGCCGGTACTGCAGGCGGAAACGGATCCGCTCCCCCGGGATGACCAGCAACGTGAGCGGATAGTGGGTCGCGTCCGCCACGTCCGCGGAGGTCAGCCGGAGGTCGCCGATCGCCGTGCGCGGGTCGACGGGGTAGTTCTCCATCACCAGCAGCGCATCGAAGAGGGGCCCGCGCCGGATCTCGGTCAGGCCCAGGTGGTGGTGGGGCAGCAGCTCGGCCTGCTCGTCGCGGAGCCTGCGCAGCAGGTCTCCGAGCGGCTCGTCGGGGCGGAGCCGTACCCGGACGGGGAGCGTGTTGACGAACAGGCCGACCATGCGCTCGACGCCGGGCAGCTCGGCCGGGCGGCCGGAGACGGTGCCGCCGAAGACGACGTCGTCGCGGCCGGTGAGCTGGGCCAGCAGCAGGCCGAAGGCGGCCTGCACGACCGTGTTCAGGGTCGTGGAGCAGGCGCGGGCCAGCGCGGCCAGGCCCCGGCTCGGCCCGGCGCCGAGCTCGGCGGTGGCCCGCTCGGGCGGGACGGGCGCGGCGGACGCGGCGAGGGCGGGCGCGACCAGCGTGGGCCCGTCCACCCCGTCGAGCGCCCGCTCCCACGCCTCCCGCGCCGCGTCGCGGTCCTGCCGGGCCAGCCACGCCAGATGCTCCTTGTACGGCGGCGCCGGCGCGGGCTCGTCCCCGGTGTACAGCGCCAGCAGCTCGGCCGCGAGCAGCGGCGTCGACCAGCCGTCCAGCAGGATGTGGTGGTTGGTGACGACCAGCCGGTGCCGGCCGGGCGCGAGCCGTACCAGCGCGAACCGCAGCAGCGGCGGCTGGCCCAGGTCGAAGCGCCGCCCCCGCTCCTCGGCCGCCACCCCGTCGGGATCGGCGCCCTCGACCACCCGCCAGGGCACCTCGACCCGGCGGTGGACCAGCTGGACCGGCTCCCCGGCGCGGAACTCGAAGGAGGCGCGCAGCACGGGATGCCTGCGGACCAGCCGGTCGGCGGCCCGCCGCAGCCGGTCCGCGTCGAGCGGGCCCTCCAGGTCGAGGGTGAGCTGCGCGGTGTAGACGTCCGTGTCGAGCAGCGCGTGGAAGAACAGGCCGTGCTGCAGGGGGGCGAGCGGCCAGGCGTCCTGGAGGTCCGGGCCGAGCTCGTCGAGGTCCCGCTGGGTCAGCGGGACCCGCACGTCCGACGGGGTGAGACCGCCGCCGGTGTGCCGGGACAGGCCGGTGAGGGCCTGGGAGTACGCCTCGGCCAGAGCGGTGATCTCCTCCTCGGCGTAGTGCGCCCCGGCCCAGGTCCAGGTGAGGCGGAGGACGCCGTCCAGGGCGACGGCGTCGATCTGGATGCCGTGCCGGAGCGGGGCCTCGGCGTCCCGGCCCCCGGTCAGGCCGTCGCCGGTCGGTTCCCAGTCCCGCCCGGAGGCCGTGATCCGGCCGAGGTGGTTGAAGGCGATCTCCGCCTGCGGCAGGGCGGCGAGGACCCGGCCGGCGTCGGGGTCGAGGTGGCGCAGCAGCCCGTAGCCCAGCGGGTCGGGCAGCGCCCGGAGCTGCTCCTTGACCCGCTTGACGGCCTCTCCGGCGGCGGGCCCGCCCGCGGTGAGCTCGGCCCAGCCGGTCGTGCCGGCCTCGCCCGCGTCGATCCTGACCGGGTGCAGACAGGTGAACCAGCCGACGGTCCGGGACAGGTCCGGACCGCCGGAGGGTCCGTCGGTCAGGTCGTGACGGCCGTGCCCTTCGACGTCGACCAGGACGGAGCGTTCCCCGCGCCACCGGGCGACCGCCGCGGCGAGTCCGGCGAGCAGCACGTCGTCGGCCCGTCCGTGGAACGCCGCCGGGAGCCGGCCCAGCAGCCGTTCGGTGACGTCGCGGGGAAGCTCCACGACCCGTTCGCGCCGCGAGTCCCACGTCCCCCACCGCGGGGTGGGAGCGTTCTCGGGGGCGGAGCCGCTCCCGCCGGCGTGCGACCCGGCCTCCCCCGGCGCGGGGGCGGCGCCTCGGGCCGCGACGGCGTCCGGCGCGGGGACGGAGCCTCGGACCGCGACGGCGTCCGGTCCAGGGGCGACACCGCGGGCCGCGACGACGTCCGGTCCAGGGGCGACACCGCGGGCCGGGTCCCCCGCCGGGGGAGCGAGCACGCGGACCCAGGCGTCCGGTTCGCCCGCCGCGGCCCGCGCTTCGGCGTGGAGCATCCGCGCCCACGTGCGGAACGACGTCGTCACCGGAGGCGACTCCGGGATCTCCCCCCTGCGTGCCGCCTCCCAGGCCGCGAACAGGTCCGGCAGCAGGATCCGCCACGACACCCCGTCCACCGACAGATGGTGCACCGTCACCACCAGCCGTCCCGACGCCTGCGGGCCCGCGTCCAGCCACACCACCCGCACCATCCGCCCCGAGGCGGGGTCCAACTCCGCCCGCGACCACGCCACCGCCTCGGCCACCGGCCCCGCCCAGGCCTTCTCACCGGCCCCGGCCCCTTCATCCGCCGGAGCATCGGACCCGGAGCCGGACCCGGAGCCGGAGCCGGAGCCGGAGCCGGACCCGGAGCCCGAACCAGAGCCCGAGCCCGAACCAGAGCCCGAACCAGAGCCCGAGCCGGACGGAGCCCCGGATCCGGCCGGGACACCGGCGACCTCCACCCGGCGCACGCACCCTCCCGCCTGCACCGCCCCCCGCTCCAGCACCTCCAGGCGCCCCGCACCGCCCCCGCGCAACGCCTCCACCCCCGAGCAGACCAGCCGCAGCGCGTCATGCCGGTCCAGTACCGCCTGCAACGCGGCGGTCAGCGCCCCCACCCCCAGATCCGGCGGCACCCGCAGCACCACCGTCTGGCTGAACCCGCCGATCGGCCCCCCGCCCTCGGCCAGCCACCGCATGATCGGAGTCGGCTCCACCGGACCGGTCCCATCGAGGTCCTCGGCCGCCTCCGGTCCGGTCTCCTCCGCGACGAGCGCCAGGGCCTCGGGGCTCTGGTGGCGGAACACCTGCGCCGGTGTGACCGACAGGCCCGCCTCACGGGCCCGGGCGACGAGCCCGATCGCCAGGATGCTGTCCCCGCCCAGGTCGAAGAAGCCGTCGTCGGCGCAGACCCGGGACAGCCCGAGCACCTCGGCGAACAGCCCGCACAGCAGCCGTTCGCGGTCGTCGGCCGGTTCCCTGCCGCCGCTCTCCCACGCCGGGGCGGGCAGCGCGGTCCGGTCCAGCTTGCCGTTGGCGGTGAGCGGCAGTTCGTCGAGGACGACGACGGCGCGGGGCACCATGTAGTCGGGCAGCGACCGCCGGGCGAACGCGCGCACCGCGTCCGGGTCCAGCGGTCCCGCCGCGTCCCCGCCGCCCCCCGCGTCCACCCCGCCCGCCGTACCGCCCGCGCCCGCCGCACCCGCCGCACCGACGACGTAGGCGACCAGCCGCCGCTCTCCCGGCCCGTCGGCGCGGGCCAGTACCACCGCCTGCCGGACCAGGGGGTGCGCCGCGAGCACCGCCTCGATCTCTCCCGGCTCGATGCGGAAGCCCCGGATCTTCACCTGCTGGTCGGCCCGGCCCAGGTACTCCAGGTTGCCGTCGGCGCGCCACCGGACCAGGTCGCCGGTGCGGTACATGCGTCCGCCGGGCGTGAACGGGTCCGCGACGAACCGTTCGGCGGTCAGACCGGGCCGGCCGAGATAGCCGCGGGCCACCGCCGGACCGGAGACGTGGAGCTCCCCGGCGACGCCGGGCGGGACCGGGCGCAGGGCGGCGTCGAGGACGTACAGCCGGGCGCCGAGGACGGGGCGGCCGATCGGGGTGTCGTCCGGGGAGGTCAGCGGGTCGCTGCTGGTGACCACGACGGTGGTCTCCGTCGGCCCGTAGACGTTGACCATCCGGCGGCCGGGGGCCCAGCGGCGGACCAGCTCCGGACGGCAGGCCTCGCCGCCGACCAGCAGAGTCCGCAGGTCCGGCAGCGGCGTCTCGGGAACCGTCGCCAGCGCCGCGGGGGTGACGAACGCGTGCGTGATCCGCGCCTCGGCCAGGAACCGCCCCAGCGGCTCTCCGCCGTACACGTCCGCGGGCGCCAGGACGAGCGCCGCGCCCGCGGAGAACGCCGTCAGCCACTCCAGCACCGCCCCGTCGAAGCCGATCGAGGCGAACTGCAGGACGCGGCTGCCGGGGGTGACGGCGTACCGGCCGGTCCCGGTGCGCGCGCACGCGGGCAGTCCCGCGTGGGTGACGACGACGCCCTTCGGGCGGCCGGTGGAACCGGAGGTGTAGACGACGTAGGCGGGATGGCCCGGCAGGACCGGTGTCTCCGGATCGGTCGCGGGCAGGCCCGCGCCGTCCCAGACGTCCAGGTCGACGACCACGGGGGCGGGTCCCCCGGACGGGCCCGCCGCCCCGGGCGCCCCGCCCGTATCCGGCCCGCCCGTTATCGTCCCGCCCGTATCCGGCCCGCCCGTTATCGTCCCGGCGGTGGACAGCCCGGCGACGGCCGCCCCGTCCCCACCCGCCCCGCCCCCACCCGGCCCGCCCGCATCCGCTCCGGCGGTGAACAGCCCGGCGGTCCCGCCCCCGGTGACCACGATCGGCGGGGCCGCGTCGGCGAGCATGACCGCCAGGCGCTCGGCCGGGTGGCCGGGGTCGAGCGGCAGGTACGCGGCGCCGGACTTCAGGATGGCCAGGAACGCGACGACCATGTCGGCCGAGCGCGGGACCGACAGCCCGACGTGGCGCTCCGGGCCCGCGCCGAGGGCGATCAGGTGGTGCGCCAGCCGGTTGGCGCGGGCGTTCAGCTCCGCGTAGGTGAGCTCCGTCCCCCCGGCGACCAGCGCGACGGCACCGGGATCGCGCCGGACGTGCTCGGCGAACAGGTCCACGGCGGTGCCGCCGGGGACCTCGCCCGGTACGGAGCCCCAGTCGGCCGGCAGTTCCCGCTCCCGCTCGCCGAGCAGGTCGAGCCCGCCGAGCCGGCGGCCGGGGTCCGCCTCGGCGATCCCGGTCAGCAGGCGCAGGAACCGCCCGTGGTGCCCGGCCAGCTCGGCCTCGCCGTACAGGTCCGGGTGGCCGTCGAAGTCGATGCGGACGCCGGGGCCGCCGGAGCCTCCGGGGCCGCCGTAGAGGTTGACCGACAGGTCCTCGACCGGGCCGGTGGCCAGCGGGTGGGCGGTGGCGGGGTGCCCGGCGAAGCTCAGGTCGTAGTCGAAGCGCATGATGTTGACCACCGGCCCGAACAGCCGCCCACCCAGCTCGCGCCGGAGGTCCTCGTACCGGTGCCGCTGGTGCACCAGGAGCCGCCCCACCTCCCGGTTGACCTGCCCGGCCAGGTCGCCGACGGTCGTCTCCGGGCCCGCGGTCAGCCGCAGCGGGAGCACGTTGGAGAGCATGCCGGGGGTGCGGCGGGACAGCGGGGTGGTCCGGGCGGTCACGGCCAGGCCGAGCACGGCCTCACGGGCCCCGGTCATGCGGGCGACGTAGGCGGCGACGGCCGCGATCACCAGCCCGGAGACGGAGGTCCCGTGCACGGCCGCCGCCCGCTCCAGCGCGTCGGCCTCCGCACGCCCCAGCGTCGCGCTCCGCCGCCGGAACCGGCAGGTGAGCGGGGCCGCCGGACCCGCCGCGGGATCCCCCGCCGGACCCGCCGGATCCCCCGCCCGGCCCGCCGCCGAGAGCGACGGTACGGCGGGCAGCCCGGCGAGCCGCTCCCGCCAGTGGCGGCGGTCGGCCTCGTGCCGGGCCGAGGAGCGGTACGCGGCCTCCTCGGCCAGCAGCTCCGCCAGGGAGCCCGCCTCCCCCGGCCCGGGGTCGCGGCCCTCGGCCAGCGCCGTGTACACCTCGGCCAGCCGCCGGGCGACCATCGGCCCGCTGTAGCCGTCCATGACCACGTGGTGGCAGCGCAGGTACCAGAAGTAGCGGTCGTCGGCGACCCGGAGCAGCGCGGTGGCCACGAGCGCGTCCCCCGGGAAGGGCGCCGCCAGGTCCGCCCGCATCCACTCCAGCGCGGCGCGCTCGTCCCCCGGGTCCAGGAACGGGCACTCCAGCGCGCGGATCCGCACCTGCTGCCCCGCGCCGGTGACCCGCAGGTGCACGGCCTCCACCTCGCGGGCCGCCAGCCGGACCGCCGCGGCGAAGAGCGCCGGGTCCACCGGGCCGGCGATCTCGATGTACTGGGCGATGCAGATGGGCGCGCCGGGGGAGACCAGCTGGGCGCGCCACATCCCTTCCTGGGCCGCGGACAATGGCAGGAGGGAATCCGAGTCGAACACCGTCGCCACGCTTTCCGTCGTCGCCGGGACAATGCATTTCAGGCGCGTACGAGCACTTCGGAAAGGCGGGAACGCATTTCACCCGGCCACCCGCCCGCATTTGTTACCTGGCAGTGAACCACACGCGCGAACCGTCGAGCAATAATTCGAATTGTCACATGCCGCTAAAACCTCCCTCCCTTTTTTCGCGTTTCCCGACGACCGTCGCGGCCGGCCGGAGAATGACGCGCGGCCGGACCGGCCGCCGGGTCCTGAGCACGACCTGGGGCCGGATCCGCGGGGGGCGCGGCGGCCCGCCGGGGACCCCCGGCGGCCGGGCGCCGCTCCGCCGGGGCAGGCCGCGCGACAGGCGGCCCGGCCACCAGACGGCGTCGCCGGCGTCCAGGGTGAGCGCGGTGACCAGCACCGAGCGGACCACCATCGTGTCCAGCAGCACGCCCACCGCCACCGCGAAGGCGATCTGCACGGTCTGGGAGAGCGGCAGCACGACGAGCACGGCGAAGGTGCCCGCGAGCACCACCCCGGCCGAGGTGATCACCCCGCCGGTGGCCTCCAGGCCGAGCAGCGCGCCGCGCGCCGTGCCGTACCGGTGCGCCTCCTCGCGCACCCGGTGCATCAGGAAGATGTTGTAGTCGACGCCGAGCGCGACCAGGAACACGAAGACCAGCAGCACGAACCCCTGGTCCACCCCGGCGAAGCCGAACAGGTGGGTGAAGGCCAGCGCGCTGATGCCCAGCGTGGCCAGGAACGACACCACGACGGTGGCGAGCAGCAGCAGCGGCGCGACGAGCGAGCGCAGCAGCAGCGCCAGCACCGCGAAGACCACCAGCAGCACCAGCGGGATGATCACCCGGCGGTCGCGTTCCGCGCCCCGCTCCAGGTCGGCGACGAGCGCCGCGTTCCCGCCCACGTTCACGTCGGGGGCGGCCACGGCGCGCAGCCGGTCGCGCAGGGCGAGCACCTCGCGCCGCTCGGCGTCCCGGCCGCCGGACGGGCGCACGGTCACGTTGAGCAGGACGTCGCCGTTGCCGGCCGCGCCCAGGGTGATCGCGGTGACCTCGGGGCGCTGCGCGGTGTCCAGGATCACGTCCCTGACGTACCGCTCGCCGGTGACCACCTGGACCGGGTCGGCTCCCCCCGCCGGGAAGTGCCGGGCGGCGGCCTCCTGCCCGACGACGGAGTCCGGCCGGCCGAGGAAGACGTCGGCGTTGCCCAGCCCGCCCTCCCGGTAGGCGGTCAGCCCGGCCGAGCAGAGCGCCAGCACGGCGAGGGTGGCCAGCCACACCCGCCGGGGGTGGCGCGCGATCCTGCGGCCCAGCTCCCCCCAGAACGCGCCCCCGGTCGGCCGGTCCCCGCCGTGCGGGTCGTGGTGCGGGACCACCGGCCAGAACACCCAGCGGCCGCAGATCACCATGACGGCGGGGAGCAGCGTCATCATCGCGAGCATCGCGCTCAGCACCCCGACCGCCGAGACCGGCCCCAGCCCCTTGGTGGAGTTGAGCTCGGCCGCCACCAGGCAGAGCAGGCCCGCCACCACGGTCGCGGCGCTGGCGACGACGGCGGGCCCGGCCCGGCGCAGCGCGACCGCCATCGCCTCGTGCCGGTCGGCGTGCCGGCGCAGCTCCTCCCGGTAGCGGGCGACGATCAGCAGCGCGTAGTCGGTTCCCGCCCCGATGACCAGGACCATCAGCAGCGAGACCGCGACGCTGCTGACCGTGATCACCTCCGCCTCGGCCAGCGCCCGGTTCACCCCCATCGCGACGACCAGCCCGACCAGCACGGTGCCGAGCGGCAGCAGCCAGAGCACGGCGCTGCGGTAGGTGACCAGCAGCACGACGACCGCCACGCCCATGGCGGCCAGCAGCAGGTCGGTGTCGACGGTGGAGAAGACCGCCAGCGCGTCGGCCTGGAAGCCGACCAGCCCGGTGATGTGCGCGGCCAGCCCGGCGGGCCGCCCGGCGTCGACGACCCGCCGCACCCGCTCGACGACCTGCGCCGTCTCCCGCCCGCCGTGGTCGCGCACGACGACCACGACCTGGACCGCCTCGCCGTCGCGGGACCGCTCCGCGGCGAGCAGGTCGATCGTCTTGGTCACCTTCGGGATCCGGAGCTTCTCCTCGACCGCCCGCAGCCCTGCCGGCAGCCGCCCCTTCGCGTCCCGGTACGGCTTCAGCTCCCGGTCCAGGTCCCGGCGGTCGAAGCTCCGGCCGCCGGTCGGCGCGGGCAGCTCGGCGACGACCCCCTCGACCCGGGCGAGCTCCTCCAGGTCGCGGGCGATCGCGGCCTCGTCGGCCTCGGTCACGCCGCCGCGCCGCTCGTAGACGACCGTGGCCGGGGCCAGGCTCTCCCCCTGCATGCCGAGGATGCGCTCGACCGCCCGCGCGGAGTCGGCGCTGCCGGGCAGGTAGGCGGCGATGTCGTCCTTCTGCACCGATTCCAGCCGCCCCGCGGAGGACCCGGCCACGACGATGACGCCCAGCCAGACGGCCAGCACCACCCACTTGCCGCGCCGCCCGCACAGCAGGCCGGGCAGCAGGCCGAGCAGTGCGCCCGGCGACCGGTCCGGCGACCGCCGGGGCGGACGGGCGGGCCGGCGGACGGACACCGGGGCGGGCGGGCGCGCGGCCGGTCGCCCGCCCGCCCCGGCGTCCGTCCGAGTGGCCATCAGCGGGCGCTCAGCATGCCCCGCAGGTGGTCGGCCATGGCCGCGACGGTCGGGTGTTCCCAGGCGAGGGTCGGCTCGACCGCGAGACCGTACTCCGCCTCGATGTCGCCGCACAGGCCCAGCGAGTAGACCGAGTCCATGCCGTACTGGGCGATCGGGACCAGCGGGTCGATCTCCTGCGGCGGCCGGACGACGTAGGCGGCCACCCGGGCCCGCAGCCAGTCCCGGATGTCCTCCAGGTCGACGGCGGTCCCGGCCTCGGCGGACGTGCTCATTCTCCCTCTCCCTCCTGCGCGGTCCCCGGTGCGGCCTGCCGTACGGCCTGCCGCGCCCCGCCCGCGACCGCTCCGTCCGCTCCCCCGGGCTCGGCCGCTCCGTCCGCTCCCCCGGGCTCGGCCGCTCCGTCCGCTCCCCCGGGCTCGGCCGCTCCGTCCGCTCCCCCGAGCTCGGCCAGGACGTCGCGTGCGGCCCCGGCGAGCTCGGCGTGCACGACGGGGAGCAGCCCGGTCAGCAGCAGCTCGCGGGTCCGGGAGCGCTGGATCTTGCCGCTGGTGGTCCGGCCCACCCCGCCGCGCTCGACCAGCACGACGCTCAGCGAGGCGACGCCGAACGCGCGGGCCAGCTCGCCCTGGACCCGGCGGGCCACCGCGGCCTCGCCGTCTCCAACGCCGTCCGCGCCGAGGCGCTCCCGCCGGACCTCCTGCACCACCACCACGTGCTCGCCCGCGGGACCGTCCTGCGGCTCGACCCCGAAGGCCGCGGCCACGCCCAGCGCCGGGTGCACCCCGCGGGCCGCCTCCTCCAGGTCCTGCGGGTAGAGGTTGCGCCCCTTGACGATGATCACGTCCTTGATCCGGCCGGTGACGTAGAGCTCGCCGTCCAGCAGGAAGCCGAGGTCCCCGGTCCGCAGGTACGGCCCCCGCCCGGCGGCCGTACGGCCCGCGAAGGCGGCGCCGGTGGCCTCGTCGCGCTGCCAGTACCCCCGGGCGACGCTCCCGCCGCGCACCCAGATCTCCCCGACCCGTCCCTCGCCGAGGTCCTCCCGGGTCTCGGGGTCGACGACCTCCACGGTCATGGTGACCGGCCGCCCGCAGCCGACCAGCTCGACGCCCGTCTCCCCGGGGACCGCCTCGTGCCGCTCCAGCGCCGCCGCGTCGAACCGGCGGATCGTCGGTCCCCGCCCCACCGGGGTGGCGGTGATCACCAGGGTCGCCTCCGCCATGCCGTACGCCGGGGCCCAGACCCGCTCGCCGAAGCCGATCGGGCCGAAGCGGCGGACCATGGTGCGCAGCGTGCCGGTGCGGACCGGTTCGGCGCCGTTGAGCGCGAACTTCAGGCTGGACAGGTCCAGACCCGCCGCCTGGGCGTCGGTGACCCGGGCCGCGCACCACTCGTAGGCGAAGTTCGGCGCGACGGTGTACTCCGCCCGGTAGCGGCTGATCATCTCCAGCCAGAGGGCGGGGCGCATGACGAAGTCGACCGGTGAGGCGAAGTACAGGTCGCCGCCGGCGTGGATCGGCTGGAGCAGCATGCCGATGAGCCCCATGTCGTGGTAGTGCGGCAGCCAGCCGACCCCGACGCCCTCGGTGGGCGAGCCGATGGCCCGCCAGATCTCGTTCTCGTTGTGCAGCAGGTTGGCGTGGGTGAGCATGACGCCGCGCGGCTCGCTGGTGGAGCCGGAGGTGTACTGCAGGTAGGCCAGGGTGTCCGGGCCGATCTCCGGTTCGGTCCACTCGTCCGGACCGGGCAGGGCGAGGGCGTCGGTGGCGACGCACTCCACCGCGCCGTCGAGCCCGGCCTCGCGCAGCCAGGCCGCCAGCGGGCCGTGGTGGGCGGCGTCGGTCAGCACCAGCCGGACGTCGGCGTCCTTGATGATCCCGGCGGCCCGTTCCAGCGCGCGGGGGTCGGTCTGCGGGAGCGGCGAGGGCACCGCGACCACCCGGGAGTACAGGCAGCCGAGGAAGGCGGCCAGGAACTCCAGCCCCGCGGGGTACAGCAGCAGCGCCGTCCGGTCCTCCATCCGCCGCCGGGCCAGCCACGCCCCCAGCGATCCGGCCCGCGCGTCGAGCCCGGCGAAGGTCAGCCGGCTCTCGGAGAGCCGTCCGGCCCGGTCCCGCACGAAGGTGTAGGACCGCTCGTGCCCGTGTCGTTCGGCCTGCGCGCGTACCCGCTGCACAAAGGACATCTGGTCATCTCCTGCGACGGCGAGACACCCCAACCTAGGAGGATCCGCCGGGCGGTCACAGGCGCGGCCCGCACAAGCCGCGGACCGGTTTTACGCCGAAAGTTAGTAGCGTCGCCCTTCCGTCCCGGGGTGATCGCCCGCGCCGCGCGATCCGGTCCCGGGGTGATCGCCCGCGTCATGCGATGTTAGGCTGTCCTTGCTAAACATCTGAGCAGTTGTTCAAGTGTTCACAGGATGGATCTTGTGATGGGTCACGGTCACGGCCACGGACACGGCCACGGTGCGAGCGCCGACCGGCGCCACCTCTCCTGGGCGCTCGCCCTGCTGGTCGTCTTCATGGCGGCCGAGGTGGTCGTCGGCGTCATCGCCAACTCCATCGCGCTGATCTCCGACGCGGGGCACATGCTCACCGACGCGGCCTCCATCGTGCTCGCGCTCCTCGCGATGAGCATGGCCGCCCGACCGGCCCGGGGCGCCTACACCTTCGGCTTCAAGCGGGCCGAGATCCTCTCGGCCGCGGTCAACGGCCTGACCTTCGTGCTCCTGGTCGCCTACTTCGTCTACGAGGGCGTGCGCCGGCTGATCGACCCGCCCGAGGTGGAGGGCGCGCTGGTCCTCGGCACGGCCCTCGCCGGGATCGCGGTCAACGCGGGCGCCGCCTGGCTGATCGCCCGGGCCGACCGGAGCAGCCTCAACGTCGAGGGGGCCTTCCAGCACATCCTCAACGACATGTACGCCTTCATCGCCACCGCCGTCGCCGGCGCGGTCGTCTGGCTCACCGGCTGGGGCCGGGCCGACGCGATCGCCGCCCTCGTCGTCGCGGCGCTGATGGCCAGGTCGGGCTACCTGCTGCTGCGCGACGCCGGCCGGGTGCTGTTCGAGGCGGCCCCCGCCGGGGTGGACCCGGTCGAGGTGGGGTCCGCGCTCACCGCCCACGCCGACGTCACCGCCGTCGAGGACCTGCACGTGTGGACCGTCACCAGCGGCTTCCCCGCGCTGTCCGCGCACGTGATCGTGCGGCCGGACGGCGACTGCCACCGGATCCGCCGCGAACTGGCCGACCTGCTGCACGAGCGCTTCCACATCGACCACAGCACCCTGCAGGTCGACCACGTCCCCGGCAGGTCCTGCCGGATCGCCACCGGCTGACCTCCCGGCCGCCCCGGCGGCCCGCCCCTCGGGCGGGCCCCGCGGCGTCAGGCCTCCAGGCAGACCCGGAACATCCTCGTCAGCCGCTCGACCACGGCCTCGTGGTCCGGCACCTCGATGGCCTCGGGGCCGTAGAGCTGGCGGAGCGTGCCCGACCCGGTGATGAGGGCGGTGGCGACGGCCGCCCGCAGCCGGGCGTCCCGGCCGGACAGCCGGGCGGTGAGCGGCTCCATGATGGCCGCGTTGACCCGGTCCCGCATGATGCCGTGGATCTCCGGGCTCGCCGAGGAGCGGACGAGCGTCTCCAGCACCTGGCTGCCCCGGTCGGAGCGGAGCCGCTCGGCGACGTACTCCGCCAGTCGGCGGGGCAGTTCCTCCTCGGGACCGTCCAGCACGCCGGGGAAGCGCCCCTGCAGGGCGAGCACCTCGGCGAACAGCTCCCGTTTGCTGCCGAAGTAGCGGTTGATCAGCGCGATGTTGGCCTCCGCCTCGGCCGCGATCAGGCGCATCGTCACATGGTCGTAGCCGAGTTCGGCGAACAGGCGCCGCGCGGCCTCCAGAATGCGCTGCCGGGTGTCCTCCCGGCAGCGGCGCCGTCCCTCGTCCACACGCCCGATCCTTCCAGATTTGACGGAGTAAACACGCGTCTACTAACTTCATATGCATCGTACATGTAACGGGGGATGTTCCATGCTGACCGAACAACAGGTCCAGGCCGCGGAGAGGCCGCACTTCACGCACCGGCAGGTGCTGGAGATCCTGGCCGGGCTCATGCTCGCCATGCTGACGTCGATGATCTCGACGTCCGTGGTGGGCACCGCGCTGCCGACGATCGTCGGCACCCTCGGCGGTCAGGACCAGCTCGCCTGGGTGGCCAGCGCCACCCTGCTCACCATGACCGCCTCCACCCCGCTGTGGGGCAAGCTCTCCGACCTCTACGGCCGCAAGCTGATGTTCCAGACCTCACTGGTGATCTTCGCGGTCTCCTCGGTCGCCGCGGGCTTCTCCCAGGACATGGCGCAGCTCATCGTCGCGCGGGCCGTGCAGGGCATCGGCGCCGGCGGTCTCGCCGCGCTCCCCCAGATCATCCTCGGCGACGTGGTCGAGCCCCGCGAGCGCGGCCGCTACTCCGGCTACATGGGCGCGGTCTTCGGCGTCTCCACCGTGGCCGGGCCGCTGCTCGGCGGCTTCATCGTCGACAACATGTCCTGGCGCTGGACGTTCTGGATCTGCGTGCCGCTGGCCGTGATCGCGTTCACCGTCATCCAGAAGGTCCTCACGCTGCCGCTCGTCCGCCGCGACGCCCGGGTCGACTGGTGGGGCGCGACCTTCATCACCGGCGGCACCACCGCGCTGATGCTGCTGCTCTCCCTGGGCGGCCAGGAGTTCGACTGGAACTCCGGCTGGAGCTACGGCCTGGGCGCCCTCAGCCTGGTGATGTTCGGCCTGGCCGTCCTCGCCGAGCGCCGGGCCGCCGACCCGATCCTGCCGCCGCGCCTGTTCGGCGACCGCACCTTCGTGCTCTCCAGCCTCGCCTCCCTGCTCGTCGGCGCCTCGATGTTCGGCGCGATGATGTTCCTGCCGCAGTACCTGCAGATCGTCAAGGGCATGAGCCCGACCGGCTCCGGCCTGATGACCCTGCCCATGGTCTTCGGCCTGCTCGTCTCCTCGATCGTGATCGGCCGCCTGGTCAGCCGGACCGGCCGCTGGAAGGTCTACCCCATCGGCGGCATGCTGCTCGTCGCGCTCGGCCTGTTCCTGCTCTCCCGGCTGCACGTCGACAGCTCGCTGCTGGCCGTCGGCGTGGACAACGCGGTGATCGGCATCGGCCTCGGCGCCTCCATGCAGATCCTGATCCTGGCCGCGCAGAACGCGGTGCCCCGGGGCGATCTGGCCGTCGCCACCTCGGGCGTGGGCTTCTTCCGCTCCCTGGGCGGCGCGGTCGGCGTGGCGGCCTTCGGCGCGATCCTGTCCAACCGGCTCGGCTCGGAACTGGCCGCCCTGGCCAAGGCCGCGCATCTGCCGCTGGACGGCGGCGCCTCCTCCACCCTGGGCTCCCCGGAGGCCATCCGGCACCTGCCCGCCCCCGTCCTGGAGGTCATCCTGGAGGCCTTCACCCGGGCCCTGCAGACCGTCTTCCTGGTCGGCGTCCCGATCGCCGTCCTGGGCGCGGCGGCCGCGCTGCTGCTGAAGGAGATCCCGCTGCGCTCCGCCCAGGCCCCCAAGCCCGCACCTGCCCCGGCCGACTGATCCCGCTCATCCCGATCCCGGCCGACTGATCCCGCCCGACGCCGGCTCCACCCGGCAGACCGATCCCGCCTCCCACCCGCCCGCGTCTCCGCGGCGGAAGGGCCCGGACCTCTCATCGGGTCCGGGCCCTTCGTGCGTACGGTTCCCGCGCGGTGCGGGCGAGTCTCAGATGACGTCGCCCCGGGTCGATCCCCCGCTGCGCGCATGGGCGTCCGTACGGTGGTGCTGCTGCTTGCGCATGCCCGCCAGCCCGAGCAGACCCGCCAGTCCGAGCAGACCCCACAGGCCGGCGTTTCCACCGTCGTCCTGCTGCTGCTGGGGCTGCGGGGTGGCCGCCGTCGCGAACGCGTCGGCGGACGCGCTCGCCGGGGCGAACGCGAGGAGCACGGCGAGTCCTGTTCCTGCGATGGCCTTTCTCATGGTGATCCCCCGATCTGGACCGACTCCGCGACAACATGGAGCCGCCTTCGCCCGCCCCGGACGGACCGGCACGGCCCTTCCCGCAGGACGGACTACGGAATTTCCGTCCCCGTGTAGCTACCGCCGCACATGGCACCAAAACATGAGAAACATCCAGATTTCACCATGAGTCTCCATGAGTCCCAGAAGCCGTCCTGAACCACGCACGGCGACCGTCCAGGCCAGAGCGGGACCAGCGACACCGGCCCGGCGGTGGACAGCAGGCCCTCAGCCTCCCGCGACCACCGCTCCGGTTTCCAGCGCCGTCCGGAGATCTCGAAGTACGAGCCGACATGGAAGCCGCCGGTCGGCTCCACCCCGATCCCCGCCCCGATCACGCCCTGAAACCCCGCAGCACCTCGGCGATCTCGTCGACCTCGGTGAGCTTGCCCGACGCGACGGCGATGACGAAGTCGTAGGCCTCGTTCTCGTCCGCCGGCTCGATCTCGACACCGTTCTTCGCGCAGAAGACGTACATCGTGAGCCAGGCCGCACGCTTGTTGCCGTCGACGAACGGATGATTGGAGACGATCGAGTGCAGCAACGCCGCCGCCTTGGAGAACACGTCCGGATAGGCGTCCCGGCCGAACATGGACGTCCGCGGGCGGAGCAGCGCCGCTTCCAGAAGGCCCAGATCACGGACCTGAACCGGCCCCCCGGTCGCCACTCTGGCAATTCGCAGACCCTGCTCCAGAGTGATGAACCGGGTCACTCGCCCAGCCTCCGCAACAGGTCGGCGAAGCGCTCGGCACCCCGCTCGGCGAGTTCGTCGGTGAGGTCGTCATCGGCCGCCCGCGTCAGGTACTCCTCGATCGCACGCAAGGCGACCTGCTGCATGCTCCGGCCCTCCGCCTCGGCACGCCTCCGCAGGGCTTCGGTCTGGGACTCGGAGAGACGCAATGTCATGGCCATGGTCTCTATAGTAGATCGACTCTGGTATCAGCGAGATACCACTACAGGGAGCTTACGTTACATCACCTTCAGTTGACGATCTCTTCACCGGGGTGGGATCCGCCCATGCTCCTGTAGACCAACGGTCCGTTCGGCGGCGGCAGGACGCAGACGGCGTGCGAGCCTCACCGCCGAGATCCGATCAGATCGCCCTGGGCCGCCCGTGCGGGCCAACACGCCTCAGGCGAGCTTCCGGAGCCTGGTCACGGCCTCGTCGATGACCTCGTCGCGTTTGCAGAAGGCGAAGCGGACGAAGTGCCGGCCGCGGTCGGGGTGGGCGTAGAAGACCTGGGTGGGGACGGCGACCACCCCGGCCAGGGACGGGAGCTCGCGGGCCAGGGCCAGACCGTCGGTGAAGCCCAGGGGACGGATGTCGGCCTGCACGAAGTAGGTCCCGTCGGGGCGGTAGACGTCGAAGCCCGCGGCCGACAGCCCTTCGGCGAGGCGGTCCCGCTTGGCCTGCAGGCCGGCGCGCAGGTCGGCCACCCAGTCGAGCTCGTGGCGCAGGGCGTAGGCCACGGCGAGCTGCCAGGGGGCGGAGGCGGTGAAGGTGAGGAACTGCTTGACGGTCTGCACGGCCCGCACGAACGGCGCGGGCGCGCAGATCCAGCCGGTCTTCCAGCCGGTCACCGAGAAGGTCTTGCCCGCCGAGGAGATCATCACGGTGCGCTCGCGCATGCCGGGGAGGGTGGCGAGCGGGAGGTGCGGGACGCCGTCGAAGGTCAGGTGCTCGTAGACCTCGTCGGTGACGGCGATCAGGTCGTGCTCGGCGCAGAGCCCGGCGATGGCCTCCAGCTCCGCCCGGGTGAACACGGTCCCGGTCGGGTTGTGCGGGGAGTTGACCAGGATCGCCCGGGTCCGGGGCCCGGCCGCCGCCCGCAGCTCGGCCGGGTCGAAGGTGAAGCGGCCCCCGGCGGGACGGAGCGTCACCGGGCGGAGCACGGCCCCGGCCAGCGCGACGGAGGCGGCGTAGGAGTCGTAGTAGGGCTCGAAGACGATCACCTCGTCCCCGGCCTCGCAGAGCGCCAGGACCGCCGCCGCGATCGCCTCGGTCGCCCCGACGGTGACGAGCACCTCCCCGTCGGGGTCGTAGGCCAGGCCGTAGTGGTCCTCGCGGTGCTCGGACACGGCCTGGCGCAGCTCCGGGACGCCGGGGCCGGGCGGATACTGGTTGAGGCCGTCGCGGACCGCCTCGACCGCCCGCTCCAGCATCGCGGGCGGCCCGTCGGTGTCGGGGAAGCCCTGTCCCAGGTTGACCGCACCCGTCCGCAGGGCGAGCGCCGTCATCTCGGCGAAGATCGTCGTGCCGAACTCGCGCATCCGCGCCACCAGGGGATCACTCACGGAGCCAGCGTAACGGGCGGACCGCGGGCGGCCCCGGCCGAACGGAGCCGGGCGGGTACGGCGGGGCCGGGCGGGGCCGCCCGGCGTCACACCTCCGCCGTGCCCGGCGTCACCGCGTCACGGCGTCACCGCGTCACCGCGTCACGGCGTCACCGCGTCACCGCGTCACGGCGTCACCGCGTCACGGCGTCACCGCGTCACGGCGTCCCCGGAAACTGTACGGTTTCCCGAGACACAGGGAGGATTCGACGGTGTTGGTGATCCACGGGGCCTGGACCGGCGACCGGCTGGCGCTCTGGGCGGAGGATCCGTCCCGCCCCGCTTCGGGCGCCTCCCGCGCGAAGGTCCGCCCGCATCCGTTCGCGGCTCCGGCGGCGGAGATCGCCGCCGGCCTGCGGCACTGGGGGGAGGTCGCGGCGGTGGCCGCCGGCACGGCCGTCGCGGACGAGCTCGTCCTGCTCCTGCCGAGCTCGGCCCGGGGTCCGCTGCCCTCCCCCGAGTCCGGGTTGGAGGCCGCCGCCCGGCAGCCGCGGATCGCCTCCTGGCGGGTGCCCGCCCTGTTCATCGAGCCCGGCGCGGCGCTGGACCTGCTCGACCGCCTCGACGAGACGATCCGGCTCCCCGCGCAGGAGCGCGAGCCCGACGGGTCCCCGGACGGCGCGGCCGACCCGCCTGAGCCGGTTCCGGGGGCGTCCCTGCGGTATCTCCCCGTCGTCGTGGAGTACGCGCGCGAGCTGATCCGCCGCGGCCAGGTGCTGCCCCAGCTCGTCGTCGAGGAGGAGGGCCACGCGGCACGGTGGCGGCCGGTGCTGACCGGCCCCTACGCCGTCCGGTTCCGCGAGCTCGCCGCCGCGATGCCCCCCGTCTGCCGGGCCGTCGAGGAGGAGCGGCCCTCGACCCACGTGCTGGTGGAGGCCCTGGCCGGGCTCACCGACGCGGCGGTACGGCGGGCGCTCCCCGACCGGCTGCTCGGCGGCCACCGGCCGGGGCGCCGCAGCCCGGTCGCCGACCGCTGGACGGTGGCGCTCACCGGGGACGACGCCGTGCTCGGCGTGCTGACCCGGGCCGAGGCCGACAGTCTGGCCCTGCCGCTGCAGGAGTGGTTCCGATCGGCGCACCGGCTCGACACGGCGGTCCGGGTCTGCTTCCGCCTGACCGAACCCGAACCCGAACCCGAACCCGGCTCCGCGCCCGGGTCCGCCCTGCGCGCCGACCTCGTCGCGGAGTACGGCGGATCCGGCGGGTCCGGCAGGCCCCGCGGCAGGTCCGCGCCTCCGCCGGACGGCGCGTCCTGGCGGGTGGAGTTCGCCGTCCAGTCGTCGCAGGATCCGAGCCTCTACCTGCCGGCCCGGCTCGTCTGGGCGGGTGAGACCGCCCCCGGCCTCCCCACCCGGCCCGACGAGGCGCTGCTCGCCGGACTGGGCCGGGCGGCGCGGCTCTACCCCGAGCTGGAGGAGGCGCTGCGCACCCCCGCGCCCACCGAGCTCGTCCTGGACACCGCGGGCGCGTTCCTGTTCCTCCGCCGCACCGCCCCCCTCCTGGCGTCCGCCGGATTCGGCGTGCAGCTGCCCGCCTGGGCGGGCCGGACGCGGCTGGGGCTCAAGCTCACCGCCCGCTCCCCGGAGACCGGTCCGACGGCGGCCTCCGGGCAGGGGTTCGGACTGGATCAGCTGGTGGACTTCCGCATGGACCTGGCCATCGGCGACGAGACGGTCGACGAGGAGGACCTGGCCGAGCTGGCCAGGCTCAAGGTGCCGCTGGTCCGGGTGCGGGGCCGCTGGGTCGAGCTGGACGACCGGCAGCTCGCCGCCGCGCTGAAGGCCGTCGAGAACCGCCGGGCGGGCGTGATGACGGTCGCCGAGGTGGTCCGGGAGGTCGTCCGGGGCGGCGACGACGGGCTGCCGCTGGTCGAGGTGGACGCCGACGGCCTGCTGGGGGACCTGCTCTCCGGCGAGGCGGACCGCCGCCTGGAGCCGATCGCCACCCCGGCCGCCTTCCACGGCGCGCTCCGGCCGTACCAGGAGCGCGGGCTGTCCTGGCTCGGCTTCATGTCGGGCCTCGGGCTCGGCGCCGTCCTCGCCGACGACATGGGCCTGGGCAAGACCGCGCAGACCCTGGCCCTGCTCCTGGACGAGCGCGCCGGCGGCGCCCGGCCGGAGCCGACCCTGCTGGTGTGCCCGATGTCGCTGCTCGGCAACTGGCAGAAGGAGGCGGCCCGGTTCGCCCCCTCGCTCGACGTCTACACCCACCACGGCCCCGCCCGGCTGCGCGGCGACGAGCTGACCGACCGGGTGGCGCGGGCCGACCTCGTGCTCACCACCTACGGCACCGCCCTGCGGGACCGGGCGGCCCTGGCGGGTCCGGCCTGGGCGCGGGTCGTCTGCGACGAGGCCCAGGCCATCAAGAACAGCGCCGCCCGGCAGGCGCAGGCCGTACGGTCCCTCCCGGCGCGGAGCAGGCTCGCGCTGACCGGCACCCCGGTCGAGAACCACCTGGCGGAGCTCTGGTCGATCATGGAGTTCTGCAACCCCGGCCTGCTCGGCTCGGCCAAGGCGTTCCGGGAGCGCTACCAGGAACCGATCGAGCGGCACGGCGACGAGCAGGCGGCGGCCGCGCTCCGGCGCGCCACCGGGCCGTTCGTGCTGCGGCGCCTCAAGACCGACAAGACGATCATCTCCGACCTGCCGGACAAGATGGAGATGAAGATCTGGTGCAACCTCACCCCCGAGCAGGCGACCCTCTACCAGGCCGTGGTCGAGGACATGATGGGCAGGATCGCCGACAGCGAGGGCATCGAGCGGCGCGGCAACGTGCTCGCCGCCATGACGAAGCTCAAGCAGGTCTGCAACCACCCCGCCCACCTGCTCAAGGACGGGTCGCGGCTGCCCGGCCGGTCGGGGAAGCTGGCCCGGCTGGAGGAGCTGGCCGAGGAGATCGTCAGCGAGGGGGACAAGGCGCTGGTGTTCACCCAGTACACCGAGTTCGGCGCGCTGCTCCAGCCGTACCTCGCCGCGCACCTGGACCGGCCGGTGCTCTGGCTGCACGGCGGCCTGCCGAAGAAGCGGCGCGACGCGCTGGTCGAGCGGTTCCAGAACGACGACGAGCCGATGCTGTTCCTGCTCTCGCTCAAGGCCGCGGGCACCGGGCTCAACCTGACCGCCGCCGGCCACGTGGTCCACGTGGACCGGTGGTGGAACCCCGCCGTGGAGGACCAGGCGACCGACCGGGCCTTCCGGATCGGCCAGACCCGCAACGTCCAGGTCAGGAAGTTCATCTGCGTGGGCACTCTGGAGGAGCGGATCGACGAGATGATCGAGCGGAAGAAGTCCCTCGCCGAGAGCGTCGTCGGCACCGGCGAGGACTGGATCACCGGCCTGTCCACCGACCGGCTGCGCGAGCTGTTCCGGCTCGGCCCCGAGGCCGTCGCGTGAGGGGGCGCAGACCGTCCGGGCCCGCCCGGCCGGTCCGGATCGAGGGCGGCCTGCGGGCGCGCAACCGGCGGGGGTCGATCGGCGAGCAGTGGTGGTCGCGCCGGTTCGTCGACGTCCTGGAGCGGATCTGCGACCGCGGCAGGCTCAGCCGGGGGCGTACGTACGCGCGGGCCGGCAAGGTCCTCGACCTGGAGCTCACCCCCGGACTGGTCACGGCCCGGGTGCAGGGCTCCCGGCGCACGCCCTACCGGGTCGGGATCCGGATCACGGCCCACACCGCGCAGGAGTGGCGGAGGCTCACCGCCGCGCTCGCCGCGCAGGCGATCTACCGGGCGAAGCTGCTCGCCGGGGAGATGCCGCCGGAGATCGAGGACGTCTTCGGCACGTGCGGCCTGCCGCTCTTCCCCGGCGAGCACGACCTGGAGCTGGAGTGCTCCTGCCCCGACTGGGGCTTCCCCTGCAAGCACCTGTCGGCCGTGCTGTACGTGCTGGCCGAGGCGTTCGACGACGACCCGTTCCTGGTGCTGGCCTGGCGGGGGATGGATCGGGAGGCCCTGCTGGGGTCCCTGCGCGAGGCGGGCGGCGGGAACCCCGGCGCCCTGCCGGGGCTGTTCGACGTGGCCGACGCGCCGTTCGCCGAGCGGCTGGCGGACTTCTACCAGCCGGGCGTCTCGCCGGCCCGTCTGCGGGAGCGCGCCGAGCTGCCCGATACCCCGCCCGACCTGCTGCTGCGCATCCTCGACGCGCCCCCGGTCAAGGCGCGGCACATCCCGATCCTGGACCTCCTGCGGCCCGCCTACCGCGGGTTCGCCGGAGACGACGAGGCCTGAGGCCCCGTCCCCGTCCTGTCCCCCGCACCGTCCCCCCGCGCCGCTCCGGGCGCGGGGACAGCGCGGGGGGCGGGGCCTCACCGCTGCCCGGCGATGGTCTCGCGGTACCAGTGGTAGCTGGCCTTGGGCGTGCGCGCCTGGGTCGCGTAGTCGACGTGGACGAGGCCGAAGCGGGCGGCGTAGCCCCGGGCCCACTCGAAGTTGTCCAGCAGCGACCAGCAGAAGTAGCCGCGCACGTCCACCCCCGCGCCGATGGCCTCCGCGGCGGCGGCCAGGTGGTCGCGCAGGTAGGCGATGCGGCCGGTGTCGTCGAGCTCGCCGGCGTCGCCGTAGCCGTTCTCGGTGATGAAGACCGGCGGCAGGCCGGGGTAGCGGCCGGCCAGGCCGGTGAGGGTGTCGTGCAGGCCGCGCGGCTCGATCCGCCAGCCCAGCCCGCTGACCGGCGGCCCGTCCGGCGCCACCGTGCGCACGCCGATGTCGAAGGCCGAGCGCAGCGCCGGGTCGGGCTGCCCGTACGGCGCGGCGGCGGCGTGGATCGGGTAGTAGTAGTTCACCCCGAGGAAGTCCAGCGGCGCCGAGACGAGCGCCAGGTCGCCGTCGCGGCGGAACGAGAAGTCGCTGATCTCCCCGTAGACCTCCGCCATGTCACCGGGGTAGGCCCCGCCCAGCAGCGGGTCGGTGAACTGCCGGTTGACCATCAGGTCCATCCGGCGCGCGGCGGCGGCGTCCTCCGCCGACGGGCTCGCGGGCACCGCCGGGGACATGTTGAGGGTCACGCCGATCCGCTCGCCGGGGCGGGCGGTCGCCCGCATCCGGGCGACCGCCAGGCCGTGCCCGACCAGCAGGTGGTGCGCGGCGGCCAGCGCGCCGTGCCCCTCGCGGGCGCCGGGCGCGTGGCGGCCCTCGGCGTACCCGGTGATGGAGGAGCAGTAGGGCTCGTTCAGCGTGATCCAGTACGGCACGCCGTCGAGCGCCCCGTGCACGGTCGCGGCGTACTCGGCGAAGCGCTCGGCGGTCTCGCGGACCCGCCAGCCGCCGCGCTCCTCCAGCGCCTGCGGCAGGTCCCAGTGGTAGAGGGTGACGAACGGGGTGATGCCGCGCTCGTTCAGGGCGTCGACCAGGCGGCGGTAGAAGTCCAGCCCCCGCCGGTCGGCCCGGCCGCCCCCGTCGGGGAAGACGCGCGGCCAGGCCACCGAGAACCGGTAGGCGTCGACGCCGAGGCCGGCCATCAGCTCCACGTCCTGCGGCCAGCGGCGGTAGTGGTCGCAGGCGGGGTCGCCGGACTCCCCCGCCGCGACCGCGCCCGGCACCCGGGAGAAGGCGTCCCAGATCGACGGGCCGCGCCCGTCGGCGTCGACCGCTCCCTCGATCTGGTACGAGGAGGTGGCGACCCCCCACACGAACCCCGGAGGGAAGGGCCGGGTCGGCCCGGATCGCTCGTCGACGGCCGTCATCCTGTGATCGCTCCAGACATGGTTCCTCCGGTGATCCGCCCGCCGGTTCGGCGGGAACGGGGACGTCCGGAGAGACGGTGCGGATGCGCGGCCGCGGGCAACAGGCGGTGGACGTGATTCCACCGGTAAAGGCCCGGCCGTGTCAAGCGGTGAATGCGCGACGCTTTTCCCGGGGTTTCCGAAGGGGTTTCCCGAACGATTCCCCCGGGGTCCGCGACGAGGACGGCGGGGCGTTCCCGGCGGACCGCCGAGCCGAGGTTGACGAAAAAGAGACGGCCGGGATACGGTCCTGTGTAACCGGTTACATGAAACCGGTTACACGGAGAGACGCGCTAGTGTGCGGTCGTGGCAACGATAAGAGAACTGGCACGTCAGTGCGGCGTGTCGGTGGCGACGGTCTCCCGGGTCTTCAACAACCCCGAGGTGGTGAGCCCCGACACCCGCCGGAACGTCCTCAGCGCCGCGGCGCGCCTCGGCTACCTGCCGAACGAGTCCGCCCGGACCCTCGCCACGAAGAAGTCCCACCTGATCGGCCTCGCCTGGGACACGCACCACCGGCGCCCCGGATGGCGGCACCCTTTTCTCCAGGAAATCCTCATCGGCCTGAAAACGGCGCTGAGCGAACGGGGATACCACCTTCTCCTGCTCGCCGCGGGCGACGGCGAGGGAAGTCATGACCGTGCCGTGAGAAGGCACGATCTCGACGGCGTGGTCGTCATCGACGACGGCACGCAGGATCCCGCCCTGCTCCGGCTCGCGGAGAGCGGCGTGCCCTGCGTCTCACTGGACCGCCCGGTCACGGGGACCCGGGCGACCCACGTCATCTCCGACAACGCCGGCGGCGCCCGCACCGCCGTGCACCACCTGCACGGACGGGGCAGACGGGCGATCGCCACGATCGCCGGGCCGGGCCGTACGGTGCCGGGCGCCGAGCGGCTGGCCGGCTACCGCGCCGCCCTCGCGGAGCTCGGCCTGCCCGCGCGCGGCGACCTCGTGGTCGAGGGCGACTTCTACCTGTCCGGGGGCCATGCCGCGATGCGCCGCCTGCTGGACCTCGACGAGCGCCCCGACGCCGTCTTCGCGGCCGGCGACGAGATGGCGATCGGCGCGATCCGCGCGATCACCGAGGCGGGGCTGAGGGTCCCCGAGGACATCGCGGTGGTCGGCTTCGACGACATCGAGCTCGCCGCGCTGGTGCAGCCGGCCCTGACCACCGTCGCCCAGGACAAGGCCGGCTTCGGCACGGCCGCCGCCGCCGCCCTCGTCGCCATGATCGACGGCACCGCCGCCGTGCCGCCCCCGCCCAGCGTCCTGCCCACCGCACTGGTCGTCCGCGGCACGACGTAGGCGTCCGGCCGCGGCAGGACAATGGAAGCCCGAAACCACTGGAGGCATCCCATGACCGCCGGGTCCGAGAACGAGCAGGCCGCGCCGTCCCGCAAGGGAGGCGTGCGCGAGAGCCTGCTCCTGGCGGGCTGCGGCGCCGTGGCGGCGGTGCTGCTGCAGTCCTTCGTCTTCCCGCTGTTCTGGATCCCATCGGAGTCGATGGAGAACACTCTGCATGTGGGCGACGGCGTGGTCGTCAACAAGCTGCACGGCGCGGTCGAGCGCGGCGACGTGGTGGTCTTCACGGGATGGGACGGTACGGACACCATCAAACGGGTCATCGCGATCGGCGGTGACACGGTCAAGTGCTGCGACGCCCAGCGGCGGATCACCGTCAACGGGGTCCCGCTCGATGAGAAGGACTACCTTCACCCCGACGACTTCCCCTCCAAGGAGGAGTTCGAGAAGGCCGTTCCCGAGGGCCGCCTGTGGGTCATGGGCGACCGCCGCTCGGCCTCCCAGGACTCCCGCGACCACGAGGAGCGCGGAGGCGAGGGAACGATCGCGGAGGACGAGGTGACCGGCCGGGCCGTGGCCGTCTTCTGGCCCCTCTCCCGGGCGGCCGTCCTCTCGACACCGGACACGTTCGCCCGGACGTTCACCGGAGACGAATAGGTGAACCTGTTCGCCCGGGGTGGCGGCCACCCCCGCACGACCCGGGGAGGAGGTCGCCGTCGACCTCTTGACCTCGCGTCACCGTCACCGTGGCTCAGCGGTACCGGTCCCTGTCAGGCGACCTTCCACGTGCGATCACCCAGGGTCGCGACGAGATCGACCGTTCCTCCGAGCGCCGCGACATAGGCGCGCACGACATCGATGCCGGACACCTCGCCGTTCTCGATCTTGGAGATTCGCGCCTGCGTCACGCCGAGAGCCACGGCGAGCTCCACCTGGGTGACACCGGCGGCCTTGCGCATCTCGGCGAGCTGGTGGCCGCGCACGTACGCTTCCCGCCGCTGACGGGCGGCTTCCTGTCCAGCCGCCCGCTCGGCGTCCGAACGCGGGTCGAGCGCCCGCGCCTTCGCCTTGACATCGGTCCACTTGGCGTATCCGCCGCTCATCGCTCCTCCTCCTTCAACGCGACCAGGTGCTCTTCGAACCGTTCATCGGCCAGCGGGATCGCCTGGCGATACCAGCCTTCCCAGTTGCCCGCCTTGTCGCCGGCCACCAGGAAGATGGCTTCGCGCGCCGGGTCGAACGCAAAGATGATCCGGATTTCACTGCTGCCCGACGAGGGCGGCCGCAGTTCCTTCATGTTGTGAAAGCGACTTCCCTGCAACCGGTCGACCAGTGGCCGGCGCGCCGTCGGCCCCTCCTCGGCGAGTTGATCGATGGCGTCCTTGACCAGATCGGCCGTCTCGGGATCGCTCACGCAGATCGCCAGGTACCACTCTTCCACCTCGGGATGCAGACTGATCTCCCAGCTCATCGCCCCACTATAACCGATCGCTCATATTGAGGGGTCGGCGTGGCCACAAGGCTTCCATCGGGTCCACGGGATCGGGGTGGCCAATAGGGTGGCCCGGTGACACGCAGGCTTCACGAGCTGGACGCGCTCCGCGGTTTCGCCCTCTGCGGGATCATGGTGGTCAACACCTGGCAGCACACCCGCGGCCACCTGCGGGACCCGGGGCGGACCCCTCTCGACTGGGCGGTGGAGAACCTGCTGCAGGGCCGGTTCTACCCGGTCTTCTCGTTCCTGTTCGGCCTGAGCTTCGTATTGTTCCTCCGCTCCGCCGCCGAGCGGACCCCGCACCCCCGCCTGGCACTGCTGCGCCGCCTGGCCGTCCTGGCCTGCTTCGGCGCCGTGCACTGGGCGGTCGACCCCGGCGAGGTGCTGCTGCCCTACGCGCTCTTCGGCATGCTGGTGCTGCCGCCCGCCTCGTTCCTGCCGCGCTGGGCGGTGCTGCTGGCGGGGATCGCCGTGACGGCGTGGGCGACCGCCCTCGGCGGCGGGTTCGTCACCGGCGGGGTGTTCGTGGTGGTCCTCATCCCGGGACTGTTCCTGATCGGGGCGGCCCTGATGGAGTACCGCCCGTCCGGGCGCCTGCTGCCGCCCGCCTTCCTGATGAGCGCGGCGGCGGGCGGCGGGCTCGTCTGGCTGTGGAACGCCGCGCCCTGGCTGGGGAACGGCACCTACCTGCCGGGCCTCTACACCGCCGCCGGGCTGGCCTGCGCGACGGCCTACTGCACCGGGCTGCTGCTCCTCCTGCGCACCCGGCTGCGCGGCCCCCTCACGGCCGTCCTCAACCCGCTCGGCCGGATGGCGCTGACGAACTACCTGGTGAGCACCCCGGTCATCCTGCTGTCGCTGCCGCTGCTGACCGCCGACCCGACCCGGCTGTCGGGGGTGGCGCTGGCGGCGGCCGTCCTCGCCCTCCAGGCCGGCTTCAGCCGCTGGTGGCTGGCCCGGTTCCGGTACGGCCCGCTGGAGTGGGTGTGGCGGTGCCTGACGTGGATGGAACGGGTGCCGAACCGCCGGACGGGGCCGGAGACGGGACCGGCATAGGATCGGAGCCGTGACCCGCATCGCCCTGTGCCAGATCCCGGTCTCCGCCGACCCCTCCGCCAACCTCGACCAGGTCCGCCGCTGCCTCGGGCGGGCCGCCGCCGACGGCGCGGAGCTGGCGATCCTCCCCGAGGCCGCGCTCACCCGGTACGGCCGGCGCATCACCGAGCTGGCCGAGCCGCTGGACGGGCCGTTCGTCACCGGGCTGGCCGAGGCCGCCCGCGCCCACGGCCTGTCCGTGATCGCCGGGGTGTTCGAGCCGGGCACGGAGACAGACACAGAGACAGGCACGGTACCGGGCGCGGGGCCGGGCGGCGGTCGCGCGCCCCGGGTGCGCAACACCGCGGTGGCCCTCGGCCCCGACGGGGAACTCAAGGCCGCCTACCGCAAGATCCACCTGTTCGACTCCTTCGGGTCGCGCGAGTCCGAACTGGTCGAGCCGGGCGACGAGCCGGTGGTCGTGGAGCTGGCCGGGCTCCGGGTCGGCCTGGTCACCTGCTACGACCTGCGCTTCCCCGAGCTGACCCGGGCGCTGGCGGACCTGGGGGCCGACCTGTTCGCGGTGATCGCCGCGTGGGGGTCGGGGCCGATGAAGGAGGAGCACTGGACGACCCTGGTCCGGGCCCGGGCGATCGAGAACACCACCTGGACCGCGGCCGTGGGCCAGGCGCCGAACCCGGGGGCCGCCGACGGCTTCGGCATCGGCCGCAGCCTGCTGGTCGATCCGATGGGCGTGGTCCGCGCCGACCTGGGCCCGGCCTCCGCGGTGCAGACGTGCGTCCTGGACCCTCAGGTCACGATTGCCACCCGCAATGCCCTCCCGTGCCTCGAACACCGACGGCTCCCCCTCGGGAGATCTTGACCTGCTCCCCATCCTGAAAGGGACGGGGATTCCCGTGCCGCTCACGCGGCAACGCGCGGCGCGCCGCGCGCTGTGGAACGGGTGCTTGACGCTTCGCCGACCCGGGCAACCCCTGAGTCTCCACGCCCTGAGACGACCGGCCCGGCCGCCTGCCCTCTGGCCTTGATGCATTTCGCCGCGTTCACATCGGCGTGATCGACATGCCCACAGGCGGTGCAGCGGAAGACCGCTTGGCTCTCGCGGCTCTTCGCATCCACCCGCCCGCAGGCCGGCACCGAGCACGTCTGGGACGTGTACGCGGCCGGAACCGTACTGACGACGCTGCCGGTGTAACGGGCCGCCGAGCGGACCGCGACCTCCAGCCCGTACCAGCCCTTGTCCAAGATCGCCTTGTTCAGCCCCGACTTCTGCGCCACCCGCGCACCCGGCGCCGCAATCGTGCCGGACGCCGACGCGGTCATCCCGCGCACCTTCAGGTCCTCCAGCACGACGTGCGCGTAATCGCGGGTCAACCGGTGCGCGGCCTGGGCGGTGAAATCCGCGCGCCGCCGCCGCACCCGCCCCATGATCACCCCCAGGGCGCGCACCACCCGCCTGCGCCGACCCGAGCCCTTCTCCGCCCGCGCCAGTCGCCGCTGCAACCGCAGATACCGCTCGGCCTCACCGGGTGACAGGTAGCCCTGCTCGGCCGCCCGCTCGGCTTTCCCCGCCGTCGGCGGCACCAGTGCGGACACGCCGGTGGCGGTGGCGTGGCGGCGGTCGAAGAACTCCCCCTCGGAGGTGACCGCGGCGCTCACCACGCCCCGGTCCACCCCGACCGTCGCCTCGGGGCGGGCATGGACCTGCGGGGTGGACTGCCCGTCCTCGATGAGGAAGGAGATGAACCAGCAGGCGCCGTCACGCGAGACGGTCGCCGAGCGCACCGCCCCGCCCAGCGGCCGCGACAGCCGGAAGCGCACCCAGCCGAATTTCGGCAGGAACACCCGCGCCCACCGGCGGTTGACCGTCTGGACCGGGATCTGCTTGGGGGTCGGGAACCGGAACGACGGCCGCCACCGGGCCCGGGCCTTCCAGCGGACCTTCCACGTTCCGTGCCGCCGACACGCCGTATCCAGGTCCTTGAGCGTCTGCTGCAAAGCCTGCGCGGGAGCGGTGGCCAGCCAGGGAAAGTCCTTTTTGGCCTCGGCGAGCTGCCTGCACTGCTCGGCGTAGCCGATGAACGCGCCCCGGCGGCGGTAGACGCGGCGCTGCTCCAGGGCGGTGTTCCACACCGACCGGCACACGGCGGCGATCCGCTCGGCGGTCAGCTTCTGTCCGGCGTCGAACTCCAGCCGGTACCTGCGACCGGTCAGCATGCGAAACACCTCCCTCTGCGCTGCTGATGGCCCGCCTGTCGCGTGCGGACTCGAACACGTTAGCGGCTACTTCATGATCGAGGAGAGTGAATACCGGTACGGCGGGCACCGGGTGTCCGCGCCGCCCGCCCCAGCAGGTCGTGGTGACCGCAGAGCGGCGGGGCGCCGCCGATGACGCGAGGCCGCACCGCCGCCGGGAAGAGATCACGATCGGGGTGGGCGGCGACTCCGGGGGCAGGCTGCGCGCGTTCGATCGTGAAGGCGACCATTACGAATCCCGCGCTTCGCGCTCGGGACGGCCCGCCTGGCAGCGGGCCGTCCCCTGACGGGGACCGCGTTCATCCCCGGACTGAAGGAGCTCGTCGCCTAATCCGGCATGGCTTTACGGGAGCGGGTGATGTCACACATCAAGATGGCCTGCCGTGGGAACTCACCACATGATTCATGCAATTGGGCGACCGAATCCTGAAGGTCGAGGCCTTCTGCAGATCTTCGGTAAAGTGCCATCCGTGAGTGAGCCCCCTGGACGCAGAACGCAGATGCAGAAGGTCATCCCGCCCCGGTTGCTCGTGCCCTACCTGGCCGGTCAGCGGACCGTGATCTCGGGGTACGTCTACCGGGTGCAGGACTGCGTCCGGCTGACCACCCCCGCCCAGCTCTTCATGGGCCTCGACCTGGGGTTCGACGGCTCGGAGTTGGCCGTCACCGTGCCCGAGCTCTACCTGCTGCGCTGGTCCGCCCGGGACGTGGACACCTACGTCGTGCCGTACGGCCCGCACATGGGCGGCGACTGGAACGATTCACCGCCGTTCGCCGGGAACGGCTTCACCACCTCGCGCGAGCACGTCGTGCCGCAGTTCCACACCATGCCGATGCCGATCCCCCCGGGGGCAGAGATCATCCACGTGACCATCGACCGGGAGGAGCGCCCCTTCGCCCTCTACGACGGCCTCACCTGGCGGCCGGCCCCATGAGCGCGGAGATCGAGCCGGTGGCGTCGGGTTTCGTCGCCCGCTACCGGGAGCGCACCTACGCGGCGGCCCTGGGCCCGGACGCGGGCGAGGTCGTGCTGTTCAGCGAGGAGGCCGCCGACGGCTTCGAGGCCGCGCGGGGCTACTGGCGGGCCGCGGTCGCCCGCCAGGACCTCGAATGGCTGGTGCTGGTCCGCACGGTCGGCGCGTTCGGCGGCGAGCCGTGCCTGGTCCTGGACGCCACGGAGGACAACGGCGAGGAGAGCCTGCACATCGCCTACACCGGGCACAGCGGGCTGAAGGCCGAGGCGCTGGGCTACTGGATGGTCGACCACGGCGCCTACGAGGTGGTGGTCCCCCGCGACGAGGTCGTCTCCGTCCGGATCGAGCGCGTCCCGGTCCCGCTCAGCCCGGCGAAGTCCGAACCGTAGTCCCCGTCCCCCCACGGCCCGCTACAGCCCGAGTCGGCGGCGGTGAGCACGCGGGCCGGGGGCACGGAGAGGGGGCCGTCGGCAGGCGTCTCACCTCGCGACCCCGCGCCCCGCTACAGCCCGAGCCCGCGATAGCGGGCGAGCCGGGCGGCGAGCCGGTCCGCCGGGTCCTCGCCCAGCAGGCGGGCGATCTCGTACTGCAGCGCGGCGCCCACGCGGCGGCAGAACGCCTCCGGCTCGTAGGCGGCGTCGGGCGACTCCGGGACGATCCGGTCCACGATGCCGTCCCGGCGCAGGTCGGTGGATCGCACGCCCTGGGCGGCGGCGATCTCCGGGGCGAAGTCCACGCTCCGGTAGAGGATCGCCGAGGCCCCCTCCGGCGGCAGCGGGGAGAGCCAGGCGTGCTGGGCGGCCAGCACCCGGTCGGCCGGCAGCAGCGCGAGGGCGGCGCCGCCCGCGCCCTCGCCGAGCAGCAGGCAGACCGTCGGGGCCTCCAGCATCACCAGGTCGGCCAGGCAGCGGGCGATCTCGGCGGCCAGGCCGCCCTCCTCGGCCGCCTTCGACAGCGCGGCGCCGGCCGTGTCGATCACGGTGACCAGCGGCAGGCCCAGCTCCGAGGCCAGGCGCATGCCGCGCCGCGCCACCCGGAGCCCGGCCGGGCCGAGCGGCGCGACGGACCGCTGGCGGTGCCGGTCCTGGCCGAGCACGACCGCGGGGGCCGTGCCGAACCGGGCCAGGGCCAGCAGCAGGCCGGGGTCGTTCTCGCCCTCGCCGGTGCCGTTGAGCGGGGTGACGTCGCGGGCTCCGGACCGCAGCAGCTCCCGCACGCCGGGCCGGTCGTCCCGCCGGGAGCGGGTGACGGCCTCCCACGCCCCGAACGCCGGGACGCTCCCGTCCGGCTCGGGCCCGGGGTCCAGTCCCCCGCGCGGGGCGCAGAGCACCGACAGCGCCCGCATCGCGACCTCGCGGGCGTCCCCGGCGGAGACGACCGCGTCGACCAGGCCGTGCGCGAAGAGGTTCTCGGCGACCTGGACCCCTGACGGGAAGGGGTAGCCGTGCAGCGACGCGAAGACCCGCGGCCCCAGGAAGCCGATCAGCGCGCCCGGCTCGGCCGCGGTGACGTGCCCGAGCGAGCCCCAGGAGGCGAACACCCCGCCGGTGGTGGGGTGGCGCAGGTAGACGACGTACGGCAGGCCTGCGGCGCGGTGCGCGGCCACCGCGGCGGTGATCTTCACCATCTGCGCGAAGGCGAGTGCGCCCTCCTGCATCCGGGTCCCGCCGGAGGCCGGGGCGGCCAGCAGCGGGAGCCGCTCGGCGGTGGCGCGCTCGACCGCGGCGGTGAGCCGCTCGGCGGCGGCCAGCCCGATCGACCCGGCCAGGAAGGAGAACTCGCACGCGACGACCGCGACCCTGCGCCCGCCGAGCAGGCCCTCCCCGGAGACGACCGACTCGTCGTAGCCGGAGCGGGCCCGCGCCGCCGCCAGCTCGCGGGCGTAGTCGGACCCCGGCTCGGCGGGGTCGGCGGGCGGGGAGTCCCACGACCGCCACGTCCCGGGGTCGAGGACGGCCGCGATCAGGGTCCGCGCGTCCGGCCGGTCCGGCCTCACCGCGGCGCCCCCCTCTCGTGCCCCGCGCCGCGGGCGCCCGCCTCCCGCGCCAGGCCGCACGCCGTACGCACGTCCTCCGCCGCCCGCATCCGGCCGCACGCCGTACGCTTCATCGCTCCCGCTCCTCGAGCCAGGCGAGCACCTCGTCGCCGTGCTGGCCGAGGGCGGGCGGGGCGGTGTGCGCGCGGGGCGGCTCGCCGTCGAAGCGGAGCGGCGGGCCGGGCAGCTCGACCGGGCCGAGCACGGGGTGGTCCACCGTCACGACGAGCCCCTGGGAGCGGGTCTGCTCGGCGGCGTAGACCTCGTCGAGGGAGCGGATCGCCCCGGCGGGCACGCCGAGCGCGCCGAGCGCGGCCAGCCAGTGGTCGCGGCCGTGGGCGGCGAGCGCCTTCTCCATGTCGGCGATCAGCTCGTCGCGGTGCGTGAACCGATCCCGGTTCGCGGCGTACCGCGGGTCCGCCGGATCGATGCCCAGCAGCGCGGCGGCCTTGCGCCACTGCCCCTCGGTGGCCACCGCGATCTGGATCAGGCCGTCGGCGCAGCGGAACGCGCCGTAGGGGGCGATCGAGGCGTGGTGGTTGCCGCCCGCCTGGGGCACCTGGCCGCCGACCGTCCAGGCGGTGCCGTGGTAGGAGTGCACGCCGGTCACCGCGGCCAGCAGCGAGGTCCGCACGACCTTCCCCCGGCCGGTCCGCGCCCGCTCGTACAGGGCGGCGGCCACGCCGTAGGCGCCGTGGATGCCGGCGAGCAGGTCGGCGATCGAGGCGCCCACCCGGTACGGCTCGGCGGACGACGGGCCGGTGAGGCTCATCAGCCCGGCCTCGCCCTGGGCGATCTGGTCGTAGCCGGGCCGGCCGCCCTCGGGGCCGTCGTGGCCGAACCCGGTGATCGACAGGACGACCAGGCGGGGGTTGAGCTCGTGCAGCCGCTCGACGGGGAAGCCGAGCCGGTCCAGGACGCCGGTCCGGAAGTTCTCGACCAGTACGTCGCTCTGCCGCACCAGGCGCTCGACCAGGTCCCGGCCCTCGGCGGACTTCAGGTCGAGCGCGATCGAGAGCTTGTTGCGGTTGGCGGCCAGGAAGTAGGTGGAGATGTCGCCCTCGGGTCCGGCGAAGGGCGGGCCCCAGCCCCGCGACTCGTCGCCCCCGTCGGGGTGCTCCACCTTGATCACTCTGGCGCCCAGGTCGCCGAGCATCTGCGCGGCGTGCGGCCCGGCCAGCGCGCGGGACAGGTCCAGGACGACGATGTCGCCAAAGGCTCCCTGCAAGATCGACCTCCGGGTGAGAGTCGCCGATCCTAGCCGAACGGGGCCCCGAAAGGCACGGGGGCGCTACGGCGGGCGCGCCGGGGCTCCCGCCGGAGACGATACCGAGGATCGATCCGCTCGCCGCGCAGCACCGCCGTGCAGGACCCCGTGTCTCACCAGGGCCCCGCCTCGCCTCCCCCTCCCCCCCGGGTGCCCCTCCGGGCACCCCGCCTCCCCGGGCGTCCCGCCGCCGGGCAGCGCCTCCGGGCAGGGAGGGACCGGCGCCCCTCCGCGGGTCGCGATCCCCTCGGGAAGTGATTCGGCCGCCGCAACGAAAGAGGCGTGGATTTCCATCCTTCGCCCTTTCCTTCTTTCCCTCTCTCCTCTTTCGATGGGCCATGAGGCGTGATACTCGATCCTGCGATTCCGGGCGGACCGGATGCCCCGATGGCGGTCACGGCCCTTCTGCACCGGCGATGTCCTTCCTGCGCCCGCAGAATACGGTGACACATATCACATGAAATGACGGAAATCGCCTCCGAGCTGCCGCCGGACATATTCGCCGATTCTCCGGTCGGAGATTACCGCAGGTCATGGCGTACCGGCTTCCCGGACGGCGGGCTTTGCACGGGCGCGGCGCGGTACGTAATTTGTGATCGGCTCCCTCGCGCCGATCATCCGGTCGGAGTCGAGTTCCCCGGTGCCCTCCGGCGGATTCCGCCACGGAGTGCATTCCCACGCCAGAGGAGTTCACATCCCCATGTCCAGGAAAACGACTACGGCCATAGCGGTCTGCGCCGCCTTCGCGGTCCTCGCGGGCTCACCCGCGTACGCCGATCCCACCGACGACCCGGGCCAGGTGGAGCCCGTCGACTACGCCGACGACGGCACTCCCATCTGGCTGTCCGAGGCGGACGCCTACGCGTTCTCACCCGAGCCCGGCGAGATACCGGGCGAAGGCACCGACCCCGGGGAGGAAGAGCCCGGCGACATCCCGGGCGAAGAGGAGCCCGGCGACATCCCCGGCGAGGAGAACGGCCTCGCGGCGGCGCAGGCCAAGAAATGCTCCATCTCCGTCAGGCCGCCCCTGATCAGCAGCAGGATCTTCCGCAAGAAGTTCGCCACGTTCGTGGAGAACAACACCGGGCAGAAGCAGAAGTTCTCCTTCACCGCCACGAAGACGGGGACGGAGACCTATTCGGTCGGCGCCAAGGTCAGCGGCGAGATCTCCGCGGGGGTCTTCGCCAAGATCTCGGCTGAGGTCAACGCCGGAATCGAGAAGAGCATGTCGACGAGTTACGGCGTCAGAACGAGCGGCACGGTGAAGGCGCGCTCCACCATCAACGGTGATCACGGCATCTACGTCCAGCGGCAGGGCTGGCGCTCCTCCAACTGCGGACCGCTCGGCGGCAGCGCATCCGCGACGGCCGGCGCGCCCTACAAGACCGGTTGGAAGATCTACTATTCCTAGGGCGACGGCCGTTCCCAGGGCGACGGCGCCCGCATCCCCGGTCGGGCGCCTGGTCCGCGCACCCGCGGGCGGTTCCGCGCCGTCTCGCGGGCGCACGCGCATTCGAGTGAGGACACGCATGGCGAACACCACCACGGCCGCCGCCCCGGCGATCATCCTCTCCCTCGCCGTCTCCCTGCTCGCCGGATGCTCCGGCCGCGGCGCCCCGCCGCCCGCGGGCGCATCCGCCCCGCCCCCTCCCTCCGGCTCCGCCGCACCCCCCGAACGGCCCCCCGAACCGCCCTCCGCCGAGGAGACCCCCACCCTCGAACTCCCGGCCGACCGGCAGACGATCGTTCCCGTGTCGGAAGGGAGGGGGCCGTCGGAGGTGCCGGCCTTCCAGCCGGTCGGCGACGTGTACACGATCTATTTCGCGTGCACCGGAGGCGGAGCGGCTTCCCTCAGGGCCAGACCCGTCGGCAAGGACAACCCGGCGCGATGCGACGGCACCCAGACCCACGGGATCATCATTCACGACGGCGGACCGCAGCGCGTCGAGATCCGGGCCGGAAGCCACGCCGCGTGGAAGCTCGCCGTCCTCGACGGGACCCCGCCCTGGGCGGAGATCGGCTGACGAGCGCGTCCGGGAGCCTGCCGGCGGGCCGGAGAGCGGATGCCATCCTGGGAGGATGGCGGTCATGATCTCCTTTCCCGACCTGGCGGCGACGGTCCGGGCGCTGCCGCCGTCGTGCGGACCGGTGCGGGTCGTCGCGGTGGACGGGCCCGGCGGCTCGGGCAAGACGACCTTCGCCGGGCGGCTGGCCCGCGCCCTGGGCGCCCAGGTGGTCCACAGCGACGACTTCCCGGTGCCGTGGGACGAGTCGCCGGACGCCTGGTTCGGGCACGTCGAGGAGCAGGTGCTCAGGCCGCTGGCGGCGGGCCGGGCCGGCGGTTACCGGCGCTACGACTGGGCGCGGGGCGTGTTCGCCGAGCGGGTGGACGTGCCGGTCGCTCCGGTCCTGGTGCTGGAGGGGGTGAGCACGGCCCGCCGCGCGGCCCCGGTCGCCTGCGCGGTGTGGGTGGAGGCCCCGCGGGAGCTGCGGCTGGCCCGCGCCCTGGCCCGGGACGGCGCGCATCTGGAGCCGCAGTGGCGGACCTGGATGCGCGCCGAGGACGAGTGGTTCGCCGCCGACGGCACCCGCGAGCGCGCCGACCTGCTGGTCGACGGCGCGGCGGTCCCGGGCGAGTTCGCCCTGGCCGCCTCCCCCGGCTGAGCTCCGCGGTGACCGCGCGGGGGCGTCCCGGAGCGGGCCGCGCTACGGGGCGTGGAGGACCGGCACGTCCAGCGCCCGCACCGTCGGATCGTCCGCGCTCGCGTCGGTGACCACTCCGGCGGTCTCCGCCAGGGGCAGCACGGCGAACCGGGACGCCGCGCCGATCTTCTCCGAGCTCGCCAGCACGTAGGTGTCGGCGGCCCGGCGCGCCAGGGCGCGTTTCATCGCGGCCTCGTCGGCGTCACCGGTGGTCAGCCCCGCCTCGGGGTGGACGCCGGTCACGCCGAGCAGGAAGAGGTCGGCGTTCAGCCCCCGCGCGGCCTCCATCGCGGCGGCGCCGCAGGCGACCATCGAGTGCTTGAACAGCCGCCCGCCGATCAGGTAGACCTCCACGTCCCGGTGGCCGGCCAGCGCGCTCGCCACGGTCGGGCTGTGCGTCACGACGGTGGCCCCGAGGTCGGGGGGGAGCGCGTGCACGACGGCCAGGGCGGTGGTGCCGCCGTCGAGGATCACCGTACTGCCCGGCTCGACCAGCGCGGCCGCGGCGGCCGCCACCCGCTGCTTGCCGGGCACCTGGACGTCCTGGCGTGCGGCGTAGTCGGCCGTCGCGGGCGACGCGGGCAGCGCGCCGCCGTACACCCGCTGGCACAGGCCCGCCGCGGCGAGGTCGCGCAGGTCGCGGCGGATGCTGTCCTCGGACATGCCGAGTTCGGCGGCGAGGTCCTTGGCGACGATGCGGCCGTCCGTGCGCAGGCGGTCGAGCAGCAGGTCACGGCGTTGAGCGGCAAGCATGCACGTTTCTCCTTGTTTTTTCCGATTATTGCACGATATGTTCGGCTCCATGCTCATTCTGATCGCAGGCCCCTACCGCTCGGGCACCGACGACGACCCCGAACTGATGGCACGCAACCTGGCCCGGCTGGAGGAGGCGGCGTGGCCGATCTTCCGCAGCGGTCACGTTCCCATGATCGGCGAGTGGGTCGCCCTCCCCGTGCTGCGCGGCGCCGGCGGCACCGGACCGGCCGACCCGGTGGCCGAGCAGATCATGTACCCCACCGCCGAGCGCCTGCTGCGGCACTGCGACGCGGTGCTGCGGCTGCCCGGGGAGTCCGCCGGAGCCGACCAGGACGTGCGGATCGCCCGCGAGCGCGGCCTGCCCGTCTACCACCGGCTCGAGGACGTCCCCGGCTACCGGCCCGCCCGGGAAGACGCCTGACCGGCCCGCCCGGGAAGACGCCTGACCGCCCCGGCCGGCGGGCGGCGGGACCGCCGCCCGCCGCAGGAGGGCGGGACCGCGGGACCGTCCGGCCGGACACCGTTCGTGCAGGCGGTGATGGTGCCGCGGCCCGCCTCCGGCCTTCGTACCCGTATCAGGTGAGGCGATGGCCGCCGTCCACGTGCAGCACCGTCCCGGTGATGAACCCGTTGCGCATCACCGACACGAACGCCTGCGCGATGTCGTCGGGAGTGCCGATGCGCCGGACGGGGAGCCGCCCGGCCAGCTCGGCGAACGCCGCCTGCTTGTCCATGCCGAGCTGGTCCCAGATGGGGGTGTCCACCCAGCCCGGGGAGACGACGTTCACCCGCACCGGCGCCAGCTCGACCGCCAGCCCGTACGCCAGCGAGGCGAGCGCCCCGTTGACCGCGGCCACGATCGTGTTCGTCCCGTTCGGCCGGTAGGCGTTGATGCCGGAGGTGTACGTGATCGACCCGGTGACCCGCCCGGTCCCGTGCTTGCCGACCAGCCAGGCGCCCAGCAGCTTGGCGTCCACGATGGACCTGGCGGCCGCCGTGGCCACGCCGGCGGTCCGGCCGTACACCCCGGTCGCGTCCGCCGCGGTGACGGCCACGTGCTCCACCTGCTCCACCGTGGCGAACAGCCCGGCCACGTCCTCCTCCCGGCAGATGTCCGCCGGCACCGTGCTCACCCTCCCCCGCCCGGTCCGTTCCAGCTCCGCCCGGGCCGCCGCGAGCCGGTCCGCGGACCGGCCGACGATCGTCACATCCATACCGTCGGCGAGCACGGTCCGGGCCAGGGCCAGGCCCATCCCGGAACCGCCGCCGATGATCATCACGTTGGTCATGGTCCGAGTCTCCGCCGCTCCCCGGCGACCGGGAAGGCCGCGCCGTACCTGGGTGCGGCACGGCCACCCGGGAGCGGACCGCCCGGTGGCACACTCGGAGGCATGAACGCGATGGCGGAGTTCCTCCGGATCAGGCGCGGGCGGATCGGCCCGGCCGACGTCGGGCTGCCCGCGGGGCCGCGCGCCCGCCGCACCCCCGGACTGCGCCGCGAGGAGCTGGCCGCGCTGGCCGGGGTGAGCGTGGACTACTACACCCGGATCGAGCAGGGCCGCGAGACCGCGCCCAGCGACTCGGTGCTGGACGCGCTGGCCAGGGTCCTTCGGCTCACCGACGACGAGCACGCCCACCTGCTCGCCCTCGCCGACCGCGCCGCCGGGCGGACGCCGCGCCGTCGCGCCGCCGACCCGCAGCCGGCCCGGCCCGGCCTGCGGCTGCTGCTGGAGTCGGTCCGGCCCAGCCCGGCGTACGTGCTCAACGAGGTCAACGACGTGCTGGCCGTCAACCCGGAGGGCCTGGCGCTGATGTCCGGGCTCGGCGACTGGCCGCCCGGACGGCGCAACGCGATCCGGTACACCTTCCTGCACCCGGCCGCGAAGACGGTCTTCGCCGACTGGGACCGGGTGGCCCGCAACGGCGTCGCGCATCTGCGCACGGCCGAGCTGACCGCCCCGGAGCCGGCCGCCGCGCTGGCCACCGAGCTCTCCTCGGCCAGCGGCGAGTTCGCCGAGCTGTGGCGCCGGCACGAGGTCGCGGTCAAGCGCGGCGGCGAGACCGCGTTCCGGCACCCGGTGATCGGCTCGCTCACCTTGTCCAACGAGGTGCTGGCCGCCGCCGGCGGCGACCAGCGGGTGCTGGTCTACCAGGCGGCGCCCGGCACCGCCGAGCACGACGCCCTGATCCTGCTGTCCATGGCCGTCGGGGACACGGAGGCGCACGGACGCCGCTGATCCGGTGGGACGCCCGCGGCCCCGTGGGCTCCGGAGCGGCCCTCGGGAGGGCCTCCCTCCGCAGAGCCTCGGCCTCCTCGGGGAACCGCTCCCCGATCAGGACTTGACTTCCCCGGGCGGCCCGATCCACCCTTTCACTAACCAATTAGTGAAAGGGTGGATTGCGGTGATCGAGTTCCACCTCGACCGGGGGCCGGGGCTGGCGACCTACCTCCAGCTCGCCAACCAGGTCAGACAGGCCCTCCGCCTGGGGACGCTGCGGCCGGGCGACCGGCTGCCCACCGCCCGGGAGGTGGTGGAGGCCCTGGCCGTCAATCCGAACACCGTGCTCAAGGCCTACAGGGAGCTGGAGCGCGAGGGTCTCGTGGAGGGCAGGCCCGGACTGGGCACCTTCGTCCGGCGCTCGATCGGCGGCGCCCGCCTGGCCGATCACACCGTCCTGCGCCGGAGCCTGGACGAGTGGGTGCGCCGGGCACGCGCCGCCGGTCTCGACCGGGACGACATGGAGACCCTCCTCGCCGCGGCGGTCGCCGAATCCCTCCGGGAGGACACGGCCCGGGAGGACACGGCGTGATCCCCGCACTCCGGACGACCGGCCTCGGTGTCCGCCTCCGGCGCACCTGGGTGCTGCGCGACTGCTCGCTGGCCGTGCCGCCCGGCCGGGTCGCCGCCCTGGTGGGCCCCAACGGCGCGGGCAAGACCACCCTGATGCACGCGGCCGTCGGACTGCTCTCCCCGACCACCGGAACGGTCGACGTCGCGGGCCGGGCCGCCTTCATGGCCCAGGACAAGCCGCTGTACGACTCCTTCACGGTCGCCGAGACGCTCACCTTCGGGCGGCGGCTGAACCCCGGCTGGGACGACGCCTACGCCGCCGCCCGGCTGGCCGGGCTCCGCATCCCGCAGGACCGCAGGGTCTCCGGGCTCTCCGGCGGCCAGCAGGCCCAGGTCGCGCTCACCGTCGCGCTGGCCAGGCGCCCCGACCTGCTGGTGCTGGACGAGCCGCTCGCCAATCTCGACCCGCTGGCCCGGCACGACGTCATGCGCTCACTCATGGTCGAGGTCGCCGACCGCCCGCTGACGGTGCTGATCTCCTCGCACGTCATCGCCGACCTGCGGGACGGCTGCGACTGGCTGGTCGTGCTCAACGGCGGCCGGGTGCAGGTCAGCGGTGACATCGACGACCTGCTCGCCGAGCACCTGGTGCTGACCGGCCCGACCGATCTCGCCGACGGCTCGACCGGCCGGGCGCGGGTGGTGGAGGCGAGCCGTACCGGCAGGCAGGCCCGGCTGCTGGTACGCGGCGCGCCGGCGCCCGACCCGCGCTGGAGCGCCCGCCCGGCCGGCCTGGAGGAGCTGGTGATGGCCTACCTGCGCAGCCCGGAAACGGCCGCGCTGCCCGCCCCCGCGGCGGTGAGAGCGTGATCTGGCTGACCTGGCGCCAGCACCGGGCGCAGATCCTCGTCACCGCCGCCCTGCTGGCCGCGCTCGGCCTGCTCCTGCTCGGCTCGGCGGTGGAGGCGAAGCTCTACGTCTCCGGTCACGCGCCACCCGGCTGCCCGGGTCCCGCCCCTGCCTGCTGGGACCTGGCGATGGCGCTCGCCGACCGGTACGACGCCGTCTACACCGTCTTCGGCTGGATGCCGATCGTCGCCCCCGCGCTGATCGGCGCGTTCTGGGGCGCGCCGCTGCTGGGCCGCGAGTACGAGCGCGGCACGCACCGGCTGGCCTGGACCCAGTCGGTGCCCGTCCGCCGCTGGCTGGCCGTCAAACTCGCCGTGCTCGGCGCCCTGGCGGCCACCGCGGGGCTGGCGCTGTCGGTGATGGTCAGTCTGTGGCGGCCGGTCTTCCAGCGGAACGACCTGTTCGGCAACATCGGCGTCTTCAACATGGTCGGGGTGGCCCCGGCGGCGTGGTGGCTGTACGCCTTCATGCTGGGCGCCGCGGCCGGAGCGCTGCTGCGCCGCACCCTTCCGGCGATGGCGCTGGTCGTCGCGGGGATCACGGTGACGACGTTCACCCTGTTCGGTCTGAGCGAGCACTACGCCGAACCGGCGCGGACCGTGCTGTCGGACGCCACCTTCCTCGCCGATCCCGACGCCCGGCTGGTGAGCGGGACCTGGATCGACCCCGCGGGAAGGGAGCTCACGGAACCGCCCGCCGGGCTCTGCCCCCGCCGGCCGGACGCGGGGCGGAGCAACCGGAACCAGGAGGCGTACGAGCGGTGCCTGTTCGGCGCGGGCTACCGCTACGCCGTCTCCTTCCACCCGCCCACGCGGTTCTGGCGCTTCCAGTGGACCGAGGCCGCCCTGCTGACCGCCGCCTCCCTGGCGTTCGCCGGCCTGACCGTCCACCGCACGCTCCGGCGCAGGGTGTAGACCTCGCCCGGCTCCGCCGCGCCGATCCCGCGCCCCCGCCGGCCGTACGGGACCGGCGCGACGGGACACTTGCCATCTCTATCGATTATCGATAGATTTCCATCGTTATCCGATCGAAGGAGAGACGATGGGAAAGCTGACCGTGCACGCGCTGCGCGCCGTGCTCGCGGCACTGCTCGCCGGCTCGGTGTTCGTGCAGGCGGTGATGGTGCCGCTGCTCGCCTCCGACCTGGAAGGACTGCGCCCGGAGTTCGCCCACCTGCGCCCCCCGCTCCTCGTGATCGTCTTCCTGGGCGTCGTGGCGGCCCAGGTCGTCCTGGTCTGCGTGTGGCGGCTGGTGGCGATGGTGCGCCGCGGGACGGTGTTCTCGCCCGCCGCCTTCCGGTACGTGGACATCGTGATCGGCGCCTTCGTGGCCGCCGCCCTGCTGGTGTTCGCGCTCGGGGTCGTCCTGGCGCCGGGCGACCCCGTCCCCCCGGGCGTCGTCCTGCTGATCGGCGGGGTCGGCCTGGCGGTCCTGGGGGTCGCGCTCGTCGTGCTCGTGCTGCGGATGCTGCTCGCCCAGGCCGTCGCGCGCGACGTCGAGGCGGCCCGGATGCAGGCCGAGCTCGAAGAGGTGATCTGATGCCGATCACCGTCGACATCGACGTGATGCTGGCCAGGCGGAAGATGTCCGTGGGCGAGCTGGCGGACCGCGTCGGGATCACGCCCGCCAACCTGGCGGTGCTCAAGAACGGCCGCGCCAAGGCGGTGCGCTTCACGACGCTCGCCGCGCTCTGCGAGGCGCTCGACTGCCAGCCGGGAGACCTGCTGCGCTGGGAGGCCGGGGACGCCGCGCCCCAGGAGGACTCCGCACCCGAGGCGGAGGCGGCCGTCGGCGACCGCTCCTGAGGAGCGCGGCCGCCGGCCGGAGCCCCTCGCCCGGCGGCCGCCTCGCGTTTCACGCGATCACCCGACTCACCCCTTTACATTGTAGATCATTATTCTGCCCCGGGCCGCCCGCCGGACAGGGGTCACAGGAGGTCCACCTCCGCGTACGGCAGGCCGCCCGACAGCGCGGGGAAGCCCGGCCCGCGGTCGAAGAACGGGGCCCGCCCGGGGAGCAGGGCGCGCAGCCCGGCGCGGCGGAGCGCGGTGGCCTCGGCGTCCACGCGCGGGTCGCCGGGCGGGCCGCACAGCACCACGCCGTAGTCGTCGCGGGCGCCCTGCACCGAGACCTTGCCGTCGCGGACGTCGGCCGCCACCGCCTCGGCCGGACGGTCCAGCGGGCAGCCCCAGCCCCCTCCCCCGGTGGTGCGGATCCGGATCACCTCGCCCGCGCGGACCGGCGCGTCGTCGACCAGCCCCTCCATCGGCCGCCCCTCGATCTCCACGGTGAACGGCCGCCCGGCCCGGCCGCCGTTCACGCCCCAGCAGGACAGGATCGAGCGGTCGGCGATGGACATGAACGACGCGTCACGGAGCATCCGGATGTGCTTGTCGTAGCCGAGGCCGCCCCGGTGCAGCCCCGGGCCGCCGGAGTCGACGGCCAGGCCCAGGCGCTCGACCCGCAGCGGCCAGCGCGACTCGGCGAACTCCACCGGGATGGTGCGCGAGTCGGGCACGACGTGGATCACGTCCTCCCCGTCGGCGTACCAGCGCCCGCCGGAGCCGCCGCCCAGGACCTCCCGCATCAGGTACGGCGCGCCGTCGGCGCCGGTGCCGTGCACGCCGGTGTAGCGGATGGTCTCCTGGTCGGCGGGCATGCGCCCGCCGGTGGCCTTGGCCAGCGCCCCGGCCAGCACGCCCAGCAGCCGCAGGATCACGAACGTGCGGGCGTTGGTCGGCGCGGGGAAGACCGGGGTGAGCAGCGTGCCCTTGGCCGGGAAGCGCATCTCGATCAGCGGGACGACGCCCTCGTTGACGTCGAGCTCGGCCATCCGCTCGGGGGTGTCGGCGAGGTTGCGCAGGATCGGGGCGAGCCACTTCTTCAGGAACACCCCGTCGGCGTAGTCGCCCGCGTGGTTGATCGGCCCCTTGGCCTGCGGGGAGGTCCCGGTGAAGTCGATGACGAGGGGGCGCTCGGCGGCGTGGTCGACGGTGAGGGTGATGCGCTGGGCGTGCAGCCGGGGCGCGTCCACGCCGTCGTGCTCGGCGTAGTCCTCCCACACGTGGACGCCCTCGGGGATCTTCGCCAGCAGCTCCCGGCGGAACGTCTCGGTGGTCGTGGTCAGGATCGCCTCGAAGCACGCCTCGACCGCCGCGCGCCCGTAGCGGTCGAACAGCTCCGCCAGCCGCCGCGCGCCCATCAGGCAGGCCGAGCACTCGGCGTCCAGGTCGCCGGCGAGCGCGTCGGGCGTCCGGGAGTTGCGCGTCATGATGGTCAGGGCGGCCCGGTTGGGCACGCCCCGGTCCCAGAGTTTGATCGGCGGGACCATCAGCCCCTCCTCGAACACGCTGCGCGCCCCCGACGGCATCGACCCCGGGCAGGAGCCCCCGATGTCGTCGTGGTGCCCGAACGCCTGCACGAACGCGACGACCTCGCCGCCGTGGAAGACCGGGACGGTCACGCACAGGTCCGGCAGGTGGCCGATGCCGCCCTCCGACAGGTAGACGTCATTGTGGAAGAACACGTCTCCCGGGTTCATCTCCGCCACCGGGAAGTCGCGGACGACCGGCTGGACCAGCGCCGAGTAGGACCGGCCGGTCAGCTTGCGCAGCCGCACGTCGTGGATGCCCGCGCGGAAGTCGTGCGCGTCGCGGATCATCGGCGAGCGGGCGGTGCGCGCGATGGCGGTCTCGACCTCCCGCTCCACCGAGGCGAGCGTGCCCTCGACGATCTCCGTCAGCACCGGGTCGGCGGCCGTCACCGGTGTCCTCCCCGCCCGGCCTCGCGGCGGACCACGAGGTTGCCGCGGCGGTCGGCCTCGGCGGTGAAGCCCGGGTGCACCGGGAGCGTGGAACCGTACTCCTCGACCACCGCGGGGCCGCGGACCACGTCGCCGGGGCGCAGGTCGCCGCGGCGGAAGACCGGGGTGTCCCTGCGGCCGTCCTCCCCGGGGGCCCGGTCCTCGTCGAAGTGCACGGGGCGGCTGCCGGCCGGGGCCGGGGGCGGGTCGTGCGGGCCGCGCGGCGGGTGTTCGGCGATCACCGGGCGGGCGATGGGGCCGATCCCGCAGACGCGGAGGTTGACCCACTCGACGCCGTGCCGGGGGTCGTCGCGGTAGCCGTACCCGTAGAGCGCGCGGTGCGCCTCGTGGAAGCGGTCCACCGCCTCGGCGCGCCAGGCCGCGTCCGGCGGCCCGGCCGGAACCGGCACCCGGACCTCGTAGGCCTGGCCGTCGTAGCGCAGGTCGGCGCTGCGCGCGAGGACGGGGTCGGTGAAGCCCTCGCGCGCCAGCGCCCCGGCCGCCCGATCCTCCAGCTCGCCGAGGATCCGCGCGGCGGCCTCCTCGGTCAGGTCGCGGGTGACGAAGGTGCGCACGTAGTCGTTCTTGACGTCCACGGTGAGCAGGCCGAAGGCCGAGACGTTGCCGGGGTCGGGCGGGATGATCACCGACGGCAGGCCGAGGACGTCGATCAGGCGGCAGACCAGCAGCGGCCCGGAGCCGCCGAAGGCCACCATCGGGAAGTCGCGCACGTCCAGACCGCGTCCGACGGTGATCCGGCGGACGGCGTTCGCCTGGTTGAAGGCGCTGATCTCCAGGATGCCGGTCGCCGTGCGCTCGCAGGTCAGCCCGAGTCTCGCCGCCAGCGCCGCCACGGCCCGCCGCGCCGCCGCGGCGTCGAGCGGGACCTCCCCGCCGAGCAGGTGCGCGGGGATCCGGCCGAGGACGACGTGCGCGTCGGTGACGGTGGCCTCGGCGCCGCCCCGGCCGTAGCAGACGGGCCCCGGGTCGGCTCCGGCGGAGGCCGGGCCGACCTTGAGCGTGCCCTCGGGCGAGATCCGGGCGACCGACCCGCCGCCCGCGCCCACGGTCACGATGTCGATCATCGGGATCGTGCAGGGGTAGCGGCCGACGCCGCCCTCGGTGGTGAGCGACGGCTCCCCGTCGAGCACGACGGCGACGTCGGTGGAGGTGCCGCCGCCGTCCAGCGTGATCACCGACCGGTGCCCGGCGGCGGAGGCGACCAGCGCGGCGCCGAGCGCGCCCGCGGCCGGCCCGGACAGCACGGTGGTGATCGGCTGGTGCACGACCTCGGCCGCCGAGAGCACGCCGCCGTTGCTCTTCATCACCGAGAACGGCATGCCGAGGCGCTCCGACAGGCGGGCCAGGTAGCGGCGCATGGTCGGTTTGACGGCGGCGTCCACGAGCGTGGTGACCGACCGCTCGTACTCGCGGTACTCGCGCAGCACGTCGCTGGAGATCGAGACGACCGCCTCGGGGTGCTCGCGCTCCAGCACCTCGCGCATGCGCAGCTCGTGCGCCGGGTCGGCGTAGGAGTGCAGGAGGCACACGCCGATCGCGGTGATCCCCCGCTCCCGGAACCAGCGGGCGGCGGCGACGGCCCCCTCGGCGTCGAACGGCCGGACCTCGGCGCCGGTGGGGTCCAGCCGCCCGCCGACGGTCCTGACCCGGTGCGCCGGGACGATCCGGGGCGGCTTCACCCAGAAGTAGGAGTTGCCGTAGCCGTCCGGGACGCTCTGCCGGGCGATCTCCAGGACGGACTCGAAGCCCTCGGTGGTGACGAAGCCGAGGTCGGCGACGCGGTCCTCCAGGAGCTGGTTGGTGGCGACCGTGGTGCCGTGCACCACCGCCGAGACGGTCACCCCGTCTCCGGCCGGGCCGAGCACCTTGCGGATGCCCGCCATGAAGCCCTCCGCCGGGTCGGCCGGGGTGGAGGGGGTCTTGGTGGCGGTGATCTGGCCGGTCTGCTCGTCCACCATGACCACGTCGGTGAACGTGCCCCCGGTGTCGACGCCGATACGGACGCTGCGCATGCCCCCGTGTCTACCCAGTCGCGCCGAGCCCGCGAACCGGCGCACCCTGCCGAAACCCGCCGCGGTCCTTGGGCAACTCGCCCCCGCTCCCCGCACGGTCCCCGGGCCGGTGCCGTACGGCGGCGCACGGCGGCGTACGGTGGGGCCCGTACCGGGGAACTCCCCGGCCGCCCCGACCGCTGAACAGATGACCGTCCCGTACGACCGCAAAAAGAGGCTCCCCCGTGCGCAGTTCGTTCTTCGGCAACCTGGACCAGGGCCAGGTCCCCGGCCACTTCACCCTGCAGAACCCCAAGATGCTGCGCGTGCAGCTGAACGGGGAGGTGCTGGCGCGGCAGGGCTCGATGGTCGCGTTCCAGGGGCAGATGGACTTCGACTACGAGGGCGGCGGGGTCGGCAAGTTCCTGAAGAAGATGGTCACCGGCGAGGGCGCGCCACTGATGCGGGTCCGCGGGCAGGGCGCGCTCCTCCTCGCCGACAACGCCCAGGACGTGCACCTGTTCTATCTGGAGAACGAGGCGATCACCGTCAACGGGACGAACCTGCTGGCCTTCGATCCGCAGCTGGCCTGGGACATCAACCGGGTGCAGGGCGCGGGCATGGCCAGCGGGGGCCTGTTCAACACCACGGTCTCCGGCACCGGCTGGGTGGCGGTCACCGCGCACGGCTCACCGGCGCTGCTCGACACCTCCTGGGGCCCGACCTTCGCCGACGGCCAGTCGGCGGTCTGCTGGAGCGCCGGGCTGAAGGTGGGCATCAACCGCACGTTCAAGGCCGGGGCGCTCATCGGGCGCGGCAGCGGCGAGGCCGTGCAGCTCGCCTTCCAGGGGCAGGGCTTCGTCCTGGTCCAGGCCAGCGAGGGCCCGGTCGTCGCGCAGGCGCGGGGCTGACCGGTCGCCCAGGCGCGGGGCCGGGCCGGTCCCGCAGACGCGGGGCCGGGCCGGCGCGCCGCCGGACCGGTCCGCGGACGCGGATCCGGCCGGCGGCCCGACACGGCGCGGCGGATCAGCGGCGGCGGCCCATGATGGAGCCGATCACCGCGTCGGCGTCGTGCGCGTGCACCTTGGCGGCCAGCCGGATCGCCATCTCGTTCGTGCGGCGCAGCTCGGCCTCGACCCGGTCCTTGCCGGACTGCCCGACCTGGACGCCGAAGTAGGCTCCGATGATCGCCCCGGACACCCCGACGAGGCCGGCGAACGGCGCACCGCCGCCGCCGTCGCGCATGGCGACGACGACGAACCCGACCAGGATGACGATCAGGCCCGTCAGGACCACGTAGAACCCGTACCGCCAGCGGGCCGCCTCGGCCTTGGCCGCGACGGCCTCGTCCTCGGTCATCATCGCCGCGAGCGCGGGCGGCATCTCACCGTGGTCCGGCGCCGTGGGGATCTTGGTCACCGGCGCCGTGGGCGCCGCCGCCGGCGGCGGCAGGGGCGGGGTCTTGGCGGTCGTCACAGGTTTGCTCCCATGTTGCTGTCGGCCGGAGGAATCTCCCACGCTTTGTCGAAAGGCAAGCCGAATCGGGCTCGACCTACGCGGGACCTGGCATTCCTACCAGTTGTATCCCTGCTCAAACACTAGGGGCAAACCCGCTAAGCTGGCCCGTCGTGACCGAATCGTCTGCGCTCTCCCCCGTCCCCATCGCGAACCGGGACGGGGTCCTGCGCTTCTACTTCGGCCCCATGGACTGCGGAAAGTCCACACTGGCCCTGCAGATGAACTACAACCACGGCCGCCAGGGCAGGCGCGGGATGGTCCTGACCAAGCACGACCGCTCCGGCGGGCCGCGGATCACCAGCCGGATCGGCCTGGGCAGCGACGCGGTCGAGGTCGACGACGAACTGGACCTGGTCGCCCTGGTCACCGACCGCACGCCGATCGACTACGTGATCTGCGACGAGGCCTGCTTCTACACCGTCGCCCAGATCGAGCAGCTCGCCGACCTGACCGACGACTTCGGCATCGACGTCTACGCCTTCGGCCTGGCCTCCGACTTCCGGTCGCGGATGTTCCCCGCCGCCCAGCGCCTGTTCGAGCTCGCCGACGAGATCAGCCGGCTGCAGGTCGAGGTGCTGTGCTGGTGCGGCCGTCCCGGCCTGCTGAACGCCCGCGTGGTGGACGGCGCGCTGGTCCGCACCGGCGAGCAGGTCGTCATCGGCGACACCGGCGCCGACCCGGTCCGCTACCAGGTGCTCTGCCGCCGCCACTACCGCTCCGGCGACCTCGGCGTGAGCTGAGCGACCGGGTCGGCGCCGGTGTCGCCGGAGCCTCGGCTCCTCCGGGTTCCGCCCGGCGGCCGTCCGCCCCGGCGGCGCACATGTTCAGTACGTCGTACCGTACGTAGTACGAAAAGGCTACGATGGAGCCGACGACGAGGATGGGGAGTTCGTTCCGTGAGCGGAAAGAGGGCCTCCGAGGCGGATCCGGCCCGCAGCCTGGCCCTGCTGTGGGGTTCGCACAGCAGACCGGGGCGGTCGGGGCTGACCGTGCGCGCGATCGTCGAGGCCGCCATCGGGATCGCCGACGCCGACGGGCTCGACGCCGTCTCCATGCGCCGGGTCGCCGAGCGGCTGGGGGTCGGGACCATGTCGCTCTACACGCACGTCCCCGGCAAGGCGGAGCTGACCGACCTGATGGTCGACACCGCCTACGGGCGGCTCTACGACGACGTGGACGCGCCGTCGGCGCAGCCCGGCGGCTGGCGCGGCGGGATGGAGTTCGTCGCCGCGCGCAACCGGGACCTCTACCGGCGCCACCCCTGGATGCTGCAGGTCCCCGGCGGCCGGCCCGCCCTGGGCCCGAACGCCTCGCTGAAGTACGAGGCCGAGCTGCGTCCCCTGGACGGCGTCGGCCTGTCCGACGTCGAGATGGACTCCGTCCTGGCCCTGGTCCTGACCCACGTCGAGGGCACCGCCCGGCTCGGGGCCGGCATGGCGCGGGCCCAGCGGGACAGCGGGATGAGCGAGACCGAGTGGTGGACGGTCAACGCCCCGCTGCTCGACAAGGTGATGGACGCCTCCCGGTTCCCCGTGGCCTCCCGGGTCGGCGAGGCGGCGGGCCGGGAGCACCAGGGGGCGGCCGACCCGGCGCACGCCCTGGCCTTCGGCCTGGCGCGCATCCTCGACGGGGTGGCGGCGCTGATCGCGGGCAGGTGACGGACCGGACCCCGCCGCCCCCCGCCGTCACCGCCGACGGCCGGACCCCGCCACGGCCCGCCTGCGGGAACCGGGGACGGGCCGGATCAGGAGCCCGCGGCGATCTCCGCCAGGCGGGCGTCCAGCTGCACGGGGTCGCCGTCGACGAGCGCGGAGACCGCCCGCCACCAGGCGAACCACTCTCCGCTGCGCCACATCCAGTCCACCCGCTCGATCGCGGCGACGACGTCGCCCCTGACCCGCCACTCCGGACCGGCCTGCGCCGCCGTGGCGCCGTGGCGCAGCGCCCAGGCGCGCAGCGTCCCGGCGGCCCCGGCGTCCACGGGCGTGCCGTACGGGCTCGGGTCCTCCTCCGGCAGGGGGTGCGGGCCGAGACCGGCCGCCACACCCCAGCTCCACTGGGCCTCGGCCGGACGGGAGTAGCGCAGCGAGTCGAAGTCGAGGGTGGAGCCGAGGCCGCCGTCCGGGCGGCGGACCACCAGGGCGTCCAGGCGCCCGCCCGCGTCGAAGGAGAGCACCACCCTGCCGCCGGGGGCGGCCCCGCCGGACAGCACGACGCGGTCCTCCGCCTGCCAGGAGTTCAGGTCCACGGCCGCGGCGGGCGCTCCCCACCTGCGGTCGGCGGCGTCGTCGGCGATCCAGGCGGTGAGCATCTCCAGCACGGTCAGGTCGGTCCAGGGCTCCACGGCGGTCGCGGAACCGAGCACCTCGTCGGGGGTGAGCGGCTTTCCGCCCCGGGCCCGCTCCCACCACCGCGCTCCCAGCTCGCGCGTCCCGACCAGCAGCCCGGCCAGCGAGGCCAGCTCGGCGGACCGGCGGGTCAACGGCGCCCCGCGGGCGAGTTCCACGCAGCGGGCGACGCGCTCGGCGCCCAGCGCGGTCTCCGCCTCGCGCACCAGGGCGGCGGCGGAGAGCCGCTCCTCTCCCAGGAGATCGCGGATCAGTCGTCTGGCCTCGGTCCGGGCGTCCTCCGCACGTGCCTCGCGCATACCGCCACGTTACGCCGGAAGATCTCCCGCCGCGAGGGGCCGGTCAGCCCCTGCGGCCGGCGCGGCCGAGCAGCCAGCCGATCACGGCGCTGCCGAGCGCCACGCCGGCGCCCATGCCGAACGCGGTGACGACCGTCCACACGGGAACGCCCTGTCCCTGCGGCGGTCCCTGCGGCGGTCCCTGCGGCGCGGCGGTCCGCTGGAAGACCCGGACCGGCCGCGCGCCCTCCGGTACGGCGGGCCCGGAGTCCCCCGCGCCGGGGACGGCCGCCGCATCCGGGGCTCGGACCACGGCGGGGGCCGCTGCAGGGGACACGGCAGGGGACACGGCGGAGGGCGGGGCCGCTCCGCCGGAGGCCAGGTGGCGCTCCACCGCGGCGAAGAACTCGGCCGCGGTCCGCCTGGCCACCGTGCCGAGCACGCGCTGGCCGACCCCGCCGATCATGCCCCCGACCACGGCCTCGGCGTCGTAGTCGACCCGGGTGCCGCCGTCGGTCTCGCTGAGCCGTACCTCCACGGTGGCCTCCACCGTGCCGGGCGCGCCCTGGCCCCGGGCGCGCAGCACGAAGCGCCCGGGGGCGTCGGGGTCGCGCAGGGCGACCTCGCCCTGGTAGAGGCCCCTGATCGAGGCCACTCCGGCCGTGACCGTCATCCGGTAGGTGTCCGGCCCCGTCTCCTCCAGGCGCTCGCACCCCGGGATCGTGCGCACCAGCACGGCCGGGTCCTGGAGCGCGGTCCACACGCGATCTCTGTCGGCGCCGAGCACGGCGCTGCCTGCGACCTTCACGTTCAGCACCCTAGGCAGCGCCCGGCCGCGAGGGTAACAGCAACATCTGCCCGGCGGCGCGCCCGCGCGTTGTCAGTCCGCCGGCGCACCCGGGCGTCGTCGGTCGGAGCGCCCGGGCGCCGTCAGTCCGCCGGGGTGCCCGCCCCCGCCCCCGCCATCGCCTCCGGCGGGGTGACGCGGCGCCCCGCGCGCAGCGGCGCGCCCACCGCGTGCATGTGCCGCAGCGCCTGCGCGTACGAGCGCAGCAGGCCCGTCTCGAGGTACGCCACGCCCAGTTCCTCGCAGTAGGCCCGGACGATCGGCTGGGCCCGGCGCAGGTTGGGGGTCGGCATGCTGGGGAACAGGTGGTGCTCGATCTGGTAGTTGAGGCCGCCCAGGGCGTTGTCGACCAGCCATCCGCCGCGCACGTTCCGGGAGGTCAGGACCTGGCGGCGGAGGAAGTCGAGCTCGTCCTCGCCGGTCAGCATCGGCATGCCCTTGTGGTTGGGCGCGAACGTGCAGCCGAGGTAGACGCCGAAGACCGCCTGGTGCAGCGCGAGGAAGACCAGGGCCTTGCCCACCGGGAGCACCGCGAACACCGCACCGAGGTAGGCCGCGACGTGCACCACCAGCAGCAGTCCCTCGACCGCGCGGTTCCGCAGCGACGGGCGGCGCAGCGCCCGGAAGCTCGACACGTGCAGGTTGAGCCCCTCCAGGGTCAGCAGCGGGAAGAACAGGAACGCCTCCCAGCGGCCGATGAACCGGGCGATCCCCCGGCTGGCCCGCGCCTGCCGCTCCGACCAGATCAGGATCTCGGGGGAGACGTCGGGGTCGTGGTCCTCGTGGTTGGGGTTGGCGTGGTGGCGGGTGTGCTTGTCCATCCACCAGCCGTAGCTCATGCCGATCACGAGGTTGCCCACCACCAGTCCGGCGATCTCGCTGGAGCGCCGGGAGCGGAAGACCTGCCGGTGGGCCAGGTCGTGGGCGAGGAGGGCGACCTGGGCGAAGACCACGGCGAGGAGGAGCGCGACCGGGATCTGGTACCAGGAGTCGCCGATCAGGAAGAAGGCGGTCCAGCCCCCGGCGAAGAGGGCGGCGACCAGGCCGAGCCGTACGGCGTAGTGACCGGGGCGCCGCTCCAGCAGGCCCTCCTGGGCGATCCTGCGCGACAGTGCGGCGTAGTCGCTTCCCCTGGTCCGGTCTCCGGCATCGGCGGTCGTGACATCGGTCATGGCTCTCCTTCGGCTCTGCGCATGCTGGACGGGTCCACTCCCCAGGATTTCCGGGCAGCCCGGATCATGAACCCCTGCCCGCACCCCGAATGATGGTCGGGCTGGCCCCACCTCCCCTACGGCCCCGTCCTCCCGGCTCCGCTGTGGGCGCGACGGTGGATCACCACAGCGATGATCCACCATGGGAAGGCCCTAGCCAAGATCCACGCACCCGCCCCGGATGCCGGCCGGCGCCGCCGGGGAGGGGGAGGCGCCGGCGGCGGGCACCGGGGACGGGCGGGAACCGGCGGCGGGAACCGGCGGGCGGCCCGCCGGGCACGGGGGAGCCGCGGACGCGGAACGGCCCGCCCCCAGCGGGAACGGGCCGTCCTTGTCCGGGAACCGCGATCAGTTGGCGGGCCGCTCGACGGCGTTCAGGCCGGGCGTGTAGCCCTGGGCCTGGCCGGGCACCCGGTCGAGGGCGTGCTCCGGCGCGTAGCCGTGGTCGCGGTCCGAGGACCGGTCGAGGTTCTGCTCGGCGTCGTCCTCCAGCTCGATGCTGTTCGGCTGGCTGAGGCTGCTCGGCAGGTAACCCGGCGTCTGCCCGGAGACGCCGGGCAGGTAGCCGGAGGAGGCGGGCCTGTCATCGGACCGGTCGTAGCCGGGCTGGTCGCCGGAACGGTCGTAGCCGCCGTAACCGCCGTAGTCCGAGTCACGGAAGTAGCGCCACGCGCCGCAGTAGGTCGGCCGGCCGCCGTACTGGCGGACCTGGCAGATCCGGATCCGGGCCTGGGTGGCGTACTCACTGGAGTAGTCCATCGTGCGGTAGTTGTTCGTGCCGCAGTGCCGGTAGGTCCGGCCGCGCTCCCAGCCGGTGGAGCCGCCGTAGCCGTAGCCGCTGGAGCGGTATCCCTGGATCTGCGCGTAGGCGCACATGCCGCCCTGGCCGCCGGTGCGGTAGTCGCGGTCGTACAGATAGCCCCTCACCCGGATGCCGCCGCCCGACACGAGGTAGGCGCCGCCGCCCTCGTAGTCGACCGTGCCCCGGGCGTACGCCCTGCGGTTGCTGGAGTAGTACGGACCCCACGAGTCGGCGCGGTCCGCCGCGGACGCGGCGGGTGCCGCGGCCGGCGCGGACGCCTGGACGGCGGTCGGCACGGTGAACGCGAGCGTTCCGGCGGTGGCGGCCACGGCCAGTAGACCGGTGGTCAGTCGCTTCATCATCATCTCCCCTTCGGCCCCCGTCCCTGGCGCCGGATGACGTCTCCGGCTCCCCGAGGACGGAGGTCGCTGGTAACGGAATGTAGTTGCAGCCCTCCCGTGTCCCTACTTATAGCCATCCGGGTTGATATTTACACCGAACCGGCTGAACAGGAAAAACGCCCGCCTCCACACGGAGGGCGGGCGCTTTCCCGGCAGATACGATCACTCGGACTCGGCGGTGTACAGATACTCCCAGTCACCGCAGCGGGTCGCGTAGGAGCTGCGCGGGCCGACCTGGCAGACCTGCACGCGGACGGCGTCGACGTCGTCGGCGGCGAAGTGGAACCTCTTGTAGCCGCCCGCACCGCAGTGCCGGTAGGTCTCCTTCTCGGCCCAGTGGCCGTGGTGGTCGTCGAACCGGTGCGCCTGGACCCTGATGAGGGCGCACTTGCCGCCCTGGCGGTAGGTGCGGTGGTCGAGGTCGTAGACCTTGCCGCGCAGGTGCACCTCGTTGGAGGTCTGGTGGTGGTTCCAGTCGACGCCGATCCACCCGTTGGCCTTGGCCTTGTGGTTGCCGGAGTAGTAGGAGCCCCAGAAGTCCTCGTAGTCGTAGCCCGACGCGGCGACGGGCGCGGCGGCGGGGGTGGCGGCCTGCGCGGCGGCCGGGACGGCGAGCGCGAAGGCGGCGGTGGCGGCGGCGGTGGCCAGCAGGCCGGTGGTCAGTCGCTTCATCATGATCTCTCCCTGTCACCCTCTCGGCCCGGCTCCGTACCGGTCCCCCCTGGGCTCTCGGGTCATTGGTACGGCCGGGCGCTTGCAGACCCCCGTACCGCCGCTTACACCCCTCTTACGGGCGCTTGCGGCGGGCACGACCGCGGCCCCCCGCGCCCCGGGAACGACCATCCGGCCCGGCGGGGAAGGGCGGCCCCGCCGGGCCGTGTGACGAGGATCGCAGCGGCTCGCGGCGCCTCCCCCTCCCGTTGCTCTACAGGCTGTAGTACTACTAAATGTAGAACTACAGCCTGTAGAGCTGAAGTCCCGCAGGGGGAGAGGCATGGAAGCACTGGACCTGGCGCGGTGGCAGTTCGGGATCACCACCGTCTACCACTTTCTGTTCGTACCGCTGACGATCGGGCTGGGCGTCTTCGTCGCCGGCCTGCAGACCGCCTGGCACCGCACCGGCCAGGAGCACTACCTGCGGCTGACGAAGTTCTTCGGGAAGCTCTTCCTGATCAACTTCGCGATGGGCGTGGTCACCGGCATCGTGCAGGAGTTCCAGTTCGGGATGAACTGGAGCGCGTACTCGGTCTTCGTCGGCGACGTCTTCGGTGCCCCGCTCGCGCTGGAGGCGCTGCTCGCCTTCTTCCTGGAGTCGACCTTCCTCGGGCTGTGGATCTTCGGCTGGGACCGGCTGCCCAAGCGGGTGCACCTGGCCGCGATCTGGGCCGCGGTCATCGGCTCCAACCTGTCGGCCTACTTCATCCTGGCCGCCAACGCCTGGATGAAGCACCCGGTGGGGTACGAGGTGGCAGGCGGCAGGGCGCGGATGACGGATCTGTGGGCCGTGCTCACCAACTCCACCGCGCTGGCGCAGGTCCCGCACGTGGTGGCCGGGGCGTTCGTGGTGGCGGGCGGGTTCGTGCTGGCGGTCTGCGGCCACCGGATCCTCGCCGAGCGCAGGGCCGACCCGGACCGCACCGTCCCGATGCGGCGCGGCGCCGGGGGCGCGACCGCGATGTGGCGGACCCCGGTGCGGGCCGCGCTGGTCATGACGGCGCTCGCGGGCGCGGTCGTCGCCGGGACCGGTGACGCCTCCGGCAAGCTCCTGCACGAGCAGCAGCCCATGAAGCTGGCCGCCGCCGAAGGGCTGGAGCGCGACACCGCCGGGGCGGCCTTCTCCCCCGTGCCCGGCCTGGAGGTGCCGGCGCTGCTCAGCCTGCTGGCCGCGAACGACCCGCAGGCCGTCGTCCGGGGCACCGAGGACCTGCAGGAGGAGTTCGCCCGGCGGTTCGGCCCCGGCGACTACCGGCCGAACGTCCCCGTGGTCTACCTGTCCTTCCGCGTGATGATCGTCTTCGGGCTGACCGTGGTCGCCCTGTCCGTCCTGGGCCTCTGGCTCACCCGCCGGCGCCGCCGCGTCCCGGGGCCGGAGCGCGAGCTGCCGTCCTGGCTCGCCCGGGCCTTCGTGCTGGCGCTCCCGCTGCCGTTCCTGGCGATGACCGCCGGCTGGCTGCTGAGCGAGATCGGCCGCCAGCCCTGGACCGTCCAGGGCGAGCTGCTCACCGCGGCGAGCGTCTCCCCCGGTGTCGGCCTGACCGAGGTGGCCGTCTCCCTGGCGGTCTTCACCCTCCTGTACGGCCTGCTCGCCGCGGCCGAGGCCGTCCTGCTCGTCCGCCACGTCACGGCGGGCCCCGAGCCCGCGCCGCCCGCCGTGCCTCCCCCCGGCGGCGCGGACGGCCGGGACGCGGCCGGGGCCCTCCAGCCGACCCTGATGTACTGAGGAGTCCCCGTGGAACTCACGACCCTCTGGTTCGCGGTCATCGCCTTCCTCTGGACGGGCTTCTTCGTCCTGGAGGGCTTCGACTTCGGCGTCGGCATGCTGGCCCCCCTGGTCTCCCGGGGCGAGGGCGAGCGCAGGCAGGCCCTCGCCACGATCGGCCCGGTCTGGGACGGCAACGAGGTCTGGCTGATCAGCGCGGTGGGCGCCATGTTCGCCGCGTTCCCCGCCTGGTACGCGGGGCTGCTCAGCGCGTTCTACCTGCCGATCGTGCTGGTCCTGGCCGGTCTGATCGTGCGCGGGGTCGGGCTGGAGTGGCGGGGCAAGGTCGCCCGCGCCTCCGAGCGCGCCTGGTGCGACCTGGGCGTCGGGATCGGCAGCGCGCTGCCCGCCTTCCTGTGGGGCGCGCTCTTCGCCGACCTGCTGCACGACGACGCGCTCGCCGCGCTGGTCGGCGGGGTGTTCTCGCTCGCGCTCTGCCTGCTGCACGGCGCGGTCTTCCTCGCCCTGAAGACCTCCGGCCCGGTGCGCGCCCGCGCCCGCCGCGCCGCCCTGGCCGCCTCCGCGCTGGTGCTGCCCGTCGGGATCGCGGCGCTGTCCGGCATCCCCTCCACGACCGCCGCCGAGTGGAGCGCCGACCCGTGGCCGTGGGCGTGCGCGCTGGCCGCGATGGCGGCCCTGGCCGCCGGGGCCGCGCTGACCTGGCGCGGCCGGGACGGCTGGGCGTTCACCGCCACCGCCTCGTCGGTCGCGCTGACCGGCGCCGCCCTGTTCACCGCCCTGTGGCCCGCCCCGCTGCCCGGCCTCACCGTCGCCGAGGCCGCCTCGGGACCGTACACGCTCGGCGTGCTCACCTGGATCGGCCTGATCGCGCTCCCGTTCGTGCTGGGCTACCAGGGCTGGACCTACTGGGTCTTCCGCCGCCGCCTGACCGCCGAGACGTCCTGAAGACCCGGTCCGGCCCGGCCCGGCAGCCAACCGCGACCAGGGGTTGACTCCTCACCACGCGGGGGCCACCATGCCCCGGTGAGCTCCCCCAGCCTGTTCCGGCACCGCAACTTCATGCTCCTGTTCGGCGCCGACGTGATCAGCCAGGTCGGCACCCAGATCAGCCTGCTCGCGCTCCCGCTCGTCGCGGTGATCGCGCTGAAGGCGGGCCCGTTCGAGACCGGCCTGCTGGTGGCGGCGGAGACGGCGGCGTTCCTGCTGGTCGGCCTGCCCGCCGGAGTCTGGGTGGACCGGATGCCGCGCCGCCGCATCCTGGTCGCCGCCGACGCGGCGCGGGCCGTCCTGCTCGGGTCGGTCCCGCTCGCCTGGTGGCTGGACGCGCTGACCCTCCCCCAGCTGTACGGCGTGGCGCTCGGCACCGGCCTGGCCACCGTCTTCTTCGACATCGCCTACCAGAGCTACCTGCCGAGTCTGATCGAGCGCGACCGGCTGGTGGACGGCAACGCCAAGCTGGAGATCGTCCGCTCGGCGGCGGGCGTGGCCGGTCCGGGCGCGGGCGGCTGGCTGATCCAGGTGCTCACCGCGCCGGTCGCGGTGCTGGCCGACGCGGTCAGTTTCCTCGGCTCGGCGCTGCTGCTGGGCCGGATCGACGCCGCCGAGCGGGTCCCGGAGCGCTCCGAACGGCGGGGGCTGACCAAGGAGATCGGCGAGGGCCTCCGGTACGTGGCCGGGCACCCGATCCTGCGGATGATCACCGCGGCCACCGCCACCGCGAACTTCGCCAACGGCATCCTCAACGCCGTTTCGATGATCTTCCTGGTCCGGGTGATCGGCCTCTCCGAGGCCGGCATCGGCCTGCTGTTCTCGGTGACGGCCGTCGGCGGCCTGGTGGGCGTGGCGCTCGTGGGGCCGCTGAGCCGCCGGGTCGGCTCGGCCCGGGTCATCTGGCTCTCGGCCGTGGTGTTCTACCCGTTCATGCTGCTGGTGCCGTTCGCCGAACTCGACTGGAGGCTCGCGCTCTACGCGGTCGGCATGTTCATGAACTCGATCGGCGTCATCGTCTACAACGTGGGCCAGGTCAGCTTCCGTCAGGCCGTCACCCCCGAGCACCTGCTCGGCAGGATGAACGCGACCATCCGGTTCGTCGTGTGGGGCGTGCTCCCGCTGGGCGGCCTCGTCGGAGGCGTGCTGGGCGAGGTCTTCGACGTCCGGGCCACGCTCTGGATCAGCGTGCTGCTCGGGCTGCTGTCCGCGGTGCCGCTGCTGCTCTCCCCGCTGCGCCGGATGCGCGACCTGCCGGCCGCCGAACCGGCCGGCGATCCGGCGGACCGGGCGGCGTAGCCGTACCCGTCCCGCAGGTCCCGCAGGTCCCGCACGTCAGGACGCCTGGGGGCCTCCGGCCGCCCGGCGCAGGTCGAACAGCTCCGAGGGGGAGATCGGCATCTTCATGACCGGGATGCCCTCGGCGTCCTCGACCGCCGAGGCGATCACCGCCGAGACCGGGATGACCCCGGCCTCGCCCGCCCCCTTGATGCCGAGCGGGTTGAGCGGCGACGGGGTCTGCAGGTGCGCGGTCTCCACGTGCGGGACCTCGGTGGCGTACGGCATCAGGAAGTCCATGAACGAGGCGTTGAGCAGCTGGCCGTGCCCGTCGTAGACCATCCGCTCGTACAGCGCGCCGCCGACGCCCTGGGCGACGCCGCCGTGGATCTGCCCCTCGACGATCATCGGGTTGACGAGGTTGCCGCAGTCGTGGACCACGGCGTAGCGCAGGATGCGGATCTCGGCGGTCAGCGGGTCGGTCTCCACGATCGCCGCGTGCATGCCGGAGGCGAAGGTCGAGCGGATCGGCGAGTAGTAGCCGCGCCCCTCCAGGCCGGGTTCCTCGCCCTCGGCGACCGGCGGCCGGTCCGGCGGCGACGCGCCCGCGAACTGCGTGGCACGGGCCGCCTCGTCGTCGAAGGCGTAGCGCAGCGGGTTGGCCAGAACCGCCACGGTGGCCAGCGGGACCGAGGCGCCCGGCACCCCGGCGACGTGCACCAGCCCGTCGGTGATCTCCAGGTCGCGCGGGTCGGCCTCCAGCGCCTCGGCGGCGATCCGCAGCGCCTTCTCGCGGACCTTCCGGCAGGCCAGGGCGATGGCGTTGCCGCTCATCACCGCGGCCCGGGAGGCGAAGGTGCCGACCGCGTAGCCGAACCTGCGGGTGTCGCCGGTGACCACCGAGACCCGTTCCAGCGGCACGCCCAGCTCGGTCGCGGCGATCTGCGCGAAGACGGTCTCGTGGCCCTGGCCCTGCGAGGTCAGCCCGGTGGAGACGTGCACCCGGCCGTCGGAGGTGATCTGCACGTGGCCGCCCTCGTACGGCCCGACGCCGGTGCCCTCGACGTAGCAGCCGATGCCGATGCCCAGCCGCCGCCCCCCGGCCGCGGCCCGCTCCTTCTCCGCGGCGAAGGAGTCCCAGCCGATCAGCTCCTTGAGCAGGCGCAGCGACTCGGGGTAGTCGCCGCTGTCGTAGACCAGCGGCCGGCCGTCCTGGAAGGTCAGCCCCTGGTCGTAGGGGAACTCCTCGGGCTGGATGAGGTTGGCCGCGCGCACCGCCGTACGGTCGAGGCCGAGGTGGGCGGCGATGCGGTCCATCGTCCGCTCCATGCAGAAGACCGCCTGCGGGCGGCCCGCCCCCCGGTACGGCGTGACCTGCACGGTGGTGGTGTAGACCGAGGAGAACGCGACCCGGTAGGCCCCCAGCCGGTACGGCCCCGGCAGCTGGGTCGAGGTGATGATCGGCACGATGATCCCGTACGGCGTGTAGGCGCCGTGGTCGTGCAGGATCGTCACGTCCAGGCCGAGGACGCGGCCGTCGTCGTCGAAGCCGACCCGCACGGAGTGCGCCTGGGCGCGCTCGTGCGCGGAGGAGGTGAAGTGCTCGCGGCGGTCCTCGGTCCACTTGACCTCCCGCCCGAGCAGCATCGCCGCCCAGGGGACGAGGACCTCCTCCGGCCACGGATGCATGATCTTGACGCCGAACCCGCCGCCCACGTCGGGCGCGATCACCTCGACCTTGGGCAGCGGCAGGCCGAGCGTGGCGGCCAGGGCCATCCGCACGCTGGTGGAGGTCTGGGTGCTGGAGTAGACGCGCAGCGAGGCGTCGTCGGCGTCCCAGCGGGCGTACACCCCCCGGCCCTCCAGCGGCATGGACGCGCTGCGCTCGATGTCGAGGCGGAACTCCAGCCGGTGCGGCGCGGCCGCGATCGCCTCCCCCGCCTCGCGCCCGTCGGCGGAGGGCACCGACTGCACCAGGTGCGCGCCGACGTTGCCGGGCACGTCGTCGTGGACCAGCCGCTCCCCCCGCGCGGCCTCCTCCAGCCCGACCACCGCGGGCAGCGGGTCGTAGTCGACGCGGATCAGCGCGCAGGCGTCCTCGGCGAGGTAGCGGTCGCGGGCCACGACCATGACGACGGGTTCGCCGACGTGCCGGACCCGGTCGCGGGCCAGCGGGAGGGCGGTGCGGCCGTGGGTGAGCGCCGGGTGCGGGATGAGCAGCGGGAGCGGCCGGGCCAGCCGCTCCGGCAGGTCCTCCCAGGTGTAGACCGCCACCAGCCCGTCCACGTCGAGCGCGTCCGCCACGTCGATGTCGCGGACGACGGCGTGCGCGTGCGGGGAGCGGACGAACGCCGCGGCCAGCGCGCCGGAGCCCAGGTCGTCCAGGTAGCGGCCCCGGCCGGTGAGCAGCCGCGGGTCCTCGCGCCGCTGGACGGCCTCGCCGAACGGTCTCGTGGTCATCGGGCCGCGCTCCTCACCGGGGGTCGTCGAGGGGGCGCTCGGCGGGCCGCGCGGGTCTGCGGGGCGTCACGCCTCCTCCGCCCGTTCCTCCGCCATGATCTCGGCCGCGCGGTGCACGGCCCTGACGATGTTCTGGTAGCCCGTGCACCGGCACAGGTTGCCGGACAGGCCTTCCAGCACCTCCTCGCCGCTCGGCGCGGGGTTCTCGCGCAGCAGCGCGGTCACCGTGCACAGGAACCCGGGGGTGCAGAACCCGCACTGCAGGCCGTGGCACTCGGCGAACGCCCGCTGCACCGGCGACATCCGCGCCCCGTCGGCGAGCCCCTCGACGGTGGTGATCTCGTGCCCGTCGGCGGTGACCGCGAACATCAGGCAGGAGCGGACCGGCTCGCCGTCCAAGAGGACCGTGCAGCACCCGCACACCCCGTGCTCGCAGCCGACGTGCGTGCCGGTCAGCCCCAGGTCGTGCCGGAGGCAGTCCGACAGCAGCCGCCGCCCCGGCACCCGGGTCCGCCGGAGCACCCCGTTGACGGTCAGCGCGATCTCGTGCGCCGCCTCACCCATGCGCCCCCTCCCGCCCCGCGGCCCCGGCGCGCCCCGCCCTGTCACCCGCCGTCACCCGCCCTGCTCCCCGCCCTGTCACCCGCCGTCACCCGCCCTGCTCCCCGCCCTGTCACCCGCCGTCACCCGCCCTGCTCCCCGCCGCGTACCCCCCGGCGCTCCCGTCGGCGTGCTCCACGGCCGCCCGGGCGGCCTCCCGGAGCGCCCGCGCGGCCAGGACCCCGGTCAGGTGCCGCCGGTAGTCCGCGCTCGCGTGGATGTCGTCCTCCGGTTCGATCCGCTCCCGCACCGCCCGCGCCGCCGCCTCCCAGTCGGCCGCGCCGGCCGGTGCGGCCCCGCACGCGGCGGTGACGTCGACGACCACCGGGACGGGCCCCGCGCTCACGCAGGCCGCCGTCGCGGCGGCGACCCGCAGGCCGCCGTCCAGCCGGACCAGGGCCGCGACCCCGGCCAGGGCGTAGTCGCCGTGCCGGCGCGACACCTCCTCGAAGGCGGTCCCCGCGCGCGGGGGCAGCGCGGGGAAGAACGCGGAGACGGCCAGCTCGCCGGGGCCGAGCGCCGACTCCAGCGGGCCGGTGAAGAACTCTCCCGCCGGCACGTCGCGGGTGCCCCCGCGCCGCGCGAGCCGTACCGAGCCGCCGAGCAGCGCCAGTACGGCCGGCAGCTCGGCGGCCGGGTCGGCGTGCACGAGGCTGCCGACCGCGGTGCCGCGGTTGCGGATCACCGGGTGGGCGACCAGCCGGAGCGCCTGGCGCAGCAGCGGCTGGACCGCGGCGGCCCCGGCGGAGCGCTCCACCTGCGCGTGCCGGGCCAGCGCCCCGACCCGGACCCCGTCCGGGCCGGTCTCGACCGCCGCCAGCCCGCCGAGCCGGTTGATGTCGACCAGGTGCGCGGGGGCGGCCAGCCGCATGTTCATCAGCGGGATGAGGCTCTGCCCGCCGGCGAGCACCTTGCCGTGCTCCCCCGTCGCGGCGAGGACGTCGAGCGCCTCGGCGAGGGTGCGGGGGGCGTGGTGGTCGAAGGGGGGTGGCTTCACCCGGCGGCCCCGCGTTCCGTCCCGGCCGCCTCCGGCGGTCCGGACGCTCCGGGCACGGGGTCCGTCCCGGCCGCCGCCGGACCGGGCGCGGGAACCCCCGCCGCCGGACCGGGCCGCGGATCCGCCCCGGCCGCCGCGTCCGCGGGGGTTCCCGTGCCCCGGCGGGCGAGTGCCCGCAGCAGGTGGTGGCCGCCGAGCACCACGATGGTGCCGAGCGCGATCCCTCCCAGGTGGAAGTCGGAGGTGATCGTCTGCGTGACCGGGCCGATGGCGAGGATGATGCCCGCCCCGACGGGGACCATGTTGACCGGGTCGGCGAAGTCCACCCGGTTCTCGATCCAGATCTTCGCGCCGAGCAGGCCGATCATCCCGTAGAGGATGACGGTGATGCCGCCGAGCACGCCGCCGGGGGTGGCGGCGACCAGCGCGCCGAACTTCGGGCAGAGGCCGAACAGGATCGCGATCACCGCCGCGATGTAGTAGGCGGCCGTGGAGTAGACGCGGGTGGCGGCCATGACGCCGATGTTCTCGGCGTAGGTGGTCGTCGGGGAGCCGCCGAAGGCGCTGGTCACCACGGTGCCGACGCCGTCGCCGATGATGGCCCGGCCCATGGAGGGGTTGACGTCGGTGCCGGTCATCTCGCCGACGGCCTTGACGTGGCCGACGTTCTCGGCGACCAGGGCGATCACCGCGGGCAGCACCAGCAGGACGGCGGAGACCTCGAAGGCGGGCCAGTGCATGCCGGGCAGGCCGATCCAGTCGGCGCTCGCGACCGCGTCGAAGCTCACCCGCGGGTGCGTGTCGACCTTCCCGGTGCCCGCGTTGTAGGCGGTGATGTCGCCGAAGACCCGGTCGGCGCCCCAGGACAGGGCGAAGCCGATGACCAGGCCGAGCAGGATGCCGATCCGGCCGACGAACCCCTTGAAGAGCACGATGATCACGAAGGTGACCGTCATGGTGATGAGCGCGATCCACTGGTCCTGCGGCCAGTAGACGTCCGCGACCACATAGGCCAGGCCGAAGCCGATCAGCATGACGACGGCGCCGGTGACGACCGGCGGGAAGACCCGGTTGATGACCTGCACGCCGAGCACGTGCATCGCCACGCCGATCAGCGCGAGCACCAGGCCCGCGACGAGGATCGCCCCGGTGACGATCGCGTCCACCGCCGGGGTGTCGCCGCCGAAGAGCGCCCTGATCGCCAGCACGCCGCCCACGAACGAGGCGCTGGTGCCCAGATAGCTGGGCACCTTGCCCTGCACGATGAGCAGGAACAGGATCGTCGCGATCCCGGAGAACATGATGGCGACGTTCGGGTCCAGCCCCATGACCAGGGGGAAGACGAACGTCGCGCCGAACATCGCGATGACGTGCTGGGCCCCGAACCCGACCATGCGCGGCCAGGACAGCCGCTCGTCCGGCCTGACCACCTCACCGGGCGCGAGCGTCCTGCCGTCTCCGTGCTTCGTCCAACCTGCAGCCATCACGCCCACCTTTCCCGGGCCGTCGGTCGGTGGCCGCCCCGCAGGCGCTCCCTCCGGCGGATCCTCGCTGCCGTTGCGGGCACATTAGGCCCGTCGACACGGCCGTACATCAGCATGATCTGCCAAATCTGACCCGCCGGCCAGGGGAGCCCTCGCGCACCGCCGGCGAGGAGCCGCCGACGACGGGCCGCCGACGGGCCGCCGACGGGCCGCGGGCGGACGCGGGCGGACGCGGGCGGACGCGGGCGGCGGCCGTACGGCGGAGCGTCCTCAGGCGGCGCCGGGGGCGACGACGTGGATCTCGAAGCCGTCGCCGGTGACGACCTGGCCGGCGCGGATCTTGCAGGTCTTGCGGAGTTCGACCTCGCCGTCCACCATGACGTTCCCCTCGGCGATGAAGTGCTTGGCCTGCCCGCCGGTGTCGGTCACGGCGCAGTACTTCAGCAGGTCGCACAGGGGGATGTAATCGGTTTCCAGCTCAAAGGTCTCGTCCACGGCCACAGCTTAGGGCCCGGCGGGTCCGGATCAGATGCCGCGCATGCGCAGCACGTGCAGCGCCAGGGTCAGGTTGAGCCGCAGGTGGGCGTCCTCGGTGAAGTTGCCGAGCAGCCGCTCCAGCTTGCCGATCCGGTAGCGCAGCGTGTTGTAGTGGAAGTGCAGCCGCCGCGCCGTCTCGGCGACGTTGAGGTTGGTCTCCAGCAGCACCTGGAGCGTCCGGCGCAGGTCGGCGTTCTCCAGGTCGTCGTCGGCGGCCAGCGGGCCGAGGGTCTCGCGGACGAAGGCGTGCAGCTCGGCGGTGTCGCTGACCAGCGAGAGCAGCCGGTAGACCCCGAGCCGGTCGAAGTGGGCGACCGCGCCGGACCCGTGCAGCTGGCGGCCCACCCGGGCCGCCTTCAGCGCCTGGGCGTACGCCTCGGGGAGCGCCTCGGCACCGGAGGCCGTACGGCTGGCGCCGGTGGAGAAGGTGGCGGGCGGCCCGTCCGCGAAGGCGGCGGCGGCGTCCCGGGCCAGGCGGGCGGTGTCCGCGGCGGCGTCGACGACCGCGACGACCTCGTGGGAGAACCCGGCCACCGCCCCGCGCGGGTCGTGGCGGCGCAGCGCGGCGACCCAGCAGGCGGCCAGGCGGTCCGGGGCGAGCCGCTCGTCGCCCTCGGGGTCGAGCTCGGCCACCAGCACGGTGACCGGGCGCCGCAGGTCCCAGCCGAAGGCCCTGGCCCGGGCGGCGACCCGGTCGGAGCCGCCGGCCCGGCCGGTCAGCACGTCGCGCAGGAAGTCGGCCCGGTACTTGCTCTCGACGGCGTCGACCGCCTCCTGCCGGGTGATGACGAGGGCGGCGACGGTGGCGGCGCGCTCCAGGATGCCGACGTCGCTCTCATCCACCCGCCCGGCGGGGCCGCACGCGACGATCCGGCCGTGGTGGTGCCCGCCCGCCACGACGGGGACGACCGTGCGGCGGTCGTCGGGCGCGGTGCGCAGCGCGGCCAGGAAGTCGGCCGGCCCCGCCGACGCCAGCGTCCGGCCGGCGCCGTCGAGCACGGCCACCGCCACGTCGAGCAGCCCGGCCACCTCGGCGGTCACCTCGCGCAGCCCGCCCCCGGCCAGCACGACCGCGACCAGCGCCCGGTGCGCCTCCTCGGCGCGGACCAGCACGGCGGCCTGCCGGTTGAGGATGTCGGTGAGGACCTGGTTGAGGATGTCGTCGAAGCCGACGTCGTCGGGGAGCAGGATCAGCGGGAAGTCCAGGCGGTCGGCCTGCTCGGCCATCTCGCCGGGCAGCTCGTCCAGGTAGCGGCCGGGCTTGATGGCGAGCGCGGCCAGTCCGCGCTCGTCCAGGTCCGCCACGAGCCGGCCGAGCGACTGCGGGGTGTTGCGCAGCGGGTAGCCGGTGGTGAGCAGCAGTTCGTGGGGCTTGACCCAGGCGAGGATGTCCGGGACCTCCATCACGTTGAGCCGCTGCACGATCCGGTCCAGCCCTCCCCCGCCCGCGATCAGGCGGGCGCCCGCCAGCGTCGAGACGCCCAGGACCTCCCCGACCGAGACGCCGTGGATGATCGTTCCGGTGCTGGCCAGGCGTACGGGGGGCTCCATGGGGCGATTGTGTCCGATGGAGCGTCTGTCAGGAAGAGCCAACCTTTGCGCGGACTGTTGGCAGCTTTCTCCGTACGGGGTGATCGGGCTCCGCTCTAGCGTCGGGCCCATGGATGAGGAGGTCCGTTGACCGTGGGAACGCGCCCGGGGGCGCGGCGGATCCCGGCGCGGACGTACGCGACCGGCGCGGCCAGCACGGTCCTGCGGCCGCTGCTGGAGTCGCCCCGCCGTCCGGCGCGGGTGCTGGCGGCGTTCCCCGCCGGGGTCTACCTCGAGGTGCGCACCGCGCTCGAACCGCAGGTGATCGCGGTGGTCACCGGGCAGGCCGTCCGGCTGCCCAACGCGATGGTCCTCGCCGAGCCCGTGCCGCGCGTCGCGGTGGGCGGCGAGGCCTCCGTGGGAGACGGCTCGATCGAGCTCGGACCGCTCAGCCTGCGGGTCCGCCGCTGGTGGGACCCGGCTCCGCCGCTCGGCCCGGCCGACCCCGTACGGCTGGCGCGCTCGCTGCCCCTGCTGGCCGAGCTGTGCGACGCCTCCCCGCGGCGTCCCGGGCTGGAGGGCCGCGACGCCGCGGAGCTGCTGGCCGAGGGCTGCGCGGAGGCCTCGCTGCTGCGCAGTCTCACGGCCGCCGAGCAGCTCGTCGGGCTGGGGCCCGGCCTCACCCCGAGCGGCGACGACATGCTCGCCGGGCTGCTGGTGGCGCTGCGCCACCTGGGCGCGGCCGCCGGAGTGGGGCGGGCGGTCTGGCTGGCCGACTGGCTGGCCGCCGCGGTCACGTTCGACGCCCGCGGCAGGACCACGCCCATCTCGGCGGCGCTGCTGCTCTGCGCGGCCCGGGGCGAGGCCGGCGGCGAGGTGCTGGCCGTCCTGCGCGCGCTGGCCGGGCGACAGCCGCTGCGGCCCGCCCTGGGCCGGCTGCTCGGGATCGGCCACACCTCCGGCGCCGACCTGGCGTGGGGGCTGCGCATCGGACTGGCCGCCGTCCTCGGCCTGGCGGAGCGCGCGGACCGCACAGGCCGCACAGGCCGCACAGGCCGCACAGGCCGCACAGGCCGCACAGGCCGCACAGGCCCGATGGTCGCGGAGGTGGGAGCGGGTGGACGCTGAACGACCGGGCACCGATCTGGTCCGGGTGCGTACCGGGATGTACCACGACTCGGTCAGCCTGATGCGGGTCAGCCGGGCCGCGGCCGGCCTGCCCGGGGTGGAGGTCGCGGTGGTGGCCATGGCCACCGGGCTCAACCTCGGCATCGCCGCCGGGCTGGGCTTCGCGCTTCCGGCCGCCGGGCCCGCCGACCTGCTGGTGGCGCTGCGGGCCGCCGACGCGGACGCGGCCGAGCGGGCCGCCGCCGAGGTCGACGGGCTCCTGGCGGGCCTCGCCGCCGCCCGGGTCGCGGGCCCGGCCGGGGCCGCGGAGCCGCCGCGCACCGTGCGCGCCGCCGTCCGGGCGGCGGGCGGGGCGGCGACGCTGGCGCTGGTCTCCGTTCCGGGACGGTACGCGTTCGCCGAGGCGATGGACGCGGTCGAGGCCGGGCTGTCGGTGATGGTCTTCAGCGACGACGTCCCCGTGGAGCGGGAGGTGCTGCTCAAGCGGCGGGCCGCCGAGCACGGGGTGCTGGTCATGGGACCGGACTGCGGCACCGCCGTGGTCGGCGGGACCGGCCTCGGGTTCGCCAACGTGCTGCGGCCCGGCCCGGTCGGGATCGTGGCCGCCTCGGGGACCGGCGCGCAGCAGGTGGCGTGCCTGCTGGACCTGGCGGGCGCGGGGGTCGGCCACATCCTCGGCGTCGGCGGGCGCGACCTGTCGGCGGAGGTGGGCGGCCTGTCCACGCTCCGCGCCCTGGACGCGCTCGACGCCGACCCCGCGACCGAGTTGATCGTCCTGGTCTCCAAGCCGCCGGACCCGCGGGTGGCGGACGCCGTCCGCAAGGCCGCCGACCGGCTCGCCACCCCGGTGGTGACCGCGTTCCTCGGCCGGGCGTCCGGTCGCGGGCCGGGCGACCTGACCTCGGCCGCCGAGGACGTGCTGCGGGCGCTGGGGGCGGAGGTCCCCGGCTGGCCGTCCTGGTCCGCCGCCGGACCGCGCGTTCCCGGGCCGGGCCGCGCCGCGGACTCCGGCCCGGCCCCGGACCACGCGGCGGGAGACGGCGGGGACCGCGCGGCGGCCGGCCGGGCGCGGAGGCTGCACGGGATCTACGCGGGTGGCACGCTCTGCGCGGAGGCGGCGCTGGTCGCCGGGACCGGCGACTTCACCGACTACGGCGACGACGCCTACACCCGGGGCCGCGCCCATCCGATGATCGATCCGGCGTTCCGCCTGGAGGCCCTGGCCGCGGTGCCCCCCGGCGACGCGGTCCTGCTCGACGTGGTGCTCGGCCACGGCGCCGACCCCGACCCCGCCGGGCGGCTCGCGCCCGCCGTCGCCGCCGCCGTCGCGCGCGGCGTGCCCGTGACCGTCGCGCTGGTCGGCTCCTCGGGCGACCCGCAGGGGCTGGCCGCCCAGGCCGGGGCGCTGTGCGCGGCGGGAGCGGACGTGTTCGTCTCCAACGCCCTCGCCGCCCGCCACGCGGCCGGCCTGACCGGAGGTCCCCGATGAGCCTGCCGCTGCTCTCCGGAGAGCCGCACGTGATCACGGCCGGGGCCGCGGTGCTCGGCGAGGCGCTGGACGCGCAGGCCGTACCGCGCACGGCGGTGGACTGGCGGCCCCCGCTGCCGGGCACCGAGGACGACCTGGCGCGGGTGCTGGCCGACCCGCGCCGGGCCGCCGCCAACGCCCGCGCGGTGGACCGGCTGACCTCCGCGCGGCCCCTGCTGACCGGGGTGCGGCCGGCCCGCGAGGTGCTGGACCTGCCGCCGGGCACGTTCCTGCACGCCGGTCCGCCGATCGGGTGGGAGCGCGCCTCGGGCCCGATGCGCGGCGCGCTGGTCGGCGCGGTGCTGCTGGAGGGGCTGGCCGGCGACGCCGCCGGGGCGCAGGAGCTGCTGGCCGCCGGGCGGGTGCGGCTGGAGCCCTGCCACCGCCACCGCGCGGTGGGCCCGATGGCCGGGGTGGTGAGCCCGTCGATGTGGATGTTCGAGGTGCGCGACGCAGAGCACGGCGGCATCGCCCACTGCTCGCTCAACGAGGGGCTCGGCAAGGTGCTGCGCTACGGCGCCTACGGCCCCGAGGTGATCGGGCGGCTGCGCTGGATGGGCGAGGTGCTCGGCCCGGCGCTGGCCGCGGCCCTGGAGCTGACCGGGCCGCTGGACCTGCGGTCGCTGATCGCGCAGGCCCTGCAGATGGGCGACGAGCTGCACAACCGCAACCGGGCCGCGACCTCGCTGCTGATCCGCGAGCTGGCGCCCGCGCTGGTGGAGGCCGCCGGTCGGCACGCGGCCGAGGTGCTGCGCTTCGCGGGCGGCAACGACCACTTCTTCCTCAACGCGGGCATGGCCGCCTGCAAGGTGAGCGCCGACGCCGCGCGGGACGTGCCCGGTTCGACGCTGGTCGTCGCGATGGCCCGCAACGGCACCGACTTCGGCGTGCAGGTCTCCGGCCTCGGCGACCGCTGGTTCACCGGCCCGGCGGGCGTGCCGGACGGGCTCTACCTCGGCGCGTACGGCCCGGCGGACGCCAACCCCGACATCGGCGATTCCACGATCACCGAGACGGCCGGGCTGGGCGGCTTCGCCATGGCGGCGGCCCCGGCGATCGTCAGGTTCGTCGGCGGCGACGTGGCGGACGCGACGGCGGCCACCCGGTCGATGTACGAGATCACCCTCGCCGAGCACCCCGCCTACCGGATCCCCGGCCTGGGGTTCCGGGGCACGCCGGTCGGCGTGGACGTGACGCTGGTGGCGAGGACCGGCCTGCTGCCGACGGTGAACACCGGCATCGCGGGCCGGGTGGCGGGCACCGGCCAGGTCGGCGCGGGTCTGGTCAGCCCTCCCGCCGCGGCCTTCACCGCGGCGCTGGCGGCCCTGGCGCGGGAGGCGCCGATCGGGTAAGCCGCCGTTCCCCTTGCCTCCGGAGGCTCCTCCGGCGGAGGCGCCGCCGGGCCCGTCCACCGGCGCATCCCGCCATTCCGGGTTCGGTCCATGATCGATCCGGGGCCGGTTCACGGCGGATTCACGGCCGGTTCACGGCTGGTCGGCGGGCCGGGCGCACGGCGAACCGCACCTCACTGGACAAATACGAGGAAGACTGTTCTTTCCTCCCAACTTCCATTACCGAATATAATCCGGATATCGTGTCCAACCTCACAAATGGGCGTGGACCTGGGGGCGGGGTATGTCGACGGACCGTCTGATCGGCAAGGTACCCCCTGGACCGGAGGGTGTGGACATCACGGGGACCGCACCGGCCGGCCAGGCGGGGCAGCACAGACTGATCGGCGGACGCTACCGGCTGCTGTCGCCGGTCGGCCGCGGCGGCATGGGCATGGTCTGGCACGCCCACGACGTGCTGCTCGACCGGGACGTCGCGGTGAAGGAGCTGATCCTCCCCTACGGACTGGACCACGCGGGCGCGCAGGTGGCGCACCGGCGCATGATGCGCGAGGCCCGCTCGGCGGCCCGGCTCAGCCACCCGGGGATCGTCACCGTCCACGACGTCGTCGAGGAGGACGGGCGCCCCTGGATCGTGATGGAGCTCGTCCGCGCCTGGTCCCTGGAGCAGGCCGTGCGGGAGAGCGGGCCGCTGCCGGTGGCCCAGGCCGCCGAGATCGGCATCCGGGTGCTCGACGCGCTGCGCCACGCCCACGCCTCGGGGATCCTGCACCGCGACGTCAAACCCGGCAACGTGCTGCTCACCTCCGACCGGGTGATCCTCACCGACTTCGGCATCGCCGCCCTGGAGGGCGACGTCACGATCACCCAGACCGGCCTGCTGATGGGCTCGCCGGCCTACATCCCGCCGGAGCGCCTCTCCGGCCAGCCGATCACGCAGGCCGGCGACCTGTGGGCCTTCGGCGCCACGCTGTACGCCGCGGTCGAGGGCCGCCCGCCGTACGAGGGGCCCGACGCGGTGGCCGTGCTCGGCGCGATCCTCACCCAGGACCCCGTACGGCCGCAGCGCGCCGGGGCGCTGGCCGGCGTCATCGCGGGCCTGCTCCGCAAGGACCCCGCCGAGCGCATGTCCGCCGCCCAGGTCTCGGACCTGCTGGAGCAGGTCCTGCGCAGCCACGGCTCCCACACCCCCGACCGGGGTCCCAACGGCCAGGTCCCCGCCGCGATGCCGGTGCCGGGCAACTCCATGCCGATGCACCTCATGCCGCCGCTGGACCCGCCCTCGGGGCCGATGCCCTCGCGGATCATCGAGACCCCCTCGGGGCCGGTGCGCGTGCCGTACGACCCGCAGTCCACGGGCGGCGCGGCCGGCCACGACCCGCTGTCCGGCCCCTCCGGGGGGTACCCCGCGGGCGCCCCCGGCCATCCCGCCCCGGTGAACGTCACCATCGCGCCGTTCACCTCGCTGGACAGCATGTCCGGCGGGACCCGGCGCGGCTACGACGCGCTGCGCAGCACCTCCGCCGACCTGGGCCGGGCCCCGGCCGGCTCCGCCGGCGGGTCCTTCTTCGACGACGCCTCCTTCGACGCGCCGGCCGGCTCCTCCGGCGGGGTCCCGCTCCCGGGCGGGTCCGGTCCGTCGGCGCGCTCCGCGACGGGCGAGGGGACCGGGCGCAGGAGCTCGCGCCGCAGGGCCTCCTCCGGCGGCGGCTGGATGCGCGGCGGACGCCCCACCCCGCGGCTGCTGGCCGTGGGCGGGGCGGGCGTGCTGGCCGCGGTGGTGGCCGGACTGATCGTCCTGGTGCCCGGCGACGACTCCGGTTCCGCGGCCGGGCGCGCCTCCTCCGCCTCGGCCCCCGCCGCCGCCGACAGCGGCCGGACCCGCAGGACCGGCGAGGTCCCCGAGGGGTTCACGCGGCTGAGCGCGGGCGGGATCGCCGGCGCCGTGCCGGAGAACTGGACGGTGAAGGAGGGCGCCGACGGCGCCGTCGTCTTCTCCGGACCGAAGAGCGGCGCGCAGAGCATCGTCGTCACCCAGGTCCCCGTGGCCGACCCGGTGGCCGCGCTCGGCACGGTCGACAGGTCCGGGCTGGACGAGTACATCGAGGTCGGCGTGACGCCGGTCTCCTACGACGGCTGGAAGGCCGCCGACTGGGAGTACACCTTCGTCCGGCCGGACGGCATCGTGCCGATGCACGGGCGGACCCGGTACGTCGTGGTGAGCGCCGACAGCGCCTACCAGATCGCGATCGTGGTCAAGGACATCGACTGGGAGAAGAGCGCCCGGATGATCGACGCCTTCTTCGCCACCTTCGACCCCGGGGCCTGAGGGCCTGAGGGCCTGAGGGCCTGAGGGCCGTCCGCGGGCCCGGGTCCCCGAGGAGGACCTCCGGAGCGCCCCGGGTACGGGACGCCCACCGCGGGCATCGTCACGAGTGATGACAGACTTCGCTCGTGACGACAATCCCCTTGAGTCCTGACATCTCCCCCCCGGGGCCGGAGCAGGTCGCAGCCGTCCAGCGGCGGACGCTGGGCGTCCTGACCGCGGCGCAGATCACCAGCGGCATGGGCGTCGCCGTGAGCTTCACCCTCAGCTCGGTGCTGGTCGCCAGGCTCTCCGGCTCGGAGGCGCTCGGCGGGCTGGCGGGTACCGCGGGCGTGCTCGGCGCCGCGCTGCTCGCCCTGCCCACCGCCAAGGCCTCGGGCCGGGGCGGGCGGCGGACCGGGCTGACCCTGGCCTACGGCTGCGCGGCGCTCGGCTGCCTGGTCTCCGTGGCCGCCGTCACCGCCGGATCGTGGCCCCTGCTCCTGGCCGGGCTGGTGCTGTTCGGCGGAGGCAGCGCGGGCAACCTGGCCTCGCGCTACTCGGCCACGGACCTGTCCCCCGCCGGGCACTCCGCCCGGCACCTGTCCTGGGTGGTCTGGGCGGCCACCGTGGGCTCGGTCGCCGGCCCCAACCTGGCCGAACCGGCCGACCGGATCGGCCGGCAGGTCGGCCTGGAGCCGGGCGCCGGCCCGTTCGTGCTCGCCCTGCTGGGCTTCCTGCTCGCCCTGGGCATCCTCACCGCCGGACTCCGCCCGGACCCGCTGGTCCTGGCGCGCTCGCTCGCCGCGCCCGCCGCGGAGACGGCGACGTCCGCGAGGCCCGCGGGCACCCTGCGCACCGCCTGGCGGACGCTGCGCGCCTCCCCGGCGGCGCTGCGGGCGCTGATCGCGATCGCGGTCAGCCACACCGCCATGGTCTCGATCATGTCCATGACCCCGGTGCACCTCGACCACCACGGGGCCTCCGTCTCGGTCATCGGCCTGGTGATCAGCCTCCACATCGCGGGCATGTACGTGCTCTCCCCCGTGGTCGGCTGGCTCGCCGACCGGATCGGCCGGGTCCGGGTGCTCGTGCTCGGCATGGCCCTGCTGCTCGCCGCGGCCGTCCTGGCGGGTACGGCGGGCGAGCACGACGTCCCCCGGGTGACCGCCGGGCTGGTCCTGCTCGGCGTCGGCTGGTCCTGCGGCCTGGTCTCCGGATCGGCGATGCTCACCGAGGCCGTCCCGCTGGAACGGCGCCCCGCCGTGCAGGGGCTGTCCGACCTGGTGATGAACGTCTGCGGCGCGGGCGGCACCCTCGTCGCCGGAGTGATCGTGCAGACGCTGTCCTACGGCGTGCTCGGCACGGCCGTGGCGGTCCTGGTCGCCGTCACCGGCGCCCGGCTGGCGCTCGCCCGCCGCTGACCGGCGCCGGCCGCGGCACGACCGCCCGCCCCGGTCACGCCGGACCGGCCGCGGCACGACCGCCCGCGCCGGTCCGCCGCGCCCCCGCGGGCCGGTCCCGCGGCCCGCCGTCACTTGGCCTCGGCGTAGCAGCGCACGGCGACGGCCTCCATCGGGAAGCGCACGGGGGTCGGGCCGAACAGCAGGCGGGTCGCCTCCTCCGCGGCCCGGCCGACCGCCGCGACCGCCTCACCGGCCAGCTCCTGCGGGCAGTGCACCATCACCTCGTCGTGCTGGAAGAACACCAGCCGGGCCGGGTCGGGCAGCAGCCCGCGCAGCACGGCCATCAGGACGAGCGCCCACTCGGCGGCGGTCGCCTGGACCACGAAGTTGCGGGTGAACCGGCCCCGGTCGCGGGCCGCTCGGCCTCCCTCCGGCCCGGAGACCAGCTCGCGCCAGCGGGCCGAGGGCGGCGGGCAGGTACGGCCCAGCCAGGAGCGGACCAGTCTGCCCTCCTCCCCCGCGCGGGCGGCGTCCTCCACGAACCGGTAGGCCGCGGGGAAGCGCTGCCGCATCACCGCCAGCAGCTTGGAGGCGTCCCCGCTGGTCCCGCCGTACATCGCCGAGAGCATGGCGATCTTGGCGTGGTCGCGCTCGCCGCCGAACGCCCGGGCCAGCGCCCGGTAGAGGTCGGCCTCCCCCGCCGCCCGGGCCAGGCCCCGGTCCCCGGCCATCGCGGCCAGCACCCTCGGCTCCAGCTGGGCGGCGTCGGCGACGACCAGCGTCCAGCCCTCGTCGGCCACCACGGCCCTGCGCATGGCCTTGTGGATCTGCAGCGCGCCGCCGCCGCTGGTCGCCCACCGGCCGGTCACCACGCCGCCCACGACGTACTCGGGGCGGAAGCGGTCGTCGCGGACCCACTGGTCGGCCCAGGCCCAGCCGTGGAAGCTGTGGAACCTGGCCAGCTCCCGGTAGGCCAGCAGGGGGGCGACGCCGGGGTGGTCGACCTTCTTGAGGTCGTGCGCCCTGGCCGAGGAGACCGGCGTGCCGGCGGCCTTGAACGCCTTGACGATCTGCTGGACGGAGTCGGGGTTGAACGACGTGCCGAACACGGCCGCCACCTCGTCGGCCAGGGCCTGCAGCCGGGCCGGGCGCATGCCGTGCACCGGGCGCGGGCCGAGCATCTCGGCCAGCAGCGCGTCGTGCAGGTCCCGCCGCCAGGGCATGCCGTCGTGGCCCATCTCCGCCGCGATCAGCGCTCCGGCCGACTCGGCCGCGACCAGCAGCCGGAACCGGCGCGGGTCGGCCGTCGCCCCGATCCGCCGGAGCTGGTCGGCGTGGACCTCGGCGACCGGCCCCGCGTCCGGCGGGGGCGGCTCCTCCTCGAACAGGGCGGCCTGCCGCGCCACGGGCCCGTGGTGGCCCGCGGGGCCGTGCGCGTCGTGGTCGCCGGGCACCGGCAGGCCGTGCAGCCGGGCGTACGCCGCCCGGGCCGACCGGGGCTCGCCGTACCGGCCCTCGTGGGCCAGGAGCAGCCCCTCGGTCAGCGCGAGGTCGTGGCAGCGCGCGAGCCGCACTCCGCGCTCCAGCAGCGCCGGGTAGACCTCCCGCGTGTCGGCCCAGACCCAGCGCGGCGGCCCTGCGCGTCCCCCGCGCAGGTCCCGCACGGCCGCCGCCAGGTCGGCGACGGACCGGGTCGCCTCCCCCTCGGGACGGAGCAGGCCGGACCCGTCGGCCCCGGGCACGACCACGACGTTCATGGCTCCAGCGTGCCACGCGCCACCGACGCTTCGATCAGGTGAGCGGGATGCACACCTCGTCTTCGAGCGGGGGTTCGAGCTCCTGGGGCAGGCAGCCGGTGGCGGCGAAGCAGCGGATCCGCAGGGTCTCGGACGTCACCGCGACGTGCAGGAAGCTCTTGAAGAACGGCGGGGTGTCCCAGTCGGACAGCTCCGACAGGTAGCGGTGGAAGACCTTGCCCACGGGCAGCCGGAGCGGGAGCGGCCAGGAGCCGAGCAGCCGCGCCGCCCAGCGCATCCGCCGGGTGATCTTCACGCCGCCGATCGGCCGCGGCGGGGTGTTGCCGATCCGCCGGGACATCAGGCACACGGCCTCGTCCGGCGTCAGGTAGAGCCAGCGCATGCGCAGCCGCTCGCTGTAGAGCTTGCTGTAGAACGAGAGCGAGTCGCCGCGCAGCGGGTAGCACTTGTAGTCGTCCTCGTGCACGCCGCCGACCGTGACCCGGGGGATGGTGTGGGTGGCGTGCGTGAACGCCCCCGAGCCGCCCGCCACGATGTACTGGATCGTCCGGCCGCCGACCCGGACCGGGAACCGCTGGTAGTTGTGCACGTCCCCGCCGATGGCGGCGACGTAGTGGTGCCGGGGGTCGGTCACGATGTCGTCGATCGTGCCGCCGCCCTCCAGCGCCGACGGCTTGTACTCGTTGCGGACGTAGATGGGCTTGCCGGTGACCAGCACCTTGGGGCGCGGGTCCAGCGAGACCTGCCGGAGCCAGTCGGCCTGCTCCCGGTCGATCGTGCCGGTGATCCCGGTGTCCACCCCCACGATGAGCAGGCCCGGGGCCTCCATCACCCAGTACGGCCCCGGCTGCACGGCCCGCTGCCCGGGGGACGACCGGCGCTCGCGGGCGCGGGCCAGCCGCTCCTCGTCGATCGGCTCGGGCCTGCGCCACAGCAGCCCGCGCAGCCCGGAGGGCGAGAGCCGCAGCCCCTCCCGCCGCGCCTCCAGCGCCGGGGCGTCGCAGAAGACGCGCATGAAGCCGCCGAGCCCGTCGTACCAGTCGTGGTTGCCGGGGATCGCGTAGATCGGCGCCGGGTAGTCCTGGTAGGGGCGGAAGAACTTGTCGTCGTACTCGTTGCCGGAGCCGGTGGGGTAGACCACGTCGCTGGCGATGACCGCGAAGTCGGTGCCCTCGCCGATCCGGAGCATGCCGGGCACCACGGCGTACTGCGAGGCGTCGCCCTCGCCGGTGTCGCCCAGGAGCAGGAAGGAGAACTCCTCCCCCACCGGCAGCGGGATCCGCATCGACGGGTCGGCGCCCCGCGCCCGCTGCGCCGCCGTCCAGCGCGTCCTGACCTGCCCCGACGGGTCGCCGAACAGCGCGGCGAGGATCTCGTTGCGCGAGCGCCAGAGCGTGCGCGGGTTCAGCCAGGAGAACGACTCCGCGCCCGGCGGCCTCAGCCCCTCGAACGCGCCGATCCGCACGCAGTCCCAGCCCGCGCCCTCCTCCGAGATCCGCGAGGAGACCTCGCGCCCGCGCTCCGCCGCCCGCTTCACGTCGACCATGGTCATATTCTGGCCGCGATCATGCGTGGGCGCGCCCGTTCGGCGAAGCGCGGCGGTCAGGGCAGGGGTCGGGCAGGGGTCAGGGCAGGCGGCCGATCCGGAAGTCGTCGAAGTACACGCGGGTGTTCTGCTCGTCCCCGGTCCGCTTGCTGACGGCGATGCCGAACCCCGGCTTCCCCGTGGCGCCGGTCGCGTCGCCGTCCGTCACCTCGGCCACCAGGCGGTCGTCCATCCACATCGCCACCCGCACGCCGGCCCCGTCCCGCTCGCACTCGGCCCGCAGCACCGCCCCGGCCCTCCTGAACCCGGGCACGGGGACGTCGGCGGTCAGGTCCGCCTGGAACTCCCCGGCGGTCTTGTGGATGCGCGCGTGCCCGTCGGGGCGGACCTCGGCGACGTAGGAGAAGCGGTTCTCCTCGTCGGGCGAGTAGTCGCAGTAGACCCCGCCCCACGCGGTGGACGGCCTCCCGGCGGCGAGGTCGATCCGCACCTCGACCACCGCGTGGTCGGGCGCCTCGGCGTTGACCGGCGCCCCGTTCCTGCGGGAGTTCTCCACGACGTCGGTGGCCAGGGTGAAGCGCCCGTCGCCGGTGTAGCCGTGTGGGACGTCGACGCCGGTGCCGCTGCCGTTGTACCAGCCGGATCCCTGGTCGCCGAAGTCCTCCCGGTACAGCACGTCGGTGATCTCCGGCGGCCCCTGCCCGAGCAGCCGGGCGCCGAGCACCCCGGCCGCCGCCAGCAGCAGCGCCCCGGCCACCGCCGCGCCCGCCAGGTACGGCCGGCGCGGGAGCCGGGACCGCCTCCCGGGCCCCTCCTCCGCGGTCACCCGGGCGGTCGGCCCGGCCGGACCCGACAGGTCGAGCCGGACCGTGCCCGCCACCCGGGCGGTGTCCCGGGCCTCCTCCCGCCCGACCAGCCCGGACAGCAGTTCCCTGGCCGTCGGCCGGGCCGCGGGGTCCTTGTCCAGGGCCGCCGCGGTCAGGGTGCGCAGCTCCGCGTCGAGCGCGCCGAGGTCCGGGGTGTCGTGGACCACCCGGTAGAGCGCCTCCGGCACGGTCCGGGAGGCGAACGGGGAGGAGCCGGTCGCGGCGGCGGCCACCACGCACCCCCAGGCGAAGACGTCGGCGGGCGGGCCCGCCCGGCCGCCGGAGACCAGTTCCGGAGCCATGTACTCCGGGGTGCCGAGGATCGCGCCGGTGACGGTCTGCCCCCTGCCCGCGTCCAGGGCGCGGGCGATGCCGAAGTCGATCACCCGCGGACCGAGCGGGGAGAGCAGCACGTTGGCGGGCTTGAGGTCGCGGTGGACCACGCCCGCGTCGTGGATCGCGGTGAGGGCGGTCGCCACCCCGACGGCCAGCGCCTCCAGGTTGGATCCGGCCAGCGGGCCCTGCTCGCGCAGCAGCCGGGCCAGGTCGGGTCCCGCGACGTACTCGGTGACCACCCACAGCGGCTCGCCCTCCAGCCGGGCGTCCAGCACCGGGGCGGTGCAGAACCGGCTGACCCGGCGCGCCGCGGCCACCTCGCTCCGGAACCGCGCGGCGAACTCCGGGTCGGCGGCCAGGTGCCGGTTGATCACTTTGATCGCCACCGGTCCCGACGGGCCCTCGCCGAGGTAGACCGTTCCCATGCCGCCCCGGCCGAGCCGCCCGGCGACGCGGTAGGGGCCGAGCCCGACCGGGTCGGCGGGCTCCAGAGTGAGCACGGGGGGAAGTCCGTAGGCCGTCACAGCGGACGATCCTAGATCGGATGGATCGTCCGATGGGGGATAAAGCGCGACATGATCGGCACTCTTCGGTAACGCCCCCGAGGGCCACCGGCCCGTCCCGGGCCCCTCCGCCCGCCGATTCTGGAATATAGTTCTGCCCGTGTACGCGCACTGGGAGACGGTCCCCACACGGTGGAAGGACAACGACGTCTACGGCCACATGAACAACGCCGTCCACTACTCGCTGATGGACACGGTGATCAACGCCTGGCTGATCACGACCGCGGGGCTGGACATCCACGGAGGCGACGCCATCGGCCTGTGCGTGGAGTCGCACTGCGTCTACAAGGCGCCGGTCTCCTTCCCCGAACCCGTCCGGGTCGGCCTCAGGGTCGGCAGGCTCGGCCGCTCCAGCGTCCGCTACGAACTCGGCCTGTTCCGCGAGGACGGCGAGACGGTCGTGGCCGAGGGCCACTTCGTCCACGTCTTCGTCGACCGGGGGACCCGGCGGCCCAGCGAGATCCCGGCGCCGCTGCGCGCCGCGATGGAGAAACTGGTGATCGTTTAAATGGGCACGTCCACCCGCGCCGCCGTCCTCGTCGAGTCGGGCCGCCCGGCCCCGTACGCCTCGTCGCGCCCCCTGGAGATCATGCCGCTGACGCTGGACGCGCCCGGCCCCGGGGAACTGCTCGTCCGGGTCCGCGCGGCGGGCCTGTGCCACTCCGACCTGTCGGTGATCGACGGCTCCCGGCTCCGGCCGCTGCCGATGGCCCTCGGCCACGAGGCCGCCGGCGAGGTCGTGGAGGCCGGGCAGGGCAGCGGGTTCGCCCCCGGCGACCACGTGGTGCTGGCGTTCGTGCCCGCCTGCGGGCACTGCCCGCACTGCGCGGCGGGCCGTCCCGCGCTGTGCGAGCCGGGCGCCGCGGCCAACGGGAGCGGCACCCTGCTCGGCGGCGGCCTGCGCTTCACCGCCGCCGACGGCACCCGGCCCCGGCACCACCTCGGCGTCTCGGCCTTCTCGGAGTACACCGTGGTCTCGGCCCGCTCCGCGGTGAAGGTCGACCCCGGGCTGCCCTTCGAGATCGCCGCCCTGTTCGGCTGCGCGGTGCTGACGGGAGCGGGGGCCGCGTTCCACGGCGCCCGGGTCTCCCCCGGCGACCGCGTCGCCGTCTTCGGCCTGGGCGGCGTGGGGCTGGCCGCGCTGCTGGCCGCCAAGGCCGCCGGGGCGGCCACCCTGGTCGCGGTGGACGTGGTCGCCTCCAAGCTGGAGCTGGCGCGCGGGCTCGGCGCGACGCACACCGTCGCGGGCGGCCCGGACGCCGTGGAGGCGATCCGGGAGATCACCGGCGGCGGGGCGGAGAAGGTCGTCGAGACCACCGGGGTCGTGCCGGTGCTGGAGCAGGCCTACCGGGCCACCGCGCGGGGCGGCACGACGGTCACCGTCGGCCTGCCCGACCCCTCCCGCGCGCTCACCCTGCCCGCGCTCAGCCTGGTGGCCGAGGAGCGCACGCTGCGCGGCAGCTACCTCGGCTCGTGCGTGCCGCGCCGGGACGTGCCGCGCTTCGTCGGCATGTACCGCGCCGGGGTCCTCCCGGTGGACGCCCTGCTCTCGCACCGGCTTACGCTGGATGAGGTGAACGAGGGCTTCGACCGCCTGCACACCGGCGAGGCGGTCCGCCAGGTGATCGTCATGTGACAGGAGGGCGATGCAGACCTTCCTCCCCTACCCGGACTTCGACGCCACCGCGCGCGTCCTGGACCCGCTGCGCCTCGGCAAGCAGCGGGTCGAGACGCTGCAGATCCTGCGCGCGCTGACCGTCCACGGGTACGGCTGGCGCCACCACCCCGCGGTGAAGATGTGGGCCGGCTACGAGGAGGCCCTGGTCCGCTACGGCCTGCAGATCTGCGGCCACTGGTGCTCCACCGGCCGGGCCGACACCTGCTCGGCCACGATGGCCGGAGAGCTGGCCGAGCGCTGCGGCATCGGCGCCCCCCGCTCCCAGCCGGAGCTCGGAGCGGCCGGGGAGCTGCCGCCCTGGCTGGGGGACCCGGCCTTCCACCGCAGCCACCGCTCGTCGCTGCTGCGCAAGGCCCCCGAGCTGTACCGCCCGGCCTTCGGCGGCGAGCCGGACGACCTGCCGTACGTCTGGCCCGCCTCCGACCGCCCTCCCTCGTGCCCGCCGCCCGGCTGACGGGTCACCGGAGCGATACGACGTTCGTCTTCATGTACGTTCATCCGCTTTCACGCGTTTCAGCAGGCCGCGGCGCGGTCACCGTCCGGCGGGTTGACACGCTCGCGGATCGGCTTCTAGGTTTCGGGCACCCAAAAGTCAACATATCGCCCATCTGGCACAGAACCCCGCCCGTTCCACCCCCCAGGAGAGCGCATGCCCCTTCCCCCCAGGACCCGACTGCGCGCGGGAGCGACCGCCGTCGCGGCGGTGTCCGCGCTCGTCGTGCTCCAGTCCCCCGCCCGGGCCGCGGCCCCCGCCGACGGCGGAACCTACCGGCTCAGCGTCACCAAGAGCGGCAAATGCCTCGACGTGGTGGCCGGCTCCAAGGACAACGGCGCCCTGCTGCAGCAGTGGGGCTGCACCGACGCCGCCTGGCAGCGGTTCACCCTCAAGGCCGCCGGGTCCGGCGTCTACAACCTTGTTAACGCTAACAGCGGGCGCTGCGTCGACGTCCCCGGCGGCTCCACCGCCTCCGGCACCCGCCTGCAGCAGTGGGGCTGCGGCGACGGCACCAAGCCCAACCAGCAGTGGCGCCTGACCGCCTCCGGCAGCGGCACCTACCAGATCGTCAACGTCGCCAGCGGACTGTGCATGAGCGACCAGGGCGCCTCCACCGCCTCCGGCGCGGCGATCATCCAGGAGACCTGCACCCACAACACCAACAAGCAGTGGCGCTTCACCCCCGCCACCGGCGGCACGCCGTCTCCGGGCACGGGGACCGCCCCCACCGTGGCGGCCGACGGCACCGGGAAGTACCGTACGGTGCAGGCCGCGATCGACGCGGTGCCGGCGAACAACACCAAGCGCGTGGTGATCACCGTCAAGCCCGGCACCTACCGCGAGGTCGTCACCGTCGACAAGCCCTTCGTCACCCTGCAGGGCCTGGGCTCCTCGCCGTCCCAGACGGTGATCGTCAACAACCGGTCGGCCGGCAGCCACGGCACCTCCGGCAGCTACACCGCGGTCGTGTCGGGCCGCGACTTCACCGCGACCAACCTCACGATCTCCAACGACTTCGACGAGACCTCCACCTCCAGCGGCCACCAGGCCGTGGCGCTGCGCCTGGACGGCGACCGCACCACCCTGACCGGCGTGCGCGTCCTGGGCGACCAGGACACCCTGCTGGTCAACGACTCCGCCCGCGCCTACGTCAAGGGCTCCTACATCGAGGGCACCGTCGACTTCGTCTTCGGCGGCGGCACCGCCGTCTTCCACGACTGCGACATCTACGAGAAGCGCAGCACCGGCGGCCCGATCACCGCGGCCAGCACGGCGGCGGGCAAGCCCTACGGCTTCCTGTTCTACCGGTCCCGGATCACCGGGGCCAAGGCGAGCACCACCACCCTGGGCCGGCCCTGGCGACCGGACGCGCAGGTGCTCTACCGGGAGTCCACGCTCAGCTCGACCATCAAGACCGCGCAGCCGTGGACCGACATGTCGGGCAACTCCTGGAAGAACGCCCGCTTCTTCGAATACCGGAACACCGGGGCGGGAGCCGGGACGAACGCCAACCGGCCGCAGCTCAGCGACGCGCAGGCCGCGAACCACACCCCGCAGAAGTACCTGGCCGGCTCCGACGGCTGGAACCCCCTCGGCTGAGCCTCCTCGGCTAAACCCCCTCGGCTGAGCCCTCCTCGGCTAAACCCCCTCGGCTGAGCCCTCCTCGGCCGAGACCCCCTCGGCTGAGCCCTCCTCGGCCGAGACCCCCTTCCCCCACACCACCGGGAGCAGCACATCATGCGTTTCACCAGGCCGCGGTCCCCCCTGGCCGCCGCCGCGGCGGTCCTCCCCCTGACCGCCGCCGCGGTCGCGCTCACCTCCGCGCCCGCCCAGGCCGCGGCCCCCGCCGACGGCGGAACCTACCAGCTCAGCGTCACCAAGAGCGGCAAATGCCTCGACGTGGTGGCCGGATCCAAGGACAACGGCGCCCTGCTGCAGCAGTGGGGCTGCACCGACGCCGCCTGGCAGCGGTTCACCCTCAAGCCCGCCGGATCCGGCGTCTACAACCTGGTCAACGAGGGCAGCGGGCGCTGCGTCGACGTCCCCGGCGGCTCCACCGCCTCCGGCACCCGCCTGCAGCAGTGGGGCTGCGGCGACGGCACCAAGCCCAACCAGCAGTGGCGCCTGACCGCCTCCGGCAGCGGCACCTACCAGATCGTCAACGTCGCCAGCGGACTGTGCATGAGCGACCAGGGCGCCTCCACCGCCTCCGGCGCGGCGATCATCCAGGAGACCTGCACCCACAACACCAACAAGCAGTGGCGCTTCACCCCCGCCACCGGCGGCACGCCGTCCCCCGCGCCGACCGCGCCCACCGGGCGCACCTGGCCGGACACCGCCGACGGGTTCGCCGCCACCGGCGGCATGGGCGTCGGCACCACCACCGGCGGCGCCGCCGGCTCCACGGTCACCGTCACCACCTACGCCGACCTGGTCAAGTACGCCACCGCCAAGGCCCCCTACGTCATCCGCGTCAACGGCGCCATCACCGTCACCCCCAAGGGCACCGAGATCAAGGTCGCCTCCGGCAAGACCATCGTCGGCGTCGGCACCAAGGGCCACATCGTGGGCGGCGGCTTCTTCCTCGGGTCCGGCGTCAACAACGTGATCATCCGGAACCTGACCATCCGCGACACCCGGATGGCCGACGACGACCCCGACGACAAGGTCTACGACTACGACGGCATCCAGATGGACGGCGCGCACCACGTCTGGATCGACCACAACCACATCACCCGGATGAACGACGGCCTGATCGACAGCCGCAAGGACACCAGCCACGTCACCGTGTCCTGGAACATCCTGTCGGACAACAACAAGGCCTTCGGCATCGGCTGGACCGACAACGTGACGTCCCGCCTGACGATCCACCACAACTGGATCCGCGACACCAACCAGCGCAACCCCAGCACCGACAACGTCGCCTACGCGCACCTCTACAACAACCACCTGCAGAACGTCGCCTCGTACGGCAACTACGCCCGCGGCGGCACCAGGATGGTGCTCGAGAACAGCTACTTCGACAAGGTCAAGGACCCCTACTACCGGGACGACACCGCCCAGCTGCGCCAGTCCGGCAGCGTCGTGGTGAACTCCACCGGGCAGCGGGAGACCGGCGGCTCGGCGTTCGACCCGCGCTCGTTCTACTCCTACACGCTCGACCCGGCCGCCGACGTCCCCGCGCTGCTGCGCACCCACGCGGGACCGCAGGCCGGGATCGGCCTGTAGGACGAGCGGCCTTCCCTGCCGGACGGCGGCCCCGCCCGGCCGCCGTCCGGCGCCCCGCCCCGTCCGGCCACCGCTCCCCCGGCCGGTCACCGCTCAGCGGCCGGCCCCGTCCCCCCAGGGAATCACTCTGCCCGGGAATCACTCTGCCCGGGAATCACTCTGCCCGGGGACCAGCACGCCCGGATTGAGCACGCCCTCCGGGTCGAGACGCTCCTTGATCCCGCGCAGGACCTCCACACCCAGCTCGCCGATCTCCGCGGCGTAGGCCTCGCGGTGGTCGCGGCCGACGCCGTGGTGGTGCGAGATCGTGCCGCCCGCCGCGACGATCGCCTCGTTCGCCGCCCGTTTGGCCGCCTCCCACTGGGCGACCGGGTCACCGCTCTGCGCCGTGACGACGGTGAAGTACAGCGAGGCGCCGGTGCCGTACACGTGGGAGACGTGGCACATCACCAGCGGTGAGCCGAGCGCGCCGTGCAGCGCCAGCCGTACGGCGTCGTAGAGGCGGGGCAGGCCGGACCAGAAGGCGGCCGTCTCCAGCGTCTCCACGGTGGCCCCGGCGGCCAGCAGCGCGTCACGCAGGTAGGGGGCCGCATAGCGGCCGTGCGCCCAGGACTCGCCGGGCCCGGGTCCCAGGCAGGTCCCGCCGAGGCCGGTCAGCACCGCGGCGGCCCGGTCACGGCGCCCGGCCGCCTCGGACGCCTCCCCCTCGTAGCCGGCGATCACCAGGCAGCCCCCCTCGGCCGGCGCGCCGCCGATCTCGCCCGGTCGGGCCAGGCCGATCATCGTCTCGGTCTCGTCGGACAGGCGCAGGACGGTGGGCACCGGGCCGTCCTGGGCCAGGCGCCGCAGCGCGGCCGTGCCCTCGGCGAACGAGGCGAACCGCCAGCCCTCGTAGATCCGGGCGGCGGGGGCCGGCCGTACCCGCAGCCGGAGCGAGGTGATCACTCCGAAGGCGCCCTCCGAGCCGAGCACCACCTGGCGCAGGTCCGGCCCGGCCGCGGACTTGGGCGCGCGGCCCAGCTCCAGGGTGCCGCGCGGGGTGGCCGCGGTCAGGCCGACGACCATGTCGTCGAAGCGGCCGTACCCGGCGGAGGCCTGGCCGCTGGAGCGGGCCGCGGCGAAGCCGCCCAGCGTCGCGTACTCGAACGACTGGGGGAAGTGGCCCAGCGTCAGGCCCCGGGCGGCGAGCAGCTCCTCGGCCTGCGGCGCGCGCAGGCCGGGCTCCAGCTCCGCGACCATGGACTCGGCGTCCACGGCGACCAGCCGGTTCAGCCGGGCCAGATCGAGGGCGACCACTCCGGCGAAGCCCGCGCGGGCGGGGGTCAGGCCGCCGACGACGGAGGTGCCCCCGCCGAACGGGACCACCGCGACCCGGTGCGCGGCGCAGATCCGCAGCAGCTCCAGCACCTCGGCGTGCGAGCCGGGCAGCACCACCGCGTCGGGCGCGTCGGAGCCGTCCCCGGCGCGCAGGCGCAGCAGGTCGGGCGTGGACTTTCCCCGGGTGCGCCGGATCCGCGCCTCGTCGTCGCAGCGCACGTGGTCGGGGCCGACCGCGCCGCGCAGCTCGTCGAGGACCCGCTCGGGCAGGGCCGGGGCGGGCAGCCGCACCTCCTCCAGCCGCACCGCGGGGGCCGCGGGCGGGCGCACGCCCAGCAGGTCGGCCAGCAGTCCGCGGACCGGTCCGGGCAGCTCGGCGGCCCGCGCGGGGTCGCCCCAACCGGACCAGAGCATCGGTTCGGCGGTGGTCTTCGGAGTCTCCACCCCTACACTGTGACACATGACGTCCAACCGTCACAACGACATCGGCCCGGCGAAGGGCTCCACCGACGCGCTCCTCGACGCGGCCCGCGAGGTCGTGCTCGCCGTCGGGGTGCGGCGCACCACGCTCACCGACGTGGCGCGCCGGGCGGGGCTGTCGCGGATGACCGTCTACCGCCACTGGCCCGACGTGCGGAGCCTGGTCGCCGACCTGATGACCCGCGAGTGGGTCGAGGTCGCGGGCCGCTTCGCCGGCGACGACCCGGTCACCGCCGCCGTCGGGGCGGTCCGGGCGCTGCGCGGCCACCCGCTCTGGCGCAAGATCGTCGAAGTGGACCCCGAGCTGCTCCTGCCGTACCTGCTGGACCGCCGGGGCTCCAGCCACGACGCCATGCTCGCCCTGATCGAGTCGGCGATCACCCGGGGCCGGACGGCCGGCACCGTACGGCCCGGCGACGCGCGCGCCCAGGCCAGGGCCGTGCTGCTGACCGCGCAGTCGTTCCTGCTGTCCGGCGCCACCATGCTGGACCCCGCCGCCCCGGACCCGGACGGAGCGGACCCGGACGGAGCGGACCCGGACGGAGCGGACCCGGACGGAGCGGACCCGGACGGAGCGGCGGGGTCCGGCCCGGTCACCGAGGACGCGCTGGACGCCGAACTCACCGCCCTCCTGGAGAGGTACCTGTCGCCTTGACTTCCTCCCTCAACGCCGCCCGCCGCGCCCGCGAGCTCGCCGGGCTGGCCGGCGGCCGGACCGTCGACGTGCTGGTGGTCGGGCTGGGCGCCACCGGCGCCGGCGCGGCCCTCGACGCCGCCTCGCGCGGCCTGTCGGTGGCCGCCGTCGACGCCTTCGACCTGGCCTTCGGCACCTCCCGGTGGAGCTCCAAGATGATCCACGGCGGGCTGCGCTACCTCGCCAGGGGGCAGGTCGGGGTGGCCCGCGAGAGCGCGGTGGAGCGCGGCGTCCTGCTCGCCCGCACCGCGCCACACCTGGTGCGGGCCCAGCCGTACCTGCTCCCGCTGACCCCGGAGGTCTCCCGGCTCCGGGCGGCGACGGTGATGGCCGGCTACCGGCTCGGCGACGGGCTGCGCGCCGCCGCGCGCACGCCGCGGGGCCTGCTGCCCGGCCCGGCCCGGATCTCCGCCGGGCGGGCGCGCGAGCTGGCCGCCCCGCTGCGGGCCGGCGGCCTGCGCGGGGCGCTGCTGTCCTGGGACGGACGGCTGGTCGACGACGCCCGGCTGGTGGTGGCGCTGGCCAGGACGGCCGCCGCGCACGGCGCGGCGGTCCTGACCCGGTGCCGGGCGCTGGAGCTGGACGGCGGCGGGGCGCGGGTCCGCGACGAGCTCACCGGGGAGACCTTCACGATCCGGGCGCGGGCGGTGATCAACGCCACCGGGGTCTGGGCCGCCGGGCTCGACCCGCGGATCCGGCTGCGCCCCTCGCGCGGCACCCACCTGGTGCTCCGCCCCGAGACCCTGCCGGGGTTGCGGGCCGGCCTGCACGTGCCGATCCCGGGGACGGGCGACCGCTTCGCGCTGGTCCTGCCCCAGGCCGACGGGCGCATCTACGTCGGCCTGACCGACGAGCCGGTGGAGGGGCCGGTCCCGGACGTGCCCGAGGCCCCCGAGCAGGACGTGGCGTTCCTGCTGGACGTGCTCGACTCGGTGCTGGAGACCCCGGTCCGGCGCGGGGACGTGGCCGGTGCCTTCGCCGGGCTGCGCCCGCTGCTGGCCGGCGGGGGGCGCACCGCCGACCTGTCCCGGCGCCACGCGCTGCGCACCGCCGCCGGCGGGGTGGTCACGGTCGTGGGCGGCAAGCTCACCACCTACCGGCGGATGGCCGAGGACGCGGTCGACCTGGCGGTGCGCTCACGCGGCCTGGTCGCGGGGCCGAGCCGTACGGCGCGGCTGCCGCTGGTCGGGGCCGTCCCGGCCGGGCCCGCCCCCGCCGACCGGCTGGCCGCGCGGTACGGGAGCGAGGCGGGGGCCGTACGGGCCCTGATGGCGCGCGACCCCGCGCTGGCCGAGCCGCTGCCCACCGGGGTCACCGGGGCCGAGCTCGTCTGGGCGGTCCGGCACGAGGGGGCGCTGGACGCGGCCGACCTGCTGGACCGGCGGACCCGGATCGGCCTGGTGGCGCGGGATCGGGAGGCGGCCCTGCCCGCCGCGCGGGCGGCGCTCGCCTATCCGGCGGAGGAACCGCGCCGAGGGTGAACTTTTTCAAACCTGCGGGCATACCCTCGAAACCGTTAGGTTAGTCTTACCTAAGTCGGGATAGGGGGACCGAGAGGGCTCGGGGGAAGGGGGAGGAATGACGGCGAAGGGATGCCCGCACTCCGCGTTCAGCCATACCGCGGAGATGCCGGTCCATGCCAGCGCGACGGTCGGCGCCCGCTTCTGGCTGCTCATCGAGCACCCGGGACCCTGGGCCTCCCACCTGGAGGACTGCCGCCTGCCCGAGGACGTGCACACCCTCATCAAACGCGCCACCGTCCTGGGCGTCCGCCCCCAGCTCATCCGCCGGCCCGGCCGCCGGACGCCCTCGGGGCCCGGCATCCACGTCATGGTGGCCGACGCGCGCGGCCCCGAGCCGTGGCTCGCCGAGGGCGTCGTCGCAGGCCCCGACGATCTTGACCTGGACGCGCTGGTGGCCGGAGCGCTCCCCGCGTCCTGCATACTGGTGAGTGAGCCGGTTTTTCTGGTCTGCACGCACGCGAAGCGCAACGCGTGCTGCGCCCGCATTGGACTTCCCCTCGCTCGTTCGCTGGCCGAGGTTTGGCCGGACAGAACATGGGAAACATCACATGTTGGCGGAGATCGCTACGCCGCCAATCTCGTGTGCTTGCCACACGGCCTCTACTACGGCAGCATGTCTCAGGCTGCTGCGCTCGCAGCAGCGGACGCGTACCGGTCCGGCGAGGTCGTCCTCGACCGTTTCCGGGGACGCGCGGGCATTCCTGAGCCACTGCAAGCTGCCGAGCATTTCGTCCGTGCCCACACGGGAGAGCTCTCGGTCGGCGGAGTGGCCGTGGAGTCCTCCAGGTCGGACGGCGAAGCAACCGAGGCCATCGTGCGCGGTAGCGACGCTCGTTTTCGGGTAGTGGTTGAACCCATGACGCTCACGGCGCCATGTGGTACGGCTTGCGCCGACACGATCACCACCTATCGGCTGGTCGCGCTGGACAGGCTCTCACCTGTGCGGTACGCCACGCCCGTGCTGGCCTGATCGGGGAACATCGCGGCTGATCCACGCGTTGGCTCCAAGGATGTCAAAAGCGTCCAATGCGGCAGTAACCCGAAATTCTTCTCACTAGAAGGTGGTTTTCTCATGTCTCAGGTACGTCGGCAGACCGCCCGTCCTCGGCCCAGCTGGGGCTGGCAGGATGACGCCGCGTGCCGGGGCGAGGACCTCGTGCTCTTCTTCGGTCCCGATGGTGAGCGTCAGCCCGAGCGTGACATCCGCGAGCGCAAGGCCAAGGCCATCTGCGCCCAGTGCCCCGTCCGCGCCGAATGCCTGGACTACGCCCTGTCCCGTCCGGAGAAGTACGGCACCTGGGGCGGGCTGAACGAGGACGAGCGCGCCTCCGAGCGCCGTCGTCGCATGCGCCGCGCCGCCAGCGCCGGCATCAGCGCCGTCGCCTGAACACCTCCACCCGGCTTCCCCCGTACGTGTGATCTCGCTGGTCCCCTGACACCGCAGCGAGATCACACGTCGCCGTGTCCGGGGCCGTCGCGCCGACCCTCTTCCCCGCAGGACGCACCGGCGCTCTTCCTCGCAGGGCACCGCCGCGAGGACCCGCCCGCCGCCGAGCGGGATCCGGCGCCACCCCGCCGGACGCAGGCGCCGCGCCGAAGCCGTTCCCTCCGGCCCGGCGGCCGGAGAGAACCCCGCGTACCTCAGGCGGTCAGGGCCGGTTGCGGCCCGGCTTCCGCATCTCCTTGTGGATGACCTTCCACTTGTTCTGCAGTTCCTTGCGGAGCCGCGCGTCGGTCCGGGACGCCATCCAGACGGCCTCCCGCTGGAGCTTCCGCCAGCTGGCCAGCCGCCGCTCGGGAAGCGTGCCGTCCTCGATCGCGGCGACGACCGCGCAGCCCGGCTCGCTGTCGTGACCGCAGTCGGCGAACCTGCACCGCTCGGCCAACTCCTCGACGTCGGAGAAGACCGCCTCCACGCCCTCGCCCATCTCGTACAGGCCGATGCGGCGGATGCCGGGCGTGTCGATGACCAGTCCGCCGCCGGGCAGCGGGATGAGCTCGCGGTGCACGGTGGTGTGCCGGCCCCGGCCGTCGCCCGCGCGGACCTGCTGGGTCTCCATCACCGCCGCCCCGGCCAGGGCGTTGACCAGCGTGGACTTGCCCGCGCCCGAAGCGCCCAGCACCACCGCGGTGCGGGAGCCCTCCAGGTAGCCGCGGACGAGCTCCACCCCCTCGCCGGTGACCGAGCAGACGGCGTGCACGTCCACGCCGGGCGCGGCCGAGGCGACCTCGTCCATCAGGAAGGAGAGGCCGTCGCCGATCAGGTCGGCCTTGGTGACCAGGACGACCGGGTGTCCCCCGCTCTCCCAGGCCAGGGCGAGCAGCCGCTCGATCCGGCCCAGGTCGGCGGTGTCGGTGGCGTGCAGGGCGGGTTCGGCGACGAACACGACATCGACGTTGGCGGCCAGCACCTGCCCCCGGGAGTCGCCGGACAGGCCGCCCTGCGAGGTCCGGCCCACCCCTCCCCGGACGAAGGCGGTACGGCGCGGCAGCAGCGCCTCCAGTTCGAAGCGCCCCTCGGGGAGCCGGTGGAGCGCGGCCCAGTCCCCCACGCAGGGCAGGTCGACCGGGTCGGCGGCGGCGGCCCGCCGTACGCGGGCGCTGTAGTGGGCGGTCAGGTGGCCGTCGGCGCAGAGCACCTCGGCGGCGCCGCGGTCGACGCGGGCCACCCGGGCGGGCAGCGTCCCGGCGGGGAGCTCGGCGGCGAGAGAGTCGTTCCAGCCGAGCGAGGAGAGATCGTAGAAGTCAGGAAGGACTGACGAGGACAACGTGGGTACACCCTTTGCGGAAAAGACCGGGTGCCCCGCGTTGCGGAGTCGGTTAGGCGGGCACCCGGAGGTCGACGGACGGCATGGTCGTCAGAAAGACCCGCATAGTCCTCACCTCCCGAATGTCGTGGCCGCCCGCGGACAGGGCGGCGGAACCGGATCCACTATAACGCAGGCCCGCTCCACCGCCGCAATCCGTTAACCGTGCACGGAGCGGTGCCGCCGGCCGCGCAGCCCCTCCCCCGCATAGGCCCGCGCAGGCCTGCGGGGCGTCCCGCCCGGGCCCGAGCGGGACGCCTCCGTCCTACAGGCCGGGGGCCGGGAAGTGCGAGGTCAGCTCGCGGACCTCGGCGTGCACGCGGACGATGACCCGCTTGGCCTCGTCCTCGTCCTTGGCCAGGGCGGTGACGACCTGGTCGATCCAGGCGCCGATCTGCCGCATCTCGGCCACGCCCATGCCCCGGCTGGTCACGCCGGCGGTGCCCAGGCGGATGCCCGAGGGGTCGAACGGCTTGCGCGGGTCGAACGGCACGGTGTTGTAGTTGGTCTCCAGGCCCGCCTTGTCCAGCGCCTGCGCGGCGGGCTTGCCGCCGACGCCCTTGGGGGTCAGGTCCATCAGGATGAGGTGGTTGTCGGTGCCGCCGGAGACCAGGTCGAACCCGCGGGCCAGCAGCTCCTCGGCCAGCGCGCGGGCGTTCATCACGACCTGGCGGGCGTAGTCCTTGAAGCCGTCGGTGGCGGCCTCCTTGAGCGCCACCGCGATGGCCGCGGTGGTGTGGTTGTGCGGACCGCCCTGCAGGCCGGGGAAGACGGCCTTGTTCAGCGCGGCGGCGTGCTCGTCGGAGGTGGCCATCAGCATGGCGCCGCGGGGGCCGCGCAGCGTCTTGTGGGTGGTGGTGGAGATGACGTCGGCGTGCCCGACCGGTGACGGGTGGGCGCCGCCGGCGACCAGGCCGGCGATGTGCGCGATGTCGGCGGCCAGGACGGCGCCGACCTCGCGGGCGATCTCGGCGAAGGCCGGGAAGTCGATCGTGCGCGGGATCGCGGTGCCGCCGCAGAAGATCAGCTTGGGGCGCTCGCGCAGGGCGATCTCGCGGACCTCGTCCATGTCCACCCGGCCGGTGTCCTGGCGCACGCCGTACCGGACCGGGTTGAACCACTTGCCGGTGGCCGAGACCGACCAGCCGTGGGTGAGGTGGCCGCCGAAGGGCAGGCCCATGCCCATCACGGTCTCGCCGGGCTGCAGGAAGGCCATGTAGATCGCGAGGTTGGCGGGCGAACCGGAGTAGGGCTGGACGTTGGCGTGGTTCACGCCGAACAGCGCCTTGGCCCGCTCGACGGCCACCGTCTCGATCTGGTCGATGACCTGCTGGCCCTCGTAGTAGCGCTTGCCCGGGTAGCCCTCGGAGTACTTGTTGGTGAGCACGGTGCCCGTGGCCTCGAGCACGGCCTTGGAGACGTAGTTCTCCGAGGCGATCAGCTTGACCGTGTCGGTCTGGCGGCGCTCCTCCGCCCTGATCAGGTCGGCGATCTGCGGATCGACGCTGGAAAGGGAACCACTCATGGCGCCTTCACTCCCTGCCTACGTTGACGACGCGCGGAGACCCAGGCGCGCGGCCTCCGCCATTTCCGCTCCCCGGTGGTTGTTCCACCCAATGCGCCAGTCGCGTTTAGACGATATCGGACTGTCCCGCCCGGCTGACCCGTCCCGTGCCGTCGGCGGGCCAGAGCCGGTCCACCTCGGCGTTGAGCGTGGCGCCGATGAGCACCGCCAGCGCCGTGATGTACAGCCACAGGAGCACCGCGATCGGGGAGGCCAGCGAGCCGTAGATGGACACCGGCGTGAACCAGTCGGCCAGCACCGCGCGCAGCACCGCGGCGCAGGCGATCCAGATGATCAGCGCCAGCACGGCGCCGGGCATCTCCCGCCACCAGCGCGTGCGCACCGGCACACTGACGTGGTAGAGCAGCGTGAGGAAGAAGACGGATCCGACGACCACCACCGGCCAGTAGAGCACGTCCACCAGCCCTCCGTAGTCGCGCGGCAGCGTGCCGCGCAGCGCCTCGGGCCCGAGCACCAGGACCGGCATGACGAGCAGGCCGCTCAGCAGGCCCGCGAGGTAGAGCCCGAAGGACATCAGGCGGGTGCGGATGATGCCGCGCTCCTCGCCGAGCCCGTAGGCCACCGTGATCAGGTCCACGTAGACGTACAGCGCCCGCGAGCCCGACCAGAGCGCGAGCACGAAGCCCAGCGAGATGAGCGAGACCTGGTTCTCCGGTCTCAGCACGTCGGCGATGAGCGGGGTGACGACGGTGTCCACGGCGTTGTCGGTGAACAGCAGGTGGGCCTGCCGGTCGATCCAGAGGTTGACGTCCTGCACGGTCTCCGGCCCGAACACCTTGGTGAGCTGGCCGACCACGCCGATCAGGCCCAGCACGAACGGCGGGAGCGACAGCAGCGCGAAGAAGGCCGCCTCCCCCGCCAGGCCGGTGACCCGGTAGGCGACGCCCGCGTTCGTGGTGGCCACCGCCAGCGCCCACGTGCCGGTGCCGCGCACCCAGGAGAGCCCGGCCCGCAGCCGGGCGCTGTGGCGGCGCAGCCGGGAGTGGCCCCGCGGCCGTCGCCGCTTCGGTCCCGACCTCCGCGCCGAGGCATCAGTGGACGTCATGGCACCCCACGGTATTCCCCCGCGCCGCCGTCCCACGAATCCGGCCGGTGACGATCCGCACGCATCCGCCACCCGTACGACCTGCGGCGAAACCGGCGAACCGGGGAGGGGGCGGCGAATCCGGCGGGCCCGGGAGGAGCGGCGGCGGCCGGATCCGCGGACCGCCCGGCGGGCACGGCCGCGCCCGCGGCGCCGGGCGTCCCGGGCCGGGCGCGGGCCCGGCGGCACAATGAAGGCATGATCTGCGACTCCTGCAAGGACCGCCGCCACGAGGACTGCCGGGGCGGGACGTGGTGCGACTGCCAGCACCAGCCCTCCGCCGAGCCCCGCGAGTCCCCGCTGGACTGGCCCCGCCAGGGCTGAGGCCCCGCCGCCGGCCGCCGTCGAGAACCGCCGTCGAGAACCGCCGCCGAGAGCCACCGTCGAGAACCGCCGCCACCGGCCCCCGGTGGGCGCCGCCGGCCGCCGCCGGGGCCGCCGGGAGGGCCGGACCCGGCCCCGGGGACAAATGCGAGACCAAGACCACGTCCAGAGTGTGGACCCGATATTGGACATCTCGGGCCGCCAAGGTATCGTCATCGACATGCCAGCGGACCCCATGCTCGTCGTGCGACGCCACGTCGACCTCCTGCGTGTCCGCAGCGCGATCTGTCGCAACGCCCGTTGACCGTCGCCCTCCGCTGATTCCATCCGGCTCGGCGCGCGACAGGCGTTCTTCCCCGGAGCGACCGCTCCCCACGGAGTAGAACCGGCCCCCGCACTCGACGATGAGGCGGGAGGAGCCTGTGCGTGTCCGTCACGTCTTCCCTTCCATCCGTAAGGACGCGCACATGACGACCCCGGCCCGCCCGGCCAACCGCCACCACAAGCGCCCGAAGGGCGAAGGCCAGTGGGCTCTCGGCTACCGAGAGCCGCTGAACAAGAACGAGGAACTGAAGAAGAACGACGACGGGCTCAACGTCCGTCAGCGGATCATCGACATCTACTCCAAGGGCGGGTTCGACTCCATCGACCCGGCCGACCTGCGGGGCCGGATGCGCTGGTACGGCCTCTACACCCAGCGCAGGCCCGGGATCGACGGCGGCAAGACCGCGGTCCTGGAGCCCGAGGAGCTCGACGACCGCTACTTCATGCTCCGCGTCCGCATCGACGGCGGCCGGCTCGACCTGGAGCAGCTGCGCACCATCGCCGACATCTCCAACCTCTACGGCCGCGGCACCGCCGACGTCACCGACCGGCAGAACATCCAGATCCACTGGATCGAGATCGAGTCGGTCCCCGACATCTGGGCCCGGCTGGAGGCGGTGGGCCTGTCGACCACCGAGGCCTGCGGCGACGTCCCCCGCGTCATCATCGGCTGCCCGCTCGCCGGGATCGACACCGACGAGGTCCTCGACGCCACCGACCAGGTCCGCCAGATCTACGACGACTACGTCGGCAACCCGGACTTCTCCAACCTGCCGCGCAAGTTCAAGACCGCGCTGAGCGGCTGCCCGGCGCACTGCACCGTGCACGAGATCAACGACATCGCCTTCGTCGGCGTCGTCAACGAGCGGGGCGAGGCGGGCTACGACCTGTGGGTCGGCGGCGGCCTGTCCACCAACCCGATGCTCGCCAAGCGCCTGGGCGTCTTCGTCACCCCCGAGCGGGCCTCCGAGGTCTACGGCGGGGTGATCGGCATCTTCCGCGACTACGGCTACCGCCGCCTGCGCCACCGGGCGCGGCTGAAGTTCCTGGTCAACGACTGGGGCACCGAGAAGTTCCGCGAGATCCTCGAATCCGAGTACCTCGGGTACGCGCTGCCCGACGGTCCCGCGCCCGCGGCGCCGCGCAGCGACCGCCGCGACCACGTGGGCGTCTTCCCGCAGAAGGACGGCAACTTCTACGTCGGCTTCACCCCCCGGGTCGGCCGCCTCAGCGGGGACAAGCTGCACCTGATCGCCGACATCGCCGAGCGGCACGGCTCCGGCCGGGTCCACACCACGATCGAGCAGAAGATGGTCGTCCTCGACGTCGCCCCCGACCAGGTGGACGGCCTCGTCGCGGAGCTGGAGGCCAACGATCTGCAGGTCACCCCCTCCACCTTCCGCCGCCAGACCATGGCCTGCACCGGCATCCAGTTCTGCAAACTGGCGATCGTCGACACCAAGGACACCGCCTCCCACCTGATCGACGAGCTGGAGGCCCGGCTGCCGGACTTCGCCGAGCCGCTGACCATCAACGTCAACGGCTGCCCGAACTCCTGCGCGCGCGTCCAGACCGCCGACATCGGCCTGAAGGGCCAGCTCGTGGTGAACGACGCCGGCGAGCAGGTGGAGGGCTTCCAGATCCAGCTGGGCGGTTCGCTGGGGGCCGACTCCGGCTTCGGCCGCAAGGTCCGCGGCCTGAAGGCCACCGCCGCGGAGCTGCCCGACTACGTCGAGCGGGTCCTGCGCACCTTCGAGAAGCAGCGCAACGAGGGCGAGACCTTCGCCGCCTGGGCGCGGCGGGCCGACGACGCGGACCTCAAGTGAGCGGGAGAGCGGTCCCGTTCCACTGCCCGTACTGCGGTGACGAGGACCTGGAGCCCTACGAGGGCGACGGCGGCTGGTACTGCCGCTCGTGCGCCCGCGCCTTCAAGCTGAAGTTTCTCGGAATCGGAGTGGTGAGATGACCCTGGTGGACGTGGAGATCGGATTACGTCAGCAGCGCGAGACGCTCGACCTGCAGGACATCGTCGAGTCCGCCGCGCGCTTCCTGGAGGACGCCTCCGCCATCGAGATCATCCGCTGGGCGGCGGCGACCTTCGGCGACCGGCTCTGCCTGACCGCGTCGATGAGCGACGCCCTGATGATCGACCTGGTCAGCAGGGTCAAGCCGGGGGTGGACGTGCTGTTCATCGACACCGGCTACCACTTCGCCGAGACGATCGGCACCCGGGACGCGGTCCGGCAGGTCTACGACGTCAACGTGATCGACGTGCGGCCGTCCCGGACGGTGGCCGAGCAGGAGCGCGACCTCGGTCCGCGGCTGTTCGGCCGCAACCCCGACCTGTGCTGCTTCCTGCGCAAGGTCGAGCCGCTCAACCGGGCGCTGGAGCCGTACCTCGCCTGGGTGTCCGGCATCCGCCGCGACGAGGCCAGCACCCGCGCCGGGATCAAGGTCGTGGAGTGGGACGCCAAGCGCCAGATGGTCAAGATCAACCCGATCGCCCGCTGGACGCAGGACGACGTCGACAACTACATGACCGACAACGGGGTGCTGGTCAACCCGCTGCACTACGACGACTACCCCTCGATCGGCTGCGCCCCCTGCACCCGCCAGGTGGCCCCCGGCGAGGACCCGCGCAGCGGCCGGTGGGCCGGGATGGGCAAGACCGAGTGCGGCATCCACACGTGAGCCGTCCCCCGCTTCCCGGGGTCCGGCCGGTCCCGCTGATCGCCGTGGCGCACGGGTCCCGCGACCCGCGCGCCGCCGCGACGGTGGAGGAGCTGCTGGACCTCGTGCGGCGGGCGCGGCCGGAGCTGCCGGTGCGGGCCGCCTACCTCGACCACGCCCCCGCGACGCTCGCCGGGGCGCTGGCCGGGCGGACGGAGGCGGCCGTGCTGCCGCTGCTGCTCACCGAGGCCTACCACAGCCGGGTGGACATCCCCGGCGCGCTGGCCGAGGCCGCGGCCCGGCAGCCCCGGCTGCGGGTGCACCGGGGCGCGACGCTGGGCCCGCACCCGCTGCTGACCGCCGCCCTGGAGCGGCGGCTGGCCGAGGCGGACGTGGCCGCCGGCGACCCGGAGACCGCGGTGGTGCTGGTCTCGGCGGGCTCCGGCGACCACCGGGCCAACGCGACCGTCGCCCGGATCGCCCGCGCGTGGTCCCGGCGCGGCTGGTGGGCGGTGGCCGCCGCCTACGCCTCGGCCGCCGCGCCCGCTCCGCAGGCGGAGGTCCGGCGGCTGCTGGCCGCCGGGGCGCCCCGCGTGGTCGTGGCCCCCTACCTGCTGGCCCCCGGCCACTTCGCCGACCGGATCCGGGCGGACACCCTCGCCGCGGGCGCGGCGGCCGTGGCGGACGTGCTGGGCGCGGCCCCGGAGGTGGCGTCCGTGCTGCTGGAGCGGTACGGCCAGGCCCTGCGGGCGGCCGAGCGGTCAATCACCGCCTAGCGGGTAGGCGCCGGAGGGCACCGGCACGGACTCGTCGGCGAACCGGCAGCCCGGCCCGCTCTCGCACGGCTCGCTCGTGTAGAGGTCCGCGGTGATCCGCAGGTCGGCGCGGCTCCGGCCCGCGAGCTGCACGACCCGCTGCGCGTCGTCCCCGTCGACCAGCGGGGACCCCAGCTTCGCGACGGAGCCGGCGGGCACCACCGCGATCTCCACCCGCTCCCGGTCCGAGACCGTCGCCAGGGCCGCGGTGAACTCGTCGCCCACTCTCTGATCGCACGTGTAGACGTTGTGGTACCTCCCGCCCTCCCAGAGCAGCACCTCCGCCCCGGACGGGCAGTACACCGTGATCCACGTCTGCTGACGCCGCGCCTGATCGGGGATGTCGAACACGATCCGCCTCCCCATCTCGGAGAAGCGCTCCGACAGGACGGTCGTGGTGACCAGGCGGGCGCCGTACCGCTTCTCCGGCTGGGACATGACGCCGGTCCAGACGTCCTGGGGGACCACGTCCGCGGTCCCGGCGGGCAGGGCGACGGCCATCACGGCGGCGAGGCCCGCCGCCGCCGCCCCGCCCGCCGCGCCGAGGCGGCGGCGCCTGATGCGGCGGGCCCGCCGGTCGACGTCGGCCACGGTCACGCCCCTGCAGGGACCGCCGCCGCTGTCGGTGTCGAGGAGATCGCGCAGATCGTTCTCAGTGATCGTCATTTCAGCTCCGAGGTGAGCGCGGCCCGGGCCGCGGGATCGACGCGCAGCTTGGCCAGCGCCCTGGCGGCCTGACTGCGCACGGTGGCCACCGAACAGCCGAGGACCCCGGCGATCTCCGCGTCGGGCAGGTCGGCGAAGTAGCGCAGGACCAGCACCGCCCGCTGCCGGGCGGGCAGCGCCGCCAGCACCGAGCGCACCTCGTCGCGCGTCCCCAGATCGGCCGCCGGATCCCGGCCCGCCTCCTCCGGGAGCGTCTCGGTCGGGACCTCGCCCTTCCACCTCCGCCGCCACCAGGTGGCGTGGGTGTTGGCCAGGATCCGGTACACGTACGGGTCGGGGTTCTCCCCCACCCTGCGCCAGGCGAACCACGCCTTGGCCAGCGCCGTCTGCACCAGGTCCTCCGCCGTGCCCCAGTCGCGGCAGAGGAGGTACGCGGTGCGCAGCAGACGGGCCGAGCGCTGCTCGACGTAGCGCTCGAAGTCGGCCCGGTCACGCATGCGGTGGTCCTCACTGATCGGTGGCAGTCCCCGATCACTACCGCCCGGCCCCCGCCGGACGTTGCACGCCCCGGAGAATCCGCGTTCAGCGCGGCGGCCCCGGGGCCTGCGGCGGACGGGGCGGCTCCGGGTACCGCGGCGGGTACGGCTGCCCGTACGGGTCCTGCTGCGGGTGCGCCTGCCCGTGCGGCGCCTGCCCCAGGTGCCCCTCCCAGTGCGGAGCGGGCGGCGGCAGTTGCCGGTACGGCTCGCCCGTCAGCTCCCCGCGCAGCTCGCGCCACTGCTCCCGCCAGGCGGCCCAGACCTTCTTGGTCCGCCCGGCCCGGGCGTCGCCGATCACCTTGACGTCGCCCATCAGGGCGAACGCCTTGACCCGGATCAGCGGCACGTTCGCGCCGGTGGGCGCCTCCAGCACCTCGACCTTCTTGTCCCCCATGATCGCGATGCCCTCGAGCTCGACGTCCACCCCGTCCGGGACGATGATCTTCACGTCGCCCATGACCGCCGCGGCGGCGATGTCCACCACGCCGGTGCGGACCTCGGCCTCCCGCAGGTCGAGCACGACGTCGCCCATCACGGCCACCGCGCCGAGTTCGCCGTCGATGCGCCACTTGCCGCGCCGTTTGGAGTCGCCCATCACCGCCACGAACCAGCGCCGCGCCCGGCCGCCCCTCTCCCCCCGCACGGGCGCGTAGGCCGGCGCGGAGGCCGGCTGCCCCGCCGGCGGCAGGTCGGAGGTGATGACGGCGAGCTCAGCCAGGGTGACGGCGCTGTAGGCCGCCTCCGTCCGCTCGGTCAGCTCGCCGAGGGTCAGTCGCCCCTCGACCGAGGCGACCCGCAGCTGCTCGACGACGGCTTCCCGCTCGTCGTCCGACGCTCGAATTCCACCCGGATCACTCACAAGTCACAACATATCGCGAGTATCCCGGAGCGGTCTCCTCCCCGAGGAGGAGTCCGGCCGTCCCCCGGACGGTGCAGGCCCCGCGGGTGCCACACCGCTCCGCACGGCGCCGTCCGGAGCGCACCGGCCGGACCGCGCGGACCGCGACGCGCGAGAAGCCGCGCCGCCGCACGGCGCCGTCCGGAGCGCACCGGCCGGACCGCGCGCCGCACGGTCCCGCTCCACCGGCGCGGGCCCCGGTCCGCCTATGATCCGGAGGCATGTACCGAGAGCTTCTGGACGCCGCGGCCGACGGCGACGCCGAACGGGCCGAGACCCTGCTGCGGAAGGGCACCCCCGCCGACCCGGCGGACGGCGCGGGATCCACCGCCCTCTACCGGGCCGCGGCGGCCGGCCGCACCGGCCTCGTGCGGGTCCTGCTGGAGGCCGGGGCCGACCCGGGCCGGATCAGCGGCGGCGCGGAGGACGGCGAGGATGACGGGCTGCCGCTGTGCGCGGCGGCGGCCGGCGGGCACGTCGAGGCGGTCGAGGCGCTGCTGGCGGCCGGGGCCGATCCCGCCGGGCGGGAGTCCGGCGGCTGGACGCCCGTGCTCTGGGCGGCGTCCGGCGGGCGCGCCGGGGCGCTGCACGCGCTCCTGGAGGCCGGGGCGGGCGCCGAGGACGCCAACGACGACGGCGACACCCCCCTCACCCTGGCGGCCCGGCGCGGGGCGCTGGGCGCGGTGCGGGCGCTGCTGGAGGCCGGGGCGGACCCGGCCCGGCCGGACGGCGAGGGCGACACGCCGCTGTCCATCGCCTACGACTGGCTCGGCACGCAGCTGGAGAGCGCCCTGCTGGACCAGGTCGCCGACCAGGCCCCCGAGGACGCGGAGTTCGTCGTGGGGCGCTCGCGCGCCGAGGACGGCACCGACCTGGTGACCGTCACCGCGGTGGACGGCGAGGGCAGGCCCGCGGTCCGGCTGGAGTGCCAGCGGGGCCACGCGGCCGTCGCCACCCTCCTGGAGGACGCGACCGGCGAGCGGCTCCCCTTCGACGAGCTGGTCGAGCGGGCGCTGCCGTACCGGGACGTCGACGAGGAGGCCGAGACCTGGTGGACGGTGGCCGGCTCGCTGCAGAAGCGCGGCGACCGCGAGACCTTCGAGGACGCCGTGCGCCTGTGCGTCAGCGAGGACCCGCGCCGGCGCGAGCTCGCCGTCGACGTGCTCTCCCAGTACGGCTTCACCGAGGAGGCGAAGCCCTTCCTGGAGGAGAGCCTGCCCGTGCTGCGGCGGATGGCCGCCACCGAGGGCGACGAGCGGGTGCTGCGCTCGGTGCTCGGCGCGCTCGGCCACCACGCCGACCCGCGCGCGCTGCCCGAGGTGCTGGAGATCGTCACCGCCGAGGGCTGGACCCGCACCGAAGCCGATCCGGCCGCGCTGGCCGCGGTCCTGCCGCCCGGTCACGCCGAGGGCCTGGCGCTGCTCGTCTCGATGACCCGCGATCCCGACCCGGACGTCCGCGACTGGGCGACCATGGGCCTGGCCGGCCTGGAGGAGGACACCCCGCTGATCCGCGACGCGCTGGCCGTCCGGCTCGACGACGAGGACCTGGGCACGGTGGCCGAGGCCGCGCGGGGACTGGCCCGGCGGGGCGACCCCCGGGCGCGGGCGGGGATCGAGCGGGTCCTGGCCGAGAGCGACGACGACTACGCCCGGGACATCGTCACCGGCCTCTGAGCCACGGCTTCCGGACCACCGGGCGGCGGGCGCCGGGTGCGAAGTCCGGCGGCGCATGGGGTTACCCATCAGTATCCGGACGAATAACCTCTATCACGACATGCGGCCGTTCGCACGGGACGCATGCGCACGGAACGAAGAGGCAGACGGAAAAGACCCGGCGACCGGCGTGGACCGCGCCGGGCGATCGCACGCGGAGGCCGCACGTGACCCACGACGTCGTCAACCAGGTCCCCCCGCTCACCGGCCACGACGTGTCCGCCGACGCCGCCCTCACCGAGGGCCTGGCCCGCGAGGGCGCCGGGTGGGCCCTGGAGGAGCTGCGCCGGCTCGGCGCGCTCGCCGGGTCGGAGCGGGCCGCCGAGTGGGGGCGGCTGGCCAACGAGCACCCGCCGGTGCTGCGCACCCACGACCGCTACGGCCACCGGATCGACGAGGTCGAGTTCCACCCCGCCTGGCACGAGCTGATGGCCGTGGCGGTGGCCGGCGGCCTGCACGCGGCCCCGTGGGCCGACCCGCGGCCGGGTGCGCACGTGGCCCGGGCCGCCGGGTTCTACGTCTGGAGCCAGGTCGAGGCCGGGCACGGCTGCCCGGTCTCCATGACCTACGCGGCCGTCCCGGCGCTGCGCCACGCCCCGCAGCTGGCCGCCGAGTGGGAGCCCCGGCTGGCCTCCCGCGAGTACGACTTCGGGCTCCGGCCGGCGGCGGCCAAGCGCGGCGTGCTGGCCGGGATGGCGATGACCGAGAAGCAGGGCGGCTCCGACGTGCGCGCCAACGCCACCCGGGCCGAGCCGCTGAGCGACGGAACCTACGCCCTCACCGGCCACAAGTGGTTCAACTCCGCCCCGATGTGCGACGTGTTCCTCGTCCTGGCCCGGGCACCGGGCGGCCTGACCTGCTTCCTGCTGCCCCGTGTGCTGCCCGGCGGGGACCGCAACGCCATGCGCCTGATGCGGCTGAAGGACAAGCTGGGCAACCGGTCCAACGCCAGCGCCGAGGTGGAGTACCACGGCGCCCTCGCCTGGCGGGTCGGCGAGGAGGGCCGGGGCGTGCGGACCATCCTGGAGATGGTCAACACGACCCGGCTGGACTGCGTGATCGGCTCGGCCGCCGGGATGCGGTACGGCCTGCGCCAGGCGGTCCACCACGCCGCGCACCGCAGCGCGTTCGGCCGCCGCCTGGTCGACCAGCCGCTGATGCGCAACGTCCTGGCCGACCTGGCCGTGGAGGCGGAGGCCGCGACCGCGCTGATGACGCGCCTGGCCGGGGCGACCGACCGGGCCGCCGCCGGGGACGCCGCCGAGGCCGCGCTGCGCCGCACCGCGCTGGCCGTCGGCAAGTACTGGGTGTGCAAGCGGGCGCCCGCCCACGCGGCCGAGGCGATGGAGTGCCTGGGCGGCAACGGCTACGTGGAGGACTCGCAGCTGCCGCGGCTGTTCCGCGAGTCGCCGCTGAACGGCATCTGGGAGGGGTCGGGCAACGTGGCGGCGCTGGACGTGCTGCGCGCCCTGGGCCGCGAGCCGGAGGCGCTGGAGGCGTTCCTCGGCGAGGTCGCGCTCGCCGCCGGGGCCGACCGCCGGTTGGACGACGCCGCCGGCCGGCTGCGCACGTCGCTGTCCGACCCCGCCGACCTCGAGTCCCGCGCCCGCCGGATCACCGAGGACATGGCGCTGGTCCTGCAGGGCTCCCTGCTGGTGCGGCACGCGCCCGCGGCCGTCGCCGACGCCTTCTGCGCCTCCCGGCTGTCCGGTGAGGGCGGCCGGGCCTTCGGTACGCTGCCCTCCGGGCTGGATCTTGACGCCGTCATCGGCCGGGTCGCACACCCCGGCGCCTGAACGGCGTATGTTCGCTCATGAAGATTGATCGATCGAAAGGACATCGCCATGGCGACGACCCGTACCGCGACGACCCAGTGGAAGGGCTCCCTGATGGAGGGCTCCGGCACGGTCGCGCTGAACTCCTCCGGCGTGGGCACGTTCGACGTGTCCTGGCCCTCGCGCGCCGAGCAGGCCAACGGCAAGACCTCTCCGGAGGAGCTGATCGCGGCCGCCCACTCGTCCTGCTTCTCGATGGCCCTGTCGCACGGCCTGGCCCAGGCGGGCACGCCGCCGCAGTCGGTGGAGACGAAGGCCGACGTCACCTTCCAGCCGGGTGAGGGCATCACCGGGATCGTCATCTCGGTCCGCGCCCACGTCCCGGGCATCAGCGCCGAGCAGTTCCAGACCGCGGCCGAGACGGCCAAGGCCAACTGCCCGGTGAGCAAGGCCCTGGCCGGCACCACGATCAGCCTCGACGCCGAGCTGCTGAGCTGACCTCAGCGCCCCCGCGTCCCCGCGGCCGCGTACGCCCCGCGCGGGCGCGCGCGGCCGCGTTCCGCGCCCCGCCCGCACCGCGCCGTACCCGCGGACGGGACGGAAAAGGCCGGCACCCCCTGCGCGGGGGGCCCGACTGGAGCAGAATGGGGATACATGCGCGACGTCTGGCCGGGAGAGCCGTACCCGCTCGGTGCCACGTGGGATGGTGTGGGCACCGGTTTCGCCCTGTTCTCCGAGGTGGCCGAACGGGTGGAGCTGTGCCTGTTCGACGAGGACGGCCGCGAGGAGCGCGTCGACCTGCCCGAGGTCGACGGGTTCGTCTGGCACGGCTACCTGCCGGGCGTGATGCCCGGCCAGCGGTACGGCTACCGCGTCCACGGGCCCTACGATCCCTCCCGGGGGCACCGGTGCAACCCCGCCAAGCTGCTCCTCGACCCCTACGCCAAGGCGATCGAGGGCGAGCTGTCGTGGGACGAGGCGCTGTTCTCCTACCGGTTCACCGATCCGGCCGCACGCAACGACTACGACAGCGCGCCCTTCGTGCCGAAGACCGTGGTGGTCAACCCGTTCTTCGACTGGGGGGCCGACCGGCCGCCCCGCACGCCGTACCACCAGACCGTGATCTACGAGGCGCACGTGCGCGGGCTCACCATGCGCCACCCGGCGGTCCCCGAGGAGCAGCGCGGCACCTACGCGGGGCTGGCCCATCCGGCGGTCCTCGACCACCTGCTGGGCCTGGGCGTGACGGCGGTGGAGCTGATGCCGGTGCACCAGTTCGTGCCGGAGCACGCGATGGTGGCCCGGGGGCTGACGAACTACTGGGGCTACAACACGATCTCCTACCTCGCGCCGCACAACGGCTACGCCTCCAGCGGGCGGCGCGGCGAGCAGGTGCTGGAGTTCAAGGCCATGGTCAAGGCGCTGCACGAGGCGAACATCGAGGTCATCCTCGACGTGGTCTACAACCACACCGCCGAGGGCGACCACATGGGGCCCACGCTCTCCTTCCGGGGCATCGACAACACCGCCTACTACCGGCTGCACGACGGCGACCGGCGCTACTACCTCGACTACACCGGCTGCGGCAACTCCCTCAACGTCCGCTCCCCGCACGCGCTCCAGCTCATCATGGACTCCCTGCGCTACTGGGTGCTGGAGATGCACGTGGACGGCTTCCGCTTCGACCTGGCCTCCGCGCTCGCCCGCGAGCTGCACGACGTCGACCGGCTGAGCGCGTTCTTCGACCTGATCCAGCAGGACCCGGTGATCTCGCAGGTGAAGCTGATCGCCGAACCCTGGGACGTGGGGCCGGGCGGCTACCAGGTGGGCAACTTCCCGCCGCTGTGGACCGAGTGGAACGGCAAGTACCGCGACACGGTCCGCGACTTCTGGCGGGGCAACGGCTCGGCGCTGCCGGAGTTCGCCTCCCGGCTGACCGGCTCGGCGGACCTGTACGCCACCTCCGGCCGCCGCCCGGTGGCCTCGATCAACTTCGTCACCGCGCACGACGGGTTCACCCTGAACGACCTGGTCTCCTACGACCGCAAGCACAACGAGGCCAACGGGGAGAACAACCGCGACGGCACCGACGACAACCGGTCGTGGAACTGCGGCGCCGAGGGCCCGGTCGAGGACCCGGCGATCATACGGCTCCGCCGCCGCCAGCGGCGCAACTTCCTGGCCACCCTGTTCATCTCCCAGGGCGTGCCGATGCTGGTGGCCGGCGACGAGCTCGGCCGGACCCAGAACGGCAACAACAACGCCTACTGCCAGGACAACGAGGTCTCCTGGATCGACTGGTCGCTGGCCCGGACCGAGGCCGACCTGCTCGGCTTCGTCCGGGCCCTGTCGGAGCTCCGGCGCGACCACCCGGTCCTGCAGCGCCGCCGGTTCTTCCACGGCCGCCCGGCCCCGGACGGCGTGCGCGACATCGTCTGGCTCACCCCGGCGGGGACGGAGATGTCGGCGGCCGACTGGCACACCGGCTACGCCAAGTCGCTGGCGGTCTTCCTCAACGGCGACGCCATCACCGAGCCGGGCCCGCGCGGTGAGCGGATCGTGGACGACTCGTTCCTGCTGCTGATCAACGCCCACCACGGGGACATGGCCTTCACCCTGCCCGACGCGCGCTACGGCTCCACGTGGCGGACGGTGCTGGACACCGCCGACGAGACCGCCCGGGACGAGCCGTTCCCCGACGAGTTCTGGCCGCCGGAGTCCGTGATCGCGGTGACCGCGCGCTCGATGCAGATCCTGTGCTGCGCCAGGACGGCCCGGGAGTGACCGCCCGGGGCCGTCCAGGACCGCCCGGGCCGCGGGCCCAGGTCTCCGGCGGCGAGCCGGGCCTACCGGCCCGTCGCGACCGTGGCGGTGAGCAGGACCAGCACGAAGGTGGTCACCCCCGCCAGGCCGTGCAGCAGCACCGCGAGCACCGGGAAGCGCTGCTCGGCGCCGCGCGCGTGGCGGCCGCCGCCCAGCCAGCGGGTGAACATGACGAAGCCCAGCAGCGCGGCGGCCGAGAGCACGCCGAAGGAGAGCCAGGCGAAGAACCGCTGGTGGGTGAGCACGTGGGCGATCCAGCAGCCCAGCGCGGAGACCGCCAGGACCGGGTGGGCGAAGACCAGCGCCGCGGGGAACCGGGTGACCTTCGTCGCCTGCTGCCGCAGGCCCCCGCCGGACAGCCACAGGTACAGCAGGTGGATCCCGACCATCGCGGTGATCGACCATGTCACGATCGCGATCAGCCCCACACGCCCTCCCCGGTCTTCTAAGAAATCATGTAACGGCGGGCCCGCGAAGTCACCGGGGGCGCCGGATCCGTTATCGACCGGTGGCTGTGCCAGGGTGGGGGGATGCGTCTCCTGCACCCCGCTCCCCCCGCCGACGCCGACGTCGATCTCGCGCTCGCCTACGCCTATCCCGGCCCGCGGTGCGTGCGGGTCAACATGGTGGCCAGCGCCGACGGCGGGATCTGGCTCAAGGGCCTGTCCGGCGGGCTGTCCGGCGCGGGCGACCGGCGGGTCTTCGGGGTGCTGCGCGGGCTGGCGGACGTGATCCTGGCCGGGGCCGAGACCGTCCGCAGCGAGGGGTACGGCCCGGCCCGGCCGAGGGAGTCCTGGCGGGCGCTGCGCGCGGGCCGTCCCGCCGCCCCGACGATCGCCGTGGTCACCCGCGGCCTGGAGCTGGACCTGGACTCCCCGCTGTTCACCGAGGCGGAGCCGGACGCCCGCACGATCGTCGTCACCTGCGCGGCGGCTCCGGCGGACCGGCGCGCGCGGGCGGCCAGGCACGCCGACGTGATCGTGGCCGGGGACGACCGGGTGGACCTGGCCGCGGCGGTCGGGGAGCTCGGCGAGCGGGGGCTGGGCCGGATACTGTGCGAGGGCGGGGCCCGGATCAACGGCCAGCTCGCCGCCGCGGACGTGATCGACGAGCTCTGCCTGACGGTCAGCCCGGTGCTGGTCGGCGGGTCCGCCGCCCGGGTCCTCGCCGGTCCGGACGTCCTCGCCCGCCTCCGCCTCGCCCACGTCCTGGAGGAGGACGGCTTCCTGTTCACCAGATATGTCCGGTCTTCTTCCTGAATTCCATGGACATGGCCGAGCAGAAACGATATATCTCGACTATGGATAGATCATCACCCGGCGACGAGCTGCGCGCGGCGGTCGAGGCCCGGCGCGAGCTGGGCCCCGAATTCGAGGACTCCCTGGTCGAGGGCTTCCTGGAGAAGATGGACACCGAGATCGACCGGCGGGTGGACCAGCGGCTCGCGGCCCACACCCCGGCGGTCCGCCCCTCCGTGGCCGCCGGGCAGCGACTCGCGCTCGCGATCGTCTCCCTGAGCCTGGGCGTGATCGCCACCGTGGGCCTCGCCTTCGCGGGAGACCACGCCCTCTATCTGATCGCGTTCATCTGGTTCGGCATCGTCGGGGTGAACTTCGCCTTCACCAAGGGCGGGCAACCATCCGGCCCGCACCGCAGGCCGCAGCGGTAACCGGATCCGCCCGCCCCCGCGGGACCGGCACCCCAGACCGGCGCCCCAGAACGGCACCCCGGTGCGAGACCTCGGAACGGCGCACCCGCCGGTGCGAAGCTACGGTCCGGCCACCCCCTTACGGGAAACCGAATGACGTTCTAGAGTCGGCGCATGAGCATCGGGATCACCGAGGAGCACCGGGCGCTCGCGGCCTCCGTCCACGGGTTCGCCGACCGGAACATCACGGTCCGCGGCATGGGGCACGAGCCCTTCCGCACCGCCCTGGCCGCGCAGGGACTGCTGGGGCTGCACCTGCCCGAGGAGCACGGCGGGCAGGGCGGCGGACTGGCGGAGCTCTCCGTCGCGCTGGAGGCCCTGGGCGAGCACTGCGCTCCCGGGTCCCACCTGCCCACCGTCCTCGCCTCGGCGATCATCGCCCGTGCCGGGTCCGCGCACGGGCTCCTGGCGGCCCTGGCCGACGGAACCCTGACCGCCGCCGTCGCCCTGCCCGGCGGCGCCCGCGCCGCCGCCCCCGGCTCCGCCGCACGGAGCTCCGCCGCCTCCGGCCCGGCCCCTGGAACCGCTCCGGATACCGCCCGGCCGGACACCCCTGCCCCGCACGCCGCTTCGGACACCGCTTCGGACACCGCTTCGGACACCGCTTCGGACACCGCTTCGGACACCGCTTCGGACACCGCTTCGGACACCGCGGAGCCTGATGCTCCCGCCCCGGACGCGGTCCTGCCCGGGAACCTCCTGACCGCGCTGGGCCCGCCCGACGCCGATCTCGTCGTCCTGCCGCTCGCCGACGGCCGGTGGGCCGCCCTGGACCGGGCCGACTGCCTGACCGCGCCGCTGGAGGGCGTCGACCCGACCCGGCCGCTGACGGCGGTGGCGGCGGTGGCCGTACCGGCCGGCCGGGTGCTGGACGGGGTGACGGCGGAGCTGGTGAACGGCCTGGCCGTCGTCCTGCTCGGCGCCGAGGCCTGCGGCGTGGCCGCCTGGGCGGTGTCCACCGCCGCGGAGTACGCGAAAGTCCGCGAGCAGTTCGGCCGTCCCATCGGCCAGTTCCAGGGCGTCAAGCACCGGTGCGCCGCCATGCTCGTCGCCCTGGAGCAGGCCCGGGCCGCGGTGTGGGACGCCGCCCGGGCTCTCGACGCCGCCGCCCCCGCCGCCGCCGGTCCCCGTGCCGCCTCGCCCGGCTCCGAGCCGGGCGGAGAGAGCGAGGAGAGCCCGGCGGTTCCGGCCGGGGAGACCGCCCTCGCGGTGGCCGCGGCGGGGGTGCTCGCCGCGGACGCGGCCGTGCGGTGCACCGCCGACGCGATCCAGGTGCTGGGCGGGATCGGCTACACCTACGAGCACGACGCCCACCTGTACTACCGCCGCGCCCTGTCCCTGCGGGCGCTGAGCGGCGACCCGGGGGAATGGGCCGAGCGCACGGCCGTCCTGGCCGCCGCCGGGGCGCGCCGGGCGGCGGAGCCGGACCTGCCCGCCGAGGCCGAGTCCTTCCGCCGGGAGGTCCGCGCCGCCGTCGCCTCCCTGGCCGCGGAGGAGCCGCTGACCCGGCTGGCCCGGTTCGCCTCCGAGGGCTGGCTCATGCCGCACCTGCCGGAGCCGTGGGGCCGCGCGGCCTCGCCGCTGGAGCAGGTCGTCATCCATCAGGAGTTCCGCGCCGCCGGGGTCGGGCGCCCCAACCTGGCCATCGCCGCCTGGGCCGTGCCGTCGATCGTCCGGTACGGCACGCCGGAGCAGCGGGAGCGCTTCCTGCCGAAGACCTTCACCACCGAGATCACGTGGTGCCAGCTCTTCAGCGAACCCGGCGCCGGGTCCGACCTCGCCGCGCTGTCCACCAGGGCCGTGCGGGTCGAGGGCGGCTGGTCCCTGAGCGGCCAGAAGATCTGGAGCTCCCTCGCCCAGTACGCGCACTGGGGCATCTGCCTGGCCAGGACCGACCCGGACGCCCCCAAGCACGAGGGCATCACCTACTTCCTCGTCGACATGTCCTCCCCCGGCGTCACCGTCCGCCCGCTGAAGGAGATCAACGGGGACGAGATCTTCAACGAGGTCTTCCTCGACGACGTCTTCGTCCCCGACGACCTGGTCGTCGGGGAGGCCGGGCAGGGCTGGAAGATCGCCCGCGACACCCTGTCCCACGAGCGCGTCGCCCTCGGCGACTCCTGGGGCCCCGGCTCGCGGCACACCGACATGGCCGAGCTGATCGGCAGGCTCGGCGGCCCGGAGGCGCTCCGCCCCGCCGCGCTGGAGCAGGCCGGACGGCTGTGGGCCGAGGGCCAGGCGATCTCCGCGCTCGGGCTGCGCGTCACCCTCTCCCGGCTCTCCGGCGCGGACTCCGGTACGGCCTCCAGCGTTCGCAAGCTCCTCGGCATGCGCCACTCCCAGGCGGTCTCCGAGTTCTGCTGGTCGATCGCCCCCGCCTCGCGGTACTGGAACCGGATGGTCCTCGCCACCCGGGCCTTCACCATCGGCGGCGGCACCACCGAGATCCAGCTGAACATCGTCGCCGAGCGCGCCCTCGGCCTCCCCCGGGACCCGTGACCGCCCCGCGCCCCGCCGTACGGCAGGGCGCGGGAGGGCCGTTCAGGCCCGGCGGTAGACCCGCGCGAGGTGGGCGTAGACGATCGTGTTGCCGGTGTAGCTGCGGGTCGCGTGGTCGAAGGCGCCGCCGCAGGTGACGAGGCGCAGCGCGGGGTAGTCCACGTCGCCGTAGACGCGGGCCGTGGGGAAGGCGTCCTTGGCGGCCAGTTCGCTCCCGTCGACCGCGAAGACGGCCACGGCGCCGTCCCGGCGCAGTACCTGGATCTGGTCGCCGCGCCGGAGCCGGTCGAGGCGGGCGAAGACGGCGGGCCCGGTGCGGGTGTCGAGGTGGCCGGTGATGACGGCGGGACCGCGCTCGCCGGGAGCCGGGCCGCCGGTGTACCAGCCGGCGAGGTCCGGAGGATCCAGCGGCGGGTTCTCGATGGCGCCTCCGGCTCCGAGTCCCAGCCGCATCACCCGGGCCGTCACTCCGATCCTGGGGATGTGCACGGTCAGCGGCACCGACCTCTTCACCGGCCGGGCGAACGTGTAGGCCAGCGATCCGCCGGAGGCCACCGGCACCAGCGGACGGCGCGGCGTGTCCGCCGGGGAGGCGGCCGACGAGACCTCCGCCGGCGGCGCCGGGCGCCCGGCCGCCGCAGAGAGGACGCCCTCCTCCACCAGGATGCGGCCGACGCCGAGCCCGCACAGCAGCAGCCCGGCCCCGGTGGCCAGGACCGCCGCTCCGAATGCGGGCCGCCGCCCGGTGGACGGCACCGGCTACGCTTCGCCCGGCCGACGGCACCGTACGGAGAGACCCGCCAGCCCGGCTCCCAGCAGCAGCGCCGCGCCGCCCGCGGCGAGGGGCCAGTCACCGGACCGGACCTGCGGAGCGAGGCCGCCCCCGCCCGTCTGCGGGGCGCCGTCCGGGATCCTGCGCCGCTCGTCGGCGTTCGGGTCCCACGAGTCGGCGGGCAGGGAGGCCGGGGCCCGGGAGACCGTCTCCCCCGGCACGGCGGTCCAACTCTGCCCGGAGGTGCCCGACCCGCCCCCGCCCGGAGCGGTCGGCCAGGTTCCGCTGGAGGGCGCCGCCGGCGTGCCCGGCCAGCCCTTCGTCCCCTTGTCCGCGCCCTTGCCCCAGGAGTCCTTGCCCGTGTCCTTGTTCCAGGAGTCCTTGCCCGTGCCCTTGCTCCGGGAGTCCTCATCCGCGCCCGCGCCGCCCGCGCCCTCGTCCCGGGAAGGCGTCCCCGCGGCGGTCTTCTCCGGCCGGGACACGCCCGAGGCGTCCCGTCCCCCGCCCGCGGTGCCGCCTCCGGCTCCCCCGCCGCCGGACGCGCCTCCGGGCCGCCCGCCGTCCCCGCCGGAGGCGTGCGCCTCCGACGAGGTGGAGCCCGAACCCAGCGCCCCCGCCCACACGTCGTCCCGGCCGCTCGACGCTCCCGCGCCCGGCCCCGGTGTCTCCCGGTCGCTCGACGCTCCCGCGCCCGGCCCCGGTGTCTCCCGGTCGCCGCGTCCCCGGGCCGGCCCTCCGGCCTGTCCCACCGCCTGTCCCGCCGTACCGCCCGGCCGGGAGGCACACGGCGGCAGGATCGTCTCGCACGTGGCCGACGCCGCCTGCCCGTCCGCCGGCGACGCCTGGGCGGCGGCGGCGCCGATCCCGGCCGCCAGGGCGGCGCCTCCGAGCGAGAAGGCCGTCACCGCGCCCACTGCCGCGAGACGTCGTGCTCCTGCGATTGCCGCCACAGTTCTGCTCCCGGTGCCGAGGTGTCCGCGTGTCTTCGATACACGGCCGAGCTTCGCCAACCGGCGGAGCGGGAGGCAAGCGGTGCGATCGGGAGGCGGTTCATCGTTTACCGGAATCAGACGCAGACTTTGCCGTCCGGCCCGTTATCCGCGCGACCGCGCCGTGAATGGGACGGGTCCGTCCCGGAGCCGCCTCGGTGGCGGGACCGGGCTCTCGACGGGACGGACCGCGATCACCCGTCCCGCTCTCCGGTCCCGGGCGCTGGCGCGCCGCCCGGCCGGCGGCATTCGAACCGTCCCGTTGATCCTCGGAACGGCCGGACAGATGATCTCATCCCTCATCTGGAAGGTGAAAACCCCCCACATCAGCAAGGACGCCGGATCGGGCGTCCCAGGGTGCTTCACCCTCCAAGATTTTTCTTCCCGAGGTGGCGTTCGCGTAGAGTCAGGACATGGACAAGGTGGTCAAGAGCGACGCCGAGTGGCGCGCCCAGCTCTCTCCCGAGGAGTTCCAGGTGCTCCGCCAGGCGGGCACGGAGCGTCCCTTCACCGGTGAGTACGTCGATACCACGACCGTGGGCGTCTACGGCTGCCGCGCCTGCGGCGCCGAGCTGTTCCGGTCGGACACCAAGTTCGAAAGCCACTGCGGCTGGCCCAGCTTCTACGAGCCCTCCGCGTCCGAGGCCGTCACCCTGATCGAGGACCGCTCCCTCGGGATGGTCCGCGTCGAGGTCCGCTGCGCCCGCTGCGACTCCCACCTCGGCCACGTGTTCCACGGCGAGGGCTACGCCACGCCCACGGACGACCGCTACTGCATCAACTCCGTCTCGCTCCGGCTGGAGCCCGCCGAGTAGGCACGCTCCCGGCCGCCTCCCCGCAGGCGCCTCCAGGTCTTCCGTCCGCCCGCACGAGTCCGCCCGCGCGCGCGAGTCCGTCCGCGCGAGCAGGTGAACGGACGCTCGAACGCGGGTAAAGGATACTACGCACCGTGCGCGACGATCTCCACAGAGTCACCTTCCTCCCGAGGAGTCCCCCGTGCATCTCCGTCACAGGTGGGAGATCATCGAGACCATCGGCAGGGTGGTCACCCAGCGCTGCGCGGTGTGCGGCAAGACCCGGGTCAGGATCCGGTGACCGCCCCGGGTCCCCCGGCCCCGGCCGCGGAGGATCCCGGCCTCGGAAGGGCCCGCGCTACCGCCTCGGCCGAGGGTAGGTGACCCGGCAGGTGGAGTCGTCGGGGCCGAGCACGTTGGCCAGGACCGGATTGCCGTTCTCCCCGAACTCCGCCTGGACGAAGACCACGGGGTCGTCCTCCCCGACCTCCTCCGCGAGGTAGTCGAGGCCCGTCTCGCACAGGTCGATCGCCTGCTTGGAGTTGTCAGCGGACTCCGGAAGATCGGTGTAGATCCGCAGGTATCCCCCGACCAGGCGGATGTCCTTCACCCGTCCGGCCGCCCTGCTCCGCTGGAAGTACGCGACGGCCCCGGCGTCGGTGTGCTTGGACCGCCCCGCCGCCTCGGCCGTTCCGCCGTCCGCGCCCTTCCCTGCGGATTCCGCCTTCTTGACGGGCTCCGCCTTCTTGACGGATTCCGCCTTCTTGACGGGCTCCGTCCCCCCGGGCGGCTCCGCGCTCCCGCCCTCCCGGGGGCCGCGGGCCCCGGGCTTCCCGGCGGACGCCTCGCCGGTCCCGGCGGACTCCTTCTCCGGCGCCTCGCCGGCGCCGGACCCCTTCGCGGGTCCGCCCGCCGCGGGCTCCCGCGCCGCGCCGCCGGGGCCTCCGCCGGACGCGCCCGCGCCGTCGAGTCCCGCGGTCACCATCGGAGACCGCCGGCCGTCCGGCCCCGCCGGCCCGGAGGGCGCCACCTGCGGCGCCCCCGCCTGCGGGAGCGCCGCGACCGCCTCCGGTGCCGGTCCCCCCGCGGAGGGCGGTGTCTCCAAGGTCTTCCCGGCGGCGCCCGGGGCCTCACCGGACGACGAGCTCACCACCACGATCCCGGCGACCGCGACCGCCAGGGCGGCGGCCCCCACGGACGCCTCCCGGCTCCACCGCCGGGACCTCTTCCTGCGGTGGCCGCCTCTGTGCCGCCCGGAACGCACCAGACCTTCGCCCTTGGTCACCTTGGCCTCGCACTCAGGAGATTTTTCCTGAGTATGACAAAATTTTGAAACGAGGCCGCCCCTTTCCGCCAGGGCTTTGCCTTCTCCGGCGGAGCCGTTCTACGGCAGGGCGTTGACCAGCTCGCTCACCGGCTTGCGGATGCCGGTGTAGAAGGGGATCTCCTCCCGGGTGTGCCGCCGGGCCTCGGCCCCGCGCAGGGTGCGCATCAGGTCGACGATGCGGTGCAGTTCGTCGGCCTCGAAGGCGAGCATCCACTCGTAGTCGTTCAAGGCGAAGCAGGCGACCGTGTTGGCCCGCACGTCGGGGTAGTCGCGGGCCATCATGCCGTGCTCGGCGAGCATCCGGCGGCGGTCGGCGTCGTCCAGGAGGTACCACTCCAGGGAGCGGACGAACGGGTAGACGCTCACGTAGGCGCGCGGCTCCTCCTCGGCGAGGAACGCCGGGATGTGCGACTTGTTGAACTCCGCCGGGCGGTGCAGCGCCATCGCCGACCAGACCGGCTCGGTCAGCCTGCCCAGGTCGGTGCGGCGGAACCGCGCGTAGGTCTCCTGCAGGTCCTCGGCGGTCGGCGCGTGCCACCAGAACATGAAGTCGGCGTCGGCGCGGAAGCCGCCGACGTCGTAGACGCCGCGGGTCACGACGTCCTTCTCGGCCATCTGCGCCAGGAGGTCCTCGACCTCGCCGGCCAGGCCCTCCCGGTTGCCCGGGCAGCCGTCGCGCAGCCTGAAGACCGACCACATCGTGTAGCGGATCACCTGGTTCAGGTCACGCGCCCTGGGCCGCTGGTTCTCGTCCGTCGTCCTCACCCTCTCATCAGGAACTCTGCTTCCCACCCTCCAAACCTAGCGAGGAGGGCGGCCGGTCCGTCCCGCGGGGAACGGGCCCGCGGACCCTTCCCCGGGCCCGCTCACCGGCTCCTTTCCCGGGCCCTGGCCCGGCGCCCCGGTGCCGCCCCCGGCCCCGGAGCCTCCCCTCCCCGGCCCTTCCGGCCGCCCCTCAGGCGACGGAGGAACCGCTCTGCCGGGAGGCCAGGTGGTCCAGGACCCGGGCCGCCGCCGTACGCGCGGTGGCGATGCAGGCGGGAATGCCGACGCCGTCGTAGGCCGCGCCGCACAGGGCCAGGCCGGGCTGGGCCGCGACCGCCGCGCGGATGCGGGCGACCCGGTCCAGGTGGCCCACGTTGTACTGCGGGAGCGAACCGCCCCAGCGGGTGACCCGGGAGTCCAGGGGCAGGCCCCGTACGCCCAGGATCTCGGCCGCCTCCGCCATCGCCAGGGCGACCAGCTCGGCGTCGTCGCGCTGGAGCAGGGCCTCCTCCCCGAGCCGGCCGATCGAGCAGCGGAGCACGACCAGGTTGGGGTCGGCCTCGGCCAGGTGCGGCCACTTGACCGAGCTGAACGTCGCCGCCTTGACCGGGCGGCCCTCGACCGGCGGGACCAGGTAGCCGCTGCCGGTCGGCGCCTGCGGGAACGCCACGCGCGGGTAGGCCAGGGTGACGATGGCCATGCTGGCGTACTCGATCCTGGCCAGCTCGGCCGCGGCCTTGGGCACCTCCTCGGCGAGCAGCCGGCCGGCCGCGGGGGCCGGGGCGGCGATGACCACCGCGTCGGCCTCGATCACCTCGGGATCGGGCACCGGTCCGGCCACCAGCCGCCAGCCGCTCTCGGCGCGGCGCAGCTCCCGGACCATCACCCCGGTCCTGACCTCCGCTCCGGAGGCGGCGGCGACGGCCTCGGGCAGACTGCCCATGCCGCCGCGTAGGGTGGCGAAGACGGGGCCCGCGTCCTTGGGCGTCTCGGCGGTGATCTTCCGGGCGGCGGCGAGCAGGGAGCGCTCGGAACGGGCGACCGCGGCGATCCGGGGCATCGTCGCGTCCAGGGAGAGCGCCTCCGCCCGTCCGGCGTAGACGCCGCCGAGGATCGGCTCGATCAGCCGGTCCACCACCTCCCCGCCCATCCGGGCGCGGATGTAGGCGGCCACCGAGACGTCGGTGGTGACGAGCGTGGCCGGCATGATCTGGTCCAGCGGCACCCTCGCCAGGCCCGCGAGGCTCAGCACGCCCGAGCGGGCCAGGGCCGCCAGGTCGGACGGGACGCCCATGACCTGCCCCTTCGGCATCGGCCGCAGCGCCCCGCCGACCAGCAGGGCCGCCTGGGCGCCCCCGGGGTGCCGCAACTCCTCACCGAGCCCGGCCGCTCTGGCCAGGTCCCTGCCCTCGGACCGCCGTACGAGCATCGCCTCGGCTCCGGCGTCGACCGCGACCCCGGCGACCTCGCTCACCTGGAGCTTGCCGCCGATCCGCCCCGCGCCGTCGAGAACGGTCACCCGGACGTTCCCACCGCCCTGCCGCAGATGCCACGCCGCGGCCAGACCGGCGATCCCGCCGCCGACGACCACCACATGACTCCGGTTCCCTTCCATGACTCCTGACCGTACCGCTCCCCGGCGGCCGTCCGCGTCCGGCCCCGGCCGCGCCGTCCCCGCCGCCCGCCGTACGGCTCCGCCCGCCGCCGCGGGACACGTGGCCAAGGGGAACGTGGCCGCGGGGAACGTGACGGCATCGTGACCCGCCCCGCCGAACCCGTGCTCCGCGCGCCCCGTCTCCAGGTGCATGACCAGATTCCGGTACGGCCCGCGCCTGGTGGTTCCTCTCGCGGTCCTGGCATTGTTCGCGTCGGCCTGCGGCGCCTCGGAGAAGTCCGGCATGAGCGACGCCGCTGCTCCGGCGGCGGTCTCCGCCCAGGGCGACGGCTCCGGCGGGGCGGGGTTCGACCGCGCGGAGAGCGCCGAGGCCCCCTCCTCCGGCGAGTCCGGGGGCGAGCGGCGGCAGACGGAGCAGGTGAAGGCGGTCCCGACCGAGCGGGCCATCGTCTACACCGCGCAGATGACCGTCCGCGCCGAGGACGTGGCCGCCTCGGCCGAGGCGGCCAAGCGCATCGTCTCCTCGACCGGCGGCTACCTGTCCCAGGAGAAGTCGGACGCCTTCGGCGGCGGTGAGGCCTCCTCCACCCTGGTCTTCAAGATCCCGCCCGCGAACTACCCGGCCGTCGTCGACCGGTTCGGCAAGGAGCTGGGGAAGCGGGAGTCGGTCCAGCAGAACACCGAGGACGTCACCGAGGAGGTCGCCGACGTCGAGAGCCGTCTGAAGTCGGCGCAGTCCGCGCTGGACTCGCTGCGCGCGCTGCTGAAGCGGGCGGACACGATCGGCCAGGTGCTCGAGGTCGAGCGGGAGATCTCCAACCGGGAGGCGGAGCTGGAGTCGCTCCAGGCCCGGCAGAAGAAGCTCGCCTCGCTCACCGGCATGGCGACGCTGACCCTGAACCTGATCGGCCCGGTGGCCGAGGCGCCCGAACCGCCGGAGGAGGGGCCCGGCGGCTTCCTCAGCGGCCTGGCGGCGGGCTGGAAGGCCTTCGTCACCGCCGTCAAGGTCGGACTGACGGTCCTCGGCGCGCTGCTCCCCTGGCTGCTCGTGATCGTCCCGGTCTGGCTGGCGATCGCCCTCGTGCTGCGCCGCAGCCGCCGCAGGCGTCCCGGACCGCCGGCGCCCTCCGGACCGCTGCACCCCGGTCCGATGCCCTCCGGACCGCTGCCCTCCGGGCCGGGCTCTGCGGACACGCCGCCGGCGTCCTCCGGGCCGGACGCCCCGGGCACGCCGACGCATCCCGGCCCTGCCTCCCCTGCGTCCCCGGACGCGCCGGCGCGTCCCGGTCCGCCGCCGGGCGACGTCAGCGGGCCGACGCCCGGTGCACGAAGTCGGTGAGGCGGGCCAGTTGGTCGGGGTCGGTGCCCGGCAGCACGCCGTGACCGAGGTTGAAGACGTGTCCCTCCGCCGCGGCCCCGCGGGCCAGGACGTCGCCCGCCCTGCGTTCGACGACCTCCCAGGGGGCGAGCAGCGTCGCCGGGTCCAGGTTCCCCTGGAGCGCCTTGCCGGGGCCGACGCGGCGGACCGCCTCGTCGAGCGGAACGCGCCAGTCGACGCCGACCACGTCGGCTCCGGCCTCGCCGAGCAGGCCGAGCAGCTCGCCGGTGCCGACGCCGAAGTGGATGCGCGGGACGTCCAGGTCGGCCAGGCCCGCGAAGATGCGGCCGGTGTAGGGCAGGACGAACTCGCGGTAGTCGTCGGGGGCGACGGCGCCGACCCAGGAGTCGAAGAGCTGCAGGGCCGAGGCCCCGGCGGCGGCCTGGATGCGCAGGAAGCCGAGGGTGATCTCGGTCAGCCGGTCCATCAGGGCGTGCCACAGGTGCGGCTCGCCGTACATCATCGCCTTGGTGTGGTCGTGGTTCTTGGAGGGGCCGCCCTCGATGAGGTAGGAGGCGAGGGTGAACGGCGCGCCCGCGAACCCGATGAGCGGCGTCGGTCCGAGCTCGCCGGTGAGCGCCCGGACGGCCTCGGTGACATAGGAGACGTCGTCGGGCTCGATCGGGCGCAGGGTCCGGACCGCGGCGGCGTCCCTGATCGGGTCGGCGACGACCGGGCCGACACCGGGTTTGATGTCGAGGTCGATCCCGATCGCCTTGAGCGGGACCACGATGTCGCTGAAGAAGATCGCCGCGTCCACCCCGTAGCGGCGGACCGGCTGCATCGTGATCTCCACGATCAGGTCGGGGGTGGCGCAGGCCGCGAGCATGGGAACCCCGCCGCGCACGGCCCGGTACTCGGGCAGCGAGCGGCCCGCCTGGCGCATGAACCACACCGGCGTGCGGGGGACGGGCTGGCGGCGGCAGGCGCGCAGGAACGGGGAGTCGGCAGGCTCGGGATTCACCCTCCCAGGGTGCCATGCCCCCGGGTCGGTCCGCGCACCGCGCGCCCCGGCGGCGCGGTGCGTCCGAAATACCGGTCAACGGGTGACATCACCGCCGGAAAGGCTCGGGAGAACGACCCGTGGCCGCTCCGGAGCGGTCCTCCCGGTTCCGGCGGCCCGTCCGCCGGAATTCGGCCGGAGACCCGAGAAAAGGCGGCGACCGGGGGCCTGCGATCTCGCGAGACGGCACGGGGCGATCATGTTTGCGGGTACAGTTCCTCCCATCGGCGAACCAGGGTCGGCCCCCGGCCGGTCCAAATGTTCGTCAATCACCGCGCGGCATCGATTCCGGCACCACTTTGGGGACACGCCGAGCACGTTGCGCGGAATTGTCGGCGCGACGTGCCAACGTCGGACCACGACCCGACGAAAGGCCGTGTGCGATGACCACGATGTGGAATTCACCCGAACGCCGCGGTGAGCACTGCGCTTCCTGTGCCGCCGAGCGGGTTTTCGAGCAGCCTCCCTGCCCGGACGGCCACGGGGCGGGCGAGTGTCCCGAGTGGTCCTGCACCGCGTGCGGGCACGCGCTGGTCCTCGGGGCGCCGCCCGGAATGCCGGGGGCGCCCGCCGGCGCCGGACGCGCTCCCCGCCGTCCGATGGTCTCGGTTTGATCGGCCCCGATGGTTCCCACGAACACCCCGATGGTCCCCATGCACTCAGTTTCGACCTACGCTTCCGATATGACCCTCGGTGACGCGCCGTCCGCTCCCGCCGCCTTCCGGCGCGCGGTGGCGAGTCTGCGCCTGCCCGAGGTCAGGCCGGAGATCGAGCTGGAGGACATCCCCGCACCCCAGCGCCTGGCCCCCTACTCGGCCGCCATCGGCGCGTCGGTCTACCGCGACGACGACGAGCTCGCGGTCGGGCGCCTCATCGTGCTCTTCGACCCGGACGGCCAGCGGGGCTGGGACGGGCAGTTCCGGTTGGTCGCCTACGTCCGGGCGGACATGGAACCGGAGATCACCGAGGACCCGCTGCTCGGTCCCGTCGCGTGGAGCTGGCTGACCGAGTCGCTCGACGCGCACGCCGCCGGCTACGCCGCCGCCGGAGGCACCGTCACCCGGGCCGTCTCCGAGGGCTTCGGCAACAAGCGCGAGGACCCGGTGACCACGGAGCTCGAACTGCGCGCCTCCTGGTCCCCCCTGGAGGAGGACCTCTCCGGCCATGTCGCCGCCTGGTGCGACCTGATGTGCCTGGCGGCGGGCATCCCCCCCCTGCCCCCCGACGTGGCGGCCCTGCCGCCGCGCCGTCGCGAAGATCCGGAGTCCTTCAGAACGTGACCGACGAGACGACGATCGTTCCACTGCTGGAACCTCGAGAAGGCATCCCACCCGTCATCGAGGATCCGGCCGGCCTCGCGCGTGTCGTGCACGCCTTCGCCGAGGGCACCGGGCCGGTCGCCGTGGACGCCGAGCGGGCCTCGGGTTACCGCTACAGCGGCCGCGCCTATCTGGTTCAGTTGCGCCGGGCCGGTGCGGGCAGCGCGCTGATCGACCCGATCCGCTGCCCCGACCTGTCGGAGCTGGACGCGGCGCTGGCCGACGCCGAGGTGGTGCTGCACGCCGCCTCCCAGGACCTGCCCTGCCTGGCGGAGCTCGGTTTCCGCCCCCGCGCGCTGTTCGACACCGAGCTCGCCGGGCGTCTGCTCGGCTACGAGCGGGTGGGCCTCGGCATGATGGTGGAGAACGTCCTCGGCCTCCGGCTGGAGAAGGGCCACTCGGCCGCCGACTGGTCCACCCGCCCGCTGCCGGAGGACTGGCTGCGCTACGCCGCGCTCGACGTCGAGGTCCTGATCGAGCTCCGGGACGTCCTGCACGAGGAGCTGAAGGCGAGCGGGAAGCTCGCCTGGGCCGAGGAGGAGTTCGCCGCGGTGCTGGCCTACCGCTCCCCGGGGCCCCGCACCGATCCGTGGCGGCGCACCTCCGGGATCCACAAGGTCCGCGCGCTGCGCGGGCTGGCCGTGGTCCGGGAGCTGTGGACGCTCCGCGACTCCCTCGCCCGCGAGGCCGACCTGGCGCCGGGCCGGGTCCTGCCGGACTCGGCGATCGTCGCCGCCGCCCTGGAGCTGCCCCGCACCACCAAGGCCCTCACCGACATCCCCGCCTTCACCGGCCGCAGCGCCCGCAAGCACCTGCGCGACTGGCTGGCCGCGATCACCAGGGCGCGGGCCCTGCCGGAGGCCGAGCTGCCCCAGCCCAGCGCCCCCGGAGACGGACCGCCGCCCGCCAACCGCTGGATGGACCGCGACCCGGTCGCCGCCCGGCGGCTCGCCGCGGCGAGGACCGCGGTCGCCGCCCTCGCCGACGCGCACCGCATGCCGGCGGAGAACCTCCTGCAGCCGGAGGCCGTGCGCCGCCTGACCTGGGAGCCGCCCGCGGCCGTCGACACGGACGCCGTCGCCGCCCGGCTGCGCGGACTGGGCGCTCGCGAGTGGCAGATCGGGCTGGCCGCCGGCCCGGTGGCCGAGGCGCTGATCCGCCTGGAGGCGCAGGAGAAGGCCTGAGCCCTCGTCCGCCCGCGTGTCCTGGCCACCGGGATGGCCTCCTGCCCGCCCGCGTGTCCTGGCCACCGGGATGGCCTCCTGCCCGCCCGCGTGTCCTGGCCACCGGGATGGCCTCCTGCCCGCCCGCGTGGCCTCCTGTTCCCCAGGGTGGCCTCCTGTCCGCCGGGGTGGCCTCCTGTCCGCCGGGGTGCGTCCGTGGAGGCCTCCGGACGCCCGCACCCCCGGAAAGACGGGGCCCCGGGCGCTCCGGTCAGCGGTTCTCGCCCAGCGCCCGGATGATCTGCTCGGGGGTGAGGCGGTGCGTGCCGACGTAGTAGAGCACCGCCCCGGCCGGCAGCTCGGTCCGCCAGCCCGGGTTGACCACCAGCCCCGCCTCCGTGCGCGCGGCCAGCAGCGTGGCGCCGTACGCCCGGCCGAGCGCGATCAGGCAGCGCTCGACCGGCACCGGGCCCAGTGACCCGGGCAGCCGTGTCGAGTAGGTGCCGGCGCCGCCGTGGGTCATCAGGTCGGCGTAGACCTCCGTGATCCCGGGATCCTTCAGCTCCTCGGTGATCATGTGCGGGCTGTGCCACTGGACGCAGCGCACGTTCTCGTTGACGTAGCGCACGTTCCGCACCCGGCCGATGTCGCGCAGCGCCACGACGAGGTGGGCGCCCTCGGCGACGTGGTCGGCGGTGACCGCCACCGCCAGCGCCTCGTTGTCGTCGCGGACGTCGACGAGCACGCTCCGCGCCCGCTGCACGCCGGCCCGGCGCAGCACCTCGTCGTGGGTCGGGTCGCCGCGGACGAAGGCCACGGCGCGGCCGGGCATCGGGTGGGTGGACACGTCGTCCCACGCGCAGAGCACGAGGTCGCACGGGCCCTCGGCCGCCAGCTCGTCCACGATCTGCTCGGTCCGGCCCGGCGTGTAGCCGAGCAGCACGATGTGGTCCGCCGCCTCCACCGTGACCGCGCCCTGCATCCGCCGTCCCTTCGCTCGTTCCATGACGGCCGTCAGCCGGGTGAAGACCGTGGTGAGCGTCGCGATCCCGCCCACGATGACGTAGGCGCCGACGGCGCGGCCGGCGTCCGAGGTCGGGGAGAAGTCCCCGTAGCCCACGGTCGCGGCGGTGACCACGAAATACCACCAGTAGTTGGCCGGTTCCACGATCCGGCTGCCCGGGGGCTCCGCCAGCGCCATCAGCGGCCAGCTCGTCGCGAACACGACGCCGAACACCGCCACCGGCGTCCACCAGGCGCTCAGCGCCGCGAGCCGGGCGAGCAGGCGTCCCAGGAAGATCGGCACGCTCCTCCTCCCGCGCTGCGGCGTCCGGCCGCCGGAGCGGACCCGTTTCCCCCATCTTTCCCTGCGACGGCGGAGCCGTCACCGCCAGATGCTTGCCCGCCGGGCCCGGCCTGCCGTACGGTACTTAGGAAAGCGCTTTCCATAGGAGGCTCAGAGAGAATGTCCCCCCGAAGCATCGGCATCGTGATGAACGGTGTCACCGGCCGCATGGGTTACCGTCAGCACCTGGTCAGGTCGGTCCTGGCGATCAACGGGCAGGGCGGCGTGGCACTGTCCGACGGCAGCCGCGTCCTGCTCAGGCCGGTGCTGGTGGGCCGGAACGCCGAGAAGCTCGAGAAGCTCGCCGCCGACCACGGCATCGCCGACTGGACCACCGACCTCGACGCGGCCCTGGCCTCCGACGAGAACCTGATCTACTTCGACGCCCAGGTCACCCAGGCGCGCGTCAAGGCCGTGCTCAAGGCCATCGAGGCCGGCAAGCACGTCTACGCCGAGAAGCCGACCGCCGAGACGGTCGAGGAGGCCGTCGCGCTGGCCGAGGCCGCCGCGGCCCGGGGCGTCAAGAACGGCGTCGTGCAGGACAAGCTGTTCCTGCCGGGCCTGCTCAAGCTCAAGCGCCTGATCGACGGCGGGTTCTTCGGCCGGATCCTCTCGGTGCGCGGCGAGTTCGGCTACTGGGTCTTCGAGGGCGACTGGCAGACCGCCCAGCGCCCCTCGTGGAACTACCGCGCCGAGGACGGCGGCGGCATCGTGCTCGACATGTTCCCGCACTGGGCCTACGTGCTGGAGAACCTGTTCGGCCGGGTCCGCTCGGTCTACGCCCAGGCCGTCACCCACATCCCCGAGCGGGTGGACGAGCGGGGCGAGGCCTACCCCGCCACCGCCGACGACGCCGCCTACGGCGTCTTCGAGCTGGAGGGCGGGATCATCGCGCAGATCAACTCCTCCTGGAGCGTCCGGGTCAACCGCGACGAGCTGGTGGAGTTCCAGGTGGACGGCACGCACGGCAGCGCCGTCGCGGGCCTGCGCAACTGCCGCGTCCAACACCGGGCCACCACCCCCAAGCCCGTCTGGAACCCCGACCTGCCCGTCACCGCGCGCTTCCGCGACGACTGGCAGGAGGTCCCGGACAACACCGAGTTCGACAACGGCTTCAAGATCCAGTGGGAGATGTTCGTCCGCCACGTGCTGGAGGACGCGCCGTTCCCCTACGACTTCGCCTCCGGGGCGCGCGGCGTCCGCCTCGCCGAGCTGGGCCTGCGCTCCTCCGCCGAGGGCCGCCGCCTGCCGGTGGAGCCGTGACGCGCATCGTGCTCCCCGGCGGGGAGCACACCCTGCGTGAGCCGGTGGCCTGGGAGCGGCCCGCCGGACCGCCGCGGAGCCGGATCGTCTACGCCGCCGCCCACGTGGTCGCCGACCCGCTCGGCGACAACACCCCCGGCTCCCCCGCCGCCGTCGACTGGGACGCCACGCTGCGCTTCCGCCGCCACCTGTGGTCGTACGGCCTGCGGGTCGCCGACGCCATGGACACCGCGCAGCGCAACATGGGCCTGGACTGGGCCGCCACCGGCGAGCTCATCCGGCGCAGCGCGGCCGAGGCGGCGGAGTTCGGCGACCCGGCCGCGCTGGTGGCCTGCGGAGCGGGCACCGACCACGCCCCGGACGCCGGAACGCTGGACGAGGTGGTGGCCGCCTACACCGAGCAGATCGAGACCGTCCGCGGCGCCGGGGCCGGGGTCGTCCTGATGGCCAGCCGGCAGCTCGCCCGGATCGCCCGGGGCCCGGAGGACTACCACGCGGTCTACGGCACGCTGCTCTCGCAGACCGACCGGCCGGTGATCCTGCACTGGCTGGGCGAGATGTTCGACCCGAACCTGGCCGGCTACTGGGGCTCGCGGGACGTGGCCGAGGCCACCGCCTCGTTCCTGGAGCTGATCCGCGGGCACGCGGCGGCGGTGGACGGGGTCAAGGTCTCGCTGCTGGACGCCGAGCACGAGATCGCGCTGCGGGCGGCGCTGCCGGAGGGCGTGAGGCTCTACACCGGCGACGACTTCAACTACCCGTCCCTGATCGCCTCCGGCAGCCACGCGCTGCTGGGCATCTTCGACGCGATCGCCCCGGCGGCCTCCGCGGCCCTGGCGGCGCTCGACGCCGGGGACCTCGCCCGCTACGAGGAGATCATGGCCCCGACGGTCCCGCTCTCCCGGAAGATCTTCGAGGCGCCGACCTACCACTACAAGACCGGCATCGTCTTCCTGGCCTGGCTCAACGGCCACCAGGACGCGTTCGCCATGGTCAACGGCGCCCAGGCGGCCCGGTCGCTGCCGCACCTGGCCGAGGTGTTCCGGCTGGCCGACGCCGCGGGCCTGCTGAGCGACCCCGACCTGGCCGTGCGCCGCATGCGCTCGCTGCTGGAGGTGCACGGACTGTGACACGACCCGTGACACCGGCTGCGGCACCGGCTGCGACGCCGAGAGGGAGCCGCCTGTCCCTCAACCAGTGGACGACCAGGCGCTGGTCGGTGGCCGAGGCCGTCGACGGGTGCGTACGGCACGGCGTCGAGGCCATCGGCCTGTGGCGGCAGGACGTCGCCGCGCAGGGCCTGGCCGAGACCGTGAGGCGGGTGGCCGACGCCGGGCTGCGCGTGTCGTCGCTCTGCCGGGGCGGTTTCCTCACCTCCGGGGACGCCGCCGCGCTGGACGACAACCGCCGGGCGATCGACGAGGCGGCCGCGCTGGGCGCCCCGTGCCTGGTCATGGTGGTCGGCGGGCTGCCCGGGGTGGTCCCCGGCGAGCCGCTCGGCGCGGTCGACCGCGATCTCGCGGGGGCCCGGGAGCGGGTCGCCGAGGCGCTGGCCGTCCTGGCGCCGTACGCCGGTGAGCGCGGGGTGCGGCTGGCCCTGGAGCCGCTCCACCCGATGTACTGCGCCGACCGGGCCGTGCTGTCCACCCTCGGGCAGGCGCTGGACCTGGCCGAGCGGCACCCGGCCGAGCAGGTCGGCGTGGTCGTCGACACCTTCCACGTGTGGTGGGACCCGCAGGTGCTGGAGCAGATCGCCCGCGCCGGGGAGCGGATCGCCTCCTACCAGGTGTGCGACTTCCTGCACCCGCTCCCGGACGACGTGCTGCTCGGCCGGGGGGTGATGGGCGACGGCGTGATCGACTTCGCGCCGCTCACCGCGGCCGTGGCCGCGGCGGGCTACACCGGCGACATCGAGGTGGAGATCTTCAACGCCGACGTCTGGGCCGCCGACCCCGACGAGGTCCTGGCCCGGGTGAAGGCCAGGTTCGGCGAGCTGGTCGCCTCCTGCTGACCGGCGGGCCCGGGGGCCTCACCCCTGCGGGGTCAGGCCCCTGGTGCTCCCGCGCAGGACGACCTCGCCGGACACCCGCTCGGTCCGGGGCTCCTGCGCCTCCTCCGACGGGCCGAGGGCGAGCTCCAGCGCGCGGGCGCCCATGTCGGAGAGCGGGAGCCGTACCGTCGTCAGCGAGGGGACGAGGTCGCGCAGGGTGGCGATGTCGTCGAACCCGGCGACCGAGACGTCCTGCGGCACCCGGATCCCGCGGTCCCGGAACGACGCCAGCGCGCCCACCGCCATCACGTCGTTGACCGCGAACACGCAGGTGGCGTCGGTGACCTCGGCCGCGGCCCGGTAGCCGCCGTCGCGGTCGAAGGTGCCGTGCACGAGCTGCGGCGCGGGCAGGCCCAGCCCGGCGAGCGCCCCGGTGAACCCGGAGACCCGGTCCTGGGCGGTGATCAGCCAGGGCGGCCCGGCCAGCACGGCGAAGCGCCGGTGCCCCAGGCCGGCCAGGGAGCGGGCGAGCTCGGCGGCGCCCTCGGCGTTGCCGGGGGCCACCGTGTCGGCGCCGAGCAGGTCCTGGCCGACGCAGGCGATCCGGCCGCCGGTCGCCCGGTAGCGGTCGAGCTCCTCGCGCAGCCGCCGGGTCACCCCGGGGTTCGCGATCCGGGACCCGGCCAGCAGCACCGCGCGCACGCGCTGCGCGTTCAGGGTCGCGACGTAGGCGATCTCCCGCTCCGGGTCGCGGTGCGTGGTGGCGACCATCACCATCAGCCCCTGCTCCTCGGCCACCCGCATCGCCCCGTCGGCGAGCGCGGCGAAGTAGGGGTCGGTCAGGTCGTGGACCACGAGGCCGATCACGTTGCTGGCCCCGCGGGCGAGCGTCTGCGCCGCCACGTTCGTGCGGTAGCCCAGCTGCCGGGCGGCCTGCTCCACCTTGGCCCGCAGGGACGCGCCCACCTGCCGGGTGCTCCCGTTGAGCACCCGGGAGGCCGTGGCGAGGGAGACCCCCGCGTGCCTGGCGACATCTTCGAGCGTGACCACGGGCGACCTCCTGGAAAACGATTGCCAATCTTGCCAGAGACGATCCCCGCGGCGCACCTTCCCGGGGTAGGCCTCTGGCTGCGGGCACTCCTCGGACGCTCCTCGGGCACTCCTCGGGCGCCGGCGGGGACGCGCGGGGCCGGTGCGGGAGGGCTCAGCGCGACGCGCCCGGATCCGGTCCGCCCGGTCCGCGCCAAACGTTGTTACCGACCAGTAGCATGTCCGTGTAGCCACCCATCAACGAGGAGCGAACCCGTGCCTTCGTCTCGTGACGTCGTATTCGTCGACGGAGTGCGCACGCCCTTCGGCAAGTCGGGCCCCAAGGGCCTGTACGCCGAAACGCGCGCCGACGACCTGGTGATCCGCGTCATCCGCGAGCTGATCCGGCGTAATCCGAATCTGCCGCCGGAGCGCGTCGACGAGGTGGCCATCGCCGCCACCACCCAGATCGGCGACCAGGGGCTGACCATCGGCCGCTCCGCCGCCGTCCTGGCCGGGCTGCCCAAGAGCGTCCCCGGCTACGCGATCGACCGCATGTGCGCCGGCGCCATGACCGCGGTGACCTCGGTCGCCGGCGGCATCGCCTTCGGCGCCTACGACGTGGCCATCGCCGGCGGCGTCGAGCACATGGGCCGCCACCCGATGGGCGAGGGCGTCGACCCCAACCCCCGGTTCGTGGCCGAGCAGATCGTGGACGGCTCCGCCCTGGTCATGGGCATGACCGCGGAGAACCTGCACGACCGCTACCCGACCATCTCCAAGGAGCGCGCGGACGCCTTCGCCCTCGCCTCCCAGGAGAAGGTCGCCAAGGCCTACGCCGACGGCAGGATCCAGCCCGACCTGGTCCCGGTGGCCGTGCGCTCGGCGGAGCGGGGCTGGGGCCTGGCCACCGCCGACGAGGCGCCCCGCCCCGGCACCACGCTGGAGGGCCTGGCCTCGCTCAAGACCCCGTTCCGGTCGCACGGCCGGGTCACCGCGGGCAACGCCTCCGGGATCAACGACGGCGCCACCGGCTGCATCGTGGCCGCCGCCGACGTCGCCGCCGAGCTGGGCCTGACCGCCAAGATGCGCCTGGTCTCCTACGCCTTCGCCGGCGTCGACCCCGAGGTGATGGGCGTCGGCCCGATCCCGTCGACCGAGCGGGCGCTGCGCCTGGCCGGGCTCTCCATCGGCGACATCGGCCTGTTCGAGATCAACGAGGCCTTCGCCGTGCAGGTGCTGGCCTTCCTGGAGCACTTCGGCATCGCCGACGACGACGACCGGGTGAACCCCTACGGCGGCGCGATCGCCTTCGGCCACCCGCTCGCCTCCTCCGGCGTGCGCCTCATGACCCAGCTCGCCCGCGAGTTCGGCGAGCGCCCCGACGTCCGGTACGGCGTCACCACGATGTGCGTCGGCATGGGCATGGGCGGAACGGTCATCTGGGAGAACCTCGCCTGGGAAGGTGCGAAGTGACGGATATCAAGGAACTGTTCGCCGACGAGGTCGTCACCAGGGCGGCCGTCCGCGACGTCGAGCTGCCCTACGGCGCCGGCACGATGGCCCTGATCACGCTGGACAACGGCTTCGACCACACCAAGCCGTCGACCTTCGGCCCGGCCGGCCTGACCTCGCTGAACGAGGCCCTCGACGCGGTCGCGGGCCGCAGCGACCTGGTCGCGGTGGGCGTGACCGGCAAGCCGTTCGTCTTCGCGGTCGGCGCCGACCTCAAGGGCGCCGCCCTGGTCTCGCAGCGCGAGCAGGCACTGGCCATCGGCAGGCTGGGCCACGACGTGTTCCGCCGCCTCGGCGAGCTGGACGTGCCGTCGTTCGCGTTCGTCAACGGCGCGGCGATGGGCGGCGGCCTGGAGGTCGCCCTGCACTGCACCTACCGGACCGTCTCCTCCGGCGTGCCCGCGGTGGCGCTGCCCGAGTGCTTCCTCGGCCTGGTCCCCGGCTGGGGCGGCACCCAGCTGCTCCCCCGCCTGATCGGCCCGGCGAACGCGGTCAAGCTGATCATCGAGAACCCGCTCTCCCAGAACCGGATGATCAAGGGCCGGGACGCCTTCGCGCTGGGCGTCGCCGACGCGATGTTCGAGCCCGCCGACTTCCTGGAGGAGTCGCTGCGCTGGGCGGCCCAGGTGCTCCGCGGCGAGGTGGAGGTCTCCCGGACCGACCACACCGCCGAGGACTGGTCGCCGGTGGTCGACGGCGCCCGCGCGCTGCTCGACCTGAAGCTGCACGGCGCCAGCCCGGCCCCCTACCGGGCGCTGGAGCTGGTCGCGCTGGCCCGCACCGCCTCCCGGGACGAGGGCTTCGACGCCGAGGACGCGGCCCTGGCCGACCTCCTCATGGGCGACGAGCTGCGCGCCGGGCTGTACGCCTTCGACCTGGTGCAGCGCCGTGCCAAGCGGCCCGCCGGGGCCCCGGACAAGGCGCTGGCCCGCACGGTCACCAAGGTCGGCGTCGTCGGCGCCGGCCTGATGGCCTCGCAGATGGCGCTGCTGTTCGCCCGCCGCCTGGAGGTCCCGGTCGTGCTGACCGACCTGGACCGGGCCCGCCTGGACAAGGGCGTCGGCTACGTGCACGCCGAGGTCGACAAGCTGCTCGGCAAGGGCCGGATCACCGGCGACCAGGCCAACCGCCTCAAGGCCCTGGTGACCGGCTCGCTGACCAAGGACGCGTTCGCCGACGCCGACTTCGTCATCGAGGCCGTGTTCGAGGACATGAAGGTCAAGCAGCAGGTGTTCGCCGAGGTCGAGGCCGTGGTCTCCGAGACCTGCGTGCTGGCCACCAACACCTCCTCGCTCTCGCTGACCGAGATGGGCTCGAAGCTGGCGCACCCCGAGCGCCTGGTGGGCTTCCACTTCTTCAACCCGGTCGCGGTGATGCCGCTGCTGGAGATCATCCGCGGCCACGCCACGGACGACGCCACGCTCGCCACGGCGTTCGCGGTCGGCCGGTCGCTGAAGAAGTCCAGCGTGCTGGTGAAGGACGCCCCGGCGTTCGTCGTCAACCGGCTGCTGACCCGCTTCATGGGCGAGGTCATCGCCGCCGTGGACGAGGGAACCCCGCTGGAGCTCGCCGAGCACGCGCTCGACGACCTCGGCCTGCCGATGACCCCGTTCGCGCTGCTGCAGCTGGTCGGCCCGGCCGTCGGCCTGCACGTCGCCGAGACCCTGCACGCGGCCTTCCCCGACCGCTTCGGCGTCTCGGAGAACATGGCGAAGCTGGTCGCGGCGGGCAAGCCCGGCGTCTACGGCGCGGACTTCTCCCTCGACCCGGAGGCGGTGGCGATCTTCTCCGGCGGCGCCTCCCCGTCCACGGCCGAGCAGGTGCGCGAGCGGGTGCTGCGCGCCCTCGCGCAGGAGATCCGCCTCATGCTGGAGGAGGGCGTGGTCGCCGCGGCCCAGGACATCGACCTGTGCATGATCCTGGGTGCGGGCTGGCCGTTCCACCTGGGCGGCGTCACCCCGTTCCTGGACCGGTCCGGCGTCGCCGAGCCGCGCTTCCTGGAGCCGGGCGTGGCCTCCGTGCCCGCCTGACGGCCCCGGCCGTCCACGGGGCCCGTCCCGCGCCTCCTCCGGGGGACGCGGGGCGGGCCCCGCCTCATCGGCGGGGCCGGGCCATGGCGCTGTGGCGGTGGCCGTAGCAGAAGTAGATCAGGACGCCGAGCAGCATCCATGCCAGGAACCGGATCCACGTCTGCACCGGCAGGTTGAGCATCAGGTAGACGCAGGACAGCACCGACAGGACCGGCACCAGCGGCACCAGCGGGGTGCGGAAGGAGCGCGGCAGGTCCGGCCGCGTGCGCCGGAGGATCACCACCGCGAGCGAGACCACCACGAACGCGAAGAGCGTGCCGATGTTGACCAGCTCGGCGATCGCCGCCAGGTCCAGGAGCCCCGCCAGGGCCGCGACGATCACGCCCAGCAGGATCGTGATCCGGTACGGCGTGCCGTACCGCGGGTGCACCCTGGCCAGGCCCCGGGGCAGCAGGTTGTCGCGGCACATGGCGAACATCACCCGCGACTGGCCCAGCATGAGGATCATCACGACGGTGGTCAGGCCCGCCAGCGCGCCCACGCTGATCAGCGAGGCGGCCCAGGTCTGGCCCACGGCCTTGAACGCGTCGGCGAGCGGGGCGGCCTCGCTGAGCTCCCGGTAGGGCTGCATGCCGACGACGACCACGGAGACGGCGACGTACAGGACCGTGCAGACGCCGAGCGAGGCGATGATGCCGATCGGCAGGTCGCGCTGCGGGTCGCGGGTCTCCTCCGCCGCGGTGGCCACCACGTCGAAGCCGATGTAGGCGAAGAACACGATCGCGGCAGCGCTGAAGATCCCCGCGATGCCGAAGGCCACCGGGGTGATCCCGAAGATCAGCTGGATCAGCGGCGCCGACCGGCCCTCGACGGCGGGCGTCGGCACGGACGGCGGGATGAACGGCGTGTAGTTGGCGGCCTCGACGAAGAACAGGCCGGTCACGATGACCAGCAGGATCACCGTGACCTTGATCGCGACGACGACCAGGTTGAGCCGCGAGGAGAGCTTGACGCCGGCGATCAGCACCGCGGTGAGGGCCAGCACGACGAGCGCGGCGGGCAGGTTGAAGACCGGGTCCTCGCCCGCGATCGCGGCGGGCAGGCGGAGGCCGAGGGACTCCAGCAGCGAGGTCAGGTAGCCCGACCAGCCGACCGCGACGACCGCGGCGCCGAGCATCATCTCCAGGATCAGGTCCCAGCCGATGATCCAGGCGGGGAACTCCCCCAGCGTGGCGTAGGAGAAGGTGTAGGCCGACCCGGCCACCGGCACGGCGGAGGCGAACTCGGCGTAGCACAGCGCCGCGAGCGCGCAGACCACGGCGGCGACGACGAACGACAGGGCGACCGCCGGCCCGGCCGTCTCCTTGGCGACCTGGCCGGTGAGCACGAAGATGCCGGTGCCCACGATGACGCCGACGCCGAACACGGTCAGGTCGAGGGCCGTGAGCTCCTTTCTCAGCCGGTGCTCGGGCGCCTCGGTGTCGCGGATCGACTGCTCGACGGACTTCACGCGGAAAAGGGCCATCGGAGCCTCCCCGTCCTGTGGATCATCCCCGGGTGCTTCCCCGTTGATCGGCGGGTCATGCGGGCCGGGGCCGTACGGCCTCCTCGGCGAGGCCCGGACGGACCGCCGGCCCGCACGGACCCGCGCGGCCGGGAACCGGATCCGCGCGGGTCAGCGGGCCGCGCGGGTCAGCGGGCCGCGCGGGTCAGCGGGCCGGGTGGTTCTCCAGGACCGGGGAGCGCCTGGCGACCGCCTCGGTGATCTCTCGGGCGATGTCCTGGGCGGTCAGGCCGATCTCGGCGAGGATCTTCGCCCGCTTGGCGTGGTCCAGGAAGCGCTGCGGGATGCCGTAGGTGCGGACCGGGACGTCCACGTCGGCGTCGCGGAGCAGCCGGGCCACCGCGTCGCCCACGCCGCCGACCCGGCCGTTGTCCTCGACGACCACGACCAGCTTGTGCACCCGCGCGGCGGCCACCAGCGCCTCGTCCAGCGGCTTGACCCAGCGCGGGTCCACCACGGTCGCGGAGATGCCCTGGGCGTCGAGCAGCGCGGCGGCCTCCAGGCACGTCTCGGCCATCGGGCCGACGGAGACGACCAGCACGTCGGGGTCGCCGGCGCGCAGCACGTCCATCCCGCCGAGCCGGCCCTCGGCCTCGATCTCGGGCCCGACCGGGCCCTTGGGGTAGCGCACCACGGTGGGGCCGTCGTCGACCTCCACCGCCTCGGCGAGCAGCTCGCGCAGGCGCGGCTCGTCGCGCGGGACCGCCACGGACAGCCCCGGGACGACCTGCAGGATCGACAGGTCCCACATGCCGTTGTGGCTGGCGCCGTCGTCTCCGGTGACGCCCGCCCGGTCGAGCACGACCGTGACCGGGAGCCGGTGCAGGGCGACGTCCATCAGCAGCTGGTCGAAGGCCCGGTTGAGGAAGGTGGCGTAGACCGCCACGACGGGGTGGAGCCCGCCGAGCGCCAGGCCGGCGGCGCTGGTCAGCGCGTGCTGCTCGGCGATGCCGACGTCGTAGAGGCGGTCGGGGTAGGCCTCGGAGAACGGGATCAGCCCGGTCGGGCCGAGCATCGCGGCGGTGATCGCCACGATGTCCCGGCGCTCGGCGCCGAGCCGTACCATCTCCTGGCCGAACACGTTGGTCCAGCCGTGCGGCTTGGGCTTCTCCTCGCCGGTCAGCGGGTCGAAGACGCCGGGCGAGTGGAAGCAGTCCTCGCCGTGGTTCTCGGCCGGCGAGTAGCCGAAACCCTTCTTGGTGAGCACGTGCACGATGACCGGGTGGCGGAAGCCGCGGGCCCTGCGCAGCGCCGCCTCGACGGCCTGCTCGTCGTGCCCGTCGACCAGCCCGATGTACTTCAGGCCGAGGTCCTCGAACATGACCTGGGGGGCCAGGACGTCCTTGATGCCCTTCTTGACGCCGTGCAGCGCGTCGTAGACCGGGGCGCCGACCACGGGCACCTTCGTCAGGTTGCCCTTGACGAACTCCAGCACGTCCTCGTAGCGCTGGGTGGTGCGCAGCGAGGCCAGGTGGTTGGCCAGCCCGCCGATGGTCGGCGAGTAGGAGCGGCCGTTGTCGTTGACCACGATGATCAGCGGCAGGTCCCGGTGGGCGGCGATGTTGTTCAGCGCCTCCCAGGCCATGCCGCCGGTGAGGGCGCCGTCGCCGATCACCGCGACGACCGTGCGGTCGCTCTCGCCGCGCAGCTTGTAGGCCTTGGCCAGCCCGTCGGCGTACGACAGGGCGGTGGAGGCGTGGGAGTTCTCGATGACGTCGTGCTCGGACTCGGCCTGGCTCGGGTAGCCCGACAGGCCCCCCTCCTGGCGGAGCGTGCCGAAGCGGTCCGCCCGGCCGGTGAGCATCTTGTGGACGTAGGCCTGGTGGCCGGTGTCCCAGAGGATGCGGTCGCGCGGCGAGTCGAAGACCCGGTGCAGCGCGATGGTGAGCTCGACCACGCCCAGGTTCGGGCCGAGGTGCCCGCCGCTGCGCGCGGTGGAGCTGACGAGCAGGTCCCTGATCTCGGCGGCGAGCACCGGGAGCTCCTCCGCGCCCAGCGCCTTGAGGTCCCGCGGCCCCTTGACCGACTCCAGAAGACCGCCCAGCCGTCCGGCGCGCTCGCTCACGGAATCATCCCCTCTGTCCTGACGTAACAGGGCGAGTCTAGTTCGCCTCCGGCCCGTCACCCGCAAAGGCGGGCAATCTATACGTTTTATCCACACTTGCCCTACCCTTGCCCTCACCATGAGCGCTCTCCCCTCCGGGCCCCTGTCCTCCCTCGTCACCGCCGCCCTCTCCTTCTCCCTCGCGGCGGGCGCGGGCGCGGGCCAGGTGGGGGCGATCCCGGTGGCCGCCGCCCGGGCGCCCAGCGCCCCGGCCGGCACGGCCCCGGTGCAGGGCAGGACCGCGGCGACCGCCAACCCCCTGTACGGCGCCGGCGTGCTGCCCTCCGTGGCGTGCCCGGCGGGGACGATCAAGGCGGGCAGCGCGGCCTCCTACAAGGCCTTCATGACCCGCGTCTCCCGCTGCCTCGGGCTGGCCTGGGGGATCCAGTTCGGCAAGGCCGGGCTGGACTTCACCCCGCCGAAGCTGCGTTTCGCGACCTCGCGGGTGAGCAGCCCCTGCGGGAAGTGGCCCGCCGGTGCGGGCGGGTACTACTGCGCCGGCGACCGCACCGTCTACATCGGCCTGACCCGCGCCGTCCTGGCGAACCCGTACGGTCCCAACCACGCGCAGTTCATGGCCCACGAGTACGCCCACCACGTCCAGCAGCTGGCGGGCATCCTGCCCTACTACGGCCGGACCGTCTGGCGGGCCGCGCCCGCGGCCAGGCTCGCGCTCTCCCGCCGCCTGGAGCTGCAGGCCGACTGCCTGGCCTCGGCCTTCCTGCGCGGGGCCGCCGCCGACCTGAAGGTCACCCCGGAGCACTGGGAGGCCATGCTGGAGTGGACCGCCCGCAACGGGCACAAGAGCTGGCCGAAGAACGACCACGGCAGGGGCGGCAGCCAGGCCTACTGGATGGAGCGCGGCTTCGAGCGCGGCACCCCGGGCGCCTGCAACACCTTCACCGCCCCGCGCCGGGTCGTCGACTGAGCGCGCCGCCCCGGCGCCGGGCGGCCGCGCCGCAGGAGGCGCTCCGTACGGCCCGCCGTCAGGAGCCGGCGCGGGCGAGGACCTCCAGGGGGTCGGCGAGGACCTGGGCGAAGGCGAGCTCGGCCGCGCCCACCAGGGTGGCGTCGTCGCCCAGGGCCGTGGTGCGCAGGCGCAGCCGCTCCCGCGACGCGGGCAGGGCGTCGAGGTTCAGCCGGCTGCGGACCTGCGCGGCCGAGCCGAGGTAGACCTCACGGAGCATGCCGCCGAAGACGACCATCTCCGGGTTGAAGACGTTGACCAGGTTGGCCACGCCCAGGCCGAGCCAGTCGCCGACCCGGCTCAGCGCGGCCTGGGCGACGACGTCGCCGCGGTCGGCGGCGGAGACCACCGCGCGGACGGCCTCCCGGCCGATCTGGGAGCCGAAGCGCCCGGCCGCCTCCAGCAGCGCCCGCTCCCCCACCTCGGCCTCCAGGCAGCCGCGCGAGCCGCAGCCGCACCGCCGGCCCTCGGGGTTGACGACCATGTGCCCGACCTCGCCGCCGAAGCCCTGGTGGCCGCCGAGCAGGGTGCCGCCCGCGATCACGCCGCCGCCGACGCCCACGTCGCCGTGGAGGTAGACGAGGTCGCGGCAGCCGACGCCGACGCCGCGCAGGTGCTCGGCCATCGCCGCGAGGTTGGCGTCGTTGCCGACCGCCACGGGTAGGCCGAGGGCCAGGCGGCGGGCCATCTCCTCACCGAACGGCACGTCCGCCGCGCCCATGTTCGGCCCGAACCTGACGATGCCGTCGCCCTGCGCCACCCCGCCGGCGAAGGCCGCGGCCACCCCGACGCAGACCGTGTCCGGCCGCGTCCTGCGGTGCATCTGCCGGGCGAAGGCGGCCAGCGGGCCGACGGTCTCCTCCAGCGAGAAGGGACCGCGCCGCCGGGCCGTCTCCCGGCGGTCGAGGACCGCCCCGCCCAGGCCGACCCGGGCGGCGACCAGCCGGTCGACCCCGACGTCCAGGGCGAACACGTAGACCCGCGCGGACTCGGGACGGACCACCAGGGAGGGCCGCCCCGCCCGGCCGGTCTCCCGGGGGAGCTCCTCGCGGACCAGGCCGGCGGCGGTCAGGTCCGCGGTGAGCGCCATGATCGTGCTGCGGTTGAGCCCCATCCTGCTGGTGAGTTCCGCGCGCGAGGTCGGCCCGCTCAGGTGGACATGACGGAGCAGAGCGCCGAGGTTGTGGCGTCTGATCTCCTCTTGGGAGGGGCCGGCCCGCATCGCGTGGTGTTCCTTCGGTGGGTCAGGATCATCGATCACCTTAGACCGGTGCCGGGTCACCTCATGCCGGTGGCCGCCGCGCGCTTGCGGGAGAACGCGTCCACGCTCGCCGCCAGGAGCAGGACCGACCCGGTGACGATGTACTTCACCCCGGAGCTGTAGCCCATCAGGCCCATGCCGTTCTCGATGACCGCGACCACGGCGCCGCCCAGGATGGCGTCCAGCACCCGGCCCTTGCCGCCGAACAGGCTGGTCCCGCCGATGACGGCCGCGCCCACGGCGTACAGCAGCACGTTGCTGCCGCCGGTGTTGGGGTCGACCGAGCTGGCCCGGGAGGCCGCGATGACGCCGCCGAGCGCCGCCATGGTGGAGCAGATCATGAACGCGCTGATCTTCATCCGGTCCACGTTGATGCCGGCCCGGCGCGCGGCCTCGGCGCTGCCGCCGACCGCGTACAGGTGCCGCCCGAAGGAGGTGCGGCGCAGCACGAACGTGAGGACCAGCAGGAGCACCACGATGATCGGGACGACCACCGGCACGCCCTTGAGCGAGACGACCGCGGCGTTGCGGCTGCGCTCCAGGTTGAGGAAGTGGACGGCGAGGCCGCCGAGGACGGCCAGCGCCCCGACCCGGACCGCGATCAGCGAGATCGGGTCGGCGGTCAGGCCGCGCCCGGCCCGCTTGCGCGCGCGCAGCAGCTGCAGCCCCGCGTACGCGGCGACCCCGACGACCAGCAGCGCCCAGCCCAGCACGGGCGGCAGGTACTTGTTGGAGATGGCCAGGATCGTCTCGTCCCGGATGGAGATGTTGGTGCCGCCCTTGACCAGCAGCAGCACCAGGCCCTGGAAGCCGAGGAAGGCGGCGAGCGTCACCACGAAGGACGGGATGCCGAGCTTGGCCACCAGCGTGCCGATGACGCCGCCGATCACCGTTCCGGTGAGGATGGCCGCGCCCACCGCGACGTACCAGGGCATCCCCTGCTCGGTGAGCAGGATCGCGAGCACCGCGGCGCAGACCCCGCTGGCGAAGCCCGCCGACAGGTCGATCTCGCCGAGCAGCAGCACGAAGACCAGGCCCATGGCGATCACGGTCACCGCGGCGCCCTGGGTGAACAGGTTGGCGAAGTTGCCCGAGGTCAGGAACGAGGGCCGCAGGAACGCGAAGACCGCGCAGAGCACGACCAGCCCGAACACGGCGGGCAGCGCGCCCATGTCGCCGCCGCGGACCCGCTCGACGTAGCCGCGGGCGTTGGCGGCGATCGAGGGGCCCTCGACCGGGGCGGGCGTGAGGGTGGCGGTCATGCCGGAACTCCGTTGGTGAGGCCGAGGTCCCCGCTCCGGCCAGAGGTGATCAGTTCGACGACCTGCGCGTGGGTGACGTCGGAGGTCTTCACCTGCGCCGCCATCCGGCCGAGGTAGAGCGCGGCGATCCGGTCGGACACCGCGAACACGTCGTTCATGTTGTGCGAGATGAGCACGACGGCCAGGCCCTGGTCGGCCAGGCGGCGGACCAGTTCCAGCACCTGCGCGGTCTGCGCGACGCCGAGGGCGGCCGTGGGCTCGTCGAGGATGACGATCTTGCTGTTCCAGAGCACCGCCTTGGCGATGGCGACGGTCTGCCGCTGGCCGCCGGAGAGGCTGGAGACGTGCTGCCGGATGGACTTGACGGTCCGGACCGACAGGCCCTCCAGCGTCCTGGCCGCCATCTCCTCCATGGTGTCCTCGTCGAGGACGATGCCGCGTTTGTGCTCGCGGCCGAGGAACATGTTCTGGACGATGTCCAGGTTGTCGCAGAGGGCGAGGTCCTGGTAGACGATCTCGATGCCCAGGGCGGCGGCCTCACGCGGAGACCCGACCTGGACGGGCCTGCCCTCGAAGAGGTACTCGCCGGAGTCGATGGGGTGGATGCCGCCGACGCACTTGACGAGCGTGGACTTGCCGGCGCCGTTGTCGCCGACCAGCGCCGTCACCTCCCCGGGGTGGACGGAGAAGGCGACGTCGTGCAGGACCTGGACGGGACCGAAGCTCTTGTCGATCCCGCGGAGTTCCAGTACGGGGGTCATACGGTGCTCCTCGGATGCGGAGCGCGGCCGGCCGGTCCCGCCGGGACCGGCCGGCCGCGCCCTCGGCGCGTTACTGGATTCCGGCCTCGGTGCACTTGGCGGCGAACTCACCGGTGCACAGCTCGTCCTTGGTGACGAAGCCGTCGGTCACGACGTCCTTGACGTTGTCGAAGAAGATCGCCTGCGGGTCGAGCAGGACGGCGGGCACCTCGGCGCCGCTCTCGGTGTCCTTGACCGTGCCGGTCGCCGCCGGCTTCTCGCCCTTGGCCAGGCCGATCGCGAGCTCCGCCGCCGCGTCCGCCTCCTTCTTGATCGCCTTGTAGACCGTCATGCACTGGTCGCCGGCGAGGATGTTCTGCAGGCCCTGGACGGTGGCGTCCTGGCCGGTGACCGGGACCTTGCCGTTGAGCTTGTTCTTCTTCAGCACGGTGATCGCGGCGTTGCCGAGGCCGTCGTTCGCGGCGAGCACACCGGCGATCTTCGGCTGCTCGGTCAGCATCTGCTCGAAGATCGTGCCGGCCTGGGCGTTGTCCCAGTCCGGGACCGACTGGTCCGGGCCCTTGACGTACTCGCCCGAGTCGTACTTGGGCTGGAGCACGCCGTCGTAGCCGTTCTTGAACAGCGTGGCGTTGTTGTCGGTCGGCGAGCCGTTGAGCTCGGCGACGATCGGCTTGTCGGCCTTCTTGTCGGTCAGGCACTTCACCAGGCCCTCGCCCTGCAGGGTGCCGACCTTGGTGTTGTCGAAGCTGACGTAGTAGGAGGCGCCGCCGTTCAGCGTCAGGCGGTCGTAGTCGATCGTGGCCACGCCCTGGGCCTTGGCCTTGTCGAGCACGGCCTTGCCGGTGCCGCTGTCCAGGTTGACGATCATCAGGACGGTGGCGCCGTTGGTGATCATCTGGTCGGCGATGGTCTGGAACTGGTTCTTGTCGCCCTGGGCGTTCTGGATGTCGTAGGCGACACCCGCGGCCTTGAACGCCTCCTCCAGGTACTTGCGGTCCGCGGTCTCCCAGCGGGCGGAGGACTTGCTGTCCGGCAGGATGACGCCGACCTTGCCGGCGGCGGCCGGCTGGCTCGCGGCGCCGGAGGCGGCGGTGCCGCTCTGAGCGGTGGTGTCGCCGCCCTCGCCCCCGCAGGCGGTGAGACCGAGGGTCATCGCCGCGGCGGCGGCGGACAGGCGGAGGATCCCCTTGCGCATGGTGCACGGGTCCTTTCTTCGAGAACTTCGAGAGATGGGGGGTCAGGAGGTGCGGCATGCCGAGCTCACCCGCACGGCTCTCCGGGTCGCGGATCACCGTGCCGGTGAATGTTGTTTGCGGCAACGTATTCCGGTGTGGCCTGGAACACCAGACCTTGTCTGGGTAAAGTTTGTTGTGGCCGGTAACAATCCAGAAACGTGGGATTAACCCAGGTTGCCCCGTACGACGAGGGCGGCGCCCGGAGCGCCGCCGGGCGGCGGACGCGCCCGGAAGCGGCGGAGACGACGGAGCCGCCCGGAAACGACGGAGCCGCCCGGCGGGATGTGGCCCGCCGGGCGGCTCTGGTCCGGGGTGTCCCCCCCGATGCGGACGGGGACCCGCGTGCGGGCCCCCGTCCCCCTGTCTCAGCTCTTGGCGAGCAGGGAGCGCAGGACGTACTGCATGATGCCGCCGTGGCGGTAGTAGTCGGCCTCTCCCGGCGTGTCGATGCGCACGACCGCCTGGAACTCCCTGCCGTCCGCCCGGACGGTCACCGTGCGCGGCACGCCGCCGGCGTTCAGCTCCTCGACCCCGGTGATGTCGAAGGTCTCCCGGCCGGTCAGGCCGAGGGAGTCGGCCGTCTCGCCCTCGGGGAACTGCAGCGGCAGCACGCCCATGCCGATCAGGTTGGAGCGGTGGATGCGCTCGTAGGACTCGGCGATGACGGCGCGCACGCCCAGCAGCGCGGTGCCCTTGGCCGCCCAGTCGCGCGAGGAGCCGGAGCCGTACTCCTTGCCGGCCAGGACGACGAGCGGGATGCCCGCAGCCTGGTAGTTGGCGGAGGCGTCGTAGATGAAGCTCTGCGGGGCGCCGTCGACGGTGAAGTCGCGGGTGTAGCCGCCCTCCACCCCGTCGAGCAGCAGGTTCTTCAGCCGGATGTTGGCGAAGGTGCCGCGGATCATCACCTCGTGGTTGCCGCGCCGGGAGCCGTAGGAGTTGAAGTCCTTGACCTCGACGCCGTTGGCCCGCAGGTACTCCGCGGCGGGGGTGCCGGGCTTGATGGAGCCGGCCGGGGAGATGTGGTCGGTGGTGACCGAGTCGCCGAGCTTGGCGAGCACCCGGGCGCCGGAGATGTCGGTGACGGGCTCCGGCGCGGCCGGCATGCCGTCGAAGTAGGGGGCCTTGCGCACGTAGGTCGAGGCCGGGTCCCACTCGAAGGTGTTGCCGGTCGGGATCGGCAGCGACTGCCAGGTCTCGTCGCCCTTGAACACGTCGGCGTAGTCGCGCAGGAACATCTCCTGGTCGATGGAGGAGGCGACGACCGCCGCGACCTCCTCCGGCGACGGCCAGATGTCCTTCAGGTAGACCGGGCCGTCGGCGCCCTCGCCGAGCGGCTCGTTGTCCAGGTCGATGTCCATGGTGCCCGCGAGGGCGTAGGCGACGACCAGCGGCGGCGAGGCCAGGTAGTTCATCTTGACGTCGGGGTTGATCCGGCCCTCGAAGTTGCGGTTGCCGGACAGCACCGCGGTGACCGCGAGGTCGTTCTCCTGGATCGCGGCCGAGATCTCCTCGTCCAGCGGGCCGGAGTTGCCGATGCAGGTGGTGCAGCCGTAGCCGACCAGGTTGAAGCCGATCTTGTCGAGGTACGGCTGCAGCCCGGAGCGCTCGAAGTAGCCGGTGACGACCTGCGAGCCGGGGGCCAGGGAGGTCTTGACCCACGGCTTGCGGGTCAGGCCCTTCTCGACCGCCTTCTTGGCCAGCAGCGCCGCGCCCATCATGACGTAGGGGTTGGAGGTGTTGGTGCAGCTGGTGATGGCCGCGATGGTCACCACGCCGTGGTCGATCTCGAAGCTCGTGCCGTCGGCCAGCGTGACCGGGATGCGCCGGTGCGGGCGGCGGCCGGCCAGGTCGGCGGCGTGCGGCTTGTCGCCGTCGCCGTCGTGCGCGATCGCCGGGGAGTCGGAGGCGGGGAACGACTCGTCGGACGCCTCGTCGGCCGGGCCCTGGACGCTCGGGGCGTAGTCCACGACGGCGGCGCGCCAGGCCCGCTTGGCATCCGACAGCGCGATGCGGTCCTGCGGGCGCTTCGGGCCGGCGATCGACGGCACGACGGTGGCCAGGTCCAGCTCGATGTACTCGGAGAAGACGGGCTCGTCCGCCGACGGGTCGAGCCACAGGCCCTGGGCCTTGGCGTAGGCCTCGACCAGTGCGACCTGCTCCTCGGAGCGGCCGGTGAGCCTCAGGTAGGTGACCGTCTCACCGTCGATCGGGAAGATCGCGCAGGTCGAGCCGAACTCGGGGCTCATGTTGCCGATGGTGGCGCGGTTGGCCAGCGGCACGCTGGAGACGCCCTCGCCGTAGAACTCGACGAACTTGCCGACGACGCCGTGCTTGCGCAGCATCTCGGTGATGGTGAGCACCAGGTCGGTGGCGGTGGCGCCGGCCGGGAGCTTGCCGGTCAGCTTGAAGCCGACCACGCGCGGGATCAGCATGGAGATCGGCTGGCCGAGCATGGCGGCCTCGGCCTCGATGCCGCCGACGCCCCAGCCCAGGACGCCGATGCCGTTCTCCATCGTGGTGTGGGAGTCGGTGCCGACGCAGGTGTCCGGGTATGCCTTGCCGTCGCGGATCATCACCACGCGGGCCAGGTGCTCGATGTTGACCTGGTGCACGATGCCGGTGCCGGGCGGGACGACCTTGAACTCGTCGAACGCCGTCTGGCCCCAGCGCAGGAACTGGTAGCGCTCGCGGTTGCGCTCGTACTCCCGCTCGACGTTGCGCCGGAAGGAGTCGGGCCCGCCGAAGAAGTCGACGATGACCGAGTGGTCGATGACCATCTCGGCCGGGGCCAGCGGGTTGATCCGGGCCGGGTCGCCGCCGAGGTCGCGGACGGCCTCGCGCATGGTCGCCAGGTCCACGACGCAGGGCACGCCGGTGAAGTCCTGCATGATCACGCGGGCCGGGGTGAACTGGATCTCCACGCTCGGGGCGGCGGACGGGTCCCACTGCCCCAGCGCGCGGATGTGGTCGGCCGTGATGTTGGCGCCGTCCTCGGTGCGGAGCAGGTTCTCCATCAGGATCTTCAGGCTGTACGGGAGGCGCGCCGACCCCTCGACGGCGTCCAGCCGGTAGATCTCGTATGCCGCGTCACCGACGCGGAGCGTGTCACGGCTGCCGAAGCTGTTCGCGGACACGATTCGCCTCCCTCATCACCAGGTCGTCTGGGTCGTCTGGCGCCCCGTAGCTCAAAGGCGCAACTGAATCCTGCCGCACCACGCGAGTGCCCCTGTCGGTTAGGTATGCCTAACCCGCATGTCACCGATGGGTTGCAGCGGATGTCTCGACATCAAGATATCCCCGGAGATATCTCGACATCAAGTTACTCATCGGTATGATCACACCAGCAGGAAGCGCCAGTAGACGAGCCCCAGAACGACGACGGAGAGCACCGGGGCGAGGAACTTCTGCTCGAAGGCGCGCCCCGTCTTGATGCCGATCTTCCACGGCAGCAGCCAGCGCTGCTTCATCGGCCACAGCACCGGGCAGCCCTTCTCGGTGCAGCAGTCGCCCACCACGTGCACCAGGCAGCCGATCGCGACCGCCACCCCGAGCCAGGCGTAGCCCACGTTGTCGGAGCGGAACACCAGGAACAGCCCCGCCGTCAGCGCGATGTTCACCGCCGCCGAGGCGACCTTCTTGCCCGGCACCCCGATCCCGATGGCGCGCAGGGCCAGGCCGATCAGGAGCACGACCAGGACGTCGCGGCCGATGGGATGGGTGTTGGCCAGGTAGTGGGCGCCGAATCCGGCCGCGGCCGCGAACAGCAGCGAGTGGGTGGCGTTGCGGTGCCCGCCGGCCAGCCAGTTGACCCCCTTGCTCAGCGCCCAGGTGACCGGGCCGAAGGTCTGCGCGATCGTCGCGCTGGGATGGTCCAGGTCCGGCAGCATCGCGGCCCCGGCGCAGACCAGCGCTCCGGCGACGAACTCGGCCGGGGTCAGCGCGTTCACCATGACCCCGGTCTCGACGAACCGGGAGGACTCGGTGAGCAGCGGCAGCGCGGCCAGCGGCGGCGCGACGCCCAGCCAGGCGATCGCCCCCGTCAGCGCGTGCGTGTGCCCCATCATCGCTTGACCACCACCATCAAGATCACACCTGGTGAGCGTACGGCATGGCCGCCCGGAACGGCGGACGGCTCCATTGTCGCCGGAGGGATCACGGCGGGGAAGCGGCGCGGGGAAGGGTCACGGGACGACGCGGCGGCGGGCGCGGCGGCGGGCGCGGCGGCGGAGGGAGCACGGAGACGGCAGACGGGACCGTTCCGCACCGAAAGCACCCCCCAGCCCTTCCGGCACGGAACGAATCCCGTCTATGTCATTTGTAACGCCTAGGTCTCGGTGCTTGTTCCGAAATCCGGCGAGAATCCCGTGATCTATCTCACTTTTTCGTTGAGTGACCAGAGCATTCCTCTGAGTGACCACCCCGCGGAGGGCGGTTCGCCGGTCTTCGGGGTTGTCGTACGAACGTTCTCGATATATCTTTGAATAGTCGAGAGCGATCAAGAAGCGATCGCCGGAAGAGGAGGACGAGATGACGTCCGCACACGCGATGGACGGGTGGCCCGGAACCGACCCCCGGGAGATCCGCCGCCAGATGAGGCGCGCCGCCCGGGTGGCCTGGCGCGCCATGGCCGAGAGCCGGCACGGGTCCGGGCCGCGGCGCGGCCGTCCCGGCTCCTACGAGGACGGCCCCTACGAGGGCGGGCCGCACGAGCAGCGGCACCGCGGCCACCGGGGCGGGGGCCCGTTCGGCGGCGGGGGGTTCCCCTGGGACTGGAGCCGGGGCCCCATGGGCGGTCCCGGGCGCGGCGGCCCGTTCGGCGGCCGCCCGCCGTTCGGCCGCGGGCGCAAGGCCAAGCGGGGCGACGTCCGCGCGGCGATCCTCGCGCTGCTCTCCGAGGAGCCCCGCAACGGCTACCAGATCATCCAGGAGATCGCCCAGCGCAGCCAGGGCGGCTGGAAGCCCAGTCCGGGAGCGGTCTACCCGGCGCTCCAGCAGCTCACCGACGAGGGCCTGGTCCTGTCCGAGGAGAACGACGGCCGCAAGACCTTCCGGCTCACCGAGGCCGGCCTGTCCTACATCGCCGAGCACTCCGACGAGGTGCGCGCGCCCTGGGAGGAGATGACGCCCGACGTCGACGAGGGCACCTGGGAACTGATCGACCTCGCCCGCCAGTCGGGGTTCGCCATGATGCAGATCCTGCAGACCGGGACCGAGGCCCAGATCCGCCAGGCCCGGCAGCAGCTGATCGAGACCCGCCGCAGGCTCTACCGGATCCTCGCCGACGGCGACCCGGCCGAGGAGTGACGCCGATGACCTGCGGAGGCGCTCCCGGGGCGGCCTCCGCTCCGTTCCGGCGACGGGCCCGTCCCGGCGCACCGGCCCGTCTTCGGGGCGGCCCCTACAGCGGCGGGCGCCCCAGGGACTCCCTGAGCCGCCGCAACTCCCCCGCGATCCGGTCCAGCGTCCAATGCGCGTTCAGGCCGCTGGGATTGGGCAGCACCCAGACCACCGCGCCGCCGACCCGCTCCTCCTGCGGCCCGACCGCCGCCGCGGGCCGCCCGAACGCCGTCCGGTAGGCGGTCACCCCCGCCACCGCCAGCACCCTCGGCCGGACCTCGGCGACCAGGCGCTCCAGCCGCCGACCGCCCTCGCGGAACTCCTCGGCAGACAGCTCGGCCGCCTGCGCGGTCGCGCGGGCCACCACGTTGGTGATGCCCATCCCGTAGGACGGGAGCAGGTCCTGCTCGGCCGGCGACAGCAGCCGGGGGGTGAATCCTGAGCGGTGCAGCGCCGGCCAGAAGCGGTTGCCCGGGCGGGCGAAGTGGTGACCGGTGGCGGCGGAGTAGAGGCCCGGGTTGATCCCGCAGAACAGCACGTCCGGCGAGGGACCGAGCACGTCCTCGATCGTCCGGTCCCGCGCGGCGTCGAGCTCGGCCCTCGTGGGGGGCCGGTTTCCGGGAGAGGCGTTCTCGGGAGGCGTGCCGGAAGGCGTGTCAGGGGACATGGACGTGTACCTGACCGCTCCCCCGGCCGCCTAACCCATCTCCTCCAGCTTGCGCCCCTTGGTCTCCCGTACCTTCGCCAGCACGAAGACCAGGGAGAGCACGGCGAAGACCGCGTAGCCGACGTACGCCCCGGCCAGGCTCCACTCCGACAGGGACGGGAACGAGACGGTGATCAGCCAGTTGGCCACCCACTGCGCGGCGGCGGCCACCGAGAGCGCGGCGGCCCTGATCCGGTCGGGGAACATCTCGCCGAGCAGCACCCAGACGACCACGCCCCACGACAGCGCGAAGAACAGTACGAAGAGGTGCGCGGCGACCAGGGCCACGGTGCCCTGCAGCTCCGGCAGGGTCACGCTCTCGCCCGCCGGCACGCCCGCGCTGAACGCCCACGCCGCCGTGGCGAGGGCGACCGCCATGCCCAGCGAGCCGATCATCAGCAGCGGCCGGCGGCCGATCCGGTCGACCAGCGCGATGGCGACGAACGTGCCGACGATGTTGATGATCGAGGTGGAGAAGCTGATCAGCAGCGAGTCGCTCTGGTCGACGCCGACCGACTGCCAGAGCGCCGACGAGTAGTAGAAGATCACATTGATGCCGACGAACTGCTGGAACACCGAGAGCGTGATGCCGATCCAGACGATCGGCAGCAGGCCGAATGCCGAGCCCCGCAGGTCGCGCAGGCGGGGCCGGTGCTCCAGGTGCAGCGACCGCTCGATCTCGGCCACCCGGGCGTCCAGGTCGACGCCCTCGGCCTCGACCTCCGCCAGCACCCTGCGGGCCTGGGGGCTGCGGCCCGCCGCGACGAGGAACCGCGGCGACTCGGGGATGACCGAGGCGAAGAACAGGTACAGCAGGGCCGGGACCAGGCAGGCGCCGAGCATCCACTGCCAGGCCTGGACGCCGAGCAGCTCGTTGTTGACGTCGCCCCCGGCCGTCTGCGCGATGGCGTAGTTGACGAGCTGGGAGACCGCGATGCCCAGCACGATGGCGAGCTGCTGGAAGGAGCCCAGCCGCCCCCGGTAGGCGGGCGGCGCGACCTCCGCGATGTAGGCGGGGCCGAGCACCGACGCCATCCCGATCCCCGCGCCGGCCAGCACCCGCCAGAACGCCAGGTCCCAGATCCCGAACGGCAGGGCCTGTCCGACCGAGCTCACGGCGAACAGGACCGCGGCCAGTTGCATGGTCCGGGTGCGCCCCCAGCGGTCGGCCAGCCCTCCGGCGATCCAGGCGCCCACCGCCGAGCCGAGCAGCGCGATCGCCACCACGAAGCCGGTCACCACCGCGCCCACCTCGAAGTGGCGCTGGATCCCGGTGACGGCGCCGTTGATCACCGCGCTGTCGTAGCCGAAGAGGAAGCCGCCGATCGCCGCCGCCGCGGTGATGAAGACGACGTGTCCCAGGTGTTCTCTGCGCGTATCCGGAGATCCCGCGGGCCCGGAGGACGTGGTACCGACCATGATGGTCTCTTCCCTCAAGGGGAGATTTAACCCATATGTCACCGTTTAATCTCTATCGCCCTGAAATGGCGGTTATCCGGGATGCCGGATCCGCGGGCGCGGCTCTGGCGGAGCCCACCGGACCCGCCCGGATCGGGGTGATCGACCGTAGAATCCCCCCGGGGGTGAGGATGACCGTCCGACCGCGGATCGCCACCGCCGCGATCACCGCTTCGGCGGTGGCGGCCTGGCTGTTCCTGGTGGCGCTGCCCGAGGGGCACCGCGGGCCGCTGTGGACGCTCGGGGTCGTGGTGGGGGTGTCGTTCCTCGGCACGGGGATCACCGCCTGGCGGCTCCATCCGCGCAACCGGGTCGGCCCCCTCATGGCCGCCGTCGGCATCGCGTGGCTCCCCCAGCAGTTCCTGATCGGCACCGCGGCGCCGCCGCCGTTGGTGGTCTGGCTGGGCGCCTGCGGACTGTGGGCGGGCCTGGCCTGCCACCTGTTCCTGGCCTATCCCACCGGCCGGCTCGACGGTCTGCCGTCCAGGATCCTCGTCGGCGCCGCCTACGCCGAGTCGGTGGTGCTCCCGGGGGCGGCCGCGGCCGCCCGCGCGGACCTGCCGGAGCCGCTCCGCTCCCTGCCTCCCCTCGTCGACGGGATCCGCTGGCAGACGGTCGTCGTCACGGGCGCTGCGGTGGTGGGCCTGTCCGTGCTGCGGTGGCGCGAGGGAAGCGTCGCCCAGCGGCACGCGGTCACGCCGGTGGTGGCCGCCTCGCTGGTCGCCACGGTCGCGTTCGTGGCCGACCACGTGGCGGCCGGGTGGGGCTGGGGGATGCAGCCGTTGTTCGTCTACACCATGTTCGGGGCGTTCATCACGGTTCCGCTCGCCTATCTCGGCAGCCTGATCCGGCGCAGGATCGACCACGGCCGGGTGGCGGACCTCGTGGTGCGGCTCAGGAGCAGAAAGCAGCCGGACGGCCTGGAGAACGCGCTCGCCGCGGTGCTCCACGATCCCACGCTGCGGGTCGGCTACTGGACGGCCGACCAGGACCGGTACGTCGACACCGAGGGCGGTCCCGTCGACCTCCCGCCGAAGGAGAGCGGCCGGGTGATGACCCGGGTGGACCGGGGCGGAGCGCGGCTCGCCGTCCTCCTGCACGACGCCGCGCTGCTGGAGCAGCCGCTGCTCGTCGAGGCGGCGTGCGCGGCCGCCTCGCTCGCGCTGGAGAACGAGCGGCTCACCGCCGATCTGAAGGCGCGGCTGCGGCAGCTCGCGGCCTCGCGGGCCCGGATGCTCCGGTGGGGCGAGGCCGAACGCCGCAGGATCGAGCGCGACCTGCACGACGGCGTGCAGCAGCGGCTGCTGTCGGTGGCGATGACGCTCGGGCTCGCCGAGGCCACCGCCCGCCCCGACCGCAGGGACGCGCTGATCGGCGAGGCCAAGGCCTCCGTACTGGCCGCGCTCGACGACCTGCGCGCCGTCAGCCACGGGATCCATCCGCCGGTGCTCACCGAACGCGGGCTGCCGGGAGCGGTGAAGGAGCTCGCCGCCGTCGCCCCGGTCCCCGTCGAATGCGTGATCGACGCGGTGGAGCCGCTGCCCCCGGCGGTCGAGAGCGCGGCGTACTACATCGTCAACGAGGCGCTGGCCAACGTGACGAAGCACGCGCGGGCGAACCGCGCGTGGGTGCGGCTGGCCCGCAGCGAGGACCGCCTCGAGGTCGAGATCGGCGACGACGGCCGCGGGGGCGCCGATCCGGCGCGCGGCTCCGGGCTCCGGGGGCTCGCCCACCGCGCCGAGGCCAACGGCGGCCGGCTCCGGCTCGACAGCCGGAAGGACGGAGGAACGGTGCTGCGGGTGACGATGCCGTGCGCGTAGCGATCTGCGAGGACTCCGCCCTCTTCCGGGAGGGCATGGTCCGGCTGCTGACCGAGGCGGGCTTCCAGGTGGCGGCGGCCGTGGACGACGCGGAGACGCTGCTGGCCCTGGTCGGCGAGGACCGCCCCGACGTCGCCGTCCTCGACATCCGCCTGCCGCCCACGCACACCGACGAAGGGCTGCGGGCGGCACGCACCCTGCGCCGGCGGCACCCGGAGATCGGCGTGCTCGTGCTCTCGCAGTACGTGCGGGTGAGCTACGCCGTCGAGCTGCTCGGCGGCGGCGTCGAGGGCGTCGGCTACCTGCTCAAGGACCGGGTGTCGGACCTGGCCGAGTTCGCCGCGGCGATCCGCCGGGTGGGTTCCGGCGGATCCGCGCTGGACCCCGTGGTGGTCGAGCAGCTGGTGAGCCGGCACCGGCAGCCCGACGACCCGCTGATCCAGCTCACCGGGCGCGAGCGGGACGTGCTCCACCTGATGGCGGAGGGCCGGACGAACCTGGCCATCGCCGAGCGGCTGGCCATCGCCGAGCGCACGGTGGAGAAGCACTGCACGAACATCTTCGGCAAGCTCGGGCTGGAGGCCGGCCCGCACGACCACCGCCGGGTGCTGGCCGTGCTCCGCTACCTGAACGCCTGAACTCCCGAACGCCTGAACGCCTGAACGCCTGAACGCCTGAACGCCTGCGCCTGAACGCCTGAACGCCTGCGCCCGAGCCCGGCCCGGGTGCGGTTAACCGCACCGGCGGGAGGGGGGCTGCCCGGCTTCCCGGGCCCAGGTCCGGAGAGCAGAATGCCATCGGACGAAGGGAGCCCGACGGTGGCTGTGGTTGGTGTCGGTGTACGGCGGTTGCTGGCGGACTCGGGGGAGCCGCGGGAATGGGTGAGCCCCCGGACGGACATGGTCACGGCCTTGCTGGGCGTCTGGTTCGGCGTCGGCCTGATGATCGACGCCTGGGCGCACAGCAACCTGGCGGAGCTCGAGACGTTCTTCACCCCCTGGCACGCGGTGTTCTACTCCGGGTTCGCCGCGGTCTCCGGCTGGATCGCCTGGCAGGTGTGGCGCGGCACCAGGACCGGCCGGCAGGGGCTGGCGGCCGTGCCGATGGGGTACCTGGCGGGCCTCGTCGCGGTGCCCGCGTTCGCCGCCTTCGGCTTCGCCGACATGATGTGGCACACGTTCCTCGGTATCGAGACGGACATCGACATCCTGTTCAGCCCCTCCCACCTGGGACTGATCGCGACGATGTCGCTCATCATCACCACGCCGCTGCGCTCCGCCTGGCGCGCCCCCGACGTGGGCGAGAGCCCCTCGCTCGGGCGGCTGCTGCCCGCGCTGCTCGGCCTGGCGTTCGCGACCACCCTGGTCTCGCTGTTCGTCTCGTACGGCAACGCCATGCAGTACGGCGCGGCCCACGTCGTGGATGCGTTCTCCACCACGGACGGCGGGGGCGCGAGTGATCTGGCGGCCTCGATCGTCATCACCGACGTCGTGCTGCTCGCCCCCGTGCTGCTGCTGGTCCGCCGGTGGCACCTGCCCTTCGGCAGCGTGACCGTGCTGTACCTGGTGGGCGTGCTGATGCCGGGGGCGCAGACGGCGTTCGAGAACCTGCCGGTCCTGCTCTCCTTCGTCGCCGCCGGGCTCGCGAGCGACCTGCTGATCCGGTGGCTGCGCCCGTCGGCGGAGCGGCGGGCCGCCTACTGGGCGTTCGCCGGGCTGTCGGCCCTGGCGACCTGGTCGCTGTTCATCGCGGTCGCCTCGGCGGCGGGCGGCGGGCTGCCCGCCGTACCCGAGCTGTGGACCGGTGCGCCGACCGTGGCCGGGCTGATCGGCCTGGCGCTCGGGGTGCTGTTCCTGCCCGAAGCGCGCCGGGCGTGATGCGGCGGGACCCGGCGCGGGCCCGCCCGGCGCGCCTGCTCCCGGCGCCGCCCCGCGTGGCGCGTCCGTCCCCGAGACGGGTCCGCGCGGCGCGCCTGCTCCCGGTGTGGGCCGCCTGCCTGGCCGCCGTCCTGGTCGCGGCGCTCCCCGTTCCGGCCGAGGCCCACGTGGTGGCGGCCGGGGCGGACCTGCGGGTGGCCCAGACGATCGCCGGCACCGAGCTCACCGTGGTGGTCGAGGGGGTGGAGCGGGTGCCGGGCGAGCTGCGGATCGGCGTCGTCGCCTACCAGCCGGTCACCGGTCCGCCCGTCGGCCTGGAGCTCCGCTCGGTCGCCGACGGCCGTACGGTGACCGGTACGGCGCACGCGGGGCCGGAGCCCCGGTACACGCCGCTGCGGGTGGAACGCGCCGGCCCCCACGAACTCCGGCTGCGCGCCGGGGACGAGGTCGCCGTGGTGCCGTTCCGCGTCCTGGTGGAGCGCGCGTCGGCCTGGGAGGCGCTGATCTACGGGGGGCTGTTCACGGCGGGGCTGCTGGTGGTGGGCGGCCTGCTCACCGGGGCGCCGTCCCGGCCGAGGGCGGCGATGCTGCTGGCCGGCGGCGCCGCGGCGGGCCTGACGGTCGCCGTCACGTTCGTCGTGCTCGACCCCTGGCTGCCGCCGCGCCCGCCGGACGGCGCCGCTCCCACGGCCGAGACCGGGGCGCGGGGGCGCCCGTTCGCGCAGGGGCGGGTGGCGACGGTGCCCGCCCGCCCGGCGGCGGGAGAGGAGTTCACCCTGCGGATCGACCTCGTCGACGGGTCCACCGGCCTGCCGGTGGACGACCTGGCCGTGCATCACGAGGCACTGGCCCACCTGGTGGTCACCAGCGAGGACGGGCGGGCCTTCCACCACGTGCACCCGCTGCGGACGGCTCCCGGGCGGCTGGAGGTCCGGATGCGGGCCCAGCGGCCGGGCCGCCATCTGGCCTACGCCGAGCTGGAGCGTCAGGACTCCGGCGGGCAGCTCGTCACCGGCGAGTTCACCGTCGGCGGTGAGCCCTCTCCCGCCGAGCCCTCCCCCGCCGAGTCCGCGGCCACCGAGCCCTTCCCAGCCGAGGCCTCCTCCGCAACCGCCTCCGCAGAACCCGCCCCCACCGGGTCCGCCGGCCGGCCGGGCCCGCCGCGGATGGAGCCCGCCGTACCCGTCGCGGGGCGTCCCGCGACGATCGAGGTCGAGACCTCGGGCGCCGTCCGCCCCTGGCTCGGCATGGCGGGCCATCTGATCGTGCGGAGCCGCGACGGCGCCTTCCTGGGCCACGTGCACGAGATGGGATCGGCGCGCGGCGGCCGGCTCCGCTTCACCTTCGGCTTCCCCGCCGCGGGGCGCTACCTCGCCTGGGCGCAGTACGCCACCGGCGACCGGATCGTCACCGTGCCGTTCACCGTCGACGTCGCGGCATCGGAGACGACGCCGTGAGGCGCGCCCTCGTCGCCGCCGTCTGCCTGGTGGTGGCCGCCGCGGCGTTCTTCGTCCTCGGCCGGGGCGGCGACGGGCCCCTCCGGCTGACCGTCACCGGGACGCACTACGCCGTGACCGTGCTGATCGGCGAACCGGTGGCCGGCAAGGGGGCGGTCGAGGTGGTGCTGGACGCGGGCGACGCGGACACCGTCGTGCTGTCGGCCGTGATGCCCGAGATGGGGCACGCCACCCCGGAGGTCGTCGCGCGGGAGCCGGAGCCCGGCCGCTTCCTGGCCGAGGGCGGGCTCTTCTCCATGGCCGGCGTCTGGGAGCTCGTGATCCGCCTGACCGGTCCTCCGGGCGAGGAGGTGCTCACGGCCAAGGCGCTGATCACCGGATCGCTCGCGGAGCCGGGGACCTGAGAGCCCTTGCGGATCCCCGGTCCCCGGCTCCGGCCCCGGCCGGGCCCGGAACGCGTCTCAGAGCCGGGGGTCCACCGGCTCGGACTCCAGCGCGAGGACGGCGAAGACCGCCTCGTGGATCCGCCACAGCGGCTCGCCCTCGACCAGCCGGGACAGGGCCTCCAGTCCGAGCGCGTGCTCGCGCAGCGCCAGGGAGCGCTTGCGGCCGAGGAACCGGTGGCGCAGCACGTCCAGGCTCTCGGTGTAGTCGGGGCCGTAGATGATCCGCAGGTACTCCCGCCCGCGCACCTTGATCCCCGGCTGGATCCGGCCCGGCCGCGCCTGCTCCCGCCGCGGCGTCCCCGGCCCTGTCCCCGGCTCCGCCGCCGTCCCGGTCCCGGTCTCCGTCCCGGTTCCGGCGGCCCGGTCCGGCGTCCCGCCGGGCACGGTGACCGGCTTGACCACCATTCCCTCGCCGCCCTCGGCCGTCAGCGCCGACCACCATGCGGTCGCCGCCTCCGTCGACTCCGGCGAGTCCAGGTCGGCGTAGACGTGCCGGGTGGGCGCGATCAGCGGGTCGTCCAGCCGCGACAGCAGATCCAGGTGCCACGGGTGCGGCTCGGTGACGGCGGTCGCCCGGCCCTCGCAGGCCAGGATCTGGAACGGGGCCAGCCGGATGCCGTCCAGACCCGAGACCGGCCAGCAGTAGCGCGCGTAGGCGTCCCTGAACCGGGCGGCGTTCTCCATCCGCCGCCGGGTGCGCTCCAGCACCCCGCCGACGTCCAGGCCGCGCCCGGCCGCGGCCTCCAGCGCCGCGACCGCCTCCGGCAGCGCGGTGCGGGCCGCGGCTCCCACCGACGCGTACTGGCTGCGGATCAGCCCCTCGGCCTTGGCCGACCACGGCAGCAGCTCGCCGTCCAGGACCAGCCAGTCCGAGCCCAGCTCGTCCATGAGCGGCGCGCACGCCCGCCGGAGCCGGTCCACCAGTTCCCCGGCGACCGCGGGGTCGGCGAAGAACGGCCGGCCGGTGCGGGTGTGCACCGCGCCCGAGCTGCCGTCCGCGACGCCGAAGCGCGCCGCCGCGACCTCGGGCGTCCTGGCCAGTACGGCCACCGCCCGCGAGCCCATGTGCTTCTCCTCGCACACCACCCGCCTCACCCCGGCCGCCGCGAGCTCGGCGAACGCCTCCGCCGGGTGCTCCAGGTAGCCGTCCAGCCGGGAGGTCTCCGGCGGGGCCATCGTCGGCGGCAGGTAGACCAGCCAGCGCGGGTCCACCGCGAACCGGCTCATGATCTCCAGCGCGGCGGCGGAGTTCTCCTCCCTCACCTTGATCCGGCCGCCGCCGTGGCGCACCTCGACGTGCCGGGTGCCGCGCACGTCGTCGATGGCCAGCAGACCCGGGTCCCGCCGGCCCGCCTCGCGGCCGGGGGCGGCCGGCGGCCGGGCGGGCTCGTACCAGACCTTCTCGGCGGGCACCGAGACGATCTCCCGGCTCGGGTAGCGCAGCGCGGTCAGCCGCCCGCCGAAGACCACGCCGGTGTCCAGGCAGATGGTGTTGTTGACCCACTCGGGCTCGGTGACCGGCGTGTGCCCGTAGACGACCATGGCCCGGCCGCGGTACTCCCGCGCCCAGGGGTAGCGGACCGGCAGGCCGTACTCGTCGGTCTCTCCGGTGGTGTCGCCGTACAGCGCGAAGGAGCGCACCCGGCCGGAGGCGCGGCCGTGGTAGGCCTCCTTCAGCCCGGCGTGCGCGACGACGAGCCGGCCGCCGTCGAGCTGGTAGTGGCTGATCAGGCCGTCCATGAACTCCAGCGCGGCCTTCCGGAACTCCTCGGGCTCGGCGGCGAGCTGGTACAGCGACTCCTGCAGCCCGTGCGCGACCCGCACCTTGCGTCCGTTCAGCGCGCGGGCGAGCTTCTGCTCGTGGTTGCCCGACACGCACAGCGCGGTCCCGGCGGCGACCATGCCCATGACGAGGCGCAGCACGCCCGGCGTGTCGGGACCGCGGTCCACCAGGTCGCCGACGAACACCGCGGTGCGGCCCTCGGGGTGGCGCGCGCCGTCCGCTGCGACCTCCCAGCCCAGCTCGCGCAGGAGCGCCTCCAGCTCGGCGCGGCAGCCGTGCACGTCGCCGATGACGTCGAACGGCCCGGTCAGCTCGCGCCGGTCGGTCCACGCCCGCTCCGTGACGACCTCGGCGGCCTCGATCTCCTCGACGCCGCGCAGCACGTGCACGCGGCGGAAGCCGTCGCGGGAGATCTTCCCCATCGAGCGCCGCAGGTCCTTGCGCTGCCGCCGGACCACCTGCGGCCCGAAGTCGCGGTCGGGCCGGGTCTCGTTGCGCCCGATCGCGACCTCCTCGGGCACGTCCAGGACGATCGCGTCGACCAGGACGTTCTCCGCCTTGGCCAGGTCGACGAGCCGCTTGCGGGCCTCCCACTGCACGTTGGTGGCGTCCACGACCGTCAGCAGGCCGCGGCGCAGCCGGGTGCGCACGATGTAGTGGAGCACGTCGAAGGCGTCCGGCGTGGCCGACTGGTCGTTCTCGTCGTCGGCCACCAGCCCGCGGCAGAAGTCGGAGGAGACGACCTGGGTCGGCGCGAAGTGCCGGCGCGCGAAGGTCGACTTCCCGCTCCCGGAGACCCCGACGAGCACGACCAGCGACATCTCCGGCACGATGATCCTGCTCACCCCGCCCCTCCCCTCCTGCCCGGCGGCCTCGTCCGCCGGTCCCTCTCCGCTCGCGAGAACGGCGCTCTCCTCGGTCATTCCGTCCCTCCCAGGGTGAAGACGGCCAGCTGCGTGGGCGGGCCGACCTCGGGGTCGTCGTCCCCGACGGGCCGGAACGCGACGGTGCAGCGGTACTCGGCGCAGACCCGCTCCGCCCAGGCGGCGAACTCGGCCCGGGTCCACTCGAAGCGGTGGTCGGGGTGGCGCATGCCCGTCAGGAACGCGTAGCGGACGTTGTACTCGGCGTTGGGCGTCGTCACGATCACGTGGCCGGGCCGGGCGGCGCCGAAGACCACCCGTTCGAGGGCGGCCAGGCGCGGCGGGTCGACGTGCTCGACGACCTCCATGAGGACGGCGGCGTCATAGCCGGCGAACCGGTCGTCGGTGTAGGTCAGCGCGCCCTGGAACAGCTCCAGCCGCTCCCGCCGCCGGTCGGGCATGCGGTCGAGCCGCAGCCTGCGGGCGGCGACGGCGAGCGCCTGGGAGGACACGTCCGCCCCGGCGACCTTGGTGAACGACGGGTCGTCCAGCAGCGCCCCGACCAGCCGGCCGGTCCCGCAGCCCAGGTCGATGACCGTGCGCGCGCCCAGCTCGCCCAGTACGGCGAGCACGGCCTCGCGGCGCAGGACGTTCAGCGGCCTCCTGGGCCCGTCCTCCGTCCCGGCGCCGTCCTCCGTCCCGTTCCCGCGCTCCGCGGGCACGCCCTCCACCGGCACGGCGGTCTCCGCGGTCTCCAAGGTCTTCCGGGTCTCCACGGGCAGGGCCTCCACGTCCTCCACCGGCAGGGCCTCCGCGGAGGCGGCGTCCGGGTCCTCCGGGGCCGCGAGCGCGGCGGGCTCCTCCTCCACGGGGGGCTCCAGCTCCTCCTCCACGTCGTCGCCGAGCTCGGCCAGGCGGGCGAAGGCCGTCCGGGTCAGGGCCCAGCGGCGGCCGAGGTAGCGGCGGGTGATCAGGCTCCTCTCCGGGTGGGCGGCCAGCCAGGACTCCCCGGCGCGGATGAGCTTGTCCACCTCGTCGGAGGCGATCCAGTAGTGCTTGGCGTCGTCCAGGACGGGCAGCAGCACATAGAGCTGGTTGAGCGCGTCGGCCAGCCGGACCTCGCCGCGCAGCGAGAGCCGCACGTAGCGGGAGTCCCCCCACGCGGGGAAGCCCTCGTCCAGCGGTACGGCCCGCGCCCCGACCTCCCAGCCCAGCGGCTCGAACAGGCGGTGCGCCAGCTCGGGGCCGCCCCGGCAGGGCAGGGCGGGAAGCGTGATCTCCAGGGGGATGGGCCCGGCCGCGAGGTCGGGGCGGCTCGCGCAGCGTCCGGTGCGCGCGGTGCGGAAGACGTCCGCCAGCGCCCCGGCCAGCAGCGACGACGCGGCGTAGGGCCGGTCGTTGACGTACTGGCCCAGCGTGTGGTCGGGCGTGGACCGGCCGCGCGAGCGCACCAGGCGGACCGGGTCGACGTCGAGCATCAGCGCCGCGGTGCAGCGCTCCTCACTCGCTTCCGGGTAGAAGACGCGGGCCGTGCCGTACGACCGGCCGAACTCCTGGACCCGGTCCGGATGCTTGTGCAGCAGGAAGCCGAGGTCGGTGGCGGGCCGTACGGTCGTGGAGATGGTGAGCAGCACCCGGGACAGTCTGCCGTATGTCCGATTCGCCGGGCCATCGGTTAACGGCCCCGCGGGCCGCGGTCAGATCTGCCGCAGCACCTCGGCGGCGATGAGCTCCAGGTGCTCCAGGTCGTCGAGGTCCAGCAGCTGAAGGTAGACGCGCTCGGCGCCCAGCTCGGCGAACCCGCCGATCTTCTCGACCACCTCCGCGGGCGTGCCCGCCAGCCCTCCGGCCCGCAGCGCGGCGAGGTCCTGGCCGATCGCCGCGGCCCGGCGGGCGAGCTCCGCCTCGTCGGTCCCCACGCAGACGGTCTGCGCGGCCGAGAGCACGACCGGGGGGCGGCCCGCCTCCTCGCACGCCTCGCGGACCCGTCCGAAGGCCGCGGCGGTGTCCTGCGGCGTGCGGAACGGCACGTTGTACTCGTCGGCGAAGCGCGCGGCCAGCCGCGGGGTGCGCCGGGCGCCGAACCCGCCGATGATGACCGGCGGCCTCGGGCGCTGCACGGGCTTGGGCAGGGCGGGCGAGTCGGCGAGCCGGTAGTGGGCGCCCTCGAAGGAGAACGTCTCGCCCGCGGGCGTGGTCCACAGGCCGGTGAGGATCTCCAGCTGCTCCTCGAACCGGGCGAAGCGCTCGCCGACCGGCGGGAACGGGATGCCGTACGCGGCGTGCTCGGCGTCGAACCAGCCGGTGCCCATGCCCAGCTCGATCCGGCCGCCGCTCATCCGGTCGACCTGGGCCACGCTGATCGCCAGCGGCCCGGGCAGCCGGAAGGTCGCCGGGCTGACCAGCGTGCCGAGCCTGATGGTGGAGGTCTCCCTCGCCAGGCCCGCGAGGGTCACCCAGGCGTCGGTGGATCCGGGGCCGGGGTCGCCCGCCCCGATCCGCAGGTAGTGGTCGGAGCGGAAGAAGGCGTCGAACCCCAGCCGCTCCGAGGTCCGCGCGACCACCAGCAGCTCGTCGTAGGTGGCGCCCTGCTGCGGTTCAGTGAAGATCCTCAACTTCATGGATCCATTATCCGGCCGCCCCGCCCGTCATCCGCCGAAAGCTCGCGCCGCGGCACGCCCCCTTGCTAACGTTCGAACCCCGAATGCTGTAGGTGTTCGCCCGGATACCCTGAGCGATCACCCGGTGTCGTCGAGAGGGTGGATCCCATGTCCGTGGCGACAGACCGCTCCGCCGCCCGCCACGCCCGGGAACCGGGCACCCCGCCCCGCGCCCTCATCGTGCTCGCCTCCGGGGCGCTCGCCACCGTGACCGGCGCCGCGCTCTGGCTGCTGCCCACCGAGACGGGTGAGCGGGGCCTGCCCGCGCGGGCCCGGGCGGCGGCCCCGCCGCCCGCCGCCCGTACCGCCTCCGGCCGGACGGTCGCACCGGCGACCTCCTCCCCCGCAGCCGGTCCGTCCGGTTTCGTGACGTTCGTCGACGCGGTCCACGATCCCCTCTTCCACCTGCCCCGCGCCGCCCGGCAGAGCGGTGCGCGCTGGTTCATGCTCGGCCACCTCACCGCCGGGCAGGACGGCTGCACCCCCCGCTGGGGCGGGCGGCAGGATCAGGGGGTCGACCCGGTCGCCGGCCGGCTGGGCCGCCTGCGGACGGCCGGGGGCGACGCCGGTCTGGCCTTCGGCGGCTCCGCCGGGCGGGAGCTCGCCTCGGCCTGCCTGCTGCCCGACCGCCTGACCGCCGCCTACCGCCAGGTCGTGGGCGCCTTCGACGCCGCCCACCTGGACTTCGAGGTCCGCGACTCCGCCGACCGGGAGGCCGTACGGCGCCGCGCCGCGGCGATCTCGGCGCTCCAGCGCGAGACGACCGGCCGGGGCCGTCCGCTCGCGGTGAGCTTCACCCTCCCGCTGACCGGCAAGGGCCTGTCTCCGCAGGACCGGCTGATGCTCCGCACCACCCGCGAGGCGGGGGCCCGGATCACCGCGGTCAACCTCATGGTGCCGCTGCGCCCCGCGGCGACGGGGCGCAGCCGCCTGCGCCCCGTCGCCGCCGCGGTGCGGGCCGCCCAGCCGCAGATCGCGCAGGCCCTAGGCGAACGCTCGGCCTGGAGGCGCATCGCGCTCACGCCCGTCCTGGCGGACCCGTCGGACCTGTCACCCGCCGACGCCCGCAAGCTCGCCGGCTTCGCCGCCCGCCACGGCCTGGCCTGGATCTCCACCCGGGGTGCCGCGCCCGCCCCCGAGGTCGCCCGGCTGCTGGCCGCCCCCGCTCTCTGACCCGGCCGCCCCGCCCGCCGGCCCGGCCGCCCCTCGCTCCGATCGACCATCCCGCCCTCCGATCCCGCCTCCCCGCCGGACGGCCCTCCCCGCCGGACGGCCCTCCCCGCCGGACGGCCCTCCCCGCCGGACTTCCGGCCCCCCGCACACACACCCCACGGCGCCCGTACACCCGCACACCCCGTGACGCCCGTACACCCGACGCCCACGGCGCCCGCCCGCCCGCAACCCGTGATGCGCCGGTGACGCATGGGACGGCCGGGAAGCATGGAATGCGTTTTACGGGATGTACCGGAGATCCCTCCGGGGCTTTCTCCGGACACGACGAATCATTTCCGACCGACCGAATCTCGGTGCGGCATGCGCCGATCTGCGAGAACCCCGGATGGCACGCTCCAGAATGAGCATTTTCCTATTGGCCATGTCGGGATATTTCAGACTATTGACACCGTGAACGCATTTAGAGAACATTCAGAAGGTTTTTACTGGACCTCAACGAAGACCGATATGCCCGCCAGGCTCTCCAGGCGGGCGCCAGGGCCGTCGGACCCTCCGAACCCCGGCCCTCCCCCGCTCTCGGATGATCGCCGACGTCGTTCCCGACACGCCCGCCGCCCGGGCACAGGAAGGTGCCGCGTTGCCCTGGATCCGTACGCCGCCCTGACCTCCGGCCGCACCGCGGCCCGGCATCCGCACCATCCCTGAGCTGGGCATCCGGCGGACGCACCGTCCGCCGCCACCATGATCCGCACCCCCGCCACCGAGACCGCGGCGGCGCCGGGGCGGCACCGCCGTGCCCCGACCCGGCACACCGACGAAGAACCCGCACGCCGACGACGAGGAGCCCGACGGTGGACAGGAAGAAGGAACGGCCGATGCCGGACCGGCTGCCGCAGGAGGCCGGGGAGGCCGGCGATTCACTGCTCGCCGTACACGGCGGGAATCCCGTCCGGCGCACGCCGTGGCCGACCTATGACAAAGGGGCCGTCTTCATCCATCCCGAGGACGAGGAGGCGGCGCTGCGCGCCATTCGCAGCCATCTCTATTTCCGTTACGACCACCGCGCCCAGCACGAGACCGAATGCGGCAGGCTGGAGGAGGACCTGCGCCGCTATTTCGGCAGCAGGCACGCGCTGGCCGTGTCGAGCGGCACCGCGGCGATCGCGCTCGCCATCATGGCGGCGCGGATCCCGCCGGGCTCCCTGGTCGCCTGCCCCGGCTTCACCTTCGCCGCCACGCCCAGCGCCATCCTGCTCGCCGGATGCCGGCCCTTCCTGGTGGAGGTGGACGAGGACCTGCACCTGGACCTGGCCGACCTGCGCCGCCGGTGGACCCCGGAGATCAAGGCGATCGTGGTGGTCCACATGCGCGGGTTCGCCTCCGACATGGAGAGCCTGACGCGCTTCGCCGCCGAGATGGGCGTCCCGGTGTTCGAAGACGCCGTGCCGGCGCTCGGCGCCGAGCTGAACGGCCGCAAACTCGGCACCTTCGGCCTCGCGGGCGCGTTCAGCACCCAGTCCGACAAGTCGCTCAACTGCGGCGAGGGCGGCTTCCTGATCACCGACGACAGCGTCCTCTTCGCCCGGGCCGTCGTGCTCTCGGGCGCCTACGAGGGACGCTTCCGGCGGCACTTCCCGGACGGCGACCCGCCGATCGACACCGACCTCGACCTGCCTCTGCTCAGCTTCCGCATGGACGAGATCCGCGCGGCCCTGCTCCGCGCCGAACTGGAGCGGCTGCCGATCCGGCTGAAATGCTTCCGGAGCAACCACGCCTACGTCGCGGCGGCGCTCGCGGACCTGCCCGGGATCGCGATCCGGCGGCCGGTGGCACCCGGCGCCTGCCTCGGCGAGGCGTTCATCTTCCGGGTGCCGGGCGGGGACGCGAAGTGGTTCGCGCACGCGCTCTGCCGCGAGGGCATCGACGCACGCAACCTCGGCTCCGACGAGGACGCCAACGTGCGGGCCTTCTGGAACTGGCGGTTCCTGTTCGGCGGCGCCGAGGTCTCCTCGATCAAGGCCCTGCTGCCCGGCACCGCCCGGTACCTGGCGGAGGCGGTCGACGTCCCGCTCTCCTCCGGCCTCTCGACGGAGGACTGCGACCAGCTGATCCGGGCGGTCCGCAAGGTGGCCGCCGCGATGGGAGCGGACCGCCGCCCGGCCCCGGCGGCCGGGACGACCGCCCCCGCCGGGCGGCGGCGGTGACGGCTCCCGGGGAGACCTCCGAAGCCGCCTCGGGGGACGCCGGGGACCCCCGGGGCGGTGAGGTGATCCCGCGTCTCGCGTTCATCGGGATCTTCGGGGGGCTCTTCTGCGGGTACGTGGGCCTCACCGCGGCGATCCCGGTGCTCCCGGTCTTCGTGCGGGAGAGGTTCGGCGCCACCGGCTTCACCGTGGGCCTGGTGGTCACGGCGACGGCGCTCACCGCACTGCTCGTCCGGCCCGTCGCCGGCCACCTGGCGGACCGGTACGGCCACCGGCGCGTCATGCAGGCGGGCGCGCTGGCCGTCGCCGCCGGCGGCGCGCTCTACTTCCTGCCGCTCGGGCTGCCCGGTCTCGTCGCCGTCCGGCTGCTGCTCGGCGTCGGCGAGGCGTCGCTCTTCACCGCGGGCGCCGTCTGGACGGTCTCCCTCGCCCCGCACCACCGGCGCGGGCAGCTGATCGGGCTGTACGGCGTCAGCATGTGGGGCGGGATCTCGGCCGGGACCTTCCTCGGCGCGGCGCTGCTCCCCCTCGGCTACGGCGCGGTCTGGGCCCTGTCCGCCGCCGCCCCGCTCGTCGCCCTCGCGCTGGTGAGCGCGGTCCGCACCGCCCTCCCCGCCGGGCCGTCCGGAGGCGGAGGCGGGCTGCACGCCCTGCTGCCGCGTCCCGCGGTGCTGCCGGGAGTGGCGCTCGGGCTGGCCTCCGCCGGGTACGCCGGCCTCGCCGCCTTCGTCGTCCTGCACCTGCAGGCCCGCGGCGTCCACGCGGGCGTGGTCGTGCTCAGCTGCTTCAGCGCCGTCTACGCCGGCACGCGGCTGTTCATCGGCCACCTGCCGGACCGGTTCGGGCCGCGCCGGGTGACGGCCTGGTCCGGCGCCGGCGAGGCCGTCGGCCTGCTGATCATCGCGGTGGCGCCGAACCTGCCGGTCGCCGTGCTCGGCAGCGTGGTCATGGGGGTCGGGTTCTCGCTGCTGCACCCGTCGCTCGCCCTGATGGTGATGAACCGGGCCGGCCCGTCGGAGCAGGGGGCGGCGATCGGCGCCTACACCTCCTTCTGGGACCTGGGGGTCAGCGTCTGGGGGCCGGTGACCGGGCTGGCCGCGACGGCTCTGGGCTATCCCGCCGTATTCGTCGTGGGCGCCGTGTGCGCGGCGGCGGCCGTGTCCGTGGCGCTCTGCGTCCGGCGGCCGGACGCGCGGCCGGCCGCCGTGAACTGAGATGGGAGCAGCATGGACGACGCACCTCCGCTCAAGATCCTCTGCATCACCGGCTGGTGCCGCAACGGCAGCACCATCATCGGCAACGTCCTCAACGAGGTCCCCGGGGTCTTCCACGTCGGGGAGCTGCACTTCCTGTGGAAGAACGCCGCGGGCCGGGGGGCGAACGACTCGTGCGGCTGCGGCCTGGCGCTGACCGAGTGCCCCCTGTGGTCGGAGATCCTGCCGCTCGGCCGGCCCGCCGGGGTCTCCGCCGAGGCCCACGCCGCGACCGTCGTCCGCCGGCAGCGCGCCTGCGTCCGGACCCGGCACACCTGGCGCGTGCTCGGCCGGGGGCTGCACGGCGCGGAGATCCGCGAGCACGCCGCCCTGATGACCCGGACCTACCGCGCCGTCGCCGACCTGACGGGCGCGCGGGTGCTGGTGGACAGCACGAAGATCCCCGGCGAGGCCGCCCTGCTGCCGTACCTGGAGGGGGTGACGCCCTACTACGTCCACCTGGTGCGCGACCCCCGGGCGGTCGCCCAGTCGTGGAGCCTGCCCAAGGAGTACTGCTACGTCATGCCCGCCGGCACGAGCACGGCCTACTGGCACGGGTTCAACCTGGCCTCGCAGGCCATCGTCCGGCGCCACCGGGAGCGCTCGGTCTTCCTGCGCTACGAGGAGTTCATCGCCGATCCGGCCGGCACGATCGACATGCTGCTGCGGCTGTGCGGCGAGGACCCGGCCGGCAATCCGGTGCGGGGCCGGACGGTCGATCTGCACACCAACCACACCGTCACCGGCAACCCGGACCGCTTCCGCACCGGCACCACCGTCATCCGGGACCGGGACGACACGTGGCGGACCGCTCTGCCGGTGCGCGCCCGACTGACCGCGGCGGCGCTCTCGTGGCCGCTCTTCCGGCGCTACGGCTACCGCTACGGCGGCACGCTCCGCACCGGGCGGGTCCGGGCCGCGACGCCGTCCGCCGGGAAGCGCTAGCGCCCCCGGGCGGAGAGAGGAGCAGGAGTGGACCTCGGACTCACCGGCAAGGTCGCGCTCGTCGCCGGCGGATCGAGCGGCCTCGGCCTCGCCGCCGCCAGGGAACTGGCGGCGGAGGGCGCGCACGTGGCGATCGGCGCCCGCGACCGCGACCGGCTCGCGACCGCCGAACGCGACCTCAAGGAGGTGGCGCGCGGGCGGGTCGACGCCCGGCGCGTCGACATCACCGATCCGGAGGCGGCGCGCCGCTGGGTCGACGAGGTCGCCGCCGACCTGGGCGCGCTGCACATCGTCCTGGTCAGCGGCGGCGGTCCGCCGATCGGCACGGCCGGGCAGTTCGGCCCCGAGGACTACCGGCAGGCCGTCGACGGGGTGCTCCTGCCCGCGGTCGGCCTGGCCCTGGCGGCGCTGCCGCACCTGCGGGCCGCGGGATGGGGCAGGCTGCTCTTCGTCGCCTCGGAGACCGCGAGCGTCCCCGTCGCCCGGCTGGCGCTCTCCGGCGTGACGCGCGCCGCCATCGTGCGCTTCGCGCAGTCCCTGGCCGCGGAGGTCGGCCGCGACGGCATCACCGTCAACGTGCTGGCGCCCGGGGCGACCCGTACCCCGATGGTGGAGCGCGCGGCGGCGCGGCTCGCCGGGGACGGCGACGTCGAGGCCCCGCTGCGCGCCATGGGCGGCCACAACGCGCTGGGCCGTATCGCCCGCCCCGAGGAGTTCGCCGCCGTCGCGGCCTTCCTCGCCGGCGAACGGGCCTCCTTCGTCACCGGCCAGGTCCACCTGCTCGACGGCGGCGCCTCGGTGAGCGGGACGGAGCTGCCGCACCTGGCGGCGGCGCACAGGGACACCTACACCTGACGACCAGCTGACGACGACCACGACGACCACCACTACCACCACGACGACGACCGCGGCGGCTCCCGGCGGGGAGACCGGCGGGAGAGACGAGAAGGAGCCTGTGATGTCGGTGACCGGCCATGTGTACACGGAGAAGGACGTCAGGGAGTTCTTCGACCGGACCCTGAAGACCTACCTGAGCTTCTGGGACGACGACGGCGTCCTGCACACCGGGTACTTCTCCGGCGACGACGCCGACGACGACTACCGCGCGGCCTCGGAGCGGACGTCGGAGGTGCTGGCGGCGGACGCCGGGATCGACGGCTCGTCCTACGTGCTCGACGTGGGATGCGGCTGCGGCAACTTCATGATCCACCTGGCCCGGCGGTTCGGCTGCCGCGGCGAGGGGCTGGACCTGAGCGAGGAGCGCATCGCGTTCGCCAGGGAGAAGCTGGCCGAGGAGGACCGGCGGGACCCGCTCGACGTCGTCTTCCGCCACGGCTCGGCGACGCGGATGCCCTACGCCGACGACACCTTCACCCACGTCGTCAGCCAGGACGCCCTGTGCCTCGTGCCGGACAAGCCGCGCAGCCACAGCGAGGCCTACCGCGTGCTCAGGCCCGGCGGCGTCTTCGCCTTCTCCGACTTCCTCCAGCCGAAGAAGGAGATCGGCGAGCGCGCCCGCAGGCACGTCTACGACCGCGTGAAGTGGAACGGCGGGTACTCCCTCGTGGGCTACCAGTCGGCCCTGGAGGAGGCGGGCTTCGAGATCGTCCTCGCCCGCAACCTGGAGAGCCACATCCGGCAGACCTACCGCGTGCTCGGCGCGACGGCGCGGGAGCGGGCCGAGACGGCGGCCGACCCCGCGGCCCGGGACTGGATGCTGGCCTTCGCCGAGTCCTGCGCGGAGATCCAGATCGCCATCGACCACGAGGAGTTCGGCTGGGGCATGTTCGTCGCCCGCAAGCGGGACCGGGCCAGGCCGTAGCACCGACCAGACGAGCGAGGAAGCCATGCAGCGGACAGACGGGATCAAGCGGACGATGGCCGAGGTCGTCGCCGAACGCAGCACGCAGATGTCACCGGGCCGGATGTTCGTCGAGGCCTGCGCCGTCAAGGGACTCGAGGCCTCCGTCGAGTACGACGTGACGATCACCGACTCCCTGACGAGCTCGCGGCGCAAGCCGCGCTACCCGGCGCGGAACATGCTGAAGATCGTCGACCTCTCCCGGGACCCGAGGAGGTCCTACTGGCACGAGAGCCCGCCCCGGCCCGGCGACCCGCAGGTCGAGGACGCCGACCTGCGGCGTGAGGCGGCGAGCCGCTTCCACATGTCGCCGGTCCCGGAGCTGCTCCCCACCACCGCCTGGGTCCAGGTCCCGCCCGGTCTGTGGGAGGACCCCGAGACGTTCGAGTCCTTCGTCAACTACCGGCTGATCGTCCGCCTCGGCACGGCCGAGAACCAGACGATCATCCGCGGCGACGCCGGGCTGCTGAACATGCCGGAGATCGCGCGCATCACGTCGAAGGGGCCGTTCGGCTCGACGATCCTCGCGGCGTGCAACGAGGCCGAGCAGATGGGCGGCACGGCCGACGGCCTGATCATCAACCCCGTCGACTACTACACGTTCATGGGCCGGGGCCGCCTGATGGACGACCTGGAGCGCAACGGCGTCTTCATCGTGCGGACGCGCCTGGTCGACCCGGGGACCGCCATCGTCGGCGACTTCGGGCACGGCGCCATGCTGTTCGACGCCGGGCGCTCGGTGATCCGCTTCGCCGAGCCGCCCCCGGGGACCTTCGCCGAACCGGGCATCGCGCTCATGGCGGAGATCTACGAACGCGTCGTGGTCAACCTCCCGACCAACTTCTTCATCGTGAGCCTGTAGGAGGGCGGCGCATGCCGACGATGCCTTTCCCGCCCGCGACGCCCGCGCGGCGCGATCCCGACGTCCTCGTCATCGGCGGGGGCATCGTCGGCCTGTTCTGCGCCTACCACCTGCGCCTCGCCGGGGTCCACGTGACCGTGGTGGAGCGCGGCCCGGTGGGCGGGCCGCTGTCCTGCTCCTACGGCAACACCGGTTTCGTCGGCACCCACGGCGCGGCGCCCCTGGCCGAGCCCGGCGTGCCGGCCCAGGGGCTGCGCTGGCTGCTGGACCCGGAGAGCCCCTTCCACCTCAGGCCGCGCTGGGACGCCGAGCTGCTCCGCTGGCTGTGGACCTTCCGCCGCGCCTGCAACGAGCGGGACGCGCGGGCCGCCTTCGGCGTGCTGATCGACATGAAGAAGCGCAGCCTCGACATCCTGCGCGGGCTCTGCGCGTCCGGCGACCTGGCCCCCGCCTTCAGGGAGCAGGGCATGGTGCTGGCGTTCAAGACGGCGCAGGGACTGGAGAAGGCGAGCCGGGCCGTGCCCCAGGCGGTCGCCGGCGGTGTGCCGCTGCGCGTCCTCGAACCGGCGGAGCTGCGCGCGCTCGAACCGGAGGTCGAATTCGACATCTGCGGCGCCCTGTACAACGAGGAGGGCGCCTACCTGCGCGTCCCCGACTTCGTCGTCGGGTTCGCCCGGACGCTGCGCGGCATGGGCGTCGAGATCCACGAGGAGGCCGAGGTCACCGGATTCGAGCGCGCCGGCCGGAGGGTCGCGCGGGTACGGACGACCCGCGGGGACTTCACCCCCGGCGAGGTGGTCATCGCCGCCGGAACGTGGTCGGCGCAGTGCGCCCGCGAACTGGGCGTCGGGCTCAGGCTCCAGCCCGCCAAGGGCTACTCCGTCACCGTCCGGGCGCCGCGCAACGCGCCCCGGCGGCCGCTCATGCTGGGCGAGGGGAAGATCGCGATCGCGCCGCTCGGCGACCGGCTCCGCTTCGGCGGCGTCCTGGAGCTGTCCGGCCTGGACGCCGCGGTCCCCCGCCGCCGGGTGGACGGCATCCTGCGGACCGTCCAGGCCTACCTGCCCGGCCTGGAGCGGACCGAGACCGTCGAGACCTGGAGCGGCTTCCGCCCCTGCACCCCCGACAGCATCCCCTTCCTGGGCCGCGCCGACGCCTACCGCAACCTCTCCGTCGCCTGCGGCCACGGGCACATCGGGATGGGCCTGGCCCCGGCCGGCGGCCGGCTGCTCGCCCAGATCGTCACCGGAGAGCGGCCCGACACCGACCCCTGGCCCTTCCGCCTCTCCCGGTACGGCGGGCGGTCCTCCCGCCGGCTCCGGCGGCGCGACGCGGCGGTCCGGTAGACGCGCCCGCCGAAAGGGCGGCGGGCCCACGGAGAGAAGGAGCGGAGACCATGGAGAACCGCGCGGAGCGCGCAGGGGAGGCCGTGATCGGCGTCCTCGGCCTCGACACCTCGTTCACCAAGATCCCGGGGCACATCCGCAACCCGGCGACCTTCGACTTCCCCGTCATCTACACCGTGGTGAAGGAGGCGACCCCGGAGCTGCTGGTGAACCGGGCCGATCCGGGCCTGCTCGGACCGTTCGTCCGCGGGGCCAGGGAACTGGAGGCGCGGGGCGCCGCGGCGATCACCGGCGCCTGCGGTTTCCTCGCCGTCTTCCAGCGGGAGCTGGCCGACGCGGTCGGGGTCCCGCTCTACTCCTCCAGCCTGATCCAGCTGCCCATGGTCCACCGGATGATCCGGTCGGACCGGAAGGTCGGGCTGCTGGTCGCCCGGGCGCCCTCCCTGACGGCGCGCCACCTGGAGGCGGTCGGAGCCGGGCACGTACCGGTCTGCGTCGCCGGGATGGAGGAGCAGCCGGAGTTCTGCGAGGTCATGCTCGAAGGGCGGCGCTCCGAGCTCGACGTCGGCCGCCTGGAGCGCGAGGTGCTCGGCCGGGCCGAGCACCTCGCGCGGGAGAACCCCGACCTGGGGGCGCTCGTCATCGAGTGCACCGACCTGGTGCCCTTCGCGCACGCGATCCAGGAACGCCTCGGCGTGCCGGTCTTCGACATCGTGACGCTCACGGAGACCGTCCACCGCGGCCTGACGCGCCGCCCCTTCACCGGCCGCGGGGCGGCCTGACCGCGCCGGGCCCGGCGCGGCCGGGCCGCCCCGCTCACGCCGGCCGGGCCGCCCCGGGGACCAGCAGCGCCACCGACTCGACGTGGTGGGTCATCGGGAAGGCGTCGAAGGCGCGCAGCCCGGCCAGGCGGTAGCCGCGCTCGGCGAACCAGGCCAGGTCGCGGGCGAGCGTGGCGGGGTCGCAGGAGACGTAGACGATCCGGGAGGCCTCCAGGCCGGCGACGCGGTCGACGACCTCCCTGCCCAGGCCCGCCCGGGGCGGGTCGACGACGACCAGGTCGGCCTTCTCGATGCGGTGGCGGTCCAGGGCGCTCTCCACGTACCCCCGGGCGAAGCGCGCCTGCGGCAGGTCGCGCAGGTTGCGCTCGGCGTCGCGGACGGCGACGGTCTCGGACTCGACGCCGAACACCGCCCCGTCGGGACCGACCGCCTCCGCCAGACCGGCGGCGAACAGGCCGACGCCGCAGTAGAGGTCGAGGGCCCATTCTCCCGGCTTCGGGTCGGCGAACTCCATGACGACCGCGTTCAGGGTGGCGGCGGCGCTCGGGTGGACCTGCCAGAAACCGCTGCCGGTGATGCGGAACGCGCGGTCGCCGACCTTCTCCGTCAGGTGGCCCGGCCCGTGGACCGACCGGGAGCGGCCCTTGCCCTCGTCGACGAAGACGGCCACGCTCTCGTCGAGGTCGGGCACGGCCACCGTACGGCGCGGCCTGGGCGCCACCACGACGGCCTGGTCCCCCGTGGAGGAGGCGATGACCTCGACCGAGGAGGCGCCCCGCCAGTTCATCACCTCGGCGCCGACGTTCTCCACCTCGGGGTGGGCGATCAGGCAGGCGTCCACGTGCTGGATGTCGTGGGAGCGGTGGCGGCGCAGGCCGAGCACGCCGTCGCGGTCCGCGGCGAACTGCACGCGGGTGCGCCAGCCCAGGCCGTCGGGGGCGCCCGGGACCTCCTCGACGCTCCCCGTCCACTCGATCCCGGCCAGCCGGCGCAGCTGCTCGGCCACCACGTCGGTCTTCAGCCGGCGCTGCGCCTCCAGGGAGGCGTGCTGCCAGTCGCAGCCGCCGCAGCGGCCGGGACCGGCGAAGGGGCAGGGCGGGACCACCCGGTCGGGGGAGGCGTCGAGGACCTCCACGGCGTCGGCCCGCAGGAACCGGGCCGTCTCCTCGGTGACCTCGGCGAGCACGCGCTCGCCGGGCAGGGCGTGCCGGACGAAGACCACCCGGCCCTCGTGGCGGGCCACGCACCAGCCGCCGTGCGCCACCGGTCCCACCGTCAGTTCGATCGCCGTCGTCCCCATGTCCCCGTCCCGTCCGTCCTCGTGGAGCCTCCCCTGCGTCGCAGAGCCATCCGCAAGGTTATGCCGTACCGTCGTCGTGCCGGGCCGCCTTGCGCCGGGGCCGGCGCACCGCACCGGCCGCGAAGGGCTCGGGGCGGGCCTTGAGCCGGTCGGAGGAGTGCAGCTGCCAGGGCACGCTGATGACCATCACGCCGGGCTGGAAGAGCAGGCGGCCCTTGAGCCGCAGCGCGCTCTGGTTGTGCAGGATGTGCTCCCACCAGCTGCCGACGACGTACTCGGGGATGTAGACGCTCACCACGTCCCGCGGGGAGCGCCGGCGCCGCGAGCGCACGTACTCCAGGATCGGCCGGGTGATCTCGCGGTAGGGCGAGTCGAGCGTCTTCAGCGGCACCGGGATGCCCCGCCGCTCCCACTCCTCCTGCAGCGCGCGGGCCTCCGCGCCCTCCACCCCCACGGTGACCGCCTCCAGCGTCGAGGGCCGGGTGGCGCGGGCGTAGGCGAGGGCGCGCAGGGTCGGCTTGTGGATCTTGGAGACGAGCACGACCGCGTGGTTGCGCGCCGGCAGCATCGACTCGTCGAGCTGGGAGTCCTCGTCGACGGCCAGCTCCCGGGCCACCTTCTCGTAGTGGCGGTGGATGCCCTTCATCATCGCGAACAGCACCGGCATCGCCACGCAGACGATCCACGCTCCGTGGGTGAACTTGGTCAGCAGCACGACCACCAGCACCAGGCCGGTCATGACGCCGCCGAAGAAGTTGATCATCCGCGAGCGCTGCATGTGCAGCCGGGCCTTCAGCTCGGTCTGCGTCCGCATCTCCCGGGTCCAGTGCCGGACCATGCCGATCTGGCTGAGGGTGAAGGAGACGAAGACCCCGACGATGTAGAGGTTCAGCAGGCGGCTGACGTCGGCCTGGAAGCCCCACAGCAGCAGGCAGGCCCCGGCCGCCAGGATGAGGATGCCGTTGGAGAAGGCCAGCCGGTCGCCCCGGGTGTGCAGCTGGCGGGGCAGGAAGCGGTCCTGGGCGAGGATCGAGCCGAGCACCGGGAAGCCGTTGAAGGCGGTGTTCGCGGCCAGGAACAGGATCAGCGCGGTGACCCCGGAGATGGCGAAGAACAGCGGCGAACCGCTGCCGAAGACCGCCTCGGACACCTGCGCGATGATCGGCTGCTGGTGGTAGTCGAACCCCGCCGGGTGGCCGTTGATGATCACGTCGCGGTGGGCGTAGGCGGGTTCGGCGACCTTGACCCCGGAGGCCAGTCCCAGCGTGATGATGCCGGTGAACATGGTCACCGAGATCACGCCCATCATCAGCAGCGTCCTGGCCGCGTTGCGGCTCTTGGGCTTGCGGAAGGCGGGCACGCCGTTGCTGATCGCCTCGACGCCGGTCAGCGCGGCGCAGCCGGAGGAGAACGCGCGCAGGATCAGGAAGGCCGCGGCGAAGGAGGTGAGGTTGGTCTGCTCGGCGACGATCTGGTAGCCCGCGGTGGGCGCGCGCAGCTCGTCGCCGAGGACGAACAGCCGGAAGAAGCCGTAGCCCACCATGACGAAGACCGCCGCCATGAACGCGTAGGTGGGGACGGCGAAGGCCACGCCGGACTCGCGGATGCCGCGCAGGTTCACCAGCGTGAGCACGGCGACGATGAGGATCGCGACCAGCGGTTTGTGCGTCGCGACGTACGGGATCGTCGCGCCGACGTAGTCGACGCCGTTGGCCACCGAGACCGCGACCGTCAGGACGTAGTCGACCATGAGCGCGCTGGCGACGGTGAGGCCCGCGTTCCGGCCGAGGTTGACGGTGGCCACCTCGTAGTCGCCGCCCCCGCTGGGGTAGGCGTGCACGTTCTGCCGGTAGGAGGCGACGACCGTCAGCATCACCACCACCACGCCGCCCGCGACCCAGGGGCTGAAGTTGTAGAACGACAGGCCGGCCAAGGAGAGGATGACGAGGATCTCCTGCGGGGCGTAGGCCACCGAGGAGAGCGCGTCGCTGGCGAAGACCGGCAACGCGATACGCTTGGGCAGCAGTTGCTCGTGCAACTGCGTACTGCGCAGTGCACGCCCGATGAACAGGCGTTTAGTTAGGTCCGTCGCTTTCGGCACGTCTGACGATGCTAGCCCCCTCCGGCTCCCTCCCCTCACGCGACGCCCCCGGAGCGGGCCATACTGGCGGGGTACACCGGAGACGAGATCCGCCTCGAGCCGATCGGCGGGGGAGCATGCATATTGTGATCATGGGGTGCGGCCGGGTGGGCTCCACCCTGGCGCACATCCTGGAGGACGGCGGCCACTCGGTCGCGATCATCGACCGGGACCCGCAGGCGTTCCGCCGCCTGCGGGCCGGGTTCCGCGGGCGGCGGGTCACCGGGATCGGTTTCGACCGCGACGTCCTGGAGGAGGCCGGCATCGAGTCGGCCGGCGCCTACGTGGCGGTGAGCAGCGGCGACAACTCCAACGTCATCTCCGCCCGGGTCGCGCGCGAGACGTTCGGCGTCGACAACGTGGTGGCCCGCATCTACGACTCCCGCCGGGCCGAGGTCTACCAGCGGCTGGGCATCCCCACCGTCGCCACGGTCCGCTGGACCGCCGACCAGATCCTCCGCCGGGTGCTGCCCGAGGGCGCCGAGCCGCTCTGGCGCGACCCCACCGGGACGATCGTGCTGGCCGAGGTGGCCTACCACCCCGGCTGGGTCGGCACCCGGACCAGGGACCTGGAGGAGGCCGCCGGGACCCGCCTGGCGTTCGTCAACCGCATGGGCGAGACCCTGCTGCCCCGGCACGACTCCATGGTCCAGGAGGGCGACATCCTGCACGTCATGGCGGCCGGAAGCGACATGGACCGCATCAACAAGGTGCTGTCCGCCGCGCCGGAGGAGGAGCACTGATGCGTGTCACCATCGCGGGCGCCGGGGCCGTCGGCCGCTCCATCGCCGCCGAGCTCCTGGAGAACGGCCACCAGGTCCTGCTCATCGACGTCGACCCGAAGGCCATCAAGATCGACTCGGTGCCGCGGGCGGAGTGGCTGCTCGCCGACGCCTGCGAGATCTCCGCCCTGGACGAGGCGGGGCTGTCCGACTGCCACGTCGTCGTCGCCGCCAGCGGGGACGACAAGGTCAACCTCGTCGTCTCGCTCCTGGCCAAGACCGAGTACGGCGTGCCGCGCGTGGTCGCCCGGATCAACCACCCGAAGAACGAGTGGCTGTTCAACGAGTCCTGGGGCGTGGACGTCGCCGTCTCCACCCCGCGCCTGCTCAGCGCGCTGGTCGAGGAGGCGGTGAGCGTCGGCGACCTGGTCCGCCTGATGACCTTCCGCCAGGGCCAGGCCAACCTGGTCGAGCTGACCCTTCCCGAGGACGCCCCGGTGGTCGGCCAGCGCGCCGGCTCGGTGCCGTGGCCGGCCGACACCGCCCTGGTCGCGATCCTGCGCGAGGGCCGGGTGCTGGTCCCCAGCGCCGACGACCCGCTGGAGGCCGGCGACGAGCTGATGTTCGTGGCCAGCCAGGAGGTCGAGGAGGAACTGGCCCGGCTCCTGTCCCGCCACTGAGCGCCGTACGGCCCGCCCTCGCCCTTTCGGCGGGAGCGGGCCGGGAGGGCCGCCGGTCAGGAGGCCGCAGGCCGGACCGGGGTGCGCCCGCGGGCCAGCAGCCACACCATGGCGCCCAGGGCGGCGATCTGCAGCGGCCAGCCCATCACGATCTTGAGGATCCCCAGCTCGGCCACCGCGTCGTTCCCGCCGATCAGGTAGACCGGCCCCTGCACGGCCACCCGGACCACGCACGGGATCATCAGCAGCCAGGTGAGGCGGGAGCAGAGCCTCACGACGGCCGGGTCGCCGCGCCAGGCCGTCGGGTCGCCGGTGACCGAGCCGATCAGGAAGCCGACCACCGGCCAGCGGGTGACGATCGAGATCAGCATCGCCACGGCGTAGCCCGCGTTGTAGAGGATGCCGGGCAGGTAGACGTCCTTGGCCTCACCGGTGCGGGAGGCGAAGAACCAGCCGATGCCGATGCCGATCAGGCTGTTGATCACGTACTGCGGGGTGGAGCGCTGGACCAGCCGGGCCGCCAGCAGGACCACCGCGGTGGAGGCGCTGACGACCAGCGAGAGCTGCAGCCGGGACGTGACGACCCACATCACGGTGAAGACGGCGGTCGGCACGGCCGCCTCGACCACGCCCCGGATCCCGCCGAACGCCTTGGCGAGCTGGGACCGGATCGCGGCCTCCACCGTGTCGTGCGCCGCCTGCTCGGTGGTGGTCATCTGCTCTTCCATTGCTTTCCCACTCGCCGGTTCCGGGCTCATCTGTCCCCTTACGCCCCGCCCGTAGGCCGGAGCTCGTACCGCGGGTTGAACATCACCTTCCGGCCGTCCTGCAGACTGACCAGTCCTTCGGCCAGCACCATCCGGCCCGGCTCGATGCCCGCGATCCTCCGGCGGCCGAGCCAGATCAGGTCGATCACGTCCGAGCCGTCGTAGAGTTCCGCCTCGAGCGCGGGCGCGCCGCCCCGCGGCCGGAGGGTCACCGTCCGCAGTGTACCCGTCACGCAGAACCGGCGGCGGCCGGCACACGCCGCGATGGGCGTCGCGCCCACCTCCCGGTCGAGCTCCTGGCGCAGCTCGTCCGCCTCCAGCTCGGACCGACTCGTCGTCAGCCGCCGGAGGAAGCCCCGTAATCCGCCCTGTCTGAGCGGCTCCTGCGAACTCACGCCTTCTCCTTAACCCGCATATCGCCTCAGGGTACGCGACCCGCCCCGCCGGGGAAGTGCCGCGGACCGCCGGCGGTCCGGCGCACGGACGCCGCCGGACCGTCAGCGGAGTTCGGCGATCTCCGGGCCGCGCTTGAACGGGTTGAGGTCGGGCGCCTCCGCCTGCCGGTCCATCGCCTGCCGGGCCTCGGGGGGCAGGCGCAGCTCGATCGACTCGTGCGGGGGCATGGGCTCGTCGCCGCGGACCACCACGATGTCCCGTACGACGTCCTCCAGGATCCCGGCGGCCTCGGCGTCCAGCGCGGCGCGCCCGCTGATCGCCGCCCGCAGGAACCAGCGCGGCCCGTCGACCCCGAGGTAGCGGACCGGCTGCGGGCCGCCCTCACCCGGCACCTTCGCGGCCAGCTCGGCGCCGAACGGCCCCTGCCGCTCCTCGGCCGTGCCTCCGGCGCTCTTGACCGCAGCGGCCAGCTCGGCCCGGACGTCGTCCCAGATGCCGTTCCGCTTGGGCGCCGCGAACGCCTGCACCTGCAGCGCGCTCTCCCCCGCGAGCACGACCGCGCCCACGATGCGGTCGCCGGCCAGGTTCAGCTGGATCTCGAACCCGGGCCCGACCGGCACCCGCAGCCCGCCGAGGTCGACCCGCTCCCGCTCGGGGTGCGGCTCCGCGGAGTCCCACGGGCCTGACTCGCGGACCGGCTCCCGGGCGGCCTCCTCGACGGCGGCGGCCGGGGTCTCCTCGCGACGGCGACGTCCGAACATCTTCCTCACGCTCCTTGGAATGTCAGCGGCCGCTGAGACGTCAGCGGCCCGTGGACCCGAACCCGCCGGCGCCGCGCGCCGATCCGGGCAACCGGTCCACCTCGTAGAACGCGGCCCGCTCCACCTTCTGCACGACGAGCTGCGCGATCCGGTCCCCCCGGCGCAGCCGTACCGCGCTCTTGGCGTCGGTGTTGAGCAGCGTCACCCTGATCTCGCCCCGGTAGCCCGCGTCGACGGTGCCCGGCGCGTTCACGATCGTCACGCCGTGCTCGGCGGCCAGGCCGGAGCGCGGGTGGACGAACGCGGCGTAGCCGTCGGGCAGGGCGATCGCCACTCCGGTGCCCACGGTGGCCCGCTCGCCGGGGAGCAGGTCGACGTCCTGCGCGGTGTGCAGGTCCGCCCCGGCGTCGCCCGGATGCGCGTAGGACGGCGGCGGCAGCCCGGCGTCGAGCCGGTGGATCAGCACCTCGACCTGGTGGGTCACGGATTCACCTCGTACTCATGGTGCGCGGCGAGGACGGCCCGGGCATCGCCGTGCTCGGCGGAGTGCTCCACGCCGGCCTCGATGAGGAGGGCGGCGGCGCGTACGGCGACCGGACCCTCCGGGGCGCCGATCCGTCCCTCCGCCTCACGATATGCCTTCCGGCCGGACGTACCGGTGCACCGGGCGCGCAGGTGCGGCGTGGTGTCCCCGGGGAAGCGCGGTCCCACCGGGGAACGGTGCCGGGCGGCCGGTCTCCGGCCGCGCGGGGAGCCGGGCGGGGGCGCCCCGGGGAACGGCCCCGGCGGCGTCGCACCGGGCGGAGGAGCGGTGAGGGCGGAACGGGTCACGGGGGAGAACGTTACCCGCTGGACTGCGGCGGCCCGTCATCCGCGGGCGAGCCGGGCCCGCGGCGCGCGGGCTCCGCTGCGTCCGGCGCCGGCGCCGGCACCGCGGCGTCCTGCACCGGTCCCGGCACCGCGGCGTCCTGCACCGGTCCCGGCACCGCGGCGTCCGGCGCCGGTCCCGGCACCGCGGCGTCCGGCGCCGGTCCCGGCACCGCGGCGGTCTGTACCGGTCCCGGCACCGCGGCGGACGGCGGATGCGGCGCGGCCGGCGGCAGGGCCGCCGGTGCGCCCCTCATGAGTTCGGGCACGGCCCGGTAGACGACCGCGGCGATCGGCACGGCCACCGCGGCGCCGGCGATGCCCGCGATGATGCCGCCGACCGCCAGGACCAGGATGATGGCCAGCGGGTGGAAGTTCACCGCCCGGCCGACGATCAGCGGCTGCAGCACGTGGTTCTCCAGCTGCTGCTCGACCAGCAGGATGCCGAGGAAGACCAGGGCGTAGATCGGGCCCTGGGCGCCGAGGGTCACCAGGGTGGCGACGGCCCCGGCGAAGAAGATGCCGACGATCGGGATGAAGCTCGCCAGGAAGATGAGCACGGCCAGCGGCGCCCAGAGCGGCACCCCCATCCCGGCCAGCACGATGCCCATGATGACGCCGTGCACCGCCGCGACCGCCACGGTCCCCTGGACGTAGTGGGAGAGCGTCACCCAGGCGGCCCGCCCGGCCCGGTCCACCCGGGGCGCGGCCGAGCCGAACGCCCGCAGGAACCAGGCCCAGATCCGGTCGCCGTCCTTCAGCAGGAAGAAGGTGACGAACAGCATCAGGACGAGCGAGGCGAGGACCTCCAGGGCGACGGTGGCGCCGGTGAGGACCGTGGTCGTGATCATCGCGCGCTGCACGTTGATCAGCTCGGTGAGCTGTCCGACCCAGTCGGAGAGCTGGTTCGGCTGCACGTGCAGCGGGCCGGTGTAGAGCCAGTTCTCCACCGTCCTGGCGGTCGCCTGCACCTGGTCGAGCAGGCGGGGGAACTCCTCGTTGGCCCGCACCCCGATGATCCATCCGGTGCCGCCCAGCACCGCGAGCGCGATCAGCATGGTGGTCCACGTGGCGTAGATCGGCCGCATGCCCATCAGCCGGAGCCTGCGGGTGATCGGGAAGAGCAGCGCGGTGAGCAGCAGCGCGATGGCCACCGGCAGCATGACGATGTGCAGGGTGCCCACGAACGAGGCCGCGTAGAAGACCGCCCAGCCGATGATGATCAGGCACAGGCTCCACACGGCCAGGCGGAGCAGCGTACGGGGCACCAGCTGCGTCAGACGTTCCCGGTCGGAGATCACGGGTTCCAGACTGGCACGCTCCGCCCGCGAACGCGCGGGGTTATCGCCCAGCGAGGAATCCGGGGACCGGAACGGCGGGGAGCGGCCGACCGGAACGGCGGGGGGCGACCGGAACGGCGGGGGCCGCCGACCGGAACGGCGGGGGCCGACCGGCCGGGCCGGCCCCCGCCCGCGGGATCCGGGTCAGCGCTCCCCCGGCGGCCCGGAGATCACCCGGTCCTCGAGGTAGCAGCTGCAACTGCCGCATCCTGGCGTCATCTCTGTCCTCCCTCACCTGTCGTGGTTCGACCGTACGCCGGGAACGGCCGGCGGGAAGGACGCGGGGAGGACAGAGTCGCGTGCCGCCGGGTGCGCCCCGCCGTCAGGCCAGGGCCACCTCCACGGTGAGCTCGCCCTCGCCGGGCTCCAGGACGAACTCCTCGACGGCTCCGGCGCCGCACAGGTCGTCCTGCGCCCGCCGCAGGAGCCCGGCCCCGGCGCCGCGGACGGTCAGCCGGGAGACCTCGGCGCGCATGGACCGCTTGGCGTCGGACTTGGCCCGGCGGACCCGGCCCAGGACGCCCGCCACGGCCGGGAGCAGCTCCGGATCCCCGCCGAGGGCGGCGGGCTCGGGCCAGGCGGCCCGGTGGACCGAGCCCTCCCGCCACCACGACCAGACCTCCTCGGTGACGAACGGCAGGAACGGCGCGAACAGCCGGAGCACGACGTCCAGCGCCTCGCGCAGCGCCGCGTGGGCCGAGCGGGAGGCCGCCCCGCCGGAGTGCCCGGGATCCCCGCCGTAGGCCCTGGCCTTGACCAGTTCCAGGTAGTCGTCGCAGAACTCCCAGAAGAACCGCTCGGTCCGCTCCAGGGCCCGGGCGTAGTCGAACGCCTCGAACGCCTCGGTGGCCTCGCGGACCACCTCGTCCAGCCGGGCCAGCATGGACAGGTCCAGCGGCTCGGTCACCTCGGCGGCCCGGGTCTGCGCGTCCGCCTCGCCGAAGCCCAGGACGAACCGCGAGGCGTTCAGGATCTTGATCGCCAGACGGCGTCCGACCTTGATCTGACCGGTGTCGAAGGCCGTGTCGGTGCCGGGACGGCCGCCGGCCGCCCAGTAGCGGACCGCGTCGGACCCGTACTCCTCCAGCAGGTGCATCGGCGTGACGACGTTGCCCTTGGACTTGGACATCTTCTTGCGGTCGGGGTCCAGGATCCAGCCGGACAGGGCGGCGTTGCGCCAGGGCGGCACGCCGTGCTCCAGGTGGGAGCGGACCACGGTGGAGAACAGCCAGGTCCGGATGATGTCGTGGCCCTGCGGGCGCAGGTCCATCGGGAAGACCCGCCGGAACAGGTCGTCGTCCCGCTCCCAGCCGGCGGCGATCTGCGGGGTCAGCGAGGAGGTGGCCCAGGTGTCCATGACGTCGGGGTCGGCGGCGAAGCCGTGCGGCTTGCCGCGCTGCTCCTCGGTGTAGCCGGGCGGCACGTCGGCGGCCGGGTCGATCGGGAGCACGGACTCGTCCGGGACGATCGGCGCGGAGTGGTCGGGCTCGCCGTCCGCGTCCAGCGGGTACCAGACCGGGATCGGCACGCCGAAGAAGCGCTGCCGGGAGATCAGCCAGTCGCCCGCCAGGCCCTCGACCCAGTTGTCGTAGCGGGCCTTCATGTGCGGCGGGTGCCAGGCCAGTTCCGCGCCCCGGGCCAGCATCGCCTCGCGCAGCCCGCGCTCGCGCCCGCCGTTGCGGATGTACCACTGGCGGGTGGTGACGATCTCCAGGGGCTTGTCGCCCTTCTCGAAGAACTTCACCGCCCGCTTCACCGGCCTCGGCGCGCCCTCCATCTCGCCGGAGGCCCGCAGCAGCTCCGCGATCCGCTCCCGGGCGGAGTGCACGGTCTTGCCGGCCAGCTCGCCGTACGGCCCGGCGGGCACGCCCTGCGGCGGCTCGGGCAGCATCCGGCCGTCCCAGCCGATCACCGCCCGGGTGGGCAGGTCCAGCTCGCGCCACCAGACGACGTCGGTGACGTCGCCGAAGGTGCAGATCATCGCGATGCCGGAGCCCTTGTCGGGCTCGGCGAGGCGGTGGGCGAGCACCGGCACCTCGACCCCGAACAGCGGGGTGCGGACCGTGGTGCCGAAGAGCGGCGTGTAGCGCTCGTCGTCCGGGTGGGCGACCAGGGCGACGCAGGCCGGGATCAGCTCGGGCCGGGTCGTCTCGATCCAGACCCGCTCCCCCGACGGCGCGGTGAAGGCGATCCGGTGGAACGCGCCGGGGTGCTCGCGGTCCTCCAGCTCGGCCTGGGCCACCGCGGTGCGGAAGGTGACGTCCCAGAGCGTGGGCGCCTCGGCCAGGTACGCCTCGCCGCGGGCGAGGTTGCGCAGGAACGCGCGCTGGGAGGCCGCCCGCGCGCGGCCGTCGATGGTGGCGTAGGCCAGCGACCAGTCGACCGACAGGCCCAGCCGCCGCCACAGCTCCTCGAAGGCCTTCTCGTCGGCGAGGGTGAGCTTCTCGCACAGCTCGATGAAGTTGCGGCGGCTGATCGGGACCTGCTGCCGGCCGGGCTCGGCCGGGGGCCGGAAGTCCGGGTCGTAGGGGACGGACGGGTCGCAGCGCACGCCGAAGTGGTTCTGCACGCGCCGCTCGGTGGGCAGGCCGTTGTCGTCCCAGCCCATCGGGTAGAAGACCTCGCGGCCGCGCATGCGCTGGAAGCGGGCGACCGTGTCGGTGTGGGTGTAGGAGAAGACGTGGCCGACGTGGAGGGATCCGGAGACCGTCGGCGGCGGGGTGTCGATCGAGAAGACCTCGTCCCGCGTGCGCGAGCGGTCGAAGCGGTAGGTGCCCTCGGCATCCCAGCGGCCCGCCCATACGGACTCCAGGCCGGCGAGAGTCGGTTTCTCGGGCATGGGCGCACGGCGCGATCGCTGGTTCGTCATGCCGCCCAATGGTACGGCTTCACCTGATCCGCCGCCGAAGGAGACTAGTGTTCGTTATCCGAGGGGAATCATCGGGTACGGCGCCGCCGTCGAGGAGGAGGAGCACTGTGACCGACGAGAAGGAGAAGCAGGACCTGGCGTGGAAGGCCGTCGGCGGCCTGGTGGGGTTCGCCACGGCCTGGGCGGCCAAGAAGGTCCTAGGGATCGCCTGGGAGAAGACCACGGGCAGAAAGCCCCCGGCGGACCACGACTCCCTCGACGTCGGTCTCGCCGAGGCGATCGGCTACGCCGTGGTGATGGGCGTGGGCATGCAGGTGGCGCAGATCGTGGCGGCCCGCACCGCCAGGAGGCGCTACGACGCCTGGCGGGCGCTGAAGGACGCCGCCCGCGACGTCGTCGACTGAGGGACCCGCCGAGGGCCGGCCCGGGGCCGGCCCTCGTGCTCAGGCCTCCAGGGCCGTGAGGAACTCCTTGGCCCAGTGGTCCACGTCGTAGGTGGCCACCCGGCGGCGCAGCGACCTCATCCGCCGCGACAGGTCGTGCGGCGTGGCCCGCATGGCCGCCAGCATCGTCCGCTTGAGCCCGTCGACGTCGTAGGGGTTCACCATGAACGCCTGGCGGAGCTCGTCGGCCGCCCCGGCGAACTCGCTGAGCACCAGCGCTCCGCGCAGGTCGTTGCGGCAGGCGATGTACTCCTTGGCGACCAGGTTCATCCCGTCGCGCAGCGGCGTCACCACCATCACGTCCGCCGCCAGGTACAGCGCGGCCAGCTCGTCGCGCCCGTAGGACTGGTGCAGGTACTGGACCGGCTGCTGGCCCAGGTCCCCCTGCTCGCCGTTGATCCGGCCGACCTGCAGCTCGATCGAGTCGCGCAGCCGGATGTACTCCTCGACCCGCTCGCGGCTGGGCGTCGCGATCTGCACGAAGGCCGCCTCGCCCTGCTTGACCGCGCCTTCGGCGAGCAGCTCGCCGAAGGCCTTCAGCCGCTGGCCGATGCCCTTGGTGTAGTCGAGGCGGTCCACGCCCAGCAGGACGTGCTCGGGCTCGCCCAGCTCCGCGCGGATCTCCCCGGCCCGGGCGATGATGTGCGGCTCGCGGACCAGGGAGTCGAGTTCGCCGAAGTCCACGGAGATGGGGAACGCCCCGGCCCGCACCGTCCGGCCGTCCTCGGTGTAGATCTCGTGCTTCTGGTGGGACATGCCCAGCATGCGCCGGCAGAGCCGGACGAAGTTGGACGCCCCGCCGGGCCGCTGGAAGCCGACGAGGTCGGCGCCGAGCAGGCCCTCCAGGATCTCCCGCCGCCAGGGGAGCTGCTGGAAGAGCTCGCCGGGCGGGAACGGGATGTGCAGGAAGAAGCCGATGCGCAGGTCGGGGCGGAGCCTGCGGAGCATCGCGGGGACCAGCTGGAGCTGGTAGTCCTGCACCCAGACCACCGCGCCGGGCGCGGCGGCCTCGGCGGCCGCCCGGGCGAAGCGCTCGTTGACCGTGCGGTAGGCGTCCCACAGGACCCGGGAGTAGACGGGTGTGGCGACCACGTCGTGGTAGAGCGGCCAGAGGGTGGCGTTGGAGAAGCCCTCGTAGTAGAGCTCGACCTCCTGGTGCGACAGCGGCACCGGGATCAGGTGCATGCCGTCGTGGTCGAAGGGGTCGAGCCGCTCGTCGGGGGCGCCGTGCCAGCCGATCCAGGCACCCTCTCTGCGCTGCAGCACGGGGGCGATCGCGGTGACCAGTCCACCGGGGCTGCGCCGCCACATGTCGTCTCCGACCCGGTCGACGGGGAGACGGTTGGCGACGATCAGGAACGAGCTCGTGCTCGTCACAAAATCCTCCAGATAGTTGGCTTACTCCAGCAACTACCCCATTTAGGTGATTTTATGACTTTCCGGACGGTAGAGCACGGTGGCGGCGCAGGTCGTCACGGACCGTGACCGCCAGCTTCCTGGTGGCCGCCCGGTTGAGCGCGCCGCCCGCCACGGCCCCGGTCAGGAAGGGGCCGAACGTGGTGAGGTGCCGCCCGAGCGTGCGCATCAGCCGGTTGCGCAGCGCGGTCTTGGCGGCCGTGCCCAGGGCGATGGTGACGGAGGCGGGGGTCAGCGGGTCCACGCCGCGCTGCTTGGACCAGGCCGTCACGAACGCGACGGCCCGCTGCGCGCCGGTGCCGGGGACCTGCACGCCGTACACCTCGTGGAGTTCGGCGATGAGCTTGACCTCGATCGCGGCGACCACGAGGGTCTCGGCCACGAGCTGGGCGGGGGCGGAGAGCAGCAGGGGCGGGGCGGCGAACTCGGCGGCCGCGAGGGCTCCGCCGATCGCGCCGACCGCCATGGTGGCCTTGGCCGCGGTGCGGGCGAGGTCGTCGGCGAGCTCTTCCGCGACGAGCCCGTGGTGGTGCGCGGAGAGGGTGGCCAGGTCGCGGACGGGGATGCGGGGCGCCACGGCCATGAAGACGTCCGCGAGCCAGCGGCCCCGGCCCGTCCCGGACGCCTTGGCCTTCCGTGCGCCGTCGGCGAGCGCCGCCGTCAGACGGCCGAGCAGCCGCCGCCGCTCGGCTCCGTCCATCGCACCGGGCTCGGCGAGCCTGCCGACGAGCTCGGCGACCTCGTGCTCCGGTGCGCCGGCCGGCTCCCCGGCCGTGGAGCCGGCCGACCCGGCACCGGTCTGTTCGTTCTCCGACGTCATGTCGCGGAACCTCCTCAAGGCTGTCCTCGGTCGCGGCCCTCTACCCCTGGGCGAGGGGACACACCTTCGGACAGGCCGTCGGAACGGTCGTCAGGCCGCGCACTCCCGGCAGATCTGCTGGCCGTTCCTCTCGACGGCGAGCTGGCTGCGGTGATGCACCAGGAAGCAACGCGCGCAGGTGAACTCGTCGGCCTGACGAGGGATCACCCGGAGCGAGAGCTCCTCGTTCGACAGGTCGGCACCCGGCAACTCGAGCGACTCGGCGAGGTCGGTCTCGTCGATGTCGATGCTGCCCGAGGACTTGTCGGTACGGCGCGCCTGCAGTTCCTGAAGACTGTCCTCGTTGAGGTCGTCGTCGGTCTTGCGTGGGCTGTCGTAGTCGGTAGCCATCGGTCTGCTCCATCCCCCTCATCTATGTGTCTGCGCTCGCTTGCGCGTTGTAACGTACGAGAGGTCCGTCTTGTGCCCGAACCGACGGAGAGATTCCTACGTGGGTACCCCGCCGGAATGGTCGCTGAACCTCCTCACACGCGAGGGACCCGCCACCAATGGGCATGGTTAGCCAAATATGGCGTAAACCACAGCATTGGCAGCATGCACCACCGTGTTCGACGGCACATCCAACCACATGTACGGCGCGAGCGAGACGCCCCCCGCCGGATCAACGCGGCTGAAGTCTCACGGTCACCACGAGACCGCCCCCGTCCCGGGGGACGGCGGCCACGTTGCCCCCGTGAGCCCGCACGACCGCTCGGACGATGGACAACCCCAGTCCCGCCCCCTTGGCCGAATCGACCCGGTCGGCGTTGAGCCGCCGGAACGGCTCGAACAGGCTGTTCACCTCGTACGCGGGGACGTGCGGCCCCGTATTGGCCACCTGAACAACCAACGCGCCTTCCACCATTCCCGTTCGCACCCAGACTTTTCCGGATTCCGGGAGATTGTGCTTGATGGCGTTTTCCACCAGGTTGGCCACGCACCGTTCGAGGAGCACCGGATCGCCGACGGTCTCGGCCGTTCTCAGCTCGGCGACGACCGTGATGCCGGATTCCTCCGCACGCGGCGCGAGCTGCTCCACCGCGGTCTCGGCCACCTCCTTGACGTCCACCGGCTTGCGCACGCTCAGCTCGCGCTCGCTGCGGGCGAGCAGGAGCAGTCCTTCGATGAGACGCTCGTTGCGGGCGTTGACCTCCAGGAGGGTGCGGCCCAGCGCCTTGAGGTCCGCCGACGCCTCGGGATCGCCCAGCGCGATCTCCAGGACGGTCCGGTTGATCGTCAGCGGGGTGCGCAGCTCGTGCGAGGCGTTGGCCACGAACCGGCGCTGGGTGTCGAACGCCACGTTGAGCCGGGTCAGCATGGCGTCGAAGGTGTCGGCCAGCTCCTTGAGCTCGTCGTTGGGGCCCTTGAGGCCGATGCGCTCGTGGGCGAGGGTGGAGTCGGAGAGCGTGCGGGCGGTGGCGGTCATCTTCTGGATGGGCTTGAGCGCCCGGTCCGCGACGACGTACCCGATGATCAGCGCGAGGATGCCGACCCCGACCAGGGCCAGCAGGGACCTGGTCAGCATGTGCTTCTGGGCGACGTAGATCGCGCCGTTGCGGTGCTCGGCCCACCACCGTTTGGCGATCCACTCCTCGCCGGGCTGGTAGATGAGGCTGTCGTCGGCCGAGGGCCACGCCACGCTGATGGACTGGGCGACCATCACGTACATCACGAACAGCAGCAGCGCGCCCGCCACGAAGAACAGCGCGCCGTAGGTGAGCGTGAGCCGCCATCGGACGCTGACCCGGTCGGTGACGGTCTTCACCCGGTGCAGGAGGGGGACCCGTACCGGCGAGGCCCCCACCGGGGGCGGCCCGTCCCAGGCGGGCGGACCGCTCGGCGGCGGCGGAGTCCCGGCCCGACGGCCGGCGGCCACCGCCTGCGGGGTCCCGCGTGCCCCGCGCTCGGAGTGCGGGCTGATCATCGGGTGGGTCGGCACGGCCTGGCCGATCTCCTCCGCCGGCCGCCCCCGGTCCTGCGCCGGCCGCTCATCCGGAGCCCCGCTCACGACATCCCCCGTCCCCGCCGCGCACCGGCACGCGGTTCGCAGCACCCGCTCACAGCCGGTATCCGACCCCGGGCACCGTCTCGATCACCTGCGGCTCGCCCAGCTTCTTCCGCAGGGTCATCATGGTCACCCGCACCACGTTGGTGAACGGGTCGATGTTCTCGTCCCAGGCCTTGTCCAGCAGGTCCTCCTGGCTGACGACCGCGCCCTCGGCGCGCATCAGCTCCTCCAGGACCGCGAACTCCTTCTTGGTCAGGGCGACCTCCACGCCGTCCCTGGTCACCAGCCGCTTGCCCGGGTCCAGCCGGATCCCCGAGCGCTCCAGCACCGGCGGGAGCGCCGGGGCCGAGCGGCGGCCGAGCGCCCTGACCCGGGCGACCAGCTCGATGAAGACGAACGGCTTGGCCAGGTAGTCGTCGGCGCCCAGCCCCAGTCCCTCCACCTTGTCGTCGACGTCGCCCGAGGCGGTCAGCATCAGGATCCGGGAGGCGGTCCGCTCCGCCACCAGGCGGCGGCAGACCTCGTCGCCGTGGACCTTGGGCAGGTCCCGGTCCAGCACGATCACGTCGTAGTCGATGTAGCCCGTCCGCTCCAGCGCGCCGGCGCCGTCGTAGGCGACGTCCACGGCCATGGCCTCGCGCCGGAGCCCGGTCGCGATCGCGTCCGCGAGCACCCGCTCGTCCTCAACCACAAGCACCCGCACGGCCTCTGACACCTCCATCGGAGAACTTCTGGGAAAACGTCGGAGAACACCGGGGGACGCCCGGGAGAACCCGTGCCGCCGGACGGTCTTCCGCCGTCGCCCCATTGTCACCGCAGTGCGCGTAAGCCTGCGGTAAGACCCTCACCACGACGGGGACACCGCCGGTGAGGTATCGCACACGCATGTTTAGGACATGCCGGGCACGGGGTACAGCGGTCCTACACCCTTGTGCCGAACGCCCTTCGGACCCCGTGAGAGAGAAGGTGAGATGGGCGAGTTCACGACCACGATCGAACACCGCCTCGACCAGGCCTACCGGAACCTGCAGGAGGCCAGGTCCACCGGTGACGACTACTTCGCCGACACGCTCACCGCAGAGATCGAGGATCTCCGCCGGCTGGCCACCGACAACGGCATCCCGCTCCAGCCCTGACGACCGCGGAAAGGCGCCCTCCCCCGCTCAGGGGGAGGGCGCCTTTCCGCGTGCCGGGCCCGCGGGTCGGTCCCGTGCCGGGCCCGCGCGTCGGTCCCGTGCCGGGTCCGCGGATCAGGCCTCTCGTGGGAGCGCGGGTCAGGCGTCCCGTTCGGGATCCAGCGGGGCCAACAGGTCGTGCAGCTCCTCGAAGAGGCCCGGCGCCGCGCACAGCGTCAGCCCCGGGTTGCACGGCTTGCCGTGCAACCCGCCAAGCCTGGCCCCCGCCTCGGTGGCGATGAACCCGCCCGCCGCGTAGTCCCAGTCCTGCGGGCCCCGCTCGTAGTACCCGTCCACCCGTCCGGCGGCCAGCGCGCACAGGTCCGAGGCCGCCGAGCCGCCCCGCCGGATGTCGCGCACCCGCGGCAGCACGTGCGCCAGCACCTCGGCCTGGACCGCGCGCCGGCCGGGCTCGTAGCCGAAGCCGGTGGCGATCAGCGCCTGCTCCAGCGGCACCCCGCTGTTGCAGCGCAGCCGCTCACCGGCCAGCCACGCGCCCCCGCCCCTGGACGCGGTGAAGACCTCGCCCCGGGGCACGATGTTCACCACGCCCGCGACGACCTCGCCGTCGACCTCCACCGCGATGCTCACCGCCCACTCCGGCACGCCGTACAGGAAGTTGACCGTGCCATCGATCGGGTCGACCACCCAGCGCACCCGTCCCTCACCGGTGGCGCCGCCCTCCTCGCCGAGGATCGCGTCGTCCGGCCTGACCTCCTTGATCCTGGCGCGGATCAACTCCTCCGAGGCCCGGTCCAGCGCCGTCACCACGTCGGTGGGGCTGCTCTTGGTGGCCAGCACCTCGGGCCGGGCCGGCCGCTCGGCCAGGAGCATCGCCCCGGCCTCGCGGGCGATCCGCTCCGCCAGCTCCAGGAAGTCCTCGGCAGTCATCATGTCGTCCCCCGATCCTCACGCACTCGTCGGCCCCATCGTGCCCGGTGGGCGGACCCGCCCGCCGCACCGGGTTCTCGGCGGCGCTCCCCGGGGCTCACGACGGCGCGCCCGCCGCAGTGCCCGCCGCGGTGCCCGCCGCAGTGCCCGCCGCAGTGCCCGCCGCAGCGCGACGGCAGCGCACGGCAGGGCTCACGACGGCGTTCACGACGGCGTTCACGATAGGGACTCGGGCCGCCTCCACTCCTGGCCGAGGACGTGCTGGGCGAGGAAGGCGAGCACGGTCTCGTACCAGACGACCGCGTTGCCCGGCTTGAGCACCCAGTGGTTCTCGTCGGGGAAGTAGAGGAACTTCGACTCCACTCCGGTGCGCTGCAGGTCCCACCACAGGCGCAGCCCCTCGCCGATCGGCACCCGGTAGTCCTTGTCCCCGTGGATCACCAGCATCGGCGTGGTGATCTCCTCCAGGGACAGGTGCGGGGAGAGCGTGCCGTACAGCTCGGTGCCGGGCCTGCCGAACTCGCGCTGCCAGTACATGGAGGCGTCGGTGGTCCCGGCGAACTGGTCCAGGTGCCACAGCGAGGCGTGCGTGACGATCGCCTTGAACCGGTCGGTGTGCCCGGCCACCCAGTTGGCCATGTAGCCGCCGAAGGAGCCGCCCATCGCCGCGGTCCGCCCGGCGTCGACCTCGGGCCGCTCCAGCGCGGCGTCGGTGATCGCCATCAGGTCGGCGTGGGTGCGCGGGCCCCAGTCCGCCCAGCCGCGCCGGATCATCTCGGGTCCGTAGCCGGTGGACAGGCACGGGTCGGGCAGCAGGACGGCGTAGCCCTGCCGCGCCATGATCCACGGGTTCCACCGCCAGGACCAGTCGTTCCAGCTGGACAGCGGGCCGCCGTGGATCCACAGCAGGAACGGCGCCGGGTGCTCCGCCGAGGCGCCCTCGGGCAGCACCAGCCAGGCGCGGATCTGCGCGCCGTCGTCGGCGGTCGCGGTGACCTCAGTGAGCGTGCCGGGCAACTCCAGCGCGGGGGCCGGGGAGGGCAGCTCCTCCACCGCGCCGGCCGCGGTTCCCCCGGTGGTGATCCGCACCGGGCCGGCCGGCCGGTCCACGGCGCTGCGCAGCGCGTAGACGCCCCCGTCGGGGGCCGCGTTGAGCGAGGAGTAGGCGGCGTCGTCGGCCGTGAGCCGTACCGGCGCGGAGCCGTCGGCCGGAACGCGGAAGACCGGGCGGCGGCCGAGGTGGTCGGCGGCCACGTACAGCGCGGCCGAGTCGGGGGCCCACACCACGTCCGACGGCCACAGGCCGCCGCCCGCGGCGTGCCCCTCGCCGGTGGCCAGGTCGACGATCCAGAGCGTGACCTCGGGGATCTCGGTGACGGAGGCGTGGCTGCTGCGCACGCAGGCGACCAGGCGGCCGTCGGGCGAGACCGCGATCGGGCCCTCGAAGTCGTGGCCGTCCCGGCTCGCCAGGACCCGGCGGGCGCCGCCGTCCGCGGTCTCGATCGCGACCAGCTCGGTGCGCTGCTCCCCGCCCGGCAGCGGGACCGTCCAGGTGGTGACGACCGTGCCGCCGTCCGGGACCACCTCGTAGGAGGCGTTGGTCAGCGCCCTGCCCGGCTCGGGGGTCAGGTCCCTGACCTCGGCCAGCCGCTCCCCGCCGAGGACGCCGGCGAACAGCCGGGGCTCGCCGGGCCCCAGGTCGTGGTCCCAGTGGCGCACCGGGTAGCCCTCGTGCAGGATCGCGCTGATCCCGGCGTCCTTGCGGGCCTTGCGCCGGTCGGCCTCGGTGGCCTCGTCGCCTCCGAGCACGTCGGAGCCGAAGACGACGACGGGGCCGCCGGTCGCGAAGCCGGCGATCCCGCCGGGCCGGGAGGCGACCTGGCGGGCCTCGCCCCCGCCCATCGGGAGCAGCCAGAGCGCGGGGACCTCGCCGTCGGAGTCGCCGGGGTCCTTGACCGTCGGGTCGGGGCGGCGGGAGCCGAACAGGACGTCGCCGCCGGCGGTGAACTCGGCGCCGGCCTCGCCCTTGACGGACCGGGTCAGCCGGTACGGCGCGCGCCCGTCGAGGGGGATCTCCCACAGCGACGTCCCGTGGCTCCGGCCGTCCGGGGTGAGGGACTGCACCACGCCCACCAGGCGGGTCCCGTCCGGGGAGAGCCGCAGGGAGAGCAGCCGCGGTACACCGACGTAGTCACGCATGTCAGAAAAAGGGGTCACGTTCCCGAACCTACCGCTCCATCGGGCGCCGGTCCGTGCGTCCGCGCGGCGGTCCGGCACGAATCACCTGTCAGGGCGGTGCACGAGGCACGCCCGGCATACGGTTGGATGAAAGCCGTGGTCACCGTGGGAACCGTGGGGAGTGCTGTGGGGAGTTACGACGCGCTGCTCGTCGTCTCGTTCGGCGGTCCGGAGAAGCCGGACGACGTGATGCCGTTCCTGGAGAACGTGGTGCGGGGTCGCGACATCCCGCGCGAGCGCCTGCTGGAGGTCGAGGCGCACTACCAGCGCTTCGGCGGGGTCAGCCCGATCAACCAGCAGTGCCGCGACCTGATCGCCGCCGTCGAGCCGACCATCGACCTGCCGGTCTACTGGGGCAACCGCAACTGGCACCCCTACCTGGAGGACACGATCCGGCGGATGGCCGCCGACGGGGTGAAGCGGGCGGCGGCCTTCGTGACCTCGGCCTACAGCTCCTACTCCGCCTGCCGGCAGTACCTCGACGACATCGCCCTGGCCCGCGCGGCCGTCGAGGGCGCCCCGGAGGTCGTCAAGCTCCCGCACTACTACGACCGGCCCGGATTCGTGGCGGCCATGGTCGACCACACCCGCCAGGCCCTGGACCGGCTGCCCGCCGAGCACCGCGACGGCGCGCGCCTGGTCTTCACCGCGCACAGCGTCCCGGTCTCGATGGCCGCGACGTCCGGACCGGACGGCGGGGCCTACGAGGCGCAGCTGCGCGAGGCCGCCGCCCTGGTCGTGGCCGGACTGGGCGGCGACCGCGCGTGGGACCTGGTCTGGCAGAGCCGCAGCGGCCCGCCGCACGTCCCGTGGCTGGAGCCCGACGTCTGCGACCACCTGCGCGGGCTCGACGCCCCGGCGGTGGTCCTGGTCCCGATCGGTTTCGTCTCCGACCACATGGAGGTCGTCTACGACCTCGACGTGGAGGCGGCGAACCTCGCCCGGGAGCTCGGCCTCCCGATGGCCAGGGCCGCGACCGTGGGCACCCACCCGAGCTTCGTCGCGGTGGTCGGCGAGCTGCTGGCCGAGCCGGAGCCGCCGGCCTGCCCGCCCGGCTGCTGCCCCGCGCCGCCGCGCCGCCGCGCCCACGGGTAGGCGCAGGTCAGGCGGGCGCCGTCACGGGTAGGCGCGGGCGTAGGCCTCGGCGACGCCCAGGACCTTCCTGACGTACGACCACGAGTGGTTGTAGAACCAGACGGCCTTCTCCAGCTTCCTGCCGCCCTGGCCCGCGCCGTTGGCGCACAGGTAGTTGGCCGCCCCGGGGACGGCGTCGTAGGGGCTCCAGATGTCCTTGACGCCGTCGCCGTCGCCGTCCACGCCGTAGGCCTTCCAGGTGGCGGGCATGAACTGCATCGGTCCCTGCGCGCCCGCCGAGGACGGGCCGTTGTTACGCCCGTGCGAGCTCTCCACCTGGCCGATCGCGGCCAGCACGGTCCACGACAGACCGGGGCAGACCTCCGCCGCCTTCCGGTACAGCTCCAGGTAGCTGCCGGGCCGCCCGACCGCCGCCCGGCGCGCCGCCTGCGGCCGGGGAACCGTACCCGTCCCGGTTCCGGTGCCCGCCGTGCCCCCCGTGCCCGCCCTCGCGCGCGCCGCGCCGCCCGTACCGCCCGCGTCCGCACCCAGCGGCACGACCTGCGCTCCCGGGCCCAGCAGCTTGCGCACCCCGGCGCCGAGCGCGTCCGTCGCCTTCGCCGGGCCGTGCACCAGCAGCGCCACGCCGGGCAGCAGCCCCAGCCGGCGCCCGGTCTCCCGCCCCACCAGACCGTCCACGCCGGGCAGTCCGAAGCGGGCCGAGGCCGCGACCCGGAGCCGGGGCCCGCCGTCCACCTGGTAGTGCGCGCCGAGGAGCAGCCCGAGGCGCCGGACCGCCGCGCCGTCGGCGACGAGCTCCCCCCGGTCCAGCGCGTCCCACACGCCCTGCTCGGCCGCCACCGCCTTCGGCGCCCACGCGCGGAAGCGGGCGGGGTCCACCGCGAGCAGGTTCAGCCCGACCCCGGAGACCCGTACGGCTCCGCCGTCGAACGCGTCGACCTTCCGGACGTGCTCCAGTCCGGCGATGTCGTCCCTGGTCTGCCGGGGCAGGGTGGAGCGGGAGATCACCAGCAGCCGGGGCGGGGTCGGGGCCGCACCGGTGTCCCCGGTGGATCCCGCGTCCCCGGTACCTCCCGCGTCCCCGGTACCTCCCGCGTCCCCGGTACCTGCCGTGCCTGCCGTGTCTCCCGTGCCTGCCGTGGCGCGGACCGCCGGGGCGGAGGCGGTCGCCGTGGCGACCCTCCGCGGCGAGAGCTCCCGCAGGTCGGCGACGCCGGCGCGGGCGGCGTCCGCCGTGCCGGCGACCGCTTCGGGGGCCGGCTCCGGCCCGGCGGGCCGGACCGCCACCACCGCCGCCCCCACGGCGGCGGTCAGCGCGACCAGTCCCGCCAGAATCACCAAGAACACTCGCAACCTGGGAAGACTCTGGCGTCCGGTCACGTTTGCCTCAGCAGGCCATGCAGCACACCGTTGCAGGGAAAATCACTTGCCGGGCTGCCGTTCGGTGCGACATCGTCAGCGCGATCCACGCCTGGGGCGTGCGGAAGGGGAGAATCGGTGGTCGGGCCGTACCGGGAGCTGTTCAGCACACCCGGCGTCAAGGGTTTCGTGATCTCGGGCTTCGTCGGGCGGATGCCGATGTCGATGCTCGGACTGGGCATCATCGTGCTCGTCGAGACCCTGACGGGGTCGTACGGCATGGCGGGCGCGGTCGCAGCCACCGTCAGCGTCTCCTATGCCGTCGCCGCGCCCTTCTCCGGACGCCTGGTGGACAAGTTCGGTCAGGCCAGGGTAATCGTCCCGCTGACCGCCGCGCACGGGAGCGCGCTGATCGCGCTGATGCTCTGCGCGCGGGCCGGAGCGCCCGTCTGGACGCTGTTCGCCTCGGGCCTGGTGGCGGGCGCGTCCGCGGTCTCCCTCGGCGCGCTGGTGCGCGCCCGCTGGGCCCACGTGCTGAGCGGATCGGACCGGCTGCACACCGCGTTCTCGTTCGAGTCGGTCGCCGACGAGGTCATCTTCGTCGCCGGCCCGGCGCTCGCCACCTCCCTGGCCACCATGGTCAATCCCTACGTGGGCCTGGTCGTGGTGGTGGTCTGCGCGCTCACCGGCACGTTCGCCTTCGCCCTGCAGCGCGGCTCCGAGCCGCCGGTCCGCCGGGACGCGGCGCACTCCGGCACGCCCATCACGATCCCCGGGGTCGTCCTGCTGTCCTGCGTCTTCCTGGGCATGGGCGCGGTCTTCGGCTCGGTGGACCTGATCACGGTGGCGTTCGCCGAGGAGCGCGGCGTCCCGGCCGCCGGGGGGCTGCTGCTGTCCGCGGTCGCGGCCGGGAGCCTGGTGTCCGGGCTCTGGTACGGCGCGCGGCACTGGCGGCTGTCCCTGCGCGGCCGGTTCGTCCGGGCCCTGGGCGCGTTCGCCGCCGGGCTCACCCCCGTCCTCCTGGCCGGCGACCTGCGGGTGATGGCCGCGGCGCTGTTCGTCGCCGGCCTGTCGATCTCCCCCACGATCATCACCGGGTACGCGCTGATCGAACGGCTGGTCCCGGCCCATCTGCTGACCGAGGGCATGTCCTGGCTCTCCACCGCCATCGGGTTCGGCGTGGCGCTCGGCGCGTGGGCCGCGGGGCGGCTCACCGACCTGTTCGGCGCCTCCAACGCCTACGCCTTCCCCTTGCTGTGCGCCCTGCTGGCCGCGGCCGTCGGCGTCGCGGGCTCCACGTGGCTGCGGACCCCTGTTGCCGGACAGAAACCATGAGTATCGTTCACGTTCATGCGCGAGTTCCGTAACTGGGCGGGCAACCAGTCCGTCGTGCCCGCCGAGGTCCGCACCCCCTCCTCCGTGCAGGACGTGGTGCGCGCCGTACGGGACGCCGCCGCGTCGGGGCGGCGGGTGCGCATGACGGGGACCGGGCACTCGTTCACCGGCGTCGCGCTGACCGACGGCCTGCTGCTCCGGCCCGACGGGCTGACCGGGATCCTGCGGGTGGGCGACGGCCGGGTGACGGCCGCGGCGGGCACCCCGCTGCGGGTCCTCAACGAAGAGCTCCACCGCAGGGGCCTGGCGCTGGCGAACATGGGCGACATCACCGCCCAGACGCTGGCCGGGGCGATCCAGACCGGCACCCACGGCACCGGCCGCGACGTCGGCGGCCTGGCCGACCAGGTGCTCGAACTGGAGATGGTGCTCGCCGGCGGCGAGGTCGCCACGGTCCGCGCGGACGCCGCCGACCGGGCGGAGCGGGACCTGTTCGACGCCGCCCGGGTCGGACTGGGCGCGCTCGGCGTGCTGACCTCCGTGACCTTCCGGGTGGAGCCGTCGTTCCTGCTGCGCAGCACCCGGCAGCCGATGGCGCTGAGCGGGATCCTCGACTCCCTCGACGCCCTCACCTCCGGCAACGAGCACCTGGACTTCTTCTGGCTGCCGCACACCGACACCTGCCTCACCAAGCGCAACAACCGCAGCCCCGGGCCGGCGGACCCGCCGGGCGCGTTCAAACGCTGGCTGGACGACACGTTCCTGGAGAACACCCTGTTCGGCGCGCTCTGCGGGATCGGCGCCCGCCTCCCCGGCGCGATCCCCCGGATCAACGCGCTCTCGGCGGCGGCGCTGTCGGCCTCCACCTGCACCGACACCTCCTACAAGGTCTTCACCAGCGTGCGAAAGGTGCGGTTCCTGGAGATGGAGTACGCCATCGCGCGCGAGCACCTCGGCCAGGCCCTGCGCGAGACCCGCGACCTGATCGAGCTGCGCGGCTGGAGGATCGGCTTCCCCGTCGAGGTGCGGGTCACCCCCGCCTCCGGCGCGTGGCTGTCCACCGCCTACGGCAGGGAGACCGCCTACCTCGCCTGCCACCTCTACCGGCCCACGCCGAACCCCGCGTACTTCGAGGGCGTCGAGGAGATCATGACGCGGCTCGGCGGACGCCCCCACTGGGGGAAGCTGCACACCCGCGACGCCGCCTACCTGGGCACCGTCTACCCCCGGTTCGCCGACTTCCTGGCGCTCCGGGACCGCCTGGACCCGGAGCGGCTGTTCGCCAACGACCACCTGGACGGGGTCCTGGGCCCCTGAGCGGCACCCGGCCGGCCCGCGCCGCAAGGGGGCGGCCAAGGGTCCGCCAAGGAACGGCGCGCCCGCGTGTCCACGCGACTCCCGCCTCCTCCCGCGGGGGCACACTGCGCAGTGTCCCGCGCCGCTCTACCCCGAGGAGCCCTGGAGATGACCTTCCTCCGCCGTCCCGGCCGGTCCCAGCAGCCCGCCGCCCCGGTCCCTCCGGCCGCTCCGGCCCCGTCGGCGGCCGGTCCCGGCCAGGAGACGCCGCAGGAGGAGGGGACGGAGAACGCGGCGGGCCGGGCCGTTCCGCCCGCCGGGCCGCCGGTCCCCCCGCCCGCCGGGCCGCCGGCTCCGTCCTCCTCGCCCCCGGCGCTTCCCGGCTCTTGCGCGAAGTCCGCGACGAGGCCGGAGGTTATTCGGAAGAATCCGTCCGGGACCCGAATCCACTGCTCCACGCGAATGTCCGACAATCGGACGAATAGAGCAAATGTGACTGGCGTCACATCGATGCGAGCCCTCTCCGGCAAGGCTATGTTCGGACATGCCGGGTACGGTGCTGGCAGGCAACCGGCACACGCGAGACACTCAAGGGTCCGGGGGAAGATTGAGCACGACGAAGGGACTCGCATGCAGGAGCTCCGACTCGTCGCGGTGAGTGAGGACGGGACCTATCTCGTGCTGGCGACGGCCGGCCGGGGCACCCGGTTCACGCTGCCCGTCGACGACCGGCTCCGTGCTGCCGTCCGCGGCAACTTCTCCCGTCTCGGCCAGTACGAGATCGAAGTGGAGAGCCCGTTGCGCCCCAAGGAGATCCAGGCCCGGATCCGCGCCGGTGAGACCGCCGAGGAGATCGCCGCCACGGCGGGCATCCCCGTCGAGCGGGTGCGGTGGTTCGAAGGGCCCGTGCTCCAGGAGCGCGAGTACATGGCCCAGCAGGCACAGCGCTGCACCGTGCGGCTGCCGGACGCCACCGCGCCCGGTCCCACGCTGGGCGAGCTGGTCACCGAGCGGCTGACCCGGCGGGGCGTGCCCGCCGACGAGATCGACTGGGACTCCGCCAAGCGGGAGGACAACCTCTGGCGGATCAAGCTCGGGTTCGTGTGGAACGGCCACACGCGCCACGCCGAGTGGCTCTTCGACCCGCGCCGACGCCACATCACCCCGCACGACGACGAGGCCATGCGCCTGTCCGCCGGCGAGTACGTCGAGCCGGCCGAGGACACCACGGTCACGCCGTTCGTACCGCGCGTCGTCACCAAGCTCACCCCGGTGCCCCCACTGGTGCCCGAGTCGCTGAGCCAGCCGCCCGTGTCGTTCCCCTCCGTACTGCGCCAGGAGCCGCTGGCCGCCTCCCCGCTCGCCCGCACTCCCGCCGAACCGGAGCCGGAGCCCGCCCGGGACGTGCCCGGGCTCCCGCCGGTGGCGGCGGGGCTCCCGGTCGAGCCAGCTGCCGAGCCCGCCATCGAGCCCGCCGCCACGCCCACCCCGGCCGGACCGCCCGCGGCCTACCGGCGCCCGCCGATGCCCCCGCTCCCGGAGGGCTTCGAGGCCCCGCCCGTGCTCTCGGTTCCGCCGCTGCGCGCCCCGGATCCGGCCGCTCCCGAACCGGTCGGGCCGCCCGTCCTCCCCGCCGCGCTCCGGGAGACCTCCGCTGCGGCCTCCGAGTCCTCCCCCGCCCTGCGGGCGCCCGAGGAGCCGGTCGTGACGACCGCGGAGACCACCGGGTCCGCCGGACTCCCCGCGGATCCGGCCGCCGACGCCGACGGCCCCGGCGAGCGCCCCGTCTCCGCCCCGTCCGCGGCGGCCTCACCCGAACCCGCCTCGTCCGAACCCGCCTCACCCGAACCCGCCCCGGCCGAACCCGCCTCACCCGGGCCGGTCGCGTCCGGGCCGCCGGAGCGCAGCGCCGACGCCGGATCCGCCCCGGCCGAGCAGGACCCCGACGGCGGGCCCGCGAAGAAGGCGCCGTCCCCGGCCGCCCCTGACGTGGCCGCCGCGCCGGCCGACGCGTCTCCGATCACCGCCGCTCAGGCCGCTGAGCAGACCGCTGAGCAGACCGCGGAGGAGACCGCGGCGGTGGAGCCTCCCCTCGCGGTGCCGGCCGCCCGGGTCAGCGCGGACCGGTCACCCGGGAGGGTCCCGGCCGCCCCGGTCACGGAGGCCGTCCGGGAGGAGGCGACCACGGCGCAGTCGGCCGAGACCGCGAAACCCGCGGCGGACAAGGCCGCGGACAAGCCTCCGGTCGACAAGCCCGCCGAGCCGCCGAAGCCGGTGCCGGCGCCGGCCCGCCCGGCCAAGCGCGGCCGGGGACGGCGCGCGTCCGTGCCCACCTGGGACGAGATCATGTTCGGCGCCCGGCGCCCCGACTGACCGGAGAACCGCCCGGCACGCCGGGACCGCCGAGGCACCGGGACCGTCCCGGAGAGCCCGGGAGAACGCCGGACACCAGAGGCCGCGGAACCCCGGTGCGGGGGCGACCGGCCGGAAGCCGCGGGCAGCCCGCCCCCGCGCGCCGAGGACGCCCCGGCCGGAGACGTCAGTCGGAGACGGTGAGCCGGCCGGAGACGTCAGTCGGAGACGGTGAGCCGGCCGGAGACGTCAGTCGGAGACGGTGAGCCGGCCGGAGACGTCAGTCGGAGACGGTGAGCCGGCCGGAGACGTCAGTCGGAGACGGTGAGCCGGCCGGAGACGTCAGTCGGAGACGGTGAGCCGGCCGGAGACGTCAGTCGGAGACGGTGAGCCGGCCGGAGACGTCAGTCGGAGACGGTGAACGGGGCGAGCCAGGCGGGGGTCACCTCGGCGACGAAGGCGACGCCCTCCTCCTCTCCGACGTCCAGCGCCGCGTACCCCCCGCTCCCCGCCCCGACTCCGGCGACCACGGTCAGCAGCCCGGCTCTGCGCTGGAACCAGGTCTGGCTGAGCGTCCAGCCGACGACGGCGCGCCGTTCCACCACCGCCTGCGAACGGCGCAGCGATCCCGAACGCACCGACAGGCGGGAACCGTCGTAGGCGTGCCCGAGCGAACGGTAGCGGTCGAGACCGAGCGGGACACCGAGCAGTGCGAGCACCAGCGCCGCCGCCACCGGCCACCACCAGAGGCCGGACCAGGTGACGGCCGCCGCCAGGGCGCACCCCGCGACCACCAGCCACGGGAAGACGGCCCGGAACAGCCTGCGCCGGCGCGCCGCCGCGGGATGCGCCCGCAGACCGGTCGTGATCGGGCCGATCGCCTCTCCCACCACGTCGAGCGCCACCGCGCGGGGCACCACCGGCAGGAGCTGGCCCCGGGTCTGCGAGTCCCCCAGCCCGGTCACGATGGCCCATGCCCTGGCCATCCCCGTCCTGCGCTCGACCAGTCCCTCGACCAGTTCGAACCCGCGCACCCTGCGCCGTTCCAGCGACACGCTCCGGCGGGTGACCAGGCCCCGATCCGCGACGAGGTAGCCGTCCCGGGCGCGCAGGGTGAACCCCCAGTTGAACACGGCGTACATCGCCGCGCCGACGACCGGCGTGGCGAGCACCAGCAGCGCCGCGGCGGCGATCAGCAGGGGCCGGTGCGCCCACAACCACTCCACCGCACTCCACATGACCCGCCGATCGACGCCGAGCTCCCCTCCCCACTGGAACGCGGCGCCCACGGCGCCGGCCGCCAACGCGAAGGGGGTGAGCAGGTACGCCCCCGACAGGGGGCCGTAGGCGAGCCACCTGCGCGGCACCACGAAGAAGACCCGCTCCGGGGTCGTCTCGCCGACCTCGTGGCGGAGCGAGGAGGAGACGTCGGCGTCCGCCGCCGCGAGCCCCGCGGGCGGGCCTCCGGAAAGGCCTCCGCCCGCCTCCTCGCCGCCGTGCTCCATCGCACCGGGACCCGTCTCATCAGGACTCGCCCCGGCGGGGCCCGGAAGACCGGCGGTCCCGGGTACGGCCCCGGCACGCCGCGCCAGGCGGGCCCGGGCGTGCCAGAGCAGTACGGCCTTGAGCCGCTCCGCCTCGGCCCCGGTCACCCCGTCGAGTTCGCCCTCCTGCTTGTCGTCGCCGCCCGCGCCGGTGTCGATCCGCAGGACGGCGATGCCGAGCAGGCGGTGCAGCGGCGGGTGGCTGACGTCGACGCCGCGGATCCGCTCCAGCGGGATCGTCCGCACCGACCGGCTGACCAGCGCCCGGGTGAGCTCCAGCCGGTCGCCGACGATCTGGTAGGTGAAGGTCGCCCAGCGGACGGCGGAGTAGACGACCGAGCCGACGACGCCGAGCGCCGCCCAGGCGAACGAGCCGGGTGAGAACCCCCCGAGGAACAGGACGCCGACCAGGGGCAGGAAGAGCGAGGGCAGCATCCGGATCGGATCGGTCAGCAGCACCTTCGGGCTCAGCCGCAGCGCCGGGGTGACCGGCGGCCCTCCGGGGCCGGGCAGGCCGGGACCGCCCGATCCGTGACCGGGGCCTCCGACCTCCGGGAATCCGGCACCCGCAGGAACGGGATCCGACGGTCCGGGGTCCGGACGCCCGGGGTCCGGACGCCCGGGGTCCGGACGCCCGGGGTCCGACGGTCCGGGGTCCGGACGCCCGGGGTCCGGCGGGGAGGAGGGTCCGGTCACGTCGCGTCGTCCCTCAGTTCCTCGGCTCTGCGGGCGAGTTCCTCCGCGAGCCCCGCGGCCACCCCGTAGTCGAGGCCCTTGATCGTGGACGACCCCGCGTGGGAGGCCGTACGGATCTCGACCGTGGCCAGGCCGAGCAGGCGCTCGAACCAGCCCTGGGCCTTGTCCACCGTCTGGATCCGGCTGACCGGGACGAACACCCAGTCCCTGCTGAGCCATCCGGACCGAGCGTAGACCACGTCCCCGGTGAGCTCCCAGCGGTGCACCGCGTAGCGCCAGAGGGACTCGGTGACGGTCAGCACCCCGAGGGCGACCCCCACCGCCCACGGCAGGAGCCCGATCTCGTCCGCGATCCAGCCGGGCAGCCAGGACCAGCGGGCGTCCCCGATCCAGGCGGCCAGGAGGACCGAGCCGACGACCAGGAGCACCGTCCAGACCGCCCCCTCCATCAGCCACAGCGCGATCGCCTTGCGGGAGACGCGGTGGACGGGGTCCCGCAGGGAGACGCGGCCGGAGCCCCGCGCCGGCCGGCTGCGGCCGGCCGTCTGGCCCGACGACTCCGTCATGTCCGTGACATCCCCGTTCGTATCGGTTCGGTCGCTCACAACGCCAGCCTAGACCGTCGCGTTCCGGCAGCCGGAGCGCGCCGTACCGGTGCTCTCGCCGTGATCCTCCGGCGGCCCTCCGGCGGTCCCCTCAGCGATCCGTCAGCGATCCGTCAGACCTCCTCCGCCCGTTCCCGCCGCCGTCGGCGCGAGGTCAGGAAAGTGTCAGTGGCGTCCGTCACTCTGGGAGGGCACACGACGAAGGGAACCGATCATGCAGCATGCCATCCGGGCGGAGGGCCTGGTGAAACGCTACGGGGAGACCCGCGCGCTCGACGGGATCGATCTCGTCGTCCCCCAGGGGCGCCTGCTGGGCGTCCTGGGACCGAACGGGGCGGGCAAGACCACCGCGGTGCGGATCCTCGCGACGCTCCTCCGCCCCGACGAGGGCAGGGCCACGGTCGGCGGGTTCGACGTGGTGCGCCAGGCCCACCAGGTGCGCTCGCTCGTCGGCCTCACGGGACAGTACGCCGCGGTGGACGAGATGCTCACCGGCGTGGAGAACCTGGTCATGATCGGCCGCCTCCTCGGCATGTCGAGGGCCGACTCCCGGCGGCGGGCCGCCGAGCTGCTGGAGCGGTTCGCCCTCTCCGACGCGGGCGGCCGGGCCGCCAAGACCTACTCGGGCGGCATGCGCCGCCGCCTGGACCTGGCGGCGAGCCTGGTCGGGCGGCCCCAGGTGCTCTTCCTCGACGAACCCACCACCGGCCTCGACCCCCGCAGCCGGACGGAGCTGTGGAGCGTCGTGCGCGGTCTGATGGCCGACGGGGTGTCGGTGCTGCTCACCACGCAGTACCTGGAGGAGGCCGACCAGCTCGCCGACGACATCGTGGTCTTCGACCACGGCAGGGTGATCGCCTCGGGCACCTCCGACGAGCTGAAGGCGACCACCGGCGCGCAGGTCCTCGAGGTCCGGCCCCTCGCACCCGCCGACCTCGACCTGGTCTCCCAGGTCGTCGCCGACGTCATCGGCGAGGCACCCGACCTGACCGGCGGCCGGGCCACCGTGTCCGTGCACGATCCGGCGGCCGTGCCCGCGGTCGTCCGGCGCCTCGACGACCTGGGCGTCGTCGCGACCGAGCTGGCGCTGCGCAAGTCCAGCCTGGACGAGGTGTTCCTGGCGCTCACCGGCCACCGGGCCGAAGAGGAGCCCGTCACCGGCGGGGAAGCCGCCGAGAAGGAAGAGGTCCCGGCATGACGGCGATGACGACGACCGCGGCGCCGGCGGGCCCGGCCCCGGCCGGGCACGTCGGCCCGCTGGCCGCGCTCCGGCAGACGATGACGCTGGCCTGGCGCAGCCTGGTCCAGATCAAGCACAATCCCTGGGAGCTGCTCGACCTGAGCATCCAGCCCATCATGTTCCTGCTGCTGTTCACCTACGTCTTCGGCGGCGCGATCTCCGGCTCGACGGGCGACTACCTGCAGTTCGCCCTGCCGGGCCTCCTCGTGCAGAACGCCCTGTTCTACACGCTGTCCACCGCGATCGGGCTGAACACCGACATCACCAAGGGCGTCTTCGACCGGCTCAGGAGCCTGCCGATCGCGCGGACCGCGCCGCTGTCCGGCCGGATCATCGCCGACACGGTCAAGCAGGTGTGGGCCTTCGCACTGCTCGTCGGCTTCGGCATGGTCCTGGGGTTCCGGGTGGAGACGAGCGTGTTCGGCCTGCTGGGGGCTCTGGCGCTGCTGGTGGTGGTCGCCCTGGCCATGTCGTGGATGTCGGTGCTGATCGGCCTCAAGGCATCCAGCCCGGAGAAGGTCCAGATGATCGCCTTCTCCACCATGATGCCGCTGACGTTCACCAGCAGCGCGCTGGTGCCGTCGCGGACCTTCCCCGAATGGCTGCGGGCCTGGTCCGACATCAACCCGGTCACGCACCTGGCCGACGCGATCCGCGGCCTGCTGATCGGCGGCGAGGTCGCCACGGCCTCGATGGTCTCCCTGCTCTGGGCCGCCGGGTTCGCCGTGGTCTTCGCGCCTCTGGCGATCCGGGCCTTCCGCGTCCGGGTGTGACCCCCGCACGACGGAACCGGGGGACCGGAAACCGGATCGGGGGACGAGGACGGGGACCGGAAACCGGATCGGGGGACGAGGACGGGGGCCGGGGCGGAGGGTCCGGTCCGCGCCCCTACCGGGAGACGGCCGGGGAACGCGGCGGGATCCGGCCCGCCGGGGAGACCGCCTCCTCGCGGGACAGCGCACGGCCGCACGCGTAGTGGGAGGAGAACCCCTCCTCGCCGAGCCCGCGGAAGCCGTCCAGGCAGGCCAGCATCTCCGCCTCACTGGCGTCCATCCGGACCGCCTCGGTCAGCTCGGCCCGCGCGGCGTCGAGGACCGGCGGGCACAGGAGGACCGGACCCGCAGGCGCCGCCCGGTGGTCTCCACCGCCTCGCCGCGGCGGTGAACCTCCAGGGGTCCGAGAATGGCGAAATTCACCTCGGCGCCCCCCTCACCCTGTCCATCCATTGATTCTGTCCGATTCCGGGGCGTTTCCGCGCCGTGGAACCTCGCGATCCGGTCGGCGCACCTTCCAGATCCGCGTAGCATCATCGGGCATGGGGAAGTCGAACACGTCTACGCGCGCGCGCCGGACCGTCATGACGACGGTGTCCGCGGCGTTCGTCGTCGTCTCCTCCGGTTGCGGCATGGTCGGCAGCGCCGCCTCCGCCGAGCGGCTCCAGCTGGAACCGCTCAGCGTCTCAAGCCCCACGCTGCGGGACGGCGGCCCCCTGCCGTCCGACTACTCCTGCCGCGGCTCGGTCGGCAACCCGCCGCTGCGCTGGTCGCGTGTGCCCGAAGGAGCGAAGTCCGTGGCGATCGTGGCCGACAACAACAACGCCCAGGCCGGCGCCGAGGTGCACTGGGTGGTGTTCGACATCGACCCGCGCACGAACGAGCTGGCCGAGAGCACGCTCCCCCCGGGAGCCGTCGAGGGCAGCACGACCAACGGCAAAGTGGGCTATGCGCCTCCGTGCCTGCCTCAGGAGAACTATCGTTTCACTGTCTACGCGCTCAACAGGAAGGTCGATCTCGCGAAGGGTGCCCCCCTCTCCGAGACCCTGAAGAGCATCGCGGACAAGACGATCGCCTGGGGACGGCTGACCGCGACGCACATCGAGTGACGAGCTGAGCACCGGAGGTAGTAGTGGTTACCGATTCTTCACTTAGGGTGTGACAACGCTCATAGTGGTCCGACACAATCAGATCCAATGTCCGAGCGCAGGTGATCACAGGGGGCAGGTCGCGTCGATGGCCGCGCGACCTCACCGGCGCCGCTGGGAGGCCATGGCCTTGAAGGTGGTGCAATGATCCTGGTCATAGTCGGCCTGGTGGCCGTCGTGCTCCTCGTGCTGGTCGTGGTGGCCATGGGAATGCGGTCGATGAACCGCAGGGAGAGCGCGCTCCCCGCGGAACGCCTACGGGAGATGGCCGAGAAGGAGGCCTCGACTCCCACCCGGTCCATCGACGACTTCGCGACCCGCGAGCCCAAGATGGACCACTTCACCCCGGACCTCTCGCCGTTCGACGAGCCCAAACCCCGCCCGCCCCGCCCGACGGGCGCCCGCGGCAAGCGCGGCGTGAACGAGTTCGGCGAGCCCGACGACTACGACGACGACTACTGGACGCGGCTCCAGGCGGACGACGGCGGATTCGGCGGCTCCCTCGGGGCCAAGATGGGCGCCAGCCGCCCCGTCGAGCAGCCCGACCGCCCGGCGGCCGACGCCGACGCGGTGACCGTGCAGGCCCCCCTGCCGAACAGGCCCCGCTCCGGCCGGCCCGCGCCGACCCCTCCGGTGCCGCCCGCCCCCGCTCCCGCCGTCGCCTCGGCGTCCCTGCCCTCGGGCCTCGGCGACCTGGTCGAGCCGGTTCAGCCGAACCCGGCTCCCAGCGCCGCCTCGCTGGCCGAGCAGAAGACCGTCACCTTCGCCGCGCCGACCCCCGGGACCTTCGGCGACGGCCGTACCCCGCGGTCCAGCTCCCGCCGGAGCACCCGCTCCTCCTCAAGCGCACCCGCCGCTCCGGGCGCCCCGAGCGGCTCCCGGACCGGCGGCCCGTCGCACCCGGACCCGCTGAACGACCCGCTGAACGCCCCCTATCCGCGCGGCGCCGCCGCCCCCGGCGGCCCGGTCCCGGCGTCCGCCCCCGGCGGTCCGGCCACGGCCGGCGGCCCGGTCCCGGCGTTCGGCCCGGTCGCCGGCGAGACCCCCGCGATGCCTCCCCTGGGGCCCACCACCAGCGGCGGTTTCCCCGCCATGTCCCCGGTGCCCCCCGCCACCGCGGCCTCCCCGGCGGCCGACCCGCTCGCCGCGTCCTACGGCACGGCGCATGCGACGCCCCCGGCGAGCCCTCCCGCCGACAACCTCTGGGCCAAGGCCACGGCCCCGGACTCCGGCGGGTGGGCCGCGATGAACACTGCCGACATCCTGGACGACCCGGCCCCCTCCTACAGCTCGTACCAGACGCCCGTCCACGGCGTCCCCGCCGCCCCCGCCGCCTCCTACGAGGTGAGCGCCGGCTGGGCGACCATCGACGACGACGTGCTCACCGGTCCGAGCCCCGCGATCTCGACCCCGACCGGCCCCTCCCGCGTCGTCTCCCCCTACGACGCCCCGCCCGCCGGAACCTCCGGCCCCACGGGCGGCGGAGACTACGGCTACGAGACCGGCCGCTACGCCTCCCCGGCCAACCCCGTGGCCTGGCCCGAGCCGGCCCCCGCCGGCGGCCCCCTCGGCGGGTCCTCCGCGGGCGCCGCTCCCGGGAACGCGAGCTGGCCGAGCTACGGCGACCTGTACGGCGCCACCGCCGAGACGGCCGCCGTCCCCGACGGGCACAGCCGTGCGGGGTCGCGGGGAGGCCACCACCGCAGCCAGGACCAGGATCAGGACTACCCCGACTATTACCGCTGATTTCCTCCATCATCCGTAAAGGCCTCCGGTAATCGCCCCCTCCACCGGAGGCCTTCGGCATAAGGTCTGCCCCATGGGGACGGACACGAAGAGTGACTCATCGGCCACCCACGGTGGTCTGGGCTCGATGCTCCGGCACGACCTGCCCGCCTCCCTGGTGGTCTTCCTGGTGGCGGTGCCGCTGTGCCTGGGCATCGCCGTCGCGTCGGGAGCGCCTCTGGCGGCCGGACTCGTCGCCGGCGCGGTCGGCGGCGTCGTGGCGGGGTTCCTGGGCGGTTCGGCCGTCCAGGTGAGCGGCCCGGCCGCCGGGCTCGCCCTGGTGGTCGCCGATCTCGTCACCCGGTACGGCTGGCGGGCCACCTGCATGATCACCCTGCTGGCCGGCGGGATCCAGCTCCTCCTGGGGGTCTTCCGGGTCGCCCGCGCCGCCCTGGCCGTCTCCCCGGCCGTGGTGCACGGCATGCTCGCCGGCGTCGGCGTGGTGATCGCCCTGTCCCAGCTGCACGTGGTCCTCGGCGGCGCCCCGCAGTCCTCCGCGATCGAGAACATCGCCGAACTCCCCCGGCAGATCGCGGACCACCACGGCCCTCCGGTCGTCGCCGGGCTGCTGACCATCGCGGTCCTGGCCGCCTGGACCCGGCTCCCGCAGCGGCTCCGCATCGTCCCCGCTCCGCTGGCGGCCCTCGCCACCGCCTCGGTGACCGCCGCGGCGCTCGGCTGGGACGTCACCCGGATCGACCTGTCTGTGGGGCTGAGCACGTGGTCGGCCCCGATCTGGCCCCGGGGCGACTGGCACGGCATCGCCACCGCGGTGCTGCTCGTCGCCCTGCTCGCCGGGGTGGAGTCCCTGCTCTGCTCGGTGGCGGTCGACAAGCTGCACGACGGCAGGCGCGCCGACCTCGACAAGGAGCTGACCGCCCAGGGCGTGGCCAACATGGTGAGCGGCGCGCTGGGCGGCCTGCCCGTCGCCGGGGTCATCGTGCGCAGCACCGCCAACGCCCGCGCCGGGGCGCGCAGCCGCTGGTCGGCGGTCCTGCACGGCGTCTGGATCCTGCTGTTCGCGCTCGGCCTGGGCTGGAGCGTCGCCTTCATCCCGATGGAGGCGCTGGCCGCGCTGCTGGTCTTCATCGGCGTCCAGATGGTCAACGTCGGGCACGTGCGCAACCTGCGCGGCCACGGCGAGGTGCCGGTCTACGTCGTCACCCTCTCCGGCGTGGTGCTGCTCGGTCTCGCCGAGGGCGTGCTGCTCGGCCTGGGGCTCGCCGCGCTGCTGGCGCTGCGCCGCCTCACCTGGGTGACCGTGCGCGCCGTACCGGAGGCCGACGGCCGCTGGCACGTGCTGATCGGCGGCTCGCTGACCTTCCTCGGCGTGCCCCGGCTCACCTCGGAGCTGAGCGCCATCCCGGCGGGGACCGCGGTCGACCTCGACCTGAACATCGACTTCATGGACAACGCGGCCTTCGAGGCCGTCCACACCTGGCGGCAGAACCACGAGCGCGGCGGCGGCACCGTGGACATCGACGAGATCCACGACGAGTGGTACGCCATGGCCGCCAGCGGCGCCCGGATGTTCCCGGCCAAGACCCCCCCGGCGGCCCCGGACCGCTGGTGGCTGCCCTGGTCCCACCGGCGGCGCAGGCCGATGTCCGCCGGCGGCCGGATCCCGGTCCGCCACACGTCGGATGACGGCGCTCCCGCCGGCGGCGTCCCCGGTGACGGCGCCACCGGCGATCCCGGCGGCCCCGCCGTACCCGACCTGCTGGCCGGCGCCCGGGAGTTCCACCGCCGGACGGCTCCGCTGATCCGCCCGGTGCTGCACGGCATGGCCCGCAAGCAGGAGCCCTCCCACCTCTTCATCACCTGCGCGGACTCCCGGATCGTGCCGAACCTCATCACCGCCAGCGGCCCCGGCGACCTGTTCACCGTCCGCAACATCGGCAACCTGGTCCCGCGCCGGGGGGCCGCGCCCGCCGACCACTCCGTCGCCGCCTCGATCGAGTACGCCACCCGCGTGCTCGACGTCCGGACCATCACGGTCTGCGGCCACTCCGGCTGCGGCGCCATGGCGGCGCTGCTCGACGGCGGCGCGGTCGCCGGACTGCCCGGGCTCGGCCGCTGGCTGCGGCACGGCGCTCCCAGCCTGGCCCGGTTCGTCTCCACCGGGGACGGCGACGCCGGTGGCGGCCCCCTCGACCGGCTCTGCAGGGTCAACGTGATCCAGCAGCTGGAGAACCTGCGCACCCACCCCGAGGTGGACCGGCGGGTGCGCGCCGGGCACCTGGAACTGGTGGGCCTGTACTTCGACATCGGCGCCGCCCGGGTCCACGTCCTCGACCACTCCCCCGCCTCCGCCGACGGCTCCCTCGGCCGCTCGGCTCTCGGCGTACGGCTTGCGCCGGAGGTGAAACAGACTGTCCTTCCTCCCGGGCGGCGCGAAGAATGAGCCGCCATGAGAACTCTGATCATCGGCGGTTCGGTGTTCCTCGGCCGGGCGATCGCCGAGGAGGCGCTGCGGCGCGGACACGAGGTGACGACGTTCAACCGGGGCAGGAGCGGCGAGGACGCGCCCGGCGTCGAGGCCGTCCGGGGTGACCGCGAGTCCCCCGGAGACCTCGCGCGGCTCGCGCACGGCCGGGAGTGGGACGCCGTCATCGACGTCTGCGGGTTCGTCCCCCGGGTCGTCGGCGACTCGGTGCGCGCGCTCAGCGGCAGAGCCGCCACCTACGCCTTCATCTCCAGCGTCTCGGCCTGCTCGGCCTGGCCGGGCGAGGGCCCGACCGACGAAGGCTCGCCCCGGTTCGCCTGCGCCCCCGACGCGGGCCCGGACGACGGCGACTACGGCACGCTCAAGGCGGGCTGCGAGCGCGCGGTGGAGCAGGGGTTCGACGGCAACCCCCTGATCATCGCGCCGGGCCTCATCCTCGGCCCGTACGAGAACGTCGGCCGCCTGCCCTGGTGGCTGACCCGGATCGCGCGCGGCGGGAAGGTCCTGGCGCCGGGCGACCCCGGGATCGGGATGCAGGTCGTCGACGCGCGCGACCTGGCCGCGTTCACCCTGGCGCAGGCCGAGGCGGGCGCCCGGGACCGGTTCTTCGTCAGCGGGGTCCGCGACGGCCTCACCTACGGCGGTTTCCTGGAGGAGTGCCGGGCCGCGACCGGGTCGTCCGCCGAGCTCGTCTGGGTCGACGACCGCTTCCTGCTCGACCACGGCGTGCAGCCGTGGACCGAGCTGCCGCTCTGGACCTCCGGCACGCCCGGGCTGGCGGGCGTGTGGCTGTCCTCTTCGGCCAGGGCGGTGGCCGCCGGCCTGACCTGCCGGCCGGTCGCGGAGACCGTCCGCGACACCTGGGCCTGGCTGTGCGACGTCCCGGAGGAGCGGCGCTCCTTCGGCAACGAACGCATGCGGCACGGCATCGACCCCGGCAAGGAGGCCGCGATCCTGGCCGCATGGGAGCAGCGCTCCTGAAGGGACCGCGATCCCGCAGGACGGGGACAGCGGCGCGCAGCGTCGCGCCCCGGAACGCTCTTCCCGGCCGAGATGACATTTGTCACCGCGTTCACCCGTAAGATCCACATGCGCCCGGTGATATCGGTGACTGTCCCCGCGCGGCCGGAAGAGACAAGATTCTCATCGACGGACGCCCTCCGCTCCACCACGAACCTTCCCCTCATGAAAAGAGTCTCCATGCGCCCTGCGAGAATCACGGCGATCGCCGCCGCCCTGCCCTTGGCCCTGGCCACCGCCGGTGGCCCGGCCGCCGCGGTGAGCACCGGTTCGGGTGCCGGGCAGGGGACGATCGCCTGGGGATCGTGCGCCGACATGCGGCCCGCCGAGGGCCGGAAGCTCCCCGCGGGCACCGAGTGCGGCACGCTCACCGTCCCCCTCGACCACGACGTCCCCGACGGCAAGACCATCGAGCTGGCGTTGATCCGCATCAAGGCCGGCGGCTCCGGCAAGCGGCTCGGGTCCCTGGTGTTCAACTTCGGCGGACCCGGCGGCTCCGGCGTGGACATCCTGCCCCTGGCCGCGCCGGCCTACGCCGCGCTGAACGCCCGCTACGACCTGGTCTCCTTCGACCCGCGCGGAGTGGAGCGCAGCTCCGGCGTCCGGTGCGGCAGCGCCGCGGAGACGGAGGAGTACAACGCCGCCGACGCCACCCCGGACACCCGGGCCGAGCGGGCGCGGCTGAAGCGGGCCACCGCGGAGTTCGTCCGGGCCTGCCAGGAGACCTCCGGCGAGATCCTGCCGCACGTGGGCACCGTCGACGCCGCCCGGGACCTGGACCTGCTGCGCGAGGCGCTGGGCGAGAGCAGGCTCGACTACTTCGGCATGTCGTACGGGACGCATCTGGGCGCGGTCTACGCGACGATGTTCCCCAAGAAGGTGGGCCGCTTCCTGCTGGACGCCCCGCTGGACCCGACGATCTCGTTCCGGCAGCGCACCCTCGACCAGATGAGGGGGTTCCACCGGTCGTACGAGGCGTTCCTCACCGCCTGCGCCGCGAAGGGCGCCGGCGCGTGCGTGCTCGGCGCGGACCGGAAGAAGGCCGACGCGACGGTCCGGACCCTGTGGAAGCGCCTGGACTCCACGCCGCTGAAGGTCGGCCGGCGGGAGCTCACGCAGAGCCTGGCGGTCACCGGCATCGGGGCGGCGCTGTACGCCCAGGAGGCCTGGCCGGTGCTGGAGCAGGCGCTGGGCGCGGCGCTCAAGGGTGACGGCCGGCTCCTGCTGAGCCTGGCCGACAGCTACACCGGCCGCAGGGCCGACGGCACCTACTCGACCATGATGACCAGCTTCCCGGCCATCAGCTGCGCCGACTCCGCCGAGCGGCCCAGCGCCGCGGCGCAGGCCAGGACCGACGCCGCGACGCGGAAGATCAATCCGATGTTCGGCGGCGCCGGCCTGGGCGGCCTCTGCGGAGCCTGGCCGTTCGCCGGCAGCAACGCGGCCAAGAAGGTCGACGCCACCGGCTCGGCCCCGATCGTGGTGGTCGCCACGACCGGCGACCCGGCCACGCCGTACGCCTGGGGCCCGAAGCTGACCAAGCAGCTCAAGACGGCCGTGCTGGTGACCTCCAAGGGCGAGGGCCACGGCGCCTACGGGGTCAACGCCTGCACGACGAAGGTCGCCGACGCCTACCTGATCGACGGGAAGGTCCCCGCCAAGGGCACGGTCTGCGGGTCCTGACGCCGCGCGCGGACGGCGTCGGCGCCCTGCCGGAGCAGGAGTCGGCCCGTCCGTCCGGAAGCCGCCGCCCCGGAAAGGGCCGTTGGACTCTGTCGGCGGTCGCGGCGGCGCGGTGAAGTAGTGATCATGAAGAAGCCGTTTCCCTCCGTGTCGGCGGCGGCGCGGGCGCACCCGGTGCCCGCCTTCACCGTGCTGGCGTATCTGCTGTCGTGGGGGGTGTGGGCGCCGCTGCTGCTGGCCCGCCAGGGATGGGGCGGCCAGGCGCCGCAGTGGCTGCATCTGGCCGGGAGCCTGGGCCCGCTGTCGGCCGGCGTGGTGATGACCGCGGTGGTGGGCGGCCGCGCCGGCGTCGCGGATCTGCTCCGGCGCTGCCTGCTGCCGCGCCCGGGAATGCGCCGGTGGGCCGTCCTCGCCGTCGCCGCTCCCGCCGGGCTGTTCGCGCTGGCCGCGCTGGTGTGCACCGTGCTGGGCCAGCCGCCGCTCCTGGCCGGCACCGGCGCCAGCCAGGAGTTCCCGCACCTGCCCCTGATCGTGTTCTGGCTCGCCAACATCGTCTTCTACGGGTTCGGCGAGGAGGTCGGCTGGCGGGGGTTCGCCCTGCCGCACCTGCAGGCGGGGCGTCCGGCCCTGCGGTCCTCGATGATCGTCGCGGCGATCTGGGCGGGCTGGCATCTGCCGCTGTTCTGGATCAGCGCCGGGCTGCGCGACATGCCCGCCCTCGGCTTGATCGGCTGGGCGGTGAGCATCGTCACCGGGTCGGTGGTGTGCACCTGGCTGTACAACGGCAGCGGCGGCAGTCTGCTCGTGCTCGCGCTGTTCCACGGCGTGCTGGACATCTTCATCAACAGCCCCGTCCACGCCGAGCTGCTGCCCACCGTGATGAGCGCCGGGATCATCGCCGCGGCGCTGTGGATCCCGCGCCGCTACGGGCCCGCCGACCTGGCGGCCCGCCCCCGCCACACCGTGACGCCGTAGGGGTCGACGGACCGGCCGCGCTCCCGGGCGGGCCGCCACGGGTCCGACAGGTGCCGGCCGCCCCGGACGGCCCCGTCTCCCGGCCACCGCCGATCGCCGATCGCCGATCGCCGATCGCCGATCGCCGGGAGCGCATTCCGGCCCGCTCATCGATATGTGTCAATATAGATGACGGACGAATCCGCCGGAACGACGCACCGGGCAGGGAGAGCGATGGAACCGCTGGAGTTGCTGGAGTGCTGCGCACCGCTGGCCCGCGAGCCGATCGACCCCGGCCGGGCCGCCGGGGTGGCGCGGGTGTTCAAGGCGCTGGGCGACCCGGTCCGGCTGCGCATCCTGTCGATCGTGGCCAGCCACGCCGGCGGCGAGGCCTGCGTGTGCGACCTGACCGCCGCCTTCGAGGTGTCCCAGCCGACCATCAGCCACCACCTGAAGGTCCTCAAGGACGTCGGCCTGCTCACCTCCGAGCGGCGGGCCTCGTGGGTGTACTACCGCGTGGTCCCCGAACGACTGGCCGAGCTTTCGGGCCTGCTCACCGTGCCCGCCGCCCCGGCCGAGCGCTGAAGGAGGACCCATGTCGTCACCGTCGTCACCTTCGTCACCGTCGGCCCGCCCGGCGGCCTCCTCGCCCGATTCCGACGTGATCGGCGGCCTGTCCACACTGGACCGCCTCCTGCCGGTGTGGATCGGCCTCGCCATGGCCGCCGGCCTGCTGCTCGGCCGCCTGGTGCCCGGCCTGGACACCGCCCTGGAGGCGGTCCAGGTCGGCGGCATCTCGCTGCCGATCGCTCTCGGCCTGCTGCTGATGATGTACCCGGTGCTGGCCAAGGTCCGCTACGACCGGCTCGGCGCCGTCACCGGCGACCGGCGGCTGCTGATCGGCTCGCTGCTGCTGAACTGGGTCATCGGCCCGGCGCTGATGTTCGCCCTGGCCTGGATCTTCCTGCCGGACCTGCCCGCCTACCGCACCGGCTTGATCATCGTCGGACTGGCCCGGTGCATCGCCATGGTGCTCATCTGGAACGACCTGGCCTGCGGCGACCGCGAGGCCGCCGCCGTCCTGGTGGCGATCAACTCGGTCTTCCAGGTCGTCGCCTTCGCCGCGCTCGGCTGGTTCTACCTGGAGGTCCTGCCCGGCTGGCTCGGCCTGGGCGAGGGCACCGCGCTGGAGGTCTCCGCCTGGGATATCGCGCAGAGCGTGCTGGTCTTCCTCGGCGTCCCCCTGCTGGCCGGCTACCTGTCGCGCAGGCTCGGCGAGCGCGCACGCGGCCGCGACTGGTACGAGACCCGGTTCCTGCCGAAGGTCGGCCCCATCGCCCTGTACGGCCTGCTGTTCACCATCGTCATCCTGTTCGCCCTGCAGGGTGACACGATCACCTCCCGGCCCGGGGACGTGGCACGGATCGCGTTGCCGCTGCTGGCCTACTTCCTCCTCATGTGGGGCGGCTCGTTCCTCGCAGGCCGGGCGATCGGCCTGCCGTACGACCGCACCGCCACGCTGGCCTTCACCGCGGCGGGCAACAACTTCGAGCTGGCCATCGCGGTGGCGGTCGGCGTGTTCGGGGTGACCTCCGGCCAGGCCCTGGCCGGGGTGGTCGGCCCGCTCATCGAGGTGCCCGTCCTGGTCGCCCTGGTCTACGTCAGCCTGGCCGGCCGCCGCCTGTTCTCCACCGCCCCGAAGGGAACCGTCCATGTCTGACACGCCCAGCGTCCTGTTCGTGTGCGTGCACAACGCCGGCCGCTCCCAGATGGCCGCCGGCTGGCTGGCCCACCTGGCCGCGGGCCGCGTCGAGGTCCGCTCCGCCGGGTCGGCCCCGGCCGATCAGGTCAACCCGGTCGCGGTCGAGGCGATGCGCGAGGTCGGCATCGACATCACCGCCGAGAGCCCCAAGGTCCTGACCGTCGAGGCCGTGCAGGACTCCGACGTGGTCATCACCATGGGCTGCGGGGACGCCTGCCCGATCTTCCCCGGCAAACGCTACGAGGACTGGCGGCTCGACGACCCGGCCGGGCAGGGCATCGAGGCCGTCCGGCCGATCCGCGACGAGATCCGCGCCCGGATCGAGAAGCTGATCGTGGAACTGCTGCCCGCCTGAGGTGATCCCCCCGCTCACGGACGCGGCACCCGCCCTGCGCCGTCCTCAGCCGGGGCGGATGCCGCTTCCCGTGCCGGTCAGGCGGGCGCGGGCTCGGCCAGGGGCGCGAACAGCGCGCCGAGCCGGTTCACCGCCTCGGGGACGATCCAGTAGTAGACCCAGGTGCCGCGCCGTTCGCCGCCGATCAGCCCGGCCGTGCGCAGCACCTTGAGGTGGTGGGAGATGGTGGGGGCGGTCAGGTCGAAGGCGTCGGTCAGGTCGCACACGCACGCCTCGCCGCCGGCGTGGGAGCCGATCATCGACAGCAGGCGGAGCCGGACCGGGTCGGCGACCGCCTTGAGCAGCACCGCCAGCTCGGCGGCCTCGGCCTCGGCGAGCGGCTCGCGGGCGATCGGGGCGCAGCAGGCGGTGGCGGGGGCGCTCATGAGGGGACTCCTTACTTCGACACTGGTCTAAATGGTAGGCGGTGGTAGGCGGTCAGCGCGACCGCGGCCGCCGCGCAGCAGACCGCCACGCCGACCATCACCGCGCCGTACCCGGCGACCGGGACCAGCGCGGCGGCGGCCAGCGGGGCTCCGGCCTTGGCCGCCGTCACCGGCAGGGCCAGGGCGCCGCTGACGCTGCCGTAGGCGGCGGTGCCGTACCGGTCGGCCAGCAGGGCGGGCCGGGCGATGGTCGCGACCCCGAAGCCGAGGCCGAACAGCGTCACCGCGCCGATCGCCCCGGCCGGGTGGCGGCCGACGATCGGCAGGATGAGGGCGGCGGCGCCCTGCAGAGCGAAGATCGCGGCGGTGACCGGGGCGACGGGCAGGCGGGCCGACAGGGCGGTGCTGGCCAGGCGGCCGGTGACCGACAGCACGCCCAGCAGCCCGGCCACGCCCGCGGCGAAGACCGGCGGGTGGCCGAGGGCGATCAGGTAGGCGACCAGCAGCACCGCCATCACCGCGACCGCGCCGGTCTGGGCCAGGAACGCGGCGGCCAGCAGCCAGAACGCCCGCCCGCGTACGGCGGCGCGCACCGGTCCGGATCGGCGGGGTGCGGCCGACGGGCCGGCCCGGTCGCGGGTGCGGTCGCGGCCGGGCAGGGTCAGCGCGTGCAGCGGGACGGCCAGGACGCCGTAGGCGACGCCGAGAACGACCAGGGCGGTACGCCAGCCGGATTCGGCGACCAGGAAGCCGGTCAGCGGGAAGAACACGCTGGAGGCGAACCCGGCCACGATCGTGATCGCCAGCAGCGCCCGGGATCGGCGGGCGGGGGCGGAGACGGCGATGACGACGGTGAAGGCCGCCTCGTACAGCACCAGGGCCGAGGCCAGGCCGACGAGCACCAGTGCCGCGTACAGCTGGGGCACGGTGGTGACCCGCGACCAGGCCAGTACCGCGACCGCGCCGAGCACGGACCCGGCGGTCATCGGGACCCGGCCGCCGCGGGCGTCCAGCAGCCGGCCGACCCACGGTGCGGCCAGCGCCGTGGTCAGCACCGCGACGGTCAGCGCCCCGGCGATCCGGCCGGGGGTGGCGTGCAGGTCCCGGCTCATCGGGGTGAGCAGGACGGCGAAGGCGTAGTACAGCACGCCGTACCCGGCGGTCTGGGTGACCGCCAGCGCCGCGACCGACCGCGCGCCGGACCGGCCCCGGCCGCCGCCGTCCCGGCCCACGTCGTCGGCCGGGGCGGGGGCCGGGGCCGGGCCGGCGTCATCGGCCGAGGCACCGGCGGCCGAACCGGTCGGCGGATTCACCTTGTGCACACGATCCTCTCCTGGCAGGGCACGGCGGGACCTCGTCAGCCGCAGCAACCGCCGCCATCGGTGGTGGCGGACACCCCTGCCAGGGGCGGCGCGGCCGACAGCAGCCCGCCGCTGATGCCGGTGGCCAAGCCCACGCGGGCCTCCTGCGCCTCGGCCAGACCGGAGGAGCACACGCCCGTCTCGGGGAGGTCGAGCCGCACGTCGCGGGCGGCCTCCCAGTCCCCGGCCAGGGCGGCGACCACGGAGCGGACCTGCTCGTAGCCGGTGGCCATCAAGAAGGTCGGGGCGCGGCCGTAGCTCTTGACGCCGACCGCGTAGTAGCCGGCCTCCGGATGGGCGAGCTCGGCGGCGCCGTGCGGGGGAACGGTGCCGCAGGAGTGGTGGTTGGGGTCGATCAGCGGGGCCAGGGCCCGGGTGGAGCCGAGGATCGCGTCCAGGTCCAGGCGCAGCTCGCCCGCGATCGAGTGGTCGGGGCGGTAGCCGGTGGCGGCCACGATCCGGTCGGCGGCGACCTTCTGCTCGGTGCCGGACGGGTCGCGGCTGACGACGCTCACCGCCTCGCCGTCGGCGGTGACGGCGTGGGTGAAGAACCCGGTCAGCAGCGTGATCCGGCCGGACTCGACCAGGGCGCGCAGCCGGGTGCCGAGCGCGCCGCGGGCGGGCAGGGCGTCCGCGGCGCCGCCGCCGTAGGTGCGGGCCGCACTCCCGGCGCGGATCGCCCAGGTGATCCGGGTGCCGGGCACCTCCTCGGCCAGCTGCGCCAGGGCCAGCAGCGTGGTGGCCGCCGAATGGCCGGCGCCGACGACCAGGGCGTGCTTGCCGGCGTAGGCGTCGCGATCCGCACCCAGCACGTCGGGCAGGGCGTGGTCGATGAACGCGGCGGCGTCGTGCTCGCCGTACGCGGGCAGGCCGCAGGCGCCCAGCACGTTCGGGGTCCGCCAGGTGCCGGAGGCGTCGATGATCGCGCGAGCGGCGAGTTCGGTGCCGTCGGCCAGGCGGATCAGGAAGGGGGCCTGCTCGCGGCCGGTGGTGCGGACCCGGTCGAAGCCGAGCCGGCTGATCCCGGTGACCTGCGCGCCCAGCCGCAGGTGCGGCGCGATCGCGGGGTGGGCCGCCAGCGGGGTCAGGTAGTGCTCGACGAGTTCGGTTCCGGTGGGCAGCCACTCGGGATCCGGCGCGGTCCAGCCCTCGGCCTCCAGCAGGCGGCGGGCGGCGGCGTCGATGTCGTACGTCCACGGGCTGAAGGTCCGCACGTGTCCCCACTGCGCGATCGAGGCGCCGACCTGTCCGCCCGCTTCCAGGAGCAGGAAGTCCAGTCCGCGCGTCGCGAGGTGAGCGGCGGCGGCCAGTCCGACCGGCCCGGCGCCGATCACCACGACCGGCAGGTGGTCCAGCTCCGGGGAGAGTACGGCCTGCTCGGCGGAGAGCTGCTCGGCGGGGGCGCTCCGGATGACCGGGGCGGTCCGCTCGGCGGGGGCGGCGGGGCCGCAGCATCCACTGCTCATGATCGTTCCTTTCGGGTTCGGGTGGTCGGCGGGGTTCAGCGGGCGAGCCAGGCGGCGGCGCGGGCGCGCTCCAGGACCGCTTCGGCCCGGCAGGCGCGGTCGCAGACGGTGCCGGTGGCCTCGTCGAAGGAGACGGTCGCGGTCGTCGCGGGAGCCGGGCGGCGGCGCAGCAGGAAGCGCATTTCCCACCTCGTGTTTCGAAGTTTGTCTAAGTAGTACTCAGCCTGCCACCCTGATTAGAGAGATGTCAAATTAGCTGGTGATCGAAGCAGTCGGGTCCCGGGTGCATCCGTTCCCGGGATGCGCCGTCTACCGCAGTGAAGCCGTTCACCTCAAAGAGAGGACGATCCGCCATGACCCGCACCGAGACCGCCCCGGCCGACTCCACCGCCGAGACGCCCGCCACGGCCTGCTGCTCGACCGCCGCCCTGCAGACCTGCTGCGCCCCCGAGGACAAGGGCGCCTGCTGCGGCGCCCCGGCCGGCGGTTCGGCCGCCGCCCCGGCCGCCGAGGCGCCCACCAGCTGCGGCTGCCGGTAGCACCGCACACCGTCCGGGGGCCGGGCCGACCGGCTCGACCCCCGGCACCGCCAGGAAGGACACGACCATGACGACGCCCACCCGACCGGCCGCCGACGCTGCGGCGGTGGCGGCGGCGGCGAGCGCGCAGATGCGCTCCCGGCTGGTCGCCTTCGTCGCCGCCCGCATCGACCGGCCCGACGAGGCCGAGGACATCGTCCAGGAGGTGCTGGCGCGCATCAGCCGCAGCGCCGCCGGCCCGCGCGAGGCCGGACGACTGGAGGCGTGGGTCTACCAGATCACCCGCAACGCGATCATCGACCACCACCGAACGGCCGTCCGAGCCGGGCAGGCACAGACCCGGGCCGCCTTCGACCGCAGCCTGACCGGTGAGGCGGCCGACCCCGGCGCCCTGAGCGCGCTGGCCGGATGCCTGGCGCCGATGCTGGAGCAGCTGCCGGAACGCGACCGCCAGGCCGTCACGCTCGTCGACTACGAAGGCCTGACCCAGGCCGAGGCCGCCCGCCGGCTCGGCCTGTCGGTGCCGGGGATGAAGTCCCGCGTCCAGCGGGCCCGCGCCCGGCTGCGCACGCTGCTGCTGGCCTGCTGCCAGGTCGCCGTCGACGCCCGAGGACGGGTGAGCGAGGTACGGCCCGCGGGCGCGTGCCCGTGCGGCGGCTGACCGGACGGCACCCCGGGCGCGTGCCCGTACGGCGGCCGACCGGACGGCACCCCGGGCGCGTACCCGTGCGGCGGCCGACCGGACGGCACCCCGGGCGTGGAGCGCCCCGGCCTCATGTGCACGTCTCCGGCGGGCAGTCGCCCGGCGGGCAGCAGGCGCGCAGGCATGCCTGCAGGTCCCCCAGCGCCCGGCCGATCCGCTGCGCATCGGCCCGGTAGTGAACGGTCTTCCATTCCCGCCGGGAGGCCAGCACCCCGCCGTCGCGCAGCGCGGCCAGGTGGGTGGAAGCCGCCGACTGGGCCAGCTCCAGGCGCTCGGCGACCTGGCCGACGGTCAGCTCGGCTCCCCCCGCGAACAGCAGGAGGATCTGCTGGCGGGTGTCACCGGCCAGCGCCTTGAGCAGTCCGCGCGCCGCGTCCGTCAACTCGATCCCGTCGTTCATGGTCATAGCATCACCCCGATTCCATCATATTGTCATTTTCGGATTTGACGATACGATCCGGCGGTATGACATCTTCTGCTTTCGACGTCGCCGTCATCGGCGGCGGCCAGTCCGGCCTGGCCGCCGCCCACGCCCTGCTGCGGACGGGCCTGCGCCCGCTGGTGCTGGAAGCCGGTGAGCGCGCGGCCGGGTCCTGGCCGCGCTACTACGACAGCCTCACCCTGTTCTCCCCGGCCCGCTACAGCGCCCTGCCCGGCCTGCCCTTCGACGGGGATCCGGACCGCTACCCGCACCGCGACGAGGTCGTCGCCTACCTGGAGCGCTACGCCGCCCACCTGGACGCCGAGATCCGCACCGGCGCCCACGTGACCCGGGTCCACGCCGACGGCGGCGGCTTCGCCGTCGAGCTCGCCGACGGCACCGCCGTCAGCGCGCCGGGCGTGATCGCCGCCAGCGGCTCCTTCGGCAACCCGTACCTGCCCGTCCTTCCCGGCCAGGAGACGTTCACCGGACGGATCCTGCACTCGGCCGCCTACCGGAACCCGGCCCCGTACGCAGGCAAACGGATCGTCGTGGTCGGCGCGGGCAACTCCGCCGTCCAGATCGCCCGCGACCTCGCCGACGTCGCCACGGTCACCCTCGCCACCCGGGCGCCGATCCGCTTCGTCGGCCAGCGCCCCCTCGGACGCGACCTGCACTTCTGGTTCGCCGTCACCGGTTTCGACCGGCTGCCCGCCCGCCTGATCACCTCCCCGCCGGGAGTCCCGGTGCTCGACGACGGCCGCCACCGCCGCGCCCTCACCGACGGGCGCATGGACCGGCGGCCCGTGTTCACCGGATTCGACGGCGACCACGCCATCTGGGCCGACGGGACCCGCGAGCGCGTCGACGCGGTCGTCTTCGCCACCGGCTACCGACCCCACCTGCCCTACCTGGACGACCTCGGCGCCCTGGACCGCGAGGGGCGGCCCCGCCGGCGCGCCGGAGCGTCGCTCACCCATCCCGGACTCGGCTTCCTCGGCCTGGAATGGCAGCGCACCCCCTCCTCCAACACCCTGCGCGGCGTCGGCCGCGACGCCGCGCATCTGGCCCGGCACCTGGCCCGGCACCTGGCCCGCTCGATCACCGCCGCCCGGGGTCCGCGCCGGCCGGGTGCGGACGTGTGACCTGGCTGTTCTGTCCCGTGAGGTTGGGCACGCGGCTGGCGGGCCGATCCACGGGTGCAGGCGTCCGTGAGGGGACGTCGCCGTCAGCGCTACTGTCACCCGTATCGATCTGCGCGCGGGAGACGGGACAACGGACTTCATGACTCAGGCGCCGCAGACCAAGACGCCGCTCCCGACCGGAGCGCTCCGGTTCGGGGCGGTCCTGGCCGCCTCCGGACCGGTCGTCCTGAGGAGCACGGGGATCAGCATGGCGGAGCTGAGCGTGGGAGTCTGCTACAAGATCGACCCCGACCTCCTCCACGTGGCCGCCATCACCTGGTGGTGGCCGGTGTTCTGGACCCAGCTCCTGCTCCCGGTGCTCCTGGCCGGTCTGCTGCTGCGCCTTCCCCATCGGGCCACGAGCCCGGGGATCACAGCGGTGTGCGCCGTCCTGACCCTCCGGCTGGTCGCCACCGCCGTTCCCCTCGGCGCCCCCTCCCCTCCCCCCGGCCACACCCTTCCCGTGGAAAGCCTCTGGCCCTCCGTCATCTGCTACTGCCTGGCCGTCGCCGCGCTGCTCCTGGCGGCGCGTGCGCCCGCCCCGCCCGTCCGCAGGGGCGTCCTGCTCTGGGCGGCGGCGGTCGCGGCGGCCGCATGGACGGCCGGCCGGCTCACCCTCGCCCAATCCGACGCGTCCTCCTTCGGCTGGTTCGCCTACATGCCGCCGGAGTTGATGTGGAAGCAGCCGGGGGCGTGGTCCTGCAAGGCCGACGTGGACGGCGTGCTGGTCGTGCTCGTCGCCCTGGTCGCGGCGGCGGACGCGCTCACGGCCGAACGGCTCCGGCGCGGGGTCACCCTGGGGTTCGCGGCGCTCCTCGTCCTCGGTACCTTCGAGGGATTCGTGGCGGCCCTCATCCTCTGGCCCGCCCGATACTTCGATCTCGCGGTCGCGGCCATGTTCATCCGCTGGCACCTGCTCGCCGTGGCCGCCCTCACCGTGGCCGCCGCGTACCGGGAAAGAGACGCCGTCGCCGGACAGGTCGAAGAGCCCCTCCCGCAGTAAGCGACGACACCGACGTCTTCCCACCAGTCAGATCACGACCGTCCGGGATCGTCCACGGCCGTCATCCAGGCCTGGTCGGAGGACGACTTCCGGGAAGCCGCAGTCTACGGTCCACGGTCGTCCAGGCCCGCCCAGAGCCGTTGCCGGTGTCCGCAGCCGCAGGATCCCGATCACCCCGGATGAGGGTCCCGCCGCAGGTCGGGGACGGGTGGAGCGGACGAGTCGGCCTGTAGGCCGGGTTCTATTTCCGCCTGCCCGCGACCTGCTGCGGAATCTGTGATCAAGCTATTAAGCTGCGGGAACGCCTTCGTCGTTTGCCGTCGCCTGCCACCGGCTGCGGACGCGGTGTGCCCCCGATGTGCCCCCAGCCGGGCCTTTCGAGAAGCGAGCCGCCGTGCCCGGACAAGGCACGCTCAGTCGGTCGGCTGCCGGGTCCGCCGACGGACGCGCTCCAGACGGACGGCGTCCCGGCCCGGATCACCGATCCCCAGCGTCATCCGCCGCCGCAGGGTGTACTGAACGATCTCTCCCAGCGGCGCGTCCGGCGACTTCGCCCAGGTCTTCGGCCGCTTCACCAGCAGCCGCCGCTCGACCTCCTCCTCAGCGCCTTCGTCGACGGCGCCGATGGCCGCTTCGAGGACCTGGTTCACGCGGTGCCTGTTCGCCCGATGAGGAGCGCGTTTGTTGCGCGGGATGTTGTTACGGGAGCTCTTGTCGTTCTCTCCGTAGGCGTTGCGGCGCTCCTTGGTGTAGCTCAGTCGCTTCTTCTCCTGCGGACTCCTACGCCTCAACACCCCTCCTACGGGATCGGTCTGCTCCGGTCAGGAAGGTACCCGTCCATCACGGGCAGGATCGAACTCTTTTCCATCGGACCGAGTTCCGTCCTCGGCCTATCGCCCATGCACCCGGTTTGGCTTCCGGTCACCCGACCATTATTTGAGGGTTATGCTTCTGCGGTGCGCGGCTCACCGACGGAGACAACTGGCGCGGTCGGCGCGACCGAGGTCATGGCCGCCTTCCAGCGACTCGGCTGGGGCGTGGCGGCTACTGATGTGCAACACGATCTTGGAACCGACCTGATTGTTCAGGCCAGGGATGGTCGGATGTTCGACCAAGGCGACTTCATGGGTGTGCAGGTCAAGGGTGGACCTTCCTGGTTCACCGACCCCGCTGCCGATCAAGGCTGGTGGTTCTACGAGTCGGGTCGTGACCACCTGGATGCTTGGGTCGCCCATGGTCTACCTCATTTGCTCGTGCTCCATAATCTTGAGACCCGGACTTCTTATTGGGTCCATGTAACTCCCGAAGCGATTGTCACAACCGGGAAAGGAGCCAAGATTCTCGTTCCGGCGAATAACACCATCGACGAGGATCACCTAAACGAATTATTGGCGGTGGCAGCCTCACCGCGACCTAAAAATGTCTTGGAAGGCAGCTCGTGGTCCGGAGCCGCCTCACTACCCCCGCGACATCGGCTACGACACGCGCTCATCGTCCCGAGGCTCATCGCTCCGCACCCCAACATCGGATACGAACAGCCTATCGGCCCCGAGCAGGCACTCGGATTGCTCGTGCAGGCCCGAGTCCATGCCTACGAACAGTTTGCCTCTCAACATAAGTCTGTTCCCGCGTTGACCGAGGCCGCCACATCTAAGGACTGGCGATGGCGATTCGTCGCTCGGGTCGGACATCATCTCATGACTGGTGAGACGGAGGAACTATCTACAGCTGTTGATGGTGCCCCCGATGAAGCGTGCCGAGTGGCGGCGATCGTCGTAACTGCAGCTGGGCTGATCGAAGTAGGGCGGGCGAACGAAGCTCTAGACCTTCTTACCGCAGAGTTGGCGCGGGATAAGGCAGAGCCAGTCGATCACGCCTGGTTAACTATTCAGCGGGTTCGAGCTTACGCTGAACTGGGTGATCTCGAACAAGCTCGATTCGACGCAGACACAGTTCAGCGCATCCGCATCAGCCATCCCGGCGATGTCACAGCGACCGCGATCGCTGGGGTCGGCGCTTCGGTGTTGTTCGACACCGCCGACCTTGGAACATGGGATCTCAAAGGACTCATCACCGGCCTAGACACTGCAGTCGGGTGGTGGCGTAGTCAAACCAGAGCCAGCGCACTGTCCCACCTAACAGACCGGTTATTCCGCCGCTGGGCGCATGACACCTCACATGTCATCGGCGGCGGGGACCGAGTCCACAACGAGTTGCTGTCCACAGCAATCACCGCAAGCTACCTGGGCGACCAGTCGGCTTGGCGACACGGGATCAGCCTCTTGGGCAAAGCCACGCTCCTGCTGAGAGGACGAGACGCAGATCCCGACGAGGTTGCCGGAACCCTGCAAATGTTGCGGGAGGCAGGTGATGCCTCGACACTCAAACACGCAATCCGACGTTTGCACTTGGATGGTCCCGCGTCAGCTGTAACCAGGGTGGCAGCGACGATGAGCCTCGAAGCCGGGACGCGCACAACCACCGAGGGGAACTTGGCTATTCTCCGCTACGGTGGCGATCTGCTTGAGGCGGAAAGTGCCGACGCCGCAGTCGTATGGTTGCTCTCTCGAACCGAGGAGGGACAGCAATACGTCGAAGCACTCGCTGCGGTTCTTCCCGCTGCTTCCCCCAGCACCTGGCGGACTGTCCTTGACCACGTACTAGCTCTGTCAGCTGTCCCAGATGACATATCAGCCCCGTCTTGGGCTCGCGTGGTCGCCAAACTCCCTGAGCAAGTGTGGACTGAAGGCGACGCATGCTTGGCCGGCGAGAGATCTTCCCGGCACGCCTTACCTCTCCGTCGTCAGTTCGAAGCCCAAGCCGTCGCGCATAATCCTTCCCTGCGCACACGATTGCTGGATGAGGCAGAGGCAGGTTCCCTCTCTGCACTAGCAGCGCTGGGCGATGTTCACCACATCCCATCCGCCAGCGTGCACAAGCTGATCAGCAGACTAAATTCCCAAATTGAGGAAAAAATCAAACAAGCGGAATCCGGTGTAATGTCGATGCGCTCCTACGACGCCGCCGAAATGCTCGTTTTCCTTAACCTCCACTATCCACATTTCGCGAAATGGGATTCGTTCGCCAGACTCATTCAACATCCAGGGGTTCCGGGGAGTGACAAGCAACGAGCACTGCAAAGGATAGTACAAGGAGCGAATCAGCTGACGGAGGAGGCAAAACGTGTGCTTACGCCCGCTGTCCAGATCACAGCCAGTCTTACCGAATCCAAACAAGGCATTTTCGCAACCTTCTACCCCAGTTCATCCGGAGCGGCCAGTGAGCTTCTGCTCCTGCTTAGACCACCTGAATCAGCGGACTTGGACACGTTGTTGAAGATGCTTGCCGGCCAACCTCAAGACCGACAGTGGGCTGCACGTGTAGCCGGCCAACTGACCACGACATCACAGAGCGAAACCGCAGGCATTCTCATCTCACTTGCCAGCGACGAGCATCCAAGTGTTCGCTCCACAGCTGCAGCTCAACTTGCCTACCTCGTAGGTGAGGGAATCGCTGGTCCTGCGATGTCGCGAGCCTTTGAACGCTGCCTCGACGACCCCGGGGTGAGCGTGCCGAACGCGATCGCTCACGCCCTTGCGACGTTCTCACAGGAGAACGAGGTAGCCTATCGGGTCCTCTCCCGCCTGCGCGATCACCCCTCGGCTCAGGTCCGCGCCGTCTGCCGACAGGCACAGTCTCATCTGACGTGAGCAGTAATCAACGATAGGTAGGGCATGTACCATGAAGTGCGATTAGGGAACGTCCGCCGTTTACAGAACAATGCACGGCTATTGAACCCAGGAGATCCACAACTCTGACCGCCTGTTTGTAAACGGGAGCCAGTCACCAGCTGGCCAGGCATCCGCCCTGCTCAAGCGTGTGGTGGCGGGCGTCAGCATGAGGTGTTGTGCGGCCCTGTTGCTGTAATCCTCTGCTGTACAGCAGACCGCCTCGTCAGCGTTCCTCCTCGTCCGCCCGATGCCAGCGATCCGGTCGAGCTGCTGACCTTCCCGCTCTTCAGGCGACGCATTCACCCTGCTCAGCTAATGGCGGGCGCGGTCAGGCGCATGTTAACGGTGGCACGGATGTCCGGGTGTGGGACGTTGCTGTCAGCGCTTCTGTCACCTCAGCCATGGTCACTCGGTGGCAAGGTCCGACGGAGGAGGGCCTTGCCGGCGATCGCCCCAGCCCGTACGACGGGCACCGAAGTCCGCGATCGTCACGGCTTCAGCCACCACGCCGCCTTCTGATCCGCGAGGACACGATCGTCCAGAGCTGTCCAGGTGAGGCGACGATGCCTGCTTAAGGCCACTCAAGGGCAGAGCACCGTACACCAGATGGCTGCAGCGCCTCTTCCTGTCAGAGGCTCAGAAGCCCCCATTTCTGCCTAAAACGCTCAAGAGCCACTAGGCTGCTTTCGTGAGCAAGGCCAACCTCTCTACGAACTGCAGCTAATTCCTCGAATGACAGGAGCGAGTTGGCTCGACTTTCAGCATGAGCCATGCCGATATCGAAGTGATCGTCGGAAAACACTTGAACGACCGTTAGAGCAAAGTAGGAGAAAACCGCAACTCGAGAAAATGTCATGCTTGCCTCAAGGGCTTCGCCTGAGGGCTCGGGCATGGGCTGTCCAGTCTCATGGCCAGCGAGAATACTGATACTTACCAAGGGTTCAATAATTTCTAGAGCGCGCCGCGGGGCAATGAAAGACGATTCCGCACGAATAGAACGTATAGATATTCTCATCAAATCGAGAGCGAATCCATTGGTCCCATTAAGCGGGAGCGAACGAGAAAGATAGTCACGAGCACCTTTCAGAACCTCAACAAGCTCTTCAAGTATCAGCGCAGTGGCAAGGTTTTCTAGCTTGGGAGCTCTATCCTCAACCCCTCTGAGCCTCTCGTTGAGTTCAACAAGCCTACGCGTTGACCGGAGAATCTCCCTCGGAACACCCCCGGATACCGAATGGATCAAGTACACGAAGGGATCCGCAACGCCCAAGACGCGCCGCAATAGAAGATCCCTTGATTCCTCTAGAGTAAGAGGTTCAATCAAGATGACTTCATCAAAGGCCGTCTCAAAGACTGATTTCGAGGAAAGGGCACGACGTCCAAATATAGATCCCACATCTTCCGCAACCGAAACCAAGAAGTAGCAGTTTTCAATACCGAAGATAGCCTTTATCTCACTGATGAATCTCTCTGCCTTTTCGATGGAACCGATGCGGTCGATCTCGTCAATACATATAAGTACCTTGCCGTCCGATTGGCGAATCTCTGCGGCTGTGGCTTCTATAAAGCCTCGGATACTATGCACCAGCTCAGGAAGGCTCCAGGGAATATGCTTCAGGGAGCTACCAGCGTTCAGGCCAGCACTGATTCCGAACGGGGCAGACAGTCCGGCGGTAGAGCCTCGCGTAATTGTCCTATCTATTTGGAGCCGATAGAGTATACGTCTTGCCTGCAATACAAGCTCTGGTTCTGTGTTCCACTTAAGTGACCTCCATTTATGCTTCCCCGGCCATAGGAAGAATACTAAAATTCCTAGTGCCACCTTAAACAGTGTCGGATACTCGCGCCACCATATCTGAACATGCTCTACGATTTGGCGACTCCACACCGTTGAAGTGGTATTTATTGTATTGACCACCACACTCCAATCGGCTACCAGTGACCAGAGGATGAACACAGCCAGGCCAATCGCCAGCAATGAACGAATAGTTGCAGCTGTAGTATCCCGGAATATTCGAAAAGCTCTCTTTTTCGTCGCAAAATTGGGCTCAAGCGTTGGACCAGCGGACCAACCGTTGAGATCCAGATATGTGCGGCAGTATCGATTCAAGAGATCGCCGAGAAACTCCTTCGGCATATACTCCGCCGGGGCATTTATATGAACAAGCATGTCGTTCTGAGACAGCGATAAGGTCCGTAGCAGTGTCGACTTGCCAGCCCCGCGCGGGCCAGCAATGGCGATGCTGCCGCCATCTAATCTCCGAATCGCGCGCTCTATGCTATCCACAGCGTCCGTAGGGATGGTGAGTTGTGGATCATACAGCTTTCGCAAGCCAGTCGAATCTTGCTCTACCAGGAATTTTTGATAGTCATTCCCGAGCTGCGAGTTAATTATATACGTCGCGTGTGGAATAATGACCTTGTATCCAAGACTCGCGAGCCACTCCTGCCGCGCGCTATCCACTTTGGCATCTGCTCCGATTTGACGACCCATCACGGCAAAGATGCTAAATGCCTTTATTGCTTGGGCCATTGCTTCGGGTTTTCTGAGAGAGTATCCAGAAAGGCAAGCTAGGGATAGGATTATTAGAGTTTTCCAAGGCCGCCACTCAACATTTAGATACAGGAACGCTGCCCCGAGAAACAATGGCCCGCATGCCGTGAGAAGTCCGGATATTACGATTGCCTTCGCTCGCTTGCCTCCGCGTTCGTTGATTGCGTCATGTAGATGTCGCATACCAAGAAATAGGGCACCCCAACTAAGAAGTAGAGAGAGGATCGCCAGAAGTCCATCGCTTTGAAAAAGTTCGCTCACTAGAATTAGGATCGAAACTATCGTCAACAGAACGATGAGTCCAGTTCTGCCGTTAATCGTATTTTCGTCGAAAAGCCGTTTAAATGCTGCGTCCAGCTGCCGACTTTGAGTTCGGGCCTGATCATACTTTTGATAAGATTCAAGCCGCTTGGCGCGCGAGAATGCAGTGGGCCAGGTTGGGTGATCTCGAACGGCGGTTCGGTCTGCGAGGTCCCGTTCGAAATATGTCGCGATACGTCGATCGTTTAGGCAGCCGTCAATCTTCGTGAAAAAGTGCTGTCTATCAAGCTCTTCATCGCTTTCGGCCACTTGCCAACCTCCCGTAGGCTGCACTATAGGGATCGGCTAATGGACTTTCTCCGTTACAGCTGCTCTGAGTCCTGAGCGCGGGGGTGGTGCTGGCCGCGACCGGCCGGAGAGCCGCAGCGCGGCCAGCGACCGCCCAACGCGCGGCAGGCCGCCGCAGGCGGGCTGCCCTTGAAGCAAGGCCGCGTAGTTAACGCTTCGCGAGCGCTGTCAAGGCACTCACAGTCGTGAAGATCAAGGGCTGACACGGTAACGGGACCTCTGATAGATCAGGGCAATCCGCCAAGATCGTCCCGTTTCCAGAGGTCCCGTTGAGTCGCCAGTCTGCCACGATCACCGTTACCCATGCCATCACGACCGCCGACGGCATCTACGCCCCCGGCCACCTGGGCGAACTGACCCAGCAGATCCCGTTCGAGCTCGTCGATGCGGTCCTGGCCGACAGCAAAGCCACCCAACGCCGGCTACGAGACCTCCCCTCACGCGTCGGCGTGTACTTCGTGCTCGCGCTCACCCTGTTCCCGCGCTTGGGATACGTGCGGGTCTGGGGCAAACTCGTCGCCGGCCTCCACGGACTGGCCCTGCCCACCCCCTCCGACAAGGCCCTGCGCGACCTGCGCCGCCGCGTGGGAGCCGCCCCGATCAAGGCATTGTTCGACGTACTGGCCGGACCGATCGCCCAACCGCACACTCCCGGCGCGCGCTACCGCCGCTGGCGCACCGTCGCCTTCGACGGCTGCAGCTCGTTGAAGGTCCCCGACACGACCCGCAACCGCGACCACTACGGCCGGGCCTGCTACCGCCAAGCCTGGGCGGGCTATCCGATGCTGATGCTCATGACACTCGTCGAGACCGGCACCCGCGCCCTGATCGGCGCCGCCTTCGGCGCCCCCGCCGACGGCGAGAACGCCTACGCGCTGCGCCTGCTGGCCCATCTGCGCTCCGACATGCTGGTTCTGGCCGACCGCGCCTTCGACGCCGATGCCTTCCTGCGCCAGGTCACTGCCACCGGCGCCCACCTACTGGTCCGCATCCGCGCCAGCCGCCGCCCACCGGTGATGGCCGCCCTGCCCGACGGCTCGTTCCTGTCGATACTGGCCGGGGTGAAGGTGCGCATCATCGACGCCGACGTGGTCGCCACCTTGGCCGACGGCCGCCGCCTGCAGGGCCGCTACCGCCTGGTCACCACCTTGACCGACCACCGCACCGACCCGGCCGGACAGCTGATGCGGCTCTACCACGAACGCTGGGAGATCGAATCGGCCTACCTGGCGCTGCGCCACACCTTGTTGACCGGAGCCGTTCTGCGCTCGGGAGACCCGGCCGGGGTCGAGCAGGAGATGTGGGCCGCCCTGACCCTCTACCAGGCATTGCGCCGGGTGATGACCGAGGCGGTGGAGAGCCGTCCCGGCACCGATCCCGACCGGGCCTGCTTCACCACCGCCCTGGAGCGGGCACGCGAGCAGCTCATCACCGCCTGCCGGGTCCTGCCCGAGACCGACCGGATCGACCTGCTCGGCGAGATCGGCCGCGCGGTCCTGGCCGATCTGCTGCCCGCGCGCCGCCGGAGGCTGAGCATCCGCAAGGTCAAATCCCCGATCTCGCGCTATCACACCCACCGCGCCGACGATCGGCCACCGGGCAGTGTGACCATCACCGATCTTCATATCCGTATCCACCCGGGGCGCACCGCGCCACCGGTCACCCAGCCCGGCCCACTGCGGTCTTGGGCGCTGGATCGGCACTTGGCCGACACCACCCGGCCCGTCCCGGTCACACGCCGCAGCAAACCCACCGTCTCGGCCCGTATCAGCCGCAAGCAGCACGCGCTCGCGCTGATGCGAGCCCAGCCCGGCCGTTCCTGGCACGCCCGCGAGATCGGGCAATTCCTCGATGTCCCTGACTTGCACAGCTTCTGCGTCCAGATGGCGCAGTGGGCACGCCAGGGCCTGGTCCGAAAGATCGGCCACGGTATCTACGCCCTACCTTGACGCGGACTCCGCATCCCTAACTACGCGGCCTTGGCCCTTGAAGACGTAGAGAAAGTTCTCATCCGCAGTTCGCGACTATTGATGATCTTGATTGGTCGGGTGCCTCTTCTGGTGTGGCTTCTGCCTGCTGGACTGCTGCGAGATACGGGAAGTGTGCTCTTCAACCTGGCGGCTCGGCTGGTCGCGTGAGGCCGCCGACTTAGAGATCGTCTCATTCGGCGAGGAGAGCGGTAGTAGTCACCCATGCGGACGAGCCCGAGTGGGTCCGTCATCGGGCAGTTGGGAACTCTTGGACCTCAGCGTGGCCTACGCCAGTAAGCGAGGCATCCGCTCGCGCTCTTGACGACACGTGGCGTGGACTCATCCTGAGGCCAGACCTGCAGGAGATAGCGGTCAATGATCTCGCATGAGGTGTCCACCTCCGCGGCCTCGTCCATGTTCCGGGCGTGGTAGCGCAACCGGTACCAGCCTGGTCCCGCAGGCAGTTCGGGGAGTTCGTGGAAGTCCCCACCGCCCCACTCATGCAGGGAGAGTTGTCCGGCCTCGGACTTGAAGCTGATCTCCACGATGTCCTCGTACCCGTCGATGTCGGCTCCCGGATCATGGTCGACCACGGTCACCGAGAAGCCGACCGTGCCTGTGTGCAGGCCTGTGATCAGGAAGGCACCGCCGTCGTCCACGCGGATGATCCCGACGGGATGCGCCGGGTGATCGGCGGGTATGCCGTCCGGGCCCATGGCGTCGTCGGTGTCGTCGACAAGGTACGCCTGGTGATAGTGGACATATAGATCGAACGATACGGTCCGGGCGTCAGTCATGGACGGTGATCGTACGATCATGGACTGACGCTTTCGGACGGGTGTCAGGCGAACATGCGCGTCCTCTTACCCGATCACGAGTGGTCGGCAGGGCTGACGATCGATCCCTTGCCGGGCTTGGTCGTGATCAGCCCTTGCTCGCGCAGGGCCTCCATCGCCTTGCGAACGGTGACCCGGGCAACGTCGAACTCCTCCTGAAGCTTCACCTCGGAGATCAGCGTCAGGGGCGGGTAGGTGCCGTCCTTGATCCGCTCGGCGACGACGTTCGCTATCTGCTCCCACTTGTAGAGCCTGGGGTCCCATTCGATCACAGGACGACTCTAGGTGTGCCCCTACCTACGAACATAGAACAGCAATTCCTAGGAATGGTGTAGACAGGATAGGACAGGTTGACCTACGGTCAGATCATGACCCCGGTGACCTACGACCTCGACGCACTCCGCGCGGTCTTCCCCGCCTGGTCGGTGTTCCGCAGCGACGCGGGCGCCTTCTACGCCACCCGGCGCGGCGAGACGCTCACAGACCAGCAGATCGACGCCGGCCTTCAGCGCACGGTCTGCGCCGACGACCTGGCGGACTTCGTCCAGCTCCTCCAGGTGCAAGAGGATCTGCGGTAGGCGGCCGTGAGCGACCAGGGCCGAACCGCGGAGAGCTACCACACCCTCCACCTGGCGCCGCTGCAAGCCACCTACGAGCGCATGACCTGGAGGCCGGCGACTCCCCGCGCGGACAGGGTCCGCATCCGCGAACACACCTGCCCGAACCACACGGTCAGCTATGAGTTCTGCCTCGGCGGGGGCCTGGCGTTCATCCGCCGGACGTACCGCTCGGACGGCGTGGTCGTGCATGAGAGCGAGTGGCTGCGCATCCGGGACGCCGAGCGCCTGTGGCTGCGGCTCCTCCTCGGACAGGCCCGATGACCGCCTTCGGATTCACCCGGAATTGAGAGGAGATGGAAATAGCGGATATGTTCTGACCGATCCAGTAACCGGAATGCGCGACACGGCACGTTGAACATGTCGCGTGCAATCGCGGACAACTTCATCATCGTCTATTTCCGCAGGTCACGACCGACCTGCGGCTACAGGCGTTTGCCCACTGGCAGTTTTTCTGCCAGTGGTGCGGATCACCCGGCTTATCGTCGAGGCAAGCGACGACAGGGAGGGTGAACGTGGCTACCGAACAGATGACGATGGGCCAGCGGATCGCGCGGGCCCGTCACCGCAAGGGCTGGGATCAGGCCACCCTCGCGGAGAAGATCGGCCGTTCGGTCTCCTGGCTGTCGAAGGTGGAGAACGGCCGACTGCCGCTGGACCGGATGAGCGTCGTCGGCCAGCTCGCCGAAGCGCTCGGGGTGGAGATGGCCGAGCTCACCGGTCAGCCGTACCGACACGAGACCAACGACCTCGACTCCGGGCACTCGGCGGTCCCCGGTCTGCGCCTTGCGCTCCAGCAGGCGACCATGCCGGGCGGGGCCGCGCTCCTGGGCAACCGGGAACCGCGGGGCCTGGCCGAGCTGGAGGCGAACGTGCGGCTGGCCGAGCAGCTCCGCCAGGACGCCAAGTTCACCGCCCTCGGTGAGGTGCTGCCGAGCATCATCACGGACCTGCTGCTCATCACCTCGGGTGGGACGGCCGACCGGGACCGGGCGGAGGCGTTGATGCTGCGGGCTTGCCACATGGCGCGCGTCTCCTCCAACCTCCTCGGTCACCACGACCTCGGGTGGACGGCGGTACAGCGGGAGCTCGTCGCCGCGCAGCAGGTCGGCGCTCCCGAACTCGTCGCCGCCGCGTCCTGGGACCTGTGCGGCGTCTGGCTCCATGAGGCGGCGCTCGACCCGGCGAAGAACGCGGCGCTGTCGGCGCTCGATCAGCTTGAGCCGTACGTGGGGACGGGTGACGACACGATCCGGGCGCTGTGGGGAGCGCTGCACCTGCGGGCGGCCGTCGCCTACTCGCGACTGTGGGACCAGACCGAGGCGGAAAGCCACCTGGCCGAGGCGTGGCAGATCGCCGAGCGCCTGCCGGCGAACGGCAACGCCTTCCAGACCCAGTTCAACCGCGTCAACACGACGATTCACGCGGTCGAGGTCAGCATGGAGCTGGGGCGTCCCCGGGATGTGATCACGCGGGCGGAGCAGGTGGAGATCGCGCAGATCGCCTCGTCGGAGAGGCAGGCGCACTACTGGACCTGCACCGCGGCGGGCTACCACATGAACCGCAAGGACAACGAGGCTGTGGAGGCGCTGCTGCGCGCGGATCGCATCGCTCCTCAGCACGTCCGCAACCGCCCGCTGGTCCGCAACATCGTGCGTGACCTGCGCGACAGCGGCAAGCATCGTCGTCAGCGTGAGGTCGCCGGCCTCGCCCAGGCGATGCGGCTGCCCTGACCAAAGCTCATCGGTGAGCCTGTCCGCGCTCTGGCTCTCCCCATCCATGAAGGTTCCACAGGTCGTGCTCGCGGCCTGCCTAAGCGAATGAATGGGGCACTACTCGTGGGTCTCAACGAGATCGAACGGCAGATCCTGCTACGCGAACTGGCGGAGATCGCGACCGAGCTTGCCGAGCTTCAACGGCGGGCGCTCGTGATCACTGCTCGGGTCGATCTGGACGAGTCCGGGCGTCTAGCTCGTCCAGCCTGAAGCTCAACTTCTTCACGTGCTCGCGGATCTCCTGGAGCTGCTGGGAGATGAGAAGGAACTCCTCGCTGTGCTCCTCGTCCGGACCTGCGGTGACGGCGGGGCGCGGGGTCTCCGCGTCGGGCGTGCGCAGCACGAAGCTGCCGGACCCCTGGCGGGTCTCGATCAGTCCTTCGTCGCGCAGGACGGCGAGCGCGTTGCCGATGGTCATCATGGCGACGCCGTACTTGTCGGCGAGTTCCCGGGCCACGGGGAGCTGTTCCCCGACCGCGTACCGGCCGGCGGCTATCTCACGGCGGATGTCGTCGGCGATACGCAGGTAAGGCCGTCGCCGGTCGGTGGTGCCCATGACTCCACAGTAGCCGTTCTAGGCATCTAGGTCTCTGGGCAAGCCGTAACGAAACACGGAGGCAACCTAGCTGTGTCGGTTTACATTTCTAGATACCTAGGTATCTTGATACGCAGAACAATCACTCTCTGGAGGTACACCCTCATGCGCAACATCCCCATCCCCGTCGACGTCGCCCGGCTCCAGTTCATCTGCGTCAAGGCACCCTGCCCCCGCGTCATCAACCGGGACACGGGCGAGATCAAGACCGACAAGGCCAGCGGCCAGACGGTTTACGAGGTCCTGTGCTCGGTGGAGGACGCCTTCGGCAAGATCGAGCTGGTCAAGGTCAGCGTCGTCGGAGAGCCCCCGGTCAGCCCCGGTGATCAGGTCAACCCGGTCGGCCTGGTGGGGTACGTCTGGGAGCTGTCCGGCCGCTGGGGCATCGCCTACCGGGCGTCGGCCCTGCTGCCCGCCGCCGCGGCGGAGGTGCGCGGTGTCTGATCGCTTCCTCCTGGCGCTCCTCGACGTCCTCGTGGTCCTGGCCGTCACCGTGGTCGGCCTGTGGGCCTGGCGGCGCTGGCACTACCGGTCGTTCTGGCTGGTGGTCGGCTACCCGCTCATGGCGATCAGTGTCCGGGCCACCTGGCGGAAGGTCGCCCTCGGCTGCGGGCTCACCAAGAAGCGGCAGCGCTTCTGGTTCACCACCGTCCCCGGCCTGGTCTCCTCGACCGGCGTCGTGAAGGTCAAGCGGCGTTTCCAGCGGATCGCGGTCGACACCAAGCCGTGGATGTGGCTGCCCCTGCCGACCCGGTACGGCTGGCGCGTCACGCTCCACACCCTGGAAGGGCAGACACCCGACGACTACCGCCAAGCGGCCGAACAGCTCGCGCACTCCTGGCGGGTGCACGCCGTACGGGTCTCCTCGCCCCGGCCCGGCCGGGTGGTGCTGGCCGCGACCATGCGGGATCCGCTGGTGCGGGTCGACGAGATCCCGCCCTCCGGCGAGCTGCTGAAGGTCACCGTGGGACGGCTGGAGACCGGCCGCCCGTGGGTCATCGACTTCCGCACGGTCCCGCACTGGCTGAACGCCGGGGCGACGCAATCCGGGAAGTCGAACCTCGCCAACGCGCTCATCGTCGGCTTGGCCGCGCAGCCGATCGCCCTGGTCGGCTTCGACCTCAAGGGCGGCGTGGAGTTCACCCCGTACGCGCCCCGGCTGTCGGCGCTGGCCACGTCTCGCGCCGAGTGCGTCGGCCTGCTGGACGACCTGGTGGGTCTGATGGCCGATCGGATGACCGCATGCCGTACGGCCGGCGCCCGCAACATCTGGCAGCTCCCGCCGGACCTGCGCCCGGTACCGGTCGTGGTCCTGGTCGACGAGCTGGCCGAGCTGTACCTGATGGCCGACAAGAGCGAGAAGGACGAGATCGCCAAGACCTCGACGGCGCTGCTGCGGGTGGCGCAGCTCGGGCGGGCCTTCGGGATCTACCTGTTCTGCTGCGGTCAGCGGATCGGCTCCGATCTCGGCCCCGGCGTCACGGCACTCCGTGCGCAGTGCTCGGGGCGAATCTGCCACCGGGTCAACGATCCGGAGACCGCGACCATGACGCTGGGCGATCTCGACCCGGCCGCGCTGGTCTCCGCTCGGGCGATCCCCGCCGAGACGCCCGGGGTGGCGATCGTGGCCGGTCAGGACGGCCAGTGGTATCGCGCGCGCTCCTTCTACGTCTCCGAGCACGCGGCCGAACACGCCGCTCAGATGTACGCGGACCTGACCCCCTCCTGGGAGGAGATCACCAGCGGCGCCGATCCCGTCGAGATGACCGATGACGACCTTGCCCAGTTCCTCACCCCCGCCGCCGTCGTCCCGGAACCCCGGAAGGGCTGACAGAGCATGCGACGCCTCGCCTCCTGGCTGCTGGACTCCGGTCTCGTCCTCGTCCTGGCGCTCATCGCCGGAGCCGGCTCCTTCTCCCACATCCGCCAGACCGCCGTAGAGCACGGACAGACGGGCTGGATGGCCTGGGCCGTGGCCGTGTGCGTCGATCTCACCTGCGTCATGGCCGCCCGCGAACGACAGCGCGACAAGAAGACCGGACGCGAGCGGACCGGCCCGCTCTCCTGGCCGACCTTCGTCCTCGTCGCCGGGATCGTGCTGTCCCTGGCCGCCAACCTCCACCAGGCCGAACCCTCGGTGTGGGGCTGGCTGACCGCCGGAACCCCCGCGGTGGCGTTCCTGGTGGCCGTCTCCATGCTGGAACGGCGGGCCGCCGCTCCCAGTCCTCACCCGTCGCCGGAACCGGCACCGATGACCGCTGCGGCGCCCTCGGTCCCGGCCATCGCCCCGGCCGCCGACGACCACCAGGCCGACGCTCCGGGGCCGGCCCCGGCCCTCCTCGACTACGCCCGGCGGATCGTCGACGAGCACCACGCCAAGCACGGAAAGCCGATCACCCGTGACCTCCTGCGCGCCCGCCTGGGCGTGTCCGACCAACTCGCCTCCGATCTGCTCCGCCACCTGCGGACCGTGCCGGACGCCCTGTGAAAGGAACCGCACCCATGTCCACCGACCCGACACGCCGCGCGGCGTTCATCACCGGCCTGCGGGACCTGGCCGACTTCATCGAGGCCCATCCCGGCATCCCCGTCCCTCGCCAGTCGACTCCGATCACCTACTTCCCGAAGCAGACGACCGACGCCGAGATGCGCGCGGAGGTCGACCGGATCGCCGGCCTGTGCGGCGCCCAGATCGACCCGGAGCCCCTGCCGTACGGCCACTACATGATCACTCTGCCCTTCGGGCCGCTCCGTTACGAGATCGCCGCGATCCTCTCCGACGCCCGCGCCCGGTACGGCGACCTCAGCAGCTACCACGGCTGCGTCACCCCTGATTCCGACCCGGCACACGTTGCCTGACCGAAGGACAACCACCATGCGCATCCGCCTCGACGGCACCCACGCCGAGATCACCTACAGCATGTTCCGCCTCCGCGAGATCTTCACCGTGACCTCGGTCTCGCGGGCCTACCCCGACCGCACCCGCCCCCGGAACTACCGGGTCTTCGTCAACATCATCCCGCGCGAGATCAGAGGCGCGCGATGACCGAACTCCTCCCGGTGGTCCGCTGCCGCTGCGGCACCTGCAACGGGACCGGTGTCACCGGAGACGGCGAGACCTGCCCCGACTGCCACGGGACCGGAATCGACGACCACGGCGCATAGCCGTGAGCGCCCCCCGCCTGGCCGCACAACCGCCAAGTTCCGCGCCAGGCCGGGGGCCATCCCTCACAGATCACCTCTGGATAGGACGGAACCCATCTTGCCCCACCCGCACGCCGTAGCCGGGATGGTCTCCCGGCTCAACGATCCCCACTATGCCCGCTGGGCCTCCCAGGTCCGCGCTACGGGCGGCTGCCGACAGCCGATCCACCTGCGCGGCAAGGTCGACCACATCGACCCGGCCACAGGTGAGCTGCTCCACCGCTACAGCACCCGCGCCGAACCGGGCGGCGTGCTCCGTGTCCCGTGCAAGACCCGGCGGGCCTCGCGCTGCCCGGCCTGCGCCGAGGTCTACCGCGCCGACACCTACCAACTGATCCGTGCGGGCCTGGCCGGCGGCAAGGGCGTCCCGGAGACCGTGACCGGCCACCCGTGCCTGTTCGTCACTCTCACCGCCCCGTCCTTCGGTGTCGTCCACACCCGCAGGGAGAAGAACGGGAAGGTCCTGCCCTGCCACGCCCGCCGCGACGCCGCCACCTGCCCGCACGGGCGGGTCATGTCCTGCACCGCCCGCCACGGCTCCGAAGAGACCTGCCTCGGCGAACCGCTCTGCCCCGACTGCTACGACTACGCGGGCAGCGTGCTGTTCAACGCCCTGTCCCCGGAGCTGTGGCGGCGCTTCACTCTGGCCCTGCGCCGCCGCCTGGCCAAGACCGCGGGCCTGACCCAGCGGGAGCTACGCGAGCAAGTGACGGTGTCCTTCGCCAAGGTCGCCGAGTACCAGCGGCGCGGCGTCGTGCACTTCCACGCCGTCATCCGCCTCGACGGCCCCGACGGACCCACCGCCTCGCCTCCGTCCTGGGCGACCGCCGACGCCCTGGCGGACGCCGTACGGCATGCCGTCTCGGCCGTGGCCGTCACCGCCCCGGCCGCCGAGGGTGAACCGGCGCGGGTGCTGCGCTGGGGCACTCAGCTCGACGTCCGCCCGATCACGATGGGTGGGGAGCTGACCGATCAGGCGGTGGCCGGCTACATCGCCAAGTACGCCACCAAGGCCGCCGAGTGCGTCGGCACCCTCGACCGGCGCGTGAGCCCGCTCGACGACCTGGACGCGCTGCCGCTGCGGGAGCACGCCCGGCGGCTCATCGCCGAGTGCTTCCGCCTGGGCGCCCTCGACGGCCTGGCCGAGCTACGGCTGACCCAGTGGGCGCACATGCTGGGCTTCCGCGGCCATTTCTCCACCAAGTCCCGCCGCTACTCCACCACCTTCGGTGCGATCCGCGAGGAACGCGCCGAGCACATGCGGGCCGAAGCCGTCAGCACCGGGCGGCTTCCCCTCTTCGAGGAGGACACCGTCCTCGTCATCGCCGAATGGGAGTACGCCGGACAGGGCTACTCGCTCGGTGACGCTCTCCTCGCCGCCGCGCTGACCGGCGTCCCCCTGGCCGGTGTCGCCCTGGCTGATCCCGGAGGCCGGTGATGAAGACGATGAACCGGCTCTGGACGGTGGAGGAGGTCGCCGAGTACCTCGGCGTGCCGGTCGGGACCCTCTACCAGTGGCGCTGCAAGCGGATCGGCCCGCCCGGCCGCCGGATCGGCAAGTACCTGCGTTACCTCCCCGAGGACGTGTACGCCTGGGTCCGGGAGCAGACATGACCGTCTACGACCGGTGGCACAAGTCCCGCCCCGAACCCGGAGAGGCGAAGTGCTCCGAGCACAAGCGCGTGCCGACCGCCAAGCACGGCCAGGGAGCACGCTGGCAGGTCCGCTACCGCGACGAGAAGGGTCAGCAGCTCAAGCGCAACTTCGAGCGGAAGGCCGACGCCGACCGCTTCGACGTGACGCGCCGGGCCGACGAGCCGCGCGGCGAGTGGATCGACCCCAAGCTCGGGCAGACCAGGTTCCAGGTGTACGCGCAGACGTGGATGGCGTCGCGGCTGCACAAGCCCGGGACCGCGATGACCTACGCCGGGCACCTGAAGAACCACATCAATCCGGTCTTCGGCCTGGTCCCGCTGATCTCCATACGGCCCACCGCCGTGCAGCGGTGGGTGAAGGACCTCCACGTGAAGGGCCTGGCGCCGCGTACGGTCGAGACCGTCTATGTGATCTTCTCCAGCATCATGCGCGGGGCCGTACGGGACGGCATGATCCGCCGTTCCCCCTGCGTCGACATCCGCTTGCCGGAGCCGGACAAGACCACGATCCGGCTCCTGTCCCCCGCCGAGGTGATCGCGCTCTATCGGGCCATGCGGCCCGAGTACGCGCCGCTGGTCCTCCTGGGGGCCGCGGCCGGTCTCCGGCAGGGTGAGGCCCTCGGCCTGGCCGTCGACCGGATCGACTTCGCCGAGGGCATGCTGACGGTGGACCAGCAGGTCGTGGTGATCGACCGGCGTCCGGTGCTGGCCCCGCCGAAGACGCGGGCCTCCGTCCGCGACGTCCCGGTGCCGGCCGTTCTCGCCGACGCGCTGGCCGAGCACATCGACCGGTGCGAACCCGAGGACGTGCTGTTCCGGACGACGCGCGGCAATCTGATCCGGCGCGACTACTTCAACGCCGACGTCCTGCGGCCCGCGATCCTCGCGGCCGGGGTGCCGGCGGACATGACGTTCCACGATCTGCGGCACACCTTCGCCAGCACGGCGCTGGCCGAGGGCGTGCCGATCTCCGAGGTGTCCAGGTGGCTCGGGCACGAGTCCATCACGACGACCGTGGACCTGTACGGGCATCTGGTCCCGGAGGCCTCCGAGCGGGCGCGGACGGCGCTGGACAACGCGTTCGCCTCGGCGCTCGGGTCCGCCGGATGTGCCTCCGATGTGCCCTCTCAGGGTTTCGATCTTCCCGGGTGAGGGTTCCGCCGCAGGTCGGGGGCGGGTGGGGCGGACGAGTCGGCCTGTAGGCCGGGTTCTGCCACCTGCGAGTTTGTGACCTGCAGCGACTCCCCCGGCATACGCTCTGACCAGGCATTTCATCGGTCAACATTAGTGATCGTTAGTCGCCCCTGGCCGGTGTCGTCCGGAACAGAGACGGAACAGACCTCGATCTACTTCGCGCCGCGGGGCTTGGCCTCGATCCCGTGTTCCCGGGCAAGGCGTCGCACGTACGCATCTGTGAACGGTGAGTGCTTCACGACGTCGGTCGGTCTCTGGCCGGCCTTGAGTGCGGCGACCACGTCAGCGATCACGGCTGTGCGGGATTTCTCATGCTCTGCTTCGGTCTCGCGGTATCGGCGTGTGCTCGCGTCTAGGGCGTCAAGCGGGTCATTCACTGTCATACGCAACACGGTATCGCAAGTCTCTTGCGCAATCCATGCTTGACCGCTAGCGTCTATCGCAACAAAGGATCGCAACTCGATAGCGGGCATGCTCGACGTTCGAGCACCTGACCCGCCGCGGTCCTTCCTCCGCACGACGGAAGAAGACGCACATGTTCAACGGTTCGCGCCTCCTCGCCGAGGCTGCCACCCTCTCCGCCGACCAGCTCGACGGCATCGCCTGCGTCCGCTGCGGACGCGACGACACCCCCATGACCCCGGTCGGACGCGTCGACGGCTGCCAGGTGTTCGCCTGCGCCTCGTGCGCCACCACGCCGGAGCCGCCCGCGGCCGTCGACCTGCACGCCCTGCTCGACTCCCTCACGCCCGCCCAGCTCAACGGCCGCGCCTGCATCACGTGCGGTGCCGCCGGCGAGATCCTGAAGCCGATTGGCAAGCTCCTCGACCGCGACGTGGTCGAGTGCGACGCCCACAAGTGGGAGCGGGACGGGGTCGAGAACCCGCCCACCTGGTTGACCGGCCCGTGCCCCGCGTGGTGCATCGCCCGGCACCACGCCATGGACTGCCCCGAGGACCGCCAGCACTCCAGCGAGATCCTCGGCGTGGACCTGACGACCCACGACTTCGAGAACTGCGGGACGCAGGACAGCCCGGCCTTCCGGCCGGTCTCGGCGCGCGTCGACCTCATTCAGCACTACCGGGAGGCGGAGGCGCGGGTGTGCGTCGGCGTCGGGGACGACACCTCGTTCCGGCTGACGCTCGCCGAGGCGGAGCAGCACGCCCGCCACCTCCTGCGGATGGTCGCGCTGGCCCGCGGCCAGGTGTCCAGCCCCGAATAGCAGTACGGCCCCGGGCCGGTGGTGACACACCGGCCCGGGGCCTCGATCCCATCCCCTGCGTACACAGGAGACGAAACCGTGAGTGAGAACGTACAGCCCCCGATCCCCTGCCCGCCATGGTGCCGCTTGGATCACAGCAAGCACCGCGGCGGCCACTTCGCCGTCCTCGCCACCATCGGCGAGACGGCTCAGGTGGAGATCCTCCAGCCCATCCACAACGGCGTCCTGCAGGAGCCCGCGGCCCGTATCCGCTTCCGTGTCGACGGCCGCAACAGCGAGATGGAGATCCCGCCGGCCCTCGCGTGGGACCTGGCGAACTTCCTCCTCGCGATCGACTTCCGTCTGATCCAGGACATCGCCTCTGCTTTGCGCCTGCCGTACTACCTGACCGGAGAGCCCGCGTACGAGGTCGCCCCGAAGAAGGAGGAGGCGTGATCCGGGCTGTCACGACCGCTGTGGTCGTCCTGCTGGCCGCGGTCGCCGCGGTTGTCTCGTACCGGCACGCGTTCGAGGTGGTGACCGCGTACGGGGAGGCGGGGTTCACCGCCTACTTGGTGCCGCTCACGATCGACGGCGCGATCTTCGCGTCCTCGATGGTGATGCTCGACTGTGCGCGCCGCGGGCTCCCGGTTCCGCCGCTCGCCCGCTGGACGCTCGGCCTCGGCATCCTCGCCACGCTCGCCGCGAACGTCGCCCACGGGTGGGCGCACGGGCCGGTCGGGGCGATCGTCGCCGCGTGGCCGGCCGTCGCCCTGGTGCTCTCGTACGAGCTGTTGATGGGGCTGATCCGTCGCGGGGCAACCGTGGGCGTCAGCCCCATGGTTGCCGAGGACGCCTCAACCACTCGCGTTACGCGAGGGGTTGCCGAGGCGGTAGCCGTACCCGCGGAGAGTGTCACGGGTGACACCGTCGACTCCGCCGGGATCACCGAGGGCACGGAGCCGGGTACGGCTCCCGCCGAGATCACCCCGGCGGAGCCGGTCGCCGTACCCGCCGAACCTGAGCCGGACCCCGCCGCAGAACGCGCGGTCGCCGACCTGGCCGCGTTCCGCCGACGCGTCCACGACCTTCTACCCCCGCCTGCACCTCTCGGAGGGTTCGCGCCTGACCCCGTACCCGGTCCTGTACCCGGGCAGCTCATCCGGCCTCACGCGGTACTCGCCGAGAACGGCGGACCACGCCGTTTCGAGGTGAGAGAGACGCTGCCCATCGAGGACATCACCCCCGTACCCGACCCTGTACCTGAGGTTCCCGCGCTGCACCTGGACGCGGCCCGCGTGTTCGCCGACGACGTCGCCGCGGGCACGGTACCGAGTCTGCGGCAGATCAAGACCACGCTCCGGATCGGGCAGCCGAAGGCCAAGCAGGTACAGGCGTACCTCGCGGGGGTGACCGCATGACCGCCGTTCACGAGACGCCCGAGGTGTTCGTCCGACCGGAGACGCCCCGCGAGTTCTGGACGCGTCCCCGCCGTACCCGGGTACCGGTCCGCCGGATCGTGCGCGCGGTGCGTCAGGGCCAGTACGGGCGCCGCACGGTCCGCTTCACCTACCGGGCCGCAACCGTTCCCTTCAGCGGAACGGCTCGACTCGGCCGCGCCTACTGGCGCTGGGTGACCGCCGCGGACTACCGGGGAGCCGACGACTACAAGTTCGTGGAGCGAGTCCGTACCCGCCGGCGCCGCACCGCGTGGCTCGTCGGCACCGGCTACGTCGTCTCCTCGGCGGTCTCCGCCTACACGGTCGGCGGGTCCGCGGCTCTGCTGGCCGCGGGTGCGGTCGTCGCGTCCGGCAGCGCGGTCGAGGTCGGCAAGCGCATCAAGGACCGGCCGACGCCGTTCAAGCTGCCCGGCATGGGCAAGGGGCGGACGCCGGCGGAGAACCTCGTCGTCAAGGCGGCGATCGACGCGAAGCTGGGACGCGCCGACGGCATGAAGCTCGCGGCGCCGGTCCTCACCGAGGCCGGCGGATGGTCGACCGTGCTGCAGCTCCCGCCCGGCCAGAAGGCGCGGAAGTGTCTCGGCCTCGAAGGGGACTTCGCGTCCGCGCTCGGCGTCGGGGAGAGCCAAGTCGTCTTCGAACTCGTACCTGAGCACGCCGGGCAACTGGTCATCTTCGTAGCCAAGAGCGACCCGTTCCTGAAGGTGTACCGGTCGCCGCTGCTCGGCCGTACCGAGCCCGTCGACTTCTGGCGGGGCGTCCCTGCTGGAATCAACGGGCGTGGCAGGGAGGAGCGGCTCCGCCTGGTCGACGCGTCCCTGTTGGTCGCCGGCGAACCGCGGGCAGGCAAGTCCGCCGCAGTGAACGGCATCATCGGCACGGCCGCCCTGGCGGTCACCCCTCGAATCCATCTCTGGGACGGTAAGGGCGCCGGCGATCACCGTCCATGGCGGAAGATCGCCCACACCGCGGAGAAGCGCAACGCCAAGGGGCTGCTCGCGCACCTGCATCAGATGCAGGCCCAGATGGAGCGCGTGTTCGATCTGCTGGACGAGAACGGCGGCAGCACGAAGCTGACGCCCGAGCTCTGCCGCAAGCTCGGCATCGACGTCGAACTGACCATCGTGGACGAAACAAGATATTACGTGTCCTCGCCGTGGGGAGACGAGATCGTCGAGGCCATGGTGGACATCGCGTCCCGCGGCCCGGCCGCCGGTGTCCTGCTGGTGCTCGCCACCCAGCGCATGACCACGGACGCGATCCCCGGCCCCCTCAAGGGCGTCTGCTCCCTGCGGTGGGCGATGCGCTGCCCGGACACGACGGCGTCCAACGCCGTGTTGGGCCAGGGCGCCGCCGGCGCGGGCTACAACGCGAGCGAGATCCCGCGGAGCCACCGGGGCGTCGGCATCCTCGACGCGGACGGCAGCGACCCCGTGAAGGTGCGGTCGTACTTTCTCGATGACGCTGGGACGGACCTGCAGGAGGTCGCCGAGGCGGCCTACGCGCTTCGGGCCGCGGCCGGCACCCTGCCCACCGCGGCGGCCTCGGCGGAGCCGGAGGCGGACCCGGTCGAGCTGGTGCTGACCGCGTTCGGCGAGGCCGACCGGCTCCACACCGTCGACCTGGTCGAGGCCCTCGGCGACGGATGGACCGCGGCCCGCCTCGCCGAGGTGCTCAAGCCGTACGGGATCACGCCCGGAGACGTGAAGATCGACGGCCGGAACCGCAACGGGTACCGCCGCGCGGACCTGGAAGCGGTCTTCACCCCCGCCTGACCCCGGGTCTACCGAGGCCCTACCGCCGAAACAGGGTCTACCGCCGGTCTACCGCCCCTGAGCTGGGAGGTCGACCCGGTAGACCCTCCCGGGCATCCCCTCTTTTACCCCTCTCCCGGGCCTGTAGGCCAGGAAGGAGCACCCCTCATGGAACTGCTACTCGTCGCACTGACTGCGCTCGCCGTGTACGTGATGTGGGACCGGCGCCGACACCCGCTCAAGCGCTGCCGGCCCTGTCGCGGCACCGGCCGGAAGACCTCCGGATGGAACCGGGAGGCGTACGGCGTCTGCCGACGCTGCGGAGGCAAGGGCGAGCTCCGCCGGTAAGGCACCCAAGGGGTACGCGTTCCCCGCGTATCCCTTGAAGGGTCTTCATACTGTGAACCCCCCCGAAGGGTGTCGGCGGTGTCGACACCCTTCGGTTTGCGCCGGACATGCTGTCCGCCGCAACCGCCGCGGGGGACACGCCGTCCCCCGCGAAGGGCGCAAATGCCCTTTTTCCCAGATCCGGGAAAAAGCTGTGACCAGGCTTTTTGCCAGCTCCGACAAGAACTCTGGGCGTCAGTCCTCGACCTTCCGGACGAACGTCCCCTTGGCCGGCAGCGTCACGACCAGCTCTCGTTCCCGGAGTTCCTCAACCGCCCGCCGTACGGTACCGAGAGCGACTCCGTACTCCTCGGCGAGCGCCCGTTCCCCGGGCAGACGGGCGCCAGGGCGGAGTTCGCCGGCGTCGATCCTCGCGGCGACGTGGTCCGCCACCGCAGCGTAGACGTACTCGGCGGGACCGGGCTCGAACGGTGGGACAACAGGTGCGTCTGCCATACAACTCACCGTAGGGAGGCACTCCGCTGCCCATACGGGTAGGTAGCGGCCTACCGCTGTACACCGCTCTATACCGCGTCATATGTTGGCGGCATGGCCGCGAACGACTACGCGCTCCCCCCGCAGGGCTCGTTTGAGCAGTACATCAAGAGCATCAGCGACCTCGCCTACACCAGCCCGTACGAAGGCGGAGAGCCGGAGCCAGAGCCCAGACGGTGCAAGCACTGCGAGCAGAAGCTCCGGCAGACCTCCGCCGAGACAGGCGGCCAGTGGGTCGCCCGCGGGACCTCGTACTGGTGCCGCAAGAGCCCGACGAACCTGCACACGCCGTAAAGCTCCGGCCGGAGCACACTCCCCGCGTCACCGGGGACCGGCCGGCCTGGTGCCCCGGGCTGCCGCATCCGCGGAGGGAGCAGCCCGGGGCACCGTCATTCACCGGCCCTTCGAGCCGAGCCGCGAGTACAGGGCCGCGGCAACCGCGTCCACGTCAGCCTTCTCGGTCACCGCGAGGGTCTGCACCTGCACCAGACCACCGGTCCCAGCGAGCGGCGTCGACCCGCCCATAGTGAGACCGCCGCCGGCGCTCGATCCGCCCGCGCTGGACGAGCCGGACGAGACACCCTGCACCGGCCTGCTGGTCTTCGACCAGTTCGTGCCGCCCGACCCGCCACTGAACGCGACACCGGCCGACCCTGTACCGACATGACCAGCGATCATGGTTTTCGGCTGAGTCAGGGGCCTCGTGGACCTCGACAAGCTCGCAGAAGCGAGCGGCTGCGTACCCTTCGTCAGCGACGCTGAGGCAACTCTCCCGCCCGACGATGACCCGGCCCGCGGGTTCCGCTCGTCGCCCTTGCCGGGCGCGGCCTTGCCGTTGAGCGGCTTCGTCGACCTCGACAAGGACGCCGATTTGAAGCTGCCGTCGCCACTCTTGCCGGCCCGCGGGTTCCGCTCGTCACCCTTCCCGTCGGCCGCGGCTTTCGCCGAGGAGACCGCCGAGGCGAGCGTGTCGATCGACTCCGTCAGCGGCGGGATCTCGGCCCCCATCGTGTCGGCGAACCCGCCGACCTCGCCGGCGAACCCGTCAACCCCGCCCGCGAACCCGTCGATCTGCCCGGCCAGACCGCCTACCTCCGCGGTGAGCCCGCCCGCCGTGGTGCCGACCTCCCCGAGAGCGGACGTGAGCGACCCGGCGTTGCCCATGGTGGTGTCCAGCATGGTCGTCGCCGTCCCGAGAGACGTGGTGACGTTGACCGCGGTCGTGTCCAGCGCGGAGCGCAGCGAGTCGATCCCGGTGAGGGTGACCATCGCCGACCCCGGAGCCGCCCCGCCCATCGGGATACCACCGCCACCCGTCGACGCGGGCCCGTTGATCGCCATCTTCTCCGGTACGACGGCCATGCCCAAGATCCGCGCGGACTCCTGCAGAATGTGCAGGCCACGGCCCCGCTTCGCATCTGACAGCGGGATATACGCCTCAAGCCCCGCCTCACCGAAGATCACGTCCGGGCCGTTGCGCCCGCTGATGCGATACGCCGACCGGGCGATCATCGGCCGCGGATTCGGCCCCAGATCCCGGATACCGCCCTGCGCCATGAGCTGCGTACCGGACGGGTTGAAGATGCCGCCGTAAGCCTTCGGCGCTGCGATGCCTATAGGGATCGCCGGCGCCTTCACGCCGAGCAGGCTCCGAATGAACGCGTGCACGGCATTCATCGCCGGACTCGTGTCCGCCGTGATCTTGATGGGGGGCGGCGACTTCAGCTTGTTCGCCGCCGACTGAACATCGTTGATGCCCTTCGCTGCCTTGTCGGCCTGCGCCCGGTTGATCCCGAAGTTCGACGCGAGCTTGTACACCTCATCACGGGCGCCCTTGTTCGCCCCGGCAAGGTTCATCAGAGCCGGGATCTGCTGGAGGAACGCGTTCCGCGCAACGTTCGTGTCCCCGGCGAGGATGCCCTGAGCGTTGGAGGTCTCGGCGACCTTCGTGGCGAGCTCGGAGAACTTCTGCCGGGCCTGCTCTGCGGCGTCGCGCTGCGCGAGCGTCTGCCCCTTGCTGGTCTCCATCGACCCGCCCGCGGCGTCCACAGCGACCTTGACCGCCGCGTACGCGTCCCGCAGTCCAGCGTTCACCAAGGTTGTTTGGGCGTACTCCTCGCGGGCGCTGGCGATCTTCTCGTTGCTGCCGTCGATCGCCTGCAGAACCGCATAGATCTCCTTGTTCATCGACTGCTGGCCGTAGGCGAACGCGCCCGCCTTCGGCACCGCCCCATCGAGGGAGAGGCTGTACTCGTCGGTCTTGGCCTTCACGGTGGCGATGTCACGGGCGTTGCCAAGCGCCGCACCCCGCAGCGTCTCCAGCTCGATGCCGAGCTTGCGTGCGGCATCCGCCGCACCGGAGTCGATGAGGCCTTGCCCGATCTGCTGCTTGAACTGCTCGTTCATCGCGCCCTGCGACTCACCCAGGGCCGCGGCGAGGGACCGTACCTCACCTGCGGCCTTCTCGTTGGCCAGGGCGAACTCTCCGAGGACCAGGGCGCCCGCGCCGACCGCCAGGCCGAAGGGTCCACCCGCCCCCAGCATCCCCGCCAGACCGGCGATCTTGCCGCCGATGCCGGAGCGTCCGCTCCCCACGGCGGAGTTGACGTCGTTCATGCGGTCCCGCAGCCGGCCGAATGCATCCGCGGCGCCATTGATGGCCTGCCCGGACTTGACCGCCAGATAGACCGCGCCGATCGCTACAGCAATGGCCTGGATATGTCCGGGGTCCATACCGGAGACGAGGTCAGCGAGCAGCGACAGACCGCCCAGCGATACGGCGCCGAGCGGGGCGAGAGCGGCAACGAGATCGACGCCCGCCCCCGCGATGTTCTTGATCAGCGCCCAGACCTGAGGCGCCTCGGCCTTCACGAAGAGAACGAAGTCCTGGAAGTCCTGGTCGGTCTTCAGGCCGCGGCCGAAATCCTCCCACTTCTGCGTGACCCGCTCCAGGCCATCCATCAGCGCGTCCGTGTGCGGCATGAGCGCCTGCAGGATGCCGCCGATACCACCGAACACGTTGGAGAAGCTCGTCCCCAGACCTTCGATTGCCCGCGGCGCGTGCTTCGTCGTGGTGTCGAGGAACTCCTTCCAGTGTGGGCCGGCGAGCGCCGCCTGTCCGCGCTTCTCCAGGTTGCCGAGCGCGCCAGAGCTGGCCTCGATCAGCGGGTTGAGTTGCGGGAGAAGCTGCTTGGTGAGCTTCAGGCCATCGGTGATGATCGGCCACACGCGCGGCGACACGTCGGCCTGCCAGTCGTTGTAGGCGTCGCCGAACGCGACGAACTCCTTGGCGAGCTCCTGCTCCGCTTTCGTCAACTCGTCAATCTTGCCCTTGTCGATGGCCTCGTTGACGCGGTTGACCGCCGGGACCGCGACCGCAGCGAACGCGGTGAAGCCCAGCCCGGCCGCCCCCAGAGGGCCCGCCAGTGCGGCAAGGCTACTGCCCAGCACCGCACCGACCGGGATCGCTGCGGTTGCCGCCATCGCCCCGGACAGCATCGCCAGACCGCCGAGGGCATCGCCGACGTCCGCCTTGGCGCGAACCGTGACGGTCTTGCCGTCAAGGAGATCGGCCTCCGCGGAGACGGCCCGCAGTTCAGCGAGCGCGATGCCGATGTCCGCGCGGACGATGACGTCCACCTCGGCGCGCTGCAGCATCTCCAGCTCACGCTCAATCTCCGCGATCTGAGCACGGGCCACGTCGGCGTCGACGTCGATGCCGATCCGCTTCTCGGAGAGCTTCTCCATCTCCGCGCGGACCTGCGCGAACTTCAGTTCAGCCGGAGTACTGTCCGCGTCGATCTCAATCTTCGGGAGAGCCTTGGTGGCGTCTTCGAGTCGCTTACGCATCCGCCGCGCCGACTCGCCCGTCTCGGTCATCTGCCGGCCGAGATCCGCGGTGTCCCGCTTGGCCTTACCCAGGCCCGCTTGGAAGCCCTTCACGTCCGCCCGCAGGCGGATACTCACGCTGCGGTCAGCCATCCGACCCGCCTCCTTCGGTTAGAGTGAGCTCGATCTCCCGGCTGAGTTTCTCGACCGTGCTCCCGTGCCGGTCGGCGAGCATCGCCAGCGACAGGCCCCGGGCCGCGTCGAGGACGTCGACCAGGGCGACGAGCGCCGGCGGCAGATTCGCCCGCGACCAACGCGCCAGCTCGTGGACCATGCCGAGGCCCTCATCGTCCAGATGGGCGAACGCCGCCGCCATCCGCAGCCACGCCGCGGACGTCGCCGGGAACTCCTGCTCAGGCTGCGTCGTCACGACCGGCCACCAACCCGAACTCATGCGCCCGCCACCGGGCGTGCTCACCCAGACCGGGCAGATCCTCACGGGACACCCGCCAGTCCTCGGCCACGACCGGCAGCATCCCCATCACGTGACGGGCCACGCGAGGGCTCCGCAGAACCTCGCCCACGGTGTACTTGTCCACGGCCATGCCCACCGCCGCGGACACCAGATCCCGCCCCGGCACCGACCGGGCCCGCTTGACCGTCTCGCCGAACATCGTCACCGTGTTCGCGTCTCCGGTCAGACCGAACCGGGCGCGGGTGCCGCCCTCGACACCGGCCGCCTTCAGGTCCGCCGACAGGACGCCGATCAGGTCGGCGGCCGTCCGCACCTGCCGCCGGCGATCCTCCCCCGCCTGCACGAGCGCCTCGACCGCCTCGACCGCCTTCCGGAACAGGACAGCGATCTCGGATTCGTCGGTGTCGACCAGGCGGGCGACCTCCGCGGCCAGAGCCTTCCCGCGGGCGTCGATGTCGGCCAGGTGCGCCGCCTCGGCCTGGCGCCGGGCCGCCTCGACCCGCAGGGCCGCGAACTCCGCCAGGGACCGCGCCTCGGCGAGCTCCTGCGGCGTCACCGTGGCGTCGCCCGCCGTGACCCTTTCGGCGATGGCGTCGGCGAGCTCCCGCGCCTGCCGCGCGTCGGCCTCCGCCTGCCTGACGATGTCCTGATGCTCGTTCACGCCGCCCCCTTGTCGTTGCCCTCGCGGTACTCCCGCAGAACGCGCCCCTGCTCCGCGAGAGCCGTCTCAAGCGGCTGCGGCTCGCGGTCCTGCGTCTCCTGCTCCTGCTTCTGTCGGCGCGCTTCCAGCGCCGCCCACAGGTCCGGTCTCGGCATCGGTTCTCCTGGCCCTCACGTAGTCCTCGGCGGAGTCGAGATCGACCCGCCAGCGACAGCCAGGCCCCGCCTGCCAGGCGCGTACCCGGCCGGTTTCGGCCAGGTGACGCAACGTCCGGGTGCTCAATCCCAGACGTTGCGCCGCCTGTGTGAGGAGTGCATGCCTGTCACTCACCACTAGGGTCTCTTCGGACACCCGGAACCCGCCATTACCGGCAACCGAATCGGACGTATCGGCAAGCACATCCCGGAGCCACTCGGCGATGCCCTCCGGCCGAGGGCGGCCACGCTCCACGTCCTCCCGCAGATGCGCCAGCATCCACGTGAGCAGACCCGGCGGAGGCGGGATCACGACATCTCCCCGGGGTGCTCAAAGACCTTCCACGGCTCCTCGCGGCGCATCCGCTGAAACTCCTGCCACTCCCTCGGCTCCCGCAGCCCACGCGCGTACAGGCCACGCTCCGCCAGCCACGCCTCCGCCGCCGCCTCATACCGGCGCTTCGCCCGCTGGTACTGCCCGACCGTGAACCCGACCTCATGCAGCGGCTTACCCCAGTGCGCCAGATTCGGATTCTCCGGCGAATACCCGTCCTCCCACTCCGCATAGCGGAAACGGAACAGCCACGTCGGCGGGGCATCCGCCGGCGCGCCCTCCGGCGCTGCAGGCTTACGACGCGTTGCCACGACGCCCCCACTTCTCTCGCTCCATCGCCCACCGCACGTTCGCGGCCTTCTGCGCTCGCTCCTGGTTCGGCGTCAGCCCCTTCTCCTGGTCCTCCACCGGCAGCGCGAGTGAGTCGAGCAGCTTGCCCAGCAGCAAACGGTGAGCACGCAACTCCGCGTACAGCGGGTGCGCCTTCGGCTGACCCGTCGACCCGATCACCGTCGACTCCTCCGCAGCGAGCGTCCGCCGCATCATCACCAGCTCATCCGCGGTACGGCACGCCTCGACCAGCAGCGGCAACTCCGCGTGCCCCAGGTCGAAGTCCTCCGTCACCGACGACCACAGCACGCGTCCCGCGTCGCCGAGGTCCTCCGGAATCTCCTGCATGTCCACCTCACTTTCAGTTACAGAACCGGGCGAAAAACGAGGCCCGAGCAATGCGTCACCTGGCAGAGCCCTCCCCCGCGGTCCTCTATTGGGTCTCTGGAGGGGGTCATCCCCCGGGGTGGTGGTGACGTTGCGTGGTGGGGGTGAGGCGACACCCGCCGCGTGGACGGGTGTCGCCTCGGTGCGCTGGTCGGTCTTCGGGGTGCAACGGGAGCGTCTCCCCTCGCGGCCATACGTCCGCCCGTTGCGGGCGGTGCGCTTGACGCACTGGTCAGTCATGACGTGGCGTGTCCTATGCCTGTGTCATGGCCTGGTCTGTGGTGGCCGGTCACGCTCCCGACGTGACCGGCCGGAGTCGAGGTCATGCCGCGCTCGCCTGCCGACAGGTGGAGCACAGCGCGTTCCCGCCATCTCCGTAGCGCTGGCACGGCTGGTGACAGCGGATGCACGGCCCCGTCAGGTTGGCGTCCTTAGAGAGAAGGCGCATTCCAGCACCCGGAGCGCCCGGAGCGCCCGGAGAGGTGTCTTTCCCCTGGTCAGGCGTGGTGTCGTGTGCGGGTGCTGTGGATTCTCCAGCACCCGCACCAGCACCCGCAGCACCCGCGGCTGAGGCGGTGCGGGCGCTGCGAAATCCCGAACGGGTGCTGTCGTTCTCGCCAGCACCCGCGTGTTCCTGCTGGTCAGCACTGGTTGCGGGTGCTGTGGGCGCTGCGGGTGCTGCGTTGCGCCTACTCTCTGATGTCGTCAGCTTGTAGAGGCGGGACCGGTTACCCGTCGTCTGGCGTCTGCTGTCGTCCACCTCGATGCCGATGGTCCGCAGAGCCGGGGCAAGGCGCTTGAGCTGACCGGCGGCCCGGGTGCTGTCCTTCGGCCACTTGCGCGGCAGGCGGTCGGGCGTGGCCACCTTGTCGAGGATCTCCTGAGCGGTCAGCTCCAGCCCATCGGCTCCGGACGCGTCGACCAGGGCGACGACGGCCTGAGCGAAAGGCTCTCCGTCCAGCACGTCGGCGACCGCGTTACGGGCGCTGGCGGTGTAGGAGGCGAACGTCTCCCAGCCGTTGACCTTGTCGACCGCGGCGAGGATGCGAGCGAAGTCCGCCATGCGGGGACGCTCGGTCATGGTGACCTCGGGCAGCGCCTTGAGCACCTCGGCGAGAAGGTCGAACAGGGACGCAAGGATGGATGCGTGTGCGTCCCGGTAGGCCGCATCCAGCTCGGCCTCTTCACGGCGCTTGCTGTCGGGGATCAGGTTGAGCTCGATCATCAGCAGCCGCTCGGCGAGGTCGCCGGCCAGCGCCCCGGCGTCAATGGTGGTCATGGCCAGGACACGGCGGAACTCCAGAACGACCACGTCGTCATCGCTATAGAGAGCCCGGTCGACTACGCCGTCACCAGTCACCGCGCGGCACAACGCGTCCGAGAGCCAATCGGCGATGGTCGAGACGTTGTCCAGGCACAGCCCCCACGAGTTGAACGCCTGCACAGCCCAGGACTTGAGATCCCGGGGTGCGGTGCGCTTCGGCGCTCCGGACGGGTCGATGATCCCGATGACCATCTGCGCGGCCTTGCTCTTGCCGGTGCCCTGCTCCCCGCGGAAGGTCAGGATGGGGTGCGGCAGATCAGGGATGAACGCGGCGATCAGCCACGCCGCCAGCAGCCGGAAACCTTCGGTGCTGGTGTTGAGCATGCCGTGCAGCTTGGCCAGGCCGTCGCCGTCGCGCACCGGGACGGGGAGAGGCTTCATTGCCCCGGAGCGGCGGAACAGCACCGGGGACCGGGATGCCCGCTCCCACCCGTCCGGGCCGATGATGACGCACGCACCGTCCGCCGTGCCGAGGTCCACCACGATGCGCCCCTCATGGCGGGCGACCCGCACGTGAGGGACGCGCGGCTCAGCCGACCCGGCGATGCCTTCGAGGACGGTCATGCAGTCGGCGAGCGCAGACTGAGACGGGACATTGCCGCCCGTCTCGTCGGTGAAGATGCGGGCGAGCTGGGAGCGCAGCCCGGCCTTCCCCCGCAGCGGCAGGGCGATGTTCGGGCCGTCGATCTTCCGGGCGTACGGACGGCCGTCCTCGCTCATGAACAGCTCGAACCGCTCCCTGGCGAGCTTGACCAGTTGAGACGCCTGTGAGGGACCTCTCTCGCCCTTACCTGCGCTGTCTTCCTCGGTCGTGGCGGCCATGGGTGGTGCGCCGCTGTCGAGCGGCGCGAGGTCATCCAGCCCGTACCCAGCGGCCAGGTGGTCAGACAGGTCCGCGGCCTCGGTGTCGACTCTGCCGCGCACGACGCGCACGCTGGCAGCCTTGCCGGCCAGGTCCTCGGCGACCGCAGCAGCGTGGGCGCGCCCGGAATCGTCGTTGTCGGCGACGATCACCACATGGGCGTCAACGAGCTGATTGCCATACTCGGACTTCCACTTGGTGCGATGGCCGGGCTTGGCGGCACCGTCGAAGTTGCACGTAGCGACCGCTCCGGCCTTCTCCGCGGCGGCGACGTCCTTCTCTCCCTCGACCACGTAGACCGTGGTCCCGCTGGCGATGGCCTCGATGACGCGCGGCAGGCGGTAGAGCGGACGCTGGTCGACGCCCTTCAGACCCCATGCACGCTGCCCGCCGGGAAGAGGGCGGTAGATCGTGAAGTCTTTACGTCGGCCGTCCTTGCCCGGCTCGATGCGCTGTTTCACGAACAGGACAGCGCCACGCTCGTCGGTGTACTCGTACTCGGCCACGACCCGGCTGGGGTTGGCGTCGCGCTGCTGGGGCACGTCGAACAGGTCCTTGAGGGTAAGGCCGAGTTCGGCCACGACGTCGCGGGTGTCGCAACCAACCTGGCAGTTGACCACGGCGCCCTTCTCGCCCTGGCCGAGAGACAGGCTCGGCGTACGGTCGTCATGGGCAGGGCACTGGGCGGAGTAGTCACCGTTGCGAGAGATCACGGTCTTGCCGTGCTCGGTGAGCGCGGCCAGGACCCGCGCGAGCCCGTCGCCCCTCACGCGGCCACCTCCGACTGTGCGCCGCGGTAGGTGCGGGCCACGATGATCCAGACGAGACGGCCGCAGCCGGAGCGGCGGACACCCTCGACGGTGTTCTCGTCGCGGACCCTGCCGAAGTGGCCGAAGCCGCAGTGGCAGCAGACGTACGCGAACCACCAGCACCGCCGACGGCCGGCCGGAGCGTAGAGGCTCGCGTACGCGACGGGGTGACGGAGGGGAAGAACGGTCTGCCCCAGGGGGTGACGGGTGCCGGAGGTGCAGCTAGAGTGAATGCCAGCGTTGTTGGCGTTGTTGGGCGCCGACTTGGAGGCCGAACCCCTGCCAGGGTTCGGCCTCTCGGCGTTGTTGGAGAGATTCATCAGGCCGCCCCGTCCAAGTCCGCGTAGCGGCTGTTCTCCCACGCGATGACGTCGGCCAGCCTGTAGCGGCAGTGGCGCCCGGCCCTGTAGTACCGCGGTCCCGTCCGAGTCTTGTTCCAGTGGTAGACGGTCTGGATCGACACGCCTTCCCTCGCCGCGAGCTCTTCGAGAGTCAGAGGCTTGCTGGCGTCCACACTGGAAGGTGAGTTCTTGACTGCCATGTGAATGTTCGCTTTCCTTACACAGATAGAAGGATTGCCTACACTTGGCGAGATCATACGGTTGTTAGTGGTCGCTCGCAACTTCCTGCTATGATTTCTCGAAAATCGAACATCAAGGGATGCACATGGAGAACATAGTCAAGCGGCCTTCTCAGGTGCTGCAAGAGCAGTTGACGGTGTGGCGGAAGCGCCGGCGCCTGAACCAGCAGCAGCTAGCGGACCGAATCAAGGAGGACGGGGGCACTCTCACCCGGGTAGCGATCTCCAAGATTGAGACTGGCGACCGAAGCGTCAGTCTTGACGAGTGGCTGCAGTTGGCGTATGCGCTCGCCGTGCCGCCGCCACTGCTGTTCCTCGATCTGATCGGTGGCGAGGACGTAGCCATCGTGCCCAGCGCGGAAGTGCATCCTTGGCTGGCCTGGCAGTGGGTGATCGGCGACGGGGCGCCCGTAACTACAAGCCGCCGCGTTAAGCGCAATGACGAATGGGTCGACGCCGCCAGGCACGTGTTGCTGTACGAGCAGGAACGTGACGCCGCTCAAGCCGTACACAAGGCCCAGCAAGCAATCTGGTCTGCCGAGTACACCGAGAACCCGGAACGAATCCAGGCGGCGAAAGAGCAGCACGTCGAGGCGCTCCGCGGCCTAGCCGAGGTTCTCAACGAGATGGTCGAGCGCGACATGAACCCGCCGGGTAAGCCTCGCGAGTGGGTCGAGCTGATGCGCAACCTTGACATGTTGAAGTATCCGAACTCCATCGAGATCTTCGAGCCCGACGACGGCGAGGTATAGCCATGGCACGGGTGAAAGACCTGTGGTTCAGGACGGTCAAGAACGCGGACGACAAGCTGGAGAAGGTACCGACCGCCCGGAACGGCCGAGGGAAGCGCTGGCTTGCATGCTGGACCGGCCCGGACGGCAGGGAAGCAACGAAGGCGTTCGAGCGCAAGGCCGACGCGGAGCGGCACAGCGTACGGATGGAGGCCGACCGGCACCGCGGGACGTACGTCGACCCGAAGCAGGGCCAGCAGCGGTTACGCGAGTACGGGGAGGAAAAGTGGTTCCCCTCTCAGGTCCACCTCCGTTCCAACTCCGTCGACCTGTACGGCCAGCACCTCCGGACGCACATCTATCCGCGCCTCGGTGAACGACGCATGGCCACGCTGACCCGCAGCGACATGAAGGCGTTCGTCGCCGCGATCTCGGCAGTCCTGAAACCGAGCACAGTCGCCACGGTGTACGCGGTACTCCGCTCGCTCATGCAGTCGGCGGTGGATGACAGCGTGATCCCGGCGAACCCCTGCTCCCGGGTGCCTCTTCCCCGTGCCGAACCTCGGGTGGTCGAGCCGCTGTCAGCCGGGCAGGTGCTCGCTCTTGCCGAGGCGATCACGCCCCGATACAGGCTCGCGGTATGGCTCGGTGCCGGCCTCGGTCTCCGTGAGGGCGAGGCGCTCGGTCTGACCGTGCCGCGCGTCGACTTCCTGCGCCGGAAGGTCTACGTTCGCCGACAGGTCCAGGGCGGCGAACTGGTCGAGCTGAAGACCCGGGCATCGAAGCGGAACCTGCCCGCGGATGACCTGGTGCTGACCGAGATCACCGCGCACATGCAGAAGTGGGACCCGGGACCGCATCAGCTCATCACGACGAACCGGTGCGGCCGTGCCGTACAGCGGTCGTCGTTCTGGACATGCTGGAGTGAGGCCGTCGAGGCGGCCGGACTACCGAAGGGCACCCGGTTTCACGACCTCCGGCACTTCTACGCCTCGGGCCTGATCCGGGCGAACCTGAATCCGAAGGTCATTCAGTCGCGGCTCGGTCACGCGACGATCTCGGAGACGATGGACACCTACGGGCACCTGTTCCCGGACGACGAGGATCTAGGTCGCGGAGCCATCGAAAACATGATCGTTTCTGCTATCACGGAACAGGAGCGGAACAGCGAGGCGAAATGATGCCTCCGCCCCAGGTCAGAGGGGTGAAGGCGGACGAGTCGGCCTGTAGGCCGGGTTCTGTCCTTCACTCGCGTGAAGGGGCGACCATCCATCTAGGGCCGGCGTTGCCGCCGGCCTCGAGCGGTCTACCCGCGCGGCTCGGACGGGCAGCCCTCGAACGCCGCGCGCGGGACGCTCCTCGCGGAGCGTCCCTTCTTGACCTTGCTCCGGGTGGGGTTTACCGAGCCGCCCACGTCACCGTGGGCGCTGGTGGTCTCTTACACCACCGTTTCACCCTTACCCCTCGTGCGAGGGGCGGTCTGTTCTCTGTGGCACTGTCCCGCGGGTCACCCCGGGTCGGCGTTACCGACCACCCTGCCCTGTGGAGCCCGGACCTTCCTCGGCGGGCCCGCAAGGGACCCGACGCGGCCGCCCGGCCGGCTCGTCCGCCGTGCCGCCTAGCCTATCGGCTCCCGGGCGAACTGCGGCCGGGCCGCCGTCCGCCCCCCGCCCTCAGCGCAGGTGCGCGGTGTCGTTGAACGACTTCACCACGGCCGGGCCGTCGGCGTAGTACTCGACCAGGGACAGGCAGGCCAGGTCGAGGTGCATGCGGTACAGCGCGGCCGGCGGAGCCAGCAGCGCGAGCCGGAGCAGCGTCTTGATCGGGGTCACGTGGGAGACGACGAGGACCGTCCTGCCCTCGTAGCGCTCGACGAGTCCGTCCCTGACCGCCTCGACCCGCCGCGCCGCCGCCTCGAAGCTCTCCCCGCCCGGCGGAGCGGCGGCCGGGTCCGACAGCCACGCCCTGAGCTCGTCCGGCCAGCGGCGCTGGATCTCGGTGAAGGTGTGGCCCTCCCAGTCGCCGAAGTCGACCTCTCGCAGGTCCTCCTCGACGGCCACCTCCAGGCCGGTCCTGGCGGCGACGGCCTCGGCGGTGGCCCGGGCCCGCTTGAGCGGCGAGCTGACGATCGCCTGCACGCCGTACGGCGGCTGCGCCAGCCTGGCCGCGGCGGCCTCGGCCTGGGCGGCGCCGTTCGCGGTGAGCTCGGGGTCCCCGAGGCCGGAGAACCTGCGCTCGACGGAGAGCGGGGTCTCGCCGTGGCGGAGCAGGATCAGGGTGGTGGCCGCGGTGGTCGGGGGCCGCCATCCGGTGCCCGGGGCCGTACCGGTGACCGTGCCCGCGGCCTCCTTCGCCGGAAGGCCGGACGGGACCTCGGAGACGTCCGTCGCGTCGAAGAGGGATCCCTGCGCGGCGGGAGCGGGGGCCACGGCCCGTCCGGCGTCCACGGACCCGGCGGGGGGCGCGGACGCGGCGGGACCGGGGAACGGGAGCACGGCCGGGCTCTCCGGGACGCGAGCGGCATCGGCGGGCGGGACTCCCCCGCGCTCGCCGGCACTCCCGATCACGGAGGCGTCCCCGCTCACGGAGGCGTCCCCGCTCACGGAGGCGGTCGAGCGCCAGGGGAGGCCCTTGGCGGCGGCGTCCATGGCCTCGTTGGCCAGGCGGTCGGCGTCGGTGTTGCGCTCGCGGGGGATCCACCTCCAGGTGACCCGGAGGCGGCGGGCCAGGGACGCGGCCTCCGAGGCGAGCGGCCGCAGGCCCTCGTTCTTGATCTTCCAGCGGCCGGCCATCTGCTCGACGACCAGCTTGGAGTCCATCCGCACCTCGGCCGCCGCGCCGTCCCCGGCCAGGTCGAGCAGGACCCGCAGGCCGGCGATCAGCCCGCGGTACTCGGCGACGTTGTTGGTCGCGGTGCCGATCGCCGCGGCGTCCTCGGCGAGGATCCGGCCGTCGGCGGCGTCCTTGACCACCGCGCCGTACCCGGCGGGCCCGGGGTTGCCCCGGGACCCGCCGTCGGCCTCGACGATGTACGAGCTCACAGACCGGACTCGGGGGTGCGGACCAGAATGCGGCGGCACTCCTCGCAGCGGATCACCTCGTCGTGCGGGGCGGCCTTGATGCGGTTGACGTCCGCGATGGACAGGCTCGTCCGGCAGCCCAGGCAGCGGCCGCCCTGGAGCATCGCGGCGCCGACGCCGAACTGCTCGCGGAGCTTCTCGTAGAGGGAGAGCAGGTCGGCCGGGACGTCGGCGGCGACGCCGGAGCGCTTGGCCTTCACCTCGCCGAGCTCCTTGTCGATCTCGGCGAAGGCGGCGTCCCTGCGGTCCTCGGCGGCGGCGCGGGCGGCGGCGAGCTCGTCGCGCTCGGCCGACAGCGTGGCGACCTGCCCGTCGGCCGTCTCCCGGCGCTCCATGATCTCCAGCACGACCTCCTCCAGGTCGCCCTGGCGGCGGGTCAGCGAGGCGATCTCCGACTGGAGGCCAGCCAGGTCCTTGGGGGAGGAGACCTGCCCGGAGTCGAGGCGCTTCTGGTCCCGCTCGACGCGGGCCCGGACCGCGTCGACGTCGGTCTCGGCCTTGGACTGCTCCCTGGCCAGGTCGCCCGCCTCGGTCTCGGCGGCGATCACCTGGGTGGCCAGCCGGGCCACCCGGGCGGCGAGCTCGTCGATCTCGGCCAGCTCGGGCAGGGTGCGGCGGCGGTGGGCCAGCCGGTCGAGGACGGAGTCGACCTCGGCCAGGTCGAGCAGGCGCTTCTGGGATGCCGGGGCTGCTTTCACTTCATTCCTCGCACTCTGCTGTTGTCGTCCATGCGTCCGTGACCGTCTCGGAGACACGTGCCTCAACATTAATCCCCCGCGCCGCCGACCCTGACGTCAGCTGCCGGGCGGCGTCGGCCAGCCAGGGCCATTCGGTGGCCCAGTGGGCGGCGTCGACGAGGGCGGGACCGCCTCCGGAGGAGGCCTCGGCGAACTCGCTCGCCGGATGGTGGCGCAGGTCGGCGGTGAGGAAGACGTCGACTCCGGCGGCACGCGCCGTGTCCAGCAGGGAGTCGCCCGCTCCCCCGCTCACCGCGATCCGCACGACCTCCCGGTCGAGGTCTCCGGCGACGCGCAGGCCGCCCGCCGTGCGGGGCAGCCCCCGGGCGGCCTGCCGTACGAAGTCGCGCAGCGGCGCCGGCGCGGGCAGGGAGCCGACGCGGCCGAGTCCGCGGCGGGGGTCGGCGGCGGACGGGCTCAGCGGGACCAGCGGACCGGTGAGGCCCACGGCGCGGGCGAGCGCGTCGGAGACGCCGGGGTCGGCGACGTCGGCGTTGGTGTGGGCGGTGTAGAGGGCCACGTCGTTCTTGATCAGCCGGTGGACCAAGCGGCCCTTGGCGGTGGTGGCCGCGACGGTCGTGGTGCCGCGCAGGTAGAGCGGGTGGTGGGTGACGATCAGGTCGGCGCCCCACGACAGCGCCTCGTCGGCGACGGCGGCGACCGGGTCCACCGCGAACAGGATCTTCCGGACGGGCTGGGCGGGGTCGCCGCAGACGAGCCCGACCGCGTCCCACGACTCCGCCCAGGCGGGGTCGTAGCGGGTCTCGAGCTCGGTGACGACGTCGGCGAGGGTGGACACGTGCGCAGACTACCGGCCCGCTCCCCGGTGGGCCGAACCTCCTCTCCTCCCGCGCCCGCCGCGCGGGATCCCGTGCCCGGCCGCCGCGCGGGATCCCGTGCCCGGCCGCCGCGCGGGCTCCCGTGCCCGAGTGCGCCGCCCCTGCGGGCTCCCGTGCCCCGAGCGCGCCGCCCCTGCGGGATCCCCGGTCCCGCCGCCTCCGTCGTCTCCGCCTCTGTCTCCGCGCGCGCGGATCGCCTAGTGTAAGTAGATCCTGACTCACGGAGGGCCGGCGTATGAGTCCCACTGTCGCGATCATCGGTGCCGGGTTCGGCGGGCTGTGCATGGCCATCCGGCTGGAGCAGGCCGGCATCCGCTCCTACACGGTCTTCGAGAAGGGCGGCGACGTCGGGGGCACGTGGAGGGACAACACCTATCCGGGGGCGGGCTGCGACATCCCCTCGCACCTGTACTCCTTCTCCTTCGCCAAGTACGCCAGCTGGACCCGGCGCTACCCGGGGCAGCCGGAGATCCTCGCCTACCTGGAGTCCTGCGCCGACACCTACGGCCTGCGCCCGCGCATCCGGCTGAACACCGAGGTCACCGCACTCTCCTTCGACGAGTCCCTGGGCCGGTGGCGGGTGCGCACGGCGGACGGCGAGCAGCTCTTCGACGTGGTCGTCTCGGCCGTCGGCCAGCTCAACCGGCCCCGCCTGCCCGACATCCCCGGCATGTCGTCCTTCGCCGGCCCCTCCTTCCACTCCGCCCGCTGGGACCACGCGGCGGACCTGGCGGGCAGGCGGGTGGCGGTGATCGGGAGCGGGTCGTCGGCGGCCCAGCTCATCCCGCCGGTGGCCGAGGCCGCCGGGCACCTGGACGTCTTCCAGCGCACCCCCAACTGGGTGATCCCCAAGCCGGACGCCGTCTTCGGCCCGGCGGCGCGGGCGGCCTTCCGGCACGTCCCGCTCCTGCAGCGCGCCTACCGCGAGTGGATCTACCGCTACGCCGAGGCCACCCTGTACAGCGCCCTCGCGGGCGGGTGGAGCACCGCCCTGCTGCGCAGGCGCGCCCTGAACCACCTGCGCGCCCAGATCCCCGACCCGGAGCTGCGGGCCAAGCTCACCCCGGCCTACCCGGTCGGCTGCCGGCGGGTCGTCATCGACAGCGCCCTCTACCCGGCGCTGGCCCGGCCGGACGTGGACGTCGTCACCGACCCGATCGTCCGCGTCACGCCCTCGGGGGTGGAGACCGTCGCCGGCCACCGCGAGGCCGACGTGATCGTCTACGCGACGGGCTTCCAGACCACCGACTTCCTCGCGCCGATCGAGGTGACCGGCAGGCAGGGCCGCCGCCTGCACGAGGAGTGGAAGGACGGCGCGGAGGCCTACCTGGGCATCGCAGTGCCGCACTTCCCGAACCTGTTCCTGCTGTACGGACCCAACACCAACCTGGGCCACAACTCGATCGTCTTCATGATCGAGTGCCAGGTCCGCTACATCATGGGCTGCCTGCCGTACCTGGCGGGCGCGGGGCCGATGGAGGTGCGGCCCGAGGCGATGGACGCCTGGCGGCGGAGGCTGGACCGGGCGCTGGGCGAGATGGTCTGGCAGGCGGGGTGCACGAGCTGGTACAAGAACGCGGCGGGCCGGGTGGTCAACAACTGGCCGGGACCGACGACGCTCTACCGGCGCCTGACCCGCTCGCCGCGGCCGGGGGCGTTCCGCTTCGGCGGGTGAGGCGGGCCGCCGGTAGCGTCGGTGCGCAACCGTCTTCCCCGAGGAGGGACCCGCCCGTGCCCACCGACCTCCCCAGCGCCCCGCAGCACGGCCTGCACCGCCGCGCCGTGGTCGCCGACGCCCACAACGACCTGCTGATGGCCGTGACGGCCCGGCCCCCGGAGCGCTGGGCGTCGTTCTTCCACGAGCGCTGGCTGCCCCAGCTCCGCGAGGGCGGGGTGGACCTGCAGGTGCTGCCGGTCTTCGTCGACGACCGGTACCGGCCGGAGGGCGCGCTCCGGCAGACCCTGCGCATGATCGAGTGCGCGCACGCGCTCGCCGAGGGGAACGCCGACGAGGTACGGCTCTGCACGGACGGCGCCCAGATCGACGAGGCCCTCGCCGGGGGCAGGATCGCCCTGGTCCTGGCGCTGGAGAGCATGCCCGGCCTGGACGCGAGCGTCGAGCTGCTGGCCACCCTGCACCGGCTGGGCGTGCGGGTCGCCTCGATCGCCCATTGGGGCCGCACGCCGCTGGCGGACGGCAGCGGCGAGGACGCGACCGGGAGCAGGCTGACGGCGGCGGGGGTGGCGGCGGTCCGGGAGATGGAGCGCCTCGGCATGGTCTTCGACGTCTCCCACCTGGGCGCGTCGGGCGTCGAGCACGTGCTGGAGCTGGCCTCCCGGCCGGTGATGGCGACCCACTCGGCGGCCCGCGCCCTGCGGGACCACCACCGCAACCTCACCGACGAGCAGATCCGCGGCGTCGCCGCGACCGGCGGTGTGGTCTGCGTGAACTTCCTGGCCGTGTTCCTGTCGGAGGAGCCCGCCGAGCACACGGTGGACCGCCTGGTGGACCACATCGCGCACGTGGCGGGCGTGGCCGGGATCGACCACGTGGGCCTGGGCCCGGACTTCATCCGCGAGGTCATGCACGACGTCACGCCCCCGTGCTGCGAGCCCGGCGTCGGCGGGCTCGACGTGCTGGCGGCGGTCCCCGGCCTGGCCGGGCCGTCCGGCCTGCCCCTGGTCACCGAGGCCCTGGACCGGCACGGCTTCGCCGAGGAGGAGATCGTCAAGATCCTCGGCGAGAACGTCCTGCGCCTGTTCCGCGCCGAGCTGGGCCGTCCCGCCCGAGCCTGAGCCAGGAGAGGTCCACCGCTCCGACGCCCTGCGGCGCGGGCCCCCAGGCGGCCGGGTCGTTCCAGTCGAACGGCGGGGTCCCGGACCGGGAGCCGATCCGCACCGGCAGGCCGCGCGCCCTCGGCCCGTCGCGGCTCCCCGTCGTGGCTTCCCGTCCCCGCTACCGGCCTCCCAGGTAGTCCTCGCGGACCCGGGAGCGGGAGAGCTTGCCCGTGGGGGTGCGGGGCAGCTCGTCGCGGAACTCGATCCTGCGGGGGTGCTTGAAGCGGGCCAGGCGCGGCCCGAGGTGCTCCAGCAGCTCCTCCGCCGAGGGACGGGGACCGGGCAGCGGCTGGACCAGCGCGACCACGACGTGGCCCCACTCCTCGTCCGGCACCCCGATCACCGCGGCGTCGGCGACCGCCGGGTGCTCCAGGATCGCCGCCTCGACCTCGGCCGGGTAGATGTTCACCCCGCCGGAGACGATCAGGTCGGTACGGCGGTCGCACAGGAACAGGTAGCCGTCGGCGTCCAGGTAGCCGATGTCGCCGGGGGCGTACCAGTCGTCCCGCATGCTGGCGGCGGTCTTGGCGGGGTCCTTGAGGTACTCGAACCGGTTCGTCGCCGACCTGACGTGGATCAGGCCGGGTTCGCCGGGCGGGAGCTCCTCGCCGTCCGGGCCGAGGATCCTCGCCTCGAACGTCGGGGCCGGGCGGCCGACCGTGCCGGGGCGCTCCAGCCACTCGTGCGGCTTGACGGCGAAGGCGATGGCGGACTCGGTGGAGCCGTAGTACTCGTACAGGACCGGGCCCCACCAGTCCATCATCTGCTTCTTGTCGGCCACCGGGCAGGCGGCGCCGGTGTGGACCACCTGCCGGAGCGAGGACACGTCGTACTTCTCGCGGACCTCGGCCGGCAGGCGCAGCATCCGGTGGAACATCGTGGGCACCATCATCGCGTTGGTGACCCGGTGGCGCTCGATCAGCTCCAGGACCGTCACCGGCTCGAACCTCGGCGCGATCACCAGCGTGTGCCCCAGGTGCAGGGCGAACAGGGTGTGCGCGCACGGGGAGGAGTGGTACATCGGCGAGGTGACCAGGTGGACCTCGTCGCCCGGCCGCAGGTCGCAGGTCTCGCCGAGGAACCAGGTGTAGAGCGGGACGGTCTCCTCCGGGGCGGCGCCGGACAGCGGGCGCCGCACCCCCTTGGGGAACCCGGTGGTGCCCGAGGTGTACCACATGACCGCGCCCGCGCTCCGGTCCTGCGGCGCGTGCTCCGGCTGCCCCTCGGCCAGCGCGGCGGCCCCGCCCGACTCGGGGGTCACCGTGATCCGGGCCTCGCTGTCGGACAGGATGTAGGCGATCTCGTTCTCGGTCAGGTGCCAGTTGACCGGCACGTGGTACAGCCCGGTCTGGCCGGTGGCCAGGAGCATGACCACCGCGTCGATGCCGTTGGGCAGCACCCCGGCGACCACGTCGCCGCGGACCAGGCCCCGCGCCCGCAGCCCGTGCGAGACCTGGTTGACCCGGGCGAGCAGCTCGCCGTAGGTGGTGACGGCGCCGTCGGCGTCGATCACGGCCCTGCGCCCGGGGTCGGCCTCGGCGATCCGGTAGAAGCCCGGCAGTCCGCTGATGTCGGCCATGGGGTTCCCCTCTCTTGCGGCTCTACAGCTCCAGCAGGTCGGCGAGGCGGGCGCGGTGGACCCGCGGCGGGCCGAGGAGCACCTCGTCCGCCTTGGCGCGCTTGTAGTACAGGTGCGCGTCGTGCTCCCAGGTGAAGCCGATGCCGCCGTGCAGCAGGAGGCTGCCGGAGGCGACCTCGAAGCAGGCGCGGCCCAGGTAGGCCTGGGCCAGCGCGGCGGCCCCGGGCAGCTCGGCGGGGGCCTCGTCGGCGGCCCAGGCGGCGTACCGGACGATCGACTCGGCCTGCTCCAGCGTGCAGTGCATGTCGGCGAGCCGGTGCTTGACGGCCTGGTAGGAGCCGATCACCCGGTTGAAGGCGACCCGGATCCTGCTGTAGGCGACGATGGCCTCCAGCGCGGCCCGCAGCACGCCGAGCTGCTCGGCCGCCACCGCCACGGCGAACAGGTCGCGGGCGCGGGCGATCCCGTCGGCGGAGACGGCCGCGACCTCGCCGCCCGGCTCCACCAGGGCCTGGCGGCGGGTGGGGTCCAGGGTCCGCAGGGGGCGCCGCTCACCGCCGGTGCGGGCGAGCACCCGGTCGCCGTCGATCGTCAGGACCACGTCGGCCTCGGCCCCGTTGAGCGCCCGGTTCCCGTCGAGGACGACGGTCGCGGTGGTCGTCCCGGCGGCCACCCCGGCCAGGATCTCCTTCTCGCCCGTCTCGGTCAGCAGGATCGCGGCCAGCGTGGTGGCCAGGAACGGCCCGGGCAGCAGCGCCGCGCCGGTCTCCTCCAGGACGACCGCCAGCTCGGCGTGCCCGGCGCCGGTCCCGCCGTGCTCCTCGGGCACGATCAGGCCGGTCAGGCCGAGTTCGCCGGCCAGGCGCCGGTAGACCTCCGGGTCGTGGCCCGCCTCCGACTCCATCGCCCGCCGTACGGCGGGCAGGGGCGAGGCGGCGGCGAGGAAGGAGCGGACGGCGTCGCGCAGCTCCCGCTGCTCCGCGGTGGGCACGAGTCTCATCGGGGGGCCTCTCCACTCGTCCTGAGCTCCTTGAACGGCACATTCTTGTCCGTCCGCGGTTCGGGCGGCAGGTTCAGCACGCGCTCGCTGACGATGTTGCGCATGATCTCGTTGGTGCCGCCGCCGAGGGCCATCGCGGGCGCGAGCGCGAGGGCGTGGGCCAGCCCGCCGCCTCCGGCCGTCCCGGCGTCGCCCTCCGGGCCGTCCCCGGTCCCGTCCTCGCTCCAGGCGACGGCCTCCGGACCGGCCAGCGAGGTGGCCAGGTCGGCCTGGAACATGGTCAGCTCGGCCAGGAGCAGCTTGGCCGCGCTGCCCCGGGCGCCGGGGAAGATCCCGGCCTTGGTCTCCTGGGCCAGCCGCTGGTTGAACAGGGCCAGCGCGCGGGAGCGGATGTGCAGCTCGACGAGCCGGTCGCGGACCACGGGATCGGCGGTGTCGGCGCTGCGGCGCAGCGCCTCGAAGGCGACCGGGTTGTCCTTCTGCCCGCCCATGCCGACGCCGCTGGAGATCGACAGGCGCTCGTGGAGCAGGGTGGTGACGGCGCAGTTCCAGCCGTCGCCGACGCGGCCGACCACGTTCTCGGCGGGGATGTGCACGCCGTCGAAGAAGATCTCGTTGAAGTGGGCGCGGCCGGTCATGTCGCGCAGCGGCCGGACGGTGACGCCGGGGGCGTGCATGTCCACGATGAACATGGTCAGGCCCCGGTGCTTGGGCACGTCCACGTCGGTGCGGGCCAGCAGCAGCCCCCGGTCGGCGTGCTGGGCGACGGAGGTCCAGACCTTCTGCCCGTCGACCACCCAGCCGCCGTCGGTGGCCGTGGCCCGGGTCTGCAGGGCGGCCACGTCGCTGCCCGCGGCGGGCTCGGAGAACAGCTGGCACCAGATCTCCTCGCCGCGCAGCAGCGGCCGGATGTGGCGCCGGCGCTGGGCGTCGGTGCCCAGGTCGACGAGGGTCGGCCCGCACATGCCGAGCCCGATGGAGAAGACGTAGGTCGGCAGGGTGAAGGCGGCCGCCTCGGCGGCGAAGGCGCGCTCCTCGGCCTGGGTGAGGCCCTGCCCGCCCCACTCGGCCGGCCAGGTGATGCCCGAATACCCCGCGTCGTACAGCTTCGCCATGAACTCCTTGGCGGCGGCCACCCCGCCGGGGTCGGCGGCGCCCCCGCCCTGACCGGCCCGGCCGTCCGGGACGTCCGGGACGTTGGCCTCCAGCCACGTCCGGGCGCGCCGCCGGTACTCCTCAAGATCCATGTCCACTCCAATCAGTGCCCACTTACTCTAACGAGCGGCGGCGCGGCCGTACAGAGCATTGCTCTACACCGGACCCGTGGGCGATCTTTGCCCCTTCTTGGCCATGTATCGCCAGGTAATGGCAATTAATCCGTCTGGTGCGGTCGTCTGGGTTCGAGGGGAAGGTCGGTGTGATCACACGTCACTCGTGGTCCGTCCGAACCCGGCTGACGCTGATCGCCGTCGCCACCGCCGCCCTGTCCGGGCTCGTCATCACCACGGTCGCCACGCTCGCCCTCTACGACCTGGCCCGCGACTACCAGACCAACCAGGTGGCCGGCACCGCGCTGGAGGTCGTCCAGCTCGCCCAGCGGGGGCGGCTGCCCGCCGTGCTGCGGCACGGCAACGGGGTCGGCAGCCAGGTGCTGGACGCGTCCGGGCGGATCGTCGCGGCCACCCCCGACCTGGCGGGCGGGCCCCCGGTCGCGGACTTCCGGCCCGGCGGGGACGGCGTGATGGCCGACCGCGAGCTGTGCGACCCGCCCCGGATGCCCGGCGAGTGCGTGATCGCCGTGGTCTTCCGCCTCCACCGGCCGGAGGGCGACTGGCTCGTCTACTCCGTCGGCGCGATGATCCCGTGGTACGTGCACTCGGGGCTGTTCGCCTTCCTCGTCACCGTCTCCGTGCTCATCGTGGTGCTGGCCGGGGCCGGCACCTACCGTACGGTGACCGGGGCGCTGACCCCGGTGCACGCGATCACCGGCGAGCTCGCGGAGATCACCGCGACCGACGTGGGCCGCCGGGTCCCGGTGCCGCGGGCCGAGGACGAGATCCGGCAGCTGGCCGAGACCATCAACCAGACCCTCGACCGGCTGGAGGCGGCGGTCGAGCAGCAGCGCCGGTTCGCCTCCGACGCCTCCCACGACCTGCGCAGCCCGCTCACCGCGATGCGCACCCAGGTGGAGGAGGCCCTGCAGTACCCCGAGGACGTCGACTGGACCGTCAAGGCGCAGGCGATGCTCGCCAGCCTGGACCGGCTCCAGGCGATCGTCGCCGACCTGCTGACGCTGGCCCGGCTCGACTCCGGCGCGCCCGCCGCCGCGGAGGCCGTCGACCTGGGCGGGCTGGCCGACGGCGAGCTGGACCGCCGGCCGCGCCGGGTCGAGGTGATCAGGAAGCTGGAGTCCGGTGTGACGGTGACCGGCGACCCGCTCCGGCTCGCCCGGCTGCTGACCAACCTGATGGACAACGCCGAGCGGCACGCCGTCTCCACCGTCACGGTGACCGTGGCCGCGCACGGGGACACCGCCGTCCTGGAGGTGCTCGACGACGGCGCCGGGATCGCCCCCGAGCAGCGGGAGGCGGTCTTCCGCCGGTTCACCCGCCTGGACGCCGCCCGCAGCAGGGACGCCGGGGGCACCGGCCTGGGGCTGGCCATCGCCAGGGAGGTCGCCGCGTCCCACGGCGGGACCCTGCGGGTCGAGGACAGTCCGCGGGGCGCCCGGTTCGTCCTGCGCCTGCCGGTGGCGCGTCCGTGAGGGGGCACGGCGGGGCACCCGCGAGGAGGCGTCCGGCGGGGCGCCCGGTCCGTCCCGCGCCGGACGGCGGCGCGTCCGCGGCCGGCCGTCTCCCGGGCGCCACGACCAGGAGCATCGCCGCGGCGATCAGCGCGCCGCCGAGCCCGACGCTCCAGGTGAGCGGCTCGCCGTAGGCGACGGCGGCCAGGGCGGTCACCCAGAGCGGCTGCGAGGCCAGGATGACCGCGGCGGGCACCGGCGGGACGTGGGCCTGGCCGAAGGAGCGGGCCAGGAAACCGAGCGCGCAGGCCACGATCGACAGGTGGCCCAGGATGGCCCAGTCTCCGGCGGTCCGGGGCACGGTCAGGCCGTCCGGGACGGCGAGCAGGCCCGTCATCGCCGCGATGACGCCGAGCTGGATCACGGTGATCGCGTAGGCGTCCTGCCGCGCCCGGCCGGAGGCGCCCAGGACCAGCGTGTGCGCGGAGTACAGGACCGCGGCCAGCAGGGTGACGCCCAGCGCGGGCAGCGAGACGTCCTGCCCGGCGGCCCCGCGCAGAAGGGTGAAGGAGACCAGTGCGGCCGCCGCCAGGGACACCGCCCCCCACGTCCGCCGCGACAGGCGGGTGCCCAGCACCGCCAGCCCGAGGATCGGGGTGATCACCACGTAGGAGCCGACCGTGAACCCGGAGACGGGCGAGGGCAGGTCGTGCAGCGCCACCGCCTGCGCGGTCTGCCCCACCCCGAACAGCAGGCCGAGCAGGATGCCGGTGGGCCAGACGCCCTCGGGCAGCCCGCGCAGGCAGCCGGGGCGCAGCGCGAGCAGCGCCAGCGCGGCCAGGCCGTACCGCTCGGCCAGCAGGTCGGCCACCGGGACGCGGCCGATGAGGTCCTTCATCAGCGGGAAGGCCGATCCCCAGGCCGCGCTGACGAACAACAGGAGCACGGCGCCCAGGAGGGGCCGGGACGCTGACGACACGGGCGCTGCCATACGGGAAGGGTGGCACCACCCGCGGCGGCCGGAAGGCGATCGCCCACCCCGGAGGGTGGGCGGAGTACAACCCGGAGGGAGGACGTCCCTCCCCCGGGCGACAGGGGCCACTCCGGGTCGACCGGAAGGACCCTCCGTTCTGAAAGACCTCAGTTTTCCGGGCTTTCCGCACTATTGGATTCTCCGTACAATAGAAGGCAGGAGACCCGAGGAGGAGGGCCGCATGACAGCGACTCCGAGCACCGCCGCGGACCGGGAGCGCGACCGGGCGGTCGCGGAACGGCGCGCCTACGAGACGGTCGTCGAGCGCCTGTCCAAGGCGTCGGTCGACAAGCACTGGGAGCCCTACGTCGACATCCCCTGGGACGACCCCGACTTCCTGGTCCGCCAGGACGACCCCCGCTGGGAGCTGCCCGGGGTCGACCGGCTCGGCGGGCACGCGTGGTACCGCGCGCAACCGCCGGAGGTCCGCGCGCGGATCGGGCTGTGGCGGGTGGCGACCGCCATGAAGATCGGCCTGCAGTTCGAGAACCTGCTCAAGCGCGGCCTGCTCAACTACGCCTACCGGCTGCCGAACGGCTCCCCCGAGTTCCGCTACGTCTACCACGAGACGATCGAGGAGGGGCACCACGGGATGATGTTCCAGGAGTTCGTCAACCGGACGCGGCTCCCGATCCGCGGCATGCCCGGCCCGCTCAGCCTGATCTCCCAGATCACGCCCTGGATCCCGCTGATCTCCACCGAGCTGTTCTTCGTCTTCGTGCTCGGCGGCGAGGACCCCATCGACCACGTGCAGCGCAAGGCGCTGCGGGAGGGGCAGATCAAGCACCCGCTGGAGGAGACCATCATGCGGATCCACATCGCGGAGGAGGCCCGGCACATCTCCTTCGCCCGGCACTACCTGCGCCGCCGGGTCCCCCGCCTGCCCCGCCCGCACCGCTTCCTGCTGGGCCTGGTCTCCCCCGTCGTCCTGGGCGTCATGGCCCGCATCATGCTCGCCCCGCCCGGATCGATGATCAGGGCGTTCCGCATCCCGGACGACGTCGTCCGCGAGGTCTACACCGACAACCCCCACATGGCGCAGGAGATCCGCGACTCGGTCGCCAGGACCCGTGAGCTCTGCGCCGAACTGGGCATGATGAACCGGGTCCAGCGGAGGGTCTGGCAGGCCATGGGCATCGACGACGGGCACGCACGGAAGGCTGCCGCATGAGGACCGCGATCGTGACCGGGGGCGCGTCCGGCATCGGCCGGGCCGTCTGCCGGGAGCTGGCCCGGCGCGGCGTGCACGTCGTGGCCGCCGACCTCGACGGGGAGGGCGCCGCCCGCACGGCCGAGGAGTTCGGCTGCGCGGGCGCCGAGGTCGACGTCACCGACCCGGAGGCCGTGCGCGCGCTCGTCCGGAGGGTGCGCGACGAGCACGGGCGGCTCGACTTCGTCTTCAACAACGCGGGCATCGCGGTCGGCGGCACCGCCGACGAGCTCACCCTCGACCACTGGAACCGCACGATCGACGTGAACCTGCGCGGCGTGGTGCACGGCGTGCACGCCGCCTACCCGATCATGGTCGAGCAGGGCTTCGGGCACATCGTGAACACCGCCTCGCTGGCCGGGCTGACCCCCGCCCCGCTGATGCTCCCGTACACCGCGACCAAGCACGCCGTGGTCGGGCTCTCGCTGGCGCTGCGGGCCGAGGCGAGGGCCCGCGGCGTGCGGGTGAGCGTGGTCTGCCCGGGTTTCACCGACACCCCGCTGCTCGACCACGCCAACCCGGGGCTGCCGCAGACGGCCACGGGCGCGGGCGCCCGCCCGGCCGCGATCCGGGCGCAGGGGCGGCTCTACTCGGTCGACGCCCTGGCCGACGACATCATGCGGGGCGTCGCCCGGAACAAGGCCCTCATCGTGGCCCCGGCCTCGGGCCGGCTGCTCTGGCGCGCGGTGCGGCTCTCGCCCGCGGCGGCGGTCCGGCTCGTCTCCCTGGCCGTCGGCCGGCTGCGCGGCTGAACGGCCGCGGCTCGGCGGCTCGGCGGCGAGCCCGACGGCTGAACGGCTGCGCGGCTGCGCGGCTGCGCGGCTGAACGGCCGCGGCTCAGGGGGCGAGCCCGACGTACTCGAACCAGTCGAAGTCGGCGGTGTTGCGGTTCCCGGCGTCCCCGCCCGCGGCGTACATGCCGACGTAGGCGCCGGTGAAACCGCCCGCCACGGTCGAGCTCAGCAGGCGCCCGTCCACCGCGTCCCCCACCGGCAGCCACTCGCCCGGAGCCGTGGCGCAGCGCATGCGGTACTCCTGGCCCCGCGCCTCGATCCCCAGCAGGATCCGGCCGCCGGGCACCGCGGCGCGAGCGGTCACCTCCTCCTTCCCTCCCTCGCGGCGGACCACCTCCAGTCCCCGCTCGGTGCGCACGTAGCGGATGTGGAAGTCGTCGTTCTGCACCAGCACCAGCCCCGCGCACTCGCCCGCGCCGGGGGTGAAGTCGAGCGCGGCGTGCACCGCGAAGTCCCGGTGCTGCTGGCGGCGTGCCACCAGGCTCGGGTTCCCCCGCTCGCAGAGCGTCTGCGGCCGGACCCGCAACCGCAGGTGCCCGGGGCGCTCGGTCAGGCTCCAGTACGGCTCGCGCGGCGTGCGCAGGTGGTTCCAGCACGGCGCCAGCCGCGGCGCGTCGAAGTGGTCGCAGGCGGGCTCGGCGGGCCAGCGGTGCTCGGGCAGGGCCGGGGCCGGGCCGTACGGCTCGACCCGTGACACGAGCGGCCAGCCGTCCTCCCAGCGGACCGGCGTCAGGAAGGTCTCCCGGCCGAGGTTGTAGTGGTAGCCGCCGTAGGGGCGCATGGCGAGCAGGACCATCCACCAGTCCCCGTCCGGCGTGCGGACCAGGTCGGCGTGACCGGTCCCGGTGATCGGGTGGTCGCGGCCCAGGTCGCGGTGGGTGAGGATGGGATTGCGCGGGTTGCCCCGGTAGGGCCCGGTCACCCGGTCCGACCGCGCGACCGTGACGGCGTGGTCGAGGTCCGTGCCGCCCTCGGCGATCATCAGGTAGTACCGGCCGTCCACCTTGTACAGGTGGGAGGCCTCCGGCCAGACCGCGTCGCGCAGCGCGCCGGTCCACAGCACGTGCTCCGGGCCGGTCAGGCTCATCGTCGCCGGGTCCAGCCCGCGCAGGAAGACCTCGCCGCGGCCGTCGTCGCCGACCGGCCGGTTGGCGGTGACCCAGGCGCTCCCGTCGTCGTCGAAGAAGAGCGACGGGTCGAAGGCCCCCGGCAGGTCCAGCAGGTACGGCTCGCTCCACGGCCCCGCCGGGTCGGTCGCGGTGACCACGAGGTTCTCCAGCCCGTCCACCAGCGTGGTGATCACGTAGAACACGCCGTCGCGGTGGCGGATGGTGGGGGCGTAGATCCCGCCGCTCGGCCGGATCCCGTCCAGCGGAAGCTGGGACGGGCGGTCCAGGACGTGCCCGAGCCGCCGCCAGTTCACCAGGTCGCGGCTGTGGAAGACCGGCACTCCGGGGTACCACTCGAAGCTGGAGGTGACCAGGTAGTAGTCGTCCCCGACCCGGCAGACCGACGGGTCGGGGTGGAACCCCGGGATGACGGGGTTCGTGAACGTCCGCACGTGACTCCCTCCTGCGGGGCGCGGGGCGCGGCTCAGCCGGCGAGGTTGGCGGTGAGCAGCTCGATGAGCGGCTCGCGGCGGACGCAGGCCCGCAGCGCGAACGAGTCGGCCAGGGCGACCAGCTCGTCGTCCGACAGGCCCTGGAACAGGGCGGCGTACTCCGGCAGCAGCGCCTGCGCGATGAGGATGTGCCGGATGAGGTCGTCGGTCTGGTAGCGGGCGCCCCAGGGGTAGGGGTCCCAGCCGGGGAACTCGGTCTCCATCAGCCGGTGCAGCGGCGCCAGGACGTCGGCCGCCTCCTCCATCGTGGAGCCCCACCGGTCGGCGCCCAGGCGCGTCTTCTTCGCGATGAAGTCCCCGAAGCGCCGCAGGTACGGCCCGGCGGGGTCGGCGCTCACCAGGCCCTGCAGTCCGACGTCCTTGTAGGTCCACAGCGCCCAGCCGGCCTGGTGCTCGTCGAAGATCTCCAGCTGGTCGGCGAGGATCCGGTAGCGCTGCGCGTCGATCTCCGGGTCGCCGGTGTAGACGGGGCCGAACTCGCCCACCCAGATCGGCGTGCCGGTCTCGCGCTGGAAGGCGGTGCGCCGTTCGAAGGTCCGCACCAGGTGGTCGCGGTCCACCCACTCGCCCTGGGTGTGGCCCGGGTACGGCCCGCCGTGCGCGAAGCCGGCCAGGGCGTAGTCGTGGCAGACGAAGACGGTGTTCTCGTAGACCTCGCGGAAGACCGAGAAGTCGGTGGAGTAGGTGTTGCCGTCCAGGAAGAGCACGTGCCCGGGGTCGACCGCGCGCAGCGCCTTGACCAGCCGGTCGTAGAACGGGCCGACCACCCTGCCGCCCGGGTCGCCGGGTTCGTTGACCGGGTTGTAGCCGGCCACGTAGGGCTGGTCGCGGTAGCGGTCGGCGATCGCCTCCCACAGGTGCACCACGCGGTCCTGGAAGTGGCGGTGCCGCCAGAACGCGGCGACGTGGGTGGGGTTGTCGGAGTGCCAGTGCTGGTTCTGCGACCCGGGGACGGCGTGCAGGTCCAGCACGCTGTAGATCCCCCGCTCGGCGAGCAGGCCGATGACGCGGTCGAGGTGGCGGAAGCCGTGCTCGTCGATCTCGAACGGCCGGTCGTCGGACTCCAGGTGCCGGTAGTTGAACGGGATGCGCACGCAGTTCATCCCGGCGGCGGCCAGCAGGTCGGCGTCCTCGGGGCCGAAGAAGGAGGTCAGCAGCCGGTCGAAGAACAGCTCCGCGCGGTCCTCCCCGACCGCCCGGCCCACCGCCTCCCGCATCCCGGACTCGTTGGCCGGGTAGCCGGTGATGAAGTTCTCCATGTTGAGCCAGCCCCCGAGGCCGACTCCGCGCAGCCTCACCGGAGCGCCTGCCGAGTCGACGAGTTGGGATCCGGAGACACGCAGCGTCATCAAATCTCCCTTATCGCGAAGAGCAGAGATCTTTTGAAAGTTTCATTAAAATTCCGAATGTTTCGCTCTCCGGCGAGGATAGATAATTGCCCGTTATGCGTCAATACAGCAGCGGGCACGTGCCCGGTGACGGAGAGCACCACGGGAGGGGAGGCCGAAACTTTTCGGGTACACTCCCTGCCATGCCAACGAAGAAGCGGGTGACGATCGCGCTGATCGCCGAGGAGGCCGGTGTCTCCGTCCCCACGGTGTCCAAGGTCATCAACGGCCGTCCGGAGGTCGCCCCGGAGACCCGCCAGCGGGTGGAGCGCCTGCTCCACCTGCACGGCTACCAGCGCCGGGTCGGCCAGGCCGACGGGCCCGCGGGCCTGGTCGACCTGGTCTTCTCCGAGATCGAGAGCCCCTGGGCCATGGAGATCGTGCGCGGCGCCGAGACCGCCGCGCACGAGGCCGGGGCCAGCGTCGTGATCTCCGTGCTGCACACCCATGCCGGGCCCGGCCGCGACTGGCTGGAGCGCATCGCGGCGCGGCGCACCGACGGCGTGGTCATCGTGGCCTCCCGGCTCTCGGCGGGCCTGCAGCGCCAGCTCAGCGCCCGGTCGATGCCGTTCGTCGTCGTCGACCCCGAGGGGGAGCCCCCGTCCGACGTCGCCTCGGTGGGCGCCACCAACTGGAACGGCGGCCTGGCCGCCACCCGGCACCTGCTGGAGCTGGGGCACCGCCGGATCGGGATCATCGGCGGCCCGGCCGACATGCTGTGCAGCCGGGCCAGGATCGACGGCTACCGGGCCGCCCTGGAGACCGCCGGCGTCGCCGTGGCCCCGGAGCTGATCCGCCCCGGCGACTTCCTGGCGGACTCCGGCCGCGAGCAGGGCCGCGGGCTGCTCGCCCTGGACGACCCGCCCACCGCGATCTTCGCCGGCAGCGACCTGCAGGCGTTCGGCGTGCTGGAGGCCGCCCGCCGGCGGGGGCTGCGCGTCCCGGAGGACCTCAGCGTGGTCGGCTTCGACGACCTGCCCCTGGCCCGGTCGGCCTGGCCCCCTCTGACGACCGTCCGCCAGCCGCTCCAGGAGATGGCCGCCCTGGCCACCCGCATGGTGGTGGCCTCCGGACCGGGCGCCCCGGAGGCCAAGCGCGTGGAGCTGGCCACCGAGCTCGTCGTCCGGGAGAGCACGGCCCCGCCCCGCCGCTGAGGGGGCGCGCCCCGCCGGGGCCGGCCGCCCGGCCCGCGGTGCGACGCGCCGTCCGGCCATCCCTCAGCCCTTCGTCGCCCCGGCCGTGAGGCCGCTGATGAGCTGGCGCTCGGCGACGGCGTAGAACGCCAGCGCCGGCAGCATCGCCACGATGACGTAGGCGAGCACCTTGGCCGTGTCGGTGGAGTACTGCCCGCTGAACTGCTGGACGCCCACCGGGATCGTCCACCACTCGGGGCTGTTGAAGACGACCAGCGGCAGGAAGAAGTTGTTCCAGCTGTTGACCACCGCGAGCACCGAGACCGTGGCGATGGCCGGGCGGGCCATCGGCAGCAGGATCCGCCAGAAGAAGCCGAACGCGCTGCAGCCGTCGAGCGTCGCCGCCTCCTCCACCTCTCCCGGGATCGTCCGGAAGAACCCCCGCAGAATGATGATCGTCACCGGCAGGGCGAAGGCGGCCTGCGGCAGGATCACCCCCAGCGGGTTGTCCAGCAGGCCCAGGCTGCGCAGCAGCACGAACAGCGGGAGGATCGCCACCGCGAACGGGAACATCAGCCCCATCGTGAACAGGGTGAACAGCAGCTCCCGCCCGCGGAAGGCGAACCGGGCGAAGACGAACCCCGCCAGGGCCGCCGCGGCCACCACGATGAGGGCCGTGGCGACCGCGATGAACGTGCTGTTGCCGACCTGGCGCCAGAAGTCCGGCGAGGTCAGGACGTCGGTGTAGTTCGACACCACCCACGGCGACGGCAGGCCGAACGGGTTGGTCGACAGCTGCTGGTTGCTCTTGAAGCCGCCGAGCACGCCGTAGCCGATCGGGACGACGATCAGCGCCCCGATCACGACGACGATCGCGTGCAGCCCCAGGTTCCGGAGCCTGCGCGGCTTGCGCACCCGCGCGCGGGTGCCGGTACGGCTCATCGCTGGTCTCGCATTCCGGTGATCGCCCCTTCGGTGTCGCGGCGCAGGACGAACCTCTGGTAGCCGAGCGCGAAGACCAGGCTGATGAGGAACATCACGACGCTGATGGCGCTGGCGTAGCCGACCTGGTAGCGCCCGAAGCCGAAGGTGAACATGGTGATGGCCATCGTCTCCGACGCGTGGATGGGCCCGCCCTCGGTGAGCACCCAGACCAGGTCGAACAACTGGATGGCGCCGATGACGGACAGGAAGGCGCTGATGCGGATCGTCGGGCCCAGCAGCGGGAGCGTGACGTGGCGGAACACCTTCCAGCCGCTCGCGCCGTCCAGCTGGGCGGCCTCGATCAGCTCGGTGGGGATGCCCTGCCGGCCGGCCAGGTACAGGATCATGTGGAAGCCGAAGTACTTCCAGGTCATGACGATGAACACCGAGTACATGACGCTGGAGGGGTCCGACAGCCAGGTGGAGCTCAGCTCCTCCAGCCCGACCATGCTCAGCATCTCGTTGGCCAGGCCGCGCTCGGGCGAGAAGAACATGGTGAACAGCACCGCGGTGATGACCTCGGACAGCACGTACGGCGCGAAGAACAGCAACCGGTAGAAGGCCCGGCCCCGCATGGGCCGGTTGAGCAGCAGCGCCAGCCCCAGGGCCAGCGGCAGCTGGACCGCCAGCGAGAGCACGATCAGCACCAGCCCGCGCCACAGGTCCCCGAGGAACACCGGGTCCTCGAACATCCGGGTGAAGTTGTCCAGCCCGACGAAGTCGGTCGGCAGCCCGCCGAACCCGTTCCACTTGAACACGCTGGCGTAGCCGGCGAGCAGGATCGGCACCAGCACCAGCAGGACGAACAGCACCAGCGCCGGGAGCAGGAACAGGGTGATCGTCACCAGGGCGCGGCGCCGGCCCCTGCGGCGGCCGGCCGGGTCGCCGCCGGACGCGGGCCGCGCGCGGCGGGGCTCCGCCTGCGCCGGGCGCTCGTCCGCCGCCAGGGTCTCCGGTCTCATCGGTTCTCCCCGCTCGGGGGGCCGGGCGGGCGCCCGGCCCCGTCCTTCGTCTTCACGCGGCCGTCACTCCGACTTCGCCGCCGTCGTGATGTCGGCGACGACCTGCTCGGGGGTCTTCGACCCGGCGATGAGCTCGGCCACGCTGTCGTTCACCTGCTGGCCGACCGCCGGCGGGTAGGCCTGGTCGAGGTAGAGCTGGTAGCCGGTGGCCTTGCTGAGGCTCTCCGTCACGAGCTTGGCGTGGCGGTCGGTGACCGCGTCCTCGGTGCCCTTGACCGCGGGGAAGATGGCGCCCGTCTTGACACCCTTGCGGTGGTTGTCGGGCTGGGAGATGAACCTGAGGAAGTCGACCGCCTCCGGCGGCGCGTCGGCGCCCACCGCGATGCCGCCGCCGCCGCCGAAGGCGTCCGTCGCCGTGCCCTTGCCGCCCTCGACCGCCGGGAACGGGAAGAAGCCGAGGTCCTCGCCGAGGTCCGTGGAGGTGTCCCGCTGGACGCTGGGCGCCCACTGGCCCATCAGCTCCATGGCGGCCTTGCCGTTGCCGATCGCGGCGGCCTGGCCGTCCGGCTTGTCGTAGTCGGCGCCGAGGAAGCCCTGCTGGAACGGCTGGAGGTCGACCAGTTCCTTGAGCTTGCGCCCCGCCGTCACGAAGTCGGGGTTCTCGAACGACTTGGTCTCGGCCGCCTGCTTGAGCGCGTCCAGGCCCGCCACGCGCATGGCCAGGTAGGCCCAGTAGTAGTGGCCCGGCCACTTGGCCTTGCCGGCCAGGGCGATCGGGGCGATCCCGGCCGCCTTGAGCTTCTTGACGTCGTCGAGGAACTCGGTCCACGTCGCCGGCGGCGCGTCGATGCCGGCCTTGGCGAAGAGCTTCTTGTTGTACCAGAAGCCGACCATGCCGATGTCGTGCGGGACGCCGTACGTCTTGCCGTCGACCTGGTAGGACTGCAGCGCGACCGGGGAGAGCGTGCCGGACCAGGGGGCGATGTCGGCGGTGAGGTCCTTGACCAGGCCCGCCTCGACCTGCTGGGCCAGCACGCCGCCGCCCCAGGTGTGGAACAGGTGCGGGGCCTTGCCCGACTGGGTGACCGTCGTGAGCTTGGACTTGAAGTTCTCGACGTTCATCGCGTTCATCTTGATGGTGACGTTGGGGTGCTGGGCCTCGTACTCCTTGACCAGTCCCTTCCAGACGCCCAGCATGGGTTCGATGTTGTGGATGCTCCACCACTCGACCGTGACCTTGCCCCCGGAGGAGGCGCCCCCGTCCGCGCCCGCCCCGCCGCTCCCGCCGCCGCACCCCGCCAGAAGCAGCGCGGCCGCCGCCATCGTCACCGCACTTCGCCGATTGAACGACTTCACAGTGGTCTTCCTTCCTCTGCCGTCGCCACCGCAGATGTGATCCGCTGCCCGCGGATGTGATCTCTGAAAGTTTCACAGCATTACCGATAATTTCTAGAGATGGCGCCGAGGGTACATGGGCTTTTCCGTCGCATCAACGGCCGTCGTCACACCGTTACCTAGCGGGTGGTGCGGAAGAATCGCGCACACCTCCGCCGCGATCGCCTCCGACCGCGGCGGAAAAATCTCGGATGCGTTGAGAAACTTTCAAACACAGGGCGTCCGGCGCCGTGCACCTCTGGCGTGCCCGATCGGCCGCCCGCCGGTGTTTTCCCCGCCCGAAAACGGACATGGCTTCGGTGATGCCCATCGATTCCCGGGGGTGCCCAATGAGCTCGAAATCCCGCCAGACGAAGGCCCAGCACGAGCAGCGCAGGGCCTCGTCCGCCCAGAAGCAGCAGACCGGCCGCGTCTCCGCCGGGGGCACGCCCTCGCGCGCGGGCAAGGCCGCCGGAGTGCACGGCGCCGACCATCCCGGTGGCAGCACCCGGGCTCAGCGCATGGTCAAGCAGTCCCTCCCGCTCCGCCGGGGCCAGCGGTCCGGGTCGGGTCGCCCGTCGTCCTGACGGCGTCGGGTCCCGGCGTCAGCCGTCGAGCAGCCTCAGCGCCTCCTCGTCGGTCATGCCCTCCAGTTCCTCGATCAGCAGTTCCTCCACCGCGGCGGCCAGCTCGGCGATCGTGGCACGGGTGAAGACCGTGCGGACGGCGACCTCCAGGCCGGTCGCGCGGCGGATGCGCGCGGCCACCCGCGTGGCCAGCAGGGAGTGGCCGCCCAGCGCGAAGAAGTCGTCGAACACGCCGAGACCGGTGACACCGAGCAGTTCCTCCCAGATCCCGGCCACCAGCCGCTCCGCGTCGGTGCGGGGCGCGATCCGCCCGGCGGCCGGGACGAGGTCCGGTTCGGGCAGGGCCGCCCGGTCGACCTTGCCGCTCGACGTCAGGGGCAGCGCCTCCAGCCGCACCCAGGCGGCCGGGACGAGCTGCCGGGGCAGCGCGCGTTCCAGCCGGGCGCGCAGCTCGGCCGGATCGGCCGCGCCGGTGAAGTAGGCGATCAGCTCCCCGTTCCGGACGGTGACGAACGCCTGTCCCACCTCCGGATGGTCGAGCAGCCTGCTCTCGACCTCTCCGGGTTCGATCCGGAAGCCCCGCACCTTGAGCTGGCCGTCCAGCCGCCCCAGGAACTCCAGCCGTCCGTCGAGACGGCGGCGGGCCCGGTCGCCGGTCCGGTAGCGGCGCGCGCCCGGCGGGCCGTACGGATCGGGCACGAACGCCGCCGCGGTCGGCGACGGCCTGCCGAGGTAGCCGCGCGCCACCCCCGCCCCGCCGATGACGAGCTCGCCCGCCGCGCCCGCCGGGAGCGGCAGGCCCCGTCCGTCCAGCACGTGGACCGAGGTCTCGCCGATCGGCCGCCCGATCGGCGGGCGGCCCGAGGCCGCGTCGGCGCCCAGGTCGGTCGCGGTGGCGATCACCGCGGCCTCGGTCGGCCCGTAGGTGTTGACCAGCCGGACCCGGTCGGCGAACCGGGTCCGCCAGCGTTCGACCGCCGCCGCGGCGACCTGCTCCCCGCCCAGGATCACCAGGCGCAGCCCGGGCGGCCAGGCCACCGCCTCCTGCTCCTCCACCAGCGCGTGCCAGTAGGCGGTCGGCAGGTCCAGCACGGTGACCCGCCGGCCCGCGGGGGTGGCGAGCACCTCGGGCAGGCTCGTCGCCCCGTCGGGGAGCAGCACCAGCGCGGCGCCCGCCGCCAGCGTCGGGAAGACCTCCTCAACGTGCGCGTCGAAGCCGAGCGAGGCGAACTGGACCACGTGGTCGCCGGGGGCCAGGCCGTAGGCGGAACGCATCCACCGCACCCGCGCGGTGACGGCCCGGTGCTCCACCACCACGCCCTTGGGGCGCCCGGTGGAGCCCGACGTGGTGATCACGTAGGCGGCGTCCGCCGGCCGGACCCCCACGGGCCCCGCGCCCGCGCCCGCCGCGGATCCCGCCTCCGCCCCCGCGCCCGCCGCGGATCCCGGTCCCGCGCCCGCGCCCGCCGCGGATCCCGCCTCCGTCCCCGCGTTCGCCGCGGGTCCCGCGTTCGGCGCCGTACGGCTCCGGCCGTCCTCCGGTCCGCAGGGGTCGATCGCGAGATGTCCGGGAGGGAGGCTCCGCCGGGTGACCACGTGGACGATCGAGGCGTCCGCCAGGGTGAAGGCGAGCCGTTCGTCGGGATCGTCCGGATCGAGCGGCAGATAGGCGGCGCCGGCCCGCCACACGGCGAGCAGCGCGACGATCGCCTCGACGGAGCGCGGCAGGCAGACGCCGACGATGTCGCCGGGGCGCACCCCGCTCCGGCCGAGCGCACCGGCCAGCGCGTCCACGCGGGCCAGCAGGTCCCCGTAGGCGACCTCCGTCCCGCCGCAGACCACGGCCGGGGCGCCGGGCGACCGCCGGGCGACCTCGGCGATCATCTCCGGCACCGACGCCTCCGGCGCGGCGGCCTCCGCCGTCCCCGCGTCCGCGGCGTCCGGCGCGCCCGCGGGGACGGCGCCCGCGCCGTCCGGCGCGTCCGTGCGCGCGGTGTCCGGCGGGGACGCGGGCCCGGCCAGGGCGCGGATCTCCGCCTCGTCCTCGTCGGTCCAGATCCGCAGCTCCGAGATCGCGGTGTCCGGCCCGGCCGCGACGGACTCCAGCAGCCGGGCGAACCGCTCGGCCAGGCGGCGCCCCGCCTCCGCGTCGAACAGCCCCGTGTCGTGGCAGAGCGCGATGCCCAGTCCGTCGGCGTCCGACCAGACCTCGACCAGCAGGTCGACCTTGGCCTGCCGGAACCCGGCGTCGAGCCCGGTCACCTCCAGGTCCCCGAACGGCCGCCGGGGCCCGCCGTCCTGGGTGTGCAGGATCAGCATCGACGGCAGCAGCGACTCCGCCCGCCCGCCGAGCCGTTCGAACGGCACCGCCGAGGCCGCCATCGCGCCCAGGACCTCGCCCCGCGTCCGCGCGACCAGCCCGGTGAAGGACGGGTCACCGCTCAGGTCGCCCCGCAGGACCACCGTCTGGGAGACGTACCCGACCATCGCCTCCAACTCGACCCGGTCCCGGCCCGAGAAGACGCTGCCGACCAGGAGGTCGGTCCGGCCCGTGTGCCGGAAGAGCAGCACCTGGTAGGCCGCCATGAGCACGGTGAACAGGGTGGTGCGCCGCTCCGCGGCCAGCCGCTCCAGCCGCCGGGCCGTCGCCGGCGGCAGGCGCACCCCGTGGAAGGCCCCCTCCCCGCTCGCCGCGCCCTCGCGGAAGGGCAGCTCCGGCGGCGGCGGGTCGGCCAGCCTCTCCTGCCAGTACGGCACCGCGCGCCCGGCCCGGCTCCGCTGCCACAGGGCGTGGTGGACGGCCTGGACGGGCAGCGGGGCGAGCTCCGCCGGGACGCCGGCGACGCGGGCCGTGTAGCACGCGGCCAGGTCGTCCAGGATCACGTTGAGCGACCACCCGTCGGCGAGGATGTGGTGCATCGTGACGCAGAGCACGTGCTCGTCGTCGCCGCTGCGGATCACCGCGATCCGCAGCGGCGGTCCCTGCGCCAGGTCGAACGGGGCGTTGACCCGTTCGGCGGTGATCCGCCCGGCCTCCTCACGGTCCCGCGCGACCGGCCAGTCGACGGCGGCGGGCGCCGGGGGCCCGACCACGGCCCAGGGCACCCCCTCCTCCTCGGTGAAGCGGGTGCGCAGGCTCTCGTGGCGGGCCAGGACGTCGTCGAACGCCCCGGTGAGCGCGGCCCGGTCGAGCGGGCCGCGCAGCGTGCGCACGAGGTAGAGGTTGTAGGCGGCGTCCGCCGGATCGAGGCGCTGCAGGAACCAGAGCCGCTCCTGGGCCGGGGACAGGGGCGCCCTCATGCGCCCGGCGCCAGTTCGTCGAAGAGGGCGGCCAGCTCCTCGGCGCTGAGCCCGTCGAGCTGATCGCGCAGCGCCGCCATGTCCATCAGGTCCGGCCCGTCGTCCGCCCCGTCGCCCGCGCGGTCGATCTCCCGGGCGAGCCCGGCCACCGTGGGGTTCTCGAACAGCGCCACGATCGGCACCACCGTCCCGAACAGCGTCTGCACCCTGGCGATGATCTGGGCCGCCGTGAGCGAGTGCCCGCCGAGCTCGAAGAAGTCGTCGTCGACCCCGACCGGTTCGGCCAGGCCGAGGACGTCGGCCCACATGGCGGCCAGCTCCTTCTCCTCCGCGCCGGCCGGGGCCCGGTAGGGCGTCCCACCGGGCCGCGCCCAGTCGGGGTGCGGCAGCGCCGCGCGGTCCAGCTTGCCGTTGGGGGTGAGCGGCAGCCGGTCGAGGACCACCAGGTGGGCGGGGACCATGTACGCCGGCAGGCCCGCCCGCAACCGGGCGCGCAGTCCCGGCCAGAGCCCGTCCGGGACGCCGGCCTCCACCGGTGCGCCCGCGGCGCCGCGGTGCCCGGAGCCGTCCGGGGCGCCCGGGGTCCCGACGGTCCCGATGATCCCGGCGTCACCGGCGTCACCGGCGTCGCCGGCCGGGACGACGTAGGCGACCAGCCGGGGCGACCCGTCCGGGCCCTCGCGCACGGCGACGGCGGCCTGCCGTACCTCCGCGGCGGCCCGCAGGGCGGTCTCGATCTCGCCGAGCTCGATCCGGAAGCCGCGGATCTTGACCTGCTGGTCGGCCCGGCCCAGGTACTCCAGGCGTCCCGCGGCGCCGATCCTGGCCAGGTCGCCGGTGGCGTACATGCGCGCGCCCGGCCGGCCGGAGAAGGGGTCGGGCAGGAAGCGGGCCGCGGTCAGGGCGGGCAGGCCGTGGTAGCCGCGCGCCACCCCGGCGCCGCCGATGTGCAGCTCCCCCACCTGTCCCTCCGCCACCGGGTCCCCCGCGGCGTCCAGCAGGTACAGGGCGGTCTCGGCGATCGGCCCGCCCAGGTCCACCGGGGCCGGCGCGGGCGGGACGGGCCCGGCGGTGGACCACACGGTCGTCTCCGTCGGCCCGTACACGTTCCACAGGCGGGCGCCGTCGGAGCCGAGCGCGTCGGCGAGGTCGCGCGGGAGCGCCTCGCCCCCGCACAGCCGCGTCCGGACCGTCGGCGGCACCCCGCCGGCCTCCAGCAGGATGCGCCAGGTCGCCGGGGTGGCCTGCATGGCCGTGATCCGCTCCTCGGCCGCCAGCGCGCGCAGCGCCGGGCCGTCGGCCACCCGGTCGGCGGGGGCCACCACGAGCCGGGCGCCGCAGGCCAGCGGGAGCAGCAGTTCCAGCACCGAGATGTCGAACGACAGCGTGGTGACGGCCAGCCAGCGGTCGGCGGGGGTGAGCTCCAGCAGGGAGGCGAAGGACCCGATCAGGTTGGCCACCGCGCGGTGCGGGACCGCCACGCCCTTGGGCCGCCCGGTCGAGCCCGAGGTGTAGATCAGGTAGGCCAGGTCGCCCCGCGGGCCGTCCGGGGCGGGCGGGCCGTCCGGGGCGGGGCGCGCGCCGGGGACCGAGCCGTCCGGGGCGAGCACCAGCGTGCGGGGCGTCCCGGACGGCAGCCGCGCCGCCACCCCGTCCTGGGTCAGCACCAGGCCGGCCCCCGCGTCCTCGCGCATCAACCGGAGCCGGTCGGCGGGGAAGTCGGGGTCGAGCGGGACGTACGCGCCGCCCGCGGCCCAGACGGCCAGCACCGCGACCACCATCCCCACGGTGCGCTCCGTGCAGATCCCCACCGGGACCTCCGGCCCCACGCCCCGCTCGCGCAGGACCGCCGCCAGGGCGTCGACCCGCTCGTGCAGTTCGCGGTGGGTCAGCTCGCCCCCGGGCCCGCTCACCGCCACCGCGTCGGGGGTCAGGTCCCGCCGGCGCCGTAGCGGCTCCAGCGTCGTCAGCGTCGTCAGCACCGTTCGTCTCCCTTCCGTCGCGGATCCGCGGCCGGACCCCCGATCCCTGCCCGGTCCACCTCAGCCGCCCGCCAGCTCCGACAGCCGGAGGCCGGGGTCGTCCCCGGCGCGCTCCAGCAGGCCGGTGAAGACGCGGGCGAACCGCCGCGCGGTCTCCGCCGTGAACAGGTCGCCGCCGTAGTCGAGGACCCCGCCCAGTCCTCCGCCCTCCCGCCAGGCGTCCACCGAGATCTCCGCCTTGGTACGGCCCGCGGCCGGGACCGGGTAGACCTCGACCTCCAGGTCCCCCATCGACGTGCGCAGCAGGTCGTCCTTGGGCAGGTTGTGCAGGTTGAACATGGCCTGCAGCAGCGGCGGGCGGCTCAGGTCGCGGGGCAGGCGCAGCGCCCCGAGGATCTGCTCGAAGGGCGTGTCGGCGTGCTGGAGCCCGCGCAGCACGGTGACGCGGGTGCGCCTGAGCAGTTCCCGGAAGGTGGGGTCGCCGGTCAGGTCGGCGCGGAGCACCAGGGTCGTGGAGAAGTACCCGATCAGCGGGGCCAGCTCGGTCCGGCCGCGGCCGGCGACCGGCACCCCGACGCACAGGTCGTCCTGGCCGGCCAGCAGCCCGAGTGCGGCCTGGTAGGCGGCGACCAGGGCCATGAACAGCGTGCACCGCCCCCGGCGGGCGGCCTCCTCCAGCCGGGCGACCGTCCCGGCGGGCACCCGCAGGGGCTCCTGCCCGCCCCGCCCCGTCCACCGGGCCGGGCGGGGCAGGTCGGCGGGGAGGTCCAGCACGGGCACCCCGGTCAGGGTGCGGGTCCAGTACTCCAACTGGGCCGTGCGGTCGCGCCGCCGGTCCTCGGCGGCGAAGTCGGCGTACTGCATCGGCAGCTCCGCCAGCACGGGTTCGCGCCCCTCGCGCCGGGCCGCGTAGCACTCGGCCAGCTCCCGCATGAGGACGTCCAGCGACCAGCCGTCGACCGCGATGTGGTGCAGGACCAGGCAGAGCAGACGGGTCCCGTCGTCCAGTCGCAGCAGCGCCGCCCGCAGCGGCGGGTCCGCCGCCAGGTCGAACGGCCGGTTGACGAACTCCACCACGGCCGGCGCCGGATCCCCGGCGACCTCGGTCAGCTCCAGCGGGACCGGCCCGGCCGGCATGACGATCTGCACGGGCCGGTCGCCGGCCAGCCGGAAGCGGGTCCGCAGCACGTGGTGCCGCTCGGCGACGCGGGCCAGGGCGCCGGCCAGGGCGCCGACGTCGACCGGGCCGCGCAGCCGTACGCACCAGGGGGTGTTGTAGACGGTGTCGGACGGGTCGAAGCGGTTGAGGAACCAGAACCGTTCCTGGCCGAAGGAGAGCGGCCGGGGCCGGCCCGTCTCCGCCTCCCGCGCGCTCCCCGCGCCTCCGTCGGCCGGGGTCCGGGCCGCGCCGCCGGCGCCCTCTCCCTCCGGCTCCTCCCGGCCGGAGGCCGCCGTACCGGAGGCCGTCGCACCGGAGGCCGTCGCACCGGAGGCCGTCGCACCGGAGGCCGCCGTACCGGAGGCCGTCGCACCGGAGGCCGCCCCGCCCAGCGCGAGCGCGCGCAGGGCCTCGCGGCGCTCGGGCGGGAGCGCCGCCAGCCGGGCGAGCAGCGCCGCGCGCCGGTCTTCGACGGTCACGGCGCGCCCTCCGGCACGGGACGGGCGATGGGGCCGCCACCGGTCACGGGGCGGTCCTCGCGATCGCCACCGGCCGCGGGGCGGTCCTCACGATCGCCACCGGCCGCGGGGCGGTCCACCGGTGTGCGGCCGCGCGGGGCGGGGGCCAGCGGCGCCCGCGCGGCCACGGCCGTCACCGGGACCCGGCGATCTCGGCGGCGACGCCGTTCACGGTGGGGTCGTCGATGAACACCTCGAAGGAGAGCTCGACGCCCATCCGGTCGTGCACGAGGGAGATGATCCGGGTGATCGTCAGTGAGTGCCCGCCGAGGTCGAACAGGTCGTCGTCCGGCCGGATCTCGTCCACCCCCAGCGCCTCGCGCCAGATCGCGGCGACCTCCTCGACCAGCGCGTCCGGCGCCCCTCCCGCACCGTTCTCCTCGGGCTCCTCGGGCTCCTCGGCGGGTGCCGGGGCCGCGAGGGGCGGGACGGCGCGCGCCGGGAGCGGCAGCTCCGCGATCGGGGCCTCCGGCCGGGCGGCGACGCCCCGCAGCAGGGCCCGCAGGTCCTCCGCGACGGCCTCGCACCCGGCGCGGCCGAGGACCGCGGGGTTGAACAGCAGCACGCCCGAGAGCCCGGAGGGCGCGTCCACGATCTGCAGGTGCAGCGTGTTGCGGACCGCGCCGTTGAACATCACCCAGTCGGTGGAGACGTCGAGCCCGGTGAAGACGGGGTCGGCGCCCGGCCGCGCCCGGTAGCTCACCGAGACCGGGGTGAGCGCGCTGCGCGGGCCGATCCCGCCCAGCACCCGGGCCGGCGGGACCGCCCGGTGCCGGTAGACGGCGCGCAGCTCCTCCCGCAGGGAGCGGGCGAACTCGGCGAACGTCCCCTCCGGGACGGATGCCACCGGGAGCTCGTTGACGAAGGGCCCGAGGTGGTCGCGGGTCTGCTCGGTCCGGGTGGACAGGTCCACCGCCACCGTCACCCGCTCGTTGCCGTAGGCGTGCAGCAGCACGTGGAAGGCGGCCAGCAGGAGCTCGAAGCGGGTGACGCCCAGCGGCCCGGCCGCCTCGGCCGCCTCCTCGCCGAGGGCCAGCTCCACCGCCTCGCCGGGAGCCGCGCGCAGCGAGGAGCCGGTGGCCCCGGGGAGGGCGACCTCCCGGTCGTCGTGCCACCGGGACCGCCAGAACTCCGCCGCCGCGTCCAGCCCGGCGTCCACCCGCTCCTGCTCGGCGCGGGCCGCCTCGCCGTACGAGATCGGCAGCGGGGGCGGCGCCTCACCGTTGTAGGCGGCGGCCAGGTCGCGCAGGAGCACGTCCTTGGACATGCCGTCGAAGACGGCGTGGTGGGCCACGACCAGCAGCAGGTGGCGCAGCGGCCCCAGCCGGAACAGGGTGAACCGCGAGACCGGGCCGGCGCCCAGGTCCAGAGGGGTCGCGGCGACCCGGGCGGCGAGCCACTCCGGCGAGCCGGGCGCGCCCGCCGGTTCCGCGGCGTTCCCGGCGCCCGCTGAGGCGGCCGGGGCGGCGGCGGGACCCGGGGCCTCGCCGGAGAGGTCCTCGAAGAGGATCGGCGGCGGGGCCTCGCCGGGCGCCGCCCACACCTGCCCGTCCCGCTCGGCCAGCACGGAGGCGAGCACGGGGTGGCGGCGGACCACCGCCGCGCAGGCGTCGAGCATCGTGTCCGCGTCCAGCGGGCCGTCGAAGCGGATCGCCAGCGGCATGCGGTAGACGGCGCCGCCCGCGCCCGCCCGCTCGGTGACCCACATTCCGTGCTGGGCGGGCGACGCCCGGTGCGACTCGTCCACCAGCGGTACCGACATCTCACACGCCTTCCGTACGACCGGTCGCGTCGGCGCCGAAGCGCCTCCGCACCTCTGTTTTGACGACTTTCCCGGACTGGTTCTTGGGCAGGGCGTCCACCACGAGCACCCGCTCGGGCAGCTCGTGACCGGCCAGCCGCTCCATCAGGAAGGCGCGCAGGTCCGCGACGGACACCTCCGCGGCGGGGCGGGGCACGACGGCCGCGGCGATCGCGGTGCCCAGCACCGGGTGCGGGACGCCGACCACCGCGGCCTCGGCGATCTGCGGGTGCTCGTACAGCGCGGCCTCCACCTGCAGCGTCGAGACCTTGAACGCCCCGGACTTGACCACGTCGCTCTCCCGGTCGACGAGGTACAGGTAGCCGTCGGCGTCCAGGTAGCCCAGGTCGCCCATCCGCACCCAGCCGCCGCGGAACGCCTCGGCGCTCGCCTGCTCGTCGCGGTAGTAGGAGCGGGGGGCGGGCGAGCGCATCCAGACCTCGCCGGTCTCCCCCGGCGGCAGCGGCCCGCCGTCCGGCCCGGTGACGCGCAGCGCGCCGCCGGACGCCGGGCGCCCGAGCGCGCCCGGCCGGGCCGGATCGAAGATCATGATGGTCTGGGCGGGGGCCGCCTCGGTCGAGGTGTAGTAGTTCGTCACCGTCGCGTTGGGGAAGGCGGCGGTGAGCCGTACGGACACCGAGGGGGGAAGGGCCGAGGCGGACGAGCCCAGCAGCACCACGCTGGAGAAGTCGTGGCGTTCGTGCAGCCCGGTGTTGAGCAGTTCGATCGCCATGGTCGGGACGAGGAACACGGTGCCGACGCCGTACGACTCGATCAGCCGGGCGAACCGGCCGGGCGTGAAGCGGCCCGGCGTCAGCATCGCCGGGCGGGCGTCCAGCGCGTTGAGCAGCATGGTCTGCCCGGCGTTGGTGCCGATCGGGAAGGCGTGCAGCAGGTGGCGCGAGTGCCCGAACCGGCGGCGGTTCGGGCGCGTCTCGCAGCCGAAGGCCAGGTTGGCGTGGGAGGCGCCGACGCCCTTGGGCATGCCGGTGGTCCCGGAGGTGTAGAGGATCTGGGCCAGGTCCCCCGGGGCGATCCGCACCCCGACCGGCCCGGTCCCGGCGCCCTCCAGCTCCGCCGGGGCGGCCGTCCAGCGGTCGCCCTCCGGGGCCTTCAGGTCCCGGCCGCACAGGACGGCGGAGGCCTCGCAGTGGCCGAGCATGTACCGCAGCTCGGCCGGGGCGAGCCGGTCCGAGAGCGGGACGGCGACCGCCCCGGCGAGCTGGACCGCGCAGTAGGCCACGGCGAAGTCCGCCCAGTCGCGGCTCCCGAACAGCAGCGCGACCCGGTCGCCCGGCCGCACGCCGCGGTCCAGGAGACCGTGCGCGACCGCCTGGGAGCGCCGCTCCCACGCGCCGAAGGTCAGCGTCCCCTCGCCCTCGACGACGATCGCGGTCCGCTCCGGCTCCTGCGCGGCGCGCAGGGCCAGCATCTCCGGCACCGTCCGCGGGGCCCGCGGCGGCTGCGGAGCGCGCGGGGCCGGCGGGATCCGCGGGGGCTGCGGAGCCGACGGGGGCTGCGGAGCCGGCGGGGGCTGCGGAGCCGACGGGGTCCGCGCGCTCACCGCAGGTTCTCCGCGACGTGGCCGACCAGGGACGGGAAGCCGTCGAGGGGGGCTCCGCCGCCGAGGTCGAGGACCACGCCGAACTCGTCCTCGATCCCGTCGACCAGCCGGAGCAGTTCCAGCGAGGCCAGCCCGAGGGCGGCCAGGGAGCCCTCGGAGCGCAGCACCTCCCCGGCGGTGAGCCGCCCGTCGGAGGCGGTCTCGACCATCTCGGCGAGCCGGGCCGCCACCGGCCCGGTCATCCGTGCGCCCGCCGGACGCTGAGCGGGCGCATGTCCGTCCAGACCTCCTCGATGCGGGCGAGGCACTCCTCCCGCTCCCCGGCGAACCCCTCGGCCCGCCAGCCCGCGGGCAGCTCCCGGTCCGCGGGCCAGACCGAGTACTGCTCCTCCTCGTTGAGCACCACCAGGAAACTCATGCCGGGGCCTCCTCCTTCTCCGTGTCGCCGGTGCCGCCGGTACCGCCGGTGTCGTCTGCGTCCTCCGCGGCCTCGTCCACGGCCCTCCACCCCGTCGCCGCCGTCTGACGGGCGGTTCCGGAGTGCGGCGGTCGCGGGGGAGGGGCGGCCGGGAGGGGGCCGCCGGCCCCGCGCGGGGTCGGGCAGAGGTGATCACCGGCCGCTCAGCGAGGGCGACCGCGGTGGTCGCCGATGGCACGGAGGCTCCGGTGAGCCGTCGAGACCGCCTCAGACGTGAGACTTCTCGTACGGGTGTTCGGTGTGATTCTGTGGGAGCGTTCCCACGGAGGAGGCTAGAGACGCGCCGACAGGCCCGTCAAGGTTTCTTCCAGGTTTTCGATTATGGACAACCACAGTAAAGAAGGAGTTAGTCCACTTATAAGCGAAAAGACTGGTTTGCCGGTTTTGTCGAGCCTTTTACGGTCCGGCTAAGCCGCTGCCGGCCCTTCGCCGCCCTTCCCCTCCTCTGTGGGAGCGCTCCCATACTTCCTTCCCCCGCAGGGCCGGGCCGGCCCGCGCCGCAGAGGGCTCGGCCCACCCGGCCGGTCGGCGGCCTCCGGCCGGTCCTCCCCCTCCCCCGGAGGCCTCCGATTCCCGGGGTGGACGTCTGAAGTGCGAATATGTTCGGGTCATGAGGAACCCAACGGAAGGTCTCGATCGGTGAGGCGGTCACTCACGGTCCTGCTGCTGGCCTGCGCCGCGCTGCTCGGCGCGGTCACCCCGGCCCAGGCCCACAACGTACTGATCGGCAGCGATCCGAAGGACGGCGCCGCGATCGCCGCCGGACCCGAGAGGATCACGCTCACCTTCGACCAGCCCGCGCGGCAGGGCTTCGCGCAGATCACCCTGACCGGCCCGGACGGCACCCGGTGGGAGGAGGGGAGGACCGCCGTCGACGGCGCGGAGGTCAGCGTCGGGGCCAGGCCCCTCGGCCCGGCCGGGGAGTACGTCGTGGGCTACCGGATCCTCTCCTCCGACGGCCACCCGGTCTCCGGCACGGTGGCCTTCACCCTGACCGCTCCGGGGCCGGGCTCCGCGCAGCCGGTCCCGGCCGCGTCGGCTCCCGCCGTACCCGCCGACGGGAACGCCGCGGAGGCTCCCGACGGGCGGGCCCGGGCGATCGAGGCCGCGCAGAACGGCGGCGCCGGGATGGCGGTCGTCTGGCTCGCCGCGGCCCTGGTCCTGCTGGGCGGCGCCACCGTCGTGGCGATGCGCCGCACCCGTGAGCGGACGGACGCGCCGTGACCGTCACCGTGGAGCGCGCTCCCGAGGCGGTCGCGGTCCGCAGGCTGCTGGTCGGCGGGCTCGTCTCCGGGGCGCTGCTCGCCGTCCTGGTCGCCACCGCGCTCGGCGCCGAGGAGGCGGTGCCCGGCATCGCGCTGCCCGGCCCGGCCGTGGCCTACGGCCTGCCGGTGCTGCGGGTGCTGCTGGACCTGGCGGCGGTCGCGGTGGTCGGGCTGAGCCTGCTGCCGAAGCTGCTCGGGTTCGACGCGCCCGAGCGCACCGAGCCGGTGATGCGCCGGGCCCGGCCGCTGGCCGTCTCGTTCGCCTGGGCGTGGGCGCTGCTGGCGCTGGCCGTCATCGTGTTCCAGACCGCCGAGCTGAACCCGGGGGCCGTGCCCACCCCCGGCCTGGTCGCCGAGTACGTCGACGCCGTGGGCGCGGGCCAGGGCATGCTGTTCAGCGCCGCCTGCGCGCTCGCCTGCGCCGGGATCGGGCTGCTGGCCGTGCGGTTCGGCGAGAAGGTCCCGGCCGAGCTGCGCATCCTGGTGGCCCTGTTCGGCCTGCTGCCGATCCCGGTCACCGGCCACGCGGTGGACTCGGTCTGGCACGACCCCATCATGATCTCGATGGAGCTGCACGTGATGGGCTCGGCGGCGTGGACCGGCGGACTGCTCACGGTCATGCTGCTGGTCGCCCGGGACCGCGGGCTGCTGGCCGAGGTCCTGCCGCGGTTCTCCCGGCTGGCGGGCCTCGCGCTGGGCGTGGTCACCCTGTCCGGGCTGGTGAACGGCCTGGCCACGATCGCCCTCACCCCCGGCACCGAACTGCCCGGCTCGCTGCTGACCGGCGAGTACGGCCTGCTCCTGGTGGCCAAGACCGCGAGCGTGGCGCTGCTCGTCCCGCTCGCCGCCCACATCCGGTTCCGCCTCCTGCCGCGCATCGAGCGGCAGGAGGCGACGGGGGTCGCCGCGTGGGCGGCGGTCGAGCTCACCGTGATGGGACTCGCCTACGGGGTGGCGGTGGCGCTGACCACGGCGACCATCTCCTGAGGTTCGCTCTCCTCGGCGGCCCGCAGCCGGTGGCGGCCGAGGAACCACTCGCCGCCCAGCCACAGGGCGGCGAGCGCGGCCCCGCCGGCGGCCATGGTCGCCGGGGAGACCAGCGGCGGGGACGCCCAGACGTGCTGCGAGCGGAGCGCCAGGTCCACCGCGAGAGTGGCGACGAGCGAGCCGGCCAGCGCCCTGACCACCGGGATCCGGATCAGGAACGCCAGGTCGACGGCGAGCGCCCCGGCGATCAGGAAGACCGGCACCGCCGAGCGCGGGAACTCCGCGGCGGCCAGGATCGGCCAGATCAGCGCACGGTAGGCGACGTAGGTGCCGACCACGGCGGTGGCGGCGAACCTGCGGCCGATCATCGCGCGGGCGAAGACCAGCACGATCATCGCGGCGACCACCCCGTAGAGGGGGTAGACCTGGTCGGGCACCGGGAGCGAGAACTGCACCACCATGCCGCGGTCCACCGCGCGGCCCATCTGGGCCGCGGCGAAGTCCAGCAGCATCTTCTCGGCCTCCGGCCGCCCGGCGTCCCACGCCCTGATCCCGAAGACGCCGTACTCCTGGTGCTGGGCGGGGAACCAGACGTTCTCGAACATGAACACGAACAGCCCGCCGAGGACGAGCGTGCGGGTGCGGCCGGGCGGCGCGCCGAGGAACCAGCCCCGGATCACCCCGCAGATCATGAAGAACGTGCCGATGTACAGCAGCATGTGCGACGGGCTCCACGAGGTGATGTCGAGCCCGTTGAGGCGGTGGTTGATCAGGTCCAGCGGCACGGCGATGAGGAAGAGGCCGGTGCCCCACTGGATGAGGCGCTGCGCGGTGCGGTCCACGCCGTAGCCGGTGTAGAGGTGCACGATGGTCAGGGCGACCACGATGGCGGTGCCGACGCTGTTGAGCAGGTGCGGCGGCGCCAGGTCGTCGCGGAGCCACCGGAAGTGCCAGGAGACGTCCCAGGACGCTCCCAGCACCTTGAAGCAGAAGGCGACCACCCACCCGAGGTACAGGACGCGGAACAGGTCGGCGGGCGTCTCCCGGCCCGCCTTCCCCCGGGTCCAGTACGGCAGGGCCCACCGGACGGCCGATGCGGCTCTTCTTCTCACGCTCGCTGCAGGCTTCACGCGTCGAAATGATGCCGGGCGTTTACGAAGACCGCAATCGGGGAGATCCCCGGGTTTCGCCAGATAATTCCAAGTCGCGGCCGTTCCGGTACGGCACGGCGGTCCCGGGGACGTCGAGCCCGGGTCACGGATGGGACACGGAACGCGGCGGTCCCCGGACGCGCGGCCCGCCGGGAGAGCCCCGTGCGGAGGCTACCCGCCCTCCGGTGCCGCCAGGGCCGACCAGACCGCGGCGGGCGTCAGGGGGACGGCGGTGATCCGGCCGGCGGCCTCGGGGAGCGCGGCGGCCACGGCGTTGCCGACCGCCGCGGGCGGCCCGATGATCCCGGCCTCCCCCGCCCCCTTCATGCCGCCCGGCGTCACCGCGGACGGCGTCCGCATCAGCGCCACCTCGACCGGGGGCGCGTCCGGCGCGTACAGGGGGAGGTAGCCGGCGGCGGGCTGCCCGTCGGACCCGTACACGACCTCCTCGGTCAGCGCCATCCCGAGCCCCTGCACGACGCCGCCGCGGATCTGCCCCTCGACGATCGCCGGGTTCACCACGACGCCGCAGTCGTTGACCGCCCAGTAGCCCTCCACCTCGACCGCGCCCGTCTCCGGGTCGACGGCCACCGCCGCCGCGTGCGCGCCGAAGGCGAAGGTGTAGGCCGCCGGGTCGTAGGTGGCCCGCTCCTCCAGCCCCGGCGCCATCCCCGCGGGCAGGTCCCAGGCCCGCCACGCCGAGAGCGCGATCTCGGCCAGCGTGCGGCGGGCCGACGGGTCCCCGATGACCCGCACCGCGCCGCCGGAGACCTCCAGGTCGCCCGGGTCCGCCTCCAGCTGGTGGGCCGCGATCGCGACGACCTTCTCGCGGAGCCGCGCCGCCGCCCGGACCAGCGCCGCGCCGCCCAGCACGAGCGACCGGCTGGCGATCGCGCCCACCGGGGAGTACGGCGTAGCCGCGGTGTCGCCCAGCAGCACCCGGACCCGCTCCAGCGGCACCCCGGTGTGGTCGGCGGCCAGCTGGGCCAGCGCCGTCTCGATGCCCTGGCCGATGGCCGCCACCCCGCAGGCGACGACCACCGAGGCGTCCTGCTCCATGCGCAGCACCGCGGTCTCGTAGCCGCCGGACTGGATGCCCGCCTGCCGCATCGCCTCCGAGGGGCCCATGCCGGTGGACTCGACGTGGCAGGAGAACCCGATCCCGCGCCGCCGTCCGTCGGCCGGGCGCGCCGGCGGCCGGACCATGTCCCGCAGCGCCCGCAGCGCGGCCGGGTAGTCCCCGGAGTCGTAGGACTGCCAGGTCCGGGAGGTGTGCGGCAGCTCGCCGGGGCCGAGCAGGTTGAGCAGGCGCAGCTCGACGGGGTCGGCGCCCAGCCGCCGGGCGGCCTCGTCCACCAGCCGCTCCCGGGTCCAGGTCGCCTCGGGCTGGCCGAACCCCCGGTAGGAGCCGGTCGGCGTGGTGGTCGTCACCGCGGCGCGGATCCGCGCGCCCGCCCGGTCGAACCGGTACGGCCCGGGCAGCGAGAGCGCCGTGACGGCGATCGGGGAGATGCCCACGTTGGACGGGTGCGCGCCCAGGTCGCCGAGGATGTCGCAGTGCAGCGCCCGGAACCGGCCGTCGTCGTCGAAGGCGAGCCGGGCGCGGTGCACCGCGTCGCGGGCCGGCAGGGTGGCGGTCAGGTGCTCGGTGCGCGACTCGGCCCACCGCACCGGGCGGCCCAGCCGTACCGCCGCCAGGCAGACCAGCGTCTCGTCGGGGTAGACGTGCTCCTTGCCGCCGAAGCCGCCGCCGGTGTCGCACGCCAGCACGCGCACCCGGCCGAGGCCGAGCCCGAGCGCGGCGGCGAGGTGGTCGCGGACGTGGTGCGGCGCCTGCGTGGAGGTCCACACGGTCAGCGCGCCGTCCTCGAAGGAGGCCGCGATCCCGCGCGGCTCCATCGGGTACGGCGCGGCCCGGCCCAGCCGGGTCGTCAGCTCGACCACGTGCCCGGCGGCGGCGAAGACGGCCTCGCACTCGTCGGCCGGGTCCCCGAGGGCGAAGTCGGTGACCAGGTTGGAGCCCCACTCCGGATGGAGCAGGGGGGCTCCCTCGGCCAGCGCGAGCTGCGCGCCGACCACGGCGGGCAGCTCCTCGACGTCCAGGTCGACGAGTTCGGCCGCGTCCCGGGCCGCCGCCTCGCTGCGCGCCACCACCAGGGCGACCGGCTGCCCGGCGTAGCGGACCGTCTCCTCCAGCACCGGGTAGTCCGTCATCCGCTGACCGGGGGCGAGCGCCACGCACGGCAGCCGCACCCCGGCGGCGTCCGCGGGCGTCAGCACGTCCAGCACCCCGTCGGCGGCCAGCGCCGCCTTGACGTCGCACCGGACCAGCCGCCCGTGCGCCACCGGGCTGCGCACCACGACCGCGTGGGCCGCGCCCGGCAGGCGGACGTCCGCGGCGAACCGCGCCCGCCCGGTCACCAGCCGGGCGTCCTCCCGGCGCGGGACCCGCGCTCCGACATAGCGGTGGTCATCGCTCATCACGCGATTGTGGACGGCGCGGCGGCTCCTGCCAACGGCCCGCCCGCGCGCCGCGGGATACGGACGCCCTCGGGAGCCGTCCGGCGCACGGCCGATATCCGGCCCGCACCGCCCGCCCGTGCGGCCGGGACCGGCCGTCCGCCTGAGACTCCTCTCAGGGAGCACCCGGTTTCGGACAGTAGGCTCCAGCGCATGAGGCTCAGGGGAAGGGCGACCGTCTGGATCGCGGCGGCCGCCGTGCTCGTCGCCGGCGTCGCGGGATGGCTGGTGTGGCCGTCGGAACCGCAGGTGCGGGTCCGGAACCAGATGATCACCGTGGTCGACGGCCCGGCCGACGACCAGCGGGTCGTGCTCGACACGAGCTTCTTCCCGCCCGCGGGGGGCGGGAAGGCCCCCGCGGTGCTGCTCGCGCACGGTTTCGGCGGGAGCAAGCAGAGCGTCCGCGAGGCCGCGCTGCGGCTGGCGCGCGAGGGTTACGCCGTGCTGACCTGGTCGGCGCGCGGCTTCGGCCGCTCCAGCGGGCAGATCGCGCTCAACTCCCCCGACTACGAGGTCAAGGACGTCCGCCAGCTCGTCGACTGGCTGGCGAAGCGGCCCGAGGTCCGGCTCGACGCGGGCGGCGACCCGCGCGTGGGCATCGCGGGCGGCTCCTACGGCGGCGCCATCGCGCTGATGGCCGCCGCCCACGACGACCGCGTCGACGCGATCGTCCCCCAGATCACCTGGTACGACCTGGCCGACGCGCTGTTCCCCAACGCCACCGGGCGGGGCCCGGAGAGCGGCGTGTTCAAGCGCATGTGGGCCGGGCTGTTCTTCAGCCGGGGCGGCCCGCAGGCCGGCGGCGGCCTGGCGGCGCTCTCCGGTCAGGGCGGGCAGGGTTCCGCGGGCGGCCAGGACGACGAGGAGGGCGGGGACGGGAGCGGGACCGCCGGGGGCGGGCCGGGCCCCGGGGCGGGCCGGCCGCCGACGGCCGAGCAGGTCCGGTGCGGCCGGTTCCTGCCGGAGATCTGCGCCATGTACCAGCAGGTCGCCGAGACCGGCCGGGCCACCCCCGCCGCCGTGCGGACGCTGCGCCGGTCCAGCCCGGTCTCGGTGCAGGGCAGGATCCGGGTCCCGGCCCTGCTGCTGCAGGGGCAGCGCGACTCGCTGTTCCCGCTGGGCCACGCGGACGCCAACGCGCGCGCCATCGCCGCGACCGGCGCCCCGGTGCACGTCGCCTGGTTCGACGGGGGACACGACGGCGGCGACGGCGAGGTCGACTGGCTCCACGAGCAGACCCTCGGCTGGTTCGACCACTACCTCAAGAGCGCCGCCCCCGCCGGTCCGCCCGGCGTCGGCGTCTTCACCGTCACCCGTGACGGCGGTCGCGACCCCGGCACCCGCCGCCCGGTCCGGCTGCACGCCACCGCCGGCGCCTACCCGGGCCTGTCCGGCGGTTCCACGACCGCCGTCCCCCTGTCCGGTCCCGAGCAGCCGGTGGCCAACCCGCCCGGCGGCTCCCCCGCCTCCATCTCGGCCGTCCCCGGGTTCGGCGGCCTGGCCGGCTCCGGCGGCGTGAGCGTGTCGGTGGACATGGCGGGCCAGAGCGCGGTCTTCGAGTCCGCTCCGCTGGCCGCCCCGCTCCAGGTCACCGGGAGCTCCACCGTCCGGGTCCGGGTCGGGATCGCCTCCGGCGGGGACCCCGGCACCGGGAAGACCGGGGACGCCGGGCGGGACGGGACCGGGCAGGACGGGGCCGGGCGGGACGTGACGCTGTTCGCCAAGCTGTACGACGTCAACGGCGGCGCCTCCGCGCCGATCCTGCCCGAAGGGCTCGCCGCCCCGGTGCGGATCACCGTGCCCGGAGGCGGTGCGGGGCCGGGCACGGGCACGGGCACGGGGACGGCGGAGGCCACGATCGCGCTGCCCGCCGTCGACCACCGCTTCGAGACGGGGCACCGGCTCCGCGTCGCCCTCACCACGACCGACCTCGGCTACAGCACCCCCGCGGCCCCGGCGGTCTACACCGTCGCCCTGGCCTCCCCCGAGCTGACCGTGCCCGTGCACGCCGCGCTGCGCACCCCGGCCACCGGCCCCGCCTGGTGGACCTGGGCCCTGCCGCTGGCCGCGCTGGCCGCCGCGGCGGCGCTGGTCCTCACCGGGCGCCGCCGCCCCGCCGGCGAGCACGTCCCCGACCTCGACGCGGTGCCGCTGCGGATCGAGGGACTGGCCAAGGCCTACCGCAACGGCGAGAAGGCGGTGGACGACCTGTCGTTCACCGTCGAGCAGGGCCAGGTGCTCGGCCTGCTCGGTCCCAACGGCGCCGGTAAGACCACCACGATGCGCATGATGATGGGCCTGATCCACCCCGACGCGGGCGAGATCAGGATCTTCGGCCACCGGGTGGCGCCCGGCGCGCCGGTCCTGTCGCGGCTGGGCTCGTTCGTCGAGGGCGCCGGCTTCCTGCCGCACCTGTCGGGCCGGGCGAACCTGGAGCTCTACTGGAGGGCGACCGGCCGCCCCGCCGCCGACGCCCACCTGGCGGAGGCCCTGGAGATCGCCGGGCTCGGCTCCGCCCTGGAGCGCGCCGTGCGGACCTACTCCCAGGGCATGCGCCAGCGCCTGGCCATCGCCCAGGCCATGCTCGGCCTGCCCGACCTGCTCGTGCTCGACGAGCCCACCAACGGCCTGGACCCGCCGCAGATCCGCGAGATGCGCGAGGTCCTGATCCGCTACGCGGCGCGGGGCCGTACCGTCATCGTCTCCAGCCACCTGCTCGCCGAGGTGGAGCAGACCTGCAGCCACGTGGTGGTCATGCACCGCGGCCGGCTCGTCACGGCCGGCCCGGTGAGCGACCTGCTGAGCGACCGCGTGCCGGCCGGCGGGCCGGGCGGATCGGGCACCCGCCTGGAGGACGTGTTCCTGGACCTGATCGGGGAGAAGTCATGAAGGACGCGGGCGGCGCCGGCACGGCGCTCACCACCGGGAGCACCGGCGCGGGGAGCGGCACGAGGGGCGTGAACGGCGACGGCTCGGCGCGGGGCTACGCGCCGAAGCGCACGCTGCCGCTGGCGGTGGAGATCGTCCGCCAGTTCCGGCGGCGCCGGACGATGGTGATCTTCGGGCTGCTGCTGGCGCTGCCCTGGGTGCTGGTGATCGCGTTCACGATCGGTGTCCGGTCGGGCGGCCCCGCGGGGGCCTCACTGCGCATCTCCGACCTGGCGACCGAGGGCGGCCTGAACTTCGCCGCCTTCGCGCTCTCGGTGTCGGCGAACTTCCTGCTGGTCGTCGCGGTGGCGGTGTTCTGCGGCGACACGGTGGCCAGCGAGGCCGGCTGGTCCTCGCTGCGCTACCTGCTGGCCGCCCCGATCCCCCGGGACCGGCTGCTGCGCCAGAAGCTGGTCGTCGCCCTGGGCTACTCGGCGGCGGCGGTGGTCTGCCTGCCGGTGACGGCGCTGCTCGCCGGGACCCTGGCCTTCGGCTGGAACGACGTCCGGGTGCCCGGCACGGGGGAGACGGTCGCCGCGCTGGACGTGCTGCCGCGCTTCGGGATCGTGATCGGCTACGTGCTGGTCAGCCAGCTCGTGGTGGCCGCACTGGCCTTCCTGCTCTCGGTCGGCACCGACTCGCCGCTGGGCGCGGTCGGCGGCGCGGTCGGCCTGGTGATCGTGAGCACCATCCTGCAGGCGGTGGACGCGCTCGGCTCGCTCCGGGAGTTCCTCCCGACGTTCTGGAACACCGCCTGGCTGGACGCCCTGGCGCCGGAGCCCGACTTCGGCGGCATGGTCAAGGGCGTGGCCGTGTCGGTCGCCTACGCGGTCGTGCTGACCGCCTTCGCCTTCCGCCGCTTCCGGCGCAGGGACATCGTCTCCTAGCGGGTCTCCCGGGCGGTCTTCCGGCCGCGGGGTCTCCCGGGTCCCCCGCCGGTGGAGGTTCCTCCACCGGCGGAAGGGGGCTCACCAGTGGGGCGGGCGGTCCTCCAGCAGCCGGTCGTCGTCGCCGCCGGACCCGCGCCACTCGCCCCAGCCGAGGTCGGTGTCGTCGGAGGTCTGGTCGGGCAGGATGGCCGGGCCGTCCTCCGAGAGGTCGACCGGGCGCAGATCGTCTGGATGATGCTCTGTCACGGGCTCATGCTATCCGGAGCGCCGCGGCGGATGATTTCTCCGGTAGCAAAGCGTTCCACCATGATTTCCGCGCAAAGGACAGCCAACGACCCAGGCGGTACGATGCCAGGGCAGGTGTCAGCTACCCCCCGTGAGGCGGCCATGGCAACGCCAACAGCTGGATGGCGGCGAGACGGCAATCTCCCGAACGAGCTCACCAACTTCGTCGGGCGCACCCGGTTGCTGGCGACCCTCAGGCAGCGGCTCCAGGAGCCCGAGACGCGGCTGGTCACCCTGACCGGCATCGGCGGCGTCGGCAAGTCCCGCACCGCGCTGCGCATCGCGCACATGGTGCGCACCCAGTTCGCCGACGGCGTGTGGTTCGCCGACCTGGCCCGGCTGCAGGACGCGGGGATGGTCCGGCACACGATCACCTCGGCGCTGGGCATCGCCGACCAGTCGGCGCGCTCGGCGGAGGAGACCCTCTCCGACTGGGTCGGCGACCGCGAGATCCTGCTGATCATCGACACCTGCGAGCACCTCGTCGAGGCCTGCGCCCGGCTCTTCGAGGACCTGCTGAAGACCTCGCCGCGGCTGCGGATCCTGGCCACCAGCCGCCAGTCGCTGAACGCGCAGGGCGAGTACACCCTCTCCGTCCCGCCGCTGGCCGTCCCCGGCGACGTGCCGGGGGAGAACGTCTTCACCAACGAGTCCGTCCAGCTGTTCGCCGCGCGGGCGAGCGCGGTCGTGCCCTCCTTCGAGCTCGACGAGCGCACCATCGAGCCGGTCTCGGAGCTCTGCCGCCGCCTGGACGGCATCCCCCTGGCGATCGAGCTGGCCGCGGTCCGCCTGCGGGCGCTGTCGGTGGAGCAGATCCTCGCGCTGCTGACCGACCGGTTCAGCCTGCTGGCCGGCGCCAGCCGTACGGCGCTGCCCCGCCACCAGACGCTGCGCGCGGCGATCGGGTGGAGCCACGAGCTGTGCGAGCCCGCCGAGCGGCTGCTGTGGGCGCGGCTGTCGGTCTTCGCCGGCGACTTCGAGCTGGAGGCCGCCCGCTACGTCTGCGCCGGGCAGGGCCTGCCCGGCGAGAACGTCACCGACCTGGTCTCCAGCCTCGTGGAGAAGTCCATCCTGCTGAGCGAGGGCACCCCCTCCGGGCACCGCTACCGGCTGATCGACACCCTGCGCAGCTACGGGGAGGAGTGGCTGGACAAGCTGGGCGAGAAGCAGCGGATCCAGGAGCGGCACCGCGACTACTACCTGCAGCTCGCCATGCGCGGCGAGGAGGCGTGGTCGGGGGCCCGGCAGGTCTACTGGTTCGTCCGGATGCGGCACGAGCACGACAACATCCGCGTGGCGCTCGACTACTGCCTGCGCACGCCGGGTGAGGCGGAGGCCGGCCTGCGGCTGCTGTCGTCGCTGTGGTTCATGTGGGTGGCCTGCGGACTGGCCCGCGAGGGCAGGCTCTACCTGGAGAAGGCCCTGGAGCTGGTCACCCAGCCGAGCTCCGTGCGCTGCAAGGCCCTGTGGGTGCTCTCCTACGTGCACAGCGGTCAGGGCAACACCGCGGGCGCCATCGAGGCCGCCGAGCGGTGCAGCTCGGACGCGGTCCGGGTCGGCGACTCGGCCGCGGTCATCCTGGCGACCAAGATGCTCGGCACCGCGGCCGTGCTCCAGAACGACCTGCAGAAGGCCAGTGCCCTGCTCGGGGTGGCGATCGAGTTCCACAAGACGGGGCGGGAGCTCAACCCCGGCCTGCTTCCCTCGATCGTCGAGCTGTCGCTGGTGCTGACCATGCAGAACGAGCCGACCGAGGCCGAGGTCCTCCTGCAGGACTGCATCGCGGTGTGCACCCAGCGCGGCGAGCTGTGGCTGCGCTCCTACGCGATGTACGCCATGGCGATGGCGCAGCAGGCGATGGGCCGTCCCGACGAGGCGCTGCGCAACGCCCGCGAGTCGCTCCGTCTCAAGCGCTACTTCCACGACGTGCTCGGCATCGGCCTGGTGATCGAGGTCGTCGCCCGGCTCCTCCTCGACCAGGGGCAGGCCGACCTGGCGGCCCGGCTGCTCGGCGCGGGCCAGCAGAACTGGCGCTCCTTCGGCATGCCCCAGATGAACTCGCCCTTCTTCAACGCCGAGCACGAGCGGTGCGTCAAGGAGTGCCGGAAGCTGCTCGGGGAGCAGGCCCACGAGGCCGCGTTCGCCGCGGGCAAGCGGCTCACCCTCGAAGAGCTGATCGAGCTCGCGGTCGGCGAGGACGCCGACGCCGCGCCGGCCGGGTGACCCGGTCCCGCCGCCGCACCGGCCGGGGCCGTCCGGCACGGGGCGCGGCCGTCCCGCACGGGGGCGGTTCTCAGTCCGCCGTCGGCCAGCTCGTCCCCTCCGGCCAGGCGTGGACGTAGCGGGCGCTGCCGAGGGAGAAGTCGATGTGCCCGCGGACCCAGTGCTCCAGTCCCCGCACGTATCTGAGCACGGGCTGCGACGCCCAGCGCCGCACGGACGCGCGCGTCTCCACGAAGCCCTCCACGGCGGCGCCGTGCATCGCCGCCACCTCGTCCAGCGCCTTCTGGAGCGATCCGGTCCGGTGGAAGCGCAGGACGGTGACCAGGTTGTGCCGGGCCGCGTCCCGCCCGCGCTCCTTGGCGTAGGAGAGCAGGTCGTTGTCCCAGCCGATGAGGTCGCACGCGAGGTCACTGAGCGTGCGGACATCCGGATGGGACCATTCCTCGGATTCGAGCCGGTACCCCCCGGCGACGTCGATCAGCGCGAAGCAGGTGTAGGTCGCGCCGGTGATGCGGCGCATCAGGACGTAGTCCTCAGGGGTCGGGATCAGGTCCGCCTCGCGGTTCCCCGCCTCCCACACCTGGGCGAACAGGTACTCGCGGACGGTGGTCCGCCACCGTTCCAGCTGCGCGGGGGTGCCGACGGCGGCGATCCTGCGCTGCAGCTCCAGCAGGCCGACGCCGAAGGGGTCGTCGGCCGCGGGCTCGCGCCGTTCGTCCAGGATCTCCAGGAGTGGGGGGAGCGCGCGCACGAGCGCGGCCGGCCGGTGGCCCATCGTCTCCGACTCGCAGAAGGCGTCGTCGAAGGCGAACAGCCAGTTGTACCAGTCGTTGAGGAGGCGCAGGCTGGCGCGCGGCACCAGGGGGTTGGTCCGGGCGGCCAGCCAGCCGATGCGGGACCGCCGGAAGTGCTCCAGCACGTTCTCCCCCTCCAGCATGCGCGAGGCGGCGAGCCAGGCGTGGCTCTCCTCGTCCACCTCTTCGACGCAGGGATTGATCTCGCTGGGGAAGGGGCACGGCAGGGGCGGCACCCGGAGGGACCGCCGATCCGGTCGATGCGCAGATGTGGTTCCCACCTTCCCCAGCATGGCCGACCGGCCCAGGTTTGCCTATACGTCATCGAATGATGGGGTATTAAGGGTTGGGCCTTAATGCCCGAACGACTCCAGAGAGTCGTCTTGCCCGACCCTCCGTAGTCTCCGTCGTCCCCGAGCCGAGCCCGCCGTCCGCGTGCCCGGCGGCCCCGCGGAATGCACAGGGACCCCCGCGGGTTCTCCTCAAGAGACGATCGACGAAAGGCTGGAAACGGTGTTCGACCCGACGGATCTCTACCGGCTCAGTGAGGACGTCCCTGAGCTGACCGATCCGGTGCTCCTCTACCATTTCGACGGGTTCGTGGACGCGGGCGGGGCCGGTCGGCTCGCCCTGGGTCACCTGCTGGCCGAACTGGAGCATCGGGTCATCGCGACCTTCGACGTGGACCGGCTGCTCGACTACCGCTCCCGGCGCCCGATCATGACGTTCGACACCGACCGGTGGACGGGCGTCGAGGTCCCCGAGATCGCCCTGCGCCTCGCCAACGACGCGACCGGGACGCCGTTCCTGCTGCTCACCGGGCCCGAGCCGGACCGCGAGTGGGAGCTGTTCGCCGTCGCCCTCGGCGAGCTCGCCGCCCGGCTGGGCGTCGGCAGGCTGGTGACCGCGCACGGCATTCCGATGGCCGTCCCGCACACCCGCCCCCTGGGCGTCACCGCCCACGCCAGCCGTCCCGAGCTGATCGCCGGCCGGACCAGCGCCTTCGGCAAGGTGCAGGTCCCCGGCAGCGTGGCGGCCCTGATCGAGTTCCGGCTCGGCGAGGCGGGCCGCGACGCCCTCGGCTACGCCGTGCACGTCCCCCACTACCTCGCCCAGGCCGAGTACCCCACGGCGGCGCTGACCGCCCTGGAGGAGGTGACCCGGGGCACCGGCCTGGTGTTCCCGCTGGAGGCCCTGCGCACCGCCGCCGAGCAGACCACCGCCGAGATCGCCGAGCAGATCGAGGCCTCGGAGGAGCTGTCCACCGCGATCGCCGGGCTGGAGCAGCAGTACGACGCGTTCGCGGCCGGCGCCCAGCGGGAGAACCTCATCGCCGAACCCGCCGAGATGCCCACCGGGGACGAACTGGCCGCCCAGTTCGAGGCCTTCCTCGCCGAACGCGAGGACCGCCGCAATGACTGACCTGCGCGTCGGCCTCATCGGGTACGGCGTGGCGGGCGCGTTCTTCCACGCCCCGCTGATCGCGGCCACGCCCGGCCTGCGGCTGTCCGCCGTGGTGACGGGGAACCCGGAGCGCGCCGCCGCGGCGTCCTCCCGGTACGGCGTGCGCGTCGTCCCCGAGGCCGCCGAGCTGTGGGACTCGACCGACCTGGTCGTGGTCGCCTCCCCCAACCGCACCCACGTCCCGCTGACCGAGGCCGCGCTGAAGGCCGGGCTGCCGGTGGTCGTGGACAAGCCGCTGTCGGCCACCGCGCGCCAGGCCCGCGGCCTGATCGACCTGGCGCGCGAGCGCGGCCGGATGCTGACGGTGTTCCAGAACCGGCGCTGGGACGGCGACTTCCTGACGATCGAGCGGCTGGCCGCCGCCGGCGAGCTCGGCGCGGTGCACCGGCTGGAGTCCCGGTTCGAACGCTGGCGGCCCGTCCCGAAGGGCGGCTGGCGCGAGCTCGGCGGCGCCGAGGAGGTCGGCGGCCTCCTGTACGACCTGGGCAGCCACCTGGTGGACCAGGCGCTGCGCCTGCTCGGCCCGGTGACGTCCGTCTACGCCGAGACCGACGTCCGCCGTTCCGGGGTCGCCTCCGACGACGACGCCTTCGTCGCCCTCACCCACGCGAACGGGGCCCGCTCCCACCTGTGGGCCAGCGCGGTGGCCCCGCGGCCCGGCCCCCGCTTCCGGGTGCTGGGCTCGCGGGCCGGCTACGTCAAGCACGGCCTCGACGTCCAGGAGGACCGGCTGCGCGCGGGCCTGACGCCGGACTCCCCCGGCTTCGGCGACGACCCCGAGGAGCGCTGGGGCGTGCTGGGCGCCGGTGAGGACGGCCGCCGGATCCGCACCGAGCCGGGCGACTACCTCGCCTTCTACCGGTCGGTGGCCTCCGCCCTGCGCGAGGGCGCGCCGCCGCCGGTCGACCCGGAGGAGGTCGTGGCCGCTCTGACCGTGCTGGAGGCGGCCCGCCGCTCCGCCGCCGAAGGCTCGGTCGTCGCGCTCTGACCGTCCGGGTCCGCCCGCCGGTCCCCGCCCGCCGAGGCGAGCAGGCGGCGGGCGAAGGCGGCGCAGGCGTCCCGGAACTCCGCGGGCTCGACGACCGTGAAGTCGGCGTCCAGGAGGACGAGGCCCTGGACGAGCCACTCCCAGGAGTCGAGCCACAGGGTCACCCGGGTCTCGCGGTCGCCGGCCCGCCGGATCAGGGCGTCCTGGTGCCGCAGCGCGTCGGCGACCTCGTGCGGCTCCGCCCGCACGACGAGCCGGACCCGGCGGCGGCCGGTGTTCAGACCCTGGCGGAGGTACGCCAGGGCCGTGCCGGCCGGCAGCTCCCGCGGGGGGTGCCGGACCCCGGTGCGCGCGAGGCCGGTGACGCGGTCGAGGCGGAACACCCGCCAGTCGTCCCTGTCCCGGTCCCAGCCCAGCAGGTACCAGCGCAGGTGGAGATGGACCAGCCGGTGCGGCTCCGCCCGCCGGCGGCTCGGCCTTCCGCGCTTGTCCGTGTAGTCGAACGACACGGCCTCCCGGCCGGCGATCGCCTCGGCGAGGCCGGTCAGGACCTCCGCGCTCACGCTGGGCGCGTGCTGCCGGCCGGTCTCCAGGCCGGCGCGCAGCGCGGCCGCGCGGGGGCGCAGCCGCGCCGGGAGGAACTGGTCGAGTTTGCCGTAGGCGCGGGTGGCCGCGTCGTCGAGGGTCCCGTCCTCGTCGGAGTGCAGGGAGGCGAGCGCGGCCAGGCCGAGCAGCGCCGCGACCGCCTCGTCGTCGTCGAGGACGAGCGGGGGCATCGTCCGGCCCGCCACGAGCCGGTAGTGGCCGCCGGGCCCCGGCTGCGTCGCGACGGGGTAGCCGTAGCCCCGCAGCCGCTCGACGTCGCGGCGGACGGTCCGCGGGCTCACGCCCAGCCGGGAGGCCAGTTCCTCCCCGCTGAACGGACCTCCCGTCTGCAGCGTCGCCAGCAGCGTCAGCACGCGCTCGGTCACATCGGCCATGGGTCCATCATCCGCGCAATCGCGGCCAGGATCCGACCGCATCCGGTCCTAGCGTGGGCGGCATGGTGAAGCGCAGCATCTCCGTCAAGGGCGCCCGTACGAACAACCTCCGCGATCTGGACGCGGAGATCCCCCGCAACCGCCTCGTCGTCTTCGCCGGCCTGTCGGGGTCGGGCAAGTCGTCGCTGGTCTTCGACACGATCGCGGCGGAGGCCGGGTACCAGCTCAACGACACCTTCCCGCCGTTCACGAGGAACCGGCTCCCGAAGTGGACCCGGCCCGACGTGGAGCACATCGACGGGCTCTCCCCGGTGGTGGTGATCGACCAGCGGCGCCTGGGCGGCAACGCCCGCTCCACGGTCGGCACGATCACCGATACCTGGGCCTACCTGCGGCTGCTGTACTCGCGGCTCGGCGACCCGCACGTGGGCGAGTCGAACCGCTTCTCGTTCAACGACCCCGCCGGGATGTGCCCGGCGTGCTCGGGACTCGGCGAGGTCGTCGCCCCCGCCGTCGACCGGTTCCTCGACCTCGACAGGTCGCTCCGGCAGGGGGCGATCCTCCTGCCGGGCTTCGGCGACGGCGGTTACTGGTACTCCCGGTACGCCGACATCGGCTCCTTCAGCGCGGACACGCCGCTGCGGGACTGGAGCCGGGAGGAGCGCGAGGCCCTGCTGCACGGCGGTGAGGCGGCGGCGCGGCTGGGGCGCAGGCCGCCCAAGGACTACGAGGGGGTCGTCGAGCGGTTCACCCGGATCTACCTGAACACCTCCGACAACGTCTCCGAGCGCAAGCAGGAGACGATCCGCCGGTTCACCCGGTCCGAGGTCTGCCCGGACTGCGGCGGGGACCGGCTCAACGAGCGGTCCCGCACCGCCACCGTGCGGGGACGCACGATCGGCGAGCTGGCCCGCCTGGAGGTCGCCGAGCTCGCCGGATTCGTCCGGGGCGTCGAGGCGCCGTCCGTCGCCCCCGTCGTGGCCGCGCTCGTCTCCCGGCTCGACGCCATGGACGCCATCGGGCTGGGTTACCTCACCCTGGCCCGGGCGACCACGACGCTGTCGGGCGGCGAGTCCCAGCGCGTCAAGATCGTCAAACATCTCGGCTCCAGCCTCACCGAGATGGTCTACGTGTTCGACGAGCCCACGGCCGGGCTCCACCCCACCGACGTCGAATCCGTGACGCGGCTCCTCAAGCGGCTGCGCGACGGCGGGAACAGCGTCCTGGTCGTCGAGCACGACCCCGCCGTGATGGCGATCGCCGACCAGGTCGTCGAGATCGGCCCCGGCGCCGGGGCCGAGGGAGGACGGCTCGTCTTCCAGGGCACCTTCGCGGAGCTGCGGCACGCCGACACGCCCACCGGCCGCGCGCTCCGCCGGGACCGGTCCGGCGAACGGGTCCCCCGGACGGCCTCGGGGGTGATCGAGATCACCGAGGCGACCCGCAACAACCTGCGGCGCGTCACCGTCGGCATCCCCGCCGGGGTGATGACCGTCCTCACCGGCGTCGCGGGCTCGGGGAAGTCCAGCCTCGCCGCCGAACTGGCCGACCGGCACGACGTCACCGTCATCGACCAGAGGCCGGTCAGCACCAGCCGCCGGTCCACTCCCATCACCTACACCGGCATCGCGCCGGCGATCCGCAGGCTGTTCGCCCGGCACAACGGCGTCCCCGCCGCGCTGTTCAGCGCGAACTCCGAAGGGGCCTGCCCCGGATGCGGCGGCCTCGGGACCGTCTACACCGACCTGGCCTTCATGGACGGCCAGGAGGTCGTCTGCGAGGCGTGCCGGGGGCGGCGGTTCGTGCCCGAGGTGCTCGCCCACACCGTCGACGGCCTGTCCATCGCCGACGTCGAGGCGCTCTCCGTCGACCAGGCGAGGAAGCGGCTGCCCGACGAGGCCGTCGCCGGGGCCCTGCGGCACCTGTCGGAGGTCGGTCTCGGCTACCTGCGGCTGGGCCAGCCGCTCACCACGCTCTCGGGCGGGGAGTGCCAGCGCGTCAAGATCGCCAAAGAGCTGCGCGACACCGTCCGGCCCACCGTCTACCTGCTCGACGAACCCACCACGGGCCTGCATCCCGGCGACATCGACACGCTGCTCGGCGTGCTGGACGCGCTCGTCGACCAGGGCCACACGGTCGTGGTGATCGAGCACGACCTGGACGTCGTCCGGCACGCCGACTGGCTGATCGACCTGGGTCCGGGGCCCGGCAGGCACGGCGGGACCGTCCTGTACGAGGGGCCCGTCCGGGACTACCGGCCGGAGGCGGGCACCCCGACGGCCCGTGCCCTCGCGGCCCCCGGCCCGTCCGGCAGGCGTCCCCGGTCGCCCGGCCCGTCCGGCAGGCGTCCCCGGTCGCCCGGCCCGTCCGGCAGGCGTTCCTAGTCGCGCAGGCGGGAGCGCAGGGCGCGGGTGTCGTCGTCGGTCCAGCCCTGGGAGGCGAGCCACTCCATGGGACCGCCGAAGCGGTCCTCCAGCACGCCGAAGAACTGCTCGATGTACTTCTCCCGGGGCCGGTGGTCGTCGGCCGGGCGGGAGTCGAGGTCGTCGCGGTAGGTGCTGCTGGCGCGCAGCCGGTCCAGGATGGCCTCGATGCGCTCGCCGCTGGCGGCGTAGTCGGCGACGATGGCCTCGCGGGTGGCCCCGGCGACCTCCAGCGCCAGGGCGCAGACGACGCCCGTGCGGTCCTTGCCGGCCGCGCAGTGCACGATCGCGGCGCCGTCGTCGCGGGCCAGGGCGCGCAGGGCGGCCAGCACCGAGTCGGGACGCTCGCGCAGGTAGCCGTAGTAGAAGCCGGTCACCCGCAGTTCGGCCAGCTTCTCCTCCTCGACCCGCTCCTGCCAGGGCAGCACCCGGTCGGCGTCGACGGTGTCGGCCTCGACGTCGGTGTGCCGGCCGCCCTCGGCGAAGAGCGTGAGGTGGTGGATGCTCACCTCGGGGACGCGGGTGAGCGGGCCCGGCCCCTCCATGAACACCTCCGGGCCGGATCGCAGGTCGACGACGTGGCGGAGCTTCAGCTCGGCGACGAGCCGCTCGACGTCGCGGCCGGTCAGTCCCTGCAGGTTGTCCGACCGGAAGATCCGGCCGAAGCGCGTGGTCCCGCCGTCCACGGTGGCGAGCCCGCCGAGGTCGCGGACGTTGACGGCGCCTTCGAGATCGATCCATCGCGTGAAGTCGTTCATCACGGTGAGTCTATACATGGACATATGGCCACCCAGTGAACGCCGAGCGCGGACGGCGGTAACCGTCGGAGACCGGTACGCGGCCACCGCACCCCCGGCACCCCCGGCGCCCCGGCGCCTCCGGGGTTCCGGGCGGCGCGCCCGCGGCGGCGGGCTCACTCCCGGGCGCGGCGCAGGAGCTCCAGCGTCCGGCCCGTGCCCGAGAGGTTGCCGAGGCTGCGGTAGATGTCCTGGGCCCGGGTGAGCACGGCGTCCGCCGCCTGCCGGTCCCCCGCCTCCAGGTGCACCTCGCCGAGGCGGCGCAGGCTCCGGGCCATCCACCACCGGTCGCCCAGCTCCTCGAAGGCCCGTACGGCGCTGCGGAGCGACTCCACGGCCTCCTGCGTCCTCCCGGCCCGCGCGTGGACGCGTCCTGCCGACAGCTCGGTCCTGGCCACCCCCCACGAGTCGCCCAGCTGGGTGAGCAGGTCGGCGGCCTGCCGTACGTATCTCAGCTCGGTCAGCCGGTTCGCCGGGTTGCCGACCTCCCCGGCGGCGCGCAGGCACCGGGCGACCTCCCAGTCCTCGCCCCGGGACCGGAACATCTCCGCGGCGCGGTCCAGGCTGAAGCCCGCCCGGGTGAAGTACTCGTGGGCGGCCTTGGCCTCGCCCCGCTCGTGCAGGTCCCGTGCGATGGTGCCGAGCACCTCGCCGTAGGCGCGCAGCGTCTGGGCCTCCGAATACCGGTTGCGGTCGCGCTCGAACACGTCCAGGGCGTCCTCCAGCAGCTGCCGGGCCTCCTCGGTCCGCCGCTGGGCGAGCCGCAGCTCGGCCAGGTTCCGCCGGGTGCGCGCCGCCCACCAGCGGTCGTCCTCCTCCCTGAACACGGCGATCGCCGCGGTGAGGTGCTCCTGGCCCCGGTCGAGGCCGCCGTCGCTGAACAGGGTCATGCCGACCGTGCGCATCGCCCGCGCGGCCCACCACCGCTCACCGAGCCCGGTGAAGATCTCCAGGGCGCGCTCGGCGTCCCGGCGGGCCCGCCGGTGGCCGCCCTGGCCGCCGGTCACCGCCGCCCGGTCCATCAGCGCGATGCCCAGCGCCCGCCGGTCGCCCATGCGCTCCGCGGCCTCGCACGCGATCTCGGCGACCGCCCGCCAGTCGGACCAGTAGGCGCGCAGCGAGTGGCACAGCGAGCAGAAGGCCCGGCCCAGCCCCCAGGCCAGCTCCCACATCTCCATGCCCCGCGCCTGGTTGATCAGGGCGACCAGGGTCAGCCGCTCGGCGTTGAGCCAGTCGGCCGCCGAGACCTGCGCCCGCTCCGCCGCCGCCGAGTCGGCCCGCCTGCCGCTGCGGCCCCAGTCCTGCGGCCAGCGGGCCGTCGCCGCGGCCTCGGCCCGGCGGCGGTAGCCGGACAGCACCCGCTCGACGGCGGCCCGGCCGGAGTCGTCCATGCCGCCGGGGCCGTCCGCGCCGGACAGCTCGCGCGCGAAGATCCGCACCAGGTCGTGCAGCCGGTACCGCATGGATCCGGCGAAGTCGACGCCCGAGCACTCGGCGAGCTGGGCGTCGATGAGCGCCTCCAGCTGGTCCGCGCCGTCCAGCGCGGAGGCGGCGAGCAGCTCTCCGGCGACCCAGACGGGCACGTCCGGGGCGGTGAGCAGGCTGAGGGTGCGCAGCAGGCGGCGCTGGATGCCGGTGCAGTCGTCGTAGCTGAGCTGGAGCGAGGCGCGCACGCTCTTGTCCAGCCGGCGGGCGAGCTCCAGCTGGTCGAGCCTGCGGCGCTCGTCCGTGAGCCGGTCGGCCAGCTCCCGCAGGGACCAGTTCTCCCGGGTGGCCAGGCGCCCGCCGCAGATGCTGATGGCCAGCGGCAGGTGGTCGCACATGCGGACGATCTCCTGGGCCGCCTCCAGGTCGGCGGCGACCCGGTCGTCCCCGGCCAGGCGGGCCAGCAGCTCCACCCCCTGGGCCTCGCTGAACTCCGACAGCCGCTTGTCGTAGGTGTTCAGCAGGAACAGCGGCTGCCGGGAGGTGACCATGACCGCGCAGCCGGGCTCGGCCGGGATCAGGTCCTTGACCTGGTCGCCGTCCTGGGCGTTGTCCAGGCCGATCAGGATGCGCCGGCCCTTGGTCCAGGTGAGCCAGAGCCGGCGCAGCTCGTTCAGGCCGCCGGGGTCGGTGGTGAGCCGTACGCCCAGGGCGCGCAGGAAGCCGGCCAGCACCTCCTCCGGCCGGACCGGGGCGTCCACCGCACCGCGCAGGTCGGCGTAGAGCCGCCCGTCGGGGAACCGGTCGGCGACCTCGTGGCCGAACCGGGTGATCAGCATGGACTTGCCGACCCCGCCCCTGCCGTACACCGAGACCACCAGCGGGGAGGCGTTCCCGTCCTGGTCGCGCGGGCGGCGGCGCGCGCCGAACACCCCGCGCAGCTCGGCCAGCGACTCCCGGCGGCCGGTGAAGTGCGCCGGCACCGGGGGCCACTGGTCGGGCGGGCGCCAGGCGGCGCCGGGCTCTCCGGCCGCGGCGCCGGCGCTCCGGTGGGCCGTGGCCCAGGTGAGCAGCCCGACCAGGAGCCCGGCGCACGCGGTGACGGCGACCTTGACGGAGGTCGGCAGGTCCCACACGTCCAGCGAGGTCGCCAGGACGCTGGCCAGCGCGGCGGCGACCCCGGCCGCCGCGGGCGCCGCGAGCGGGAACGGGCGTCTCGGACCCGCCGGGGGCGGTCCGGCCTCCCCCGCGCCGCGGTGGTCCGGTACTTGCGATGGCTCCGGCATGCGCACTCCCGGAGAGTCGGCGGCCCGTCCGGCCGGCACGGCGTTCCACGATTCATTCAAGCAGACACAGAGCAGACGATCCCTTCCCTTGAACATACCTACCGGTCGGTATACTGACATTTCATGAAGCGAACTGTTTACGGCCCCGACCACGACGCGTTCCGCGCGTCGGTCCGGGAGTTCATCGCCCGCTCGGTCACGCCGCGCGCCGAGGAGTTCATCGAAGGCCGGCTGATCGACCGCGAGGTCTGGCTGGAGGCCGGACGGCAGGGCTTCCTCGGCCTGGAGGTCCCGGAGGAGTACGGCGGGAGCGCGGCCGGGGACTACCGCTTCAACGCCGTGCTGGGCGAGGAGCTGTCCGGGGTCGGCGCGGCCTTCTCCTCCAGCTTCGGCATCCACTACGACGTGGTCGCGCCGTACCTCGTGGAGTTGACCACCGACGAGCAGCGGAAGCGCTGGCTGCCGCGCTTCTGCTCCGGAGAGATGATCACCGCGATCGGCATGAGCGAGCCGAGCGGGGGCTCCGACCTGGCCGCGCTGCGCACCACCGCGGTGCGCGACGGCTCCGACTGGATCCTCAACGGGTCCAAGACCTTCATCACCAACGGCTACTGCGCGGACCTGGTCGTGGTGGCCGCCCGCACCAGCCCGGAGAAGAGGGCCAAGGGCATCACGCTGTTCGCGGTCGAGAGCGGGATGGAGGGCTTCACCCGGGGCCGCAAGCTCGACAAGGTGGGCCAGCCGGAGGCCGACACCGCCGAGCTGTTCTTCGAGAACGTGCGCGTGCCCGCCGAGAACGTGATCGGCGAGGTCGACCGCGGCTTCATCGCGATGATGGAGCGGCTCCCGCAGGAGCGCCTCGGCTCGGCGGTGGCGAACCTCGCGCACGCCGCGGCGGCGCTCACCGAGACCCTGGCCTACGTCAGGGAGCGCACGGCGTTCGGCCAGGCCGTCGGCTCCTTCCAGCACAACAAGTTCGTCCTGGCCGACCTGGTCACCAAGGTCGAGGTCTCCCAGGCCTTCGTGGACCGGTGCGTGGCGGCCCACGCCGAGGGGGAGCTGAGCGCGGTCGACGCCGCCAAGGCCAAGATGTGGACCTCGGAGGTGCAGGGCGAGGTGCTCGACGCCTGCGTGCAGCTGTTCGGCGGCTACGGCTACATGAAGGAGTACCGCGTCGCCCGCGCCTGGATGGACGCCCGGGTGACCCGCATCTGGGCCGGGTCCAACGAGATCATGCGCGAGATCATCGGCCGGGACCTGGGGCTGTAGATCCCGGCGCTCCCGCCCGTCCCGTCCCCGCCGCTCCGCGCCCCCGCCGCCGCGCCGTCCCGTCCCCGCCGCTCCGCGCCCCCGCCGCCGCGCCGTCCCGTCCCCGCCGCTCCGCGCCCCCGCCGCCGCGCCGTCCCGTCCCCGCCGCTCCGCGCCCCCGCCGCCGCGCCGTCCCGTCCCCGCCGCTCCGCGCCCCCGCCGCCGCGCCGTCCCGTCCCCGCCGCTCCGCGCCCCCGCCGCCGCGCCGTCCCGTCCCCGCCGCTCCGCGCCCCCGCCGCCGCGCCGTCCCGTCCCCGCCGCTCCGCGCCCCCGCCGCCGCGCCGTCCCGTCCCCGCCGCTCCGCGCCCCCGCCGCCGCGCCGTCCCGTCCCCGCCGCTCCGCGCCCCCGCCGCCGCGCCGTCCCGTCCCCGCCGCTCCGC
>NZ_JABTEX010000006.1 GCF_015711645.1 Planomonospora sp. ID82291
CCACCCGCCGAGTTCGAAGCTCTCCACGCGACAACCACTGCACCACAAGCACCCCTGAAAACCAGCTAACCCACTCTCCACGAAACCCGGGGCTTGACAAAACACGGGCGGCTGGTCACGCTGTCCCAGTCGGGCCGCACCCACCAGTCGAACCCGGTGGGTGCCCCCGTCACCTCCACCACCTGGTCCAGCAGCGGCGACAGGTCCTCGGTGCGGTAGATGCGCGTCGCCGTCGTCGTCCCCCCGGTTCCTTGAAACGACTTCAGCCACCGCTTGTCGGCCGCTGACGCCGTATGTTCCAGCAGCCACTTCACCTCCGCCCACCCGGTGGCGGTCCGCTGCCCGGTGAACGCCACATACCGGGCGGCGTAGATGCCGACGACCTCCTCAGCGGTGATCGACAGCACGCCCGTTGAGGAGTCGTAATCGTGTGGGTCGACGACCCTTCCGCCCCACACGAAGCGGCCATCGCGAAAGACGCACAGCATCGTCCGCTCCGGGATCGTCGCCGCCTCCACACGGCCCACCGAGTACCGCTCGTCGTACAGCGGGACTGCCGCCGTCAGCTGGCCACCGCCCGACAACGTGATCGACATCGACACCTCTTGCAGCGGCAGAGCGTCGATGGGCATGTGGTCCCACCAGTCATAAAAGACGTACTCCCAGTCCGCCACCGGCCCCCCCGAAGATCCGGTGGTGGAGGGTGCCGAAAACGCGCCTTAGTGTCGCTTCACGACATCGCCCGGTTCAGTTCCAGGCGTCCTGCGTCTCCACCAGCAGCCGCGGCCGGCCGACTTCGCCGACGACGGCCGCCCCTTCGAACTGGAGGGTGTTGAGGCCGGGCTGCAGGGTGAACCAGCCCGGCGGGTGCCGCAGCAGCGCCCGTCCCGGCCGCGGCTCCGGCCATATCTCCACCGGCACGTGAGCCGTCACCGATCTCGTCCCCAGGTCGATCTCGACGCTGTAGTCGGGGTTGGCCGGAATCGAACCGCCCGACACCGCCTGCAGCAGCCCACCGGACTCCACATGCCGCACCTGCCAGTCCCGGATCGGCCCGTACAGGCGCAGCGTCGCCGGAATGTACGGGTAGTCGCCTTCCAGCAGGATCGACACCTCCGCGACACCCGGCAGCGTGTCGATCATCGCGTCGGCGCGCGTGGGGGTCAGCGCGTACCGGCGCGGGTCCGCAGCACGCAGCCGGATCGTCCACGCGAACGCGTGCGGACCGGTGTCGGTGATCTCCACCTGTTCCAGCAGCCGCACCCGGGCACGCCGGCGAAGGTGATTTTCCACCACGCGCAACAGGCCCACCTGGGTGGGCGGCAGCGCGCTCAGCAGCCGCTGCTTGGCCTGGAGCATCGCCACCCGTGACGGCGCCACCGCCGTGCCGGACAGCGTCACCAGCCGGGAGGAGAACAACCCCGGGCCTGCGATGCCGCCGGAGCGGCCTCCGGCCTCACGGGAAGCGGCCCGCACCTGCGGTGAGCTCGACCAGCCCTCCTCGGTCTCGACCGCCCACTCCACACCCCACACGTCGCGGACATTGGCCGACCAGGCGCCCAGGCGGTACACCGGCGTCGCGATCGGCGTGTACGACGGCGGAAGCGTCGCCACCGGCACTTCTCCGATCGGGCTCTCCTGGCCGAGGTTGTCGATCGCCGAGACGCCCACGGTGTAGTCGGTGTCACCCACCAGGTCAGTGATCGTGTACGCGGCGCTATTCCACCCTGGGCCCTCCCCGCCAGGGGTGAGCACCCGCATGTCGCGGGCCGCGCCCACGATGGTGCCGTCCAGCCAGATGTTGTACCGCGTCACCTCGACGTCTTCCCGAGGCCGCTCCCACGTCAGCAGCAGCGACTCCTCAAACGCCTCCACCGTCACCTCGGGGGCGTCCGGTGCCTGGTCACCCAGGGTTTCGACGTCTACGCCGACCTTCGCAGAGCAGCGTCCCAGGGTGTCCTTGGCGTCCACCTCCACGCGGTATGCCGAGCTCAGCTCCAGCTCGTCCACCAGATGTGACAGGCCGAGCACGTCATCGGCCACCTGGACGCCATCGAGGTAGACGCCATACCCGGCGATTCCCGCGGCTGAGATCGCCGGGCTCCAGCCGACCGTCACCGACAACGACCACAGCTCGATGACGTGCAGATCCGCCGGCGGGGACGGCAGCGTCGTCGTCAGGACGATCGCGGCCGACGACCGGTTGCCGGTCAGGTCCACTGCGTCCACGCCGAAGCTGTAGGTCACCCCCGGCTCCAGGCCGGCCAGCCACGCGGTCAGCGCGGGCTCATCGCCGCCAATCTTGCTGCCGTCGCGGTACACGCCGTACCCGGCCACGGCCACGCCGTCGGCGGCGGCATCCCACACCAGTTCCACCGCCGTCTCGGTGACGGCGCCGACGCGCAGGTTCAGCGGCGCCGTCGGCGGCGTCGTGTCCGTCGTGGCGGCCCCCAGCACCGCATACCCCGACCGGTTGCCGATGTCGTTGACCGCATCCACCCAGATGGTGTGCAGCGTCCCATCGGTCAGGCCGGTGAAGACATGCGACAGCGCCGCGACGTCGTCACCGACCTTCTCCGCGTCCAGATAGACGCCGTACCCGACAACCGGGCCGACGCCGCCTTCGGGCGCGTCCCACGCCACAGCGATCGACGTCGAAGACGTCGCGCTCACCCGCAGCTCTCTCGGCGGGTCCGGCCGGCCGACCGGCGCCGTCACGATGATGCGCGGCGCCGGGGTACCGCGCCCCAGACGAGCCATCCCGGCCCCTTTCTGTCGTTACTGCTGCCTGCTGCCGTTCATCTGCCTGGGGTGCTCACCACACCGCCGCCCGCACCACGGCAGCGGGCCCCGCGATCGCGCGCTGCGGCCCGTCGGGCACGATGAAGGTGACGTCGTCGATGAACGCCGCATCCAGTCCAGGGCTGCTGGAGCTGTCCTTGCTGTAGTTGAAAGTGATCGTGCTGCCGGGGCTCACCGGAAACAGCGCGGACTGGGTCCAGGAGACTTCTCCGGAGACGGCGATCTTTTCCGCGCCGTCGATGTAGACCCGCAGGAAGTCGTAGTTCTGCTCCGACGACACCGAGTACATGAACTGCAGACCGGTCGCGCCTGCTGGCGCGGTCGCCGTCGTGGACACCGTGTTGGAGTCCCCGATGTCGGAGTTGGAGAAGGCGTACGACCCCCGGTAGACGCGAGCCGTTGAGCGAACCCACGTTCCCGAGCTGAACCCGAACAGCAGGGTGCTGTCCTCGAAGTCCTCGACGATGGCTGCCACCGCTGCTCCTACCAGGTCGCGGCGCGGTGCGCAGCCAACGGGTTCATGCGCGGCACCGCCGGCTGCCCTTCCGGCGCGGCCCGGATCTCCACCGCGGCCGCCGCCCACCGGGTGCTTCCGGAAGGGCCGCCGGTCCGGATGTCGAACGACACCGGTGTGCCGGCGGCCGCAGTCGCGCTCGCCTTCCGTATCGCCAGCCCCGACAGATAGAGGGAGGAGCTGACGTTGAACGTCTCGTAGACGTCATTCGAGGTCGGGGTCGCCGTCTGGTAGTCGTCGCAGGCCGCGCAGATGCCCCACGAGCCCGCCTCCGTCGAGGTGTAGGCGGAAAACGACCAGTTCTCCACGCCGCTGCTCTGCGTGCTGCCGGTGGCGCCGACCGGGGAGCCCATCTGCACCCCGGTCAGCACGAAGATCTTCAATGCCAGCGACGCCGTCTGATCCAAGGCGCCGGTGACGGACATCAGCTGCGATCCTGCCGCCGGCGCGGTGTAGATCGCCGCGCACCCGTTGGTGTGGACCGCTAGTTTCCGCTGCGTCCACGTCAGCGTCTGCCCGTTGCCGGTGAGCGCCATCGTCGTGTCGTTCTTCGACAGGGCGCACGCCACCAGCAGCGAACCCGCAGGCGGAGTGAACGCCGCCGTGGTCACCGACGGGCCGCTGCCCGACACGATGGTCGGAGAGGAGGAATGCACTGCGATCGGCATTTGGCCCCGTCACCCCGCCACGCCGTACCGACGCGCTGATGCGAGGCGCGGGCACTCTCGCACCGCGCCGCTGGACCCGCCCGGGTAGCGCACAGCCCACCCAGTCGCCTCGTACCGCCTCAAGGCGGCCACCAGGGTCATCAGCAGCGCTCGAGCCAGAACCCGGCGCGCACCCCTACCGCGATAGGTGAGTTGACCAGCAGGGAGAACCCGTTGCCGGGCGCACAGTCCGGGGTGTCACCCAACGGGATGTCGTACATGACGAGCCCGCCGTTGGGCGTCAGCAGCCACGAGTCGATCAACGTCATCCCGGTGGGCTCGGCCGTCCACGTGTGCGCCGCCAGGAACCCGGGCGCGATGGTGCGGCCGTACACCTGCTGCGGCGTCACCGGAGTCGCCGGAGCCGTTCCCGTCTCAGGCGGCGGGTTGGTCGTGTACGGCCCCACCATCAAGCCGACCAGCGCAGGCGCCCCCGACGTGCCGCCGAACCCGATCCGGATCTTCTTCAAGTCCAAACCGAACCCGAGCGCCGCCGGAACGAACGCGCCCAAGATCGTTTTAGTGCCGTTCGCGGTCAGCGACACCGTGGACGGCGTCAACGCCGTGTATCCCGCCTTGGCCATGCTGTGAGCCCCCCGGCCTCGATTGCCCATGTGCGAGGCGAAGGATGCCGACAAAAGCCGCTAACGTCGCAGCGTCTACAGCAGGCGGCGCAACCGGGGGCGGCGCGGTTCAGATCCACGCATCTGCGGTTTCGATCGCCAGCGTGACCGGCGCCGGGTCCGTCGAGTGCGGCAGCCCGGTCAGCCGGATGGTGTTGGGCCCCGGCTGCAACTGAAACCACGTCGACGACGCGACCAGCGATCGGGCCCCGGCCACGGTCTGCTGCCCCGCCGGCAGTTGCGGGTTGTGCACGATCACGTCCCGCCCGAGCAGGTCGACCATCACATGCTGCCCAGCCGACAGCTCCACGTTGTCGTTGAACGCGACCTCCACGCCCGACTCCACATGCAGCAGCTTCGGCGCCCGGATCTGGTTGCGGATCGTGGCGACCACGGGGATGCCTTCCGGCCAGTCGCCGTCCACCGTCACGCTCACCTCGACCGCATTCGGTGCCTCCCCGGACTCCTCGCTCGTGATCGGCGGGCCGTAGCGGCGCGGGTCAGCGGCCGTCAGCACCATCGACCAGCGGAACGCATGCGTCCCGATGTCGGCGACCTCCACCTGATCGGACAGCCGCACCTGGGCGCGGCGCGTCAGCACCTGCTCGATCACGCGCAGCTCGGCCGACTGGCGCGGGTGCAGCAACCCGGCCAGGCGCTGCTTGGCCGCCAGCATCGACTCGTGGCTGCGCGCCACAGCGACGCCCGTCAACGTGATGACCCGCGGCCCGTACAGACCCGACCCGGCGAACCCGCCGTCATCGCCGTCGTTGTCACCACCGACCGGCCGCACCGGCGGCGACGACGACCAGCCGTCCTCGTCTTCCACCGTCCACGTCACGCCGTCCTCATCGACGACGTTGCCCACCCAGGAGCCCAGCAGGTACACCGGCGAAGCGACCGGCATGTACGGCGGCGGGTCGGTGAGCGCGTCGATCTCCACCAGTTGCGAGGTGTTGCCCGAGCGGTCCACCGCGCGCACCGCCACCAGGTACGTCGTGTCGGCCGCCAGGTCACCGATGACGAAGGTCGTCTGCGCGGTGTGGCCGCGCCGCACCCCGTTGACGAGCACGTCGTAGCCGATCACCTGGTCGTTGTCGGTGGACTCCTCCCACGAGATCGTGACGCTGGAGTGGGTGGACTCGGTCTGGGCGACGAAAGCGGGCTCGGTCGGCGGGACCGTCTCCCGCTCGGCCAGCACACTGAGCTCCGCCTTGGGCGAGCGGTTACCGGCCGCGTCGTAGGCGTCCACCGCGAAGGTGTAGGTGGTGCCCTCGGCCAGACCGTTGAAGCGGTAGTACAGGCCGGGGATGTCGGCCTGCTTGACGTCGTCGAGCCACACGCCGTACCCGGCGACGTCGATGTTGTCGCTGCTGGCGTCCCACGCGAGCGCGATCGACACCCCGGACACGCTGACGGTTCGCAGGTCGCCTGGCGCAGTCGGCGGCGCGGTGTCGGGGGAGGCCTCGACGGACCGCTGCGCCTTGATCGACCGGTTGCCGTGCAGATCGACGGCATCGACCGCCACCGTGTACGTCGCCCCCGCGGTCAGGCCGGTGAACGACTTGGTCAGCGCGTCGATGTCGCCGCCGTGCTTGGTGCCGTTCAAATAGGTGCCGTACCCGGCGACGGCGTTGTCGTCGCTGGCGGGCTGCCAGGCGATGGCGAAGCTGCCCGCACCCGTGGAGGTGATCTTCAGGCCGGGTGGTGACGTCGGCGCCGCGATGTCCGGCACCACGGTGAACGTCAGCGTCGCCTTCGTCGACCGGTTGCCCGAGGCGTCGGTGGCGTCCACGTCCACCGTGTACTGCCGGCCCAGCGACAGACCCGTCAGTGTCCGCGACCGGGCCGCCTGATCGCTGCCCAGGCGGGCACCGTCCAAGAAGACGCCGTAGCCGGTGACACCACCGGCGTCGCTGGCGGCGTCCCACGCCACTGTCGCCGACGTGGCCGACATCCCCGTCAACCGCAGCCGTCCCGGCTGCGACGGAGGCGTCGCGTCCAGGTGGACGGTCAAGGATGCCCGGGAGGAGCGGTTGCCCTCATAGTCGTAGGCGTCCACCTCGATCGTGTGCGACCGGTTGGGCGCCAGGTCCGTCGCCGTGTAGTACCTGCTCTCGGTGGTCGCGACCCGGCTGCCGTTGACATAGACGCCGTATCCGGCCAGAGATTCGTTATCGCTGGACGCTCCCCAGCTCACCGACACGCTGGTCGCCGTCTTGGAGGTGACGGTCAGGCTGTACGGCGTCGTCGGCGGGGTCGCATCCCGGGAGAAGAACGCCCACGTCGAGGTGTAACCGGCATACGGCGACAGGTTGTAGGCGTCGATGTAGACGCTCTGGTAGCCGTCGACGCCGCGGTGCCCGAAGTCGGAGGAGAAGTGGTAGTCACCGGAGGCGTTGACGTTGGTGGCCCGATGCGAGACGTACAGGCCTTGGAAGTTGGAGGTGTAGAGGACTTCCCCGCCACCGAAGTGGAACCCGCCCACCATGTAGCCGCGGGTAGGGAAGGTCACCATCCGGGAGCCGGAATGGCCGGTGGAGAAGTAGTCGATGATGTTCTCGCAGTCGGTGTGCTCGACCATCCACATGTGGCACACCCGCGACGACGCCGTCAGGTCCAGGTGGAAGCTCGCGATGCCCTGGAACACCACACCGTCGGGGACGAAGACCCCGATGAAGTGGCCATCCTGCTCGGTGTAGGTCAGCGCCCGCCACGAACTATCCCATCCGGCCGCCGTCGGGTAGGCCGACGCGACCACGATCACCCGGTTGTCCATGTCGACCGAGTAGTTCGTCTCGATGTAATGGCGCGTCCTGGCGGTGCTGGAGTTCGCCGGCGCGTACGTGGCCGTCTGGACCACACCCATGAAGATCCCCCTCAAGTCACCGGATGTAGGAGCCGACCTTGCGGGCGGCGATGGTGCCGATTTCCTGCTCTGACTGGCCGCGCTGCGGGTAGACGTTCACGACCACCGGCCGCTCCGAGCCCGTCCGCCCGGTCTCCCGGCCGATCGGCACCGGCCGGGAGGCGCGCCGGGCGGAGGCGTGCAGCGCGCCGGCGCCGCCGACGACGCCTCCGCTGGCGTAGCGGGGTAGCGCGCCGCGGCGGGCCGCGGAGTTGATCGAGTCAACCCAGTCGGCGCCCAGCCAGGCCGTCGCCTGCGGCCGGAGGCGAGCCTCACCGGGCGAAACCGCAGCCAAGGTGCTGGCGGCGGAGCTGATGCCGCCCCGCGCGTGCTTTTGGTTGTTCGGCTTGCGGTTGCTGTCCAGCCAGCCGATCGCGCCATCGATGAGCGACCCCGGGACCTGGCCGATGATCTGCCGGAATCCGTCACCGTTGCCGATGGTGTTGATCGCGAGCTGCTTGAGCGGGCCCAGTACCTTGCGCGCCAGCGCCGCGGCGCCCTTCTTCAGCCAGTCGGTCCAGCTCGAGCCCTCGTCCTCCTGCTTCTTCGGGACCGTGCCACCCGTGGCGTAACGCGGCAGCCGACCGCGCCGCGCCGCCTGGTTCACCCAGTCGATCCAGCCGCGCCCGAGCCAGCGGGCCGCCTCCGGGCGCAGCCAGGCCTCACCGGGGGACACCTCGGCGAGCAGGCTGTCGCGTCCGGGGGAGTAGCCGGGCAGAACACCGTAGGCGCCGCCCGGGACGACGCCACCGCGAGCGAACCCGAGCGTCACCTTCGGCAGCGTGGGAAGGTTCACCTTCGAGGCGAGCCAGTTCCACATGGGCAAAATGCCCCCGTTGTACACGCTGTTGACGACGAAGCGGACGGGCGCCTTGGCGATCTCCTGCAGGCCGTCCCAGATCTTCTTCACTGCCGCGACGCCCTTGGTGAAGCCTTCGGGCAGGGTTTTGCTGATGAAGTCCCAGAAGCTCTGCAGGGGCGGCTTGATGATCTTCTCCCAGACCGCCTTGATGGCCCCGCCGATGCCGTCCCACGCGGGCTTGATCGCGTTCTGCCACAGCCATGACACCGCCGGCCCCAGGGTGTTCTTCATGAATCCCCACAAAGCCGTCAAAGCGGGCTTGATCACGTTCTCCCACGCGGCCTTGATCGCCGTGGAGATGTTCTGCCATGTCGGCTGGATCACGGCCGTCCACAGCGCTTGCACGGTCGGCCACAGGGTGTTCTTGATGTACCCCCACAAGGCCGTCAGGGCGGGCTTGATCACGTTGTTCCAGGCGGCCGAGAACGCCGCGGAAATCGCCTTCCACGCCCCGTCCACGAAGTTCCGGAAGCTCTCGATGTTGTTGTAGGCGTAGACGACCCCCGCGACCAAGGCCGCGATCGCCAAAACGATCAAGGAGATGGGGTTGGCGTTCAGGGCGGCGTTCAGCAGCCACTGCACGCCCGTCCAGGCCATCGTTGCCGCCTTGATCACGCCCGTGGCGGCCGACATGGCGATCTGCTTGGTCGCCGCGAGCCCGGCCTGCAGCGCCACCCGGCCGTACGACAGCGCCAGCGTCCCAATCTGGGTCGCGCCGCTGACGGCGGCGCTGCCGACCGTCTTCAGCACGCCGCTCACCTTGGAGATACCGGTGGTCAGCGCGGTCCCGCCGGCCTTGGCCAGGGCCGCGGTGTACTGGCCGAGCGCGGCCACGCCGCTCTTGGCCGCCCCCGCGACCTTGCTGATCACACCGCTGGCTCCGTCGGCGATCTTCCCGACCGCGCCACCCTTGCCGGACGCGGCCGGCCTGCGGTGCTTGCCGCCCTCGCTGGCCGGACTCGTCCTGCGGTGCTTACCGCGGGCGTTGTCGCGGCCGCCGGAGTCGGGCGCGTCGAGGTCGCCGTCGCCCCCGCCGGACGTGCGGCCCTTCTTCCTGCTGGTCTTCTTGTCGCTGCTGCGGCCCTCACGCGAGCCGGACCCGCCGTCGCAGCAACCGCACCCGCCGCCGTGGCCGCTCTGCCCGCCGCCGGGAGAGCGGCGCTTGTCCGGTGCGGAACCCGAGTCGTCGTCCCCGCCGCCCTTGCCGGGGGAGAACACCTTCGACAACTGGGTGATCTTCCCGATGGCCTTGCCGGTCGCCAGCAGCGGCTTGAGCAGAAGCCCGACGCCGGCCTTCAGGAACGCGAACTTCGACGCCAGGGTGGCGACCGCCAGGGTCAGGCCGCCGATGAGCAGCGTCCACTTCAACACCTCGCCGATGACCGGGGAGGCGGCCCACTCGCCGAGCGTGGTGACGATGGCCTGCAGGACATCGACGAACCAGCTCAGGGCGCCGCTGTTGACGACGTTCTCGGTGAGGTTGCCGAAGAACTTCACCACGCCGACCAGCAGGGTGCCGACCTGGCGCAGCAGCGGCACCAGGTTGTCGAAGAACGCCGTCAGACGGGCCTGGGTCTCGGGCTGGTCGACCCAGGTGTGGAAGTTCTTGGCCGCGACCGCCAGGTCCTCCAGCAGGGTGCCGCCGGACGGGGCCGCGAGCTTGAGGATGCCGAACAGGCCGCCTCCGACGTCCTTGACGATGCGCCACAGCTTCGACGCCGCCTGCCAGGCGCCGTCGAAGAAGCGATACAGGCCGCTGTTCTTGCCGCCGGCGGCCGCACCGGACGCCCAGTCCTCGAACGCCTGCGCGAAGTCCGCGATCTTGTCCGACAGGCGGACGACGAACGGCGTCCCCGCCTTGACGATCTTGACGAAGCCGCCCAGGACCGACACCGCCGCCCGGCCGAACGCGCCGGTCGCCTTCGCGTTGCCGTCCATGATCTCGGTGAGGTCGAGCTTGAACGCGGGGTCGGACACCAGGGCGGCGAAGTCCTCACGGAAGACCTTGCCGATCGCCGCACCGGTCTTGCCCATCCCCTTCTCGACGGTCTTGGCCAGGCCGAGCGCGGCTCGCAGACCGGCCTGGATGCCGGGCAGCATCTCCCGCTGCACCGCGTCGCGGATCGCCTCACCAGCCGGTTTGAGCTGGGTATGGACGAACAGGGCGAAGTCGCGGCCTTCCTTGGTCAGCTTCGCCATCGCCTGCCCGGCCGCCGACGTTGCCCCACTTTGCTGCTTTGCTGCCTCTTTGGCCGCTTTCTGTGCCTTGATCAGCTCGGCCTGGGCGTCGGCCAGTCGTTCGGCGGCGTTGCGTGCCTCCCGGCGTGCTTCGATGACGCCGCGCTCGGCGTCGCGTACGGCGTCGCGGGCGGCCTTCTCCGACTTGGCCGCCGCGACGGCCGCCTTGGCCGCCTCCTCGCGCGCCTCCCCGAGCGCGTACTCGGCGTCGCGGACGGCCTGCTGGCTGTCCTTGATCCGTTCCAGGGCGGCCTGTACTTCGTCGCTGCCCTCGACGCCCTTGGCGTCGGCTTCGGCTTTCTCGGACGCCAGATCGCCGTTGCGCTCCTTGACCTCAGCCAGCCGTTGCAGCGCCTGCCGGTAGGCGAGGTCGGCTTCCTGCTTGTCGAGGTCGCTGTTGAAGTCGCCCTCGGCCATGACCCGGTCGAGCCGCTCTTTGGCGCGCTTGACGGCGATCTCGGCGCCCTCTTCGTCGAGTGCCGCTCCCTTGGCCGCCAGCGCCAGGTCTTCCAATCGCTCCTGGGCGGAGCGCCGCGCGTCGCTCAGCGCTTCAACAGCCCGCTGGCTGGAGCGGTGCGCCTCGGCCAGGCGGCGCTCGGCCAGCTCCACCGACCGGGCCGCATCCCGCTGCCGTTCGGCTGCCTCTTCGGCGATTTCTGCCACGCGGCGGCGCGCCTCGCTGAGCTGCTCAGATGCCTGCTTGATGCGGTCCTGGGAGGCGGCCTCGGCTTCGGTGGCGTCGCGCACCGCCCGGCGCGCGTTCTTGATCCTTTCGGCGGCCGCTTCCTGCGCGGCGGCATACGCCTGCGCGGAGGCGCCGCCGGCCGACTGCGCCGCTCCCAGCGCGGTCACGGCCTGCCCGATGCCGGAGAACCCGAGCAGCATCGCGCCCAAGCCCTGGCCGGCGGCGGCCGCCGCCGCCGGCAGGACGCCGAGCAGCCCGATCGCCTGCGCGGCTCCGGCCGCGAGCGCGACCAGGCCGCCGCCGGCCGCGCCCGCAGCCGCCGCCAGCAGCCCGAGCCCAGCGCCCTTGGCGGCAATCCCGGACAACGACGTCAGGATCGACAGCGCGGCCTTGGCGCCGCTGGTGTCGGCCTTGACCGTCACCGGAATGGGGTTGCGGCGGGCGTTCTCGCGCAGGCTCTCGATCTCGGTATGCAGGGCGGTGATCTGCGCACGCGCCTGCTCGAGCTGCGCTTCCACCTCGACGGTGACCCGCGCCTGCGCCTGCCGGGCCGCGGCTTCCACCTCGGCGCGCATCCGGGACGCATCCACATTCGGTGTCACACCGAGCCGGATGTCCCGCCCCGACGCATCCCGCAGCGTTCGCTCCAAGTCGGCGCGGAGCGTCGCCGAGTCCAGCGTCGCCTTCATGCGGATCTCTGACAGGCGACCGGCGGTCTGCTGAGCGGCGTCGATCTCCGCCAGCAGCCGCTTGGCGTCGAGCTCGGCCTCGACGCGGGCCCGTACCTTCGACAGCCGCTCGTCGATCGCCTTTTGCAGCTTGGCCGGCTTGATCGCGGACGGGTCGGCGACGACGTCCATGTTGATGACGCCGCCGTCGATCCCCCCGGCCCCGTTCACATCCACCGCGAAACCCCCGCCCCCCGACAAGCCGGGGCGACAGTGGCCTAAATCGCGGCTTATGTCCTGGCGGGGACAGGGGCGGGCGACGGCGACATAAGCGCCGCAACCCGGCAGCATCAGCGGCCGCAGCCGGACGCACCGCAGGCGCCCGGCGCAACCGACTCCAGGGGGCCGACATGTACGACGACGACTGCTGGACGGCGACAGCCGCAAGCGCCAGCGCGATCACCGCCGCCGGGGGAGGAGCGACCACCCTCACCGCGCTGGCCGTACTCACCGGCGTTGGCCTGCTGGGCTACCGGTGGATCCGCCGCACCCGTGACTAGAAGACGACGGGCCCGGAACGTCTCCCGGATCGGGTGGGCGGTCGCAGTCGCGGGCGCCGCGTGGGCGTTCGGCTGGCGGGCCGCCACCGACTCCCTGGCCGGCAGCCTGTACGGCGTCACTACGCTGGCCCTGGTCGCGATGCTGATCCTGGCCGCGCTGCCCAGCAGGGCCCGGACCCGGTCGATCGTGCCGGGCCGGGTCGTGGCCATCGTGCCGACCTACAACGAAGACCCGGCGGCACTGCAGGCGACCATCACCGCCCTGCTGGCCTCAACGGTCCCGCTGGCCGAAATCCACGTCGTCGACGACGGTTCAATGCCGCCGGCCGCTCCGCATGCGCAGGTCCGCTGGCACCGCCACCCCAACGCCGGCAAACGCCACGCCCAGACCGTCGTGCTCGCCGAACTGGCCGCCGCCCGCGACGCCGGAGCCCCGCGCGCCGACTACATCCTCACCGTGGACTCCGACTCCGTGATCGGACCCGACGCCGTCGGCCACCTGCTGCAGGCCATGTCCGACCCGGGCGTTCAGGCCGCCACCGGCCTGATCATGGTCCGCAACCTCTCGGGGCTCATCGCGGCGATCACCGACCTGGAGATGCAGGTGGCCTGCCTGACGATGCGCGCCGCCCGCTCCCGCCTAGGCGTCGTCGCCCCCTGCTCGGGCGCCCTATCGCTGTACCGGGCCGACCTCGTGCTGGACAACCTCGCCGACTATGTCGCCTCCGGCACCGCCGGCGACGACCGCCGCCTGACCCACTACGCGCTGCAGCGCGGCAAAGCGGTGGCGGTCAACGCCGCCGTCGTCCACACCGACATGCCGACGACCCTGCGGGGAGTGTGGCGCCAACGCGTCCGCTGGTATCGCTCCTACTGGCTGTACGCCCTGTGGGAGGTGCGGCACCTGCCGCCGCTTCCGGCCGCCTGGCGTATCTACAGCCTCACCCTGGCCGCCGTCACCCCGCTCGCGCTGGCCGCCGCCTTCCTCCTGGCGCCCCTCACCACCGGGCAGCCCGCATGGCAAGGGCTGATCTACTGGACCGGCTGGATGTACATCATGGCCGCCCACTACCTGGGCCGCCCCGGGCTGCCGCTTCGCCGACGCATCGCCATCTGGCTGGCCGGCACCCCCCTCATGGTGGCCGCGCAACTTCTCGTGATCCGGCCCGCCATGTGGCAGGCCCTGGCTCAAGCCCGCGACCGCGCCTGGTCCACCCGCTGACCATAACCGAATCTACTTTGTACAGGCCGCAGCATCACACAACCCTCCCACCAGCGGAAAAACAAAACCCACCAGCAGCGTCTCCGGCTCGACGATCACCGTGGCCGCGGGCTCCTACGACATCGCCCGCTGGACGCCCTGACGTCGCGGCAACGGCCCGGGGGCGCAATGCGTACCCGGGCCGTGCTCACTGGATGACGTTCGCGCTGGCCGCCATGATGGCGAAGGCGCGATCCATGCCGCTCCTGCCGCCCGCGGCACCGCTGGCGTTCTTGACCCAGGCGGGCCGGCGGAAGGTGTGCGGTTTCTTCCTGCGGTGGTCGGCGGCCATGACGCCGATCTCGTCGCCGAGCATGGCCAGCAGTTCGTCCTTGCGGTCCCACGGTTCGGCGCGCTGCTCGGGCGTGAGGTGGACCAGCGCGTCATGGGGGAGCCGGTGGACCAGGGCTAGGAAGCGGCGGACTCCGAGGAAGCCTCGGTCGCCGGGGCGTCGCCAGAGTCCGCGGAGTTCGACTCGGGGGTAGTGGTGGGCGAAGTCGGCATCGAGGTCGTCCCACCGCTGGAGGTAGCGGAGGACGTCGGAGATTCCCCCAGGCGCAGCCCGTAGATGTTCATCAGGCCCTTGACCAGGGCGATGACGTCCGAGACCGACGGGCGAGCGGCCAGGAACGCCTCGTAGCCTTCGTCGGTGAGCAGGCGCCGGCCGATCTTCTTGGCGGCCTCCAGGACCTCGTCGGGCAGGTTCTTGTTCATCACCAGCAGGTCGATGAGGGTGTCCAGGACGGACACGGTGGCCGCGTCGGGGTCCTGGGACTTGAAGGAGTCGATCGCGGTGCGGAAGATGAGCGCGATGTCGACGTCGATTTCCGTCAGCGGCTCCAGCACATCCAGCGGGAGTTCCTGCGGAAGGTGGCAGATGGTCTGGCCGCGGAACTTCAGCGGGAACGGTGTGCCTTCGGCGATCCGATCCGCGCGGGCGGCGTCCAGGTCGAGCATTCCCAGGGGCTCCTTGCGTGTGGTGTCGGGCGGGTGCGGGCTGGACGGTAGACCGCCGCCCGGTTTGCGTCGCGCCGGTGCCGTAGTGCACCGGCCGGGCATGAGCGGGTGTGCGGCTCACGCCCGGCCGGTGCGGGTCAGGCGGGGGCGGGGTTGAAGGCGGCCCAGGACTCGGCGATCACGTCGTAGTAGGCGGAACCCACGTCAGAGCCGAGCACCGACAGGCGCAGCGGCAGCGTGGAGGAACTGGTCTTCTCGAAGGTCTGCTCGACGCCTTCGGCCTGCTCAGCGCGCGGGATGATGCGCCGCATCCGGCGCAGCGGGCCGTCGCCGAGCTCCAGGCAGGCGGCCACCTCGACGCGCTGCCCAATGGCGGGCGGGGTGAACTTGTAGTAGGCCGTACCGCCGCCGGACGGGGTGACCTTCTCCACCGACCCGCCGCCGTAGACCGCCTGGAACGACTTCAGCGTCCACTCCAGCAAGTCCACTTCCAGGGTCGCGGAGTCCTCGGTCTGCCAGCGCTTGACCGGGTAGTTGCTCTGGTGCGCCCTCGTCTCCTCAAACTGGGGGTCGGTGGCCCAGTTCAAGCTGTCGGGGGTGAACATTCCGACGTCGTACCAGCCCGTCGGCATCGCCACGGCCGGTCCGTCCGGCGCGGTCGTGCCGACCGGGGCCAGCCACAGCTTGGCCACCTGCGCGGTAAACACATTCTCGGCACCCACAGGGGTCCTCCCAGCCACTCATCACGCCGGCCGGTTGGGGTCGGCGTGGTCGGGTTGGGGACCCGGGCGGACAGTACGTAAGCGGGCGGCTTACGTCGCGGCGGGTGCCGGCCGGGACGGAAGGGGCCGTGGGCGGCCGGGCGCGGAAAAGGCGCACATGCTCTGACCTGCGCGATGCGACGTAAGCTCATGTTTCGGCTACACGTCCGGTCATGGTCACGACGACATCTGCGGCTGAGCCGTACGCCGGCGGCTCGGCCCGCTGGCGCTGCATGCTGACGTGCGAGCTGGAGCGCCGCTGGCAGGAGGCGCCGCATCGGCAGGCGGCGCTTTCGGCTGCGCGGCGGCACTACCTCACGACGCACTGGGCGCGGCCATGAGCGGCTCGGAGATCGGGAACGTGGTGCTGTCAGCGGTGCGGCTGGCCGTGGTCATCTCGCCCGTCATGCTGGCCGTGGGCGCGCTGGCGTTCCTGGTGGGGGCGAAGGTGGGGCGGGCGCACAGCGCACGCGAGGTGGCGCGGCTGAAGGCCCGGCTGGGCACGTTCGCGCGGGTGCTGGCTCCGCTGCCGCAGGCGCTGCGCGCCGGGCGCGGAGGCGCGTTCATCGCCCGTCAGGACCTGGCGGTGCTCGCGCTGCTGGTCGAGCACGAAGGCCCCGATGGAGAACAGCTGGTCGCGCTGGAGGAGGTGTTCCGTAACTCGCCTGCGTCACCGACGAATGGACACGTCGATTAACCATCTTGTACTTTAATGATTGTTGGATCGGGGGGCGATCCCGGTTCGGTGTCCGCCCAGGTCACAGCCATCATGAAAGGACTAGCGATGGTCTTCGATCCCCTGCCGTATGAGGGCTACCTCGCAGCCGAACTGGCCGATCACGGCTTCGACGCGGGCGTCCGCGACATCGACAAGTTCGGCGACGACGCCTCACGGGCCGTCGTCACCTACCGCCTGCGCAACATCGAGGTCGCCGTCAACGAGCAGGACGGCGACGTCACCTTGCGCGTGTACGGCGAGGACGACCCGACCTACGAGCACGGCTACGACCAGGCCACCTTCCAGCCCATGATCTACCCGCAGGTCATCCTCTCCGCGATCACAGCTGCGACCGCCACCAGCGCCGACCACGGCCACCTGGCCCGCGCCGACTCCATGGCCGCGCACCGCGCAAGCCTCACAGCCGCCTGACCGCCCTCACCCCGATGGCCTGCCTCACTCCCCTTCCCGCGCGGGGTGAGGCGGCCGCCCGCCCTCTGATCAAGGACCCTCATGCCCTCCATCGACTGGCCCACCGCCCTGCAGCGCGACCTGTGGGCCGAGCCGTACCGACCCGACGAGCGCGTCGCCATCGCCGAGATGCCCCTCCACAGCGCCGAACGGGCGTACGGCGTGCTCCTCAACCACGACAGCCTGGCCGCTGCGGCCGTGGCCAGGTACGCGATGCGCAACCCCGCCCCCGACGGGGTCGGCGACTGGTGGCCGCGCACTTCCAAGGAGCGCAGCCGCGTCCGCCGCGAGCCGCGCGAGTGGATCACCTCCACGCCGCTGGCCCGCGCGCTGAAAGGCCGCATCGACTACGTCGGCGACGTCGACCTCACCTACGAACTGAACGACTCCAACGGCTACTGCGTCGACATGACGGTGCGCGACCTGCTGACGTACCTGCGCAACCAGCCGCTCGACGCCAAGGTCGTCGTGTTCTCCGACGCCGAAGGCAACACCGTGCATCCCGTTCATCGGGTCACCATCGACACCTTCTTCGCCGCTGGCCCCCGCAACTTCGACAACGAACTCGTCGGCAACGGCCAGGGCGGTGTGCGCTGCGTCGCCCTGTGGCCCGCCGACTAGCCCTTCCCTCTTCGTCTCCGCCCCGCCCTCACGGGCGGGGCACCCCCACCGTTGAAAGGCACCGCCATCACCTACTTCGACCTGCTCGGGCAGCGCGACACGTGGATCGACCATCACGGCACCGCTCGACCGATCACCGATCTGCACCCCGACGACGCCTGGGCCGCCCGCCTATGGCTGGACCGCAACGCCGCCGCGCTCGCCGCCCACGTGGCCGCGCACGTCACCACCCTGTCCGCCAGCGACTTGCCTGACGGCGACTGGATCCCCCGCACGCCCGACACGCTGGCATGGCTGACCGCGCGGCCCGCCGACTGGATCGCCTACACACCGCTCGGTGACGCCCTTGGCGGTCACAGCAGCGAGACCTTCAAGAAGATCGAGGACAGGGACATCCCGTTCTGGACCATCTGGATCGGCGGACACCGCCGCTGGGTCTTCGGCGGCTGCAAGAACCCCGCTGGCTACGCCAACCCCGAGGACGCCGCCGTCGAGGCCGAATGCCAGCTCACGGGCAAGACCCAAGGCTGGCTCGGCGCGACGGCAGGTCACGGCGTCACCCCGAAGGTCCACCGCACCAACTGGCTGGAGCTGGTCGAGCCGCTGGTACAGCGGGCGTTCGAGCCGCCGCCGCCCGCTCCCGACGGCCTGCTGCCCGACGACCTGCCCGTACCCGCTCCCGCCGTCTGCGCCTGACCCCCTTCTCCTGCGGGTGGGAGCCGTACGGCTCCCACCCGCCTCAACCCCGAAAGCTCCCCGCCGTTGCCTGAGCATCAGCCGCCCGCTGGCGCCGACGGCCTGGCCGGCGAGATCGCCGACGCGGTCACCGCCTTCACCGGCTTCACCCCGACCTGCGGACCAGCCACCACCGGGCGGCCGCCCCACTCACCGCTGAAAGGACCCCGTTGCCCACACTGCGCCCCCTCCCGCGACCCCTGACCGCCGGCGGCAGGCGATGAAGCCATCCCTGCTGCTGTTCGCCCTGGACATGGTCATCGCCGCGACGGTCATCGCCTTCGCCCGGAGCACCACCCGGGCCAAGGGCGCCCGCGCCGACCGCCGCGCCCTGGCCGACTACCGGACCGTCGTCGAGGAGGTCTACCAGATCGCGCTGGAGGCCCGCTCCCTCGACAACACCGCCGACCTCATCGAAGCCAAGCTCCGCACCTTCCGCACCGCCCAGATCCGCAAGGAGTCCCGTTCATGACCCGCAAGCTCCCCACCCTGCTCGGCCTGTCCCTCCTGCTGGTGACCGCCACCGCGTGCGCCAGCGTCAACACCGAGCCAGACGAGATGTCCATCGTCTACAAGGCGGCCATGGGCTCAGCCACCACGTTCTCCAAGTGCATCGGCTCGGCCAAGCGGGAGAGCGTCTCCGTCAGCGAAAACTCCTGGACCTACCCCGCGGGGCAACTCACCTACGACTTCACCGGCGTGGCCGGCACGCAGGCCAAGCCGATGAACGTCACCAGCAAGGACCTCGTCGTCCTGCCGGTCGGCGGCCTCGTCACCTTCCGCCTCAACCCCGACTGCGCGGTCCTGCGCACCTTTCACGAGTCCATCGGCCTGCGCAAGCGCGCCTTCCTCTACAGCACCACCAGCGGCGACTCCGACAACCCCGACGAGGCCGGTTGGAACACCGTCCTGAACACCTACCTGAGGGTTCCGCTGGACCGCGCCCTGGACGCGGCCAGCAAGGAATTCGACGCCCGCCCCCTGGTCGGTGACGCCACCATCAAGGAGCAGTGGGAAAAGCGCGTCGGCGAGCTCGCCCGCAAGTTCATCGCCGAAGCCAGCGGCGGCGAGTTCTTCTGCCAGCCGCACGCGACCACGCCCGGCTGCGGCGACATCGTCATCACCCTCAACCAGCCCGAACCGCCCAAGGCGCTCGCCGACGCCTTCACCGCCGAGCAGGCCGCCAAGGCCCAGACCCTCGCCCAGCAGCAGATCAACCGGAAGGTCAAGGCCGAAACCGAGTCCATCAAGGACCTCGTCGACCTGCTCGGACCCGACGGGGCCGTCGCCTGGAAGCACAACGAGCAGCTGCGCGAGATCCTGCGCGAGGCCGTCGCCAAGGGCGACCCGGTGATCACCCTGCCGCAGGGCAGCGGCGGCATCAACATCACCACCCCCAAGCCGTAACCCTTCCGCCGGCCACCGCCTTGCGGGCGGCGGCCGGCAATCCCCTCCCACCCTGAAAGGAGCAGCGTTGTTCTCGCTGCGCACCCCCGCCGACCTCGCCAAGGTCAACACGGCGACGAAGTACCCGTCCATCCCCACCCACCACCGCATCGACCCCCGCGGCCGCCTGCACGAAGAACCGACCGTCTTCACCGGGCCCGTCATCGCCACCGAAAAGTGCGACGGCACCAACGCCCGCGTCCTGAAGTTCCCCGACGGCAGGTGGATGATCGGCAGCCGGAAGGACCTGCTCGCCGCCGACGGCGACCTCGTCAACGACCCCTCCCACGGCATCGTGGACGCTCTCACCGGCCTCGCCGAGACGATCCCGCCGCGTCCCGGCCAACTCGTCGCCCTGTACCTGGAGGTGTACGGCACCAAGAACCTCGGCGCGTGGAAGGAGTACGGCGACGGCGAGCCCGCCTGGAAGCTGTTCGACGCCTTCACCCTCGACCTGGACCTGCTGGAGCAGGAACGCGAAACGATCGCCTCCTGGCGGGAGCACGGCGGCCAGCCGTTCATGCCCGAGCACGACCTGCAGCAGCTGGCCCAGAGCATCGGCGTACAGGTGACACCGCGCCTGCTGGAGATCGACGGCGCCGACCTGCCGGCCAGCATCCAGGACATGCTCGCCTTCATGGAGCCCTACCGCACCACCGTGGCGGCCACCGGCCGTCCCGGTCTCAGCGAGGGCCTCGTGCTGCGCGACCCTCACCGCCGTACCATCACCAAGGCGCGTTTCCAGGACTACGACCGTACGCTGCGCCTGCGCGCCGATGAGGCCCGCGACGCATCCCGCGCGGCCCGCCGCGCCGCAGCCGCCACCCGCTGACCCCCGCCACCCGGTAACCCGGTCCTCCCGCCCGCAACGGCGGGAGGACCATCACCCCCGCCAGTAAAGGACCCCCACCCCCTCATGAGTGACACGACCGCCCTCGGCGACCGGATGAAGGGCTACGAGCACGTCACCCGCGGCGTGCTGCCCCGCCGCACCTACACGATCATCCGCGTGGACGGCCGCGCCTTCCACACCTTCCTCGCCCACGCCGACCGCCCCTTCGACGAGGCCGTCGTCGAGGCCATGAACGCAGTCGCCGTCGCCCTGTGCGGCCAAGCCCAGGGTGCGGTGTTCGCCTACACCCAGTCCGACGAGTGCAGCCTCCTGCTGACCGACTTCGCCTCCCGCACCACCCAGCCGTGGTTCGGCGGCGTCATCCAGAAGATCGCCAGCATCTCCGCCGCCGTCGCCTCTGTCGCCTTCAACCAGGCCTACGGCTACCACTACGACGACGCCTGCGCCGTCTTCGACGCCCGTGTCTTCACCCTCCCCGACGCCGTGGAGGTCGCCAACTACTTCCTGTGGCGCCAGCGCGACTGCGTCCGCAACTCGATCACGATGGCCGCCCAGGCCCGCTTCTCCCACCGCCAGCTCCAGGGCGTCACCACTGAGCAGATGCAGGAGATGCTGTGGCAAGGACACGGCATCAACTGGAACGACTACCCGGCCGGGATGAAACGCGGCCGCGTCATCGTCCGCGACACCGCCGAACGCGACATCACCTACACCGACCGGCGCACCAGCCAGACGACGACCACGCAGGTCCTGCGCTCGGCCTGGACCGCGCAGGACGCGCCGCACTTCACCGCCGATCCGTCCGGCTGGCTCGCCGCCACCATCCCCGCCCAGGCCGCCCTGGCCCCCGCGGCGCCGGCGGCTACGGGCCACTTCCTGCCGGAGGTCGCGGGTGAGCACTGAACGCGGCGACCGCTGCCCTGACTGCCGTGCCGCACCCAGTCTCGGCCACCTGCCGAACTGCGACGTGGCCCGCTGCCCCGAATGCGGCGTCCAACGCGTCCAGTGCGAAGACCACACCTCCTCGCGCAGGTCATCGATCTGGACGGGCCGCTGGCCGGGAGAGGCAGAAGCCGAACGGGAAGGCTGGTGGGCGCACTTCGTTGAGGGCAACGGCTGGGCGGAGTGCGGACCTGACCAGCCCGGGGCCATGCCCGACCTGAACCGTGTCGCCCGTGCCGGCCTGGTCACCGGCGACCTGGTGTGGGACCGCTCCGCCCAGCAGTGGATCCCGCCGGGGGAGCGGCCGCGCCGCTACGGGAAAGGACGCGCGGCGGCGCCTTCACTCAAGCGAGCAGGCGCAACACCCACCATTTCCCTTAAGTAACCACGCTGTACTAAATTCATTGAAACACGGGGGGAGCGGTCTCCTGTGCTTTCACGAAAAGGACCCTGATGACCACCGACTACGTCTGGAGCCTGCACGAGATCGGCCCGCCCGGAGGCGAGAGAACGCGCGCGTTCCTTCACCTGCGGGACTGCGGATGCGGCCTGGATCCGTTCGCCGTCAGCGGCCAGATCCGCGCCCGCAGCGCCGTCCAGGCCGTCGCCCTGGCCTGGCCCGAGATCCACGCTGCAGGCGGCACCAGCCACGGCAACGCCGAATGCGTCCTGGCCGCCAGCGGAGCGCCCGCGCCCGCCTGGACCGCCGACCTGCTCGACGCCCTGGACGGCGTGGACATGAGCGCGCCGGAGAAGGCCGCGCTCTACCGGCTGGCCCGCCACGCCGACGGCGCCGTGCTGGCCACACTGATCCGCCGCGCCCGCGCCCTCGAGCACCAGGTGCTGGGCGACATCGGCATGGAGCTCGGCCAGTGGATCGCCTGCGGTGCCGACGTCGCGCGAGCACAGGAAGAGTTCGCGCCCGCCGACGTGGCGATGGAGCGGGAGCGGGCCCGCGACGACGCCGCCGCCCGGGTATGCGAGCGCCTGCGAGCTCACCTGGTGCCCGCCGCCGGCTGAGCCGCCGACGAAGAAGGGGGTCTGCGACGCTGCGGACCCCCTTCACCATTATCGAACACATGTACGGAGAGGAGTGCATCGGATGCGACGTGCGACCATAGTGGTATGGCCGTACGCAACGTCACTTTCGTCGTCCCACCGGGGCTGACCGTCGACGACCTGAGGACCTGGTCGATGGCGTGCGCCACCGGCAAGCACGGCACCTGCAAGGGGTACCGCATCAACCCCGACCCGGCCGCCACCGGAGAGGACACGAGCCTGCCCTGCGACTGCAGCATCTGCACGCATACGCCCGGCGGAGGCGGCGGCCGCCCGTACAAGGAACGCCCCGCGACCGGCGTCCTCGAAGGCGACGACGCGACCTAAGCTCACCCGCCTGATACTCCTCCCGGCGTGACCACGCCGATCTTCAACGCGCTCGCCGCCGAGTACGCGGCCGACTGCGCCCTTCCTGCCCCTCCAGCGCCACAGGCCGCCCAGGGAACCCCGGCCGCGCCTCGCGACTGGTTCACCCCTGCATCCCCGGCCGGTGCCGCTGACCCGTTCACCGGTCCGCCCGCTGACGTGCCCGCCGCAGCGGTGAGCGCATGAGCGGCCGCCCCTCCCCCTCCGCCCAGGGCTGCGCCCTGCTCATCGAGCAGGTCGTTCGACTCCTGGCCGTGATCGCTCTCAGCTGGAGCGCGCTGACCACCCCTCACCTGGGGCTGGCCATCCTCACCTGGGCCCTGGCGGCCCTGTTCACTCTCGCCCTCATCGTCAGCCCTCTGACGCGGCATCTGGCAGGGAGCAGCCGATGAACGACCTCACCCGCGACAACGCCACCCCCTTCGCCGACGCCGTCACCCCCACGCCCGCCGAGCCGTACTGGAGCAGCGACAGCGCCGCCATCTACAAGGGCGACATCCTGTCCGTTCTGCCCGCCCTGCCCACCGGCAGCGTCGACGCCGTCATCGCCGACCCGCCGTACTCCTCCGGCGGCGTGTCCATCGCCGAACGCAAGCGCTCCACCCGCACCAAGTACGTCTCCGGTTCGGCCGGCGACATCGCACATGAGAACCCGGACTTCCCCGGCGACCAGCGCGACCAGCGCTCGTGGACGTTCTGGTCCACGCTGTGGATGACCGAGGCGCTGCGCCTGACCAAGCCAGGCGGTTCGATCCTGGTGTTCACCGACTGGCGCCAGCTGCCCTCCACCACCGACGCCATGCAGGCCGCCGGCTGGACCTGGCGCGGCGTCGTCAACTGGGTCAAGCCCCGAGGCCGCTCCCGGCCGATCCGCGGCGGCTTCTGGAACCAGGCCGAGTACGCCGTCTGGGGCGTCAACGGCTCCATCCAGAAGGACTACGAGGTGTACCTGCCGGGCGCGATCGAAGCCCGCGCCCCCGTCGGCGCCAACCGCATCCACCAGACGGAAAAGCCCGTCGACCCGCTCCTGACCACGCTCGTGCGCGTCGCCCCACCCGGCGGCCTCATCCTGGACCCGTTCACCGGATCCGGCTCCACCGGCGTGGCCGCACAGATGCAGGGCCGCCGCTTCATCGGCATCGAGATCACCGACCACTACGCCAAGGTCGCCGCCGACCGGCTGTCGCGGCCCACGCTCGCCACCGCCCCCGATACGGCCGGCGCCGCCAGCGACCCCGAGCAGCCGCCCGCCGAGCCCGCCCACGACGCGCCCGGCACCGCCGGCGACCCGCCCGCCCTGTTCGTCCCGGCGCCCAGGAGCGGCCAGTGAGCCTGCCCACCCCGTTCTACGCCGACGAGCTGGTGACGCTCTACAACGCCGACGCGCTGGAGATTCTCGCCGAGCTCGCCCCCGGCGACGTCGACCACGTCGTCACCGACCCGCCGTACCAGACGACCGGCACCTCCTGGGCGACCAGGGCCAGCTCCTGGGCCGACACGATGAACACCGCGCACTGGTTCACCAGCTGGTACCGGCACGTGACCCGCATCCTGCCCGAGCACGGCAGCTTCTGGTCGTGCTGCAACTGGCGGACCCTACCGATCGTGCAGCGCGCCGCCCACGACGCCCGCCTGGATGTGACCTCTGTGGCGGTCTGGCACAAAGACGCCATCCGCACCGGTTCCCCGCGCGGACTGCGCTCCGACCACGAGCTCATCGCCATCATGGCCAAGAGCGCCTTCCGCATCTCCGACCGCTCCGCCGGCGATGTGTGGACCATCAAGACCAGCACGAAGAAGGCACACGGCCATCCCGCGGAAAAGCCCCTGGCCATCCCGGCCCGCATCATCGACCTCATCCAGCCCGCACCCGGGCAGGTGATCCTCGACCCGTTCTCCGGTTCGGGAACGACCGCAGAAGCCGCCAAGCGGCGCGGCCTCAAGGTGATCGCCGTCGAAGCCGACAGCGCCTGGTGCGACACGATCGCCCGCCGCCTGGCCGCCACCCCGCCGCCCGCGTAACCGCCCGGTGGCCCCTGAGCCCGGGGCCACACCGGCGCCTTCCATCCCCATCGCGGGTGCCCGATCCCTGCGGGGAGACGGCCGCAGGTGAGCCGAAGCGACGTTAACTCGCAAATGTGTCACACTCCGCCCGCACCGTCCGACCCGGCCGACAAGGGGACAGCGCTGCCCGTGTTCACAACCGTCTTCACCCACTGCTTCAACGCCAGCCACCAACTGCCCTACCTGCGCGGCGAGCGCGGCGGACTGCACGGGCACACCTGGCAGGCCGCGTTCACCGTCGTTGCCGGCTCCCTGGACGAGCACGGCCGCCTGCTTGACGAAGCGGCCTTTGCCGCACGGATGACGACCTTCATCGACGCTCGCCTGGCCAACGCCACCCTCCTCGGACACCGTGACCCGTTCGCCCCGATCATGGACGGCCACGGCAAGAAGCTGTTCCTGTTCGGCGGCGACTACGACGGCGCCGCCTGGCCCACCGCCGGCGCGGTCGCGCTGCTGCTCGCCCACCACGCCCACGGCTGGCTGACCGAGACAGCCGACCGCGCAGACCTTCACCTGGCCTCGGTGACCATCGCCCCGTCCGGTGCCAACCCCACCACGTGGCACAACCCCGCCCACGCCCTCGTACCCGCTCCCCGGCCGATCCCAGCCTCCGCTCTGGCCGCCTGACCCACCCCGCCTTTCAAGGAGATCCCCACCATGACCACCGCCACCGCTGCCGACGTCGTCACCGTCACCCTGCCCCGCGACCAGGCCGACGCCCTCTTGAAGGTCGCCGCCCTCCTGGACCGGGCCGTCAGCGACCAGGTCGTCCTGTCGCCTGCGCCGCAGACCGCGCTGCCGCTCACCAGCCAGCGCAAGCCGTACGACGCCGTCGACCGCGCCACCGCCGCCTCCATCCGCGACCACATCGTCACCGCGCTCGACCGCGCCGGCGTTGTCGGTCTGACCACCGCCGACGTCGTCGACCTCATGAAGAGCAGCAACCTCGTCACCCATGCCAGCCACGGCCGCGCCACCTACGCCCTGACGGTTCTGGAGAAGGACGGGCGCATCTTCCGCCACGGCATCGGCCTCATCACCTGGTACGCCGCCCGGCACCGGGAACCGTTCGTCGCCTCCCTGATGGCCAAGCTGCCCGAGCACGACCTGACCACCGTCGAAGCCGCCGACGTCCTCGGGCTGGGACCCGGCAGTGTCCGCACCCTCATCGACGCCCAGCAGCTCACCTCGCGGCGGGTCGGGAACGCCACCGTCGTGCACCGAGCCTCCCTCGCTGCCTACATCAACAAGATCGGAACTACGGAGGCCCTATGAGCATCGACGCCACCACCCAGCCCGACGCGACCGCCAGCGATACGGCTCCTGCTAAGTCTGTAGGCCGTCCTACCAAGCTCACTCCTGAGATGGCCGACGCCCTGTGCCAAGCCCGTCAGAACGGACACAGCATCACGGGGGCTGCCGACCTGTGTGGAGTGCACCGAGCGACTCTCCTGCGCTGGCTCGCAGAGGGGGAGGCCGACGACGCCCCGGAGGTATTTCGCGACTTTCGCGACAGGTTTACGCGCGCGCACGCGCACGTGATCGGATCGTTGGTGAACGCGGCGATTCAGGACGCGTTGGGTGGGTCGGTGGTGAAGAAGGTGGAGCGGGAGCTGCCGGATGGGTCGGTGATCCGGGAGGAGCAGGTGACGCCGCCGAACGGGAAGGTCGCGTTGGAGGTGGCGTCGCGGCTGAATCCGGATTGGCGTGGGGTGAAGGCGGTGGAGCTGTCGGGGCCTGATGGAGGGCCGGTTGAGGTGGCTCATGAGGTGGAGATCCTCGAGGGGCTGGTGTCTCGGGTGGAGGCGGTGAAGGCGCGTAAGGCGGCTGAGGCTGTGTCCAGGTGTGATGACGTTGCGTGATGTGCGACCTGCGGTGTTGGAGGCATGGGGGTGACGGTGAGTGATCTTTCTGGGGTGGTGGGGCGTTCGCATCCGTGGCTGGTGGGCGGGGCGGCTGCTTCGTCTGCTGCGCGGGCGGTGACGGGGGAGCCGTTCGGGGGCCGGTCGCCGGAGGAGTTCGTCGCTGGGGTGCTGGTGGCGCTCGAGGCGCGGGTGCGCCGGCGGGTGGCTGCGGAGTTGGCGGAACAGGTGCGGGCGTGCCCTGATCATCCGTTGTCGTGGTTGCCGCGGCCGTTGTGCTGGCAGTGCGGGCGCAACGGGATGGTGGAGCGGTGCCGTCGGGTGGCGTTGGGTGGGTTTCCGCCGGGCGATGACGGTGACGACGGCGGCGGTGTTGATGCGGTGGTGGCGGAGTTGGCGGCGCGGGCCGCTGATGCGTTGGCGGCGCCGATCGTCTGAAGATCCGGCTGGGCGCTGTGTATGGCTGCGGGGCCGTCTGTATGCGTCTGTGGCGAACCGGTGACCATACACAAGGGGCGGAAACCCCGCGGGCGGGGTTCCGCCCCTTGTGTGCGTGTGAGGGCGTTGCGCTGTCAGGGGGTGGTGGTGGGCGGTTCGGTATCGGTGAAGCCGCCCAGGGCGTGAACGAGGCGGACGCCGACGGAGGCGCGGCCGTGGACGTCGTAGAAGCCGCGACAGACGGCTTGGGCTGCTTCGGGGTGGGCGCCGTAGGGGAGGGTGGCGTGGCAGATGATCCATGAGTTGTTGGCGAGGGCTTCGGTGACCATCTCGTCGCGGCGGCCGGGCGCCAGATGCATCAGGTTGCCGGGGCGGAAGATGCAGGTGCTGCACTTGCGTGCGGACAGGCGGGGCTGGCCGGTGGCGGGGTCCACGATGCCGCCGGGGTCGAGCGGCGCGTCACGGCGAGGGCGGGGAGGGTAGAGCTCGTCGAGGACGTTACGGGCGTCGCGGCTGGTCACGGTAAGGGCTCCTGCGAGGGGGGGTCTGTTCGGGAATTATCCAGTGGTGCCGGGGTCAGCGGGGGCGTGCTCGGCGCGGGGCGGCTTTCGCCCGGCGGGACGCTGATCGGTCAGGTGGGGCGGGCGGCGGGTGCGTCGCCGCCCGCCCGCGAGGTCAGGGCGTCGCTGCGTCGGTGAGGGCGGGCTCTTCGCAGAAGTCGTCGAGGATGTCGGCCAGGTGCTTCAGGAAGACGGGGTCGCCAACGGCGGGGATCGGCCCGGCCTTCTCAGCCCAGGCCGGGTCGTGGCGGATCCGCGCGTTCCGGAACTGCTCGGCGTCGCCACCGGGTTCGAAGAAGGTCATTCCGGCGCTGATGAAGTGCGCGACCTCCGTCGTCGCCCACGCGCAGGCTTCCCGCCACGTGCTGCGCGGGCGGCCGCGCCCCAGGGCGGCGTAGGAGTAGGTGAGCGCGTCGATGAGGTACTCGGTTGAGGCGCCTGCTTCGGTGGCTGCGGCGTGGACTTCCCGCGGGTACGGCACGGGGATGGTCGCGAGGGTGTCGAAGCCGAACGCCTCGGCGAACGCCTGCTCGATCTCCTCGGAGAGTTGGGCGGCGGCGGCGGTGGCGGCTTTGGCGGCCTTGTCGCACCAGTCGAGGCGGCTGATGCCGGGGGAGGCGGCGCGGGCGGCGCGGATGCGGCGGCGGATCACCGTCATCGCTTTGCTCCAGGAGGGGACGGTGTAGTGGGGGAGGAGGTAGGTGACGATGGCAGCCCACGCGGCGGCGTTGCTGATCTGAGCGTGGGTGGCACCGGCGTCGTAGGCGTCGTGGGCGACCTGGGTGGGGCGGAAGTCGAGGTGCCGCACGGTGGGGCGGGTGTCGTTGAACATGGGTCGCTTTCGTCTGGTGCGGTGGCGGGTAGGGCGGGGCGGGCGGCGGGTGCGTCGCCGCCCGCGGGGCTAGGACGCCTCCTCGCGGATGAGGTTGACCAGGTCGGTCTTGCCGCGTCGGCGCTGGATACGGACCCAGTAGCGGCGGCAGCGGCGGCTGGCGCCGAACATCGGGTCGTGGCCGGGGCAGCACCAGGCGAGGTCGCGCATGCGGCCGGACATGGGGGCGGAGGTGGTGGTGATGTTCACGGGCGGTGCCTTCTTTCCGGGGTGGGGTGGAGAGGTACGGCGGGCGGCGCGGGTGGCCGCCCGCCGTACGGGCTGCTACGGCAGGGGGAGGACGACCTGGGCGATGCGCTTCATGGTGAGAAGGGTGGGGCGGCGGTGCCATCCGTCGTCGTCGGCCAGGGTCGGCACGACGAGCACGAAGTCGATGAGGATGTCGGCCTCCTTCCAGGTGATCTGGCCGCCACAGGCGTCGACGAGCGCGCGGATCGCGTCGGTGTGCTCGGTGTGGCCGTCGGCGACGGCGGCGGCGTGGCGGGCGAGGAGCTGCACGCCGGGGGTGGCGGCCAGGGTGGCGCCGAAGATGCGCTCGATGGCGGGGGCGGTGCTGAGGGTGGGGCTGTCGGGCGTCATGTGGTCCTCCTGGGTGCCGGGCAAGGGGATCGCGTCCCCCTTGCTCTACATAAAATAATATAAGACAGTTAATGGTGTGTCGAGTGGTAGGGGTGCCCCCGCCCGCGTGGGGCGGGGGCGGGGTGGCTAGAGGCCGTCGCGGGCGTGCGCCCCGCCGGCGCGGGGGGTGAGCAGGCGGGCGACGATCCACACCGCAGCGAAAGCGGCGATGACGACGGCGGGGACAACGGCGACCGAGACGAGTGCGGTCGCCATGGTGTCGGGCGCGGTGGCCATCGCCGTGGTGGCGGCTCCCGTCGGTGCCTGTGTCGGTGTGACCGCACCCGCAACGAGGCGGGAGGCGAGCATGGTGAGCGCGCCGACGGCGAGAAGGCCGAGGAGTGCGGCGGCGGTGACGATTCGCATGAGCATGATGGGCCCTTCCTGGTTGCGGCGGGAGGATCGCACCCCTCCCGCCTGAACAATTAAAATAGTACAGGGGAGTTAATTAGAGAGGCAAATCTACGAGAGCACGGGGAAAGCGCAGCTCACCGGGGTAAATCACCGCACCCGGAAGCCGGACGAGGGCCGGGCACAGCACCGCCTCGAGGGACGCGCCGGGCAACTCGGCCACCCGGCACGTACGGCCGGCACGGTCCGCGCTGGGCGGCGTTCGCCGCGTCGCGGCAGGGCGCTGGGCGGTGCGGAAGGACCGCCTCGAGCGCGCCGCCGTGCGCAGCACGGTGCCTGCCGCACGGCGCGGCGGCGGGGTGGTGGGGTGGGGAGAGAGCCGCCTCGAGGGCGCGCCGCTCGCGGCGGAGGACTCGGGGGGAGGGGACGGCGCGGCGGGCACCCGTGCCTCGAGCGCGCTGCCGTACGGCGCGGCGGGGCGGGTGGTGCCTGCCGTGCGGGGCGGCGCGGTGGGCTCCGCCGTGCGGGGCGGTGCGGTGGGCTCCGCCGTGCGGGGCGGTGCGGTGCCTGCCGTACGGCAGGCGGGGCGGGAGAGGACCGCCTCGAGCGCGCCGCCGTACGGTGCGGTGCCTGCCGTGCGGCGCGGCACGGGGCGGGGCGGTGGATCTCGGGCGGCGGGGCGGTGGATCTCGGGCGGCGGGGTGGTGCCTGCCGTACGGCGCGGCGGAGGACTCGGGGGGACGGTGCGGGGCGGCGCGGTGGGTTCCGCTGTGCGGGGCGGCGTGGGCGGCGGGGCGGGGCGGGTTGGTGCGGGGACGGGGGAGCCCCCGCCCGTGGTTGTCGGGCGGGGGCTCGGGCGGTGCTGGGGCGGTGCTGGGGGTGGGTTCCCCTCGTGCGGGGTGGGGTGCCCGCCCCGTGTGCGGGGCGGGCGGGCAGGGGTCAGGCGGCGCGGTGGTGGCGTCCCGTCTGCTTGGCGTTCTTGCGGGTGGTGCGGGCGGTGGTGGCCTTCTGGGCGATCATCAGGACCGCGACGCCCGCGAGTGCCCAGATCAGGCCGTTACCGATCGGGGCGAGCGCGGCGAGGGCGGAGGTGTCGGCGACGTGGGCGGCGTTGAGGTTGACCGCGCCCGCGTTCGGGTCGGTGCTCGGCGCGGTGTCCGTGCTCGGGTCGGTGTTCGGGGTGGTGTCGGCGGTGGGGGTGGCCTCCTGCGTGGGCGTGCTGTCGGTCGCGGTGGTGTCGGCGGTGTCGGCGGTGTCGGCGGGGGCGACGTAGACGGGCGCGGGGTCGCTGGTCACGGTGACGGTCGGGGCGGGCGCGGGGGTCGCGGTGGGGGTGGCCTTGGCGGTGCTGGTCTTGGGCTTGGCGGTCGCGGTCGCGGTCGCCTTGGTGGTGGGGGTGGTCTTGGGCTTGGGGGTCGCGGTGACGGTCACCGTGGCCTTGGGCTTGGCGGTCGCGGTCGCGGTGGCGGTGGCCTCAGGGGTGGCCTCAGCGGTCGCGGTGGCCTTGGGGGTCGCGGTCGCGGTCGGGGCGGGCTCGGTGGGCTTGGGCTGGGGCTTGGCGGTGGCGGTGACGGTCGCGGTGTCGAGGGTCGCGCCGTCGCTGGTCAGGGTCACGGTGTAGGTGCCCGCCTTCTCGGCGGTGAAGGAGGCGGAGAAGGAGCCGCCGCCGCACAGGGGGTCGGCGGGGGCGGTGCCGATCGGGGCGCTGGTGCCGTCGGGGGTGGTGACGGTGAGGGCGGCGGTGCAGGTGCCCGCCGTGGTCGCGGTGACGGTGACCGCGCCGCCTTCGGTGGTGGAGGCGGGGGCGGTGAGCGTGCCGTTGCCCGCGTGGGCGGGCAGGGCGAGACCGAGCAGCGCGAGCGCCGCGAGGAGCGCGGCGGTCAGGAGACGGAAAGCCATGGTGGGCCCTTCCTGGTGGGGGTGGCGGGAGGATCGCACCCCTCCCGCCCGAACAAGAAAAACAGTACAGGAGTATTAGCAAGGCGGCAAATCTACGGGATGCAGGGAAAGTGCCAGCTCAGCACGGAAGCACGCGCCCCGCCTGCGACCGTCGCTCGAGCGGCCGACGCGGGCGGCACACCGACGCTCGACGCGCCCGTGGCCACCCCGCGCACCGCCGTTCTCTCACTCCACCGGACCGGCATTCGCCCCCGGCTGCGCCGCACGCTGCCGAAGCAGCAGACCCAGCGTCGCGCGCGCGTCCCTGCGCCGCACCGCCGAACGCGCCAGCACCGACACCAGGACCAGCCACGTGACCGTGCCCCCGTACAGCAGGCCACCGGCACCCGCGACGGTCACGCCCGCCCCGACTACCTCCAGCACACCGCTCAACTTCACTCACTCTCCTGGACACGCCCGCCCGGCCTGATGCCGCGGCGGCAGCACGCCCAGTGAGCCCCGACCCGGCACGGCACCGCGATTCCGGTTCAGCCACACCCGCCCCGAACCGGTGCATAGCCGCAGGCCGGTTCCCTACGGTGAAATTCTCCGGACCGGACGGGACCGGAAGGAACGCCGGAAGCCGCTCCACGGCGCACGGGGATGGTGGGAAGTCATGGTCCAGCGCGACGCACGTGCCGAGTTCGCCACCCGGCTGGCCGAACTCCTGGACGCCGCTCCCGAACTCGGCCAAGACGCTGTGGCCCGCGCGGCCAACGACCGGCTCCGCCAGCTCGCCAGAACGACCCCGGCAGGTGCCTCGCAGCTCCCCGCCTCCCAGGTGACCGGCAAGAAGATCAGCGCCTGGCGCAACGGCGACCACCTGCCCGCCTCCCCGGATTCTCTGCGCGCCGTCGTCCACGTCCTGGCCGTGCATCTCCGCCGCCGCAACGTCACGGCCGACCAGGTGGCACCGGCACTGCTCGACCCTCAACGCTGGGATCGGTGGTGGGAGGCGGCCCGAAAGCAGCCGGTTCGCGCACCGCAGGCCGTCCCCGCCGGCGAGCAACCCCAGACCGGTTCCGTTCCGCCGGGCAGCGCGATCGCCGGACTCGACCCGCTCGATCTGGAGGTGCACCCGGCGATCCGCCCCGACACCGATGCCGACACCTGGGAGGCGCTGCCGGCCTACATCCCGCGGACCCACGACCGCCTGCTCGCCGACCTGCTCGCCGACGTTCACGCCCAGGGCCGTAGCCGGTTCCGGGTCCTGGTCGGCGGATCATCGACCGGCAAGACCCGCGCCTGCTGGGAAGCGGTACGCGACCTCCCCAGCCCGTGGAGGCTGTGGCACCCCCGCACCGCCGAAGCGCTCCTCGCCGACATCGGCAACGTAGCTCCGCACACGGTGGTGTGGCTCAACGAAACCCAGAGGTACCTCCTCACCCCCGAACCCGAGACCAGCCGGCGCGCGGCCACCCAGCTGCGCGCCCTGATCACCGATCCGGATCGGGGGCCGATCCTGGTCCTCGGCACCCTGTGGCCTCCGCACTGGGACAAGCTCACCGCCGCCTTCCCTGACCCGCCCGACCTGTACGACCAAGCCGGGGAACTACTCAAGGGCCGCACCTTGCGGCTACCCGAAGCCTTCACCGGCGACGACCTGACAGCGGCCGTCGCACACGCTGGGCACAGCGGCGACGCGCGCCTCGCCGAGGCACTCCGCAACGCGTCCGACGGTCGGCTCACCCAATACCTCGCCGGAGGGTTCGCGCTGGCGGAGCGCTACGACAACGCCGGTCCCGGCGCCAGGGCACTACTTGATGCCGCCGTCGACGCGCGTCGCCTGGGCCACAGCCTTCTGCTGCCACGGGCACTGCTGGAGTATGCGGCCGCCGGCTATCTCACCGACGAGCAGTGGGAGACCACGGCCGCCGACGACAACTGGCTGGAAGAGGCGTTCGCCTACGTCACCAACCACACCGCCTGCCGAGGAGCGCGTGCCCCCCTCACCCGCCACCGGCCCCGGCCAGGCGACTCCGGCCGGCACCCCAGCGCGAGCGGCGACGTGCGCTACCGGCTGGCCGACTACCTCGAACAGTACGGCGCCGAGCAGCGCGCACACCTTTGCCCATCGGCGAGCCTGTGGGACGCGGCCACCCTGCACGCGAGCCCCGTGGACCAAGTGGTGCTCGGCATGCAGGCTCAAGTCCGGCTGCGGTACCGGCATGCCATCGAACTGCACGAAGCGGCCATGGCCGCGGGCAGCGCCGAAGCCATGCAGGAACTGGCCATATGGCGGGCGCAGACAGGTGAGGTCGAGGAAGGCGAACGGCTGGCGATCGCCGCAATGAGACGCGGCCACACAGACGCTCTCTTTCGGCTGAGCATTGAAGCAGACCGGGCAGGAGAGCACGAACGAGCTGAGCGGCTCGCCAACGAAGCCGCCGACGACGGACGCTTGTCCGGCCTGTGCATGCTCATCCTGTGCCGGGAGCTCGCCGGCAAGACACAGACCGTTGAACGGCTCACGCGTGTGACGGAAGCCGAGCGGGGCCCGGAGTTCGGTGAGCTTCTGCGCGCCTACCGGGAGAAGTTGCTCCGAGCGCTCATTTTGAACGATGGAGAATCCGCCGCGAGACGTCCTTCCCGGCGTTCGGTAGTCGAAGGGGCGTTCGTCTCTCGGTTCCCCTCCTGGGATCGCTCTCGCCCGGAAAGAAAGCTGAGGCAGGATGACCAGGCAGTCGAGCAGCTGCGCCGTGCCGGGCTCTTGCCTGCCGCCATCCGAAGTGCTCATGCTGACGCAGGTCGAGGCTGGCCGGATCGGCTGCTGTGGCTGGCTCGCACCTTACGCAGGCAGGGCGAGCACCAGCCCTGGACGAACCTTCTCCGTTACGGGCTGGACGGCGACGGATCGATCAGCCGACCGTGGCCGCCCAGCGTCGCGACATCGCCCGACGCGGCCCCCGTGCTGCCCTTTCGCGGCAAGATGCGCACTGAGTAGCGATTCGCTGCCGAATCACGGGCTTCCGCGCCCGCCCCGAGGCGAACGCCCCTGCCGGGCGCCCGCGTGATCACACGAGCAGGCAGACGTCCCAGCGGGGGCCGTCCGGGCCGGGGATGAGGCCGCCGAGCCGGTTGAACGGGTTGCCGGGGTGGGCCAGCCGCCAATCGCCGGCCGCGACGAACATCACCACGAGCGGCCAGGCCTGGCCGAGCCGTACCGGGTCACCGGTGTTGTGCAGCCGGATGGGGCCCGCGAGCCGGTAGCCGTCCTCCTGCCCGCCGTACACGGCGTAGTGCAGCGACAGGCGGCCGCTCCCCTCCTCCCAGGCGATCTTGTAGTGGTCGGCGGTGCCGTGATCGTCCGTGGGTCCGCCGGCCGTCGCCGGGTCGGTCCAGGTGAACGAGGCGCCGCCGGGTTCGAGGGCGAACACCAGGTCGACGGTCGCTTGGGTCGCTCGGGTCGCTTCGGTTGCGAGGGCTTCCATGGGTCCTTCCTGGGGGTCAACACCGGGATCGCATCCCCGATAACTCATATAAAAGAATACAGCGTGGTTAGTTCGGGTTGCCTGGTGCTGGGAAACCCAGGTGGGATTCAGCCGCTCACCCACGCCGCACCCTATGTAGGATCATCAACATGGAACCTGAGAGGAGAGAGGTGAGCGTCTCCCCGCGGATGGCGCAGATCCTCAAAATCTTCCTGGAAGACCCCGCCCGACTCCGCTACGGCTACGAGCTGATGACCGCGACCGGCCTGCCGAGCGGCACCATCTACCCCATCCTCGCCTTCCTGGAGAAGCAAGGCTGGCTCCAGGCCTGCCGCGAGGACATCGACCCCAAGGCCGCCGGCCGTCCCGCCCGGCGCGCCTTCGTCCTCACCGCCGACGGCTACCTGCAGGCCATGGACCGGCTCAACGCCATCGCCGACAGCTACCGGCCCCCGGCGCCGCCGACCGGGCGCCCCACGGCCATTCGCCCCGGCGGTCGCGTGTGAACCAGCTCCTGCTCACCGCCTTCCTCTACGTGCTCGGCGCCCTGCTGTTCATCGTCACCACCGTGGTCGCCGTGCTGTGCACCACCTGCAGCGACCTCATCAAGCAGGAGGCCGCCACCCGGCTGGAGCGCCTGCCGCTGTGGCTGCTGCACCGCGCCGCCCGCGACCTGCCGGCCGACATCCGCGACGAGGTCCTCGACGAGCAGTGGATCCCCGACCTGCTGCACGTTTGCCGCGACGCCGACGGGATGCCGCTGACCCGGGTGTGGAAGGGCGCCCGGTTCGCCATCGGCCTCATGGGCGGCCCCGCGGTCGCGGTCGGCAAGATCCTCAAGCCCGGTGCGGCCGTGCCGCCCGCCGTCGCACCGGTTCCCGTTCCGCCGCACGCGAGTGAAGCCGATGGGCAGGCAGGAGGTGAGACCGCCCGGAAGGCGCTCGTCCTCTTCGTCTTTGATGAACTGGAATCCGTCGACGCCGTTTCCTGCTGCCCGTTCTGCATGGACGTGTCGGTGTGGCCGCCCCAGCCTCTGGCGGTGAAAGTGCCTGACTTCATCGCACACGGGCCGAACGGACCCGTGGCCGTCCAGGCCAAGGTCTACTACGGGGACAGGGCGATCCGGGACAGAGTCATCCGGGACAGGGTGATCCGGGACAGAGTCATCCGGGACAGGGTGATCCGGGACCGCTCCTGGAGCGTTGCGGCCCAGGAGCGCATCAGCGAAGACGGGCAACCGCCGCGCCTTCTGGAGACCGGCGCGTTCGGCGTGGAGTCGGCACTCGCTGATCTGTTCCGCCCGCCGACCGGCACGGCGAACCTGTACGAGCGCCAGGCGGTCATCGGTTCGCGCGATCGGTGCCCGGCCTGCCAGCGGAAGCTGGGCCGCCCCGAGGAGTGACCGCAACAGCCGACGGCCGCGAACCCGGTGGTTCGCGGCCGTCAGCGTGTCCGGTGTGGAGCGCGGGCTCACGCCCACGGGGAGACCGGCAACGAGTCCTCGTCCAACTCCAGCGCATCTAGCACCAGACGCAGAAACGCCGCGCCCGCCTGCGCCCGCAGCAGCCTGTCGGTCGCCGTGATCAGCTCTTCCGGCGTCTGAGGGTTCTCCAGGATTCCGCCCTGCCGGATCGCGACCGTGACCGCGCCGGCGATCTCCATAAGCGCGGCGTGGCGCACGCACCCGTGCTCCGGACCGGCGTTCGTCACCGCCACCAGGACCCGGCGCGCGTGAGCGGCCGTGTACTGGATGATCGCGATCTTTCCCCATCGCGCCGCCAGTTTCTCCGCCATCTCCGCACCGGAGACGGTCAAGGTGATCCCGCGCGCGGCTTCGTCAGCCGTCGCCGACGCCTCGAGCAGCTTGTTCACCACCGAGGCGAGCGCGGCGTCCTGACCGGCCCGGCGGTCGAACTCGGCGAGGAGTTCATGCGCGCCCTTCACGCAGACCAGCAGGTCGCGGTACACGCTGGTGATCTGCTCATGCGTGGGGCGCCGCGGGATGGGCGTGGTGTCGTTGATGGAGCGGATGAGACGGCGCAACTCGGGGACGGTGCGGTGCGCCGCGACAGCGTTGGCCTGTGCGTGAACGTCGGAGACGATCATCGCGACCGTGGACGCTTCCGCGGCGGAGCGGCGGGCGGCCTCCGACCAGGTCTCCCGCGCCTCCAGGTCGAAGCGGTCACCGGCGGCATGCGGGGCCGAGGCGGGGGACGTGCGGGCGGAACGCAGAGGAATCACAGACACGGGAAGTCCTTCCAGACGGGGACGGCGCAGAGGCAAGGAGCAGGACGCGGTGGAGGGATGCGGCCACCCGCGGCAGGGCGGCCGCACCGTTCACGGGTGCGGGGGCGGGGTGTGCATGCCGGCGGCGATGACGCAATACATCGAGCCGGTGGCGATGACCACCCACCATCCGTAGTCGTCCTTGGCGATCGGCTTCCGGCACCACAAGCACACGGGCGGCTCGCAGGCAACAGCGGTAAGAACGGGCATCGGGACTCCAGTCACATAGGAGCGGGATCGCTCCCCGCTCACATATAAAAGATACAGGAGAGTTAATAGCGTGACAAAGGGGTAGCGGCACCCGGTTCCGGCGGGGGCCGGGCGCGCTTCCGCAACGGTCAGCTGTGCCTGCGGTTCATCCGGTGCTGGAAGGCCGGACGGTGCGCACCCACGGCGCCCCGGCAGGCGGGGACGCCGCGGGCGCGGTCAGGTGGCGTCGCGGGCGCGCCGCTCGGCCTGCCGCGCCTTCGCCCACGCCCGAATCTGCTCAATCGAGCGAGGCTCCCACTGGTGAAAGCCTCGCCCGGTCGTTAACTGGGTGAAATGCCGCTCCTTGTCGATGCCGCACCAGCGGCAGCCGCCCGGCGGTGGCATGAACGCCGCCTCCGCGCCGCCCGGGGCGTTGGCGTCATCGTCCGGTGCCGGCTGAGCGGGCGCCGTATCTGGTGCGGTCGGCCGCGGCGCGCCGGCGGAGCGGCTGGTGAGCACGGCGAAGTGGAGCGAGCGGGGGATGCCGAGCCGGTCCAGGTGCCGGCTCACTCCGGGAATGTTCATCACGGGTCCTTGCGTGAAGGGCGACAGGGAAAGGGGGAGGGGCGGCGGGTACGTCGCCGCCCCCGTAGAGGTCACTCGTAAGCGCACAACTTCCATGCCGGGCGCTTCTGCGTCGGAGTGATGCCGAGCGCCGTCAGAGCCGCTCGCAGCGTGGCGTCCCAGTTGCCGGCGGCGCGCATCTGCTCCAACTCGACCAAGTCCAGGGTCTGGATGTCCTCCACGCCGACGGTGACCACGTGGGCGGCGACGAAGTAGGAGTTGTCCTCGCGGTAGCAGTAGGACTCCACCTCGACGCCGTGACGGCGGAAGACCGGGCCGACGTCGGCGTCGTCGAGGACGGGCGGGTGCGGCGGGCCCGGCACCGTCATCAGGTGCTCGGAGGCACAGTCGAGGAAGTCCTCGCCGCTCTCCGCGTCGTACCACGGCAGGAGCGGGTCGCCGAGCTTGTTGACTTCGGCGATCTTCCACGGGGTCGAGCCCAGGTCGTAGCCGTAGAACAGGATGGCGCTGACATCGCTTCCCATGGGGTGTCCTTCTTTCTTCGCGGAGCGCTGGGCGGCGGGCGCACCGTCGCCCAGCGCGGTAGGCGGGATCAGTCGGTGGAACTCAGGAAGGAGCGGATCTCCTCGTTGCGGACCCACTCCATCTCGTTGTCCAGGCCGGAGGTGGAGCGGCCCCTGCCGGTCAGCAACTGCTGCAGGAAGTGCCTGCGCCCCTCGGCCAGAGCCGCCTGCAGGTCGCCGCCCGTCGCTTCGGTGGCCTGGGCGACGAACTGCCAGATCTCGTGTCTGGCCTGGGCGCGCAGCAGCGGGGCCAGGTTGAGGGTGGTGATCGTGGACTCGCCGGCGAGGACCGCGGCGAGAGTCGTGCGGCTGTTACGGAAGTCGTCGGCCGCGCGGGCGATGCGGCGGGCGACCATGCGGGCGACGATGTCGGCCATCGCGGTCGTAGCGGTCATGGGAACTCCAAGGAGTCAGGCGAAGGTAATCCCCCTTCGCGAACATTGAAAAAGTGCCTGATGTTTATTGCGTGGAGGTGTTGAGGGGCGGGGGAGGTGGACGCTCACCGGGCGTCAGCCTGGGGTGGCCGACGCGAATCACCGGGACATGCCATCACCGGACCCCGCCCTCGACCGCGGGTCCGCCCCGTGCGAGGGGGCGATGGCGTCAGGTGACGCCACCGGGGAAGCAGCAAGAGAACTTCCCCGACTGCACAAAAAAATAATACAAGAGACTTAATGAATGGGCAACTGTGGGGCCGCCTGTCCCGCTACAGCTCGTACGGCTCCACTGGCAGCGACCGCAGTTCCAGCGCGCCCAGCACCGCCCGGCAAAACACCCGTGCGCCGCGCGCCCGCACCCGCGCCGACAGCGCCAGGACCGGACCCGCGTCCGTCTCGGGCGGCGCCTCAGCCAACCCGGCCAGCCATCGCGCCGCCACCGGCAACTCGGCCAGGGCCGCCGCGGCGATGTCGGCGTCCTCCTCCTGGCAGGCGGCCGCCACCCGGCCGGCGTGGCCGCCCGCGCACTGCGCCACCAGCACCTCATCCAGCCTGGCCAGTAGCGCGGCCGCCATCTCGTGCCCGTCGCGGCCGCGCACCAGCGACCGTATCGACCGGTCGGCGTCCTCCGAAGCCAGCAGCAGCCGGTTCAGCTCGGCGGCCAGGCCGCGCTCACGCGCCGCCGCCCGGGTGAGTTCGGCCAGCTTGGCCGGGGCGCCGCTGGCCTCGGCGCTGGCCTGCGCGTAAGCGAGCGTCACCGCCTGCAGGTCCTCCGGTGCGATGGGGCGCCGTTGCGGGCCGGTGGCCGCGACCATCTTGTGCAGCTGTGCCGCGCCGAAGCGGCCGGCGAGCTCGGCGGCCTGCTCGTGGATCTGCTGAATGCCGGCCTCAAGGGCGGGGCCGTGCTCGGCCAGCCGCCGCGCCGCGCGAGACCAGCGGGTCGGTTCCTTCATGGGGAGACACCGGTCCGACAGGGGGAGCGCGGTGAGCGGAGCGTCGACGGCGGGGAAAGCGATCACGACAGAGGTCCTTTCCGAGGGAAGGCGAAACGGGGAAGCGCCCCGGTAGGCCGGGCGGCCCGCCAGGGGGAGGGTCAGCGGGGCAGCAGTCGGTCGTGGTCGGACAGGCAGGAGGCGACCGCGCGGGCGAACGGGACGAACCGGCCCCACCCGTCCGACACCGATGCGTGTGCGCCCGGCGCGGCGGTCAGGGCGAAGCGCAGTTCCAGCACGTACCCGAGCTGGTCGAACCGGGGGAAGGCCACCGCCGACCAGCCCGGCCGGGGCGGGGTGATGGTGACGTAGACGCCACCGGGCTGGCGTTCGGCTTCCAGCCCGGCCTCCGACAGTGCGAGCGCCAGCTCGGCTTGCGCCTGGGCGTACTTGCCGGCGAGTGCGGCCGGTACGTCCAGCACGACACCGAACGGCGGCGGGGAGGGGACGAAGAACGGAGCGGGCGGCGTGGCCATCAGGGTCCTTTCGGCAGGGGCGGTGAGCGAGAAGCCAGAGGCGGCAGCACGCCCGCCCCGTTGCTCTGATAAAAAGATATATGATAGTTAATAAAGCGGCAACTCCAGGGCGAAGGGTGGCGGATCTTTCATCAATGCACTATTAACTATCTTGTACTGTAATATGCATGAGGGAATGGTCCTGCATGCCGTCGCCGGAGGATCCGCCCGTGAGCTCCACCCCCCTCAAGTCCGCCCCCCGCTCGCGGCGCCATGTCCAGTCCCCCGGGACGGCGCGCACAGCCAGGCGCCGCTTCGCCCCTCATGCCGACCCGGCCTGCCCGGCCTGCGGGGCTCTCGACCCGGGCCTGCTGGCCGAGGGCCCCGACGAGGAGGGGCCCGTCTTCACCAGTTGCTGCGGCGCCGACCCTGTGGCGTTCACCTGCGGTACGTACTACGTGCACGCCTACCTGTCGCCCGACGGCGACCAGCCCGAGCGGTGCCCGCACTGCGGCACCTGCCTGTGAACGTGCCGGCGGCGGGGCACCGGCACTCCGCCCCCGCCGCCGGCTCCGCTCTCCACCTGCGTCGAAAGGACAGCGCATGCCCACCTACGAAGGCCCTGCCGTCATCACCGAGGACGGCTGAGTCCTCATCGACGGCCAGCAGGTCTCCATAACCGCCGTCACCGTTCCCGGTGACCACGACGGCGACGAGTGACCCGCCAGACCTCCTCCTGGAAAGGACCCGCTATGGGCAGCAAGATCGAGCATCCGGCCGAGGGGCGCATCGAGGCGGCATTCTCGGGTGCGTGCCCGACGTCGCCCGACTGGACGATCGACAGTGCCGGATTCTGCACCGGGTACGGGTGGGACTGCGCTGACTACAGGCTCGAGTCCTCCGGCGGAACGCTGGCGGTCAGCTCGCCCGCCCCTGGCCGTGGGGCCGTCACCGTGGAGATCGGCGGCCGTAGGTGCACGCTGCCGCCGGACGGCCGCGCCCGGCTGGCCGGCATGCTCGCGCTGGCGCACGGCCCGGAGACCGCCGGCGTGCTCAACCTCGACGCCGTGGAGCAGGTGTATCTGCATGTCGCCTTCGGTGGCGGCCGGGCTGTGCTCACGGTATATGAGGATGCCGCGGTCGCCGGGGCGCGCGTCACCATCCTGGGCGAGGCCTGCGGGCGGGTGTGCGATGCGCTGACCGGCGCGGAGGCCGGACGGTAGGAGACCGCCAGGCGTCGGCGAACCTGATGAAACAGCGGGCCCCGCCCCTTCCGGGGGCGGGGCCCACAGTCGTTGATGACCATTCGACATCGCTATTAACTCTCATATACTATTTTCTCGTAGGTTTAGGGGAAGTGGTCCCCTGGCTCGCCCGGCAGAAGGGAACCCGTGAGCATGCCGATCCGCGACGAGATCGCCGAGATGGGAGAGGTCAACCGCCTCGTGCGCAACCTCGTTGTCGAAGCCCTGGCCGACCAGAACGGACGCTCCGCGGACGGTCTGCACGTCGAGACCGCCCGCCCGCACGACAACCCCGCCGCCCTCACGTGCGTGGTCGTCCACCCCGACGGAAGCAAGTCCACCGCGCTGATCTCGGTCGAGTTCGTCGACTGGGACGCCCACTAACTTCCCCGCCCCGCGGGGAGGGGCACCCTCCCCTCCCCGCCCTTTCCCCTCCCGGAGGCTCTCATGGCCGGCACCTACACCCTCGCACCCCTGACCTTCGACCCCAGCAAGCAGTACGACTGGAGCGACCTGGTCAACTCCATGCCGGTCACCATCGCGCTCAAGGCCCACATCGGCGACGCCGCCGAAGGCGACACCTTCGCCCTGCTGCGCCACCACGACGGCCGCTACGGCCTGTCCGTGTTCGGCTGGGCGTCCTGCTCGGAGTGCGACGTCCTGAAGGGCTGCAAGACCCTGGACGACCTCACCGAGGTGCGTGACAACGTGTGGAACGGCATCCACTGGGAGGACAACGCCACCGCCCTGCTCGCCTACCTCGACAACACGGACCTGGCGCTGAAGTGGTGGGGCCACACCGTTGGCGGGCGGGACTTCGCCGCCCAGGCCAAGCGGCACCTCGTGCGGCTCGCCACCGCCTCATGACCTCGCGGCGTGCCGTCCCGTACCATGATCACCTGCCCCAGAACGGCGCGCCGCCCCTCGTCTCCTCACCCGTGCGTCCCCGCCAGCAAGGAGCTGCCCCGTGGCCCGCACCCAGCCGACCCGCTACACCGAGAAAGCCGCCTGGGACTATGCCGAGCCGAGCCGTACGGCGCCCGCCCCCACCGTCACTTTCGACGGCCAGCGCGCCGTCCTGTCCGGCGTCAGGTTCCAGCACACCGACCACTGCTGGGGGTGCCGCTACTACATCACCGCCTACACCGAGAACGGCACGGTCGAGATCGAGCTGAAGACGAGCCGGGCCGGCGCGACCGCCTGGCAGCGGCGCGAGGCGCCCGGCAGCCATCCCTCGCCCCCGTCCGCCTGCCCGTGGTGCGAGCGGGCCGAGCCGCTGCCGGCCCGCTCCGCGTTCGCCGGCGCGCTGCCGTCGGGCGGCGCGAGCGGCTGCCCCGCAGGCGGCACCATCTACCCGGCGGAGCAGGCCGCCTACGACTACCTGCGCGCGACTTTCCCCACCCTGGCCGCGGCGGCCGACAGAGCGGACGGCATCCGCTGACCGGCACCCGCCCGGACCTCGACTGGACTCTTTGTTAACTCTCCTATATTTTTTTTATGTGAGTAAGGGGGAGCGATCCCCTTGCCCTTCCCCCTGGAGGTCCCCATGTCCCGCAAGCGGCCTATCACCACCATGACCCGGATGCGCGCCCTCCTGAGCGCCGACACCGACGCCGGTATCGGCGACTCCAACCCCGCCGCCGTGACCTTCCTCGCCCTCGACGCCGCCGACCTGCGCAACGGCTGGATCACCCCCGATGCGGCCGTCGCCAACCTCGTCGCCCTGTCCCGGGGAGCGCTGGCCGTCGAAGACGCCGACGTCATGCTGCGCTACGCCGTCACCCTGCCCGACATCAAGCCCGGCGACTGCTTCACCCAGCCCGCGCTCCCGACGGTCGACCGCTTCCTCAGCGTCGCCTTCTGACATCCCGCGAGGGCAGGGCGCCCGCCCCGCCCTCGCGCCCCGCCTCTCCCCATCCCTGCTTACGGAGGTCTTCTCGATGCCCACCCCCCAGCCGGCCGCCGACGCGGCCGCGTCCCGCACCGCCGCGCAGCCGCTGCCCGGGTGGGACCAGGAATCGCCGGTGGTGCGCGGCGTGTACGCCACCGACGTGCCCGTCTACCGCGTGGTGTGCGACGAGTGCGAGACCTACGTCGGGCCGGTCACCCTCGACATGGACGAGCACGTCCGCGACGTCCGCGCACACGAACGCGTCCACGACGCCTGGGCGGACTGGCGCGCCTACATGAGCGTGGAGACCCTGCGTGCTCACCGCGCCGCCCAGCAGGCCGACCGCGGCCGCTACGACCACCTGCGTCCCCGCCCTCTGTAGCCCGCCCGCCGCCGCACCCTTCCTGCCCGATCAGCCGCGAAAGGCAAACACCGATCATGACCTACACTCCGCCCGCCATCGGCGTCACCTTCACCCCCGCGTCCGGCGGGGGAGGCGTCTTCACCTGGACGGCCCCCCTTCACCTCGACGACCGCCCTCGCAACTGGCGGATCATCTGGCAGCCGCACGGCAGCATGAACGTGGCCTGGGACGCCCCCGGCTGGGGCCCCTTCGTCGGCGCCGAGCCCGTCCGCGCGCTGCGGATGCCGGATGACAGGCCGTTGCCGCAGCGGCTCGACGGTGCTTGGCAGGTGGTGGAGGCGTTCGTCGAATCCGGCGCCTGGACCGCGGGCCTGACCCGCGAGAGCGGCAGCTTCGCCGTCCACCTGCCGGCCAGATCCCGCTGGAACGTCCAGCGGATCACCGGCGACCAGGCCGTCGCCCCCGCAGGCCGCGCCGTCGAGGTCACCTTCACGCCGCACCCGCGTGGCGGTTCTTTCACCTGGGCTCTCGACGACCCTGAAGCCCCGCCTTTCGTGCCGTCCGCATGGGAGATCGTCTGGCGCTCCATCGGCAGCATGACGCTGCTCTGGCACGACGGCAGCGGCATCGGCGGCCAGGCCGCCGTGCGCGTGCTCGACAAGTCGGCACCGCGCACCCTGGAGGCCGCATGGGAAACGGTCACCGCCCTGGTGGCGACGGGCGACTGGGCGAAGGGGATGCAGCATCACCCCGGCGACCGCTACCTCATCACCACCCCGGAGCACCCCGCATGGGTCGTCTGCCGCGCCGAGCCGCCGACGTGGGAGAACGCCACCGGTGACCGGCACCCGGCGGCGATCGCGCTGCCGTACGTCCACGTCGACCGCAACGTCGCCTGGCCGGACGTGGTGCCCGGTCGGCCGTCGGTGTTCCCCCTCGTTGGCGAGCTGCCCGGGCGCGTCCGCGTGGGCGAGTGGGCGTTCACTCCCGAGCAGGCGGAGGAGTTCGCCGCGGTCATCGCGCTGAAGGCGTTCCAGGCGCGCATGCCCGACCTGGACACCTACACCGAGCTGGCTGCCTTCCTCGCCGAGGTGATGGCGCCGGATGAGGACGGCGACGTCTGCGAGGCCGAGGCCGTCGCCGAGGCGGTGGTGCGCCGCTACCGGTTGACGGCTCGTTCCTGAGACGCGTGGCGGGTCCCTGGTGGTACGGCCCGCGCCGTGCCACCAGTGGACACTATATTAACTCTCATATATTGTTTTTTATGTAGATACGGGAAAGATTCTTGCCGCCGAAGACAAGGAGATCGCCATGCTCGACGAGGGCGAGTTCGCCTACCGCCTCGGAACCGCGAAGGACCACCTGGAAGGCCTCGACGTCACCGACGCCGAATGGGCGCTCGTGGAAGGCATCCTGCGCGGCGAGCAAGCGGAGGTGTTCCTTCGCCTCCTGTGCAAGGTGCGCGAGGCGGGAGACCTCGACGCGACCTGCGGCAAGATCTTCGGCGGCTGATCGCCGCCCTCTCCCGGCCGCCGCGCGAACGCGCGGCGGCCGCCGCCATTGCCCCTTCCTTCATTCTCTGGAGTTTTCCGCCATGCCTAGCTACGTCCTCAAGGCCGCCCCCGACGACGACTGCTACGCCATCTTCTCGACCGTCGTCATGGGCGAGACGTTCGCCGGCACCCGCGACGAAACCGCAGCCGAGCTCGACCGGCGCGGCTGGTCGGCCACTGAGTTGCTGGAGCGCGCCGACCGCACCGGCACCTCCTGCCCCGAGCAGAGCTTCGGCGCCTGGAACGGACCCGACCCGGTCGTCCTCACCTACACCCTGCCCGGCCTCTCCTGACGCCTGGCCGTGCCGCTGCGGGCAGCGGCACGGCCAGGCGCGCCGCCCCTTCCCCCTCTGAACGAAAGGCCCCGCCGTGACCTCCACTCCCACGCCCGCCGTGCCGACCGCCGGCGCGATGGCCGAGCTGACCGGCCGCCGCGCCGAGCTGGAGACGCTGCTGCGGTATGGCTCCTGGCGCGGCCTGGACGACCCCGGCCACGAGCACGCCGGCGTCCTGGCGCGGCTGCGCCAGGCGCTGGCCGACTCGGCCCCCGCCGCGCACACCACGCGCACCACCCACTCGTGGAACCGGTCACGCAGGATCAACCGGCGAGGCGCGCTCGTCTACGGCGACGAGTCGTTTGCCGAGTGCCGGTGCGGCTGGCTGCGCCACGAGGTGACCCGGGCGCTGGCGCGCGGCCTGGCCCGCGCCCACCGGAAGGAGGCGACCCGGCTGCTGGTGCCGGCCGGCGACGTGGCCGCCATCGCCGAACTGCTGGACCCCTACGGCCTGGACCGGCCGCGCCGGACCTACACCGGCTGGACCGACGACGTGAGCCTGCCGAGCGTGTTCCAGGCGAGCCGCTACATCGTGGAGGCGCCCATTGTGGCGGTGGAGCCCCTGCCCTCAGCCGACGCGAGCCTGCCGCGGGTGCTGCTCACCCTCGCCCACCCAGAGCGGCCGTCGAACCGCGCCGCCCGGCTGCACGTCACCACGGTCGATCTGCGCTACGAGCCGGATCCGCGTTTCGCACCCCGCGTCATCGCGGGCCTGCCGCCGTTGCCGCCGTGGTCGAACCTGCGCTCGCACACAGACCCGGTGCGGGTGGCGTGGCTGGCCGAGCAGGAGCGGGCGGCCGCACAGTGAGGTCACCGGGAGCGCAGGGGCGACGCTCCCGGCCACCCTCGACTTCCCCATTTAATTAACTATCATATACTATATAAATGTGAGTAAGGGGGAGCGATTCCCTTGCTTGGATCCCATCCCTGGAGGACATGAATGCCGCGCCGCAACGTCACCGAGATCGCCGCGCACCACGCCGCCGCTCGCTACCACCACAGCCTCGCCGAGGAGCTGATGGACGAGCACACCGACGCCGCGTACTGGTTCGTCATCGCCCGCCACGTCCTGGGCGCCCGCCAGGCGTACATCGCCGCCGCCGTCGCCAACGGCACCATTGAGGCCGGTACCGAGCCGACCACCGAGCAGGTGCTCGAGATGTCGATCCTCGGTCAGCGGGTCTACAAGTGGCTCGCCGCTCTGGCTGACACCGAGATCGTCGCCCTGGCCATCGGGGAGGGCTTCCCCGCGCACCTGGCGCTCATGGTCTCCGCCGGTTCGCTGCGCGCCTGGCTGAACCCCGCCTACGGCGAGGCCGCCAACCAGACCAACCCGATGGCCGCCGCGCTCCGCCGCTACGCCGAGAAGTACTCCGGCCTGGTGGAGGACGGGACCGTGCTCGCGGCCGCCTCCGCCTCCGTGCCCGCCTGACCATCCGCCTCCGCTCTGCCCCGGCACGCCGTGCCGGGGCAGAGCCCTTCCCGAGAGGTGTCCATGAACCTCCTCCCTCCCTGCACGATCTGCGACGCCGAAGCCGGACGGGTGTGCCGCTTCGAGCACTCCTTGCCGGCTGTCGAGCCCCACCCCGCCCTGCTGCCCCCAGGGCGGAGGCCTCCGCTGGAGACGACATGCTGAGCCTGAACGAGACCGTCACGAACAGCCGCGCCCGCCGCAGGCTGAGCGCTGACGAGATCATGATGAACGGCCGCGTATACCGGCCCACCGTCTACCCCGTGCCCGGCGTCATCTCCGCCCGCGCCAACGCGGTGTTCGCCGCCGCGCCGGGCTCGCCTGAACGCGAGGACGCGCTCGCCCGCTTCAACCGCTACTACCGCGTCGACCGGCGTACGGCGTTCCGCCTGGCTCGCAGCATGCACCTGCGTCCCCGCCGGTACGCCCAACTGGAGGCCGAGCGGATCGCCGCCCAGCGGATCGCCGACTGCCGGGCGTTCGGCTGCTGCGACGTGTGACCCCCGCATCCGCCCGCTTGCGGCTGACCTGGCCGGATAGCGGGCAGATAGGCGCAAGTGGACTCCTTTATTAACTCTCTTATATTCTTTTCATGTGAGCAAGGGGAAGCGATTCCTTGCCGTATGAGCCCAGGAGGACACCGTGACCACGACTGCCACCATCGCCGCCGTCGCCCCCGTGACCGTTGAGCACCCCGGCGGCATCACCGAGACCTACCACCCGCGGGGCGGCGGTCACGTCTTCCACGCCCCCGAGGTGAAAGGCACCCGCGACGGCGTCAAGATCACCGTCCACCCCTTCTCGTACTACGTGGGGCACGCCTACCGCCGCGCCGGTGACCCGTACAACCCCGTCAGGTTCGAGCACACCGTGAGCAGCTGGAGCGGCGTCGAGGAGATGCGCGCCTCCGCCCTGCACCAGTTGGCCCGCTACATCGAGAACGGCATCTGACCCTTTCCCTGCCTTCCCGCCCGCTCGGGCGGGGAGGCGCTCTCACCCCGAGGAGACCAGCCACCATGACGCGCCCGCCCGCCACGCCCGCGCCGTGCTCCTGCCCGCCGCGTCCCGCCGTGCTCCACCTCGTCGAGACCGACCGCGCAACCTTCTGGCCCGGCCTGCTGTTCACCAACCTCGGCACGTCGGCCTACCTGCACATCGCCCACCTCGACAGCACCTACAGCATCGCGCACCTGTCCGGAGAGGACCTGCGCTACCTGAAGCGCCACGTGGCCGCCTGCGGCTGCCCCTGACCTTCCCCTGCCCCGTTCGCGGCGCGGCCGACGCACCCGGCCGCGCCGCCCTCTCTCCCCGTAGGAACATCCCCTTTGACCACGCTCAAGGCCGCGCCCGCCGCCGATCTCGCCGAAATGATCACTGCGAACAACCGGGAGTCCGTTCGGCGCTGGAAGGCCTTCCCCTTCGCCGCCCCCTACATCGCGACCGTCGGCGAGGCGGCCCGCACCGGTGCTCTGCCGCCCATCCCCGACGGCCTCGCCGCCCTGATGGACCGCAACCCGCGCGCCGGCCAGGACCTCGTCTTCACCGCCCAGCAGCACGCCGCCTGCCGCCTGTGGAAGCGCTACCGCATCACCTACGCGATCGACCGCACCCTGTGGCACGAGCTGGGGGAAAGCGACCCGGGTGACATCATCCCCGCCAACCTGTTCGACCAGCTCCCGCACTCCGACCCGTTCATCTGCTTTCCCGAGCCGCTGCTGATCGACGACGGCGGCGACCTGGTGGAGAAGGTCGTCGGGGTGTTCCTGTCGGGCCGCCGATCGGAGACGGTTCCCGACGCCGCCGTCGCCGCCTACGGCGACCTGGGCCTGGTGCCTCCCAAGGGCACGACGATCACCATCCAGTGCTCCACCCACCACCCCGAACGCGACGTGATCGCGCTGACCTTCGTCGGCGTCATGCACCGCCGCGACGGGCGCCCCCACACCCCGGGCGGCATTCCCGACCTGGTCTGGACGCACGTCAGCTTCGGCTTGGACGCCGACGCGACGGTGGCCGAACTCGTCGACGGCTGCCTCTCCCGCTTCCCCAGTGCCAACGGTGGGCGAGGCGTCGGGGTGATGCTGCGCCGCGCCGTGTCCCTGCTGATCTACCTGTGCGCCGTCAACGCCGAGATCGACGCCGCGCCGCCCGCGCCAGCACCGCGAGGCAGGGGCAAGGGCCGGGGCGCGGCACGGCCGAAACCGCCGCGCGTGATGAACGTCGGCTACCGGATCGGCGCAAAGCTGCGCGCCTACCGCGCCGCGAGCGCCCGCCGCGCTTCCGCGGGCGGACCGGATGACCGCAGTGTGCCCCCGCATCTGCGCCGGGCGCACTTCCACACCTTCCGGCACGGCAAGGGCCGAAAGCTGAGGAAGGTCACGTGGCTGCCGCCGATCCCGGTCAACTTCGACAAGGAGGCCGACAAGACCACCGTCATCCCCGTCCCTGCCTGACCGCCCCGCTCTTCCACCCGGCGCCGCCCCTGGGCCGCGCCCGCCTTCCCCAGGAGCACCTGTTGACCCGCATCTACTACGACACCGAATTCCACGACACGGGCAGCAGCATCGACACCATCTCCATCGGCCTGGTCGCCGGCGAACGCGAGTACTACGCCGTCAGCGCCGACTTCGACCAGAAACGGGTGTACGGCCACGAGTGGCTGCGCGCCAACGTGATGCCGCACCTGCCGCTGGCCAGCGGCCCGGCCGCGCCGGACGCATGGCTCGACCTGAACCATCCGCACGTCAAACCGCGCGCCCAGATCGCCGAGGAGGTGTATGCGTTCATCGCGGCGGCCCCCGAGCCGGAGCTATGGGCGTACTACAGCGCCTTCGACCACGTCGCTCTGGCGTGGCTGGCCGGTCGGCCCATGGTGCAGCTGCCCCGCGGGGTGCCGTGGCGGACCAACGACCTGGAGCAGGAGGCCGCCCGGCTCGGTAACCCCAAGCTGCCGGTACAGGAGGCCGGTGAGCACTACGCCCTAGCCGATGCCCGGCACAACCAGGTGGTGGGGGAGTACCTGGCCGAGCTGGCCGAGCGCCGAGTCCCGCTCAACGGGCGCCTGTACGACGTCGCCGCCTTTGAGTGGAACGACGGCTTCGCGGGAGAGGAGCGGTGGACGGTGTACGGCCATCGTGTGTGAGCGCGGGGGTGCCGCGCCGCACTATGGGCTCGACTTGCCAGCCTATTAACGATCCTATATTATTTTTATCACAATGAAGGGCTTCCCTTTCGGTTCGGTCCCCGAGCCGGACCCCAGAAAGACACCCTTGAATGATCGCCGTCACCCCCGCCGCACCTTCAGCGCTAGCGTCACCCTTGAAGCCCTTGACGGCGGCCCCGCCGTGATCACCATAAGCGACGGACAAGTCATCGCCGACTGGTGAAGTTCCGCCCTGTGCTCCGCGCCGACCGCGCGGAGCACAGGGCTCCCCGCCCCCTCCCAAGAAAGGCCCGCCATGGCCACCGTCACCACCGACTCGCTACTCACCGCCCTGCGCACCCACCTGGACCGGGCGGGTTTCTACAGTCTCGCCCGGCTTTACGACAACGACAGCGCCATCCGCGACCAGTTGCGGCCGCTGCCGTGCCCGCCGCCGTGTGCGCCTCCGCCCGGTGACCGCGCGGCCCGCTGGGCGGAGGTCGTCGTACGCGGCCACGGCAGCGAGTTCGCCACCGTGCTGGTGTCGCTGTGCCCGCACGGCGAGCCCCACTTCGACGTCTTCCCCGACCACAGCGACCCCGGGCACGACGAGGCGACCAAGGCGGCCGTCGCCGCCCAGGACACCGCCGCCGTGCGCACCTTCACTTTTACCCGCGACGCCGCAGACCACTTGCGCCACCTGTTCCGTTGACCGCCGGACGCCGCAGCCCCGCGCCCGGCGCACTCCGCTCACCTGCGAAAGGACCCGTGTGGGAGCCACCTTCAAGACCGACGGCCGTATCGGCGTCAGCCCGCCGCTGCCCGCCCGCGCCATCGCCCCCGGCAGCCCCACCTGCCCGCAAACCGCCCCAGCGACGGCGATCCGCCCGTCGACCTGATCTTCGACATCGCAGAAGACCCCGCAGGCGGCGAACGGGCAGCCCGGGGACTCGTCGCCGCCTGCGACTACCCCAGCCGCTTCGGCGACCTGGCCGACCAGTGGCAGGCCCTCATCGACGCCCACCCCCACTACGTCTTCACCGGGACCGTCGTCTTCACCGGTGAGGACCCCGACGACGTCAACACCATCACCGCCGTCGGCGGCCACGCCGTCTTCGCCGGCGACCCGGACTTCCCCGACGACTTCGGTACCGGCACCGCACGCGAGACGAAACCCCCCGCCTCCCCGCACGCCGGCCACACCGCCGCGGCGACCGATCCGTGGGCGCACCTGGCCACCCGCTACAGCGTGCACCGCCGCCCGCCCGGCAGCCCCGGCTACCACCCCGAAGACACCGTCCACGTCGTGCGCCGCGACGAGCTGCGCGCCGTCGATAACGACGGTTTCTACACGGTCGAGCCCCGGCACCCGTGGCTGATCGTCCATGGCCGCCGCGACGACCGACTGTGGGATGAGGCGCTCGCCGACTGGGACGCGTTCGACGACGACCTGGACCGGCTGACGATGGACCGCGACGACGCGATCACGACCGCCCACCGCATCCTCGGCATCGAGGAGCACCCCGTACGCCCGTAGCCTTCAGCGCCGCGTACAATCAATCATCAATTTATTAACTATCATATACTGTTCATGTGTTTTTAAAGTGCTTCCCTGGTGGGTGGCGCTTCACCCTCCCGCCCGTCAAGGAGAACCACTTCGTGACCTCACCCCTGGTCTGGACCAAGAAGACCATCGGCCGCTCCCGCACCTCCCAACACGGCCACCTTGGCGATGTGCTGCTGTTCGTCATCAACCCGCCCACGGGCGCGACCAGCCAGCTGGTCGACGCTGACGGCACCCCCGCAGGGCCCGTGGTCGCCAGCGGGTGGACGCTCACCAGCTACCTGCCCGCCAGCGACCGCCAGCCGAACGTCTACCCGGTCAAGAGCGCCGCCGACGGCAAGGCCACCGCTGAGCGGCTGCTGATCGACTTCCACCGTCTGCTGGACCCCCACATCGACACCTGCTCGCGCTACACCATCGACATCAACCCGGTGCCGCCCACCGACCTCGCCTACAATCCCGACCAGCGCGTCTACGTCGAGCGCGGCCCTCACGGGTGGGCGGTGCGCCACAGCACCCCCGCAGGGCCCATCTACAACTTCGCCACCGGCCTGTGGACCGAACTGGACAAGAACGGCGACCTGGCCGACTACGACGTCAAGGACCTCGACAACCCCGACGGGCCCGCCACCCACCGCAACGACTGGGAGCGGCCTTTCGAGGAGGCGCGGAAGACGGCCTACGCCATCCTCGGCATGCCCTAACTCCCCGCGGGTGGGTGCCTGCGCGGCGCCCACCCCACCCTGTCCTCTCACCACGCTGATGGAGTCCGCATGCAGCCCACCTTCAACACCGTCCGCGCCGACATCCTCACCCTGCTGGACGGCATCGCGCTGGACGAGTCCACCGCCTGGTTCCTCGACCACCTCATCCGCGACCAAGTCGTCGATGGCACCACCGGCCGCTTCACCGCCCTGCTCGGCCAGATTTGCGCCGGCCTGACCGACCCGCATGCCCACCTGGCCACCCGCTACACCGTTCACAACGCCCCACCCGGCAGCCCCGAGCACGACCCGCTGCGCAGCGTCCACGGCGTCCCCCACGACGGCGGCTGGCTGATCCGCCGGCACGACCCCGACGGACCCCTGCGGGACGGCGACCCCGCTCACGGCGGCTGCTGGTCGGCGCCCGGCACCGGCGCCATGGCCCGCTTCCTGTTCACCGACGTCGACACCGCGATCGCCGCCACGCACCGGGCCGTGGCAGCACCCGAACCGGCGCTGTCCTTCTGACCCCGCCCCCGGGGCGGCAGGCCAGCAGCCGATGCGACGTAAGCTCGCCGCCCCGGCACTCTCCCGACGTCGATTTCCGGACTCGGGGGAGTTGCCGTGCAGAAGATCCAGGCCAGGTACTACACCAAGGGCCGCGTGCGACCGGTGCGCTTGATCGTGTGCCACTCAATGGAGGCGCCCGAGAAGCCCACCACCGCCGAGGCCGTCGCCCGCTGGTTCGCCACCAGCTCGCCGCGCACCTCCACGCACGTCAACGTCGACAACAACAGCATGGTCCGGTCAGTGGACGACGGGGACACCGCCTGGTGCGCTCCCAACGCGAACGCCGACGGCCTGCACGTCGAACTCACCGGCTACGCCCGCCAGACGCGCACCGAGTGGCTGGACGCCTTCTCCCGCGCGACGCTGGCCAACGCCGCGAAGGTCGTCGCCCGTTGGTGCAAGAAGTACAAGATCCCGGTGCGTAAGCTCACCCCGAGCGAGGTCGCCGCTGGCAAGAAGGGAATCTGCGGGCACGTGGACGTCACCCGCGCCTACCCGGGCACCGGTGACCACACCGACCCGGGCAAGCACTTCCCGTGGGATGTGTTCCTGTCCATGGTCCGCGCTGAGCTCGGCGATAAGCCCGCCGCGCCGCCGCGGTTCACCCGCGTCCTGGTCTACACCAAGGGCAAGGCGTTCCTGCGCGGCGCCGACGTCGAGGCGTTCCAGGCGCGCCTGGCCGATCACGGCATCGACGTCGAGGTCGACGGTGTGTACGGCCCGGCCACCGTCAAGGGCACCAGCGCGCTGCAGAGGAGGCTCGGGTTCATCGTTACCGGCACGGTGGACAAGGCGACGTGGAAGGCAGCCTTCGCCAAGGCCGCTTGATGACGCTCACGGTGAAGGCCCGGCACCGCGATCGTGCCGGGCCTTCACCATGTCCCTCACCGGCCGGGCGACAGCACGACGGACCGGCTCGCCCGCGCCAGCCTTCCTGCCGGTGCAGGCAGGGGGATTCCGCCGTGCAGCCGCCCTATATCGGACTCACTCCCCACACCCAGCGGGCCAGCTCGACCACGAACCGGCCCACGGCCGCGAGCGCCTGCACGACCTGCCACCGCGATTGGTCCGGTGCCCTGCCCAGGCGCCGCCGATGCCCTCTCCTCATGCGTAACCCCTTCCGAATGCAGAGACCGGCCTGATCTCTGACCTGCTCCACGCCCTACGGGACGAGGAACGGGAGCATCCGGATCTCCACATCGGGCCGCTCACCAACCTCGACCAACCGCTCCAGTTGCCCGCGCATCACCTCGCGGCCGCCTACCCGGCGCAGGAGGACCGCCTCGTCGAGCACCACGACGAACTGGATCAGGTGACCGGTACCGAGCAGCAGCCACTGACGCGGAATACGCACGGGTGACCTGATCCATCGACTTCGGAGGAGATCTCGGGAACGGGGAGGCCAGCTTGATGACGGCGGAGGCATAGAAGCCCAGGTGACCGCTCTCCGCCGGATCCCGGCCGGTTCGCGACGGCCAGGACCCGGCGCCTGCCCTACAACAGGACCGTGAGCGTGACCCACGTCGCCGCCGCCCCGGCCACCGCTCCCGCAGCGGTCTGCGCGAGCGTGTGGTCCCGGATCATCACCCGCGACCAGGCGACCAACGCCACCACCACGGCCCCGGCCGCATATACCAGAGCCGGTGGCAGGAGCCACGCAAGCATCACGACCGAACCCCCGGCGACGGCCGTGTGGAAGCTGATCTTCCACAAGAGCGTGATCGGGCCCGTGACCGCCAGCGTCGCCAGCATGATGGCCACGCACGCCACCATCACGGCCGGGGCACCGAGCATGACCAGCAGCGCCAGCGCGATGAGGACCAGGGCGACGATCACCCCGATCAGCCACGGCCGCTGCGCCCGGTCGGTGAGGTGCCGGTTGCCGAAACGGCCTGACTTCACACCGGCGACGATCACCACGGCGGGCACCCCGCCGCACAGCAGCGCCGCCAGCGCCCCCCATCCCACACCGGGCCACCCGGAGGTGACGGCGCCGACGGTGAGCGGCAAGGCGATCACCAGGTGAGCGGGCGCGAACACCTCGGTGAGCCAGTGGGCTGTCTTCAACGCCGCCGTCGAGCGGCTGCGGGTGTCGGCGGCGGTCAATGCGGCCTCGTCAGACTCACGTAGGCGCGCGACACCTGGGCCAGCCATGCCGCTTCGGCCATCATGTCGGTACGAGCGGGTACGGTCTGCTCAGCCACGGCCAGCGCACCCGCAGGTGCAGTGAACGGCTCGCCCGCGCGGTAGGCGGCGATCGCGGCCGCCACCCAGTGCGCGGCCTGCTGGGTGTCGCTTTCCGACAGCGGGCCGGGCCCGTACGGCGTCAACGCCACCAGCGCTTCGCGGATTTCCACGGTGCGGCGCACCAACTGCTCATCGACGGTGGCGGCGTCCATGACGCTGTCGGGGAACAGGTCGGCCAGCTCGGAGTGCAATGGTTGCAGCGCCCGCACCGTCAGGTGCACCCGTAGGCGCCGCCACCCGGTGGCGACCGCCGGAATGCAGGTGCCGAGCGTGCACAGCAGCAAGCAGGCCGCCATGACCCAGCGGGCTTGGGTCAGCTTCAGGAAACCGGGACCGGCGATGAGCAGGGCGTACAGCGTGTACAGCGGGGAGCCGATGCCGATGAGCATGCCGGCGCCCAAGATACCCATGCCGAGCCGGGTGGTGCCGGGGTCGTCGGCGCTGCCGCGGCCGAGCGCGTACCGCAGGGAGACGTAGCCGGACACGGCCAGGGCCAGCCCGAGGAAGCCGTCGAACACGCCGAAGTACCAGCCGGCCGCGACGCTGCCGTCCCAGTCCTCCATCTCGCCGACCCGATGGTCGGCGGCGTCGTGCGCGATGACCAGCGCCCAGCCGGTGACGCCGGCCGCGAACCACACGATGCGGGTGTTGCGGCCGGTGACGGCCATGGTGAACGCGGCGACCGAAGCCGCGCCGACTGTGATGGCCACCCGTTTGGCCAGCGGCGTGAACTCCCAGCCGACGAGCGCGTTGAACCAGCCGGAGACGGCTGGCAGGGTCAGCGTCCAGCCGATCGCCAGCGACAGGAAGGTCAGCCACAGCGAGCGGGCGCCGTTGGAGCTGCGGACGGCCGGGGCGCGCCACAGGACGACGGCCCACAGCACGGCCAACACGAGGTACTGCCGGATCTCAGCCACGGCCGCCGCCCAGCGGGTGGCCCAGGACGCCTTCGGCACGGCGCCCGGTGGCGCCCGAGGACCGGCGCGCTTCGGCGGCCGCCATGCTCATCACGGCGGTGGCGAACGCTTCGGCCTCCTTCTCTTCAGGTGTATCGTAGGTGGAACGGGCCGCGGCCGCGCGGGCGATCACCGTGGGCGGCAGGTGAGGGAAGGTCTGCTGCAGCAGGGCGATCACATTTCCTTCTGAGGTGGCAGACTGGTCGTGACCGGCGACGATGTGTCCCAGCTCGTGGGCGGCGACCTGCGCTTTGAGCGCCGGGATGCGGGCATAGCCGGCGTCGATGAACAAGTAGTCGATGTTGTCGTCGCCCAGCACCCACAGGCCGCACCAGCCGGCGCGGGACAGGCCGGTGATGACGTCGAGCTGGATTGTCCTGTCGAGCGCGACGCTGAAGTGGTCGACCAGCGTCTCAGCGGTCACAGGGTAGGGGAGCCCTACCTGCTTCAGGACCCGCCGAGGATCGAACGTGTCACGCTGCACGTATCAGCCCCTTTCGGGTGAGAAGTCGGTGATGTCGTATGACGTGGAAAAGCTCCGGGACAGCGGACGGCTGCCCTTCGGGACGGAAGGAGAGTGCCCCGCTACGGTCGCTGGGGCGGCTCCTGGGCGGCTCGCAGCGCCTTCGCCAGGGTCTCGATCGCCAGCCGCGGGTCCCCACTGACCGCGCAGCCGCGAAAGCCCAAGTGCTTGACCTGGGCGTCGCGCAGCAGCTTGAGCACGCCCGAGGCGCGAAGCTCGGCGAAGTCGGCGAGTTCGCGCCGGATCTGCTCCCCGGCGGGCGAGTCGGCGAAGTAGGTGGCGTCGAAGTCGAAGAACGCCGCGATGGCCGCCACGGTGGCCTCGTCGGGCCGCGACCGGGTGCCGTCCAGCAGTTCCTGCAGCGTCACCGGGTCAAGCCGGATGCCGGCGGACGCCAGCCCCGCCTGCACTTCGCCGATGGTGTACTCGCGGCCGTCGGGGTGGTGAACCGTCTGCCATAGCTGGCGCAGCCATGCGTTGAACGTCGGCATCTGCCCGGCTCCTAACCGAAGATCGCGAGGATGATCAGCGGCGTCGTGGCCCCCTGTGCCAGGCCGACCACCACCTGCGCGGGAGTGTGCTCCCCGAGGTGGACTCGCGACCAGGCGATCGCCGCACCCGCGGCGATCGCCGGAGGTAGCGCCCACGGCCCGAACAGGTAGACCATCCACACGGCGAACCCGGCGACGATCGAGGAATGCCAGGACACGTCCCAGGTGCGCGCCACAGGGATCTTGGAGACGAGGCCGGTCAGCATCGACGCCACGACGAACACCAGCACCGGTGGCGCGCCCGCCGCGGCGAACGCCACCAGACAGGCGACGAGGACGCCGACTGCGATGGCTAGCGGCAGCACCTTCTTGCGGTGGCCGTCGCGCACGTCCATCACGGTGAACACGGCCAAGGGCACGCCGGTGCACACCACGGTCGCGGCCAGTCCCCACAGCAGCCCTGTCCGGCCCGCTTCGATCAGCCCCGCAAGGGGAAGCAGCGGCGGCAGCAGCAGCCGAGGGTTGAAGGCGGCCGAGACCGCGGCCGCGATGCGGTGAGCGCGGCTCGGCGTGCGCGTGCCCGAAGTCAGCGTCCCACCGCCTCAGCCTGCCCGTACGCGCGGGAAACGGCCGCGAGCCACTTCGCCTCGTCCATGAACTTCTGCCGGGTTACGGCGGCGGTGGCTACGGCCAGCGTGCCCCGCTCGGCGTGCTTTCCGGCGGCGTGGTTGGCTATGGCGGTCGTGAACCACTGCGCCGCGGCGGCCGGGTCGGACTCCGGAGCGGGATCCGGGTGGTAGGCGGCCAGCGCCGTCTGGGCGTCGCGGATCTCTACCACGTGCCGGATCAGCTGCTCTTGGTCGACGGGCATCGGCAGAACCCGCTCGGGGAACAGTTCAGCCGCCGCGGTGTGCAACGGCGTCAGGCCGACCAGGAGCCGGCGGGTGCGCCGGGCGTGCATGGCGGCGCCGATCTCCAGCACCATCGAGCCGACCACGCATGCGAACAGCATCAGCGCCTGAACACCGCGGAACTGCTGGTCCGCGTAGACGCCGGGCCCGGCCACCAGCAGGCACCACAGGATGTAGAGGGCAACCGGGAAGCACGCGATGGTGCCGACACCGAGGATGCCCATGCCGATGCGGATGTCCTTGCGGGCACCATGATCGATAATGGCGTGCATGAGCGTGACCCCGCCAGCGATGGCGTAGGTCATGGCCAGGAACGCCTCGTAGGCGACGAAGTAGACGCGGCCCGCCATGGAGCCGTCCCAGTCGGCGATGGCTCCCACCGTGTGACCGGAGGCGATGTGTGCGCCTGCCATCACGGTGAGCGTTCCTAGAGCCGAAGGCCACACCCAGCGGATGGAGCGCTGGGTGATACCGAAGTACAAGGTGGACACGGCCGCGGCGGACAAGATGGCCACCGTCCGCTTCACACCCGAGATGAGTGGCCACCCCGCCCAAGCGTCCACCTGGTCAAACCACGGCTCGAGAGCGGTAGGGGACGACAGCGTCCACGTCATCGTGATGCCCACGTACATGAGCCAGCGTTGACGGTGGATACCCGGGGTGGACAGCGTCCTGGCACGCCATACGACGACAAGCCACATCAGCACCATCAAGATCAGATGGGAGCGTTCGGACATCAGGAGGTGGGTTCCTTCCAGCTGATGAACATCCGCGCAGCAGCACGTCCGAAGGAAGTGCCGGACTGGAGGCTGGCGCGCGCCATCACGAGGGTGGCGAAACGTTCCGCCTCGTGCTCGGCTTGGAGTTCATAGGTGGTGCGGGCCATGACGGCCCGGACGATCACATGCGGCGGCAGCGTCGGGAAGCGCTCCTTCAGCATGGCGATGAGCCCGGCCTCGGCGGTGACGCCCTGGTCGTGCCCGGCGGCGATGTGGCCGATCTCGTGGGCGACGACATGGGTCTCCAGCGTGGAGACGGCCGTCGTGGCCTGATCGACGAAGATGTGGTCGACTTCGTCGTCACCACGGATCCACAGTCCGCACCAGCCCGTGGTCGCGGCCAGGCCGGGCAAGGCGGCCAGCCGGATGTCGCGGCTCAGCGCCTGGGCGTAGTGGGCGACCAGTGTGGACGCGGTCAGCCGGCGAGGCAGCCCGATCGTCTGCAGGGTCGTTGCGGGGTCGAACTGGGGCACGCAGACATACCTTCGAAGATCGAACGGGCACGAACGCGCCCAAACGTACGGCAATCAGGCGGAAGGTTTGCCTTCGGGGTCGAGGCTGGAGCCGGAGCACAGTTCCGCCGCTCTGCGCATCGCATCGGCAACGTTCTGCAAGGTGGCCAGGTCAGATTCGGGCAGTCCTGCGGCGGTGCGGGCGAAGGCCGCGACCTTGCCGTTGCGCATGACGTCGAGTAACCCGGAATCTTTCAGGGCACGCAGCTCGTTGAGCTCGCGCCGCATCTGCTCCCCTCGGGGGGAGTCGGCGAAGAAGGTGGCCTCGAAGCCGAAGAACTCTGCCAGCGCCTTCTTCAGGTCATTGGAGGGGTTGACCCGTTTGCCGTTGCGGAGCATCGACAGGTACTCGCGGGTGACGGGTACGCCTGCCGCCGTGACGGCCTCGGCCACCTCTTGCAGGGTGTACGGCTTGCCGTCCTCACGGGGCACCTGCTCCCAGAGCTGGTTAAGCCGGGCGGCGAACGTTGGCACTCTGCTGCCTTCCAATACGAGGTGGACCGGGGTAGTCCGGGGTGGGTCGGCGGAAACGTTACCCGTCGTTCCCGCGCGGCGCGACCTCCAGGTTGACAGATGATCTCCTACCGGGCAGATTAACCGCCGGAAATTAACTGCGGCACCCATAACCTGCAAGAAGAGCTGATGGCTGGTTAACAGTACCTCGTTCCACCCTGAACACCTCAGGAGCCCTGCACGTGTCCCCCCAAGATCAACGAGATTCCGGGTTCGGCGGCGCCGCCCGATGGCCGTCCGGCAATGACGCCGACCAGCCGCCTGGGTTCGAGGAACTGCTCATCTCCACCTCGGTGGAGTTGTGGCTGGCCACCCGGAACGCACCCCACCAGGGCCGTGCCTTCCTGGACGCGGGAGTGGCCGCGCTGCGCCGGGAGCAGGAGCAGACCAAGCTGAAGCAGGCGGTGCTACGCCACATCATCGGCATGGGCATGCGGCGCCTGCGCGATGAGGAAGGCGTCACGGTCAAGCGGATCGTGTCACGCACGACCTGGGACGGCGACCCCCGCCGGCCGGTCAGCCGGGCCTGGGTGGACAAGCACATGCTCACCCCCGACCAGTACGGCAAGATCGTCGACATCTTCTCCCGGGCGGAGCACGACTACTCCCGCATCGCCGTGGACCCGGAAGCCTTCCCCGCAGCCCGCACCGGCGCCCAGCGCAACAGCGGCTACCTGCGCCAGCTCATGCGGTGGATCGGGGCACGCGCCACCGGGGCCGCCGTGCTGGCCCTCGCCCTGTTCCTGATCACCCATACGGCGACGGATATCGAGACCGTCACCGGACTGTCGGCCACCAGCCTCCTGATGGCCGCCGCTTCCAGCAGGCTGACCGGCGCACCGAACATCCCCGGGTTCGACCCGGCTGCCACCGTCCAGCTGGGCCACTCGGTCAGCGGTCTGAGCGCGAGCGGCTTGACCACCTGGACCGGCTCAGTCCCGGCGACCACAGGAGTCGCCTCAGCCTCGGCCAGCGCAACCGCGGGACCCGCCACCACCACCGTCACCAAGTTCACGGTGGGAGTGGTGGCGGGCGTAGAGGCACTGGTGGGAGTTTCCGCGCCGGTGGCCACGACACTGGTCGCCGTCCCGGCCATCGTCGCCGCGGCTCCGGTCGTCGAGCAGGCCGCGACCGGCTTCCACGACCTGCTCGGCCCGAGCGGCGATCCGGTCCGGCCGGGGGCCGCAGAGCCGTCACCGACACCCAACCGCGACACGCCCACAGTGCCGAACGGCTCACCGGTCGAGGTACCCGCCGTCAAAGCGACGAGCGGACCGGCCAGCCCATCGGACGGGCTGGTGTCCGCGGCGCCCACCACGGCGGCACCGGCTGTGCCGACGGCCGCGCCAGCGCTGACCGCCGCAACGTCTCCCTCGCCCACGCCCACGCCGGAGAGCAAACTGCCGTCAGCGGAGGCCACGACCCCGGCAGCGCCATCGCCACTCGCCGATGCGTCTATGCCCTCGGCCTCAGCCCCGACGCAGCATCCCGAGTCGTCGCCCTCGACACCTGAGACGGAACCCAGCGCCGCGCCGACCGTGGCTCCCACGCCCGAGCCGATTCCCGCACCTTCTGCTACAGCGGAGCCTGCTCCGACCGACCAGCCGGCCCCCACGCCCGCCCCTACGCAGGAACCGGTCCCCACGCCCACGGGCACCGACCAGCCGGCCCCCACGCAGGAACCGGCCCCCACCAGTTCCAGCGAGGCGGAGCCGTCGGCTTCGGCGCCGCCGGACGGCACCCCGCCCGCTGACACGGTCGAGGAGGTGGCGTCCCGCCCGGTCGCCTGCAAGGAGAAGAACCGCAGCTGGAGGCGAGGAAGCGCGCCGCACCAGCGGCCGGTGATGGTGTAGACCGCGCACCCCTGCCTGACGTGGGCGGCAGGGGCGCGGCAGATGGTGAGGGCGGGTAGCCGTACGGCCACCCGCCCTCACCATGTCACCGGAGGTCAGCGCCACACCGGCTGAGCTGTAGGAGTGATCTTCCACCAGGTGGGTGCGGCCGCGCGGGCCGCTGCGGTGAACGTCGCCGCAGCCTCGGCAGTGGCGAAGACGACCGTGGTGTAGTCGTTGCCGCCGACCCGGGCGTGCACGGGACCGGTCTCCTCGGCCAACTGGGGCACCCACTCGTAGATGAGGTGGGCGGCCTGGGCGTCCTGGGCGTCGCCGTGCGCGATCGAGACCGGGTGAAGCCCGTGGGCGGCCAGTTCGGCCTCGGCCACGCCAGGCTGTCCCCCCATCACCTGCTGCATCGCCTGGATACGTTCGACGGCGCGCGCGACCTCCTCAGTGGTCAGCGTCTCAGCCGCCGGGGGAGCGGCGGGTGCAGCCTGACGCAGGCCGGTTCCGTGGCAGGTGGCGCAGTCGCCGCCGAAGAAGACCGCCCCGTGGCAGGACCGGCAGGAGCAGCTCGTGCATAGGCCGGGCCCGTAGTCGCAGGGCCCGCCGCAGCGGGTACACGTCGAACAGCTCACCAGGCCGCCCGCGCCCGAAGGGCATCGAGCCAGGTGTCCACGCTGGCGATGTCGTCGAGGGTGAGCGCGTAGGCGGGGTCGACGTGGACGATCAGGGTGGCGATGCCGCCGGCGGTGCGGTCTTCAGCCCAGATGAGGTCCTTGCCGCCGAAGGCGTTGTCCACCCACACCAGCGGCCGGTCACCGATGTACTTGCAGACGGCGCCGAACTTGCCGACGCGACCCCAGGTGATGGTGCTGTCGTAGAGGCTGATCGGGATGACCGGAAGTTCGGGCAGCCCGAAGACGGGACAGATGCAGGCGTTCGCGGTCGCCCCCCAGGACGTGGCCCATACGATTTCCACACCGGCGTCGGCGACATCGCGCAGCCAGGCGCCGTGGGCGGGGTTGAGCAGCACCTCGCCGTTGACGACATCGCCCGTGGGGGTGGGGCCGGTGTAAAGGTGGTGCTTGTACGGCGGCAGGCCAGCCGCCTCGGCGCGGGAGGCGACGTGGGTGTTGCGGGGGTTCAGGACGTCGTCGACGTCCAGCGCGAGGATGGGGCGCGTGCCGGTAGTGGAAGCCATGAGGGGGCCTTTCGGGGAGTGAGAGCGCTGTGCTGGGACACAACGGCAACCCTAATTTCTATATAAAATAGTATAGGGTGGTTAATGTCAGTCAAGCGGGGTGGAGCTCATCGCGCTGGTCACGAGGCGTTGCCGGCCAGGCGATCACGTAGGGCAGCACCGGCTTTCGTGAACGGCCCGACTAGCTGCACCCCCGGCCAGGTTCCGGCGATGTGTGGCCATGCTTGCTGGATGAGACCCCGGCCGCGTTCGTTCGGGTGGACGTATACCCACGTCGCGCCAGGCCCTTCGGTGAAGTTGGTGGAGACGCCAACGGCACCGGCGATGAGCCGGGCACGGCCGATGAGGTACCAGGTGGAGGGAAGGAGAACCACGGTCACATGGCCGCCTGGCGGCGTAGCCGCACGATAACCGACCTGCATGTCGGTTTCGCGGTCGAACTGGGCGCAGAGTTGTTCAGCGATGCGCCTCATGCGGATCGGAGACCGATTGGTGACGTGGGGCCACGGGTCCCGGGAGTTGAGGCTGTCAGGCAAGTACGGCATGCGGACGACGGTCCGACTCATCAGGAACCGCGCGTCGGGGTCAAGGTATCGGCTCATGATCACTATTTCCTGAGTTCTGACTGGGTTCCGGCGGGATGCTGGGCATAGGCCGCACAGCGCAAGCCACCTGGGTGAAGGCAGATTCGAGGAGTGCGGCAGGAGGTTGGCTGTCGTCCGGCCGGCAATCTCCGCCCTTCCGAAGGAAGGTACGGGCGTTAGAGCATGCGGTCGAGCGGCGAGTCGTCCCACCGGTCGGCCTCCTCGATGTAGCCGAGCAGGGACTTGGAGCCGTCAGCCCATCCGCCCGTGCGCCCGATTTTCAGTAGGTCACCGCCGGCGCGCCTGGCGGAGGTGGCGAAACCGCGCCGCAGGGAGTGGCCCGACCAGCGGGGGAGCAGGACTTCGGTCTCCTTCGGGGTCAGGCCGGCGGCGCGGGCGGCGCCGGCGATGATGCCGTCGACGGCCCGCACCGACAGCCGCCCGGCGGGGTCGCCGATGGGGCGGCCGTGGCGGGTCATGGTGACGCCGAGGTTGCCGTGCTGGTCGATGCGCACGAAGACGGGCCCGCTGGTGCGCCCGTGGGCGGCCAGCGCCTGTACCCACTCCCGGTAGGCATGCACGGGGCAAGTCTCGGTCCCCTGTGTGCCGGACTTCACGGCGAGCTGCTGCAGTTGCTTCTTCTTGCCGCGGTACAGCCGCACCTCCATGCCCTTGGGGTGCATGGTGATGTGCTCCAGGTCCACGGCGATGAGCTCGGATTCGCGGGCGGCGGTGATGAAGCCGAGCAGCAGCAGGGCGGCGTTGCGTTTGCCGACCAGGGTGGTGCGGTCCATCGCGGTGAGCATGGCGCGCAGCGACGGCAAGTCGGCGGCGGCGGCGCGGCGCGGTTGGGCCCGAGGGTCACCGATGCGGGCCAGGTGGTCGGCGTAGCCGGTGAGGACTTTGCGGGCGCCGGTCAGGTCGGGCTTGGCCAGGCCGGCGGCGGCGTGCCGGACTCGGATGGACGACAGCGCCCTGTCAACGGTGGAGATCGCCTTGCCCTCCTTCCAAGTCAGGTGAGTGGCGTACTCGGCGACGGTCTCGGGTGTGGCCGGCAGTGCGGTGCGGCCCTCGCGGCCGCACCAGGTGGTGAAGCGCTGCCAGTCGCCGGAGTAGGCGTTGCGGGTGGATTCCGGGACGCCACGCTGGATGGCGGCGATGGTCTCGGGCGTGAGCCGCCGGTCGGCCGGGTTCGGGACCACGGGCACCGCCAGCGGGTGCGGGAGGCCTGGGGGTGCGGCAGCGTCGGGTTCGGCGCCGGACGCCTGCGGCGGGCTGGATTCATGGCCGTCGACGGTCATAGGTGGATCTCCGATGTCCTGTCTCATTGAACTTGAGGTACGGGAAGGACTTGACCTGGGTGCCTCAGATTGGATGAGGCGCGCAGGTCAGAAGCCGTCTCACTGATCACGAGACACGTTCACCGTTGGCCAACCTGGCCGCATGAGCGGAAAGAGCCCTTCGGGGACGGTCAGGCCGCTTCGGGTCTCCGCTGGAGCGTCCGCCAACATCTGTGTGTAGGCCACGTCAGCTGTGAGCAGAGTGACGGGGTTGCCGTCACTGTCTTCGGCGAGCAGTAGTCCCCACCCGTCCTCATGGGCGTCGAGCCCCAGTGCGGCGCACGCCGTCCGGTAGTTGTCCCCGAGATGCTGGGGGGTGAGGATCATGAACTCGTGGGCGCGGAATGTCATGGGAGGCCTTCCGTTGGACGATCATGCATCAGGTCAATGAGACGGACGGCAGGATGCCTCAGATCCGGGGAGACAGGACATTCGATCGTGCTGCGGCTCCTCTAAAAATGATCTTGACATCGCTGCCGATAAGGCAGGTTATCGGAAGCGAAGCCAATGAGCATGGCTTCCTCAAACGTGCTTGCATGGCACGAACGTATTTAGTGTCATCACTGCACGTTAGTGCTAGCGTGCTCGCGTGACCGACAGCCGAGACGATCAATCGCTCACCCGGACCGCGTCCTCCGACGCGGTCGCCACCGACACCGACGAGGCGAGCACCGAGACCGCCGCGCAACGCGCGTGCCCGTGCGGCAACCCACTGCCGCCGCCCGCCCGCCGTACCGACGGCACCCGGCACGGCGGCCGCACCGCGAAGTACTGCTCGGCCACCTGCCGCAGCAGGTACCGTTCCGCCCGCCAAGCCGTCCAGAACGCCGCCCTGGCCGAAGCGACCCGCCGCGCGACCTCCCTGCAGGAGCAGATCGGCCCGCACGCCGAACGCTGGACGAGCCTGCTGGCCACGCTGAACGAGCAACTCGAGGTCATCGCCACCACCGGAACCCAGCGCCTGGCCGACGCCGACACCGACGCGACCGAGGCACTCGCCGCCGCCGCAGCGGCCGAAGAACGCGCCGAAGCTGCCGAGGCCGCACGCCGGGAGGCACTGGCCGAAGCCCGGACGGCACGCGAGGCCCGGCAGGAAGCCGAGCGCACTGCCAAGCGGCGCGCCCACGAAGCCGACGCGGCTGAGCGGGAGGCCTGGCGCAAGGTCGCCGAGCATGAGGCCGCCCGCGGCCAGGCCGAGGCGGAGGCCCGCGCAGCCGAAGCCTCCCGCCTCCGAGCCGAAGAGCGCGCGGCGGTCGCTGCAGAAGAGGTACAGCGGCTGACGCTCACCACCATGCAGCAGGACCAGCGCCTGACCGAACGCGAGCAGGCGCTGGCCCTAGCCCTGGCCGACGCCGCCCATCTGCGTGAGCAACTCCGCCAAGAGCGCGAGCGTACGGCGGCCGCCGACGCACGTGCCGACCATGCCTACGCCGACAGCCTCCAGGCGCGCACCGAGGCCGGGACCGCGAGAGAAGAGCTCGCCTCGCTCCGCCGCACCCACGCCGAGGAGCTCGGCCAGCTGCGCGGCCAACTGGATCAGGCCAGCGAGCGGGCCGCCGCCGCAACGAGGGAGGCATCCCAGGCGCAGACCCGGACGGCGGTCGCCGAAGCCCAGGCCGCGAGCCTGCGCGAACAGCTCGATGAGGCGAAGATACGGCTGGCCGCTACCGAAGCACGCACAGAGCGGCTCGAGCGCCGCCTGTCCGAAGACGGCGACGCCGGCACCTCATAAGCTCGCCACGGCTCCGCTGCTCTTGGTGTCACCATTCGGCGGAGGCGGGGAGCCGCTGCCATTGATGGAGAGCTGGTCATGGCGTGGGAGCACAGCGGTGGTAGTGACGTCCGCCCTTGGTGCACCCGCAAGGGCATGGCCCTGGCGAAGAAGAACGGCAAGCTCAAGGGCAAGCAACCCAAGGTGCCTGCGCCCGCCCGCCGTTCCATCCGCCGCCCATCAATCCTCGTCCTCCCCGCGGGGGTCGTCCTCGTTGGCGAGCGCGCGCCGGTTGGTGGCGGCGTGGGCGTCGAGCATCTCCAGACGGGAGGAAAACAGCTGCGGCCCGCTGGCGCGCGGCCGCAGCGCACCCGCCGGAAGCCGCCCGTCGGCCAAGGCCTCTCGCACGCTGGAGTGCTCGGCGCCTTCGACCTGCAACCAGCCCGCGCACAGCTCCACCGGCGTGCGCTCGCCGGCGTGACAGCCGACCGCATCGGCGCCCAGCACGGTGTGCTCGCCGATCCCAATCAGGTAGGCGCTGATCGCGCCGTAGCGGTAGAGCTCGGCGTTGCGCACCGCCCAGGGGCAGCTCCGGCACGGACTCCGCCGGTAGGGGATCGCATCAGCTCCGTGATCAAAGGTCGGCACGTCCACCACCGGCACTCACGAGGTCTTCAGGTGGAGCAGCGCAGTGAGCTGGGCCTCGCGTTCCCGGTCGGTGCTGGTATACGGCTGCCGGTAGCAGGCGACGTGCACCTGCCCGGGCGCGACCGCAGGTCGCAGCCGCCAGTTGGCGGTGTATCCGCTGTCGAGGATGACCTCCCACGCCGGATCGGGATCGGCCAGATGCCGTTCTATCGCCGCGGTGACGACCATCGCGGTTGCCTCCTGCTGCAGATCGGTGAAGTGCGGGGCCAACACCGCAACGACGTGCCGCGCGTACATCGACGCGTGTTTCCGCTTATTCACGGATTTCTCCAGGAAAGGACGGACGCGGGAAGCGCGCCCCCACTGAGCGGAACCTCCCAGACGGTCATGCCGTATTCCATATCTCGGACAGGTGCTCGTTGACGCCGATCAGCACCGCGTCCAAGCGCGGGCCAGAACCGGGGCTGAGCCGCCCGCCGGCGTCGGCGACCACGCGCACGCCCGCGTCCAGCAGTTCGCCGCGAGTCAGCACAACATGCCGGACGTCGCCGGTGAAGACGTCGTCGGGGACCACTGGGCGGACACGTCCGTGGATGTCGACGGCCAGAACGCTGCGGTGGGCGGCGGACAGCTGCGTGTCGTCGAACATGAGCAGGGCGCAGGCGTGGGTGCGGGTGATGCGCGGAGGCCGGGTACGGGGCATGGTCGGGTGCCTTTCCGTCAGCAGAATGCGTGGTCGAGGAACGGTACGCCGCCCTCGGCGCGGAAGGAGATGTGGTGCCTGGCGTGGGCGCGCACCGGCTCGGGGCTGGTGGCGGGCCGCCGGGTGGCCCAGGCCAGGAACTCCTCGGCGCTCATGGTGCAGCCGTGCTCGGCGCGGATGACGACGCCGGGCGCGGTCAGGAACGCCGTCCATGCCGCGACCGTGGTCAGACCCAGGTCGGGGTGGGCGCGGAACAGGAACTCCCAGCCACCGGTGTGTTTGCCGATGTGCAGGCCCTCGGCTGCAGGGTCGGTGCCGAGAGTGATCGCGTAGTAGTTGACGCTCATGGGCGGATCCCTTCCCGGGGAAGGGGGGCGCCGGTCATCGCGGGCCGTCCGGGGCGTCGGGGTGCTCGATGCAGATCGCGCGGATCGCGGTCGGGCCGATGAGGGAGCGGCTCCCGTAGAAGTCGACGATCATGGTGCTGTCGGGGCCGGACCCGGTCAGGGTGCCGACGCCGCTTCCGCCGATCCGGTCGGGGAAGGTGAAGCGCACCCGCTGGCCGGCGTACAGGACGACTCCGGTCGGGTGGGTGCCGATCGCAGCGGGCGGCGCCGGATCGTCCGGCAGGCGGAACAGGAGATCCATCGGGTCGTCCTCTCCTTCGAGGGTCGTCAAGGCTGGTGATACAGAAGGTCGTCGCGGATACTCCGGTACCCCGGGGCGGGGAAGGCGTCGGGTAAACGGTCGGTGGGCATCGGTGGCTCCTTCGCGGGGGCCGACCTGTGGTTGATCCTGCAGGACCGGGTGGGATGGTCAGGCGTAGGGATGGTGCTCGGAGCAGGGGCCGACCGTCCGGCAGCCGATCGTCTGGCACATGTCCAGTCGGTCCTTGGCGGTGGTCAGGGCGTCAGTGGCGGGGCCTCGACGAGGCGGACGTCGCTGAGCCGCATGGTGACCTGGTGGGAGGACGGCACGGCACATCTCCTTCGACAGCGACTTTAAGTCCCATACCAGACAGAAAGTTTATTCTGTCTGGTATGGGACTTTCTGGGCGATAGATTACTTTCCGTCATGAAACCGGCGCAGGACGTCCTCGGTGCGCTGGAAGCGGATCCACCCCTCGCCGACACCGAGCAGCCGGCGCGGCTGCCATTCGGCCTGGCAGGGAACGCACTCGGGAATCTCAGCCTGCTCGGTGCGCCCGTCGCGGCGGATCTCCTGAGCGCGGACGCTGAGGGGTTGACCGCAGTCGGGGCAGAACCCCTCGGAGACGAACGCATAGGCACTCGCCCAGTACGACGGGTCCGTCCGCTCTTGAAATGCCATGTCCGAACTCTAATCGGCCAAGGGCGGGTCAGTGGGGATGGCGGCGGCCGCGGCCCACCGGCGGGCGTAGGCCCATTCCGGCCCCCACGTCTGCTGGCGCAGGATGCCGTCACGGGTGATCTGCCGGGCCTCGATTGCGTTGTAGGCGTGGAACAGGTCGCCGGCCAGCTGCGCGGCGGCGGCCGCCAGCTCTTGGCCGTCGTCGGCCAGGTCGTCGAGCAGGAAGTCCGCGTGGCCGGTCGCGTGGGCTTGGGCGTTGCTCCCGTACGGGCGGTCGGGGACGCCGTGCGGGCTGACGGTGGTGATGCGCACGGTGGCGTTCGGCTGAGGTAGCGCGGTGTTGCAGGGGTGCAACGCCGCATCGGCGAGCAGGGTCACCGCCGTGGCGGCCAGGCCGCCGGCACCGGTGCGGTCCCGGGCGTGTCGGGCCAGGTAGCGCAGCGCCGAAGCGATCCACAAGACGATCACGCTGTCGTGAACGTGGAGGGTGTGAACCGTCCCGACTTCGGGCTGGAGCGTGATCCTGTCAGCGCGGGATCCGCCGACATCGACGACCAGGGCGCCGGCGCCGTCGGTGTGCAACTCGGCTCGAGCGTCTTCCAGTTCATTGCGCCGGTCGGAACAGATCAGGCGGCCCTGGCCGACAGCGGCCGCGCTCAGCAGGCCCGGCTCGCCGCTGCCCAGGAGGACTTCGTCGCACTGGATGTCTTGCTGGAAAGCGCGGAAGCTGGTGCGGTCCAGCAGGAAGTCCCCCGGAACGTCGGGCGCCAGGGACACGATCAGAAACGGCCCTGATGGAGAGATGGCGCCGTTCGCCCGGGTGAGCCCGGTGACGATGTCGGTTTCGACCTGCGCCAGCCGGGTCGTCTGGTCAACGGCGGCGACGAACCGGCGCCGGTAGGCGGCGGCGATCTCGCTTTCCGACAGGTAGATCTTCTGTGAGCCGTGCCGCCGCGGGTAGCACAGCACCGAGTTCTTGCTGCCGGGCTTGACCAGCGCGTGGGGGGCAGAAGTGCTGGGCGGCACGATGATGAGCAGCAGCCCGCGGGGGGCGGTGGCGGGGCTGTTCGGGTCGGGCAGCTCGCGCAGCTCGAAAAGCGGAGTGGGGAAGATGCGGTCGGCGGCCACTTGCCGGATGCGACGCTTGATCGGGTCACCCAGGTCCACCCCGGGTGCCCTGGACGGTACAGCCGTGGCTCTGACCTCGTCCATGCCGACGACGATGACGCCGCCGCGGTGGTTGGCGAAAGCGGCGATGTCCGTCGCGATGTCTTCGTTGCCCTTGTCCCCCTGCTCATACAGGCGCTTGTAGTCGAGGTCCTCGGCCTCGGCAGCGGCGGGGTTGCCGATGAGCGCGCACAACTGCTCGTAGGTGACCTTCTCCGGAGGCGCTCCGAAGATCGCGTTGAGCCGGGCCGAGCGGAAGACCATGCCGATGCCTCCAGGATGGGTGCCGGTATCGCCACCGGTCAGCAGCCTATGGGCTCAGCGTCGTCTCTCTGGAGAAACCGGTCGTTTTCGTCGTGTGGGGCGGACGGGCTCGCCCCTCCCCCGCCGTGACCGTCCAGACTGCCGTCGCGGGGGGCGGAACCTCTATCGGCAAGATCAAAAGCCCTGAGGGCGCCTGAGCGTCTTCCGCTCCCGGGATCGACGGGCCTTGCCCAGTAGGCGGAGTTCGGCCCGCTGCGGCCATCCTGGAGCTTGTCGGTAACTGCCTTGTATGTCTTCGCAGAGCTGACGCGCGTACTGGGTGGGCTGGGTCGCCTTGTAGGGTGGCGACGGCAGATGCGCCTGCCTGAGCATCCGGCCGACCGACGCCCACGCCGTCATCGGAGCTACGGACAAGAGTCTGCGACTCGCGCACCTTTCTTCGTGCCGTTCTTCGTCGTGCGCGAGAGCGTGGGACCTCGCGCGGAAGCGAGTCAGCGGTGAGCAGGGAAGACCGGCAGCGGCGCCGGGTGATCCGGGCGCGCATGCAGAAGACCGGCGAGCCGTACGTGGTAGCTCGCCGCCACCTCATGCAGCAAGCCGAGCAGGAGACGAGTGCGCCGGCGGCGGGCTCGCCGCTGCTGCATCTGCCGGCCGACGGCTGTCCCGTATGCGGCGACTCGATCGTCGTCGACTTCGCCTACGTCCACTCCTCCCGGACGGGTGAGGCCTTCCGGTACGTCGCCGCGGTGTCGTGCGGATGCCCGGCCCAGGAGCCGCCGGCATGGATGGCGCAGGCGGTCTCGGTGCTGGAGCACATTCCGGCTCATCGGGCGCCCGCCGATCGTGTGTCCGGCTGGCCGGGCGAGAGGTTGTGCGTCGGCCCCGGGGACCGGCCAATTCTCTGGTCGCAGGCCGAGGCGCTGGTGAGGTCACCCGAGCGGGTGGTGGCCGCAGAAGAGGTGGGCTGCCAGGAGTGCGGGGGCGCGGCGGTGTCCACCGTGTTGCTGCCGCTCTATCCGTGGGAGGAGCCGCAGCCGTACGAGACGATCGTCCAGCATGCCGACGGCCGCGTCGATGAGGCGGCCCGGTGGAACGACGGGTTGCAGGCGGCGGCCGGCCACGCGGCCGTGGTGGCCATGATCACTGCTCACCCTCACTACTGGCCGGTGGCGCCGCAGTAGCCGTGGGCGGCCAAGTGAGGCCTGCGTTTCAGTTCGCCTGTCGTTTACGGCGCAGGGCGGGCAACTGCGTGGTCAGGACACGGGCGTAGGCCGCAAGCACCTGCGGGAGGGCGTCGAACCGCTGCCACAGAGCGTTGACCTCCGCCCAGGCCTGCGCGTCTTCGGCTGTCCCAGTTTCTTCCTGCTCCAGTTGGTCGGTGAGTTCGTTGGCGCGTACGTGGGCCGCCACGGCCGCCTCCACGGCGCGAGATGCTTCCGTGATCGCATCCACCGTCTCAGACGGTGCTTCGGCTGAGGTCAGGACGTGTACGAACTCCTCGGTGGTGGGCAGCAGCGGTGCCTTGTGGCTGAGCCAGGCTTCTCCCCATAGACGCCGACGGCGTGCTTCGGGTGTGTCGTCATCAACCAGAACCGGCTGGCCGTCAGGGGTGACCTTGATGGCGAGTCCGAGTCGTTCGGCGAACTCCTGGCCGCTAACCGAGGGCAGGCCCGAGCCGCTTTCTGGCGTGAACGACAGCCCGTGGTCCATTCGCACGGCGAGTTCGGCAAGCTGGCGCTGTGCCTCAGGGATGGGAGCGATCAGGGCGAGTTCTTCGCTGTCCATGCGGCCGCCTGGGTCGGCGGCCGCGGCCCGGGCGTGGGTCAGCGGGGTTCTGGTGAGTGCGGCCATCACGGCGCAGGTCGCGACGTCGGCCCACCACGCGGTGAACTTCTGGGTCGCCGCCTGGTAGTCCTCTTCTGCGTTCTCGGCGAATATCGTCCGTTGGTTATGCAGCGAGCTCAACGGGTCGGGCCGCACCGTGCCGGTCGGTGAGCTGTGCATGGGGCTCTGGTCGTCTTCAGCGGAGAGAGCCGCGAGCGACCGTTCGGCCTCGGCGTGGGCGGCGAGCAGGTAGTCACAGGCGTCGGCGAGTGCCTGCAGAATGTGGTCGATTTCCGCGTCGCTCATCGCCTGCGCCGCTGTGGCCGGGGGTGTTGGGACGTCGCGCGTTGTCACCGCAGCCTCCTCGTTCGGAAACAGTCGGTTGTGCTGTGGTCCTGCTGGCCGCCAGGGGAAGGCTATCGGCGAGGTGCGCCGATGGGGCCGGAATCGGGGTGCTGCCCGGCTTCCTGAGGATCGCCGTGGCGAGGCCTGCCCACCTGCCAGTGTTGTTCACACGGGTCCGACGGCCTTCGGCTCGCCTTCGCGTGGAGTGAGGTCGCCGATCCGGTAGGAGAGCTTGCTCACGCCAGGACCCTGCGGGCGCCCGAGTGGGCAGCCCGCGACACAGAGCGGGCTGCCCACCAGAAGCGTGAGGGTGTTACAGCAGAAAGTCGCTGACCAGGTCCGCGAACTCCTCAGGGGTGACGATGGGCACTCCGAGGGACTCGGCCTTGGCCCGCTTGGAGCCCGCGTTGTCGCCCGCGACGAGCAGGGCGGTCCTGGCGGAGACCGACGAGGACGACCTGCCACCCGCGCGCTCGATCAGCTCGTTGACCTGGTTGCGCGTCAGCGCTTCCAGCCGGCCGGTCATCGAACCCGTGGCGACCACGGACTTGCCCGTCAGAGGCAGTTCGGCCGCCGGGGTGTCGCTCTGGCTCTGGCCGTCGGTGGCCGTGGTGGCGCCGGGCTCGGTCATATTCACGCCGGCCGCGATCAACTTGGCGATGAGCGGACGCAGTTCGGTCAGCTCAGCCAGCATGAGCGTGGCCTTCTCGATGCCCATGCCTTCCACCGCCTGGATGGCCTCGGCGTCGGCGGCGAGGATGGCCTCCATCGTGCCGAAGTGCCGGGCGATGCGTCGACTCATGGCGCGGCCGGTCCCTCGGACGCCGAGCGCGGCGAAGACCCGGCTCAAGGGCTGGGACTTGGCCGCCTCAATCGCGGCGAGCAGCTTGTCGGTGTTGGTCTCGCCCATGCGGTCCAGGCTGAGGAGCTGCTCGCGGGTGAGGGTGAACAGGTCGCCGAAGTCGGCGATGTATCCCGCGTTCAAGAGCTGGACGACGCGGGTCTCCCCCATGCCCTCGATGTCGAGCTGGTCGCGGCCCGTCGCGTAGGTGATGGAGGTGATGGCGCGGCATGCCCGGCCGCGCAGGCACCGCCAGCGTTCCTGGCTGGTGTCGATCTCGCCGCGGCAATTGGGGCACGCCGTGGGGAAGACGATGTCTTGTTCGTCGCCGGTCCGCAGGTGGGCTACCGGGGCCTGGACCCTCGGGATCACGTCACCGGCCTTGTAAACGGTGACATGATCACCGATCTTCAGGTCGCGGCGGGTGATATCGCTCGGGTTGTGCAAGGTGGCGAATGTGATGGTGCTTCCGTCGATCTCGACTGGCTCCAGTTCGGCGCGCGGGGCGATGATACCGGTACGGCCCACCGCCCATGTCACCGCTTTCAGCTTGGTGATCTTCTCGGTGGCGGGCAGCTTGTAGGCGATCGCCCAGCGCGGCACCCGGCTGCCGAACCCGGCCTCGGCTTGGTCAGTAGCCAGGTCGGCCTTTATGACGATTCCATCGATGGCAAAGGGCAACTCCGACCGTAGCGTGGCGATCTGCTCGATGCGGGCCTGGATCTCCTCGGCGGTGCCGGCGACGATGCCGGCGACCGTGGTGCCGGCAGTGGTGGCCACACCGAGCTTGGCGACCAGGTCCATGATCTGGCTGTGCGGCAGTGTGCGCAGCTGCTCGGCCAGGCCGGAGGGGTCGTTCGCTGGCAGCGGCATCGCGCTGTAGCCGAAGAAGGTCAGCTCGCAGACGTACTTTCTGTCTTTGGCCCGCAGGGTGCCGGCGGCGGCGTTGCGGGCGTTGGCGAACGTGGTGCCGTCGTGAGCGAGGCGCTTTTCGCAGGCTGCCTCGAACTGGGCGTTGGTCATCAGCACCTCCCCCCGAATTTCGATCGTGACGGGTTCGGTGAGGGTGTCGGGCAGGCCGACGATGGTGCCGGTCGCTCGGGTGACGTCCTCGCCCTGGGTGCCGTCTCCGCGGGTGACGAGCTGGACCAAGCGGCCATCTCGGTAGCGGGCCGCGATCGCCAGCCCGTCGAGCTTCGGCTCCACGCTCCAGGCGGTGACGGGGCGGGCCAGGCGGCGCTCCAGTCCGGCGATCCACTTGGTCAGGTCGGGTGCGGAGAAGACGTTGTCGAGGCTGAGCATCGGCACGGTGTGCGGGACGTCGCCTTCGACGGCGCCGCCGGCCACCTTGCCGGTGGGCGAGTCGGGTAGCACCTGGTCGGGGTGGGCACGCTCGTAGGCCTCGATGCCGCGCACCAGGCGGTCATAGGCGTCGTCGTCCAGGCTGGAGTCACCCGCTCCGTAGTACGCGGTGGTGGCGTCGAGGGCCGTTTGCACGGCGGCGACGTAGGCGACCTGGTCGTCGAGGTGGGTGTGGGGTGCGTCGGTCATGGGGTTATCGTGCCGGGGCGGACCGACAAACGGATACTCGTGACGGTGAGGCGTTATTGCCGCTGGTGAGGCAGGGCGACGGGTGATTCTTTGACCTAGCAACTAATAGTCATGTATTATTTTATACGTAATGAAGGGTGATGATGTGGAGCCCTTCATGTCCTTCCCTGCAAGAAACGGAAACCACCGCTGGTGAACCCCACCTCCATCGCGCCGGTCGTCGTCATGACCGGCGCCGGCATCTCCACCGAGTCCGGCATCCCCGACTATCGCGGGCCCGCCGGGCTGTGGCGGACCGACCCCGAGTACCAAAAGCTCGTCACCATCGACTACTACCTCGCCGACGCCGACATTCGCCGCCGCTCCTGGCGCTTCCGCATGGACAGCCCCGCCTGGACAGCCGAGCCGAACCCCGCGCACGCGGCGCTGGTGAAGCTGGAGCGCTCCGGCAGGCTCGCCTGGCTGATCACCCAGAACGTCGACGGCCTGCACCAGAAGGCGGGCTCGGACCCGGCGCGCGTGCTGGAGTTGCACGGCAACATGTTCGGCGTCGTGTGCACCGGGTGCGCGGCCCGCTCCACCCTGGCCGCGGCACGCGAGCGCATCGAGGCCGGCGACCCCGACCCGGCGTGCCAGGCCTGCGGCGCCATCCTGAAGACGGCCACCGTCATGTTCGGCGAGAACCTCGACGAGCAGACGCGGCTGCAGGCGATCGAGGCGGCCGAGCGCTGCGAGACGTTCGTCGTCATCGGTACCTCGTTGCAGGTGCAGCCGGCCGCCTCGCTGGCGCAGATCGCGCTGGAGTCCGGATCCCGCCTCATCATCGTCAACGGCGGGTCGACGCCGTACGACGGAGTCGCCGCGGAGGTGATCCGCGAGCCGATCGGGACCGCGGTCCCCCTCCTGATCGAGCGGCTCATCAGCGGGTGACCAGCCGGGGGGGGCGTCCCGGGTGCGGGGAAGGAAACATCCCCGTCCGGGACGGCCAGCCCCCGAGGCGACGTTAACTCCAAATTATGTTCTACTTCGCCTCCCCATCCTGGAGAGGCTCATGATCAACGCCGTTGCGCCGCACCGCATCAGCTTCATCGACCGCGCGGCGGTGACGAGCGCGGCATGCGCGATGGTGACGACACCGCTCACCCGCCGTCAGTTGCGCCGCATCCTGCTGTTCGGTCGCCTGCTCGGCCTGGCGGTCGAGCACGGCCATGACGGCGGCAGGTGGCATCGGATGCACGTCGTCACGGCGAGCGGGTCCGGTGACGCCGCGGCGGTGTTCACCCGCCGCACCGGCGGGGCGCTGGGCGATGCGCTGTTCATGCTGAGGTCGCGGTGAGCGTCGAGGTGCGGCGGGTGCCGCTCGACTTCGACGCCCCGCTCGGCCAGGTGTGGCAGGGGTATGTGGCGCCGGCCGAGCTGCGGATGCCGCTTTGCCCGGCCTGCCGGTACGGCCACACCGCCGCCCGGGAATGGCTGGAGACGTTCACCCACCTGCTGCTGATGCTGGCCGACGAGACGACGGCCGCAGTGCGGCGCAAGCGCGCCCGCGGCCAGGCGACGACGATGCACCCCTACTTCCAGCACCTGCTGGACCAGCCGCCGACCCGGCCGGGTGACGACATCGAGGAGCTGACCGTCGGCCTGGCCGGGCGGCCGCCGCGCGACGGTATGCACGACGGGCTGGACCGGTGGAACGCAACCAAGGCGATCATCACGGCCGCCGGCTTGGACCCGCAGACCTGGGGAGTGTGCGCCCGGTGCAGCGGCGAGGGACGCATCGAGGCATGCCCGGGGCAAGCCGCACAGTTGGCCGCCTGGCAGCCGGTGCCGCCGCCGGAAGGGCCGGGCTGGCAGTTGTGGTCGACCTCGGGTGACCCGACGCCGACCACGCCGGTGTTCGCCACCGCCGACGGGCTCGTCGACCACCTGGTGCGCGAGCAGGGCTACCGGGAGGCCGCGGCGCGGCAGGTGATCGCTGACGGCGGCTCGATCGGGTCGCTGTGGCTGGTGGGCGGACAACCGTATCACGCGGCCCGGGACGCCGACCAGACTGCCGTTATGAGAAAGGAGTGAGGTGGCCGCTTCACGCGAGACGGTGATGGCCTGGCTGGAGCAGGTCGCCGAGCACTGGCACGCGAGCACCCCGGCACCGCTGTGCCCGGCACGGCCCGATGTTGATGATCTGTGGATCAGTTACACCGCGGGCGTGTACCTGCCGGAAGGTGAGCGTGCCCGCCACGTGGGTGAACTGGCGGTCACCTTCCATGCCCGGCTGGTGGACGGCAGTCAGGTGGCCACCAGCGCGCGGTCGGTGTCGCTGCCGACGCTGATGGGAGGCCGATCGTGACGGGCACCGAGATGGCCGAACTCGTCCGGCCGGCGGAGGCTCACCGCCCGGCGGGGCCCACCGAGGATGAGGTACGGCAGTGGCTGGAGTGCCTGGCCGACCAGTGGCGTCGCGGCCAGGTCGCGCCGCCGCGTCCCTCCTGGGAGAAGGCGGTCACCGAGCTGTGGGTCAGTTACGGCGGACAGATGGATCTGGGATCGGAAACGCCGTACGGCCGAGGGTGGGTCACCTTCCACGCCCGGCTGGTGGACGGCCGCGTGGTCGTTTCCACGCGGCGGCCTTTGACCGAGGAGGGGAACGGCAGACGGTGAAGGAAGCTGTGCTGGGGGAGCATACATCGACGACCGAGATGATCACGGAGGCAGGGCACCCGCGACGGTCCGGTGTGCACGCCAGCGGTTTTGCCCGACGGTGCCCGCGCTGCGGCGCCGGGACGCTGGCCGAGGTGCGCCGGCGGCTGAACGCGCCGAGCCGCGCGACGTACCGGTGCGGGCACGTCAGCGCGCCGGCGGCGAACCTGCTGCGGTCGGCGCCAGGGGGCGTCGATCCGGCCGCGCACCGGCAGCAGGCGCGGGAGATCATCGCCTGGGAGATGAGCGTGGCGCGGCTGCTGGTGCGCCTTGGCCTGCTCGCGCCACCCGAGGCGCTGGTGGTGACGCTGGGCGCGGACCGGACCGGCGGACGGGGGCCGGTCGGGCCGCCGCTGGCGTGGAGGCTGGCGGAGGTGACGCGATGAGCCTGATCGAGTTGGCGCAGCCGCAGATGCCTCGAGGCACCCGGCCGCACCGCTTCGCCGCCATCGTCATCCGCTCAGGACTGCTGAGCCGGTCGATCAGCGACGTGCGCACCCGTCTCGCCCAGGACCTGGGAGAGGCGTTCGTGATCGTCGCGGTGCAGGCCGACACGCTGGCCGTGGACGAGCGGCCTCGAGAGCTGACCCGGCTGGGCATTCCCGACGACGACCTGGGCCACTGGCAGGTGGTGTTCGGCTTCACCTACCGGGCGGTGCCCGGGCAGACCGACTTCGTCGTGCTGCGCTCAAGTCCGGCCGTTGCACCCGGGTGGATGCCGCCCGGCACCGAGGGCAAGGTCATCGCCCGCGCCGATCTGCCGGCCGGGCCAGTGGTGGTGCCGCTGACCATCCTGCCCGCACGCCGGCCAGGCGCCGCAGCCGACGCGCCCGTTAAGCACGGCGTCGGCGAACCCACCGGTGAAGTCGAGATTCACGACGGCCGAGTGGCCGAGGTGTACGAAGTGCGGCGGCCCGCATGAGCGCCGCCGCGGCAAAACGAGGAACCGTGAACGATACGCCGATCGTTGACCGACTTTCGCGGCAACCCCTACACCGTCGGCACGACCATCGTGTACGCGCGCATGTCGGGCCGCTCCTGCGAACTGCAGGAGGCGGTTACCTGCGACATCTGGCGGACCTACCGTGACCGGGACACGTGGACGTGGAAACGCTACGACGCCGCGGCGGCCGCCGCCGTCGGCCCGATCACCGAGAACGACCTGGAGTGGCGGGTGAGGGCGGCGCCGACCGGCAGGGGAAGCCGTGGCTTCTTCCGCGCCAGCGACGCCTACGTCGAAGGGCCGGACGGTAGCCGTCAGCGGGTGGAGAGCGCACCGAAACCGGCTGCGCTGACTGTGATCGACAACATCATGGTGGCCGGGCCGTGAGCCGGATCCGCTTCACCTCCCCCAGCGGGCAGGCGGAGTTGCTCGGCAGCGAGTACGCCCACCTGGGCCTGCTGTGCCGGCGCATCGCGCTGGGCCTGCTCGACCTGCACGGGATCGGTAGCCCGGTCCGTGATCGGCTGTGGGACCTGACTCCGGCCAACCACACCGCGCGCCGCTACCGCACCGGCGAGCCCGGCTGGCTGAACGGGTGGGCGTCGGCCTACCGGTCGTCGTTCTTCACCGATGCCGAAGGGCTCATCGTGTTCGGCGGCTGCAAGGTGTCCACGTTCGAGCTGGCGCTCAACACCGCGCTGCAGGTCGGCTCGGCGGGGGTGAAGTTGGCGGCGCGCGTCTACGGCCAGGCCGAGATCCACGCCTTCGTCGAAGGCCCCAACCGGGCCTGGCTGGCCGGTGTGATCGACCAGGGCCTGGCCGAAGGGGTGCTGCGGCGCGGTTTCCGCCCCGGCAGCGGGATCGATCGCGGCCCCGTTGCTGCGTGGGTGGAGACCGGGTGGGCGGCGGTGACGGAGCTGCTGCGCGCCCGGGACGACGAGCCCGTCGTGCTGTCGTCCACGTTGGGCGATACCTTCTTCCCGTCCGCCGCAGCGGTCGGCTGGCGGCCGCTGGCCGGTGCGGACCTGACGCCGCCGTCCTGGCGCGGCAGCTCGGAGTGGGAGAACCTCGGCGAGGTCGCCCGCGAGGAGTATCGAGAGGCGACCGTCGAGGAGCTGTTCGGCGACCTTGATCCTGTGGAGAAGTGGCGGGTCGCCATGGACGGGCTGCGGCGCCGCTCGCAGCGCGAGGTGCTGGAGCTGGCACCGGACGGATGGGATGCCTTCCGCTACGGACACCGGCTGTCGGTGCTGGACCTGGGGGCCGACGACTGGCGGGAGCGGCTGGCGTCCGCGCTGGATGTGCCAGTCGTCTTGTGAGCGCCGGTGCCCGCTGCCGGCGGCGGCGGAAGCGCTCCGAGGGGGCGTGCCGCACGCTTGCCCGGGCTGCCCTTCCCGGCGTCGAACTGCGGGTTACAAACGCGGGACGCTGAGCCCGTACCGTTGATCACAGAGGCCGCGTGGCCTCTGCGGTCCTGCCTCATAAGGAGTTCACCCGGAGCTTGGACGGCCCGCGCCCTACGACTTCAGGAGAGCTTCATGGCGTACTCGCTGAGCAACACGCGGGCCGCTTACCGCCGCGCCAAGGTCTTCGGTGAGGAACTGCTCGCCGCCGGGGATGCGATCGTCGCGTCCGGAGGGGTGACGGTGCTTGAGCCGTACCAGGTGATCTTCCCCACGATGTACGGCTGGTGGCGCTTCATCAATCACAGCGCGCGCCTGCTGTGGCAGGCGACCGAGAGCGGCTTCTCGGCTGAGGTGTCGGCGCTGATGCGCAACATCGTCGACCACACGTACTCCATGGTGTGGCTGGCCGACGTCGGCGAGGAAGGGCTGGTGGCCCTGGAGGACGCCCGCGCTGAGGGGATCTGGCACATCTACGAGGAGGCCAAGAAGGCGGGCTGGACGACTCCGCCGGAGACGGATCTGCCGCCGGTCCCGGTGGAGCCGTCCGACCCGGCCGAGCGCAAGCGGTACCGGAAGCTCAAGGGGGAGATCACCACGTTCGTGAACCTCACGACCGCGTTCAAGGCGGAGGACATGTACGTGGTTTACCGGCATCTGTCGGACTACACCCATGCCGGGGCGGTCACTGCGGGCAGGTACGCCAAGCCGACGGGGGACGGCAAGTTCGTCCTGACCGACATGGCCCGCTCGCTGGGGGCGGTCGATGCCATCTGGACGACAGCCTCGCTCATCCAGGCGGGGCATGCCCTGTCGCGGATGGTTGAGGGTGATCCGATGAGGTCGCTGCTGGAGAAGGCGGCCAAGGACATGGGGCTCCCCTCCCCTGAGCACCTCGTGCCTGTGCGGCGGCAGAAGGAAAAGAAGCAGGGGAAGAAGGCGAAGGGCGCGACGGCCAAGAGCTGACAGCACGGCGAAGGGCCCGCTCCCCGAGTGCCGTGGGGAGCGGGCCCTTCGCCGTGCTGGGGCTCACTGGGAGGCGGCGGCGAGCGCGGCGTCTAATGCGTCGATCACGAGCGGGATGCCGTCGGCGGGGATGGTGATGCCGCAGCCGACGGGGCGCACCTTGGCGGTGTTGTTGAAGAGGAAGACCTTCTGCAGGTCGATGGCGATGCCGTCACCGTCGGGCCCGACGGTGAGGGCGAACCCGAGGCCGACGTACATGTTGACGTCGGTGCTGGGCGGGCTGCTCAGCAGGAGCTTGAGGTGCTTCATCCTGTGACCCTTGAGGGTGACGCCCCAGTCGCCGAGGTCGAGGAAGACGCCTCGGCCCTTCGGGCTCGGGCTGATGGTGAAGGTCGAGCTGGTGGAGGCGAAGTCGCACGTCGTGGTGCCGGTGTCGTCGGTGATGTTCAACATGGGTCCCCATCTGCAGTCGCCAAAATTCCCTTATATGCTTATAGTTTAGTATAGGAGAGTTAATAAGGCAAGGGGTGTTGATCTTGCCCGGCATCCGCCAGCGCACCAGGCCAGATGAGAGGAGATGGACGCGGCACGGCAAAGATGACCTAAGCGCCGCCGCGGAGTAGACATCGCCCCGTGACTTTCTGCCTGCCCGACCGGGCCACCATGAGCGTCGCGGAGGCTGCCGCCGTCCTGGGCGTGCATCGCGACGCCGCCTACGCCGCCGTCCATCGTGGCGAGATTCCGCACATCCGCATCGGCCGGCTCATCCGGGTGCCCACCGCGGCGCTCGCCGCTCTGCTGGGGTTACCGGTCCCGGCGGCCGCCGACCCCGCCCCCTCCCCCGTCTCCGAGGAGAAGCCAGTGGAGCTGACGCCCGAACTCCGCGACGGGCTGGACGACCACCTCCGCGGCGACACTTCCCCGCGATCCGCCGCTGCGGCGAGCAGCGTCGCCGAGTCCACCGTCCACCATTGCCTGGCTGAGGGCCAGGCCGATGCTGCTCCCCCGGACTACCGGAGGATCTACGACGCGGTCGCCGCAGCCAAGGCCGTACCCGAAACCGAGGCGGACTTGATCTGGGCCGTGGTGGAAGACGCCCTGGGCGGTGCCCTGATCAAGGAGACCGTACGGCCGGACGGCACGGTCGAGCGTGAGTTCAGCGCGCCCAACGAGCGGCTGCTCAACAGCCTGCCCGGCCCCTGGCGGCAACTGGTGGAAACCGTACGCGAGGAGCTCGCTGCCCCGCCTGCGCGGTGACGCCTCCAGGGTGCTGCCGCGCCGGCGCGGCAGCACCCCCGCCCGCCTTTGTCGCGCTCCGGCACCGCGAGGAACCACACGCCGTGACCCGCCGAGAAGAGATCCAGGCCGTGTTCGGCAGCTCGGACGCGCTGCCCACCGAGCGGTTCGTAGCCGGCGCGATCCGGACGCTGATGCCCGCCGGTGATCAACCTGTCTTGAAGCGGATTCGCCGATGGCGCTACGCCGCCTCGATGGCACAGGTGTGTCACCACGGCAGGAGGCGACGGCGGCCTGGGGCCGGTGCCACGCTGGCGAGTTATGAGCAGACGAAGCGGCAAGCAGGGCAAGCCGACAGGCGGATCTTCATCTTCTTCTCAGCGTCAGCAGCGGCAGCCTGTCGACGTCCAGGCCGGACGTGACCTGGACATGGTGACCGGATTCCTGCTGACCCCGCAGGACTTTCCCGGTGAGCTCAGCGATAGCTACTCGGCCGTCTGCGCCCTGCTGCGGGTCCGGCCGGAGAGCGCAGGTTATGCGGTTCTGCTCTGCCAGGACGGAGACGGTGCCCGCTGGAGCCAGATCACCACGGACACGGCCGGTTTCGCCGGAGTCCTGTCCCTCGAACAGACAGGCATTCAGACGGGATACGTTCCGCCATCCGGTACCGTGATCGCCGTGCGCCCCGGCTGGCCGCTGGAGTGCAGATACGGCTTCGCCGACCGGGCCGCACCGCACGACCTGCCGGGTGTCGCGCCGCAGGACCTGCTGCGCCCGCCGCCCGCCGACGACTTGCCCGCCGCCCGGAGGCGGAGCCTGGCCGACATCCTCTCTGAGGAGCTTGCGACGAGCGGCCGCCGCAGCAGACGCGAGTACAAGGACGACATCCTGTTCGACGCCTACAACATGGGTGATCACCCACTGGAAGTGCCGCCGCGGCTCATCGACATGCGCGTGCTCATGGACGACGACCACCCCGCCTACGCGTCCCTGCAGGCGGCGCTGGCCACGGCCTGGACCTTGAGCGAGGACCCGGCCCCGGGGCCCGGCCGCATCCGCGTCCGCAAGAGCTGGCCGCGCGATACTCCCGTGGTCCGTGCCAGCGGTGCTGACTGGACACTCGTCGCGCTCGCCGACGGCCCAGCCGTCATGCTGCTCGACGAGATTCCGGGCATTCCGCTTGCCCTGGATGAGACGCCGCGCATCGCCGAACTCGTCACGGCCCTGGCCGCAGCCGCTAAACGCTGCCCTGCCTGACCGGAGTCCTCACGCTGGCGGGTGGTGCCAGCGGCATTCAGGTGCTGGATGACTCGTCCAGGAGATACCGCAGGTAGAAGTCCGGCTTGGCCAGGAACCGGCGCCAGTGGTCGACGACCTGGAGTTTGTCCCACTCGGTGGCGCAGATGCCGTCGTCGCCGAGTTCGAGGATGTGCGCACCGGGGAGACTGGTGAGGATCGGTGAATGCGTGGCGCAGATGATCTGCCCGCCCTCACGGGCGACCCGGTCCATCAGACCGACCAGCCGCAGGCAGGAGTGAAACGACAAGGCGGCTTCCGGTTCGTCCATCAGGTAGAGGCCCGGCCCGGCCACCATGCGGTCCAGCACGGTGAAGAATCCCTCACCGTGGGATTGCTCGGTGAGGTCCTGATCCCAGAAGCCATACCGGCCGGAGACGTTCTGCCCTAGGTTGAACAGGGTTTCAGCGCGGAGGAAGAACGCGCTCCGCTTGAGACGGGGTCCTCGAATCAGCCGCAGGCCAGCCGCGGTCATCTCGGCGTCGAGCACTTCTCCGAGCGGGGTTGCGGGGCCGGTGCTGGCGTAGCGGGTGCCGGCTTTGCCGCCGGCGGAGTTGATCCCGCACACGTCGGCGATCGCTTCGATGATCGTGGACTTGCCGGAGCCGTTCTCCCCGACGAGGAACGTCACCGGTGCCGTCAGGGTGACGCCGCCGGTGAGGGCGCGGACGGCGGGCAGGGTGAAGGGCCATTCCCCGGAAGACTGGCCGGGGATGGCAAGACGGGTGATCAGCATCGGGTCACGGTCTCCGGGCGGGCTCAAGCAGCCTCATGGCGTGAGCGTAGACGGGGTGCTGCAGGTCGGGATAGTCGCCCAGGCGGTGGGCGCGGTCGAGGATGTGAGCGGCGGCCGACAACTGGGCCAGACGGCCGGTGGGTGCATCGAGCACGTCGGCGAACACCTCGTGGACGTGTGCCGCCGTGGCGGGGACCAGGAGGCTGTGCAGGTACAGCATGGCCGCGCCGTAGCCGGCCGGGGTGCGACCCCAGTATTCCCAGTCCAGCAGCCACAGGCCGGGGCGGGTGAGGTTGGCCCAGTGCAGGTCGGTGTGCTCGGTGCGCAGCACCAGCGTGCCGGGCAGGTCGAGGGGCCGGCCGTAGAAGGCTTCGACGCGGCCGACCAAAGCGGCCGCGTCGTGCTCCCCGCGCCGGGTGGGCTGGACGGCCAGAGCGGCGAGTGCGGCGCGCAGGTCATCCCACCAGGAGGCAGGAAGGGGCAGGGGCGCGGTCAGTTCGGGGGTGGCCGAGCAGGCGGGATCGGGCACGTAGGTGAGCAGCTCGGCGTAGACGGCGACGGGTGGCTCGTCCCAGTCGGTTCGGTCGATCAGTGCGGGCTTGGGCACGCCGGTGATCACGCAGGCGTCGCGGTTGCCGGTCCATGCTTCGCCGTGCGCCCAGTCGTGGTGCTCGGCGGTCGCGCGCATCCAGAATCGGCTGTTCCCCTGGAGGGCGGCTGAGCCGATCGTGCGGTCGCGCCAGCCGAACACCGCCTGCCCGGTCAGGGTCGCACCGAGGCGGGTGGCGCCTTCGGTGAGGATGCGGCGCAGGAAGGCTCGCTGCCCGGTCTCGGGATGGCGGTGTCGGCGGGTCATGTGTCGGTCCCTTACCTGGTGGGGCGGCACTTGTCGAGATTGCAGCTCATTCCAGGGTTGCAGTTTTTGTCCCTGGGCGCGCACAGCCCGCACGCGTAGTTCGGTGCGCAGCTGTTCGCCGGACGGCAGTTGTTCGCCGGACGGCAGGACGGGCTGCACGGGTCGGGCCGGCACGGTCTGGCGGCCCGGGCGCCGAACTCCTCACGGAGCTGACCGGTGATCTGGGTGAACCTCTGGCTGGTGAGGATGTCGGCCAGGGGTTTCTGGTGGACGTTCCCCGCCGGAAGCCAGCGGGAGAACACGCACGGCCACACCTCGCCCGTCGGGGAGATGGCGATCTGCTGATCCCCGCAGTGGCCGCACAGCTGGTCGATACCGGGGCCGTTGTCGCGGACGCCGCGGCCGACTTCTCGAAGGTCGTCGTAGCCGATCTCGGGAACGCCGAGCCGTTCCAGGACGGTGATGCCCTGCTGGGCGCGCTGGTGCTCCAGGACCCCGATCACGCCGGCGCGGAGCCGGATGCTCTGACCGCGGTGGCCGTCCCTCCGGGCCTACCCGGGACGGTTACCGCCCTTAGCTATGAACCGGCCCTATGGTTCAGTGACTTCTCCCCTCCGCCTGGCCGCACTGAATACCGCATATCACCCCTGCCGCCAGGGACGGGGCTTCTACCATGCGCAGGTGACCCAGACCTCTTCCTGCCCTGACACCTGGCCGACGCTCGATGCGGCCCGTACTGGCTTGCTGGGGCGGTTCCCCCAGCTGCGTCCGCTGCCGCACCTGCCCACCGGCACGGGCGACGGCGAGCAGGCCACCCTGTACCTCAACCCGATAACTGCGACAGTCTTCGAGTTGCGACCCGCATACGGCGGTGACGGCGCGTCGTACATGTGCTTCCCCATGGAGGCCGAGGAGATGCTGCAACGGCTCTCCTCTACGGTGGAGGCTGTGCTGATCAAGGTGTGCGACCCGTCCGGCTACCTGCCGCTCGGTCCTGTGGGAGATCCGGCCCGGCCGAGTCGGACCTTCGTCGACGACCTGGCTGTGATCGACGAATACAACCAGATCCGCCTGGCGCAGCTGCACGCCGAGGTCGCCCGTGGGCGCGCAGGCGGCGAAGAGGACGACCCCGATGACCTCGACGGTGAGGTGTACCACGCCGCCGCCTGGGAACTGGGAGCAGCGCGCGTCCGGGTGACCCGGCTGGAGATGATGCTCGCCCTGCACCTGAGGACGATCCGTGACGCCGCCTCCGGCAGCGGGGCCCCGGCCGAGCTCGCCCGGCGGCTCGACATCTCCGAGACGGCTGTGCGCGACGCGCTGGCCGCCGATGTCCAGTGGCGCATGCCCATCATGGGCGTCTGAAAGCCTTCAGGGCCGCCCAGCGGTGTGCCGGCTTCGGAAAGCGGCCACTTTCACGTGTCGCAGATCGAAGTCGCCTGGGGGACGGTGCAACGGCCAGCGGGCCCACTGGGCGGCGACGGCTGATCACGCCGGGGCGAGAACCAGGAAAGAGCATCCGCCGGAGTGACCGGTATTGGCCACAGAGGTGAGATTTGCCGATGACCGGATTTACCGTTGATGTCATGAGCGGTGCCGGTGAAACCGACCCCCAGTCAATGGACGTGGCAGCCTGCGCGCGGCTGCTACACCGGTCATCGTGGCAGGTACGGCGCGCGATTAGAAGCGGTGCTTTCACACCACCGGTCGGCCGGGACAGCCGCAACCGGCCGTACTGGCATCGGGCACAGGTGTACGCCTGGGCGGCCGTCGATCCGGGCCTGCGAGACCGGGTCCCGGTGAGGTACTGGCCTCAGGCCACCCGCCCCGCCCACTACCTGGGCGCCGAGACGATCCCGGGCGGTGTGACGGCGCTGGGCTGGGACACCGGTGCCGGGACGGTGTGGGTGCTGTGGCCGGAGCTCTTCGACGCCCTCACCTATCCGGCCGAGCTGGTCGGCGCAGCCGAGCATCTTGCGGATGCGGCCGCGATCGTCATGGTGGGCGGCGATTACGGCGCTGACGGCCCGTCTGTTTACGGTGTCGTTCCCGCCGATCTCGAGCAGACCTATGAGGTGGCGTGGTCGACGCTGTCGCAGGTGCTCGGTATGCCGATGCCGTTTTGGCCTCCGGGGCTGCGCATCGGCGAGCTGCTGACCTCCTGGCATCCGGGCAGCGTGCCGGTGGTGGCCGCGGCCGTCCCCGACCTGGATCCGGCGCCGCTGCTCCGTCTGGCCGTCATCGTCGATCATGGGGGTCCGGCTCAGCAAACGCTGATGAACCTGGTGCAGACCTGGCATTATCGCGTCGCCGAGCACGCCGAATCCCACCTGAAGCTCATCGGGGAGTGGACCACGCCCGCCACCACGGTGGTGGCCGCCACTCCGCTTGCGGTTCCCGCAGTTGAGCATGACGACTTGCCCGATGACGTCCGCCGGGCCGGGTGGCTGGAGATCCTGGCCCGCACTGATGCCTTGGCCATCGCCTGCGTCCGCCAGGTGCTGCGGTGGAACGGGGGGCAGGACTTTCCCTTTAGCATGATCGAGGCTATCGACCCGGCCACCTCGTTGGGCGGACAGTGGGCGCAGCGGTTGGTCCCGGCGTCCCGAAGTGCCGTCTTCGAACTGCTGGATCCGCGCCAGGAAGCGGCTGATCTGCTGTTCGATCCGGTGACCGACGCCCCGGCTATCCGCGTGAAGCGCCGACGGCGGATTGAACTCCTGGCGGCCATTCCGCAGCGGCTGCCAGCCACCAGCCCGCTGACCGAGCTGATCCTCGACGAGCCGGTCTGGGTGCGCACTGGTGACGGGACCCTCTACCCGGCCCCTCAGACCTCCCCGTATGGGCCGGCGTGGGGATACCGCGGGGCGGGTCCGTCCACGCTGGCGTTGCTGGTCAATCGGCTCCTGGACGACATCAACGCCGCCGCCCCCGGCCGCCTCACCGCTGCCGTTCCCAAGGGCCTGTTGGAACTCGCGCAACGCTCATGGGCCAAGGGCACGGTCTTGACCCGGGCGCAGTTGGAAGCAGCCCAGGACGGCCGCCCGTATCTCGAGTCCAGCTGACCGATTTCTCGCAAGGGGAAGCCCGCCATGCTTCAGGTGGCCACCTGGCCCGCGATCCCAGGTAATCTGGCGCGTTCTGGATTCTACACCACCGAGCGGCGTGCACGCCCTGACCGACCTCACCACGGGCGACGACCTCCTGGCCGATCTAGCCGGCTTCGGCTCCTTGCCCTGATCGGCTCGCCCATCTTCGCCGGAATCCACACGAACCCACGGCAAGCTCTTGAAGCACGTTGGGCGGGCCACGGAGCTCTGAGCGAAGGTCTCACAGGTCAATTGTCGTAGCCACCGCGCATAGTTACCCGAGAAGAACTTCTCCGGAGCCGGTAGGGAGTCAGTACCCGATGACGAGCATGCCCAACGTGGATGAGCCGACGTCAATGAATGAGGCGTTGAGCAAAGGACTGGATCTGCTGGAGGCCCTCAACGCTCGCCAGGACAGGTCACTGCGCATTCCTACCGGATTTGAGGATCTCGACGTCCTGCTGGGCGGCGGACTGTCTCCGGGAACCTTGACCGTGGTGGCGTCGCGGCCCGCGGTCGGCACGACCACGCTGCTCAACGACTTCTGCCGCAGCGCGGCCCTGCGGAACAACCTGCCGACCTTCATGGTCAGCTACGAGTCCCTGCTTGCCGACATCACCCTGCGGGTGACGTCGGCGGAAGCGCGTGTCGCTCTGCACGCCATGCGGCGCGGCGCGATGACGGACGAGGAATGGGCTCGTGTGGCGAAGGCCATGGAGAAGACCGCGGAAGCGCCGCTGCACATCGCGACCCCGGCCGACTGGACCGTCGCGCAGCTGTGCGAGCAGATCACCCGGATGCACGCCGAGTACCGGACACGGCTGGTGACGGTCGATGGCCTGCACGCCGTACGGCCGGACATCCGATCCGATACCCGTGAACGGGAGGTCACCGAGATCGCCCAGGAGTTGAAGGCGGTCGCCATGCGCCTGGGAATCGCCGTCGTGGTGGCGGCACGGTTCAACCGCCAACTGGAAAGCCGCCCCGATAAGATTCCTAGCCTGTATACCGATCTGCGTGACTCCGGCGCGGTGGCGCATATCGCCGACCTGGTGATCCTGCTGCATCGCGAGGATGTCTACGACCCGGAGTCGCCCCGTGCCGGTGAGGCCGACCTGATCGTTGCCAAGCACCGGCACGGGCCAGCCGCCACCGCGGTCGTGGCGTTCCAGGGCCACTACGGCCGATTCGTGGACATGGCCCCGGCCTACCGGACACCTGTACGCGACCTGGCATGATCATGTCCGGCCATTTGTGCGGCACTTTCGGGAAACCTCTGTCTCCTGGGTGCCGCACCATGGCGTGGGGGAAGACTCTCGACCATGAGCGACCTCATGCCCTTCTCCCGAGTGAAGGCCCGCGTCGGCGCCGTGGTCTTCTGCGGCGGTGACGTCGCCCTGATCCGCCGCGACCGGCCAAGCGGTTCGCACTACACCTTGCCCGGCGGCAACGTCGAGACTGGGGAGGACATGCTCGGTGCGCTGCGGCGTGAGCTCGCCGAAGAACTGCACCTGGAGGCGGGCCAGGCCACCGAACCCGAGCTGTGCTGGATCCAGGACCAGATGGTCACCCGGCCTGGCCCCACCCCACCGCCCCGGAAAATCCACCTGATCTTCCGATGCCACCTTTCCCTGGGCGTACGGGCCACGCTCGCTACCATCGAGTACGACGAGGTGCCCGGTGGCCACGAACCTGGTGCCATCGAATGGGTCAACTACCGCACGACCGCCGAGCTGCCGCTGTTCCCGCTGGTCGGTGGAGTGCTGTCGGCGCTGGCTCACCCGGAGGCATCTGCTGGGAACCCGTGGGTGGCACCGATCACGGACGCCACCTACACCTGGATCTGACCGGCGACCCTGCATGCGTATCTGCGGGCGGGCGGTTGCCGGTGCGGGCACGTGGCGGCCGATGAGGTCTTTTCGTGCCGCTGGTCATGTCTGGGGGTGGAGCTGCGCATCGATCATCACCGCACGCCCAGCAGGTGAGTCTGAGACGATCGGCTCCATGTCCGCACCGACCTTACGCCAGGCCGCCCGCGTCATCACCCTCGATGAGCACGACCGCATCCTGCTGTTGCGCTACGACGAAGACAGCGGATCCTCCTTCTGGGCCACCCCCGGCGGCTGTCTGGAGCCCGGCGAAGACCACACCGCCGCCGCCGTCCGGGAGATGCGGGAAGAACTCGGCGTCAGCGACGTCAAGCTCGGCCCGCACCTTGCCGTCCGGCGTAAGGATCACTCAATCGCCGGCCAGCCGGTGCGCCAGGTCGAGCGGTACTACATCGCCCGGGTACGCACCGAGCAGGTCCGGCCCGAGGCGGCGACCCAGCCAGATGAGATTCGCGCCTGGCGCTGGTGGACGCTGGCCGAAGTGCACGCCAGCGACCAGAAGGTCTACCCGATCGGTCTCGCCGCCCTTGTGTCCGGGTATCTCACCGACGGCGCCCCAGCCCGCCCGGTCGAACTCACCGGCTGAACCTGTCGGCCGCCAGCGGTACCCACCGTGACGCACGATCTGTTCGAGTGGACGGTGCAAGCACGAGAGCGCCCGCCCGGCACAGCAAAGAGCGGCTCCCTGCTTTCCCGATATGGGGAAAGGGGAAGCAACCATATCGGTCACGCGCGCCCTTCAGGAACTGGTCTCGTTCGATGGTGGTCAGATCGGCAGGGCGGCCGAGGTCAAGCCGGTGGGCAGACCTGTGGCCGCGGCGGCCACGATCGCCTGGTGTAAGCGCATGCCGGTGTCGGCGGCATCGGGGACGGGCAGAGGGCTGCCAGTGACCTCGTACCATTCCTCGGCGCCGGTGTACTGCACCCATACCCGCACCTGGCGAGGGCCGAGTTCGGTGGCAACCGTGAGGTCGCCAGTGATGACGCCGACCTCGTCGGTCATCACTCCGCCGGGCCCCGCAACCACTTGGTCGACGTACCGTTCGGTGCCGGTAGGGGTGCTCATGGACGGGACCGGGCCGGAGCGCGGCAGGTGTCGAGCATCTCGGTCAACGCGGTCTTCTCCTGGCTGGTGACGGTCAACGCGTAGTGGTGTTTGACGTCTACCCAGGCGCGGGCGTAGATGCACCATGAGGCGCGGGACGGCGGTTTCCACAGGTTCGGCGGCTGGTCGCCCTTGGCTCGGTTGGAGGCGGCCGAGACCGCGATCAGCTGCGGGCGGGCCAGGTCGTTGGCGAAGGCCTTGCGCCGGGTCGTGGTCCAGGCACTGGCACCCGAGCGCCACCCCTCAGCCAGTGGGACAACATGGTCGATATCGACCTGGGAGGCGACGGTCAGGATGCGGTCATCGTACAGGGAGGTCCAGGTGCCGGAGGTGGCGCGGCAGTCGGCGTCGCGCTGCACCGCCTGGCCGTCGCGCTCCAGAACCACCTCGCGGGTGTCGCAGCCGTCACCTTGAGCGGCCCAGTGCGGGAACTTCGCCCGGCTGTAGCCGGTCATCGGGCGCGCAGGGGTCACGACCAGGCCGGCCAGTTCGGTGCGTGCGACGTTCACTGGTGACGGCTCCGGCAGATCGGCCGGTACTGGCTGGGTCTGTGGCAGTGCCGTGGTCGCGGTGGCCGGCAGGGCGGTCGAGGCCAGCGCGACCATAGGCAGGGTGAGTAGGACGGCGGTGTGCCGCCGCAGCAGGATGAGCATGCTCCAGCTGTACCCTCTCCGCCCATCGCTGACTACGGAAAGTCACTAATCTCGACGGTGTCGATCCCGGTGAAAGCGTGGGGCAGGACTGCGGGAAGCCGCCCGGTCCCGGTACGTAGCTTCAGCAGCCGCAGATCCGTACCCAGCCGGTTGGCTTCAGCGGTCAGAATCTTTGGCCTTGGGCGCGCACGCGTAGTTCGGTACGAAGCTGCTCGCCGGGCGGCGGGTCTCCCGATGGGGGCGGTCGCTTCCGCGGCGGGCTTGCAGTGCGGTGTTCAGGCGAGCAGCGGCACCTGCTGACCGGGTACATCAAGCCACATGCGGCGGCCTTCAGGGGTGATCGTGAGACCGATTCGGTCTCGGCCGGGTCTGCCGGCGCGCAGCCAGGCCAGGAAGGCCGCCCGCAATTGCGACCACAACGGCTGCTCTGAGTCTTGGGTGATCTCGATGTCGTCCTGACTGGGGCCGGTTGTCGCAATCGCCCATCCGCTGCCGTGCAGGTCGCGCAGCCGCATGATCCACGCCCAACCCCAGTCGGGAAGTTGCTCCCACCCGGTTGAGGTGATCAGCAGGTGCGGGGCAGCTCCGGCTAGGTACAGGCCGAAACCTTGCCCCCAGGATGCGGCGATGGTGCGCGGGTCGAGCCGGTCGGTGAGGACGGCGCCGTCGGCGGGGTAGGTGGGCCAGCGGTGCGGGGGCCGCTGGGCGCGCAGCATCATGAAGGTGGCGCCCCCGCGGAAGCGGCCGATGGCGTGGCCGTCGCCGAGGACGTCGAGGCGGACCTGCTCTCCCCATTGGCCGTGGGCGGGCATCCACGGGGCGACGATCACCCCGCCCGGGCGGGTCTGCTCGATCCACGCCGGCGGGATGTCGCGTACCCCGCAGGTGACGTGAACGCGATCGTAGGGTGCCGCACCCGGGTGGCCGAGAGCGCCATCGCCGACGATCAGCGTCGGCTTGCACCCAGCGGCGGCGAGGTTGGCCGCGGCCTGTTCGGCGACCTGCTGATCGATTTCGACGGTGACCACCTGGTCATCGCGCAGCCGCCAGGACAGCATCGCGGCGCTCCAGCCGGTGCCGGTGCCGATCTCCAGCACCCGATGGTGGTTGTCGAGGTCGAGCAGGCAGAGCATCTCGGCGGCGACGTGCGGGCACGACAGGGAGGAGGTGGCCGGTGCGGTGAGGTCGGCGACATCGGCGGTGCCGTCGCCCCGCTGGGTGATGATCGAGGTGTTGGAGTAGATCGCCTCCCACCAGGCAGCGGGGTCGGCGGTGTGGTCGATGAGGTGTTCGGGCCGTTCGTCCATCGGCTGGGCCCACGCCCGGGCGGGGACGAACAGGTGCCGCGGCACGTCCTGCAGGGCGCGTACCCAGACGCGGCCCGACGGCGTGCAAGGGCCGAGCACCCCGGATGCGGTGAGGTAGTCGGCCAGCGCGCGCACGCCGTCGCGGTGACGGGGCGGGTAGAGATCGACGCTCATCGGCTCGCGTCCTGCTACCGGGGCTTGCAGGAGACGTCCGGCCGACATGGCTCTTGGGGCTTGCACGCGCTGTTGGGGTTGCAGTTCATCTTCGGCTGGCAGCCGTCGCCGCCACCGGGCTGGTCGACGCCGGGGTTGCAGCCCGGATTGCACTGCGGTTCGCACGGCGGCCGGCAGGAGTGCGGGAGCGCGGGCGTGATGTGCGTTTCGGCGATGCGCCGGGCGGCGGTGGCCAGGTCGGCCAGCGCATCGGTGCGGACGCTGCCGGCCGACAGCCATCGGGCCATCGGGCACGGGGTGAGGGTCCCGTCGGGAAGCACCGCGGCGATGCCGTCGCCGCAGCGGCCGCACAGCTGGGAGGCATCGCAGGGGATCGTGGCGGGGCGGCCGAGCAGCCGCATCCGGTCCAGGCCGATGCTCGTCACGCCGAGGTCGGACAGCAGGGCGCGGGCGGCTTCGACGCGCTGGCCGCCGCCCAGGTCGATGACTCCCACGCGCAGCGGGATGTCCCGGCGAAGGGCATGGGTGATGTTGGCCTGGATGCGCGCCAGGGTGCCGCGGCCGGTGATCTGCCGGTGCTGAGCGGGATCGTCGCTGTAGAACGACGTCGCGAGCCGCACGCCGGGCTGGGCGAGTACGTCCCACATGGCCGGGGTGACGTGGACGAGGTTGGAGTACACCTCCACCTGCATCTCCCGCCCGATCGCGTGCGCGATCAGGTCGGGCAGCGCCGCGTACAGGGTGGGCTCGCCGCCGATGAATTGGACCATGGTCACGCCGAGGTCGGCGGCCTGGTCCAGGACGTCGATCCAGTCGTCGGGGCGCATGGTGCCGTCGGTGCCGTCCGGACCAGAACCGGCATAGCAGTGCATACAGGACGCTTGGCAACGTTCTGTCACTTCTAGCCACAGAAACCGCAGTTCAGTGTGGCCGGCGGGGGAAGGTTCGTGCTGTAGGGCGGTCAACGTTCGTCCTTTTCTCCCGATGAAGCCCGAGCATCGTCTACCGGCGACGATCCGCCACGGTGCTCGGGTCCGTCAACGTGATCGCCGAGATCTCCGCGCGGGAATGCCGGTCGAGGTGGTGCATGCGTGCAGTCAGGTGAGTGGCCCCACGGTGTCGAGCTGGCGGTGTACGGCGCGGCGGCCCGGAGAACCGGGCCGGTCGCATGACCGGCACCGCGCTGCGGGCCGGCCTCACGCACCGGTGAACCGCTTCCCGTTCGTCGACGACCACCGCGGCGATGGCGGCGAGCGGCTCGGCCGTTCTCACGCGGCGGTCCCGGCGAGTTCGCCGTCGCGGGGTACGGCCGCGGCGGTGGCGGCGCAGGCCGGGCAGGTGCGCTCCAGATCAGGCTCGAACGGCACGGTCCAGTCGCCGATCACAACCGGTGTCGCGGTGGTCCCGCACACCGCGGGCACGGGCCGGCGCCGCACCTCGCCGGTGAGGGCGACGGCGTGGCGAAGCCGGCCGGAGTCCAGGCCGGTGCCGTGGCGGCCCGAAGGACGTGGAGCGCATGGAGCGCAGAGGATCTTCAGGTCTCCCAGGTGGAAAACCAGCCGGTGCACCGGACCGGCGCCGGGGAGGTAGATCTCTTCGTCCATGCGCACCAGGGCGTGGGTGCCGTCGCGGTGAACCGCGGCGATCACGCCGCTTTGACCGACGAGACTGTGGTGAGCGCAGGTGTCGCTGTGGCTGAGCAGCAGCTGGGCGACCGTGACGCGATCACCGGGCCGGGGTTCGGTCCGGGGCGCGGCCGCCAGTGATGCGGTGCGTTCCAGGTCACCGGTGTGCAGTGTCCAGGTGGTGCGGCGCCTGGCGGCCGCGGGCAGGCTGGTCACGTCGATGGTGATCTCGGCGTGGCCGCCGGCGGCCAGCAGCGCGCTCACCCGGCCGGTGCGCCCGATCAGCCAGGTGGAGTGGCGGCTGTCCACGCGGCTGCGCTCCAGGCCGCGGATGAGGACGGTGTCTCCGACGGCCAGGGACCGGCCCGGCAACGAGGACGGGGATGGGGCGCTCACCGGAGTGCTCCTGCGGTCATGGCCGCTCCTGAAGGAAGCCGACGCCGCCGAGCAGGACGCCACCGGACGGCGGGAATGCGCGCGGGACCGGGCCCCAGCCGGCGACCGGGACCAGGCCGTAGCGGTCGAGCCGGAAACCGGTGAAGAACGCCTCGATGGCGGCGCGGTCACGCAGGTGGAGCGGCGTGGGAGTCGCGTCGTAGGCCTGGACCAGCGCCTTGATAGCGGCGGGCGGCAGGTCGCTGGTGCAGATGTGGGAGAGGGCCAAGCCGCTGCCTGCGGTGAGCATCCGCCCCAGGACCTGGGTGATCTCACACGCGGTGCCGTCAGGGACGAAGTCCAGCACGTGGGCGGCGAGGATCCCGGTCCGGCGCCGCAGGTCCAGCACACCGCCGAAGGCCAGGCGCTCCAGGACCTCGCCGATGTCGGCGACGTCGGCGCTGATGACGTGCACGCCAGGGCCGTGCAGGTGCGTGCGGGCGTGCAGGGCGACAACCTCGTCGATGTCCATGTAGACGACGCGCGCACCCGGGCTGGCCTGGCGGACGACCTCGTGGACGTGCGGGGCATCAGGGAACCCGCAGCCGAGCTCGATGATCTGATCGATCCCGCCGGCGGCGAAATGGGGGACGGCTATGCGCAGGAAGGCGCGGTTGGCGCGCATCTCCTCGCCGATGCGGGGGCTCACGCGCCCGAGGCGAAGGGCCGCTTCCTTGTCCAGCAGCGCGTTGTCCTTGCCGCCGAGCAGGACGTCGTAGATGCGCGGGCCGTTGAGGGCTCGACAGTGCAAAGCACCCGGGTGCGCCGGGGAGGATGAGCGCATGCGGTGACGGTAGGAGAGCGCTGACCTGCGCCTCAAGGAGTTTGCGCGGCTTTGCATGCCGCCGCTCGCCAGTGGCAACGCGCCGTTTTCTTCGCGCAAAGTCGCGCAAACTCCTTGAGGCGGTGGCACACACCGCGCAAACTCGGCCGGGTAGTCATCCGCTCCCCTCGATCGGAGAAGCTCCTGGTGCTGCGTTTCCTTGGCAAGGACACCGTCGACGGCGGCTCCTCATGCTGTTCGACGACGGTGACCGCTACGTCCTGTAGAGGTGTCCCGTCGTGCTCGCTCAGCTCGACCTGTCGGTCGGCAACACGCTGGTGGAGGTGCCCAAGGAGCTGATGGCGTTCCTGCCGCCCGGCACCCGCGTCCCGGTCGGCGGCCCGATGGTGATGGAGCGCGCCGCGTCCTACCTCTTCTGCGCGGGCCGCTCATCACCGGCTCGGAGACGACCCGGGCCTACCGTACCTGCACACCGCGGCGGCGTTCGAGGCGGTGTGGGCGGCCGGAATCGACCACGACGCCTACACGCCCGCCTGACCCCCGCCCGTCCGCCTCGTCCAGTAAGAGTGCTTCGGTGTCCTCGCCCTCCCCCGCCGTCAGCCAGGCCAAGCAGGCCCTCGGCGCCCGCCTGCGCGCCATCCGTGAGGCCGCGGGCCTGACCGGGCGGGACCTCGCGGCCCGGGCGGGCTGGCATTCGTCGAAGGTCTCCCGGATCGAGCACGGCCGCCAGCTGCCGTCCGAGGCCGACATCACCGCCTGGTGCTTCCACTGCGGCGCGAGCGAGCAGGCCGCCGACCTGGTGGCGTCGCTGCGCACCATCGACGAGATGTACGTGGAGTGGCGGCGCCTGCAGCGCACCGGCCTGCAACGCCTGCAAAAGGCCGCGATCCCGCTGTATGAGCGCACCAGCTACCTGCGCATCTACGAGCCGTCGCTGGTCCCGGGCCTGTTTCAGACCCGCGAGTACGCGCTGGCGCTGATGCAGGCGGTGGTGGCCTTCCGCGGTATCCCCGACGACAGCGCCCAGGCGGTGGAGGCGCGGCTGCACCGGCAGGCGATCTTCCACGCCGGTGGGCGCCGGTGTGCGGTCATCGTAGAGGAGGCGGCGCTGCGCGCCCGGATCGGCGGGGTGGAGACGATGGCCGGTCAGCTCGGCCACCTGCTGGCCGCGGCCTCGCGCTCCAACGTCAGCCTCGGCGTCATCCCGGCGCTCGGGGACCGCGTCATGTGGCCGACCAACGGGTTTTGGATCTTCGACGAGGAGCGGGTCCTGGTCGAGACGCTCTCGGCGGAGCTGACGATCACGCCGCCGCAGGAGATCGCCCTGTACGCCAAGGCGTTCGCCGAGCTGGCGCAGCTGGCGGTGTACGGCGCGGCGGCCCGGACGCTGATCACGGCGGCCATCGCCGCGCTGGACACCTGAGGGTGCGGGCTTGGGCGCTCCGCCCGCGCCCCGGCCCGCACCCCGGTCACTGCTGCGCGGGTTCCGCCATGACCAGGCTCGGGCCGGCGGACAGCGGCACGGTCGCGCTGATGGTGAATCCGGCGCCGTTCAGCAGTTCGGTGTAGGCGCTGAGGGTGCGCTCGCGGCCGCCGGGGAACAGGCTCAGCATCTTGATGTCGGCGGCGAGCCCGGGGTCGGCCATGTCGCTGTCGGGCAGGAGCCAGTCCACGCACCACAGGTGGCTGCCAGAGGTGGCCTTCATCGCGGCGCGGACGTTGACCAAGATGGCGTGCGCCTGCTCGTCCGGCCAGTTGTGCAGGATGCTGGCCAGCAGGTACAGGTCACCGCCGTCCGGGACGCCGGTGAAGAAGTCCCCGGCCACGATCTCGCACCGGTCGCTCACGTCCCGTTCGGTGAGGAACGCGCGGGCCTGCTCGGTGACGGTCTCGCGCTCCAGCAGCACGCCGGTGCAGTGCGGATGCTGCTCCAGCAGCGCGGCCAGAATGGTGCCCCGGCCGCCGCCGACGTCCACGACCTGCCGCACCTCCGACAGGTCTTCTTCGGCGAGCGCCTCGCCCATGGCCGTCGAGCGGGCCGTCATGAACTCCTGGAACACCTGCTGGCGCTCCGGCCGCTCGGCGAGGTACGCGTACGGCGTGCCGTGTTTGGTGGTGATGGCGGGCCGGCCGGTGCGCACGGTGGCGGTCAGGGTCCGGGCAGCCTCCCGCCACAGGGGGATGCCGCGGGTCAGGACCGCGGGCCGCATCGACCGGGGCGCGTCCTTGCGCAGGGTCTGCCCGACGGCCGCCAGGTGGTAGCGGCCGTCGGTGGAGGCGCGGCGGATGAATCCCTCGGGGATGAGGGTGCGCAGGATGCGCTCCAGCGCGGCGGCCTCGGCCTGGCAGCGCTCGGCGAGCTCGCTCAGCGGCAGCGGGCCCTGGGCGAGGTGGTCGGCGATCTCCAGGTCGGTGAAGACCTCGAGCGCGGCCAGCAGCATCTCGCCGTCCAGGATCTTCTGGACGACGTCGGCGGGGTCGATTCTGAGCACCGCTGAGGCGATCTGGCTCGGGACGGTCCGGGTGCGCTGCGGCAGCTCGGGCCCGGTGGTGGTCGCGGTGTCGGTCATGGTGTTCCTCCGGTCGTGGTCGCGGCGGGCGCGAGCATTTCGCTCACGTCGACGGGCTTGTCCAGGTAGCGGTATTCGGTCATGGTGTCGGCGACGCGCTGCAGCCGCTGTCGCTCCAAGGTGGTCGGGAACCGGCCGAGGGTGATGATCTTGGCGGTCTCTTCGTTGATCTTCGTGTAGGTCGGCAGGATCGCGGTGACCGCTTCGCGGTTGGAGGCCGCCAGGTGCTGGGCTCTGGCCATGGCGCGCTGGAAGGCCGCGACGGTTTTGGGGTTCTTGGCGGCGAACGTCGCGCTGGTGCCCCAGCCCGCGATGGGGAAGTCGGCGGTCGGGCCGCTCATCACGTCGTAGATCTTGCGGGCGCCGAGGCTGGTTCCCGCGGCGGTGATGAACGGCTCGGTCATCCACAGCGCGTCCACGGTGCCGGCCTTCAGTGCCGCGGGCATGTTCGGCAGCGGGATCTCCACCATCGTCACGTCCTCGGCGGTCAGGCCGTGGGCCTTCAGGGCGACCTCGACGGTGAGGGTGCCGATGCTGCGGAGGGTGGCGACCGCGATGGTCTTGCCGCGCAGGTCCGCCGGCGATCGGACGGGTGAGTCCTTGGCGACCATCAGCAGGAACGTCTCGGGGGCGGCCTGGTAGCCGTCAGCGATCAGCGCGAGCTTCACGTCCTGGCTGTGGGCTTTGATCGCGGTGATGTAGTTGAGGATCGCCACGTCCATGCTGCCGCCGACGAGCTTCGGAATGGCGTATCCGCCGCCCTGGACGGTCTCGATCTCGACCGTCAGCCCTTCGGCGGCGAAGAGTCCGCTGCGCTGGGCGATGTGCAGGGGCGCGGCGTCGGGGATCAGCATCGAGCCGACCACGAGATGGGGCTTCTCCAGCGCATCAGTGCCCGGGTGGGCCTTCGGCGCGGAGGGAGGTGATTGCCCGCACCCAGCGGCAACGACAACAAGTATGGCGATCATCACTTTCAGTAATCGCGGCATGGTGGGTTCCTTCCAGGGAGGGGGTCGGATGGGGCAGGCGGTCCCGTCACCGCGGGGCCGCTTGGGGAAAGCGTGGGGCGGCTGGGCGGCGATCACCGCCCAGCCGTCGGCAGCAGGTGGGCAGGGCGGGTGACCGCCCCGCCCACCGCCCGGCCGGGAACCCGGTTTCCCGGCCGGATGCGCGCCTGCCGGCACGCGGCGGCGCCCGGTGCTCCGGCGGATGGAGTACGCCGGAGCACCGCTGGCACCGCATCGCGCGGGCCCCGGCACCCCGCCGGGGCACCGCGCGAGCTTGTGGAGGCCTCCGCGGCCCTGGAGGGCGGCCGGCGGAGGCGGGTCATGACCGCTCCAGGCGGCCGATGCCGCCGATGATGCGGGACGCATCGCTGGCGGTCAGGCGCGCGGGCACGGTGCCGGGCCGCCAGCGGCGGGTGTCGAACAGGCCCGGCTCCAGCAGCGTCCATCCCTCCAGCAGCGCCCGAAGATGCGACAGGCCGTCCGCGGTGGGCGCGCGGCGGCCGGGAAGGGAGATGACCGAGGAGGCGACCGGCTCGACGGTCCGCGCACCGGGTGCGTGCAGCCGCGTGGCCACCAGGTAGCTGCCGGGCGCGAGCCGTTCGCGCAGCACCGCGCTGATCTCCTGCGGATGGCGCTCCTGCGGCAGCGCGTCGTTCACCACGACCGCGATCGGCCGCCGCCGATCCAGCAGGGTCCGCACCCCGGCGTGGTCCAGCATCGCGTGCGGGTCGCTCAGCCGGCCTTCCAGCAGCAGCGCATACGACACCTGCGCCGGGTCCAGGCGGCCGCGGCCCTTGCTCAGAACCACCGGGTCGTCGTCGAGGTAGGCCACCCGGGCGGCGGGCCGGCGGCGCTGCACGGCCTCGTGCACGCCCCCGCTGGCCAGCAGGCCGGAGGGCACCTGCAGGAACTGCTCGACGCCGAGTCCGGCCAGGTGGACGGCGGCGGCCATCAGGAATCGCTTGTTGGCGGCCACCAGCGTGGCCAGCCGGGAGACCGGCCGAAGGCGCTGCCCATCGGTGGAATGGACGGCGCCGCGCGGCGGGGTGGGTGCAGGCGCCTCACCGCTGATCATCGTTCTCCTTCGTCAAGTGGAGCGGACCGGCCGATCCCCGTGGGAAGCGACCGGCCGGTCCGCGGCGCACGCCCGGGAGAGCCGGTAAGCCGAGCGTGCGGGCAGGGGTGGCGCGACGGCCGCACCAGGCGCCATGCGGCTGCCTACCGTCGCGCTGCTCTCGTGCCGCCGCTTGCCGGGCGGGCCGGCGTGCGAGGCAGGCCCGGGGGCAGCGGGCTCCTCAGCGGGAGGCGCTGGTGCGGGAAGCGCGGGGCGGGCCGGAGCGCGACGGGCACCCGGCGGGCGTGCGGTCATCGCGCACCGGTTCAGGGTGCCGGGAGCGGTCGAGCAGGGCCGCCGCGTATCGCGCCGCGGCCTGGCGGGCCCGGGCGGGCAGGAGGCGGCCGAGGAAGGACCGGCGCGTGAGGGGCGCTGTCACAGCGCCGGGTCGTCGCGGTGCTTGGCCTGGACCCGTCTGACGGTGTCGCTGATCCGGATGAGCGCCGCCTCGGTCGCATCAGCGACCGGGGATCCGTCCGGCCACCGCCGCGGGCGCTCGGGCGCGGGAGCGGTCTCAGCGGCCGGGGCGGACCGTGCCGCCGGGAGCGGGCCGGTGGAACACGTGCTCATGTCGTCTCCTTGCGAGGAGGAAAACCGGGTCAGGGAAGCGTGCAGGCTGCGGCAGCCGTGAGGGTGCGCCTCGTGCGGGGCGGCAGGCCGGTGGCCAGCGCGTTCAGACGGGCCAGGCACAGCCGGGTCATCTGCTCGCAGATCCGCTGGGCGGCGCCGTTGACATCACCCGCCGGCCAGTAGGTGATCGGCTCGTGCCCGGGCCGGTGGCCGGCCGAGTGGCCGATGGGCCACCGGTAGCGCGTGCCGTCCGGGTCGGTGAAGACCACCAGCAGGTCGTTGATCAGCAGGCGGGGCAGCAGGTCGCCCTCGAGGAGGTACGCGCTCAGGTGGTGGGAGCGCAACGCGATGCGCAAGCGCCGGAGCGCGGCCACGGTAGGCGCGGGGCATGGTCCGGCGGGGGGCGTCACGGCCGGTCGCCTTTCAGCCAGCCGAGTCCTCCGATGAAGTGGCCTCCTTCGGGGGCCTGCGCGTCATCGGCGAACTCCGGCCGCCACAGCTGGACCGGAGCGATGTCGTCTTGGAGCTGGAAGCCGTTGAACAAGTCCCTGACCTGCTGCGGGGAGCGCAGGTGCAACTGCAGGTTCGCCCGCTGGTATTCGGCCAGCGCCGTCTTCACGTCCTGAGGGCTCATCGTCCCGGGCGTGGCGTGGCTGATCGCCAGGTAGCTGCCGCGCGGCAGCCATTCCCGCAGCGCGGTGACGATCTGCTTCGGCTGGGTGGAAGGCATGAAGTGGAACAGGGCCACCGCGGTCACGGCGATCGGCCGGCTCCTGTCCAGCGCGGCCAGCTCGGGCCGGGCGAGCAGGTCGGTGATCTCGCGGACGTCGGCCTCGACGAACCGCACCAGCCCGTCGGGGTGCCTGGCCAGCAGCGCCCGGGCATGGACGGCGGCCATCTGATCGATGTCGATGTAGACGATCCGGGCGTCGGGGGCCACCCGGTGCACGACCTCATGGACGTTGTCCTGCGTGGGCAGGCCGGAGCCGAGGTCGACGAACTGGCGGACACCGGCCAGGGCGAGGTCGTGGACAACGCGCTGCAGGAACATTCGGTTGTAGAGGGCATGCCGTTGCAGGCCAGGGACGAGCTGGGTCAGCCGGGCCGCCGCGGTCCGGTCGACGGCGAAGTTGTTCTTGCCGCCCAGCAGGAAGTCGTAGACGCGGGCGACGTTCGGGATGCTCGGGTCGTAGGGCATGAGAGGGGGGTGGTCGATCGCGGCGGGTGCTGCCGGGGTGGACTCGCCGGTGCTCATCTGGGAAACCTTCGGGCCGGGTCGGGCAGAGGGTGGGCCGGAGCCCCGGGAGATCTTCCGCGGCCGGCCTGTGCTGCGAGGGGCCGGCGAGGCGTGATCCCGGGACTCCGGACGGGAGGGCTGTCAGCGGCGGACCGGTGAACGGGGTGGGCTACCGGCCGGTGCTGTCAGCGGAGAATGGTGGTGCTTCTTTCCGGATGGTCAGCATGTAAGGGGAGAAACTCCTCATTGACACATGTCGGGGATGAAGTCGCTTAACAAGGCCCTTAAGTCAAGCGGTTCGATGACAGGCCTTTCCAGGTCGTTGCGCGGCCGAAAAGCGGACGCCCACCGGCCATTGACCGGTCATCTTCCGGCCGTTTTCCGATTTCGCATCAGCCGACCCTGGACATCGCCACCCGCTCCATTACGGTGAAACAGCAGATCCCATGGCCAGGAGGACCGCATGGACGAGAGCCGGCCCGCAGACCGGCCTTTGATGCGCGTGCGCCAGGCGGCCAACCTCACCCAGGAAGAAGCCGCCGAGCAGCTCAGCGCGCTGTCGTGGAAGATGCTCCAAAAGCATGAGATCACCCAGCCCGCGACGGTGAGCCCGCGGCAGTACCGGCGCTGGGAGAGCCCGGATCCGCCATGGCCGCACACCGATCACCGCCGTGTGCTGGAGCGGTTTTTCGGCCGTAGCGTCCACGACCTAGGCTTTCGACCGAAACAGGGGTTATCGTCTGCTCGCAGAGCCACGTGCGACGAAACGCAGGACGAACCGGTGAACAGCATGGGCGTACCTGATCGACGGCAGGTCATCGCCGGGGCCGCCGCGCTGGGTATGGGAGCGGTCGGGGCCCTGCCGTGGATGGCGCCGGCGTTCGCCTCCTCCCACGACAAGCACGGCCCGCGGGTCGGCAGCGAAGAGGTGGCGCTCTTGCAGGCCACCGCGCTGGACCTGGACATCATCGACCAGCGGTTCGGCGGTGACCGGCTGTGGCGTTCGGCCCGGGTGCAACTGCTGCTCGTGCAGCACCTGATCGAGCAGGGCACCTACAGCGATTCCATCGGCCACCAGTTGCACGGGATCGCGGGGCAGTTGACAACGTCCATCGGCTGGTTCTGCTACGACGCCGGCCAGCAAACCGAAGCGCGCGCGCATTTCTCCGAAGCGCTCAACACCGCCATGCTCAACGGCGACGATGTCCTCGCCGCGCGCACATTGGCCAACATGGCCCGCCAGGCAGTGGACCTCGGCAGACCACGGGAAGCCGTCCGGTTTGCTCAGCTGGCGCGTGGCCACGCAAGCCAATGGGATGCGCCGCCTCGCGTATGGGCGCTGCTGGCGATCCGGGAAGCGCACGGCCATGCCGTAGCCGGGGACGTCCGCGCGTTCGAGGCAGCGCTCTCCCAGGCGTGGGCGGCTTTCGACCATGGCGTCACCGATCGGGATCCGGAGTGGACCGCGTTCCTCAACGAGGCGGAACTGCGCTGCCTGGAGGGCATCTGCCGTGCCGATCTGGGCCAGCACGGCCGTTCGGTTGTGCTGTTGGAGCGGGCGGCCGAGCTGCAGCCGGTGGAGTACTCCCGTAACCGGGGCATGTCCCTGGCCCGGCTGGCGGGCGCCGCCTTGGACGGGGGTGACCTGGATCGCTGCGTCGCCGCGACCCGGGAGTCACTGGCGCTGGCCGAGGACGGGATCTCCTCCACCCGCATCCATCAGCGGCTGCGGTTGGTTCGCCAAGGTCTCGCCGCCCACCAGACGAGCCCCCCCGTACGCGAGATCACTGATCAACTCGCCCGCTACAGTGCCTGAAGCCTGGAGCCGAGGAAAGGGCGATCCCCCTATGACGCAGATTCAGTTCCGCCGACACGATGCCCACGCCGCCAAGGAGTTCATCGACGAACTCGTCGACATCTACGCTGAGGTCTACAGCGTCCCCCCGTACGGAGGGGATCCGTTCTTCTCCGCTGCGACCTACTCTGACCGGCTCCGTGAGTCGCTGGAACTGCCGGGTTTCGAGTGCGTCACCGCGCGCCGCGGTGAGGAGCTCCTCGGATGCGTTCACGGCTCGACCCTGACCCCTGAGCGGGCCTGGTGGGCGGCCGTCCTGGACGCCCAGCCGCTCACGGCGCGTGCTGCGGCCGCGTCCGGGGACATCTTCTGGCTGCGGGAGCTGATGGTCCGGCACGCCCACGCCGGGCAAGGCCTCGGACGCCGCTTGCACGATGAGATCCTCGCCGGCAGGACCGAGTCGTGGACGGCGCTGACGTGCATCATCGGCAACGAACCTGCGCACAGTGCCTACCTACGCTGGGGATACGTGGTCTTGGGTGAGATCAAGCACGCTCCGGAGTCGCCGCGCTACAGCGTCATGCTCCGCGAACCAGTTGCTTCTCCGGGCAGCGATGGTTCCTGAAAGGGACGGCAGAGCGGGGGACGTAGCGGCTCGGCTTCACCGGTACGGTGCGCTCCCCACCCCGGATGCGATCGCACCTGCGGCCTCCTCCCGTCTCCGGGAGCTGAACCGATGACCACCCCGCGGGCCCTGCTGGAGGACTACGTCACCGGCGGGACGCTGATGCAGCTGGCGACATTGGGCGCTGACGGGGCCCCGCTGGCGTGCAGCCTCTGGTACCATCCGCACTTCGCCCCTGACATGCTGCGGTGGATCTCCCGCCATGACCGCGCCCACAGCCGCAACCTGGCCGCCGACTCGCGCGTTGCCGGAGCCATCGTCGCCATCGACCTGGACGGGCTCGGGCAGACGGTGCGAGGCGTGTCGTTCACCGGCCGGGCGCGTGAGCTTCCCGCGGTCGGCATCGAGGAGCAGATCAGCGCGTTCATCGCCCGCTGGCCGGCTGCGGCGGGCGCACTGGACCCGGCCAGGCTCGCAGCCCGCCAGAGTCCGACCCGCCTGTATGAGGTGACGATCACCGGGTGGGTGCTGTTCGACGAGGAGAACTTCCCTGATCAGCCGCGCCAGGAAATCCCCCTCTGACCTTTCGAAGGAGAGACCTTGGGCATCGTCATCGAACACGCGTTCACCCCCAAAGGTGCCGGTGACGGCGAAGACCGGCTCCTGGTCGTCGAAGACCGGGACGGCGTCCACACCATCGCGGTCATCGACGGCGTCACCGACAAGTCGGGGCGCAGCTACGACGGGATGACCGGAGGAGCCCAGGCCGCGGAATGCGTCGCGGCGACTCTGGAGCGGCTCGGCCCCGGCGGGGCTCCCGCCGGGGCCGTGGCGGCGGTCACCTCGGACCTGGTGCGGCTGCGCCGTAGGTGGGGGGTCGCCGATGACGACCCCGTGGCGCCGGCGGCTGTGACGGCGGTCCTGTGGCCCCGGCACAACCTGGCTTGGCGGGTCGGTGACGTTCACGTGGCCGTGAAACGCTCCGGCGGCTGGGAGCACCACCCCGGCGATTCCCCGCTGGATCGGGTGATGGCCGGCGTGCGGGCGGCGTACCTGCAGTGCCTGCTGGCCGAAGGGCACTCCCCCGCCGAGCTGGCCGCGCACGATCCCGGACGGCACATGCTGCTGCCGCTGCTGACGAAGCAGAGCCGGCTGGCGCTGCGCGAGGGCCCCTACGGGTACGGAGTCCTGGACGGCCGACCGGTACCGGACGCCTTCATCGAGACGTTCTCCTTGGAGGAGGTCACCGAGGTCGTCTTGGCCTCCGACGGCTACCTGTCGGCCGCCCCGGACCTGGCCGCCGCCGAACACCAGCTCGCCCAGTCCCTGGCCGCGGACCCGCTGCGGATCGGTGATCACCCCTCGACCAAGCCGGTCGCACCCGGCGCGTCCAGTTTCGATGACCGCACGTATGTCCGGGTCGCCCTTCACGGGCTCGCCGTCCCGGCCGCGCGGCTACCGATCGTCACCGGCGCTGATGAACCCGTAGCGGAGATGACCTGACCTGCCCAGACGGCGACCCCCAGATGGAGGAGGAAACCCTGTGGTGTGGCAGCAGCATGCCGAACGTCTGGCAGTGAAGATCGTGCCCACCGGATCCCGGTGGCACGAGCCCCTCGCCACCGTGGCGCGCCACCGGTTCATCCCGCGCTGGTGGGCCACCCCCGGCGGAGCCGCCTGGGGCCGCTGGCAGGTGCGCGTCGGCGCTGACGATGAAGCGGCATGGCTGGCCGCGGCCTACCGCAACGCCTCCCTCGTCACCCAGGTCAACCGCCGCCACGCCGACCACGCCCCACCCGGCACGATCACGGCAGGGACACCGACGTCGTCGTCGGCGATGCCGAGCCTGGCGGTGCGGATGCTGCGCCACGGCCAGGTCTACCCGGGTGACGACCTGCTGCTGGTCGCCACCGGTTCCGGCTACAGCACCGCCCTGGCGGCCCGGCTGCTGGGCGACACTCGCGTCACCAGCAGCGACGTCGACCCCTACCTGACCGATGCCGCCACCGAGCGCCTGGCCGCGATCGGCCTGCACGTCCAGATGCTGTGCGCTGACGGCACCGGCCCGCTGCCTGGCACCTACGACCGGATCGTCTCCATGACCGCGGTCCGGCCGATCCCGCCGAGCTGGCTGGCCGCGCTGCGGCCCGGCGGCCGGCTCGTCACTGTCATCTCCGGCACCAACCTGCTGCTGACAGCGACCGCGACCGGCGACGGCAGCGCCGAAGGGAAGGCAGACCGCGGCGATCGAGCGGTCCCTGGTGCGGCTGCCGACCCCGCAGGAGGTGGAGGCACTGGAGATCAGCTCCGAGCGCACCGTCGTCGACATCCACCGTGTCGGCCGTACCGGCGCCGGGCGGGTCGTGGAAGTCACCGTCACGGTGACGCCTGCTCACTACCTCGTCATCGAATCCACGCTTGCCCTGACCTGAGCCGCCCCCGTCGATCGGCCGGGCCTGCCCCGGGCCCGGCCGCACCCCCGAGAACCGGAGACGCCATGACCTCTGTCATGACCGACGCCATGACCGCCAAGGCGTGCGAGCTCGCGGCCGCCGGGCAACTGCCCGCCTTCGTCTACGACCTGAACGCGCTGGACGCCCACGTCGCGGCGATCCGCGAAGCGCTGGGCGACATCGAATTCCACTACGCGGTCAAGGCCAACCCCGACCCCGAGTTGCTGCGCGTGCTGGCCCGCTACGTCGACGGCTTCGAGGTCGCCTCCGGCGGCGAGCTCGCGCACGTGCAGGCGCTGTTCCCCGACATACCGATCGCGCTGGGCGGTCCAGGCAAGACCGACGCCGAACTCACCTCCGACGTCTACCGCCTGCACGTGGAAAGCCCCGGCGAGATGCGGCGCCTGCTGGCCTCCGGCCGCACGGCCGATGTCCTGCTGCGGGTCAACCTGGACATCCCCATCACCGGGGCGGCACTGGCCATGGGCGGCGGCGCCACCCCGTTCGGCATGGACCCCGACGGCGTCACCGAATGCCTGGCCCTGGTGCAGGGCCAAGACCGGGTGCGGGTCCACGGCATCCACGCCCACCTGGCCAGCGGCCTGCACGCCGAGCAGCTCCTGCAGCTGGCCTCCGCCGTTGTGGACTATGCCCGCGGCCTGGGCCTGAGCGAGATCAACCTGGGCGGCGGCATGGCCGTCTCCTACGCCGACCCCGAGGCCCGCTTCGACTGGGTCGCCTACGGCCAGGGCCTGGCCAAGCTCCGCCGCGATGGGGAGACCCTGCGCATCGAGCCGGGCCGCTCGGTGACGGTGTACTGCGGCCGCTACGCCACCCGCGTCATCGACGTTAAGCGCGTACACGGGCAGCTGTTCGCCGTGCTGGCCGGCGGCACCCACCACATCCGCACCCCCGCCACCAAGGGCCACGACCAGCCGGTCGTGCCGGGCACGCCCGGAGAACCGATCACCCTCGTCGGCCAGCTGTGCACCCCCAAGGACCAGCTGTCGGCCAAGGTACCGATCGCGCTGGAGCCGGGCGACGTGGTGGAGTTCGCCATGGTCGGCGCCTACGCCTGGAACATCTCCCACCACGACTTCCTCATGCACCCGCACCCGACGTTCGCCTACGTCGGCCGGTAACGATCCCGAATGGTGCGTGGTCTGCGCCTGTCGCAGGCCACGCACCATTCCCCACCTCGGGAAAAGACTGCGGCCCCGTCCCGTCCGGCTGCTGCGGCCTTCCCGACCAGCGCGTGATCATCCATCGCTGCTTGAGGGAGAGACATCAGTGTCGTGGTCCCAGCAAGCCCAGCAGGTTCGCCGCACCTGGCCGACGATCGGCCACATCCCCTCCCACGGGGTCCATGACCGGACCACCGCAGACGGGGCCACCTGCCGATCCCGGCAAAGAGACAAGCTCCGGCACGGCCGCATCGACTGAGCCCGCCAGCGGCACCCGGACGGGTGCTGCGGCGGACCCTGGCTGTGCTCACCTGGATGAAAGAGCGGCGGCCAGCGTGGCATAACGCGCCTGCCTGCTCGGGCAGGCGTCTTCCGGCCTCTGGATGAGGAGTCGCCCGTGGCTGACCAGACCGCCGACACCGACGCCGCCCCCCGACCGCACAGCGAAGAGCTGGAGTTCGTCTACAACGGCGGCGACAGCGCCGAGCTGGCCCGGCACCTGACCTGGCGCAGCTTGATCAGCCGCCTGCCCAAACTGGTGCGCCGCTCCTTCGTCCTGGCCTGGGCGGTGGACCGGCGCTCGACGATCGCCCTGCTGGCCTGCCAGGTGATCTCCGGTCTGCTGGAGGCACTCGGCCTGTTCGCCACCACTGCGGCGCTCAGCGCGCTGATCCAGTCCGCCAGCGATCCCGCGCACCTGACCGCGGCCCTGCCGTCCGTGCTGATGCTGGCCGCAACAGCCGGGCTGCGCGCGATCCTGGGCATCGCGATTCAAGGGTTGTCGAACCGGCTGGGGCTGCGGATCGCCCGGGAGGCCGAATACCGCATGCTCCATGCGGCCGCCGGCGCGGAGATGGCCGCCTACGACCACCCCGGATTCGATGACCGCTACGACAAGGCCGACCGGGGCGTCGAGGTCAGCCGGGACATGATCGGCGAGTCGCAGAACCTGGTCTCCTCGGCGGCCACGCTGATCGCCGCGGCCGTGGTCGTCGGTGCGCTGGCGCCGGTCCTGCTGCCGCTGCTGGTGCTGACCGCCCTGCCGCAGGCGCTGGCGTCCGTCGCGGGTGAGCGCGTCACCTACCTGGCGACGCTGCGCACGTTCCGCGATCAGCGGATGCTGAACATGCTGCGCTGGTACCTGTCCCACAAGGACCAGGCCGACCAGATCCGCACCGACACCCTGGCCTCCTACCTGCTGGACAAGTACCGGGCCAGCGGCGTCCGGGTGGACCGCACCGTCGACGAGACCACCTGGCAGCACGCCAAGATCAGCCTGGTGGGCTCGGCCGCCAGCGGCCTGGCCGCCGCCCTGATGTGGGCCGGGGTGATGGTGCTGCTGGGCACCGGGCACATCGGCGCGGCCGCCGCCGGCACGCTGGTGTTCGCGCTGCGCTCGGCCTCCGGCGGCCTGCACGGCATCGTCGGCTACGGCGCCGACCTGATGCGCACCGGCCGCTACATGGACGACTGGGAGTCCTTCATCGACGAGGCCGCCGGGCAGCGCCTGGACCGCGGTGCCCTCACCCCGGACCGGCCCCGGCACGTGGCCCTGCACCAGGTCACCTACCGCTACCCCGAAGCCGAGTCCGACACCCTGCGCGAGGTGGACTTCGAGGTCCGCCAAGGGGAGATCGTCGCCGTGGTGGGCGAGAACGGCTCCGGCAAGACCACCCTGATGAAGCTTTTGTGCGGCCTCAACCTGCCCACGGCCGGGGTGGTCACCTGGGACGGGATCAGCACCCGGGATCTGGACCCGTACGCGCTGTGGAAGGAGTGCGCGGTCGTGCCGCAGGAGTTCGCCCGCTGGCCGATGACCGCCCGGGAGAACATCACCCTCGGCCAGCCCCAACCGGACGGGGACGCGGCCGTGCACCGCGCGGCGGCCGCCAGCGGCGCCGACGCGGTGATCACGGTGCTGCGCAGCGGCCTGGGCACGCTGCTGGCGCGGGAATGGTGGAACGGCCAGGCCCTGTCCTCGGGCCAGTGGCAGCGCATCGCGGTCGCCCGCGCGATCCATCGCGACGCCGGTCTGCTGGTGATGGACGAGCCGACCTCCGACCTGGACGCGCGCGCCGAGCACCTGATCTTCACCGGGCTGCGCGCGCTCGCAAACGACCGGGCGGTCGTGCTGGTCACCCACAACCTGGCCAACACCGCGGTCGCCGACCGGATCGTCGTCATGGAGGGCGGGCGCGTCATCGCGCAGGGGACGTTCACCGAGCTGACGGCCCGGCCGGGGCTGTTTCGCGACCTGTGGCTCCTGCAGCAAGATCGCATAACGCCCGCGGCTCAGGAGGACGCGGCGCGATGACCGAAGTCCAGAGGGCCAACGGCCGAGCGTGGGACCGCTACGGCAACCACCACCTGGCCAGGAAGACGGCCGTACCGATCCCGGAGACCATCGCCTGGGGCTTCGGCAACCCCGGGCCCGGCACCGCGGTACTCGGGCCGCTGACCGGCCGCCGGGTACTGGAGCTGGGCTGCGGCACCGGCCGCTACGCCGCCCACCTCGCCCGCGACCATCACGCCCGCGTCACCGGCGTCGAGAACTCGCCGTCGCAGTACGAGCGCGCCGTCGCCGTCTACGGCGCTCTGCCCGGATTGACGCTGGTGCACGCCGACGCCGTCGACTACCTGCGCAGCGCCGAGCAGTTCGACGTGATCATCAGCGTGCACGGAGCGCTCTGCTTCACCTCACCGGACCTGCTGCTCCCGGGCCTCTTCGCGGCGCTGCGGCCCGGCGGCCTACTGGTGGCCTCCGTGCTGCACACCAACGACCTCGGCGAAGGCCCGGCAGGGACGGTCGAACCGTCACCGCAGCGGCTGCGGCTCGGGGATGGCGAACCGGAGACGGTGTACCGGTGGGTGCTCGCACCCCAGCTGTGGCGGCGCCTGCTCGCCGAGCACGGCTTCACCGGCATCGTCATCGACCGCCTCGACAGCCAGACCGACGGTGACCCGACCTCCTGCTGTCTGATCCGCGCCACCCGGGAGCCGCGATGACCGCACCCACCACCGCCACGGCCGCGGCGGACCACCGGCCGGTGCGGTCGCCGCACGGCCCCGCTGAGTCGGCTCCGGCCCTCGTAGCCCGCCGCCGCGGTACGGCGGGCCGTTCACTCCGGCCGTGGAGGAGAGCGTGATCCCCCGGCGTCTGGCCGGTTCGGTGGAGCTGCTGCGCACCAACGCGCCCTACCGCCGCTACGCCGCGGCCCGCCTGTCGTCGACCTTGGGCACGACGGTCGCCCCGCTCGGGCTGGCCTTCGCGGTGATCGCCGGAGGGGGCGGCGCCGGAGCGCTCAGCGGTGTCCTGCTGGCCGACCTCCTGGCGTTCCTCGCGGTGACACCGGTCGCCGGGGTGCTGGCCGACCGGCTGCCCCGCAAGAAGATCATCATCGCCGCGCAGGTCACCAACGCCTGCCTGCAGACGGCGGCGGCGGTGCTGGTGGCCACCGGGACCGCCACGGTGGCGGCGCTGGCCGGACTGGGAGTGATCGCGGGCGCCACCGCGGCCTGCTTCCAGCCGGCGATGAAGAGCGTACTGGCCGCCCTGGTGGCCCCCGAGGCGCTGGTCGAGGCGAACGCCCTGATCCAGATCGGCAGCAACCTGGTCGCCATCGGCGGGCCCGCCCTGGCCGGGCTCGTGATCGCGGTCGGCGGGGCGCACTGGGTGCTGGCCTGGGACGCCTTCACGTATGCCGTCGCCGCCGTGGTGTTTCGCACGCTACGGCTTCCTCCCGCAGACCGTGCACGGCGGCGGCCGCGGTTCTGGACGGACCTGACCGAGGGCTGGACGGCGTTCACCGGCCGCCGCTGGCTGTGGGTGCTCACCATGTTGAGCATGGTCACCTCGGCGTGCTGGGCCGCCTTGACGGTGCTGGGGCCGATCTACACCGTGCGGTATCTGGACGGCGCCATCAGCTGGGGGCTGATCAACTCCTCGATCGGGATCGGACTGATCACCGGCTCGGTGACCGCGCTGCTGCTGCGCCCGGCCCGGGTCGGCGTCGTCGTCTGCGCGGCCGCGATCCCCGAAGGGCTGCTGCTGGTGAGTCTGGCCGCCGGGGCGCCGTTGCCGGTGATCGCGGCGGCCGCCGGTGCGACCGGCGCCGCCGGGACGATTCAGCTCGTGACCTGGACGAGTTTCCTCCAGCGGACGATCCCTGACGTTCAGCTGAGCCGGATCCTCGCCACCACGTCGGCGCTCGGCACCCTGCTCACGCCGGTCGCCTACGCCCTCGCCGGCCCGTTGTCGGAGCTGGCCGGGGTGCGGCCGGTGCTGTGGGGCTGCGCCGCCCTGGCCCTGAGCGGGGCCGCCGTCGCCGCCTGCGTCCGCGACGTGCGGCACACGCCCCCCGGCTCCGGCCCGGCCTCGACCGCGTCCCCGCGCTCCCGCCCGGTTCCCCTCGATTAAGAGTTGATCATGCCAGGTACCTCGACCGCGACCATGATGAGCCAGAACGTCCAGTACGGGGCGTCGGCGGACGGCCGCTGGGCCCATCCGCGACGGTCGTCGAGGTACGGCCCGCCTACGGTGGTGACGACCCGCCGTACATGCTCTTTCCCATGGAGGCTGACGATGCGCTGCACCGGCTCTTCCCCACAGCAGAGGCCGCGCTGGCCGCGGTGTGCAACCCGCCCGCCCGGTGCCCGGCCCGGAGGGGGATCCGGCCCGGCCGGGCCTTCGCCGACGACGTGGCGGTGATCGACGAGTACAACCAGATCCACCTGGCGCACCTGCGCGCCGAGGCCGCCCGCGAGCACGCGGCCGAAGGACACGACGGCCTCGGTGCGTTCGACGGTGACGTGCGCCACGCCGCCGCCCGGGAACTGGAAGCGGCGCGCGCCCGGGTGGTCCGGCTGGAGATGCTGCTCGGCCTGCACCTGCGGGCGATCCGTGACGCCGACCCCGGCAGCGGGGCCCCGGCCGAGCTCGCCCGCCGGGTCGGCGTCCGCGAGACGGCGGTACGCGACGCGCTGGCCGCCGATGCCCAGTGGCGCATGCCCGCCACAGGCATCTGAAAGGTCTCCGGCGCCGCCCCCGCGGTGTCGGTGGCACCCCGGTTTCCCATGGTGATCGCACCGCTCTGGCGTCGCCCTGACCCCCCGGGAGTACGGTGAAGGCACGACGGCACCCGGGAGGGCCAGTGGATCGCCGGAGCTTCCTGATCACCTCATCGGCCGTGCTGGCCGCGCCGCTGGCGCAGTGGACCGGCGCCCCCGCCGCCGCCGCGATTGCCGGGCGGCGCGTCGGCCGTGATGCCGCCGACTTGTTCGACCTGCGGCTGAAGGCGCTGCGCCACCTGGACGACCAGGTGGGGGCGGGGGAGACCTACCAGGCCGCGACCACCGAACTACAGATGATCACCCAGGTTCTGGACGAGGGCTCCTACGCCGAACCGATCGGCCGCCGCCTGTTCGCCGCCGCCGCCGAGGTCTCCCGGCTGGCGGGCTGGTGCGCACACGACCTGGGACGCACCGCCGCCGCCGAGCGCCACTTCCGCACCGCGCTGCGCGCGGCGGCCGACGCGGATGATGCCACCACCAGCGCGATCGTGCTGGCGTTCTGGGCGAACCTGCGCTACGTCCACGATGATCCGGGCGGCGCCCTGAACCTGATCGACAGGGCGCTCGCCACCCGGCGGCGCATCACCTCGCCCCGCGCGCTGGCGCTGCTGCACGTCCGCCAGGCCCGCGCGCGCTCCGTCGCCAGGCAGCCCTCCGCCGCCTACCGGGCGATCGAGGACGCCGTGGACGCCTACGACCGGGCCGGGCCCGCCGCCGAAGACCGGCCCGGCCTGTCCTGGGTGAGCGCCGGGGAGATCCACCAGTCCGCCGGCAATGCCGCGCTGACCCTCGGCGACCCGCGCCGCGCCCTAACGCAGTTCGACGCCGCCCTGTCACACCATGATCCTTACGATGAGAACCGGGAAACGCGCGGCGTCATGATCTACCTGGCCCGCCGGGCGCAGGCGCATCTGGCCTCCGGCGACCTCGACGCCGCCGTGGACGCCGCCTCACGGGTCCTGACGATGGCCAATGGGGTGGCCTCGGCCCGTGCCGCCGACAGCCTGAGCGGGCTGCGGGCGGATCTCACCGCCTACCGGCATGTGGCGATGGTCCGGGACTTCCTGGAACTGATCAACCGGCGGAATCGGCCCGATCGGCGCCGATGAGACTTTCCTCGATACTTGTCCCTTTTCGAGGAAGGCGGACCGTGATCATGACTGGGGTTCGGCTGCGCTGTATCAACGCTTTCTGCATCGCCCGCTGACGGTGATGTTCACTCCGGAAAGGACGCCGCGGGAACGTCATGGCCAGGGGAAGCGGCCGGATACCACAGGCGGCGGCGCAGCCGCCGCCTGTGGTATCCGGGCCAGGTCGTCCGCAGCAGCCGGTGAACGCTCGTTTCGCCGCCTGCCCAGCGGCTGAGCTCGTCCCGGCCGATCAGTCCGATTCCCCACATCGCGGCGCGCTGACGGGCCCCGCGGGTGAAGGAGCCGTTGGTGACGACCACGGCGAGATCGGCGCCGTGGGCGGGGCGGGCGGTCCCGTTGACCTCGTGGATCACCCGGGCTCCCACCTTGCCGCCGACGGTGGTGTGCTTGCACTGCACGACGATGACGTTCGCGGTGCGGGCGGTGCGGTCCTTGCCGATGACGTCGGCCGCCATGTCGTTCTTCCCGCCGATGCGCCGGGCGTCAATGCCGTCGCGGATCATGAGATCGCGGACGGCGTACTCGAATGCCGTATGACCCATGAGATCGATTTCCGGAAGCGTCAACCGCAGACCCGCCAGCCGGGCCGCGCGGCGGCGTGCCGCGACGATGTTCCACCGCCATCCCAGCGTGAGGAGCGCACCGGAGAACACCGCTGCCGGAATGCCGATATACCAGTGCCCGAAAATCAGCTCGGCGGCGGTGCGGACGATTACGATCACCGCGTAAACCGCGGCGAGGGCGACAAGGGCGGCGGCGATCGTCTCGGTCCGGCCGACGGGCATGCGCGGCCGGGGCAGGCGCGCCAGCACCTCCCGGCGCCGGCGCCTCACGGCGCCTCGACCGGCTCGGGCGGCTCCTCATCGGAGGATACGGGCCGGTCAGCGACCGGGTCGTCGGCCGGTACGGCCGATTCCGATACCTGAGGCGGCTGGTGAACCGGCCCGGGGCCATCGGGTGCCTCAAACCACAGCACGGCCAGGACCGCGACGACGGCCGCGACGACCCAGCCGGAGGTCTGCTTGGCTTTCGGGCTGCGCTTGTTCACCCAATGACCTCGCCGGTAATACCTGCCATTGGACATGAACGCTCCTTCCGTAACGGAATTCTTCTGCGCCCCCGGTGGATAACAGAGATATAAGCACGCCGCTCCGATAAAAGAACCCCCAATCTTCAATCGGCGGCTTTGAGGGCGTGCAGAAAATCGTTCCCGTCGGGTAAGAGAAGTGTTTCCGGGCGGGGCATCGCCACGGGGGGCGGAACGTGCGGCAGGCCGGTCGCCTATTCAGGCCGACCGGTTCGCAACACCTCGCCCGCAGGCACCTGTGGGGAACCCGTGGCTGCCGCCGATCACGGACGCCACTTACACCTGGATTTGACCGGCATCCTCCTGCCTGCTCGCGGGTCCGCGGACCCGCGGGCAGGCAGGTGCCGGTGCGGGGCGGCTGAGGAGGCCCTCCGCACCGCTGGTCACGGCGGGGCGTCGAACAGCGCATCGGCCATCGCCTCACATCCGGGCCGCAGTACTGAGACGATCGGCTGCATGCCCGCGCCGACCTTGTGCCAGGCCGCCCGCGTCATCGTCCTCGACGAGCACGACCGCGTCCTGCTGCTGCGCTACGACGAGCACAGCGGATTCTTCTTCTGGCCCACTCCCGGTGGTTCCCTGGAACCCGGTGAGGACCACACCGGTGCCGCCGTGCGGGAGATGCGCGAGGAACTCGGTGTCGGCGACGTCGCCCTCGGCCCGCAGCTCGCCGTCCGCAGCAGCGACCACCTGGTCGGCGGTCACTCGGTGCGCCAGGTCGAGCGGTACTACCTCGCCCGGATACCCGCCGACAAGGTCCGGCCCGGCGCGGCGACCCAGCCGGATGAGATCCGGACTGGCGCTGGTGGACGCTGGCCGAGCTGACCTCCAGTGATCAGACCGTCTATCCGGCTGGCCTCGCCGCTCTCATGGCCGGGTATCTCACCAATGGTGCCCCGGCCCGCCCGGTCGAGCTCACCGGCTGAAACGACCGGCCACCGGCGACGTTCCGCCGCGGCACGCGCCGTACCATCGTCCGGTCACGGAGACGGAGAGGACGCACCGCTTGCAGGGCGGCAGGCGTGTGGTGTGCCGGAGCTGCCCACCACCCAGGGTGTCAGCAGGTCGTGTAGCCGTACCGGGTGCCGCGGTAGGAGCAGGAGTCGATGAGGGCACCGCCGCTCGACCGTCCGATCCGTGATGACTGCCATCCCGTTCCCGGCGAATAACAAGGAGGGTTTCCATGCCCGAGAAGGTCACCAAGGACAAGGCGCTGTGCTACATCGTGCGCGACGGTCGGCTGCTGGTGTTCCGCCACACCGACTACAGCTACGAGGAGGTCGGCATCCAGGTTCCGGCCGGCAGCATCCGCGCGGGCGAGACGCCCGAGGCGGCGGCTCTGCGTGAGGCTGGCGAGGAGACCGGTCTGAAGGACTTCACGATCGTGCGGAAGCTCGGCGAGGCCACCTACGACATGAGCCCGTACCGATTCGAGATCCAGCGCCGTCACGTCTTCCGCTTGGAGGTGACCGAGCCCACCGCGGAGCGGTGGGCCAGCCAGGAGGACCACGACGGCGAGCAGGAGCCCACGCACTTCGAGTGTTTCTGGATCCCGCTGGAGGCCGCCCATATCCTGCAGTCCGGCCAGGGAGCCCTACTGGGGCGCCTGTACGACTGACCCTGGTCCGGTCGCGGTCATGCCAGGGGCGCCGATGCAACGCAGCACCCGACCGCACAACCAGATCACTCAGTCGTACTGCGGCCTCGATCGTGAGGACACCGGTATCGCCGTATCGGTGATCTTGAAGATACGTGATGAGACCTGCGACATCGGCTGCCTTCGTCAGGTGTCGGTCCCGTTCGGCGGCAGGTCAGGGAAGTCCAGTGGGTGCCGATCGACGACCGGCACGCCTGTCCGGAGGGAGCCTACGACCTGGGCCTGGAACGCTTCCTCGGCAAACTCAGGGCCTACCTCGACGGGGAGGAAGAGCACCGCGCCACGGGCGGCCAGCAGCCGGCAGGCACGTGAGGCGTTCTCGCGGTATGGCGAACTCCTCCCCACGCGTGCCAGCTAGCGCGCAGATCGCCGGCCACCGCAGGACGCAGGTTCGCTCGGGAACAGGTCGGCGCAGAGGGTTCGTCCCTCTGCGCTGACCGCCTGCCGGTCAGCGGCAGTTCGTGTAGTCGTAGCGGGTGCTGTTGTAGGAGCAGGAGTCGATCAGCTTGCCGCTGGCGTTGCGCAGGGATGCGGTGTCGGTGTCGTTGTTCCAGACGTAGGCTCGCCGGTTCCAGAACACCGAGCTGGTGCCGTCGTCGCCCTGGCCGGTGCGCAGGGTCAGCGTCTTGCCGGGCTTCAGCACGATGGGCCCGAAGGTGTAGCGGTACGCCGCCTTGTCGCGGATCGTCCAGCCCTCCAGGTCGATCGTCCGCCGCGTGATGTTCTTGATCGTGACGTACTCGGCGTTGAGGCTGCTGTTGGAACGCCGGTCGGCGCCGGGGCTGTCGTAGTACACCTTGACGATCTCCACGGCAGGCGCCGCGGCGGAGGCGGGCAGCGCGGCGACCGGAACGGCCAGGAGCGAGCCGGCCAGGACGGCGGAGACGGCATGACGGCGAAGCACGGGCGACTCCCGAGACGAGGAGGACGGACGGGAAACAGGACGCCGGACGGGACAGCCTGGTTGGCGGGTGGTCCGCATCCGGTCATGCCGACGAGCAGTGCGGGAACCGGCACGGTCGGTGGAGCGGCCGGTTCGGACGCGGCAGCGGGAACATCCGCCGCCGGTCGATGGTTGTGTTCTTTCGTGGCCGGTGTGCTCGGTGTCCCCGGGCCTCACCTAATTTGCCTTCGCGGACGACCGTTCGGCTGGAGCCGCGTTGTGCCTTTCGCCGAGAGGCGACCCCGCGCACCGGTACACGCATATGTCGGCGGCCCCGCCAGGAAGCATCTCCTGGCGGGGCCGCCGACGTGTACGGGGGTCAGCAGGTGGCGAGCATGTTCTGCAGGGCGGTCTTCTCACTGCTCTGCAGGGTCAGGCCCCAGTGGTACTTGATCTGGATCCACGCCCGCGCGTACAGGCACCGGTTTTGCGGCGGCTGCCAGGCGGCCGGGTCCTTGTCCCCCTTGCTCTGATTCAAGTTGTCCGTCATCGCCCACAGCTCGGGGCCCCCGAGGTCGTTGGCGAACGACTGTCTCTTGCTCGTGGTCCAGGCATGCGCGCCGGAACGCCACGCCTCCGCCAGCGGCACGATGTGGTCGATGTCGACGTCGGAGGCAGCCGCCCAGGTGGCGCCGTCGAACGGCGAGTACCACCTCCCTGAGGTCGCGGCGCAGCTGGAGTTGACGACGACGTTCGTCCCGTCCCTCTTGAGGACCTGCTCGCGGGTGTTACAGGAGCCGCTGATGGTGATCCAGTGAGGGAACAGGTCCCGGTCGTAGGAACCGGCGTTGGATTCGGCCTTGACGGTCAGCGCCGCCAGCCGGGTGGCGGCGGTGCTCGCGGTGGGGATGTTCGGCGGGGTGGCCGACGCCGCGGTCGTAGTCAGGGGGATGGTGAGGGCCAGGGCGCTCAGGCAGGCACCGGCGGCGGTGACGACTCGTCGCATGGCGAGTGTCCCTTTCTGGCCCCGCACTTCGGCCAGGACGAGGGGAGGGTCCTGGTCAGGGGGCGAAGCGAGGGGACGCTCGCATCATCCCAGGCCCACCGGGTGTCGCCAAGGCGAGGTGTTACAAGCGGATGCGCCGGTATTGGGCGCAGTCTGCCGCTGATCCACCAGGCAGCGCTACTGCCCACGGAATCGTCCTCTTCTCGGGATGCGCGTGAGGCGAACCGTGCGGCGAGCCTCGGATGAGCTGGGAACAGGGCAGCAGGAGCGGGTAGGGCGGAGGCATGGGCAAGAACACGCGATGGGACAAGGAAGCCGCCATCCGGGTGCGGTCCGCGACGGTCAAGAACCCCGACGCCCCCAGCGCCCGCGACCGGCTGGACCGCGAAGCGCGGTCACGGGCCGACCGGTATACGAGCCAGCGCCAGGAGGACGAGGACAACCGGCCGCCCTGGCGGTGATCTTCCGGTCAGTTCATGGCCAGCGCGGTGGTGCACGCCCCGCCCCGAACCGGCCACTGCCGTCGGGGAACGGGCCGGGCTCGTTCTACAACCGGCAGTTCGACCAGGGCCGGTAGAGCGGGAAGACGAGGCGGACACAAGATCGGCCCGGTGATGTGCCCTGCGGCAGGAGACAGCGTGGACGAAGAACGCCAGCTTGAGAACGTCTTGGCATGGCCACGGACACTGGCGGGGTATCTGCTGGTTTTCCCGCCGCGGCGTCGGTGACGGTCTCTACTGTTGCCCCATGGCCTTTGACGACCTGCTCGGAATGCTTCGGACCTTGATGTGGGTTGAGTATTCGTCCGGAATGCACCTCTCGCAGTCGAGTACTCCTGGAAGGTTCAGCGCTCTCGTGCGGGATGATGACAACACGCTTGTCGAACATGCCAAGCTCTTACCGGCTGAAGCCGCGATCAAGGTAGGCGCAGCCGTATGCGTCTCGGCGGGCGTCGTGGTGGGCGTCGTCGCGTCGAAGGCCGCGCCGCACGTCAAGAGCAGGTTCAACGACCTCAAGTCGAGGGTGAACCGCAAGTCGGAGGACACCGTCGAGGCCGCCGCTCGAGAGACCATCCCGGAGCAGTCCGACATGGGGATTGAGGAACCTCGAGGTGAAAGTCAGCGCTTGTACGGTGCGTGACGTCCACAACCGGCTCCGGTGAGACGGCGTACTCCCGCCGGTTTCTGGATCACCGGCCCCGCACAGCACGGACGACGTCGGCCACGGCAGGCCGCGTGTCGGCCCGTCGGGTGCCGCTGGTGTCACGGGTTGCCAAGCTCGAAGGGCACGGCCTTCAAGCCGTCACCGGACGGCGAGATCACCCGAACAGACGCAAAGGTCTACCCGGTCAGCTACAGGACCAACACGATCTTCAGGTGCCGCACCGACGTGATCAAGACCTCCGCCATCGCCGGCTGGACGCGGCTGTGACGGAACTGTCGCCGCGCACCGTTAGAGTCGCCCGGCGTGACACGACGATCTCGGATGCTGTGGGCCGCCGCCCTGCTGTGGGCGACGGTTCCGGCCGCCTACCTGGCCTGGCTGGAGCTGCAGGAACTGCTGACCCCGCCGGCTCTCCCGGCTCCCCTGGGGGAGTACGACGGGAACATCTACGGGATGGTCCAGTTCTTCTCCGGCGGCTTCCGCCTGAAAGCGTTCGTGCTGATCCGCCAGGTGCAGTTCACCGGGATCCTCGGTGTCGCGCCGTACGTGCTGCTCGGGCTCGGGATGTGCCTGCTCGGCGCCCGGCTGGGCCGGCCGCGGACCGGCCGGGTCGCCGCCGGACTCCTCGCGGCCGCGCTGGTCCCGATGTACAGCCTGCATCTCGTGCTCTTCCTGGTGGAGGGGTCGGCGGAGTTCATGGACGGGGGCCCGCAGTGGCCCGTCTTCTCTGCGGTCGGCGGGGACCTCTACCAGCTCGCCGCGGTGGTCCTGATGGTGCTCGCGCTCCGTTCCGGCCGTCCCGAGCAGCGGGAAGCCTTGCACCTGCCGGAGAGGTCCTGATCATAGGCTCGATCACATCGCTGCCGACGCGCCCTGATCGGGCCGATGCGATCGGCTGCGCGGCGGCCGTCCCTGAAGGGCTGCTGCTGATCACCATGGCCGCTGACGCGCCGCTGCTGCTGGTTCTTCCGGCCGTCACGATGACCGGAGCGGCCGGCACATCAAGCTTGATCACCTGGATGAGTTTCCTCCAGCGGAGGATTCCCGACGTTCAACTCAGTCGCGTCCTCGCCACCACGACGGCGCTCGACACGCTGCTCACGCCGGTCCGCTACGCCCTCGCCGACCCGTTGTCGGACCTGGCCGGGGTGCGGCCGACGCTGTGGGGCTGCGCCGCCCTGGCCCTGAGCGGGGCCGCCGTCGCCTGCGTCCGTGACGTGCGGCACGCGATCCCCGGCTACGGCCCGGCCTTGGCCACATCCTCATACTCCTGTCCAGTTCCCCTCGATTAAGGGATGATCCTGTCGGGTGCCGCGACCGTGACCGTGATGAGCCAGAACGCGCGATACGGGGTGGCGGCGTCAGGGCGCCGGGAGCAGCTCCCCGCGACCATCCGGGCAGCCGACGCTGAAGGAGGAGACGGTTGCGCGAACCAGGTGGACGCAGCACCCTTGTCCTGACCCTCGCCGCGGTGACGGCCTGCGTGGCGATGGTGGTCGTCGTGCTCGTCATGCGCGCGGCGAACGCCCCCTCCGATGCGGGCTCCCTGCCCGGACCGGCGACCGACACGACCTCGCCGGACGCACCGTTGACCGGCCACCGTACCCTGGTCTCCTCGGTGGCGATCGGACGGCTGGACAACCGCCCCATCGCGGTCTCCGGCAGTTGGGACGGCACGATCCGGCTCTGGGATCTGGCCACCCGCGAGCAGCTCGGCGAACTGCCCCCCGGCGGGGATCGGCCCGTGCCGATCATGACGGTGACAGCCGGGCAGCTGAACGGCCGACCCATCGCGGTCTCCGGAGACTCAAGAGGCATGGTCCGGGTATGGGACCTGGCCACCCGCAAGCAGCTCGGCCGGCCGCTGGACGGCTACACCGCGATCTACTCGGTGGCGCTGGGCAAGCTGGACGGGCGAGCCGTCGTCGTCGCCGGCAGCGACAACGGCACGGTCTGGGTGTGGGATCCGGTCACCGGCGAACAACGGGGCGAACCGTTCACCGGCCACCGCCAAGCGGTGACCTCGGTGGCGTTGAGCCGGTTGAACGGCAGGCCCGTCGCCGTCTCGGCCAGCTGGGACACCACCGTCCGGGTGTGGGACCTGGCCACCCGCGAACAACTCGGGCGGCCGTTCACCGGCCATCGCAACCTCGTGCCCTCCGTGGCGGTCGGAGCGCTGAACGGCCGGCCCATCGCGGTGTCGGGTGACACCGGCAACCAGATCCGGGTGTGGGACCTGGCCACCCGCAAGCAGCTCGGCCGCCCGTTCACCCACGGCAACATCGTCTCCTCGGTGGCGATCGGCACACTGGGCGGCCGGCCTGTCGCCGTCTCCGGCGGTTATGACGCCACCGTGCGGGTGTGGGACCTGACCACGCACGAGCAGCTCAGCGAACTTCCGCTCGGCGGTCTCATCCAGGTCATGTCCGTGGCCGCCGGGCAGGTGAACGGCCGGCTCGTCGCCGTCTCAGCCAATGCCGACGCCACACTCCGGATGTGGGACCTGCGGTAACCCCGCTCGACGAAGCGGAACCACCGTGCCGGGCATCACCGGGAGCTGGGCCATGCCGTTCAGGGGGCGCTCTGCCTGCCGGCCAGTTCGGCCGCGATGCCTCCTACCTGGGTCAGCAACTGCTCCGGTGGCAGGGTGAGGTCGAGGGCATGGCAGATGATCTCGATGCCGGTGTGCCGGACGGCGTGCCGGGCCGCCGCCGCGTTTCCCTTGGCGTAGACCAGATGGCCCTGCGGGAGCCGTAACGCCGTGCAGTAGGCCAGCATCTGGTACAGGTCCGCGTCAGGGTAGCCGGCGGATTTCTCCCGCTTGTACTTGGCGTCGGCCACCGCGGCGGGTCGCCCGTGCAGCTCCCACACCAGGTCCGGGCGCATCCGCACCGCCAGCGCGTCATCGAGGTGACAGGGGTACTGCGGGCGGGCGGCCCCGCCGTGGCGAGCGTGCAGCTCCTCGGAGATCGCGACGGTCACGAAGTCTTCGAACACCTTGGGCAGGTTGAACAGGAACCCGTTGGCGGCGATGGCGCCGGGGGTGTGCTCGGGCGAGGTGGCCCGCCAGATGATCTCCGCCAGGCGCAGCGCCGCCTGGTAGCGGGCATTGAGCCGGGACGGCTGCCAGTGCGGGAGCACCGTGCCGCCGACCAGGCTGGTCACTCCGGCCAGCCGTCCCCGCAGCGCGGTCAGGCGCCGCCGGGATTCGGCGTCGATACCGGGGACGGTGAGCAGCCGGGTGATCGCGGCCAGCAGGATCCGGTTCTCGGCGACGTCCACGGTGAAGTCGTCGTGGCGGATCTCCATCGGGATCACCCGCCCGTGATGGCGCCGCAGCTGCTCCCCTTCCCGCAGCCGCCCGCGCAGCACGTAGGAGGACTCCTCCACCGTCCGGTATCCCTGCAGGAGTCCTTGGCGCAGCGCCTGCTCGGCCTGCCGCCACAGCGCTTGGGCCACCGCGGGCACCAGCCCGTCGCGGGCGTCCAATCCGATGGTCTCCTGCCGCCATCCCTTGGGGTCGGCCGCGTACCCGACGAGGAACAGCAGTCGGTCGATGGCGAGTTTCGGCGTCACCCACACCTCAACGTCGCCGATCAGCGCGACTCCGACCCTGCCGCGCGGGGTGACCTCCCACACGCCTTCCTCGTACGGTGAGGGCCGGGCGTCGACCACGTCGGAGCCGGCCAGGTGCCGTCCCTGCTCGGCGGAGAGCCGGGCCAGGACCTGCCCGGTCTCGGGTACCTCGATCCGGGTCATTTCGGTACGGCGGCCGCCTGCCGCAGCGCCGACAGCCGGTAGCGGTCCAGGACGCTGGGCGGGCTGCCGTAGTGGTGTTCGGCCAGCAGCGGCAGGATCGAGGTCTCCCAGACCGTCTCCAGGCCGTCGACGCGATGGTAGATGCCGGGTTTCATCAGGTAGGACGGGCCGATCGCCAGGTCGTGGTCCTCGATGCGGGCGTTGAGCGCCTCCAGCAGCGCGGGGGCGTCCAGGTTGTGCACGGCCGAAGGATCGCTTTCGCGGAGCCGTTCCAGCCAGCGGCCCAGCAGGCCCCGCACCGGGACGAGGTCCGGGTGCAGCTCGACGAACCGGAACCGGCGCCGCATGGCGGCGTCGACCAGGGCGATGGAGCGGTCGGTGGTGTTCATCGTGCCGATGACGAAGATGTTCTCCGGCAGGGTGAAGTCCGCCTCGGCCGAGTACAGCAGGCTGATCGCGTCGTCGCGGTACTCCAGCAGGAAGTACAGCTCGCCGAAGACCTTGGCCAGGTTGGCGCGGTTGATCTCGTCGATGATGAGGATGTACGGGTCGGAGGGGTGCTGGCGGGCCGCCTCGACGAGCTGCCGGAACGGCCCCGGCCGCAGTTCGAAGGCGAGCTGGCCGTCGGCCCGCTGCACCGGCCGGAACCCCTCGAAGAAGTCCTCGTAGGTGTAGGACGGGTGGAACTGCACGAGCTTGACCGCGCTCGGCTCGGCCAGCCGCCCGGCGAGCTTGCGGGCCAGGAACGTCTTGCCGGTGCCGGGCGGCCCGTACAGGATGATCTGCTTGTTCTCCCACAGCAGGTCGGCCAGGCGCTGAAGCTGCGCGCGGTCGATGAAGGTCTCCTCAGCGAGCTCCTCGCCGACCTCGCCGAAGGCGAGGTCCTTCGGCGGTCCGGCCTGGGCATCGTCGAGTTCGACGCCGAGCGCGGTCAGCAGCTCTTCGACCGCGGTGAGGTTCTCGGTGAGCTCGACCACGTCGGACTGGCTGTGCAGCTTCGCCGGCAGGGGGTGGGGCAGGTTCGCGAACGGCACCGGCCGGGTCTCGTTCAGCCACGCCACCGCGCGGCGCAGGTTGGAGCGCTGATCGGAGGAGTGCACGTAGACGGCTTCACCGGTGATCCGGCCGACGTACGCCTTGCCCTGGGTGGTGGTGAGCACGTAGTCACCGGGGCGCATCCGGTTGCAGAACGCGTCGAACTCCGCCAGCTTGGCCTGCCGCACCGCGTACGACTTGTGCTGGTAGTCCTCCTCGATGGCGGTCTTGAGGAGGTCACGTTCGATCGGTGAGGGGATCTCGCGAAGGCTGGAGGCGGCCAGCGACACCGACCCTCTGTGCAGCCACACCGGAACCAGATCCCGCCCGTCCACCGACGATCCGCGCACCAGCCAGGCCCGGCGGTTCCCCGGCTCGGGGTTCAGGGACGGGAGCTCCTCCAGCCGCTCCTTGATCTCCCAGCCCTGGACCCGATCCGTCTGGGAGAGACGGCCGCTGGGGTCGAAGGTCACGCTCTCCGATCGGAGCCGTTGAGCGATGTCGCCGCCCCGGTATCTGAAGTGGCGCATGCCTTCGCCGGGAAGCGTGCCGTCGTCGTAGGCCACGCGGTAGGCCCCGGGAACGTCGACTTGGGCGAGGAAGTGAGGCAGCTGGTCCTCGGGCAGGCCTGTCGCTTCTGCGAGGTCACGGTATGAGGTCCATGCGCCGGCCGGTACCGACCCGAGCGCCTCGACGAGCAGTTGCTCACTGCCGGACAGCTGCTTGAGGGCATGGGTGCGGTGGCGGCGGATCTCCTGATATCTGCGGAGGAGTTCGGCGAAGAGCTCCGATTCCGAATAGGTCGCCAGGGCTTCGATCCCGGCCTCAGTGAGGAACCAGTGTCCCCGCTTGATGATCCAGCCGATGGTCGCGGCATCACCGCTCCGCCAGCCGAGCGCCACCTGCCAGCGTGGACGACCGCGTTCGTCGAGGTGGGCCTCGTAGGGCGTGAAGTCGAATCGTCCGGCGACGGCGTCTACGACCTGCTGCTTGGAGAGCGGCTCCACGCTGTCGCGCAGCACTTCCATCGCGGTACGAAAGATGGCTTCGATGCGGACGGAATCGGTCACGGTCAGCTGCTCCCAGGTGCCTCGAGGGCCGGTCGGGCGGGATGGCGGGGCCCATGGCCGGGCGCGGGGTCAAGGACGGTCCGGTACGGCGCGCGCCCGGCGATCGCGTCGGCCATGGCGTCGTAGATCTCGCCGATCGCCTTCCTGGTCCGGGCGAACAGGTCCGGGGAGACGTTCTGGAAGGCGCGGAAGGTGCCCAGGATGTAGTCGACGTCGTCGCGGGTCACGCCGTACAGGTGGAAGTAGGCGGCGTCCAGTTCGGCGCGGAGCCAGAACCTCCGCTCCTCGTCCCACCGGTACGGCGGGCCGTCGTCGCCGTGGTCGCGGGCGAAGGCCTCCATGTCGTAGGAGGTGTAGGTCAGCTCCAGCACCCGCGTCCGGACCCACCGGTCGAGGCGTTCGTCCGGGTACCACGGGCAGTCCCGTTCGTAGGCTTCAGGCGGCAGTACCGGAAGCTGCTTGAAGATGAAGTACTTGAGGGACGTGCCGGAGATCTTCTGACGAGCGCAGAAGTCGAGAACGAGCGAGGTCAGGTTGGCCTGAAGAAGAGCGCCGTCTCTTTCCGGTAGGGCGAGAAGAAACTTGTCACCTACCGCTGCCCTAGGGAGCGCTGTACTGATCACGGTACGGGTATCGGCGCTGCGGCAGATGTCGCGCCAGCCCAGCAGCCAACCGTGCTCCCACCTCCGCTTTCGGCGGTCACCTCGAACAGCGTCCTGCGGGCAAAGACGATCTTCAACTGCCTCCTCTGGCACCCAGTACTCGGGCATTCCAACGTAGGCCGGATCCTCTTTCTGCTCAGGCGTGGATCTGGGGAGCGTGCCCTTGTTGAGCTGGGCCTGGGTCGCGTTGAGGTAGGTGCTGAACCGGTGGTCGAAGTGGTGGAGCATCTTCGCCTCATACAGCGGCAGCAGCCGTTCGCCGTTCCGGATGAGGACGTTGCCCTTCAGCTCCCATCCCTCGTCGAGCATGCCTGTCAGCGTCTCGCCGTTGGCGGCGCTGGGCCGGAACAGGCCTGAGTCATTCGCCATGTGCAACATGGCCATGAACGACAGACCCCACGGGTTGAGCCCCTCACCATCCTGGGTGGGTTCCCTCCACAGCACCGGCACGCGGCGGTAGATACCGACGGTGATGTCGGCGTTCCGCTTGTGGTCGAAGACCGGGCAGGTGCCGGTGTTCGGGTTGAGGAGGACGATGTCTCCGGGGGTGAGGACGAACTCGCGCTCGGTGATCTGTTGCTTCTTCCGGAGCCGGAACGCCAGGCGGATGTGCTCCTGCGGAGCGCGCCGGCCTGAGGCGCTCCATAGGCAGAACCGGAACTGGTTGTGGACGTTCGGGAAGAGTTTCTCCTCGTTCTCGAAGTCGTAGAGCGAGGCGAGGGTTTTGGTCTCCACCATGTCCTTGAAGAAGAACTGGGTGGTGGCGTCGGTGGCGATGCCGGTGGGCAGCACCATGCCGACTCGGCCGTGCGGGGCCAGCAGGGTTCGGCCGGTCTCGGCGAATACCGCGTAGGTGTTGATGTCGCCCCGGCCGGTCAGCGGGTACCGTCCTGAGTCGCGCAGCAGCAGCGTCGCGCCGTCGGCCTGCCGCAGCTCGCCGACGAATTCGGCATACAGCCGCCGGTCGGCCTCCTCCTCGCTGTCCTTCAGCGCCGCGATCGCCTTCTTCCGCGCGGCGGCGTTCTTGGCGCTCGCGATGTCCTCGTTCCTCGCGGCGAAGAACTCCTTCTCCTGGATCTTCACCCGCTCCCACGGCGGGTTGCCGATGACGCAGGTGAACCCGCCGTCCCAGCCGGTCTGAGGGTCGGTCGGCCCGTTCTCCGGGACGCGGAACAGATGCGGGAACTCCACGTGCCAGTGGAAGAACCGGTAGTCGCGGGCCAGTTCGTCGACCTTCTCGGTCATCGTCCGCTGCCGCTCGTCGAGATCGTCGCCGCCGATCCAGGCCAGGGTGCCGTGCTTGATCGCCGACAGTCGGGTCTGGGAGGTCAGCTCCTGCACGAACGCGGCGCACCAGGCGTCGGCCACCCGCTTCATCGGTCGGCGTTCGGCGTCGAGGGCGCGGAGCCTGCGCCGCTGCACGACCAGACCGGCCAGATCCTCCGGCAGCTCACCGACGAGTTCGCGAGTGCGTGCCGCTAGGCGCGTGTTGGACCGGTCGATCGCCTCCTCACCGAACAGGCTGTCCTGGATGACGCCCTTGGCGGCTTGGGCTTTCTCGGTCTCGCTCTCTTTCGCCACCGCCGAGGCGACCTTCTTGTCGTCGCCCTCGATCGGCTTGAACGCCTCCTTCGGGATGCCCCGGCTGATCAGCGCAGGCGTCGCGCCGAGCAGGGCGTTGCCGACGCGGATGTTGGCGTCGAGGAACGCCAGTGGTCTGCCGGGCTCGACCGACTCCAGCCAGAGCGAAACCTTGGCCAGCTCGGCGGCCATCTCGTTGATGTCCACGCCGTAGATGCAGCGGGAGACGACCTCGCGCATCGCGTGCCGTACGAGATCCGGGGAGGGCTCGTCCTCACCCGAGCGGACCTCTGCGATGCGTCGCGCGATCCGGCGGGCCGCGGCGACCAGGAAGTGGCCCGAACCGCAGGCCGGGTCGCACACGGTGACACCCAGCAGGGCCTCGACCTTCGCTTCGGCGGGCTCGGCGCCGCGGGCAGCTTCGTCCAGCACCGGGTTGAGCGCGGTCTCGAGCAGCGCCTCGGTCAGGGACGACGGGGTGTAGTAGGAGCCGGTGGTCTTGCGTTCGTTGCCGGCCGCGCGCCGCAGCGTGAAGGTGCGGTCGTCGGCGTCGAGGTCGGGGTGAAGTTCCAGCAGCGATTCGTAGACGCTGCCGAGTTCCTCGGAGTCGAGCTCGCGGAAGTTGACCGGCCGCCGCTGCGTTCCCGAGTCGACCACGGCGAGGTGGCGCACGGCCTGCAGCAGGCGGCTGTTGGAGATCCGCATGCCCTCCAGGGGCGCGTCCAGCTCGTCCGGCAGGCTCGGCTCGCAGCGGGTGCCGTCGGGCAGCTCGGTGATCCGCTCGAACAGGCCGCCGATGCCGGGGACGGCGAGCTGCGAGAGTCCGGTCTGGGTTCCGAGGCCGTCGAAGACCAACTTGACCGCCTGCCACAGGTCGTCGTGGGGATCGGCGCCGCCGCGCAGGGCCCGGTCGCGCAGGCGCTGCGCCGAGAAGTACTTCGTGTACCGGTCGCGTGCGGCCAGCAGCATGGGAGCGGACTCGTCGGCGGTCACCGGCTCGAGTAGCACGTCGCGGTCTTCGGCGACGAACCAGAACAGCAGCCGGTAGACCAGGCGCAGGATCGCCCGGTTGTAGTCCTCCTTGCTCAGCGTGGTGAGCTTGTCGAGGTCGCCGTAAAAGTCGCGTTTCTGCTCGGTGCCGTAGAGCGGCGATGAGGAGAGGTCGTCTGCGGTGGCGTTCCCGGCGAGCCGCTTGCGGAGCAGGTCGTTGGCGGGATGCTGGAGGAACCCGGTGCCGAGCGTGTTGATCGCCAGCTCCACGCCCTTGCGCAGCCGCGCCAGCGCGCGTTCGCCGCTCTTTGCCGCGTCGGCGCGCCACTGCTCCAGGTAGCAGTCGGCCGAGGTCTTGCCTTCGGGGACGGCGAAGCGGGTGGCGTGGACGAGGCGGTAGAGCAGCACGAAGTCGGGGAAGAGCTGTTCGGAGAAGATCAGCTCCAGGTCGAACTCGACATACGCCGAGCCGGCCAGCGCGCGGGAGTCGTGCAGCAGCCGCAGCTTGCCGCCGTTGGCGAGGATCGCCCACAGGTGGTCGTCGCTGCGCTTGAGGAGATCTTGGACCATGGACTGCGGTGCCCTGTGCGCCGCACCGGCGACGCCCTTGGTGCGGTGGTCCAGATCGGCGTCCCAGCCGAGCAGGTGGATCGGCACGCGCCCCCAGCAGTGGCTGACCGGGAAATCGGTGTCGCCCACGCTGAACCCGCCCGAAGGCTGCAGCACACCGTAGCCGAGCTTATCGAACAGCGGCAGCAGCCAGTGGCCGCGGGTGCGCGGTGAACGTCCCTCCTGGGCGGCTTTGCCTCGTTCCCGGGTGAAGGCCTGCCAGGCGCCGTTGAGGTAGTCGAACGCGCGGGCGGCGGCCTCGCGGACGCTCTCGTGCGGCGACAGGCCGTAGGCGTCTGGTTCGCGGCCGGGCAGGTCCTTGTCCGCCAGGGCCCGGGTGAACAGGTCGGGGGGCAGCAGGCCGCCCGCGATGCGCACGGCGGGGAAGGGGGAGCGGCTCACGGCAGGCCTCCGGCGGCGGCGGGCATGTAGACGTAGACGCCGAGCAGGTCAGCGGGTTTGTTCGCGATGACGGTGATCTTGCTGGTGCCGCTCTGCCGACTGGCCTCCCGGACGCGGGCGTGCGAGTCGCGTAGCTGCTCGGCTGCGGCGTCGGCCTCGGCGTCGAGTGCGTCTTCCAGGTGCCACAGCAGCCGGGGCTTGGTCGCGGGCTCGCGATCGGGTGCCTGGCGGGTCTCCAGGGCCAGCAGCCGCTCCAGGTCGTCGCGGGCCAGGTCGGGGGCGATGTTGCCGCTGGGTTCAGCAGCCAGCAGCGCCTCCACGTCCTGCGGCGGCAGCCACTCGGGGTTGTCCGGCCGGCCGCGGAAGGCCAGCACGCGGGCTTCCTCGGCGACCAGCGGCCGGGGCCCTTGCCGGCCGGGGAGGGTCAAGTGCATGCGGAAGCGGACCAGCAGCAGCGTGGTACGGCGCTGCACCGCATTGGTGCGCATGACGCCGCAGCGCCGCGCGGGGCGCGGTCCGGGTGTCTTCGGGTCGAGTGCGGCATCCAGCACGTAGCGGGCGATGGCGCCCACAGCCGGGTCGGTGCGGTCCAGGTGGGCGTGGCGGCGCGGCACCGGCAGGTCGCGGTGGAACGGCAGCGGCTGGGGGTGGCCGGGCGGCAGCGCGTCGCGCAGCCCGGGCGGCAGGGTCGCGGTGACGGCCGCGAAACCGTCCTCCCGCGCGGTCATGGAGGAGCCGAGCGCGTCGAGCGCCTCGCGGGCGAAGGTCTCGATCTCGGTCGAGGAGCCGAGGCCGGCGCGGATCTCGGCCAGTTCCCGGGCGACCTCGTCGGGTTTGATGCCGGCCTGGGCGAACTTGGTGCGGGAGGTGCGTTCCTTGGCCGCGGAGCTGTCCCATTCGGCGTGCAGGTCGGTGGCGGTGAACCCCTCCAGCGGCACCTGCTCCCAGGTCTCGGTGCTGCTGGTGAGCAGCTCCTCCATCAGCGCCTCGACCAGCTGGTTGGAGAAGTTCGGCACCGGGACGCTGACGCCGAGGCTCCTTCGGATCTCCTCGTGCTTGCGGATCAGTACCCGCATGACGATCTCGTCGATCAGGTTGTCGGCGCCGAGCATCGTGACCGCGCGGACCTTCTCGGCGGTCTGGCCGAACCGGTCGACGCGGCCCTCGCGCTGCTCGTGCCGGGTGGGGTTCCACGCCAGGTCGTAGTGGACGACGGCCTGGAAGGCGTCTTGCAGGTTGACGCCTTCGGACAGGCAGTCGGTCGCGACCAGCACGTGGCGGCCCTCGACGGCGCGCAGCTCGTCGATGCGGTTCTCGCGTTCGCTGGGCGGCAGCGTCCCGGTGACGCACGCGACGGTCGCGGCCGTGCCCAAAGCGGTGCGCAGGTGCTCGGCGACGTATTCGGCGGTGTCGATGAACCGGCAGAACACGATCGGGTCGTAGCCGTCGGCCAGCAGCCCCTGGACCACGCCGCCCAGCGCCTTCAGCTTGGTGTCCCCTCGTCCGGCCAGGGCGTCGGCGGCCTTGGCGAAGCGGACCAGGCGGGCCCGTTCGGTCTGGTCGTGCTCGTCGAGGTCGTCGGAGCCGGGGATCACGTCGACGGATTCGGCCGCCTCGTCTTCGGCCATGTCCAGGACGGTCGCGCGGCCGATCCGGTCGGCCTCCTGCGGGGTCTCGGTCTCCACGCCTTTGGCGCGGGTGCGCAGCGTGGCCGCGGCGGCGCGGGGCGAGGAGGCCAGGGCGCGCAGCAGCGCCAGCACCGACCAGTAGCGGACCCGCTGGCGCAGCTGCCCGCCGGAGGTGTCGCGGACCGTCTCGCGGGCGTAGGCGAGGACCTGCCGCAGCAGGGCGCGGTAGTCGTCGGTGAGGTGGTAGCGCTCCTCGCGGGTCTCGCGCGCGGAGGGGAACTTGGTGTCCTCTTTGAGGTAGGTGCGGATGTCGCCGCGGCGGCGCTGGACCATGTGCCGGGCGAGCTGCTCGCGGCCCTTGGCCTCGTCGAGGTTCAACTTCGCCAGGGTGGGGTCGAGCAGGCCGATCAGGTTGCGGAAGCTCTCGTCCTTGCCGCTGTGCGGGGTGGCGGTGACCAGCAGCAGGTGCCGGTCGGGGTCGGCGGCGAGTTTGCGGACCAGGTCGTAGCGGAGCATGCGGCCGCCGCCGGTCGAGTCGTCGGCGACGCAGGTGTGCGCCTCGTCCACGATCACCAGGTCGGGGCAGGCCCGCACGAAGTCGTCGCGGTGCCGGGGCGACTTGATGAAGTCGGTGGAGACCACCGTGTACCGGTAGAAGTCGAAGATCGACTGGTCGTCGCCGATGAGGTTCTTGTGCAACCGCTTGACGGTGGTCGGCAGCACCAGTTCGGCGTCGATGCGGAACTTGTCGGCGAGTTCCTGCTGCCACTGCTCGGCCAGCGCCGGGCTGCACAACACGGTCAGGCCGGTGGCGCTGCCCTGGGCGAGCAGTTCGGTGGCGATCAGGGACGCCTCGATGGTCTTGCCGATGCCGACGTCGTCGGCGATCAGCAGCCGCGCCGTCTCCTGGCGCAGCGCCATCAGCAGCGGCACCAGCTGGTAGGGGCGCGGTTCGACGGCCAGGCCGGCCAGGGACCGGAACGGTCCGGCAGTGGCGCGAAAACCGACGCGCAGCGCCGTGCGCAGCAGGCCCGCGCCGACCGCGTTGCCGGCGTCGCCGGGCGGGGGCGGCGGGAACGTCGCCTGGGTGACGTCTTCGACGCCGGTCAGGATGGCGGCGATCTCGTCGTCGCCTCCGCCGAGCGGTCGGGCGATGAGGAAGCCCTCGTCGCTGTCGGGCAGCACGACCCAGTCGCGGCCTCGGGCGTTGACCAGGGATCCGGGGGTGAAGACGGGCAACGTCACTTCCTCCTGCTGGCGCCGAAGACGCTCGGGTACTTGCTCACGATCTGCGTGTAGTCCTCACCGTAGGGGACGCGGATGACGCTCCAGCCGAGATCACGCAGCTCGTCCTCGGCGTCTGCGTCCCGGCCGGGCGCGCCGGCGTCGTCAGGGCCGTCGACGAAGACGGCCACGGTGCCGTAGAGCAGGTCCGGGCGGGCCGGGCAGCCGGCCGGCTCCGGGCTGATCCTGTCGGGGGCGCGGTACTCGTGCTCCTGCAACCAGGCGGTGAACGCGTGCCGCGGATCGTCGCCTTCGACGCCCAGCCGTACCGGCTCCCACGCCTCGTGCGGCTTGGTGAGGGCAGGTTCGGGGACGCGGGCGCGGGCGCAGGCCAGCAGCAGGTCGCGGACCAGGTGCCGGTCGATCAGCTGGTGGTAGCTCTGGTTGCCGTACGACAGCAGGCAGTCGTAGCAGGCCTTGGCGCAGCGCTCGTCGTTGATGGCGCCGCCGGTGTCGGCGCCGGTGTCGGGGTCGAAGTGGGCGATCTCCAGCGCCCGTCGCGCGGCCCGGGCCAGCGCGTCGTCTTCCATCACCAGGCGGCGCAGCACGCCGGCGCCGCCTTCGGAGCTCTCGATGAACAGCGCCCGCCCGCGGCTTTCATCATCGGGCAGCAGTTCGCTGACCAGCTCGCTGTCCTCCAGCTGGAACTCGGCCTCGATACCGCGTTCCAGCGCGTACATGAAGCTGGTCGCCTCCTGCACGGTGACCGGGCGCTCCAGCCGGGTGATGAGGATGTTGCGGCGGTCCTCGACGTAGGGGATGACGAGCTGCTTGGTCTGCACCAGGCCCGCGTCGTCGACCGGGTGCGGGTCAGGGGTCAGCGCGTTGCTCTCCGACAGCCACCGGCCGGTCCGCACGTTGATCCAGAACCCGTCGGTGGTGTGCCGCTTGCGGCCCATGTTGGTGACCCGCACGGTGGCCGTGTCGCCGTACTGCAACTCCAGCGCCGCCCGCCCGCCGTGAACGGCCGCCGCGTCCAGGCGGCCGGGCCGCACTCCGTGGTCGTTGAACCGGTAGGAGGTGATGAGGTCGTAGCCGGCGCGGCGGCGCTCCTCCTCATCGGAGGAGATCCGGTCGCGGCGGATCGTCTTGACCGTCTGCAGGCGCAGCAGCCGGTGCATGGTCTTGCCCAGCCGGCCGCCGCAGGACTCGCAGACGTCGGTGCCGACCTGCGAATCGTGCAGGTAGCCGCAGAACTCGCAGCGGCGCGCCGCCCGGGTGTCCAGGCCGCCCCCGCCCTGCTCGGTCGGGGTGAGCTGGACCTCCTTGACCTGGTAGCGCGAACCCTCGTGGTAGATGAGCGCGTCGGGGCCGAACTCGCGGATCGCGATGAACCGGGGGCGGTGGATGAACTCGACCTCGGTGTTCTTGCCCTTGCGCGCCGAGATGTAGGCCCGCAGCGGCAGGCGCGGGAAGGAGTAGCCCGGCAGGAACCCCTCGGAGGCCAGGTAGCGGTAGGAGTAGAAGTCGGTCTGGAAGTCGGAGGAGTCCTCGTTGCGCAGCAGCTTGAGCTGGTTTTCGGCTTCCCGGCGGCGCGCGGTCGCGATATCGCGGGCGCTCTTGCCGGTGGAGTGGTCGCCGATGATGCGGTGCTGCTCTTCGCGTTCGGCCTGCGCGGTCCGATACAGGTCGCGCCAGCGGTCGAAGGCCGCGCCGAACTCCCCGGGCGCGTCCTGGACGGCGCGGTCGATCCAGTCCGGATGCCACCAGGAGGTGGCCTCCAGCTCGCCGACGAGCTCGGCCAGGACGAACCGGGCCCGCTCAGCGGCCCGCGAGCGCGCATCGACGCGGACAGCGGCCGCGGCGACTTCCGCGAGCAGCGGGAACCCGGGAGCGTCGATGTCGAGGATGCCGGCGATGGAGCTGTCCAAGGCCAGGCCGGTCTCGGCCAGCCAGAGCGCGTGCACGTGCGAGCGGATCAGGTCCTCGTTGGTCAGATCCAGGCGCGGGGCGGCCACCGACCCGGCGACCATCTGGTCGCGCTTGCGGAAGTAGTACTGGTCGTGCGCGTTGCCGGTGGCGCAGTAGGTGACCACGAGCGCGGGCTGCCCGGACCGGCCGGCCCGCCCGGCGCGCTGGGCGTAGTTGGCCGGGGTGGGCGGCACGTTGCGCATGGCCACCGCACCCAGGCTGGCGATGTCGATGCCCAGCTCCATCGTGGGTGAGCAGTACAGCACCTGCAGGTCACCGTCGCGGAACTGCTCCTCGCGCAGCGCGCGGGCCTCGTTGGTGACCTGGGCGGTGTGCTCGCGGGCCTGCAGCCCGGCCAGGTTCGCCGCTTTCTGCCGGTAGAGGTCCTGGAAGAACGGGTTGACCCGCGGCCCCTTGTCGGCGGCGACCTGCTTGCGCAACCGGTCCTCGGCACCCTTGCCGTCACCGAGCCGCCACAGGATCGACGAGGCCTTGATCTGGTAGCCGTCCCGCTCCATGGTCAGCACCCCGCACCGTTCGGTGATGCTCAGCAGGTCGCGGATCATCGCGGTGGCGTCGTCGCGGACCAGGCCGTGGCGGGCGAACTCTTTCTGCTTGAGCAGGTGCTTGCCGTACACGCCGTAACCCGTCAGGTGCAGGTCGCGGCTGCCCTGGCGGCCCGCGCGCGGGTAGGCGACCGCGGTCGGCACGACCTGCTCGGTCGGCTCCATCGACCACGGTTCCTTCAGATAATGGCGGCTTTCCTCCTTGATCTGCTCGAACCCGGTCGCCGTCAGGCTGTCGACGTCGATGGCCAACACCCGCCGCAGCTCGTCCAGCAGGATGCGCAGCAGCTCCTCGCGGTGCTCGGGCACATCGTCGCGCAGCGCGGGGTGCGCGCCGTCCCACAGGTCCTGAGCGGCGGCGATGTCGGGCAGGTCGAGGTAGTCGACCTTGAGCAGGCCGGTCTGCTCCAGGTTGGGCATGGTGATCCGCCAGCCGCGCTCCAGGTCCATGTACAGGCGGTAGCTGATCAGTTGGCGCAGCGCCTTCCACGTGTTGCGTTCGGCGGTGAAGCGCACCTCGGGGTTCTGCGCGAAATCGGCCAGGGTCAGGTTGAGCGCGTCGGTCACCTTCTGCGCGATCACCTCGTGGGTGAGGCCGTCGGGGGCGTTCAACAGGGCCCGGTACAGCGCGCCGCGCAGCTGGACGACCTGGACGAAGTCGTTGAAGTGCCCGGCCTGCAGGCTGGCGTCCTGGCGGTTGTCGGTGAAGGCCAGCAGCTTGCGCTGCTCCTTGTCCAAGACCGGGTCGTGCTCGCGCAGGGTGCGCACCACCGTGGAGCTGAGCACGCTGGTGGCCGAGCTGCGCCCCTCCACCGCCAGTGAGCCCAGCTTGGCGAAATCACTGCCGCGCACCTGCTCATACGAGGTGCGGCAGCGCAGGCAGAACGTGAACGGCGCACGAACGTAGGCGGCCTTGGCGCCCTCGGCGTCGAGCCGGCCGTCGGGGGCGAGGTGCACCACCTCGGGCAGGTATCGCTTCTTCGCGCCCACCACATCAGGGGTGCCGTCCGACAGGGTCTCCAGCCAGGACTCGGGCAGCCGCTGCTCGTCGATGGCGATCTGCAGCGTGTCGGGCCAGGCGAAGTCCTCGGAGATGTACAGGTAGCCGTTGAGCTCCTCGCCGCTGGCGTCGCTTTCGCGGCGGGAGGTGAAGCGGGTGGCGCCCGCCTCCTCGATCCGCCGCACCGTCAGGTACTCCTGGCCGCATTCGCGGCAGAACGAGACCGGGACCAGCAGGTGGTCCTCCTTGCCCGGCTCGGGGACGACCGTCTGGTAGCGGCTGGTGATGTAGCGGGTCGCCTCCGGCTCGATGCTCACATACACGTCGTCGCCCTTGGACAGGAACTGGTGCAGCCGGAACGCGAACACCGGCCGCCGGGTCCGCGGATGCGTCAGGGACGCCCCCCGCTTCAGCGCGTCCTGGATCGCGGTGGCGCACTCCTGATGCGGGCGCCCGGTCAGCTCGGCAAGATCGCGGGCGGCCTCGGGCACGGTCCGCGGCCGGGGCGGACGGGTCAGCTCCTCGGTCACCCCGAACCGGGTCTCCACCCAGGAGGCCAGCGGGTCGGCGATGAACTCCTCGTAGCCGTCCGGGGTCGTCAGCGCCGTGACGGCCTCAGGGTCGCCGGTCGTGGCACGCTCCAGCGTCTCGCCGATCACGTGGGCGGGCGCCACCGGCACGCCGAACAGCCGACCGGCGACCTCGGCCACCTTCTGCCGCCGGACGCTTTGGCTGCCCTCGGTCGTCATCGTCGCCGACGTGCCCACGCACTGGATCTGTGTGGCCCCGCATGCGTCACGCACCCGGCGCACCAGCATCGCCACGTCCGCGCCCTGCCGCCCCCGGTAGGTGTGCAGCTCGTCCAGGACCAGCCAGTGCAGCCCTTGGGCGGCGGTGATGAGGCTTTCGCGCTCGCCGGGGCGGGTCAGCACCAGGTCCAGCATCACGTAGTTGGTCAGCAGGACGTCCGGCGGGTCGGCGAGGATCCGCTTGCGCTCCTCCCCTTTTTCCTGGCCGGTGTAGCGGCGGAAGGTGACCGGCTCCCGGCCGGGCCCGTACCCGCGCTGAAGGAACTTCTCCAGCTCGTGCACCTGGCTGTTGGCGAGCGCGTTCATCGGGTACACGATGATCGCTTTCACGCCCGGCCGGTAGGCGCCGCTCTCCTTTTGCCGCAGCACCCAGTCGACGATCGGCACGATGTAGCTCAGGCTCTTGCCCGAGCCGGTGCCGGTGGTCAGCACGTAGCTCGCGCCGGTGCGGGCGATCTCCACGGCCTGGCGCTGGTGCCGGTGCAGGTTGAGGATCTGCCCCGGGTTACCGTCGTCCTTGCCGACGCGGAAGATCCGCTCGCATTCGGCAGTGAGGAGACCGCGCTGCACCAGGTCGGAGACGGAGCCGCCGGGGGCGAAGTTCGGGTTCAGCGACAGGTAGGGGTCGGGCCACTGCTCGCCGGCGGCCTGCTGCCGCTCCACGTGCTCTCTGATCCGCCGGTTCTGGATCTCCGTGAACCCCGAGGTGAACGCCGCATAGTCAGCGATCAGGTGCTCATGAACCTTGAAGACGTCCATCCCCGCCCGTATCTCACGATTTTTTTGGATCTCGTGGGAAAGCACGCTATCGGCCTGGCGCGCCGGCCGGTATGGATTCACTGATCGTTTCTTCTCGTTCATCATCGTGCGGCCACCGGCCGTTACACCCTCAAGTCAGAATATGTCACTGGCCAGCGAAGCAGCCTGGGGCCTCATCTCATCCCAGGTACTCACCGTTAAGCGGCGTCATTCGCCGAGCACTGGACGACGGCGGCGTCTGCTTGCTCATCCAGTCTGCTGACGCCCCCGCCGAGGTCACCGGCTGAGCCGGTACCCCCTTCCCTTTCTCCGGCCGAGGCGTCGCTGGCGCGGGCTGGCGCTGCTGAGGAAGAGGCCGTGGCCGCAATCGACGGAGTGGTCACCGAGGCGTTGGACGCCCTCGGCGACGAGGAGTACGCGCCTGCCCGCACGGCCCGGTGAAAGCGCGCTCCGCACTGAGGATGGACGCCACGCAGCACGAGATAAGGCAGGGGCCGCGCGTCATGGCGACTCCAGCCGATCAGGCCAAGACCACGTTGTGGCGGGGCGTTCGTGCTGCCCCAGCGATCACCGGAGCAGCCAGGGAGCTCGTGGCTCTGGGTAAGAACCAGCGATCACCCAGGTGAGGTCGCTATAGTTGCACTGGGCGGATCACGGCCGCCCGAGCCTGCGTCCATCGGTGCCACGCCGCCACCGGACGCGTCGGCCAAGGATCACCGATTCCCGTGACGTCGCTGACTGGTATGTGCTCTCGACCAACGGCGCAGTGCGTGGGCTGGCCGTGAAGGATCCGCACATGACCAGGGACAGAGCGCGTAAGCAGGCCATCCGGCGGCGAAGCCGCGCCAGCGGTGAACCCTACGCCGCCGCTCGCCGTCACCTCCAGCGGGCCGCGACTCCGGCCGCTAGAGAGATCGTCCGTGCTCGGGACCTGCACACCGATCTGGCTGCAGCGTTCCGCATGGACGGTTGGCCGGTCGAGATGGAAGCGGCCGTCGAATTCGGCGAGTACCTGTCCTACTTCGGCCCGCTGTGCGTTGTGATCAGTCGCAACGATCAGCGCGTCTCCTGGTCCGGTGACGAGGATCCCGATGATGCGGCGCTTGATCTGACGCGGCCGCCGATGGTCTTCATGGCAGCTCCGTCCGAACCTTTCGCGCGCATCGTCGAGTTCACCCTGCCCGGTGATCTGCCGGCGGCTGAACTGGTCGCTCAAGCCCGGCAGCTGCTGGCCGCCGGCCGGAGCGCGGCGTTGGCCGCCGTCTGCGACGACAGCACCTGCTCCATCTGCGGTGAGGCCTACCCGCGAGCACACCTGCTGACGCCGAGCCGTGCCGTTGAGATGCTGCTGTGTCCGCTATGCATTTTCGACGGTGACGTCTTCGACGCCGACCTCGTCCACTTGGCCACGCAGATCAACGAGTTGGAGTTCGCCGATCTGGCCGTACCCGCCGGGTGGAGCGCCATGGGCGCGCTGCTGGCCTGTGCCGCCGGGGACGGGCTCGTTGAGCGCATGCACGCCACCGCCCAGCGCGGCGGGGTGGCCTTCCTCGCCTACGAGCGGTGGTCTGATCCCGGTGCGGCCTGGATCTGGCTTCCTGCGGCCGAGCAGCGGCCGGCCGCGCTGCGGCATCTGGGACCGGGCGCCCGCCTGGACGTGCTCGTCGATGCCGTCGACGCCGCGTATCCGCACCTGCGCCAGCGTGTGCGCACAACCCAGAACGACAGCTGGCAAGAACTCATCGGAGCTGAGAAGGGGCCTGCCGTCGGGCCGGAGCCGGACCGGTTCATCGCCTCGCTGTGGCCGGTGATCATCGGGATCGTGGTTGCCTTCACTGCACAGGCGCTTGAGCGCCCGACCCGGCAGGCACCGCTGGCGCAAGACCGCGGAGCCCTTGACGCGCTGCGTCGCTACTGGCCGCAGATCGCCAGCCCTTACGAGGTCGAAGACGCCATGGCCATGGTGGAGATCGGGCTGGACATCGTGGCCGAGACGCTGTTCGGTACCCCGCAGTGATCGTCAGCGATCAGCCCTCGCCCGCTGCGGTACGGTCCCGCTCATGGCCGTATCGCGGGGGGGCGAAGGGTGGGTCATTTCGGATCGGTCAGGTAGAGGGCGGATCGCGTATGCGCCGAGAACGCGATGCGATGGGCCTGCTGCACTTTCCTGGCCTTCTACTGATCGGTGGGCGCCTGCGTCGTGGGTTCCCCGGGATCCTCCGCGGGGTCCTCTTCCGTCCCGCCCCACCAGGCCTCACCGTGGAGGCGCCACAGTTCCTCGTCCATGCCGGCCGGGTCCGGCGTCTGTGCGACGGGCGGCTCGTCGGCCTGGAGCATCTCCAGCGCAAGAGGGTACCGCATGGAGAATTCCCACGGCGGCGTGGCGACCTTCACGACGGCGACCCCCGCCGCAGGCAGGATTAGGAATACGGCGGGCTCGCCCCAGATGCGCAGCTCCACCACGGGCGCCATGCAGCACAGGACGAAGACGGGGGACGCGGCGGCCAGCACGTGCGCTGAGCGGGACCGGGTAGCGCTCACCGCAGTGAGCGCCTCAAGCGGGGCGAAGGGGATCGGACGCTCCCGCAGGGACCGGACCAGGAGTACCGCCATGCCCGCCCCTGCCACGCTCAGTCCGACCGGCAGCCCGTCCAGCAGCCCGGTACCGGAGGCCGCTCCGGCGGCCCACACCAGCAGGGAGGTTCCGGCGAGGGCCATCCCGGTGCGCAGCGACCAGGTCGCGGCAGGGGAGATGAGCGCGGGCAGGAAGGCCGGCGTCGCGCCGGGACCGGTGCGCCGCCGGCACGCGAGCACCAGCTCCGCGCCGATCGCGCCGAGGAACCAGCCGGTGAACGGGCTGATCGGCCAGGCGGCGAAAGCCAGGTGATCACCGACCGGAGGCAGGTCAGAGCCGAGCATCACGACGGGCAGGAGGATTCCAGCGGCCAGTCCCGTCGACCGCCACCTGCGGGTGAGCCGCAGGTAGTGTCGGATGACCGGTTCGGTGACCGGGGTGATCGCGACGTAGTGGCGGTGGGTGAAGGACTCGATCCGGTACGGCCGGACCCTGCCGGACCAGTGGACCGCCGCGGCGATTGTAGCCACGACGACGATGAGCAGTTTCACGTCACTTCCCGGATGGCGGGGCTCGAAAAGGGTCAGGCCGGACATCGTCCGTGATGATTCGCCCGCGTACGCTACCCCTCCCCCACCGGGCTGCCCGCACGGGGCCGCAGGCCGCCTGCGTCTCTCTGGACTGCCGGATCGGAGCGGTGGCCGCGCCCCGGGGCGGCCACCGTGGGATTGTTCCGTTGAGTGCGGCGGCTGGCAGAAAGGTGGTCTCGGGGTGCGGATACCGGTGGCCGATGACCACCGGCGCATGCGGCGGGCCTTCGCCCGTGCCGCGGTGTGCTTCGCCTGTGTGCTCGCGGGAGACACGGTGGCCGGGTGGCGGGGCCGTGCGGTGAGCGGCCGCGTGGAGCGCGCGGGCGTCGCCCGGTGGCTGCGCGTTGTGGCGGCTGCGGCCGATCAGGCCGAGACCCGGTTGTGGCGGGGTGTGGAGGCCGCCCAGGCGATCACCGGGGTGGCCCGGCCGGAGCTGCTCGACGTCTGCGAGTGGTTCGATCACCGGCTGCGGTGGCGGGCGGAGCTGTCGACGTTCGTGACGGCCCGGTCGGTCTCCGCGGCTCCGGAGTTGCGGGCGCCGGTGCGGCTGGCGTCCGCCTGGTGGCGGGAACTGCGGGTGTCGCTGGCGGCCGTGGCCGCGACCCGAACCGACCGGGTCGCGATCCGTGAGGACCTGGTGGGGCGCCGGCTGGAGTGGATCAGCGGCGGGGCGCTCACCTCGAACGTCACCGCCTGGGAGTGCGGGCACGCCGATGTGCACTGGGCGAACCTGACCGCGCCCGGATGCGTGCTGCTGGACTGGGAAGGATGGGGAATGCAACCGGCGGGCACGGATGCGGCCATGCTGCGCGCCTACTCGCTGCTGCGTCCCGAGGTCGCCGATGAGGTCGCGGCAGTGTTCGCCGATGAGCTGACCGGCTCGCACGGACGCCAAGTACAGGTGTTCGCCGCCGCGGAACTGCTGGTGGCGGCGGGCCGCGGTGACCATCCCGACCTCGTCGATCCGCTGCTGGCCTGGGCCGCCGGATTGCTTGGCGAGCCGGCCGGGGTGATCGCCCGCCGCCTGGCCGATACCGGATGGGAAGGCCGTCAAGGCATCTGATCGCCCGTGCGCGGTTCGGCGGTATCCGGCCCGCAAAGGCGCATTTCAGGCGGTGGTGCTGCGGCAGCTGGCCAGCAACACCGGTTACCACCTGCCGCTGCTGTCGGCCGTGATCAATGTCAACAACCTGCAAAAACGCCGGGCGATCCAGAGGCTCAAGGACGAGCTCGGCACGCTGACCGGCGCGCGGGTGGCGCTGCTGGGGACGGCCGTTCAAGCCGGGGACCGACGACATGCGGGAGGCGCCGAGCACGGTGCTGGCGGCCCGGCTGCTGGCCGAGGGGCGGGGTGCGGTGCTGGGATCCGCTGGCCCGTCCCGCTGAGGTAGAGCCGTGGACGTCGACGACCCGTCACACGAGTCCGGAGGTGGTCCTGGAAGGTACGGATGCGGCGATCGTGGTGACCGGGTGGCCGCAGCTCAAGGACGTGGACTGGGCGCGAGCCGCCACCGCGATGCGCCAGCCGGTGCTCTTCGGCGGGCGGAATCTGCTGGATCCGGCCCGGATGCGCGCGCTCGGCTTCACTTACCTCAGCGTCGGGCGGCCGTAGCCCCGCGGTCGCCGCTCCCGCTGCTGTCGCGGCCGCGACTCCGGGTCCGGGTCTGGTGCGGTCGCGGCTACAGCGGCAGGGGAAGCTGCTCGCCGACGTCGCCGTAGGGCATGCCCGCCAGGTGCCACAGGCCGGTGACGGTGAGGCGGCCGGCATCGGGGAGATCACGGATGAGCGCGCCGAGCAGCAGGGCGGCACCCACGGCGTCCCATAGGGCGCGGTGCGGCTGTCGGCCGGGGACGAGCGCGGTCACCTCATCGGCCAGGCCGTAGTGGGCCAGCAGCGCGGTCAAGGTCAGCTGTCGGGTGCGGGCGTGGACGGCCCGGGCGAGACGGAGCGTGTCGATCAGTCCGGCCGGGCGCAGTTCGGGGCAGCGCAGCGCCAGCAGCCGCCCATCAGTGCCAACGTTGTGGCCGACGATCCATTTCCCGTCCAGGTGGGCGGCCAGATGCGGCCGGACGGCCTCCAAGGGGGCGCCGCATGCCAGGACGTCGTTGGTGAGACCGGGTGAGGACCAAGGGCGGCGGGCGATGGGTCGTCCAGGGTTCACGATTGTCTCGTAGGCATGCTGGACATTCGGGCGGCCCTGGGTGAGAGGAATGAACGCGACCTCCACAATCGCCTGGTGGTCGCGTTCATGGCTGCCGGAGCCTTCCAGATCGAGCGCGACCAGAGGCGCGCTCGTCCATGGCTGGGATGATATGACGGGGATCTCCTCCAGAGGTGGCCGCGTGGCGGGCGGGTGTGCGGGTCTCGACGATGTGGGCTCCCGCCGGGCCGCTGCCGGCGGGGAAAGGGAGGCCGCCCGGCACGGTCAGGCCGCCTCGCGGCGGGCGAGCAGGATCTGGAACTCGGCAGGCTCGACCAGAGGGCCGGTGCAGGCCAACTCGTCCAGCAGGCGCCGGGCCGCGGTCTCGAACGCTGCCAGACGCTCACCGAACAAGTGCTGCGCGGCGAAGGAGGTGGAGTACAGGTAGCCGATCACCTGCTCCGGATTCCAGACCCGGCGCACCGGGATGACGATCTTCTCCACGCGGGGGAACGGCGAGTCGGCCAGCACGTCGGCATACGACCGGTCATGAGAGGTGAAGGTGCCGGTGCCGGCGCGGCGCTGCGGGCCGAGGTGGTCCTGGATGAGCTCGCGCAGGGCGTCGGTCCACCGGGTGCGGGCAGTCCATAGGCTGCCGTCGCCCATGACGGCGAGCACACCGGCCGGTGCCGTGTACCGATCCAAGGCGTCCAGCACGACGGGCTGGTCCATCCAGTGGAAGGCGCGGCAGATCGTCACCATATCGGCGCTCCAACCCGGATACGGGGGCGTGAAGTCCTCGGCGTGCTGGTGGTGCAGGCGCAGCACCGTGCGCTCCCCCACCGCGGCGCGCAGGACCGCATCCGCCTCAGTCAGCATGCCTGCGTCCGCTTCGACGGCGTCGATCTCGGTGAAGGCCGCGTGCAGCGCCGCGGGCACCTGCCCGGTCCCGGTGCCCAGGTCCAGCAGCCGGCGGACCGTACCGAGGCGGTCGGTCTCTGCGTTCAGCACGGCGACGGCCTCGGGCGGGATGCCGGGGCGGAACAGGCGGTAGTAGGGGGCGGCGCCGGTGAACCTGCTGGTGCTCATGAACACCTCCGTGATCTGAGAGTGGGCGGCCGGTCACCGGCAGGGAGGGGACGCGTGGGTGAGCGGGGATGGACGGCACCCGTCATGGCCGGACGGCTTCCACCAGCAGAGTGCCGACGTGATCGGGTTCGGGCGCGGGCTCCACACGCGCGTGGACGCGGCGGAAGCCATGCCGGTGGAGGATCTCCGTCCAGGTCTCGGGTTCGTAGGCCCACCGGTAGATCCACACCTGCGGGCCGGCGTATCCCGCGCCGTAGGTGCCTTGGCAGCCGTAGCTGCCCGGGATGGCGGGCGCGTGGGAGAAGACGAGGCGGCCGCCGGGGGTGAGCCGGTCGTGGACCGCCGGCAGTAGTTGTTCGGGGTCGGTGAACCAGGCCGCGCCCCAGATGGAGTAGATCGCCTCCCAATGGCGAGAGGTGTCGGCGAGGTAGTCCATGGCGTCGGCCTGCTGGAAGCGCGCCCTCGGCAGGTGTCCCCATGTCTCATAGGCGCTGGTGATGTGGGCCGCTGACAGGTCGAGACCGGTTGTCTCCACGCCGTTGAGGGTCAGCGCGGCGACGGCGTCGCCGTGGCCGCAGCCGAGTTCCAGCGCGGTGACCGGATCCCCCAACAGTTCGGCGCCCGGGCCGTGGCCGGGGTACTGCGTCCAGCCGAAGGCGCCCTCGAGGGCATCTTGGGGCGTCCGGTCGGAGGTCTTGGCCGCGTACCGGTCCCAGTAGGTGGTGTGGTCGGCGATGGCGGTCATGGGCTGCGTCGTTTCGGTGAGGGAACAGATCGGGTGAGGCTATGGTGCTGCATGACCGTGGCGCTGTCTGGCTGAATCCCGCAGATCACACCTGCCCGCTCGCCCGGCGGTGCGGAGGACGAAAGCCTGATGGGTGATCACATGTCTGATGTTCCCTTGCTGCTGGTCGATGGTCACGGGCTGCTGTGGCGTGCCGAGTTCGGCTTCCCCACTCGCGTCCTCAGTCGTGACCGCAGCCGGGACATTACCGGCGGGTTCGGGTTCATGGCGCTGTTGCGGGTCGCGATCCGCTCCGAGTTGCCTGCGCCGCCGGAGGTCATCGTTGTCTTCGACGGCGAGCACGGCGTGGCCGGGCGGCGCGCACTCGACCCCGCCTACAAGGCGCACCGGCCGGCTGATGAGGCGGCGCTGGCGCCGATCCGGACGCTGCCGGACGTCAAACGGGCCCTGGAAGTCGTGGGTGTGCCGTGGGTGGAGTTCGACGACGCCGAGGCCGATGACGTGATCGCCACGCTGGCGGCGGCCGCCGGTCCCGACCGGGATGTGTGGGTCATGGCCTCCGATCGGGACTTCTACCAGTTGGTCACCGACCGCATTCGCGTGCTCAACACCGCGATGCACCCCGGATGCCGGGTGATCGGCCCCAAGGAGATCGAGGCCCGTTATGGGGTGGCTCCGCGCCGCTGGTGCGATCGGGTCGCGCTGGTCGGCGACCCATCCGACGGGATCGCCGGGGTGCGCGGGATCGGAACGAAGACCGCCGCCCGCCTGCTGGAAGGCGGTCTCGGCATCGAGGATCTTCCGGACTCGGACCGCCTGACCGGCCGCGCCGGACGGCTGGTCAGAGAGCATTTCGCCCAGGTGCTCACCTGGCGGGACATGGTGCGGCTGCGCACCGACCTGGTCGTGTCACTGCTGCCGTGCGGGCATCCTGCTTCCGACCTACCGAAACCCGCCGAGGTGATGACCGCGCTGGACCTGTGGTGACCGCGCCTATCCTGCGGAGCGGTCACCAGGTGGGCCAGGTCACTGTTGATGCCGGGCAACCGGCACCACACGGTGATAGCGGCCAGCGTGTGGCTCTGCGCCGCCGAATCGGGCCGCCGTTGTCAGGGCGGTGCGCCGCCTATGTGCTTGCATCTACATCCCCGCCCATCTCGGTGCCCGCCTCGCCGTCCTGCTGCCGGTTGCCTTCTACTGGAACAGTTACACGGTATCGCCACCGCTTCTTCGTCACGGGACAGGAAACTATGCCGCTCCAACACCTGTCGATCTTCTTGTTTTCCTCCCTCATTTGAGGGAGGATTTCATGAAGCCGATACCAGGGAGGGCCTGTGGTCATCCGTCAGGGAGATGGAAGCGCCAAGCGGCTTGGAGAGCTTGGGCTGACGGTGGAAGACATCCACGCCGCGCTGAGCGCTGGCCAAGGTGAAGCGCGGTCATGGTCGGAAGCCGCTCCCCGGGTGATGCCCGGAATGGCTCGCTGGGGACGGATCAACGAGCATTTCCGCATCCGCAAAGGCCGCGACGGGTGGACGTATGACAACCCCGGCGGTCTTCCGCTCACGGTCCATCCTTCGGTCGGGTTCGCCATCGTCGCGACCACCGGTGACGCGCAGACCGGCAAGGAGGAGGGGCCGGCCCCCACGACCAAGTACGCTAAGGGGGCGACGTATCACAAGGTCGTAGAGGACAACGGCCAGCTGCCGCTTTTCGTTGACGCCGAGGTCGGTCCCAAGCTCCACGACGTCGTCGAGGCGAAACGCGCCACCTGGATTCTGCTATATCACGTCACGGTGCTCGGCATCGCCGCAGAACTCTCCCTCGCCGGATCGATCACGCCGCAAGGGTACGTTGACCGCTGGAGGGAGCGGATCTTGATCCCGTTCCTTCCCTTCGAGGACGTGCGCGACGAACGCATCGACAAAGACCTGCCCGGCGAGGACGGACAGGGCTTCGACGTTGCTGTTGAGCGCCGCTGACGCCCACGAGGGTGAAAGACGGCACCATGACAGAAAAATACCCATATACCCCATCCCGGCTGAAGCTGGCTCGAAAGCGGCGAGGCATGACCTTGGTGCGCCTGGAACAGGTCACCGGCATCACCACCCGCACGCTGTCGGACTACGAAAACGGCCGGGTCAAGGAACTACGAGTTACCGCCGCGGCGCTGAAGACGCTGGCTGGCGCCCTTGAGGTGCCGGTGGCCTTCCTCACTGCGGAAGAGATCGAGGAGGTCCCCGCAGAGGCGGTGAGTTTCCGGGCGCCTAGCAAACTCACCGCTGGCCAGCGAGACGCCGCCTTAGCCGCGGCCCGCATCGCCATCATGATCAACGAGTGGATCGAGGACCGGTTCCGGCTTCCGCTCGCCGATCTGCCGAGCCTTCCCGGGCGGGATCCAGAATGGGCCGCGCAACATGTACGCGACCAGTGGGGGCTGGGTGTGGCTCCCATCAGCAACATGGTGCACCTGCTCGAAGCCCGCGGGATACGGGTGTTCTCCCTGGCGGAGGAGTGCTTGGAGGTCGACGCGTTCTCCTTTTACTGGAAGAGCACCCCGTATGTGATCCTCAACACCAGGAAGTCGGGTGAGCGTGGCCGGTTCGACGCCGCCCATGAACTCGGCCACCTGGTGCTTCATGCCCAGCATGAGATTCCGCACGGCAAGGATGCCGAGCAGCAGGCCCAGCGTTTCGCCTCCGCGTTCCTGATGCCCGAACCAGCGGTGATCGCCAGACGGCTTCACAATGCGACTGTGGATCGCGTCCTGGCGGCCCGATCCGTTTGGAAGGTGTCAGCGATGGCGCTGACCTACCGGCTTCAAGAGCTCAATCTGGTGACCGAGTGGGGATATCGCACGCTGGCGACCAACCTGTCCCGCATGGGATATCGCCGCGGAGAACCCGAGGGCATCGCCCGGGAGTCCTCTCAGCTGCTCTCCAAGGTCTTCGCGGCTCTGCGTACCGAGGGCGTCACCCCCGTGCAGATCGCCGACGCGCTGCACATCAGGCTGAACGAGCTCAGCGACGAGGTATTCGGCCTAACGCCGGCGATACCGGTGAAAGCGCTCCCGGGTGAGACCGTTTTCCAGACGACCTCACCGGCGCATCCGCCGCTGCAACTAGTGAAGTAAAGCAACGTGAAAGCCCCGCCTCGGAGTGGGGCTTTTGCGTCTGTTCCTCACCGGGATGTTTTCCCACCCGTCCGGTCATGCCTGCTTGGAGCGTCCGTCTGCTCGCGCATGTCGCCCTCTGGAGGAGGGGCGTGGCCGCGATTCTCCACCACCGGCCGTAACGCTTTTGCGCCAAGTCAGCGGCGACAGAGTCGGTGTGGGCGAGCGGTTGGTCAGCGGGGTCGCTGAGGCGGAGCGCGGTGTGGTCGGCCAGTAGCTCACCCACCTCGGCGCCTTCGATCGTCAGGTGGTGGCGATGGTTTTGAGCGAGAGCACCCGTCGTATGGCATCCGCAGCACCATGCGCGCCCCGACCTGGTACAGCTCGCGCGGGATGCCCGTCGGCGATGGTCGGCCCCTTGCCCCTGAGTGTCCCCAGCGTGCGGGTTCCGCAGCTGCCATGCTCAGGGACCGAGAGCTGGACTGGTAGTCCTCGACTCTCGGCCTTCCGCCCCAGGTCCAGGCTCTTCAAGCGATCCCTGGAACGGGTACGGCTTGCGCGTCTAGCCTGGAACCCGGACCCACGGAAGGCGGACGACGACATGGATGTCTGGATCACCTACCGCCTGCTCGGAGACGACGCCCCAGTCGGTGAATGCGTCACCGGCCCGGCGCAGGAGCCCATCCGAGAGCTATTCACCCTGCCAGACCTGCCGCCGGAAGACGCCGGATTCGAGCTGGCTGGCAAATGGATCTCCTGCGGCCCCAGCATCGGGCAGATGCTCACCGCGCTCCGTGACCGTCACGGCGACGACGAGGCCGTCATCCTGCGCACCGAGATCATCCGGGAACCAGCCGACTTCAGGCCTGCCGCTCCGCACCGTCCGGCCGTCCCTGGAAATAGGCGCAGCCAGGGAGGTTCCCGGCGCACCGACCAGGGCTGATCACTCCTGGGACCACTCGGGTGCGAGGAATCGAGTCTCGCCACCGCACACGAACCAGCAGGTGTCCACGCCCCGGGGGGAACGCCCAGGGGATGGATGCGCACCGGCCTGACGGTGCCGGTTGCGTCATGCGGGCACCCCGCGCAGGCGCTGGCGCAGCCCTCCGATGTGATAGCCATGCTGGGCCTGTGGTGATGCCCCCGCTGGGAACTCACCTGGACGCAGACGATCACCGACGGGCCCGCGGTAGGGGCACGCCCGAGGAGGTCACCGCGCTCGTCAAGCGGAACCGGCTCCCCCGATCTACGCCCCGCTGAGCGGCGGGGCATCGATCGGTTGGTGCCGTCTCAGCGCACTGCGGTGGGTGATGTCATGCCCAGCGGCGTTGGAGCCAGCTGATCGTCGCCTGCCGGGAGTACTCGCGTCGGTTGCGCAGATGCGGGGCGTGCGCCAGTCCCGGAAGGGCGGCCGTGTGGGTCCAGTAACTGGCCAGCGCGACAAGGAACCCGTCGACGTGCATGGGGTCGGCGGTTTGACCGACCGGGTGAGCGGCGAAGATCTCTGCGGGGTCGGCGTCACCGAGATCGGACTGCAGCAGCAGGCAGACCAGGTCGCTCCAGGCCGGGCCGGTGCAGGCGCGTCCCCAGTCGACCAGCTGCGCGGTGCCGCCGGGGCTGATGAGGATGTTGTCGAAGCGGGGATCGAAGTGCAGGAGCGTCTCGCCGACGGCGAGCTCGGCCCATGTCGCCTCCATTGCGGCGAGCCGGGGCAGGTGGGCGCGTTCCCAGCCGCCGATGCCGTCGATGGTGAGCCTGTCCCAGACGCCGTGGCGTTCCAGCGCCCGCCACGTCTCGCACCGTCCGGCCATCCGCTCGGCCAGCGTCGGCAGGCCGCCGATCGGTGCCGGTGTCAGCTGCCGGGTGCACACGGCCAGCGCTTCCAGCGCGGCGGACAGCTCGCCGGGCCGCCACGGTTCGTGCGGCAGCCCGCCGGGCGCCAGGTCGAAGCAGAGCAGCAGCCATCCGGCTTGCTCGCAGGTGAATCGCAGCCGGGGCGTGGGCACCGTGTTCGGCAACGCCGCCGCGACGACCGCCTCGGTCCGGTAGTCGTCCGCGTTGGCCGTATCGTCGGTGACGGCCTTGATGAACACCTGCTCGCTGGTGGACAGCGTGGCGACTCCGAGAACGCCGAAGGAGAACCCGCCCGGGCGCTCCTCGAAGCTCTGCACGGCGGCGCCCAGCCGGTGTTCGACGTCCTGCCTCACGATCTCCGGCAGCTCGGTCCAATCACGCCGCTGGGTTCTCATGTGTTCCAGCCAACCAGGAGCCGCCGGCCGGTGGCTAGCCATTTGCTTGGGCAGGGGCCCTCTGTGGAGCCATCGGCCTGGTCGCTCGCGGCTGTGCACCGATCCGACGGCCTCGAGCTGGCCAACGAACAGCCGATGCCGCTGAGCATTCGTTCCACATGGCGAGGCCCGCGAGCGCAGATGTGGTTGGCGTTGCGGTAGGCGCCCTGCAGTGGAGACCCGCACTCGGCGCACAGAGATCATCGCGGCGATGAGCCGGCCACTGGATTCGCGCTGGGATCAGATGGTCGACGGCGGGCTCGCCGCCGCCGGATGGCCGCGCATCCCCTTCCTTCCCGGGGGCGGCCGCGTCCCGGGAAGTGCGGTTCAAAACGTTCCTTGATCATGGCTGATGCGCCGGGTTCCCCCGCAGCCGAACCGATTCGCCAAGCGATCCAGGCCCTCGTTCACCTGGTCGGTAACCACCAGCAAGGCACGGTGTGCGGGTGTCGGGACCGGTTCACGGGCTGATGACGGCCGCGGTGATGAGGCCGCCGCACAGGTTCCCGGCGCGGGCGGCGGCGAAGATCGCCCGCGCCACCGTCATCATGTCCCGGTCACGGGTCTGGCGTAGTCCGATGAGTCCGGCATACAGGGCGAGCTCGCCGGTGGCGGCTGCGGCCTGCCGCCACTGCGGTCCTGGCCGGACCACAAGATCGGAGATGACGGCGAGAGGCTGGTGCTCCTCGCCGGGACGCTCGCACAGGATCGTCACCCGGGTTTCCTCTGGCGACTCCCCGGGGGCCAGGACCGCTCGCCAGTCGGGCACCGTCGCCAGGTACTCCATATCAACGTCATACGGTCCCAGGAGCGGAAGGCCGTGGCTCAAGAACGTCTGCAGGTAGGCGTTGGCTGGAGCTTCGACGGCTTCCACGATAGGGATCAGCGGTTCCATCAGCAGCCCGGTGATGACAGGGCCGTTGGGCTGGCGGTGGGCCAGGGTGGGGATCAGGTGCATGCGCGTCATCACCTGTTCGACGTCGACGGGCACGTCACTGTCGGACAGCGTGGACGGTGAACACTCGGCATGGGCGAACACGATGTTGGTGACCGTGCCGCCGCCGGGGGTGGGGTGCCGGATGACCACGACGCTGATCGGGTCGAGGTCGGCGTCGGCGATCTGCTCGCAGCGCACGCACTGGGTGCGTCCCGGCTCCGGGCCTGCGCGCAGGGCGCGGACCTTGTCCGGGGTGAGGGCGGCCAGAACCTCGGCGCTGATCCGTACATCCCGCATGCTCATGGAGGCTACGGCCATCGTCGCGCCGCCGCTACCGTCTCGCCGCTGATCCGGAGCGGGCTCGACCGGCCGGAAATGGCGAGGCGGGATGCCCATCCTGTACGTGGGCAGCTGACGATCCGTGAGGTCCTCGCCTTCAAGGTCTTCAGGGGTCTCCTATCGCGGTGCCAGGGCGATGCCCCGGCCGCCGAAGAACGTCTCGAACACCTTGATGGGTACGACGGCGCGGCGGGCAGTCGGGGTGTGGCCCGAGGGGTTGTTCAGCTGTAGGACGCCGCATCCGTGGCCGGTGAGGAGCACCAGGTGTCCGCCTCGGCCGGGGGCGGGCCGCTCGGGGCGGCGGATCTCCTTGTGCACCGAGGCCATCACCAGGTGGCCGCTGGCCAGCAGTTCACCAATCTCTGCCATGGTCAGGTGCGGGTGAACCTCAGCGTCCAGGCCGTACTCGGCGCGGACGAACGCGGTGAACGGCGCGTAGAACAAGCCCCGGATGCCGCCAGAGCCGTCGTCGATGTACCCGCCGTAGGCCGTGCAGGTGCGGGCCAGCTCCAGCAACGGCGGCGCGTGTCCGTCGCGGTGGTGCAGGACCATCTGCAGGCACGCCATGCCGCAGCAGTGCCGGCACCAGCGGCCGTACTCCTCGCGAGAGTGGGCGCCGGAGGCCTCCCAGCGCGGATCGTCGGCCGCATCGGCGCCCTGGTAGGCGATGGCCGCGATTTTCTCTGGGCTCATGTATTGGGTGAAGACCGCCACGTCGTCATGACGCACTGGTCCGTGCCCGTTCGCGGGAGTTACTGGCGCTGCGGCCGCTCACCCACGGCTGGGAGGCGGGAGCGGTGCCGCGGGCCGCTTTGGTTATCTCAGCGTGCGTCAGCGTGATCATGCGGTAGTCCTTCCGGCAGGCAGAGGGGCGAAGGTGATGGCCCGCCCGGTGTAGGAGGCGGCTACCCGGCGCAGCGGCACCCGGTCGCGGGTCTGTCCCCAGGCGGATGGGTCACGGATGAGGATGTCCGGGTCAGGGCCGTCGTTGGTGTAGCCGCGGGCGATGACGAGGTGGCCGCCTTTGCGGCCGTCTTCGGGGAACTGCTCGGTGATCGAGATGATCAGGGGGGCGGCGTCGAGAGCGCCGGTCAGGGTCTCGGCTGCCACGGGTTCGGCGCGGCCGGGGACTCCGAAGCCGGTGGCCATCTCGGCGATGCCGGAGTGCAGCCAGCCTCTTTCGGTCAGGGCTTCGTGCTTGACGCCGAGCTTCAGCAGTTCGGTGACCGACGGTGCGTCGCGGCCGTAGGCCAGCAGGATCATCCGTAGCGCTGCCATGCCGCAGGCCCGGTTGGACCACTCCATCCGGTCGCCCAGCACCCATCCTCCGTGCAGGTCCCATTCGGCGGGATCGACGAGCTGGCGGCACATGGGCACATCGTGGGCGTAGGGCACGGCAGCGGGCTCCTCATGTCGCGTCAGGCAGCGGTCTCCTACGTGCCCGTCGAGAGCACGGGAACAGGCAGGGGGACATCGTATGCGGGGCGCCTCAGCGCCTCGCGGACAAAGGCCCGGACGACGCGGGTACAGCTCAACCCGTACAGGGCCGCACGTCAGCGACGAAGGTGGGCTGAGATCGACGCGAACCGCCCGCAGCGCCCCTACTCGATCAAGTACGGTCATGGCTTGAAGGGCCGTGACCGCGCACTCAGTCGATTGAGGCTTTCTCATACGGAGTGTGTGCCTCAACGGGCGACAGCAGGTCGCGCAGCCCTTGATTGTCCGCAGGGTTGATCCACAGGCTCGTCCTCAGGACCGTGCTGGCGTTGTCGAAGTCGCCGAGTCGCCACAAAGCGAGCGCGAGGCCGTGGCGGGCGCGGAGGAAGGGGCGATTCTGGATCAATGACCAGGGCAGAACGCCGGTGAAGCAGGTTGGAAGGCTCAGCTCGCCAACGGCGACCCCGGTCTGGTAGTAGCCCAGTGCCTCCTTGAGCGCGGCGGAACGCCGGCGCTTGGCCGTGGGGGAGGTGCCGGTGACGGCGTTCGCGCGGGCGAGCGCTTCGTGTCCGGAGTGCGCCCAGGCGTCGATGTCCCGGTAGTTCGCGTTACAGATCTGCTGCAGCGCCGTCCGGTAGGCGGCCTCGTCACCGGTACGGTCGCGCTCGTCCAGGGCCCGATCGAGCGGGACATCGCTGTCGGCTCCAACGTACGGCTCCGGCATCTGCCAGATCTCGCGCGCGCCGGCTGCCTTCACGTGTTTCCACCAGGTCCACTGCTGCGCGGCCCGGACGAGTTCGTCGTCGTAGTCTTCCGGGTCCAGGTCCCAGCCGTCGGTCAGCGGGTCGTAGACGTCGCCTGGCGATCGCCGGGCCGGCATCTCACCGGCGCTGCTGATGCGGAGGATGACCAGGCGGGTCTGCGCGGAGGCGTAGTACGGGGTCATCTCGTGCAGCGATACATACCGTGATGCCGGATCGGCCTCGGTGGCAGACCCGAGGGGGATCACCCGGGTCAGGTCCTCGACGATTCGGCGCACGACGTCTTCGATCTCATCGTCGTGCAGGGGATAGGAGAACGCCCCTTGGATGCGGGTTCCCGTCACGGGCATGAACAGGGCGTCGCGGGTAAGTCCGGTTCGCTCGGCCAGTATGGCGATCAGCTGGTCATCCACTGTGATCATGATGTGGCTCCCTTTTCCGGCGCGGCCGCTGTTCGTGGTGAGCCTACGGGCCTGGAAGGCGCGGCCGACATCGAACACACGATGAGGTCATTGCCCGGGCGGTATCCAGCGGCCCCGCCGGGACTGGACTCTAGGATGGGCGCAGGGCAAGCCACACATGCCCCCGGGCCGTCGATGAGGTCCCACGCCTTCGCCGACACCGCTTCCCGGTTTTAAGGGCTTTCGAGTCCCGCGCAGATTGCGTGCTGCCCGGATTCGGATCTGACGATCCGGCAGTCGGCGTGGGGGACCGCCAGGGACGTGAGTCGATCATGCCCAAGAAGAGGACCACCGCCGCGCAGAAGGCCCGTCGGCCGCAAGCCATAAGCGGCGGCGCGTACACCGACGTGTTACACAATCTCGCCGTCCCGATCGCCGCGAGCGCGACGCTGCGCGCGGACGCCTGGCTGACGACCATCCTGGACCATCTGCAGGCCCATGGCGGGCGGATCGACGTGGCGGGGCGGTCGCCTTCCGCCCGGCCTAACTGGCCGCGACGCCGCCGTGGTGGCCGCACGCATCAGGGTCGTGCTGAAGACCAGGCCCGTACGCCCGCGCTCACCATCCGGGCGGGGCCTCGGCGCCCTCGTCGGGGCCGGGAGGCTCGAAGCGGGCGTAGAAGTCCTCCAACGCCTCGGGCGTCACCGTCAAGGCGTTGGCGTCATCGCGCAGGTTGCGTTCAGTCAGCCGCCGCAGCAGTTCGCAACGGGGCAGATCGAAGTACAACAGCCGCCACCGGCCCCCGGCCTGCTCCACCAGCCTCTTCCATGCCTCGCGGTCGCACCGCAGCCACAATCCGTGGTCGACGACGACGTCCTGGCCAGCTTCCAGCAGGCTGGCCAGGCGCTGGCGAACCTCAGCGAGCACCGGCGCCTCTCGGGCGAAGTCTCCTGCTCGGGATAGTCCACGCCGTAGCGGCCGTGACGCTCGTAGACGAGCTCGTCCACCGGCAGCCGCACCGCCCCGGCCGGCTCCAGCCGCCGGCGGGCATAGGTGGTCTTGCCCGAACCGGTCGGCCCGACCAGCAGGTACGCCACTGGCCGCGTATCACCGCCGCCAGCCTTCGGCCCGCCCATCCTCCGCCCCCGTTGTCTTTTCGTCGATCCGCCCGATGCGGCGCTCTCCTTACGTCCAGCTTGCCGCGATCCCCAGCTCGGTCGGCGTGAGCAGCGCATCCCCACCGAACGGAGCCCCCAGTCATGCCTGGCCGCCGCTGCCGCCAGAGGTCGCCGTTGAGCCCAAGCAGAAATCACAAGCACGATAGGCCCGCGCTAGCCTGCCCGGGTGCTGGATCGGCACCCCTCAAATTTCCGGGTCGGTGATGGTGAGGAGGACCGGGTGGCCTTGGCGGATGCCGAGAAATCCGGCGCGTAGCCGCTGCGTGCGCGCCGGGCCGAGGAGGTGCTCCGCCTCCTCGGGGTGAGCCCAGCGGTGCTCGGCGATATCGGGATCGTGTGCGGTGATCCGGGCTGCGGCCGAGTCGATGATCCCGAGGTCGAACAGCAGGATCTGGGTCGGATGGTCCCACCCGGGGCTCGGGTGCTCGAACGAGATCGCAAGCAGCGCCCCCACGGGAAGACCCAGCCCGGTTTCCTCCCGCAGCTCCCGGCCGGCCGCGTCCTGGGGCGTCTCGTGCGCATCGACCTGGCCGCCGGGCAGCTGCCAGGTGCGGCTGCGGGTGGGCCGCACGATCAGGATCCGGCCGTGCTGGTCGCGGACGAGCGCGTTGGCGCCGACGTGCCAGCGCGGCAGAGCATTCTGCCATTCCTCAGGGTCCAGCAGCGGCTTCGGCGGGGCGATGCGGCGGATCAGGTCGAGGGCGTGCGCGCTGACGGCCGGAAGGGCGTCGGCGTGCCGCCAGGTGGAGGCATCGTGTCCGGGCGGCAGGGTGATGCCGGTCGAACGGAGGTGATGGGCTTCGACACGCGTGGTGACCACCACCTGCCGAGTGCTGTCGGTGGGGGTGAGGTAGTCGAGGTGTCCGGCGTAGGTGGCCGCCTGGACGTCGGCCAGGCCGATGTCCCGCAGTGCGCGTCGTGCCGCCTGCTCGGGGGACTGTCCGGCGGCCACGGGCCCCTGCGGTATCTCCCACAGGCCGGGCAGGATGTTGCCGGGCGCTTGGCGCAGCAGCAGGATGCGGCCCTTGGCGTCGAAGGCCGCGACGCCCACGGTCACGCCCGCGGTCGTGTCACCGGTGGCCGTATCAGAGGGTGAAGCGGCATCGGTCATGGTTCCTCCACTTCAGGCCGCGACGGGGTGGCCGATGCCGCTGCGGCCACCGGACCGCCCTGTCTGGCTGCGGGTTCTACCGGCTTTCCGTGAACGCGGATCTGACCTGCTCCCGGCGCTGACTCCACCAGTGCAGCAACCGCTCCCCCGGCGCCCACAGGTGGTCAGGGCCGTGATCGCCTTTGTCGTAGTGCCAGTGGAGCTGCCAGAACTCGGTCATGCACGCCCACCACTGGCGCTCGACCGCGTCCGCGACCTGCGCGGCGGAGATCGGCACCACGGACCGGTACCCGGTCGTGAACGCCGCCACCCTCTCCAGGTCCCAGCCGTCGCCGGTGGCGAACTGCACCCGCGCCGTCCGCACGACCTCCTCACCGTAGGGGCGGATCCGCAGCCGGTCCCAGTCGAGCACCGCGGTGATCACCCCGTTGTCCCACAGGAGGTTCAGCGGCTGCAGGTCCCCGTGGGTCCAGCCCGCCGGCCCTCGCGCGATCGCGCTTTCAGGACGCTGCCCGGCGTGAGTGATGATCAGCTTTTTGCGCCCGCGCAATGCGGCGTCCGCCGCGGCGTCGAACGCATCCGGGGTGGTGCGGCCAGCGATGATCGCCAGGAAGCGGTCGGCTTCGGCCAGCGCGTCCTGCGGTGTGCGCGCCTTCACCCGCAGCCCGTCGGCGGCGGGGTCCAGGCCTGCGGCGGGGGCGGCCAGCGCGTGGTGGACGCGGCCGACGAGCGCCCCGAGATCAAAGACCTCCCCGGCCGCCAGGTCGGTCCCGGCGCGGTGCTCCCCGCCGGCCCAGGGCAGCAGGCAGTAGGCGCGGCCGCCGGTTTCCGCCACCGCCTGCCCTGTCGTGGTGCGCCGGGGCGCGCACACCGGCAGGCCGGCGGCGGCCAGCGCCTGCTGCACGCCCAGGCTGCGCCGGGCGTGCTCTACCGGCACGTCGGTGATCTGCTTGAGCGCGAACGTCCCGTGCGGGGTCTCCAGTCGCCAGTTGCGGTTCATCATCCCCGCGGGCAGGAACACCGCCTCGAGGATCTCCCCGAGCCCGAACGCCTCCGCAAGATGGACGAGATCACCGGCGACGCCGCCGGGCACCTGTCTGCTTGCCGCCTGAGCAGTCACTCTGCGAAGAGTACGCCGCTCGGGTGAGGTCGACCGGCCGATCACTGCTCCTGGGGTCGGGCTGATCGGCCCGACCCCAGGAACGCGCGGGATTACCGGTGAGGGTCGGTGCCGAGCGTCAGGACGACCGGCAGGGCGCGGTGGCCGTTGGCGATGAAGGAGGCCAGCGGCTGCAGGTCCTCGGCAGCAACGGCGAAGGCCAGGTCGGGGAAGCGCGCGAACAGCGACGACAGGGCGATGCCGGCCTCCAGGCGGGCCAGGGAGGTGCCCAGGCAGTAGTGGGCGCCATAGCCGAAGGCCAGGTGCTCGCGGCGGGTCGCGCGGGCGGGGTCGAACTGGTCGGCGTCGCTGCCGTGCAGGGCCGCATCCCGGCCGACGGCGGCGTAGCCCGCGAGGATCGGCTCACCCTTGCCGATCACGATGCCGTGGTCGTCGAGAGTGATGTCTTCGACGGCGTAGCGCAGCGGCAGGTTGGCCACCGGTGCCCGCCAGCGCAGCGCCTCCTCGATCACGTCCTCCCAGGTGGTCTTTCCCGCGAGGACGGACTGGAGCTCCTCGGGGTGGGTGAGCAGCGCGTACAGGGCGTTGTCGATGAGGTTGACGGTGGTCTCGTGTCCGGCGGCGATCATGAGGAAGAGCGTGTCGACGAGCTCTTCCTCGCTGAGGCGGGAGTCGCCGTCGTCGTCGCGGGCGGCGATCAGGTCACTGGTCATGTCATCGCCGGGGTTTTCCCGTTTGGCGGCGACCAGGCCGCTGAGGATGGCGTAGGCGTCGCGCTGGGTGGCGAGGATCTCCTCGGCGTCGGCGGAGGTGTGAAAGACGCTGTCGACGACGCGGCGGATGTCATCTTGCGCGCTGTCGGGCAGGCCGAACAGCTCGGCGATGACCCGCATCGGCACCTGGTAGGCGAATGCCTCGCGCAGGTCCACGGTCTGGCCGGGCGGAACGGCCGCCAGGTCATCGAGGAGAGCGTCGGTGATCTGCTGGACGCGCGGCCGTAGCGCTTCCGTGCGGCGCGGGGTGAACGCCGGGGAGATCAGGCGGCGCAGCCGCCGGTGTTCGTCACCGTAGGCGGTGAACATGTTCTTCACGGCGACCCAGGTGAACAGCGGCCAGTCCTGCGGGATCTCACCGGCGGCGAAGGCGGGCCAGTGCCGGCTGGGGTCCTTGGAGACGCGCGGGTCGGCCAGCAGGGTGCGCAGCAGCTCGTAGTCGGTTACCGCCCACGCCTGAACGCCGCCCGGAAGTTCCACCCGCGTGGCCGGTCCGGCGGCGCGGAGGCGGGCGGCCTCGCCGTGGATGTCGGCGCCGGTGGGGTCGATGCGGAAGGGGCAGGCGGGAGCGGGGACGGTGTCCACGTGGGGTCTCCAATGGCAGGGGGATGGACCGGAGTGAAGTGCACGGGCAGAGCGGTCAGGGCGCGCTGGAACGGCCCCATGCGCCATTGCAGGTCGGTGGCGGGCACGGTCAGCCGTACGTCCGACAGGGTGTCCAGGAGTCGTTCGATGGCGATGGTGGCGATCCGGCGGGCGGGGTCTTTGGCGGGGCAGGCGTGCGGGCCTGCGCTGAAGGCCAGGTGGGCGCGGTTGCCTGCCCGGCTGGCGGCCGGATTCAGCGCTGGGTCGATGTTGGCGGCGGCGAGGCTGACGACGACCGGATCCCCGGCGCGCAGCGTGGCGCCGCGCAGGACGAGGTCGCGGCGGGGGTAGTGGACGGCGTAGTTGGCCATCGGCGGTTCCTGCCACAGCACCTGTTCCAGGGCGGCCTCGATCGACATGATGCCGCCGGACAGGTCACCGGCGAAGCGGTCGTCGGCCAGCAGCAGCCGCAGCGCGTTGCCGATGAGGTTCTGCACCGGTTCGGCAGAGGCCGCGATCAGCAGGGTGCACTGGTGGATCATCTCCTCGTCACTCAGCCGGGCCGGGTGCGCCATCAGCCAGGAGGTCACATCCGGGCCCGGCCGATCACGCTTGGAGGCGATCAGGTCGATCATGTACCGGGTGAACAGCCGGTCGCCCTCGATGGCGTCCTCGCCGCCCTCGAACATCTTCGCCAGGGCGGCCACCAGCCGCGGGCCGGCGTCGTCGGCCTGGCCGAACAGGGCGTTGACGGTCAGCACCGGCAGCACGGCGGCGTACTCAATCAGCAGGTCGGCGCGGCCGCGGGAGGCAAAGGAGGCGATCAGCCGGTCGGCGGTGCGTGCGACGGAGGTGTGCAGCACGTGGTCGTCGATGCGGGCGAGGCTGTCGGCGATGGCCTGGCGGTAGCGGTCATGCGCTGGCGGATCGGAGAACAAGGCGTTGGGCCGATAGCCCATCATCGGGATGACGGAGCTGTCGGCGGGCACCTCACCGCAGGCCAGGGCGCGCCAGGTGCGCGGGTCCTTGGAGTACAGGTGCGGGCTGCGCAGCACCTCCAGCGCGGCGTAGTAGCCGAGCACCAGCCAAGCGTGCACGCCGGGGGCGAGCTCGACCGGCGCCACCTCCCCGTAGTGGCGGCGCAGCCGGTCGTAGAGGTCGTGGGGGTCGGCGGCGAATTCGGGCCCGTACAGCGGCACCCCGGCTCGGTGGCCGGCCTCGCGGGTGGTCGCCGGTGGGCCGGTGCCGGCGGGCGGGGCGGCCTCGGTGCCGGGGAGGCGGTGGCGGGCGGGTGTCATACGGGCTCCTTGACGGCGCGGGTCAGCAGGTACTGCACGAGGGTGATGAGGGCCTGGCCGGCGGAGGCGCGGTGGCGGGCGTCGCAGACGACCAGCGGGGTCTCCTCCAGCAGGTCCAAGGCCCGGCGCAGGACCGGCAGGTCGACGGCGGGGGCGTCGTCGAACTGGTTGACCGCCACCACGTAGGGCAGGCCGTGTTCTTCGACCATGTCCATGACCGGGAAGGACTCCTGAAGGCGGCGCGTGTCGGCCAGGACCAGCGCCCCGAGCGCGCCGTAGGCCAGGTCGCGCCACAGCGGCTGGAAGCGTTTTTGCCCGGGGGCGCCGAACAGGTACAGCACCAGGTGAGGGTTGAGGGTCAGGCGGCCGAAGTCCATCGCCACGGTGGTGGTGGCCTTGTCGCTCACCCCGGCCAGGTCGTCGACGCCGGCGCCGGCCTGGGTCATGACCTCCTCGGTGCGCAGCGGCGGGATCTCTGACAGAGCGCCGACCAGGGTGGTCTTGCCGACGGCGAAGTGCCCGGCGATGAGGATCTTCACCGAGCGTTCTACCGTGGCGCCGAGATAGGCCGCCTGGGGGCGTTCAGACCAGGGCGCGGAGCCCATCCAGTACCTCCTGTAAGAGTTCGACGCTGGGTCCGGTGACCACGGGTGCGGGCGCGCGGGTGGCTACGAGCCCGGCCTCGGTCAGGTCGCCGAGCACGACCTTGGTGACGCTGGTGGGCAGGTGCAGGTAGGCGGAGATCTCCGCCACCGACAGGGCGCCGCCGCGGCACAGCGCCAGCATCCGGCGTTCTTCCGGGCTTGCGTGCGCGTCATGGCCTGCGGCGGGTGCGCCGGCGACGGTGACCACCAGCGTCACCACGTCGAAGGAGATGCGGCTGCGGGCCCGGCCGCCGGTCACCACATACGGCCGCACCAGATCGTCATCGCGCCCGGCCCCGGTCATGAGTGAATCGGGGCGCCGTTGCGTGGCGGGCTGGTCATCTCCTGGCCGAGCCGGCCGACGTGGTGGTGCACGCGGAAGAGAATCATCTCCAGGTCCGCCTCGCTGGTGCAGGAGACCACCAGGTAGGAGCCGGGGCCTGCGGCCACGGCGATCAGGTAGCCGCTGTCGAACTCCACCAGGGTTTGCCGCCACAGGGCGTTCGGGCTGTCGGCGCTGAAGGGTGCGGCGGCGCGGCTGAGGGACTGCAGGCCGGTGGCGGCCGCGGCGAAGGTGTCGGCCGCATCCCGGGTGATCCCGGCCGAGTGCGCCTGCATCAGGCCGTCGGCGCTGAAGACGACCGCGTGCCGGACGCCCGGCAGGTTCACCAGATCGTCGAGCATCCAAACGGGGGTGTTGGTCATGACGGATTCCCTTCCGGTGACGGCGAGACGGTGGTGCGGGCCTCGCGCGGAGCCCGTTGAAAAGCACCCGCGACGGCGGCGGCCTGCTGCGGCGAGCGCGGCGGCGCGGCGGCGGCGGGTGGCTGGGCCTGCTGAAGCGCCGGGTCGGCGGCCCGGCGCCGCCGCTGCGGGTAGAGGCCCGCCGCCGGGGCGGCCAAGGCGGCCGGGGCGGGAGTCGGGGGCGGCAAGGTGGGCACCTCGGGGACGCTGGGGTGGGCGAGCAGCTCGGTGGGCAGCAGGATGACGGCGCGCACACCGCCATAGGGCGAGGGTGAATCCACGCTGACCTGGAAGCCGTAGCGGTGGGCCAGCGCCCCGATGGCGGCGAACCCGATCTTCGGAGGATCGCCGAGCCGGGTGACGTCGACCGGCTGCGCGCCGGACAGGATCTCGGTGGCGTGCCGGTGCTCGTGCTCATGCATACCGATGCCGCCGTCGTCGATCATGATGACTGCCCCGGTGTGCACCGGGTAGACGCTGACCTCCACACCGGTGGTAGGCGGCGAATGGCGGGCGGCGTTGTCCAGCAGCTCGGCCACGGCCAGCACCACGGGTTCGACCACCCGGCCGAGGAGCGCCAGGTCGGGCCGTGCGGTGGTGCGCACGCGCGGATAGTCGCGGATGCGGGAGGTGGCGCCGCGCACCACGTTCTCCAGGGGGACATCGCCGCGCTGCTGGCCCGGCCAGGCTCCGCACAAGACCGCGATCGCTTGGGCGCGTCGGCCGAGCTGGGCGTTCATGTGGTCGATTCCCAGCAGGTCACTGAGGATGTCCGGGTGGTCGTAGCGGCGCTGCATGGCGGAGATGGCGTGGCGCTGCTCGCCGGCCAGGCTCTGCATGCCGCGCATCGTGGCCGCCAGTGTGGCGCGTGCCGCCTGGTCGGCGCGGCCCAGCGCGGCGCGGACGTGGTGCTCCAGCAGCCCCATCGCCGCCTGCACGCTGCGGCCGAACGTTGAGGACTCCAGATGGGGATGCAGCAGCCCGGGCACCGGCACCGACGGCTGGATCAGAGACTCGGCCAGCGCGGGAAGCCGGGTCTCGACCAGGTGGCGGGTTTCCTCATCGCGGGCACGCAGCTCGCCGAGCAGTTCGGCGTGCCGGCGGTGCAGGGCGGCGGACAGGCGCCACTGGCGCACCGCGACCACTGCGGTGACCACCAGGCACAGCGTGAGGAGCACCTCGATCAGGAGATGTGACATGGGAGGTCCTCGGGGTCGAGAGCGGATGGGCCGGGCGCGGTGTCATGCCTGCCGCGGCTGGTGCTTGGGGGGTGATGCCGTCCTGGTGCGGCGGGGTTACGCGGGCCGGCCGACACCATGGGGGAGGTGTCGGCCGGCCCGCACGCGCACGCCCTGAGAGCCGAACTTGTCGGGGGCGTGCGAGCGGGAAGCGCGGCGGCCGCGCCGGGCCCCGTGGGGTCCGTCCGCCGCGCTGGTCTGGAGGTCAGGCTGCCGTGGTGAGGCGGCAGCCGGGAAGCTCGGGGACGCGAAGAGGGGAGTCAATCTCCCGTTTACCGCCACTTACCGGCGCTTTCGGCGTTTTCAGGTTCAATATCTTGTCGGTCATTCGTATCCCATGCGCAGAGCAGTCGGGCGTCCACCGGCCTGCGTGATGATGGTGGATGAAGCCGCACCGGCATCACGCCCGGCAGCCGTGTCAGGACAGGGGATAGCTCAGGGTGATGAGGCTGTCGCTGAAAAGCGTCCACCGGGCTGCCCCTGCCGTGCATCTGGTAACGCGCTCTTCCTGTTACCGCACGTCATCTCCGCCTCCCGGCGCATGCCCTGACGCGCTGCGAGATAGTTCATGCGGGCAACTCCCATGGCTAACGAAAACCACCTGATCGTCCGTACGGGTGGCAATTATGGACCATGTGCAAAGCCATATGAAAGGTGAGTGCACAAGAAAATCAGGATGGTTTCGACATCTCGTCTCAAAGAGTCAGCGAGCGGGCACCCAAGCGACGGGCATGATGGTTCGCCCTCAGCGCTAATTCCCACAGCAATCCATGTCAGAGCGCATAGAGTCAATATCACAGTCAACCCGCTGAGGCGGCGGTGCGGCATGGCGTCCGCGGGCGGAGCCCGGACCGCGCCTCGGAGGTCATGCGCCCGGCCCGAGACGCGCCGGGCGGTCACGGCTCTCGCCTGCCGATGGCACCGACGACCCGGTAGTGCCGATGAGTCGACGTGCTCGGCCGGTAGCCGGGCATCCGCCAGACGCGCACGTCGGTCATGCCCGGGCGCGGCAGCGCCCAGCCCGCCATCAGTTCCCGGACGTACTTACGGGTGTGGGGTTCGGCAGAGGGGGCGGGCAGGGCGTTGACCGTCCTGGCCGACGATTCGGCCGATGACTCGGCGTCGTTGTGGACCGCCTGGGAGACCACCAGCCGGCTGCCGGGTGCCGCACGCTCGTGCAGCGCCGCGGCGATCGCGCGCGGCTCGGGCTCGTGGGCGGTGATCCCGCCCAGGATGATTCCGATAGGCCGGAGAAAGTCCAGCACCGTCGCTGCGTCCTCGCGCGCCAGCGCCGCGGCGATGTCACCGAGACCACCCGGCACCATATGCACGTACGGCGTGGCCGCCGGAGTCAGGTAGGCCAGGCCGTAGCGCAGCGGTTCGGCCTCGTCGTCAAGGTAGAGCATCCGGGCGGCCGGGCGGCGCCGCTGGACGATCTCGTGCACGCTGGTGCCGTCCAGCAGCCCGGACGGGACCTGCAGGTACTGCTCGATGCCGGAGTCGACCAGAAGGGCGGCGGCGTATCGCAGGAAGTCGCGGTGCGCTCTGAACAGGGTCGTCGACACCAGCGGGGGCTCGCGGTAGGGCCAGCTGCGCGGGCGGCGTGTCGCGGCGGTGGGCCAGGCAGGCGCGGACGCCTCACCATTGATCATCGTGTCTCCTTCCGCGGTCAGGCGGCGGAGGTGAGGGAACGCTCCTGCCGGTTGATGGCGGTGGCGCAGGCAGGACAGGTGCGCTCCAGGTCAGGGTCGAACGGCGGTGACCACTCCCCGATCAGGATCAGGTTCGCGCGGGTGCCGCAGGCGGCGGTCACGGGTCCGTTGCGGTGCCGGAGCGGGAGCCCCGCGGCGTGCCGGAGGCGGTCGCCGGTCAGGGCGGTGCCGTACTCGGGCGGGCGCGCGGGCTCAGGCGCGGCGGGCGTGATGGCCAAGTCCTCCAGGTGGAAGGTGAAGCGGTGCGCTCGGCCACCCGGAGCGGGAACCGACTCCTCCAGCTCCACCAGGGCGTGGGTGCCGCCGCGCAGCGCGACGATCTTTCCGCACTGGCCCACGAGGTAGGTTCTCAGCGCGTACAGGTCGCCGTGGCTGAGGAAGATCCGCTCGACCCGGGCACAGTCGCCCAACCGCGGCTTTCGCCCGGACGCGCCCGCGGTGATCAGCTCCAGACCGGAGACCGCCAGCGTCCAGGTGCTCTGCCGACCGGTCACCGACGGCGGGCCGGTCGTATCGACGGCCACCTCGGCATGCTGGCCGCCGGCCAGGACGGCGGTCACCGTCCCGGTGCGGCCGATGATCCACTGCCCCTTGCGCCCGTCGATGAAGCCGCCCTTCAGCGAGTGGATGTAGACGGTGTCGCCTGCGGCCAGCGGGCGCGCGGGCGTCACCGGGCTTTCCTCTGCACGCGCCAGGCCCGTGCCTGCCAGCGGTGGCAGGCGGCCGTCAGGTCCGCCAGGGCGCGGGCGGTGACGGTGAAGGTCCAGGCGCCGTCATCGGTGCGCGAGAAGGTGACGGCGCCGGGCCGGGCGAGCTGATGCAGGCGCAGGAGCTGTACCTGGACGACGGTCAGGCGGCCGTGCCAGGTCGCCACCCATGCGCCGGCGTCGTGCGGGCCGGGCCGATGGTGGAAGCTGAAGCCGAGGTCGGGTCGTACATAAGCGGGGGCGGTACCGCTGAACATGACAGTGGTTCTCCTCGTGGCGGTCGTGCGGGCCGACCGGGCCTCGTGGGGAGGGCCGCGGCCGGCCCGCATCACGCGTCCAGGGGTGCGGGCGCGCGTGGGAGCCGGCGGACAGACGGTGGTCCGCGCCTGCCCGCCGGCCGTCTCATGGCCTCACCGGCGGCGGAGGCGCAGGCGAGGTGGGCGGGGATGGGGAAAGCGTCGCGAGCACGATCTCGGTGACGCGGTGGGAGATCCGCACGGCCGCCCGGTCGACCTGGTCGGCTGGGTGGTGGGCGATGAGCTCGCGGCCCGGTCGGCGGCTGCGGGGGTCGGTGGTGCGTCCGGTCGGCCAGAAGAACACCGTCCCGTCCGCGTCGGCCGCCACCATCAGCAGCTCCCCGATGCGCAGTCGCGGGCCGTCGTGGTCGTCGACGAGGTGCGGGCGGACGCGGTGCGGCTCCAGGGCGGTCAGCAGATGCCGCAGGGCGGTCCGGTCCCGCGGTGGACGGGCGGCTCGGCGCAGCATGTCCGCGGCGGGGCCGGTGAGCGGGATCACGGCTTCACCCCCACGGCGGCTAGACCCGCCGGTGGGCCGGGCGGCACACCTTCCTCAGGCGGTTTCGGCCAGGCGTGCACGGACACCAGGCCGGGGTTGAGCAGCTCCAGGCCGGGACCGTGCGGTCCCGGGTCGGTGAGCAGGCGCTGGATCTGCGCGGCGGTGCGCGGGTGGACATCGACGGGGTAGATGTCCTTGGCGGCGGCGATCTGCTCGGGGTCGTGCCCGTCGCTGGTGGCGTGCGAGAAGATCAGCATGCTTCCGGCGGTCAGCGCCTCCATGTAGGAGGTGATCGTCTTCGCTGCGGTGCCGTCATCCCAGAAGTGGGCCAGCGCCCCCATGATCAGCCCTGTCGGCTGCGCCGGGTCGATGAGCCCGCACGCCTGCGACAGGGCCAGCGCCTCGTCGGGGTGCAGCGCGTCGCCCAGGACGGCGGCCAGCCCTGCGCCGTGCTCGCCGTACAGCAGCCCCTGCCAGTGGGTGATGACCGCTTTTTCGTGGTCGAGGTAGACGAACCGGATGTCCTCCTCGATCGTGCGGGCCACGTCGTGCAGGTTGCGGTCGGGCCGGGGCAGGCCGGCGCCCAGGTCGAGGAACTGGCGCACGCCGCGCTGGGACGCGGCGCGGACGGCCGCTTCCAGGAAGGCGAGGTTGGCGCGGGCGGCCTGCCGCACCGCCGGTATCAGCACGGTGAGCTGCGCGGCGACCTCCCGGTCTGCGGCGAAGGCGTCTTTCCCGTCGCTGGACAGTCCTTGATAGACCCGGTAGACGGCGGGCGTGTGCGGGTCGAATCCGCTGGTGCTCGTGTGCTCGGTCATCTCGAAGGACCTTCGGACGCGGGGGCAAGGCGTGATCTGATCATGGTGGGTGACGTGGTGACATGGGGATGTCGCAGATGGTGACTTCTGAAGGTGTCCCGTGTCCGTTTCGGACACGGGATCGGACATCCCGGGGGCGCCGCATCGGAAGCCCGCGGCTCCGCCGCAACGGAGCCGCAAGGCATCCGGCCGGGCCTGGCGGCCGTCGCTGCGGTGGACCCGGATGGAGCCCTCATCGGTTCCCCCCTTCGGGCGGATGTCATCGGCGGACATCTTCCAGCGAACCGTGATCAAGGCCGGATGAGTATGGGGTCAAGACCTGCAGGGTGGTCAAAGTGGTCAAAGATCATCTGCGGGCCGGATGGGAGCTTGTGGCCATTCGCCCCGACAGCGCCGATGCTGGCGACTACGGTGAGCTGCACGACGTGGCAGCGGCCCCGCCGCCCACGCACGCCGGTCAAAGTGGTCAAAGATCCGTCTGGCACGGAGGCGCCCCATGACGCGCGAACGAAACGAGCGCCTTGCCGCGCTGCTGAGTGAAGCGGGCTGGTCACGGGCGCAGGCCGCGAGTGCGTTCAACCGCGTCGCCCAGGAGAACAACCTGCTCGGCTACACCTGCGTCGGCCGTTCCCACATCAGCATGTGGGTCGCCGGGACGCAGCCATCAGGCGCGGCCCCCATAATCTTGTGCCAGGCACTGTCCCGCCGCCTGAAGCGTGTCGTCACCCCCGATGAGCTCGGGTTCGCCGTTCCCAACGCGTCCGCGCAGCAGGTGCTGGAATGGCGCGTCGACCCGCTGATCGCGCTGACCGACGTGGAGAGAACGGACGTGGACGCAGACCGCAGAAGCCTGTTGAGCGGCGCGGTGTACTCGGTGGCCGCCTTGGCGCTGCCCGACCAGGAATGGTGGGAAGCCATGGCCGCCCGCTCCCCCGCGCCGACCAAGCATCAGCGGGTCGGGCGCGGTGACGTGACCACCGTTCAGGAGCTCACCGCGGCCTTCTCCCGGATCGACCAGCGGCGCGGCGGCGGCCACGGCAGGAAGGCGCTGGTGCAGTACCTGCATACCGACGTCGCCGCGTTCCTGCACGGGACATTCCCCGACGAGCAGGTCCGGCGGGACATGTTCTCCGCCGCCGCGGAGCTGGCCTACCTGTCCGGCTGGATGGCTTTCGACAGCGGCGAGCACGCCCTGGCCCAGCAGTACTTCACTCTGGCCGTGAAGCTGGCGGCGCGCGCCGATGACCCTCCGCTGGCCGGCCACATCCTGCGCGCCATGGCGCACCAAGCCATCGACCTGGGGTTCGCCGCCCAAGGCCTCAGCCTGGCGACGGCCTCGATGGAAGGCCGGCGCTACACCTGCGCCACCCCCCGGGAGCGGGCGCTGCTCGGGGTCGTGCGCGCCCGCGCCCTGGCCGCGAGCGGCAGCAAGCAGGCCGCGGCCAAGGCGCTGCTGAAGGCCGAGGATGATCTCGCCTCGGCCAGCGCCGACATCGAGGAACCACAGCGCACCTTCTTCTTCGCCGAGGCCTCGCTGGCCCATGAGACCGCCTGCACGTTGCGGGACTGCGGTGACCGCCAAGGCGCCATCCGCCAGTTCCGGCGCAGCGTCCGCACCCGCGGGTCCGCTTTCCGCCGCACCCATGTCGTGACGCTCGGATACCTGGGCGCCACGCAGATCGCCGCCGGCAGCGTGGACGAAGCCTGCGTCAGCTGGAGCACCGCCCTGGACGCGATGGAGGAGGGCATCTACTCGGGGCGGGCCCGGCAAGCGGTCGTCGACATGCGCCACCTGCTGTCGCCGTACCGGCACCGCAAGATCGCGGCCATCACCGAACTGGACGCGCGAGCCGCCTCGTACCTGGCCCACGTAGATTGATCACCTCACGACGAAGGGACGAGGGCACACCCATGGCAGACTCACTGACGATCCTGCCCATCGGCACCGTGGTCGGCGGGCGGACCGAGCCGACCGACGACCACTGGAGCGGCACGGCGATCATCCGCCTGAACGCCGACTTCCCCCTCGAGGTCGTCCAAGGCCTGGAGGAGTTCTCCCACCTGCTGGTCGTCTGGCACTTCCACCGGGCCGCACCTGAGGATGTCGCTCTGCACGCCCGCAGCCCGCGGGGCAATCCCGCCTGGCCGGCCACCGGCACGTTCGTGCACCGCAACCACCGCCGGCCCAACCAGCTCGCACAGTCCTTCCCCCGGCTGGTGAAGGTCGACGGCCTGGACTTGCACGTGACCGACCTGGACGCGATCGACGGCACCCCGGTCTACGATCTGGCGCCCTACTTCATCGAGATGGGCCCCCGGGGCGCGGTACGCGAACCCGCGTGGCCGGGCGAGATGCTCACCGACTACTGGGGCGAGGCGCAGGACTGAAACACCCGCCGGGGACCGCAGGTGCGCGCCGCCCCGTGTCCGCTTCGGACATGGGGCGGACGTCTGCCCGGACATCTGCCGCATGACGCTTCCACCCGCCGAGGCGGCGGCTTACGCTGCGGTCGACAAGCACCCGCCGGAAAGGGTCGGTTACACCGTGGAGCAGGTGGAGGAGACCTACCTCAAACAGCTTGCGCGCGCCCGCGGACTGCTGAAGTACGCCAAGTTCCTGGAGTCCTACCGGCGCACCGGGGTCGGGCTCGGCCTGCGAAACCCGGATGTCACCACCCGTCAGTACCGGCGGTGGCTGGCCGGGGATGTGAAAACCGCCCCGAACCCGGACGCGTGCCGGATTCTGCACGACATGTTCAACTGCCAGGTGGAGGACCTGTTCCGGCTGGTTCCGGTCACCGCACCCACCCCGGTCGGCGCGGATGAGGTCATCGACCTGTCCCCGGCCGCAGGCGCCATCTGGAGCACCTATGAGCCCCCGCCCGCCGCACGCACCCTGCACGAGTTGATGATGAGCGCCGCTGAGCAATCCCGACAGTCCGCCGCCCAGGCCGAGGCCGCGATCGGCCGCAGCACCCTGGAGCTTTTGGAAGCGGACGTGGTCCGCACCGCCCGCACCTACCTGTCGCAGTCCCCGGTCGTGATGTTCCCCAAGGTCAACGCGTTGCGGACCCAGGTGGAGACGCTGACCGGCCAGACCCGGCAACCTGAGCAGGTGCGCACCTTGACGTTCCTCAACGGGCTGCTGTGCGCGCTGCTCGCCGAGGCCAGCATCGACCTGGGCGAGCACCGGTGGGCGCACGATCACGCCACTGCGGCGTGGACGCACGCCAACAACATCGGCCACGGGCCGCTGGCGGTGTGGGCGCGCGGGATGCAGGCGACCAGCTCGTACTGGTCCGATGCTCCCTCCGACGCGCTGGTCGCGGTGCACCGCGGTGAAGAGCACCGCCCGACCGGGGTACCGAGCGCCCGGCTGAACAGCATCAAGGCCCGCACCTGGTCGCATCTGGGCGACGCCGACCAGGTGCTGCAGGCGGTGCGGGCCGCCCAGGACGCCCGGGCCGCCGCCTCAGGCGAGGACGACGACCTGGCCTACGTCGGCGGCGTGTTCGAGTGGGACCGCATCCGGGAGGAGCGGTGCGCCTCCACCGCGTTCCTGGAGCTCACCCAGCGCCGCCACAGCGAGCTGGAGGCGGCGGCGCTGCGCTACTTCACCGGCCTGATCATCGAGCACGCCGGGCAGGCGCTGGAGCTGTCGCGGGCCGCGCCGGCCGATCAGCGTTCACCCATCGTCGAGGCGACCATCCTGCTCGACATGAGCACCGCCCAGCTGCTGCTGGGGGATGTGGCCGGCGCGCACGCCACGCTGCGCCCGGTGTTCGCGCTGCCGGCGGACATGCGCACGTTCCCGGTACTGCACCGGCTGCGCGGCCTGCGGGCCCCGCTGGCCGCGATGCCGACCATCCGCGCGGTGCACGACCTGCGCGAGAACCTGGCCGTCTTCGCCGCCGCCTCCACCGTGCGGGCGCTTCCCCCGGGCGGTGCCTAGTCGCCGCCGCGGCGGGCGTCCCACGCGGCGAGGATCTGCTCCTCCCGCTGCCGGGAGATGCCCAGCTCGGCGAACCGCTCCCCTTCCAGGGCGATGCCGCCGCGCACCCACTCCCACGTGTCGGCGACGGTCGCGGCCAGCGGCCGGCACACCAGGCCGGCGCCGCGGGCGCGGGCGGCGTCCACGTGCCAGGTGCCCGGGTAGTCGCGCCACAGCGGCAGGCCCACCCATTCGGGGACGCCCTGCTCGCGAAGGAACGCATCAGCCACCCATTCCAGTTCGCCCTTGACCCCGGTCACCTCCTGGCACAAGCCGAGGAGTTCACCGATGGTGGAACTGCCGATCGGCGCGGTCAGGTTGTAGGAGCCCGCCAGGTCGCGTTCGGCGGCATCGAGGGCGAAGCGGGCGACGTCGCGCACGTCGATCGGCTGGATCGGCCAATCCGGCCGTCCGGGCGCCAGGATGCGGCCGCCATCCTGGACGCGGTTCAGCCACCACGGCAGGCGGCCGACGTTCTCGTGCGGGCCCAGGATCACTCCGGGCCGCAGCAGGGTCGCCCGGGAGGCGTAGGTGGTGGTGACGGCCAGCTCGGCGCCCGCCTTCAGCCGGCCGTACTCATCGGCGCCGGACTCGCCCGGCGGGCCGACCGGCGTGTACTCCCGCACCGGGGAGTCATCATCCAGCGGGTCGGTGGGCCAGCCGGTATAGACGTTCACGGTACTGATCAGGATGTACCGGCCGACGCTGCGGGCCAGGGCGCGCGTGGAGGCCTCCACCAGCGGGGTGGTCATGCCGCTGGTGTCGATCACCGCGTCCCACGGGCCGCGGGCGGCGAGCACTTCCAGGTCCTCGTCACTGGTGCGGTCTCCGCGGATCGCCGTCACCCGGGGAAGATCAGGGCCGGAGCGGCCGCGGTTGAACGTGGTGACGTCGTAGCCGCGCTGCAGGGCGTCGGCGGCCAGTGCCCGCCCGAGAAAGACGGTGCCGCCGAGGAGGAGGATGCGCATGCTCTGATCCTGGCGTGACGGGATTTCTCCGTCCAGGCCGGGCGAATCGGTAAGTCCGCCGACAGCGCGAATCCGCGTGGCTCGTCCCGCTGGGTCCGTGCATCCCTTCGGGTGAGGCCGGATGGCCCCGCCCGGTTGCCCTCCCGTCCGATGAGGAGCTCTTCGTCGGCTATGGCGCACCGCGCCTTGCCGCAGGACCCCTCCCGACCCTGAACAGGAGCCGCTGACGTGGCTGATGAGACCGCGGTCACCGACACCGACGCCACCCCCCGGCAGCACAGCGAAGAGCTGACATTCAACTTCAGCGGTGGTGACAGCGCCGAACTGGCCCGGCATCTGACCGGGCGCAGCCTCGCCGCCCGCCTGCCGTCGCTGGTGCGCCGCTCCTTCGTCCTGGCCTGGGCAGTGGATCGGCGCTCGACGATCATCCTGCTGGCCTGCCAGGTCGTCTCCGGTCTGCTGGAGGCGCTCGGCCTGCTGGCCACCACGGCGGCGCTGGCCGCGCTGATCCAGTCCGCCCGCGATCCGGCGAACCTGGTCGCGGCCCTGCCGTCGGTGGCGGTCCTGGCCGGGGCGGCCGGGCTGCGCGCGGTGCTCGGGATCGCGATCCAGAGCTTGTCGAACCGGCTCGGGCCGCGGATCGCCCGGGAGGCCGAATACCGCATGCTCCATGCGGCCACGAACGCCGAGATGGCCGCCTACGACCACCCCGGGTTCAACGACCGCTACGACAAGGCCGACCGGGGCGTCGAGGTCAGCCGGAGCATGATCGGCCAGTCGCAGAACCTGGTGTCCTCGGCGGCCACGCTGATCGCCGCGGCCGTGGTCGTCACCGCGCTGGCGCCGCTCCTGCTGCCGCTGCTGGTGCTGACCGCGGTGCCGCAGGCGCTGGCGTCGGTCGCGGGCGAGCGCGTCACCTACCTGGCGACGCTGCGGACCTTCCACGACCGGCGGATGCTGAGCATGCTGCGCTGGCACCTGTCCCACAAGGACCAGGCCGACCAGATCCGCACCGACACCCTGGCTCCCTACCTGCTGGGCAAGTACCGGGCCAGCGGCGCCCGGGTGGACCGCACCGTCGACGAGGCCACCTGGCAGCGCGCCAAGATCAGCCTGCTGGGATCGGCGGTCAGCGGCCTGGCCGCGGCGCTGATGTGGGCCGGGGTGATGGTGCTGCTCGGCACCGGCACCATCGGTGCGGCCGTCGCCGGCACGTTGGTGTTCGCGCTGCGCTCGGCCGCCGGCGGGCTGCACGGCATCGTCGGCTACGGCACCGAGCTCATGCGCACCGGCCGGTACATGGACGACTGGGAGGACTTCATCGACGAGGCGGCCGGGCAACGTCTGGACCGCGGCGACATCGTCCCGGGCCGCCCCCGGCACGTGGCCCTGCACCAGGTCACCTACCGTTACCCCGAAGCCGAGTCCGACACCTTGCGCGAGGTGGATTTCGAGGTCCGCCGGGGAGAGATCGTCGCCGTGGTGGGCGAGAACGGGTCCGGCAAGACCACCCTGATGAAGCTGCTGTCGGGCTTGAACCTGCCCACGCACGGGGTGGTCACCTGGGACGGCATCAGCACCCGCGACCTGGATGCGCACGCGGTGTGGAAGCAGTGCGCGGTCGTGCCGCAGGAGTTCGCCCGCTGGCCGATGACCGCCCGAGAGAACATCACCCTCGGCCAGCCCTGCCCCGAGGCCGATGACGCGGTACGGCGGGCGGCCGCCGCCAGCGGCGCCGACGCGGTGATCGCGGTGCTGCGCAGCGGCCTGGACACACTGCTGGCCCGCGAATGGTGGGGCGGGGTGGCCCTGTCGTCGGGGCAGTGGCAGCGCATCGCGGGCGCCCGGGCGATCCACCGGGATGCCGGGCTGCTGGTGATGGACGAACCCACCTCCGACCTCGATGCCCGCGCCGAGCACCGCATCTTCACCGGGCTGCGTGAGCTCGCCAAGGACCGGGCGGTCGTGCTGGTCACTCACAACCTTTCCAACACCGCGGTCGCCGACCGGATCGTGGTCATGGAAGCCGGGCGCGTCATCGACGAGGGGACGTTCACCGAGCTGACGGCCCGGCCGGGACTGTTCCGTGACCTGTGGCTGTTGCAGCACGATCGCGTCAGCTCTGCCGGGTCGGAGGGCGCGCCGTGACGGCTGAGACCCGATCAGTCAACGGCCGGGCGTGGGAGCGGTACGGCGGCCATCACCTGCGCCGGGGAACGGTGATGCAACCGGCCTCGGATATCCGGTGGGGGTTCGGCAGCGCGGGGCCCGGCACGCGGGTGCTGGGCCCGCTGGCGGGCCGCCGGGTGCTGGATCTGGGCTGCGGCACCGGCCGGTACGCCGCCCATCTGGCCCGCCACCATCACGCGCATGTCACCGGCGTCGAAAGCGCACCGGCTCAGCACGAGCGGGCCGTCTCCTCCTACGGATCGATCCCGGGCCTGACGCTGGTGCAGGCTGACGCCGTCGACTACCTCCAGGAAACCGCCCCGTTCGATGTGATCATCAGCGTTCACGGGGCGTTGTGCTTCACCCCTCCGGCGGTGCTGCTGCCCGGCATCTTCACCGCGTTGCGGCCGGGCGGTCTGCTGGCCGTTTCCGTGCTGCACACCAACTACCTCGGCGAGGGCCCGGCGGAGACGGTCGAACCATCGCCGCAGCGGCTGCAGATCGCCGGCCACGACCCCGACACGGTGTACCGGTGGGTGCTCGAGCCCGCGCTGTGGTGTCGGCTCCTGGGCGAGCACGGCTTGACCGTCACCACCATCGACCGTATCGACAGCGAGGTCGACGGCGACCCGACCTCCTGCCGGCTCATCCGGGCCACCCGCGCCCCCGCGGACGGGCGGGATCTGCGGTGACCGCGGCCCCTTCGCCTGATGGTCGCGGCACCGCATCGGAGGTGGCCGTTCGACGAGGCGCCGGAACAGTGGCTTCACTGAGTCCGGAAGTTTTCATGGCAGCTACGGCGTGTCACAGGTCCGCTGATCGTGGACGTGCTAGATTCCGCGACTGGAGGAGTCCAAGGTCCGATGAAACTGTTTCTTTCGGGCCGTGGCCACAGCTGAAGGAGGAGGGTGCGGGATGCCTCAGAATCATCTGGGGGAGCGGGTGCAGACGATGATCCGCCCTGGCCCGGGCCTGCGTAAGCGGCTGGACGCCGGCGCTCTGAGAAAGGGCTACGGCACCCGCAAGACCAGCCGTTACCTCGTTGACCTGCTCCGTGTCCTGCACCCGGATCCGGAGGTCTACGGTGCGGCGGCCGCGGCTGGAGCGTCGCTGGTGGACTCCCTGCTGGAGGCGGCTTCCATCGTGGAGGACAACGACCGCCAGGATCCGGTGCCGACGATGATTCGTCCCACCCCGGCGCTTCGCAAGCGGCTGGACAACGGCGCTCGAAGCTGCGGATACAGCAACCTGAATCGTTACCTGGTCACCTTGCTCAGTGCCCTGCATCCGGACCCGGAGGCTCATGGCCCTGCGGCTGAAGCCGGGGCGTCGCTGGTGGACGTCCTGCTGGAGGTGGCTCGGAACATGCACGACCGGCAGATGCTGCTGGACTTCGAGCTTGCGTCGATGCGGGCCAAAAGCACCGTCGCAGCTTGACCTGTTCAGCTAGCTGACGCACCTCAGGAGGACGAGAAGGAGGAACCCCGCTCAGGCCGGATAGCTCACCGGCTCTAGGCGACAACGACAGACCCGCAAAATGAAGCGGGCCCTCGCGCAACTACTTGGCGGTTGCGGCGCGAGGACCCTCTACAGAACCCCGGCCCGGCGCGTGTCGGCTGGCGAGCTCTCGCGTGCCTGGCCGGTCCTTCAGGTCTGGAGACCACGATAGACGATGGACTCCCGGCTCTGCCAGTCATGCCCTTGTGCGGCGTGTCGCATTCGGGTGATTCTGGCGTTGCCGACACGCATAACTGCATATGTGGGCGCGCTTCTTCCCTTGACGGGCAAGACGCCCATCCCGAACCCGCGCGGCAGGAGCGGCCTACGCTCGATGCCGGCCCGACCGGTGGGGCGTCGGCGCGCACCCTGGAAGCCGAGGCCGTCGAGACGTGGGCGCGCATCGCGCCACTGATCGCCGGGCGTCTGCGCGTGCGCGTCTCCCCTGACGGCGGTCACAGCTTCCCCGACGGCCTGCATTCGCGGCCGCTGGCGCCGTACCACCCGCAGTTGCCCAACCGGCCGGCCACCGTGTCGATCTACGGCGACGACGGCCAGGGCCGCGTGCTCGTCGCGGACCTGGACGTCGGCCGCGCTCTGACCGGCGGCGCGACGCCAGCCGAAGCAGCGGCGCAGGTCGCCGCCGAAGCGGATGCGCTGGTTGAACTGGTTGAACGGTGCGGCGGCCGCGCGATCACCGACCTCAGCCCGTCCGGCGGCCGCCACGTGTACATCCGCTGGTCGCGGCGCCTGCCCTGGCAGGAGCTGCGCCGCGTGACCCGGGCCCTGGCCCGCCGGTTCCCCACGATCGACGTCAAGCCGATGTCCGGGCCCGCCGGCCAGATCCGCCCGCCCGGCGCCATGCACAAGATCAAGGACGGCCGGCCGACCGGGTACATGCGCCTAACGGTGCCGGTGGAGGAAGCCGAGCAGATCCTGAAGCGGCCGTGCGGCGCGAAGGTCTGGGCCGCGCTGCAGCAGGAGCTGACCGCCGAGCTCGCCGCGGTGGAAGCCGTCTCCCCCGGCGCCGCAGCCGACGGGCCGGCGCTGGCTGAGGCCGGCCGTACCTGCCCGGCTTGTGGCACCGTCGTCGACGTCGCCCTCGATGCCGACGGCTACCCCTGGCTGCCCAGGCCCTCCGGTCGGCGTCCCCTGCCCTCGCGCATGCAGCGCCTGGCCGGCGACGGCGACTGGCAGGCCCTCGGCTACGCCTCCGCCTCCGAGGCCCGCTTGGGGCTGCTGAACTCTATCGCCGCTGCTGGTGTCCGCTTCGACGAAGTCATCGCCGGCATCCGCTCCGGAGCGTGGGCGGGCCTTGAGGTGCTTCTCGACTCCCGCACGACCCGGCCGCGTTCCCTTCACGAGCGCAAGAGACGGCTGCGCTGGGACTGGCACAAATCGGTCACCGACATCGCCGCTCACCGGCATGCCCGCAGATGCAACACAAGCCCGAACCACCCCTCCACAGCCCCCCGCACCCTCCCCTCTCCCGCTGCGCCTGGAGGTCCTGGCGTCACACGGGATCGATCACTCTTCAAGGGCGGTGTGCGGAGTCCGGTCCTATACAAAGTAGATTCCGGAGGTCTTCCCGTCGGCGGTGGAGATAACCCTCTGCTGGCGGTGGCTCAGGTCCACGACCAGAACCTGTGGGGGGTTGCGACGGTTGACCCGCAGATCGCCGACGAGCGGGTGCTGGACTGCTGGCAGGAGATCCTCCAGTGGAGGACGTGCGTGTGGCTGGCCGAGCGCGACCCCGAGCGCGTCGCCGGGTGGGGTCGCGCGGCCGCGTCCATCAGGCTGCTCCTGCGGGCGATGGCGGTCGCGGCGCGGATGGACGGTTCGACGCAGCCGGCGTTCGGTGTGCGGTCGCTGTCGGAGATGTGCGGCCTGGACTACACCGTCGTGGCACGGCACCTGCAGAGGCTGAGAGACGAGGAGGACGCCCTCGTCGAACGGGTGGAGGCCGGGCGGGGCAAGCTGGCCGACCGCTACCGGCTGCGCGTTCCGGCGGAGTACCGGGCGCAGGCGCGGTGGATCCGCTGGAGGGGCGGCCGCATCGATGTGCTTCATCCGGCGCTGCACATGCTGGGCCCGGTCGTGGCGCTGGTGTACGAGGCGCTGTGCAGCGAGCCGACCGGGTCGACGGAGGTCGCGAGGGCGGCGCTTGTGTCGAGATCGGCCACGAGTGAGGCGTTGCGTGTGCTGGCCGCCTACCAGCTGGCCGAGCGTGCCCCGGACGGGTGGGTACGCGGGAGGCGGGGCTTGGATGCGGCCGCGGCCGAACTCGGAGGGGATGTTGCGGCGGCCGAGCGGCGGGCCCTGTACCGGGAGCATCGGCGCATCTGGCATCGGCTGGTCGATTCCTGGGAGCGGGACCCGGTTGAACGGGATCACGCCGACTGGAACCCGGACATTCCGTGGCCGACCGCGCCGTCCCCGGAATCGGTCGACGAGGCGTTCGACGGTGTGGACATGCTCGGCCGCGGCCCGGCCGAGGCCGAGGTTCCCTGGCCGACCGAGCCATGGGATCGCCCGGATGAGGGTGTCGCCCGCAGTCCTCGCCGGCTGCGTGCCTGGCCTGAGTCGGTCCCCCGCCGGCGGAGGTACCGGCCGGACGCCGTCGAGCAGTTGGAGTTGTTTTCTGCGGCCCGGGCGGGGGCGGCGTGAGACGGCCGCGCCGCGCTGGCCCGGGCCGTTCGCCGCACGCCCGGGGAAGGCCTCTCCGTGCCGCGGCGGAGTGTTCCCCCAGGAGGGGGGAGCGGCAGGTGGGGCCCGGTACGGCCTGTACCGGTCGGCGCACGCGGGCCGCCGGAGGGAACCGACGTTGATCCCATGCCCCATGTCTCGTATTGTTCAATCCAAGATGGTTAATGACGTGCGTGTTTTTCGTCATTCGGCCATGCCCTGACCAGCGAAGTCCCGAGGAAGAGCCCAAGGAGCCCAAGCGGCCGCGCTCGCGCGGCACCCGCACAAACGAAAAGGCCCCCGCGCTCAGTGGCCTGGAAACCCGCGCGGAGACCTCCCGTGAGACCAGCTCGACGGCGCGCCGTTCGAGGGCTTTGTCGTGCTGGTCGATAGCTCTCGGAGACCACGATAGTGGACAAGTCTTCGGGTCGGCTAGTCACGCCTCGACCCAGAACGATCACCGGTGGCCGCGAGCCGCTCCCCTCCCCCTCGACGGCACGCGCCGCCGCGCTGGCCGCGCTGCCCGACGGCCTGGTGTGCGCCGCGTCGCGCGCCCTGTGGCTGCGCATCACCGAATCCCACCCTGATGCCGGCCACCGCCGCGCCGACTGGCGGCGCGGCCTGCAGCGCATCGTGTGGCAGCTGGCCACGCGCACCGGCTCCGACATGGTGACCGCTCCCCGCAAGGGCGCCACGTGGGCGGTGATGGCCGCCGAGGCCGGCGTGTCGCGTTCGGTGCTCGCCGACCGCCTCGCCTGGCTGCGCGAGCGCGGCCTGCTGGTGACCGCCGTCACCGGGTCGACGCCCCGCTACCGTCCCGGCACCCGCCAAGGGCTGCTGGAAGACGGCTGGGACAACATGGCCGCCGAGTACATCCTCACCGTGCCGGCCGACTTGCTGGAAGCCGCCGCCGACGAGCTCGACGCCAGCCCGTCCCTGCTGCCCGCCCCGGCTGCCGACCCCGCCGGCGAGCACTGGACGCAGGTGCCGTGGCCTGTGGAAACGCTGCCTGTGGACGTAACTCGGACCCCCTCAAGCCTTCCTCCACCTTCTGTAGGAGGAAAGACTTCCCCTTACGCGGGCGCGCGCGAGAGCGCCGTACCCGCGGCACCGGCCGAGTCGTGGCCGGCCGCCGTCACGCCGCGAACCAAGCTCCAGATGCTCGCGGCGTGCGAGCGGCTCCGCGCCGAGGACCTGGTGCTGCGCCGGGTGCGGGCGCGGCACCTGCGGTCGCTGCTGCGGCCCGCCTTTGCCCTGGGCGCCACCATCGACGACGTCCGGCACGCGCTCAACCACCGCGGCGACGGCACCCCGTGGCCGTACACCGACCGGCCCCGCTGGGTGCCGTCGTGGCTGCGCTCCCGGCTGGCCACCTGGATCAGCGCCGACGGCGACCTGCTGGCCACCTGGCCGTCTCAGCAGCGCGCGGCCGCCAGTGCCCGCAGCCGGGCAGAGCAGGAGCGCCGCGGCCGCGAGTACGCCGCCGCCCGTGCCGACCGCGGCGACGCCACCCGCAACGCCGCCCGGGCGCGCGAACTGCTCATGGCGGCCAGCCCGGCCGCGCGGACCCGCATCGAGCGCTCCCGGATTGGAGCCGCATGATCACCCTCGCCGTAAAACTCGAACACGTGTATGAATTCATGGCCGGTGTCGGCGCCCACCCTCGGCGCGGCTGACGCCAACTGACGACCACCGAGGGGGACGCATGACGAACATCGCCATCAACCAGACCTGCGGCGACGGCAACAGCGCCGAGCCGGTGACGGTCACCGTGAGCTGCACCTGCACGCCGGGGACGCCCGGCCCGGCCACCGACCGGCTGGCCGAAGCGGCACTGCACGGTTTCGCGGCGGCCACCGTTCTTCCGCAGTACTGCGACCGGGCGGTCAAGCACACCGGCCCGCTCGTGATCGGTGCCACCGCCATCCTGCCGGCGGGTGCCTCGATCGCCGCGGTCGGCGTCGCCGTCGCCGCACCCGGCGACGGCGAGACCGGCACGGACTCGCGCGTGGCCGTCTACATCGGCGGCATCGCCGAGAAGGCCGGCCAGAGCCTCCACAAGGCCACCCTGTACACCGCGGCGGGCTGGCGGTGGGCGAACCTGGAACAGCCCGTCACGGCAGCCGACGACGACCGGATCGTGTGGCTGGTGGCCCAGGTCCCGAACTTCACCGGGACTCCGCCCAGCATCCTCGCCGCGGGCCAGCCCGGGGAACCGGGAATGCTCAACGGCCTCCGCTACCGCAGTGTCATCGTCAACGGGCTCGAGGAGCTGCCGCTGATCTTCGACGGCGACGCCATCCCCTTCTCGGGCCGCCTGGAGGTCCCCGCGCTGGCCGCTTCCTCTGTGCCCGTCTCCCAGCCGTAGCTCGAGCGGCCCATGCCGGGGCCATGACATGCAGGTGCCCTGCCTCCGCGATCGGGAGGCAGGGCACCTGCGATCGAGATCCGGTCAAGGCAGGGCGGGCATAGCCTCTCCGCTCAGCGTGGCGGCCAGGCCGGACACCTCCCACGCCAGCATGTCGCCACGCCCCGCCCGATCGCTGACGCGGGTCTCGAGATCATTGCCGAGAGCTGTCCGCTGAACGAGGGTGAACGCCCCGGACGGCTCGCCGGCGACGACGACGCGGACACGCTGCCGCTCCGGGTGGGCGTCCATCGCCACCCAGGTCTCATGGACGACAACGGCGGCGGCCAAGCCGGGCGCGGGCGCGGGTTCCTGATGGAACGCGGCGCCGACTGCCCGCCGGTAGAAGCGAACGCTGTCGAACACCTCGCCGCGCAGCCACGATGCGAGCTGAACCTCGCGGACCTCGTGCCGGTCGTTGGTAGGCGCGACGGTGAACAGGTAGAGGGCTGGGGGCTGGTCCCAGCCGCGCTTGTTGTGGATGTCCTCCAGGAACAGTGCAGACTGCAAAAGCGGGTGCATGATCACCTTTCTCGGAAGGGCGCTGAAGGTCAGGTGGGCAGGTGGGCGGCGGCTTCCGCCGCCCACCTGCCGCGTGGTCTACGAGTGAGGCGCGGAGCCGTTCGCCGCCGCCTTGTCCGCGCGGCTGAGCACGAAGTGCGTCAGGGCGGTAACGGTGGCACCAGCGGCCGCGCCGCCGATCATGACGGCGGGCTGGGATGCGAAGTTCATGACCTCGTTAAACAGGTTCAGCATGGGTCCTCCTGTAGGCCGGGCAAGGGATCGCGTCCCCTTGCTCACAAGCAAAACAGTATAGGAGAGTTTCTATAGAGTCCATTCCGGGATAGTTGGGGGGCGACCGAGTTGGGCGCGCCCCCCGACCACCCGCGACTTGCGCCATCTATTAACTTTCCTGTACTGTTTTTCTTGTTCGGGCGGGAGGGGTGCGATCCTCCCGCCACCCCCACCAGGAAGGGCCCACCATGGCTTTCCGTCTCCTGACCGCCGCGCTCCTCGCGGCGCTCGCGCTGCTCGGTCTCGCCCTGCCCGCCCACGCGGGCAACGGCACGCTCACCGCCCCCGCCTCCACCACCGAAGGCGGCGCGGTCACCGTCACCGCGACCACGGCGGGCACCTGCACCGCCGCCCTCACCGTCACCACCCCCGACGGCACCAGCGCCCCGATCGGCACCGCCCCCGCCGACCCCCTGTGCGGCGGCGGCTCCTTCTCCGCCTCCTTCACCGCCGAGAAGGCGGGCACCTACACCGTGACCCTGACCAGCGACGGCGCGACCCTCGACACCGCGACCGTCACCGCCACCGCCAAGCCCCAGCCCAAGCCCACCGAGCCCGCCCCGACCGCGACCGCGACCCCCAAGGCCACCGCGACCGCTGAGGCCACCCCTGAGGCCACCGCCACCGCGACCGCGACCGCCAAGCCCAAGGCCACGGTGACCGTCACCGCGACCCCCAAGCCCAAGACCACCCCCACCACCAAGGCGACCGCGACCGCGACCGCCAAGCCCAAGACCAGCACCGCCAAGGCCACCCCCACCGCGACCCCCGCGCCCGCCCCGACCGTCACCGTGACCAGCGACCCCGCGCCCGTCTACGTCGCCCCCGCCGACACCGCCGACACCGCCGACACCACCGCGACCGACAGCACGCCCACGCAGGAGGCCACCCCCACCGCCGACACCACCCCGAACACCGACCCGAGCACGGACACCGCGCCGAGCACCGACCCGAACGCGGGCGCGGTCAACCTCAACGCCGCCCACGTCGCCGACACCTCCGCCCTCGCCGCGCTCGCCCCGATCGGTAACGGCCTGATCTGGGCACTCGCGGGCGTCGCGGTCCTGATGATCGCCCAGAAGGCCACCACCGCCCGCACCACCCGCAAGAACGCCAAGCAGACGGGACGCCACCACCGCGCCGCCTGACCCCTGCCCGCCCGCCCCGCACACGGGGCGGGCACCCCACCCCGCACGAGGGGAACCCACCCCCAGCACCGCCCCAGCACCGCCCGAGCCCCGGCCCGACAACCACGGGCGGGGGCTCCCCCGTCCCCGCACCACCCCGCCCCGCCCCGCCGCCCACGCCGCCCCGCACAGCGGAACCCACCGCGCCGCCCCGCACCGTCCCCCCGAGTCCTCCGCCGCGCCGTACGGCAGGCACCACCCCGCCGCCCGAGATCCACCGCCCCGCCGCCCGAGATCCACCGCCCCGCCCCGTGCCGCGCCGCACGGCAGGCACCGCACCGTACGGCGGCGCGCTCGAGGCGGTCCTCTCCCGCCCCGCCTGCCGTAGGCAGGCACCGCGCCGCCCCGTACGGCGGAGCCCTCGAGGCGGTCCTCTCCCCCGCTGCACCGCGCCGTACGGCGGCGCGCTCGAGGCACGGGTGTCCGCCGACCGCCGCGCACCGCCGTACGGCGGACACCACCCCAGCCGCCCGAGAATCACGGACGGAGGCTCCCCCCGCCGCCGCACCGCATAGCGGAACCCACCGCGCACGGCGGAACGCACCGCGCCGCGCTCGAGGTACGGGTGCTCGCCGCGCCGTAGGCAGGCACCGCGCCGCCCCGTACGACGGAGCCCTCGAGGCGGTCCTCTCCCCCGCCCCGCCTGCCGTGCAGCGGACACCATCCCGCCGCGCCGTACGGCGGCGCGCTCGAGGCGGTGCTCCCCGCGCCGCGACGGACACCACCCGGCGCGGCCGGCCAGAGGTGCCGGGCGGCCGAGCTGCCCGGCACGGCCCGCGCCAGCACGTACGGCCGGGCGGCCGAGCTGCCCGGTACGACCCTCGAGGCACGGATGTCACCCACGCCCACCGCGCTGTCCCGACGCGCCGTACGGCGGAGCCATCGAGGCGGCGCTCGCCCGGCCGCCGGATGCGGTGCTTCACCCCGGTGAGCTGCGCTTTCCCCGTGCTCTCGTAGATTTGCCTCTCTAATTAACTCCCCTGTACTGTTTTAATTGTTCAGGCGGGAGGGGTGCGATCCTCCCGCCGCAACCAGGAAGGGGCTCACCGTGGCCGTTCGTTCGTTCTTCACCTTCATCCTTCTCGTGGGTGCGGCTATCGCCGCTTTCGCCTTCGCTCCCGCCGAGACCATCCCCGCCGAGGCCGTCGCCATCGCGGCGGGCGAGGTTCAGGCGGATGCCGCCGCCTTCAGTGAGGGGCTCGCAATCGTCGGGGGTAAGACCCTGGCCTTCATCCTCGCGGCACTCGCGGCCACGGCTGGAGCGTTCTGGATGATCACGCTGCGCCACCCTGTCCGCCAGGGGCGCCACCACGCCGACCGCTTCTGATGGATGGAGCCCCCGCCCTTGCGGGCGGGGGCTCCACTCGACTCCTTAATTAACTGTCTTGTATTATTTAACACAGAGCAAGGGGGGTGCGATCCCCTCGCCTGACTGCCCTGGAGGACCCGTGAGCGCCACCTGCACCCTGCCCCCGCTGCCCGTCCGCTCGATCATCGCCACCCGCCCTGTCCTGGCGGATCAGGGCTACTTCGCCGCGAGGCTCGCCACCCTCACCGAACTGCGCGAGATCATCGCCGACGCGCTCTCGTGCGGCGACCTGCGGATCTGCGACCACTGCTGCCGGCGTCTCACCACCGACCGCCACACCGCCCCGCAGAGCGGCGACACCTTCTCCCTCTGCGACGACTGCGCCGACACCCGCTTCGACGTCGGCAACCTCTTCTGACGCCCGCGGGGAGGGCGGCAGCCCGCCCTCCCCGCCCGTGAAAGGCCCCGCCATTGCCTCCATTGCCCGACTCGCACTCATCCGACCGGCTGTTCGCCAGTCCTCTTGGCCGCCTGGCCAGAACGGCCTACGCCGCCGAGTCCGGCAGCGCCCTGCTCATCAGCCTCGGCTTGGACCGCGTCGCCCGCCTGACCGGGCGTGGCGACCATGACGGCGCCCAGCACGCCCTCGAGGTGACTTTCGCCGACGCCGCCGCCACCTACGCCGACCCGCACAGCCCCGCCTCCGTACAACGCCTCATCGACGCGCTCGACCGCGCCCACCCCGACGACAGGACCTAGCCGTGCTGAATGAAGGCCACATCCGCCGCCTCCTGGACCTCGGCCCAGGCCGCTACGTCACATGGCTCGCCGGCGGCGAGCATGCATGGAATCCCAACAACCCCGGCGAGCCCTACGCCGGGCCCGCCGTCATCCTCTACGAACGCAGCGACCGCTTCCGCGAGGTGATAACCGGCGAAGCGTTCTTGCGCCGCTACAGCACGCTGCAGGGCGCGCAGGAAGCCGTCGAACAGTGGAAGCGAGCCGGTATCGAGGTGGTGATCGCACCCGGTGGCCCCCGTCTGGACACGGACGGCAAGGAGTTCTGGGGCCTTCAGCACCCGCCCGCCGCGGACACCTCCGAGCAGCCTCCGCGCGGAAGCGACGCGCCCACGTGCCCGAGCTGCGAGGAGCCGTGCCAGATCATCACCCGCGGCGACAGCTACGGCACCGAAGTATCGGCCTGCTGTGAAAAGCCGCTGGAACTGCGTGAGACGCGGCGGGACGGGGTGACAGCGCTTCACCTGCACGCCGTCCGGGCCGGTCTCACCGATACCCCCGACGAGCAGGTCGCCGAGGAGCTGATCGCCGGCATCCTCACGACCGTCCCCAGCGACCAATGGCCCGACCTTCTGCAGGAGGCGGTCAGCCGCGCCGCACGCCTGGCCTACTTCGACGACGACGCCCCGGTGACGGTCGAAGTGGAAGGGCTGCCCGGGATGCCGTGACGAGCCCGGGGCGGGCGCCAACCGTCAACTGGACACATTTATTAACTCTCTTATATTTTTTTATGTGCAAGCAAGGGAGTGCGATTCCTTTGCGGTGCCCGCCCCACCAGGAAGGACCCTCATGCCCCAGACCAGCACCTCCGCCGACAACCAGGCCGCCATCACTGACGCCGACCTGCTCGCCGCCGCTACCCGTTTCTCCTTCAACGTCGATCCCGGCGCCCACCCCATCTACACCGTGAACGTCGTCCGATGCTGCGCCTCCGGCGCCTGGCGCATCATGTGGACCGACAGCTACGTCCTGGACCACCTTGCACCCGCGCAGGCCGAAGCCCGCTGGGTTCCCACGCCCGCCGCCAAGCACTTCAGCACCGAGGGCGACGCGCACCGCTACCACTTCACCGACCTGCGCCAGGCCGCCGCCCGCGCCCGCCGCGAAGCCGCAGCTGTCCTTCCCCCCTGGTAGTTCCACCTCTTCCGCCGCCGGGGCGCCCGCCCCGGCCCCACCCTCTACTCCAGGAGCTCCACGCCCATGGGCGCACACAACTTCACCGACTACATCCTCGGCACCGACGTCCGAGAGGCCTACGACCGCGCCGTGGACGACGCCGTCGCCGAGTACGGCAGCAGCAGCAACAACGGAACGATCTCCACCACCGACGGGTACCTCGTGCTCAGCGACACCCCGCTCCCGCTGCAGGAGGCCATCGACCAGCACCGCACCCTCTGGGACAGGGAGCCCCGCATCGAGAAGCGGGGATACTGCGGCGCGATCCCGGTCCTCGACACCAAGCGGCGCGTCGCCGCTCCGATCCCCGCCACCCCCGGCGGCTACAGCACCCGTCCCCAGGCCGTCGAGGCCGCCCTCGCCTCCCTCATCCAGCAGGGCGAGCACATCGCCGACTTCGCGCGCGACGTCCAGGGCGGCTTCGTCTACGACGAGGCCGGCCGGATCACCTCCGGCTCTGTGACCGTCACCCTCACCGGAACCCAGCTCGTTCACGCGGGCTGGCTGTTCTTCGGGTGGGCCGCCTCCTAACCCTCCCCGCGCCGCCCGCCCCCAGAAGGCGGGCGGCGCCCTCTTCCTGAAAGGCTCCCCGTTGTCTCCCACCTCACACCGCCCCGCCGGTGACCAGCACGCCTTCAGCCGGCGCACCATCGACGCCCTCGACGCCGCCACCCGCGCCACCGGCCGCCCCTGGGGCCAAGTCCTGGAAGAGGCGGTCCTGCTGTACGACCACCTGCTCGCCGCAGGCGGCCGAGTCGGCGTCTTCAACACCGCAACCGGCCTCTACGAACACCGGCGCCTGCCGCGCTGACGGGCGGCACCTGCCCTCGTTGACACCCTTTGACCTCGCGATACGACGTAAGCGCCCAAATGTGCTTGTCTCCCGTCGCCCCCACCGAAAGGAACCACCACCGCATGACCCCCACCGCCGACGAACACACCGACCTGCTCACCCTGCCCCCGGGTGTGCGCATCCCCGCCATCGGCGACTGGGCCGTCCTGGCCATGACACCCGACAGCCAGGCCAGCGCGAACCTGCGCAATCTCGCCGAAGCAAGCGCAGCGATCACCGACGACCTGACCAACGGCGCCGCCGCCGACGCCGCCGAGCAGAAGCGCCGCCACGCCAACCTGCAGCGCTTCCACGATGCGCTCACCGCCGTCACCGCCGACATGGGACCCCTGAAGCTGCTCCTCACCCCGCAGCAGGCCACGCAGCTGTCCAAGCTGCTCTATCGGCACCTCTGCCGGCACCTGGACGCCCGATGACCGCACCCGCCGCCAGCGACGGGTTCGCGCTCGTGTGGGGAGCCACCCTGTGGGACGCCCTGGCCGCCGCCGGGCACGGCGCCTGCCCGGGATGGACCGTCGACAGCCGCGACCCCTTCATCCGCTGCCACTGCCAGACAGCCGTCTTCGAGATCATCCCCATCTCCACCGCCGGACCCACGCCACGATGACCACGGCCAGCGCCCGCGCCCCGCACCGCGGCGCCCAGCAGCGCCGCCGCCGGTACGCCGACCTTCGCCTGGGCGGCATGGACCCTGTCCAGGCCGCCGCTGAAGTCGGCGTCACCCCCGCCACCGGCAAGCAGTACGAGCGGGCGCTGGCTGCCCGCCAGGCCTCCGGCAACGACGAAGACCCCCTCGCTCCGCCCGAGCGCATCCAGCCGCTCACCCTGGTCCACTACAGCGGCCGGCGCGCCATCTACATTGAGCGCGCCGGCAACGGCCAGCCCCGCGAGGTCGTCGTCGAACGCCACCCTCAGGGCATCACCGGCCGCATCGTCCGCCCCGGCACCGACCCGGTGCACTTCACCTGGCAGCAGAACCGCCAGCCGTGGCCGCCCCCGCCCAAAGGGCTGGCCCGGCCGGTCAACGCGGCGCTCGCCAACCCCGATGCCGCCAACACCCACGCCGCACCGGCCCGCCAGGCCTACCAGAAACGCCGCACACTCGACCGCGACCGGCTCGCCGGCGACCTCATCGAGTTGGCCTGCGACCTGGCGTGCATCGTGCGCGACGAAGGAGCCGACGCCGCCCAGCGGTTCCTGCAGAAGATCCCCGACGGACACCGCGCGCTGCTGCCGATCATGCTCGCCGCGATGATCCCCGACGACCGGCCCGTCACCGACCTGCTCGCCTGGGCGGTCGAAGGCTGGCAGGAGGGCGCCGAGGCCCTGCCGCCGCCCATGCTGCCCTTCGCCACCGTCCGCTACCGCCGCGACGGCACACAGCGGCGCACCCGCGCCGAGGTGAAGCCCTGCGGGACCGTGGCCGCCTACGCCCGCCACCTCGCGCACAAGGAACCGCCCTGCCAGCTGTGCAAGGACGCCGAGCGCGCCTACCGGAAAGCGCTCGCGCGGAGCAAGGCCTGTAGCAACTGCGACCAGCCCAGCACCCGTATCCGGCGCAGCTACTGCCCCGACTGCTACGCCCGCTGGAAGCGGCACGGCTACCCCGCCGACGGCCCGCCGCCAGTCGACGAGATCCCACCGGTGTGCCTCAGCGGCCAGCACTCCCTCGACGACGCCGACAACGTGATCGTCCGCAGCGACGGAACCTGGCGATGCCGCGCCTGCCAGCGGTTGTGGCTCAGCCGCACGCGCTTTGAAAAACATCACGCCGGCCACGACCTGGTCGACGCCCCGGACGGGAAACTGGCCTGCCTCACCTGCAGGCCGGCTTCCGCTCCGCCGCTGATCCCTGTCCCGCCGCCGGTCGTCAGGCGGCCGGTCCCGGTCACCGCCCGCGGCCGTGCCGCCCGGCACCGGCGCGACGCGCTGACGTCCCTGCGCAGCCAAGCCCGCATCACCGCCCACCGAGAAAGGACTTCCGCGTGAAGCCCACCCTGCTGCCCCGCCTCGCCGCCGCCGTCGTCTTGGCCGTGAGCCTGCTGGTGGCGTGCACGTCGAACCCGGATTCGGCCTGCGCCGCCGCCCTGCCGCCACCCGCCCCCAAACCGGTCGGCAACAGCACCGGTGGCCAGAACAAGACCACCGTCCAGAGCAACCCGCAGCCGCCTCGCCCGCAGGCGACCAACCGCCCGGCGCAGGGCCGGCCGACCGCGCCCGCACCGGTGCGGCCCACCACCACGGTCTACGCGCCGCCGCGGCCGGTCATCCGCGACGACGGCTACCGCCAGTACCCCGGCCACCCCGGCTGGTACCCCGCGGGCGTCGTGCCCTACGGCTACTTCAACACCTACGGTCACCTCGACAGCGACGGCTGCACCGTCACCGCCGTCGAAGGACCTCCCGCCGCGGCCGCCAGCCCGTCCGGTCAGGAATAACTCGTGCTCAACCCCGCCCTGACCTTGCGGTCAGCCCTCAGTGACCTGCTCACTCACCTCGACGGCAGCGCGCCCTGCGGGCCCGGCTGCATCTCCAGCCAGCGGCCCGGACCCAGCGTGGGCGACGCGCACATCACCTGCACCGCCTACGCCGGCGCGGTCACCGCGCTGGCCAAGGCGCGCTCTGCTCGAGCCAGCGTCACGCTGCCGCTGCCCACCCGCACCGCCACCTACGGCAACCCCGTCGACACCGGGCTGGGCCGCCTGGCCGTACATGACGGCCAGGTCCAGCTGAGCATCGTCTGCAGCTCCTGCGACCACATTGAGGCCCGCACGACCTACCCGGAGACCGCCCAGCTGATCGCCGCCGTTCTCGCCGACGCCGCCGAACGCGCCCTCGACCCCGACCCCGCCGAGGTCCAGCGCCTGGTGAACGACACCCGCCCCCACCTTCACCTTCCCGAAGGCCACGACCTTCCCAGCTACGCAGACACCGTCGCGGTCATCACCGCGCTGCTACGCGGCCACCGGGTGACGACCCGAGCGGCCACTCCGCCGAGCGCGGGGCCGCCGGCCGAGGCCTGAGACCGGCTCGCGGCCCGCGCGGTCTGCCCCGCAGGCCGCGAGCCCACCACCCGTCCTCTTTTCACCCACGGAGCACGATGTTCGACGAGACCACCCATCCGCCGACCTGGCAGATCGCCATGCCCCCGGGCATGCGGCTGCTCAACGCCAACGACCGGCTGCACCGGATGGCCGAGGCCCGCATCATCAAGGCGCTGCGCGAAGCCGCGTGGGTGATGTTCCTCGCCTCGAAGATCCCCACCCAGGAGCGCATCTACATCCAGGGCGTGTACTGCCCGCTCGACGGGCGGCGCGTGGCCAAGCGCGACCCGGCCAACTGGCAGCCGACCTACAAGGCGCTCGTCGACGGGCTCATCGCCCCCAACAAGGACATCGCCCGCCTGCAAGCCGCCGGCCGGTACCGGCTCGGCCTGCTGCCCGACGACAACCACACCCACCTGGTGGGACCCGACCCCCGGCTCGGCCCCGTAGTCACCGGTGGCCAGATCATCCTGCGTATCTGGCCGCTGCCCGCCCTTCCGTAGCCGACACCGCAAGCCCTTCGCCTTCCGTCCGATTTGCGGTGTCGAAGTGCATGACGCGGACATCAGCCGCCTTGGCCAAGAGCGCATCGAACTGTGGGATGGACCGCACCCACAGGCCGGTCCGGTGTTCCCCCTGCACGAGTCCTAGACGCTCACTACGCTCGACCGGCGTGACTGCTGAAACCCCAGTGACCTACCTGTGGCATGAGGCGCCTGTGCCTCCCGAACTGCCCGCCACCCGTGTCCATGGCTACCTGCTGTGCCCTGACACCGGCCGCGTCCTCATCCAGGACGTCGACGGCGTCATGGGCCTGCCCGGCGGCCGGCCCGAACCGCACGACACCGACCCTGCCGCGACGTTCGTCCGCGAAGCCCTGGAAGAGAACCAGGTCCGTGTCGGCGCGGTCGCCTACCTCGGCTACCAGGAAGTCCGCGAGCCCGGCCGCACCCCCTACGCCCAGATCCGCATGGCCGGGATCATCACCGCGTTCGAGCCGCCGCAGCCCGACCCCGACGGCACCGGCCACACCTGCCGACGCCTCATGGTGCCGCTGGCCGACGCCGCCGACGTCCTCGGCTGGGGCGAGCCCGCCCTGGCGCAGGCGAAAGCCGCCGCGCGCATCGCCGAAACCGAATGGGGTCTGCCCGTCAACGGGCAGACCCCAGCCGGATACGTCGACTAACCCCTGTCAGGTCGCGTCCCAGGGGGCTACCGCCCACGGCGCGACCTCCTGCAAGAACGTGTGCACGTTGCGTTCGTAGCTGTAGCGGGACGCCACCAGCTGCCGCCCTGCCTCCCGCAGCCGCGCCCGCCCTTCCGGGTCGGTGGCCAGTGCCCGCCCGATCGCCTGCGCCAGCGACGCCGCGTCGCCCGCCTCGGCGCTGTAGCCGGTCACTCCGTTGATGACGAGCTCCGCCAGGCCGCCTGCCCCCGTCGCCACGACCGGTGCCGTTCCGGCCGCGAACGCCTCCATCGGGATCCGCCCGAACGGCTCGGCCCGCGACGGGACGACCAGCGCCGCCAGCGCCGGATGCGCCATCAGGCTCGCCACCGCCGGGTCGAAGCGCGTCACCAGCGTCACGTCCAGTCCCTCACCGGCGATGCGCCGCGCCAGATGCTCCTGGTACGGCGTCACCTCCGGGCCGTCGGTGACGGCGGCCAGCAGCGTGTGCGGCACCGGCCCGGCCAGCTTCAGCGCGTCCAGCAGGTCGTCCCACCCCTTGTAGGGGACGGCGCGGCCCAACGCCAGCAGGAACCCGCCCGCCGCCGCGTCCGGCAGCAGCCGCGCGTCCGGCGCCGCGATCCGCCACTCCTGCCGGGTCAGCCCGTTGACCAGATCCACGATCGACCGGTCCGGGATGCGGTACTCGACGGCCAGGTGCTCGCGCATGTGCCGGCTGATCGCGGCGACGCGCCCGCCGTGGGCGACCAGGTCGCGCAGGCCGTCCCGCTCCCAGTCGACGCGTTCGGCGTCGCCGGGGTCGTGCAGGACCGCGGTGGCGTGCGCGACCGCCACCACGCTGCGGCGCACCGGCACCGGCAGCAGCGGCGCCAGCCCGTAGAACGGCACGTCGGAGGTGACGACCAGCAGTGGGCCGGCACCGTCGCCGATCAGGGCGTGGATGGCTCGGGCCGCCGACGCGCACGCGTGACGGAACCCGGGCAGGCCCGCGAAGCGGCGGCGGCCGCCGGTGCCGTTACCGACCGGGCGCACGATGCCGCTGGCCCGCTCGACGATCGTCCGCGTCCCGGCATGCCAGCCGGCGTCGTATTCGGGGCTGCCCGGGTTCAGGTGGACCGGCAGGACCACCAGCCGTACACCCGGCGCGAGACAGCCGGCCAGGACGTCGAGCAGCGCCCGGTTGCAGCGGCCCGCGCCGGTGCCGTTGCCGTAGAAGCCGTCGTGGACGGCGACGACCATGGTCGGCGTCACCGGGCCACCTCCGCGCGGACGAAGGCGAGGTTCGCCTCGGCCGCGTCGTGACCGGACAGGTGCCGCCGCGTGCGGGAGCGCAGCAGCGCGGCCAGCATCGGACTGTGCGCGCCGACTGCGGCGTCGGGTGCGTCGTAGAAGTCACGCAGCCGCCGCAGCGGCCCGATGATGCTCCACGGGTGCCCGGTGGGCGCGGCCGGGCGGCGCTGCAGGCTCACCTGCGGGTCGAGGTCGAACAGCAGGTAGGTGTCGGCCAGCAGCAGCGTCCCGTCGTGCAGCCCGTCGACGGCCCACGCGGTGCGCGCCGCCAGCAGGCCGGTGTCGCCGGTCGAGTAGGCGTAGGCGAGCGCCGACAGCCAGTCCCGGTCGCAGACGACGGCCGGGTGCCGTAGCAGCAGCGGCCGCGACTGGACGGTCTTGCGGACCCAGTTGGCCTGGTGGGTGGCGTCCTCGTCGACGCCGGGGTGCGCGTTCAGCGGCACGGTGTCGCCGTCGCAGGTCGTGTACTCGCCGAGGACTGGGCAGCCTGCGGCAGCGAGCTGCTCGACGATGGTGGTCTTTCCGGCGCCCGGCATGCCTTCCAGGACGACGAGCTGGCCGAGGACGGTGTCAGAACAAGCGTTGATCGTTTCCATGGGGGTGTGGTCGCATTCGGGAAGTCGAGTGGAGGCCGGCCGGGCGGGCGTCGCCCGCCGCGGCGGCCAGGGGAAGGCCAGCGATGCGGCGCATGTCGGCCAGCAGCGGGCCGGCCGGGGTGTCGATCAGCAGGCGGCGGCCGACAGCGGCGCGGATGCGGCCCGCCAGGACCGCGGCGTCGTCGACGCCGGTCAGCTCCTGGTAGGCGGCGGGCGGCGGCTCGTCGAGGCCGTAGACGGTGGCCGCGTCGTGGACGTTGCAGCCGGTGGGGGTGACGCCGGCAGGCCAGGTGACGGCCGCGGTGACGGCGGCGTGCGCCTTCTCCACGTGCTCGGCCCGCTCACCGGCGCCGGGCAGGACCCACCAGGCGTCGGCTTTCGCCCGCGCGCCGATGCGCTCCCGGGCCAGGCCGGCCGCGGAGACGGTCTGCTCGGCGCGGCGGATCGCCGCGTACCGGCCGCCCGCCAGCAGCGTCCACGCGATGGCGCCCTGCTCCAGCAGCCGGTCGTCTCCGCGGTCCTCAGCGGTCAGCCCCACCTTGAGCAGGCCGGAGCCGAACCACGCCAGGTACAGGTGCCAGTCGCGGTCGTCGCCGCCGAGGATGGCGTCGCGGGCCAGGGCGCGGCCGCGGTCGGCGGCCGCGCACCCGGCGCACTGGGCGTCCGTGCCCGGCGGCACGGGCGTGCCGGCCGGGCACGGGGTACGGGTGGCGCCGGTCCACACGCCGACGCAGACACGCGGGCTCGACAGCAGCCACGCCACCTGCTGGCCGGGTGTGGCCGGGCGGCCCCGTTCCCCTGCCGCCGGGTTACCGGGAAGCGGCGACACCGTCAGCGTCGGTGTCCCGCACTCCCAGTGCAGCCCGGTAGAACGCCAGGCAGGCGTTGGCGGCATCGTCGGCCCCTTCGTGGAACTCCTGCAGCAGCCCCCACCCGACCAGGTGGGCGAGGTCGGCGAGCGCCTCCCCCGGATTGTCGGGCATGTGCAGGTGGTTGCGGAGCCGGTCGTTGCCGATCTCGTCCCGGATGCGGGTCTTGATGTCCGCGGTCGTGCCCGGGTCGTGCGAGCGCAGCAGCATCACCCGCGAAGGCCCGCTGGTCAGGTAGGCGTCGACGGCGGCGATGTAGTCCTCGCCGTACGCCTCCGGATACATGCGGCGCGTGTCGGCGGCCGTCAGCGTCCGCGCCCACGCGCCGAGCACCTCATGGCCGGCCGACAACCGGTCAGTGATCAGCTCGGCGGGCGCGTCCGGCTTGATGAGGGCGACGGTGAGGGCGAAGCGCGGCCAGCCGGTCGTCTCGGGTCCGCTGCGCATCCGCACCGCCCACAGGCGCAGGCAGCCGCACGGCCGCTCCCCCAGCTCGTCGGGGTGGCGGGGCGGAACCGCTGACGCGCACTCCAGCGCGTCGGCGATGCAGCCGCGGCACGCCCCGTACGGCATGACCGGTTCCACGCCCAGGCCGCTGAACGGCAGGCCCGCCCGGTAGCAGGCCCACCACACGTCCCACGGGCTGGACACCTGCACCCGCACCGGCTCGGCGTCACCGGTCAGGTGCCGGTGCAGGACCAGACCGAGCAGCGCCTTCGGCGCGTCCTTGTCGGCGATTCCCAGTGGTCCGTTCACCACAACCCCTCACTACGGTCGGCGGCCGCGACGGCACGCGTGTCGGGTGCTTCGGCCAGCGTCAGCTCGACCCGCTCCAGGCCGGTCGCGCCCTTCAGGTGCGGCACCAGCCGGTCCAGCAGGTAGCCGGCGATGGCCTCCGTCGTCGTGTTCGGCACCGGCAGCAGGAACACGCTGCGCCGCGGGAAGCTGTACCAGTCATTCCCGCATTCGACGATCACCTGCCCGTCCTCGGTGTAGACGGCGCCGGCGACCGGCTTGTCCGGCATGAGGGTGCGGCGGCGCAGCGGCTCGATCGCCGCCTTCATGCCCGCCTTCACCACATGGAAGTCGACGACCATGCCGGCCGGGTCGGCGGTGCCGAACAGGCGCGCCCCAGCCGAGAACGTGTGGCCGTGCAGCGGCTCCATCTGGCCGTCGTGGATGCCTGCGTGGGCGGCGGAGAACACGAATCCGGCCTCCCCGCCGATCTCGATCAACAAACTGCTCATCGGTGTACCTCTCCTTCGAGGCAGGAGGTCAGGAGCCGACCTTGGCCAGGAGGAAGAACTCCTCCCGGGTGCGGGCGTCGTCACGCAGCAGCCCGTGCAGCGCCGAGGTGACCGTCGTCGACCCTTCGGCGCGGGCGCCGCGCAACGTCATGCACATGTGCTCGGCGTCCAGGACCACGCCGACGCCCTTCGGGTCGAGCTGCTCGTTCAGCCAGTCGGCGATCTGCTGGGTGAGGCGCTCCTGCACCTGCGGGCCGTGCGCGAACAGTTCCACGACCCGCGCCAGCTTCGACAGGCCGAGGATCCGCGCGCCCGGCAGGTAGGCGACGTAGGCGACGCCGGTGAACGGCAGCAGGTGGTGTTCGCAGAGGCTGTGGAAGCGGATGCGCCGCTCGATGACGAGCTGTTCGTAGCGGCCGTCGTTGGGGAACGTCGTCAGGTCGAAGTCGCGGGGCGTGCACATCTCCGCGAGCGCCCGCACCATCCGGCCGGGCGTCTCGGCCATGCCCTCCCGGGCCAGGTCGATGCCGAGCGCGGCCAACAGCCGCGTCGCCGCCGCCTGCGCACCGTCCAGGTCGCGCTCCACCGCGGGAGACCGTACCGGTCGGCGCGACGGCATGTCGATGATCGTCATGCGATCTTCCTCTCTGCGGTGAAGTCGTCGCCGGTGCGGTGGATGACGACGCCGACGCTGTCGGCGAAACGCAGCGCGCCCGGCTTGTGCAGTCGCACCCGCACATGCGGCGCCTTGTAGCCGACGACGATCGTGCGGGCGATCGCTTCGGCGAGCGCCTCCACCGTCCGGAACCGCGACGACTCCACGGCGCTGATCACGCCCTTGGCCGCGGCCCGGTAGTCCCAGCCGTCGGCCAGGTTGTCGGTCAGGCCGGCGGGGCGCACATCGGCGCCGATCCGCAGATCCACAACGACGTCGGACTTGTCGCGGCGCTCCTCGTCTTTGACGCCGATGACGCAGCGCAGCCGCAGGCCGTCGATCTCGATCTGGTCCATGCACACGCTCCAGCTGTTCGAGGGGATATGACGAGGCGGTGAGGGTCTTCACGAACCCCGTGCGATCTCTGACCGTCCGGTTTACGCTCCGAGCAACCGCCCGTACGGATCGTCACCCGGCCAGGGCCGGGCCGCCCAGACAGTTGGTGTTGCCGCAACACGGCAGCAACACGGTGAGGGAGCTGGTCACGATGGACGAGCACCACGCAGCACGCATGTTCGGTGCGGCGCTGCACCACCTGCGCACCCAGGCGGGCCTGTCGCAGCGCGACCTGGCCAAGACCGCCCTGTACGACCACACCCGCATCTCCCGCGCGGAGAAGGGCGAGATCCTGCCGCCCGCCGAGCAGGTCGAAGCGCTCGATGCGGCGCTCAAGGCAGGCGGGCTGTTGTGCTCGCTCCGGCGGCATGCCGGGCCCGGCCGTGCCGCGCCCTTCCTCGGCGCCGCTGGCGTATACGACGGCGAACCGGTCATGCTGGACATGCAGACACCGGATGGAAGGAGCGTGCGCGTGACCCTCTCGCGACGCGAGTTCGCTCAGCTGCTGGCCAGCGGAGCACTCGCCTCGGTGCTGCCCGGCCTCACCGACGCCGACCAGGCGCAGCGGGTCGCACGCGCCATCGACCAGCCGTCCCGCGTCGACGGCGAAGTCATCGACTACTTCCGGCGGGTCCTGGCCGAGCACTACAGCGCCGACAAGATGCTCGGCCCCCGCTCGCTGCTACGGCCGGTTCTCGCGCAGATCGACGTCCTGGACGAGCTGCGGCGCAGCGCCGGAGCCCGCCACGCCGAACCGCTGCTGCAGGTCCTCGCCCAGTACGCCGAGATGGCCGGCTGGCTGCACCAGGACCTCGGCCAGCTGGAGACCGCCATGCACTGGTCGCGGCGGGCCGCCGAGTGGGCGCAGTGCGCCGGCGACACCCAGATGGCCGCCTACATGCTGGTGCGCCAGTCCAACATCGCGGTCCTCACCGACGACTACGCCGCCGTCGTCCACCTGGCGGCCGCCGCCCGCCGCCACCCGGCCGGGCTGGAACCGAAACTCGACGCGCTCGCCGCCCAGCAGCAGGCGCGCGGCCTGGCGATGCTCGGCGAGTACGCCGAATGCTTCACCCTGCTGGACCAGGCCGCCGACACGCTCCGCGACCACCCGCACGTCACCCATCCGGACGTGCCCGTCTACCTGCACTACTACGACCTGGACACGCTGCAGGAGCAGTCGGCCGCCTGCTACCGGGTGGCTGGCCGCGCCGACACCGCCGTCGGCATCCTCGAAGAGCAGATCGGGAAGCTCCCGGAGAACCTGGCCCGCGACCGCGGGCATTTGACGGCGAAGCTCGCTGTCGCCGTCGCCCAGTCCGAACCCGACCCGGCCCGCGCCACCCACCTCGGGCAGGAAGCGCTCGGCGTCGCCCAGCGCACCGGGTCGGCGCGTATCCGCCGCGAGCTGCGCGCCCTCGACGGGGAGTTGCTGCAGCGCTGGCCCGACCACGCCGACACCCGCAGCTTCCACGAGGAACTGCTGGCCGTGTGACCCCGGATAGTGATCAGTGAGCCGGCCGAGCTGCTGAGGTGGCTCCCGAACTCACTGACACGGCACTGCGGCTGAGTTGATCAAGAGAGCCGGTCAGCGGCATTCGGCTCCGCTTCTCACCGACCTGGTTATGACGGCTTGAATTGGTCCCGTGCTCCGGCTCGGCCCCGTAGTCGCCAAGGGCCAGATCATCTTGCGCATCTGGCCACTGCCCGCCCTGGGTATGACAGAGACCACAGACGCTTCGCACTCCGTTTAACATTCCCCGGTTACTAATTACCCTGTACTCTTTCCTGACGGACGCGAGGTTGCGTCTGCCGCCCGTCACCGTTCGCACGGGAGGAACCGATAACGTCTCACCCCACCTAAGGACTCAGCGACATGAACGCCACGACCAGGAAGAAGACCCTCGCTAAGGGCGCCCGGGACGCGCACCTCCGGGTGAAGACCATCCGGGACCAGCACAGCACCGCCACCCACCCGCGCGACCTGGCTGCCGCGACCCTCGTCTACGGCCACGGCTACAAGGCGGAAGCAGTGATGCGCCTGGCCGGGCTCACCCGCTCCATGTGGCACAACGAGATCAAGCCGCATCTGCCGGTTGACCCGGACCCGGTCGACCCGAACACCTGCAAGCCCAAGCTGCCGGACTACACCGAGCAGGAAGCCCTCGAGGTGATCAAGGCGCAGCTGAAGACGATCACTGACCTCGACCGTGCCCTCGAGGCCGCCATGCAGGATCGCGCCGAGAAGGTGTACGCCCTGTACGAGATCGCCCTCCAGGAGGATCCGAGCCGGCCGAAGATGGTCGTCCAGGAGCTCACCGGGTTCAACCTGCCTCTCATCACCCGCGACGTGAGCAAGGCTGAGATGAACAAGTCCGCTCCCGCGGAGGCCGGTGCTCCCGCGCCGAACGGCGAGTGGGTCCCGGCCGCCGAGGTCGCCACCCGGCTCGGCGTGACGCTGAACAAGTTCCTCAAGCGCGTCAGCGCCGCCGGCACCGCAGGCCCGCCCACCCGGCGCGGCCGCGGCCGCGTCACCCTCTTCGACCTCGAGCCGACCCTCACCTGGTGGACCGACAACCAGCACCACTGGCTGTCGGCCGCCGAGCTCGCCGACCGGTGGGGCGTGCCGGCGGCGGCGGTGCGCGAACGCCTGCGCGCGGCCGATAGCAGGAGCGAGACCCCGACGTGCCGGGCCGTCGACAACCGCTACTTCTACGAGCCGGAGTCCGCCGATGCCTGGTGGGCCGGCGTGCAGGAGCGGGAGAAGGCGGTCAGCCACGGCCGGGACGCTCACGGCCGGGTGACCCTCGGGTGGCTGGAGCGTCGGCTTTCGCTGACGTATGAGCAGGTGAAGTACATGGCGCGGCGCTGGCGTGAGGCCGGCGACCCGGTCCCGAGCGAGCTCGACGACCGCCGCATCCGGTGGTACGAGCCGGGGCCGTTCATTCTGCGGGCCATCGGGCGGCCGGAGCTCGCGGGAGCCCCGCTGGAGCAGGCCGGGCTGCAGGCGGCCTTGGCCGAGGCGCTGCTCGCCGGTGGCATTACCACCGTCGATCAGCTCCTCACCCGCGAAGAGCTGGAGAGCGTTCCAGGGCTGAGCGCGCAGCAGATCGCCGAGGCGCAGGCATTCGTGGGCAAGCTGTACCAGCTGGCCGCGGTCAAGGAGGCGGCCGGCGGCGAGTAGGGGCGCTGGACCAGCCGCAGAGGGCGGACCCGGAAGGCACCGGGTCCGCCCTCTGCGCGTTCACCCCTCCGCCACCCCTTGCCATGCTATTAACTCTCCTATATTCTTTTAATCGTAAGTAAGGGATACGGTAGCCCGAAGGAGCCCCCATGAACGACCTGTTCGAGTACGACCTGCAGTACGGCAGCCGCGCCGCCGACGGCACCATCACCGAACACGACCTCCGCCGGACCCCCTCCCACTGGAACCTGTGGGTCGGCACCAGCGACGATGTCGTGTTCCGCGTTGTGCGCACCGACCACTACGCCGACAACTGCGTCGCCGAGACCGTCTCCGACTGGTACGACCTGCCGCGCGGCCACGCCATCGAGTACGGCACCCGCGCCGCCGACGGCAAGACCGAGCCTCTGCGCCACCACATCATGAACACCCGCCGCATGCACCTGACCGCCTTCGGCCTCACCCGCGACATGGCGGGCAAGAGCGGCGACATCGTCGTCCGCGTCACCGCCCTCGACCAGGACGACGACCTCACCGACGCGCACGGCGACTGGATCGTCATCCCCTCCTAATGGGAACTACCGGGTCCGCCTCACTGGCAGACTCGATGCCTGGTAGCCGCTGGTGAGTGAGCACTCTCGCCTCCTGGACCGTGAGTCC
>NZ_JABTEX010000007.1 GCF_015711645.1 Planomonospora sp. ID82291
GCGCCGACATCGCGGCCAACATCGCGGTGCTGGCCGACGCCGCGCACATCACCGCCGAGGGCGTGGGGGAGAGCCGCCGGGCCGCGGCCGACCTGGCCGAACTCTCGACCCGGCTGCACCGGCTGGTCTCCGGCTTCCGCTACTGAGACCCGGCGTCCCCCGTCCCCGGGGAGCACGCCCGGGGACGAGGCGCCGTGCGGGGGGCCGCCCACGATCACCGTGGGTGACCCCCCGTATTGTTTTTGCAAATCAACGGTTTTATCAACTAAAAGTGTCGTCGTAGGAACCGACTGTGATATTTGGTAATAAATGGCTGATCGATTGGGTTGAAAGCTATTCTCCGGTGTAAAACTGTTTCATGTATTCCCTGGTCAGCGCCCCAGTCCTCGGTTTCGACCTGACACGACTGGACGGCGGAGCGGCGACCGCCGCAGTGCTCTCCCGCGCTCTGCGCCTTGATTCCCGCGACCTGGCGGCGCTGGCCCGGCGGCTGCCCGACGACGGAGTCCGCGCCCAGCTGTGGCAGGACATCCACGCGGCGACCGTGCTGCGCCCCACCGTCCGCAGCCTCTCCCAGCAGGACGCCGAGGGCGCCCTCGCCCTGCTGGAGCGGGCGCCCATCGGCACCCCCGACGCGCTGCTGCACTGCGTCCGCCACGACGTGCTCGGCTGGACGTGGCAGGAGCAGGAGGGCGTCCGCCGCCAGGACGACACGGCCTCCGCCGCCACCGCCGTCGTCTGCGACGCGGTGATGGCCACCTACCTGCGCGAGCTGCTGCCGGCCGACACCCGGCGGCGGCTGGCCGTCGGCTGGCTCGCCGCCACCCGCGAGCTGCCGGACCGCCCCGTCGACACCGGCCCCCAGCACGAGGCCGTCACGGGACTGTGCCGGCGCATCGAGACGCTCGGCGCCTCCGACCTGGAGCGGCTGACCGCCCTCGGCGACCGGACCCGCCTCGACTCCTCCGGCTGGTCGCAGGCCGTGCACGAGGCCTCGTGGGCGGTGCACATGTCCGACCGCGTGCGGGCCGCCGCCGCCGCGCAGTTCGAGCTCGTCCAGGCCGTCGACGCGGCCGACGTCCCGGTCGCCGACCGCGCGGGCGGCGTGTGGAACCTGCTCAGCGGCGCCGTGCACGCCCTGACCGTCGCCGACCTGCTCGACGCGGCGCTGCTCGGACGGCTCCTGGACCCCTGCCTGGGCGTCCTGGGCCTGCCGGTCCTGCGCTGAGCCGGGTCGGCCGGTCCTCCGCCGCGTCCGTCCTGCGCCGAGCCGGATCGGCCGGTCCTGCGCTGAGCCGGGTCGGCCGGTCCTCCGCCGCGTCCGTCCTGCGCCGAGCCGGGAGGCCGCCGACCTCCGCCGCGTCCGTCCCCCGCCGGACTCCGGGCCGCCGCCCGCCCCGCCCCGCCGCCCCCTCGCGCGGTGGGGCGGGCGGTGAGGACGAGATGTTTCTTCGGGTTTTTCCTTCAGTGGGTCTTCGCGCTGCCGATCAGGAGAGTCATCCCTACTGTCGGTAATCGGAAGAGGACGCCGTGTTGAACAGCAGGAAGACCTGGGCCGCGCTCGCCGTCGCCGCCGCCGTGACCGTGGGCGTGCCCGCGACCGCCGGCACCGCCAACGCCGCCCCCAAGAAGCCCGCCAAGGCCGCGACGGCCAAGCAGGTCGCCGCCGCAAGGGCCGCGCAGGCCAAGGCCGCCGCCGCGGCGAAGGCCGCCGCCGCGAAGGCCGCCGCCGCCGCGAAGGCCGCGCAGGCCAAGGCCGCCGCCGCCGCCAAGGCCGCCGCGGCGAAGAAGGCCGCGGAGGCGGCCAAGGCCGTGCAGCCCGTCACCGCGGTCGGCGTCGTCACCGCCGTGGACGCCGCCGCCGGCACCGTCACGGTGCAGGCGGCGAGCGGCTCCAAGCTCGTCGCGGGCACCGCGGCCGTGTTCAAGGTCTCCGCCACCACCAAGGTCACCAAGGACGACGAGAAGACGACCCTCGACGCCCTGGCCGCCGGGGACAAGGTCACCGTGAACGGCGTCAAGTCCGCCGCCGGTCTGTTCGCCGCCCACGTCAACGCCACCAGCCCCGAGCCCGTCGCCGAGCCGGAGCCCGTCGAGGACCCGGTCGTGGACCCGGTCGAGGACCCGGCCGCCGACCCCGAGCCCGCCGAGGACCCCGCGGAGGACCCCGCCCCGGCCGAGGACCCCGAGCCCGCCGTCTGACGGCTCCGTCCACCGGACCGGCCTGAACCGGGAACAAACCCCGGACACGCGGGAGAGCCCGGGCTCGCACGAGCCCGGGCTCTCCCGTCGGTGTTTCCGCCCGTCTTCCGTCCGTGGTCGGGACCGGCGATCTCGACGACGTGCAGGGGACTGTCCAGGGCGCGGGACGGTTCCCGCCACGTCAGGGGCGCAGGGCGGTCCAGGAGGCGTAGTCGTGGACGGCCATGCCGGCGTAGGCGGGATAGAACACGGCGGCGGCGTCGACCGCGGACAGGGCGGTGTCCAGCGCCTGGCGGCCCTGCTCGTGGAAGGTGCAGTAGGGGCAGTCGGGCAGGGCGAGGGTTTCGGCGGCCAGCCGTACCGGGCGGCCCGCGAGCTGGCCGCGCAGCAGCATGTCCTGGCCGACGTCGATGATCGAGCCGGGTCCGGTGGCGGTGTCGCGGTAGCTCATCACGGTGATCGCGTCGACGCGCGCCAGGACCGCGTCGGCCAGGGTGGAGCCCTCCGCGGGCACGGTCTCGTACCAGAACGGCACGTCGGCCTCGAGCGGCCGGGGGTCGGCGTCGCGCAGCCTGGCGAGCAGGCCGAGGAAGGCCGCGGTGGTGCCCGCCTGGTCGGTGTGCCACTCGTTCAGGTGGTACGGCTCGACGTCGACGTGGGTGGTGCGGAACAGGCCGGTGCCCATCGCGGCGCGCTGCCAGGCCAGGGCGGCGGCGTGGTCGAAGGTCCAGCCGGGTTCGCCGCCCAGGGCGGACAGCCGGACCCCGGCGGCGTCGGCGCGCTTCTTGAGCTGCTTGAGCCGGGTCAGCTCGGTCCTGGTGATCTTCGTGGGGACGTGGACGAAGATCTCCTTGACGGCGTTGGCGGTGGCCCAGTCCATGGTGGCGGCGGGGTCGCTGCGCTGCCACAGCCACATCGCCCGCGGTCCGGGGACCGCGGTGGAGGCGGCGGCGGGTACGGCGAGCAGCGCGCACAGGCTCGCGACGGCGGCGAGCGCGCCCACCGCCCGGCGCAGCCCGCGCAGCCCCCGCGGTCCCCGCAGCCCGCGCAGTCCCCGCGGTCCGCGCGGTCCGGGGACTCCGCGCGTCCCGTGCGGGCGGGGTCCGGTGGAGCGCGAGGTCGAGCGCGAGGTCGTCGGCATGTCCTGCTCCTGTTCGTTCTGCGTTCCGTACCCCGCCGCCGGCGACAGGCGCACGAGGGTCAGCGTGCGACCGACAGGTGCACGTGGTCGAAGTGGTTGGCGGTGACGCCGCCGCGGTCCTCCATCAGGCGCCAGCCCTCGCCCGCGCGGGAGGGGTTCCAGATGTGCTGGGCGAAGATCACGTATTTGACGCCCAGGCGCTCGGCGTTGTCCTTGAGGTGGTTGGCGATCGCCCAGCCCTCCTTGAGCCTGGCGGCGGAGGGCATCTTCCCGCCCGAAGTGATCATGAAGTCGGCGGCCTTGCCGGTGGGGTGGTCGCTGCCGGGCATGCCGCCGTCGGCGCGCCAGGCGCCGATCGCGGAGAACCTCCCGAACGTCGCGTCGACCTCCTCGATGGCCCTGCGCATGGTGGGGGTGATGCGGCTGCCGCCCCCCAGGACCGTGGAGGGCGCGTGCGTCGCGGTGACGCCCCCGGCCACGGATGCGGGCGCGTCCACCGCGCCCGCCGTCCCCGGTGCGGGAGCGGTGGAGGCCGCGGTGGCGCCGCCCGCCGTACCCCGGGCGGCGGTGGACGCGCCCGCACCCGTGGCCGCGGCGGACGCGGTGGACGCGCCCGCATCCGTGGCCGCGGCGGACGGGGAGGTCGTCGTGCCGCCGCCCCGCGCGGCGGTGAGCTCGGCGGCGAACTCCCGACCGGAGGCGCCGGAGACACCGGAACGGGATCCGAGCTGCGTGAACCGGCCCTGCAACTGGGTCACGCGGGCCTGGATCGCGGCGATGCCGTCGGTCATCGTGGGGTCTCCTCCTGGCCGCGCGGGCACGGGACTCGGCGAAAGCGGGCATCCTGCCCATCGGCAGGCGGGCGGCCCGATCTGAGGACTTGAGAGACAAACATGACCTTCCGCCCCGATTTAATCCGGGGAAAACCTCAGGACCCCTCCGCGCCGTCCGATGGGCCTATCTGAGCAGGGAGAGCTCACCCCGTTGCGCCAAGGATCGGCGGCCGTAGCAGAACGAACGGAGTCTGTTCGTGCTCCAGGACGTCACGTCCAGCGTGGTGCGCGTCGCGCTGAAGGGCCTGGCCCAGCGCCAGCGTGTGATCGCAGACAACATCGCCAACATCGAGACTCCCGGATTCCTCGCCGGCCGCGTCCAGTTCGAAGAGGCCCTGCGCACCGCCGTCGAGACGGGGACGTCCCCGCGGGAGGTGTCCCCGGAGGTCGCCCGCTCCCTGGAGCCCACCCGGGAGAACGGCAACAACGTCAATCTCGACCACGAGACCTTGTCGCACATGGACACCTCGCTGCGCTACCAGACGATGCTCAAGGCCCTGGACGCCAAGTACGGCATGCTCCGCTCCGTCATCAGGGGAGGTGCGTGAGATGAGCGCCGCAGGACCCTTCCGCGCGATCGGCATCGCCGGCACCGGTGTGACCGTCTACCGCAAGTGGCTGGACGCCGTGTCGGACAACATCGCCAACATCAACAACGCCGCCCCCACGAGCGGTGAGGCGTTCCGCGCCCGCTACGTGACGGCGCAGGCCGTCGACTACGGGTCGGGCACCGGCGGCGTCCAGGTCGGCGGGATCGAGCTGGGCAGCGGCGAGGGCCGTCTGGTCCACGAGCCCGACAACCCCCTCGCCGACGAGAACGGCTACGTGCGCTACCCCGACATCGACCTCGGCGCCCAGATGGGCCAGCTGATGATGGCCCAGCGCGCCTACCAGGCCAACCTCTCGGTCGTCGACCGCGCCTACGACGCCTACCAGGCCGCACTCCAGATCGGGAGGAACGGATGAGCATCCAGCCGATCGGCCCCGTCGCGGGCCCCCTGCGCATCACCGGTCCCGCCGAGGTCGGCGGGGCCGCCGCCCCGAGCGGCACCGCCGAGGTCTTCGGGAACCTGCTCACCCAGGGCGTCGACACGCTCCAGCGGACGCAGGCCACCGCCGACTCGCTGGCCGTCAAGGCCGCCACCGGCGACCTGCAGGACGCGCACGACTACATGGCCGCCAGTACGGAGGCCGCCCTCGCCACCCAGATGACCGTCGCCATCCGCGACAAGGCCGTCGCCGCCTTCACCGAGATCATGAGGATGCAGGCCTGATGCAGGAACGCGCGCTCGCCGCCCTCCGCAAGGCCCGCTCCTCGTTCGCGTCGTTCAGCACCGGGCAGAAGGCCGTCACCGTCTCCCTCGTGCTGGCCATCGCGGTCGGCGGGTTCTTCTTCTCCCAGTGGGCCGCCAAGCCGGTGTACGGCACGCTGTACTCCAACCTCTCGGGCTCCGACGGCAACGCGATCGTCGAGCAGCTCACCGCCGACGGCGTCCCGTACCAGCTGACCGACGGCGGCGGCACGATCATGGTGCCGCAGGCGCAGGTCTACGACCTGCGGCTGAAGATGAGCGGCCAGGGCCTGCCGACCCAGGCCGACGGCGGCGGCTACTCCCTGCTGGACAAGCAGGGCGTCACCACCTCCGACTTCATGCAGCACGTCGGCTACCAGCGCGCCCTGGAGGGCGAGCTCGCCAGGACGATCAAGGCGATCGACGGCGTCACCTCCGCCAGCGTGCACCTGGCGATCCCGCAGAAGGACGTCTTCGCCGACGACGCCGCCAAGCCGACCGCCTCGGTCCTGGTGGGCACCCAGCCCGCCAAGCCGCTGACCAACAGCCAGATCAAGGCCGTGGTGAACCTGGTCAGCTCCAGCGTCGAGGGCATGGCCCCGGCCGACGTGACGCTGGCCGACTCCAGCGGCCAGGTGCTGGCCGCCGCGGGCGAGCAGGCCCTCACCGGCGCCGGCAGCGAGCGCGAGGAGCAGACCCAGTCGTTCGAGCAGCGCATGGGCGGCTCCCTGCAGCAGATGCTCACCCAGGTCCTGGGCCCGAACAAGGCCGTCGTCAAGGTCACCGCCGACCTCGACTACGACCAGACCGAGACCAAGAGCCAGCGCTACGTCAGCGACCCGGCCCTCCCGCCGCTGTCGTCGACGACCAAGGAGGAGACCTACGCCGGGGGCGGCACGGCCACCGGCGGCGTCCTCGGCCCCGACAACATCCAGGTCCCGAGCGCCGGCGGCGGCAACGACTACAAGTCGACCACCGAGACCCGCGACAACGCCGTGGGCCTGGTCACCGAGACCCGCAAGACCGCCCCCGGCAAGGTCCGCAAGCTCGACGTCGCGGTGCTGGTCGACGGCCAGGCCGCCGCCGGGGTGGACACCGCGGAGATCCAGCGGATCGTCTCCTCGGCCGCCGGGATCAACACCCAGCGCGGCGACACCATCGCCGTCTCGGCGATGCCGTTCGACGACAGCACCGCCACCAAGGCCGCCGCCGACCTGGCCGCCGCGGCCAAGGCCGAGCAGGACGGCCGCACCACGGAAATGATCAAGATCGGTGTGCTGGCCCTGGGCATCGGGCTGCTGTTCCTCATCGCCTGGCTGCGCGGGCGCAAGCAGCGCCGCCGCTCGCAGCTGAGCAAGGCCGAGCTGGAGAAGCTGGAGGCCATGCAGGCCGAGCTGGAGCGGGTGCGCCTGCAGGCCGCCATCGAGGCCGCCGAGCGCGAGGCGCTGCCCGCCGGCACCGGCGAGGCGCCCGCCGAGCCGGACTCCAACCGGCGCGAGGAGCTCCGGGACGAGATCTCCGGCCTGGTCGACCGGCAGCCCGAGGAAGTCGCCCAGCTGCTGCGCGGCTGGCTCGCCGACAGGAGGAGCTGACATGCCGATGGTCGAGACGATGAGCGGTCTGCGCAAGGCCGCCGTGCTCCTGGTCCAGATGGGCAAGGACGACTCGGCGAAGGTGCTCGCGCAGCTGCGCGAGCCCGAGGTCGAGGAGCTGACCGCCGAGATCGTGCGGCTCGGCACCGTCGACCCCGGCGACGCCGTGGACATCCTCACCGAGTTCCGCGACCTGGCGGTCGCCTACCGCTACGCCGGCCAGGGCGGCATGGACTTCGCCCGCGAGGTGCTGGAGGCGACGCTGGGCCGCGAGCGGGCCAGCCAGATCGTCGAGCGCCTGTCGGCGTCGCTGGTCGACATGCCGTTCAGCTTCCTGCAGCGGGCCGACCCCCGCCAGGTGCTGGGATTCGTCCAGGACGAGCACCCGCAGCTGATCGCGCTGGTGCTGGCGCACCTGCCGGCGCACCTGGCCTCGCAGATCCTGTCGGGGCTCAACCCCAACCTGCAGGCCGACGTGGCGCACCGCATCGCGGTGATGGACCGCACCTCGCCCGACATCATCCGCCAGGTGGAGTCGTTGCTGGAGCGCAAGCTCTCGTCGGTCCTGCAACCGTCCGACCTCTCCGCCGTGGGCGGTCTGCAACCGCTGGTGGACATCATCAACCGTGCCGACCGCGTCACCGAGCGCCTCATCCTGGAGGGGCTGGAGGGGCGCAGCCCCGAGCTGGCCGAGGAGGTCCGCAGCCGGATGTTCATGTTCGAGGACGTCGTCCACCTCGACGACCGCGCCGTCCAGCTCGTGGTCCGGCAGGTCGAGACCGTGGACCTGGCCACCGCGCTCAAGGGCGTCGGCCAGGACGTGCTCAACAAGATCACCAAAAACCTGTCCGAGCGGGCCGCCGCGAACCTCGTCGAGGAGATCGAGCTGCTCGGCCCGGTGCGGCTGCGCACCGTCGAGGAGTCCCAGGCCAAGATCGTGCACGCGATCCGCGCCCTGGAGGAGTCCGGCCAGATCGTGATCCGGAGAGGGGACGAGGATGAGTTCGTCGCCTGAGACCGTCCTGCGCGGAACGGACACCCGCACCTTCAGCGCCGCCCGCTTCGCCACCGACTTCGGCGTCACCACGAACGTGCCGGCCGAGGTCATGGACGGGGTCCGCGCCGAGGCGCGGGCCGCGGGATACGCCGCGGGCTGGGCCCAGGGACTGGAGGAGGCGCGCCGCAACACCGCCGCCGAGCACCGGGACGAGGCCGAGCGCGTCGCGCGGGCCGAGGCCCGGAAGATCGCCCGGCTGGAGAGCGCGCTGACCGCGATCGCCGCCTCGGCCGCCCGGCTGGAGCAGCAGACGGCCCCCGGCGCCGCCGAGCTCGAGGACCTCGTCGTGCAGACGGCCTTCGCGATCGCCGAGGCGGTGCTCGGCCGGGAGGTCGCGCACAGCCCCGAGCCCGGCCGCGAGGCCCTGGCCCGGGCCCTGGAGCTGGTGCCGGAGAGCCGTCCCGTGCTCGTCCGGCTCAGCCCCTCCGACCACGCCGCCATGGTCGGCGCCGGACAGAACACCTTCGAGGTCGACGGCCGCAGCGTGACCATGGTCGTCGACCCCCGCCTCAAGCCCGGCGACGCCGTCGCCGAGTGCGACGCCACCTCCGTGGACGCGCGCCTGAGCGCCGCCGTACAGCGAGTCAAGGAGGCCCTGGGCCTGTGATCTCCGCCACCATCGACACCCGCCTCCGGGCGGCCGTCGCCGCCGCGCGGCCCCGCGCGACCGGCCGCGTCGCGGCCGTCGTCGGCCTCTCGGTCGACGTGGAGGGCGTGTCCGGCAGAGTGGGCGACCTGGTCGTCCTCGGCGACGGCCCCGCGGCCGTCCCGGCCGAGGTGGTGGCCCTGTCCGGCGGGCGGCTCAGCTGCCTGCCGCTGGGTTCGCTGACCGGCATCGGCGTGGGCAGCCCCGTCACCGCCACCGGCGACGCGCTGCGCGTCCCGGTCGGCGAGGCGCTGCGCGGACGCGTCCTCGACGGCCTCGGCCGGCCGCTCGACGGCGGCCCCTCGCTGGCCGGCCTGGAGATGGTCCCGGTGGAGAACGAGCCGCCGCCCGCCCTGCAGCGCCGCCGCATCCTGGAGCCGATGCCGCTGGGCGTGCGGGCCATGGACACCATGATCACGGCCGGGCGCGGGCAGCGCCTGGGCATCTTCGCCGGTTCCGGCGTCGGCAAGTCCAGCCTGATGTCCATGATCACCCGCGGCACCGAGGCGGAGATCACCGTCGTGGCGCTGGTCGGCGAGCGCGGCCGGGAGGTCCGGGAGTTCATCGAGAACGACCTGGGCCCCGAGGGCCTGGCCCGCTCCGTCGTGGTCGTGGCCACCTCCGACCAGCCGCCGATGGTGCGCCTGCGCGCCTGCTTCACCGCCACCCGGATCGCCGAGTGGTTCCGCGACCAGGGCCGCGACGCGCTGCTGCTGATGGACAGCCTCACCCGGGCCGCCATGGCCCAGCGCGAGGTCGGCCTGTCGGCGGGCGAGCCCCCGGCGACCCGCGGCTACCCGCCGTCGGTGTTCGCGATGCTCCCCCGGCTGCTGGAGCGGGCCGGGCCCGGGATCGACGGCAGCATCACCGGCCTGTACACCGTCCTCGTCGACGGCGACGACCACAACGAGCCGATCGCCGACGCGGCGCGCTCGATCCTCGACGGCCACGTCGTGCTCGACCGGCGCCTGGCCACCGCCGGGCACTTCCCGACGATCGACGTGCTGGAGTCGGTCTCCCGCGTCGCCGGGGCGGTGACCAGCCGCGAGCAGCGCGCCGACGCCATCGCGCTGCGCCGCATCCTCGCCGCCCACCGCGACGTCCGCGAACTGGTGGAGATCGGCGCGTACGTGCCCGGCACCAACCCGGACGCGGACCTGGCCCGCGCGCTGTGGCCGCGGATCGAGGCGTTCCTCCGCCAGGACATGGAGGAGCAGACCACGGCGGCGCAGGCCTGGGAGGGACTCCGGTCCCTGCTGGCCTGAGGCGGGACGGCGCCGTGCCCCTCCGCCCCGGTACGGCCTCCCCGGCGGGTCTCCTGCCGAGACCTCCGGCGCAGACCTCCGGTAGAGACCTCCCCGCATGACCGACTCCCCCGGCCGGAACCCGGCAGCCAAGGAGATTTGAGATGAGCCCACGTTTCCGTCTGTCGTCGATCCTGCGGGCCCGCAGGGCCCAGGAGGACGCCGCCAAGGGCGGGGTGGCCCGCGCCCGCGCCGCGGCCGGGGCCGCCGACCGCGAGGTCGAGGCGAAGGAGACCGAGCTGCAGGGCCGGATGATCACACCGGTCCCGTCCGACGCCGCCGCGTTCGTCGCGGCGATGGCCGCGCGCCGCGCGGTGGCCGGGGAGCTCTCGCTCAAGATGCAGAAGGCCGAGGAGGCCGCGCAGCGGGTCGGCGCCGGCGTGGAGGCCTGGAGCGCCGCCTCCCAGCGCCGCCGCATGGTGGACAAGCTCGCCGAGCGCCACCAGGCCGCCCTGCGGCAGGCCGACGCGGCGGCCGACCAGCGCGCCGTGGACGACCTCCCGCTCCGCCGCCGCACCGACCGGGAGAACGGCCGATGAGCCTCATGGACATCGTGGCGCGGATCGGCCGGCTGGAGGCCCAGTTCGGTACGGTCACCTCCGCCGGCTCCGCCGCCTCGGCGGCCGACTTCGCCGCGGCGCTGAAGACGGCCCGGCAGACCGGCGCGCCCTCCGGGACCGCCGCCTCCGCCGGAACCGGGCAGACCGGCCAGGCGGCGCAGACCGAGCAGGCGGCGCAGGGAACCCGGGCCGCCTCCGCGGCGGGCGCGGTCACCGGCGGCTCCACCGGCGGGGTCACCGGCCAGGACGTCGTCGACCAGGCCCGCAGGTACCTCGGCATCCCCTACCTGTGGGGCGGCACGGACCCCGAGCGGGGCCTCGACTGCTCCGGACTGGTCCAGCTCGTCTACAAGAAGCTGGGCGTCTCCCTGCCGCGCGTCTCGCAGGACCAGCAGAACGAGGGCCGCAGCGTCCCCAGCCTGAAGCAGGCCCGGCCGGGCGACCTGCTGACCTTCGGCTCGCCCGCGACGCACATCGGCATCTACATCGGCGACGGCAAGATGCTGCACGCCCCGCGCACCGGCGACGTCGTCAAGATCGTCGACATGGACGACTACTACCGTAAGCCCACCGACATCCGCCGCATCCTGAGCGACGAGGCCGCGGGCGCCGCCCGCGCGGCCACGGCCCGGCCCGCCACGGCCGCCGCGGTCACGCCTACGGCCGCCGCGGTCACGCCCACCGCCACTGCGATCCCGGCCTCGCTCGCGGGCGTCCTGTCACCGGCGGGCACGCCGTCCGGGACCGGCGCGGGAACGGCCCTGAACGCCGCGCTGTCGGCCGCGATGCAGGCCGGGTACGGCGCCGGCCCGACGAGTTTCAGCGGATCGAGCGGTTTGCCGCAGATCTCGGCCGGCGCTGCCGATGGGCTGGGCAACGGCCTGTTCGATCCCGCCCAGGCCTACATCCGGACCATCCAGCCGGTCATGAACGGCCTCGGACAGCAGGAGATGCGATCTTGACCGTGCCTTCGATCCCCCTGGCGGGGAGTCCGTCCGCGATGACGGCTCCCTCCGGTGAGGGGCAGACGGGCCAGAGCGGGGCCGGTGACGCGTTCGCGGCCCTCTTCGCCCTGCTCGCGGCCGGAGGTCCCCTGCCCCCGGGCGTCCTGCCCGTTCCCGGCGGCTCGGGCGGCTCCGACGGTGCCGCCCAGACGACCCCGGCGGCACCGGTCGGCGGCCCGCTCACCGCGCAGGCCCTGCTCGCCGTCCAGATGCAGACCCGGCTCCAGGCGCAGCAGGCCGGGACCGACCTCGCCGTCCCGGCCCCGCCGAACCTCCAGGGCCAGGCCGTACCGGCGCAGGCCCCGTCGTTCGCACTCCCGCTCCCGCAGACCGCGGCCTTCCCTGCCGGTACGGCGGGCGAGACGGCGACCGCCCTCACCGCCCCCCTCGCGCCCGCCGGTGCCCCCACCGGCGCGGAGACCCTCGCGTCCGCCGTCCAGACGGCTCTCTCCGCCGCGACGACGGACGCCACCGCCGGTACCGCCGCCGAGCCCGGCGCCGCCGTGGACGCCCCGGCGGGCACTCCGGCGCCGCAGGACATCCCGGATCAGGCCGTCGCCGCGGCGGCCGCGGGCTCCGGCGCGGGCGCCTCCACCGGCGAGGACGCCTCCCGCCGCTCCGGCACCGGCGCGGCCGAGGCGACCGGCGCGGCCGGGCAGGCCGTCCCCCAGGCCACCGCCACGACGCAGGTGACGGGGCCGGAGCGGGTCTCCGCGCCCGCCCCCCAGCAGCCCGCCCCGCCCGCCTCCCAGATCGCCGTCCACGTGCTGCCGCTCCGCCAGGACCCGGACGGCATCCACCGGCTCACCGTCCACCTGCACCCCGCCGACCTCGGCCCGGTCAGCGTCGTCGCCGAACTGCGCAACGGCGCCGTGCACCTGCAGCTCGCCGGGACCAGCGACGGCGCCTTCGACGCGCTGCGCTCGGCCCTGCCCTCGCTCCGCCAGGAACTGGAGGAGGGCGGGTTCTCCGCCTGCACCCTGGACCTGCAGCGCGAGGCCCCGGGCGACGGCCGCCGGCCCGGCGAGCAGACCCAGCAGTTCTCCGAGCAGGGACACCGGGGCCAGGCCGCCTCCGGTCCCGCCGCGACGGGCCGCGCCGGGGACGCCTACCAGAACGCCCCCGCGCCCGCCGCCGGCCTCCCCGCCGACGGACCGGGCTCCCGCATGCTCAACGTCCGCCTGTAGCACCGCCTCTCGCAGGGAATCCGGAGGAATCCGTACGTGACCACCATCAGCGGCGCCGCCACCACCGGCGCCGCCGCCACCACCGCGACCGGCGCGACCACCGCGACCGGCGCGTCGAGCGGCGGCAACCGGCTCGACAAGGACACGTTCCTGAAGCTCCTGGTGGCCCAGATGCGCTACCAGGACCCGAGCAACCCCACCGACACCTCCGCGTTCATGTCGCAGACCGCGCAGTTCACCGAGGTGGAGCGGATGGAGGAGCTCGTCAAGCAGCAGGGCGAACTGCTGGCGGCCCAGCTGCGCCTGTCGGCCAGCGGCCTGGTCGGCAAGACCGTCGGCTACACCGGACCAGACGGCACGGACGCCGTCGGTGTGGTCACCTCAGCCTCCTTCGGCAGCGCCCCGACCCTGCGGGTCGGGAACACGGACGTACCGCTGTCCTCGGTCAAGGAAGTCACCAGCGCCGTCCCGGGCGGCACCGAATCCACCGAAGGAAAGTGACATGCTCCGCTCCCTGTACTCCGGCATCAGCGGCCTCCGCGTCCACCAGACGATGATGGACGTCACCGGCAACAACATCGCCAACGTCAACACCACCGGCTTCAAGGGCTCCCAGACCGTCTTCCAGGACACCCTCAGCCAGATGATGCAGGCCGCGGGCGCGCCGCAGACCGGCACCCCCGGCGCCGGCGGCACCAACCCGGCCCAGGTCGGCCTGGGCGTGCGCCTGGCCGGCGTGCAGACCAACTTCGGTCAGGGCGCCGCGCAGACCACCGGGCGCAACCTCGACCTGATGGTCCAGGGCGACGGCTTCTTCGCCGTGCAGAAGGGCAACGAGCAGCTCTACACCCGCTCGGGCGCGTTCAACTTCGACGCCAACGGCGCCATGGTGACCACCGACGGCAACTTCGTGCTCGGCTGGAACGCCGCGACCGGCAACGTGCCGGTCCCCCCCACCGGCGCTCCGGAGCCGATCATGCTCCCCGGCGACGTGGAGTCCTTCACCATCTCCCCCGACGGCTCGATGGTCGGCGTGCTCGCCGACGGCACCAAGCGCACGTTCGCGCAGGTCTCCATGGCGAACTTCGTCAACCCGGGCGGTCTGGAGAAGGCCGGCGGCTCGACCTACCGCTCCACCGTCAACTCCGGCGACGCCACCATCGGCACCGCGGGCACCGGCGGCATGGGCGCCCTGCAGACCGGCGCGCTGGAGATGTCCAACGTCGACCTCGGCCAGGAGTTCACCAACCTGATCATCGCCCAGCGCGGTTTCCAGGCCAACACCAAGGTCATCAGCACCTCCGACGAGCTGCTGAACGACCTGGTCAACCTCAAGCGCTAGGCGCTCCCCGCCCTCGGGGCGGGCCCGCCGTGAAGGTCCCGGGACGCGGAAACGACCGCGCCCCGGGACCTTTCGCGTTCGAGCGGCCACGTGGACCTGTGGCGACGGTCAGGAGTTCTCACGGCCCCGGGTCGGCGATCTCGATGACGTGCAGCGGATCGTCCAAAGCGCGGGACGGCTCCTGCCATTTGTCGTGGTCGAGGGTGAGGATGGGGCAGACCGACACGTTCGCGATGGCAGCGGTATGGGCGTCGAATGCGTCCAGCCCGGTCCTGGCGATGACATCGGCCAAGGCGACGGCCTGCTCGGAGCCCTGTAGCGGGGCCACCATGACGGAGTCCAGGAGCTCCAGGCCGGTCAGGAGGTCGGCGGCGTCCTCGGTATGGGTGTCGGCGTGGGCACCGGCCATGGCCAGCGCGGGGACGATGACGGGCCAGCCTTCGGCGTCATAGCCCTGGATGAGGCCGATGAGATCACTGTCGCCGCGGGCGATCTCGATCAGAACGCTCATGTCCAGGATCCGGGGCGTGGGAGTGTGGTCGCTCATCCCGGCATCTGACTTTCGATGTGGGCCATCATGCGGGCGACCCGGTCGGGATCGGCATGAGCGGCCCTGGCCTTCAATGCGGCGCGGGCCCGGCGGTCACGCCGCGCCTTCTCGGCCAAAGCATCCGCGATCGCCGCAGAGACGGAGGTGGCCTTGCCTGCATCGACGAGGTCGTTGACGTATGCCTCAAGATGCGGATCGATGGTGATGGTGATCCTGGACTTCTTCGCACTCATACTCGGATCATACTGATCCTTCCGTGTGGCGTCCCGCGCTGTCGAACAAGCGAGCCCGTAGAGCCCGGGTCAGATCGCACGGTCCTGATCTCGTTCGGCCAGCGCGGCGGCGAGGTAGGCAGGGTTCAGGTGGGGATTATGGCGGGCGGCGATGCGGGCGAAGAGCTGTGCGCGGGATCCGCGCTGTGACGAGACATCGGCCTGCTCGTTGCCGTCCTGTCCGGCGCCGGATTCCGCGCCGGGAGTGATGTCGGGGTGCATCCCTACGTCTTAGCAGCTCTCGCCGATCTCCGGAGCGTGATCGCAGGGGAACGCCGGGCGCCCGAAAGAAGGGACCTCGGTCCCGGTGGTTTCCTCAAGCGGCGCGGCGCACGGCCGATGGAAGAGGTGTAACGCGGCCCGGGTACGGCCCGTCGCCCTCTGACGACTGCAAGGACGGACCTCGGTGATCCTTCTTACGCGCCTCAACGGGCCGGAGTTCGCGCTGAACCCCGACCTGATCGAGCGAGCCGACCAGACCCCCGACACGGTGATCACCCTCGTGGACGGGACGAAGTACATCATCGCCGAGTCCCTCAGCGAGTTCCTGGGACGGGTGCGCCGCTACCGCGCGGAGCTGATCGCCGACGCCGAGATCCTCGTCTCCTCGGGCACGCACCGCCTTCCCGGCCCCGGCCCCGGTCCCGCCGACGCCGACCAGCAGAGGGTCGTGCGCCTCCACCGTCAGGAGCGCTGAGCATGGATCCGGCAACCCTGGCCGGCATCGGCATCGCGGTGGTCTCCATCTTCGTGATGATGATCCTCGAGGGCTCCAACCCGATGTCGATCATGCTGCTGGCCCCGTTGATCCTGGTCTTCGGCGGCACCTTCGGCGTGGCCATGGCGGGCGGCGTCCTGCGTGACACCACCGGCATCGTCGCCCAGCTGAAGCGCGCCTTCACCGCCAAGCCCGCGGCCAGCACCGACCTGGTGGACTCGATCGTCAAGCTCTCCGAGCGCGCCCGCCGCGAGGGCCTGCTGGCCCTGGAGGACGCGGTCAAGGAGGTCAAGGACCCGTTCCTGCGCCGCGGCCTGGAGCTGGCCATCGACGGCACCGACCCCGAGGAGCTCCGGGAGATCCTGGAGGCCGAGGTCGACGCCAAGCGCAAAGAGGACAAGTCGGGCTCGAAGATCTTCACCGACATGGGCGGCTACGCCCCCACGATCGGCATCATCGGCACCGTGGTCAGCCTGGTCCACGTGCTGGAGAACCTCAGCGAGCCCGAGAAGCTCGGCCACATGATCGGCGCCGCCTTCGTCGCCACCCTGTGGGGCGTGGCCAGCGCCAACGTGCTCTGGATCCCCATCGGCAACCGCCTCAAGCGGATCAGCGAGCTCGAATGCTCGCAGATGGAGCTGACCATCGAGGGCATCGCGAACATCCAGGCCGGCACCAACCCGCGCCTGGTCTCGCAGAAGCTGCGGAGCCTGCTCCCCCCGGGGGAGAGTAGCGCCCAGAAGGCGAAGGCCGCCTGATGAGCACCAAGGTCCACCGCCACAAGAAGCGCGGCGGGCACGAGGAGGAGGCCCACGACGGCGAGCGCTGGCTGGTCACCTACGCCGACATGCTCACCGTGCTCGTGGGCCTGTTCATCGTCATGTTCGCGATGAGCCAGGTCGACCAGACCAAGTTCAACGCGCTCAAGTCGAGCCTGTCGATCGCCTTCGGCCAGCCCGCCGTGACCTTCACCGCGCCGGGCAGCGCCGTGGCGGGCGACGCCGGCGGCGGGGAGTCCGCCCCCCTGGACCTGTCGTCCGTGGTGGGCAAGGGCGCCGACGGCGAGGCCGAGCAGCAGGCCCGCGCGGCCATGGCCGCCCTCGACCGCGCCAAGGCCTCGGCCCGCGCGAAGAACGCGGCGGCGGAGGTCGAGAAGTTCGAGCGGATCAGGAAGAAGATCCAGGAGGCGCTGCGCGAGCAGAACGCCGAGGACGGCGTGCAGTTCCGCATCGACGAGCGCGGCCTGGTCGTGACCGTCGTCACCAGCTCCGTCGTGTTCGGCAACAACAGCGCCGAGCTGCTGCGCGACGGCCGGAAGATCGTCGACGCGATCGCGCCGGCGCTGCGCACCGAGAAGAACTCCGTCGAGGTCGACGGGCACACCAACTGGCTGCCGGTCACGTCGGGGCCGTACCCGTCGAACTGGGAGCTGTCGACCGCGCGCGCCTCCACCGTGGTGCGCCGGCTGGTGGCCAGGGGGATCCCCGCCAAGCGGCTGAACGCCTCCGGCTACGCCGAGCAGCGGCCCCTGTACCCCGACACCGACCCCCGGTCGGTGTCGCTGAACCGCCGGGTCGAGGTGGTCGTCCTGTCCGACCTCGACGCCGCGACCAAGGCCCTGCTGCCGTCGGCCGCGGGCCAGTCCGCCGCCACGAGCTGACCGACCAGAGAACATCCGGGAGACGAACACGATGGCCACCGCGAAGCTGAAGGCCGCGCCGAGCGCCGAGGAGGCGACGGGCGGCGGCGCGAAGAAACCGAAGAAGAAGATCCTCGTCATCGCCGGAGCCGTGCTGCTGCTCCTCGCCGCCGCCGCCGCGGCCTACTTCCTGCTGTTCGCGGGGGGCGGGGAGGCGGAGGAGCCCGCGCCGGAGCCCGGCGCCGTGGCCACCCTCGACGCCATCACGATCAACCTCTCCGACGGGCACTTCCTGAAGCTGAAGCTGGCCCTGCAGGCCACGGCCGAGGTCGCCGAGGCGCCCGACGGCAGCAAGGCCCTGGACCTGGCCATCGACCAGTTCAGCAACAAGCCGGTCGACGAGCTCTCCTCGGACAAGGCGCGCAACCTGGCCAAGCAGGAGCTGCTGGAGAAGATCGAGAAGGCCTACGAGGGAGAGATCATGGACATCTACTTCACCGAGTTCGTCATGCAGTAGGCGCCGGCCGTACGACGCGCGCACCGGCGGGGGCGCACCGCAGACCCCCGCCGCGGAGACGGGACCCTCGACAGGAGGTGAACCCGCTTTCCGGCATTTCCTCATATCGGATGGATAACGGCCGATCGGGGATCACGTGAGTCAGTCGCAGCCTTCGGCATCAACGCCCCGCCTGCTCGGCCGGATGTCCCGCCGGGCGAAGACCTCCGAGCCGCAGCCCTATGACTTCCGGCGTCCCATCAAGCTCTCCCGCGAGCACGTCCGCACGCTGCAGATCGCCTACGAGACGTTCGCCCGCCAGTACACGACCCTGCTCACGTCGAGCCTGCGCGTCGTGTCCCAGGTGTCGCTGGTCTCCATCCAGCAGCTCACCTACGACGAGTACGTCTCGGCGCTGGCCACCCCGACCATCGTCACCACCGTCGACCTGGAGCCGCTGCCCGGCACCGCGATCATGGAGTTCTCGCTGGGCGTCGCGATGGCCAGCATCGACCACCTGCTCGGCGGTCCCGGCGGCGCCCAGGTGGAGCGCCCGCTGACCGACATGGAGACGCCGCTCCTGCGCGACCTGCTCACCCGGGTCCTGGAGGAGATGCACTACGCGTTCGAGTCGATCACCGAGATCCGCCCCAAGCTCGGCGTCATCGACTACAACCCGCAGTTCGTGCAGGCCTGCGCCCCCGCCGACGCGGTCATCGTGGCCTCCTTCGACATGCGGGTGGGCAGCGAGGAGTGCCTGGCCACGATCTGCATGCCGTTCGCCTCGATCTTCCCCAAGCTCCAGGGCAACGACAACGACATCACGCTCAGCTCGGGCCAGCGCGCCGCCCGCGAGGAGGCGCACCGCAACATGGCCGCCGCGCTGGGCACCACGCCCATCGACGTGGCGGTCCGCTTCGAGGCGGTACGGCTCCGCCCCGACCAGATCATCGGCCTGGAGCCGGGTGACGTCGTGCCGCTCGGCCACCCCGTGACGGCGCCGCTGTCGGTGACGGCCGCGGACATCACCTTCGCCCACGCCGTGCCCGGCAGCCAGGGCCCGCGCCTGGCCTGCCTCGTCGTGCCCACGCCGCAGAACGAAACGGAAGCCCACTGATGACCACCACGATCACCGTCGCCCCCCGCGTGGAGCTCGGCATGGCCGCGGCCGAGGCCACGCTGCCCCTGCTGCCCACCGGCGGCACCCTGGAGGTCGGCACCCCCGTCTTCACCGTGCCGCAGGACCTGCCCGCCGGCCTGGCCGTGTGCGCCCGCTTCTCCGGCGTCACCCAGGGCGAGGTCGCGGTCGTCGTCGGCCAGGACCTGGTCGACGCCCTGCGCCAGAGCCCGCTCGGCGAGCTGGACCTGACCAAGGCCGTCCAGCCCGCCCTGGAGGCGGCGGCCCGCAAGCTGGGGCCCGTCGTCCTGGAGCCGGCGCTGGCCACCGAGCCCGAGGTGGGCCTGGGCGCGCTCGCCAACCGCGGCGAGTCGGTCTTCGTGCCGCTGCTGGAGGACGGCGTCGTGCGGGCCGTGCTCGCCCTGGTGGCGGTCTCCTGGCCGACCCCGGCGGCCGCCCGCTCCACGGGCAAGGCCAGGGCCGGCTTCGACCTGCTGCACGACGTCGAGATGAACGTCACCGCCGAGCTCGGCCGTACCCGGATGACCGTCCGCGAGCTGCTCTCGCTCGCGCCCGGCGCGGTGGTCGAACTCGACCGCGCCGCGGGCAGCCCGGTCGACCTGCTGGTCAACGGCCGCCTGATCGCGCGGGGCGAGGTCGTCGTGATCGACGAGAACTTCGGCGTCCGCGTCACCGAGATCCTCCCGCCCGGCGGGGACCGGCAGTAGCCGCGTCCGCCGCCCGCCGCCCGCGACCGCCTCGACGGAGGAGCAGCATCCCGCAATGTTCGAGACCGTTCTGAGAATCACGTTCTCGCTCCTGGTCGTCCTGCTCCTGGTGTGGGGGCTGTCGAAGGCGGCCCGCAAGCCGCTGGCCGGCCGGGGCGGGGGACTGCTCACCGTGGTCGCCCGCCAGCAGCTGACCCGCAACTCCTCCGTCGCGGTCGTCCGGGTGACCGACCGGGCCCTGGTGCTCGGCGTCACCGACGGCCAGGTGACCCTCCTGGCCGAGGCGGACCTGGAGGCCGTGGAGCGCTACGGAGAGCACTCCGGGCAGCGCATCCCCGTCTCCCTGCCGGCCGTTCTCCCGTCAGCCGACTCCTCTCCGGCTGATGCGGGAACGGCCGGGCAGGGTCCCGGCGCCCTGGCCGGATCGGCGCTCTCGCCCCGGACCTGGAAGACCGCCCTGGAAATCCTGCGCGAACGGACGGCTCGCAACTGATGAAGCGCATCCTCAGCCTGGCCCTGACCGGCCTGGCCGTGGCGGGCACGCTCGTGCTCGGCGCGCCGGCGGCCTCCGCGGCCGCCCCGCCGGCACGGCCCGCCGCCACCGCCGTCACCACCGCAGTGCCCGCCGGTACGGCCACCGGTACGGCCGCCGCAGCGCCCGCCGGTACGGCCGCCGCGCTCGCCCCGCCGGCCTCCCTCGCCTCCCTCGCCTCGCCCACCCCGTCCGGCCCGTCCGGTCCCAAGGGCACGACCGGCCCCGGCAAGGACTCGGTGACGATCGACCTCAACGGCGTGGGCGGCAAGCCCAGCCAGTCGATCGTCCTGATGCTCGGCCTGACGGTGCTCTCCGTGGCCCCGGCGATCCTGCTGCTCTGCACCAGCTTCACCAAGATCTTCGTGGTGCTGAGCATCACCCGCAACGCGCTGGGCCTGTCCAACGTCCCGCCGAACCAGGTGCTGGCCGGTCTGGCGATCTTCATCAGCCTGTTCATCATGGGCCCCGTCGCCTCGGACGTGAACGACAAGGCGATCCAGCCCTACCTCAAGGGTGAGAAGAGCGTCTCCCAGGCCGTCGAGGCCGGCACCCCGGCGGTGCGGGAGTTCCTGACCGAGCACACCCGCAAGGACGACCTGGCGCTCTTCACCAAGATCGCCGACCAGCCGAAGCCGGCCAACGCCGCCGCGGTGCCGATGACCACGCTCATCCCGGCGTTCGTCCTGTCGGAGCTGCGGGCCGCGTTCATCATCGGGTTCGTCATCTACGTGCCGTTCCTCATCATCGATCTGGTCATCTCGGCCGCCCTGATGTCGATGGGCATGATGATGCTCCCGCCGGTCACGGTGGCGATGCCCTTCAAACTCCTCCTCTTCGTGCTCGTCAACGGCTGGGGGCTCATCGTGACCTCCCTGGTCGGCAGTTACCAGTAGCCCGGCTTCCAGGTAAGGACCTCCACGACCGTGACCGACACCCAGGTGCTGCACATCGGCACGCAGGCCATGATGCTCGCCACCAAGCTGGGCGCCCCGATCCTGGTGACCGCGCTGCTCATCGGTTTCGTGATCTCGCTCTTCCAGTCGGTGACCCAGATCCAGGAGGTCACCCTCTCCTTCGTGCCCAAGGCGGCCGGGGTGTGCGTGGCCCTCATCTTCAGCGGCAACTGGATGCTGCACGAGATGGTGGCGTTCACCACGCAGCTGTTCGACCAGGTCCCGCAGCTCATCCACGGCGGCTGAGCCCGTGGAGGGGATGCTGTCGCAGACCACGCTGGTCGCGCTGCTGCTGGCCTCGGTCCGCTCGGCCGCCTGGCTGCTGATCAGCCCGCCGTTCAACAACAAGGCGATCCCCGGGACGGTCAAGGCCCTGCTCTCCGTCGCGATCGCCCTGCCGATGGCCCCCGCGCTGGCCGCCCAGATCACCGACATCTCCCCCGCCGCCATGCTGGTCGTCGCCGCCGAGCAGGCCGTCGTGGGCGTCGCCCTCGGCTTCCTGACCGCCATGGTCTTCGCCGCGGTCCAGGCCGCCGGCGACCTCCTCGACATCTTCGGCGGCTTCTCCCTGGCCACCGCCTTCGACCCGATGTCGATGTCGGCGAACTCGGTGTTCGGCAAGTTCTACGGCCTGCTCTGCACCACGCTGCTGCTGGTCAGCGGCGGCTACCAGTTCGTGCTGCTGGGCTTCACCCGGACCTACCGGCTGCTCCCGCTGGACGGCGCCCTGTCCCTGGAGACCCTCAGCGAGCTGGTCACCGGCGGCCTGGCCGACCTGTTCGTCTCCGCCCTGCAGATCGCCGGGCCGATCATCGCGGTGCTGTTCGTCGCCGACCTCGCGCTCGGCCTGCTCAGCAAGGCCGCTCCGGCCCTGAACGCCTTCTCCCTCGGATTCCCGGTGAAGATCTTCCTGACCCTGGCCCTGGCCGGCATCGCCATCTCGGTGCTGCCCGGCGTGATCGACGGGCTGACCGACCGCGCGGTGCGCATGATGACGGGACTGGCGAACGGATGAGCGGCGGAGGCGGCGGCGAGAAGACCGAGCAGCCCACAGCGAAGAAGAAGCAGGACGCGCAGAAGGAAGGGCAGATCGCCCGGACGCCGGACTTCGCCGCGTGGGCGTCGATGCTGGCGGCGGGCGTGCTCATGCCGATGGTGCTGGAGGACGCGGTGGAGGCCGCCGAGGGCATCATGCTCCGGGTGGGCGAGGTCATCGAGAACCCCGACCCCGCGCTGGGGCTGAAGATCCTCATCTCCGGTCTGGGCGACGCCATGCTGGCCGTCGCGCCGCTCGCGGCCGCCACCGTGGTCGTCACCCTGGCCGCCGCGGCGGGCCAGGGCGGTCTGAAGCCGGCCAGCAAGCTGTTCAAGCCGCAGCTCAAGAGGCTCAACCCGCTGCAGGGCCTGAAGCGGATGTTCGGCGGGCAGGCGCTGTGGGAGAGCGTCAAGGCGCTGATGAAGACCGCCACGCTGACCGGCATCGCCTACATGGCCATCCGCGACCTGATCCCGGTCCTGCTGGCCTCCGGCTCCCTGCCGCTGGGCGTGCTGCTGTCCAGTGCCGGTGACGCGATCCTGTCGCTGATGCGCTGGGCGGGCGTCACCGGCCTGGCGCTGGCCGCCGCCGACTACGCGATGGCGCGCCACCGCATCGGCAAGCAGCTGAAGATGACCAAGCAGGAGGTCAAGGAGGAGTACAAGCGCTCCGAGGGCGACCCGCACGTCAAGGGGCAGATCCGCGCCCGCCAGCAGGCGATGGCCCGCAACCGCATGATGGCCGACGTCCCCACGGCCGACGTGGTCCTGGTCAACCCCACCCACGTCGCGGTGGCGCTGCGCTACGACCCGTCCAAGGGCGCTCCCCGGGTGGTCGCCAAGGGCTCGGGCACCATCGCGGCGAAGATCCGCGAGATCGCCGCCGAGAACCGCATCCCGATGGTCCAGGACGTCCCCCTGGCCCGCGCGCTGCACTCCAGCTGCGACATCGGCCAGGAGATCCCCGCCGAGATGTACGGCGCCATCGCCAAGGTGCTGGCCTTCGTGATGACCCTCAAGGCCAAGGGCTCCGCCGCCGGCACCCACCGCCTCGCCGCCTGACGCCCGCCGTACGGCCTGCGACCGGGTGGACAAGTGCAGCGGCCCCGGCGTCCTCTGGAATTCGCCTCTCGACGCCGGGGCCGCTGCTTTCAAAGCCGGAACCCTCACTGCCTGGAGGAGCCCTCCGGCCAGACGACGGCCACCGGGATGCCCCGCGAACGCGCCTCCTCGACGACCTCGGCAGTGCCACCCGATCCTGTGCCGGGCAGGCCGTCCCACACCGCCACCAGCTCATCAACGGAACCGAGAACCGCTTCGTTGGCCGCGACGTACGCCTCTCGGCCCGCCGTGTCATAGTCCATGACGCGGACATCAGCCGCCTTTTCCAGGAGTGCGTCGAACTGCTCGGCGTGATCCGGCTTCACCTTGGCCTGCCGGTAATCGCGTGAAGGGAGAACGACCTCAAGTGCCCCGCCCGCTTCCAAAACTGCCCGCGCGAACAGGGAATCGGCGCCGCGGGCCAGGCAGCTCACGCCGACCAGACCGTCAGCGTCGAGACCGTCGAGATGCTCACGGATTGCCTGAGCTACCAGCGGGACGCTGCCCGGGGAGAGGTTCATGTGGCCTGTTACGCCGATACGCATCCTGGCTCCTGATACTAGAAGGGGTGATCTTCAGGATGTCAGGACCTCACGAAGGCGCGTACGCAGCTCCGCGATCTCACGCTGATGACGTTGAGAACTCGTCTGTGCTTGACTTCCTCCCCGCCCTAAAGGACGGGGATTCCCTTCGGCCTGACGGCCGAACCGGCTTACGCCGGACGCCTCGCGGCGTGGGGTTCCTGCTTCGCAGCCGACCGCAGAAGGGAGGACCCTTGCTGTCTTACATCAGCTCCACAGGCATCGCCGGAGGATTCTCCGGCTACGGCTCGTCCAGCCGCAAGGATGTTCTTGGCCGCGTTCACGTCCCGATCGTGTCGGGTGCGGCAGGCGGGGCACGTCCAGTGGCGTGTCCCGAGGTCGAGCTTGGGCAGCAGGTGCCCGCAGCCGGAGCAGGTCTTCGAGCTGGGGTACCAGCGGTCGATGACGATCAGGTGCCGCCCGGCGCGGGCGGCCTTGTACTCCAGCATCGAGCGGAAATCGCCCCAGCTCGCGTCGGAGATGGCCTTGGCCAGGCTCCGGTTGCGGACCATGTTCGCCACGGCGAGGTCTTCGAGCACGATGGTGTCGGCGGCCTCGACCAGGGCGGTGCTGGTCTTGTGCAGGAAGTCGCGGCGGGCGTTGCGGACCTTTCGATGCGCGGCGGCGACCTTGGCCTTGGCCTTGCGCCGGTTCGCGGAGCCGCGCTGCCTACGGGCCATCCGCCGCTGGTAGCGCGCCAGGTTGCGGGCCTTACGTGCCAGGTGGCGGGGGTTGGCGATCCGGTCGCCGTCGCTGGTCACGGCGAAGTCCTTGATGCCGAGGTCGACGCCGATCTCGTGGCCGGTGGCGGGCAGCGGGGCGGGATGGTCGACCTCCATGGCGAAGCTGACGTACCACCGGCCGTCGGGCTCCCGGGAGATGATCACCATGGTCGGGTCCAGGGTGGCGAAGTCGACCTCGGAGAACGACCAGGCGACCCGCAGCGGGCCGTTGGTCTTCGCGATCCGCAACTCGCCGTCCTTGATCCGGAACGCCGACCGGGTGTAGTGCGCCGACCGGCGGCCGGTGCGGGGCTTGAAACGCGGGTAGCGGGCACGTTCGGCGAAGAAGTTGCCGAACGCGGTGTGCTGGTGGCGCAACGTCTGCTGCAACGGCACCGACGACACCTCCGACAGGAACGCCAGCTCCTCGGTCTTCTTCCACGCGGTCAGCGCGGCATCGGTCTGCTTGTACGACGTCTTCTCGCCCCGCTGGAAGAACGCGGCGTGCCGCTCGGCGAGGGTCTTGTTCCAGACCAGGCGCACGCACCCGAAGGTGCGGTTGAACACCGCGGCCTGTTCGGGGGTCGGGTAGGCCCGGCACTTGTACGCCGTACGCATGTTCGATACCTTACACGAGCGGTGATCATGAGTAAAGTCGAGGCGGCCAAGCCTCCGGACTACGTCCTCAGACCGTCCCGGCTTCGCCGGGCCGCTCCTGACGGAGCCGCCATTCCTCCCCGCCCTGAAGGACGGGGCATCCTGGCGGTGTCCCGGTAAAGCTCACGAAGCTGCACCCGTACGCGGTCCGACTGGCACCGCCTGGCGGTGTCGACTGCGGCCGAGCCGGTACGTGCTGCCTCGTCAAGATCACCCGTGAGTAGGTGGAGCTGGGCGAGACCGGCCTGATCGAGAGCGCGGCTGCGCAGACTCGTTGTGCTGCGCAGCTTCAGCGCTTGGCCGATGCGCTGGATACCTTCGTCGGCGTTGCGGCTGTCACGTCGAGCGAGATCAAGCATTCGCCCTCCGGTGACACCGGCCAGCTCGGATGCGTCGAAGTAGGAGATCCAAAGCGGAGGCTTCACCCCCGGAGTCGCAGCCCGTCTCGCCCTGGCCGACGACGACCGGGTGTTCATCAAGGCCATCCCGGACGAGCACATCCTGTCCGGCAAGTACCGGACCGAGGGCGCGACAGGACGTCACCGACCTCGTTCCCCATCTGGTCATGGCGGGACACTCGCCCGCCACGGCGGAGAAGGCCCTCGTAGGGGCCTCGGCCTGGGATCTCACTCCGCCGGAAGTGATCACCGGCTACGCGGCGTCCTTCGCCGGGTACTGGACGCGGATGAGCCGACAGCCCGCGCCGTCGGGCGTCCCGAACCTCCGCGCCTACCAGCGCCGGGCGGCCGCAGCCGCTATCGCGTGGACGATGTACCGCACTGGTTGGTAGCGGCGGGAACCACCGTCTCTGCGGTTACGGTCAAGGCCGAGATCTCCGCTTCCAGCATGCATCGCCTCGCCGCCGGGGAGAGCGAACGATCAGATCATGGCGAGGATCTCGGCCAGAGAGCCCGGCCTGGCGTCCACGGGCAGGTGGTCGACCAGGTGAACAGGGCACCCTAGGGCAGCGGCGCCGACATCGGCGACCCGGTCGTCCCCGACCATCAGAACCTGAGGAGGAGGTAGAGCGAGCTTGTCACATGCGGTCTGGAAGATCCGTGGGTCCGGCTTCTTCACCCCGAGCTCGCAGGAGAGCACGAACACATCGATGTATCGGGTCAGGTCATGGAAGGCGAAGACCGCCCGCAGATCCCAGCCGATGTTGCTGACGACAGCCGTGGCCATCCCGCGGTGCTTGAGTTCTCGCAGCGTCGCTTCGGCGTCGGGATACGGACGCCAGGCAACCGGATGACAGGATCGTTCGTACAGGGCCTCGGCCAGGGCGGGATCCGGGAGCGCCGCCTCGCGAGCCAGAGCGGTGTAACAGTTGCGATGATGCCCAGCTGTCAGGTCGCGATCTCGCCACAGTTCGGCCAGGTGCCGGGGAACCGCTTGAGGAGGCCTCCCGCCGGGTAACGCCCCGGCGGCTTCCAGCCGGGCAGCGCACGCCATGACCTGACTCTCGTCGACGACGTGACCGGTCTCATCGAGCACACCACGCAACCACTGCTCGGTGGACTCGGTCTGGAACAACGTCCCGGAGAAGTCGAACATGACACCGCTGATCAAACGGTCGCCTCCCGCTCATGGTCGAGTGCCCAAGGAGTTGAAAGTGATCACTTTATGCATTTTCAGGACGAGAGGCATCAGCGTGCGCTCCCTGCCGGTCTCCGGCTCCCTTCCTCGGGTGTGCTGCTGTCCAGTATGCCCAGTGCAGGTGAGACGATCCTGTCCCTGATGGCTGAGTGGGCGACCGACCCCGCCACGGACCGTCTCAGCCGGCCGCCGGGGGCCTGCGGGCCGCCCACACGGTCCGCTCGGTGCGCACGACGAGGTCGTCGCGGCGCAGCACGCTCTCGGGCCCGTCGCCGTCGGCGAGGGCGTCGAGCACGGCCAGGTCGTCGGCGCCGATCCCGTCGGCCAGGGCGCCGCGCATGCGCCGCAGCACGGCCTGGGCGTAACGGCGGGCGGCCTCGGGGAGCGGGTCCCTCAGCTCCAGGCCGAACCGCCGCTCGGCCTCGACGGCGAATCCGGCGCGGGACAGGTACGGTCCCCAGTCGGCCCCCAGGTGAGGGAGCTCCCCGGCGTGCCGGTGGTCCAGCGCGTCGCGGCAGCGGGCCTCCAGCCCCGGGCGCCCGATCCCGAGGTCGTCGGGCAGGAAGCGCGGGAGGCCGTCCAGCTCGACCACGGCCAGGAGCCCGCCGGGATGGAGCGCGGCGAACGCCTCGCGCAGCGCGCGGCCGGGATCGGCCATGTGGTGCAGGGACGCCGACGCCCAGATCAGGTCCACGCCGCGGAAATCCGGCCAGGCGTCGTCCAGGTCGGCCTCGACGGCGCTCACCCGGTCCGCCGCGCCGAGCGCGCGGGCCTTGTCCCGCAGGCGGCGCAGCATCTGCGGGGAGCCGTCCACGGCGATCGCCCGGGCGTCCCCGAAGTGCCGCAGCAGGGTGAAGGTCCCGGTCCCGGTCCCGCTGCCCAGGTCGAGGATCCGCCGTACGGGCGATTCCCCGGCCAGCTCCACCAGCCAGGAGGCCACCTCGTCCAGGTGCGGCCGCAGGACCTCCGCGTCGAGGTCGAGAATCAGGGCCAGGTCGGCCTCGTCGGTTCCGGAGGCGCCGTGGTGGTGGTCAGCGTGCTGGTGGCCGTGGCCGCCGTGCTGGTGAGGGTGCGAGTGGTGTGCCATGTCCCGACTCTACGAGGCTGTTGCGTCTATCGCATACCATCTTGCGTATGACGCAAGACGATGGTGAGCTCGACGCGCTGGTGCGGATGCGGATCAGGAGCCTCCGCGTGGCCATGGGCTGGTCGCTCGACGAGCTCGCCGCCCGCTGCTACCTGAGCCCCTCCACCCTGAGCCGCATCGAGACCGGCCACCGGCGGATCGGCCTGGACCAGCTGACCTCGATCGCCCGCGCCCTGGGCACCACGCTGGACCAGCTGGTGGAGTCCGCCGCCGCCGACGACGTGGTCATCCGACCCCGGCACGACGCGGAGCGGGGGGTCACCATGTGGATGCTCAACCGGGAGCCGGGCGTCACGGTGGCCAAGATGCGGATCACCAGGCCGGCCCCGGCCGGCGCCGCGGACCTGAAGGTCCATCCCGGCAGGGACTGGTTCACCGTCCTGTCCGGGACCCTCGTGCTGCTGCTCGGAGACCGCAGGATCCTCGTCGAGACCGGTCAGGCGGCGGAGTTCTCCACCATGATCCCCCATGCGTTCGGAGCCCACGACGGCCCGGCGGAGATCCTCGGCATCTTCGACCACAACGGAGAGCGCACCCACCTCCGCCCGCACGACTGAGGCGCCCGGCCGCGGCGGGTCCGCCGGGCGCTGGAGTCCGGCGCCGACCTCGCCGTCCCGTCCGGGCAGGGCGCCGCCGAGGGCCACCGGCTGGAGGGCGGCGAACCGGTCCGTCCTCCGTAGGCGCGCCGGGCGGTACGGCGGGCAGGAGCGGCGCAGGACGGCAGCGCCTCGATCGATCTCGACCTGTCAGAACCGGGTCGGCGCGACCGCCGTGCACACGTCGGCCCGCCGGGCCAGCACCTCGGGAACCCGGTCGTTGGCCCGGACCCATGTGGTCGTCTCCGGGGAGATGTGGGAGAGGATCCGCAGGATCTTCGTGTGGTCGGCGGCAAGGTGCCGCTGGTGGATCGGCTCGTAGTGAGCGATGCGGTTCCGTAGCTTGCGCAGGTGGTACAGGTCCTGGTGGAGAGCGCGCCGCGAGCCGCAGTAGCCAGGAAAGGCCCTGTGAAGCGCGGGGCGCCACAGCCGCATGTCATATCTGTTTCCTGTGCCGAGCAGACTGGTCCAGAACCCGAAGGAGAGCTCGGCTATCACATGACCATTCGTCGGGTGTGCATAATTCTGCGCCACCGTGGTGCATGCGTATGTGACGCTCTGCCTGGCGTGCAGTGCCAGGTCGAGCGCGGGAGCGTTCCACCAGTCGGAGCGCTGGAAGAGCGCTGTCAACTCCCGGTCCATGGCATTGCGGAGAACGACCTCGAGGCAGTGGAGAGGACCGTGGAAGGCGCTGGAGATCTCTATATTCCATGCGTAGAGGCGGAGAGCGTGATCAAGCGTGCCGCCGCATGTCCTCAGGAACGGCTGAAGGCGCTCGACCGACACTGCATCGCAGACCTTTTGGAAGAGGGTGCCGCCCAATGATTCCCTTCCGCGCCGCTCATGGTCTGCTACCATGAGTGATGTGTGCCCCGGAGACGCCTCTGCTGAGCAAGCCCTCCGGGGTAAGCCTTTTTCTGGGCACCGCATGAGACAACCGCACGTGCTCGACTGACTGCATAATGTTAGCCCTCCGAACGTTCGTTCGGAGGGATTTCGCCAATCTGCGGGCTGACCGGGACGGGATCGCCCTCACTCTCCCCGCCGCCCGGTGGGATGTCGGGGCGCTCCTGGCTGCCGCGGCAGCCGGTTCTCGGATCCGAGGCACGGGAACGTTGTCCCATAAGTGAAGAAGATCCTATTTTGTAACTCTATGTGAACATCACACTACGTAATATATTTGACGTCCAGTTTGCGATTTTCGTGACGGACAGTTAGTGTGACCGGGAAGCCGCAGGCAGGGGCATATGCCTGCGGCGTTCATCGGGTACGCGATGATCCGGGACGGCCTCAACGGCGCCTGACGGCGCACGTAGGAATTCGGCCGCCTAGCCGTTCCGGGGAGCCAATGGCGAGACCGAACCCAAGTCCTCATCTGACGTCCTTCCGCCGAAGGCGTCCGGGTTCTTTCTTCGTCGTGGGAGTCCTCGCCATGCCCGCCTGCTCCGCGCCTCCGCCGTGCGCTCCGCTCTCCGCACCCGCCCTCCGGGCGATCGCCGGAGGTGCCTGAGATGTACGCCAACGGCGCCCTCGCGCTCACCGGCGCCGGGATGGGCGTGGCCGGCACCGTCGCCCTCCCTCCTCTGCACGCCGACTCCTCGGCCGCCGACGCCGCCCTGTCCCCCGCCGTGGACGTGGCCCGCACCCTGCTGATGATCACCGGCGCGGGCTTCGGGCTCTTCCTGCTGGTGATGGCCGTCCTGCTGGCCGCCGGCGCCGTGCTGCGCGGCGTCGACGCGGCCCGCCGCGGGCGCGCCCTGCCGCGGGCCGACCGCCGCGCCCGCCACGCCGCCACCGGTGACGCGAGCCGGGCCCAGGTGGCGGAGCTGCTGCGATGAACCCCCTGCTCTGGCTGAGCGCGGCGGTCATCGTGCTCGGCCTCGGCTACACCTGCGTGATGTTCGCGCTGTCGCGGGGCGTGCGCCGCCCCGGGTCCGCCGGGCCCGCGCCGTTCTACGTCTTCCTGATGGCCTGCCTGGACGAGGAGAAGGTGCTCGCCGCCAGCCTGCAGCGGCTGCGCGGCCTGCCCGGCGACCTGGCGGTGCTGGTCGTCGACGACGCCTCCTCCGACGGCACCGCCGACATCGTCCGCGACGCCGCGGCCGAGGACGGCCGGATCTGGCTGCTGCAGCGCGCGCTGCCGAACGCCCGCCGCGGCAAGGGCGCGGCCCTCAACGCGGGCCTGGCCCACCTGCTGGAGTCCGGGCTGCTGGCCGGGCGCGACCCCGACCGGGTCGTCGTGTGCGTGCTCGACGCCGACGGGCGCCTGGATGCCAACGCCCTGGAGGAGGTCACGCCGTACTTCGCCGACCCCGGCACCGGCGCGGTCCAGATCGGCGTGCGGATGTACAACCGGCACACCGGCCTGCTGGCCCGGCTGCAGGACATGGAGTTCGTCGTCTACACCGACGTCTTCCAGAACGGCCGCCGCCACCTGGGCAGCGTCGGCCTCGGCGGCAACGGCCAGTTCATGCGGCTGAGCGCGCTCACCGCGCTGGGCGCCGACCCGTGGAGCGACTGCCTGACCGAGGACCTCGACCTCGGCGTGCGCCTGCTCGCCACCGGCCGGCAGAACCGGTTCTGCCACACCACCGCCGTGCACCAGCAGGCGGTCCTGTCGCCCAAGCGGCTGGTCCGGCAGCGCTCGCGCTGGTTCCAGGGCCACCTGCAGGCCGGCCGGCTGCTGCCGCTGGTCATCCGCCGCACGCCGCTCGCCGCCGCACCGGACCTGGTCTACCACCTGCTCAGCCCGTGGTTCCTGCTGCTGACCTCGCTGCTGCCGCTGGCGTTCCTCGCCTCCGGCGCGGCCCTGGCGCTGGCCTCGCTGCAGGCCGGGCAGAGCGTCGTCTCCCCGGCCATGTTCGCCGCCTGGTACGCGCTCTCGTTCGGCGTCGGCCTGATCTACGGCTACGTGTACTGGCGCCGCGACCGCGAGCTGGGCCTGCTGCGCTCCCTGCTGCTGGGGCACGCGTTCGTGCTCTACGGCTACCAGTGGTTCGCCGCCGGATGGTGGGCGGTGGGACGCGCCGTCTCCGGCCGCCAGACCTGGCTCAAGACCGCCCGCACCTGACGCGGGCCGCACCCGCGGCCGGCCATGCCCCGGCGCGGACCGCGCCCGCACCCGGCGCGTCCGCCCCGGACCGCACCGGACCGCGCCCGCACCCGGCGCGTCCGCCCCGGACCACCCGGCGCGTCCGCCCCGGACCGCATCGGACCACCCGGCCGCCGCCTCGCCCCGGGACTCCGGACCACCCGACCGCCGCCTCGCCCCGGGACTGACGTGACCGCCTCGCCCCCTTCCCCCCTCCGCCTCCGCGCGCTGGCCCTGAGCGTGCTGGCCGCGCTGACCGCCGCGCTGCTCCTGACCGCCGGCTCCGCCCCGCAGCCCGCGGCCACGGCGCCGACCGGGGCCTTCACCGGCGGCCTGTCCGGCACCGGCCGCTCCACGCTGGTGCTGTACGACACGACCGGCCGCTGGGCGCCCACCGGCGAGCTGTACGCCACCCAGGCCGCCAACCTGGCCGGCCACTTCGGCACGTTCACCGCGCTGCCGGTGGCGTCCTACACCGCCGGCCTGATGGACGCCCACACCGCGGTGGTCTACGTCGGCTCCACCTACGACGAGCCGCTGCCGGAGGCGTTCCTGGCCGACGTGCGCGCCGCCGGCCGCCCGGTGATCTGGCTGAACAACAACATCTGGCAGCTGGCCGCGTCCACCCCCACCTTCGCCGCCGACTACGGCTGGGCGCCGTCCGCGTTCGGCCCGGGCACCGTCGACACGGTCGTCTACAAGGGCCGCGCCCTGGCCCGCGACACCGCCGACACCGCCGGCGTGATGGCCTACTCCGCCCTGGACGAGACCAGAGCCGAGGTCCTGGCCACCGCCGTGCGCACCGACGGCGTCCGCCTGCCCTGGGCGGTGCGTTCGCGCAACCTGACCTACATCGGTGAGATGCCCTTCGCCTACACCGTGACGGCCGGTCGCTACCTGGCCTTCGCCGACCTGCTGTTCGACGCGCTCGCCCCGGAGACCCCCGAGCGCCACCGTGCCCTGCTCCGCCTGGAGGACATCGGCCCCAACGCCGACCCCGCCGCTCTCCTGGCGGTCGCCGCCGACCTGAGGAAGCGCGGGATCCCCTACTCCTTCGGCGTCTACACCCTGCACCGGGAGCCGGAGAAGGGCGTCGAGATCCGGCTGCGGGACCGGCCCGAGGTGGTCGCGGCGATCGAGTACATGCTCGCCAACGGCGGCACGATGATCATGCACGGCTACAGCCACCAGTACGGCGAGCGGGCCAACCCCTACAACGGCGCCAGCGGCGACGACTTCGAGTTCTACGCCACCCACGTCGACGAGGCGGACTACGTGGTCTACGACGGCCCCGTCCCCGGCGACTCCTTCGCCTGGGCGCAGGGCCGCCTGGACGCCGCCGCGGCGGAGTTCCGCGCCTGCGGCCTGCCGGTGCCGACCGTCTTCGAGTTCCCGCACTACGCCGGGTCGGCCGAGGACTACCGGGCGGTGCGCTCGCGCTTCGCCGCCCGCTACGAGCGCGGCCTGTACTTCGCCGGCACGCTGTCGGGCACCGCCGTGCGGTACGACCACTCGGCCGGGCAGTTCTTCCCCTACGCCGTCACCGACGTCTACGGCTCCAAGGTGATCCCGGAGAACCTCGGCAACCTCATCCCCACCGGCTACAACAACCACCCGTCGGTGCTCCCCGCCGACCTGGTCGAGGCCGCCGCGGCCAACCTCGTCGTGCGCGACGGCGTGGCGAGCTTCTTCTACCACCCCTACCTCGGCACCCGGCGGCTCGGCGAGATCATCGACGGGATCGAGGACCTGGGCTACACGTTCGTGCCCGCGAGCGCCGTGTAGGCCGTACGGAAGACCGGGCGCGGGCCGTACGGCCCCGTCCCGCCGGGCGGAGCGCGGGCCGCAGGGCGACGGGCGGGCCGCAGGGCGGGGCGCGGCGGGCGTGCGGTGGCCGGAGGGCCCGTGTCGCGCTCCGCAGAGGAAGCGGTGATCGATTTGCCGCAGTGGTGACCGAAAGTTACTCTGAACGAGAACCCGCAGGTAAGGGCATATACCGCGGTGATTCACGGGGTAAGCGATGATCCGGGACGGCCTCAACGGCGCCTGACGGCGCACGGAGGAATTCGGCCGCCTAGCCGTTCCGGGGAGCCAATGGCGAGACCGAACCCACACCCTGTCCTGCGACGCCCCGAGGGCGTCGATCTCGCTTCGTTGTGGGGGTCCCACCCTATGCCCGCTCTCCTCCTCCGGCGCCGCGCCGCCGTGTCCGCGCTGACGGCGTTCCTGTCCGCCGTGCTGCTGGTCGCCACCGGTCTGGCGACCCCGACCGCGACCGCCTCGGCCTCCGCCGCGCCCGCGTCCGCGACCGCCCGGGCCACGGCCTTCACCGGCGGCCTGTCCGGCACCGGCCGCTCCACGCTCGTGCTGTACGACACGACCGGCCAGTGGGGCTGGCTGGGCGAGCTGTACGCCACCCAGACCGCCAACCTGGCCGGCCACTTCGGCACGTTCACCGCGCTGCCGGTGGCGTCCTACACCGCCGGCCTGATGGACGCCCACACCGCGGTGGTCTACGTCGGCTCCACCTACGACGAGCCGCTGCCGGAGGCGTTCCTGGCCGACGTGCGCGCCGCCGACCGCCCGGTGATCTGGCTGAACAACAACATCTGGCAGCTCACCGCGTCCACCCCCACCTTCGCCGCCGACTACGGCTGGATGTGGTCGCAGTTCGACTTCAGCACCGTCGAGGGCGTCGTCTACAAGGGCAAGGACCTCTCGCGCGACGGCCGCAACGCCTCCGGCGTGATGGACTACGCCTCGGTCGACGAGACCAAGGCCAAGGTCCTGGCCGGCGCGGTGCGCGAGAACGGCACGCAGATCCCGTGGGCGATCCGCTCGGGCGCGCTGACCTACGTCGGCGAGATCCCCTTCGCCTACACCACCGCCTCCGACCGCTACCTGGTCTTCGCCGACCTGCTGTTCGACGCGCTCGCCCCGGAGACCAAGGAGCGCCACCGCGCCCTGCTCCGCCTGGAGGACATCGGCCCCAACGCCGACCCGGCCGAGCTGATGAAGATCGCCGTCGAGCTGAAGAAGCGGAGGATCCCCTACTCCTTCGGCGTCTACACCGTCTACAAGGAGCCGGGCAAGGCCGTCCGGCTCCGGCAGCGCCCCCTGGTGGTCGCGGCGATCAGGTACATGCTCGCCAACGGCGGCACGATGATCGCCCACGGCTACACCCACCAGTACACCGACGCCCCCAACCCCTACAACGGCACCAGCGGCGACGACTTCGAGTTCTACACCGCGCACGTCGACGAGGAGAACTACGTCCGCTACGACGGCCCCGTGGCCGAGGACTCCCTCGCCTGGGCGACGGGCCGGATCGACAAGATGAAGGCGGAGTTCCGCGCCGCCCTGCTCCCGGTGCCGCAGTACTTCGAGTTCCCGCACTACGCCGGCTCCGCCGTGGACTACGAGGCCGTCCGCCGGGCCGGGTTCAAGGCCCGCTACGAGCGCAGCCTCTACTTCGCCGGCACGCTGTCGGGCACGGCCCCGCAGTACGACCACATGGCCGGGCAGTTCTTCCCCTACGCCGTCACCGACGTCTACGGCTCCAAGGTGATCCCGGAGAACGTCGGCAACATCGAGCCGGAGTCGTTCAACAACCACCCGGTGGTCCTCCCGGCCGACCTGGTCAAGGCGGCCAAGGCCAACCTCGTCGTCCGCGACGGCGTGGCCAGCTTCTTCTACCACCCCTACCTCGGCACCAGGTGGCTGCTGGAGACCGTGGACGGCATCAAGAAGCTCGGCTACACCTTCGTGCCCGCGAGCGCCATGTGACACCCGGCCCCGCCGAGGGCGGGAAGACCTGAGCATCCGAGGACCTGGAGGCCCTGAGGCCGGAGCCGTGCGGTCACGGCTCCGGCCTCGGGGACGCGTCCGGCCCGCCGCCGCACCGGCGGTGGTTCCGGTGCGGCGGCGGGCCGGACGCGCGGCGGTCGTGCCGCGTCAGGAGGCGTACTGCGGGTAGCCGTAGCCGGTGACCTGGGACTTGGGCCGGACGCGCTCCTCGACCTTGCCGTTGCCGGTGTTGCCCTCGATGGTGGAGATGGTGCCGTCGCCGTTGTCCTTCTTGACCAGGCCGACGTGGTCGATGCCGGACAGGTCGCCGCCCTGCTCCCAGTCGAAGAAGACGACCGCGCCCGGGGTGGCCTTCTGGCCCCACGTGCCGTTGGCCTCGAACCACTCGGCGTAGGTGACGGTGTAGGCGTCCCAGCCGACGGTGGCGCGCATGCCGGTCCGCTCGCCGACCCAGGAGACGAACATCGCGCACCAGGGGGCGTCGGCGTAGGCCCGGACGCTGCCGCCGTCGCGCTCGACGGTCTCCTGCGCGCGCTGGGACTTCATGTACCACTTGTGGAACTTGGTGCCGCCGCCGTCGGCGTTCTCCTCCACGCCGACCTGCGTCCGGGCCACCTTCAGCAGGTCGCCCGCGGTCACCTGGGACGGCTTCGCGGCCTGGGGCTGCGCCGGGGCCGGGGCCGGAGCCGCCGCGGGGGCCGCCGCGGGGGCCGGGGCGGGGACCTGGGGCGCGGTGTCGGCGTGGGCCGTACCGGCGGTCAGGGCGGTTCCGGCGGCCAGGGCCAGGCTGAGGGCGGCGGTCAGGGTGCGGGTGGTGGCGGTGGCGGTCATGAGAGAGCGGATCCTTCGTCAGGGTGCAGGTCGTCCCTTGGCCGGAGGGCGGTGCTCGGGTTTTCAGGCCGTTGCGACCGTCGTCCGGTCGACTCCCTCAAGTAAGCCGTCCGGATGTAGCGCACGAAGTGCACTGAAGGTGCGGAACGGTTGCCGCCCCCGAGAAGCCCTCAGCTCCGTCCGGACGCGGCCGACGGGCGTCCCTTTCGCACCCGCGCGGCAGGGCCGCCTCCTCGGGGCACGCGCAACCGGACGTATCGATAAAACCGCAAAAAGGTATGCGATTCACCTTTAATGGCAGCGGATCGGCCCCGGAGGAGAGAACGTCGAATCTTTTTCGCGACGCGCCGGGGGAACCACTCGATCGGAGATTCGCCAATTCGATATAACTGCAGGCATGAGTGGAAGCAAACGCGGACCTGATCCGAAGTGGGGACCTGTGAAGCAGCACCCCTTGCGGGTGCCCGTCGACCTGCTCGGAGACATCAAAGCCTCCGCCCAGCAGCGCGGTTGTTCGGTGAACGAGTACATCGTCACGGTGCTCGCACGTGAGCATGACTACGTTCTGGCTCCGCCGCCGCGACCGGTGGCTCAGGAACCGCTCCCACTCATCGAGGGGCGGCAGCACGCCGCGGCATGAACTTTACCGTTTGCAATACGGAGGGAGACCCCGAGGGGTTAATCTACGACCGCTGATCGACAGCGGCCCATAAATGCGGAAGCCCCCGCGCTACCAGGCCTCAGAAACCGTACGCGAGGGACTTCCCCCATACACACACCCAACGGACAGGTCCGAAGCCGTTCCGTAGAAGCGCTCTGGTCGTAGACCGCGCCCTGCGTCGCGAGCTCGTTTCCGTATGCCGTTTGGGTCTTACACCTGGAGACCACCATAGACGATGAGTCCCCGGGTCGGCTAGCGACGCCCGGAAATCGTGGTCTCCGCGTGTCCCGACCCGTCCCCCAGAATATACGGTTTCGCCTTTCTATGTCCCCCAATGGCAAAAACCCTTCCCGGCGTGTCCCCCGGATGCTGAACATCGCCGGCGGCGACCTGATCCTCGCGCCTTCCGTCGAGCTCTGGCTCGCCGCCGTCGCCGCCGATCCCGAGGTCGCCTCGCATCGCGCGGACTGGTGGCGCAACACCAAGGCCACGATGGAGGCCCTCGCCGACCGCGTCGACGACTGCATGATCACCTGCCCCAAGTTCGGCGGCACCTGGAGCGTCATGGCCGAGGCGGCCGGCGTCTGCCGCCGCACCTTCGCCGGGCGGCTGAGCTGGGCCAAGAGCCGCGGCTACCTGCTGCAGATCACCGAGGGCTCGATCCTGCGCTACCGGCCCGGAACCTTCCGGGGCCTGCTGGACGACGGCCTGGGCAACCTCGCCGCCGAGTACGCCCTCACCATCCCGGTCAGCGCGCTGCCGGCCCTGGGCCTCGACGACGAGGAACTGCTGAAGCTGATCCGCGTGCCCGAACCCCGGCCCATCTACCGCGAGCCCGCTCCCACCATGTCCCAGGACGAGTGGAGGGACGCCCCCTGGCCTGTGGAAACGCTGCCTGTGCACGAAACGTGCACCCCCAGGTCCTTTCCCCCCCGCGGAAGTGAATCCCTTTTCACGCGCGCGACGCGTGATACACGACCGCAGCGGCCACGTGCAACCCCTTCGGCCACGAAACCCGAGCGGCTGTGGTCGAACACCGTCACGCCGGGGAGGAAGACCGAGAGGCTCGAAGCCTGCGAACGCCTCCGCTACGAGGACCAGACGCTGCGCGGCCTGTCGGCGAAGAGCCTGCGGTCGCTGCTGCGTCCGCTCTTCGCCGCCGGAGCCACCCTCTCCGACGTCAGGTACGTCATCAACCATCAGCCGGACGGGCGGCCGCGGATCAACACCGACTCGCCGCGGAACCTCGTCGGCTGGCTCCGCCACCGCGTCGGGACCTGGTTCGACAAGGAGACCGGGAGGCTCCGCGCGCCGCTGCCGTCCGAGATCGTCGCCAGGGCCGATCGCAAGCGCCGGGCCGAGCAGGCCGCGTGGGCCGAGGAGAGGGCGCGCAGGGAGTCCCTGCGCGTGGATCCGCCCGCCGAGCTGATCGGGTCGCTGCGGGCCCGGCTGCAGGCGACCGCCGAAGCGGCCCGGAAGCGCCGGACGGCCGGGGCCCCGCAGGACGCCCCCCCGCAGCGCCCGCAGCTCCTCCGGCCCCTGTGGGCCGGAGGAGACCGGATCCGCCGCTGGGGACCGCCGGATCCGGGGACCGCGGTGGCGGCGGGGTCGTGACCCGTCGGCGGCCCCGGATAACTGAATCTACGTCGTAAAGGGCGCTTCGCCGCAGAAGGAAATTGAAATGTCCGCTTCTTCACATTCTTCGCATCGACATCGGTCGGCCACGTGCGTCGGGAACCGCCTGTCCCCCTCGCGCCGGCCAGGCGCCTGCCCGCGGTCGGCCGGGCCTCCGATTCCGTCAGATCGCGTGCCGCGATGCCGATGTGACGCCCGGTGGCCGGCCGTAGGACGACCACCGGGCGTTCCCGCTGACGACGGCATCCGGGTGATCGTCGGCCCGTCGACGAAATGAGCTTGCGATGAACACCCCCGTTTCCCCGCCCAGGGCCCGCACCCTGCGCTCCCTCTTGCAGGACCGCGGCATCAGCACGAAGATCTTCTTCAGTGTCGGCATCATGGCCGTGATCGCGCTGCTCGTCGGCGTCATCGGCATCGTCCAGATGGGTTCCATCAACGCCAGCGCCGAGCAGCTGTACAGCAGCGGCCTGGTCCCGGTGCAGCGCATCGCCCAGGTGCGCCAGGACATGTCCACGACCCGCACCGGCATGCTCAACCATGCGATCTCGCTGGAGGAGACCGACAAGGCCGCCTACGAAAAGGCCATCGCCGACGGCGACGCGGCCTTCACCCGCGATCTGGACCTGTACGCCACCAACAGCGCCGCCCCTCAGCTCGTCCCCGAACTGCGCCGGGCCTGGGAGGACTACCAGCAGGCGCGCGAGCAGTTCCTGCAGGCCAGTCGGCGCCAGGACACCGGCGCGCTGAACCGGATCCGCAGCGAGGCCACGATCCCGGCCTACTCCAAGGCGGCGGACGTCGTCGCGGAGATCGCCAAGGCGGAGGACGCCGACGGCAAGCGCCGCGCGGACGTCGCCGCCGCCGCCTACGCCGACGCCCGCACCCTGACCATCACGGTGCTGAGCGTGGGCCTGGTGCTGGCACTGGCGCTGGCGTGGCTGGTCGCCCGCAGCGTCATCGCCTCGGTGCGCACCGTCTCGCACGTGATCGAGGGCCTGGCCGCAGGGGACCTGACCCGCCAGGCGCGGGTCGGCGGACGCGATGAGCTGGGGCTGATGGCCGAGGGCCTGAACGGGGCCATGTCGACGCTGCGCACCACCGTCGAAGGCATCGGCGCCAGCAGCCGGCAGTTGGCCGGTGCCTCCCAGGAACTGGCCGTCGTCAGCGAGCAGATCGCCTCCAGCGCCGAGCAGGCCGGCACCCGTGCCGACAACGTGTCGGCCGCCTCCGAGCAGGTGGCGCGCAACGTGGAGACCGTCTCGGCCGGCAGCGAGGAGATGTCGGCCTCGATCCGGGAGATCGCCGCCAGCGCCAGTGACGCGGCCGAGGTCGCGCACGACGCGGTGCGCGTCGCCGCGACGGCCAACGCCACCATCGCGCAGTTGGGCTCCTCCAGCGCCGAGATCGGCAACGTCATCAAGACGATCACCTCGATCGCCGAGCAGACGAACCTGCTCGCGCTGAACGCGACCATCGAGGCGGCCCGCGCCGGGGACGCCGGCAAGGGCTTCGCCGTGGTCGCCTCCGAGGTCAAGGACCTGGCCCAGGAGACCGCCCGGGCCACCGAGGACATCTCGGCACGCATCGAGACGGTCCAGGGTCAGACCGAGGCGGCGGTGGCCGCCATCGCGCGGATCACCGATGTCATCGACAAGATCAACGGGTATTCGGCCACGATCGCCTCGGCGGTGGAGGAGCAGACCGCCACCACCAGCGAGATCAGCCGCAACGTCGCCGAGGCGGCCACCGGCGTCGGGGAGATCGCCGGTGGCATCGGTGCCGTGGCCACCTCGGTGCAGACGACCGGTACCGGGGTCGGGGAGTCGCGGCGGGCCTCGCACGAACTGGCGCAGATGTCGACCGAACTGCAGAGCCTCGTCGCTCAGTTCCGGATCTGACGGGTCCGTCCCCGCCACCCCGCCGCCCGGGGGTGGCGGGGTGGCGGGGTGGCCGGGACGGGTGTCAGCGCAGGTGCCGGGCGAAGAACCGGGCCGCGTCCTCCCCGGCGAACTGTGGGACACCGGTGTGCCCGCCCATGTTGGCCTGCAACGTCTTCTCCTCGGAGCCGAAGGCGTCGAACAGGTCCAGGGCCGCCTGCCGGTCGTTGCCTTCGTCGTCCCACTGCAGCAGGACGTGCAGCGGAATGGTGACCTGTCGGGCCTCCTCGAACATGGTGCGGGGCACGAAACTCCCGGCGAACAAGCCGGCGGCCACGATGCGCGGCTCGACCACCGCAAGCCGGACGCCGATGGAGATCACTCCCCCCGAGTACCCGACCGGGCCGCCGATCTCGGGCAGCGACAGCAGGGCGTCCAGGGCGGCCTGCCATTCCGGGACCGCCTTGTCGACCAGCGGGAGGATGAGGGCGTCGATGGTCTCGTCGCCGACCGGCTCGCCGGCCTCCATAGCCCGGCGCAGGTCGGCGCCGGCCTGCTCGGCGCCGGCCAAACGAGGCCGGTCACCGCTGCCGGGGAGCTCGATGGCGGCGGCGGCGAAGCCATCTGCCGCGGCGTGCCGGGCCCGCGCCACCAGCCGCGGGTACATCTTGCGCAGCCCGAGCGGGGGGTGGCCGAGCAGGATCAGCGGGACCGGTGCGGACGCGGACGCCGAGGCGGGCGTCCACAGGATGCCGGGGATCTCACCGAGGGTGAATTCGCGTTCGACGACGCCGTCGTCGAGGCGCCGCTCAGAAGTGAACTGCATGGTCGTACCTTTCGGGAACGCTCGTGAACGGCGCTCCCGGACGACCTATCGCCCGACCGTGACCCCGGAGGGGAGCACCCATGTCGATGGTGTGTTCACGGGTACCACCTCCTCGTTGCCTCGCACGGCCGACGGAAGGCTAGCAGTGGCCGCCGCCGTCCCCCAACGGGTTTTTCGCGGAGCCTCCGTGGCCGGGTGCCATGGGCGCTGCCGGAGTACGCCGGCCTTGACCCGCAGCGGCTGCGTCAGACACCGGACGCCGTGCACGAGGCCGGCATGTCCGGCATCCAGAGGTGTGCGCGCCCGGCACGCGAGAGCAGGGGCGCCCACCTCGAGGTGGGCGCCCCTGCCGGGGACGTGCCTACGGCCTACTTGTAGGTGACGTCGCTCTTGGTGACCTTGCAGTTGGAGTCGTTCCAGCCTTCACCGATGTAGCTGGGTTCGGAGCCCTTGCTGACGCCCTTGTACTTGCCGCAGACGGTGGCGCCGCCGTCGACGACGAGGCGGGTGATGGTGGCGGTGTCGCCCCAGTTGCTGTTGATGCCGGCGACCATGTCGATGTCGGAGACCAGAACGTTGTCGATCTTCACGTGGCGCTGGTACGAGCTGGAGCAGTTGCCGCACGCCCGGTACAGCTTGCCGGAGCCGTTGAGGTAGAAGCCGGAGATGTTGACCGTGCCGTTGCCGTTGTGCTGGAACGTCTTGTCGGAGCCGGACTTGGCGCCGCCGCCGATGACGTAGGAGGTGCCGCCGCCGGTGCCCTTGAAGGTGGCGGCGTCCTCGCCGATGTCGTTCCACCACACGTTCTTCAGCGTGCAGGTGCCCTCGCAGTGGACGCCGTCGCCGGCGGGGGAGCCGATGATGACGTTCTGCAGGGTGCCGCCGTTGGCGATCTTGAACATCGGGTCCTGCGACTCGCCCTGGCCGCCGTCGCCGATGCAGCAGTAGGTCTTCATCCCGCCGTCGAAGGTGCCGGACACGGACACGGTGCCGGAGATCTTCACCGAGCCCGCCGATGACGGCCACTGGCCGGTCGGAGCGCCCGTACCGGGGTTGCCGGTGGGAGTGGCGGTCGGGCCGGCGGTCGGGCCGGGGGTCGAGCCGCTGCCGGCGTACGTCTCGAACTCGGCGATCCGCGGTGCGCTGGATGCGCCGGTGATGTCGAAGGTGAGCTTCTTCAACGAGGTCGAGGAGAAGGAGATCGTGCTCGGGCTGCCGCTGCCGCTGGCCAGGACGGAGCCGTTGTCGCCGTTGAGCAGACGCCACGAGCCGATGGAGCCGCCACCGGAGGCCTGCTTGATGACGGCGCTGCTCACCGTCGTGGCGCTGCTCCACTTGACCGAGACGTAGCCGGTCGTGCCGTTGGGCGCCCAGTAGGTGCTCGTGCTGCCGTCCTTGACGTTGCCGTAGCTGGTGCCGCCGGCCTTGCTGGAGCCGTCGGCGCCGCCGCTCAGGCTCAGGTTGGTGCCGATCGCAGCAGCCGACGCGGGGAGCGTCACGGTGGCCACGAGACCGCCGACCAGGGTCGCGGCTGCGGCGATGGCGACCGTCAGGCGGGTCCGGCGCCGGCGCCGTTTCACATCGGTCATGGATGTTTCCACTGTTCCTCCATACTGCCGCCAGGCCTGGGGAAGGCGGGGGCGACGCGGGGTGGGTTCTCCTGGAGAAGGGGCGGGAAAACGCTTTCCTGGCGGGAACGTAATGCCTCCTATCTGCCTGAGTCAAGAGTGTGAAGTGGTCGGGAAAGATTATTCAGACATGCCGCTCGGTCCGCGGGTCGTTGACCTGGGGCCGATGCTGCGGAAGCGATGAAAATCGGAATTTTTGCCAGTTTTCGTTCTATTTCATATGAAATACGGCGAGTTTCGGTGCGGTGGGGATGTCCGGCCGTCGGCGAACCGCGCCTGCCGCCGGGTGTCCCCGAGCTCCGCCCCGGCGTACGGACCGGCCGGCAGCACCGCGCGGACGGCCACGTGCATGCCGCTGGTGAGCGGGGAGTCCGGAAGGGTGGATACGGCGGTCGGCGCGGGCGGGCCGAAGACGCTGCCGAGGGCGATGACCGAGCGTGCGGTCCACCGGGCCGTGGAGGAGCAACGCGAGCCCCGGGCGATGACACCGGCGCCGATCCAGGCCAGGCCGCGCTGCTCGCGCACGCCCTGCCAGATCAGCCATGCCCCGCCGATCTCGGCGAGCGCGGCCACGGCGAGCAGCAGCAGGGAACGGAGGATCGTCATGGCAGGTAGTACAGCGCATCCCGGCAGCCGGTCCTTCGCCGGGCCGCCGCCGGGGGCGGCGCCGCGGGGCGGGCGTTCAGCAGCCGCAGCCGTTCCCGCCGCAGCCGCAGCCTCCCGCCGCGGCTGCCCGCGAGGCGCGGCGGCGGTGCAGCCACCACATGCCCGCGGCGGCGGCGATCAGCAGACCGGAGACGGCCAGCAGCATCTGCTCGGCCAGCGCGGCACCGGTGCCGGTGAGCAGCCCGGCGCCGATCAGCAACGGCAGGGCGCAGCAGGCCGCGCACGCCCCAGCCGCGAGGGCGGCGGTGACCTTGCTGCGCAGCGGCGGCCCGCCGTCCGTGCCGGACCTGTTCGGCCGCTCGTTCGGCCGCCGGCCGGGAGCCGACAGGGACACCGGCACAGGCTCGGCCGGTGCGCGATGGTCATCGTGGATGCTCACGGCGGTCAGTGCTCCTCAGGAGTGCGGTCGCCGGCCAGGTCGGCGAACGGCAGCGGGCAGTCGGGACAGGAGCAGTGGGTCAGGCTGTCGCAACCCGCGCTCACCACCGCGCTGAGCGCGCGCCGGATGGTGCTCAGGTCGGCGATCCGCGCGTCCACCTCATCGATCTTGGCCTGGGCGCGGGCACGCAGGTCCGGCGTGGGGTGGCCGCGCCGGCCGGTGTCGATCAGCTCGGCCACCTCCTCCAACGTGAAGCCGAGCCGCTGCGCCGCTTTGATCACCGCCAGCAGGGTGACGGTCTGCGGCGGATAGGCGCGGTGCCCGCCGGGACTGCGCCGCGGTTCGGCGATCAGCCCGCGGCGCTCGTAGTAGCGCAGGGTCTGGAGGTTGACCCCTGCCTGCTCGGCCACCTGCCCGCTGCGCAGGTACGGCCCATCGAGGTCCTGTCTCACACCGACCGCCCCGTTACGGCCGTTGCGGCGGCGCGCTCGTGCGTCGAACTCGGCCACGCGCAGCGGCTGCTCAGCGGTGGGCAGGGTGCACGCCGAGGGCGCCCATCCCTGCGTGGTGTCCTGGGTCATGTCTCGACGATAAACCTGTACTCAGGTACGGGATGCAAGCCCTCTGCTCGACCTTGCGGAGGAAGGCAGTGCCCGGTCGTCACCATCGGCTTGTCACTCGCGCTTCCCATGGAGAAAGCGGTCGTGCACCCCTTGCCCCGGTGTCGGTGGTCGCTGTAAAGGAGGGCCCGCCGTTGACCTCTCCGGCATCCTCCTGCCGGTTGTCGGCAGCGGTGGTGGTAGCGGCGGCGGTACAGGTGGGTGAAGGTGGCCGCGCCGTACACCAGGTCGGTGAAGACGACCGGGCGCTCACGGCGGACCAGGTCCCAGCGGAGCGGCCGGTTCGGGACCGTCATGGGCCGTGCTCGCCGTGGGGCCCGGCCGTTCCGTCCGGGCTCACCCGGGTCCGTCCTGCGCCGTCGGGCACTGCGGGGGCCGGTGCCCGTCCGGTGTCGTCCACCGTGGCGCCGACGACCCGCGCGAGGTCCGGCGGCAGCGGGTAGGGACGCTCGGCCGGAAGGAGACCGGCCACCTGCCCGCGGGCCCGGACGGCCGCATGGACATCGCGGGCCCGGACGGCCGCATGGACATCGCGGGCCCGGACGGCCGCATGGACATCGCGGGCCCGGTCGGTGACGTCGGTGATGGAGACGGTCCAGTCCTCGACGTAGCGGCGCACGGCCTCGCCGGACAGGCCGATCTGGATGGACCGGTACGGCAGGGCGTTCAGGTGCGGGTCGCGCTCGGGGTCCCACTGGACGCGGACCGGGCTGCGGCGCAGCCGGCGCGCCCAGGCCTCGCGGCCGGCGTCGTCGGCGTCGCGACCGGGGTGACTCGGGCAGGAGCGGGCCAGCGCCCACTCGAAGCCCTCGCGGGTGATCTCGACCGCCAGGATGCGGGACTGTCCGGGCTTGGCGGCCCAGCCGCAGCGGTACATCATCCACAGGAACGACGGCTTGATCCAGGTCATCCGTTCCCGTTTGAACGGCGGGACGAACCGCTGCGCCGCGACGGCGGGGTCGGCGATGAGCGGGTCATAGGCCTGGTAGACGGTGACGGAGTCGTCGGTGTACACCGCGCGGATCTGCCGGTAGGGCGGGGACATGCCCACCAGCGTGACGAAACCGGTCCCGCCTGGGCAACACGATTACCGCCGGCCGACGCCTGGCGGACGGCCGAGACGCCTCGGCAGGCCGGCGGTGGAGGCCTGCCGTTGCCCGGCCTCGGGGAACATCGGTACAGCGGTTAACGCTAAGCCGGTGATCATGGCGTCTAGCACAGGTGGCAGGCCCGGCGGCGAGGTTCGGCGGAAGATCCCTGAGTGGCTTCGGGCGCCGATAGCTTCGCGCTCATGCCAGTGGAGTTCCTGACCGACGAGCAGGCGGCGTCGTACGGCAAGTTCAACGAGGAGCCGACCCGCCCGGAGCTGGAGCGGTTCTTCTTCTTGGATGACGAGGACCGCAGGCTGATCGCGAAGCGGCGCGGGGACCACAGCCGACTCGGGTTCGCCCTCCAGACGTGCACCGTGCGCTACATCGGCCGGTTCCTCCCGGACGACCCGCTGGACGTGCCGTGGGTCGTGGTCGAGCACCTGGCCGCCCAGCTCGGCATCGAGGACGTCTCGTGCGTGAAGCGGTATACCGAGCGCAAGCTGACGGCGTACGAGCACGCGTGGGAGATCCGGGACGCCTACGAGTACCGCGAGTACGAGGATGCGGAGTGGTCGCGGCGGTTCCGTACGTTCCTGCACGGGCGGGCGTGGACGCACGCCGAGGGGCCGGTGGCGCTTTTCAACCAGGCGGTGGGCTGGTTGCGCCGTCACAGGGTGCTGCTGCCGGGGGTGAGCGTGTTGGCCCGGCAGGTGTCGGAGGCCCGGAAGGTCGCGGAGAAGCGGCTGCACGCCACGGTCGTGGGGGCCGCTCGCCGCGCTGACCCGGCGTTGCCAGGCGAGCTGGTGGCGACGCTGAAGACTCCGGAGGGGTCGAGGTTCTCGGAGCTGGAGCGGCTGCGCCGGCCGCCGACGCGGACAACCCGCGTTCCGCGTAATTCGGGGTCCCTAGAGGTCGGTGCGGGCCGAACGTGCTGGTCAGCGGCTCGGACTGGGGCTGACAGACCAGATTCGCCTAGAGACGCGATTTCGGTGATTCGACTGCGGCGGCCTGGGCAGGACGTCTATGGTCTAGAGCCGTGTACGTGAAGACGACGAAGCGGGAGAACAAGTCCGGGACGGTCCGCTACCTGCACCTGGCCCACAACGAGTGGGACCCGGTCAAAGGCCGGGCCGTCCCGAAGGTGCTGTTCACCTTCGGCCGCGAAGACGAACTCGACCGCGAAGCGGTCCGGCGGCTGGTCGCGTCTCTATCACGGCTGCTGGAACCAGGCGAAGCCCTGGCCGCGACGGCGGCCGCCGACCTGGAGTTCACCTCCTCGGTGCCGTTCGGCGGCACCCACGTCCTCGACCATCTGTGGCGGCGTCTGAAGATCGACCAGATCGTCGGCCGGGTCGGCCAGCCCAAGCGGGGCCGCCGCCGGAACATGACCACCACCGAGCGGGTGCTGTTCGGCCTGGTCGCCAACCGGGCGCTGGCACCATCGTCGAAGCTGGCCGCCGCGGACTGGATCACCCATGACGTCCACATCGACGGACTGCCCGGCACCGACGACGACGCGTGCCACCGAGCGATGGACTGGCTGCACGAGGTGAAAGACGATCTGGAAAAGCAGGTGTTCGACGAGGTCGCCAACCTGCTGAACCTCGAAGTCGACCTGCTGTTCTTCGACACCACCAGCACCTACTTCGAACTCGAGCAGCCCGATGAGCCCGTCACTCGCGACATCCGCGGAGACCGGGTGCCCGACGGCGAGGCCGGCGACGGCCACGAGGGCACGCCCACGGGATTTCGGACCTACGGCAAGTCGAAGGACTCCCGCGACGATCTGCCGCAGATCGTGATCGGGATGGCCGTCACCCGGGACGGGATCCCGGTCCGCTGCTGGTGCTGGCCCGGCAACGCCTCCGACCAGCGCCTGATCCGCCAGGTCAAGGACGACATGCGGGACTGGACCCTGTCGAAGATCGTATGGGTGACCGACCGGGGCTTCTCCTCCGCCGAAAACCGCCGCTACCTGCGGCAAGGCGACCACGCCTACATCATCGGGGAGAAACTCCGCTCCGGCTCACCCGAGGTGAAGGCCGCCCTGTCACGGCAGGGCCGCTACACCGACATCTCCGGCAACATGCGGATCAAGGAAGTACGGATCAGCGACACCGACCGGTTCGTCATCTGCTGCAACCCCGAAGCGGCCGAACGCGACGCACACATGCGCGCCCAGCTGCTGGCCCAGCTCACCGACCTGATCGACGGCTCCGATGCGTTGAGCGAGTTCAAGCGCGGCGAGCTGCGCGGGAAGATCGCCGCCAAGCCGGGCCTGAACCGCTACCTGCGCACGACACCGGCCGGCAAGCTCCGCCTCGACACCACGAAGATCAAAGCCGAGGAGAACCTGGACGGCAAGTACCTGCTGCGCTGCAGCGACCCTCACCTGAGCGCCGAGGACATCGCCGTCGGCTACAAGCAGTTACTGGAGGTCGAGCGGGGCTGGCGGGACATGAAACAGATCATCGACCTGCGGCCGGTCTATCACCGGCTCGAAGAACGCATCCGCGCCCACGTCATCCTCTGCTGGCTCGCGCTGCTGCTCATCCGGATCATCGAGATCACCACCGGCAGCACCTGGCCTGCCTGCCGCCGTGAGCTCGAGCGGCTCCACCTGGGCACCTTCACCGGCCCCGCCGGGCTGTTCCGGCAGGTCACCGCCCTGTCCAAGCCCCAGCAGGACCTGCTGGCCAAGCTCGCCGTCCCTGCCCCCAAGCAGGTCATCGACTTGCAACCCTCAGCGCGCTGACCAGCCAGAACACCACCGCCTAGTGAGCTGGTCCTGAGTTCCGAGGTCGCCACATGAGTCGCATCCCGCCTCAAACCGAGGACGGGATGCGACGGCATCAGGCCATGCGATGTGCTGGAGGAATGGGAGACACCAGACTCCAGCCGCTGGTTCTGTCCCCGGCCGAGCGGCTGACACTGCAGGGATGGGCCCAACGCCGCACCACCGCGCAAGGACTGGCCCTGCGCGCCCGGATTGTGCTGGCCTGCGCCGATGGAGGCAGCAACATGGCGGTGGCCGGACGGCTACGGGTCGACCGCAAGACCGTGGCCCGCTGGCGCAGCCGGTTCCTGGCCCGCCGCCTGAACGGCCTGAGCGACGAGCCTCGCCCCGGGGTCCCACGGACCATTACCGACGCCCAGGTGGAGGAGGTGGTGGTTCGCACTCTGGAGGAGGTGCCCCAGGGCACGACACACTGGTCGAAACGGGAACTGGCCCAACAGGTGGGCATCTCGCCCACCAGCGTGCTGCGGATCTGGCGAGCCTTCGGCCTGCAGCCCTGGCGGACCCAGGATTTCGTGATCTCTCCGGACCCGCTGCTGATCGACAAGATCCGTGACGTGGTCGGGCTGTATCTGGCCCCGCCGACGGACGCGGTCGTGTTCGCGGTGGACGAGAAACCCCACATCCAGGCGGTGGGGCGTACCGCACCGGTGCTGCCGATGCTGCCGGGAGTCCCCGAGCGGCGCAGTTTCGACTACGTCCGGCACGGCACCGTGGACCTGTTCGCGGCGCTGAACACCGCGACCGGCACAGTGATCGGCCGGCTGTCGGCCCGGCACCGGGCCGTCGATTTCCGGGACTTCCTGGACCAGATCGACCGCCAGACCGAGACCGGCCTGGCGGTTCATGTGATCTGTGACAACCTTTCGGCGCATAAGGCTCCGGCGGTGCATCACTGGCTGCTGGCGCACCCGCGTTTCGCCTTGCACTTCACCCCGACCTACGCCTCCTGGATCAACCAGGTCGAGCGCTGGTTCGCCGAGTTGGAGCGGTGCTGTCTGCACCGCGGGGTGTTCTGTTCACTGGACGCACTCACCACCGCTCTGGAGCACTGGATCAAGGTCTGGAACGACAAGGCCCGGCCCTTCCGATGGACCAAGAGCGCCGACCAGATCCTCAACAGGATCTGCCGCTACTGCGACAGGATCTCCGGACCAGCTCACTAGAGAAACGCCCTCCAGGCGGACACACCCATGTCAGCCCAGCTCACGCCCCATATCCGGCTCTCCAGGCCGCTGAATTACGCGGAACGCGGGCTGGACGACCAACGGTTTTGGAGGGCCACGATGCCCGGAGTCGAGACCGGCACCTACGGTGCGGTAGAGGACCTGGCACGCAACCGCGTGAACCTGAGCAAGGTGATCACTCACTGGCCCGACATGCTGAAGGTCGCCGGTTCCCTGGTCACCAACCAGGTCCGCGCCTACGACCTGCTGCGGATGTTCGGCCGTGACGGCCGCCCCACCCCGCTGGGCGCCGCGTTCGCGGAGTACGGGCGGATCGCCAAGACCGAGCACCTGCTGCGCGTGGTCGACCCGGTGGACGACACCTACCGGCGGCAGATGAACCGGCAGCTCACCGTGCAGGAGTCCCGCCACAAGCTCGCCCGGGACGTCTGCCACGGCAAGAGGGGCACCATCCACCAGGCGTACCGGGAAGGGATGGAGGATCAGCTCGGCGCGCTTGGCCTGGTCCTCAACGCCATCGTCGCGCTTGGCCTGGTCCTCAACGCCATCGTGCTGTGGACCACGAAGTACATCGACGCCGCTGTCGCCCAGCTTCGCGCCGAGGGGCACGAGATCCGCGACGAGGACATCGCACGTCTCTCCCCGCTCAAGCACCGCAACCTGAACCTGCTCGGCCGCTACAGCTTCACCGCCTCAACCCCGGCCGTCGGCGCCCTGCGCCCGCTGCGCGACCCGGACGCACCGGAGCTGGACGAGGACGACGACGGCAGTAGGGACTAGGCCGCGTATTGGGTTGTGATCAAGGGGTGGCCCGAGTGAGCTCTTTGATCCAGATCATCGCGGCGCGAAGGTGGAGGCCGGCGAGGTAGCTCGCAGGCGTCTTGTCGTAGCGGGTGGCGATGCCCCGCCAGGCCTTCAACTTGTTGATCAGACGCTCGACGGTGTTCCGCTCCTTGTACAGCTCGGCGTCATGGCCGACAGGCCGGCCGCCCCTGCTGCCCTTCTTCTTCCGATTTGCGGCCTGGTCCTTCTTCTCCGGGATGACCGCCTTGATGTGGCGACTCCGAAGGTAGGTGCGGTTGCCGCGGGAGGCGTAGGCCTTGTCCGCGGCGACCGCGCCGGGCCGGGTGCGGGGACGGCCGACCGGCCCCCGCACCCGTATCCCCTGCAACACCGGGATGAACTGCGGGCTGTCGGCGGCCTGCCCTGCGGTCAGGACGAACGCCAGCGGGCGGCATTCACGGTCGGCGGCGAGGTGGATCTTGCTGGTCTGCCCGCCCCTGGACCGTCCGAGCAGGGCGACTTTCAGCCGGATCCTGCGCCGACGCCGGACGCGTCGCCGCTCTTCTGCTTCGGGATCGTTTGCGGCGTTCTGCTCTTGTTGTCCCTCCTGCCCGCCCCCTTTTGCCGGGCCCTGTCGTCTTCGGCGGCCTTCTCCAGCGCGGTGAGGAGGTCCTGGCGAAGGTGCATCCCGGCGGCGTCGTGGTGCGCCCGGGCGGTGGTGGAGTCCACGCTGACCAGGGACAGGTCCACCTCGCCGCGCGTGGCGGCCTGCGCGATCAGGCCTTCCAGTAGGGCTTCGAAGACGCCGGCGTCCCTCCAGTGCCGGAAGCGGTTGTGGACGGTCGGCCAGGCGCCGAACTCCCGGGGCATCTCCCGCCACTGCCCGCCCGTCCGAAACCGCCAGATCACGCCCTCGAACTGCTGTCGCAGCCGCTCGGGGTACGGGCCGTACCTGCCGATCGGCAGGTACGGCTCGATGAACTCCCATTCCTCGTCCGTCAGTTGCGTGCGCGTCACGCCCGACGGTCTACCGGATCGGTCCCCGCAGTAGGGATGAATCCCCGCAATTGATCGCAACCCGATACGCGCCCTAGAGCGATGCCCGCTTTGCGGTTCATGCGCCGCTGAGCGAGGAAAGGACCGAGTCATACAGGAAGCGGTCAGCCGCCGTCGCGGCTGAGGGTGTCGGCAATGCGTTCCGCGATGGCTTGGCGGAGGTCGGGGTCGAGACGTTCGGCCGTGAGGGATTCGTACAGCCACAGTCCGTCGGCGGCTAGGCGGGTGATGAACCGGTCGAGCGTGGCGGTGTCGCCGGTGGCTGGGGGGGGAGGCGGGGCCCAGCGTTCGATCACCGCGTTCCAGGGGGCGGCGTGGTCGGCGCTCGTTGCCGCTTCCAGCATGAACAGTAGCTCGGCCCGGGTGGCGCTCTGCGTGGCGACGCGGGTATAGGCGGTGAGCCGTTGGTCGGCAGTGGCTTCGGCTGCGGGCTTCCCAGCCGCTGCGGCTATGCCCGCTTCCCATCGATCGGCGAGATGCTGGTGGATGGCCTGCACCAGGTCGTCGCGGGAGGCGAAGTGGTAGAGGAGACCGCCCTTGGTCAGGCCGGCCTCGGCCGCGACGGAGTCGAAGGTGACGCCCTTGACGCCTTCGCGCTCCACGACACGGGCGGCCGCTTCAAGGATCTGAGTTCGTTTGCTGGTCCGCATGGGTTCTGGTTCTCCCGGTCCGGTCAGTGGTGTGCGGGCGCTTCGACGGCGTGCTCGGTGGCGCTCAGGGCTGATCCGGGGCCGTGACGGCGCAGGAGCAGGCCCGTGGCGATCGCGCCGACGGCCATTACAGCGGTGACCACGATCATCACGACGAAGTACGCATTGTCGAACGCTTCGGAGGCGGCGGTGATCAGTGAGGGATGGTCCGTACCCAGGGTGAGCGCGGCATCGAGACTGTCGCGCGCCCGGTCCGGAGCCCCCGCGGGCAGGTCGATGCTCATGTTGTAGACGGCGGTCAGGAGACTGCCGAGGAGGGCGACCGCGATGAGGCTGCCGAACTCGTAGGAGACCTCCTCGACGGAGGACGCCATGCCGGCCCGGCGGGCCGGGACGTTGCCCATGATTGCGCTGGAGGCGACGGCCATCGCCGCCCCGAGTCCGGCACCGGTGAGCAGCAGTCCGGTCACCAGCAGCCCCATGCTCGTGTCGAAGCTGACCAGGACCACCGCGGCGCCGGCCGTGGCGAGGGCGAGGCCGCCCGCGACGATGGGCAGCAGACCGACCCTGTGCAGGACGGCGCCGCCGACCATGGCCGTCGGCAGCGCCCCCAGGGCGACGGCGGCGACCAGCAGCCCTGCGCGCAGCGGGGTGAAGCCTTCCACGAGCTGGAAGCGCTGGGTGGTGACCAGCTGGATGCCGGCGATGGCGAACATGGACAGCCCGGCGGCCAGGACGCCGGAGAGGAACGCCGGGTTGCGGAAGATCGCGAAGTCGAGCAGCGGGTCGGGCAGGCGGCGCTGCCGCCGGGCGAACGCCCACCCGCCCACTGCGGCAGCGAGGAGGGCGGCGGCCACGACGAGGGGAGCGGGGCTGGTCTTCGCGGTCTCCTTGATCGCGATCACCAGGCCGACCAAGGCGACGAGCGCGAGCAGAGAGGAGGTCAGATCCCAGCGCTTGGAGGGATCGGCGTCATTGGGGGGCGCAAGGACGAGCGTGGCAACGATGGCGGCGATGACGACCGGGACGTTGATGAGGAAGACCGACCCCCACCAGAAGCTGTTGAGCAGGACGCCACTCACGATCGGGCCGAGCCCGCTGCCCACGATCGCCAGACTTCCCCAGACGGCGATGGCGACGTTGCGCTCACGCTCGTCCTCGAACGTGACCCGGATCAGGGCCAGGGTCGCGGGCATCATCGCCGCTGCCCCCACCGCCAGGAACGCCCGTGCCGCGATCAGTGCCTCCGGGCTCGACGAGAACGCGGCGGCCAGCGAGGCGGTCCCGAAGACCACCAGACCGATCAAGAACATCCGCCGGTGCCCCACCCGATCCCCCAGCGTCCCGCTGCCCAGCAGGAGCCCGGCCATCACCACTGGGTATGCGTTGATGATCCACAAGCTTTCCGAACTGCTCGCGCCGAGGTCCTCCACCAGCGTCGGCAACGCCGCGTACAGGATGGAATTGTCCAGCGTGATCAACAGCAGCCCGGCACTCACCACCGTGAGCAGCAACCAGCGCCGCCTCGAACTCAAAACCATCTCTGCACGCCTCTCAGACGAACTTCCACGATCCCATAACTGTACCTTACGAAAGGTGCAGTTATGGGGCGTGTACGGCCGCAACGTGCCGTCCACCTGGCCTTTCGCAGCATTGCCTGATGCGGCCGGCTGGGGTGCCGGCGCTGCCGGACGCGGCACGGAAAGGCTGTGCCGGACCGGTTCCCGTGAGGGACCTCACCTCTGATCACTCCGCCAGGACTGGCGTTGCTCCACCACGGAGGAGATCGGCTGTCTGTCGGCAAAGGATCGAATGACGACAGGGGCGGCGAGCGTCCAATGAACCCGTGCAATCCAGGGGTTCGCGGCGGCGCGAATCCAATCAGATCCGATGGTGATTGATGACAGGGTTTGACGACAGATAGGGTCCATGCCTCCGTACGGAAGGGGCCCCGAGTGGCAAACCTGGTCTACAAGCGGGTTTCGACCGACCAGCAGTCCACCGCCCGGCAGAACCTCGTCCTTGACGAGGCCGGGATCGAGGACCCGGTCGTCTTCGAGGAGGACCCCGGCACCTCCAGCCGCCTCCACCCCCTCCAGCGCCCGAAGTTCCGCGAGCTGCTGACGTACGCGCGGCCGGGCGACACCCTGCACATCTCCGAGATGTTCCGCCTCGTGCGTGGCACCAGCCACATCCTCGACGCGCTCGATGTCCTCCACCGCGACCAGGTGGCGCTGCGCATCCACGACGGCGCGTTCTCCGCGATGGACCTCACCGCCCGCCACCCGCGCACCGGCGAACTGCTGTCCACCGTGAAGTTCATGGTGCAGACCCTCGCCGCCGCCGGCGAACTCCAGCGCGACCTCCAGCGCGAGCTCACCTACGACGGACTCCGCGCAGCCGAGGCCAAGGGCAACAAGGGCGGCCGCCGCCCCGCCGTCCCGGCCGACAAGACCACCGACGTGCGCACCGCGTACCTGGAAGGCCGCTCCATCGCCGCCCTCGCCCGCGACCACAGCGTCAGCCGCGGCGCGATCCGTACCGTCGTCGCAGGCCTCCTGCCCAACCACGCCGTCATCGAGGAGGACGCGCCGGCGCCGGAGCTGCCGGTCACCCTTGACATGCCGGGCAAGGTTGCCGACTTCCTCCGCGCCGCCGAGCTGAGCCCCATCGAGCGGGTCGCGCTCGACCAGGGAGTGACCGTACGCCGCGGCCAGGGCTACACCTTGCGCGTCAGCGCCGTCCCCGCCGTGCATCTCGGACTGCTCGCCCGCTGCCAGCCGCTCGACGGCGGCCACGGCGTTCCCGCAGTGCCGGCTCAGCGCAAGGCCCGCCGCGAATACGAGAACCGCGTCATCGCGCTCACACCAGCCGGACCATGATCACCGGCTTAGCGTTAACCGTTGTACCGATGTTCCCCGAGGCCGTTGCCGAGCCGGACCCGCCTGACGCGATCCGGTTCGGTGGTGCGGCCGTCACACGTGCCGCCGGGCCGGACGCACCGGCGTCTTCGACGGGCTCACGCGCCTGCAGGCGCCCTCCGCCGATCTCGTGCGCGCGAGTCGTTCGGCAGCGCCCCGCGGCCTGCGACCTCGGGCCGCGCGCGGATCAGTCGGTGCCGGCCGATCTCTTCCGCGAGCGGGAACCCGGGCCACGATGGTCCCGGGCATCGAGGCACGGCAGGAGGAGCCGGGTGACCGTGTTCACGTGCGCGGGGTGCGGTGCCGCGTTGGCCGCGCCGCACCCCGCAGGTCGCCCTGGCCGACCAGGCCCATCAGATGTACGGCCGTGGCCGTCGCAGGGCGGCATGTCCCTTTCATCGGGCACGCCCGCCGCCGCTGTCGGGGTCGGGGTCGGATGGACCGTGCGTGCTCTTGGCCGCGTGTAGCAGCGCCTCGGCGGCGGCGAGTTGATCACGCGCGCGCTCGACGTCCGCACGCAGACCTTTCACCTGGTCGCGGGCGGCGGCGTGGGCGGCGCGCTCGGCCGCCAGGTCGGCCCGCTGCCCGGCGGCCTGCTCGCGCACCCGGTCCAGCTCGGTCCGCAGCCGGTCGGCGCGGGCGTCGTGGTCGCGGCGCTGGTGCTCGGCCGCGGCACGCAGCTCGGCCAGCTCTGCGCGCAGGCGCTCGGCGGCGGCCTCGGCGGTCTCGGCGCGGCCGGTGGCGGCGGCGAGCCGGTCGGTCAGCCGGTCGGCGCGAGCGCGCTGCTCGGCCGCCTCGTGGCGGGTCTCGGCCAGCAGGCGCTCGTGGGTGCGGAGCTCGGTGCCGGCCTGCTCGGTGGCGGCCTGGGCGGCGCGCAGCCGGTCGGCCAGCTCGTCGTGGGCGGTGATCGCCACGTCCCGGGCGCTCTCGGCGCGGGCGCGTTCGGCCTGCTGGGCGGCCAGGTCCCGCAGGGCGGCGCGTTCGGCGGCGGCGGCGGTCTCGGCGCGTGCGGTGGCGGCGTCGGCGTCCCGGTCGGCCTGCTCGCGGGCCTGGCGGTCGGTGCGCGCGGCCGCGGCCGCCGCGGCGGCGCGCTGCTCGGCGGTGTGGGCGCGCTGGTCGGCGGCGGCGGCCGCGGCGCGGGCCTCCTCGGCGGCGGCCTCGGCGGCCTGCAGCTGGGCCAGGGCGCCGTCGTTGGCCGCGGCCAGCTGCGCGGTCAGGCCGGCCAGGACCTGCTGCCAGCGCTGGCCGGCCTCGGTCAGCGGACCGAGCAGGGCGCCGGCGCGGGCCAGGGCGCCGTCGACGACGGTGCTCTGCGCGGCCTGGCGCGCGCGGAAGGCGGCGGCGCGGCAGCGGTCGTCGCAGTACTTGGCCGGGCGACCGCCCTTGGGACGGCCGTCGGCGTCGAGGGCGGGCGGGGGCAGGGGCCGGTCGCAGCCCGGGGCGGCGCAGCGCCGCTCGGCGGGCCGTTCGGGGCCGGTCTCGGCAGGAGGAGGCGCGGGTGCGGTCACCGGACCACCGTAGCAGCGATCGATTGAAAATGAAGAAACCTGTTTCGTTTCCCAGCAAAACGCTTCCTTGGGGTGTCTCCTTCACGGAGCAGGCTGGTGATAACCTTCCTTATCGCCAGCCTTAACGATCACAGGATGACCGGACGACCGGATGAAGATCATGTGTCCTGTCGCACCGGAGACGGGGCGGTCTCATCGATCACGAGGCGCTCCGCCGCACGTCTCACCTGTGCGAGGCGTGATCGCTCGGGCGGATACCCCCGGCGTTCCCGCACTCAGGGCAGGCCGTCAGGTTATCCTGACGGGCATGACGTTCACGTGCCCGGACATCCCCGATCACGAGGGCTTCGCCGCTCCGGTGCTCCCCAGCGGCGAACCGGCCCCATCCGCCAGCGCCTTCACCAAGACCTTCATCGGCTACCAGGCCGTATGTTCCTGCGGGTGGAGCGACCGGCGCCGATTCCCGGCCACGCCGCAAGGAGCCGGAGAGACGGAGTACCGGTGGTGGAGCCGGCACGCCGCCCCCCTGGTCGCCGCCGCACCGCCCGGAGAGCTGGTGACCAAGTCGAACCTCCTGTGCGAGCGGATCGTCACGCTCGCCGCCGAACGCCCCCTCGCCGCCCTGACCCTGCTGTCTCAGGTGGAGAGCTGGCAGCGCATCCTGCTCGACCATGCCGTCGCCGGGGCCAGGGAGTCCGGCGCCTCCTGGGCGCAGATCGGGGAGGCCATGGGGATCTCCAAGCAGAGCGCGCACGAGCGGTTCAGGGCGCAGGTGAGCTCATGACCGTGAGCCCGTCCGAGCCGCCCGCCGCCGCGCCGCCGCCCGGTCAGGACGCCGCGCCGGCCCTCCGCTCCCCTGCCGAGGCGGCCCGCGCCGGTACGGCGGCGGCGCTCGAAGGCCGGATGCTGCACGGCCACGCCCGGCAGCGCCCCGCCGACACCGCGCTGAGCGCCGAGGCCGCCGCGCTGATCGCCGCCGCCCCCGCGGCCAACACCACCCGCGCCTACACCCGCGCCTGGGCCCTCTACCGGGCATGGTGCACCCAGACCGGCCGTACCCCGCTGCCGGCCACCTCCGCCACCCTGGCCAGCTTCGTCGCCCACCTGACCGGCACCCCCACCCGCACCGGCGGCCCGCCGGCCCCCAGCACGATCGACCAGGCGCTGGCCTGCGTGCTGTCGGCGCACACCAAGGCGGGCATGGACAAACCGTCCAGCGCCGAGGCCCGGGCCGTGCTGCGCGCCTACCGCAGGCAACGCGCCCAGGCCGGCCACCGTACCCGCCAGGCGCCGCCGATCACCATCGACGTGCTGCGCCGCATGATCGCCGCCACGCCCGTCGACGGCGACGGCGACGGCGGCCCGGCCGGGCGGCTGAGCGCGCTGCGCGACCGGACCGCGCTGCTGCTCGGCTTCGCGCTGATGGGCCGCCGCGCCGAGCTGACCGCCGTCGACCAGGAGCACCTGGCCGTCGTGCCCCAGGGTCTGGAGGTGTTCATCCCGCTGTCCAAGACCGACCGCGACGCCGCCGGCACCACCGTGGCCGTGCCGTACGGCTCCCACCCCGACACCTGCCCGGTGCGCACCGTCCAGGCATGGCTGGCCGAGCTGCACACCCGCGGCCTGACCTCGGGGGCGCTGCTGCGCCCGGTCGACCGGTACGGCCGCATCGGCGGCGAGGCAGGCTGGGCCGGGCGCGGCGGCACCCGGCTGACCGCCAGCGTCCTGACCACCCTGGTCAAGAACGCCGCCCGCCGTGCCGGCCTGGACGACCCCGACGCCTACAGCGCGCACTCCCTGCGCGCCGGCGGCGCCACCACCCTGGCCGAGGCCGGCGTGCCGACCGCGAAGATCGCCGCACAGGGCCGGTGGAAGCCCACCTCCCCCACGGTCAACACCTACGTGCGCAGCGCCGAGCGCTGGCGCGACAACCCCATGGGCAGAGCCGGGCTGTGACCGGCGCGGGGATCTCCCCGCGCACCGTCCTCGGCGCATCGGCCGGGGCCACGGGCCACCGATCGGCTTCCTACGGGCAGGGGAGCGGGGCGGGCAGGATCAGGCGGACCCGGGTGCCCTCCTCGGGGCGGCTGTCGATCTGCACGGTCCCGTCGTGCAACTCGACGATCTTGCGGGTGATGGACAGGCCGATGCCGGTCCCGCCGATCGCGCGCTCCTCGGCCTCACCGGCGCGGTAGAAGTCGTCGAAGACGTGCTCGATGTCGGCCGGAGCGATGCCCATGCCGGTGTCGCACACCTCCACCGTCGGATCCGGGACGTTCCACGCGGCCACCTCGATCCGGCCGCCGGGCGGGGTGAACTTGATGGCGTTGTCCAGCAGCTGGACCAGGGCGTGCTGTACTCGTCCGGCGTCGGCGCAGGCCATGACCGGCTGCGGGGTGTGCAGCGTCACCGTCAGCCGGCCGGCGCGGGCCCGGTCGATCACCTGGCCCACCGCGCGGTGGGCCAGGACCGCCAGATCGACCCGGTCGGGCAGGAACGGCGCGGTGCGGGCGTTCAGGCTGGCCATCAGCAGCAGCTCGTCGATCAGCTCCAGGATGCGGTCGCTGTTGCGTTCGATCACCCGCAGGAACTTCTGCTCGGTGACCTCGTCCAGGCCGCCGTCCTGCACCAGCTGCAGGTAGGAGCGGATCGAGGTCAGCGGGGTGCGCAGCTCGTGGTTGACGGTGCGCAGGAAGGCGTTCTTCAGCTCGCCCACCTCCTGCAGCCGGCGCAGCACCTGATCGGCCTGCAGGGCGTAGTGGTGCAGCTTCAGCAGCCCGGCGGCGTTTCCGGCCAGCGTCGTCAGCGCCCGGCGCTGCTCGTCGGACAGCCGGCGCGGGTGCGGGTCCATCACGCACACGGTGCCCAGGACGTGGTCGTGGTCGCTGACCACCGGCGCTCCGGCGTAGAAGCGCACGTGCGGGTCGCGCACCACGATCGACTCGTCGCGGAAGCGCTCGTCGTCGAGGGTGTCGGGCACCTCCAGCAGGTCCCGGCCGACATGCGTGCAGAACGGGACGCGGCCCTGGACGTCGGACGCGTCGACGCCGTGGTGGCCCTTGAAGCGCTGCCCGTCGCGGCCCAGCAGGTTCACCAGGCCGATCGGGGCCCGGCAGACGTACGCGGCCAGCTCGGCGATGGCGGAGAACTCCGGCTCCGGCACGACGTCGAGCGCGTGCAGTTCGTCGAGGTCGTCCTGCCGCGCGTTCTCATCGGCTGATCCCGGTAGGGAGGTCATCGCGTCTCACCCGCTCCCGAACGGTTCCTGGGTGGTGTGGTCCAGGGTGATCCCGCTGAGGATGCAGTCGGGCGAGGGCCGTCTCCTCCTTGTCTACCCGGCGGTCAGGCATCGCCCGGCGGGCGTCGGGTGATGTTTTCCCCACGATGTCGCGGGATGCCCGCCGCCGACGGCGCGGCAGGCCGCTACCGGGATCGCCGCCCCGGCCACCGACTCGACACCCGAAACGGCAGCCGCCTAAGATCAGCTCACGGCACCTACCTCGTTGGGCCTTCTCCACCGCTCCGAGGACGCGACCGGCGTGACCGGTTGCGGTCCTCCGTCCGTTCGGTGGCGTTGCCCGGGAAGTCGTCCAGGAGGTGGTGCGCCTCCCGCACGGTGGACACGCTGGTCTTCGTGCCGTAGGTCGACCACTGGTCGGAGACGTGAGTACGGGTCGGCGGCACCTGTCCTCCGTGGATGACCATGTGCCGGCCGGTCAGGGTTTCGCCGCGGACCGGCGCAGAGGCGGAGGGAACATGCTGAAGATCACTCCAGGGCGCGCCGATGAGCTCCTCGGCAGGAACTGGTTCACCGGATACACCGACGAGGTGGAGCTTTACGAGGAGCCGGTCACGGTCGATGGGTTCGACGCCGGAACCCGGGCGGAAGAGCGCGATGACACCGAGTTCGCGGTGTTCGGCGGCGGCCTGACCGTGCGGGGCACGCTCGATCTGGGCCGTGAGGTGCACTCCGTCTACGTCGTGCGGGGGACGCTCCGAGCCGCCCGGGTGATCCTCGGCGACGCCGTCCTCGCGGTCACCGACGCCGTCGACGTCGGCGAGTGGCTGTTCGGCCCGCGTACCGAGGGCGTCTTCGACGTCGCGGGCGATCAGGTCGAACCGGATCCGCGCGCCCTCCTCGGCCGCGTCCGGGCTCCGCTGATCGCGATGTTCGACCGTGACCGGGGGACGTTCGTCCTGCGCGAGCAGGGTGAACCGCGAAAGATCTCCGATCTCGCCGCCGACGTGTTCGACGGTGACGCGGTGGACCAGGAGCGGCTGCGCGAGCGGCTGTGCAGCGGGCGCCCGGTGTTCCGCTGAGTCGATTTCGATCGCGCCGGCGGCCGCGGCCGCCGGCGCGGCCCGGTCAGCCTGCGGCCTGCCCGCCGCAGAACGCCGCCTTGACGAGCCCGTCCAGCAGCTTCGGATAGGCGGCGAGGTCGAACGCGGCGTCGCCGGTGGTCAGCGAGGCGGTCAGGGTCCTGCGGCCGTCGGGCGTGCCGTACATCAGCGCCGCGTAGCCCCCCGGAGGGCTGCCGTTGTGGTTGAGCACGGTGCCGCAGGCCGGGCCCAGGTCCTGCACGAACATCCCCAGGCCGTAGCGGCCGTAGAGGGGGTCGCTCTTCGGGTGCGGCGTGCGCATCTCGGTCAGCAGCCCGGCCGGCAGGAGCTCGCCGCCGTTCAGCGCGGAGAAGAACGTGCGCAGATCCCGGGTGGTCGAGATCATGTCCCCGGCGCCGGCCAGCAGGGAGAGGTTCTGGCGGGAGACGTCGGCCGCCTTCCACGTGCCGGCGTCCTGGTGGCGGAGGTAGCCGTGGGCGTACGGCCCGGGCAGCCGCGTCCGGTCGCCCGGCACCACGGTGCCCTTCAGCCCGAGCGGCCCGACGATCCGCCGCTTCAGCTCGGCGCCGAACGAGCGGCCGGTGACCTTCTCGATCAGCAGCCTGGCCAGCGTGTAGTTGGTGTTGGAGTAGCTCCAGTCCGTCCCCGGCGCGAACTTCGCCGGCTTGGACAGCGCGAACCGCACCAGCTCCTGCGGCCGGTAGGAGCGGAACCGGTTGTCCAGCCACTCCGTGCCCGTCGAGGGGAGACCGGGCACCCACGTCCCGTCGGGGCCGAGGTCGCCGGTGTAGTTGAACAACCCGCTGGTGTGCTGCAGCAGCATCCGCACGGTGATCCGCCGGTCCAGCCCGAGGTCGGGCAGGTAGCCGGCCACCGGGGCGTCCAGCCCGATCGCGCCCTCGGCCACGAGCTGCAGCACCACGGTCGCATGGAAGGTCTTGGTGGCGCTGCCGACCCAGAAGTGCCCGTTCGTCGGCGGCGCCGCGCTCGTGCCCAGCTTGCGCACCCCGGCGCTGCCGACCCACTCGCCCCGCTCATCGTGCACGCGCACCTGCACCCCGAGGAGACCGGCATCGACGAACGCCTGGACGGCCTTCCGCAGCTCCGGGCGATCCTGCCCGGCGGCGTCCTTCGGCACGGCCGCGCCGCTGTCCGCGACGGCCGCGCCGCTGTCCGCGGCGGCCGCACCCGCCGTGACCGTCGCGGGGGCGATCGCCCCCGCCAGCAGTCCGACCGCCAGCGCTGTGACCGCCACCGGCCGGAAGGCGGTGCGCCGGCGTTTCGGCGCGCCACCGTCGCGGTGCGCCGTCCCGATCGCTTCGACGTGCGTCCGGCCGCCCCGGTCGACCGGCCCGGGAATCCTCCCGGACCCGGCATGCCGTGCCGACGCCTCGTGCGGACCGCGCGGCGCTGCCGCGGAGAAGCCCCGGTCGCGCAGCCACGCCGTGATCTCGTAGCCGTGGGCGGGCCGACCGGGCAGGACCGCCAGGACGACGCCCGCCAGCGTTCCCCTGAGCATCTCGGTCATCTGCCCGCCCATGGGGACCCCTCGTCAACTACTCGGTGCCACTGACTACCGGTACAAAGTAACACCGACTACCAGTATCTAGCAACACCGAATAGTTGAAGAGGCCGGGACCGCCCGCGCATGACGCCGGCAGGCATCGTCGACATCGCGGGCGAACCGGCCGAACCCGGTGACGGTGAAGACCGACACGAGCACCGAGCGCGATGGCCTGGCCGTACGGGCCTTCCCCCAAGGCCGGGACTGTACGGTTCTCGGTGCAACTCCTGATCAAGGAGACACCGGTGACGAGTACCGTGATCCAGGCATCCGAAGCGATGAACCTGGAGGAGAATGACGATCGAGTCACACCGTTGACCGGACACACCCGTCCCGATCACCCCGCGGTGTCTTCCCGCCGTATTCCGGTCTTCCCGCCGTATCCCGCGCCCCGGGTGAGGCGTCAGGACTGGGGAGCGTCGTCGCGGGCGAAGTCGGGGAGTTCGTCGGACAGCAGGTGTTCGGCGCCGCCTTCCAGGAGCCGGGCCATCTCGGCGGAGCGGGGCAGCATGGTGTGCTCGTAGGCGCGGATGGCGTCGTCGATGGTGGGGGCTCCGGCGAGGGCGAGGGCGAGTTCGCCGGCGTCGAGCATGGCGAGGTTGACGCCGACGCCGAGCGGGGGCATGAGGTGGGCGGCGTCGCCGAGGAGGGTGACGGTCGGGTTGTGCGCCCAGGTGTGGGGTGCGGGCAGGACGTGGATGGGGCGGTCGACGTAGGGTCCGTCGTTGTCGCTGATCAGGCGGCGCAGGCCGGGGGACCAGTGCGCGTACTCCTTGAGGAGCAGCGCGCGGATGGCGTCGGTGTCGTCGGTGGTCAGCCCATTCTGGTTGATCCAGTCGGCGGGGGTGCGCCGGATGATGTAAACGCGGATGTGGTCGCCGCTGTTGCGCTGGGCGAACAGGCCGCGCTCACCGTCGGCGGCGGCGGCGCTGCCCTGGCCGACGAGGTCGGCGATGTCGGGGTGGCGTTCGTCGACGTCGGAGAACCACGCCTCCAGGAAGCTCACGCCGCTGTAGTGGGGGACGGCGGGTGACACGGCGGGGCGGACCCGGGAGAAGGCGCCGTCGGCGCCGATGACCAGGTCCGTCTCGACGGTGCCGCCATCGGCGAAGTGCAGCAGCCGGGGGCCGTCGGCGGGCCCGCTGATCGCGGTGAGGGCGCGGCTCCACTGCACCGTCCCTGGCCGCAGGGAGTCCAGCAGGAGGGAGCGCAGCCGGCCGCGGTCGATCTCCGGCTTGAACAGCTCGCCGTCGCCGGGGACGTGGTGGAACAGGAGCCGGCCGTCGGGGTTCATCTGGCGCATCTCCTGCCCTTCGGGGCGGGCCAGGTCGAAGAACGCCTCCAGCAGGCCGGCCTCGCGCAGCGCGACCTGGCCGTCGTCGGCGCGCAGGTCCAGGGTGCCGCCCTGGTTGCGGGCGTCCGGGCCGGCGTCGCGGTCGTAGACGGTGACCGCCAGGCCGTGCCGCTGCAGGATGCGGGCACAGGTCAGGCCGCCCGGCCCGGCGCCGATGACGCTGATACGGGCGTGGTGGGGTGCGGGAGAAGTCATGGCTTCCTTTTCGATCAGTGGTGGTCGGGGCCTCCGGCAGGCGGTCCGGATGCTCACGTCCGCACCTCGCAGGCAGGCAGATGGGCGACAAAGCCTGTGATGGGCGGGTGCTGCGCCGGTTTGGAGGGATGCGCCGACCTGGGGCCTCGTGACGTCGACGAGACTAAGCACAAAAGTGCAATGAGTCAACTAAACTATTGAGACCACAATTTGCATGGTGTCATTAGCGGGTATGCTTCATCCATGACTGTGTCCCCCGTCGGCCGCCGCGAGCGCAAGAAGGCGGCCACGCGGCAAGCGATCGCCGATGCGGCCCTGCGGCTCTTCCTTGCGCGGGGCTACGACCAGGTGAGCATCCGTGACATCGCCGATGCCGCGGACGTGTCGACCACCACGGTGTTCAAGCACTTCACCGGCAAGGAAGCACTGGTCTTCGACGAGGACCAGGACCGTGAGGCGCAGCTCATCGCCGCGGTCGCGCAGCGCACGCCCGGCCAGAGTGTCCTCGACGCCCTCCGCCGGTATGTCCTGGACACCTGGATCCGGATCGAGACCCATCCCCAGCGAGCCGAGTTCATCCACTTGGTGGACTCCACGCCCGAACTGCGTGCCTACGCCGAGCGCATGTGGACCCGGCACACCGACGCCCTCGCCGCGGCCATCGCCGATGTGTGCGGCGCCGACCGCGATGACCCCGCCTGCACCGCCCTCGCCCGCTACGTGCTGGAAATCCCCGCCCTTGCCCGTGGCCGCCACGACCCCCGGGCCGCCATCGAGACGATCTTCGACATTCTGACCCGCGGCTGGCGCCCGCCCACCACCGGCTGACGGGCGGCATCACCACGCGACCATGCCCGCCGACCGCTCGCTTCGGGGTGACCGCACCGACCGGCCAGGCCCAGTCGTGGGCCGGGTACGCGGCCGGCACGTTCGGCACACGGCTCGCGTTCGACGCGTTCGCCCTGATCGCGACCTCGCGCTGGACGCGGGACCCGCCGAGGCGACGGCCCGGTCTCTCGGTCGCTTCGGTCGCTCCGGCCGGCGACACACCGGCCACCTGCCCGATCACCCGCCGCCCACCGCTTAACCTGCAAAAACACGATCACGCGACGGTCTGGGCGCGTCGCCGCACGGGGGCGACCGGGAGACCAGACCGCCGATCACCACCGGGGGACCACGATGAGACACTCGACTCCGACTCCGACTCCGGCGCCGGGCCGCTCGCTGCTGGCGGCGGCACTGACCGCAAGCCTGCTCCTGGGCGGCGCCGGCACCGCCGACGCCGCGGCGACCGCGTCCACGACCGCAGCCGCCCCCGGCGCGTCCGCCGCAGCCCCGAAGGGCCGGTTCGGGCCGTTCGGCTACCGCGGCGTCAAGCTCGGGATGAGCGCCGCGAAGGCACGGGCCACGGGGAAGATCAGCCGCGTGAGCGCCGCGGGCACCTGCTCGACGTGGAGGTTCAGGACCCCTCCGCGCGCGTACCTGGGCATCTCCAAGAGGCTCCGGGCCGTGGCCTACATCGAGGCGCCCCGGAGCGTCCGGACCCCCCGGGGGATCGGGATCGGCTCCACCAGGAAGCAGATGAGGCAGGCCTACCCGAAGGTGCGCCGCGGCCCGAGCGGGGTCTTCTACGCCCCGCTTCCGCGCAACCCGAAGGGCGACTACGTCTTCGTCCTGTCGGGCGGCCGGATCAAGCAGATGGTCATGACCCTCGACCGGCAGGACTGCGGCAACTGAGAGGCGCCTTGCGCGGCCGTGCGGCACGTGTGCTTCCACGCCGCCCGATTCGAGCACCGGTGGTGTTCGCGACCTATACCACCTTTGCGTCTTTACGTCGTAGATTCAGAAGGATCGTACGCCGCCGGCCCTCAGCCGTACAGCCGGCCGACGATCGCGCTGGCCCAGCGCATCCGCTGGACGGCGAGCTCCGGGTGCTCCCCGAACTCCTGGGCCAGCGCCGCGGCGCAGCCCTCCTCGCCGCCGTGCAGCACGATCGCCTGGGAGATCACGGCGTCCGCGTCCTCGCGGTCCAGCAGGACGGACGCGGACACGGGGGCCAGGGCCAGCGCCTCGGCTCGGACGGTGTTGTTCATCTCGATGGTCATCGGCTCGTCAGCTCCTCGTCCGCCGGCGCCGGAGGAATCCTCCGCCGACGCGTCAATGTAATGCCATGAACTGTGATCCGGGTCACGTCCCCGGTTGCGCCGCGGGCGCGGATCGGTTGCGCCCGGCGCCCGTGGCGGGGCATCGCCGCGGGCGCCGGGCACGTTTCAGGGGCGCCGCGTCAGCGGGCGCAGGGCACGGCCCGGAACCGCACGCTCCGCGGACCGGGAACGCGGCGGGCGGGGCGGGGGGCGGCCGGGCGGAGGGCCGGGCGCGAAGCCGTCGCTTCGGCGCTCAGGGCCGCGCCGTACGGCAGTGCACGGGCCGACGGGCCGGTGACGGCCGCCGGGCGGGCGCGCCGGCGCGATCGATCGCCGTTGCGGCGCATCGTGTGTCCCTTCCGTGGCGCCCGGGCACTCCCCCGCGTGCGGCGTCCCTGCCGCGGCGGGCGGCGGCCGGAGCGGCCGTCGCGGGCTCGGGCGAGAAGCCCGATGACCCCGTATCGGCATCCCCGGCGGCGTCCTGAGGGAAACCCGGAAAAGGTGGCGGAGGAGGCACTTCCGGTCCGCGGACTTCCTCAGGTGGCGTCGGTGAAGGCCGATGGAAGGGCTGCGTATGAGAGAGGGAGAGGACCGTCGTGGACGAGTTGGACGACATCATCCAGGAGTTCCTGGTCGAGAGTCACGAGAACCTGGACCAGCTGGACCGGGACTTGGTGGCGCTGGAGCAGGACCCCGGCTCCAGGGAGATGCTCTCCAGCATTTTCCGGACTATCCACACCATTAAGGGCACAAGTGGTTTCCTGGCCTTCCACCGCCTGGAGACGCTCACCCATGCGGGCGAGTCGCTGCTGTCCCGGCTCCGGGACGGCGCCCAGCGGATGAACCCCGCCAGCGCCGACGCGCTGCTGGCCATGGTGGACACCGTGCGCACCCTGCTCGGCTCGATCGAGGAGAGCGGCGGTGAGGGCGACGTCGACGTCGAACCGGTCATCGCCATGGTGGCGGCCTGCATCGAGGACCCGGCCGCGCCCGCACCGGCCCGGGCCGCCGCCCCGGCCTCCAAGGCCGAGACCAAGGCCGAGACCGTCGAGAGCGTTGAGGCCGTCGAAGCCGTCGAGCCCGCCGCACCCGAGAAGCCGGCCGACCCCCCCGCGGCCAAGGCCGCCAAGTCCGCACCGGCCCGCGCCGCCAAGGGCCCGGCCGCCGGAGCCGACGAGACCGCCGGCCAGAACACCAAGCGCGGCATCGCCGACAGCTCCATCCGCGTGGACGTCGACCTGCTCGACACCCTCATGCGGCTGGTCGGCGAACTGGTGCTGACCCGCAACCAGATCGTGCGGGGCGTCAGCGAGATCTCCGACCCGGCCCTGGTCCGCACCACCCAGCGGCTGAACCTGATCACCAGCGAGCTGCAGGAGAGCGTCATGAAGACGCGCATGCAGCCCATCGACCACATCTGGTCCAAGCTGCCGCGCGTCGTGCGCGACCTCAGCGGCGCCATGGGCAAGAAGGTCAAGCTGGCGATGGAGGGCAAGGAGACCGAGCTCGACCGCAGCCTCCTGGAGGCCGTCAAGGACCCGCTGACGCACCTGGTGCGCAACGCGGTCGACCACGGCATCGAGACCGCCGCCGAGCGCGTGGCCAAGGGCAAGGACCCGGAGGGCACGCTGACGCTGCGCGCCGCCCACGAGGGCGGCCACGTCATCGTGGAGATCAAGGACGACGGCGCGGGCATCGACGTCGACCGGGTGGCGCAGACCGCGCTGGACCGCGGCGTCGTCACCCGCGACCAGCTCTCCCGGATGGACACGCGCGAGATCATCGCGCTGGTCTTCCGGGCCGGCTTCTCCACCGCCAAGAAGGTCACGAACGTCTCCGGCCGCGGGGTCGGCATGGACGTGGTGAAGACCAACATCGAGCAGATCGGCGGCGCCGTCGACGTCGACTCGACGCTGGGGGCCGGCACCACGTGGCGGCTGACCATCCCGCTGACGCTGGCGATCATCCAGGCCCTGACCGTGGAGTGCGGCGCCGAGCGCTACGCCATCCCGCAGGTGGGCGTGGACGAGCTGGTGTTCGTGGACGGCCAGTCCGGCCAGACGATCGAGCACGTGTCGGGCGCACCGGTCTACCGGCTGCGGGGCAAGCTCCTGCCGCTGGTGCGCCTGGACGAGACGCTGGGCCTGCCGGTCCGCAACAGCGACCGCGACGTCTACATCGCGGTGCTGCAGGCCGACGGCCGGCGCTTCGGCCTGGTCGTCGACCGGGTCCTGAACACCGAGGAGATCGTGGTCAAGCCGCTGAGCGGGCGGATGAAGGACGTCGGCGTCTACGCCGGGTCCACCATCGTCGGCGACGGCAAGGTCGCGCTGATCCTCGACATCCCGTCACTGGCCCGCCGGGCTCACCTGGCCGCCGAGACCATCGAGCGCGCCCAGGTCGACCAGGCCGACGCCCGCCCCCGCGACAGCCACATCGAGCGCCTGCTCATCGCCGGCATCGGGGAGCGCCGGGTGGCGATCCCGCTCGACATGGTCACCCGCCTGGAGGAGTTCCCGGTGCAGCGGATCGAGCGGGTGGGCAGCCGGGAGGTGGTCCAGTACCGCGACCACATCCTGCCGGTCATCCGGCTGGCCTCGCTGCTGGGCTGCTACGACGTGGAGGAGGGCGAGACCGTGCCCGCGGTGGTCTACACCGAGCGGGGGCGGAGCGTCGCCCTGGTCGTCCAGCAGATCGTCGACATCGTCGAGGACCACATCGAGTCGCGCAGCGACCTCGACGACGACGGCCTGACCGGCTCTGCGGTGATCCAGCAGCGGGTCACCGAACTGCTCGACGTGCGGCGCGCGATCCTCGCCGCCGACCCCCGGTTCTACGCGGAGATGTCCGAATCCATGGTGGGAGCCTGAGATGCCCAGCCGTCAGTACGCCACCTTCGAGGTGGCCGACCAGCTCTTCGGGGTCGACGTGGCCCAGGTGCAGGAGGTCCTGCGCTTCCACGAGTACACCCGTGTCCCGCTCGCCCCGACCTCGGTCGGCGGCCTGTTCAACCTGCGCGGTCAGGTCATCGACGCGGTGGACCTGCGGGTCCAGCTCGGCCTGCCGGCCCGGGACCTGAGCGTCCCGGCGATGAACGTCATCGTCTCGGTGGACGACGAGTGGGTGAGCCTGCTCGTCGACCGCATCGGCGAGGTCATCGAACTCGACGACGAGGCCTTCGAGCCGCCGCCGGACACGCTCGCGGGCGCCTACCGGCACCTGATCATCGGCACGTTCAAGCTGGAGGACCGGCTGATGCTGGCCCTCGACGCGCGGCGCGCGGCCGACACGACCGTGCCGGTCCCGGCGCAGCACGCCGACGAGGCGCGGATGGCGCGCTCGGCCTGACGCGGCGGGCCGTACGGCCTGCGGGGGACGGCCCCGCGGGGACGGCGGGGGCGCGGGAGCACCTTCGGGGTGCGCCCGCGCCCCGTGCCGTTCCGGCGCCCCCGCCGGTACGGCCCGCATCCGGGCTCGGCGCGGAGGGACCGGAACCCCGCCCGTCCGAGACGGGGGCCTCCGAACGGCGGACCGAAGAGAGGCCGGCCCCCTCGAGAAAGCGCTCTCTCCGGCGTATGGTGGCGAAATGGAGCTAACTGAAATCCGGAAATATCCGGTTAAGTCAGTTTCAGGATTGATGGTCGACTCGGCGGTCATGGAGCCCTGGGGGCCGGCGGGGGACCGCCGCTGGGCCGTCGTGGACGAGCGCGGGGGACTGCACTGGGCCGGGGAGAACCCCCGGCTGCTGTCCGTCGTCGCCGCCGCCACGGACGGGGACGGGCTGCTGCTCGACGCGCCGGGGCTGCCCCGTCTGGAGGTCCCCCCGGCCACCGGGGAGAAGGTTCCGGTGGGCTTCGTCGAACTGGACGCCGCGACACTCGCGCATCCCGACGCCCACGCCTGGTTCACCCGCCTGCTCGGCAGACCCGCCCGCCTGGTCTGGCTCGACGACCCCCGCCGCTGCGCCGTCCCGCCGGCCCGCGGCGGCCTGCCCGGCGACGTCGTCAGCTTCGCCGGGGACGCCCCCGTCCTGCTCGCCTCCCGCTCCTCACTGCGCCGCCTGGACGACTGGATCCTCGAAGGCGCCGCGGAACGCCGGGACGACCCGCCCGCCCCCCTGGACATGGCCAGGTTCCGCCCCAACCTCGTGATCGACGGCGCACCCCCGTACGCCGAGGACGACTGGCGCGAGGTCCGCATCGGCCCGGTCGCCTTCCGCGTCTCGGAACGCTGCGACCGCTGCGCCGTCACCACCTACGACCCGGTCACCCTCCGGAAGGGCAAGGAGCCCCTGCGCACCCTCGCCCGCCACCGCCGCTGGGACGGCAGGACCTGGTTCGGCATCCGGATGGTCCCCCGGAACCGGGGCGAACTGCGGCTCGGCGACCCGGTCACCGTCCTGGCGTGAGCCGCCCGACCGGCCGGCTCACGCCTCCTCCGCGTCCGCGACCGCGGCCGACGGCTCCTCCGCGTCCGTTCCCTCCGCTCCGTCCGGTCCATCGGGTCCCTCCGGCGCGTCCGGTCCGTCCGGTCCATCGGGTCCCTCCGGCGCGTCCGGTCCGTCCGGTCCATCGGGTCCCTCCGGCGCGTCCGGTCCGTCCGGGGCGCCGGGCACGGCACCGGCCGCCAGCAGCCGCTCCGCCAGCACGCGGCAGCGCCTCCCCAGTTCCGGAGGGTCGATCACCTCGAAGGCGTGCCCCAGCAGGAGCACGTGCATGAGCACGAAGTCGAGGCTGCCGCCGCCGCTGAGCACCTCGCACCGGTCCTCCCCCCGCCGCCGCACGACCGCCGCCGAGGCCGGGACCTGTGCGCGCACCGTGTCGGCCGGCGCGTGCACCAGGAAGCGCGCCCGGTGCGGGTAGACCCGGCTCGCCACGCCCTCCTGCACGTACGCCGCCGCGTCGGGCGCCGCACGCGGGCGGAAGCGCCAGGTCCGCGCGGACACGTCGGTCATCCGGTCGACGCGGAAGCTGCGCCAGCCGTCGCGGTCGAGGTCGTAGGCCAGCAGGTACCAGCGCCGGTCGGAGGCGACCAGCCGATAGGGCTCGACCCTCCGCCGCCGCACCCCGCTCCCGGACCGGTAGCCGAAGCCGGCCTCGACCCCGTCGCGGCAGGCCCCGGCCAGCGTCATGAGCACCTGGGGGTCGACCGGCGTACGGCCTCCGCCGAAGGACTCCACCGCGCCGGAGAGCGCGCGCACCTCGTCCCGCAGCCGGGCGGGCAGCATCCGGTCGAGCTTGGTCAGCGCCCGGAGCGCGGCGTCCCCGGTGCCGGTGACCGCGTCACCCGCGCCGACGAGCAGCGCGACCACGGTGGCGATCGCCTCCTGGTCGTCGAGGAGCAGCGGCGGCAGGTCCTGCCCCGCGCCCAGCCGGTAGCCGCCGCCGACCCCCTGCCCGGCCTGCACCCGGTAACCGAGCGCGCGCAGCCGCTCGACGTCGCGCCGCACCGTGCGCGGCGTGACCCCGAGCCGGTCGGCGAGCTCGGGCCCGGTCCAGACCCGCCGCCGCTGCAGCAGCCCCAGCAGGGTGAGCACCCGCTCCGTCGTCCCGCGCCCGTCTCCGCTCACCGCGTCCATGCCGTCCACCCTGCCAGAGATAGCGGACCGATCCTGTCCGCCAGGGGTGGCAGGGTGGGCGGCATGACCACAGACGCATTCGACTGGAACCGGACGCTGCGCGAGCAGTTGGAGTTCTCCTGGGAGCACGGTCTCCGTCCCCGCCTCGACGGCCTCACCGACGACGAGTACTTCTGGTCGCCGGTGCCGGACAGCTGGAGCGTGCGGCCGCGCGGCACCTCGACGGCGCCCGTGCAGGTCGGCGCCGGGGACTTCACCATCGACTACGCCTTCCCCGAGCCGGTCCCCGCGCCCTTCACCACGATCGCCTGGCGACTCGGCCACGTCATCGTCGGCGTGCTCGCCGCACGCAACGCGGCGCACTTCGGCGCACCGGCGGCGTCGTACGAGACCTGGGAGTACGCCGGCGGCGCGACCGCCGCGCTCGGCCAGTTGGAGGCGCAGCTCGACCTCTGGCTGACCGGGGTGCGCGGTCTCGGCGAGGCCGGGCTCCGGGTCCCGGTCGGGGAGAAGGAGCCCTACCCCGACGCGCCCATGGCCGATCTGGTACTGCACGTCCACCGCGAGCTGATCCACCACCTGTCCGAGGTCTGCCTGCTGCGCGACCTCTACCTGCACACCGAACTCGCCGCGAGCGGAGCCACCCGATGAGCCACCACGTCCAGATCACCTTCGACGCCCACGATCCGCGGGCGCTGTCGTCCTTCTGGCGCGACGCGCTGGGCTACGTCCACCCCGGCCCGCCGGGGGTCGAGCTGCCCGCGGGCGCCGACCCGCTGGCCGCGTGGGACGACGTCCTCGCGCGGGCCGGCGTGCCGGAGGAGCGGCGCAACACGGCGTCGGCCATCGAGGACCCGGACGGGAACGGCCCGCGGCTGTTCTTCCAGCGGGTCCCGGAGGACAAGGTCGCCAAGAACCGCGTCCACCTCGACGTCCGCGCGGCTCCCGGGCTGCAGGGAGACGAGCGGATGGCGGCGCTGGAGGCCGAGTGCGACCGGCTCGTCGCGCTGGGGGCGGCACGGGTGCGCCGCCATGAGCCCGCTCCCCCGATGAGCGCCGGCTTCATCGTGATGACCGATCCCGAGGGCAACGAGTTCTGCCTGGACTGATGCGGCCGGGCCGGGCGCGGACGGTGTCCGGGGCGGCTCCGGCGGACGTTCACGCCGCGGCGGCCTCCGCCTCCGCGCCCGGAACGGCACCCGCGCCCGGAACGGCGTCCCCGCCCGCATCCGTGCCCGGAACGGCGCCCGTGCCCGCGCCCGTGCCCGGAACGGCGTCCCCGCTCACCACCGCACCCGCACCCCCCGCCAGCACCACCCGATTGCGCCCCGCCCGCTTGGCCGCGTACAACGCCTCATCCGCCGCATGCAACACCTCCCCCGCATCCATCCCCGAACACCACCCCGCCACCCCCGCACTGAACGACACCGACAACGTATGACCCCCCGCCGGCACCCGACCCGCCGCCACCCACACCCGAATCGCCTCCACCCGCTCCACCGCCTGCTCCCCCGACGCCCCCGGAAACACGATCACGAACTCCTCCCCCCCGTACCGCGCCACCACATCCCCCGCCCGCACCCGCCCCCCCACCAACTTCGCGAACCGCATCAACACCTGATCACCCGCACCATGACCATAACGATCATTGATCTGCTTGAAATGATCGATGTCCAGCAACGCCACACTCAACGACCCCCCCGACACCCCCGCCGCCCGCATCTCCCGCCCCAGCGCCTCCATCAGAAACCGCCGGTTGTGCAACCCCGTCAACGCATCCCGCACCGCCTGCTCGGCCAGATCCGCCCGCAACGCCTCGATCGTCGCCACCTGCTCCTGCAACCGCGCATTCGCCTCCCGCAACGCCCACCGCTGCGCGTTCAACGCCGTCACATCCCGCCCCACGAACGCCCACCCCACCCGCTCCCCCCGCGAATCCACCAACGCACTGACCCGCACATTCAGATCCACCCCACGACCCCGCGCATCCACCACGCTGTGGTCGGTCTCCACGCCGTCGCCGACCCGCATCACGCCGAAGACGTCGACGGCGGAGACTCCGGCGACGCGGGCGGGCAGGTCGGGGGCGAGCCGGCGGAGCACGCGGTCGGCCGCCGGGTTGAGGTCGAGGATCCGGCCGGCGAGGTCGACCGTCATGACCATGTCGCTGATCATGTCGAAGACGTGGGTGCGCTCCACGGCGACGAGCTCGTGCAGGGAGCGGCGCACCAGCGACCAGTAGACCACCACCGTGGTGACGCAGAACCCGACCGGGGTCAGGTAGTCGACGCGGATGACGCCGAACGTGCTCACCACGTTGACCAGGGCGGGAGGGACGGTGCCCAGCAGGGTGGAGCCGTACAGGCCCCGCTGGAAGCGTGGACCGCGCAGCCAGGCGCCGAGCAGGCGGACGATGCCGGCGGCGATCAGGGTGTAGCTGTAGGCGGTGTGCGCCCAGAACAGCGGGCCGACGTTCGCCCCGCGGTTGCCCCACAGGCCGGCCGGGTCCATGACGGTGATGAACCCGTGGTGCCAGGGGTTGGTCAGGAGCGCGGCGAGGACGAGCGCGGGTTCGGCCGACAGCCACAGGGCCGTACGGCGCGACAGCCGCCAGGCGCGGTCGACCACGGCCAGCGACAGGCAGTGGAGACCCGCCGGCATGGCGCAGACGGCGGTGAACTTGACGACCAGCAGCGGGTGCAGAGCGGTGAGGCCCTCGTTGAGCATCAGGAGGCCGTCCGTCATGGACCACACGCCGATGCCGCCCGCGACGACCGCCAGGGTGCCCACCGCGGGCGTCACGCGCCGCCGCCGCCAGCCGACCGCCGCGACGACGAACGCCACCACCGCCGACAGCATGAAGAGCAGGGCCAGGAGCGGCTCCCCCATCTCCACTGCCTCCTCTCGCCGCCGCGCCTACCGGAAACGCGAACTCCCATCGGCACATTCGCGTCTCGACATGAGGGATTGACGGCATGACGGTGGACGCACCGTGTGCGAGCGGGCACGGAACGTGCGGACGGACACGGAGCACGCGGACGGGCGCGGAAGGTGCGGACGGGCGGGAGCGTGAGCCGGAGCCGACTCGCCGCTTTTGCTGTAATGGCAAATTCATTTGCCATGTCGCGGTGCCGGGACGGATGCTCTCCGGTGAACGGAGGTGCTTCCCATGAGTGAGAGAACAGGGCAGGGCAGGGCCGCCGCCCTCGGCGGGCGGCGTTACGAGGTCGTGGTGGTGGGCGGCGGGGCCGCCGGGCTGAGCGGGGCGCTGACCCTGGCCAGGGCCCGTCGGTCGGTGCTGGTGATCGACTCGGGCAGCCCGCGCAACGCCCCGGCGGAGGGCGTCCACACCTATCTGGGGCATGAGGGTCTGCCGCCCGCGGAGTTGCTGGCCACCGGTCGCCGGGAGGTGACCGGTTACGGCGGCGAGATCGTCGAGGGCGTCGCCGTGTCCGCCGAACGCCTGGCGGACGGGGACTTCCGGGTCGTGCTGGAGGACGGGTCCTCGGTCGAGGCCGCCCGACTGCTGGTGACCACCGGCCTGGTCGACGAATTGCCGGACGTGCCCGGCCTGGCCGAGCGGTGGGGACGCGAGGTGCTGCACTGCCCGTACTGCCACGGCTGGGAGGTGCGCGACCAGGCGGTCGGCGTCGTGGCCACCGGGCCGCTCGCGGTCCACCAGGCACTGATGTGGCGGCAGTGGAGCGGGGAGGTGACCCTGTTCCGGCACACCGCGTCCCGGTTCACCGCCGAGGAGTACGAGCAGCTGGCCGCCCGCGACGTCACCGTGGTGGACGGGAAGGTGACCGGACTGGAGGTGACCGGTGACCGGCTCACCGGCGTGACCCTGGCCGACGGCCGGACGGTCCCGTGCCGGGCGGTGGTGACCGCCGCCCGGCTGACCGCCCGCGGCGGCGTCCTGGCGGGCCTGGGCCTCGAACCCGTCGACGCGGAGATGGCCGGGCACGTGATCGGCAGCCGCATCGACGCCGACCCGGCCGGGGCGACGGGGGTGCCCGGGGTGTGGGCGGCCGGCAACGTCACCTCCCTGACCGACACCGTCATCGCCGCCGCCGCGGCGGGCGTGCGGGCCGGGGCGGCGATCAACGCGGACCTGACCGCCGAGGCCACCCGCCGGGCCGTCGCCGCGCGTCGCGCCTCCTCCGCGGCGGCGGAGCACGAGGTCGCCGAGCGTGCGCCGGGCGACCTCCGGCACGGCCGGTGACCCGGTCCGGAGGTTCAGGCCGGTGACCCGGTCCGGAGGTCAGGCTGCGCCGTCGAGGATCGGGATCAGCTGCTCCTCCTCGTAGTCGAGATGGGCCTCGAGCTCGTCCGCGAGCCGTTCGACCTCGGAGAGCACCGTCTTCGGGTCCGCGCCCTCGCCGGAGAGCACCCGCTGCAGCTCCTCCAGGAGGTCCGCGATCTTCTGGTGCTCCCGGTCCAGCCGCTCCAGGACGGGGGCGAGCCCGGGATGCTGCGCGGCGAGGGCGGGGAACATCCCGGCGTCCTCGTGGGTGTGGTGCTGGTGCAGGCCCCGGCAGAGGGTCAGGCAGTTCACCCTGAGCTGGGCGCCCAGTCCGGGACCCGACGCGGCGACCTCCCGGCGGATCAGGGCGAGTTCCCGCCGGAACGCGTCGTGGATCAGCCGCAGCGCCTCGCCCCAGGACGACGCCTCCGGCGGGCCGCCCGCGACCTGCCGGAGGGCGACGACGGGGATGACCCGGGTGGTCCTGTCCTGGTAGGCGGCCCACCCGGGGTCGGCCTCGACCGCGCGGGCGAAGGCGCGGTCGCGTTCGTCGCCCTCCAGGACGACGGCCTCCGCCTCGTAGGTGAAGACGCCGTCCTCGACGGTGACGCGCGGGTCGGCCCGCAGGTTGTGGAACCAGGCCGGGTGCTTCGGCGCGCCGGCGGCCGAGGCGATGACCAGGACCCGCTCACCGCCGTCGGGCAGGTAGCCGACCGGGGTCGTGCGCCGGACGCCGGACCGCGCCCCGGTGGTGGTCAGCAGGAGCAGCCGGGCGCCCTCGAAAGGGCCTCCCACCCGCCCGCGGTTGGCGCGGAACTCCTCGATGATCTGCTGGTTGAAGTCGTTCGGCATTCTCTTCTTTCTTCTCCTGGAAACAGGGTTCCGCGGGCCGTTCGCGGGCATGGTGAATGGCCGCCCGACGGGCGGGGGAAATCGCATCGCGGGCGGCCTCGGTCGCGGTGCGGGAAATGCGGAGGACATCGGGGAGACGCGGAGGAAAGCGCCGCCGCGCGGAAAGCAGGTGAGCGCGGGGAGCACCCCGGTCGTCCGCTCTCCGGAACGCCGACGCCGCACCGGTGGCGGCCGTCGCCGGATCGCCCGCCGGGGATGCCCGCGGACCGTCGGAGGACGGTGGAACGGGCAGGCGGGATCCGCCGTACAGCGGGACGTGCGGAGCTGTCGCGCACGGAGCGCGGGAATGAAGGAAAAGGCGGGCCTCTGGCCGGCCGGGCGCTCACGCCTCGGCCGGGTGCCCCACTCGCTCTTGGCCCATGGCCGACCCGGCAGTCACAGAGATGACCTTAATGCCGGAAACGCTCAAAGGCAAAGGGGATTTCCTACCCGATAGGGCGCCGCGGATTTCGGAATCCCGGGTGGCGTGCCGCGGGGAAACGGTGCCGGAGCGATGCGGGCCGGCCGTACGGCCCGCCGCTTCAGACACTGGTGACGATGTTCATCGACCAGTCGACGGCCCTGAGGTACGCGTGCGCCAGCTCCTCGCCCTGTGCGCCGCTCTCGGGCAGCAGTCCCGACTCGTAGGCGCGCGCGGTGGTCACCACGCTGCCGAGCGGACCGCCCTCCTCGACGATCGCGAACGACACGTCGTGGCTGAGCGCCAGATGGGCGATCAGGTCCTCCGCGGGCACGCCCAGCAGGTCGGCGATGCCGCTCAGGAGTCCCACCGTGAAGGCCTTGTCGCTGGGCAGGCCCAGCGACCGGGACAGCAGCTGGCACAGCCGGGCCCGCATGAGGACGTGGGACATGCGCTCGTTGTCGACACCGTTGTCGCCGCCCACGACGTCGCTGAGCAGCATCAGCGTCACCCAGTGCCGCAGGCGCTGGGTGCCCAGGATCACGACCGCGTCGTTGATCGACGAGATCTGGCTCCACAGGCCGGTCGCGGCGGAGTTCGCCGCGCGCAGGATGCGGTAGGACAGGGCCGGGTCGGAAGTGATGATCTCCGAGATCTCGTCGATGTCGGTGTCCTCGTCGGCGAGCTTGCTGATCAGCTCCAGGTGGCGCAGCCGGCTGGGCTCCAGCGTGTCGAGGGACAACACCCGGGGCCGGCCCAGCAGGTAGCCCTGGAAGAGCTCGAACCCGAGCTCGCGCGCGAACTCCAGGTCCTCCTCGGTCTCCAGCCGCTCGGCCACCAGGCTCACGCTCTCGTGGGCGCGGCAGACCGCGATGCGCTCGCGCAGCAGGTCCGGGTCGATCCCGGCGACCTCCAGCTTGACGTAGGAGGCCACCTCCAGCAGGCGTTCGTGGTCGTTGCCGAGCACGAAGTCGTCCAGGGCGATGGCGAAGCCCTGCGCCGCCAGCCTGCGCACGCCCTCGATCACCTCGTCGTCGATCTGGACGGTCTCCAGCACCTCCAGCACGACGGATCCCGCGTCGAACGGCAGGGGCAGCTCGCCCACGAGGAACTCGCGGGTGAGGTTGATGAAGCACAGGTTCGGCCCCGCCAGCCGCTCCAGTCCGAACTCGCTGAACGCATTGACGATCACCTGGCTGGTCGCCTCGGCGCCGCGCGCGGTCGCTCCCTTGGCCTGCGAGTGGGAGCGGAACAGAAGCTCGTACGCCACCAGCGCGCCGTCCCCGTCGTGGATCGGCTGGCGTCCGATGTGGATGCGGTGCCAGCCGCTGTCGACCGGCACGTCGGCGAGATGCATGTGATTCTCATCGTCGGGCCAGGGCTGCATGTGAGGAATCTCCGCCGGAAATAGAGTCCGGAAGTAGCGTACGGCCTGCGGATCGACGGTTCCGTGGATTGGCGGTTCCCCGGACCGGCGGTTCCGGGGAACCGCCCGGCTGGAGGACGGCGTCGGCCGGGCACCCGGTCGGCCGCGGCGGCTCCTCCGCCGATCCGTTCCCGTCCCGGTCCGGGATCGCTCCCGGACCGCTCCCGATCCGTTCCCGGTCCGCTCCCGTCCCGGCCCGGGATCGCTCCCGATCCGCTCCCGGACCGCTCCCGATCCGGTCCGGGATCGCTCCCGGTCCGCTCCCGGACCGCTCCTGTTCCTCTCCGTCCCGTTTCCGTCCCCGGCGGCACTCCCGCCCGGGCCGTCCCGTTACCGCCGCCCGCTGCGGGGGACGAGACCTCTGTGGCATCGCACACGACGGCAGGGCCGCTCACCGGGGGCGGGACGGGCCCGGGGCGGGGACGACCGCCGCGATCCGGTCCGGAGGGCGGCGCGACGCCGGGGGCGGCGGCGCTGCGCCGTACCGCCGTGTTCGCCGTGCTGTACATGGTGGCCACGTTCGCCGGGCGGCTGACCCTGATCGAGGGGACCACCCTCAGCCTGGTGTGGCCCGCCGCGGGGGTGTCGATGCTGTGGTTCCTGGCCCAGCGCCGCGTCCGGCCGCGATGGCCTGACGTGGCGGCGTTCGCGGCGAGCACCGTCGCCGCCAACATGTGGACCGGAGCCTCCTTCGGACTCGCTCTCTGCTTCCTGGTGGCGAACCTGGTCCAGGTGGGGGCGTTCCTGCTGCTGTACGGGCGATTATCCCCGGACTCGTGGGAGGCCGAGGGGCTGGGCGAACTCGTCCGGGTGCGGCAGCTGTGGCGGCTGCTGCTGTCCGCGGCGGGGGCCACGTTCTGCGGGGCGGCCGCCGTCTCGGCCGGGATATGGCTGATCGGCTCCCCCGTGTCGTGGCTGACCGCGGCGGTGTGGATCGCGCGCAACATCGTGAGCATCGTGCTGATCGGCGGGGCCGGGCTGCGGCTGGCGGCCGTGTTCCGCACGTACCCCGTGCGCCCCGGGCCCGGCTCCGTCTGGTCCGCCGCGCGGGACACGCTGCGCAGGACCCCCCGGTGGCGGAAGGCCGAGTACACGGCCCTGGTGCTGGCCTCCGCCACGGCGTACATCGTGGCGTTCGGCCTGCGCCACGGCCTCCCCCTGGCGTTCCCGCTGCTCGTGGTGACGGTCTGGGCGGGCGTGCGCTTCGACACGACCTTCGTCGTCCTGCACGACCTGCTCGTCGGCGCGACCGCCATCCTGTTCACCCTGTACGGACAGGGCCCGTTCGCGACGATCGGCTCGCCGCCCGTCCGGGCGTTCATCGCGCAGGCCTTCGTCGCGATGGTCGCCGTGGTCGGACTCGCGCTCGCGCTCGGCCGCGACGAGCGCGACGCCCTCCTGCACCGGCTCGCCGCCGCCGAGGAATCGGCCTCCGAGCAGGCCGGGCTCCTGGCCACGATCGTGGACGCGATGCACGACGGGCTCGTCGTGATCGGCTCCGGGGGGCGTCTCCTCATGCGCAACCACGCCGCCGCGGGCCTGCTCGACGACCTGGGCCCGCCCGCCGCCCGTCCCGGCACGACCGGCGCCGGCGTCGACGTCGAGCACTTCGGGCTGTTCCACCCCGACGGCACGCCCATGCGCGAGGAGGAGCTGCCGTACCGGCACGCCCTGGCGGGCCAGGAGGTCCGCGCCATGGACCTGCTCGTGCGCAACCGCGTCATGCCCGAGGGCCGCATGTTCAGCGTCAGCGCGACCTGCCTGCCCACCGCGGTCGGAGCCGGGGCCGGAGCCGGGGCCGGGAGCGAGGGCGAGGGCGAGGCCGCGGTCGTGGTCGTCTTCCACGACGTCACCGCCGAGCGCCGCGACCGCGACGAGCTCGCCGCGTTCGCCGGGGTCGTCGCGCACGACCTGCGCAACCCCCTGTCGGCCGTGGACGGCTGGATCGACGTCCTGGACGAGACCGTCGTGGCGGTGCCCGGCGGCGCGCCGGGGACGGCCGTCGAGAGCATCGCCCGCATCCGGCACGCCTCCTCCCGCATGCGCAACCTGATCAACGATCTGCTCACGCACAGCACCGCCCGGGCCGCGGCCCTGTCCCCGGTCCCCGTCGATCTGGGGGAGGCCGTGCGGGAGGTCGTCGCCACGCGGAGCGGCGACGACGCCGCGGCGGACAGGGAGGGCCGGCCGGAACCCCGCTTCCACATCGGTGACCTGCCCCGGGTGCAGGCCGATCCGGTGCTCCTGCGCCAGTTGCTGGACAACCTGATCGGCAACGCGACCAAGTACGTCCCGCAGGGCGCCGTACCGGACATCACCGTCACCGCCGAGCCGGCGGAGCAGGGGTGGGTCCGCGTCGAGGTCGCCGACCGCGGCATCGGCATCCCCCCGGGGCAGCACGAGGCGGTCTTCGACAACTTCCACCGCGCCCACCACGCCGGCGGCTACACCGGCACCGGTCTGGGCCTGGCCATCTGCAAGAGCATCGTGGAGCGCCACGGCGGATCCATCGGCGTCCGGGACAACCCCGGCGGCGGGACCCGGTTCCACTTCACCCTGCCGGCCGCCCTCTGAACGCGGGGCCCGCCGGCGCGGATCCCGGCACAAGGCCCGCCGGCGCGGATCCCGGCGCGGATCCCGGCGCGGGGTCCGCCGGCGCGGACCTCAGGCGGCGTTGGCGGACAGGCTCGGCTTCCGGTTGATCCTGCGGCGCTCGTCGTAGACCACCGCGTACGGGTGGGCGGTGGTCAGTGCCGACTCGTGCCGGGTGTAGTGGTGCCCGCAGAACAGCAGGTCCTTGTTGCGGCGGAAGATGACGCGGACGAACGCCTGAGCTCCGCACTGGTCACACCGGTCAGCGATCTGCAACGGGTCGGTCTGCGGAATCATCTCAGCCGTGATCGTCATTGCTGTCCCCCAAGCGGTTCTAGGTCTGTGCGCCCTACGGAATCGGTCCCCGCTCCCATCGGCCGCCCGCGGCGGCACTTGAGAAAGGCGGGAAAGGTTCGACGACCCGGCGCGCCCCCGGCGCTAACGGCGGTCGGGCCCGGGGGCGGAGTACATCGGCCCTCCGCCGGGATCCCCGCCGTGGTCCCCGCCCGAGCCGTCCCCCGGATCCCCGCCGGCCCCGTCCTCGGCGAGCGCGTCCCGGCCGGGGAGCCCGGGGACCACCGGCAGCGTGAAGACGAAGCGGGTCCCACCGCCGGCGTTCTCCTCGGCGTGGATCTCCCCGCCGTGGTGGCCGACGATCCGGCGGCAGATGGCCAGCCCCAGGCCCGTGCCCGGGTAGCCCTCGCTGCCGCGCGCCCGGCCGAAGGCGGTGAAGACGGCGTCGCGCTGGTCCGGCGCGATCCCGATGCCGCGGTCGGCGACCGTGACGCGCCACATCGGGCCGTCGCGCTCGGCGCTGACGTCGATCTGCGCCACGGTGCCGTGCCGGACGTACTTGACGGCGTTGCCGATGAGGTTGTCCATGACCTGCCGGAGCCGTACCGGGTCGGCGGTGACCACCGGCAGGCGGCCGATCTCGACGTTCGGCCGGTCGTGCCGGAGATGGGCGGTGCGGTCCATGACGATGTCGGCGACGAGCCGTTCCAGGTCGACCTCGGCCGGCTCCAGCGAGGCGTCCCCGGCCGCGGCGTAGGCGAGCAGGTCGTCGATGAGCCGCTGCATCCTGCCCGTGCCGCCCCGGATGCGCTGCAGCCAGCCACTCACCTGCGCGCCCGCGCTCTCGGCGAGCTGGTCCTCCACCAGTTCGGAGTAGCCCGCGATCACGGTGAGGGGGGACTTCAGGTCGTGGGCCGCGACCGCGGCGAACCTCTCCAGCTCGGTCTCCCGCTCGCGCAGCCGGGCCTCCACCCGGCGACGCCGGGCGATGTCGGCCTTCAGCGTCGCGGTCGCCTGCTCCACGTGCGCCAGCGCCCGGGCGCGCGAGGTTCCCAGGACCACCACCAGGCCGGCCAGCAGGACGCTGATCACCACCCCGCCGGCCAGGACCACCAGGTGCAGGCGGGCGTCGGCCGCGGAGGCGAACCCCGCCGCGGGGACGACCCGGAGCCGCCACGTACGGCCCGCGACGTCCACGGTGACCTCGCGGTGCAGGCGGGCGTCGGCCAGCGGTTCCCCCGCCCGTACGGCGGCGATCCGGCGCTCCCCTCCCGGCACCGAGGCGTCGGAGAGCGTCACGCCGACCAGGCCCTGGGAGACCTGTCGCAGCGTGCCGTCGATGAAGTCGCCGCCCCGCACGCCCATCACCAGCCAGCCGCGCAGCAGCCCGGCGTCGGGGGCGTCGCCCGCGCCGTAGACCGGGGCGACCAGCAGGAACGACGTCTGCTGCCGGGCGGCGGGCAGCATCCGGTCCCGGAGCAGCACGTAGGCGCGGCTCGCGGTGACCTGCCCGCCGGCGCGGGCGGCGTCCAGCGCCTCGGCGGGCTCGGCGGCGGCCATCAGGTCGGACCCCAGGGCGGGCGAGACCGTGTCCAGGCTCCGGTCGAGCACCACGAACCGGTGCTCGGCGGCGCCCACCGGCCGCAGGCTCAGGTTCGCCGACCCCTTGCGCCGCCAGGCCCGCTGTACGGCCTGCACCTGCGCGTCGGGGACGGAGACGACGTAGCCCACGTCGGTGATGCCGGGCATCCCCCGGAACGCGAGCCGGAACGTGAGCGCCTCGAAGTCCTGGGCGGTCAGGTCCTGCTGCGCGCCCACCGAGGCCGCCAGGTGGCCGAGGATCTCCGCGCGGCGGTAGACCTCACCCGTGACGGCGAGGCGCGCGGCCTCCAGATGGCGGTCCATGCGCTCCTCGGCCTGCCGGCGCCGCGTGTCCGCCAGCGTCCCGGCCATCAGGAGGGAGACCGCCAGTCCGATCACCAGCAGCAGGCAGGCCGGGACCAGGCCGCCGGTGCGGCCCGGGCGGCGGAGACGGCGCACGACGGGCAGAGACATGGTGGTCCTATCGGTGGGAGGACGAGAGCGGCGGCCTCCTCCGCGGCACCGCCGCTCCGCCGGTCGGGAACGGCGCGGGCGGCGTCGGGCCGAGGACGCCTCTCCTGTCCATCGGACGCGGTGAAAGCCAGTTGAGGACCGCGGGGCCCGCCGGGAAGCGCGGGCCGGACGCGGCTAAAAGCGCCGGACCGGGTATGAACCGCCGATCGGGGGAGTTCCCGGCAGCGAACCGTCGTGGAGTTGATCATGGCTGGCATTCTGATCGTCGAGGATGACGTGGACATCCGGGACCTGACCGTGTTCCGGCTGGAACAGAGCGGCCACACCGTGCGCTCGGCCAACGACGGGACCGAGGCCCTGGCCGCCCTGGAGCAGGAGCGGCCGGACCTGGTCATCCTCGACTGGATGATGCCGGGCCTGCCGGGGCCGGAGGTGTGCCGCAGACTGCGCGCCATGCCCGGCATGGAGGGCGTGGTGGTGCTCATGCTGACGTCGAAGGCGCAGGAGGCCGACGTGGAGGAGGGCTTCCGGGCCGGCGCCGACGATTACATGATCAAGCCGTTCAGCCCGCGCGAGCTGGCGGCCCGCGTCGGGGCCCTCCTGTCCCGCGCCCGCCCTTGAACCCGGGCCGCTCGCCGTACGTCGCCGGATCGGGGGAAGTCGGACACGGAGAGTAGCGTGCACCTGTCCCGCACCCGTCCCGCACCCGCTCTCGCACCGGAAACAGACGTAACGTGGTGGTCGCCTTACGGACGGCGACGGCCGGGGAACCCTCCCGCCGTCCCTGCGCGACCCATGGAGGAGTGACCCATGACCGCCCGTCTCCTGTGCAGGCTCCGGGCCCTGCTCGACGACTCCGGGCGCGGCGCCACCGTGGTGGAGTACGGCCTCATGGCCACCCTCGTCGCCGCCGTCATCGTCGGCGCCGTCATCCTGCTGGCCCAGGGCTTCGACCTGAGGTTCGACGAGATCCTCGGGCAGATCGGCTGACCGCCCGCGGCACCGTTCCTTTCGGTGGGCGCGTCCCCCGCGGCACCCGGTGGGCGCGTCTCCGCGCCCCGGCCCGATGTCCGGCGACGGCCCGGACCGGCCGGTGGCTTCGGGTATCCGACCATGAGGAGTGTCACCATCGTCCGGCCCCGTCTCCGGAGGTCCGGAGGCCCGGAGACGGTCCGGTCACCGGTCCGCGGGGACACGGGGACATGGGTCACCGGTCCGCGGGGACACAGGAGAGTGCCAGGTTACCGAAGGACCCGGGGGTGCCGTGGCCGAGGCGGACAGCGAAGGCGGGCTGCGCGGCCGGGCCGCCGTGCTCCTCGGGCCGGTGGTGTGGCTGCTGCTGGTGGCGCTCGCGGCGGTGACGTGGGCGTGGGCCGGCCGGTTCCTGCGGGCCACCGAGGACGGAGGGCTGGCCCAGCGCACCCGGGTCGCGGCCGACTTCACCCGTTCCTACCTGACCGGGATCGCGACCCGGCAGCGGCAGGACGCCGCCAGGTTCCTGTCCGACCGGACCGTCAGCCAGGAGCGGCTGGAGGTGTTCGGGGCGGGACTGGGGTACACGTCCATGGTCCTGCTCGACGACCGCGGACGCATCATGCTCACCTGGCCGCGGCGGCCCGCCCTGATCGGGCGGGACCCGATGGACAGCCTGCCGCACGTCCGCCAGGCCCTGCGGCAGGACCGGATCACCGTCTCCGACGTGTTCACCTCGGTGGTGGTCCCCGACCGGTCCGTGACCGCGATGGCCGTGCCGTTCCCGACCCCCCACGGGCGGCGGGTCTTCACCGCCGGGCTCGTCGCGGCGGCCGGACCGCTCGGCGACTACCTGCGCGAGGCGGTCGTCCCCCCCGGCGGCCACGCCTACCTGATCGACCGGTTCGGCAACATCGTCGCCACCACCCGGGGCCTGGGGCCGCAGACCGTGTCCCTGTCCCGGCTCGTCCCGTCCCTGGCCGCGGCGCTGGAGCGGCGCCCGGCCGGGGACCACCGCGCGGCGGGCGAGGACTGGCACTACACCTCCGCCGTCATCTGGCCGGACGGCTGGCGGATGGTGACCGAGGCCCCGCACCGGCGGCTGTACGCGCCGGCGAACGAGACGCAGCGGCGTTTCGGGGTCGTCCTGCTGGCGGCCGCGGTCTTCGGACTGGTGGCCGCCGCGGCGATCGGGCACACCGCGTACCGGCGGCGGCAGGGGCAGCGGCAGCTGCGCCGCCAGGCCGCCGAGCTGCGGGCCTTCAACACCGAACTGGAGCTGTTGGCCGCCAGCGTCTCCCACGACCTGCGCACCCCGCTGACCGCGCTGAGCGCGTACGCCGAGGTCCTCGCCGAGCACTATCCCGGCCGGATGTCCGCCGAGGAGGCGGCCCTGTTCGTGGGGAAGATCCGCTCCAACGCGGACCGGATGGCCGATCTCATCGCCGCCCTGCTGTCGTTCTCCCGGTTGCACCGCGGCCGGATCGACCTGCAGAGGGTGGACCTGACCGCGCTCACCGGTCAGGTGTGGGCCGAGCTGGCGGAGCACCGGGCCGGCCGCGACATCCGGTTCGACCTCGCCGACCTCCCGCCCTGCCAGGGGGACCCCGCCCTGCTGCGGCAGGCGGTGACGACCCTGCTGGACAACGCCGTCGAATCCACCCGGGACCGGCCCGTCGCCCACATCGAGGTCGGGTACCGGCCCGGCCCGGAGGGCTTCACCACCTACCTGGTCCACGACGACGGCGTCACGCCCGACCCCGGCCAGCTGGAGGAGCTGTTCACGCCCTTCCAGCGGCTGCACCCCACCGGCACCTACCAGAGCGTCGGCATGGGCCTGAGCCTGGTGCAGCGCATCGTCACCCGGCACTCCGGCCGCATCTGGGCCGAGGCCCGGCCCGGCGGAGGCACCACCTTCTCCTTCACCCTGCCCCTCCCGTGACCTCCTTCGCCGCGCCCTCCCGTGACGCCGCACCGGCGGCCCTCCCGTGACGCCGCACCGGCGGCCCTCCCGTGACGCCGCACCGGCGGCCCCGCCGCGTTCCGCGCCTCAACCGGCGAGCGAGAGCGGAGCGGGCTGCGGGGGCGGGCCGGCCAGGACCCAGCGGCCGCGCCCGGCGCGCTTGGCCTCGTACATGGCGGCGTCCGCCTTGCGGACCAGGTCACCGGGGGTGGTGGTCGCATCGACCACGGCGATGCCGATGCTCGTCCCCACGCGCAGCTCGTGGCCGTCGTAGCCGATCGGCGCGGCGATCGCCTCCAGGACCCGCTCGGCCAGGGGGATCACGTCGGCGTGCACCGAGGCCTGCGGGCACAGCAGCGCGAACTCGTCGCCGCCGAGCCGTACCACCAGGTCGTCCTCGCGTACGGCGGCGCGCAGCCGCCGGGCGACCTCCACCAGCAGGGCGTCGCCGGCGTCGTGGCCGTAGGTGTCGTTGACCGCCTTGAACCCGTCCAGGTCCAGGTACAGCAGCACGTCCCCGGCGGAGCAGGCGTCCAGGCGGGCGGTGATCGTGCGCCGGTTGGCCAGCCCGGTCAGCGGGTCGTAGGAGGCCTGGTAGGCCAGGAGCCGCTCGGCGCGCTCCTGCTCGCGCACCGCCCCGGCGAAGCGGGCCAGGATGAAGGCGCTGGCGGCGACGGTGGCGATCAGCAGCGCGACGCGCTGGGCCTGCGGGCCGGACCCCTGGGCGACGGCGACCGTGGGGGCGGTCAGCAGTGCCAGACCGAGGAAGACGATCCGGGCCGGGTGCAGCGTGCGGGTCCGCGGGTTGGGACGGATCAGCTCGGCGCGGCCGGGGTGCAGGGCGGTGATCACCATCAGCGCGTTGCCGAACAGCACCAGCCCGCCGAGCGAGACCAGGCTCACCACCCCCAGATGCGGCAGGACCGCGTATCCCAGGTCGGTGACCAGGCGCAGGCAGACCGCCGTGACCAGCATCCGGGTCGGGGCGCCCCGCGTTCCCGGGGACAGCACCAGCAGCAGCACCGCCGCCGTGATCAGCACGTCGCCGAGCATGTAGCCGGCGTCCAGCGCGATGCCCACGCTGTAGAGGCCGCCGCTCTTCTCCAGCGCGGGGGCGACCAGGAGCCACCACATGCCGATCGCCGCGGCGGTGGTGAGGGTGAGCATGTCGAGCAGCGGTTCGCGCAGCTGCCCGCGGGCCCGGAGCCGGGCCATCGTCATGATCCCGGTGCCGATGGCGAGGTACCCGGCGAGCCACGGGGCGTCCATCCAGCCAGTCGGGTCGGCGTCCGGGAAGAACCGGAACGCGATCGTCGACACCAGGTCACCGGCCAGCCAGAACGTCTGGGCGACGGCGACCAGCAGCCACGGCCACCGTTCACCGGGCCCGACCCTGCGCAGCGCGGCCCACCAGGCGGCGGCGCACACGGCGGCGTACCCGGTGAAGTAGATGACGTCGCCGATCACGGCTCCGGCCGTCACCGCGGCGGACAGGGAGACGAGCGCCGCCGCAGGCAGCGACCATCGGGTGCGGAGAGGGGCCATACAGGGATGATCGGCCGATCGCCCGGGATCCTGAGCCCGTGCCCCGGCGAGCACGCCGGAGCACGGCGCGGCCGACGGGCCGGCCGGAGCACGGGACGGCCGACGGGCCGGGCGAAGTACGGCGCGGCCGGCGGGCCGGGCGAAGTACGGCGCGGCCGGCGGGCCGGGCGAAGTACGGCGCGGCCGGCGGGCCGGGCGGCGGGCCGGGGCCGGGGCCGGGGCCGGGCGGCGGGCCGGGGCCGGAGGATCCGGTGAAAGGGTCAACAGCCCGGCCCGCGTGCCGAAACTACGGAAGAGACCCGCGGGGTGTCTTCGGCCTGGCCGGACACGGAAGCGGCGGGTCGGGACCAATCATGGAAGATCGCGATCGTGTGGACGGCCCCCGCGGGCCCGGAGAGCGCGGCGGTTGAGGAAAGGCAGTGGAGATGAGGGAGCCGCTCCTGGCCCTGCTCTTCATGCTGTCGGCGGTCGTGGCGTCCGTCGTCGCCCTGGTCGGCTGGCGGCGGCGGCACGTGACGCCCGCGGTGGGCACCCTGGCGGTCGTCGCGACGGGCATCGCCGTCTGGTCGGTGACCGGCTGGCTCGGCTTCCTCGTCGGCGACCCCGGCGTACTCGTCTGGCTGGGCGCCGTCGGCCTCCTGTCGGTGGGCGCCGTCATGGCCGGTTTCCACTGCCTGTCGCTGGCCGTGGTCGACCGCGCCTGGCGGCTGTCGCGCCGTACGGCCCTGTGGCTGTCGGCCGAACCCGCGCTCGTCCTCGCCGCGTTCCTGGTCGCCCCCTGGCGTCAGCGGTTCATCACGCTCGTCGCGGCCCCCGGGGAGAGCGCTCTCCTACTGGAGTTCGGCCCGCTGTTCTGGATGCACACCGCCTACAGCTACATCCTGCTCACCTTCTGCATGGCGCGGCTGGTGCGCGCGTGGATCCGCGGCCCGCGCACCCAGCGACGCCTTTACGGGATCACCCTGCTGGCCGCCACGCCCTCCACCCTGGTCAACGTCGCCAGCCTGGCGGGCCTGACCGGCGAGGCGGACATGACGCCGATCGGGTTCTGCGTCACCACGGTCCTGTCCTACTGGGCGCTGGTGCGCCTGTCCCTGCACGAACTGGTTCCCGTGGAGCGCAGGCACGTGCTGGACCGGATCAGCGACCTGGTCATGACGATCGACCCCTCCGGCCGCATCCTCGACCTCAACCCGGCGGCCGAGCGCATGCTCCGCCAGCTCGCCCCCGGCCTGCCCGAGCGGATCACCGGGCTGCCGGTCCTCGGGGTCCTGGCCGACGTGCCGCTCACCGACACGGAGACCGCGCCGGCCCTCTCCGGGGCGGAGGACGGCGACCCGCCGTTCCTGACCGTGGCGGAGCGCAGGGACACCGTGCCGGCGAAGCTGTTCCCCCGGGGGCTGGACGCGCCTCTCGACCTGGTCGACCGGCTGGAGACCGACTACACCGTGGTGGATGCGCGGGGTCGTGGGGTGGATCTGAATGTGCGGGTCAGTGCGTTGGTGGATTCGCGGGGGGAGCGGGTGGGGTGGGCGTTCGTGGGGCGGGATGTGACGGCGTTGAACGCGCAGCGGTGGGCGTTGCGGGAGGCGAATGCGCGGTTGCAGGAGCAGGTGGCGACGATCGAGGCGTTGCGGGCGGATCTGGCCGAGCAGGCGGTGCGGGATGCGTTGACGGGGTTGCACAACCGGCGGTTTCTGATGGAGGCGCTGGGGCGGGAGATGCGGGCGGCGGGGGTGTCGGGGGGGTCGTTGAGTGTGGCGTTGCTGGACATCGATCATTTCAAGCAGATCAATGATCGTTATGGTCATGGTGCGGGTGATCAGGTGTTGATGCGGTTCGCGAAGTTGGTGGGGGGGCGGGTGCGGGCGGGGGATGTGGTGGCGCGGTACGGGGGGGAGGAGTTCGTGATCGTGTTTCCGGGGGCGTCGGGGGAGCAGGCGGTGGAGCGGGTGGAGGCGATTCGGGTGTGGGTGGCGGCGGGTCGGGTGCCGGCGGGGGGTCATACGTTGTCGGTGTCGTTCAGTGCGGGGGTGGCGGGGTGGTGTTCGGGGATGGATGCGGGGGAGGTGTTGCATGCGGCGGATGAGGCGTTGTACGCGGCCAAGCGGGCGGGGCGCAATCGGGTGGTGCTGGCGGGGGGTGCGGGTGCGGTGGTGAGCGGGGACGCCGTTCCGGGCACGGGCGCGGGCACGGGCGGGGACGCCGTTCCGGGCACGGATGCGGGCGCCGTTCCGGGCACGGGTGCGGGCGGGGACGTCGTTCCGGGCACGGGTGCGGGCGCCGTTCCGGGCACGGGTGCGGGCGGGGACGTCGTTCCGGGCACGGGTGCGGGCGCCGTTCCGGGCACGGGCACGGGCACGGGCGGGGACGCCGTTCCGGGTGGGAGTGTGGAGGCGGGGAAGCGGACGGCCCCGGGGCAGTCCTCTCCCATGGGTGGAGAGACCCCCGCCGCCGCCTGACCGTCCGGCGCACCGCTCCCCGGACCGCGCCTCATCGGGTGCCCTCCCCGGGCGGCGCGGCGGTCCGCTCTCCGCCGCAGCAGGCGTCGGCGCAGCCGGGGCCGCACCCGCATCCGGTCTCCCGGGGCTCCCGGGTCTCCCGGGTCTCGCCGGCCGAGGGCAGGGCGCAGTCGTCGCACTGCTCGCCCCTCCACGCCTCGACGCCCTCGCGGACGGCGACGGCGGCGATGACCAGGGCGGCGACCGGATCGGCCCAGGAGAGGCCGAAGGCGGCGTTGAGCACCAGGCCGGCCAGCAGCACCGCCGACAGGTAGGTGCACAGCATCGTCTGGGTGGAGTCGGCCACCACGGTGGCCGAGCCGAGTTCGCGGCCGGTGCGGCGCTTGGCCGCCACCAGCAGCGGCATCACCACCACCGACACCGCGGCGAGCCCGATGCCCACCGGCGAGGAATCGGCGTCCCCCTCGGTGAGCAGGGAACGCACGGCGTCGACGCCGACCCAGGCGGCCAGCGCGAAGAACGAGACCGCGATCAGCCGCAGCGCGGTCCGCTCGCGGGCCTCCGGGAGGCGGGAGCGGAACTGCCAGATGACCACGGCGGCCGAGGAGACCTCGACGAAGGAGTCCAGGCCGAAACCCAGCAGCGCCGCCGAGGAGGCCGCGGCGCCGGCGGCGATGGCCACCGCGCCTTCGAGCAGGTTGTAGCCGGCGGTGGCGTAGGCCAGGTGCAGGCTGCGCCGGTTGAGCACCGCGCGCCGTTCGGCGGTCAGGGCGGGGACGCTCATGCGATCATCCCGGATTCGGCCGCCGGAGCGGCGCGACCCTCGTCCGGACACACGGCGGGACCGTCCGCCGGACACAGGGCGACCGCGTGACCGGTGGCGGACAGCAGGGTCTCGGCGGACTTGAGCATGTCCATCAGCTCCGGCCGGGTCAGGGCGTAGAACGACTGGCGGCCCTCGGCGCGGTAGCCGACCAGGCCGCAGTCGCGCAGGCACGCCAGGTGTTTGGAGACGGTCGACTGGGCCAGGCCGAGCTCACCGGTCAGGTCCACCACCCGGGCCTCGCCGCGGGCCAGGCGGGCCACGATGCGCAGCCGGGTCTCGTCGGACAGGGAGTGGAACAGCGCCGCCGCCGGAGCGATGCCGGCGGCGATGTCGGCGGCCACGCACGGACCGCCCTCATTTATCGCCATCTGGCAATGATAGCGCCAGATGGCGATATGTCACTCGCGGCCCGGTGACCGCTCCCCGGGTCCGCCCCCGGGCCCTGACCAGGGAGACCTCCCGGGTCAGGGCGGGCGTCCGTTCCGCCGGTCAGGGGGACGCCTGGTCGCTGTCCTTGAACGCGCCCCAGCCGTGCCAGCGGTCGATCTCGATGACGGCGGTGACCCGGGCGCGGACCCGGTCAGGGTACGGCCTGCCGGTGTAGTGGCGGGAGATCCGGTCGATGTCGGCCAGTCCTTCGTCGTCGCGGAGCTCGACGGCGCGACCGATCAGGCTCACGTGCGTGTACCAGCCGTCCCCGTCGAGGACGGTGAGCGTCACGCGGGGATCGCGGCGCAGGTGCTTCAAGCGGACCCGGCCCTCGTCCATGTTGACCAGGACCCTGCCGTCCTCCCACAGGTACCAGGTGGCGGTGGAGACGGGGGCGCCGTCCGCCCGCAGCGTGGCGATGGTGCACGGGTTGGGCCGGGCCACCATGGCCACGGCGTCGGCGGGCAGCGGGGGCTTGGACATGCTTCCTCCGGGCGCGGACGGTTTCGGGATACGGACGAGCTTGCCACGGAGGCCGCCCGTTCCGCCGGAGGCGGCGGGTTACGCTTCCCACCGTGACCGAACCGGACTTCCTGCGCACCACCCGCGCCTCCTACGACGCCATGGCCGTCGCCTACACCGAGTTCGTCGACGGCGCGCTCGACGCCATGCCGCTGGACCGGGCGATGCTCGCCGTCTTCGCCGAACTCGTGCGGGCCGGCGGCGGCCCCGTCGCCGATCTCGGATGCGGTCCCGGCCGCATGACCGCGTACCTGCACGACCTCGGGCTGACCGTGTCCGGGATCGACCTGTCGCCGCAGATGGTCGCCATCGCCCGGCGGACGTATCCGCACCTGCGCTTCGACGAGGGCTCGATGGCCGGACTGGACCTGCCGGACGGCTCCCTCGGCGGCGTCCTGGCCTGGTACTCGACCATCCACACGCCGCCGGAGCGGCTGCCGGAGATCTTCGGCGAGTTCCACCGGGTGCTGACCCCCGGCGGCCACCTGCTGCTCGGCTTCCTGTCCGGCGACGGGTCGCTGCGCACGGCGGAGCCGTACGGCCACAAGGTGGCGCCCGCCTACCGCTGGCCGCTCGACCTCCTCGCCGGCCTGCTCGGACGAGCCGGGTTCGAGACGACCGTCCGGCTGCTGCACGAGCCCGAGGGGGGCGAGAGGCACCAGCAGGGCTGCCTCCTGGCCCGCAGACCGGTGGTCCCTCGACCGGTCATCGCATCGCACAGGTGATCGGACCATGTCGCGGGTGGCCGCCACCGCCACCCGGGTCTCGCGGCTGACCCTCCACCGCGGCGAGGTCGAGCTGCCGCAGCGCGTCCCCGGTGCCGACGCCGACGCGCGTACCGAGGTCGCGCGCGTACCGCGCCGGGCTCAGGGCGTGGTCGGCGGGGTGACGGTCCCGTCGAGGATCCGCCGGCGGACGGCGTCGACCTTCCGCTGCACCGGGGCCACCGCCTCGGTGTTGGAGGTCGCGTAGCCGACGCCGTCGGTCTTGAGGTCGAAGCGCTTGACGCCGCCGCCGCGGTCGCCCTTGATGAAGGCCTGGATCTCCTGGAAGACGGCGTTGTCCACCCGCTTGACCATGGAGGTGAGGATGGACTCCCGGACGCCGGCGTCCGCGGTCTGGTACTGGTCGGCGTCCACCCCGATCGCCCAGGTCCCCTTGCGCGCGGCGACCGCCTCCAGGGAGCCCGCGCCGGACCCGCCCGCCGCGGTGTAGATGACGTCGACGCCGGAGGCCAGCATCCCCTCGGCGACCTTCTTCGCCTTGTCGGGCACGCCGAAACCGCCGAAGTCCGGCGGCGTGGAGAGGTAGTCGACGCTGACCCGCACGCCCGGCCGGGCCTCGGCGGCGCCCGCCGCGAAGCCCGCCTCGAACTTCTGCAGCAGCGGCATGCGGACGCCGCCGATGAAGCCCACCTTCCCGGTGCGGGACTTCAGCGCCGCGGCGGCGCCGGCCAGGTAGGAGCCCTGCTCCTCGGCGAAGACCAGGGAGACCACGTTCGGGGCGGTGAAGGATTCGTCGTCGACGATCGCGAAGGTGGTGCCGGGGAACTCCGCCGCGACCGTCTTGAGGGACGCCGCGTACAGGAAGCCCACCGCGATGACGGGGTTGCGGCCCTGCTCGGCCAGCTCGCGCAGCTTGGCGGTCCGCTCCTCCTCCGTCTCCGCGGAGAGCGTGGCCTCCGCGCCGTCGACCTCCAGTTCCTCCTTCGCCCGGTCCAGGCCCGCGGCCGCCGCGTCGTTGAAGCTCTTGTCGCCCCGGCCGCCCTGGTCGAAGGCCAGGCCGACCCGGACCTGCTCCAGCCCCAGGCCGTCGCCGCCCGCGGCGGCGGCGCGCACGATCGGCTCCGCCTCGGTCCCGCACCCGGCGAGCGCCGTGGCGGCGGCGGTGGCCAGCGCGGCCAGCGCGATCCTGCTCTTGTTCGACCTGTCAGCCACTGTGCTCTTCCTTCTGACGTGCGGATCGGGGAGGTCCTGCGGGCTTCTGAACCGCGGATCGGACAGGTCCCGCGGGACCTGCGGCGGGCTCACGGTGTGCTCACGGTGTCCGTACGGCGGACTCACGGTGTGCTCACGGTGTCCGTACGGCGGGCTCACGGGCATGGGCGCTAGTAGCGGAACTGCTCGACGGCTTCGCGCAGCCGCCGGGAGACGCCGGTCAGCTCGGCGACGGTACGGCGCGAGCGGGAGACGTCGGCGTCGACGGCCGAGGCCGAGGAGGCCACGGCGGTGATGCTCTCCGCGATCCGGGAGGCGCCGCCGGCGGCGTCGGCGACGCTGCGGTTCATCTCGTTCGTGGTCGAGGTCTGTTCCTCCACCGCGCTCGCGATCGTCATCTGGTAGTCGCTGATGCCCGCGACGACCTCGCTGATCCGGCCGATGGCGCCGACCGCCGCGGCGCTGTCGCTCTGGATGGTCTGGACGAGCCGGCCGATCTCCTCGGTGGCCGAGGCGGTCGCCTGCGCCAGGTTCTTGACCTCGTGGGCGACGACCGCGAAGCCCTTGCCGGCGTCCCCGGCGCGGGCCGCCTCGATGGTGGCGTTGAGGGCGAGCAGGTTGGTCTGCTCGGCGATGGAGGTGATGAGCTTGACCACGTGGTCGATCTCGGAGGACGACGAGGTCAGCTGGACCACGGTGGCGTTGGCCGACTTCGCGACGGTCACGGCCTCGGCGGCGACCCGGGCCGCGTCCGAGGCGTTCTGGGAGATCTCCTCGATGGCGCCGCCCATCTCGCGCGACCCCTCGGCGACGTTGCGCACACTGTCGCTGACCTCCTGGGAGGCCGCGGCGGCGGCCCCGGCCTGCACGGAGGTCCTGGTCGCGCTGTCGGCGAAGACGCTGGTGACCTCGTCCAGCTCGGTCGACATGTCCGCGAGCGTCCCGGCGTGGGCGGCCACGTCGGTGACGACCCCGCGGACCGCGGCGAGCGCCTCGTTGAGCGCCTCCGCCATCTGCGCGGGCTCGTCCCGGCCCTCGGTGGGCAGTTCCACGTCCAGCCTGCGGGCGGCCACGGTGCGCAGGGCGTCCCGGGCCGCGGTGACCGGGGCGACGATGCTCCGGGTCACCAGCCAGGCCAGGACGCAGCCGAGCAGGAGGGCCAGCGCCGTGCCGACGGTGATCGCCCGCTGGGCGGAGGCCGCCGCCGCGGAGGAGGCCTCCACCGCGGCCTGGCTGCGCTGGTCGACGGACTGGGCGAGCTGCTGCGAGGCCCGCAGGATCCGGTAGTAGGTGTTCCAGCTGTCGTAGACGGCCAGCTGGTCGCCCTTCCAGAGGGCCTCGGCGGTGCCCGGCCTGAACGTCTCGACGATCGTGTCGTTGAGCGCGAAGTACGTCTCGGACTCGGCGCGGACCCGCTCGAACAACTTCCGCTCCGCGGCGGTCATCGAGCCGACGGCCACCTGCGGCAGGAACTTCTCGAAGCGCTCGCGCTCCTGCTGCCAGGCCTTGTAGTTGACCGAGTCGCCGCCGAACGCCCGCTCGGCGCCCAGCCGGTGGACGTCGGAGATATAGGAGCTCTGCCAGCCGCTCATGCCGGCCGCGTAGAACTTGATCTCCTTGGCCTGGCTGGTGAGCACCTGGAGATCCCGGACCTGCGCGGCGGTGTTCCGCTGGTCCTGGACCGCGAGGAGGGAGATCACCGCTATCACCGCGAGCAGCGTCAGCACCGCGGTGAACGCCGCCGCCAGTCGTACCCCGATCCGGACACGCCGCATGTGATCCTCCGTGATTGACTATGCGGTCACCCGATCGGCAGGGAGGTGCCGGAACTGAGCACACCTCGCTTCGCCCGGGCCCGCGCGTCCGCGGATCTCCTCCGCCGCGAAGCGCGGAGCCGGTCCCGGTGGCGAATTTCGGGCCGTCGTTATTCAGACTTTCGGACTTTCGGTCTTGCATGTCGTCGTGCCCGGGCAGGCCATCCGAGCACGCGGTGTCCGGAGACGCGGTCGGGGCGGCCCGGATCCCGGACCGCCCCGACACGCTCTCTCACCAGGCGTAGCTGTACAGGTAGTTGCTGCTGGCCCCGTACGGCCCGGCGAACTGGTAGTTCGAGTAGTACCAGCTGCTGCCCCAGCCAGGGCCGTAGCCATAGCCTCCGTACGGATACGGGTGGTCGTTGTCCGCCAGGGCGGCGCTCTGACCGGCGAGCCCCAGGGCCGCAACGGTTCCTGTGATCACCAGTGCACGCCGAATCATCGTCATCATCGTGATCGTTTCCTTCCGCGCCGTGCGTCGCGATCGTGGACCACACGGCTCACTCGAAGGGGCACCGCATCAGTCAGCCTTCAGGACCGGACATGGTTCCCATCTCTGACTACAGCGGCCTCATTTCACACTACGCTCACCCGTCCCACGCACCGGAAGGACGGCGAGCGATGATCTAACGAGTCATGCCCCTATGGGCGGAGACACGTGGACCCGGCATGACGGCGGCGGCCACGGATCTCTGTCCCGGTGGGCATCGCATGGGGTCCCCCTGCCCCTTCCCGCCCGGAGGCGGCGGCGGTGTCCGTCCCGGCCCGCGGGCACCGCGCCCGGCCGGTCGGCCGTCACCGGAGAATCCCGGTGCCCCGCGCGTCCCAGGTGTTCACGGCGTGAACACCTGGGACATCTGGAATAGTTGGCCTCCTGATCCGAAGTACCAAACCGGGAAGCACACGGAACAGGAGCCCGACGTGGCCAGAGTGCATGTTGTCCTCAATCAGAAAGGCGGCGTCGGCAAGTCCACGCTCGCCGTCAACCTCGCCGCCGTCACGGCCGACACCGTGGGCGGGGTGGCGGGGGAGAACCCCCCGGTCGTCACGGTCTCCATCGACCCGCAGGGGTCCGCCGTCTGGTGGTCGGAACGCGTCGGCGACGCCCTCCCCTTCGACTTCGTCCAGGCCCACGACGACATCGCCGGGCTGGCGGGCCTCCGCCACATCCCGCACGTCACCGACGTGTGGGTGGACACCCCCGGCTGGCTCGACCTGTCGGACGGGGCCTCCTCCGACGACCCCCTCGGGGACGGCAAAGCCGCCGAGGCGCTGCGCGCCGTACTCGACAACGCCGACGACGTGATCATCCCCATCGAGCCGGAACCGCTCTCGTTCCAGCCGACGTTCAACACGATCGAGAAGGTCGTCAAGCCCCGGAAGCTGCCCTACCTCGTGGTCGCCAACAACTGGGACCCGCGTGACGGCCGCGCCGACCTGGACGACACCCTGCAGTTCGTGCGCAACCAGGGCTGGCCGCTCGCCAACACGGTGATCCGGCACTACAAGATCCACTCCCGCGCGTCGGCCGAGGGCCTGGTCGTCACCCAGTACCCCAAGAACCGGGTGGCGATGGAGGCGCGCGAGGACTTCTACCGGCTCGCCCTGGAGCACGGGCAGATGCGGAACGGGAACGGCTGATGGCGGGGAAGAGGACGAGTCTCGCGGCTCTGATGGTCGGCCAGCCGGCCGGGCCCGAGGGGAAGGCCCCTGCCCCGGACCCGGTGGTCATCACGACCACGACGCGGCCGGAGACCCTGCGGCTGGAAGACCTGGCCGACAACCCGGACAACCCCCGGGAGAGCCTCCGGGACCTGGAAGGGCTCGCCGACACGATCCGCGACGAGGGCGTGCTGCAGGACCTGGTCGTCGTCCCCCGGGACATCTGGCTGGCCGTCCACCCGCACCACGCCGCGCAGGTCGGCGACCGGCCGTACGTCATCCAGCACGGCCACCGGCGCCGCCACGCGGCCGCGCTGGCCGGGCTGGCGGAGGTGCCGGTCAAGGTGCGCGAGTCCGCCGAGTCCGCCGAGGAGCGCACCCTCATCGAGAACTTCCAGCGCGACGACCTGACGCCGCTGGAGGAGGCACGGGCCCTGCAGCGGCTGATGGAGCTGCGCGAGATCTCACTGCGGGAGGCCTGCCGCAGGGTGGGCAAGTCGCCCGCCTGGGGATCGCAGCGGCTGGTGCTGCTCAAGCTCACGCCCGAGCTTCAGCAGGCCCTGGCGGACGGCGCGCTGAAGGTGGAGGACGCCCGGGAGATCGGCAAGCTCCCTCCGGAGGAGCAGTCTCTGCCGGTCACCGTCCCCCTTTCGCCTCCGGAGGAGGAGAACCCGAGGCGGGTGGGTGTTCATGGCGTGAACACTCCGGAGCCCGGCCCCGTCGTCCCGCGGCAGCCGGGAGCCGGCAGGCGGGACCGCGGCGTCATCCCGCTCGGGCCGCCGTCGATGATCGCGGCGGAGCTGCGGGCCCGGCTCTCTCGCGAGGACCTGGAGACCCTGGTGGAGTTGCTGTCCGCCGCCGTCGCCCGCTGACGTCCGGCCCGCCCGGCCCACCGGCGTGGGCCGGGCCACCCGCACCGCGGGACCGCTCGAAGCGTCGGGTGTTCACGCCGTGAACACCCGACGTGCGCACGGGTCCCGCAACGAGGAGTCGGAAGCCGGTACGGCGGCAGGACAGTGCCCTCGGTGTTCACGCCGTGAACACTCGTGAGCCCCGGTACGGCCCCGCCGCAAGAAGCCGGAGACCCGGCCAGGACCCCGAGCAGAAGCGCGAGTGTTCACGCCGTAAACACCCCGCGGTCCGCACACGGCCCCGCCAGGAGAGAGCAGAGGCCGGGATAGAGAGCCGGACGCGAGCACAAGTGTTCACGCCGTAAACACCCCGCAGCCCACCCACGGCCCCGCCGCAAGAAGCCGCAGACCCGGCCAGGACCCCGAGCAGAAGCGCGAGTGTTCACGCCGTGAACACTTCCGGCGGCAGGAGTACCGATGTCCCGCCGCCGGCTGCGGTCTCCCTCCGGCCGGGAACGCGTGGAGGCCGCCCCCGGATGTCCGGGTGACGGCCTCTGCGGTGTCCGACCGGAGGGAACCGGGTGCGGGTCTCCTGTCGGGTGTGCGGCCGGTTCTCTACCGGACGCGGGTTTCCCGGCGGACGGGATCCGGCTCTCACAGGGCGGCGGTGCGCAGCACCGCGGCCAGGATCTCGGTCGCGCTCGGAGCGGCCGGAGCAACGGTGACGGGCTCGGCCGGGTCGCGGTCCTTCTTGGCCCACGCACCCGTGGCGAACGGCTTGGGGTGGTTCTTGGTGCCCACGCCCTTGCCCCACTTGGTGATCACATAGGTGACCTTGATGTGGCCCTTGCCGCCGTTGCCGTCCACACCCAGCGTGTCGGCGTTGAAGGTCCCACCGGTCAGCTGCGCGAACGTCTTGGCGTCCAGATCCAGCATGACACCCCGGTTGGAGGGGATGCCCGGACCGCGGTCGCCCACGAAGAACGGCGCCTTCTTTCCCTTGTAGAGCACATAGCCCTCGGTCAGCAGCGGCCACGACGGCGACGCCGCCAGGCCCTTCTGCATCGGCTTGCCCGACGCCGGAAGACCCGTGTCACCGGCCCGGCCCGAGGCGTCGTCCCAGTAGTAGGACGCGGTGGTCGACCCCTTGAGCATGACCTGCTCGCCCTCGCCGGTCTGCGCGCTCGCCGTACCGGCCGCACCGGCCACGATCGCCCCGGTCAGGGTCACGGTGGCGGCGGCGGTCAGGACACGGGCGGCGAAACGGGTGGCGGTCATGAAAGCGGGCTCCTCACGGGCGGCGACAGGACTCCGGCCGATACCAGCTGGCCGGTGAAAGCCCTGCTGTAGCGGCCTTCGACATCCAGTAAGCCGCCCGGACGTAGCGCTCCCAGTGCGCCACGGGTGCGGCCCGGTTGCCGCCGACGGGAAACCCTCAACCCCCCACACCGCCAGCGTTTCCGCACCATGTCGAGTCGCCGGGGCAGTCCGCGGACGGATCGTTGTCGCCAAGCGGTGTTCACGCCGTGAACACCGACGAGCATGCGAGGCACGAGCGGATAGACCACTACGCGATGGCTCCAGCGGCACGCGTCCACCCGTGAAGTTCTCGGAGAGGGTGTCGACTCGCCGTATGACGCAATGCGTATGCACTACGCTCGGATCATGGACAGCGATCCTCTTCCCGCGGGCCTTCTCGCCGAGACCAGACAATGGATCACCGAGACCGGGCAGGACATCACTCCCGCCGAGTACATCGCCCAGGCCGTCCACCGGCAGATGCAGGAGGACTATCGGGCCGCCAAGGAACGCGAGGCCCGCCGTATCGAATCGATCCGTGCCGCCAACCCGGAGGGCTTCGCGTCCGGCGAACGCCGGGCCGAGGAGTTGATCGCGAAATACGCCGGGCGCGCTACGGCATGAGTGCCAGGTTCATCCTCGACACCTCACTCATCGCCGCCTACGCGCAGGGGCACGATCAGGCGGTCGGCATGGTCCACGCCATCAAGCGCCGGGTTCCCGCCGGTCTCCTCCTCCCTGTCACCTCGGTGATCGCCGCACGGGCACGCCTCACCGTCGATGAGCGCGAATATCTGGACGCGGAGCTCCTGGCTCGGAATCCTCAGCCTGATTCCGACGAGATCGTCGTGACGTTCGGAGTCGGATACGACCCCATCAAAGTCGATCTTGACAGCGATGCCCAGCGAGGAGTCTCCGGCACCTGGGCGGATCTCGGCGTCGATACCGTGCCGATCGATGTGGCCGAGGCCGCCTACTGGGGCAACCGGACCGACCGGACCGTGCTGACCCTTGAGGGCAAGAACGTCTGGGGCCGGCTCTTGGCCGACCTGCCCGGAGTGAGCGTCGAAGACCTTCAGGACGGCCCGCCCGAGAACTGGAGCTGACGGTGGGCCTCACTGACGAGAGTCGCGACCAGATGATCACCACTTCACTGCGATTGCCCAAGCCGGTGATGGACGCTGTCCGTGCTCGAGCAGCGGAGCGGGGTGTCAAACCGTCGGCGTTGATCCGTGAGGTGATCGTGGCGAGTCTTGCGGACAGCCAAGCGATGATCCCGTTGAGTGTGCTGCTGGCAGCCGCGGAGGAGTACAGCCAACGGCAGTCCGTCCCCTGATCACCCGTCTTCGAGAGGACGCATCAGTCCCACGGGTGTTCACGGCGTGAACACTTCCGGCGGCAGGAGTACCGATGTGCCGCCGCCGGGTGCGGTCTCCCTCCGGCCGGGAACGCGTGGAGGCCGCCCCCGGATATCCGGGTGACGGCCTCTGCGGTATCCGACCGGAGGGAACCGGGTGCGGGTCTCCTGTCGGGTGTGCGGTCGGACTCGGTGGGCGGGATCACAGGGCGGCGGTGCGCAGCACCGCGGCCAGGATCTCGGTCGCGGCCGGAGCAACGGTGACGGGCTCGGCCGGATTGCGGTCCTTCTTGGCCCACGCACCCGTGGCGAACGGCTTGGGGTGGTTCTTGGTCCCCACGCCCTTGCCCCACTTGGTGATCACATAGGTGACCTTGATGTGGCCCTTGCCGCCGTTGCCGTCCACACCCAGCGTGTCGGCGTTGAAGGTCCCACCGGTCAGCTGCGCGAACGTCTTGGCGTCCAGATCCAGCATCACACCCCGGTTGGAGGGGATGCCCGGACCGCGGTCGCCCACGAAGAACGGCGCCTTCCTGCCCTTGTAGAGCACATACCCCTCGGTCAAAAGCGGCCACGACGGCGACGCCGCCAGGCCCTTCTGCATCGGCTTGCCCGACGCCGGAAGACCCGTGTCACCGGCCCGGCCCGAGGCGTCGTCCCAGTAGTAGGACGCGGTGGTCGACCCCTTGAGCATGACCTGCTCGCCCTCGCCGGTCTGCGCGCTCGCCGTACCGGCCGCACCGGCCACGATCGCCCCGGTCAGAGTCACAGTGGCGGCGGCGGTCAGGACACGGGCGGCGAAACGAGTGGCGGTCATGAAAGCGGGCTCCTCACGGGCGGCGACAGGACTCCGGCCGATACCAGCTGGCCGGTGAAAGCCCTGCTGTAGCGGCCTTCGACATCCAGTAAGCCGCCCGGACGTAGCGCTCCCAGTGCGCCACGGGTGCGGCCCGGTTGCCGCCACCGGGAAACCCTCAACCCCCCACACCACCGGCCGATCGACACCCCTCGCAGGCCGGGGAAGCGGACCGCCCACAGCGGAAGCCGGTCCCAGGCGGCGGCACGGGTCGCCTTTCGGAGGATCACCGACCGAGCCGTTGGACGCCTTCTCGGCCTTCGAGCTGTGCCATGCGGACGGCATGGGTGAGAATGAGGGCGTGAGCACTCAAAGCGCCGTATCATTGCCGTCCCGCTGGGCGGGAACGGCCCGGACGCTGCCGCCGTCACTCTCGTCGCTGAACGGTCCGGACGGAGGCGTGGTCGATCTTCCCTCTGACATCGCCTGGTCGGGGCGGACCCGTTTCGACCTCTCCGACCGTGACCAGCGCTACCTCTTCCACATGACCGTGCTCACTTCGGCGATCACCACCGAGCACTACACCCAATGGTTGAACGCCGACCTCCTCCGTTCCGACTGGGCCCGACTGCGGCTGCCCCGCGTACTCCGCGGCCTGTGGCAGGAACGGTTCCCGGAGTTGGCGGCCGCCGTTGCCCGATCCGCTTGAAGGCGACCACGCACTGCTGATGCGAGCGGCTCTTCCGATCTGCGATCGGTACGGCCTGGTCCTCGCGGGTGGTTACGCGATCAGAGCGCATGGGCTGGTGAGCCGTCCTTCGGACGATCTGGACTTCGCCACCGCCAGTGCCGCTCCGGTGGAAGAGATCGCCGCGGCGCTCGCACACGCCTACCGGCAGTCAGGACTTCAGGCCCGCGTAGTCTCCGCCGAAGGACGCAAGGGGCACCTGACCGTCGCTCTCCCGACGGGGGCGGCCTACCGCATCGACATCCTCAAGGAACCGCTCAACCACCCGGCCGCCCTCATGAGTTTCGGTCCGGTTCTCTCCCTGGAGGACGCCGTGGCACTGAAAGTGGGAGCTCTGCACGACCGCGGACTGCCACGGGATGTGATCGATGTCCACGGTGCGACGGCGTACTTCAGCAACGCCGAGCTCGTGACGCTGGGGAGGAAGGCGCTGGACGAGGACTTCTACCTGGAGGACCTGCGCGACCAGCTCGATCACGCGGCCGCTTACTCCGATGAGGAGTTCGAAGCGTACGGTTGCCGCGCCGAGCAGATCGTCGTGTTGAAATCCTGGGCGCAGGAGTGGGCGGACCAGATCGGCCGCGAGCTGGCCGAGATGGATTCCTGGACCGGTGAGACCGAGGAACCCGTCGACTGACCGCCATGGTGTTCACGGCGTGAACACTCGTGAGCCCCGGTACGGCCCCGCCGCAAGAGGCCGGGACCCGGCCAGGACCCCGAGCAGAAGCGCGAGTGTTCACGCCGTAAACACCCCGCGGTCCGCACACGGCCCCGCCGCAAGAAGCCGCAGACCCGGCCAGGACCCCGAGCAGAAGCGCGAGTGTTCACGCCGTGAACACTTCCGGCGGCAGGAGTACCGATGTGCCGCCGCCGGGTGCGGTCTCCCTCCGGCCGGGAACGCGTGGAGGCCGCCCCCGGATGTCCGGGTGACGGCCTCTGCGCTGTCCGACCGGAGGGAACCGGGTGCGGGTCTCCTGTCGGGTGTGCGGTCGGTTCTCTACCGGACGCGGGTTTCCCGGCGGACGGGATCCGGCTATCACAGGGCGGCGGTGCGCAGCACCGCGGCCAGGATCTCGGTCGCGCTCGGAGCGGCCGGAGCAACGGTGACGGGCTCGGCCGGATTGCGGTCCTTCTTGGCCCACGCACCCGTGGCGAACGGCTTGGGGTGGTTCTTGGTCCCCACGCCCTTGCCCCACTTGGTGATCACATAGGTGACCTTGATGTGGCCCTTGCCGCCGTTGCCGTCCACACCCAGCGTGTCGGCGTTGAAGGTCCCACCGGTCAGCTGCGCGAACGTCTTGGCGTCCAGATCCAGCATCACACCCCGGTTGGAGGGGATGCCCGGACCGCGGTCGCCCACGAAGAACGGCGCCTTCCTGCCCTTGTAGAGCACATAGCCCTCGGTCAAAAGCGGCCACGACGGCGACGCCGCCAGGCCCTTCTGCATCGGCTTGCCCGACGCCGGAAGACCCGTGTCACCGTTGCGGCCCGAGGCGTCGTCCCAGTAGTAGGACGCGGTGGTCGACCCCTTGAGCATGACCTGCTCGCCCTCGCCGGTCTGCGCGCTCGCCGTACCGGCCGTGGCCATGCTCAGCCCGGCGGTCAGGGTCAGACCCAGGGCGGCGGTGAGGAGGCGGGCGCTGGTGGTGAGGCGAGCGGTGAACGTCATGGAAGTGATTCCTTCGTGCGGCGACAGGACTCCGGTTCCGCTCGATCTCCCGGAAAGGACTCGGGCGTGGCCGGTGAAAGCCCTGCTGTAGCGGCCTTCGACATCCAGTAAGCCGCCCGGACGTAGCGCTCCCAGTGCGCCACGGGTGCGGCCCGGTTGCCGCCACCGGGAAACCCTCAACCCCCCACACCACCGGCGATCCCGCCCGCATGAGCCCGCGGGCCGGGATTCGCACGGCCGAGTGCCCGGGCCAGGAGAGGCATCGACGGCCCGACGGGTGTTCACGCCGTGAACACCCGAGACGAGCAGACGGAGCGTCCCCCGGCCCCGGCGGAGGAGATGACGCGTCGAGGCCGCCACCGGATCGACCGGTGACGGCCTCGTACCTGTCGTGGAGAGGATCAGGTCCCGCTCAGCCGCGCTTGACGCTGAGACGCTCGATCAGGATGCGGCGACCGGCATAAGCCCCGCCGGCGGCGATGAGCAGCCCGCCGAGCGCGATCCCGGTGGAGATCCCGCCGGCTTCGCCGGTGCCCGAAGTGGCGGCGACGTTCTCGGTCGTGATCTCGCCGGTCTTCGGCGCGGCCTTCTCGGCCCCGTCCTTGTCCTTGCCGGCCGCGTTCTCGTTCCTGGGCTCGGCCTTGGCCGGAAGGGTCACGGGCTCGGCCGGGTCGCGGTCCTTCTTGGCCCACGCACCCGTGGCGAACGGCTTGGGGTGGTTCTTGGTGCCCACGCCCTTGCCCCACTTGGTGATCACATAGGTGACCTTGATGTGGCCCTTGCCGCCGTTGCCGTCCACACCCAGCGTGTCGGCGTTGAAGGTCCCACCGGTCAGCTGCGCGAACGTCTTGGCGTCCAGATCCAGCATCACACCCCGGTTGGAGGGGATGCCCGGACCGCGGTCGCCCACGAAGAACGGCGCCTTCCTGCCCTTGTAGAGCACATAGCCCTCGGTCAAAAGCGGCCACGACGGCGAAGCGGCCAGGCCCTTCTGCATCGGCTTGCCCGACGCCGGAAGACCCGTGTCACCGTTGCGGCCCGAGGCGTCGTCCCAGTAGTAGGACGCGGTGGTCGACCCCTTGAGCATGACCTGCTCGCCCTCGCCGGTCTCCGCGCTCGCCGTACCGGCAGTGGCCATGCTCAGCCCGGCGGTCAGGGTCAGACCCAGGGCGGCGGTGAGGAGGCGGGCGCTGGTGGTGAGGCGAGCGGTGAACGTCATGGAAGTGATTCCTTCGTGCGGCGACAGGACTCCGGTTCCGCTCGATCTCCCGGAAAGGACTCGGGCGGGGCCGGTGAAAGCCCTGCTGTAGCGGCCTTCGACATCCAGTAAGCCGCCCGGACGTAGCGCTCCCAGTGCGCCACGGGTGCGGCCCGGTTGCCGCCACCGGGAAACCCTCAACCCCCCACACCACCGGCCGATCGACGCACCTCACATGCGCCCGTGGCGGCGCCGTGTCCGACGTGCCCGCTCGCCGTACAGGCGGCGCGGCCGTCCTGGCGAGGGGGGGGTTCACACCACCGCCGCTGTTTTTGCCATTTCGGCAAAATGATTTGCAGAAAAGGTCATCGGCGGCGGATAGTTCAGGCCGGGGGCGGCGGTGGCCGTACCCATGGCGGCAACATGAGGAGGACACCCTGATGGCAGACGAACCCGTCTCGTCCGAGCAGCTCTGGGACGCCCGCTACAGCGAGAGCGAGCGGGTCTGGAGCGGCAACCCCAACGTCGTCCTGGTCCGGGAGGTCAGCGGGCTGCAGCCCGGCAGCGCCCTGGACCTGGGGTGCGGTGAGGGGGCCGACGCGATCTGGCTCGCGCGGCGGGGCTGGCGCGTCACCGCCGTGGACGTCTCCCGCGTCGCCCTCGACCGGGCGGCCCGGCACGCGGCCGAGGCCGGTGTCGCCGACCGCGTCGACTGGCAGTGGCACGACCTCGGGGCGTCCTTCCCCGACGGCGTCTTCGACCTCGTCTCCGCCTGCTTCCTGCACTCGCACGGCGACCTGCCCCGGGAGGAGATCCTGCGGACCGCCGCCTCCGCCACCGCTCCCGGCGGGACGCTCCTCGTCGCCGGGCACGCGGGCCCGCCCCCGTGGGAGCACGAGCACCACGACGTCCACCTCCCCACCCCGCAGGAGGTCCTGGAATCCCTCGGTCTCCCCGACGGGCGGTGGGAGGTGCAGCGTTGCGAGGAGTACGAGCGGCCCCAGACCGCTCCGGACGGGCGGCCGGTCGCCCGGAGGGACAACGTCCTCAAGGTCCGGCGCCTGGCCGGTCCGGCGGGGCCGAGACCGTAGCCGGCCGAGACCGTAGCCGGCCGAGACCGTAGCCGGCCGAGACCGGCCTGGGGGCGCCCCCATCGGCCCGGGCCGGCCGCCACGAGCGAGGGACGGCGCGGGCGCCTTTCCGGAGGTGCTCCGGAAAGGCGCTCAGGCGGCGCAGTTGATGTAGACGGGGCGGGCCGCCCCGTCGCTGCCGGACTCGACACGGGCGACCATCGCGGCCTGGCGGCGGTTGCCGACCATGGCCAGGGCCAGCGCCTGGGCCGCGGCGAGCTGGCGGGCCAGGATCGCGTCGGCGCGGGGGCGCAGGTCGAGGGGGAGCGGGCCGAGTCCCTCCGGAGGCGACCACGGGTCGGCGGGGGCGATCTCGCGGGCACGGTGGTCGCCGGAGAGCATCGCCTCAGTGGCGGCGACGTCCATCTCCAGGGAGTCGAGCGCGGCGGCCCAGGCCGTGCGCCACTCGCCGGTCCCCGGCGGCTGGGCGGCCACGGTCACGCCACCCGGACTGCGGCACCGGTGGAGACCTCGGACGCGGCGGCGCGCCAGGCGTCGCACAGCGGTTCGACCAGCGCGCGGCAGGAGGCGACCTGGGCCGCGTCGAACCGCACGTTGGCCTGGATGAGCTGGGTGAGCAGGAAGCCGTAGACCTCGGACAGGCCCCTGGCCCCGTCCCAGGCGTCCATCCGCAGCGAGGAGCGCAGCTCGATGACGATCTCCTGCGCGTGCTGGAGCTGGGCGGAGGCGGTCTCCCGGTCGTGGCGGCCGATGGCCTCCTCCGCCTTCACCAGATCGAGGACGAGCCGGTCATAGAGCATGACGAGCAGCTTGCCGGGGGACGCGGTGGTCACCGCGTCGGCCATGTACCGGGCCCGCATGGAGGGGTTGTTCACGTCACGATCCATTCTCGATCTTTGGCAGGCTGTTGATCTGTCCGGCCAGCCAGCTCGACTGCTGGTTCATCTTGCCGAGCGCGACCTCGAGGCCGGTGAACTGCTTGCGCAACGCCTCCTCGCGCTTCTCCAGCCGCAGGTCCCAGGCGCCGATCCGCTGGTTGAGATCCTTCAGGAGGCTTTCCCCGCCCTTGATGGCCGAGGTGAGGTTGGCGGTGCTGTTGCTCGCGATGATGCCGAGCTTCTCGGCCAGCCCCATCACGGCCGTCACCTCGGTCTTGGGGACCGGCTTGCCCTGGGCGTCGACCCTGGCGTCGACGACCGGGTCCGTGGCCGTCACCGCCTTCCGCACCTTGTCCGGATCGGCGGTGTACGCCTTGAGGAACGTCTCCTGGTTGAAGGTGAGCTTGCCGGTCTTGTCGAGCTGGACGCCGATCTGCGCGAAGCTTCCGTAGCCGCTCTGGCCGTTGCCCGTCTGGCCGAGGATGGTCTGCGCGATCTGGCGGACCCCGAAGTTGCCGGTGAGGGGCTGCTTCGTCTTCGAGATGGAGTTGTAGGACGTCTGGCCGCTGATCTCGCTGAGCACGGAGTTGGCGGCGTCGACGAAGGACTTCATCTTGCCGGTGATGGCGTCGGTGTCGAGGCTGTTGGTGACGGTGACGCCCGTCTCCTTCTTGCTCACGTTGAGGGTGACGCCCTGCATGACGCCGGTGAAGGAGTTGGTGGCGCTGGTCACGGTGTAGGAGCCGGCCCCGCTGCCCACGGTGATCTGTGCGTCCAGAGCGGAGGTCGCGACGTTGACCGCCTCGCCGAAGCCGGTGCGGGTGACGGCGGGCCCCACGGTGAGGCCGCTGACCTGCATGGTCTCGGCGGTCCCGGTCTTGCTGTGGACGATCTCCAGTTTCGGGCCCTGGCCGGAGACGGTGGTGATCTTCGCCGTGACGCCGAGCGCGGCGAGGTCCGCCGAGCCGTTGATCGCGTCGGCGAGCCCCTGCGGGGTGTTCGTCACGGGTTTGACGTTCACCGGCGCCCCGGCGCCGACGGTGATGTCGACGCCGGCGTCCGGGTCGGCCACCGCCGGGTCGGTCGCGGCTGCGAAGGAGGAGGTGGCGCGGGCGACGCCGACGACGCCGAAGGCGGCGGCGGTGCCCGTCTTGGCGGACGAGAGCTGGAGCACCGGGCCGTCGGCCGTGGTGACGACCGTGGCGCGCACGTCCAGCTTCTTGGCGTTGATCGCGTCGGCGATGCCCTGGGGGGTGTTCTTGTCCGCGGCGACCGCGATGTCGACCGGGTCGCCGGTGCCGATCTTGATGCTGACGCCGGTGATCCCTCCGGCCATGTCCAGCGCGGGGCCGGCGGCCGAGCCGAAGACGGCGGTGCTGACCTGGGCCCGGGCGAGCTCGTCGACGTTGAAGGTGAGGGCGGCCGGCGGGGCGCCGGCGGCCGTGGTCGCGGTGACCGCGGTGGAAGAGGAGGAGGCCTTGGACGAGGTCCAGGTGGCGTCGGCGAACATCGCATCGGCGGCGGTCTTCAGCGCGGCCAGCTTGGTGTTGATCGCCTGGTAGGCGCTCTGGACCTTCTCCTGGGCGCTGACCTTGGACCTGAGCTTCGTCTGCGGGGCCGACTCCACCTGCATGAGCTGGGAGATCAGCGAGCTGGTGCTCATGCCGCTGACGAGGCCGTCGATGCTGTTGACCACGTGTGCGAACCCTCTCTTCGCGTCCCGCGCCGTCGAGCGGGATGTCCACGCCGCCCCGTCGGACGGACGTGCCGGACAGACGGAAAGGGCGGCCGGCGGATCACGCCGACCGCCCTTCCGTCGAGTCGCCTCACACCGGCGGGTGCCGTCAGGCACCCGCTGATGATCAGCCCAGGAGCTTCAGGACGGACTGAGGAGCCTGGTTGGCCTGAGCCAGCATCGAGGTGCCGGCCTGGGACAGGATCTGGTTGCGGGTGAAGCCGACCATCTCCTGGGCCATGTCGGTGTCGCGGATGCGCGACTCCGACGCCGACAGGTTCTCGATCGCCACGTTCAGGTTGTTGATCGTGTGCTCGAACCGGTTCTGGAACGCACCGAGCTTGGCCCGCTGGTCCGAGACCTCCTGGATGGCGCCGTCCAGAGCGGTGATCGCGGCCTGCGCGGCGTCGGTCGAGGACAGGTTCACGCCGCCCAGACCGATGCTGTTGGAGTCCATCGAGTCGATCTGGACGTTGATCCGCTCGTCGTCGTTGTTGTTGGCGCCGACCTGGAAGGTGCCGCCGCTGCCCGTCTTGAGGGCGACGTTCTGGACGCCCACGCCGGTGACGTTGGCGCCGGCGGCGGTGACGTTGAACGCGTCCTGTCCGACGAGCTGGTAGCTGACGTCACCGGCGTCGTCGGTCTTGTAGGTGAGGCGGAGCTCCTCACCGGTGCCGCCGACGTCGGTCAGCGCCTTGCGGATGCCCGAGTTCATCGCCGCGACGTAGGAGTCGACGTTGTCGTACGACGTGCCCGCCGTACCCGACATGGTCACGGTGAGGTTCTGGGTGGTGCCGTTGACCTTCGTGGTGACGGCGAACTGGTCGGTGGCGTCACCGGCCACCGTCTTGGTGGCGAAGGTCGCCGGCGCGGTCGCGGTGCTCTGGAAGCGAGCGCCGTAGCTGCCGTCCAGCAGGTTCTGGGTGCCGAACGACGTGGTCTTGGCGATCCGGTCGAGCTCGGTCTTGAGCTCGCTGAACTCCTTGTTCGCCGCCTCCTGGGCCTTCGCGTCCTGCGAGCCGCCGTTGGAGGCCTGGACGGAAAGGTCACGCATACGCTGAAGGATGGAGTGCGTCTCGGTGAGCGCACCTTCAGCGGTCTGCACGACCGAGACACCGTCCTGCGCGTTGCGGACGGCGACCTTGAGACCACCGGTCTGGGCGCGCAGGCCCTCGCTGATGGACAGGCCGGCCGCGTCGTCCGCCGCCCGGTTGATGCGGTAACCGCTGGAGAGCTTCTCCAGCGACTTCGACATCGCACCGTCGTTGATCGACAGGTTCCGGTAGGCGTTCATGGCGCCGATGTTCTGGTTGATACGCAGACCCATGATGTTCTCTCCTTGACTAGGTCTTCGCCGGTCCATCCGTGGCCCGGACTGCCGTTCTCATCGGCGGCGGTCCGGGATGCTGAAGGTTTCTCAGCGGTTTTTTTCGGTTTTCTCCGGCCGGGTGTTCTCCGCCCTCGTACGGCAGGCCGGAGCGCCGGTGGGGCGCAGGCCGTACGGGGAGTTCGGGGGCGCGCGGGCCCGGGACCGGCCCGGGACGGCGCCGCAGGGGGTGCGGAGCTCAGGCGATGCGGGCGACGGGGGCGCCCAGGTGGTCGGTCAGGGCCAGTCGGCTGCGCAGGTCGCCCTTGGCGGCGATCTCGGCGTAGTAGGCGGTGCGGCGCTTGGCCACGCAGCCGTCGGGGCGCTCGGGGCTCTTGACCATGGCCGGCTCGAGCTGGGCGTTCATGCCGTCGCGCAGCAGCACCAGGGCCTCGGCGCGGAGCTGGGAGACGCGGGACTCGGTCACGCCGAGCTCGGTGGCGATCTCCGCCATCGGCCGCTCCTCCAGGAAGTAGCGGGTGACGACGAGGCGCAGGCGCTCGGGCAGCGCGTCGATCGCGTGGGTCAGGTAGCCGAGGCGCTCGCGGTGCAGCAGCAGCTCCTCGGGGCCGGCGGCCTGCTCCTGGACCATGTCCTCGGCCGTGCCGGGGGCGAAGCCCTGCAGGCTCAGCACGACGGCGCGCTGCACGTCCTCCTCGATGGACTCGACCTCGTCCTCGGCGACGCCCAGGGCGGCGGCGATCTCGCGGGTGGTCGGGGTGCGGCCGAGGGAGCCGCTGAGCTGCTGGCGGACGGAGTCGAGCTGGCGGGCCCGGCTGCGCACCGAGCGGCTGGCCCAGTCGAGGCCGCGCAGCTCGTCGACGAGGGCGCCGCGGATGCGGACGGCGGCGAAGCGGCCGAAGGGGGTGCCGCGCTCGGGGTCGAAGGACTGGGCGGCGGCGGCCAGGGCGGCCAGGCCGGCGGAGGTGAGGTCGTCACGGTTGACGTGGGAGGGGACCCGCATGAGCGTCTCGCGGACGATGTGCCCCACCAGCGGCAGGTGCTCGCGGACGAGGGTCTCGATCTCGCGGCTGACGGTGGTCGTGGTGCCCTGGGTCCTCACGTGCAGCCCTCTCGTGACGATGTGCTGGGAAGCGGTAGGAAGCGGTCCATCCGGCCCGTTCGGCGCCGATAGAAAGAGAAAACAGGCACAAAGAGGTAGGAACCGGTTGCTTTCGGTTGCTGAACGGTTGCGGAAACTCACTTCTCGTCATGAAGCGAGCACGGACGGTCATCGTTCGGGCACCCGGCGGGGAAGTCCTCAGGCCGGGCGGCTCACTGCCGACGAGGTCCGGTGAGGAAGCGCGCCCCCTGGGCGCCCCCTACGACTGAGAAGGCGGGACGGATGGGTTTGGCCGATCTGTCGAGCACGCTGTGGCGAGTCCGCGAGATGCTGGATCTCCTGCTGTTCAAACTCGAAGAGGAGCAACTCGTACTGGCGGCGGGCAAGACGCGCTGGCTGCCGCACGCCACCCGTGAGGTGGAGATGGTCCTGGAGCAGATCCGCCGCGCCGAGGTCCTGCGCGCGGCCCAGGTCGACGAGGTGGCCGCCGAACTCGGCCTGCCGCCCGCCCCCAGCCTGTCGGCGCTCGCCGCGGCGGCCGGCGGCCCGTGGGCCGAGCTGTTCACCCAGCACCGCACCGCGTTCCTGACGCTGACCGCCGAGATCACGGCGCTCGCCGAGGCCAACCGCGAACTGCTCACCGTGGGGTCGCGCGCGGTCCACGAGGCGCTGATGAACGTCACGGGCTCCGTGGCGACCTACGGCCGCTCCGGCGAGACCGTCACCGCGGGCCGTTCCTCACGACTTGTCAACGAGGCGATGTAGCAGATGAGCACCTTCTCCGGAATCTCCACCGCGCTGAGCGCCCTGTACGCCCAGCGCCAGGCGCTCGACGTCAACGGCCAGAACATCGCCAACGCCAACACCGAGGGCTACACCCGCCAGCGGGTCGAGCTGAACTCGGTCGGCGGAGCGGTCACCCCGGCCCTCCACTCCATCACCGACGGTCTCGGCAACGGCGTCACCGCGGCGGGCGTCGCCCGGCTGCGCGACGCGTTCCTGGAGTCGCGCGGGCAGATCGAGCACGCCAAGTTCGCCTTCCTCACGGGTCAGGAGGAGGTCCACGCCCGCATCGAAGAGGTCTTCAACGAGCCCAGCGACACCGGCATCCAGTCGCAGCTGTCCGACTACTGGAACGCCTGGCACGACGTCGTCAACCAGCCCGGCGACCTGGCCGCCCGCGCCCAGCTGCTGCAGCGCGGCGGCACCGTCGCCGACAGCCTGCGCAGCGGCGACGACGCCCTCGACTCGTTGTGGAACAGCACCGCGGACCAGCTCGACTCCTACGTCACCGAGGTCAACACCGCCGCCGACACCGTCGCCCAGCTCAACAAGGCCATCGTGCGGGCCACCGCCGCGAACCTGCCCGCCAGCGAACTGGCCGACAAGCGCGACGGCCTGGTGCTGCGGCTCGCCGAGCTCACCGGCGCCGTCTCCCGGTCGCTCGACAACGGCGCGGTCGACGTCCACCTGGGCGGGGCCAAGCTGGTCGACGGGGGCTCGGCCCGCGAGCTGAAGGTCGCCGGCGGGGGCTCGCTGCGCGACGTGATGGCCGACCGGGTCGCCAACGCGGTCGCCCTGCAGTGGAAGGACAGCGGCGCCGACGCCGGCATCGCCTCCGGCCGGCTCGCCTCGTCGCTGCAGTCGCTCAACACGGTCCTGCCGGACTACGCCGCCAAGCTGGACCAGGTGGCGGCGAAGCTCGCCTCGACCGTCAACACCCAGCACGTCAGGGGCTACGACCTGAACGGCGCCGCGGGCGGGGACTTCTTCACCCCCACGACCGGTACGGTCGTCACCGCCGCCACGATCACGGTGGGCATCGCCGACCCGGCGAAGGTGGCGGTCTCGTCCGTCGCGCCGCGGGTCGAGACCGACCCCATCACCGGGGTGGTGCTCCCTCCCAAGGGCAACCTGGACGCCGGCAACGCCGACACCCTGGCGGGCTTCGCCAACGCCACCGGCGGGCCCGACCGGTTCTACCGGGAGAGCGTCACCGCGCTGGGGGTCGCCTCGCAGTCCGCCCAGCGACGGGCCGCCATCCAGGCCGGCGTCACGCAGAACAACGACGCGCAGCGCGCCGCGCAGTCAGGGGTCAGCCTGGACGAGGAGATGGCGAACATGCTGCTCTACCAGCGCGCCTACCAGGCCGCCACGCAGATGATCAACACGATCAACGGCACCTTCGACTCCCTCTTCAGCATGATCCGGGGCTGATGACACATGACGTACATGCGTGTTACCGAACGCTCGATCTCCGTCAGATCGCTCAACAACCTGCAGGGCAACATCTCCCGCCTGGACGACGTCCAGCAGCGGCTGTCCGGCGGCAAGCAGCTCTCCCGGCCCTCGGACTCCCCCGCGGGCACGACGTCGGCCCTGTCCCTGCGCAGCGACATCCGCACGCAGGAGCAGTACACCCGCAACACCGACGACGGCCTCGGCTGGCTCGGCACCATCGACACCGCCCTGACCAGCGCGAACAGCCAGGTGAACCGGGCCAGGGAACTGGTGCTGCAGGGCCTGTCCTCCGGCGCGGGCGGCTCGGTCGGCGCGCGCAACGCGCTGGCGACCGAGATCGAGAACATCCGTGACGCGCTGATCGGCGTCGCCAACACCACCTACCTGGGCCGCCCGGTCTTCGGCGGCGCCGCCTCGGGCTCGGTGGCGTACGAGAAGGACGGCACCTACAACGGGCAGGGCGGCGAGGTGCTCCGCACGATCGGGGACAACACCAAGGTCGCGGTCAACTCCGACGGCAAGAAGGTCTTCGGCGACGGCGACGACCAGCTCTTCAAGGTGCTGAGCGACATCGTCGGCCATCTCAGGAACGACCCGACCGGGCTCAGCCGCGACCTCACCCGCCTCGACACGAGCATCGAGAGCATGCAGAGCGAGGTCGCCGACGTCGGCGCTCGTTACAATCGCGTGACACAGATGCGCGATACGGCCGACACCCGGATCCTGAGCCTGAAATCCCAGCTCTCCGACATCGAAGACATCGACCTGCCCAATACGATCATGGAGCTGACCCTGCAGCAGACCGCCTACCAGGCGGCGCTGGCGGCGACGGCCAAGGTCGTGCAGCCCTCACTCGTGGACTTCCTGAAATGATCTCTGTAGAGGACCGCCCGATGAACGCAGACACCGCGGCCCCGGTGGACACGACCGGCGGCGAGCTGCCGGCGATCGAATTCGTCTGCCCGATGCCGGGCTTCACCGACAACCGCCGGTTCGTGCTCGTGCGCCTCGACGAGGACGGCGTGCTGTACTCCCTGCGTTCGCTGGAGGACCCGGGCCCGCGCTTCCTCGTCATCTCCCCGAACCCGTTCTTCCCGGGCTACGAACCGGAGATCGACGACGAGACCCTGGCGGCGCTCGGCGCGGGCGAGACCTCTCAGCTGCTCGTCCTGCTCATCGTCACGGCGCCGGGCTCCATCACCGAGGCGACGGCCAACCTGCTGGCCCCGATCGTGGTGGACACCGCCACCCGCCGGGCGGTCCAGACCGTGCTCAGCGGTTCGGACCTGCCGGTCCGGGCTCCCCTGGTATCCGTCTGAGATCGGTTAGGCTGCCGATACGTCCCCCGGTGAGAGAAGGAGCCGCACGTGCTGGTGCTGACCCGCCGCTCGGGGGAGAGCCTGATGATCGGTGACGACGTGGTCGTCACCGTCCTCGACGTCCGGGGGGACGTGGTCCGGATCGGCATCCGCGCGCCGCGCTCGGTGCCGGTGCACCGCGAGGAGATCTTCCGCGAGTTGCAGACCGCCAACCGCGAGGCCGCCTCGCCCAACGAGGACGCCCTGGCCGCGCTGCGCCGCATGCTCCGCTCCGGAGGCCCCCAACGCCCCGGCGCGACCGAGAGCGGCGGCGCGACCGAGAGCGGCGGCGGCGCGACGGGGAAGCCCGGCGGCGCAGAGCCCGGCGCGGAGGCCTAGGCTCCGGGCTCCCGCGTCCGGCCGCGCACCGCGCCGGGCCCCGGCCGCTCCGCAGGCGCCGGACCCGTCCGGCGCTCCGGCGGCGTCGGCGCATCCGGCGGCGAGGCGCGTCCCGCCTCGCGGCCCTCCCGTCGGCGCAGACCCAGAGAGCCTCCCAGTGGAGCGGACCCAGAGAAGACCATGAGCCGGACATCCCGCGGAGCCGAGTCGGCCGCCGGCTCGCGCCCGGTGCGCGAGCCGCGCGGCTGGCTGGCGTACCTCCTCCTCGGAGGGGCGCTGGTCCTCGCCGTTCCGCCGGTGGCGGCCGTCTCCCCCCTGCTGGACGCCCTGTGCTGGATCGTGCTGCAGGGCTCGTCGCTGGCGGCCGTCATCGTCGGGATCCGCCGCTACGGCCTGGGCCGTCTGTGGGCCTGGCGGCTGATCGGAGCGGCCGTCACCCTGTCCTGCCTGGCGTCCACGCTCTTGTGGGGCGTCGGCTGGACCGTCCTCCGGCTGCCGGGGGCCCTCATCGCCTACCAGGGCGCCACCCTGCTCGTGTACGGCCTGGGCCTGGCCGCCCTGACCCTGCTGGGTCTGCGGACCGGCGGCTCGCGCTGGGCGGGGCTGCTGGACTCCGCCGTCATCACCGTCGGCGTGGCCATGCCCTTCTGGACGTTCTTCATCACCCCGGTGATCGACCACAGCGGCTACGCCGGCGTGGAGCTCGCCTTCGCGCTGGCCACCCCGGTCATGGACCTGTTCATGCTGGGCATGGTCCTGCGGATGGCGTCCGACAACGGCCGGGCCCCGTGGCTGCTCCTGCTGAGCGCCTCCTACGTCTCCCTGCTCGTCGCCGACGGCGCGTACCTGCTCGACCTGGCCGAGGGCCGGCCGTACGGCGCGCTCTCCATGATCGCGTGGCTGGGCTGGGCGATCCTGGTCGGCGGCTCCGCGCTGCATCCCAGCGTGGCGTCCTCGGGGCGGTTGAGGGCGCCCGTCGTCTCCAGCCGGGTGCGGGCCGCCACCTTCCTCACCCTGGCCCTGCTCGGCCCCCTGGTCTCCAGCCTCGGCCCGCCCGTGCTCGGCATCCGGCCCGATCCCCGCGACGGCGTCACGACCATCTGCCTGACCGTGCTCCTGGCCGTCCTGCTCGTCCTGCGCCTCAACCTCACCGCCCGCCTGGCCGAGAACCGCGCCCTGACCCTCGACCACCAGGCCCACCGCCTCGCCACCCAGGCCGACGACCTGGCCACCGCCCTGCACCACCAGGAACGGCTCCGCCGCGACCTGGCCCACCGCGCCTCGCACGACCCCCTCACCGGGCTGGCCAACCGCACCCTGCTCACCGGCGCCCTGGACGCGGCGTTGACCGCCCGCGCCGCCGCGCCCCCCGCCCTGCTCCTGCTCGACCTCGACGACTTCAAGGACGTCAACGACACCTACGGCCACCCCGTCGGCGACGACCTCCTCATGGCCGTCGCCGGCCGCCTCCGCGCCCTCGCCGAAACCATCGAGGCACGCCCGACCCTGGCCCGTCTCGGCGGCGACGAGTTCGCCCTCCTGCTACCCGCCGCCACCACCGGCACCGCCACGGCCCTGGCCCACCGCATCCTGACCACCCTGGCCCGCCCCTACCGCATCGGCGAACGCGAGCTCCACCTCACCACCAGCATCGGCATCCTGACCGGACTCGTCCCCGCCGGCCCCACCGACGCCCTCCGCGACGCCGACCTGGCCCTGCACACCGCCAAGGCCGACGGCAAGAACCAGGCCACCCTCTTCCACCCCGACCTGCGCACCGCCCGCCTCCACCAGATCACCCTGGCCACCGGCCTGCGCCACGCCCGCGCCCGAGGCGAACTCACCCTCCACTACCAGCCCGTCGTCAACCTCGCCACCGGCGCCGTCCACGCCCTCGAAGCACTCCTGCGGTGGACCCCCGCCTCCGGCGACCCCGTCCCGCCCGCCGTCTTCATCCCCATCGCCGAGGACACCGGCCTCATCACCGACCTCGGCCACTGGGCCCTCGACCAGGCGGTCACCGACGCCCGCCACTGGTACCACCGACACGGCACCGCCCTGACCGTCAACGTCTCCGGCCGCCAGCTGCGCGACCCCGCCTTCCCCCGCACCCTCCTGCACACCCTGGCCCGCCACCACCTGCCCCCGCACGCCCTCATCCTCGAGATCACCGAGAACACCCTCCTGGCCACCACCCCCGCCGAAACCCGCCGCATCACCGCCCTGCTGACCGACCTGCGCGCCCACGGGGTGCGCATCGCCCTCGACGACTTCGGCACCGGCTACTCGTGCCTGTCCCACCTGCGCACCCTCCCCGTCGACATCCTCAAGATCGATCGGTCCTTCACCACCCCGCCCACCACCGCCGACCGGCACCGGACCCGCGCCTTCACCGAAGCCATCCTGCAGCTGTCGACCAGCCTCGGCCTCGACGCCATCGTCGAAGGCGTCGAGACCCCCGGCCAGGCCGCCGCCCTGCACCGCCTCGGCGCCCCCCACGCCCAAGGCCACCTGTTCTCCCCGCCCCTGCCCGCCGCCCGCATCGACGACCTGCTGACCACCACTCCCTGGAAGCACCACGCCGCCTGAGCGGTTTCGCGTCCTCGATCGGGCCGCGGCGGGCGCGGCACCCGCTCCGGGCACCCCGCCCTCCGGCGCTCCCGGGGCCGCACCTCATGCCGGCACGGCCCCGGGAGCGCCGGAGAGCACAGGCGGGCACAGGCGGGCACCGGGGAGCACCGGGGAGCACCGGGGAGCACCGGGGAGCACCGTCTCCAGGACGGGCGGCGCTTCCCGGTTCAGGCCTTCGGGAGCGTCCTGCCGAGTTCGAGCATCGCCTCGGAGGCCGGGCCGCCCTCGGAACGCTCGGTCTTGTAGCCGGCGACCTTCGGGGCCAGCGTCCGGGGGTCGACGGCCTCGGAGGGGGCTCCGGTGGCGTACAGGCCGTCGGGCTGCTGGTCGCGGTCGTGCGGCAGCAGCCAGAACACCCGGCGGCGGAAGGTGCCGGAGGCCGCCGAGGCCCTGGCCTCGGGCCCGATGACGGCGTATCCGACCATGCGGCCGTCGCGGTGGTACGGGGGCTTGCGCCTGCGGCTGGACAGGCGGTCCAGGGACTGGCGGACGTAGTCGAGGGGCTCGATGTCCTCCAGCCAGACGAGCTCGGTCTCGTGGACGAGGTCCTCCGGGTCGATCAGTGCGCTCACGCGGCCTCCTTCGTCGGCCACGCTCGTGGCACTGCGGTGTCCGTGGCTCGTTCGCTCCGCTCGCTCACGGCTGCGGCTCCTCGGCGGGGTGGTCGGAGATCAGGCCGATCCCCGGGTAGAACTTGCGCGAGTTGGACAGGACCATCTGCCGGGGCGAGGTCAGCCCGACCGCTTCGCGGACGCGGGCGGCGAAGGCGCGGGCCGAGACGGGGGTGGCCCCCTCGAAACCGCACCAGCGTGCGTACTCGGTGTACAGGCGGGCCTGTTCGGCTCTCATACCGGAATCCAGTTTGCACGTCTCGGAGATGAACCGCCCCACGTGGTCCTCGGTCTCCGCGTACGCGTCGGTGGCCAGCCGTACCCGCTGCGGCCCGCTGAGGTCCTTCTCCCCGAGCAGGTAGCGGCGGGCGCCGTCGACGAGCCAGGCGAGGATGCCCGGCCCCTCCTCCTGGACCAGGACGCGCGCCAGGTTGTCGATCTTGCGTTCCTCCGAGACGACCCGCTCGAACGGGATCAGCCGGATGCGCCGCCAGAACGCGAACCCCCCGCTGGTCACCTCGGGGCGGTGGTTGCCCAGCAGCCACAGGTGGTGGGTCGGGTCGAAGGAGAAGAAGTCCTGGCGCATGCGGCGGGCCTTGATCTTGTCGCCGCCGGTCAGCAGTTTGACGCGGGCCTCGTCGAACTTGTCGCCGGGCTTGAGCTCGGAGCAGACGATGATGCGCCGGCCGTGCAGCTCGGCCAGGTCCGTGGGGTGGCCGTCGAACGTCTTGGCCATGAGGAACCCGGGCGGGGCCGCGTCGGCGTAGTCGCCCAGCAGCTGGAGCATCACCTCCAGCAGCACCGACTTGCCGTTCTTGCCCTGGCCGTACAGGAACGGCAGGACCTGCGCGCCGACGTCGCCGGTGACGGAGTAGCCGAGCAGCAGGTGCAGGAAGTCGACGGTCTGGCGGCCTTCGGCGTCGGCGCCGAAGATGTCGGCGAGGAAGCGCTCCCAGCGGGGGGTGGGCATGCGTTCGGGCGCCATCGTGGTCGAGCGGGAGTGGAAGTGCCGGGCGGGGTCCGGCGGGCTGATGATCCCGGTGCGCAGGTCGACGACGCCGGCGGGCGTGCACAGCTCGTACGGGTCGGCGTCCAGCAGTTCGGCGCCCAGCACCATGCCCGGGGCGGCCTTGGCCTGCGCCAGCAGCGCCTTCATGCCGGAGGTGGACAGCGAGCGGCGGCGGTGGCTGTTCAGGTCGCGGTCGCTGAAGACGCCGCGGACGTCCGTCACCGCGATGTTCTCGGCCATCTCCCCCGCCGCCCACACGACGGTGTCGCTCTCGTCGAGCTCCCAGCGGTGCCCCGCCCAGCGGTACCAGCCCAGGCCGGGGACGTGCCGGAAGTCCTTGCCGTACAGGCTCACGAACAGCTTGGCGTTGCCCCGGTCGGACAGGGAGTCCGGCAGCAGGCCGTCGCTGGTCGCCGCCGCGGTCGCCGCCGCCCCGGCGGGTTCCCGGGAGGCGGCGGGGACGGCCGGCGCGACGGCGGGCAGCGACAGGTCGAGTATCTGCTGGGCGACGGCGGCCGGGTCGAAGCCCCCCTGCCCTGGTGAGGGATTCATCGGTTGCCTTCAGCGTGGAGACCGCGGCGTTCGGCCCCGGGAACGGTGGTCGGGCGTCCTTCGATGTGCAGCGGGCGGCGGGCTCCGGCCGCCAGGCCGGTACGGATGATCTGCTCGCAGCGGCGGGTCTGGCCCGGACGGGCCCGGGTGGCCGCGTCGGTGAGGAGCCGTTCGGCCTCCGCCTGGACGAGGTGACCCGCGGCGACCAGTCCTCCGGCGGTGTAGGCCGCCACGTTCAGCTTGGCGGTGAACCCCGCGCCCTCCGGCACGGCTGCGCAGGCGAGCACCTCGTCCAGGACCCTGTCCAGGGCGCGGGCGGCCCCCGTGCGGCCGCCGCCCGCCCTGGCGACGGCCTGGCGGCCCCGGGGCGGGGCCATCGGGGCCGGGGACGGGCCGGTCCGCCGGGAGGGTTCGGGGCGGTGCCCGGTGCGGACGAGTTCCCCGGCCAGCCACTCCGGCAGCGGGGCGGGCACGCGGCAGTCGCCGAGCGGCGTGTAGAGGCCGTCGCCGGTACGGGTGCCGGGGGCGATGATGTAACCGCCGCCCGCTCTGACGTCGACCTGCCAGGCCAGCGCGCGCCCGGAGCCGGGCGCCGACCCCACGGAGCACAGGAACGGGCCGGCGCCCTCCGCCCGGTACCACACGTGCATCCCGCCGGACGGCGTCCGGACCCGCAGGGTGGCGGCGTCCTGTGCCGGGTCGGGGGCGCCGCGGAGCGCGGCCAGCAGCGCCAGCGCGTGGAACCCCGTCGCCAGCCCGGTCAGGTCGACCCGCTCGGGGATCGGGATGCCCGGCAGGACCCGGTCCCGGCCGGGCACGGCCGCAGGGTGGGCGTCGACGTCGATCACGACCAGGTCCGCGGGGCCGCAGGCGACCCCCACCCCGAAGGCCGGGTTGGCGGTCCACCAGGACGCGATCAGTCCGGGATCGGTGGTGGCCGCGTGGAAGCCGTGGCACCAGCGTCCGGCCGCCGGGCACGCGCAGGAGGCCGGGGGGTGGCCGGACCCCTGGCACCGGCGGCAGTTGCCCGCCGGGGTCTTCCTGCCGGGCGCGAGCGGGTGGACGGGCCAGCCCCGCGCCGCGCACCAGCGGGCGACGGCGACGGGCCGGTCTCGCCCGGCCTGCGGGTGGCGTGCCTCGTCTGGCGGCGTCACTGCGTCCTTCCTGGTCCGTGCGCTGGCCGTGCGGGCGCCGGGGGACCCGGCGATCCGGCTCCGGGCGGGGATCCCGCCGGGCCGGAGCGGACCGGCGGCGGCCCGGAGTGACTCAAGCGACCGAAGCGACTGAAGATCCGAACATCAGCACAGGCTAGCGGACAGTCGGTCTCCGGCGCGGGAACACGGCCGTGCGACGGTCATCGGTGAGCGAACGGGGAGAGAACCGGCGGACGGGACCCTCTGGGAACTCCTCAGGCGCTCCTGGGCCTCCCGGCGGCCGTCCCCTCCCGGCGGCCGTCCCCGACCGAGCGACCGTGGAGTCAGCGACCGAACCGGCCGGCAGCGACCGGGGCGCTTCGGTCGCTGCCGCCGGTCGCCGCAGCGGATCCCCAGGTCACGGCCGGTTTTACCCCGGTAAAAGCGACTGAAGCGACTGAAGGACGGTATCTATGACGCGCACACGCGCGGGTCAAGTTCCCGTCATATACCCGACTTCGAGTCGCTTGGGTCGCTGGGAGCCCCGGACAGCGCCTCTGACCTGGGATTTCATCAGCTACCGACCCTCAGCGACCGAAACCTTCCCCGGTCGCTGCCCGGCGGGTCCTTGACCTTCCGCAGGAAGAGCCCGGCGACCGAAGCGACCGAAGCGACTGAAATCAGCAATTGTCATGATGTTCCGGGGTCATCGCCCCCCGCGGCGAACCCCGCAGGTGATCCCCGTGACGGAGCCTCGGCGCGCAGCGGCGCCGGGTCGGGCCGCCCCCGCGTGCGCGGATCGGGAGGCTTAACGATTGCCGGGCGCGGCAACCCGGCCGCACCTTCGGTGCACTCGGGCCGCTACGTCCTCTCGGCCTACTGGGAGGACGGGCCGCTCCGGCAGGGCCCGGACCGGCCACCCGGAACCATCGCCGCCTCGGCCGGAGACCTGTCGCCTTTCTAAGGATCCGCGCTCTCCATGACGTTCTCCACCCGCCTCGCCGCCCGCGCCCTGACCGCCGTCCTGGGAGCGTCACTGGTCTCAGGAGCGGTTCTGACGGCAGGGGGCGCCGCCTCCGCCGACAGCGGGGAAGGCCGGAAGGTCATGCTCAAGGGGTCGACCACCGCGTCCTACTACTGGGACGACGCCTCGGGCCGCAACGGTGACACGGGTCTTCCGGCGTCGGGCAAGCCGATGCAGAAGGGTCTGGCCGCTTCGCCGTCGTGGCCGCTTTTGACCGAGGGGTATGTGCTCTACAAGGGCAGGAAGGCGCCGTTCTTCGTGGGCGACCGCGGTCCGGGCGAGCCGTCGAACCGGGGTGTGATGCTGGATCTGGACGCCAAGACGTTCGCGCAGCTGACCGGCGGGGAGTTCAACCCGGACACGCTCGCGGTCGACGGCAACGGCGGCAAGGGCCACATCAAGGTCACCTATGTGATCACCAAGTGGGGCAAGGGCGTGGGCAAGAAGAACCACCCGGTGCCGTTCGAGACCCGGGCCTGGTCGAGGAAGGACCGCGACCCGGCGGAGCCGGTCCTGCTCCGCGCCCCGGCGAAGCCCGCAGCCCCTGCGTCCCCGGCCGAGCCTCCGGCCGCCGAGCCGCCCGCCGCGGGCACGCCGCCGCAGGCCGGCCCGCCCGTCCCGTCGGCTCCTTCCGCGCCCGCGGCGCCGGAGCCCGGGAAGCCGCAGGAGAAGGCCGCCCCCTCCGCCGCGCGGACCCCCGCACCGGCGGTGCTCGAGGCCGACCCCGTCTCCGCCTCCGGTGAGGAGCGCCCGTCGATGCCGACCGGCCTCGTCTTCGCCCTGCTGCTGGCGGCCGGCGCCGGATCCTACGCCGTGGTCCGCTTCCTCAGCGCCCGCCTGATCCGCGAGCGGGGCTGACCCGAACGACCCCCTCCGCCCCCCCCCGCCCGCTCAGTCCCGGAGACCGGGCCCCCCGCCGCGGCCGTACAGCGTCCGCCGGAACTCGCTCCAGAAGCAGGCGCCGTCGTTGGCCCGCGGGAAGGGCCCGTCGGGGACGGGCACGCCGAGGAACGCGCAGAGCGGTTCCCAGCCCTGCTCCACGCGGTAGACCAGCAGCCGCTCCGGCGGCAGGGAGCGCCGCACCTCGGCGTTGTGCCGCTCGAAGTAGCCGACGGCGCTGTCGCGGTCGAAGCCGATGGCGCGGCGGTCGCGGTTGAGCGCGCCCAGCATGCGGACGAAGGCCCCCGGGCGGGTCCGGGAGGGCAGGGCCCGCAGCACCGGCCCGGCCAGCGGGTGGCGGAGCAGCAACGGGATCCTGAAGATCGTCTTTCGGGCGCTGCCGTACCAGGCGGCCGGATCGCGCTCGGTGAGGATCACCTTCGCACCGGGATGGGCCTCCGCCAGCTCCCTCCAGTACGCGGCGGCGGGGAAGTCCACGCACGCCCGGTAGCCGCGGAAGACCGCGTCCCAGTCGCGTGCCCCGCCCTGCGCCACGTCGGTCCACTGGCGCATCCGCGCGAGGCTGCCGACCACCTCGTACATGTGGTAGCAGGGTGCGAATCCCAGCCGTTCGAGCGCGATCTTGAGGGAGGCGGTTCCGGTACGGCCCAGTCCCGCGCCGATGACCTGCAGCATGCCTCCAGCGTCTCACCGGTGCGGCCCGGCGGGGAGGGGTCGGGCAGAACGGGCCCGGCCCGCCCGCCCTCCGGTCCGGGGATCGGGCGGCCGGGGCGGGCGGCGCCGGGAGCGCCCCCGGCGCCGCCGATCAGACGGTGAAGTCAGACGGTGAAGCGGCCGACCAGCTCGCGCAGGGACCGGCTCATCCCGGCCAGCTCCACCGCCGTCCGCCGGGCCTCCTCCACGCCCTGGGTGGTGACGGAGGCGGCCCGCGCCACACCGGAGATGTTGACCGCGATCTCGTCGCTGGAGGCCGCGGCGTCCGCCACGTTGCGGTTCATCTCCCCGGTGGTGGCCGTCTGCTCCTCCACCGCGGTCGCGATCGCGGCCTGGTGGGTGTTGATCCGGCCGGTGATCGAGCTGATCCTGCCGATGGCCTCCATCGCGTCGGCCACGTCCGACTGGATGGCCTCGACCCGCTTGGAGATGTCCTCGGTGGCCTTGGCCGTCTCCTGGGCCAGGTCCTTGACCTCCCCGGCGACCACGGCGAAGCCCTTGCCGGCGTCCCCGGCGCGGGCCGCCTCGATGGTGGCGTTGAGGGCGAGCAGGTTGGTCTGCTCGGCGATGGACGTGATCGTTTTCACCACGTTGCCGATCTCCGTCGAGGAGACTCCCAGCCGGCTCATCATCGCGTTGGTGCTCTCCGCCTCGGTGACCGCGTCGGTGGCCACCGCCGCGGCCTGGGAGGCGCTCCGGGAGACCTCCCCGATGGCCGCGCCCATCTCCCTGCCGCCGTCGGCCACGACCTTCACGCTGCGGGAGACCTCCGCGGCGGCGGTCGCGACGACGCCGGCCTGGACGCTCGCCTCCTCGGCCGAGGAGGCGATCCGCTCGGAGACCTCCGACAGGCCCGCGGAGGAGGCCGCCATGGAGTCGCTGCAGGAGACCAGCGTGGAGGTGGTGGTGCGCAGGGTGCCGATCGTGCGGTCGAGCGAGCGGGCGAGCCGGCCCAGCTCGTCGCCGCGCTCCAGACCCGTCCGGGCGGTCAGGTCGCCGGAGGCCACGCGGTCCAGCGCGGACACGACGGTCCTGAGCGGGCGCACGATCGAACGCGTCACCGCCGCGCTGGAGAAGGCCGCCAGCAGCAGCGCCGTGCCGAGCGTGCCGCCGAGCAGCCACCGGGCGGTGGAGTCGACCTGCGCCGACTCCAGGCGCAGGGCGGACAGCCGCGCGCCCAGGGACGCGCCCAGGGTCTCGCTGGTCTCGAGGGTCTCCCTGTAGGCGGCGTCCGCCTCACCGCCGTTGATGCTGGTCATCACCTGCTTGAGGGCCTCGGGGGTCTCCTGGGCGAGCAGGGCCATGAGCTCGTCGTCGTTGGCGAAGAAGTCGTCCCAGGCGCCGCGGAGCCCGTCGAACCGAGCCCGTTCGTCGTCGGTCAGGTACTCGGTGCGGACGGCGTCCAGGTCCGCGAAGAGGGCCTTCTTGCTCTCCAGCTCGCCCTTGCGGTTGTAGGCGTCGGGGGCGGTGGCCGCCGCGCCGCCGAAGGCTCCGGCGTCGGCCGCCACGAGCCCCTGCCAGCCGGTGATGTCGGCGGCGTGGTAGCTGAACCTCGCGATCTGGTCCTTGACCAGCTGGATCTGCTCCAGCCGGCGGGAGATCTCGTTCTGGCGGCCGGTCCCCCACTGGTTGACGCCGACCGTGGCGATGATGAGCAGGGAGACGAGGCAGAAGGCGAGACCCAGCCGCCTACCGACGCCCATGTCGTGCATCCGGGGCATGACAGGTGTTCCTCTTGGTTCGATGGTGGCCCGAGCGGTACGGCGGGCATGGAGTTCTCGCGGCGGGGCCGGGCGCGGCCCGAGGGCACGCGGCGGTCCCGGGCACGTGGCGGTCCCGGGCAGGGTCCGGAGCAGGGGGAGGGCGGAGATCAGCCGTCCTGGGGCAGTTCGAACCAGACGACGCGACCGGGGCCGTCGCCGTCCGACTGGCCCCAGCGGGTGGCGCACAGCTCCACGATCGCCAGGCCGCGTCCGCCGGGCAGCTGCTCGGCCTCGAGGTCGAGCGGGCGCACCTGCGGGGTCTTCAGCGTGCTCCCGCCGTCGGCGACCTCCACCCGCAGGAAGGGGCCGCGCAGGTAGACGCTGACCTCGAAGAATCCGCCGAGGCCGCTGCACGTGTGCTGGACGGCGTTGGTGGCCAGTTCCGAGGTCATCAGGACGGCCTGCTCGGCGGCGGCCCGGCCGGCGGCGGCCAGCGCCACGAACCGGCGGGCCTGCCGTATCTGGTCGGGCAGGCCCGCGAAGCGGCGGCGCATCACGAGGGTCATGGCGGAGGGGCCGTCCGGGTGGGGGTCCGCGACGGCGGTGGGGGCGGTGGCGCCGGGCGGACGCGCGGCCCGGGCGGAGTCGTTGTTCTCAGACATGGTGATCACGCGGTCAGATGAGCGCGATGTCCTGTTCCACGGAGGTGGCGGTCAGATACAGCTCGAACCACGTCTCGTCGTCGACCGAGGCCGGGATCCACGAGGAGCGGACCTGGTGGCGCTCCTCCTCGTACTGCAGCGCGAACACCCGCAGCTCACGTATCCAGCGCGAATCGACCTTCTGGACGATCACATCGAAGTCCGGCATCGCGGTGTCTCCTCAATCCGTTGAGAAATCTCTTCGTCAATCCCTTGACGCAGGCTCCCCCGCCTCCCGCTCGCGGAGGGGTCGCCACCCTGACGATCGGCGGCGGAGCGGCCGACTGAAGGTGCAGGCCGGGTGCTTTTCAGGAGCGATCGTCATCGGCCCGCCCATCACCACGCAATGAAATCGGTTGGTAACATTCCGACATGAGGTGTCCGGGCAGGGGGGTCCGGTTCACACCTCGTGCCGGATGATCGCGCGCGACCGTCCGGACAGGGGGCGAAGATCGGGTGGTGGGCGCTGGTGCAGCCTCGCGTGCTGGTGATCGAGGATGAGGAGGACGTCCGCGATCTCCTGCGACGTCATCTCAACGGCCTGGGATGCCAGGTCCGGACCGCCGAGAGCGGCGAGGCCGGGCTGACCCTGGCCGTCAGTGATCCTCCCGACCTGGTCGTCCTCGACATCCGTCTTCCCGGAGTCGACGGCAGGCAGGTGGCGCGGGCCCTGCAGAGCGACCCGCGCACCCGCGGCTGCAGGATCGTCGTCACGTCGGTCCTCGACGCGGAGGACCTCCTCGACATCAACGCCGACGCCGTCCTGCCCAAGCCGTTCCGGCGCGCAGACGTCAAGAAAGCCGTGGACTCACTCTGGGGGGTGAACTGACGCGATGGCCATCATTCTCATCGCCGAGGACGACGCCGACATCCGCGACCTCGTCGTCTTCAAGCTGGAGCAGAGCGGCCACACCGTCATTCCCGTGGGCGACGGCCGCTCCGCGCTGCGGATGGCCCATGAGAAGGACCCCGACATCGTCCTGCTGGACGTCATGATGCCCGGCATGTCGGGCATCGACGTCTGCCGCGAACTGCGCCGGGACGCGCGGACGGCGGAGCTGCCGATCATCCTGCTCACCGCCCGCGCCCAGGAGAGCGACGTGGAGAACGGGTTGACCGCCGGTGCGGACGACTACATCGTCAAGCCGTTCAGCCCGCGCGTGCTCGCCGAGCGCGTCCAGTCCGTTCTGACCAGGACGCGGGCTTGAGCACGGCCGACCTGGTCCGGCTCACACTGGCACTGCTGCTGTACGCGGTGAGCATGCTCGGGGCGGTGATCGTCACGGGCCGCGTCGTGCGCCGCCGCAGGGCCCGGCACGACGCGCGGCTGGCCGCCGAGGCCCGCCCCTACCTGATGGAGCTCACCGGCGGCGACGCCGACGTCCGCGAGCCGCTCCGGCGGCTGGCCGCGCTGGACCGGCGCCGCTGGAAGGCGGTCCAGCCCAGCGCGACCTCGCTGCTCGGCAAGGTCAGCGGCCACGCCCACGCGGCGCTGGTGCGCCTGTTCGAGGAGCGCGGCATCGCCCGGGACGCCCTGTGCGACCTCACCCGGCGCGGCGCGGTACGGCGCGCCGCCGCCGCCCACGTGCTGGGCCTCATGCGCCACGCCGAGGCCGTCCCCGCCCTGGTCCGCCTGCTGGCGGACCGCAACCCCGAGGTGCGGGCCGTCGCCGCGCGGGCGCTGGGGCAGGTGGGCGCCCCCGAGGCGGCCGGGCCGCTCCTGGAGTGCCTGGCCGAGGGCGGGCGCGTCCCCTTCGACCTGGTCGCCCAGTCGCTGATCCGGATCGGCCCGGCCGCCCGGCCGGCGCTGGGCAGGGCCCTCGCGCACCCCGATCCGGCGGTCCGCGCCCTGGCCGCGGAGGTGCTCGGCCTCATCGGCTCCGTCGGCTCGGTCGCGGCGCTGGTCCGGGCGCTGTCGGTGGACCCGTCCGTCGACGTGCGGACGCGGGCCGCGCGCTCGCTCGGCCGGCTGGGCACCCCGGCGTGCCTGGCCGCGCTCACCGACGCCACCGGGCTGGCCCACCCGCAGGCCGTGCGGGCGGAGGCGGCGGGCGCGCTGGGGGACATCGGGGCCGCCGGCGCGGTGCCGGCGCTGCGCGCGCTGCTGCCCGACTACCACTACCGGGTCGCGCACAACGCCGCCCTGTCCCTGACCCGCCTCGGCCCGGCGGCCGAGGCGGCGCTGCGCGAGGTCGCCGGCGGGGCGCTGGGCGTGCGGGCCGCCGGGCACGCCCGGGAGGCCCTGGCCGTCCTGGCCCTCGCCGAGGGGCGCCTGGCGAGGCCGGCTCCGGCGCCGTGAGCGCGGCTGCGCTCGCCGCCTCGGGCGCAGTGGACGCACCCGCCGTCCTGGACGCGCTCGCCGGCGGCGTGCGGTGGCTGCTGGCCGCCTGCAGCGGCGCGGTGGTCGTCTACTTCGTCTGCGTCAACACCAGCTACCTGGTGCTCATCGCCCTGGCGGCCTGGGACTCGGTCCACTACCACCGGCGCCTGGCCTTCACCGGCTACGACGACATCTACGCCAACCCGCTCAACCCGGCCATCACCGTGATCATGCCCGCGTACAACGAGGAGGCGGGCATCGTGGAGGCGGTGCGCGCGATGCTCTCGTTGCGCTACCCGGCCTTCGAGATCGTCGTCGTCGACGACGGCTCCCGCGACGGCACGTTCGAGCGGCTGCGCGAGGAGTACGGTCTCGTCGAGGTGGAGCGGGTGCTGCCCGACGACATCCCGACGCGCGGCCGGGTGCTGTCCACGCACGTCCCCGCCGCCGGCCCGACGTCCCTGCTGGTGGTCCGCAAGGCCAACAGCGGACGTGCCGACGCGCTCAACGTGGGCATCAACTTCGCCCGGCACCCGCTGGTCTGCATGGTCGACGCCGACTCCCTGCTGGACCCCGGGTCCCTGCTCTCGGTGGCCAAGCCCTTCGCCGACGACCCGCTGCGCGTCGTCGCCACCGGCGGGGTGATCCGGATCGCCAACGGCTGCGAGGTGGTCGCCGGCCGGGTCACGAAGGTGCGGATGCCGCGCTCCTGGCTGGTCCGCATCCAGGTGATCGAGTACCTGCGGGCCTTCCTGCTGGGCCGTACCGGCTGGTCGCGGCTCGGCGGCCTGCTGATCATCTCCGGGGCGTTCGGCCTGTTCCGGCGCGACGTCGTCGTCGAGATCGGCGGACTGGACCCCGACTCGATCGGTGAGGACGCCGAACTCGTCACGCGGCTGCACCGGTACATGAGGGACCGCGGCCGCGACTACCGGATCGTGTTCGTCTCCGAACCGGTCTCCTGGACCGAGGCGCCGTCCTCGCTGGCGGTGCTGGCCCGGCAGCGGCGCCGCTGGTCGCGCGGGCTGGCCGAGCTGGCCTGGAAGCACCGCGGGATGTTCGGCAACCCCCGCTACGGGCGGATCGGGATGATCGCGCTGCCGTACTACGTGATCTTCGAGCTCTGCGCGCCGCTGGTGAGCGTGAGCGGCCTGGTCCTGGTCCCGCTCGGCGTGCTGGTCGGCGCCGTCGACCTGGCCTTCGCCGGCGTCGTCATGCTCGCCTCCTACGGGTACTCGCTGCTGGTCGCCTTCGTGGCGCTGGCCGTGGAGGAGTACGCCTTCCACCGCTACACCCGCTGGCGCGACCTGGGCGCCGCCGCGCTGGCCGCGCTGGCCGAGAACGTCGGATACCGCCAGTTCAACGCCTGGTGGGGGGTGCAGGGCATCTTTGCGGCGCTGCGCCGTACGAAGCAGGTGTGGGGGGTAATGACGCGGGAGGGGTTCTCCGCCCAGGGTGGGCCCGCGGGAGGAAAGAAGCGATGAAGTGGCTGAACCGCAGTGTGGGCAACGCCCTGCGCCACGCCTTCGCGCTGCTCGTCTCCCTGGTCCTGCTGTCCGGCGTCGTCGCGGCGGTCGAGTCGCAGCGGCACGGCGCCGCCCTGGACCGGCTCGTGGAGTACAACGTCCCGCTCCGGCTGAACAACTTCAAGCTCCGCTCGGCCATGGGCGACGCCACCCGGGGCCTGCGCAACCACCTGCTCTTCGCGCAGCCCAAGACCACCTACCTGCAGGCCAAGGGCTCCTACGCGGCGTTCCTGGACGCGCTGGTCACGCAGGCCGACCGGCCCGAGGAGCGCCGGCTGGTCGGCGACCTGGAGCACCGGGTCGCCGACTGGTTCGCCTACGCCGCCCAGGCCGAGCGGCTGCGGCACGGTGATCCGGAGGCCCCCGGGTACGCCGAGGGCAGCCGGGTGCGCTACGAGGCGATCCTGCGCGCCGGCGACGCGCTGGAGAGGCACCTGGGACGCCGGACCGCGGCCCTGTACGAGGAGAGCAACCGCGAGCGCCTGTGGGGCCTGGCCGGGGTGGTCGTCTTCGTGCTCGCCGCCGTCGTGCTGGCCCTGCTCGTCGCCCTGCGCACCTACCGGGCGCTGGTGCCGCCGCTGGGGGCCATGGGCGAGACCCTGCGGCGGCTGACCGCCGGCGAGCACGAGACCCGGATGCCCGACGTGGGAGGGCCGACCGAGATCCGCGAGCTGGGCACGGCGATCAACACGCTCGCCGAGGAGAGCGACCGGCTGCGCCGCGCGGAGCAGGAGCGCGCCCGGCTGGCCGAGGTGGCCCACGAGACCGCCGCGCGCATCCGGCAGACCCTCGACGCCGACGCCGTGGTCCGGGAGGCGGTCGCGCTCCTGGGCGCCCGGCTCCCCGCCGACCGGGTGTTCATCCGGTTCGTCCGGGACGGCATGATCGGCCCCGCGGAGCTGGAGTGGTCGGGCGGGCGGCTGGTCGAGCAGGAGACCGCCACCGTGGCCATCCCCGCCGAGCAGGCCGAGCGGCTCTACCTGCAGGGCGCGGCCTCCAGCGGGTCCACCCTGGACCCGCCCCCCTACGTGCCCGAGGCGGCCGTCCGGGCCCTGCGGGAACTGGGGGACGTGCAGTACCTCTTCGTGCCCTTCGGGACGGGCGGGCAGCTGCTCGGCACGATCCTGCTCACCCGGGACCCCTCCCGCGGTCCCTGGAAGACCGAGGAGATCGAGGCGGTCAAGAGCGTCGGGGCCGACCTGGGGCGCGGCCTGGACCAGGCCCGCCTGTACGGCCGCGAACGGGAGCTGGTGGAGGAGCTGCGGGCGCTGGACGCGGCCAAGACCGACTTCATGTCCAGCATCTCCCACGAACTGCGCTCACCGCTGACCAGCATCTCCGGCTACCTGGAGATCCTGCGCGACGAGGACGCCGGGGACGTCAACCCGGTCCAGGACCGCATGCTCGACGCCATCGAGCGCAACACCACCCGCCTGCGGCTGCTCATCGAGGACCTGCTGACGCTCTCGCGCATCGAGTCGGGCGCCTTCCGCACCGTCAAGCAGCGCACGGACCTGTGCGCCGTCGTGGAGGGCGCGGTCATCTCCATGCGGCCCGCCGCGGCCAAGGCCGGGGTCGAGCTGACCGCCGACCGCCCCGAGGACCCGCTCATGGTCGACGGGGACCCCAACCAGCTCGACCGCGCCATGATCAACGTGCTGTCCAACGCGGTCAAGTTCACCCCGGCGGGCGGGCGGGTGGAGGTGCGGGTCGCCCTGGAGGACGGCTACGGGGTGGTGCGGGTCTCCGACACCGGCATCGGCATCCCGGCCGACGAGATGCAGCGGCTGTCGACCCGCTTCTTCCGGGCCTCCAACGCCACCGAGCTGTCGATCCCCGGCACCGGGCTGGGGCTGTCCATCGTGCGCAGCATCGTCGCCAACCACTCGGGCACCTTCGACCTGCAGTCGCGGGAAGGGGAGGGCACGACGGTGACGATGCGGATCCAGACGTGCGCGGCCCGGCTCGCCGCCGAGGGCGACGGGAGCGGCGGGAAGGCACGAGGTGACGGGAGCGACGGGAACGCGCCAGGTGACGGGGACGACGCCGACGCGCCGGGTGACGGGAGGGACGGTGCCGGCGGGAAGGCACGAGGTGACGGCAGCGACGCGGACGCCGGTGAGCCCGCCGAGGCGGGCGAGGGGGCCTGACCGCGGCGGTCGCGGTCAGCGCACGCCGTACAGCGTGCGCATGGCGCGGTGGTCGCCCGCGCCCAGGGTCCGCACCGAGGAGCACGCCGGGATGGTCGAGGCCATCACCTGGGTGCCGTGCTGCGACGGCGACACGTGGGTGAGCCCGAACGCGTGGCCCCACTCGTGGGTCAGCACCGAGGCCAGGTCGAAGGAGGAGGCGCAGCGGCTCTGCCGGGTGGTGTGCCAGCGGTACCGGGTGTTGATCACGATGTCGGAGGAGACCACCTGGCCGGAGCGGGTCCACGTGCAGGTGACCGCGAGCGCGGTGGAGCCGAGCCGCTTCCAGGCGACGACGCTGTGGCCGTCCTCCGTGCCGCAGGCCGTCCGCGAGGAGGTGGAGACGGCGGCCGTGCGCTTCGTGGCGCCCCGGTAGCGCTGGCCGGCCTTGAACGGGGCCGGCAGGCCGCACTCGTTGCTCGCGCCGACCAGGGAGCGGACCGCCGAGCCGATCGCCGCCAGAGCCGTGCGGGAGACCGCGGCGGGCGCGCCGGAGGGGTTGTAGTACCAGTCGGCGGTCCCCTTGACGCGCCATCCGGCCAGGGCGTAGGCGGTGTCGCGGCACTGGGCGCGGGAGGCGGCGGCGCGCGTCCCCTGGGCGGCGTTCGCGGCGGCGGTGCGCGTCCCCTCGGCGGCGTTCGCGGCGGCGCCGTCCGGGACCGCTCCGGCGGCCGTCCCGCCGGTCCCCTCCCCGGCCGTCCCGCCGGCGGCCTCGGGGGGCGCTCCCGCGGCCGATCCGGTGGCGTACAGCACGTCCATCGTCACGTTCAGCCCGTCGCCGGGCACGTCCGCCGGTGCGGTCCCGGCGGCCGGAGCGCCGGTCGCCGCCGGCCGGGCCGCAGATCCGGTCGCCGCCGCGCGGGGGAGCGGCTCGGCCACGGTGGACGGCACCGACACCGCGAGCACCACGAGGGCCGTGGACAGCGCGCACACCGCCGGCGGCACCTGACCGGCGCGACCTCTCACCTGGCGACTCCTGACGCGTTCGGCCCGCCGCGCACGGGAGGGCCGCCGGTCGGGGCGGGAGCGGCCGGTACGGCGCTCCTCGCCGAACGATCGACGGGAAAGGGCCGGACCTGAGCGGAAGGGCCCGGCCGCCGCCGCGGAGAGCCGCCCGTCCCGGGCCGGCCCCGGACCGTCTCAGCCGGCCTCGGCGGTGCCGTCGCGGTACCGCCGGAGCAGGGCGAGCGCCTCTTCGCCGCCCCGGCGCAGGACCTCGAGGTCGGCTTCGCCGTAACGGCGGGGCTCGACGCCGACGACGCAGTGCCCGCCCAGGACATGGCCGTTCGCCGAGACCAGCGGGATCCCGGCGTAGCTGCGCGCGCCGTCCCGGAAGACCACCGGATTGTCGTGCTGGACCGGGTCGGCGGCCAGGTCCGGGACCACGTACGGGCGGCCGTCGCGGACCAGCTGGGCGCAGAACGCCCACTCCGCCGGCGCTCCGCCGGTCTCGGCGATCCAGCCGAGCGGCCCGTGGGAGCCGACGACCAGCTCGGCGGTGTCGAGGACGACGGTGACCAGGGAGATCGGCTGGCCGAGACGCGCCGCGGTGCGGCGGGCGACATCGTCCAGGGCGGTCCGCAGCTCCGGGGCGGCCAGGTCGTAGCGGGAGATCTCGGTGAGCCGGGCCAGGCCGGACAGGGAGCTCAGGTCGGTGTTCATTCCGCGCTCCGGTCGGTCTCGTCTATCGCCGACAGCCGCTGGTAGCTGTACAGCCGGATGGTCAGGGATCTGGCGCACAGGGCGGTGACGGGGTGGTGTCCGCTCATCGCCTCCATGAGCCGCTCCAGCGCCGGGGAGCCGGTTTCGGCACCGGTCAGACGGGCCCGTTCCAGCAGGACCGGCCAGAGCGCGGCGGCGGCCCGCTCACCGTAGACCGCGTTGAGCGCGGTCCGGGCGTCGGCGAGCGAGGGTCTGTTCACGCCGTACACGTCGGCGCCCGCGCCGGGCGGCGGGACGGGAAGTGTCATCAGGGCTGTCTCCTCGGCGGATCGGTGGCTGAAGACCCCGACGACGGGGCCGGGGCGCCGGCGCCGGCAGGACCTCGATGCCCCGCTCCCCGGTCCGGGCGCCACCGCCACGATCGGCGGACCCCGCTTGCGGGTTGAGGACTTTCGCGCAGGGTCCGATGCGCAGGGTCCGATGCGCAGGGTCCGATGCGCGAGGCCGGGAGCAGGACCGGGAGCAGGACCGCCCCGTGGAAACCTACCGGTCGGTAAAGGACTTTCGCCCCTGGATCGGCGCGGAGATCATGCCGATGGAGAGGATCGAGCAGCCAGGGGCATCCGGTCGCGGAAGCGTCAGAGATCTTCCGTGACCTCGCCGGCGCTCACGGCCGCATCCGATCCGGGCGGCCGGAAATCTCGCCGACGCGTCAGCGCGGCGCCGGCCTCCGTCCAGGCGAGGGTCTGGCTGATATCCGAGGAGTTAGGGAAGACATGCCTCTCACGAGCTCACCGAACGGTCGCTCGCTCAACGGCGCCAAGGCCGCCGTCGACCTCGAGGCCGTACGGCCCGCGGGCACCGCGCGCGGTGAGGGCGACGCCGCCCGGCGCAAGGCCCGCTCGGTGGCCAAGCAGCAGCAGGCCGCCGAGCGCATCGCCGCGGCCACCGCCGAGATCTCCGCGCAGAACGCCCAGGCCGCCGAGGCCTCGCGGCAACTGCGCGACGCGATGCAGCAGATCGCCACCGGCGCCGAGGAGGCCTCCGGCGCCACCCAGGAGAGCCTGGCCGTCGTCACCAAGGTCGAGGAGCGGATCAAGGTCCAGCAGCAGGCCACCGACAGGATCGACGGGCTCAGCCGCGCCCTGCAGCGCCTGCTGACCGAGACCAAGACCGGCATCGACGGCATGCTGCGCAACGTCGAGAGCGCCTCGGCGCGGCAGGCGGCCTCGGTGACGGTCATCAGCGAGCTGGAGAAGCAGGCCGACGAGATCGGCGAGATCGTCAAGACGGTCGCGCACATCGCCGACCAGACCAACCTGCTGGCGCTGAACGCCGCCATCGAGGCCGCCCGCGCCCGCCAGCACGGCAAGGGCTTCGCGGTCGTGGCCGACGAGGTGCGCACCCTGGCCGAGACCAGCGAGCGCAGCGCCCGCCAGATCCGCGACCTCATCGACGAGGTGCGCCAGGGCGTCAACACCGTCGCCGCCGGCGTGCAGGAGTCCGCCGAGACCGCCCGCGGCGAGGTGGAGAAGGGCAAGGCGATCACCGCCCAGCTGGACCAGATCCGCACCGACATGACGCAGATCATGGAGGGCGCGGCCGAGATGGCCGCCGCCGCGATCCAGGCGGAGAAGGCCGCCGCCGACGCGAAGGTCCGCTCCGAGGAGATCGCCGCCGCCGCCGAGCAGCAGTCGGCCGCCACCGAGGAGTCGCTGCAGACCGTCGGCCAGCAGGGCGCGGCGCTGCAGCAGAGCGAGCAGGCCGCCGAGGAGCTGGCCGAGATCGCCGACGGGCTGCGCACCAGCACCGACATCGGCAAGAGCGCCGAGGAGGTGGCCTCGGCCGCCGAGGAGCTGTCGGCCGCGGTGGAGGAGATCAACCGGGCCGCCACCCAGATCTCCACCGCGATCGGCCAGATCTCCTCGGGCGCGCAGAGCGCCGCGGCCAAGGCCCAGGACGCCGCCGGCGCGCTGGCCCAGATCGAGCAGGGCGCGGAGCTGGCCGAGACCCGCGGCGGCGCCGCGGTGGACAAGGCCGGCACCATGCTCGTGCTGCTGGCCGAGAACAAGGAGGCCGTGGACACCACGATCGAGGCGATCGCCGAGGCCGCCCGCGCCGGCATGGACAGCGCCCGCCAGGTGGTGGAGCTGGAACTGGTGTCCCGGCGCATCGACAAGATCGTGGACGCGATCGCGAACGTGTCCATCCAGACCAACATGCTGGCCGTCAACGGGTCGGTGGAGTCGGCGCGGGCCGGTGAGTTCGGCAAGGGGTTCGCGGTGGTCTCCACCGACATCCGCAACCTGGCGCGCGACTCGGCCGAGAACGCCGACCGCATCAAGGACCTGGTCAAGGCGGTGCAGGACCGCATCGTCGAGGTCCGCGGCGACCTGGAGGAGACCAGCCGGCAGGCCCTGACGGAGGTGGAGGCCGCCAAGGCCACCACCGCCCGCCTGGTGGAGATCGAGCGCGACATGGCCGAGGTCCGTTCCGGCAACGTGCTGGTGCGCGACTCCGCGCAGGAGATCGCCGCCGCCATCGGCCAGGTCAAGACCAGCCTGGACCAGATCTCCGCGGCCTCCACCGAGGCCGACCAGCTGTCGGGACAGGCCGCCGCCGCGGCCAGGCAGCAGGCGCAGGGCGCCGAGGACCTCGCGGCGGCCGTCGAGGAGATCGCGGCGCTCGCCGACGACCTGCAGAACAGCAACTGACGGACGCGCGGCGAGGGAGGAACAACGCGATGAGTGAACTCGACGACGACGCGGCGGCCGTCCTCGGCCCGGATGAGCGGCAGGACGCCGCGACGGCCGGGGCCGAGGTGCGGGAGGAGACGGAGGAGGAGACGGAGGGCGCCGACTACGTCACCTTCGACATGGACGGCGAGCGCTACGCCTTCCCGATGAACCGGGTGCAGGAGATCATCCGGATGCCCGCCCTGGTGCGGGTCCCGCTCGGCCCGGCCAGTCTGGAGGGTCTGGCCAACCTGCGCGGCCGTGTGCTGCCGGTGGTGAGCCTGCGCGCCTGCTGCGCGCTGGCCGACGCCGAGCACGACGAGACGACCCGGGTGATCGTGGTCGACGGCGGGGTGCCGCTGGGGTTCGTGGTCGACCGGGTGGCCAGCGTGATCAGCGTCGACCGCGACGCGGTCGAGCCCGCCGACACGATCCAGGCCACCGTGCGCTCCGACGTCCTGGTCGGGGTCATCAAGTCCGAGGGCGACCGGATGACCACCGTCCTGGACGTGGACCGCCTGGTGGGCGGCCAGTTCGCGCTGCTGGCCCGCCGCCGCGACCGCGACCGGGACCGGCAGGTCGCGGCCGCGGCCGAGGAGACCGTGCTGGACGACCTGGCCGACACCCTGGAACTGGTCAGCTTCACCGTCGACGGGCAGGAGTACGCGCTCCCCATCGACCAGGTGCAGGAGATCGTCCAGGCTCCCGAGGAGGTCAGCCGGGTGCCGAACGCGGGTGTCCACGTGCTCGGCGTCATGGACCTGCGCGGCCGGCTGCTGCCGGTGCTGAGCATGCGCCGGGTGTTCGGGCTGGAGGTCACCCCGCTGGAGCCGCAGAACCGCATCGTCGTGGTGTCGCTGGACGGCGGCGGCGTGGTCGGCGTGGTCATGGACACCGTGCGGGAGGTCCTGCGGGTGCCGCACGACCTGGTGGCGCCGCTGCCGGACGTGGTCAACGCGGCCGGGCGGACCACCGAGGTCGCCTCGGTGTGCCGGCTGGAGGACGGCAGGCGCCTGGTGTCCGTCCTGAGCATCGAGCGCATGTTCGATTCGGCGGCGCTGCGCGCGGAGCTCGCCGCCCACCTCGACGAGCAGGACACCGACGAGACGACCGGAGAGGAAGCGGAGATGGACCTGTCGGACGACGGCCGGGGGGACGAGGAGCTGTTCGTCGTCTTCCGGCTGGACGCCGAGGAGTACGCCGTCGACGTGGACGCGGTGCAGGAGATCATCCGGGTGCCCGAGGCGCTGATCCGCGTGCCCCGGACGTACGACTTCGTCGAAGGACTGGTCAACCTGCGCGGCACGGTGCTGCCGGTGGTGGACCTGCGCACCCGGCTGGGGCTGGAGCGCTCGGCGCGCGACGACCGGCAGCGCATCGTGGTGCTGATCATCGGCGGGGTGCGGACCGGGTTCGTGGTGGACTCGGTCGCCGAGGTGGCCCGGGTGGCCAAGTCGGTGCTGGAGCCCGCTCCGGAGCTCTCGGCCGAGCAGGCCCGGCTGGTCACCCGGGTGGCGAACCTGCCCGAGGAGCGGCGGATGCTCATGCTGGTCCGGTCCGACCAGCTGCTCACCGACGGGCAGACCGAGGCGCTGGGCCGGGTGGCCTCCGGGTCGGCGCGCAAGGCCGCCTGAGAGGACACGTCCGTCATGCCCGCCACGAGCGTTCTCGTCGTCGACGACTCGGCCCTGATGCGCAAGGTCATCAAGCGCATCCTGACCGAGACGGGCGAGTTCGAGGTGCACACGGCCCGCAACGGGCTGGACGCGCTGGAGCAGCTCCGGCGCGTCCAGCCGGACGTGGTCACCCTGGACGTCAACATGCCCGAGATGGACGGCCTGACGTGCCTGAACGAGATCATGCGCCAGGATCCGCGGCCCGTCGTCATGGTCTCCTCCCTCACCGAGGACGGCGCCCTGGTCACCCTGGAGGCGCTGGCCGTCGGCGCGGTGGACTACGTGGCCAAGCCCGGCGGCACGGTCTCGCTGAATCTGCAGGACGTCGCGGCCGAGCTGGTGGCCAAGGTCCGCGCGGCCGCCGGGGCGCGGGTGCGCCGGGCCGGCGGCCTGACGGCCCGGCTGCGCACCCAGCGCGCCCGGGCGGCCGAGAGCGCCGCTCCGGCCCGGCGCACCCGCGCCCCGGCGGCCCGGACGCAGGCCGCGCCCGCCGATCTGGTGATCATCGGTGCCTCCACCGGCGGACCGGCCCTGCTGGCCGACATCCTGTCGCGGCTTCCGGCCTCCTTCCCCGCCCCGGTGGTCGTGGCCCAGCACATCCCCGGCTCCTTCACCACGGCCCTGGCCCAGCGGCTGGACGGCGCCTGCGCGCTGGACGTGCACGAGGTCGTCCGGCCCATGCCGATGCATCCGGGCCACATCTACGTCGGGCGGGGCGACGCCGACGTGCTCATCGCCCGCGGCCCGGCGGGCCTGGTGGTCAAGTGCGTGCCGGCGTCCTCGGCCTACCGCTGGCACCCCAGCGTGGACCGGCTGGTCGCCTCCGCCCACCGGGTCGTCGAGGCGCAGCGGCTGGTGTGCGTGCAGCTGACCGGCATGGGCGACGACGGCGCCGGGGAGATGGCCGCGGTCAAGTCGGCCGGCGGGCGCACCATCGCCGAGGCCGAGGAGACCGCCGTGGTCTGGGGCATGCCCGGCGAGCTGGTCCGCCGCGGCGGCGCCACCGCGGTGCTGCCCAACCACCTGATCGCCTCCCGTCTCATCGACTGGGTCCGCTAAAGCGGCCCCCCTGCTCTGCCGAAGGAAACACCATGGCCCTCGTCCGCCGCGCCACCGGCTCCCCGCCGCCTGCCGCCTGCGCCGATCCGCAGCTGCTGATCGCGGCGCTGGCCGACGCCGACGCCGAACGGCGGCGCCGCGCCGTCCTCGGCCTCGGCGGGGTGGGCGCCGCGATCCCGGCGGTGCTGGAACGGGTCCACGACGGCGACGCCGCCGTGCGCGAGGCCGCGCTGACCGTGCTGGCCGCCCACGACAGCGCCGAGGTCGCCGCCGGCCTGGCGGTGCACCTGCGCAGCGAGGACGCCGCGCTGCGCACCGCCGTGGTGGAGGCGCTGGCGGCGATGCCCACCGGCGTGCTGCCGCTGCTGGCGCAGCTGGTGCTCGACCCCGACCCCGACGTGCGCATCCTGACCGCCATGGTGCTGGCCCACCTGCCCAGCCCGCAGGCGGTGCGGTGGCTGGTGGAGATGATCTCCGCCGACCGGCACCCCAACGTGGTCGCCGCCGCCGTCGACGCGCTGCTGCCGCTGGCCGGCGCCGAGCACGCCCCGCTGCTGCGGGCCGCCCGCACGCGGTTCGCCGACGACCCGTTCCTGCGCTTCACCATCGACGCGGCCCTGCCGCGGCTGGGCGGGTGAGCGCCGGCATGTACGCGCCCGCATCCGGCGCCGAGGACGGCTTCACCCTGAGCGACACCGACTTCGAGCGCTTCCGCGAGTTCTTCTACCGGCGCACCGGCATCCAGTTCAGCCCGGCCAAGCGCTACTTCGTCGACAAGCGCGTGGGCGCCTGCGTCCGCTCCTCCGGAGAGGACTCCTTCGCCTCCTGGTTCGCGTCCCTGCGGCTGGGCATCCGCCCCGAGCTGACCCAGGAGATGATCAACCAGCTGACCGTCAACGAGACGTACTTCCTGCGCGAGGACTACCAGTTCGACGGCCTGCTGAACTCCGTCCTGCCCTCGGTGATGTCCGAGCGCGCCCGCGCCGGGCGCACCGGGCCGGTGCGGATCCTGTCGCTGCCGTGCTCGACCGGGGAGGAGCCGTACTCCATCGCGCTGCGCCTGCTGGAGGAGTGGCCGTCGATCGACCACGTGGACGTGGAGATCCACGCCGCCGACATCGACACCAACGTGCTGGGCCACGCCCGGCGCGGCGTCTACGGCACCCGCTCCCTGCAGCGGGTCCCGCCGGCCTGGCTGAGCCGCCACTTCACCCCGACCGGCGGCGGGTTCCACCAGATCTCCGGCGACATCCGCTCGGCCATCTCGTTCTCCCTGCTCAACATCACCGACACCGGGCAGATGCAGGCCTTCGAGCCCTTCGACGTGATCTTCTGCCGGAACCTGCTGATCTACTTCGACGAGCTGTCCAGCCGCCGCGCCGCGGAGAACCTCTACGGCGCGCTGAGGCCCGGCGGCCACCTGTTCCTCGGCCATTCGGAGTCGATGAGCCGCATCTCCCCCATCTTCACACCGTGCCGGCTGCCGGAGGGCCTGGTGTACCGGCGACCGACCACCGGAGCGACCCGATGACCAGCCCTTCCCGCAGCGCCCGCGTCCTCGTCGTCGACGACGCCGCCACCGTACGGCTCTACCACCGGCAGCTGCTCAGCGAGGCCGCCTTCGAGGTCGCCGAGGCGGTCAACGGCCTGCAGGCCGTCGAGCTCGCGCTGCAGACCGCGTTCGACCTGTTCGTCGTGGACGTGAACATGCCGAAGATGGACGGCTACGCCTGCGTGGAGGCGTTGCGCGGGCCGACCGTGGGCACCGACGCGCCGATCATCATGGTCAGCACCGAGGACCGCGGCCCGGACGCCGACCGCGCCTATGCCGCCGGAGCCAACCTCTACCTGGTCAAGCCGGTCGACGGCGCCCGCCTGGTCCGGCTGGCCGCCATGCTCGCCGCGGAAGGCGCCCGGTGAACGCGCTGCTCGCCCAGTTCCTCACCGAGGCCGACGACCTGCTCGCCCAGGTCGACGAGGGCCTGCTGCGCCTGGAGCGGGCGCCCCAGGACACCGACCTGGTCAACGGGGTCTTCCGGGCCGCGCACACCCTCAAGGGGTCGTCGGGGCTGTTCGACTTCCCCGAGCTGACCCGCCTGACCCACGCCGCCGAGGACCTGCTGGACGCCGTGCGCGGCGGCCGGCTGGACCTGGACGCGGCGATGACCGACGACCTGCTGGCCTCCTTCGACCTGATCCGCGGCTGGCTGGTCCACGTCACCTCCGCCGGACGCCTGCCGGCCACGGCGGGCACCGCGGCCGGCGGGCTGATCGAACGGCTGCGGCGCCCGCTGGGCGGCTCCGGCGCACCCGCCGCCGCATCCGCCGCCGCGGCGGCGGACGCCCCGGCGCCGGCCGTGGCCGTAGCCGCCCCGCGGTGGGCGGCCGCACTGGGCGGGCAGTGGCTGGAGGAGACCGCCGGCTGGCTGGAGGCGACCTCCGCCACCCTGCGCCTCGTCCGCTACACGCCGGACGAGGACTGCTACTTCCGCGGCGAGGACCCGCTGCACCTGCTGCGCCAGGTGCCGGCGGTCGACCGGCTGGTGCCGGTGCCGCCGGCGGCCTGGCCGTCGGCCGACGACTACGACGAGTACGCCTGCCTGCTGGACTTCGTGCTGGCCACCCGTGCGGCCCCGGTCGAGCTCGCCTACCTGTTCCGGTACGTGCCCGAGCAGGTCGAGATCGTCGAGCTCGGCGCGTCGGCCCTGACCCGGCTGCTCGCCGGGGAGGGGACCGACGCCGGACAGGAGGCAGGACAGGAGGCAGGGCTGGAGGCAGGGCAAGGACAGGGGGCAGGACGGCAGGCCGGTGCACCGCAGGCCGGGCAGGAGGCCGGTGCACCGCAGGCCGGGCAGGAGGCCGGTGCACCGCAGGCCGGCACCGCACAGGCCGCCGACGCGCGCGCCGTACTGGAGGCGGCCCTGCACACGCTGTCGGCGCTGCCGGAGCACGCCGCCGAGCGGGCCACCCGCCTGGCCTCCGCCGGGCGGGCCGTACGGGCCGCCGCCCACGTGCTGGGCCGTGACGACGTGCCGCGCCAGGACGACCCCCGGGCCGTGGCGGAGGCCGCGCGCCGGCTGCTGGAGGCGGCGCAGCCGGTACCCGGTCCGCCCGATGCGGCGACGTCCGTCTCCGGCGACTCCGCCGAGGCGGTCCAGGTCGGCTCGCGGACGCTGAAGGTCGAACAGGAGAAGGTCGACCGGCTGATGGAACTGGTGGGCGAGCTGAACGTGGCCAAGAACGCGCTGACGTTCCTGGCCGCCTCCGCCGAGGAGGAGTTCGGCAGCCGCCTCCTGGCCCGCCGGATCAAGGACCAGTACGCCGGGATGCACCGCATCGCCGAGGAACTGCAGGCCGCGGTGATGGACGTGCGCATGCTTCCGCTGTCCGTCGCCTTCGCCCGCTTCCCCCGGCTCGTGCGCGACCTGGGCCGCAAGCTCGGCAAGTCGGTCGAGCTGGTCACCGAGGGCGAGGAGGTGATGGCCGACAAGGACGTCATCGAGGCCCTCGGCGACCCGCTGGTGCACCTGGTGCGCAACAGCCTCGACCACGGCGTCGAGGCGCCCGCGCAGCGGGTCGCCGCCGGCAAGGAGGCCGTCGCGCGGATCCGCCTGAGCGCCGTCTCCGACGGGGACGCGGTCGTCGTCGAGGTGACCGACGACGGCGCCGGCATCGATCCCGGGGCGATCAAGCGGAAGGCCTACGAGAAGGGGCTCATCACCGAGGCCCGGCTGGAGGCGATCCCCGACGCCGAGGCGGCCGACCTGGTCTTCCTGCCCGGCTTCTCCACCGCCGAGACCGTCTCGGACGTCTCCGGCCGCGGTGTCGGCATGGACGCCGTGCGGGCCAGTGTGGAGCGGCTCGGCGGGACCGTCGGCATCTCCTCCGCGCCGGGCGCCGGGACCACCACCCGGCTGCGGCTGCCGCTGTCCATGGCCGTGACCCAGGTGATGGTCTTCAGCGCCGCCGGGCAGCGCTTCGGCGTGCCCGTCGACACCGTCGCGGAGGCGGTACGGGTACCGGCGGGCGGATTCGGGCGGGTTCTGCACCAGGACGTGATCCAGTTGCGCGGCGAGGTCGTGCCCGTGATCGACCTGGCCGCGACCCTGCACCTGCCCTGGACGCCGCCCGAGGACATCCGCGAGGTGCTGGTGACGCAGGTGGGCGGGCAGAAGGTCGGCCTGCTCGTCGAACGCCTCCACCGCGAGATGGACGTGATCCTCAAACCGATGGAGGGCCTGCTCGCCGGCCATGGCGCGTTCTCCGGAACCGCACTGCTCGGTGACGGCCTCGTCCTGCTGGTCCTCAACATCAAGGAGGTGCTCGGCGTTGCCGCTCGAGCTGCGTGACCGTACCGCGACCGTCACCGGGGTGCTCACGGTCGAAGAGGTCGAACCCCTCGCCGCCTGGCTGCGCGCGACCGCCCGGCCCGGAGTGAACCTGCGCAACTGCACCCATCTGCACACCGGGGCGCTGCAGGCCCTGCTGCTGTTCCGGCCGACGATTACCGGCAGGCCCCTGGACTCCTTCCTGTCCGCCCACATCATGCCGTTGCTCGAAAACCGGCAGAGCAGCAAAGAAGCCCAGAAAGGGGCCGCACAGTGAAGACGATCATGCTTGTGGACGACTCGGCCACCATGCTCATGAGCATCAAGTCGGTGCTGACCAAGGCCGGCTACGGCGTGGAGACGGCCTCCCACGGCAAGGAGGCGCTGGGCAAGGTCACCGGCGGGCTGCGCCCCGACCTGATCATCAGCGACGTGAACATGCCGTTCATGGACGGCATCACCTTCGCCCGGGAGGTCCGCAAGGCCGCCGGGATGCGGTTCACGCCGATCCTGATGCTCACCACCGAGTCCGAGGCGGCCAAACGCGCCGAGGCCAAGGCCGCCGGCGCCACCGGCTGGCTCGTCAAGCCGGTCGCGCCCGAGCAGCTGCTGGGCGTCGTCAAGCAGGTCGTCCCGGGGGCCTGAGGCCCCGGCGAGGACGGACCCTACGAGGAAGGACGAAGATGTTCGGCTTGAGCCGGTGGCTGACCCCCCGCCGGGACCGGACCGCGGAACCGGCCCGGCCGGCCGGTGAGGCGATCTCCCGTGCGCTGTCGCCGTTGCCGGCGTACTGCGACGTGATGGCGGCGCACCTGAAGGACGTGGCCGACTACACCGAAGAGGCCGCGATGGCGACGCTGGAGCGGATGCAGCAGGTCGACGCGCTGGCCGGCGCCATGGCCGACGACGTGGACGGCCTGGCCAGGGCGGTCGACATGACCCAGCGCCAGCTGTCCGAGATGGGCGAGTCCAACAGCCGGCTGGTCCTGGGCCTGATCGGGTACTTCGCCCAGCGCGACCGCCGGGTGGGCGTGCTGGTGGAGGAGATGCGCGACCTCAACCGCCACGTGGCGGCGATCGAGGCCGTCAGCCGCGCCACCAACGTCCTGGCGCTGAACGCCAAGATCGAGGCGAGCCGGGCCGGCGAGGCCGGCCGGGGGTTCTCCGTCGTCGCCGACGAGGTGCGCCAGCTGGCCGAGCAGTCCAGCCGGGCCGCCCACGACATCGGTTCCAGCATCAAGGAGCTGACCGACCGGCTGCATCTGGCCATCGCCGACGACAGCGCGATCGACACCGGCGCGGCGGCGGTGCCGGAGCTGGAGGGGGCCTCCGGTGAGCAGAGCGCCATCACCCGCCGCCTGCTCGGCGTCATCGACACCCAGCACAAGCTCACCGAGATGTTCACCGGTGTGCTGACCGACACCGTCGACGCCGCCGGCCGGGTCGCGCAGACGTCCTCGGCTCTGACCGACAGCACCACCGGCGCCGTCGGGGAGATCCAGTTCCAGGACATCAGCCGGCAGATGCTCGAACACGTCGGCGTCGCCGTCGAAGAGGTCCAGCGCCAGGTCGCCGACGTCGTGGGCTACGTGGAAGGCGAACGGGCCGAGCAGGACCTGCTGACCGACCTCAGCGTCGACGACCTGCGCGAACGCCACGTGATGGCCCGCCAGCGGGTCAACCACGCCGCCGCCACCGGCCAGGCCGCCGTCGCCGTGGCCCTGCCCGCCATCGAGCTGTTCTGACGCCGCCCCGGTGCCGCCCCGACACCGGAGCGGGTGTGACCGGCCGCTGGAGGAGGCCGCGCACCTGACCGAGACGCTGGAGGGCGAGGGCGATTGAACGCATACCGCGTTACCGCGCAGAGGTCCGGCGGCTGGTGGGCGCTGACCGTCGAGGGTCCCGGCCTCCACCGTCCGGCCTACACCCAGGCCCGCCGCCTGGACAAGGCGGAGCCCATGGTCCGCGACCTGCTGCCCCTGCACTTGGACGTGGAGCCCGGAGATGTGGGCGATATCGAGATAACCCCCGACGACGAGTCACGGGCCGCTCAGCCGCCTTCTCGCGCCTCGCGCCTCCGGAGATTCGTGTTCCTGCTCAGGCGGGCAGGTCCCAGCACGGGCCGTCCGGTTCGCCCAGCCACACGAACTGGCGGTCCGGGGTGACGGTGAGCCCGAACCCGGACTGGTGCGGCGACCCGGCTGCCCGCCAGGTCACGATGGCGTCCTCGACGTCGTCCCACAGCCGCAGCGGACCGTGCTGGTGGACGATCCACCCGCCGCCGAGGCCGGGCCGGACATCGGCCCGGGAGCCGGTGCCGACGTCCAGCAGGATCAGCGTGTCCCCGGCCCACGCCTGCTGCGCGGCCGGCGCGGCGAGCTGGGCGACGAACACCGCGGTGTCGTCGTCGAAGACTCCGGGGTCGATGCGGCTCTCCCGGGCCTCCCCGGTTCCGGTCGTGACCGGCGGCCGGGGAGGCGCCAGGTGCGAGCGGGCGGTCATGAAGTACAGGTCCTGGGTCAGGAACCGGCCGCCGGCGGTGCCGTCGCCGGCCGGCGTCAGATGCGCGGAGGCGACGCCGCCCATCCACCCCCACATCGGAGCCAGGATGGTCCCGCCGTCGCGGACCTGCCGCATCCACGCCGGGGGAATGGTCCGTACCGAGCAGGTCGCGATCAGCCGGTCGTAGGGGGCGTTCTCGTCGTGTCCGTGCAGGCCGTCGCCCACGGCCAGGGTGGGCGTGCAGCCGAAGCGGCCGATGGCCCGGCGGGCGCGCTCGGCCACGGCCGGGTCGTACTCGACGGAGGTCACCGCCTCCCCGCCGATCCGGTGGCACATCAGCGCGGTGGAGTAGCCGGTGCCGGTGCCGATCTCCAGGACCCGGTCGCCTTCGCTGATCTGGGCGTCCTCCAGCATCCGCACGACCAGGCCGGGCAGGGTCGACGACGAGCTCGGCGACCCGGTCACCGTCTCCGTGGCGTCCTCGGCCAGGAGCCCGTCGACCTGGGTCACCCACGTCTGGTCGGTGTAGGCCATGGCCGGCCAGTCGTCCGCGCCGACCTGCTCACGGCGGACCGGGGTCCACCGGTCGGCGCGGGCGGGGTCGGGCAGGTAGACGGCATCGCCCAGGAACAGCTCGCGCGGTATCGCTTCCAGCGCCGCGCGCCAGCCGGGGGAGCCTATGGTGCCGGCCAGGGCGCGGCGGAGCTTCGCGGCCGTATCGCTCACGGCCACCATCCTTCCAATAGGAGGTCGGCGAAGGCCTGCGCCATCGCGTCGGAATCAGGCAACCAGCCCCATTGCCCGTTGGGGTTGCACTCGATGAAGGTCCAGCGGTCCGGGGCCCGTTCCCCGGTGGATTCGAGGGCGAAGTCGAAGCAGCCGAACACCAGCCCGAAGTGGTCGAGGTAGGCGTGCAGGCAGTCGATGATCTGCTCGGGAACGTCGACGGGGTCGTGGACGAGCTGCTCCCAGTCGCCGCTGCGCCAGTCGAGTGCGCCGCCGGGGGTGGTGATCCTGCTGGCGAACACGGTCCGGCCGATCACGGTCACGCGGGCGTCGGCGGTCTTGGCCACCTCCTTCTGGAACAGGTGGGCGGTGACCGCCAGCGAGTCGTCCAGCGTCTCCTCGGCGACCCGCTGCGTCCAGATCGCCGCGACCTGGCCGTCCGGGGAGCGGGGTGCGCCCCGGAAGGACTTGTAGATGATCGGGCCGTACCCGGCGGCGAACTTCCGCGCGGCCGCCACGTCGTTGGTGATCAGTGTCGGCGGGATGGCCATGCCGAGCCGGGCGGCGACGCGGAGCTGCGCGGGTTTGTAGTCGGCGGCGTTGATCGCCGCGGGGTGGTTGACGTACCGCGTGGTGCGCAGGTTGCGCAGGACGCCGCCGAGGCCGTGCTGCGCTTCGGTGACGGCGAACTCCCGCTCCACGGCGGGCAGGTGGGCGAACCGCGCGGAGTGAGGGGTGGGGCGGCGGTAGTACACCGCCCCGACCTCTTCCAGCGCGATGTCACGGCTCGGCGTGCGCAGCCGACCGGCCCACTCCACCTGGTCATCGCCGAGGCAGACGTCGAACATCAGGCCGGTGCCGATGTCGCCGGGGTCGGCGCGGACGACCTGCACCCGGCGTTCGTTGAGTTTCTCGATCACGAGGTCGGCGTGGACGTCCTCGACCGAGGTGATGACCAGCACGGTCTGCGGCGAGGGCTGCATCGGCTTGTCTACCCGTCGCTGTTGGAGTCGTCGGCGACCGGGTTGCTCTTGCCTGAGCCGTCACCGCCACCTCCCTTGGATTTGGTGACGGTGACCGCCTTCTTCTTGTCACCCATGTCCACGATCGCGCCGGCCGCGTCGTAGAAGCGGGCGAGCTGGGTGGCGGGGTCGAGCACGGCGGTGGCGTACAGCGGTCCGTCTTTCGGAAGCGGTTCGGTGGCCTGGGCGAGTCCCCAGGCGGTGGCGGTGGTCATCTTCACTCCTTCGGTGAGAGGGGGTGTCGCGGGCGGGGCGCTGAGTGTCCTCGGCCGAGGACTAGCCGAGCCGAGGACACCCGCTGCGACCGTGGTTCGATGGCTCCGCGCCCGACGTCTGCCATCCAGTCGCGTCTTGCAACCTGCGGGCTCCCGTGCCCGCAGGGTTGATCGACGCGGCAACGCGGGGGCGAGTGATCCCACGCTGCCGCGCCAGCTCAGGGGGCCTACCGGCCGCGCGGGCGTCCGCGTGTTGAGAGGCGGACCAGCAGGACGGGCCCGAGAGTGACAGCGATCATGACGACCGTGACGATGGCGACCTTCAGCGACGCCACCACCAGCACGGCGATGAAGATCGTGCTCACTAGTAGACCGGTGTTCCTGATGCGTCTGAGCTTGGGGGACAACATTCCTCCGTCGTGGGGGTTACGCCAGGAGCGGCGCGGGCTGAAGATCGTGGACTTTGACGATCAACTGCGTAGCAAGCACGCGGGGCAACAGCACCTCGTCGTCAAGGCGAACGAACACGTTGTGCTCGCCGGTATGGACGGCTCTGCGGCCGGGGCCCGGCTGGAACACCTCGGCCAGCACGGCGACCGGTTCGGCGTAGGCCACCGTGCAGACCGCGGAGGAGATGTGAAGCCGAGGGCACAGGGCCAGTGCATCCCCGATGCACGCCCGGCACGTCGCGGGCGCGCTGGTGTAGCCGTTGCCCGGCTCACCGGGCACGTCACGGAACGCCGTCTCCGTCATGATCCACGGGATGCGACCTGATACCGGATCGGTGGCTACCTCCCCGCAGACCTGGCAGAGGTTCTTCTCCATGCATTCCCACTGTCGGCGGGTGTTCAGCAGCCGCCACTGCGGCTGCCCTTCCCGGGTGGTGCGAACGCGGACACGAAGCACGCCGTGGGCCCAGTCGTTCGGCCGCGGCCTGTCGTAGGCCAGCCGCAGCCCGCCGCCCAGCTTGCTCACGAACCGTGGATGCTGGTTGACGATCTCACCCGAGCGGGCGATCACGTAGGGAACGCGGATCTTGGGCTCCGCCACTGTGACGGTCATGCCGCGTCGCCCTGCTCCATGCGGGCGAAGCCCTCGTTCAGCGCGCGGGCGACCCGCTTGGAGACGCACCGCAGTTCGAGCTCGCGGAAAGTGTTCGCCGTCACGTCGGCGGGCGCGTCCGGCGGGGCGTCGGTGAACCGGGCCTCCCAGCCACCGCTGGACAGTTCCTTGACGTCGAACTCTATGATCCGTTTCGTCATGCCGCCGCTCCCCGGGCAGCGCAGATCATGTCCACCACCGCGTGAGGCTGGTCGGCGTTCACGGTCTGGCAGCCGACGTCCACCGTGGGGAGGGAGATGAGGTAGTGGCCGGCCCGTGGGCCGATGGTCACCGTGGCGATGACCCACCCGGCGTCGTCGTACACCGTCAGGTCCGGGGCGTGGTGGGTGATGGGTGCCTTCGGGGCCGGCATGCCGTCCCCGCGCAGCAGCATGCCGATCCTGTGAACGCGCGCGGTCCGCAGGCCGTGCGGCTTCACCAGCCGTTGCACGACGGCCAGCATCTTGTCGTGCATCTCGGCGACAAGGCCGGTTACCTCCGTCCAGATGTGTGCTTCTGCTCTGGTGGGGGGTGAAGAGAGCAGGGCGGTTGGATTACCGTGGCTCATGGGTCGGACCTCCGATGTCCGGTCAAGGGCCCGTCGGGTGTTGCCTGACGCCCGGCGGGTCCGCCTTTTCCCGCAGGGGAAAACAGATTCCATGACAACTTCTCGGAAGTGCCTGCGGGGAGAGGGCATGGGAGGAAGATTGAGGAAGTAGGGATGAACTTCCCCTTCCTCTCCGCTTTCCCGGCCATTGATGAGGTGGATGCGAATGCGCAGCGAACTCCCCGCGTGGGCGCTTCGGATACGTGACGAGCGGGAGAATAAGTGCTGGTCACAGAAGCAGTTGGCGGTGCAGCTACGGGCGGCGGCCGATCCGGACAACCCGATCCTGACCGCGACGGCGAGCATCCAGCGGTTGATCCGCCGGTGGGAGAACGGCGAGTGGCCACCGGGAGCGATCTATAAAACGCTGCTGTGCCGGGTATTCGAGTTAAGCAAGGAAGAACTCTTCGGATCCGACATATCCGAGAGAACCGGCGATACTCTCCCGCCATGGGAGATAACCCCCCACGAAGGCCGTGTCATGACGCAGCACGTGGCACCTGAGCTGGTGCCGTACTTCGCGGAGCAGTTGAAAGGCCACTACATGGCCGACATGTACTTGGGGCCGCACCACCTCATCCCGACCGTCATCGCGCAGCACCGGCTGATCTGCGACCTCGCTGGGCAGGCCCCGGACGATCTGCGGCGGGAGTTCCTGCGGGTCGGTGCGGCGTACGCGGCCCTGGTCGGCTGGCTGTACCAGGACGCCGGGGATCTGCGGCAGTCCGCGGGGTGGCGAGCCGAGACCCTCGACATGGCGCACCGCGCGCACGACCCGCAGCTCGTCGGGTACGCCCTGGTCAACAAGGCCATGCTGCGGACCGACACCGGGGACGGGCCCGGCGTGGTGGACCTGGCCGCGGCCGTACTGGCGGACGCCGGTCAGCTGTGCCCGAAGGTGCGGATCCTCGCGATGCAGCAGCGGGCGCACGGCCGGTCCCTGATGAGAGACCGGGCCGGGTGTGACCGGTCGCTGGAGGAGGCCGCGCACCTGACCGACGCGATCGACGACGACTTCGCGTGGGGCAACGCGGCCCGCCGGACCCCGCGCTACCTGGATGTGCAGCGCGCCACCTGCTACGGCCGTCTGGGACTGCACGCCGAGGCCGCGCAGTTGTGGGATTCCGCGCTGGCGCGGCAGCCGTCGACGTCCCAGCGGGACGTGGGCGTGTTCCGGGCGCGGTTCGCTACCGCGCTGGCGGCCACCGGGGAGAGTGGGCAGGCCGTGGCGGTCGCCGGGGACGTGGTGCGGTTGATCGGGGAGACCGGGTCCGCGCGGATGAAGACGGCGCTGCTCGGTATCCGGTCGGCGATGAAGCCGTGGGCGCGGACTCCTCACGGCCGGCAGATGGGTGAGATGCTGCGGACGATCATCGCCTAGCCGAAGGACGCCGATGTCTGAGCTGCAGCCATTGACCGATGAGGAGATCGCCCTCCGTCTCGCAGACCTGCCGGGGTGGGAACGACGCGGGGATGCGATCACCCGCACGTATCAGCACACCTACCACGAGTGCCTGCACCTGGTGATGTACGTCGGGGCGAAGGCCCGGGAGGTGGGTCATCACCCGGACATCGACATCCGCTGGCAGCGGGTGACCTTCTCGATCACGACGCACGACGCCGGACATCAGCTGACGGAGAAAGATTTCGAGCTCGCGGCGCACATCGACCGTATTGCCGAGGGGCATGAGGCCACGCCGGTGAAGTGAGCGGGGAAAACGACGGCCCCCAACGCGGTGTCGCTGGGGGCCGTCGCACTTGTCCACCCGAAACGTAGCCAAGTCGGGCCAGTATCGCACCGGCCGCGGAGTGCTCGCTACGCGGGCGCGGTCAGCGGCAAGCCGTCGTGGATGACCCGGACACGGGAGGCCGCGACGCGGCGCAGCAGCTCGATGGCGTGACCGGCGCCGGTGCGGGTGACGCGGTCGATGACGAGGACGGGACTGCCGGCAGGGATGCGCAGGGCCGCGGCCTCGGCGGAGGTGGCGGTGCGGGCGTGGAAGGTCTCGGTGACGCGGGCGGTCGCGACGTCCAGGATGCCTGCGGCGGCCAGCGCGCCGTAGATTCCGTCAGTGACCTTGCCGGATGCGGCGACGGGAGTGCCGTCCAGGAGGTCGGCCGGGTAGTAGGCGCGACCCCAGGCGAGGATGCTGCTGCGCGCTGCACAGGGGAGCATGAGGCGGCCGTCAATACTGTATTGACGAATCCAAGCCACCCTCTTGATCTATCCGGAAACCCATCTTTCCGATTTATGCTGATCTTTACTTTTATGCGGACCTTATGCAATGATCGTCCGGTTTGACTGAAACGATCATGAAAGGTCAGAGTGAACATCCATCCCCCGAGGCTCAGCGCGCTCGCACGCAGCCGCCGCACCTCCCTGATAGCCGTCCTCGGGCTATCGACATCAATGCTGGCGGCCTTACCAGCTGCCGCCGAACCCGCTCCCACCCCACCAGCTGCCGCCGAACCCGATCCCACCCCACCAGCTGCCGCCGAACCCGATCCCACCCCACCAGCTGCCGCCGAACCCGATCCCACCCCCTCTGCCTCCACGGCGCCCGCCCCTGCGGCCGATCCGCTGGCTTCCCTCAAGGCAGAAGCCAAGAAGCAGAACAAGCGCATCGAGATCGAGTCCTACCGGACGGAGACCTCGACTACCTACGCCAACCCAGACGGCAAGACGCTGCGGGTTGAGCTGTCCACCGAGCCCGTACGCGTCAAGAAGGCCGACGGCAAGGGCTTCACGCCGATCGACACCACCCTCGTCGAGGCGGACGGCGTCATCAAGCCCAAGGCCGCGAAGGGAAACCTCGTCCTGTCCGCCGGGCGGGACAAGACCCTCCTCAAGAGCCAGGCGGCCGACGCCACAACGAAGATCACCACACCGTCGGCCCTGCCCGCGCCCAAACTGAAGGGCAACACCGCCACCTACCGGTCCGCCTACGGCAAGGGCCGCGACCTGATGGTGACCGCGACCCGCACCGGATTCCAACAGCAGATCACCATCGCCGAACGGCCCACCGGCCCGGTCTCCTTCCGCGTCCCGGTCGACCTGCCCAAGGGCATGTCCTTCGCAAAGAACGCCGCAGGCCGGCCCACCATCGTGGGCAAGGACGGCAAGACACTGACCGAGGTGCGGCCGACCCTAATGCGGGACGCCAAAGCCGCCGACACAGATGCCCCGCTCGATGCAGGCAAGATCGGCAAGGCCGCCGTCACGCTCGCCGAAGACGGCAAGACCTTGATCTTCACGCCGGACGCCGCATTCTTGGCCGATGCGGCAACGACGTACCCGGTGACGATGACCGCCGCGGCCTCGGACTGGTACGAAGGCCACACCGGCGACTGGCAACACGGCGGCATGGACGCCTACATCAACGATTACGACCTCACGGACAGCTGGGACACCTTCGCCGATCCCGAGATCGTGGTCGGCAAGTCCTACGCCAGCAGCATCGCCAAGCGCTGGCGCGGCTACCTCAAGTTCCCCGACATCCCCGCCGAGTTCGCGGGCAGCAAGGTGGAAAACGCCGACCTGAACCTGTGGAACCACCAGTCCAATACCTGCGGAGAGTCTGTCGGCTCCGGCATCACAGCGCGGCGGATCACCTCCAGCTGGGATGACATGCTGCTGTACTGGAACAGTCAGCCGTCCGTCACCAGTACGGGCGCGGACGGGCCTTCCCCCCGAAGTGTGGACACCTTGAGTGCCGGATGATGGAAGTCCGGAGACGAGGAGTTCCACGTGGCGATGAAGTCGTACTCGCCGGAGTTCAAGGCCGACGCCGTCGCGCTGTACCTGTCTGACCCGACGCGGACGTACGCGTCGGTGGCCCGGGACCTGGGCCTCAACCGCGAGACCCTGCGCTTGTGGGTGAAGGAGTCGCGGGCCACCGGTTCTGCCCCCACGACCGCGGGGCCGACGAAGAAGCAGGCCGGCGGGCCGGTATCGTCCGACGCCGTGTTGGAAGAGGAGAACAGGCAACTGCGGGCCCGCATCCGGGAACTGGAGACCGAGCGGGACATCCTGCGCCGGGCGGCCAAGTATTTCGCGGGCGAGACGAACTGGTGAGCCGCTTTCAGTTCGTCGCCGACCACCGCGGCGCCTTCGGCGTCAAGCGGCTGTGCCGGGTGCTGGGGGTCTCGCGCTCGGGCTTCTACCGGTGGCAGAGCGCCGCTCCCGCGCGCGAAGCCCGCGCTGCGGCGGATGCCGCGCTGGCCGAGGAGATCAAGCAGATCCATGGTGAGTTCGACGGCACTTACGGCAGTCCGCGCGTCACCGCCGAGCTGCGTGGCCAGGGCATGAGGATCAACCACAAGCGCGTCGAGCGCATCATGCGCCGGTTCGGCATCGTCGGGCTGCACTTGCGCAAGAAGATCCGCACCACCGTCACCGAGCCGTCCGCGTCCAAGGCGCCCGATCTGATCAGCCGGGACTTCACCGCGCCCGCGCCGAACCAGCGCTATGTGGGTGACATCACCTACCTGCCCCTGGCCGACGGCGCGTTCCTGTACCTGGCGACCGTGCTCGACCTGCATTCACGCCGCCTGGCGGGTTGGTCGATCGCTGATCACATGCGTACTGATCTGGTCGTTGATGCGCTGCGGGCCGCCGCTGCGACCCGGGACGGCCTGGACGGAGCGATCTTCCATTCCGATCATGGCAGTCAGTACACCTCGCACCGGTTCGCCGAGGTCTGCGCCGAGCTGGGGGTGCATCAGTCGATGGGAGCGGTTGGCAGCAGCGCCGACAACAGCGCTGCCGAGGCGTTCAACGCCTCGCTCAAGCGCGAGACCCTGCAGGGCGCCCGGTCATGGCCCTCGGCCTGTCAGGCCCGTCTGGAGGTCTTCCGGTGGATCACTCGATACAACACCCGAAGGAGACATTCCGCTCTCGGTCAGCTCAGCCCGATCGACTACGAGCAGACGTCCGATAAGGTGCTGCTCGCCGCATGACAGCCGGTGTCCACACTTCGGGGGGAACCCCCGTTTCTAACGGCGGTACGGACGCGTTCGTGTCCATGACGGCCGCGGACGGGCAGTCCTACACGCTGAGCTGGCCGACCGCGTTGCCCAAACCGACTGTCAGCAAGAACACCGCCACCTTCACTGACGCCGCAGGTAAGGGCGCGGACCTGGTCGTCACCGTGCTGCCCACCGGGTTCCGGCACGATGTGGTGCTGCGGGAGCGGCCCGCCAAGCCGATGGAGATCCGTCTTGGTGTGCAGACCGATGGCCTGACCCTGTCCGAGGGCAAGGGCGGGCGGCTGCTGCTGACCCGTGGCAAGGGCAAGAAGCTGGTCGCGTCCGCGCCGCAGCCGGTCATGTGGGATGCCGGCGTCAAGGAGCGCTTGGCCGAGGGGCGTCTGCCTCAGGCCCGGCACAAGAAGATCACCACCGATGTGGTCAGCAAGAACGGTCGCACCGAGCTGGTGCTCAAGCCCGACCACGCGTTCCTGTCGGATCCGGCCACGAAGTATCCGGTGCGGGTGGACCCGACCACCACGCTGCCATCCAACAACGACGTGGACGTCAGCAGCGTCTTCAACACCGCGGGAAACCCGGCGGACCCCACCCTTCCAGTCATGATGGCCGGTACCCAGACCGGCAACGCCAAGTACCGGGTACACCTGCGCTTCGACACCGCCTCCCTCGCCGGGACGACCGTCACCGACGCCAAGCTGTCACTGCTGAACATGGACTCCTCCGGATGCGGCACCGCGGTCGGAGCCGGTATTCAAGTTCGCCGCCTGACCAGCGCCTGGGATGAGAACAACCTGGACTGGGCCAACAAGCCCGCCTCTACCACCGAGGACGCCCAGATCAACAAGGCGGGCTTCGGTGAGTCCTGCGCGGGCGGGTCGGCCGCGCTGGAGTGGCCGGTCACCGGGATTGCCCAGGACTGGGCGGCTGGCGCGGCCAACCACGGCCTGGTGCTGCAGTCCCCCTCGGAGACCAACGTCAACAACTACCGGGTACTCACCGCGTCCGAGGACACTGATTTCGGCAACCCGCCGAAGCTGACCGTCACGAGCACCGGCCCGGCCTCGGTCCCGACCGTCACCAACCTGACGATTACCCCCGCCCGGAGCGCCGACGGCATCACGGTGGCCACCTCGCTCACCCCGCAGCTGGCCGCCACCGTCACCGACACCATCGGCGGTAACCTGACGGGTGAGTTCGAGATCGAACATGACCCGGCCGCCACTAGCCAGGGCGCCGGGCAGATCTGGACCGGTACCTTGGCTGCGGTGGCCTCCGGTGGCCAGGCTGCGGTGACCGTCCCGGCCGGGAAACTGGCCGACGGCTGGAAGGTGCGCTGGCGGGCCCGCGCGGCCAACTCGGCCGCGTCGAGCATCTCGGCGTGGTCGGACTGGCAGTCGGCCACGGTGGACGTGCCCAACCCGGCGGTGAGCGCCTTCCAGGTCACGCCCGCGCAGCTGGTGGACGGTGTCACCGTGACCACGAGCCTCACCCCGGCCCTGCACACGGCGGTCACCGACCCGGCCGCCCAGCCGCTGCGGGCGGAGTTCGAGGTCGAGCACGATCCTGCCGCGACCGGGCAGGGCACCGGCCAGATCTGGGCCGGAGCCGTGGACAACGTCGCCTCCGGCATCCAGGCCAGTATCACCGTCGCCGACGGGAAGCTGACCGAGGGGTGGAAGGTGCGCTGGCGGGTCCGGGCGGTGAACCCGGCCACCACTGTCGGCTCGCCGTGGTCGGACTGGCAATCCCTGAGCGTGGACGTGCCCGATCCGGTCTCCGAGCCGGCCGTGGGCGCATTGCAGGTCAGTCCGTCGGAGCAGGTGAACGACACCACCGTCACCCCCACCCGCACCCCGTCCCTGCTCGCTCAGGTGAGCGACCCGGCAGGCAGGCCGCTGCGGGCCGAGGTCGAGATCGAGCACGACCCCGCCGCGCCCGCCGGGCAGGGCACCGGCCAGATCTGGGCCGGCAACGCGGACAACGTCCCGGCGGGCACCCAGGCGAGCATCGCCGTCCCGGCCGATACGCTTGCCGATCAGTGGAAGGTGCGCTGGCGGGCCCGATCGGTCTCGGCCACCGCCTCTTCCGCCTGGTCGGACTGGCAGCAGGTCACCGTCAGCCTGCCCAAGCCCAGCACGACCGGCCTGACCATCACCCCGTCGAAGGCGGTGGACGGCGTCACGGTGACCACCAGGCTCACCCCCACGCTGCAGGCCACCGTCACCCACCCGGCCGGCCAGCCGGTGCGAGCCGAGGTCGAGATCGAGCACGATCCCGCCGCGCCCGCCGGGCAGGGCAGTGGCCAGATCTGGACCGGCAACGCGGACAACATCGCCTCCGGCACCCAGGCGAGCCTCATCGTCCCCGAAGGGAAGCTGACCGACGGGTGGAAGGTGCGCTGGCGCCTGCGCGCGGTCGCCGGTGACGCATCCTCGGCCTGGTCGAATTGGCAGCAGGTCACCGTTGACGTCACCCAGCCCGGGGAGGAGCCCCTGGCGCAGACGGCCCGGCCGGTGATCCGCACCGACCAGAGCTTCACCGCCGCTGCCTGGTTGCGGTGGAGCGACAAGGACGGCGACTACACCGTCCTCGAGCAGAAAGGCGGCCACCAGGCCCCGTTCCGCCTCGGTAATACGGCGGATCACGGGTTGGTGTTCACCTTCACCAGCATCGATGCCGCCGACGCTACAGTCGAGGGTGTGCTGTCCGACGTCGAACCGCCGGTCAACGAGTGGTTCCATCTAGCTGGCGCATACGACGCATCCACGAAGACCGCGTCGCTGTATCTCAACGGTGCCTTGGTCAAGTCCGTGCCGATCAGTTTCTCCGCATGGAACGCTGATAACGCGATGTCGCTGGGGGTCGGCATGCTGGGCGATCTCGACGATGTCCAGGTCTACCAGCGGCCCTTGACCGCCATTGACGTAGCAGCTCTCCTCACAAGCACGAACCAGCGAACTGCCCAGAACGCGAACTCTTCGAGTCAGCCCTCGCAGACTGCGTCTCGCGCCTCGGCCACCGCTGAAGACTTCGATTACGACCATCTCAGTCTGGAGGACTGTCTCCGGTCTCCCAAGCACCCGACCATTGATTATGCCCGTCTGCAAGAACGTCCGTTCTCTTCCTGCTGGACAAGCTGGGTTAGCATGGGAACGTACGAAGCGGCAGAGAATGGTGACGGCCCGGACGGAAAGCGATGGGTCAAGGCCAGCAATAAAGTCGGCGTCAGCAGAAGTGGCGGCAGAGCCGGCATAGTGGCCTCCATCCTGGAACTGGCTCAGGGAGATACCCTTCCCAACGACATCATCTTCCAGTTCCGTGCCACCTGGGTGACCAACAGCTACGTGGGGAACTGGGCTGGCACAGAGGTAGCCAACGCAGGAGGCAGTGGCCTGAAGCCGCAGAACATGAAACTCTTCCTGCGGCTGACCGACTTCGCCTTGTATTGGAACGGGAAGAGATACCCTATCAGCGAGGAGAGCGCCGAGGACATTCAAGAGCTTCCGCTGACATTCGAGGTTCAAACCGAATCCGACAATCTGACGCCTTGCCGGAGCATCACTGGAAGCACTACGAAGACGATTAGGGAATGGGAGAAGACCAGTAGCACCATGTACCTGCTGGAAAGCAATCCCATCGCGGGAGGGCCCAACGCTATATGCACGATCAAGCCCATGCTCGCCCGTTTTCATAACAACCGTAGGGATCTCCCCTTATGGAGCCCGGAAATAGTGGGGACGCAGGGGAAGCGGCTTGGTGTGGCCCGACATGGTTACGGGCGGCTACCAGGGGACCTCAGCACTCTCGCCGCCCCCTACTATCGGTGCGATCGGGACAAGGTCATCAATCACACCGGCGGATGCGTCAACGACAGGGCACACCGGGTCTTCGAAATGTCGGAGGGCAAGAACCCTGAATTTGCCGAAGTCACCAGGCATATCAAAGCCGCCCTGGACCCGAGCGTCAACGGGTTGACGTCGCCCCCACTTCGGCCAGGACATGACTGGTCGAAGCCGGAGTATCCGCCTACGAAGCGCTGGACCGGGACCGAGCAGCCGAAGACGATCCCTGGAAACTGGAATGTCGCCTCCAGTCCTCCGCTGCATAAGCGTCCTGCAGGCACCAGCGGCTTCAACAGGAAATTCTTCTCCGGCATTGAGATGTACATGGACGACGGGAAGCACTGGAGTGCATCACCTATCACCAATTACTGTAAATACTACTTCAGAGACCAATATCCAAAGGCGGAGAATAGCGAAGGGATGCCGTGGGCCGGCGGCAGGACGCGGCCCACTAGACTGGAGTGCGACGAGTATCCCTTCGCCTCGACCTACCAAGGGGCGGCCGGCAGTGGAAGGGGAACTGGCCACTACTCCATCAGGGCCGTTAACGGCGGACACAACGACCTGCACGGCAGGGCGCTGAAGGGTTTCTATGACAAATATCATGTCGCCACCCATCATGCCTTCTGGGTGAGCGTCGTCCCGTAGTCATCTTCGTCGGTATATCGAAGTGGGGGTGTTGGTCATATACGGCCGATACCCCCACTGTCCGCAGACCAACCAACAAGAGGCCAATGATGCAGAAACCCGATCGCGCCCTTCCTGAGGAAAGTCAGTGGGATCTACTTGCCGGACACGGACTGGAATCGTGGTTCAGCTGCCAGTGGGTGGACACGGAAGATGGCAACGAGATCGCCCGGCGGCTGGGCGTCGACCCCCGAGACGGCACGTTGTGTGATTTTCAGACAGCCATGCAATCATACGAAATCGGCCCGGAGGAACTCATCGTCTGGGTGGGAGAGCACTCGGCCGGCTGGTCGACCATCCTCACCATCAGCGGAACGATGCCGCCACATCTGATAGAGGCGCTGAGCGCAGACGGGCAACGCGTACTCGAAGCCTATTATGTGGAAGAGGCCGATCCCGGCAAACTGCTATACACTTATGACAGGGAATATCGTGGAGAGATATTCCCTCCTTCCTCCCCTGGGGGATGGATGGAGGTCCCTGAGTTCGAGGCGCACGCGAGCGGACTGGAGCTCAGCGACGAAATCAGCGACGCTGAAACCTTTGACCGCTACATGTGCATGGTAGGACGAATCACCGGCCGGTTCATCGACCGCGCATGGTTCGCGTCAACGCGAACCCTGTATCACGTTCCACACGAAGAATGACGTCGATGAACGCATGAGGCTTTTTCATCCTGATGGCCCAGGTCACGGCGGACCTGCAGAAGGCGGTAGCGGATGAGACGAGGATCCCGGTAAGACAGCAGTCGACCAAGATTCGATGCCCCAACCGGGAGCCTCGTTGCTGTCATACCGTGCCGCGATTCCGCTGTCCAACCGTACCCTTGTCCGCCTGGCCGGCTTGATCCGCGCCCACCGCGCGCAACGACGCTCCCGATGGCGCCCCCTCGGCCCCGGGTAACAAGCCCTCCTGGTCTTGGCCCACCTGCGCAACGGCGACGCCTACGCCCGCCTGAGCAGCGGGTTCGCCATCGGCACCACCACCTGGCGCTACGTACGCGAGGCGATCGACCTGGTCGCCGCCCTGGCCGACGACGTTCACACCGCCGCAAGGTCTCCCGCCTGGCCTACGTCGTCGGCGACGGCACGCTCCTGCCGATAACCGGCTGGCCGACGACAGGCCGTACTACTCCGGGAAACACCACCGGCACGGAGCCAACGCTCAGTTCCTCGCCGATCCGGCCGACCGCCTGGTGTGGGTCTCGCCCGCGCTGCCCGGGGCGGTGCACGATCTGACCGCCGTCCGGCGGACCGGCCTGGTCGATGCCCTCACCGGCGCTGGCGTCCGGGTCCTTGCCGATCGGGGGTACCAGGGTGCGGATGGCATGATCCGGACCCTGTTCAGGCGCCACCGGCACCGGCCGCGCCTGTCGCGCAACCAGAAGTCCGTCAACCGCTCCCACGGCCGTGTCCGCGTGACCGGAGAACTCGCCGCCACGACCCTGAAGACGTGGAAGGTGCCGGTCCGGCTGCGCTGCTGCCCACCACGCCGCGCCACCGCGATCGCCCAGGTCCGATACTTCGAAGACGACGGCGCGCACGTCGTCGGGCCGGTGTGGGAGCGGGCGCGGTGCAGCCCGGGGGGGGGGGGGGGGGCATCGTGGGGGCGTTGCGGGCGCTGGAGCGTGAGGAGCTGCTGTGGCGGCGCGGGGACGCGTGGCAGGCCGTGTCCTGAGCAGGTGACCGTCCTCGTTCGCGGCCCGCTCTCCCAGGTCGTGCCGTCCCGGTCATGGTCCGCTCCGGCCGCCGTGTCCGGGCCGAGGCGAGGCCCGGACACGGGCGCGGTCAGCGGCGGACCGAGAGGGTGTCCTTGCCGTTCTGGTGCTGGGCCGGGGGGCGGTAGCGGTAGCCGACGCCGCGGACCGCCTCGATGGGCGAGGCGGAGGTGTCGGGGTTGAGGCGGCGGCGCAGGCGCAGGATGGCGAACTTCACCCGCTCCGGGCTGAGCCCCGTGGGGTCGTCCCACACCAGGGAGAGCAACTGGGAGGAGCTCAGGACGTTGCCGGCGTGCCGTACGAGGGTGTTGAGCAGACGGAACTCGGTCGGGGTCAGGTGGATCTCCTGGCTCTCGACGAAGACCGTCCGGGTCGCCGGCTCCACCCGGATGAGCCCGTCGTCGTAGACGTCCTCGGCCCAGGAGGCCGTTCCGGCGCGGCGCAGCAGCGCCTCGACCCGGGCGGTGAGCTCGGCCCGGGAGAACGGCTTGACGAGGTAGTCGTCGGCCCCGGCGCGCAGGCCGCGCACCTTCTCCCGCTCCTGGCCCCGGCCGGTGAGGATCAGGATCGGCAGGTCGCTGATGTCCCGGACCCGCTCCAGGACCTGCCAGCCGTCCATGACGGGCAGGCCGATGTCGAGGATCAGGGCGTCCGGCTTGTGCTGGTGCAGCAGGCGCAGGCCGCTGCGGCCGTCCGTCGCGGGGATGACCTCGTGTCCGCCGTGGCCCAGGAGCACCTGGATGGCGGAGAGCGTGTCGGAGTCGTCCTCGACGACCAGGAGGCGGCTCATCGCTGCTCCCTCCGGTCGCGGACGGGTTCCCAGGGAAGGTCCACGCGCACCTCCGACCGTCGCGTCCCGTTCTCGATGAGCTGCAGCGTGCCGCCGTGCATGCCGACGATCGCGCGGGCCATGCCGAGCCGCGGCCACGCCTTCTCCCCCGCCGGGTCCTCGCCCCGGCCGGCCTGGTCGGTGAGGCTGGTCTCGCCGTCGGCGGCGACGCAGCCGATCTCCACCCGCCACCCGTCGACCGTGGGCCGGAGCTCGACCTCGACGGCGTCGCCGGGGCCGGCCCGGGTGATCGCCGCGGTCAGCAGGATGTCGAGCATGCGGCGGACCCGGACGGTGTTGCAGCTCAGCGCCGGGCCCGGCCGGGCGTGGTAGCGCAGGGAGACGCCGGCGTGCAGGGCTCCGGGGCGGAACTGGGCGACGATGTCGCGGACCATCTCCATCGGATCGACCCGCTCCGGCCGCAGCTCCGGTTCGGTCGTGGCGGGGTCGGCCAGCAGCGGCAGGTCGTTGAGGAGCTCCGACAGCCGCAGTGCGTTGCGCTCGATGACCTTGACGAACTCGCTCTGGTCGCCGGTGAGCGGGCCGGTCTCGGGGTCGGCCAGCAGGCCCGCGTAGGCGAGGATCGGCGTGATCGGCGTGGCCAGGTCGTGGACGACGGTGGAGATGAACTCCGTCTTGGCCGCGGCGAGCGTCGCGGCGTCGGAGGGGCCGCCGGAGCGGATCTCGGATTCCCGGCGCCCGGAGGCGTCCAGGGCGGCGGCCAGGCAGGAGAGCGCCTCGGGGACGCCGTGGCCGTCGAACCCCGCCGCCAGCGTCACGGCGAGCATCCGGCCGGGCCCCGCGGGCCACAGGCGCTCCCCGTTCGCGGGCGGGGTGGCGTCGGCCGCCCGCAGCTCGGCGCCCAGCACCCCGGGCACGCTCCGGAGCCCGGCGAGCAGCGCGGTGTCCGCGTTCACCCCGCCGGGGTCGTCGGACCCGCGCAGTTGCTCGTCGAGGAGACCGAGGATCGCCCGAGTGGTGTCCACCGCGTTCACGGCGTCGGACGCGTCGTCCGGCGGGTGTGAAGCGGCCTGGTCGAGACGACCACCGCTGTTCAGCATGCTGCCCCCCACATGTCCCCCCTCGGCAGTCGGGCCCTCCCCCAAGGACCCCGGGACTCGTCACTAATAGCAATTCATCCCAAACAGAACGTTATCAACCCTGCCCGGCTGGTCGCGACCGAGGTTTGACCGGTGCGGGAGGGACGGCGGTCCGATCGGTGTGCGGGAGGGGCGGCGGTCCGATCGGTGTGCGGGAGGGGCGGCGGTCCGATCGGTGTGCGGGAGGGGCGGCGGTCCGATCGGTGTGCGGGAGGGGCGGCGGCCTGATCGGTGCGGGAGGGGCGGCGGCCTGATCGGTGCGGGAGGGGCCGTCCCGCGCCGACGGCAACGGATCTGCACCCGGCGCGCACCCGAAGGCGCAGCCCGCGCCGCCGATCGTCGGTGCCATGTGGGAGCCGACCTCGCGACACGGGCTGAGCCGAGTGCTCATCACCAGTGCCGTGGCACTGTCATGCCTGGTCACGGGGTTCGGAGTGCTCGGCGGAACCGCCTACGCCGCCCCCTCGGGGCTGCCGCCGACGCCGGTCAGGCCCGCCGTGACCGAGATCGGCCCCCTCTCCTCCCCCGCAACCGCCCCGGGCGGCGCCGTCACCCCCCCGCCCCCCGAGGCCACCCCCTCGCCCTCTGCGGCATCCCCCGCCGCAGAGGGCGCCCCGCCCGCAGGCACGCTCATGGTCGAGGCGCGCACCGCCGGCGGCGCGCTCGCCGTACGGAGCGAGCCCTCCTCCGCCGCCGCCACGCTGCGCGGCATCGGGGACGGCGCCCGCTTCCCCGTCGAGTGCCGCGTCTCCGGCGAGTGGACCCGCGGCACGGTCAGGACCACCGGCTCCTGGCTGCGCGTGGACGGGGGCGGCTACGTCCCCGACGCCCACGTCGTGCGCCCCGCGCCGGTCGGACGGTGCGCGCCGCCGCCCGCCGCCGGGATCCCCGCACCGGTCGCGGCGGGCGCCGCGGCTCCCGTCCCGGCCGTGTTCCCGGCCGCGGCCCCGGTCCCCTCGCCCGCCCCCGCCCCCGCTCCCGTGGCCCCCGCCGCGGGCGCCGCGCCCGCCACCGCCGTCGTCCCCGGCACCCGGGCGGAGTTCATCCGCCAGGTCGGTCCCGCCGCCCGGCAGAGCATGCGGGCGACGGGCGTGCCCGCCTCGGTGACCCTGGCCCAGGCGATCCTGGAGTCGGGCTGGGGGCGCAGCACGCTGTCGACCCGGGACCGCAACTACTTCGGCATCAAGTGCTCCGGCGGCCCGGCCGGCCGCGCGGCGGGCTGCCGCGACTACCCGACCACCGAGTGCGGCTCCGGCGGCTGCGGGAAGACCACCGCGTCCTTCCGGACGTACCGCACCGCGGCGGACTCGTTCGCCGACCACGGGGACTTCCTCGCCTCCAACCGCCGCTACCGGGCCGCGTTCGCCCACACCGGGGACCCCGACCGGTTCGCCCAGGAGATCGCGAAGGCCGGATACGCCACCGACCCGGCCTACCCCGGCAAGCTGACCGCCCTCATGCGCACCCACGGCCTGTACGGCTATGACCGCTGACCGGCGGCCCCGCTGGCCGATCTTCCTCGCGGGCGGCCTGCTGGTGAGCGTCGCGGGGCCGCTGCTGCCCGGCGAGGGCGCCGACATCGCCGTCCGATCGGTCGTGTCGGTCGCCGCGGTGATCGCGATGATCGCCGGGACGCGCCTGCACCGTCCGGCCGCTCCGGCGGCGTGGCGGCTGCTGATCGCGGGCCTGGCCGCCTGGGTGGGCGCGGACCTGCTGTGGACCGGCTGGTTCCTGACGGCCGGCGGGGACGGCCACCCGGTCCCCTTCTGGCTGGAGGCGGCCTACCTGCCGGCGTATCCGCTGCTCTTCGCCGGGCTGGGCCGCCTGCCGGGCAACGCGATCCGCTCCAGGAACGTCGGCGTGACGCTCGACGCCATGGTCATCCTGCTGGGAGCGGCCTTCGTGTACTGGACGGTCTCCTTCAACCCCTACGGGAACCTCCAGGCGATGTCGGGCCACGCGCTCCTCATGGCGGCGGCCTATCCCGTCGCGGGCCTGTTCCCGCAGTTCATGGCGGTCCGGCTCTGGTTCACCCACGGCCTGCGCAACCGGTCCTACGCGATGCTCGTCCTGGGCGTGCTCGGGCTGTACGTCAACGACGTGCTGTACTTCCTGGACATCCAGATCGGCGAGGGCTGGAGCTACGGCCTCCTGGCGAACGCGGGCTGGCTGCTCTGGTTCGTCCTCATGGGCACGGCCGCGCTGCACCCGTCGATGGCCGACGCCCGTTCGACCGCCTCCGACGGCCACCTCACCGTGGCGCGGGGCGTCGCCTTCCTGGTGATGGCCTGCGCCGGGCCGGTCTCCCTCATCATCACCATCCCGGCCGGCACGCCGGTGGACCCCCTCGACTTCACGGCTCCGATGATCATGTTCATCGGCCTGATGGGGTTCCTGACCATCCGGCTGATCACCAACGCCGGCGCGGCGCACCGGCGCGCGCTGCTCCTGGACGAGCAGGCCGCGGAGCTGCAGCGCGCGCTGGCGGAGCAGAGCGCGCTGCAGGAGCTGGTCAGCCACCGGGCGATGCACGACCCGCTGACGGGGCTGGCCAACCGGGCGCTGTTCAACGACCGGCTGGAGCAGGCCACGGTCCGGCGCTCGCCGGCGGCCCGGCACGCGTTGCTCCTGCTGGACCTGGACGGGTTCAAGCACGTCAACGACGGCTACGGCCATCCGGTCGGCGACCAGCTGCTGATCCAGGCCGGACGGCGCCTGCGGGAGATCGTGCGGGAGGCCGACACGCTGGCGCGGTTCGGCGGCGACGAGTTCGCGGTCCTGCTGGAGGACGTCACCGCCGAGGAGGCGGGCGAGATCGCCGGGCGCGTCGTCGACGTCATCGCCGAGGCCTTCACCGTCGGCGGGTACGCCCTGCACGTGACCACCAGCGTCGGCCTGTACATGATCGCCGAATCGGTCCCGGCCGGCGACGTGCTGCGCGACGCCGACCTGGCGCTGTACGCGGCCAAGGCGGCGGGCAAGAACCAGATCAGCGTGTTCCACCCCGGGCTGCGCGTGGAGCGGCTCGACCAGGCCCGCATCGCCGAAGGACTGCGCCGGGCGCTCGAACACGACGCCTTCTCCGTCGACTACCAGCCGGTCGTGGACCTGCGGACCGGCGCGGTGCACGCCGTGGAGGCGCTGCTGCGCTGGTCGGCCTCCGAGGGGGTCGTGCCGCCGGACGCGTTCATCCCGACGGCCGAGGAGACCGGCCTGATCGTGCCGATCGGGGCGCGGGTGCTCCGCCGCGCCTGCTTCGACGCCCGCCGCTGGCACGAGCGGTACGGCATCGCCGTCACCGTCAACGTCTCGGCGGTCCAGCTGCGCCGACCGGACTTCGTCGCCACGGTGCTGGACGCCCTGGCCGACAGCGGCCTGCCCGGTGAGGCGCTCATCCTGGAGATCACCGAGACGGCCCTGCTGGACACCGGGATGCAGCGCAGCGACCAGGCCATCGAGTACCTGTTCGCGCTGCGCGGCCACGGCGTGCGGGTCGCCATCGACGACTTCGGCACCGGCTACTCCTCCCTCGCGTACCTGCACCGCCTCCCGGTCGACGTGGTCAAGATCGACGGCGCCTTCACCACGCTCACCTCCGGCACCGACGTCGCCTCCCGCCAGCGGCACGCCTTCACCCGGGCGATCCTCGGCCTCTGCGAGAGCCTGGACCTGCCCGCCGTGGCCGAGAAGGTGGAGACCGCCGAGCAGGAGGAGTTCCTGCGCGGCATGCGCTGCCCGCTGGGCCAGGGCTACCTGTTCAGCAAGCCCGTGCCCCCCGCCACGCTGGACCGGTTCCTGGCCGGCGGCACCGGGGCGGGGGCCGGGGCCGCCGGGAGCGCCGGGACCGCGGAGGGGCCCGGCGGCTCCGCGGACCCGATCGGCGGTGAGCGCCTGGCCGGCTGATCGCCCGCCGTGCCCCGCCCGCCGTGCCCCGTCCGCCCTGCACGCGACCCGCCGTACGCACCGCCCGCCGTACGACGCGCCCGCCGTACGCACCGCCCGCCGTACGGCGGGCGGAGGACGGTTCCCGCGCAGGGCTCAGATCACCCCGGCGTCTACCGATGGGAGGAAGGGCCTCCCCGCACCCGTGACCCCGTCCGCCCCACCGCCGCACGCCAGGAGAAGACGATGCAGCCAGACGCCGCCCCCCCGGGGCACGTCACGCGTCCCCGGCAGGGACGGAGAGCCCTCCGTCCCCCCCTCTGGCTGCTCTTCCTCCTGCTCGGCTGCCTGCTGATCGCGGTCGTGGTCGTCACCCCGGGCTGGGTCGGCGAACTGCTGTGGGAGGTCATCCCGGTCGTCGCGGCCGTCGCGATGGCCGCCGGGATCCGGCGGCACCGCCCGCCCGCGGCCTCGGCCTGGTGGCTGATGACGGCGGGCGTGGCGGTCTGGGCGGCGTCCGACCTGCTGTGGACCGGCTGGTACGTGGCGGCCGGCGACGCCGGTGCGGTCCCCCGCTGGGTCGACCTGCTCTACGTGCCGATGTACCCGCTGGTCGCGCTCGGCCTGAGCCGGCTGCAGCGCGACCCGGACCGCGCCGGGAACGGCGGGGTGACGCTGGACGCGGTGGTCATCGTGATGGGGATCGCGTTCCTGTACTGGACGCTGATCTTCAATCCGTACCTCGGTGCCGAGAGCCTGGGCGACGCCGACCACCTGACGGCCCTGCTCTACCTGGGCCTGGACATGGCCGTCGTCTTCATGGGGGCCCGGCTCTGGTTCCGCTACGGCAACCAGAGCACCTCCTACGCGCTGCTCGGGCTGGCGTTCACCGCCCTGCTCGTCGCCGACGCGGTCTACACCACGACGCTTGTGGACGACGGAGGCCCCGGCGTCTCGATCCTGGACGGCTCCGGCGCCGAGCTCGTGGGGAGCGCCGCCTGGCTGCTCTGGCTCGTCCTCATGGGCACGGCCGCGCTGCACCCGTCGATGACCGGGGCCCGGGACGTCCTGCCCAGCAACGCCCTCACCGTCGCCCGGGGCGGCGTCTTCCTGAGCATCGCCTGCGCCGGGCCCGTCTTCTTCCTCATCAGCCTCGGGCCCGGCCCGGTGACGCTGACCCGCGCCGACCTCGCCGTCCCGTTGGCGCTGCTGACCGGCCTGTCCGCGTTCCTGATCATCCGGCTGGTCGTGGGCACCAGCGCGGCGCAGCGGCGCGCGCTGCTCCTGGACGAGCAGGCCGCGGAGCTGTCGCGCGCGGCGGAGGAGCAGAGCGCGCTGCAGGAGCTGGTCAGCCACCGGGCGATGCACGACCCGCTGACGGGGCTGGCCAACCGGGCGCTGTTCAACGACCGGCTGGAGCAGGCCACGGTCCGGCGCTCGCCGGCGGCCCGGCACGCGTTGCTCCTGCTGGACCTGGACGGGTTCAAGCACGTCAACGACGGCTACGGCCATCCGGTCGGCGACCAGCTGCTGATCCAGGCGGCGCGTCGTCTCCGGGAGATCGTGCGGGAGGCCGACACGCTGGCGCGGTTCGGCGGCGACGAGTTCGCGGTCCTGCTGGAGGACGTCACCGCCGAGGAGGCGGGTGAGATCGCCGGGCGCGTCGTGGAGGCGGTCGCCGAGGCCTTCACCGTCGGCGGGTACGCCCTGCACGTGACCACCAGCGTCGGCCTGTACATGATCGCCGAGTCCGCCGACGCGCAGGAGGCGCTGCGCGACGCCGACCTGGCGCTGTACGCGGCCAAGGCGGCGGGCAAGAACCAGATCAGCGTGTTCCACCCCGGGCTGCGCGTGGAGCGGCTCGACCAGGCCCGCATCGCCGAAGGACTGCGCCGGGCCCTGGAGGAGGACGAGTTCGTCCTCAACTACCAGCCGGTCGTGGACCTGCGGACCGGCGCGGTGCACGCCGTGGAGGCGCTGCTGCGCTGGCACTCCCCCGAGGGCGTCGTGCCGCCGGACGCGTTCATCCCGACGGCCGAGGAGACCGGCCTGATCGTGCCGATCGGGGTGCAGGTGCTCCGCCGCGCCTGCTTCGACGCCCGTCGCTGGCACGAGCGGTACGGCATCGCCGTCAACGTCAACGTGTCCGGACACCAGCTGCACCGGCCCGGGTTCGTCGCCACGGTGCTGGACGCCCTGGCCGACAGCGGCCTGCCCGGTGAGGCGCTCATCCTGGAGATCACCGAGACGGCCCTGCTGGCCACCGGCCAGCAGGAGACCGCCCGGGTGATCGAGTACCTGTCGGAGCTGCGCACCTACGGCGTGCGGGTCGCCATCGACGACTTCGGCACCGGCTACTCCTCCCTCGCCTACCTGCAGCACCTGCCGGTCGACGTGGTCAAGATCGACGGCGCCTTCACCGGGTACGAGGCCGGCACCGACACCGCCTCCCGCCAGCGGCACGCCCTGACCCGGGCGATCATCGGCCTCTGCGAGAGCCTGGACCTGCCCGCCGTGGCCGAGAAGGTGGAGACCGTCGAGCAGGAGGAGTTCCTGCGCGACATGCGCTGCCCGCTGGGCCAGGGCTACCTGTTCAGCAGGCCCCTGCCGGCGCAGGACCTGGACCGCCTGCTGGCCGGCGGCGCCGCCCGCGACGGGTCCGGACGCGTCCGCGGCCTGCTGGCCGGCTGACGGTCCGCGCCTCCCTCCGGGACCTCCGGAGTGCCGGAACCTCCGGAGTGCCGGGACCTCCGCAGTGCCGGGACCTCCGCAGTGCCGGAACCTCCGGAGTGCCGACGGCCGATGGCCGACGCCGCAACCTTCCCGCTCCTCAGGGTCCGCCCCCGCCTGCCGATCGGCTCTGCGGAGGACGGACCGCTCCGGATCCGGGGCGCCGTGCCGCAGGGCACGGCACGCCCCCGCGCCCACGGCCGCCCCGCCGCGGCGGGCGGATGCGACGAGCCCTCATCTCCGCGAGGATCCGACCGAGGAAGCGTCACCGTGCTCCGAACCCCTGTCATGCTGCGCGCCCTGAGGCACCGGAACTACCGCCTGTGGGCGGGCGCGGACTTCCTGTCGGTCGCCGGGACCTGGATGCAGGTGCTGGGCGTCAACTGGCTGCTGCTGTCCATCACGGGTTCGGCCACCGGCCTGGGGTTCGGCCTGTTCCTGCAGTCGCTGCCCACCGTGCTGCTCGCCTTCGCCGGGGGCTCCCTGGCGGACCGCCTGCCCGCGCGTCCGCTGCTGCTGACCACCCAGGCCCTGCACGGGCTGCTCGCCGCGGTGCTGGCCGGGATCGCCCTCGGCGGCGCGGACGACGTGTGGCCCGTCTACGCGGTCGCGCTCCTCGGCGGCGTGGTGTCCGCGCTGGACGGCCCCGCCCTGGGGCGCTTCGGCGCGGAGGTGGTCGGCCCCGACGACCTGCCCAACGCCCTGGCCCTCGGTTCGGTGATCAGCTCCGGCGGGCGCATCCTCGGCATGGCCGCCGCCGGCGTCCTCATCCCCGTCGCCGGCACCGGGGCGCTGTTCGCGCTCAACGCGCTGAGCTTCGCGGTGGTGATGGCGGCGATCGCCGCCATGCGCCGCGGTGAGCTGCACCCCCTGCCGCGCGCCGGGGAGCAGGAGGCCGGGATCGCGGCCGGGCTGCGCTACGTCGGGGGCACCCGGTGGCTGCTCGTCCTGCTCGGCACGGCCTTCGTGCTGGGCGCCCTGGGCCGCAACTACCAGGTCACCATGGCCGCGATGAGCGAGGGCCCGCTGGGCGCGGGCGCCGCCGGGTACGGGGTCCTGTCGGTCGTCTTCGCCGTCGGCGCCGTCGTCGGCGGTCTGTACGCGGCGTCACGGCCGGAGCTGACCTTCCCGATCCTGTTCGCCGCCGCGGCGCTCACCAGCGTGGGGCAGGTGCTCAGCGGCCTCATGCCGGGCCTGCTCTCCTTCGCCGCCGTGCTGCTGCCGATCGCGGCCGGCGCGGTGGTCCTGGACACCACGGTCAGCACCCGCGTGCAGCTCGGCACCGCCGCGCAGATGCGGGGCCGCGTGCTGGCCGCGCAGTCGATGGTCGGGGCGGCCTCCGGCGCGGTCGGCGGCCCGCTGCTGGGGATGCTCAGCGACACCGCGGGCCCCCGGGCGGCCCTCGTGCTGGCGGGCGCGGTCACGTCGGCGGTGACGGTCGTCTCCGCCGTGGCGCTGGCCCGCGCGCTCGGGCGCCGGGTGGTCCCGGCGACCCTGGCCCGCGCGCTCGGGCGCCGGGCGGCGGTCTCGGGTCTCTCGTCCCGCGGCGGTCTCGGGTCTCTCGTCCCGCGGCGGCTTCGGGTCTCTCGTCCCGCGGCGGTCTCGGGCCTCTCGTCCCGCGGCGGCCTCGCCCGCATCGCCATGCCCCGCCTCACCCGCCCGCCCCATCGGATGATGACCATGCGTAGTATTTCTTTCACACAATGTCGCCACAGAGGGGGTGGCACGGAGCGGTCGCATCCTGCGCCGAGGAAGCACGGTGAATCCTCAGCCCATTGCCCGGCCTGTCGATAGGAAACCCGACGGGCGGGCGGTGAGACATGTCCCGCTTCTTACACAGGAGGCCTCGCGTGGTATCGGTTCTCGTGGTCGACGACTCGGTCGTCGTCCGGCGCCTGATCGTCGACGCGTTGAGCGCGGATCCCGGCATTCAGGTGGTGGGCACCGCTCCCAACGGCAAGGTCGCCCTCTCCAAGATCGAAATGCTGAAGCCGGACATCGTCACGCTCGATATCGAGATGCCGGTCATGGACGGGCTGACCACGATCAAGGAGATCCGGAAGACCCACCCCCGGCTGCCGGTCATCATGTTCAGCACGCTGACCTCGGTCGGCGCGTCGGCCACCCTGGAGGCCCTGGCATCGGGCGCCAGCGACTACGTGACGAAGCCGGCCAACGTCGGCAGCGTCGCGGAGTCCATCAGGAGCGTGCGCGAGCAGATCATCCCGCGCATCCACGCCCTCTGCAAGACGGGCATGCCGCCCCGCGGAGCGGTCCGGCCGGCTCCGCGCCTCGCGCCGCCGCCCGCCCGCACCGGTGGCGGCGCCGGCACGCCCGAGGTCGTGGCCGTGGGCTGCTCCACCGGCGGGCCCGACGCCCTGGCGAAGGTGGTCAACGCGCTTCCCGCGACGTTCCCCGTGCCGATCGTCGTGGTGCAGCACATGCCGCAGGTCTTCACCAAGATGTTCGCCGAGCGGCTCGACCGGTCCTCCCGGCTGAAGGTCGTCGAGGCCCAGGCCGCGATGGCGCTCACGCCCGGGACGGTCTACATCGCCCCCGGCGACTACCACCTGGAGGTGGTGCGGCGCGGCACCGGTGTCGTCACCCACGTGCAGCAGGGCCCGCCGGAGAACTTCTGCCGCCCCGCGGTGGACGTCCTGTTCCGCTCCGTCGCCAAGGCGTACGGAGGCTCCACGCTGGGCCTGGTCCTGACGGGCATGGGCCAGGACGGCCGACGCGGCAGCGAGGCCCTGGTCTCCAAGGGCGCGGAGATCGTCGCCCAGGACGAGGCGACCTCGGTCGTCTGGGGGATGCCCGGCGCGGTGGCGGGAGCGGGCCTGGCCCATTCGATCCTTCCCCTGAACGAGATTTCCCAGCATCTAATCAGTCGTGTGGCCGGCGGCCGCATGGCCAGGTCCCGAGGATGAACCGATGGCTCTGACCCAACATGAGTTCGCCTTCGTGAGCGGACTGGTCCGGCGCGAGGCGGCGATCGTCCTCGAAGCGGGCAAGGAATACCTGGTGGAGGCGCGCCTGCTGCCCCTCGCCCGGCGGACGGGCACCGTGACGGTGTCGGAGTTCGTCGCACGGGCGCAGCGTGAGCGCGTGATCGCCGACCAGATCGTCGACGCGCTGACCACCAACGAGACCTCCTGGCTGCGCGACCGCGAACCGTTCACCGCGTTCACCGACAGCGTCGTCCCGGACCTGGCGGAGCGGCGCGGTCCCCAGCACAAGCTGCGGATCTGGTCGGCCGCCTGCTCCAGCGGGCAGGAGCCGTACAGCCTGGCCATGCTGCTGGAGGAGTCCGTACGGACCGGCAGGTACGAGATCCTCGCGACGGACATCTCCACGGAGATGATCGAGCGGGCCAAGGCCGGCCGCTACAGCCAGCTCGAGGTCAACCGCGGCCTGCCCGTGCCCATGCTGGTGCGGTACTTCGACCGGGTGGGCACCGAGTGGCAGGTGGCCGAGGCGCTGCGCCGCAACGTCTCGTTCCAGAAGGTGAACCTGGCGGCCCCGCTGCCGCAGCTGGCCCCCTTCGACGTGGTGTTCCTGCGCAACGTCCTGATCTACTTCGACCTCGAGACCAAGCGCTCGGTGCTGCGGCGGATCCGCAGCCTGATGCGACCTGACGGCTGGCTGTTCCTCGGGGCCGCCGAAACCACCATCGGCATCGACGACGGGTTCGAACGCGTCGTCGCCGGACGCGCGTCGGCCTACCGCCCGCGCGCCGCCACGACCGCGCCGGTCGGCGCGACAAGGAAGGGGTGACACCGCGGTGCAAGCCATGGTGATCGACGACTCGCGAGCGATGCGCCTCATTCTGCGTCGCATCGTCACGCAGTTGGGCTTCGAGGTACACGAGGCCGGAAACGGAAAAGAAGCACTTGATCTGCTGGAGACGGTGGATCCGATGCCGCAGGTGGCGCTCATCGACTGGAACATGCCGGTGATGAACGGACTGGAGTTCGTCACGGCCGTCCGCTCGGACGAGCGTTTCCGGCAGATGACGCTGATGATGGTGACCACGGAGAGCGAGCACGGGCAGATCGTCCGGGCCCTCGCGGCCGGGGCGCACGAGTACGTCATCAAGCCGTTCACGCCTGAGGCCATCGCCGAGAAGCTGGCCCTGCTGGGCCTCGTACCGAGTGGAATCGTGTAATGAGCGCTCCGACCACAGACGATCTGCACGCCATCACCGAGCAGGTCTGGCTGTCCTATCTCGACCCCGAGGGGGTCAATCCCTTCCTGCCGTCCTCCGAGGCCCCGGAGTCACCGCTGGTGATCGCCTCGGTCTCGGTGACGGGCGCCTGGGAGGGGCACGTCATCATGACCTTCTCCGAGCAGGCCGCCGAGCTGGCCAGCGCGGCCCTGCTCGGCATGGAGGCCGACGAGGTCACTCCGGACGACGTCGCCGACGCCGTCGGCGAGCTGGTCAACGTCATCGGGGGGAACGTCAAGAGCCTGCTGCCCGACGGCTCCCTGCTCTCCCTGCCGCACGTGGTGACGGGCGACTCCGCCGGCACCGCCAAGTGGCCGGCGACGGTGGAGATCTGCCGGCTGCAGGGCAGCTGGCAGGAGGAGAAGATCGCGATCAGCGTGTGGACCAGCAAGTCCGCCGGAGAAGGGAGCTAATGATCATGAAAATTTTGATCGCGGACGATTCCCGCGTGATGCGTCAGATCGTGACGCGCACCCTCCGCCAGGCCGGCTTCAGCGGCCACGACCTCGTCGAGGCGGCCGACGGGCGCCAGGCCCACGACCTGACGATCTCCGAGAAGCCCGACCTGGTCCTGTCGGACTGGAACATGCCCGAGATGACGGGCATCGAGGTGCTGCGCGCGCTGCGCGCGGGCGGCGTGAACGTGCCGTTCGGCTTCGTCACCTCGGAGGGCACCGACGAGATGAAGCAGATGGCCGAGCAGTCCGGGGCGCTGTTCCTCATCACCAAGCCGTTCACCGCGGAGACGTTCGCCGACGTACTCGGCCCGATCCTGGGGTAGAGGCCTCTCATGTCGACACTTCCGGCGCCGAAAGCCATAAAGGACCTGTTCGAGGACATGCTCGGTCGCGGCGTCACGGTGGGCATCACCGACCCCGCCGTCGCCGAGAACCTGCGCAAAGCCGTCGTGGCCCTGTATGTCGACAGCACCAGGAAGCTGACGGCGGTGGTCGGCTTCGACCTCCACCTGGCCTCCTTCGCCGGGGCGGCCATCGGTCTCATTCCGGCGGGCGGCGCCGAGGCGTCCATCGAGGACGGCGAGCTGACCCCGATGCTGTCCGACAACGTCCGGGAGATCTGCAACATCCTGACGGGCCTGCTCAACCAGCAGGACCTGCCGCATCTGAAGCTGTACGAGGCGTACATGCCCGGGGAGACGGCCCCCGCGGACGCCACCACCCGCCTGCTGGCCCTCGGGGCCCGGCTGGACCTGAAGGTCGAGATCGCCGGGTACGGCACGGGCAGGTTCTGGCTCTCCCTGGCCGGGTGAGCATCCGGCCGGAGTTCCCGCGACCGGCCGGCCGGAGTCCGCTGGGGCGTCGTCCTGAGGACGGCGCCTTCGGTGTCCCGGAACGGCCGTGCCGGAGAGCACGGCGGCGGACACGGCGGCGGACACGGCGGCGGACCAGCCCCGCGGGGACGCCACGAGGCCCCGTCCGGCAGTGCCGGACGGGGCCTCTCCCATGTTCACAGAGAGTGGTCCACTATCTTTTCGGTGGACTCAGCGGCCTCAGCGGGCGGCGCTGTTGACGTTGTTGCTGGCAGCGCCCTGCGGGCCGGCCACCGACTGGTTGGCGTTGTAGAAGGAGCCGCCGCCGTAGCCGCCGCCGCCGCACGGGTTGTAACCGCACCCGCCGCCGTAGCCGTAGCCGCCGCCGGTGCCGCTGTTGATGTTGGCGTTGGAGGCGCCGTACGGGCCGGCCACCGAGCGGTTGTTCTGGTAGAAGGTGTTGCCGCCGCCACCGCAGCCGGAGCCGCAGCCGTAGCCGCCGCCGCCGCCTGCCAGGGCCGCCGACGAGGCGGAGAGCACGAGCGCGGCCGCCGCGGCTCCCGTGAACACGATGCGAGACAGTGTCTTGCTCATGAAAGTGGGTTCCTTTCTTGGTCCGGTCCCGCTTTGGACCGGATCTCCCGTCGGATCCCCGTCACCCGGCCGTCCGGCGGCCGGCTGACAGTGGACCCAAACGCCCCATACCCGCCGCTCTCTTCTCAAACACGGAGAGTAATGTAGTAGATACTAAAAGCGACGTAAGATCGCCAGTGATGACCAAATGCTCATGGCCGTACAGGCGTCGCCAGGTGGGCGGTGACCGTCAGAAATCAACGCAGCACGGCGATATGCGACCTCTCGCCGCCGTCGCCCGGCCAATCGGGTGGGGCGTTCTGTCCAGGTATGGCAATTACTCACAGGTAACGCAGTGGATGATATTTCGCCATCCTGCTCATATGGTCACTTGCTGTGCATACATGGACACTGATAGACACGTCTGATGTGAGAAGGTCGCTGCGGGACAGTACCGTGCTCACATCGGGAAGGGCGTCTCCGGCCGTCGGGACAGATGGCCGGAGGCGCCCGCACACGGAGCGCACCCCGGAACTCCGGCGCGAGCGGTATGCAGATCGTATGCTCGGTGTATGAACCGAATCAGCGTGGCGATGCCCGAAGACCTTGAGGCGCACGTGCGCGAGCTGGCCGGCGGCAACCTCTCGGCCTACGTCCTGGAGGCCGTACGCGCCCGGGTGGACAAGGACCTGAGGATGCGCGCGTACTACGCCAGCATCGGAGGCAGGCCGCGGCTCGACGAGAGCGAGGAGGACCGGGCCGCCATGGCGCGCATCCGCTCGTTCCTGCAACTGCCCGAGTCCGCGTGAGCGTGCTGGGACCCGGCCTGGTCCTGGACGCCAGCACGGTCCGGCTGCACCTGTCCGGCGACGTCTACACCGCCGCCATGATCGGCGCGGCGCTGGAGGCCGAGCGTCCGATCGTGATCCCGTCCCTGGTGCTGGCGCAGGCATACCGGGAGGCCGTGCCGGGTCCGGCCCGTGACCGCCTGATCGGTTTGGTCTCCGTGCTCGGCGAGCCCGAGATGTTCGACGAGGTCGGCCGGGTCACCGCCCGCGACGTCGGCACCGTCTGCCAGCTGGCGGGCGTGGACGACCTGTCGATCGGTCACGCCCTGTGGGCCGCCGTGGAACGCCGCAACCAGCCCGACCCGCTGTACGACTGGACGATCATCACCGAGCACCCGGAGGTCTACCGCAAAGCGGTCCCCGGCCTGCCCACCGGCTGGCGCTGACTCCGAGTCCGGCCGATGCCCCGGCCGTCGTCCGGGTCGAAGGCGCCTTACCGGTTCATGGTCGGGACCGGGCCGGCGGGGGCGGAGCGGTGGCGGACTGGTGGGCGGCGGCCAGGCGGGCGGTCCGGGCCAGGAGGGCGCGGACCGGGTGGCCGGCGGGGATCGGCGCGGCGGCTCCGGCGGCGGCGAGGTCGGCCAGGAGCAGGCGGAGCCGGGCGGCCAGGTGGCGGGTCCGAGTGACGTACTGCGCGGCGCGGCGGGGGTCCCGGGGATCGGCGGGCACGCGGGAGAGGGACTCGGCGAGCTCGTCGAAGGCCTCTGCGATCTCGGCGCCGGCCTCGGCGCCCGCGGCGGAGGTGGCGGAGGCCGGGTCCGCGCCCGCGCCCGCGGCGGCGTTGGCCAGCAGGTCGCGGTGGGCGAGGAGCCGCCCGGCGCAGGAGAGCAGATCGGCGCCGTGGCGGTCCAGCCAGGCCCGCTCGCGGGTCTCGGCGCGGCGGGCGGTCCGCTCGGCGACCTCGCTGCGCGGCGCTCCGCGCTCGGCGGCCGCGTGGCGCAGCAGGCGGTGCTGCACGGCCTGGCGTGAGCGCAGGCCCAAAGGGGCGGCCAGCTCCCCCAGGCTCAGCCCGGCCTCGATCCCGAGGGTCAGGACCCGGTGTTCGAGCCGGTCCAGGCGGCCGGGCAGCACCGGCACCGCCCGGCGGGCGTACTCCAGCAGGACCAGCGCGTCCGGCACGTCGCGCCGGAGCACCTCGGCGGGCACCCGCCGGTGGGCGACGAGGTAGGCGACCAGCTCCACCGGATCGTCGCCGAGCTTCTCCCGGTCGGGGTCGCCGCACCGGACCCGGCGCTCGATGATCGCCTCGACGCGGCGGACCGCCTCTGCCTCCGGCACCGGCCGGACCGTTCTCGTGGGCACCGTCAATACTGTATTGACGGAAGCCCGCGGGCGCCATCCGGGAAGCCGCCGCATCGGTGCGGCGTGAGCCTTGTCATGTCTCAGTGAGTCCGCTTGGTTCTCGGAGTCCGCTTGGTTCTCGGTGAACCTGCTCCGGCCTGGCCGGGTGCCTCAGCCGATCCGCCAAGACGTCGATCATCGGTGCTGATGATCTTTGTGTGGTGCGCGGCCTCGCAACTCGTCGTGCCCGAACCCGTGCCCTGTCCGCTCCGATCCAGGCCGCATCTGGAATATTCCTTGACGCGAATATTCGTATTAGTGAACACTTCGTGGCATGGACGCACTCCTCGCCGCGCTGGCCGACCCGGCCCGCTGGCGGCTCGTGGGCCTGCTGGCCGAGCGGCCCCGGCCGGTCGGTGTTCTCGCCCGGCTCGCCGAGGCGCGCCAGCCGCAGACGACCAAGCACCTGCAAGCCCTTGAGCGTGCCGGCGTCGTCACCTCCCAGCGCTCCGGTCAGCGCCGCGTCTACGCGCTCCGACCCGCACCCCTACGGGAGCTGGCGGCCACGCTCACTCGGCTGGCCGACACCGCGGACCACGCCGACGGCTCGCGTGAGACCCATGACCGCTACGGCCGGAGCCTCGACAAGCTCGCGGCGGCCCTCGCCGCGGACACGCACGACACCGGGCACGACACCACTGAAGGGAGCACCGAATGACGAACTCGACCGGCCGCAGGGTGACCGCGAACCTGAACCTCACCCTCGACGGGCGTTACAACGGTCCAGGCGGGCCCGACGACTTCGCCGCTTTCGCCCCCTACGTGACCAGCGAGGTCGCGCGAAACCACATGAACCGCATCTGGGAGAGCGCGACGACGGCGCTGCTCGGCCGGATCAACGCCGAAGGGTTCCTGAGCTACTGGCCGGCGGTCGCCGAAGACGAGAACGCCGACCCGCGTGATCGCGGATACGCCAAGTGGCTGGTCGGCGCGGAGAAGGTGGTCTTCTCCACCACCTTGACCGAAGCCCCCTGGGAACGCACCCGCGTGGTGAACGCCCCCGCCGCCGACGTCGTCACCGATCTCAAGGCCGCTGACGGGGGCGACATCCTCGTCAACAACAGTGCGAGCATCATCAAACCGCTCCTGGCGGCCGACCTGCTCGACCGGCTGTACCTCATGATCTTCCCCGAGATCGCCGGAGGCGGGCAGCGGCTGTTCGACGACGGCCTGCCGGCTTCGAATTGGACGCTCGCCCACGTGCAAAGCGGCGAACTGGGCGAGATCGCCATGGTCTACGATCGAGTCCGCTAGGAAGCCGGTCGTCCCTTCGATTCGCAGCCCACCGACGGGGACGGTGGTTTCAGCGGTGCGGCAGCACGGTCGACCGCACCGGCCGGATTCCCGCCGGGTCCGGCACCGGTGCTCGATCTTGCCTTGCGTGATCGCGACCTGAAACGATCAGCACTGCGCCGGAGGCCAGGAGGCCCCGGCACCTCGTCCCAGAGTCGAAGGACCCGCGACGGTGACGTCACCACAGAGCGACGACGAAGAAGAACTGACCGGCGGAGGCGTCAACCGCGTCGTGCGGATCGGCGGCACGGTCCGGCGGCCCACCGGCCCCTGGACGCCGGCCGTCCACGCCCTGCTGGACCATCTCGCGGCGGCCGGGTTCACCGGCGCTCCCCGCGGCCACGGGTGCGACGGCGAAGGCCGGGAGATCCTCGACTTCCTGCCCGGCCGGGTCCCCGCCTACCCGCTGCCCGACTACGCGCGTGCCGACGGCGCCCTGCACGCCGTCGGCGCGCTGCTGCGCGACTACCACGACGCCACGGTCGGTTTCACCGCGCCGGCCGGCTCCGTCTGGTACTTCCCTCCGCGGAGCCCGGCCGAGGTGATCTGCCACGGTGACGCCGCCCCCTACAACTGCGTCTTCCGCGACGGGCGCCCCGTCGCGTTCATCGACTTCGACACCGCCCACCCCGGACCGCGGATCTGGGACGTCGCCTACACGGCCTACCGGTTCGTCCCCCTGGCCGCCCCGCGACGGGAGGGCATCCCCCCCGTCGAGGAGCAGGCCCGCCGGCTGCGGCTGTTCGCCGACGCCTACGATCTCGGCGACCTCGACAGGGACAGGCTGCCGGACACCGCACGGGCCCGGCTGCACCACATGGTCGGCCACATGCACGACCGGGCCGCCGCGGGCGACGCCGCGTTCGCCTCCCACATCGCCAGGGGGGACGACGCCCTCTACCGCACCGACGCCGAGCACATCGCGCGCCACCAGGCCGTCCTGCGGGCCGCGCTGACGGCCTGACCCCTCGGGCGTCACCGCCGGCAGGCCGTACGCCGGGTCCGGCGAAATGCGCAAATGGCTTCATTGTGTGACGAGAAATGATTTATGTAATTGAGTCGTCATCTTTTCGCCGGATCGGCGGGCCGCGCCCCTGTCCGGGGAAGGAGTCCGGTCAGGCTCCGGCCCGGGGTCCGGCCCCAGACCGGCGGCGCCTGCCCGGTCACGGCCGGGCGGGCACCGGTCCCCTGAGCGCCCGCCGCCGGAGTCCCCGCCGCACCCGAGTCCCCGCCGCCGGAGTCCCCGCCGCACCCGAGTCCCCGCCGCACCGGGCGCTCAGGCGGCGGCGGCGGACGGGTCCGGGGCCGCCTCGGCGAGCTTCACCTGGTTGCGGCCCGCCCGCTTGGCCTCGTACAGGGCCTCGTCGGCGGCGTGCAGCAGTTCCTCGGGGCTCTGCTTGCCGGTCAGCGACGCGACTCCCGCGCTGAACGTCACCGTCAGCGTCCGGCCCGCGGCGGGCATCCGCCCGGCCGCCACCCACGCGCGCAGCGCGTCCACCCGCTCCAGGGCCTGCTCGCCCGTCGCCCCGGGCAGCACGATGACGAACTCCTCGCCGCCGTAGCGGGCCACCACGTCGCCCTGGCGGATCCGCCCGCTCACCAGCTTGGCGAACCGGGACAGCACCTGGTCGCCCGCCCCGTGCCCGTAGCGGTCGTTGATCTGCTTGAAGTGGTCGATGTCCAGCAGCGCCACGCTCAGCGGCGACCCCTCGGGTATCGCCAGCCGCAGCTGCCGCTGCAGCGACTCCATCAGGAACCTGCGGTTGTGCAGGCCGGTCAGCGTGTCGCGCACCGCCTGCTCGGCCAGGTTCGCCCGGAGCGCCTCGATCGTGGCCACCTGCTCGTGGAGGCGGTCGTTGGTCTCCTGCAGCTCGCGCCTCTGGTCGTTGAGCGCGGTCACGTCCCGGGCCACGACCGCCCAGCCCACCGGCTCGCCCCGGCTGTCGTTCAGCGCGCTGACCCGCATGTCCAGGTCCACCGTGCGCTCCCGGGCGTCGGTGAGGGTCAGGCTGACCTCCATCCCGTCCTCCAGGCGGTCGGCGATCGGCGTGCCGCCCAGGACCGCCGTGATGGGGAGCCCCACCAGCCGGCCGGGCAGGTCCGGCGTCAGCCGCCGCGCCAGGAGGGCGGCGGCCGGGTTGACGTCCAGGACGCGGCCGGAGCCGTCGGCCGTGACGACCACGTCGCTGATCATGTCGAAGAGGTGGGTGCGCGTCACCGGCACCAGCTCGTGCAGCGACAGCCGCACCAGCGCCCAGTAGGTCAGGGCCGCGCTGAGGCAGAACCCGAGCGGGGCCACCACCTGGAAGAGGGCCGACTCGACCGTCCCGGTCACCCCCAGCAGGGTGATGCCGCCGCCCAGCAGTGAGGGGACGTTCCCGAGCAGGACGAACCCGTGCAGCCGCCGCTGGGCGCGCGGGCCGTGCAGCCAGGCGCGGGTCAGCCGCGCGGTGGCGGCGGCGACCAGGGCGAGGCCGTAGGCGGTGTGCACCCAGAACAGCGGGCCGAAGTGGACCACGATGTTCCCCCCGTCGCCCAGGCCCGCGGAGGCGATGACCAGCCGGTGCCGGGAGTCGGTCAGGAGCACGACCGTGAAGAGCACGGGTTCGACCGCGAGCCACAGCGCCGTCCGGCGCGAGAGCCGCCAGCCGCGGTCGGCCACCGCCAGGGACTGGCACAGGTACGCCGCGGTCATCACGGACACCGCGATCATGGCGGCGGCCCCCGTCAGCGCGATCATCTCCGGGGCCGCGAGCAGGTGGCCGAAGACCGCCGTGCCGGACCAGATCGCGGTGCTCGCCGAGACGACCGCCACCGTGCCGGCGGCGGTCGCCGAGCGCCGGCGGCGCCAGGCGACGACGGTCACGGCGGAGGCCACCGCCGCGGACAGCGAGAAGAGCAGAACGAAGAGGACCCCTTGCATGCCTCCACCTTCCTGATATCCCGGCCCGGTGCCTCGGCGCATGACGGATGTGCCCTCTCATCGGCGCGGCGGCGGACGGATCTGAGGGTTCCGGCTAAACCCGGCGTGGGCGCGGCCGATCAGGGGACGTGGGCTCTGCGCGGCCGCCGCCCGGGTGGCCGGGGCTCCCGCGATCCGTTCCAGAAGGTCAGGAGTCCTCCGCCGATGCCCGCGACCCCGCCGTCCGCGCCCCGCCTCCTCCGCCGGGGGGACCGCGTCCGCGCGGCCCTCGTCCTCGGCACCCGGCCGGAGGCGATCAAACTCGCCCCGGTCCTGCGCGCGATGAGCGCGTCCCCGGTGTTCGAGCCCATGGTGATCTCCACCGGGCAGCACCGCGAGATGCTCGACCAGATGCTGCGGCGGCTGCGCATGGACAGCAGCCGCGACCTGGCCGTCATGCGCGACCGGCAGATGCTGTCGGGGCTGACGGCCCGCCTGATCAGCGGCCTGGGCGAGGCCGTCCGCGACGACCGGCCCGACGTGGTGGTCGTCCAGGGCGACACGACGACGGCGATGACCGGGGCGCTGGCCGCCTTCTACGAGGGCGTGCCCGTCGCGCACGTGGAGGCGGGGCTGCGCACCGGCGTCATCGGCAACCCCTTCCCCGAGGAGCTCAACCGCCGCCTGGTGGCGCCCATGGTGCGCTGGCACTTCGCGCCCACCGAGGGGTCGGCCGCGAACCTGCGGGCCGAGGGGGTGCCCGCGGGCGACGTCCAGGTCACCGGCAACACCGTCATCGACAACCTGCTGTGGGTGCTGGAGCGCGGCGAGGGCCGGTCGGCGTTCGCCACCTCCCGCCGGCGGGTCCTGGTGACCCTGCACCGCCGGGAGAACCAGGGCGGCACCATGCACGGCATCGCCGAGGCCCTGGGCGGCCTGGCCGCGCGGCCCGATGTGGAGATCGTGCTCCCGCTGCACAAGAGCCCCGCCGTGCGGGAGGCGCTGCTGCCCGTCCTGGGCGGCCTGCCGAACGTCAGCCTGGTCGAGCCGCTGGACTACTTCGACTTCGCCGCCACCCTCGCCGCCGCCGACCTGGTGCTGACCGACTCCGGCGGCGTCCAGGAGGAGGCGCCGACGCTGGGCAAGCCGGTGCTGGTGCTGCGCACCACGACCGAGCGGCCCGAGGCGGTGGACGCCGGCGTCGCCCTGCTGGTGGGCACCGAGCCGGCGGACGTCGCCGCCGCCGCCCACCGCCTGCTCGACGACCGCGCCGCGTACGAGCGGATGGCGACCGCCGTCAACCCGTTCGGGGACGGGCGGGCGGCCGAGCGCATCGTGAACCGCCTCGCCCTCGACCTGGCCGGCGCCGGGCGCGCCATCGGGTCCGGTGAGGGGGACCTGGCCGTCGCCTGACCCTCCCCCCCCCGGCCGAGCCGCGGCGCGCCCACCGGCGTCGCGGCCGTTCGGGTCTGCCTTTTCCGCCCGCCGTACGGCCGGAAATCCTCAGGACCGTACGGCGGAGGCCGATGGGGGAAGACGCCAGGACGGCATGCGCGGTCACGGAGCGGACCGGCCGAACGTTCATGCGAGCAGCGGAGGGGGCACCGCATTGCCCAGGGGAATCAGCCAGATGGCTGTTCCGATCGGCGTGGTCCTGATCGTCGTGATGATGGTCATCCCGTTGCCGACGGTCCTGCTCGACCTCCTCATCGCGGCGAACATCACCATCGCGCTGATCGTGGTCGTGGTGAGCATGAACGTGAAGCGGCCGCTGGAGTTCTCCTCCTTCCCCTCGCTGCTGCTGGTCCTGACGCTGTTCCGGCTGGCCCTGAACATCAGCGCGACCCGCCTGGTCCTGCTCGACGGATTCGCCGGCAACGTCATCGAGGCGTTCGGGCACTTCGTCGTCGGCGGCTCCCTCATCGTCGGCGTCGTGATCTTCACGATCCTGGTCATCATCCAGTTCATCGTCATCACCAAGGGCGCCGAGCGCGTCGCCGAGGTCGGCGCGCGCTTCACCCTGGACGCCATGCCCGGCAAGCAGATGGCCATCGACGCCGACCTCAACGCCGGCCTGATCGACGAGGCGGAGGCGCGCAAGCGCCGCCACGAGGTCACCGCCGAGGCCGACTTCTACGGCTCGATGGACGGCGGCTCGAAGTTCGTCAAGGGCGACGCCATCGCCGCCATCATCATCACCTTCATCAACCTCGTCGGCGGCTTCGCCGTGGGCGTGGTGCAGAAGGGCATGCCGGCCGGCGAGGCCATCGAGACCTACAGCCTGCTGAGCATCGGCGACGGCCTGGTCTCCCAGATCCCGGCCCTGCTGCTCTCGGTCGCCACCGGCCTCATGGTCGCCCGCGCCAGCGGCGAGGGCGACATGGGCAGCACGGTGACCGGCCAGCTCGGCGCGCAGAAGCGGGCCCTGCAGATCGGCGGCGGCGCCGCCCTGGCCCTGGCCCTGATCCCGGGCCTGCCCAAGCTGCCCTTCCTGCTCATCGGCGGCGTCGTGCTGTTCCTCGCCCAGCGGGTGCCCGCCGCGGCGGCCGAGCAGGACGACGCGGAGACCCCTGCCGCGCTCGCCGGACCGGCGCCCGACTCCCCCGAGGCGCTCATGGGGGAGATCCGGGTCGACCCGCTGGAGCTGGCCCTGGCCCCCGACCTCATCGACCTGGTCGACGCCGCCGGCGGCGACCTGCTCGACCGGGTCCGCGCGCTGCGCCGCAAGATCGCACTGGAGACCGGCGTCATCATGCCGCCGGTGCACACCCGCGACGACCTGGACCTGCCCCTGTCGACGTACGTGGTCCGCGTCAACGGCGTGGAGGTCGCCCGCGGCCAGGCCCCGCCCGGCACCGTGCTGGCCATCGGCGACGGGCTGGACGGCCTGCCCGGCCGGGCCGGTCAGGAGCCGGTGTTCGGCCTGGAGGGCAAGTGGGTCCCCGCCGAGCTGCGCCACCAGGCGGAGCTCACCGGCGCCACCGTCGTCGACCGCGCCTCGGTCATCATCACCCACCTGTCGGAGATCGTCCGCGCCAACGCCAGCCGCCTGCTGGGCCGCGAGGACGTCCGCGCCCTGGTCGAGGTCGTCCGGCGCACGCACCCGATCGTGGTGGAGGAGCTCACCCCGGCGCTGCTCAGCCTGGGCCAGATCCAGACGGTCCTGCAGGCGCTGCTCGACGAGGGCGTCTCCATCCGCGACCTGGTCCGCATCTTCGAGGCCCTGTCCCTGGCGGGCAAGCACACCTCCGACGCCGACGCGCTCTACGAGGCCGCCCGCTCCGCCCTGGGGCCGGCCATCGCCGCCCGGCACGCCGCCGACGGCGGGCTGCCGGTGCTGACGCTCGACCCGCGGCTGGAGCACGCGCTGCTGGAGTCGCTGCGGCCCACCGAGAGCGGTGTGCAGCTGATCCTCGACACCGCCCGCGCCGAGGCCGTGATCGGCCACGCCGCCCAGCTCTCCGAGGCCGCCGAGCAGCAGGGCATCATCCCGGTGCTGGTCTGCTCGCCCCAGCTCCGGATGCCCCTGCGCCGCCTGCTGAAGTTCGGCGCGCCCCGCCTGCCCCTCCTGTCCTATGCCGAGATCGCGGAATGCCCGTTCCGCGTGGAAACCCTGGGAGTCGTGACCGATGCCGAAGCGCTTGCTGCTTGAGGGATCCGACATCGAGGTGCTGCTGTCCCAGGTCCGCGACGAGCACGGACCGGATGTCTCCATCGTGTCGGCCGACCGCGTCCGGACCGGCGGGTTCGCCGGGTTCTTCGCCCGCCAGCGCTACGAGCTGACGGTCGAGGTGCCCGACCCGGCCGAGCGCCCGCCCGCCCCCGTGCCCGCTCCTGTGCCGGCCCCCGCGTCCGCGGTCCCGGCGCCGCCCACGGGGCCGGCCACGGCCGCGGACCCGATGACGGCGCTGCTGGCCCGCGCGGAGGAGCAGGAGCGGCGGCTGAGCCTCGCCGGCTCCCGCGCGGCCTCCCCCGTGCCGCGTCCCGCCGTGGCGGCCCCGAGCGTCTCCCTCAACCTGGCGCAGGCCGTCCCCGCCCAGGCGCACGTCCCGACGCACGCCGCCGCGCCGGCCGCGCCGATGGCGCCGGCCGTGCCGACGGCACCGGCCGTGCCGCTCGTGCCGGAGAACTTCGTCGTGGAGGCGGGCACCGAGAACCGGGCCTTCGCCGACATGCTCGCCTCGCTGCAGCGTGACGTCGACCTCCGCGACACCGCCGGGACCGGCGGGACGGGTGCTCTGTCGGCCCGCGCCTACCAGCCGCCGCCGGCGGCGCCCGCGGCCGAGCCGGAGCGGGGCGGGGCGGCCGTGCCCCGCGCCTTCCAGCCGCCCGTCGCCGAGCGGGACCGGCCGTACGCGCGGGCGCTCATCGAGCTCGGCCTGCCCGAGCACCTGGCCCTGCGGGCCGTCGGCTCCGACATGTACACCGCGGTGAGGCGCGCCCTGGCCGACCTGCCCGAGGCGCCCGCCCTGCCGACCCGCCCCGGCGACGTGCTCGTCATCGTCGGTGAGACGCACGCCGCCCTGCGGATGGCCGAGGAGGCCGCCCGCGCCATGAACGTGGGGGCCGGGCAGATCCTCCTGGCGGCCCGCTCCACCGCCGGGACCGGGATCCACACGTCACGGCGGCTGTCCGGACCGGCCGCGGCCGTCCGGAAGGCCCGGAAGATCCACCGCGACGACGTGCCGTACGTCGTCGTCGTCGACTCCACCCCGGAGCAGGCCAACGGCGAGTGGGCGCGCTCGGTCGCCGACGGCCTCGGCGCGACCGTCGTGTGGGCGGTCGTCGACGCGACCCGCAAGACCGCCGACACCGCGCGCCACCTGCGCACGCTCGGCACGGTGGACGCCATCGCGGTGAACGCCGTGGCCGCCACGGGCGACCCGGCGAGCGTCCTGGCCCTGGACATCCCCGTTTCCCATCTCGCGGACCGGCCCGGCACCGTGCAGGCGTGGGCCGCCCTGCTGTGCGAGCGGCTGGAGGAGAAGCAGTCGTGACATCCATTAGCTTGCCCGACATCAACTCCCTCGTGGAGATCGCCCTGCAGGACGGCAGGGTCTACCCCACGCGGGTGGAGGACACCGACGGGCTGGTCCTCATGGTGGCAGCGCCGCGCGGCGCCGGCGACATCGACGTGCCGGAACCCGGCGAGGAGGTGTTCGTGCGCTGGACCGGCCCCCGCGGCCTCTACACCGCGCCCGGCACCTTCACCGCGGCCGTGCGCGACCGGATCAGCCTCTGGGCCATCGAGGCCGAGGGCACCGTGGACTACTTCAGCCGCCGCAACGCCGTACGGGTGGCCGGCGGTGAGCCGGTCAGGCTGCTCGACCTCGCCAGCGGCCGGGAGGTGTTCCACGGCCGGTTCGTCGACATCTCCGAGCGCGGGGCGCGCTGCCAGGGGACCGCGACCGGGCTCTCCGTCGAGCAGGACGTCATGGTCAAGATGGTGCTGGACAACAATCTCGTGGCGCTGACGGGCAACGTGCTGACCGTCTCCGACGCCGGGAGCGACACCGTGGTGGCGGTCGTCATCTACGACCCGCCGGAGGCGCAGGCGCAGATCATCCGCCGGTACGTGATGAACATGCAGCTCCGGGCGCGCAGGGCGGCGGTCGCCAATGCCGCTGACTAGCCTGCCGACGCTGCTGCTGGCGCTGCTGCTCGACGCCCCGGCGCTGTGGCGGGCCTTCGTCCTGCAGGACCTGGACGTCGTCACGGCCCTGACCCGCTACCTGATCGCGGTGGCGGTGAGCGCCCTCATGCTGGGCGCGCTGCGCCGGGTCACCGCCTCCTACGGGTCCGGCAAGCCCGCCGTGACCGGTGAGGGCGACGTCATGAACGTGTCGGTCGACCGGGTGCACTCGCCGGGCCGCCGGGCCGCCGACAGGGAGCCGCCGCCCGCGGTCCCGGTCCCCTCCGGTGCGCTCCCGCCCGCGCCGGTCGCGGCCCTGACCGCGGGAGACGGCCAGGGCTGAGGGCCGCGACCCCTCATCTTCCCGGTCCGGATGCCGATGGAGGACCGAGACGGCTGCCTGACGGCAATCCCAGCAGCTCTCGGTCTCGCACCGGAAAGGACCTGAACGTGACCGGCACGTCCGCAGACACCGCGCGCCCCGTCGTGAGCGCGAACCGCAACCGCCTGCTGGGGTGGTTCGCCGACCGCCGCATCGGCACCAAGATCCTCGCCTCCGTGGGCGTCGTCGCCGTCATGGGCGCCGGGGTCGGCACCGTGGCGCTGAACCGGCTCGGCGGGCTCAACGGCGACCTGCAGTCGATGAAGCAGGTCAACATCCACCGGGTGCTCCACCTCACCGAGCTGCGCGGCCAGATGGCCAACATGTACGACGCCACCACGGGGTTCGTCGCCATCCCCGACCCCGCGGCCAAGGCGCAGGCCATGGACCTGATGAGGGAGTACAGCGGGAACGTCTCCGAGACGTTCGCGAGCTACAAGGAGGACGTCCCCGCCTCCGAGGCCTGGAAGAAGACCCTGACCGGCTACGAGGAGGCGTGGGAGAAGTACCAGATCCTGCGCGACGTCGCCTTCCTGGGGGAGAAGCCCCCGGCCGGATTCGCCATGCCCACCGAAAGCGCGCAGGTGGTGGCCGAGTTCGTCGAGGCCTCCGCGCAGATGAACAGTGCGATGGAGGAACTGGCGGAGTTCGAGGAGGCCGACGCCGGAGTGGTGACCGCCGCGGCCGACGACAACTACGGCAGCGCCCGGACCCTGATCCTGGCGCTGCTGGCCGGCGGCCTGCTGCTCGCGCTGGGACTGGCGCTCGTGGTGTCGCGGCTGATCGTCCGGCCGCTGGGCGCGGTCTCCCGCGTCCTGGACGCGGTGGCGAAGGGCGATCTGACCCAGCGCGTCGAGGTGACCTCCCGCGACGAGGTCGGCGCCATGGCGGTGGCGGTCAACCAGGCGGGAGCCTCCCTCCGCGAGGCGATGGAGGCGCTGGCGACCAGCGCCGACACGCTGGCGGGCAGCTCGGCCGAGCTGTCGGGCGTCAGCGACCGGATCGCCGCCTCCGCGGACGAGGCCTCCACCCAGGCGGGCAACGTCGCCGCCGCGGCCGGGCAGGTCTCGCAGAACGTGCAGACCGTCTCGGCCGGCACCGAGGAGATGGGCGCCTCCATCCGGGAGATCGCGCACAACGCCAACGAGGGCGCCACGGTCGCCTCCCAGGCCGTCACCGTGGCCACCTCCACCAACGAGACGGTCGCCAAGCTGGGGGCCTCGTCGGCGGAGATCGGCTCGGTCATCAAGACGATCACCTCGATCGCCGAGCAGACCAACCTGCTGGCCCTCAACGCCACCATCGAGGCGGCGCGGGCCGGGGACGCCGGCAAGGGCTTCGCGGTCGTGGCCGGGGAGGTCAAGGACCTGGCGCAGGAGACGGCCAAGGCCACCGAGGACATCTCCAAGCGGGTCGAGGCCATCCAGGCCGACACCGAGAGCGCGGTCGCCGCGATCGCCGAGATCTCGGCGATCATCGGGCGGATCAACGACTACCAGCTGACCATCGCCTCGGCGGTGGAGGAGCAGACCGCCACCACCAACGAGATGAACCGCAGCGTGACCGAGGCCGCCCAGGGCAGCGCCGACATCGCGGCCAACATCGCGGCGCTGGCCGACGCCGCGCACATCACCGCCGAGGGCGTGGGCGAGAGCCGCCGGGCCGCGGCCGACCTGGCCGAGCTCTCGACCCGGCTGCACCGGCTGGTCTCCGGCTTCCGCTACTGAGACCCGGTCCCGGCGGCCCGGGACCGGCCTGGACCGAGACGGTGGCCCCGGTTCACGTGAACCGGGGCCACCGCCGTCCCGCCGTCCCGTACGACGGGGCGACCCGTACGACGGGGCGACCCGTACGACGGGGCGACCCGTCCCGGTCGAGGACGGTCCATCGCCTCATGGACCGTCCTCGGACGCCGATGGGAATCCGCAACCCCTCCGACTTCCGCTGCTCCGCAGCCCCCGGTCTCGCGCTGGAAAGGACCTGATCGTGACCGATCATCTGAACGAAACCGCACGGCCCGTGGTGACCGTGCACCGCAACCCGCTGCTGGGGTGGTTCGCCGACCGCCGCATCGGCGCCAAGGTGTCGATCATCATGCTCCTGATGACCGTCATCGCGGGAGTGATCGGCCTGGCCGCGCTGACCCGGATGGCGACGATGAACGACGACATGGGCTCCATGGCGCAGAGCAACGAGAAGGTGGCGCGGATCGGGGATGTCTGGAGTGCGATGTCCAACATGCATGACCTGTCCGTCGTGACGGTCGTTTCCTCTCCGGAGGAGAAGAAGGCGGCCGGCGCCGAGATGAAGGAGTTCAGCGAGCAGGTGACCGCGGCGTTCGAGGCCTACAAGGCCGTCGCGCCGTCCGACGCCGCCGACGTGCAGAAGAACATCGCCTCCTTCGAGGACGCCTGGCGGGATTTTCAGGTTCTGCGCGACTTCGCCCTGCTGGGTGAGGCCCTTCCGGCCGGTTACACCCCGGCGGACATGAGCCGGTTCCCCGAGCTCTCCGCTCAGATCAACACCTCCATGGGCACCCTCAAGAAGCTGGAGCAGGATCACTCCGCGGCGATGGCCGCCGCCGGCGCCGCCGGCTACGACAGCGCCCGCACCACGGTCCTGGCGCTGCTCGGCTTCGGCCTGGTCTTCGCGGTGGGCCTGTCCCGGTTGGTGAGCCGTCAGATGGTGCGCTCGCTCCAGCCGGTCCTGCGGGTGCTGGGCCTGATGGCCGAGGGCGACCTGACCCAGACCGTCGAGGTGACCTCCCGCGACGAGACCGGCCGGATGGCGGTGGCGGTCAACCAGGCCACCGGCGCGATGCGGCAGGCCATGGAGGCGCTGGCGGCCAGCGCCGACACGCTGGCGGCCAGTTCGACCGAGCTGTCGGGCGTCAGCGACCGGATCGCCGCCTCCGCCGACGAGGCCTCCACCCAGGCCGGGAACGTCGCCGCCGCGGCCGGGCAGGTCTCGCAGAACGTGCAGACCGTC
>NZ_JABTEX010000008.1 GCF_015711645.1 Planomonospora sp. ID82291
GTCGCGCGTTCGCGCAACTCGTCGGGGTACTTACGGGGAGCAGCCATGATCGGCATCCTTCCGGGTGTTCGATGTCTCCATCAAACCCGGGGCGGTTCATTTCGCCCTTCAGGGGGTGGGGCGGGAGACCCGCGAGCGTGCCGGGCTGGTGCTGGAGTACCCGGGCAACGTGGAGGGCTACCAGCGGGCGACCCGGCGGGGCCTGTTGACCCGGGTGCACGGCAAGCTGGAGACCGAGACGGCGGGGACGGTGCTGGAGCGGGCCGACTCGCCGAAGCTCAACATCGGCTGGCCGCTGATCGAGGGGTCGTTCCAGATCGACGGGGCGACCTCGCGCGCCGACCTGGTGGCCCAACTGCAGCGCATCTTGGCCACGGCGACGGGGCCGAAGCAGATTTACACCTTCGACCTGGGCGTCTCCGGTGCCACCGAATGGTGGGGGTGGGAGCTCGGCAAGTGGGCGCGGGTGCTGATCACCGATCATCTGTTTCCCGCGCGGGCCGACGGTTCGGCGGGGTTGGACACCGAGATGCAGATCGTGTCCGTTCAGGTGCAGCCGGGCTCGGGCGGTGAAGGTGAGAAAGTCACCGTGCAAACGGCCGAGTTCGGTTGAGAACAAGGAGGTGGGATGGTGGCGCGATGGGATCCGCTGAGCCTGCGTGACCCGACCCTGGTGGATCACATGGGGGATGTGCGGGCACGCACCGACCGGCTGGAGGTGCAGTCGGAGAACCGGCCGTTCGACCTGGACGCCTACAGCGGCGAGTCCACGTTCACGGTGTCGACGTCGTCGGGGCTTCATTTCTCGCACCGGGCGGCGATCGCCCGGTCGGGTTCGACGATCAGCGTGCTGGTGCGGCTGGGAGCGGACGCGGGCGGGACGGTGCAAGCGCGGCTGGCGGCGGTAAGGGTGATGTCGGGCAGCCAGGTCATGACGCGGGGCCCGATCGTGGCCTACAGCCGCGGCGGTACGGCGCCGACCGGGTTCGTCCAGGACCCGAACTTCCCCGCAGACAGCGTGACGGGACTGCTGACGCTGACGCTGCCGGATGAGTGGGCCTACGGCGACATCGGCGGCATCCAGATCGAGGTGTCGGCGACCGGCGCGGACGGCCTGGTGGCGGTGTACGGCTCCTGGCAGCGCTGAGTGGAGAGCGAAGGGGAAGGTCTGCTGCTTACCGGGGAAGCTTTTCCAATAGTGAACCGACGAGCGTCTCGAGGGGTTGCGTGCCGTCGAGGTGAACGTCAGCGGTCTGGGCGGCTGGCAGGACGTGGCGCAGATAGTTGGTCCGGGCGTGCTCCAGGTAACCGTGAATGCTCGGCTGGACGTCGGTGCCTTCCTGGAGCTTGCGCAGCAGTTTCCGGGCCAGGGCCACGTCCGGCGGGGCCTCCACCCACACGGTGAGGGAGGCGCGCCTGTGGATAACTTCCAGGCTCAGCGCGAAGATTCCCTCGATGATGATCGTTTTTGCTCCGGTCAGCCGATGACGTTCGATCGTCTGCAGGATGGCGTCGACGTCCAGGGAGCGAGGGTCGCTGAAGTCCACGCTCGTTCCCCCGGTGGGGGCGGGCAGGTAGTGGTGGTCCATCTCCACCACCGGCACGTCCAGGCGATCGGCGAGACGCCAGGCGATGGTGGTCTTGCCGGAGCCGGGGAGGCCGGCGACCACCAGGAGGAAACAATCATCCGGGGCGGGCATGCCGCTTGCGGTTCCGTCGTTGTCCGGCACTCAGTTGTGCGATGCCCCCTGAAGGGGTGAGGTGCGAGGCAGCGGGACCGGCGTGGCCGGTAGGGACGCCACGGTGGTGGTTCGCCTCCCGGCCGGGGTGCGGTGTTCTTCGCGGGTCAGCACTCCCAGGGTGACCCGTTCGCCGCGGGACAGGTGATCCAGGGCCAGGCGGCGGCCGACGTAGTCGGTAATGGACGCCGCAGTGCGGATGTCGGGGTCGTTGGTCGCCCCCTTCGGGTCGTAGCTGACGTCCACCAGGTCGCGGACGATCTCGGCGAGGGGGATGCCGTGCCGCAACCCGAGGTTGATTATGGCCTGGAGGGCGTCGGTCAGTCCCGCGAGCGTCGAGCCGTGCTTGCCGACACGCACGATCACCTGGGTCAGGGTCCCGTCCTTAGACACGGCGGTGGTCAGGTAGCCCTCGGCGCCGCCGACGGCGAATCGGCGGGTGATGCCGGGCTGACCGCTGCGCCGGTTCGCGCTCGGAGCCGTCATATCCTCGGGTCCTCCTGGACGGTGATCGATTCGCACGGTGCATCATGCCCCACCGGCTCGTCGGCCGGTGGGGATTTCCCGCAGAGGACGACTATCGAGCGTCGCTCTGGCAGGGATGTCCGGTGGCGCGCGGTCATCTGCCGCCGGCGACACGACGCCATGACCAGGGTCCGGCCGGTGCGGGGATTCCACCGGCGGCGCCGCGATCAGGCGCCTGCGCACCATCGCACGTCGATGTTTCGTGAAGACGCCACGCCACGTGGCGAAAAGGGCCACGATCGCCGTGGTGGCAGCCCGCCGCCCTCGCCGACCTGCGAAGGACGTTCGTTCATGACGACACCCCGGCCGTTGAACACCGAAGTCGAATCCCGCGCCGCTGAGTTGCGCGAGGCTCTCGTCCAGCGCCTGCGCCAGCAGGGATTCGTCCGCAGCGACCGGGTCGCCGACGCCTTCACCGCGGTGAAGCGGCACTGGTTCGCGCCGGAGGGCACGCCGCTGGAGCAGGTGTACGCCGCTGATGAGACGGTGGTGATCAAACAGGACGGGGACGGGGTGATCATTTCCTCGATCAGTGCTCCGTTCATTCAGGCCCAGATGATCGAGCAGGCCGAGATCGGGCCGGGATCGAGCGTGCTGGAGATCGGCAGCGGCGGTTACAACGCCGCGCTTCTGACCGAGGTCGTCGGCGCCCAGGGTCGCGTCGTCAGCGTGGACATCGACCCGGAGGTGACCGACCGGGCCAGTGTCCTGCTGGATGCGGCCGGATACGGCAGCCGGGTGACGGTCGTGCTGGCCGACGCTGAGCACGGCGTACCCGCCTGCGAGCCGTTCGACGCGCTTGTGGTCACCGTGGGGGCGTGGGACATTCCTCCGGCGTGGCTGAAGCAACTCGCCGCCGATGGCCGGCTGGTCGTCCCGCTGCGCATGAACGGGATCACCCGCTCGATCGGGTTCCGCCGCGAGGGTGACCACCTGGTGAGCACGTCCGCGGAAGTGTGCGGGTTCGTGGCGATGCAGGGCGACGGCGAGCATTCCGACCGCATCTTCCGGCTCCCTGACGGCCGCGGCCACCATATCGGTCTGCGGTTCGACAGCGGGGCGCCGCAGGACCCGGGTCTGCTGGACGGGGTGCTGGCGACCGAGCGCACGACCGTGTGGTCCGGCGTCACGACCGAGCACGGCGTCTCGTTCGCCGACCTGCACCTGTGGTTCGCGTCCTTCCTGCCCGGCTTCTGCCAGGTCACCGCCGACGACGGCACCGACCTGGCCGGCGAGCGCGGCACCTGGTTCCCCTACGGGGTCGTACGCAAGAACGCGTTCGCCTACCTGGTGGTGCGTCCGGCGCTGGAGGGCCGCGGCGCGGAGTTCGGGGCATGTGCGTACGGGCTGCCGGCCGCCGCGCAGGAGGCGGCGGCCGCGATGGTCGAGCAGATCCAGGAGTGGGACTGCCGCGCCCGTAGCGGTCCGGCCCCCACGTTCGCTTTCTGGCCGAACGGCAGCGACCCCGCCCGGATCCCGAAGGACGCGGTCGTTCTTCCCAAGGCTCATGGCCTGGTCACGATCTCCTGGCCGGGAATGAGCTGACCGCCGCGCGCGGCCTGGACGGTGATCGATGTGCGTGCCCACCTGCCGCGGACCGGCGGGGATCGCCCACAGCCGGTGATCATCGAGCGCCGCTCTGGCAGGGGTGCCTTCGCCGATGAGGCGGTCATCTGCCGCTGGTGGTCTCGGCGGGTGGGTTCGCCGCGGCGTGAAGCGGGCGGCTGGTGAGCGTGCCCTGGTGGTTCAGGAGGGCATGGAGCTGGTTTTCAGCCGATGCCACCGCGGCCATCAGGTCGTCGTGCAGCGGCTCGGGGATCGCCTCGGTGCCGAGGCCGCAGGCGCGGGTGAGCTCGGCCAGGGCGCGGCGTTGATCAGCCGTCATCGCGGCGCAGAACCCATGCCGGTGAAGGAGTGCAAGGAGAAGTTCCGGCGCCTGAGCGATGGTTGATCATGGCAGACGACTCTGCTGGTTTATGGCCTGACCATGGTCATGTTGCGATTGGTGGGTTAGGAGAGATACGTCATGGACAACTTCTTCGCCACCGTCGAGGGCCGTTGGTCCGCCAGGCGCGCCGACTACCACTGGCACATCCTGCCGGAGGCGGCGCTGGCCGCCTCCGGGTTGCATGATCCCTACCGGGCGCTGACCCATCGAGAGGGCATCCCAGGCCGTGGCCGCTTCTCGGCCAGGCGGGGCTCCGTGCCCGCTCCTGCCCGTCGTTCGGCGCCGGGGTGTCGATCAGCGCGTGGCACCGTCAGGCCAGAAGATGCGGACCGGGAGTCCTCGGCTGCGGGCGGCGGCGACGACGTCGGCGGTGCCTCCGAAGCCGCGGGCGGGCAGTCCGTCCCAGACCGCCCACAGTTCCTCGGCGAGTTCGAGCATGCGCTCGGAGGCGGCCTGGTGAGCTTCGCTGGTGGAGTCGATGAAGTCCATCTCGTGGACCAGAGTGGCCGCGCTGAACAGCGAGTCGTAGGCGGGCCAGTGTTCGGCGGGGAGCCCGTCGCGGTACATCTGCGCGGGCACGACCACTTCCAGGTCCCCGCCCATATCCACGACGGCGCGGGCGAACAGGGTATCGGCCCCATCTGCGATGCACGACAGGCCGGTGACCTGCTGGTCACCGAGTTCAGCGAGCGCGTCGCGAATGAGGCGATCAACCTGCTGCTCGACGGCGGCCGGGAGGCCCCGGTGGCCGCTGATGGCGATACGCATGGTCATGGGCGGATTCTGTCAGCCGATCGTGGCGGTCAGCAGCCGATCATCGAAAGCGGCCACGCCGGGCAGAAGGGGGCCGGTGTAGGAGGTGCGGAAGCGCCGCGCGGCTTGGATGACGCGCTCCGAGCGGTGTCGCATCCCCATGGCCAAAGCTGCCTCTGCCAGGGCGAACGCCTCATCGAATTCGGCTTCCATCTGTTTGGTCGCGGCGATCTCCAGCATGAGTACAGCGCGTTGCTTGTCGGCTGGCTGGGTCATGCTGGAGGACTGAGCGAAGGCGGCCAATGCCTCGGCCGGGTGCGCGAGCCGTACCGCGCACAAGGCCCGATAGCCGGCCAGCTTCTCGCCCGTGAACGGAAACACCCACGGCCAGGGCGGTGCCGTCGCCCGCTCGCTCGCGGTCACCGCGTGCTCGGCTTCGGCCAGAGCGATCTGGCAGGAGCGTTCATCGCGGGCGCTGGCGTGGGCGAGGGCCTCAAGGCACGCCAGCCACGCGGCTGCGGTCGGCGGCGGCCGGGTGTCGATGGCCGTACGGGCGCGGCCGAGCAGCATCAGCGCGAGACGGGGGTCTCGTCGAGCTCGAACTGGGCCAGGCTGCCGGTCAGGTAGGCGGTCAGCAGGCCGTGTTCGGCTCGGCGTGCGGCGTCGATGCCGATCTTGTAGTAGGTGCGTGCGGTTCCTGCGTCGGCCATGTCGGCGTGCAGCCACGCGGCGAAGCCTGCCGCTTCGGCGATGGTGCCCAGCAGCCTGTCGCGCACCGGTTTGGCGTTGGCGCGGGTCAGAGCGTTGCGGGCTACACCTAGATGGGCGACCGCTCCGGGGACGAGTTCCCGCGATGGGGTGGTGGCCTCCAGTCGGCGTTGCAGGCCGGTTACGGCGGTGAGCGTGGCCACGGTGGCGTCGTCACCTTCTCGAAAGCCGAGACGAAGACGATTCAGGGGCACTCCGACTCGGCGGCATATGTCGCGGACCTGGTCCACGGTGAGCGCCCGTCCCTTGAGGACGCGCACGGGATTGATGCCGGCGTCAACCCTGGTGATGGCGACGCGCTGATGTCGGTGGGGCGCGGTCTCATCGTCTGGTGCGACCCGACCGGGTCAACCTGGTGGTGGAGCGGCGGCCTCTCTACGCCGACCTCGGGTAGAGAGGCTGGCGAATCTGCTGCACCTCGGCCTGCCCGCACCGCAGACGCCATGGCCCTGACGGTGCGATCGCCCTTCGCCGTTGGGCGTCCAGGTGCGCCAGGACGGCGTGGCGGTCGGCCTGGCCGGCCCGTCACCGGCCACCATCGACCAGTTGCCCATCACGACCGACAAGAGGGACTCCTTCGTGACTATCGACAACGACGTCCAGGATGCCGCCGTGTTGCGCGAGGCCATGACCGCCGAGGTGGCGGCCCGCTGCGCGCAGTGGGGCTTCCCGCTCTCGGAGCGGATCCAGGCCGCGTTCCTCACGGTGCCTCGGCACGTGTTCGCTCCCGCGGTGAGCCCGGAGAAGGCGTATGCGTTGGATATCGTCGAGGTCAAGCGCAGCGAGCACGGCGTGCTGGTCTCCACCATGTCCGCCCCGGACACCCAGGCCGTACAGCTCGCGCAGGCCGACATCAGGCCCGGCATGCGGATCTTGGAGATCGGAAGCGGAGGATACTCCGCTGCGCTCCTGGCGGAGCTGGTTGGCCCGACCGGTCACGTCACGACCATGGACATCGACGCCGACGTCATCCATCAGGCACGCGAGTGCCTGAACGCCGCCGGGTATGAGCGCGTGCAGGCAGCCGTCGCCGATGGCGAATACGGATGGCAGGCCGACGCCCCCTACGACCGGATCATGGTCACGGTCGGCGCGCCGGACATCCCCCCAGCGTGGCAGGACCAACTCGAACCCGATGGCCGGATCGTCGTCCCGCTGCGGATGAAGGGGATCAGCCGCTCACTGGCCCTGGAACCCGACGGGAACCGCCTCGTCGCCGTCTCGGCTGCGGTCTCCGGCTTCGTCTGGATGCGGGGCGACGGCGCCAACGACGGCCACCTGTGGCTGCTGGCCGGAAAGAAGGTCGGGCTGCGCATCGATGACGGCACCCTGGAGCAGCCCAACGCCCTGGATGGCGTCCTGGCGGGCGAGCCCGTCGCGGCCTGGTCCGGCGTGACCGTGGGCCGGTCGGAGCCGTTCCCGGACCTGGCGCTGTGGATGGCCAGCACCCTGCCCGGCTTCGGCCACCTGCACGTGGACGCCAGTCAGGCCGGTCCCGACATCGCGGTCGAGCCGGGTGGCCGCCAGTTCCCGTTCGCCGCGGTCAACGACGACGGCGACTCCATCGCCTACCTGTCGATCCGCCCGGCCGCAGAGGGCTTCGTGGAGATGGGTGCGCACGGCTATGGGCCTCACGCATCCTAGATCGCCGAGGCCATCGTGGCCCAGGTGCGGGTGTGGGACCGCGACTACCGCAACGGCCCCAGCCCGGACTTCGCCGTATGGCCGCTCGGCACACCCGAGAAGGACCTTCCCGAGAACGCGATGGTCATCCGCAAACGCCACTCGCTGATCACAATCTCCTGGCCCGACATCTCTGCCCGGAGGCAGGTTGCACCACCCACCCCGTGAAGGAGGAAGCCTTGTCCATCGACACCATCCAGACCCCCCTCGGGCCGTCCACCGGCGAGATCCCTGAGGAGGAGTTCGAACTCGACATGCGCGTGATCGAGGCGAGCATGCCGATGCCCATCCTGGCGTGCTCAACCGACGACGGCTGCAACCCCTCGTGCTCCAGCTCCTGCGCCATCGCCATGGCCGACCCGTTCTGACGCGGTCGACGGCGCGGTGACCCCCGGCTGCCGGCGCCTGGTCCCTGACAGGCGCCGGCGACCGGCCCGCCGGCAAAGAGACCGACGTGATGATCGAGCGGTATCTCGCCAGCAGGCCCGCGCCGCCGGGGCACGCGGTCTTTCAGGCCCGCCTGGGTCTGGCCGTCGTCGATCTCGCCTCCCTTACCGCCCCCGCCACGACCGGCCCGGTCTGCGCTCGCCTCCTCAGCGACGCCATGGCCGCGGCAGACGGGTACGTCGCACGAGAACTCCAGGTGCACAGCGATGCTCACCGGCACCGAGAAACAGGCGCTCGAAGCGGCCGTGCAGGCCGCCGGGCTCGGACTCGGCGCCATCCCCGCCCCGCTGATGGCCGACCTCCTCACCGCCGCGCACACCAGCGAGATAGCACTCGAGCGGGCCCTGCGTCCATCCGCGCCGGCCGTGACCGGACACGCCCCGCCGTAGCAGCCGACAGCGTCGACGATGTCCTCCTCCTCGTGGTGGAAAGGGAGATCGACGTGCGGCGTCAAGGACGTGGTTGGTGAAGATGGCGCTTGAACCGGACTCGGGACTGGTGCCGCAGCATGCCCAGCCGGTCCATCCCTCACCGGGCAGGCTCCCCCTGGCCGAGGTCGCGTTCGCGGCGCTCGTCCCGGACGGACAGGCGATCATCGCCGGGACGATGCCATCCGGCAGCCAGATCAGCGTCCCCGCGGCGCTCCTGCGCCACGGCCGAAGCATGACCGGGTCGCCGATGAGCGCAGTCCGCTCCCTTCACGACATCCCCGCCCACATGCGGATGGTCGTCGCCGGCCAGCTGATCGCCGACGAGCTGGCCACCGCGCGGTGGCCGCTGGAGAAGGTCAACGACGCGTTCGAGCACGCCGGTGCCCGGCGCAGCGTCCGCACGATGATCGAGTTCTGAGTCGGCCGTGCCGTAAGGGGGCTGGCCGCTGAGGTCAGGCCCCTGCGGCGAACGCCTGCTCGACTTCCCCGCGGCGATCGGTCCACCAGGTCAAAAGCCGCTCGCTGGGCTCCATCAGCGAGTCAGGGCCGTGATCATCACGGTCGTAGTGGAACTCCAAAATCCAGTAGTCGGACATGCGTTTCCACCACAACCGGTCCACCGCGTCCACGAGATCAGCACGAGAGACCGGCATCACGGTGCGGTAACCGGTCACGAACGCGGCGACGCGCTCGAGGTCGAACTGGCCCCGCTCACCGCCGAACTGGACCTGCGCGGTCCGTGCGATCTCCTCGCCGAGCGGTTTGACCGCGATGCGGTCCCAATCCAGCACCGCGGTGACCTTCCCGTCGCGGCGCAGGATGTTGCGGTACTGCAGGTCGCCGTGCGTCCAGCCGAACGGTCCGGGAGTCTGGCCTTCGGCCGGCGGGCAGGCGCGGTGCTTGTCGATGAGGACCTTGCGTTCCTCCAGCAGGTGCCGGGCAAGGATGTCGAACTCGCTCGGCTCGGCGATCGCGTCGATCACGCCCAAGAGCCGGTCGGCCTTATCGATGGCCTGGCCCGGGCTGGTCACCTTCACATGAGGCCGGGTCTGCGCCCGGGGCAGAGGGACGCGGTCCTGATCGCCTAAAACCTGGTGGATGGTGGCGACCAGCGCCCCGAGGTCGGCGACCTCGGTGAGCGGCAGGTCGGTCCCTTCGACGTGGGCGCCCTGCTCCCACGGTGAGACCAGATAGTTGCGCGAGTCGATCTCCAGCACCGTGCCGCCGTCGCGGGTGTTCACCGGGGCGCGGACCGGCAACCCGGCGGACGCCAGCGCGTTCAGCACTTCCGCGTTGCGGCGCACGATCTCAACAGGGACGTCACACAGGAGCTTGAGCGCGTACACCCCCGTGGACGTGGCGATCCGCCAGTTGCGGTTCATGAGTCCTTCGGCGAGAAAGGCGGTGTCCTGAACCTCTCCCAGACCGAACTCCTCCCCGATCCGCCTCAAGTCCCCCGCGTACGGCCCCTCAGGGAAAGCACCTTGCACCTCTGAAGTCCCATCGGTGATCACGGCACCGACGGTAGTGAGCTCAGCCCGAGCCCGCACACGAAACACATGAGAGGCGACAGAACAGACACGGCCCATCCATGACCAGCTCCGCTCGGAGCGGATCGACGTACCCTCTGCTCATGCTCCGTTGACGAGGTTGAGGCATCCCATCAGGAGCACGACCGACAATGTGCACGCTTCCCCCAGCGCTGTGAGGAGATCTTGTGATCCGTCATTTCACCGCCTCGGCCGTCGTCCTCGACGGTGATCGCGTCCTCCTGCTCGACAGCGCCAAGGGGCCCGGATGGATCTATCCCGGAGGGCATCTGGAGCCGGGGGAAGATCCCGCCCAAGCCGTGGTGCGGGAGGTGCGCGAAGAAGCCGGGCTCGAGATCGAGCTCCTGGCCGAGCAGCGCTTCGCCCACCCGGCGGTCGGTGTCATCCCGACACCGTTTGCGATCTTGGATGTTGCCGTTCAGGACGCCAGGATCGGCCCGCACCGGCACCTTGACGCCGTCTACGCCGCCCGGCCCCGCTCCGGCGAGGTCGTCCTCAACGCCGAGGCCCGCGGCTATCGGTGGGTGCCGCTCGACGACGTCGCCGACTTGCCCATGCCGGAGGAACTACCGGACCTGATCGCCGCCGCGGCCCGCTACGCCGCCGCCCTGTCCCGCTGAGCCGTGACGAACGTACAACCGCCGCCCGCCGGACGCGCCGACGCCGCCCTGCCCGTGGCGGAGCTCTGCGAGCGCTTCGGCCTCGGGACGGCCCGGCGCCTGGTCCCGATCACCACGGGGCTGATGAACCGCAACTGGCACCTGGAGACCGCAGCCGGGAGCGTCGCCGTCAAGGAGATCACCGACGCCGACGCCGGGCAGACCGTCTTCCAGCACCGCGTCACCGCGGCGCTGGCCGATGCCGGGCTCCCGGTCCCCCGCCCGCGGCGCACCGCCGACGGGCGCAGCGTGCTGGCCCTCGATGGACGGCTGTTTTCCGTCGTGGCATGGGTGGACGGCCAGCACCTGCCCAGCCGGGCCTGGAGCCGGGGGCAGTGCCAGGATGCCGGGGTTCTGCTGGGCCGCAGCCACAGAGCCCTGGCCGTGATCCTGCCCGACGGGCTCGGCCCGGTCCGCCACCGGCTCCCCCAGGTCGCCGACGCCCAGGCCGACATCGACCGCTACCAGGCCCTGATCGGTGACCTCAGGCCGGGTGACGCCTTCGACCGGCTCGCCTGCGCCCAGCTCGATGCCCGGCGCGCGCTGCTGGAGCGCCTCGGGCATCTGCGGCCCGATGACAACGCCGACCTGGAGCCGGCCGGATACGTCCACGGCGACTTCCATGATCTGAACCTGCTGTGGGACGACGGCGGGCAGGTGGTGGCGGTCGTGGACTGGGACCGCCTCGGGCGCCGCGCTTATGCCTATGAGCTGGCGCGCGCGGCCATACTGATGTTCGCCGCGCCATCCGGCGTCCTGGATACGGCGCGGGTGGCGGCCTTCGCCGCCGCCTACCGGACGGCCGTCACCATCACCGACGAGCAGGTTCTGAGCGCGGTGCGCAGCCTGTGGTGGGACCAGATGGGTGACCTATGGCATCTGCGGCGGCACTACCTGCGCTCCGACTCCTCATGTGATCACCTACTGGCCCCCTCCGGCGCCCTGCTGAAGTGGTGGAGCCACCACCTCGATCGGGTGGAGCAGGCCTTCACCACCCACTGATCGGCACCCTCTCACCGGGCCGCCCGCAGATGGCCGTCTCGGCAGCCGTCCCCCGGGGCACGCCGCGGCACGTCCCCAGCGCGCACGCCACGCTGCGGCGGCCTCCGGCGTCCATGCGAAACGCCCCTCGGCGGCGAACTCGCCCGGCAGTGCCTGATGGCCGGGCATGAGGTGGCCGCGACCTGCCTGACCCGGCCGGGACAGACCGCAGGCGTTGAGTGGTTGCCGCTCGATGTGCGCCGGCGAGAGGACGTCGGCGCGCTGATCGGCGCATTCCGGCCAGAGGCGGTCATCAACGTCGCGTACCGAAAGGCGGACTGGACGACCACAGCGATCGGAGCCGCGAACGTGGCTCTGGCCACCGCCACGGCGGGTGCGCGCCTGGTCCACGTGTCCAGCGACGCGGTCTTCTCCGGTGCCGCGATCCGCTATGACGAGGCATGTCTCCCCGACCCGACCATCCCATACGGCGCGGCCAAGGCCGCCGCCGAGACCGCGGTGACCGCGATCGCGCCGACCGCAGTGACAGCCCGGACATCCCTGATCATCGGCGATGGTGGTTCCCCTCACGAGGCGCTGGTGCACTCCCTCGCCACCGGCGAGGCGAGAGGAACGCTGTTCACCGACGACATGCGATGCCCGGTGCACGTCGCCGATCTCGCTACGGCGCTCCTCGAACTCGCCGCCTCCGAGCATCACGGCATCCACCACGTCGCCGGAGCCGACGCGGTGAGCCGGTACGAGCTGGGGCTGCTCATCGCCCGACGCGACGGACTCAATGCGGACCAGCTGCCGTCGGGCCGGCGGGCGGACACCGGCGTGCTCGGCCCGATCGACGTGCGCCTGGAGTACGACATGACCCAGAGGCGGCTGCGGACCAGGCTGCGCGGCGCGCGGCAGTTCCTGGGAGAACGCCATCGTACCGACCGGGACGCTGGATAGGGCGCGGGTAACGGCCTTCACCGAGCGCCGATCAAGCCCCCACCGTCGGGCTTCCCGCGACGCCGCCTCACCACCTCAGCCCGTCTCCGGCGTCCGCACCCGAAACGCCCCGCGCCGTCGGCGGCGCCCCGTAGTCTGTGCCCCGCGCCCTGCCTCCCGTCCGCGCCCACTGTGTTCTCCAGGAGCCGTGATGCGTGCCCGTCCGCCCGCCGATCTGCTGGCCCACCTGCGCGCAGCCCACACCCCGGCCGGCCCTGACCTCCGCCTGCTCGCCGAGGCAGGACTGCATCCGCTCAGCGGCGGCCGCAACAACCTCGTCTACGCCTGGCACGACCCCAGGGCCGGAACCGAGATCTGCGTCAAGCTCTACAAGATCGACGAGCGCCGCCGCTTCGACCGCGAGAGCCACGCCCTGGCCGTCGTGGCCGCATCCGGCGTCGATGACGTCCCGGTCCTGCTGTGGCAGGACCCCGCCAAGCCGTACCCGGTCATCGGCATGACGCTGCTGCCCGGCCGCCCCGTCGTGGACATCGGCCCGCCCGCCGCCCAGGAGACGGCGCTGAAGGCGCTGGCCGCCCTGCACGCCCGCCTGCACGAGATCCCGTTGACCGGCCTCTTGGCCCGTCTGCCCCGCATCGACTCCACCTCGCACTACCTGCACCGCATCACCACGCTGTGGCCCCGCCAACTCGTCGACGCCGCCGACGATCGGCTCACCGCCGAGATGCTCGCCCTGTTGCGTCGCTGGGACGACTCCGGTGACCGGCAGGTCCTGCTGGCCCCGGTGCCGCCGGTGTTCAGCCGCGGCGATGCCAACCTGCTGAACTGGTTATGGGACGGCCGGCGGATCCGCTGCGTCGATTTCGAGTTCGCCGGCCACTCCGACGTCGCGTTCGACGCCGCCGACCTTACCGAGCACATCAGCGCTCGCGACGTCCCCGACGAGGTCTGGGAGAACCTGGCGGCCGGCCTCGGCATCACCGATGCGCTGATGCCGCGGTTCCGCGCCGCGCAGCGCACCTGTGCCCTGCGGTGGCTGGCGGTCCTGTGGCGGCAGCGGGCCACGCGCGTGCAGGAGTTCACCGCGCAACGGGAGCGCCTCCTCCGGCTGCTGGCCACCGCTCGCCTATGACCCATCGCGAGGACCGAGAAGGAGGACCGTGAAGGTGCTGACGGAAGACGAGGCCCGCTGCGTGGTACGGGAGCTGGTCACCGCGGTCACCCCGCATGACCGGCAAGAGGCCGCCGACCAGGAGTGGATGCTGGCCTGGATCGATTCCGGGGCCCCGCTGTTCCGGACGGCCAAGCCCGCCACCCCACCGCAGCACCTGGCCGTGTACGCCATCTTGATCGACGATCCGACCCGCTCGATCATGATCGTCGATCATCGGCTCGCCCAGGCTTGGCTGATGCCGGGCGGTCATGTCGATGATCAGGAGGATCCCCGTGCTTCAGCGGTTCGTGAACTGGCGGAGGAACTGCGGATCGCTCCCGGCTTCCACCCGGCTTTCGGTGACGCCCCCTGCTTTTTGACCGTCACTCAGACCCGCGGGGTCGACAGCCACACCGACGTCACGCTCTGGTTCGCCTTCCAAGCCGACCGGGATGCGGCGATCGTCCCGGATGAGCGCGAGTTCGCTCAGGTGCGGTGGGTGCCGATTGACGGCCGTCAGGGGTGGCCGCACGGGGTCTTCGATCCCGGTCTTGAGCGGTTCCTCGACAAGTTGCGCACCCGCCTCGGCCGTACGCCTGCCGTTGTGGGCTGATGGAGCTCGGCGTCGGGGCGAATGCTCTTCATCGGACGTCGGCCGATGGTGCCCGCCCCGCCGCTAACCTGCCTGGGTGACTCCGAGCGATCCTGGCCAGCGCACGCTGCGCGCGGCCGTGGCCGATGCCCGCCGGGCGCATGCCGAGTTTGACGATGCGCGCGCCTGGCTACAGGAGGTGGTGGAGGGGCCGCTGCACCCGATCGCCGCCGACGTCTGGGTGTTCGACGACGCCTTCGAGCACGTTCTACTGGTGAAGCACCGCTGGCGCGGCTGGGTCCCGCCGGGCGGCAGGGTGGAGCCCGGGGAAACGCGCCGCGAGGCGGCCTGCCGGGAACTGACCGAGGAGACCGGCGTCGTCGCCGAGGTGCTGGAGGTGCCGGCGGCGGTGACTGTCCGCTCCTACCGGTCCGATTGGGCGCCTACGCTCGGACTGTCCTACGTCGCGGTCATCGACCGCTCGCTTCCGCTGACCGCTGAACCCCATCAGCCCGCGGCGTGGATCCCGTACGCACTGCCACGTCAGTCGAAGGTGATTACGCGGGCGGCCATGAGCGGGTCGCGGTCACGACCGTAGTAGAGCTTGTCGGTGAGCAGGATGGTCCAGCGTTCCTGTTTGGGGAGGTCCACATGCCGGTGCCGGTGAAGCCGTAGTGGACGTAGATGCCCTCTTCGGGGGGCGCCGTGGGGGGCGGCGGGTACCACGGCTGAGACGATGTCGTCCAGGCTGCGCTGCCGCCTCTACATCACTTGTAGCGCTGGTTTGTGCGTCTGAAGCCATGCCAACTGAGCAGCTACGCCCTCGGAAAGATTCATGGTGGGTGCCCAGTTAAGCATCCGTCGGGCAGCGGAGAGATTCGCCCAGGTGGCGTGGACGTCGCCGTTGGCCGCGGGAAGCGTCTCCATCACGATGGGGTGGTCGACGAGCCGTCGGGCTTGGTCCACCACCTCGGTGAGACGGACGCTGCGGCCGGATCCGACGTTGAGCACGCTGTTGGAGAGAGGCACGGTCGCCGCGGCGATGGTCGCGGCGACCGCGTCGTCGACGTAGGTGAAGTCGCGGCGCTGGGTGCCGTCCCCGTAGATCTGGATGGGCCGGTCGGTTGCGGCGGCGGTCAGGAGCCGCTGGATGAACATGTCGTCGCGCTGGCGGGGCCCGTACACGGTGAAGTACCGCAGGGCGACCACGGTGGTGGGACAGCCCGGCCGCGCGGCGTGGGCCAGGCACAGCTGCTCTTCGGCCAGCTTCGTGACGGCGTACGGCGACGCCGGACGGGGTGGTCGGTCTCCGCGCTCGGCCGGCCGGGAGTGCCGCCGTAGACACTGGAGGAGGAGGCGACCACGAGGCGGGGCACACGCAGACGGATCATGGCGTGCATGAGCCGCTGGGTCGCCGTGATGTTGCAGGCGACGTAGTCGTCGAAACCGGCTCCCCAGGACGGGCGTACGCCGGGGATGCCCGCCAGGTGGAAAACGGCGTCGGCGTCCAGAATCAGGGGTTCGATCGCGCAGGTGCGCAGGTCCGCGGTGACGGGGAAGAACGCGGGATCCCCGGACACGTCGGCGAGGTTGGCGGCGGCGACCGTGTCGGTGTCGGGGTCGCGGCGGTCGACGCCGATCACGGTCGCGCCCTGCTGGAGCAGGGCGCGGCACAGGTGGGAGCCGATGAAGCCCGCGGCTCCGGTGACCACGGCTCGGCGGATCACCCGCGGGGAGCTGTCGGCGGTCCGCAGAGAGTCGATCATGAGGTCCTCCAGGGGAGTCTTCAAAGGATGGCTGCGAGCAGGGCCTTGCCGTAGGCGAAGAGACGAGGGTCCCCCCGTTCGTCACCCCGCACCATCGAGGTGAGGGCTTCGACGGCGGCGAAGCGGGACAGCAGGCGCTCCTCCTCGTCGGACAGGTCACGGCCGTAGCCGGTGAGGAACTCCTCCCGCAGCCGGGGGCGGTGCGGCCAGCGGCGGAAGGCCAGGCGCGCGAGGTCCCGGACGAGCGCGTCGGGGCGGGTGTGCTCGAAGTCGATGACGGCGATGCCGCCGTCCGGCTGGACGATCCAGTTGCGCGGCTGGTAGTCGAGATGACAGATGACGCCGTCCATGGGGGTGGCGGCCAGTTCCTCGGCGTGCCGGTGCAGGGTGCGCAGCTCGGCCTGGTCGATCAGCGCGGCGGCATGGGCACGGACCGCCCAGTGGAGCATCCGCCCTGCCAGGAAGGCGGCGACGTCGACCGCCGGCTGTTCGAGGGGGACCGCGTGCAGAAGGCGGAGGGTCTCCCCCGCGCCTCGGTGGGCGCGTTCCTCCGCTGTGGATCCGGGCCGCAGCCGGTCGGCCCGGCGGCCGGGCACGTAGGTGACCAGTAACGAGCAGCTTCCCTCGTCGAATGCGACCAGATGCGGGGCGCGAGCTTCGAGGTGCGGTCTCCACGCGGTGTAGGCGTGGAGCTCAGCGTGGAACCGCTCCGGGTCGGTGTGCCGCTTGAGCAGGTAGCGGTCGCCCGCGGCGTCGGCGAGGAGCGTGAGGTGCGCGGGAAGGTCTGGCGCGCGCTTCACCGTGACGGGACCGAGCGCGTCCTGGGCGACGGCCAGCAGGGCCTCCGTGGCCGTGCTCATGCCTCGGAGCTCCCGGCCAGGTGAGCGGTGTCGTTGTGGCGGTCCAGCATCCACCGGTCGTCGCCGAACCGGTTGCGGTGGAGCTGCCAGCGGGTGATGGACCCGTGGTCGACGGTGAACCCGCTCTGCGTGCCTGCGGGGATTCCCAGCAGCAGCGTGTGGACGGCGAGCACGGTCTCCCCGTGAGCGGCGAGCAGGACGCGCTCGCCCTCGTGCCGGCCGATCAGCTGGGTGAGGAACTCGCCGGCTCGTCGCAGGTAGCCGTTCCAGGTGTCGGAGCCGGTGGCCCACGGCAGGTCGGGCCTGGTGTGCGGGCCACCGCCGAAGTCGGACTTCACCTCGTGCCAGGGCCGGCCGTCGGCGTCGCCGTGGCGGGGTCCTTCCAGTCCGGGTTCGACGGCCAGAGGTAGGCCGACGACCTCGGCGAGGATCCGCCCGGTCTGCTGGAGCCGTCTGCGCGGTCCCGCGTACAGGGCGTGGAACGGGTCGTGGGAGTGCTCGGCGGCGAGTCGCTGGGCGGTGAGGACGACCTGGCGGCGTCCCAGGCCGGTCAGGCCGGTACAGGTCCGCGGGCCGCCGACGACGCCCGCCACGTTGCAGTGGGCCTGCCCGTGCCGGATGAGAACCAGTTGGGAGACGATCATGTGAGGTCCTCCGGTGCGGGCCGTACCTGTGGCCACGGGTACCGGTAGCCTCCGCGGCCCAGGTAGGGGCGGGTGAGCAGATGGTGGAGCCACGCGTGGTCGAGCAGCCGGGACGGCGTGACCTCGGCCGGCGCGTCGGTGCGGGAGGCGACGCCCTCGTTGTAGGCGGTCAGGGCGGCCGTGACGGCTGCCGGGGGAATCGGGCCGTGCGTCATGGCGAGGGTGACGACGAGCTTGGCCAGGTCGTAGCCGAACGGGGCGAGCGTGAGGTCGTCGGTGTCCACGATGGCCGGCCCGGCCGGGGTGATGAGGATGTTGCGGGGGTTGCTGTCCTTGTAGAAGGTCGTCGGCTCGTCCGGATCGGTGCGTAGCAGGTCGACGGCGTCCTCCAGCTCCTCATCGGTGATGAGGCCGTCCCGGTGGTGCCGGTCGAGGACTGCCCGTCGGAGGACCGCGAAGCCGGGCAGGGTGTGCCCCCGCGGCAGAGGGTGCGGGGCGTTCAGCGAGGCCCGGCGCAGGTCACCGCACCAGGCGGAGGCGTGCGCCTCGCCGAGTACGGCCGCCACGGTCGGCAGGTCCTCGACTCCTGCGTGACGGCCGTCGATGTGCTCGAAGTCGAGCCGCTCCGGGTGCACGGCCAGCAGTTCCGGCTGCCGGAGCGGGGTGTGCCCGGCCAGCCAGGCGTGGTGCGCGGCGGCCCGGAGAGCGGCGCCCGGCGAGCCGTACGGCTTGCTGAACACCTTCCTGTTCACGTGGTGTCCTCCCTTCGGGCCAGCAGGTAGGTCACGGTGGAGGCGGCGTGGACGGGGCCGTCGGGGAGCCTGGCCCGCAGCCGTGAGGTGATCGCGTCCGGATCACCGGCCAGTCCTGGCGGCAGTTCGTACTTGGGGGTCGTGGCCAGGTATGCCGCGACGTGGCCGAGGTCGGTGAAGTCGAACGTGTGCCGTTCGTGTTCGAGGTGGACGGTCCGCAGGGACGGCGGCAGCAGGGTGGGCAGGTTGCCGCTGTGCGCCGTGGAGTACAGGCTCGGCCGTTCCAGCGCGTCCGGGTCGAGCCCTGCCCCGGCCACCAGGTGGTCCAGCGCCTGATAGCTGTCGGCGCTCTTGGTGACCAGGGCGGCGAGACCGCCGGGCCGCAGGACGCGGGCGAGCTCGGCCACGACGGAGCGCGGATCACGAGAGTGGTAGAGGCAGAACGCGGCCACCACGAGATCGCACGCCGCACCGGTCAGGGGCAGGCGGTGGAAGTCCGCTTGCAGGTAGACGATCGGAGCATCGCCGGTGATCCGGGCACGGGCGTCGGTGATCATCGCGGCGGAGGCGTCGACGGCCAGCAGACACCGGGGCCGGAGCCGTTCGGTCAGGACACGGCTGGTGGTGCCGCGCCCGCAGCCGATGTCGGCGACCACCGTCCCGGAGGCTGTAGGTAGGTGAGCGGCGGCCAGCTCGGCGATGACGTCGGCCACGGGACGGCCGCTCGTCTTGGCTCGGTGCAGGGCCCTCGTGCGGGTCGCCAGCCGGGCTCCGCTCCCGTACAGCTCCCGCTGGGCGGTGGAGCGGGTGAAGGCGTTGGCCGTGCTCATGGCCGCCGCCCGGTCGTCCAGGCGAGTGCCGGTGAGCGGCGGCTCAGCGCCGGGCGGCGACCTGCTCCAGCCAGCGGCGGGTCTGACGCCGTCCGCGCAGGAAGACCACCTGCTTGTCCCCCGCGAACCGATGGATCTTGTCGAGCACCTGAGGCCGCATCCGCCGGCGGTAGGTGGCGACGTAGGTGACCACACCCCGGTGGATGCGGTTGTAGACGCCCGCACCGTGCTGGCCCGCACCGTGGCGGATCTGCCGGGAGAAGATCCCCCAGAGGGCGGCCCATGTGGGGACGTCCATCATGACCACGGTGTCGCAGGCTTCCAGCCGTACGTGCAGGGTCGAGTTGTAGTTGCCGTCGATGACCCACCGCGGCGCCGCCACCAGCTCGCGCTGCGCGGCCTCGAACTTGTCCTGCGGCAGCGGGTTCCAGTCGTCGTCGAAGAAGACGGCGTCCAGGTGGGTCACCGGTGCGTCGAGCAGCCGGCCCAGTTCGCGGGCGACGTAGGACTTGCCGCTCCCTCCGGAGCCGACGACGGCGACCCGGTTCATCCGCTGCACGATGCTCCACGATAGTCGAGATGAAGATCATTGATGGAGGCACGGCGCTGCGGTCGCGCGACCGGTCCCCAGCAGGGCGGGACCGCCCTTCGGGGGCCGTCATCTCCGCCTCCCCGCCTGCCGTACGGCGCCGGCCGCCGACAGCTCGGTGAGGACCGTGCGGAGCGCCTGGAGCTGGAGGCTGAGCCGGAACACCTCCAGGCGGCGCAGGCATTCCGCGATGAGATCCGCGTGCGCCCGGCTGCCCCTGACGCTGCGGAGCCAGTGGAGGGTGCGGATCGTGTCGCTCCCGTCGTTCACGATCAGCTGGGGCGGGACGAACATGTCGGCGTGGCGGATGGTCGCCGGGGCCAGCGGCACGCAGCCGGAGAGCACCGCTTCGAAGATCCGCTGGGTCATCTGACCGGCTGCCGCGTACCGGTCGGGCAGCAGCAGGACGGTGGCCAGTGCCTCGCCGTACAGCTCGCTCACCCGGGGGAAGGGGATGCGGCCGGTGAAGGCGACGTGCGGCCATCGGCCGGTGCTGGTCCATTTGCCGGCGACGACGTGGCGGAACCGGGCGGCGGCCGGGGCGAAGAACCGGTCGAACACGTTGTCGCGGTCGTACTGGTTGCCGACGTAGGCCAGCGGTACGGGTCTCGGGCGGGCGGCGAGCTCGGCCGGGTCGGCCGCGTCCACATCGGTGTCGCGGACGGGGAAGAGCAGCCGCCGCGCTCCCGGGGTGGGGCTGAGCGCGGCCTCGCACACGATCACGCCGGGTCGGCGGCGCAGCGGATCGTCGGCGGCCAGACGCCGGTCCTTGTCCCAGATGAGCGTGGGAGTGCCCAGGGCGAAGGCGTAGTGGTCCAGCAGCTGCCGCTGGCGGTGCAGATCGCAGGTGTGGCCCGGTTCCCCGCAGGGGGTGGTGTTGCGGCCGGGGATGGGCCAGCGCCACTCCAGGAACAGCACGTCGATGTCGGGGAGACCGGGATCGAAGACGTACCGTCCGCCGAGGTCGTCCCCGGCCTCGTACAGGTCGCGATCGGGCTGGAGGAAAACGACCCGGTGACCGTCGCCGCCGAGGGCGTCGATCAGAGTGCGGCGGTGACTGCGCCCGCCGTCGGGTGTGTCGGTGACGCCGGGGCCGAGGAAGCCCCAGAAGCTGTAGCCGATGATCATTTGGTGATCCACCTGCCTTCGAGCAGCAGGGCGTCCAGGCCGGAGGAGGCCAGGCACTCCAGCGCCATCGCGGGGGTGCCGCAGATCGGTCTGCCCTTGACGTTGAGGCTGGTGTTGATCAGGACGGGGACGCCGGTGCGGGCGGCGAAGGCGTGCAGCAACGTGTGCACGAACGGGTTGGCGTCCTTGGTGACCGTCTGGAGACGGGCCGTGCCGTTGGCGTGGACGACGGCACCGATCCGCTCTCGGGCCAGGTCGGTGACCTTGGAGGCCATCGACATGTACGGCGCCGCCTGTCCGAGCGTGAAGTACTCCCCGGCCAGTTCGGCGGGGATCATCGGGGCGAACGGGCGGAACGGCTCGCGGAACTTCACGGTCGCGTTCAGCCGTTCGACGACGCCCGGGTTGAGCGGGGAGGCGAGGATGGAGCGGTTGCCCAGCGCGCGGGGCCCCGCTTCGACCCCGCCCTGGAAGAGGCCGACGATGCGCCCGGAGGCGAGTTGCTCGGCCAGGAACCCGGCTGGATCCCCGGGGATCGGCAGTTCGGTGAGGCCGGGCCAGGCGGACAGGTCCAGCGCCGGGTCGGGGAAGCTCGGCCCGAGGTAGCAGGTCCCGGCGACGCCGGTCACCGGCCGTGCGCCCGCCTCCACGTGCGCGATCAGCGCCGCGCCGATGGCGGTTCCGGCGTCCCCCGGGGCGGGCGGGACGAACACCTCGTCGGCGATACCCGCCTCGATGATCCTGCCGACGGCGACGCAGTTCGTGGCCACGCCTCCGCCGAGGCAGAGCCTCCGGATTCCGGTCCGGGCGACCGCCAGCCGGGCCAGGTGCAGCATGACGGTCTCGGTGCGTTCCTGCAGGGCGGCGGCCAGGTCCCGGTGGACCTGCTCGACCGGTTCCCGGGGGTCCCGGGGCGGGCAGGTCTCGGCGGCGAACCGTGCGGAGAGCCGCGCGTACGTCGACGACAGCACCCTCGGCAGGAAGTAGGCCGAATCCAGCGTGAATCCCGTCGCCGTGACGGGGACGGCACAGGTGAACAGGGACCGGAAGCGCGCCGGGTCCCCGAAGGCCGCCAGCGCCATCACCGTGCCCTCCTCGTCTCCGCGCCGCCAGCCGAGGTGCTCGGTGACCGCACCGTAGACGTAGCCGAGGGACGCCGGGTCGTGCAGTGCCCGCAGAGTCCGCACGCCAGGGCGGCCGGGGTCGTCCTGACGGCCGACGGCGACGGTGGTGGTCTGCGTCTCGCCGAGGCTGTCGACGACGAGGAGGGCCGCCCTGTCCCATCCGGATGCGGCGAACGCGTACATCTGGTGGGTGCGGTGGTGCTGGAACGACCGCACGCGGGCGTACGGGAACATCATCCCCAGGCCGATCGTGCGGCGCAGGGTGCGGGCGGCGACCTTGGCGAAGCCGGCGGCGCGGGGCAGTGCCCGCTGCCGCCCCTCAGCGGAGGCCAGCAGCGGCAGCACGGAGGGGAGCGCGTCCAGGTAGCGGAGGGGGTGGAAGTTGTAGGCGACCTCGGTGACCTCGTCGGCGGTGATCCCGGCGCGCCCCAGCAGCCATTCGACGGCCCGGGCGGGGTAGGCGCGGGTGTGCTTGACCGCCGAGAGCCGCTCCTCCTCGACGAAGCCGGCCAAGGCGCCGTCGACGAGGAGCGCGGCGGCCGAGTCGTGGGTGAAGGAGCACAGGCCCAGCACCACGTGCGGGCGTCCGTCCGCGCTCATCCGGCCACCGCCCGCGTACGCGTGGCCAGCTCGGCGTACCAGGTGCGCATGCCCTCGCCGATCGGTCCGGGGATGCGCCCGGCGTGGTCGACCGCGGCGTCCCGGTCGCCGCCCTTCCACAGCCGGTAGCCGGCCAGTGCGGCGGCCAGCGTGTCCCAGCCGGGGTGGCCGACCGGCTGCCCGGCCTGGACGCGGGAGAGCAGGCCGTCGAACCCCTCCCACGGGACGGTGAGGTCACACAGCTCGGGACCCCTCACCGCGCCGTCCGGTACGGCCTCGGCCTTCTCCTGGTCCGTGTCGTACAGGTGGAGGGAGTCGACGTGGTGGTGGTAGTCGCCGAGGCCGGCTCCCAGCCACCCGGCCATCAGCTCGTGCAGGACGGTGGCGGCGAACATGTCGTACGGCAGGCCGGTCCACAGGTCCTGGCTGCGCATCGTGGTGGACATGTGGAGCCTGCCGCTGCGCAGGTGGAAGCGGTATCCGAGGGTGCAGGGCACGTCGCTGTGCCCGTCGGCGTCCCGTGCCGGGTCGTACAGTTGGACGACCGCCCGGCGGGAGTCGGGGTCGTGCCGGAGTGTGGTCAGGACCCTGGCCAGCTGATCGGTGCGGTCGTGCCAGCGGCGCATCCTCGGCCCGTAAGCGCCGCGCAGTACGCCGTCGTCGGCGTACTGCCTGAGCCGGTCGTTGAACGTGTAGATCCACGCATCGTCGGAGCCGGACAGGATCCACACGGTCTCGGCGACGGCGAACGCCGTGTTGAGCACGCGGGCAGGCGGCAGGTGCAGCAGCCGCGCCCTGGGCCGGCGCAGGATGAGCCGCACGTCCAGCACCTCCCGTGTGCCCATGCCGCGCGGGCTGACCCTCCGCCCGCGCAGGGTCAGGGCGACCGCGCTGGTGAACAGCTCGGTGACGCTGTCGGCCTCGAGCGTGGTGTCGGCTCGGGACACGGGGGTTTCCATGCCGGTGGTCGTCATGGGCACTCCTCACGGTTGGACTGGTCGGGGATGAACGGGGTGGAACCGGTCGTGGACGCGGTGGACCTCCACCGGCAGGAGCCCAGGCCGAGCGACGACATGCGGGGCACGCATGTCGTCGCGCATCGCCACACCGCCGGGGCGTTCCCCCGGCCTGGGCACCGCGCGCCGGGCTACCGGCCGATCTCGGCGAGGACACGCTCGATGCGGTCGGCCGCGGCCATGACGTCGCCGACGGGGGCGATCCGTTCCGGCCAGGGGAAGAAGAAGCACCACTCGTCGTCCGCGCCGGCGGCGACGAGCACGCTGTCCGCCAGCGCCGGGGCGGCGAGGTTGATCACGGTGAGGCAGGGAGGAGTTCCTTCTTTAGTGCGCAGCCGCGCCGAGAATCGGCGGCCCTCCAGTTCCGCGGCGAGCTGCCGGAGGGCGGTGGCGGCTTTCTCCGGTTCGATCGTCACGGTGGCGCGGCCGGCTGGTTGGGGGTCGTCACTCATGAGTGGCCCTCCACGGGGACTCGGGGGGTGGGGCCAGGACCGGCGGCGGGAGTCCCGGAACACCGCCGCCGGTCCTGGGTCAGGGGAAGGACAGGTGACCGGCGAGGGCCGGTGCCCACGGGGATGTGGGATGGCGGGCACCGGCCCGGCCGGGCGGTCCGGCATCCGGCACGGGTGAACGCGGACGCGGACCGGTCTCGGTGGGCAGGGCGAAGGCGACGGCCTTTCCGGAAGTCCCGGTCGCGCACGTCCTGGTGGGGTAGGCCCGGCAGCGGCCTTCCGAGAGCAGGTGCACCAGGAGCAACCCCCGCCCGCGCTCCCCGAACAGGCCCAGCGCAGGCTCGTCGCCGCCGGTGCGGAGCCGGTCGAGGACGGCGGGGATACCGCCGAGGTCGGGGTCGCCGTCGACGACCTCGCACCAGGCCGGTCTGCCGCCGTCGAAGACGACGCGCAGCTCGTAGGGGCAGCGGGCGTACGCTTCGGCGTTGGCGGCCAGCTCGGCCACCGCGCTCTCCGCGTCACCGATGCTCCCGGCGTCGATCCCGCTCCACAGCAGCACCTCGCGGATCACGGCACGGGCGCGCCGCGCCGCCGTACCGGGCCGGAGCAGCCGCACCAGGATGCGGTGTCCGCCGGACCGGTTGCCCGCGTCCGGCCGGGAGACGACGTCGAGCGTCTGCTGCGGGGACAATCCGTACCTCCCGGTGATCCGCAGTGGGCTACCGTCCCGCTCCTTTGAGGAGCGGCCCCGTTTGGTGTGCCGAAAGCAAATCGCGGTCGTCCGGCGCGGAGTATCAGCCAGAGCACATCCAGTCACAGCCAGTGGCTGACGCGTGGCATGGGTTGTCCGTACTGTCGAGTTGTCACGCGACGCCCAGCACCGGGGGTGTGAGATGCCTACGGCCCATCGCCATCCGCCGAACCGACAGCTCTCCTGGGAGCGGCTGCAGCGAGGCTGGTCCTACGAGGAGCTCGCCGAACGGATCCGCGTCTCCATGGAGCGCGCAGGGGAGACCTTCACCGGCCTGACGGCCAACACGGTGCGGCGGTGGGAGACAGGTGAGCGGTGGCCGGAACCGCGTTACCGTAAGCATCTGGTGGCGATCTTCAACAAGCCGGCGAGTGAACTGGGACTGCTCACCCCCGAGGAGTTGGCCATGCGGCCGGTCTCCGACGTGGTGCGGGAAATACGGAGGTTGCTCAGCATGATCGGGGACGAGGGCATCGACCGCGGCACCTTCCTGCGCGCCCTGCTCGGTGTGGGTCTGTTCGGCCCGCTCCTCACCGAGGGGCCCGACTCACCGGCGTGGAAGCGCCTGGAGTCCGTGCTGGACGGCCGGGGCAACCTGGACGCCGACTCCGTGGACGCCTACGCGGACGTCGTCACCCGGCAGAGCGCGCTCTACTGGTCCACCCCGGCCGCGGAGCTCTTCGAGGCCTCCGCCGCCCACACCCAGCTCGGCGTCCGGCTGCTCCGCACGTCGTCGAGCACCGACCTCCGTGAGCGCCTGGCCGGTGCGGCGGCCCGTTCGGCCCTGCTCACCGGGCGGATCGCCTTCTTCGACCTGCAGCAGCCCGTCACCGCCCAGCGGCTCTTCCAGACGGCGATCCTCGCCACGCGCGAGTGCGGCGACCACGCCCTGGCGGCGGCCGTACTGGCGCACGCGGCCTTCGTCCCGGGTTTCGCACGGGACGAAGCGGCGGCTCAGGGTCTGATCGAGGCCGCGTTCGCGCACGCCTGGCACGGCGTCGGCCCGCTCACCCGCGCCTGGCTGCACTGCGTGGCCTCGGAGATCCGGGCGCGCTGCGGGGACGCCAAGGGCTGCCTGCGGCACATCGACCGCGCGGACCGCGCGATCGACGGCACCGGGGACGACCCCGCCTGGCTCGACTTCTTCGGGCGGGCGCGGCTGGACGGCTTCGCCGGGTACAGCGCGCTGGCTGCGGGCGAGACCGCCGAGGCTGCGCGCCGCCTGGACCGCGCGCTCGGCGCCCTCGGCGACGGCGAGGGCAAGCAGCGGTCGGTGCTCCTGGCCGACCTGGCCGCCGCCCACGCCGGGAGCGACGCGGACCTGGCGATCGCGCGGCTCGACGAGGCCGTGGAGGCCCTGACGGGCGCGTGGTACGCCACCGGCTACGAGCGGATCGACCGGGTCCAGCGGGCGCTGCCGGACGGGCGCGAGATGCAGACGGTCAGGGAGCGGCTGCACGCGCTGGACCGGCTGCACCGTCCCGAGCTGTCGGCCTAACCCTCGTTGTGCTTGCGGACCAGCTCCGGCAGCTCGGCCAGGGAGTCGAGCCGGAACAGGCACCGCTCGGCCGCCTCCGGGTCCTGGAGGATGTAGCCCCAGGGGCCCCGCCGGATGAGCGCCGTCGGGATGCCCGCGGCCTGCGCGGGCTTGACGTCGTTGTCCAGCCGGTCGCCCACGTACAGCACGGCCCCGGCCGGGCAGCCGGCCTCCGCGACGACCCGCTCGAAGAAGGCGGCGGAGGGCTTGTCCACGCCCCAGCTGTCAGAGGTCCCGATCAGGTCCACCGGCAGGTCGAGGGCGCGCAGGATCTTCTCCGCCCGGGCGGTCTGGTTGCCGGCCAGGCCCACCCGTAGTCCCTGCTCGCGCAGCGCGGCCAGGCAGGGGCGGGCGTCGGCGTAGAGGTTCTCCTCGGAGAAGCTCTCCGGCTCCCCGGCCTCGGCCCGCCGTTCCCGCTCCGCGTGCAGGTCGAAGCCGGGCCGGAAGTACTGGAAGGTCTCGCGGTAGTCGCCGCCCCGGGCGATGACGGCGCCGAAGACGGCCGAGAAGGTGTGCCGGGGAACACCGAGCCAGTCGGCCCAGGTGCCGTACTCGCGGGTCTCGTCGACGATCGTCTCCCCGACGTCGAAGAAGACAGCCTCGATCTTCACGCATACCTCCATCTATCGGACGACCTGGACCAGGTTAGACGCCGATCACCGGCTCGACGTAGCCTGGGATGGCGCAGGACTGCTACACCTGCTGAGGGAGTGGTCACACGGCATGCTGACCCGGCGCAGATTCACCGTCATCTCCGGCGCCCTGCTGACCCAGCCCGCCTGGCAGTGGCTGGAGCACTCCCTGCCCGCCATGGCATCAGCTCGCGGGCCGGGAAAAGTGCCCGAGGCGGTGGTGACGCTGATTGAAGACATCGTGACCAAAGCCCAGCAGCTCGACGACCAGCAAGGCGGCGCCGCTTCCGCTTTCGTCGCCGACCAGTTCAACTGCGTCGGCCGTCTGCTGCGCACCGAAAGCTACGACACGAAGACCGGCAGGCGGCTGTGCGCCGCGGCGGCCCAGCTCGCCCAGACCGCCGGCTTCATGGCCCACGACAGCGAGCGTGACGGCGAGGCGCAGCGCTGGTATCTGGCCGGCCTGCACGCCGCGCACGCCGCCGGAGACCGGGCCCTGGCCGCCAGCATCCTGGGGTTGATGAGCAATCAGGCCACCACGCTCGGAAAGGTCAACGATGCTCTACAGCTCGCCTCGGCCGCACAGGAGGCCTGCACCGACGCTCCGGCCGCCGTGCGGGCGCTCATCGCGGCCCGCAGCGGGCTGGCATTTGCCGCCGCGGGTGACCTGACCAGCTTCCGCCGCGCGCGCGAGCACGCCCTGACCATGCTGGACCGAGCCCAGCAGCAGAGCGATCGCACTCCCCGCTGGGCGGGCTACGTCAGCCGCACCGAGTGCGACGCCATCGCCGGACGGAGCCTGGTCGCCCTGGCCCAGCGCATCCCCGCACGCTGGGAAAAACTTCTACGCGAAGCCGAAGACCTGCTCCGCGACCGGGCACTGGTCGATGCCGCCAGCCCGTACCAGCGGTCGGCTCTACGCCACGGGGCCTGGCTCGGTCTGGCCTACACCCATGCTGGAGACCTGGAGCAAGCTGTGTCGATGGGACGGCGCTCTCTTGCCCGGCTGCCCGCGGTCACTTCTACGCGTTGCGTCGGCCTGCTGCGCCGTCTGCGCGATGACCTTCGGCCGCATGTCGGCCGTACGGCGGTGAAGGATCTACTCGCCGACCTCGACCGCAAGTTACCCGTCACGTGACCCAGAGCCTTCTTCCATCCGGACCTCACCCCGGCGCCTCTGCGGCCGTCGTCGGGGAACCGCTCGGTGATGGAGATGATCAGCGGGGCGTCGTCGAGCACGCCGGTCAGGGCATCGGCCGCGACGGGTTCGGCGCGGCCTGGGACTCCGTGGCGTTCCCCCCGGGGCGTGGACACCCGGTTTCATGCAGCCAATACGGCCATCCTAGCGAGCCGATCTTCGTAGACGACAGGAGGAAGGTTCCCGATCGCCGAGTGTCTGCGCCGGTTGTTGTACCAGGCGATCCAGCGGAAGATCTCGGTCCGGGCCTCGGCCTCGTCGCTCCAGCGGCGTTTCTTCCTGCCGTGCAGCAGCTCACGCTTGAGGGTGGCGTTGAACGCCTCGGCCAGGGCGCTGTCCAGACACGTCCCGGTCCTGCCGCTCGATCGGCAGATGCCGTAGCGATCGCAGAGCCTGGCGAACGCGGCCGACATGTACTGACAGCCCCGGTCGGCGTGGAAGATCACCCCGTCTGTGCGGCCGCCGCGAGCACGCACCGCCGCCTTCAGCGCGTCGCTGACCAACCCGGTGCGCAGGTGGTTGGCGATCGACCAGCCGATCAGGCGCCGTGACCCGATGTCGATCACCGTGGCGAGATACAGCCACGAGTCACCGACCGGGAGATAGGTGATGTCCCCGCACCAGCGCCGGTCGACATCACCGGGCGTGAAGTCGCGCTCCAGCAGGTCGGCGACCGGCGGGGCACCCTCGTCGGGGATCGTGGTCCGCCGCCCCTTGCGCAGGTGCAGCCCGACGATGCCGTGCTCGCGCATCAGCCGGGCGACCCGCTTTTCGTTGATGTGCTCGCCGGCCTCGCGCAGGTCGGCGGTGATCCGCGGGGAGCCGTTCGTGCCGCCGGAGGCGGCGTGCAGGCGCCGGATCTTCTCCACGATCCGCGCTTCCTCGGCGACTCTCGCCTGACGGGCCGGCTCCCGGGCGAGCCAGGAGTAGAAGGCGCCGCGGCGCACGTTCAGGACCCGGCACAGCCGCTTGACCCCGTAGACGAGGCGGTGGGCGGAGATGAACCCGAAGCGGCCGATCAACGATCCATCTCCTTGGCAAAATAGGCGGCCGCCTTGCGGAGGATCTCCTTTTCGGTCTCCAGCTCGGCCACCCGCCTGCGCAGCCGCATCAGCTCTTCACGCTCGCTGCGGGCCAGGCCGATCCCGGTGTCGGCCTCGGCGTTCTCGGCCTCGCGCACCCACACCCGCAGCGTCTCGCGGTTCATTCCGAGTTCCCGCGCGACATCGGCGCAGGTTCGGTGTGATTGGCGGACCAGGCGCACGGCGTCCTTCTTGAACTCCTCGCCGTACTTCGACGGACGTGCCACCTCGGACACTCCCTTCATGGAACAAGATCCATTGTCAGGGGTGTCCACACCGGAGGGGGAGCCTCACCGAAGCCGGTGGCCATCTCGGCGATGCCGGCGTGCAGCCAGCCCCGCTCGGTGAGAGCGTTCTGCTTGACGCCGAGCTTCAGCAGCTCGGTGACCGAGGGGGCCTCGCGGCCGTAGGAGAGCAGGATCATCCGTAGCGCTGCCATGCCGCACGCTCGGTCGGACCACTCCATCCGGTCGCCCAGCACCCATCCTCCGTGCAGGTCCCATTCGGCGGGATCGACGAGTTCGATTCGTGCTGCGAGGACACCAGGCGGCGCGGTCAGGCAGGGACGCCATCGGACATCCGGCGGATGATCGCTGCGGCGAGGTCGGCGGCCCAGGCCGGGGTGAGAGCGGTGGTGTCGATCACGTGGGCGTCGCCGGCGAGCCACTCTCGGTACGCGTCTTGGTAGCGGGCCAGGTTCCGGAGCCGGAAATCGATCACCTTCTGGGAGCGGGCCGGGTCGTCGGGGAACATCTGGTGGCCGGTGATGCGGTTGGTGACGGTCGTGGTGTCGGCGTGCAGGACGATGTGGCAGACGGTGATGCCCCGCTTGTCGAGTTCGGAGAAGATCTCCGTGGCGTAGTCGCGGCGCAGGATGGACATGGGGGCGATGAGCGCGCCGCCGGTGTAGGCGAGGATTTCGGCGGTCGTGGCCGCCACCAGGGGCCGCCACGGAGGAAGGTCCTGGAAGTCCTTTTCCCGGCCGGGCAGGATCGTGCGGAGCACGAACCCAACCTCCTCGGGGTCGAAGAGCGTGCTGTCCGGGATGCGAGAGAGGAGCTCTTGGGCGACGGAGGTCTTGCCGCCGCCGAACGGGCCGTTAATGAAAACGATCATGCGGATTCTCTTCGCAGTGAGTGGGTCCGGTCGTGTCAGCATCGCAGGCACCGGCAGGGTGGCGAGACACGTTCGAGTCAATGCGACAGCGAACTCCCCGGCGGCGACTGCCCCCCAGGCGATGCAGTTCGAGTTCCACCTGCCCGGGAGTGGGCGGGGTACATGGTCGTGGCCTGGCCTGGCAGAAGGTGCACGTCGGCGTCGATGTGCGGGCCGCAGAAAGTCGATCGGTGCCGCATCTGCAGAAAAGCCATCAGCCTGCGGCGTGGATGTGGCAGGGTGCCTTCCGCAGGACAGGCCCCGTATCCGCGCGTATACCGGGCATCTGAGCTGCCCGCGGTCGAATACCACCCGCCGATGACAGCCAGCGGCAGCGCGGATCAAGGCGGGAATGTCGATCACGATGCCGTGGTGCATCAAGGGAAGCCGCCTTCGTGATCACACCTCTCGTCATGTTGGGCGACGGCCGACGGTCCCGCTGTCCCGGACATGGCTGCCGATACAAAGACGGGGAGGTCCAGCCACAGCCCTGATAGAGCCGAAAGGTCCGGGTGCGCACCGCGAGGTAGGGCCGATAGTCTTTCCTAGACGGTACGAATTTCCGCACAGTCCGTCGATGGCCCTTGTGGGAGATCATGGATGATTAGCCCTTACGTACGTCGGCTGCGGCTGGCCACCGAACTGCACAAGTTACGCACCGAGGCCGGGCTCACGCACGAGCAGCTCGCCAAGAAGCTTGGCGCCTCGCGTGCGCAGATCTCCCGCCTGGAGAACGGCCACGTTCCTCCAGACCAGGACGACATCATCAAGATCCTCGACGTACTCGGCGTCGAAGGCGACCAGTGGACGCAGATCCTCACCATCGCCCGAGAGGCCGCCGAGCGAGGCTGGTGGGAGTCCAACAAGGCGATGGGTGAGCGCCAAGCGCTGTTCGCCAATCTGGAGGCGGGCGCGGCCTCGATCTGTGAGTACCAGCAGACCTTCTTCCCTGGCCTGTTGCAGACGCCGGAGTTCACCCGCGTTCGAGTTGACTCCGATTGGTTCCAGCGCTCTTCCGTCACAGCGGCACAGGCAGAAGGGTTGGCCCAGGGACGCGCCGGGCGGCAGCGGCTGCTGGCCCGTCCCGGCGGGCCCACCTATGAGGTCATCGTGGACGAGGTCGTCATCCGGCGGCGGCTGGCTCCGCCCGCGGTGGTGCGCGCCCAGCTGCTGCACCTGGCGGAAAAAGCCAGTGAGGAGAAGATCACCGTCCGGGTACTGCCGATCGAGGCTGCCATCGAGGGCTACACCCTGGTGCCGTGTACCTTCTCGATCTACCGCTACCCCGACCCAGGCGACCCGATCGTAGTCGGTGTGGAGGCGGTCACTTCCGACGTGGTTCTCACCGATCCCGACGAGGTCACACCGTATCTGCAGATGTACGACCGCCTGCGCGCCGCGGCGCTACCCGAGGCCGACGGCTTGCAATTGCTCACTGAGGCAGCCCACCGGCTGCAAGACGAATAACAGGAAGCGCGTCATGACTCTCTCTCACAACAGCGACAAGTTCACCAACTGGCGCAAGTCGGCACGCAGTGGTAGCGACAGCAACTGCGTCGAGGTCGCCTTCGCCGCCGACGGCGCCGTCGGCGTCCGGGACTCCAAGGACCGCTCTGGGCCGCACCTGGAGTTCACTCCGTCCGAGTGGCGAGCGTTCATCAGCGGGGTGAAGGACGGCGAGTTCGACCAGTCGTAACCTTTCCAGCCTTCACGGGCACAGGGCCGGAGTCAGCCTTTTCGGGCTGGCTCCGGCCTCTTTTTGTGCGTCCAGTGTGAACGTAACGTGACCGAAAGTAGGGATTCCCTTGCAAGCCCTCGCGTGCAGCACGATACTGAGGACGTTTACAAATTCTGCACCGTACAGAGCAACGAGCGGAACAGGGACTTGCTCTGTGCTGACGAGAGCCTCAAAGGTGACGTGCCATGCCCAGCACGAACGACCCCACAGCCCAGGCAGACTCCCCCACCGATACGGCGGCGCGGACGGTCCCAACCCAGTGGAGCCAGCACTTTCCTGGACATGCAAGCCAACTGTGCCGCGTTCGTCGCTGGTTGGAATCCCTGCTTCCGGCCTGCCCGGCCCGTGACGATCTGCTTCTCGTCGCTGATGAGCTCGCCGCTAACGCCGTTCGGCACACCGCCAGCGGCAACGACGGCCGGTTCGCCACCGAGATCACCTGGTCCGGGACACTGGTACGCGTCGCCGTCACCGATGGCGGAGCAAGCGGCGAACCTCATCTGGTGGACGATCCGATGGCCGAGCACGGCCGCGGCCTGTGCCTGGTCAAGGCCATCTCCAGACAGATGGGGATGAGCGGGGACACCCGCGGGCGAACGGTGTGGGCCGAGATCGCCTGGGACGGTCCCGGCATCGCGCCAGCAGATCATCATCCGCCCGACACCGCAGCCATCGCCGGAACTCAGGCCGAGCTCACCCGCCGCTTCTCCGGCGTCGTCACCTGGTTCGGTCTCGCCACCCAGCAGTGGTGGGCACTTGCCCGCCGCCCCGGAGCCGACTGCCTGCTGACCGCCCCCCTCGGCTCCCGCCCTAGCTCAGTTATTGGACCAGCGGCGTAACTCCACGTGACCAGTCCTCGTTGGCACTGCCTCGGAAAGAGACCTCCGTGATCGTTCCTTCCACCGGTCCGGTACTCGCTGAACTGCCGTCCGATGCCTGCCCCCACCTCTGCGGACTCCCTCTGACCCGCCCACTCCGCGCGCCCAGTATGCCCGGCAGGTCCAGCGATCACCCGGCACGGCCTGGCCATGCTCAGTACGACACACTCATGGGCCGAGAAGGCTTCATAATCCCCGCGAACGTCGGCGGGATCGCGGACCTCGCCATTGACGCGATGCTTCACAGCCTGGATCCCGCTCGCTGGGAGATCACGCGCCGCAGCTTCCTCGGTGGCCTGTTCCCGGCTCACCTACGTGGGCACTGGGCTCGCGGCATGGCTGACCGAGCACCTTCTCGTGAGCCTAAGTCCGACACCGCTTCCGGGCCGACCTCATGACCCTGGCGCGGCGGCACGGTAGAGCAGCCATCTCTTGTTCTCGCCGCGCCGTCGCGCCGGATTCCTCCTCTCGCGGGTGGCAGCTCGCCGGTTCCCGTGCTGCCTGCGAGAGGCCGAACACGGCCGTATGGCGCTGCGGGACATGCTCCGCAGCATCCCGGCCGTGCCGCGTGGTGCCTCTGTGGGCCCGTCTTACCGCCAGGGGCACCACGCCACTCACCTCGCCCACGCCGGAAAGAGGGGAAGCCATGCCGCCGCTACCGCTTCGGACCTTGCTACACCTCACCCATGTCCACCCCCGTCGTACAGGCTCGGCTGGGAGAGCAACATGACGAACCGTCCCGTGGTTATGGTCTGTCTGGAGTCCCCGCACGCTTTCTGGCATCTGTCCCTAGCGCATGAGGACGTTCTGCGCACCAGGTTCCCTGACGTCGACTTCCGCATCGCCACCTCTGCCACTGTGCTGGACCACCTGCCGGACGCCCACGTGTACTTCGGCTGGCGCTTCGCCTCCGACTGGTTCGCCCTGGCCCCGCATCTGAAGTGGATCGCTTCCCCCGCAGCCGGCACCGATCATCTGCCGCTCGTTCAAGCCCAGGCCTCAGACGTCGTCTTAACGCGCTCCTACGGGTTCCACGGCCGCCCCATGGCCGAACACGCCATAGGCCTGATCCTCGGTTTCTCCCGGGGCTTGTTCACCTGTCAACGCCTCCAGCAGGCTCGCCTGTGGTGGAAGGACGATCTTGCGGAGGAGTTCTTCGACCTGGCCGGAGCCACGATGACCATCGTCGGCTGCGGCAGCATCGGCGGCCACCTTTCCAGAGCGGCACGCCCCTTCGGCATGAGCGTCATCGGCGTGCGCCGCACCCCGAACCCCCGCCCGGAAGACGGCATCACCTGGATGCGGCCCATAGAGATCCATCAGGCGGTCGCCGACGCCGACGTGGTGGTCGACTTATTGCCCGCCGCCGACGACACGAAAGGCTTCTTCAGCCGAGAGGTCTTCGCCGCCTGCAAGCCTGGGGCGCTTTTTCTCAATCTGGGCCGGGCCTCAACTGTGGACCACACCGCGCTGCTGACCGCTTTGGACGCCGGGCAGCTGCTCGGCGCCGCGCTCGACGTGACCGACCCGCGCCCGCTGCCCCTGGACCATCCGCTCCGGCACCACCCGCGTGTCGTTCTCACCCCGAAGAGCGCGACGTTCTCCCGGACCTACATGGACGAAGCGGTTTCGTTCTTCGCCGACAACCTGCACCGCCATCTCACCGGCCAGCCGTTGAACGGCCTAGCCACCGCACCTGCCGTTCGCACCCCGATCGGAGGATGACCCGATGCCCACCACCGACCACCGTGACTTGATCGCGGGATTCACCGCCACCGGCCGTAACCATCCCTACCTGGCGTTCACCGTGAACTCCCTGTGCAACCTGGACTGCGTCTTCTGCAAGCCCCGATGCATGACCGACTACGGGCACAAGGACCGGCCCTTGACCGCCGCCGACTACGCGGCCATCGCAGCCGAGGCCGGCGCCTGGCAGGTGAAGAAGGCCCACTGTTCCGGTGGTGAGCCCACCATCAGAGCCGACATCCTGGACGTGATCGCCGGCCTGGCGGACGGTCTCGGAGTGGGTGCGGCGATCGGCATGACCAGCCACGGCAACCTCCGCCGCGGCCTGAGCGTGGAGCAGTTCCAGCAGGCCGGACTGACCTATCTCAACGTCAGCCTGCACAGCCTTCATCCGGAACGATCCGCCGAGATCATGGGGGGCGGAGATCCCCGGCAGGCGCGGGACACGATCGACGAAGCCCTCGCCCGCGGCCTGAAAGTGAAGATTAACTGTGTTCTCCAGCGGACGTACCTGGACGACGCCTTCGCGGTCGCCGCGCTGGCCAAGGATCTTCCCATCGCGGTTCGCCTCATCGAGCTGCAGAACATCGGACCGGCTCAGGCGCTGTTCGGCGCCGAGTTCATCGCCGAGGCCGAAATCCGCGAGCGTCTGCAGGACTGGTTCGCCGGCGCCGGTGAGGTATCCAGGGAGGGCCTCGGTGTCCGAAGTCCCGGCCGCTACCTCAAGCCTGAAGGGTGGGCCGGATCGATCGGCTTCATCTCCAACTCCAGCTGTGCGACCTGCTCGGACGCCAACCGCATCAAGGTTACGCCGAGCGGTGTGGCGCGACCGTGCATCCTCCACAACCGTGACATCCTCCTCAAGCCGCATCTGGCCGCAGGCACGCTTCCTGACGCCTTCGCCCACCTGTTCCGCGCCATGCTGGAGCGCAACAGCAATGACGCCTGGCAGGGTTTTCACTACGTCGACTACGACCTGCGCTGGGACCGCATGGAGCGTCCGGAAGGCGCCCCCGTCCGCTCCCTCCTGCCGATAGTGCAGACCGGCCTCACCGTTTCGTCGTGCGCCCGTCGGCCTGCCCCCGGGAAAGGGCAGTGACCGCCGCCCCTGCCGAGGCGGCACCGCTGTACGCCGCGCTCGGTGCGCTGTACGAGAGCGAACTGAACGCCTACGGCACGAATGCGGCAATGCTCATTCACAAGTGGCGGCGCGATGATCTGGTGGCTCCGCACTCCGACCTCGACATACGAGTCGTGCTCATGCGGGCACCGGAGGACTGGCAGGAGTGGAACGGCCGGCTTGCCGCCGCACACACCGCCGCGGTGATCCGGGACATCGCCAACCGGCGGCTGCTGGAGCACCCGCCCGGCTTCGCATTCACCGTCTCCGAGGTTGATCGCCGCCGCGTCTCCCCGCCCGAGCTGGCGACCTGGAGCCTGCTCCGTGGAGACGCTCGGGCCCTCCGTCACTGGAAGGGGCACGCCCGAACATCTCCCTGGAGCCACCAGGATGAGAACTTCTACCGGGGCATCCTCGCTTCCCGCCTTGGGGGCCGCTACCAGCTTTCCGCTGACAGCACCGACAACGTTTACCTTGACTTGTCCGGCTACCGGCGGCACTGCGTGGTCTGGCACTACCTGGCCCCATGCTGGTTCGCTGCGGCGGCGCTGGCCACCCGCACCCGCTTCCCAGGAAAGTCCGCGGCCCTCACCCAGTGGCGGCCGAACGGACTGGAACGGCAGGCGGAGATGTTCCTGAGGCACGCACGCGCCACGGAACCGGATGACGCGAGACGAACTGTGGCGGCTCAGAATCTGCTGAGCACAGCCCACGCCACGCTGAGGGCGGCCATGCGGCAGGTGCCCACGCCGATCATAAGCACCGGACCGGGAGAGGCCGGGAGCTCGTCCGCCACATCATGGACGATGACCGCCGCGATGCTGCGGGTCCGAGTCGCTCGATGGCTCTACTACCTGGACCCGCCACCCGGCACCGCCACCGGCTACCTGATTACCCGCGAAGCCAAGGAGCTACGAGCCGCAGCCGAGGTCCTGCGCGCGCTTGCCGGTGACGAGGCCACCGCCGCGCAACGGCTAGCCGCCCGAATGGCCGCCCTGCTCCCCCCGGGCCCCACCACGGCCGAGGTCCTGCGAGACACGCTCGCCGCGTGGCAGCGCCACCGGACGGTGGTGCAGGACTTCCTCACCCTCCACGCGACATGACACCCCCACCGTATGCATCCAGGGAGTCACGACCATGCCCGCCGGAATTCCCCTCACCAGGGTCTTGAAAACCGCCAAGGTCAAGATCACGACGAAGTGCAACCGCTCCTGCGACTTCTGCATCTTCGCTAACGGAGCGCAAGGCGAGAACATGACACCGGAGGTGTTCTCCACCATTCTGGACCGTCTGGAGAGCATCCCCTTCCGGCAGCTGCACATCAACGGCGGTGAGCCCACCGTCCACCGTGGCTTCCCCGCGCTCAGCCGCCTGGCCCGCACCAGACTGCCGGACAAGGTCATGGTCCTGGGCACCAACGCCATCACGCTGGCCCGCAACCAGCGGCTGATGAACGCGACACTCCACTCCTATGACCAGATCCTCATCGGCTGTGACGACGAGCACGGCAACTACGCCGAGGTCCACGCCGTCGTCCCCGTCCTGCGTGCGGCAGGCAAGACCGTCGTCGTCAACAGCGTCCTGGAAGGCATCAGCGAAGAGCGGCTCGCAGGACTCGCTGACCTGTGCACCGCTCACGGGGCGGTCCACGTCACCAACCACGTTCATCACATCGACGTCGGACAGCCGGCCAACGACCTGCACGGCTTGTGTGCCCGCTACCTCGACCAGCACCTGATGATCGAGCTCGACGGGTCCTGCTACCGCTGCTTCAACGCGATGGCCAAAGAAGACAGCGAGTTCAGCGTCTGGGATGAGGATTTCGCCGCCAAGGTGTTCGCCCCCCGCCGCCACCATTACCGCTTCTGCGGCAAGTGTCATGAGTACACCGACTCCGGATCTCCCGCCGTCCCTGCCGTTCACCTCGCGCCCGCCAGCGTGGGCTGACCCCTCTTCTACGGAGGTACCTGTGCCCGCAGTTCTCGGCCTGAACTTCCATCACGACACCTCCGCCGCCCTGATCGTCGACGGCCATCTGTACGCCGCCGAGGAAGAACGCTGGAGCGGCATCAAACACCATCGGCGCACCCGTAAAGGCATTCTCACCGCCCCCACTCGTTCTCTGGCCTGGTGTCTGGAAGCTGCAGGCATCGTCCCTCAGGACGTGAACGCGGTCTGGGCGGCATCCATGAGGCCCAACCCGGCTGCCGGCTGGTGGCTGGCCAAGGAGCACGAGGAACTCTCTGCTCTGCTGCCCTCCCCGCTCGGGGAACGCCTGCGGCTGATCTCCCACCACACCGCCCACGTACTGGCCGGCTACCTGCTTTCGGGTCATGACCACGCCGCGGGCTTGGTCATCGACGCCGGCGGTTCGGCCCTCGGCGCCGATTTCGGGCCCGGCCGCGAACGCATCACCGGTTACGACCTGCGCTGCGACCGGGTCGACCGAGTACACCAGGCCATGCCGCTCATCGTCCCCGGGGTTTCGGGCCCGCGCCGGATCCACTCCTCGCTCGGCCACTTCTACCGGAACTTCGCGCTGCGCGTGATCCCGCCGGGAGACGAACCCGAAGGAAGCATGATGGCCTTGGCGGCCTTCGGCGACCCCGAGCGCTACCACGATCAGGTCAGAGAACTGGTCCGCCTCGGTGACGACGGCGAGATCCGCATCAGCCATCCGATGGGTTCCGCTGATACGGACAGCCCGTTGGTGATCGGAGGCCGCGTCTGGACGGCCGGAAACTCAGGTGAGGCACCGCAGGATGAACGGGCAGACCTGGCTGCCGCCGTCCAGCGGGTCTTCGCTGACGCCGTCATCCACGTGGCCCGGCATCTGCGGCGGCTCACCAGAGCCGACGCTTTGGTCTTCTCCGGTGGATGCGCCCTGAACTCCCACCTCAACGGCCATCTGGCGGACGACGGCGGCTTCGATACCCTGTTCGTGGCCCCGGCTCCACACGATGCCGGGACGGCGGTGGGGGCCGCGCTGTACGCCTGGCACTACCAACTGGGTCAAGATCGGCTTTCGGTTCCGTTCGATGCGGCGTGGGGACCGGAACCCGGCCCTATCCCCGCTGTCCCGCCTGCCGGATTCCGCGTCGTGACCGGCCTTGAGGAGGCACTGGTCCCAGCCGTGGCTACTCTGCTGGCTGATCATCGGATCGTCGGCTGGGTCAGCGGGCCGCTGGAATTCGGCCCTCGAGCCCTCGGCCACCGCTCGATCCTCGCCCATCCGGGTCACGCTGACACCCGTGACCGCCTCAACGCGATCAAGCAGCGGGCGGCCTACCGGCCGTTCGCGCCGGCTGTACTCATCGAGCACGCCGCCGACTGGTTTGAGACGCCCGGCGATCCGTTCATGAATCGCGTGGCCCGGGTCCGGCCGGACCGCGCTGGACGCATCGCCGCAGTAGTGCACCGCGACGGCACCGCCCGCGTGCAGCTCGTCGCCACTGACCACTATGGCCTGCGCCCCCTGCTGGAGGCCTTCCACCGCCGCACCGGTCTGCCGCTTGTGCTGAACACCTCCTTCAACCGCAAAGGCACTCCGATCCTGCGGACCGCCGAGCAGGCCGTACTCGCGGCGGCTGATCTCGGTCTAGACGCCGTCGCCGTCGGCGACACGCTCCTGCTCGCCGACCACATTCCCGATCCAAACGAGCATCTCCTGACCGGCGCAGGCGGAGGTGACCACTATGGCATCAGGTGACTTCGACGCGATTCTCACCGCTCTCGGCGTCGCCGCATGGGCTCCAGCAGATCGTCTCCGCGGGCGCAGCGCCGCCTTCTTGGCCCTCACCATCTACGCGGGCCACACCCGTGACCAGGGAACGCCCTACCTTGAGCATCCTCTCGCCGTCGTTGCGATACTGCGGGACGAGCTCACCGTCACCGTCACAGGCACGCTCCTGCTCGGTCTGCTGCACGACGCCTTGGAAGTCTCTCCCTCGTCGGGCCCGCTGATCACCGCACGGCTAGGAGAGGAGTTCACCGAGCGGCTCCGCACGATGACTCCTGATCACCGCTTGGAGCAGCGCTCCAAAGAACCGGGTGACGAGGCTGCCTGGAGAGCCAAGACCGCCCGTCTGGGTGCGGAAGAGCTCGTGGTCCGGCTCGCCGACCGCATCCACAACCTACGCGACTTGGTCCGTTCTCCAAGCATTGGGCGTCGCGAGAAGTTCCTCTCCGCACTGGCAGGGTTCTACCTGCCGCTAGCCGAAAGCGCCCGCGCATCCAGCCTGGAGGTGGACGCGGCCTACCGGTTGCTCCACGCAGAGTACGAGCGTCACCGACCGAAGACCTGATCGTGAGACAGGTCCTGCGCTCCAGGCACCGGTGAAGCGACGCCTGGAGCCACGAGTCCGGGGCTTGGTCCGGCTCGCTTCATCGGCGCTTGGAGCGAGCCGTCGGCCGAATGGCCCTGCTTTATCGCTGCTGGGTGATCAACCGCTCGAGGGCGGTGTCCAGACGGGTCAGTACCCGGTCGCGGCCGAGCACCTCCATGGACTCGAACAGCGGCAGCCCGACCGTACGCCCTGTGACGGCGACCCGGATAGGAGCTTGCGCCTTGCCCAGCTTCAAGCCGTGCTTCTCACCGGCCCGGACGAGCACGGCCTTGAGGTTCTCAACCTCCCACTCTGCGGTGGCGTACTCGGCACGGGCATCGCGCAGGACATCGGCGGCACCCGCTTTCATCGCCTTGTTCCAGGAATCCTCGTCGTTGACGGGCTCATCCAGGAACAGGAAGTCGACATAGCTTGTGATCTCTGACAGGACCGCCAGGCGCGTCTGGGCCAGCGACGCCACCGACTCGAAGACCGCCTGGTTGAACGCCTCTGGTCTCCACGGCGCATATGGGGTGGTCAGCCACGGCGCGCACGCCGTGATAAACCGTTCGGGGGTCAGCGCCCGGATGTACTCGCCGTTGAACGCCGTCAGTTTCTTCACGTCGAAGAACGCCGGAGAGGCGTTGACGTCCTCAATGCGGAACAGGCGCTCCAGTTCCGCACGCGGCAGGATCTCCTGGTCTCCTCCTGGTCCCCATCCCAGGAGCATCAGGTAGTTCACCATCGCCTCGGGCAGGAAACCCTCGGAGAGGTAGTCCTCTAAGGCCACCTTGTCCCGGCGCTTGGACAGCTTCTGCCGCTTGTCGTTCACGATCACCGGCAGGTGCGCCCACACCGGAGGTTCGGCCCCGAGCGCCTCCCACAGCAACTGCTGCTTCGGTGTGTTCGACAGATGCTCCTCGCCACGGATGACCTGCGTGATGCCCTCGTCCAGGTCATCGACGACGTTGGCGATCAGGAAGACCGGCGAGCCGTCCCCGCGGGCGATCACGAAGTCCTCGATCGCGTCGTTAGGGAAAGCCGGTGTTCCGCGGATCAAGTCCACGACCACGGTTTCGCCTTGGTCCGGCGTGCGGAACCGCAACGCCCGCCCCTCCTTGGACGCTAGGCCACGATCCCGGCAGAACCCGTCGTAACCGAGATGCTCCGACCCGGTGCGTTCCTTGACCTGCTCACGGGTGCAGTCGCAGTAGTACGCCCGACCGGCGGAGTACAGCTGCTGCGCGGCCTTGCGGTGCCGGTCGGCGTTATGGGACTGAAAGTACGGGCCCTCGAAGGTCGGATCGCTGTCGTTGATACCGATCGCGGCTAGGGCGTTGACGATGCCCTCGATCCACTCCGGCTTGTTGCGGGCCGCGTCGGTGTCCTCAATCCTCAGGACGAACGTGCCGCCGGAATTGCGTGCCACCGCCCAGTTGTAGAGGGCAGTCCGGGCACCACCGACGTGGAACATACCAGTCGGGGAGGGAGCGAAACGAACACGAACCGGGGCGGCAGACATGTCGCACAGCTTATCGAGGGCACAGGCGCGTTTGCCGCGATCAACGCTAATCTGTACCTGATCTTCAGTAATCCGATCCGCCTGCCGTCCATACCTCTTGGCTTCCTGCGTACCGCTTCTCTCCCAGCATGGTCGGCGTCGGAGCTATCCTTCGTCACCGCCAAGCGGCCATCATCGGGATTCGTATGTGCCCAACACCCCCGCCGGGATCGAACGCGCCACCGCCGCGCTGGCGGTGGGGTTGCGCAAGCGCGGCCACGAGACGGTGGTGTTCACCGCCACCGGCCACGACGGCCCGGGCATCGTCCGGCTGCGCTCGCTGGAAGTCGACTTCCCCACCGATGACCGGACACTGCGCGCCGCCATCGACGCCTCATCGGTCCGCGAGGAGATCACCGAACTGCTGGAGCACTACCGCGCCGAGGCGGTCGTCTACACCGACGCCCTGTAGGGGCTCGGACGGGCGATGGCCGACCACCGGGCGCGCAAGGTGCTGGCCGCGCACGTCCTGGGCCACGACGAAGACCTGCAGCCGGCGCTGGAGCGCGCTGACGTCGTCATCACCCCCTCGGCCATCGTCCAACGCCAGGCGCTCGAGCAGGTGGCCGTCCTCCTCGGAGGAACCGACACCTGTCAGGAGATAACGCATCTCCTCACCACGATCGGCCTGCACTCCACCCTGGGCCGCGTCGGGTACCAGCCGCACGACATCTCCGGCTTCATCGCGCACATCACAGGAAACGTCGACAACGATCCTCACCCGGAGGTCACCACCGACCTCATTGCCGGCATCTACCACGACTCTTTGTGAAAACTCGCACCACTGATGAGGAACCGATGCCGACCATCCGCCATCGCCGGGCCGGACCCGGCAGACACGAGCCCGCACAGAACGCAGCCTCTCGGGCACCGATCACGCTGACGGGCGCACGACCGAGCGCAGGCGGACCAGCGGTGCGCCCTGGCGCGGTAGCCGCCGAACCGGGAATGTGGACAAGACGCTCCCTCATGACGCAGGAGGCCCGCCGAGCCGAGTCCGTTCCCTGCCGCTACTTCCCATTCATATAACCATGATCATGTAGGTGGTGTAATCTCTGCGCTCCAGCCAACCGCCTCCGTGCGAGAAGGGCTTTTAGGTGTCATCACCTGCCGATTTCCCGAACAACTCATTTCGGATGCCGCGAATTGGGACGGGAGTGGACATCCATCCATTCACGAAAGACCGGCCGATGAAGCTGGCCGGACTCGATTGGCCAGACGAACCCGTAGGACTGGCCGGTGAGCCGGACGGTGACGTCGTGGTCCATGCCGCGTGCAACGCGCTCCTGACTGCGGCGGACCTCGGTGATCTCGGAGCTCACTTCGACACGTCCACGCCGGAGTGGGAAGGCGTTCCCCCGACCCTGTTGCTGGCCGAAACCGCCCATCTGGTCCGCTCAACCGGTTTCGAGGTCGGCAACGTCTCTGTTCAGTTGATTGGCGAGTGGCCCAAACTGGGGCCCCGCAGGCAAGAGGCGCAGAAGGTCCTGGCCGCCGCGCTCGGCGCCCCGGTATTTCTCGGCGCCGCTACACCTGAGGGACTTGGCTCCCTGGGCCGAGGCGATGGTCTGATGGCGATCGCTAATGCGCTGCTTGTAGAGCCGACCGGCTCGCGCTGGCGCTGAGCGGCGCCTGACCCTTCGATGACATCCGCACCGGTGGAGGCACGACGTGAACAAGCTGCTGACCAGGCTGTGGCGGATGATCAAGCCCCTGCAGTGGCGACTGCTGTGGCTGATCCACGCCAAGTTCATGTGCGGCATCACCGCCGTCGTCCGCACCGACGACGGCCAGGTCCTGCTGCTGCGGCACCGCCTGTGGCCCGCTGACCGGCAATGGGGGTTTCCCACCGGATACGCCAACAAAGGCGAGACGCACGAGGACACCATCGCCCGGGAAGTCCGCGAGGAGACCGGCCTGACCGTGAAGGCCGGCCGCCTGCTCAAAGTGAACAGCGGCTACAAGCTCCGCATCGAGATCTTCTACGAGGCCGTCCTCGTCGGAGGCCTCGACACCCTCGCCCTGGACGGCAAGGAAGTGATCGAGGCCCGGCTGTTCGCGCCGGACGCGCTGCCCGAGGCGATGCCTGAAGCCCACCGGGAACTCGTTCGGCCGGCCTGACCCGGCCGCACGTCGGCGGCTTCCCGTCCTGCCGGTCACGACCCCCGGGACGGCCGGTCCTTGATCCGCTCCCGCAGGACGGCGAGGGCCTTGGCGGCCATCGGGTGGCCAGCAGGACGCGTCAGCAGCTCGGATAGGGCGAACAGGTCCAGTGCGCAGCTGATCTCTTCCCAGTGCTGCGGCAGGGCTCCGCCGCTGTCGTGGTAGGCGGCGAGGAAGCCGTGCTGGAACCCGGGCGGGAGTTCGCCCGGGTAGCGCAGCATGTTGCCGACGTCGAACAGCGGGGACCCGGAGAAGGCGTACTCCCAGTCCAGGATCGCCGCCACTTGCCAGCCGTCGGAGTCCGGGCGAACCATGATGTTCTTGGCGTTGAAGTCGGCATGCACCAGGCGAGCGACACCGGCCACCGCCGCCGTCAGCGGGGCATTGTCGGCGGCGAGCCGCACCAGGGCCTTGCGTTCGCTCCCGGACAGCGCCACGCCGGCGCCTGCGCGGGCCAGGCACGCCTCGATGAAGGCCGGTAGGTCATCGTGGTGGTCCGGGGGCCGAGCATCAGGCTGGAGGTCGTCGCCGGAGAAGAACCCGGGGCGGTCGAACCGTATCGAGCTGACCGCGGCCAGGGCCTGGCCCACGCTCTGCCCCAGCTGGGCTCCGGCCTGTTCGTCGGCGTTGGCGAAGGTCTCGTTCAGCGGGATGCCGGAAACGAACCGCGTCAGCAGGAACGGCTCGCCAAGGAGCGTCCCGTCGGCGTTGGCGTGCACGACGTCCGGCACCGGCACCCGATCGGCGAGCAGGCCCAGCACCGCCGCTTCCACCGCGCACGTGTTGCGGCGCGGATAGCGCCGCAGGACGAACTCCTGTCCGCGGTCGGTGTGCAACAGCACCGTGTCGCCGCTGAACCCGCCGGTCAGCCAGCGCGCGCCGACCACCCGCGCGCCGGAGAGCACCTGTCGGCTCAGCACCTCCCGGGTACCGGGTTCGAGAAAACCGTCAACGGGATTATTCATGGCTGCCAGACTCCCCGATGAACGTCCGTGGCCGCAGCGGAACGCGCCAGCGATCCGCTGCGGCCTGCACCGCGCGGGGATCTTCCGCTGTGATCGGCTGCTCTGCCCGTCAACGAAAGGAGGCTCCGGCCGTGACCGGTAACACGTGGACGGCTTCGGGTGGGGAGCTGGCCGACTCCTACGACCGCCACGGCGGCACGCTGCGCGGCGCACTGCGACATGCGCTGATCGCCCGCGTGGTGCGCGCCCATCTGCCGCTGGCTCCGCAGAGGGTGCTGGACGTCGGGGGTGGCGGCGCCCAGCAGGCTCTCGCGCTGGCGCGAGCCGGCCACCACGTCACCGTGCTGGATCCGGACCCGCGGATGCTCCAGCAGGCCGAGGCCCGCCTGGCCGCCGAACCCGAGCACGTCCGCAACCGGGTCGTGCTCGTGGCGGGCACCGGCGAGCGGGCCGCTGACCTGGTCGGCGGCGGCTTCGACGCGGCGTCCTGTCACGGCGTGCTCATGTATACGGCCGATCCACTGCCGCTGCTGGCGGCGCTCGTCGACGCGGTCCGGCCCGGCGGCATGCTCTCGGTGGCGACCAAGCAGCCCGCACTGGCCATGCGGCCGGGCCTGAGCGGTCAGTGGGAGCGCGCGCTGGAGCTCCTGGACGCCACCGCCGAGGTCGGCAACCTCCGCGCGGCCACCTACGCCCGCAGCGTGGACGAGCTGTCTGAGGTGCTCGACGGTCTCGGGGCCGCGGTGTCCGCCTGGTACGGCGTGCGCATCTTCACCGACCACCTCGGCGACGCCCCCGTACCCGAGCAGGAGGAGTTCGATCGGATCCTGGAGGCCGAGTGGCAGGCCGGGTGCCGCGATCCGTACCGGCGCATCGCGCGGATGATCCACCTGATCGCCCACCGTGCCGTCGTGGTATGAACCGGTGACCGAGACGCCGCCGGTAGGTGTTGAGCTCTTCGGCGTTCACCGGCTCCGGCTGACGGAGGTCGCCGCCCCGCGGTTGTCACCCGAAGACGAGCTGGCCAGAGACCGGGTGTGGGATGCGGCGGTTCAGGCCAACCCGAATCTCTTCGACGGGCCGGTCGTGGCGTGCGCCGGGCTGGAGCGGGAGGGCCCACGCAGTCTCGTCCTGACCTGGGCGCGGGTGACCTACCGGCACTACGCCCTGCGCCAAGTCCCGGGAGCCACCGGCTGGCTGCCGTCGCTGTTCGTGAACGCCGTGCAGCCGACGGATGACGGGCGGGTGCTGGTGGCGCGGATGTCATCGTCAACGGCCGCTCCGGGCCGCTGGCAGTTGCCGGGCGGATCGGTGGAGCCACCCCAAGACCATGAGGTGCTGGATGAGGCGGCGCTGCGTCGGCATGCCGCGCGTGAGCTGACCGAAGAGACCGGTCTCGATACGGCGCCTGAGGAGTTGACCTTGTGGGCCGTTACGCGCGGCGAGCATCGCAGCGTCGGCCTGGTCTTCCTGGCCCCGCCCCGGCGGGTATCGGTGCTGGGAGAGCGCTTCGCGGCGCTGGTGACCGCCGGGCAGGCCGCAGGGCGTGAATCCGAGCTGGACCGGATCGCGGTGGTGGGCTCGGCCGCTGAGCTCGCGAACTTGAGCGGTCCGCACGCGGACTATCTGGAGCCGGTCGTGCGCTGCTACACCGAGCAGTTGCCGGGGTGCGGCGCAGGAGATCCGCCGGCCATGCGCTGACCGCGATCAAAGCTCCGGTCAGCGCGGGCCTCCACCCGTTGAGGGCAGCCCGCGCACCGCCCGCTCTATCACGGTCCCGAAGATCGGCTCAGCACGCTGATGTGAGCAGTCCCGCGGCCACGAGCCCGGCCAGGGCCATGTCCGCGTCCGTCAGCTGACCGCCGAGCACATGCTGAATGTAGTGACCCACCGGCAGCGTGACCGGCTCGATGAACTCTGCTTCGTCCGGACCCGGCTCGGCTACCTTGCGGCAGCCGCGGGCCAGCACCGCGTGGCGCACGTGCGTGGCGTAGGCGGCCAGGTAGGTCTGCATGACGACCTCAAGCGAGCCGGCCTGATAACCGGTCTCTTCCAGCAGTTCTCTCGCGGCCGCGACCGTCACCGGTTCGTTCGCCTCGACGAGGCCTCCGGGCAGCTCCAGCAGGACCTTGTCCGGTCCGGGACGGTACTGGCGTACCAGCACCGCCTGATCGTCAGCGGTGAGGGCGACGATCGCCACTGTCGGTCCGCCGTACAAGATGTCCCAGTCGTCTTCCCGGCCGTCCGGGTATCGGTATCGGTGGCGCCGGACCTTCAGGTACCCGGCCGGTTCGCTGCGTTGACCCAGCAGTGTCCACCGCTGGACATGATCATGGGAAGAAGGCACACGCCACCCTACAGACGTGACGGGCCGAACCACCGGCCAGAGGCAATCCGGCGTGCTGTGCGGGAAGAGTTCCGCAGCCGGCGCGAAGGAGAAGCCGGATCACGGCAGAAGAGGGGCTGCGGTGGCCGCCGGATCAGGTGGCATATCGGTACCGGATCAGCGTCCGCTGGTTGCTTCGGTGATCCTCAGCGAAAGACGCGGCTAACATGTGCTCGTCCTTGCCGCCGGCAGGGGGGCGAAGGTGATGGCTCGCCCGGTGTAGGAGGCGGCGAGGCGGCGCAGCGGCACCCGGTTATGGGTCTGTCCCCAGGCGGATGGGTCGCGGATGAGGATGTCCGGGTCAGGGCCGTCGTCGGTGTAGCCGCGGGCGATGACGAGGTGGCCGCCTCTGCGGCCGTCGTCGGGGAACCGCTCGGTGATGGAGATGATCAGCGGGGCGTCGTCGAGTACGCCGGTCAGGGCATCGGCCGCGACGGGTTCGGCGCGGCCTGGGACTCCGAAGCCGGTGGCCATCTCGGCGATGCCGGCGTGCAGCCAGCCCCGCTCGGTGAGAGCGTTCTGCTTGACGCCGAGCTTCAGCAGCTCGGTGACCGAGGGGGCCTCGCGGCCGTAGGAGAGCAGGATCATCCGCAGGGCTGCCATGCCGCACGCTCGGTCGGACCACTCCATCCGGTCGCCCAGCACCCACCCTCCGTGCAGGTCCCATTCGGCGGGATCGACGAGCTGGCGGCACATGGGCACATCATGGACTCGGACGCGGAACATCTCACTCCCGGTGGTCAGATCGGTGAACAGGCCGGCGTGTTGCGCTGCCTTGGAGGTTTCGTCGGGCTGCAGGACCATCTGCAGGCAGGCCATGCCGCAGCAGTGCCGGCACCAGTGCCCGTACTCTTCCCGCGAGCGGGCGCCGGAGGCTCGCCAGAGCGGATCGTCGGCCGCCTCGGCACCGTGGTAGGTGATGGCCGCGATCCGCTCCGGGCTCATGTACTGGGTGTAGATCGCCACCTGGTCATGACACGTCGGCCTGCAGCCGTCTGGCCGCGTGCACGCCCGGCATCCCACCATTACCCCCCGCATCACTGCTCAGCGACCGAAGCACCGCCCCGGCGATGTTCCCCGTCGGAAGCGGCGACACCCATCGTGCCTGCGCCGGGAGTGATACGCCGGGGGTTTCCTCCGCCCGGCATGACGGACGGCCACGCGGCCGGAGGGGAAACGCGTGACGGGAAGGAAACCCCCCGGCTCGCCTACCCACCTCTCGACCGGGACGTGCGTTTCATCGGCCGCGGGCGGCGCCGTCCGGTTACGGTCACAGACATGACGATGGACGAGTCCTCAGCTGTTCCCCTCGACCCGTACGCGGCGACGCTGGCCCGCAAATGGATGGCCGCGACCGTCCTGCTGCGCAACGCGGCCGGGGAGGTGCTGCTGGTCGACCCGACGTACAAGCCGCTGTTCGAGCTGCCCGGCGGAGCCATCGACGAGAACGAGCCGCCGCGGGCCGCCGCTCGCAGAGAGGTCCGGGAAGAGCTCGGGTTCGACCGGCCGGTGGGGCGGCTGCTGGGGATGGACTGGGTGCCGCCGAAGCCCGGCTGGCCGGACGGGATGATCCTGCTGTACGACGGCGGGGTGCTCACCGACGCTGAGATCACCGCGATCCGGTTGCCGCCGGAGGAGCTGGCCGGGTGGGTGTTCGCGGCACCGGATCAGCTGTCGGCGCTCTTGCCCGAGCATATGGTCCGGCGGGTCACCGCGTGCCTGAGCGCTCTGGAAGCCGGGACGGTGGCGTCGTTGGAGCACGGCCATCCGGCTCGGTGATCGGGCGCGTCGGGAAGCTCGTACGTCTTCGCTGATCAGACGCTCACACGATCGGAGGGCGGCCGGCGCGGGTCAGCCGCAGCACGGTGGTCCAGGACATCGGCCGGCGGTGTCCGTGTCCGCCCTTGATGCCTTCGCGCAGGCCGGCGAACCAGACGGCGAGGTTGGCGCGGGAGCGGATCCGGGCGACGCTGAGCACCGTCCAGGCCGCCAGGTAGACGGGGATCAAGGGGACGGGCAGGCGGCGGTAGGCGAGCCAGACGCGGTTGCGGGCGACGAGACGGTAGAAGGCGGCGTGCCGGGAGGGGTCGGTCGCGGGGTGGTGAATGACGATGTCGGGTGCATACCATCCGGTACGCCCGAGATCCCACAATTTCCACGCCAAGTCGATGCCCTCGTGGAAGAGGAAGAATCGGCCGGGCCAGCCGCCGACCTGCTCGTAGTCGGTTCGGCGCACGAGGACCACGCCCTCGGCCATGACGGTGACGGTGCCGGGCCGGGTGGCGTCGCCGGCGCGCAAGCGCGGTACCCAGCGGCGCAGGGTGATGCCGGTGTCGGGGTCGGCGATGCGGGGCTGGATGTAGGCGGCTTCGGGGTGGCGGCGGGCTTCGGCGACGAGCCGGGCGAGCACGTCGGAGGTGGGCAGGACGGCGTCGTTGTCGAAGAAGAACACGAACTCGCCGCAGTCCGGTCCGGCCAGCGCGTCGGCGCCGGCGTTGCGGCCCTGGGGGATGCCTTCGTTGACGGGCAGGGTGACGGTGCGCACGCCGGCGGGCACGTGGTCGGGCTCGACTCCGTTGCCCACGATGACCACCCGCAGTTCGACGTCCTGCTGGGCGAGAACGGAGGCCATCGCCTGGGGGAACGCGGCAGGCCGGTCGTTCATGGTGAGGACCACCACGTCGATGGTGGCCTTCGGGCTGGTCATCACGTCTCCTGGGCAGGGTGAAGCGCTCGGTGTGCAGGGACGGGCGAGGCGGTCTGGTCATGCGCTGGTTGCCGTACCGTCACGTGGTCGTCGTCGTGTTGTGGCTCACCTTAGCGCCGCATCAGCCGGTCACCGGGTAAACCAGCGCTGGGACAGTGCACGTCTGCGAACTGGGAGGACTCCAGTCTGCGGACAGGCCGGGCGGGATTGCTCAGCCCGTCACACCGTGATCATGTGACGGTGGGCTGGATGACGAGGGATCCCGCGGCGGTGTCGATCGTCGCCTGCGTGCCCAAGGGGATGGTCGGAGGGTTGTCGCCGTGCCCGGCGGGGAGCCCGCCGAGGATCGGTATGCCGAGTCGGGTCAGCCGGTCGTGCAGCACGTCGACGATTCCCCATCCGCCCAGTGTCGCGTCGTCTGCGTCACGTTCGAAGTCGATGAACTGGCCCAGTGCGATCCCGCCCATCCCGTCAAGGGCGTCGGGGCGGGTCAGCTGGGTCAGGGCGCGGTCGACCTCGCCCAGCCCCGTGCCGCCCTCCGCGGTACACGGAGGACAATCCGGACCAGGACAGAGAGGCTACGGTGAGCAAGGAACCGAACGAAAAGGCACTTACCGGGGGACGCATGACCCCGGGCGTCGTGCGAGTGGGCACCCGCGTGCACCGGCCGGTGAGCGCATCGTCGGCGTTCGTCGCCGATCTGCTCCGGCTCGTGGAGCGGCGGGGCTTCGACGGCGCGCCGCGCTATCTCGGGCAATCCGACGGCATGGACGTCTTCACCTATCTGCCCGGTGAGGTCCCGGCGCGCCTCCAGGTCTGGTCCGATGAGCAGGTGGCGGATGCTGGGGCGTTGCTGCGCGCCCTGCATGAGGCCACCCGCGGCAGCGAACTGGCGGGCCGCTGGCCGGTGATCTGCCACCATGACCCGGGGCCGAACAACGTGGTTTTCCTCGACGGTGTGCCGAGCGCGTTCATCGACTTCGACCTGGCCGCGCCCGGCAGTCCGCTGGAGGATCTCGGGTATGCCGCCTGGACCTGGTGCGTCTCGGCCAAGCAGGTGGTGCCCGTGAAACGGCAGGCCGAGCAGGTGCGCATCCTGGCCGACGCCTACGGCCTGCACGGACCACAGCGCGGCGCCCTGGTCGATGCGATGCTCGAACGCCAGGTGCGCAACGTGCGTTTCTGGGCCGAACTGCTGGCCGCCGGTACCGCGCCGGCCGTCCCTGAGGTCGTCGCCGAGCGCATCGCCTGGAGCCGGCGCGAGCATGCCTTCACCCACGCGCATCGCGAGGTCGTCGACCGCGCGCTGGCCTGAGCCGCTCCTTCCTGTGATCGCACGCGGGCCGATCAGGATCTGTACCGGCCGCGCCGGAGGTGACATGGTGGAGAGGTCCCTGTACTGATCTTGACGCCGGTGCGCGCGGCGGTCACCGCAGATCGGCGGCGAGGCATCGCGGTGGGAGGTGGGCGTGCGGTCCTTCGAGACGCTGGGGCGGCGCAAGGCCGTTCTGGGGATGATCCATCTGCAGCCGTTGCCGGGCACCCCCTTTCACCGGGAGGGCAGTTTCGAGCAGATCCTCCACACCGCCGTCGCCTCGGCCCGCGCGCTGGAGGACGGCGGCGCGGACGGCTGCCTGATCCAGACCGTGGACCGGGTGTACGGCACGGGTGAGGAGTGCGACCCGGCGCGTATCGCCGCGATCAGCCTGATCACCCGCGCCGTGACCGAGGCCACGGGCCCGGCGTTTCAGGTCGGGGTGCAGCTGATGCGTAACGCGGTACAGGCGTCGCTGGCGGTGGCCAAGGTCGCCGGCGGCACCTTCGTGCGGGCGGGCGCGATCGTCGGGGCGACGCTGACCTCGCATGGCATGGTCGAGGCCGATCCGCTGGCGGTGATGGACTACCGCAAGAAGATCGACGCCTGGGACGTCAAGATCATCGCTGAGGTGGAGTCGATGCACTTCACGTGGTTCGGCGGCGGCAAGACCGTCGCCCAGGTCGCTCAGGCGGCCCGGCAGGTGGGCGCGGACGCGGTGTCGCTGTGCCATGAGGACGAGACCAGGATGCTGGAGATGATCGCTGCGGTGCGCGCCGCCGCCCCGGGCTTGCCGATCATCCTGGCCGGCCACACCCACCACGGCAACGCCGCCCGGTTGCTGGCGGCCGCCGACGGCGCGTTCGTCGGCACCTGCCTGGAGCGCGGCGGCTGGGGCGGGCAGATCGACGCGGGCAAGGTCACGGCGTACATGGAGATCGTGCGCGGCCTGGAGTCATGACCGCCCCCCCACGACCGGACCCGGACCCGGGCAGCGGCGGGAGAGACGAGATGGGAGGAACAGGCCGGTGGAGAACTCCCCCTACACCCTGCAGGAGATGCTCGCCCAGGTCGGTGCGCTGGCCGCCGACGTGCGCGCGCTGGCGGGCCCGGCCGCCGAGCAGGTCGAGGCGCTGCTGGGCGCTCCCGGCTGGGCGCAGGCCTCGCAGGTCTACCTCACCGGCGACGGCGACTCCTTCCACGCCGCGCTCGCCGCCGAGCTGGCGTTTGAGTCCCTGGCCGGTGTCACGTGCGAGCCGTTGAGCGCGCTGCGGTTCCTGCGCTACGGCGCCTCCTGGGAGCGGCCGCCCGCCCTGGCCCCGGGCAGCGTGGTCATCGGCATCTCCGCCTCCGGCCGGACCGAGCGGGTCGTGCAGGCGCTGGAGCGGGCCCGCGAGCACGGGGCGCTGACCGTGGCGCTGACCGCCACCCCGCACAGCGCGCTCACCCGCGCCGCCGGTCAGGCGCTCGTGCTGACGCCGGCGGGCGCCGGACGATCACCCGGCATCCGCACCTACCAGGCGAGCCTGCTGGGCCTGGCGCTGCTGGCCATCGGCCTGGGCCGGCGGCGCGGCCGGTATCCGGCGGCGCACGCTGACCTGCTGCACGCGGAGATCCGGGCCCTCGCCGACGCCATCGAGGCCACCGCCGCGGCGGTCAAAGACCCGTGCGCCGAGCTCGCCGCCCGCATCGCCCACACCCCTGTCATGATCATGCTGGGGAGCGGGCCCGGCTTCGGCACCGCCTGCTTCGCCGCCGCCAAACTCGTCGAAGCCGCCGGCGTGCTGGCCGTCGGCCAGGACCTGGAGGAGTGGGAGCAGGTCGAGGCTCTGGCCTATCCCCGGGACATGCCCACCGTCGTGATCGCTCCCCCGGGCCGCTGCCACGACCGGGCGCACGCGGTGGCCACTGCGGCGCGTTCCTTCGGCCGGAGGGTCATCGCCGTGGCCGAGGCCGGCGACCAGGAGCTCGCCGAGGCGGCCGAGGTCGTGCTGCCGGTGTGCGGCAGGGTGCGCGAGGAGTGGAGCCCGCTGCTGTTTCATGTGTTCGCCGGGTACCTGGCCTGTTTCGTGGCCGGGCGGCTGGGGCGGCTGCCGTTTGCGACCAACCGCCGGTGACAGGCGGCGGTGCCGTGAAAGCTGGGCTGGTCGGTGATGTGCGTCAGTAGGCTGGCGCGGTGCGCATCGGGTCGACCTCAACTTCCTTGATCATTTTTCGCGGGAACTCTGCGGAGGGAAACCCGGGTTCCGCAGTTGGTGGTCACACATGATGCCGAATCTGGTGTGTGAGCTGCGGAAACGCCGACAAGGCCGGGAGAAGGCGTGTGCCCACGCTCTCCCGGCCTGCCCGGATCTTGCTCAAGCGGGATCGAAGGCTGTCACCCGGGGCGGCGGAGCGATGGAAAGCGCCTGGTAGATGGCCTTGTGACCGGGCCGCAGCGGAGTGGTCTGAGTGATCGTCCCGGCCTCCCCGGCAAGGGTGACCTGCTTGAGCCGGGCGGTCTCCCGGCGGATATGGCGCCAGCTTTGCCCGACGGAACGCTCCGCGACACGGGTGAGGAGCAGGGCGAGCCAGCAGATCAGCACGTGGGCGCGGATGCGGTGTTCGAGCCGGTGGAAGACCGGCCGCAGCAGCAGCTCGGACTTCAGGTCGCGAAACCCGCGTTCGGCTTCCAGGAGGCTCTTGTAGCCCAGGGCGGTCTCTTCGGCGGTGATGTCGGGGTCGGAGGTGGCCAGCAGGTACTTGCCGTCGAGGTTGGCCTCGGCCTTGACCTTGGCGCGGTCGATGACGAGCCGGCCGTTCTTGTGCTGGCGGATCCACCGCTTGAGGGTGGGGTGGTCGCGCAGCGCGCACTCGGCCCGAACGTGCGCAGCTTCGGCGCGGGCGGCCGCAGCCGACAGGCTCCCCTTCCGGGTCCGGGCCCGGTCGCGTTCCCGCTGGGCGGCGATCCGCTCCAGTTCGGCTTCGATCCGGGCGATGGCCTGCTCGCGCTGGTGCCGGTCCCGTTCGGCCTGGTCGGGGTTGTGGCAGATGATGAACCGGACGTCGCCGGCACCGTCGAGGCGCACTTCCTTGACCCGCAGGTTGTCGCGGACGTTCTGGTAGCGGCCCTGCCGCGACAGCGCCTGATCGGCCAGGGTGCCTCCGTCGCGCATGCGCATCCCGGCGATGAAGTGCCCGCCCGCCCGGCGCAGGTAGGCGAGGTTGTCGGTGCTGGAGAAGCCGCGGTCGACCACGGTGATGACGCGGCCGAGCTTCCAGTCCCGCATGTCGTCTTTGACCTCGGCCAGGACCTGCTGGTCGCTGGTGTTGCCGGGCCAGCACCACACCCGCACCGGGATGCCCTCCTTGGTGACGGCCAGGCCGATCACGATCTGCGGCAGGTCGTCGCGGTGGTCCTTGGACTTGCCGTAGCGGCGGAAGGCGCGCTGCTCGGGCGTGTTGTCTTCTTCCTCGTCGCGTTCGAAGTAGGTGCTGGTGGTGTCGAAGAACAGCAGGTCGACCTCGAGGTTGAGCAGGTTCGCGACGGCGAAGAACACCGCTTGCTGGACCTGGCCGGTGGTGTCGGCCTCGGCCAGCAGGTCCATCGCCCGATACGCCTGGTCCTCGTCCATCGTGGTCAGGCCGCAGATGATCGCGTCCTCGCTGGCCCACTCGGCCGCCGACAGCTTGCTCATCGGCTCGATCGCCCGGTTGGCGACCAGCGCGAACAGTACGCGTTCCATGTTCGTGGTGAAGCGCCGCCCGTCGGTGGCCTTGGTGATCGCCGCGGCGATGTCCAGGCGCTTCCATAGCGCGTCCAGCAGCCATGATGTCCCGATCGGCCGGGAGTCGATCACTTCCATCGGGGCCGCTCCCGCCGTCAGAGCGGCCTCGGTGTCGTCGCTGAGGGCGGTTGCGTCCTGGCCGAAGTGCTTGGTGATCGAGGCGGCCAGGCGGCGCAGTCCGTCGACGTCCAGCCGGTCGATGCGGCCCAGGTTCATCAGCACGTCCGGCTTGACCTTGCCGTTCACCCGGCGGTTGTGTGCCAGAGCGGCGTAGCGGACGGTCGTGCCGTCGGCGTTGGTCCGCTGCGTGAACCGCAAGTACATGACCACACCGAACCACATGCAGCCCTGTTCTCGCAGGAGAATGCGAACCAGTCGTGTTACTACACTTTCGGGCCCGGAAGTCCAGGAAGTAGTCCTCGTGGAGCTCTGACCAGCCGTTACGCTCCAGCGATCACGCTTGTGTGTCTACGAACTGCGGAACCCGGGGGAAAGAGCAGCGTGGCCCGCGCGGTGCGCCAGGCCTACGGCCGCGGTCTGGCCCTGGTCGGCCAGGACGTGATCCGGCGGGAGGTGCTGCGCGAGCGTGATCGGCCGGGCGGGGTGAACATCGGATTGATTGACACGATCGTCCGGTACTCACTCGATCACGGCTACCACGTCCTGCTTGAGGGGATCTTGTACGCCGACCGCTACGGGGACATGCTGCAGTCCCTGCGCGACGACCACCGCGGCGCCACCTACGGCTACTACTTCGATGTCGCGTTCGCCGAGACGCTGCGACGGCACGCCACCAAACCGCAGGCCGCCGACTACGGCGAGAGCGAGCTGCGCGAGTGGTACCGGGAGCGCGACCTGCTGCCGGGCGGGTGGGAGACGATCATCGGCCAAGACAGCTCCCTGGAGGCGACCGTGCAGCGGGTGCTCGACGACAGCGGGCTGATGTCGGCACCAGCGCAGCGATGACCGCTGCGGCGCGGTCAGCTGCCCGGCGGGCGATGCCGGATATCGCGGCCACCGCGAGCGTGCTGCGGCGCATCCTGGCCGGAGTGCCCTGGACCTTAGCGCCGCCCCCAGCCACGATGCGGCGCTGTCCGAGAAGGGTGCGACGCTGGGGGCGTTCGTGAGCGATGGTAGCAACCTGGCGGAGCAGATCGCCGAAGTGCGGCGCCTGCTGGAAGTCGGTTTCACCGAGACCAAGGGCCAGTTGGCGTTGCTGCTGTTGAGGACGGAGACCGGGGAGCAGCGTCACGCCGAGCTGGCCGCCTCGACGGCCGAGCAGTTCCGGGAGGTCCGGGCCGAGTTGGAGAAGCACGACCTGCGGATCGCCGACGGGGAGAGGGAGCGGGCCGCCGCCGCGGCGCTGGTGGAGTGGTCCAAGCGCAAGGCGGTGTGGATCTCCATGGGGATCGGTGTCGCGGTGGCGGTCGTCGGGTGGGTGTTGCAGTACCTCGGCCGTACCTGACGGGGCACCAGACGGCGGATGCGACGTTAGGGCCGTTTCACGCCACTCTTCCCCGGTCGCGACATCCGATCTTCAAGGGGGAATCGTCATGGTTCACCGTAGTCCGGTGATTCCGGAGGCGTGGCTGCGGGCTGGCCGGTCGCTGCTGCAGAACGTCGTGTCCGTCGCTGTCGTCGCCGGTGGGCCCGCGCTGGCGGCTGCGGGTGACGGCGCGGATTTCAAGACGCTGAGTCTGTCGGGCGGCAGTGCCGCGCTGGCGGCGGTGCTGGCCTACGTCCACAACCTGGTCCGGCCGGCTGGTGCGGGTGAGGTGGGGCAGGTTCGGCTGCGGGCCGACCGGTCGCTGGGGCAGAACCTGGTGTCGGCGGCCGTCGTGGCCGGAGGCGCGGCGGTGGCGTCTGCGGGGTCGGTTGACCTGAAGGTGCTGGGGACGCTGGCGGCGCAGGCGGCGCTGGCGGCGGTGTTCTCCGGTCTGTACAACGTGGTGCGGCCGCTCAAGCCCGCCGGCGGGGAGGGTAGCAATTCCGCTGCGGCGTGAACGGTACCTATACTGGGCGTGCACATCCATCGCGAACTTGAGTCGCGGGTCCTTCCTGGACTGGCATGGGCAGTGCGCGGGCTCTGAAGGTAGGGGATCGCAGTTCAACCTCTCGAGGTTGTTCCCCCCGATGATCTGACAGCGGCCCGCGCACACCGCAGGAGACGTCATGAGGGCCTCCCCCACGTTGTGGGGGAGGCCCTCATGACGTGTGGGGGTCGGCCGGTTTCAGTTGTGGGGTAGGCCGGCGGACAGAAGGATCTTCTGAGCGAGTTTCCAGGCGCTGAACAGGGGCGCGGTGTCGGCGGTGATGGTGCGCAGGAGCTGCGCCATTGCGTCGGGGTTGCCGCGCAGGTGGGGGCGTAGGTTCGCGAAGCTTGTGTGGGTCAGCTGGATGAGCACGGCGGTGCGGGGCGCGGTGTCCAGGTGGTGGATCGCGCGGGCGATGGTGTCGAGCCGGTGCTTTCTGACCTGGGTGGCGTTCATGGGGACTCCTCTGGTGAACGGGGGACCGCTCCCCCCGGCTTCACTGAGAATTTAGTCCAGGGTAATTATTTTGGGCAAGTCGTGCCTCATAGGCCGGCGGTGACGGGCCGGTCGGTGCGGACGGCTTCACGGGGGTCGGCGTGCCGGCTGGCCCACTGGTCCAGTTCCGTCGCTGCGACTGCCGGGTCGGCTGCCGACCAGGAGGGGCGGACGCGGCGCCAGAGCGCCTTCGGGTCGCTCGCCAGGTGTTTGAGGTCGAACTCGCCGAACTCGTAGGCGGCGCTTTCGGCGTCCCAGCCGTTGCCGAGCGCCTCAGCGATGGTCTCCCAGTCGTCGCCGCGCATGAGATCGGCGACCATCGCCGCCTGGATGGTCCGGTTGACCAGGCGCTGGAGCGCCATGGCCTGCCGGGTGAAGTCTCCCGGCTGGCGGCGGGCGTCACCAGTGGTGGAGACGTTCAGCAGGCCCTCGTCGATCGTGTTGGCAAGGGCGGCGGAGTAGCCGATCCGTGCCACCTGGGCTCCGGTGAGGTCATCAGCGGCGAGGCCGGCGTCGGTGGCGGAAAGCTCGAACCAGTCGTGGTCGTCTGGCGTATGCATGAAGGGCTGGTCTCCTTGTGGCGTCGGCGGGGAAGTGGCGCCAGCAGAGCCGGGTGTTCTCTCGGCGGTGCGGTTAGGTGGTAGTGGTGTTTGTACTGGTACTTGTTGGTAGCTGATCACCAGGGTAGAGACGTTCGAAGCCATTCGTAAGACCCGATGAGTCGGAAACTCCTGCTTACCGAATGGTGAGTTGCACTCGCATTCAGGCGCTGAAACCCCTTCCGGCCCCGGTGCGGCCGGGGGCGAGGCGGCGGCGGGTACGGCAGTTGACCTCGCGAACGACACCGAGCTACGGTTCCACTGCTAACCATCTTGCACCTAAACAGTTGCAAGCTCGGGGATTTTCTAGGGTTTGCCGCGCCCCGCCGCCGACGCCGGTGGTGGGGCTTCGCGGTGGCGCGCAATCCCCGGTGCCCCCTTTTCGGAACGGAGCCCCCGATGATGACCGCACCCAGCCCGGAGACCACAGACGGGCCTTGGCGCCCGCACGGTCTGGCCACGCGCCTCCCCAGCGGCAGACCGTCATGGCCGGTGTTCTTCGTGGAGGGCGGCATGGAGGACGGCGGTGCGATCATTCACGCCTGCGCCCGGCTGACGGCCAGTCCTCGGACCGGCAGGGCGTTCTGGCTCGACGTCGGCGAGGGCCGCCAGGACGAGGCGGCCGTCATCGAGGGCGCCGACTACGAGGTGGTCGTCCACGACGGGTCGGTGCGCTCGATCATGGCGGCGCTGGAGGGCGTCCAGCAGGTCGCCGAGCAGGCTAACGCCGACGGTGAGCCGCCCGTGGTGCTCATCATCACCATGGTCGGCGTGTGGCGGCTGCTGTCGGACTGGGCGCGTGCCCGCTCCGTCCACAACAAGGCGGCCAGGCTCAAGCGGCACGAGGACCCTGACGCCGACATCGAGGTGACCCGCCACCACCGCAACGACTCCTACGACGTGCACACTTCCCTGGTGGCGGCGTTGCGCCGCATCCCGGGCATCGTGGTGATGACCGGGCGCGGCCACTGGGTCCACCCCACGGACAAGTCGGGCCAGCCCACCGGCGGCCCGCCTGAGTACGTCCTGGACACCCATTGGGGGCTGGGGTCGATCGCCACGATGTGGCTGCGGCTGGCAGGAGGCACCGTGCCGCAGATCGTCGCCGTCAATTCCTGGCGGGCGCCGCACCCCAGTGCGTTGCCTCCGCTGACGGAGGACTGGTCGCTGGAGGCGCTGGCGTTCGATGTGCTCGGCCTGGACCCGGCGGCGGCGGCCGTTCCCGAGGTGGTGGCGCCGCGCCCTGACCGCAGCCCGGAGGCGATCCTCGCCGAGGCGGTGGACAAGACCACCACCTGGGCGAGGATGGCGGAGCTGTACCGGGAGGCGCAGCCCGTCCACGCGCTGGTGGTCACCCACGAGCGACGTGAGGAGCAACTCGGCCCGCTGCTGGCGCGACTGGCTGAGGAGCGGGCGGTCAGCGACCCGCGCGTCGTCGCCGACCTGCACACCAGCATCGGCGTGGCCTCCTCGGTGCCCGCGTTGAAGCAGCTGCCCGATCAGATCATGGCGGCCATCCGCCTCGGCCAGGTGTCGGTGGCCGACCGCCGCCGCCTGCAGGTGAGTTACGGCGACCGCATGCGGGAGCTGCAGGTCCTCGAGGACGAGGTGGCGCGGCAGCGTGAGGCCGAAGAGGTCGGTTCTTGACGTCCTGGCCACCCGGGCAGTTCACCCGCCGGCGGCGGGTGAACTGCGCGCGGCGGCGCGGGCCGCCCGAGGGCAGGGCCCGCCGGGGGCGGCCGTTTCGGTTTCCCGGCCTCCGGCTCGTTGAGCAGTCCCGTCCGGCATGCGCGATGCGTGTGCCTGCTTCACCGATCACGACCGCCCGCCGCAGAAAGGTTCGACAGCGATGACCCGAGCACTCGCGCCAAGCACACCGGACATCTTGGACGGCACGACCCAGCGGGCGCGTGCCGCCGTGCTGGCCGCCGTCGGGCAAGTGCTGGAGGAGCTCACCACGTTGACCGTCTGGGAGACGGTGCCGCTGCGGAAGGGCGCGGCGTCGCGGTGGCGGGCCCATCTGGTCGATGTGGACGTCGCCGAGTTCGACCACAGCCGCCCTGACGACCTGCCGGACGATGACCCCGACAGCGGAGCGGATCAGCTCGCCGGCCACGGCGCCAGCGAGCAGGCTGCGCTCGCGGACCTGCTGCGGCTGCTGCGGCGGGTCACCTACGCGCGCGTCACGCGTTCGTGGCATCCCAGCCATGCCGAACCGGTCGAGGTTACTCGGGAGATCCGCTGGGACGAGCGTGAGGGCCGCCTGGTGCTGCTGGGTGAGCAGCGCTATCCGGTGAACGTGATCCGTTTGGGCGGGGGTGTGCGGTGACCGGTGGCGCGGGACCGGAGCGCGGGACCGGTCAGGGCGCTGTGACCGATCCGGCCCAGGCGGTCGACGAGTTCGGTTTCGTCCGCTGGCTCACCAGCAAGCAGGGTCCTGTCACCCGCCGCGACCAGATGACCAAGGCGGCGCTGGTGGCGACCCGTCCGGACGGGCGGCCGGTCATGGGGGTGGGTGACCGGATGGGCGCCTATGCCGGGGGACGGAAGTTCGGTGATGTGTCGATCCCTTCACCGCGGCTGTCGATCACGATCATCGACCCGGACCGGTTCGCCGCGTGGGCGCTGGCGGAGGGGTTCGCCACCGAGGTGGAGACGGTGCAGCGGGTGCGGCCGGGGTTCTTCAACGCGTTGAAGAAGGTCGCGGAGACGTCGGGGGCGGCGCGGGCCGACTTGAAGCTGGTCCATCCGCGTACGGGTGCCCTGATCGAGGTGCCGGGGGTGCAGGTGAGTGTCGCGGCGTCCACGCCGACGTTCACCCCGGCTGCCGATGCCGAGCAGGTGCTGGCGGAGGCGCATCAGCGCGGGGCGCTGGCGGCTCTGTTCGGCCGCGTGGTGGCCATGCCCGCCGTGCCGGCGGGTGACGATGACGACAGCGAGGACGGTGAGCGGTGAGCGGCCGCAGGATGCGCATCTACGGCGTGGCCGTGACCTACCCCGAGGGCAGTGACCGGCCGGGCTGGCGGCCGCCGGGCTGGCATGACCGGCACACGTTGTGGATCGACTTCTCTGGATGCGTGTGGGATGGGCAAGCCCAGCGGTGCAACGCCGAGGTCAAGGAGACGGCGGGCAACTTCGGCTCGGACTATGACCGCGTTGACGAGGATGGGCGTTTCCGCTGGCCGAAGGAGCGTCACTTCCTGTCCAAGCGGGCGGCCGAGCGGCGGGTGGCGTTGTTTGAGTCGTTCGGCGCGGACGCGGAGCTGGTGGTCTCCGACCCGGTGACGTGGCCTGCGGCGCAGCCGCGGGAGGAGGTGCGCGCGGGCGGGTGATCCCTGCGCGCGGGCGGGTGTTCTTCGCCCGGGAGGCGGCGGACACGAAAAGGGAGGGGCGGAGCCGTACGGTTCCGCCCCTCCCTTTTCGTGTCCGAGGGCGGGGTCGTGCGGGCCGTTGCGCCCGGTTGGACCTTAACTCGCCGCTTCGATTCGCTTCGCCCGCTTCTCCCACCTCGCCGAGAAGGGGCACTTCGTGCACGTTTCGCATCCGCTTCCGCCCACGGGTCCTGCCGCGCCGTACCACAACCTCCACGTCGGCTGGGAGGGGGTGGCCGCGTTCATCGCCTACGTTCTGACGATCCTGGGCGCCAACGTCGCGACCGCCAACTTCGGCATGGTGGCGGTGGGCTTCGGCCTGGCCGCGACCGCCGGCACCTACCTGGCGGGCCTGGTGCTGCTGCTGCGCGATGTCATTCACGATCTGCTCGGCCGGGGCGGGGCGCTGGCCGCGGTGGCCGCCGGCGCGCTGCTGTCGGGCCTGTGTGCGTCGTGGGCGCTGGCGCTGGCTTCGGTGGTGGCGTTCACGGTGTCGGAGCTGGCCGACATGGCGGTGTACACGCCGCTGCGCCGGCGCGGCTGGGCGCTGGCCGTCACCGTCTCCGGTCTGGTCGGCGCCGTCATCGACTCGGTGCTGTTCTTGCAGCTGGCCGGGTTCGATGTGGAGTCGGCGCTGGCGGGCCAGCTGGCCGGCAAGGCGTGGCTGACGGTGGTGCCGCCGCTGGTGGTGTCGATCGTCGCGAGGTGGCGGCGCGCGGCCCGGGTGATCGACGGCGACGTATGAGCGTCGGGCGGGTGCGGCGCTGCCGTGTGGTACCTGGCGAACCCGTCCACGGAGGCGGCCCGGGCGGCGATGCGCCAGCGGCGGATCGGGCTCATCGCCACCCCGGCACAAGGCAACCATCACGTCGACGGCGCGGTGTGGGCGGCCGACAACGGCTGCTTCGGCGCCGGGTACCCGGGCGACGGCGCCTACCTGGCGTGGCTGGCCTCGCGGCACCGGTGGGCGCGCGAGTGCCTGTTCGCCACCGCGCCGGACGTGGTCGGGGATGCGGCGCAGACGCTGGCGCGTTCGGCGCCGCTGCTGCCGGCCATCCGCGCCGCCGGGTATCGGGCCGCGCTGGTCGCCCAGGACGGCCTGGAGGAGCTGGCGATCCCGTGGCCGGCCTTCGATGCGCTGTTCCTGGGCGGGACCACCGCCTGGAAGCTCGGCGCGGCCGCGCGGGCGATCACTGCCGAGGCCGTGCGGCGCGGTGTGCCGGTCCACATGGGCCGGGTGAACTCCCTGATGCGGCTGCGATACGCGACGGCGATCGGCTGCGCCTCAGCCGACGGCACCTTCCTGACCTTCGGCCCTGACCGGAACCTTCCCGTTCTTCTCGGCTGGGTGCGTGACGTGACCAGCCAGGACGCCCTGTTTCCCCTCGATTTTTAGGAGCCACGCTCGTGGGTCTTCGCACGTTCTCGTACGGTGGCGGCGTCCAGTCGAACGCCGTTCTGGTCCTTCAGGCGCAAGGCAAGCTGCCCGACGGCGGGTTCGACCACTTCCTGTTTTCCAACGTCGGTGACGATTCCGAGCATCCGGAGACGCTGCGGTACGTGCGGGAGGTGGCCCAGCCGTTCGCCAAGGCGCACGGCATCGACTTGCGCACGGTGTTTCGGCGGCGGCGCGACGGCAGCACCGAGACGTTGTACGGCCGGCTGACGAAGCCTGGGTCGAGGTCGCTGCCGATCCCGGTGCGGATGGGGGACACGGGGGCGCCGGGGACGAGGTCGTGTACGGCCGATTTCAAGATCAGGGTGATCGGCAAGTGGCTGAAGGAGCACGGGGCGAGCGCGGACGACCCGGCGACCGTCGGCATCGGCATCAGCCTGGATGAGATCCACCGGGCCAACGCCCGCCGGGTGGAGCCGTACGAGCGGATCGTCTACCCGCTGCTGGATCTGAAGCTGCGCCGCACCGATTGCCTGCGCATCATCGCTGACGCCGGCCTGCCGAGGCCTCCGCGTTCGGCGTGTTTCTTCTGTCCCATGCACCGGCCGGGCACCTGGCTGGACATGCGCCGGGAGGAGCCGGAGCTGTTCGAGCGGGCGGCCCGCATCGAGGACCTGCTGAACGAGCGGCGCGAGGAGCTCGGCAAGGATCACGTGTTCTTCACCCGGTTCGGCAAGCCGCTGCGTGACGTCGTGCCCGAGGGGGTGGAGACGCTGCCGTTCGGCGACGATCCGGGGGACGGCTCGTGTGACTCGGGTCATTGCTTTACCTGAGCGATTCGCTCCCTGGGCAGCCGGAAGCGGACCCGAATCGGTTCGGCAACAAATTGATAAACGGGCACGGCTTTCCGTTCATGGACACAGTTAACCACAGTTCAAGACGATCACATAACAGGCGCTTCTACCTGCGCAATCTCTAAAAGATCTTGGCGATTGGACGTTAACTCGCATCTGTGCTCTCATCCTCCAACCCGGTCCCCGCCGAACAGAAGGATCTCCTGCGTTGAGTTTCGCGTTCCCCTCCCCCACCCGCCGCCGCGGCGCCCACTCCCCCGCGACAGCCGGGACGCACGACCTCGCCCCGCATTCGGAGGAGGAACTCGAGCAGTGGGTCGCCTTCCTATCGGCCCCTGACCCCGAGGTCCCCGGCCACCGCCAGCCGTACCCGGCCGCCGACGTCGTCGTCTGGAGCCGCCGATGAGCGCCCACGCCCCCCGGCGGCCGCCCGAGCATCTTCCCGCGGCGGCCGACAGCCTCGACGCTCTGGCCGCCACCATCGCCGGCCGCCTGCGCCGGCGCGGCGTCTACGTCACGACGTACACCACCGCCGGCGAGCGGCGCGCCCTTCAGCGCGCGGCCGGTTTCGTGCGCCGCGACATCGCCACGCCGATGCATGTGCGCTCGGGCGGCGGCGTCCTGGCCGTCTGGCTCGACGACAACGGCACGAGCGGCCGCCAGGCGGCCCACCGCGCCAACATCACCTTCGCCGAACTGTCGGCGCGCGCACGCAGCCAGCGCCGCCGCGGCGGCGCATCCCGAACGATTCACCTTGCGACCCACGACCCCTGCGGAGCCCGACCATGACCACCACCCACGACGTCCCCGCCGCCGGGATCCGGGCCGTGCTGCACCTGCCGCTCGAGGTGCTGCTCGCCGCCGCGATCATCCGCACGCTGCGCGGCGGCGACCGGTTCGGCTACCGCCACCAGCGCCAGGACCTTCCGCTGCTGGACCGGGCCGTCGAGCTGGCCCGCGCCGAGGTGACCCCCGCGACGATCACCTCGGCGGCCGACGACGGGCTGTTCGTCGTCTGGTGGAGTCCCGGTGACGATCCGCGCACCGCGGCGCACCCGGCCTGGCCGCAGGCCCTGAACAGCTTGGATTCGGCGTGCGGCTTCCGGCAGATGACCGCGGCGGCCGCCAGGGGCGCGCAGTGATCCTGCCCGCCGGCCACCAGACCGGCGGCGGTGCCACCCGCCATCTCGGGCACGACCGCCCCGGCGTGCCCCCGCGCCGGGAAAGAACGCTCGCTGGGACAGGGCATCCCACGCTAGATTTCGATCTCGAACATAGAAGCGACAACGGCGGTCCCATCAGGGACCGCCGTCGCGGCCGGGAAGGTGCGGGAACACCTCTGCCCGGCTGTGCCTCGACTCATCTCCCGCTAGAGATCATGAGGAGGCTGCGGTGAGCGTATCGAACGCTGCCCGAAGTCTGAACAGTACCGCGCGCCCTGGCGTGGTCGCGCTGCCGCTTGCGGAGGTGCGTGACGCAACGATGTCCTTCCGCGCCCGCGGCGTGCTCGCGTTCCTGCTGGCCCGTCCCGATCGCGCCTGGACGGCCGACGACCTGGTCGACCACGGCACCGAGCGGCGGGCCGAGATCGCCGTGGCGCTCGCCGAGGTGCACGCCCGTCCGGGCGTAGCCCTGCCCGGTGACGACGGCACCATCGCGGTCGCCAGGGAGGCCGCATGCGACACCGCCGTGTCCTTCCGCGCCCGCGGCGTGCTCGTCTTCCTGCTGGCGCTGCTGCCCGACCCGCGGGCGCGGCTGCCGCTACTGGCCGAGCTCGCCGACTGCGGAACCGAAGGCCAGCAGGCCGTCCGCAAGGCCCTGGCCGAACTGAAGGATTGCGGCTACTACGCGGTCGAGACCGGCCGCAGCCCGAACGGCGCGTTTCGTTCCCGCTCCCACCTCAGCGCGACCCCCGGTGAGCGGGGTGAGTGGTGAGCACCTACTCCGACGGCGGCCGCATCGAGGTGGACGGTCCCGACGGCTTCCGGATGATCCCGGACACCATGCTGTTCAACATCCGCATCAACGACCTCGACGTACGGCTGTACGGGGTGCTGTTGTGGCATGGGCGTGGTGGCCACGGCATCTTCCCGGGCCGCAAGGTCTTGGCTCAGGAGCTCGACAAGAAGAGCGTGCGCACCATCGACGCCGCCTTCGAGCGGCTCCAGGCGGAGGGTTACCTGACCATCCACGCCCGCTACAACGACGACGGCGGCCAGGACCGCAACCTGTACCGGCTGCACTTCCACTCGCTTCCTCCCGAGCAGCGGCAGGTTCGCCGCGCCTCCAGTGCCGCGGTGGACCCGCAGGTCGGACCCCCGGCGCAAAAAATTGCACGGGGGTCCGACACGGAGGTGCCCGAGGCAGGGGGCGCAGAAAACTGCACGGGGGGTGGCGCAACGGATTGCACGGGCCCCGCGCAGAAAAGTGCGCACCAAAAGAGAAAGGAACCTAAGGGAAAGGAAGATCAAGAGAAAGAAAACCCCCTTCCCGCCGTAGGCGATCTGACGCGCCGTAAGGCGCGCGCCGCGGCCGTTCCGGCCGGGAAGGACAACCAGGCATCGACGACGGGCATGACGGCCAGCGGGCAGCTGGCGGCCGCGGCGGCCCCCGCCGTGCCGCCGCCGCCGCCGACGTTGACGGTGTTCGCCGCCCTGCCGCAGGCACTGCGCCGGCGCATCGGCGCCGACGCCAAGGGCAAGGTGCTGAGCGCGATCGCCCGCGAGATCGGCGTGCACGGCCGGACGATGGCGGAGATGGTCGAGCGCGTCGGGCGCCGGTGGGAGGGCTGGCAGCGGATGAACCCGCACAGCCGGATCTCCAACCCGCTCGCGGTGGCGTTGACGCTCGTCGAGCGCCGCCACTGCGCGAACGCCCGCTGCGAGGACGGCCTGGACCTCGACAGCGGCACCAGGTGTACGGCCTGCTCCGGCCGCGGGCCGCGCCGTACCGCACCTGGCGGCGAGGCGGGTCCCGCACCAGTGGTGCCGCTCCGCGGCGCGAACGGGGCCGGGCAGCGCGTGGTCACGCAGGCGCCGACGTTTCCTCCGGTGGCCGAGGTGCTGGCCTTTCGCCCGAAGCCGGAACCGGAGCCGCAGGAGGTGTTCCACCTGACGCCGCCAGCCCCGGAGCGGCCCGCCAAGGCGCAGGCGCTGCAGGCGGCTCGGCAGGCCGTGGGACACCGGCCGCTCACCGCACGGGACCGAGAGCTGCAGGACGCGATGAAGATCATGTGCCCGCTAGCGCTGTGCGGCGCCGACGAGGGTGCGCTGTGCGTCAGCCGCGACGGCGTGGAACTGCTGCTGCGTCACACGCACGGCGCCCGCGTGATCGAAGCCCGGCAGCGGCGCCTGGCCGGCACCCTCGACGACGAGGTGGCCGCGACGGGCACCGCCGCCGGCGACGCCCCGCAGCCGGAGGGCAGCGCATGACCACCACGCGAACGCACCCGACCGGCCCGGCCACGGCGGGCGCGAGGCGACCGGTCAAGACCATGTCCGTACCGATCACCGCTGGCCGCGTCGCCCAGGAGGTGCACCTGTGATGCCGTTGACGACGTTCCAGGTCGGGGCGCGGCTGCGCCGAGCCCGCCAGGCCGCAGGCCTCACGGAGCAGGAGGCCGCGGCGCGGGCGGGCATGGATACGGCCCGGCTGTGGCGGCTGGAGGAAGGCCGCGCCTATCCGACGCTGCCGACGCTGGTACGGCTGGCGCCGGTGCTGGGGATCTCCATCGACCACCTGGCCGGTCTGGCCATCGGCCCGCAACAGCCGGACCTGCCCGGCGACGGCCAGGTGGCCGCGCCCGAGCAGGTGACGCGGCCGCGTATCGTCGTCGACCCGGCGGTCAACTCCGGCAAACCGACGATCACCGCCGCCAACGTGCCGGTCGCGGCCGTCATCAGCGGCTACCTGGCCGGTGAACGCCTCGAGGACCTGTACGGCCGGCACGAGATGGACCGCGCCGCCCTCCTGGTGTGCTGCTGGTGGGTGGCCCGCTACGCCAAGCAGCGAAAAGCGTGGAAGCAGTGGCTGGAGACCTGGGAGCCGGTGCTGTGCGCCATACCGGTCGCCTACGACGAGGTGCCGCTGCCGCCCCGCCGGCTCGGCCCCGCCTTCGCGCCGGTGGCGCTCCTCGAGGTCGGTTATGCCGGCGGGCAGGGCGGCCAGCCGGTGGACGCTCCCCCAACGGGCCCGGGCGGTGAGCGCGCCGATGCGGCCCGCCGCCACCCGGCGACATATCGCGGCCGCCTGACGGTGGCCGAATGATCGGCTGCTGGCGGGTGCTGCTGACCGGTTCACGCTGGTGGACCGACAAGCAGCTCCTGTGGCGGGTGCTCGACGCCATCCTGGCCGTCCACCCCGACATGGTCGTGGTGCACGGCGCCTGCTACCCGTCGCCCGGCAAGCGCGGGCAGCGGCCCGAACGCTCCGCCGACTGGCTGGCGCACCTGTGGTGCCAGGAACGCGGCGTCCCCGAAGAGCCGCACCCGGCCGACTGGGATACCCACGGGCGGGCCGCCGGCCCCATCCGTAACCGGCACATGGTCAAGCTCGGCGCCGACGAATGCGTCGCTTTCCTGCACGCCGGCTCCCGCGGGTCGCTCGGCTGCGCGCTCCAGGCCCACAATGCGGGCATCCCGACCCGCCCCTTCCGCCCCGCTCGCCCGCGAACTCCGAGGAGAGTCCTTGCCCGCACCTGAACACCCCCTGTGGCGTACGACGGCCTTTCACCCAGCGTCGGCCGACTGGTGGCTGCTGTACATGGACGACTCCCGCGACGACGGCTACCGCATCGCGCCCCTGCCCGGCTGGCTGCTGCAGGAGGCCATCGAGCCGGACGCCGCCGCGCCCCGTACGCGCGTCGTGGCCGCCGACCATGAAGCAGGCGAGCTGGTAGCCGCCGACCGCAGGCCCGGTTTTTGGCAGGTGCTGCCGCCCGGCTTCCCCCGCGACCGCGCCCTCCTGATGGTGGCCGAGCGCAAGGCCGCCGCAGCGGCCGACCCGGCGCTCACCGCCCACCCGTCGGCGGTGGCCGGTGACTGAGCGGCTGTGGACACTGGAGGAGGCGCGCGCCGAGCTCGTGCGCCGCGAGTGCCGAACCGGGCACGACCTCACGACGGTGACCGCAAACACCCTGCAGCCTCATGATCCGGTTGCGCTGCTGTGCGAGCGGTGCGGAAAACGGTGGCCGGTGGGCGAGCCCGCCAGTCGGGAGACCGTGGCCGGGTACGTGGTGGTCGACGCCGCCGCCACGGCCGGGGACGGCATCGGCTCAGCGATGACGCCGCGGCTGCGCGCCGACGCCGACCAGGCCGGCCAGGACCTGGCTTTCTGGCAGCAGGCCGCCGGCGCGGCCAGCGAACGCATGCGCCTGCGCGTGGCCAAGGTCATCGTCTTGAACGCGCCGGTCACCTGATCAAGGCCGCACGATGCGCGAAACCGGGAAGGCCGGGCGCGCCCCCGCGGGGGCGCCCCCGGCCCCATGTCCTGGGCGGCCGACTTTACCCGGGCCCGGCCGCCTGGAGTGCCGCCTCGCGACAGGCACAGCCTCGCTTTCCCCTCTGCGCGTACAGGCAAAGGAGCGAGACGATCATGACCCTATCGCAGCGCCCGGCAGGAGCCCTTCACCCACGAATGGACTCCTCTATTAACTATCTTGTACTTTTAGTGATGAGTAAGCGGGGCCGATGGGTGCGGCTGATCAGATGCACCCGTCGGCTCTGTCCCACCCGCCAGCCCCCACCCTGGAGCACAACCACCTGATGTACATGCGAGCCCTTGAAGTCGAAGAGTGGCCAGCGTACGGCCGCATGGTCGTCGTCTCCCCCCGCTTCGACGCCGTCTACTGGCTGGGCGACCGGCACGCCCGCCTGCACCAGACACCCACCAGCTACACCGTCGCCCTGGAAGGCCCCGGCCGCCACCTGCTGAAGGCCCCCGCGACCAACCACCTGGTCACCTTCGAGAAGGTAAAGGACTACTACTCCCCCGAGTGCTTCGACCCCGAAGCGGCATGGGCGTTCGCGATGCTCAACCACCCCGACGTCATCCAGGAAGTGCTCTTCCCGCCCTACATCGCCGACCTCACGAAGCGCCCCCGCGCCCGCCACCTCCTCCCCCCGCCAGACGCCCCGTGGCAGGGCGACAAACTGGCGCTACTGCCCCAGCACCGGCTCGCCGCCTGGTGCTGGGACGACCCCGGCACCCTCGATGGCGCCGACGGCTCGATCCTGTACGGCGCCCCGGTACTGAGCAGCGGCGCCATCCACTGGGGCAAGATCGCCCGCCACAGAATCCGCCCCGGCGAGATCACCAACGGTGTGCGCGTCCTGGAACCCGACGCCGCCCGCGCCGTATGGCAGCTGCGATACGAACTGTCACGGTACAACCGCGACGAAGAGTACTGACCCGCCCCACGTAAACCCCTGACCACCTCCAGCCCTCCCGGCTGCGACCAGCCGGGAGGGCATGCACCACCCGCAGACTGACGCCTGCCTTCCGCATCGCACGCTCCCCCGTGCCCTTTCGCGCCGCCCTCTGCCGCGGCGCCCAGCGCACCGGCTCCGCCCCGCCGGTCGTCGCCCGCCAGCGCATCGCATCCGTAGCGGGCCGACAACGCCGCACCCCGGGGAACGCCGCCGCCCTCCCCCATCCGCGTACGCCGCCTGCGGCGAACGCTCTGTTTGTCATGGAGCCCTCTCGTGCACGCCTCCAGCGCTCTTGCCGCCCTGTCCTCCTCTCCCTACCGCAACCTGTCCGTTCCCGACCTGCTAGCCCTATTCGCCGACCATGCCCGGGCCGAACACGCCGCCCACGAACTCCTGTGGCGTGCCCCCGGCACCGGCCATCTGGACCTCGAGCGCGCGATCGAAGACGCCGACCTGCACCAGACAGAGATCATCATGGTGCTGCGCGAGCGCCAGCACCCGCACTGCGATCAATGCGCCTACCCCGAAGGCACCGGCCACCACTGGGACTGCCGCCGCCACCCCATGCGCGTCCCCACCCTGGACGACGCCCAGCAAGCGGGCCTGTTCGACACCACCTCCGAACCGGACCGCACCCGGCCGATCGTGGCGCCATTCGCCGGCCCCGGCGGCTTCGACGTCGGCGCCGCCCTGCTCGGCGTCGAGGAGCTGATCGCCGGATACGACCTCGACCGCGACGCGGTCGCCACCGGCCGCGCCGCCGGTTTCCACCGCGTGCAGGCCGACGTGCGCACCCTGCACCCGCCGAAGTTCACGCACACGACCGGCGCGCTGCTGACCCCGCCGTGCCCCTCCTGGAGCGCCTCCGGCAAGCGCACCGCCGCCACCGACCTGGAGCTGCTGTTCGAGGCCGCCATGTGCCTGCACTCCTACCGGTGCGGCTGCGTCTGGCAGACCCTGCGCGAGCAGGTCAGCGACCCGCGCACCGCGCTGGCCATCGAACCCATCCGATGGGCGGCCGAGCTGCCGAACCTGGAGTGGCTGATCGCCGAACTCACCCCGGCCACCCGCCCCCTGTGGGAGGCCTTCGCCGAGGAGCTCTACGACGGCGGCCCGCTCGTGGACATGGGCTGGGCCTACCAGGAGGTCATCGAGCTGGACGCCGCCGACTACGGCTCCCCCTCCAGTCGCCGTCGCGTCTTCCTCGTCGCCCACCGCACCCGCTTCCTGCGCCAGCGCGACCTGCTGCCCGAACCCGGCGAGTTCCCCGCCCTCAGCATGGCCGCGGCGCTCGGCTGGGAGCCCGGCCACCAGATGCGCACCCGCGGCAACCGGCGCACCTCCGGCGGCAACCTGTTCTCCGCCGACCGGACGCCGTCGTGGTGCCTGACGGAGAAGGCGCGCGGCTGGACGCGCGAGGCCGACGGGCGGCGCCTGGAGGCGGCCGAGGCGGGCCTGCTCAACGGCTTCCCCCGCTTCTACCCGTGGCAGGGTTCCCGCAGCAAACAGTTCCTGCAGATCGCCGACATCGTCTCGCCGATGGTCGCCGCCGCGCTGCTCGGCTACGTCCTGGGACTCGACTGGCGTCCGGCCGTCCACGCCCACCTGGCCGCCCTGTACGGCGCCGCCCAGGCAGAGTGAGCGGTCAGGGGATCAGGTCGATCTCCAACTCGATCCCCATCCGGTCGGCCAGTGTGACGAGCGGATGCGGGTTCGAGGTCACCACGGGGATGTCCCGGCGCCGGGCGGCGTGAACGACGCTGGCGGCGGTGAGCTGCTCGGCAGCGTAGGGGCCGGCGGCGCGCAGGACCTCCGCCACGCCGGGCGCGCTGCCTGGTGTGAGGTCGTCGACGACGCAGATCTCCATGCGTACGAGGGCGTCGAGGACGGCAACGGCCGCATCGGGGATCTGCGCGAGCGCCGCAGTGACCGCGGGCGCGGTGGTGACGACGGGAACGATGTAGCCCTCGTGCTCAGCCCGGGAGAAGATGACCGCGGAAACGTAGGGGGATGAACGGCGCGCCCAATGAACCAGGGAGCTGCTGTCCAGAACGCGACCGATCACGCGGCGTGGGAACGACGCCGGGCGAACTCCTCGTCGCGCTGACGGGCGAGCGCGAGCATGTCGGCGGGCGGCTCGCCGCCCATGAGCTCCCGGAGCTGGGCGAGGGTTCTCTCGCGCTGCTCATCGGAGTAGGGCATGCGTTCCTGCTCGGTGATCCCCTGCTCGGCGTCCATGCCGTTCAGAGTACCCGCCGGACATCGTTAGTCACCAGAGGTCAGGTCCGGATGGAGCCGCTCCCGGTGGGCAACCAGGAGCGGGAGACTGCTCGGTTACCGAACCGCGGTACCGCGGTGGAGCCGAACCCGGTGGCCGGATTCGGAAGTCGCCGCCGGCCGTAGTATCCGCCGCCGACAGGTGTGAAGCCTCACCTGCGCGCCTGGGTGAATTTCAGGATGTAGCTGTCGCCGGGCAGGGCTGTCACGCACACAGCCCTTACCGTGTCGCTGTCGTCGATCAGCGCGGTGACGCTCTCCAGGACCGTGGTGGCCGGCGGCAGGTTCTCCCATGAGGTGGCCATCCGGCTGATCACGCGGGTCTCCAGCCGGGTGACGGCCACGCCCCGCTCGGCGAGCAGGTCCAGCAGCGGTGGGTCTGCGATCGGCGCCGGGTCATCCAGCTCGGGCACCAGCGCGATCAGGTCGGCCAGGTAGTAGGCCGCTTTCGGTTCCGCGCCGAGGGTTCGCCGGCGCACCACGGCGGTGGCGCCGGGCAGTAGGTCGGCGACGGCTTTCGGGGGTGCCAGCTTGGCGACCTCGATGGCGTCACCGGCTTGCTCCCCCACGCCGTGGAAGGCGACGTCGATGTCGGCGCGACGGTAGACGCGAAGGGAATACCCCTTGCCGCGCTCGGAAACCAAGATGCCCTGGTTGACCAGAGCCTTCAGCGCGCTGCGGGCCGTGTTGTGAGCGACGTTGAAGCGGGCGGCGAGCTCTTTCTCTGACGGCAGATCCTCACTGTCGTACACGCCCTTTTCGATCTCGACCAGGAGAGCCCTGGCGATCCCCGCGTACGGTGGCTCGCCCGCTGTCGTCATTCGTTCCGCCATTCTCAGCCCGTGTTGCTCATGTGCGACACCCAGGGTGACAGCTCTGTTCAGGACAGCGGTATCGGTCAGAGCCATCAACGTCAACTTTCTTCCTCATCTTGCGCAACATACTCAATGAAGTTAACTTCATTAATGAAGTTAGCCAAGAGGGCGTTCTGAGGAGGTCCTGATGTTCTGGAGCATGATCATCTGGTTGGCAGTCGTCATCACTGTCCTCACCAGCCGACCTGCGAGCGACGACGACATCTCCGTCGGCGAGATGGTGCAGACCTTCAAGCGGCTTCCCTGGGCCGGGCGCATCGCGGTCATCGGCGGCGTTCTGTACGGGCTCGGCGGCATGCTCCTGGCCCTGGCCGAGCGCCTCGGCCGCCTGACCTTGTTCCTGGTCGGCATGGCGTGCGCAGCCGCGGCGGCCCTGCTCATCGTCACCGCCTGGCGGGTCCTGGCTCTGCTCGGCCTCATCTTGCCCAGCCCCGCTCAGATCAGCGGCCCGCTCATCGACCTCGCCCGGCAGTTCGGCCCGGCCTTCCGGCCTGCGGCCACCGACCGCCCCTCACCCGCTCCCGCTTCCGCGCCCGCCTTCGTCTGAACCTCCGGAGACCCGCCCCATGCCCACCCTGATCGCCCCACCTCAGCGTTGCTCCAGCTGCGACGGCGCCGGCCAGCACGCCTACGCCGTCCTCCCCGACGACGACTCCTTCACCCTCACCTGCTGGACCTGCAAGGGGCACGGCAGCTACCGCGACTGGAGCGCCCGCACCACCGCCGTGCTCAACTTCGCCGCCGCCCTGGTCATGGTGATCCTCCTCGCCCTTCTCGCCGCCGTGGCCGCCGGCCTGCCCGTCCTGGCCGACCTGAACAACCTCCTGTCCCTGTCTTGGGCGGTGCGATGAACCCCCCGCGTGAGGCACCCGCCGTGGCGGTCATCGCCGTCTGCATCGTGCTCGCTCTGCTCTTCACCCCGACGGCCGCCGCCGTCGCACTGATCGCCGCCGCGGTCATGGCCGTCACCGTCATCACGGCCCTGATCCTCTGCGCTGTCCGGATCATCACCTCCGACCGCGCCGCCCACTCCCACTTCGCCGCCAAGCAGCCCAAGCGCACCTTCCTGGGCCCCTACCGGCCCATCCGCAGGAACCGGAGGACCATCCGATGAAGCCGACCGTGTCGCTTCGCACCGCACCCTTCGCCGCGACGCTGCCGCTGGCTGTCGCCGTGATCATCCACCCCGCCTCCACAGCTCATGCCCGGCTCGCCTGCGGCCTGTACATCGGCGTCGTCATTCTCGGCGTGCTGGCCGCCACCGTCATCACCTGCCGACGCCGCGACCGCATTACCCGCACCAATCTCACCCCCGAGCAGCTGGCCCGCCTCCTCAACGGCGAACGCCACCGCCCCACCCCTTGACCAGCCCCACCTGCCCTACCCGCACAGCCCGTAAGGAGCCTCCGTGGTTCACCCGCCCGCAACGCAGCCCCGCTCCGGCGACGCCGCCAACGACGAGTTCGTTCTCAACGGCCAGGTGATCAAGCGCGGCACGCTCCTGAACGGGCACAAGTCCTCCTCCGCCATGTGGACCACCCCGCTGCGGGCTCCACTCATCGTCCGCGACCCCAAGCTCGTGGGCCGTTACGGCGTCCGCGTTGCCGTCCGCACGCCCGGCCGCCTCCTGGCCGCCGCCGTCCGCGGCACCGGTGTCCTCGGCGTGAACTGGTGGAACTGGGTCAACGCCACCCACGCCACCGCCCAGCTCCTCGACAAGGGCAAATTCAGCACCGCCGACGCGGCAGGACTGGAGCTGATCAAGGAGCAGCGGCGCCTCATCTCCGCCAAGGCCGCACTGGCCGTCGTCACCGCCGGCGGACTGCTCGCTCTCACCCAGACCTGGCCGCTGCTCATCGGGCTAGGCGCCACCGGACTGCTCACCGCCGCCATCGCCGGCCGCCGCACCACCGCCGACCTGCAGGCGCTGAACGCCTCCACGCAGTACGCGCTGGAAAGCCAGATCATCGACGCCAGCGTCTCCAGCGAGCAGTTGACCGAGGCATTCGCCTCCGCCGGCATCATCAAGGCGGACCAGGAAGTCTGCCTGGACGGCGTCCGCATGCCGCACCACGACGGCATCGCGCTGACTCTCACCGTTCACCTTCCGCCTGGCCGCACCTACAAGCACGTCATGGCGGCCAAGGCCGCCCTGGCCTCCGCGCTCGACATCGACGAGCGCTGGCTCGACATCGAGCGGGTGCCCGGCAGCGGCCGCCAGGTGTCGCTGTGGCTGGCCGACAGCGACCCCTACGACCGGCCGGCGCATTCCTCACCGCTGACGAGCGCCTCCTCCTGGGACCTGTGGCAGGCCATCCCGTTCGGCACCGACAAGCGGGGCCGCCGCGTCAGCCTGCCGCTGATCTTCACCAGCGTGCTGGTGTCGTCCATGCCACGCATGGGCAAGACCGTCGTGCTGCGCATGCTCGCCATGGCCGCCGCTCTGGACGCGCGCACCCGGCTGTACCTGTGGGACGGCAAGGGCGGCAAGGATTTCTCCCCATTCCAGGGCATCGCGCACGGGTTCGGGCGCGGCGTCCGCGGCGACACCGTCGAGAGGCTCTACCGCGCCCTGTGCGACCTGGTCGCCGAGATGAACGACGTCTACGAGCGGCTCGACGAACTCGATGACAACATCTGCCCCGACGGGAAGATCACGCCGGAGATCCTCGCAGACCCCGCGTCCGGCATCGACCTCAAGCTGATCGTTATCGACGAGGCGCAGCGCTACCTGGAAGATCCCGCTTGGGGGCCGCTCATCCTCGAGAAGCTGGTCGACCTGGCCAAGGTCGGGCCCGCGCTCGGGTTCGTCGTCGTCATCGCCACGCAGAAGTCCGACGCCGAGGCCATCCCGTCGTCGCTGCGCGATCAGCTCGGCACCCGGTTCGTGCTGCGCGTCATGACGTGGCAGGCATCCGAGGCGGGCCTGGGCAGCAACACCTACAAGGCGGGCTACAACGCCGCCGACTTCGAGCGCCACCACAAGGGGTGGGGTCTGCTGCGCGGCGCCGAGGACGTCGAACTCGGCGGCGACGTCCTCGTCGTGCACACCGACTACGTGGACATCCGCGACGCCCGCCGGGTCGTCGAGCGGGCGACCGCCCTGCGGGAGGAAGCCGGCACGCTGCCCGGGCAGCGGCCCGCACCGGCTTCCGCCTCCGCTGGGGCGCCGGCCGATCCGGCGCAGCGGGTCCCGGCTCTGCTCGCCGACATCGTCGCTCTGGCCGATGCCGAAGGCGCGCCGCGGCTGTCCACCACGGCGATCATCGACAAGCTGGCCCTGGAGATGACACCCAAGGCGCTCGGCGGGCTGCTGGCCTCGTGGGGCTGCCCCGTCGGCAAGCAGCAGATCGCCGGGCGTGAGGTGCGAGGCCCGGAAGCCGACGATCTGCGGGCCGCCGTCCGCCGGATCACCGCCGGCGGAGACGTCGAGGTCAAGGTGCGCCGTGCCGCCTGATGCGCCCGCCTCCGGATGCGTCGCCCGACGTGCCGCCGACCCGTCGGGGCGACGCATCCGATCTGCCACCCCGGCAGATCCCCCCGACACATCCAAAGACCATTTGACCTGCGTAAACAACCGGATCCGACGGATCGGCGGATCGGTGCCGCCTTGCCGTAAACGCCCATTGAACCCCTTTACGCGGCCCTCCCCTGCGACCCGCCTACCCGCCGCCCACGACCGCGTGCCGTACTGAAAGTGACCTGCTGTGACTGACGATCTGCCGTTCCTGCCTGCTGCTGATCAGGTGCCGTTTCCGTGGCTGCTCGGCATCGCCGCCACCAGCGCGCTCCTTGCCGTGCTCGTACTGCTGTGGCGGGTAGGGGAGCGGCGCGCCTACCGGCGCGCCCACGCCCGCCTGGTCGCCGAGTGGGACGCCGGACGCGGCCCCCGCGGCACCATGACGTGGTCGCCGTGGCGGCGCCGGTTCATCCCCTCAGAGGTGAACGCCGATCCGGGCCCGCTGCACCCCGCCTCCGATGCCGCACCCGCGACCAGCGGTGACTCCACGCCCAGCCGGTGGGCGGCAGCGAAGACCGCCGCGATCAAGACCGCCCCCGGTCTCCTGCTGGTGTACTTCCTCGCAGTCATCGCGGGCCTGTCCGCGACCGGCCTGACCGGGTTCGGCGCCGACAACATGGGGCTCACCGGGCCGTGGCCGTACCTGCTGTTCTTCGCCCTGGACGGCGCAGCCGCCCTGTGCGCGGTGTTGCAGACGCGGCGGGTGGCCCGTAACGAGGCCGCCGGCGGGCCGCGCCTGGCGGTGTGGGGCCTGATCCTGGCGTCGGCGTACTTCAACGCCACCCACGCCCCAGACAAGCCGGGCGCGGCCGCGGCGTACGCGCTGCTGCCGATCGTCGGCGCGGTGCTGTTCGAGTTCGTGCTGGCCGAGACTCGGCGCGGCAAGCACGCCCGCCCCGACCGCAAGCTGGACTGGTCGCGGTGGCTGCACCCCGTCGAGCGCATCCGCGTCGAGCTGATACTCGCCACCGACGAGCAGCTCACCGCAGCGGCGGCGACCCTGCGTGTGCGTGTCCTGGCTGCCGCCCGTCACCTGTACGCCCTGCACCAGGCGCTGGTGCGGCTGGAGCAGGCCACCGGCCGGTGGGCGGAAAGGAACCGGCGCAAAGCGGCCATCGCCGCTGAGCGCAAAGCGCAGGCGGCGCTCATCCACGCCGGCGTCACCGACCCCGACGTCATGGTGGCCGTGGTCCGCGAGATGCAGGTGCTGACACAGGCGCGTCGGCTCGCGACGCTCGACTACACCAACCCGAGCGAAGCCGCGCTGTTCGTCGCCAACCTGATGGTGGCGCCGTCGGAGGAGGCGCTGGCAGCGCTGCGCCGGCCGCTACCGACGCTGGTTCCCGCCGCCGACCCAGCGCTGCGAGCGGAAGCGACGGGCGCTGGGAGCGCGGGTGAGGTACCGCTCGCAGCGCCCGGTACGCCCGCTGGAAGCACGCTTCCAGCGCCGCATGCCCCGCTGGGAGCAGGCGCTGGCAGCGGCGGTCAGGTACCGCCCGCTGGCTCCGCTTCGGCGCCGGCGCCGGTTCCCAGCGGCGCTGCGAGCGGCGGCGGTTCCAGCGCGAGCACCGCTGGCAGCGGTTCGTCAGCAGGCGCTGGCAAGAGCGCTGGGAGCGACGAATTGCCTCGTGGAAGGCTCGCCAAGCAGAAGGCAGCGCGTGCTGCGTGGGAGGCGGCGATCACCGCTGGCGGGCCGCTGCTGACCACCGCTGATCTCATGGAGGTGTCGGGTGCCGCGCCGTCCACAGCGCGGAACTGGCGTGCCGCCTGGATCAAGGAGCCGGAGGCCGCAGCGCTGGATGTCGGCGCCGCCGACGTGCCGGAGGAGACACCGGAAGAGTTCGCAGCGCGCACTCTCAACGCTGGTGATGCGGAAACGGGCGCTGCCAACGGCGCCCCCAGCGCTCCTTCCAGCGCTGACGCGATGAGCGCTGTCAGCGCCGCATCCGATGACAGCGATCGCGAACCAGCGCTCGTGTGACCCGTGTCGAGGCCGCCGGTGAGCGGCCCCGACACGTGCTCCTCATCCGTCGTCTGTACCCGCCGACCCGTCGAGACTGACCCGCCGACCCGTCCACCACCCGCCGACCCAGGGCACGGAGCCGATCCCTCTGCCGCTTGCCTTCCCTTACCACCCCGTCTCCGAGCGCCACCTCAACCCCACACTCTGGAGTTCTCTGTGACCGACCTCGTCTTCTACGGTTTCCTCGCGCACATGATCGGCGACTACATCTTCCAGTCCGACTGGATGGCCTCCCACAAGACCGAACGGTGGTGGCCCGCCATCGCCCACGGCGCGACCTACATGGTCCCTTTCCTCGTCCTCACCCGCTCCCCTGAGGCTTTGCTCGTGATCGGAGGCACACACATCGTGCTGGATCACTACCGGGCCGCCAAGTACGTGATCTGGTTGAAGAACCAGCTCGGCCCCGCTGCCTCGCGCCCCACGTGGAAGGAGGCGGCCAGCAACCACGGGTTTCCCGCCTCGGTGCCCGGCGGCCTGGCGTTCGCGATGCTGATCGTTGTGGACAACACCATTCACCTCCTCATCAACACCGCCGCGCTGACCTGGCTGGTCTGATCTTCTTCTTCGCTGGGCAACCACCCCGGTCCCAGCAGAAACGTTTCGGGCTTCCGTCAGGGCGTTTTCTCGCTCTGCGGATGGTTTCGCTAGCGAAACCATCCGCCGCCCCGGCCCGATTACAACTGGACGAGGTACCCGGGCTGGACGCCGTTGAGGTTCTCGATCGCGGTACCCGAGGTGACCCACATGCTGGTTGGAGTGGCCCCAACGGGAATCTGGAAGATGCCAGCTGCAGGGCCCTTGCTGCCCGGGTTGAGGCCGAACGCCGGCCCGCGTTCGCCCTTGCTGGCCCAGTACTGCTGATAGTCGTTCACGTGATGGGTGTCTTCTTGGGTCTGGGAGTAGCGGACGGCATCGACGTTGAGGGTCACGGTGTCATTGGTGTCCCAGATGGTCTCGCTGTTGCCGGTGTTCATTACCTCGATGACGACCACGCAGTACTGCTTGCCGCCTTCGGGGGTCGGCGTGGGCGTGGGTTCGCCAATGGATTCGGCGGCCGCGGCGATGATGCGCTGGTCCAGAGGTTTGCCGCAGGTGACGCTGTTGACGGTGAGCTGAAGCTTCGCCGGTTCGGGGTTGTCTGTGTAGGTGATGGTGAGCGTGAACGGCTCACCCTTGCTCGGCTTGCCGAGCACTTCCGCCCCCGGCGGAACGCCCGCGATGAGGCTGGGGGTAGGGCTGGGGCTTGGGCTGACTGCGGTCGGGGAGGCTCTGCTTGGATCGGCGGGAGCGGCACCGGGTTCACCGCTCGGTTCGCTACCGCAGGCCGTCAGCGCCACCAGCGCGCTGGTCGCAACCGCGGCCAGGAACCCGCTTCCACGGATGCTCATACCAAGACCCTACGAACGAGGACGTATCCGGCTCGCCCTGACAGCCACACGGCCCTTCACAGAGTAGGTCTGCAATCCGCACGCAACTGTCCCGGTAGGTCCAGAACGCTCAAAACCTGGGCCGGGTGGTTTCGCTGGCGAAACCACCCGGCCCAGGGACGCGGCCGTCCTTCATGCGGCCCGGCGGTGCGGCCGGGTCGGGACCTGAACGCCTTCCTTCTCCAATGCGGTCTTGACCCGCTTGGCGCTGCATCCCAACTGGCGTGCCACGGCCCTCAACGACCCATGCCGCTTCAGCATCTCGGCCAGCACTTGCGTCTCCGGCAGAGGCTGGCGGATGTACCCGAGCTTGCGCATCTGCCGGCGCACGTGCCCCTCGGAGAAGCCTGTGAGCATCGCGACCGCAGCGGGCGGCCAGCCCTGGCTGCCGAGCTTGTCGATCGCCGACAGGTCCAGATGCTGGCGGCCGCCGGCCGGGCGTAGGTCGTAGCCGGCGTCAGCGACGATGTTGCGTACCGACTGCGAGGAGATGCCGTGGTCGGTGCAGATGTCGGCCATCGCCGCACCGTCGAGGTAGGCGTTCAGCACGCGCTCCCGCACATCAGCTGGGATACGCCGATCGGTAGACCCGCGGCCGCGCCGCGGGATGCCCGAGCGGATGAGCGCGCGGTGGACCGCGGTATGCGACCGGCCGACCCGGGCGGCGATCTGCCGCACCGTTAGCTGCTCAACGGCGTAGAGGCGGGCCACCAAGGCCGCGTCGATGCTTCGCGAGGAAGAGGTGCTGCTCACGGGCACGGACTCTGCATGATTTCCGAGCTTGCGTCGCGCCGATCTTCCCCGGCAGGTGCGTGGCTTGTCCGTGTGCAAGTGTGGCCGCGCACGAGAGGTAAGCACCGCCTCGGGCTACCGTGCATCGCCATGACCCGTACCCGCATCCGCGTCGACCTGGCCGCCCGCATCGCCGCCGGCCCCGCTCGCCGGGCGGTGGAGCGCGTCGCCGAAGACGTGGCTGCCGCCGCCCGCGACACCGCACCGCCCGCGAAAACCTGGCAGATCGCCCCCGGCGATAACCACCGTCCCGCGCACGCCGCTGCGCACGGGCAGACTGTTCCGGCGAACCTGCCGTTCCGCCTGCAGCGGCAGGTCTACGTCCGCAAGGGGCGCGGCCTCGACGGTAAGGCGATCAACTCGGCCGGCGGATGGAAAACCGCAGACGGCTGGGAGCTGGCGATGGAGCCCCGCGACCCGGGCTTGCCCGCCGACCAGGTCGCCGGCTGCGAGTGCACGTCGGTGGATCTGCCTGGCGCGATTGCCGGAGGAATCGCTGCCGGGCCCGTTCGCGTGTCAGCGACCCGCGTGTCAGCGACCGTGACCGCGCGCTTCGCCCGCATCGCCGAGTCCGAGTACGCCGAGCAGGGAGGCGGCTGGCTGACCGAGGCCGCTCTCCGGGCCGCCACCCGGTCCCGGGCGGCGCGACGTTAACCCGTCTCCGGGCCACCATGACCGGCGTACACCGACCAACCGCGCAGGAGGCAGCCGCATGTCCGACCATCTCGTGAAGCTCATCCTGGCGAACCCGCTGCGTTCCCTGGACGCCGAGAACCTTGGCCTGCCCATTCGCAGCTACGCCGTCAGAGAGGAGGTCATCCTCCCCCACGGCCAGGCCATGCGGCTGGTGGCCGCCGGGTTCGTCCAGGGCGCCAACCCGCAAAAGCCTGAAACCGTCACCGCCGCGCTGACTCGCATCGAGGCGTCCGCCCCGGCTGGTGAGGCCAAGCCCGCTCGAGCCTCTTCCGCTGGCAAGTAAGGCCGGAACTATCACCGTGACCAGTATTGCCGACGCCGACCCGATCCCGGCCGCCATCGCCCGCCTGTCCGCCGACCCGGCGCTCACAGCGGCACTCGGCGGGCCGGGGCGGGTCGGTGCCGACCATGTACCGCCGTACCCGCGGTTGCGGGTACGGCCGGCAGCGGGTGGCTTCGACGATCTGCGCACCCACCGCGTGGGGGTGGCGTTGCGCCTGGAGGCCCTCGACAGCGTCAAGACACCCGTGGGGGAGGAGCGACTGCGCCGCATCCTCTACCTCGCGCTGGCGCGCCTGACGGCACTTCCCGAAATGCCGACGGCACCTGGCGAACCGATCATCACCGACGTCAGCTCCAACGGGGGAGGCGGCCCCGTTCCTGAAGCTGATGGTCGCAGCCGGTGGGTGAGCACTGTGCAGATCGCCGCCCATCCGGGCTGAGCCCGCATGGTTTCGCTAGCGAAACCATGCCTCTTGCAGGCTGCGGCCGACCAGACAGTCGACGACGCGTCCACACTACCTTCGGAGGCGTCTCAGCTCATCGATCGCGCCGTACAGTTTGTTGATCTTCTCCTCCAGCATCCGCTCCACTGCGGGCAGACTCTCGGCCGCGAAGCTCAGGTGCTTGGCGCTGTCGCGAAATGACGCCCGGCTGTAGACCTCGGCCGCCCAGGCGAGCGAGCGCATGGAGGCGCTATCAGGAACTGCGGGAGCCTCCGCCATGATGGCGACGATCTGCTGTAGTTCGGCGACGGTCGCCGCGGTCAGCGTCCCCGTGTCGGCGAGCTGGTCGGCGATCTCCTGAAGTCTTTCGATCGGCGGGGTGAAGACGCTGGTGAGCAGTTCGGTGAGTTTCTCCTCGGTGATCGGGCCGAGGCCGGCCAACTGTGCGCCACTGGAACCTTCGTGTCTGCGTTTCCACTTGCGTAGCAGGTCCGGTGGGTAGAGTTCCTCACCGGCCTCCTCGTCGTCGACTTCAGCGTGGTGCGCAAGGCAGAACAGCAGGAGATTGGCGAAGGAATCACGGATCTTGCCGTCCATGCCCTCCCGATGGCGTGCTGCGCCACGCCTGACCCCGTAGATGTGAGAGATCTGTGCGTTCTTCCGGTAGACCCCTGGCCGGACTTCGATCACCACAGGGGTGGGGCAGCCCGGGAAGTAACACCTTCCGTTGCTCAACACCCACAGCGCTGCCTGAGTGGCGGGGTGGATCTTCTTGCGCTCATCGGTCACGCTGGCCCACCTTCACCGAGGGGAAGGCCAGCGGCTGGAGTGGCTCACTCACTGGCCCCTTTCCGGTGATGGTGACACGGACATCGCCAGGTGAACAGGTCGGCTCCACAGGGCCGCTGAGGTTTCGCTAGCGAAACCGTCCTCCTTGGATGCAGCGCTCTTCGACGTTCCAGGAAACGCTTCCGCGGATCGAAGGACTTCTGGTTTCGCTGGCGAAACCTCAGTGCGCGACCAGGACCGGCTGCACCTTTTGAGGCCGGTTTCCCTGTCTCCTGTTGCCGGTGCGGCGTTATCGTGAATGCCTGGCGTCTGGTCCGGCCGCCCGCCCCGAGCAGCTTCGGTTCGCTCACTCCGGGCGAAGCAGCCTTGACTCCACCGGGCTCCGGTATTCCCCGACGTGTCTGGGGGCGGGCTCGTCCGCTGCACGAGTGGCCAGCGCATCCACCAGGGTTCTTTTTCCTGGCGACATCCGTGGTTTCGCTAGCGAAACCACGGGTTCCTTCACCACACAAGATGATCTTTCAATATCCTATTGATCGTGCCACCGAAGAAACTACCGAAGGTTGATGTAGCCGCAGGTCAGAGGGCTGTTGAGCGGATCATTGAGCGCCGCCAGAAATGCGATGACCCCGACCTTGAGCGCCTGGAGGTCATCGGTGACGAGCAGCCCGTCGAGCTGCTGCGCTACGTCCTGAACCACCAGCGGGTCCCCGCCTGGGCTCTCGTCGAGGATGTCGTCGATGGTTTGTGGGTTCTGGGCTACGTCCGCCTCCACGTGCCCGCCATCCCTTCCGTACTCGACGATTTGGAGTACGACCTCGTCGCCATGGGCTACCGCCTGAAGGTCACCAATCTCGCCATGGCCTCCCCCCTGGGCTTGCGGACAGCTCAGGCTGTCGATGAGCGGCACAAGCGGGAGCGGGCGGCCCGCCTGGGTCTGCCGCGGCTGGCCAGCGCCGAACGCGACGCACGGCTGCGGCCCCGCCAGAAGCGGAAAAGCCCAGAGGCCGCGTGGTACGACCGGCATGCCGTGTCGCTATGGGACAGCGCCGAGCGGCTCACCCGCTACCGCAGGACGCATTCGCATCTGATCGATGAGGAGCTGGCCGAAGACCTCGCCCACCTGCAGCAGGACGTAGCGGCGGTCAACTGGCCGCTCGACGCGGCGAATTTCTCAACGATGCGCAGTATCGGTGCCCGCGTCCGGCTGCTGCTGCCTGAGCTCCAGCAGCCTCAGTACAGCGCCCTACGACAGGAACTGGGAGCGCTACTACCTCGGCTTTCGTCTCTGGCCACGGCTCACGGCACGGTCCTGGATGACGGGTAGACGTCTCGCGGGCCGTGCCCGTGCCCCTCCGCGATCGGCAAATAGTGGCCCCGGCGGTCCCATCACTGAGGGGATCTCCTGCCATCATCGTGTCTCAGATGACCAACCTTTCACGAAAGGCCCATGCGAATGCCATACCCGCCACACCGCGCGGGCACCACCAACCTCCTCCTCCATGGTTTCGCTAGCGAAACCATGGACCGCCGTGCATCTGAGGGGAGGAACACCCATGCCTCGCGCTGACTACAGGAAGAGCAAGAAGCCTTCGACGCCGACGCAGCAGCCTGCGGAGGCTTCGGCCGACGGTCAGAGCTCCGCTGCCCCGGCCGTACCGTCGCCGACTTTTGCCTCGGAGCGGCCCGCCGCCGGCGGGGGAGCGATCGGCATCCCCGCCCGAGGGCTGCGCACGGAAGGCTCCCGCTTCCGTGCGCCGCTGGCGACGATCGCGCCGAACCCGCGCAACGTCCGAGACGACGACGAGTGGGACGAGGAGGAGTTCGCCGACTTCGTCGGCAACCTCGACGAGGTGGGCGTCATCCAGGACGCTGTCGTCGTCAGCAAGGGCGCCTTCCTGGAGAAGTACCCGCAGTACGCCGACAAGCTGGCCGAGCACGGTCCCGAGGTGGAGTGGGTGCTGCTCGCTGGCGAGCGCCGCTACCGGGCGCACGTGAAGCTTCAGCGGTCGGACATGACGGTCGTGCTGCGCAACCAGCTGCTGGCGCAGGGCGACTTCGCGTTCATGTCCGAGAACGGCCGCCGTCGCGCCCTGAACCCGCTGCAGGAAGGGGAACTGTGCGCACGCATCCACCGTGAGGAAGGGCTCACGTTCGAGCAGATCGCCAGGAAGGGCGGCCTGCCTGGCGGTAAGGCCCGCGTGTCCAAGCTCATCCGCCTGTTCGATGACTTCCCCCACGGGGACGCACGTGAGGCGATCCGCAAGGGCCTCCTGCCTGCGGAGGCGGCCTACCATCTGTTGACCAAGCTGGCCGACCCGGTGCTGATCGAGCAGGGGTATGCGCTGATGGTCAGCGAAAGCCTGACCGCGCAGAAGGCGGTCCGGCGGCTGACGGGAGCCGTGGAGGAGCCGCCGCCCGCTCCGATCGCTGCGGAGCCTGCCAGGCACACCGGCAACGGCAGCGCCACGGCGGAAGCGTCTCAGCCCGGGGAGGTGAGCAGCGATCACGAGGGTGGACCGTCCGATGCGACTTCGGCCGGGGAACTTGGCGACGCCGTCGCGGCACTGCCCACCTCCCCCGCAGCGGACGCGACCGGCAACGGCAACGGCGCCTCCGCGGACGGGCAGGTTTCGCCAGCGAAACCACGCCAGTCCACCGCGCAGGCCGCAGCGCGCCTGACCACGCTCAGGAAACTGCTGGAGACGCGGGACTACACCACGCCTCACCCGATCACCGTCGGCCTGGCGACCGCGGTCATCACGGCAGCTTCCGCCCAGCAGCTTCAGATCGCGGCAACCGCCGCAGGAATCGACCCCGCCACAGCAGCCCCTGCCCGGCTCGCTGACGCTGACGCCGTCACGCTGGTTCGCCTGGGTGACGCCGCAGGGTTGGCGGGCGCCGAACTTCGCCTCCGCAGCCGCCCCCGGCAGGCGTGGGGCCACCACGAGGCCGTCTACCTCCGGCAGCTCACCGAAGCCGGGTACGGCCCGTCCGCCGATGAGACGGAGTTCCTCACCGAATCATCGTCGGCACTTCCGACCCCCACGGAGAGCACATCATGACTACACCACACCGAGGCCGCCGTTACCCCAAGGGACCGCTGGTCATCGCCGTCGCCAACGAGGGCGGCGGCACCCGCAAGACCACCGCGTCGGTCAACCTGGCGGTCGCGATGGCGGTCGCCGGCAAGAAGGTCGCCGTCATGGACTGCGACTCCACCATGAACGCCTCCTGCTACCTGGGATACGGCGTCACCGACAAGAAGAAGCATCCCGAGCGGGCCGAGGCGGTGCACGCCCGCCTGGCGCAGATGACGAGCATTCACCACGTGCTGCACGGGACCGCCACCCTGGCCGAGGCGATGGTTCCGGCGCGCACGCGGATCGCCTCTGAGGGAGACGGCGACGACTCCTTCAAGGTGATCGAAAACCTGTGGCTGGTGCTCGGCTCACGGGAGATCGCCTTCGCCTCCCACGACATCCGCGACTCGCGTTACCCGAAGGCCAATGACACGTGGGTGCGTCGCGCGATTGCCAGCCTGCCCGAAGGCATGCTGGATGTGCTGATCCTCGACTTCCGCGGCTCCTACGACACGTGGGAGACTACGCTGCTCGGCGGAGCGGACTTCGTGATCGGCGCGCTCAAGCCGGAAGCCAAGGACGACGACACTCTCACGACGTTGCGCAGCAACCTCGCGCACGCCCAGGAGGCGTATGAGTTCAGCGACGGCGCCGCCGACCTGCGGTACGTGCTCCTCAACGGCGTGTCCGGTAACCGGGGCAACTACTACATCGAGCAGGCCAGGGAGATCACCGAGTTCTACGGCAGCATGATGCTGCCGCCGATCGCCGAAGCGGTGTCCATCGGGGAGTCCTACAAGGCGCAGGAGCCGGTGTACTTCTGGCTCGGCCCTAACGAGAAGCCGACGAAGGAGTTCGACGCGGCGGCCCGCGCCATCAAGGAGGTCTGGGCGGCCTGATCCGCACGCGGGCAAAGGAAAGTGGGTCGGCGTGGTTTCGCCAGCGAAACCACGCCGACCCACTCGCGTGAGGCCCTCGTGGTTTCGCTGGCGAAACCACGCTGACCTACTCACGTAAGCCCTCCGTGGTTTCGCCAGCGAAACCACGAGGGCCAAGCCCTACGGTGTTTCGTCATCCATCCGCCGGGCCGTCTTCGGACGCTTCTACTCGCACGTAGTCGATGGCCGAATCGAACTGCGAGGCCCGCAGCGATGCTCTCGTCACTGTCCAGGTGCGCTGCTGGCCGCCTTCGACGACCTGGTCGCCGTAACCGATGGGCCACAGGCCAGGGTCGAGCGCCAGAACCCATGTGCCCGGGCCGGTTTCCAGGTCGCCGTCGATGTCGGGGTGGGAGACGATCCGGCCCGGCTTGGGCGCCGTCAGCGGTCCCAGCGTGCCGGCGGTCGGCGTGCCGTACCCGTCGACGCCTCGTGTGCGGCGCCGGACCCCCAGATTCCGGTCGGCGGCTAGGACAGCCATGCGGCACCGGTCTCGATCGGGTGAGGGGCGATGCCGGGTGCCTGGTAGACGACAGGCTTCACCCACTCATCCAGTGACGACAGCGTGGCCGGTGCGCCAGCGGCGTCCGCTGCGGCGGTGGCCTCCCAGACGACACCCTGGCCTTCCACGTTGACCGACGCCTGCAGACGGGCACCGGGAACGTTCTGCGCCAGGCGGCGTACCATCGGGTTGCCGGCCGCCGACCACTTCAGGAAGCGGGCCAGCGCCCGGCCGTAGCGGCGGTCGGCGGCCGGGTCCAGGCCCGCCCGGTAGGTGACGGTGTGGGTTCCGGCCGCGGTCGGCCCCCACACTGGGGCGGTCGCGCCGTTCTCCACCTGCACGGAGATGATCTCCAGGACGGGGCTGTTGTCGAGGAGCCAGCCGCCGTAGCCGTCGGCCAGGACGCCGCGCTGCGTGAAGGTTTCGGGGGTCGCAGGCCGCCCCAGGTGGACGGCCGCTTCGGCGTAGGCGTCCTCGAGGGCCTCTTCGATAGTGGCGCGGGCGGCGGCATCCAGAGGGAGCGGCAGCCCAGCGCGGGCGGCGACCTGCTCAGGGGTGACGAGCGCGGTGTCGCTGTCGGGCATCTGGGCGGCTCCCTTCTGTCGAACGGAACAGAACGGCTGTGGGCGGGCGGGTGCGCCTCACGGGGCGCGTGCACGCAGGGTCCCCACCAAGCGCGCGGCACACATCCCGTGGGACGCACCGGCCCGCCCACAGCCGGGTGTTCGCGGCCTGCCGTCTCCGTGACCGCCGTCGGATGCTCGCCCCCCACGTAGAGCACCCGGCGGCGGCCGAGCCCAGGAGCTCGGCAGGCCGCGAAGTCTTAGGTCGCCGCCTGCACGGCGCGGGCCTTCGTCAGGTCGTCGGTGATCTTCTGCGCGGCGTGCCGGCCGATCCGCCGGCCCGCGGTGGCGAACAGCCGGTGGCTGGTGCGGACGGTGCCGGGCAGGTAGATGCAGGCCACGAGCGGCCGGGCGACGACGACGTAGGAGAAGTGCTCGCCCGGGTCGGCGAACAGCTCGGCGGGGTCGGCGGGCTCCATCTCCTGGCCCGGCTCGTTATCGCCCCACACCAGGTCGACGAACTCAGTGCCCGGGGTGGCGAGCTGGCGCACGTGCGGGCTATCGGCCCGCACCGGCGGCGCGGCGGGCGCAGCCGGGGGAGCGGAGGGCGTCAGCGGCGCGGCCGGGGTGTCCACCGTCGCAACCGGTACCGGATCTGCGGCGGGCGGTGTCAGCGGCGCGGCCGGCGTTTCGGCTTCGGGTGCGCCGGGCGCGGCGCTACCCGGCGCGTCGGCCGGCTGTTCGCTGGTCTTACGTGTGCGTGGAGCCACTGCTGCACCGTCCCCGGGTCGGTCCCCCTGTTGCCGACCAGACCTAAGCACACCTTTGTGCTTACGTCGCGGCGTGCTCTTGACCCCTCCCAGACACTCCGCGGCGCAGGCTGCGTGCCCGCTCGTTCCTTCGTGGCGCAGGCCGGTGATGCGATGAGGCCGCCCTTCTCCTACTACGGCGCCAAGGTCACGATCGCACGCGAGATCGTGCAGCGGCTCGCAGCGCATGATCACTACGTGGAGCCGTTCGCCGGGTCATTGGCGGTGTTGCTGGCCAAGCAGCCGAGCCGGATGGAGACGGTCAACGACCTCGACGGCGACCTGATGACGTTCTGGCGAGTGCTTCGGGACCAGCCTGCGGAACTGGCCGAAGTGTGCGCGCTGACCCCGCACGGGCGCGCCGAGCACGCCCAGGCCTACCGGCTGGGGGAGGCCGAAGGACTCACCGAGCTGGAACGGGCCCGCCGCGTGTGGGTGCTGCTGTCGCAGGGCCGGGCGGGGACGCTGCGGAAGACGGGGTGGCGGCACTACTGCGACCCGGCGGGGTCGAGTTCTTCCATGCCGGACTACTTGGCTGGCTACGTCGGCCGCATGCGGCCGGTAGCCGAGCGGCTGGCCCGGGTGAGTCTGGAATGCCGTCCGGCGCTGGAGGTGATCGACGCCTACGGCGGGCACAAGGGCGTGCTGCTGTATCTGGATCCGCCGTATCTGGGCAGCACCCGGGCGCGGAACTACAAGGTCGAGATGGCCGGCGAGGAGGAGCACCGGCAGCTCGCCGAGCGCCTGCAGGGGTGCAAGGCGATGGTGGTGCTGTCGGGGTATGACTCGCCGTTGTACCGCGAGCTGTACGGCGGCTGGCACCGCGCGGAGATTGCGTCGGCGACGGGGCAAAGCACCGGCTATCACGCGCGCACCGAGGTCTTGTGGTCTAACCGGCCTTTTCCTGTGAGCACGCCGACGCTGTTCGAGGCGATGAGCGCGTGAAGGGCTGCCGTGCCCGCACGGGAAGAGCGCATCCGCCAGGCCGCTCGGGATGAAGATTCGACACTCTGATAACTATCTTGTACTTTATTAATCAAGCTATCGGGAATTCGGTGGTTGGTTCTGCTTTCCGCCCGCCTCGTCCTCCCCGAGGCGTGCGCGGCACCGGCCGCGATGCCTGAGCACTCCCCGTCCACGCACGGGAGCCACGCGGCTCCCCTCCCTCTGAAGGCGCCTCCCATGAGTTCCACCCTCACTGATCTGCACCTGACCGACCTGTTCGACATGGGCGATCTCACGCGCGCCGTCGACGACGGCTTCGTCCGCCGCCAGCACCACCCCGACCCCGCGCTGGGGCTGACGATCTGGAACTACACCGACGTCACGCAGTACCAGCGCCACTGGACGGACGTGACGCTCACCTGCCGCGGTCTGATCACCGACGCCTCCGGCCGCGTCGTGGCCCGCCCTTACGCCAAGTTCTTCAACTACGGCGAAGCCCGGGGTCTGGTGATCCACCTGGACGCGCCCGCGCTCGTCACCGACAAGCTCGACGGCAGTCTCGGCATCCTCTACCCCGACGGCGACGGCTACGCGATCGCCACGCGCGGCTCTTTCGCTAGCGAGCAGGCTCGGCACGCCACCCGCGTGTGGCGTGAGCGCTACGCCCACCGGTTCGCTCCCGCGCCCGGCATCACCTACCTGTTCGAGATCATCTACCCGGGCAACCGCATCGTCGTCGACTACAACGGTCTCGACGACCTGGTGCTGCTCGGCGGCGTCGAGATCGCTACCGGCACCCCGATCGACGCCGAGACCATCGACTGGCCCGGCCCGAAGGTCACGACGTTCGCGTATGCGACGCTGCGCGAGGCGCTGAGCGCGCCCCCCAGGCCTGGCGCTGAGGGGTTCGTGGTGCGGCTGCCCGACGCCGACCATGTCACCGTGAAGATCAAGCAGGCCGACTACATCGCCCTGCACCGGATCCTCACGCAGGTGACGGCGCGCACCGTGTGGGAGTTCTGCGCCGTCTCCGCTTGCAAGCACCTGATCGACCGGCCCAAGTGGTGGGGGTCGCTGCTGGGAATGGACCCGGCGCGCGCCGAGCAGATCCTCGACCTCGGCCCCGACTGGCTGGCCACCCTCGTCGACGGCGTTCCCGACGAGTTCCACGCCTGGCTGCGCTCCACCATCGACGGGCTGCACGCCCGCGTGCAGGAGCTGCTCGCAGAGCTGACCGAACTCGCCGAGCTCGCCCGCTTCGTCTACGGCAGTGACCGCAAAGCGATGGCTGCCGAGCTGCTCACCCACGAGCACTGCGGAGCGATCTTCCATCTGCTCGACGGCAAGGACCTCACCACCTACTTCTGGCGGCACGTCTACCCCGAGCCGGGCGCGCCGTGGGTTTCCGGCAGCGAGGACGCCTGATGGCGGCCGCGCCTCACACGCTGCTGCTGGGCGTCGTCGGCTCGACCGCCTACGGCCTCACCCGGCCCGGCTCCGACATCGACCGGCTCGGCGTGTTCGCTGCGCCCACGATCGACCTGGTCGGCCTGGAGCGGCCTACCGAGTCGGTGGTGACGACCGCACCCGACCGGACGCTGCACGAGGCGGCCAAGGCGGTACGGCTGCTGCTGTCGGGCAACCCGACGGCGACGGAGATCCTGTGGCTGCCCGATGACCTGTATGAGGTGCGGACCCGGCTGGGCGAGGACCTGATTGCGATCCGCTCGGCGTTCCTGTGCGCGCCGCGCGTGCGATCGGCCTACCTCGGTTACGCCGTCCAGCAGTTCCAGCGCCTCAGCGACCGCGGCGACGGGTCCTTCTCATCCGACACCTGTCGGCGCACCGCCAAGCACGCCCGCCACCTGGCGCGTCTGCTGCACCAGGGCTTGGAGCTGTACCGAAGCGGTCACCTGCAGGTGCGGGTGGCCGACCCGCAGGCGCTGCACGACTTCGGCGACCAGGTCGCCGACGGCGACGTGGATGCAGCGCGTGAGCTGCTGGCGCGCACCGAGGCGGCGTTCGACGCCGCCCGTTCCCCTCTACCTGACCAGCCTGACCGGGCCGCCGCTGAGGCGTGGCTGCGGTCGGTGCGCATCGCCCACTGGGAGGCATAGATCATGTCCACGCTCACCATCACCCGCGGCTTGTCGGCGTCGGGGAAGACGACCTGGGCCAAGGAGTGGGTCGCTCAGGACCCCGGGCTGCGGGCCCGCGTCAACCGCGACACCCTGCGCCTGATGATCCACGACGGGACCTTCATCAAGGGTGTGACCGAACAGCAGATCATCGCCGCCCGCGACGCCACCATCACCGTGCTGCTGAAGCAGGGCGCCGACGTGGTGTGCGACGACACCAACCTGTCGCAGCGCACCGCCCGCGACCTGGCCCGCCTGGCGGCTCGCGCGGGTGCCGGCTTCGACGTGCACGACCTGACCCACGTACCGCTGCAGGAGTGCCTGCGCCGCGACGCGCTGCGCTCGAACCCGGTCGGCGAGCAGGTGATCCGCGACCAGCACCGGCGGTTCCTCGCCGGGAAGACGCTGCCGCTTCCGTGGCCGGACGAGACGCAGGACGCGACGCTGGTGCGGCCCTACACGCCGCCTCCGGGCGGGCGGCGGGCGGTACTGGCCGACATGGACGGCACGCTCGCGCTGATGACGGGGCGCTCGCCGTACGACGCCTCGCGGGTGCACGAGGACGTGCCGAACGTGCCGGTCGTCGCGGCCGTGCGGGCCGCGTATGCGGCCGGCGCGGAGATCGTGGTCATGTCGGCGCGCAGCGACGTCTGCCGCCAGGCGACGGTCGCCTGGCTGGAGGAGCACCTGGGGGTGCCGTTTCAGGGGCCGTTCATGCGGCGTGAAGGTGACCGCCGCCCCGACGCCACGGTGAAGGCGGAGATGTTCGACGAGCACGTGCGTGATGTGTTCGACGTGCTGTACGTCCTTGATGACCGGGATCGCGTTGTGGCGGCGTGGCGGCGCATGGGGTTGACGGTTTTCCAGGTCGCCCCAGGTGACTTCTGACGGTTGGCGTCCCATCTACTCACAGTATTAACTGTGTTGCACTATAATAATGTTAATAAGGATCAATGATCTTCTTGTTCGGTTCACCGGAGAGGACCGCCATGCAGCCCAGCCCAGACCACCGGCCCTCCGTCGGGGATCCCTCCTCCCCTCCGGTGTAGCCCCAACCCCTTCCCCGCCCATGGGAGACGGCCCGCATCACGGGCCGTCTCCCGTCCTGTCACCAACGCGAAGGAAACACCTCCATGCCGGCCATCGCCGAGATCGTCGACCCGCCCGTCTTCAGGATGAACCCGTCCGCGCGCTCGAAGCGGCACCCCGCCCCGCCCACCACCGAGACCCGTGAGGCCCTCCTGGCGGGGGCGCGCGCCGCCTTCCAGGTGTGGGAGCACGCCGCCGAGCGATCCCGCCAGGCCGACGCGAACGGGAATGCCGACCGCGCCCAGCTAGCGCAGGCAGCGCTCGCGGCCCGCTACCAGCTCGACAAGGCGCTGGGCTTCCCGATCAGTGGCAAGCGCCGCCGCGAGGCGGTCGCGTCCGGCTGGGAGTCCGCCGCGCCGGCCGAAGAGGGCGACCGGTGACGCTCACCCAGGAGGTGCCCGCCTCGCCGGAAACGGGACCGGCCGGTGTGCTGCGGGCGGCCGCCACCCGAGCGCGCACCAGCGGCCCGACCGCCTTCCCCGACCCGCGCCTGGGCGAGATCCTCACGGCCATGCTGGCCAAGGCCGCCCACCGGTTCGACAACGAGGTCATCGTCGATGCGTCCGCGCGCGGTGAGCACGGCGGGCGCCTGGTCCACGATGACGGTTGCGGCGACCGGCTGGACGGGCCGGCGGGCAGTTGCGAGTGCTTCGACGACGCTTTCGCGGTGGCGCGTTTCCTGCTCGATCCCGGCGGCCGAGACGCGGCGGCCGAGACAGGCGAGGGTTCATAGGCGATCTACGCTGGTCTGCACTTGTCCTAGGATGACCAGTGCGGACCTCGGATGGGTCCGTCTCGGACACGACGAAGCCCCGCCCCTTCCCCGCAGGGAAGGCGACGGGGCTTCGTCGTGTCCGAGGGCCGTCCACTTGTCCACCTTATTAACTGTCTTGTATTATTTTATGTGTTGGCCGGAGAGATCCCCGGTTCGGGGTGACGCACCCCCACATGAAAGGCCCGCGATGATCACCATCACGCCACCGCTGCCCATCCGGGACCTGCCCGGCGCCCACCCCAACCTCAGCACCAGCCACGCACCCGGCTGTCTCGTCACCGTCGACCTGTTCTTCCACGTTGAACCCGTAGACGGCCACCAGGCCGCGACCGGACTCGTTCCATCCAGCCCCGTCCTCGGCAACGTGGGCGACCCCGAAAGCGAAATCAACGCCCTGATCTTGGCCTACGGCCACCGCCACACCTTCGTCGGGACGCTCGACCTCACCCAGGAGGGCGACATGCACGGCGACGACATCTACCGCGTGACCATCACCGACAACGGGCGAGCCGTCGGCGACTGGGTCCTCTGACCTACCTCCGCCCCGCCTCCGCACCTCACCGCGCGGGGGCGGCTCACCCACGAGCCGAACAGGAACCCCATGGGCGTGTACTACACCTTCGAGGGCTACTTCACCTTCGACATTCCGCTGCCCCTGTCGAAGATCCCCTCCGACAGCCCCCACCTGCCCACCCTCTACCCCGACGACACCCTCCTGTTCCCCGTCGACCTGCTGTTCGACCTGGAGACCGACCCCGACACCGGCGAGGTGACCGCCATCGCCCTGGTACCCGGCCACCGCGAACCCGTCAAGTTCCCCAACATCGCCACAGAGGTCCGCGCCCTACTCGACGCCTACGGGGCCGAGCACCCAATCAGCGGCAGCATCACCATGTGCGGCGACGAAGCCGGGGCGGTGACGACCGTGAGCGTGCTCGGCAGGGAAGTCATCGAAGAAGACGAGGAGGAAGAAGAGGAGGGCGAAGACGAGGAGGAGGAAGAGGACGACCTGGGGGAGTAGACGCCGCCGGCGGGGACCGCAAAGCCCCGCCGGCCGTGCGCCTCAGCTCGCCACCGCAGCCTCCGCCACCCCGGCCACCTGGGCACGCCACTGCTCCTGCCGCAGCACCTGCGACGCATACGCCGCCGTCGTGCCTTGATCACGCGCGATCGCTCCCAATGTCCAGCCCGCCGCCCGCAGCCGTACCATCCGCTGACGATCCAGTTGCCGCGCCTGCGGCCGCGGCCCCCGCGGGCGGCGCAACGCCCGCGTCGGGTCATCGCCTAGCTTCCGCACCACCCGCATCACCGTCCAGTACGACACGTGCAGCTCCCGCCGGATCCAGGAGATCGTCTTACCGGAGTTCCACGCCCGGGTGACAGCTCGTTCCGTCGCCAGGCTCACGAACTGCACCTGATGCGGCCGCTCCGGGTTCGGCACCATACCGCGCAGCCGCTTGGACACCGTCGCGTGACTGCACCCCATCTGCTCGGCGATCTTCTGGACGCTGAGGCCTTCGGCGCGCAGGCGCCGCACTCTGTCCATATCCAGCCGCACGCGCCGCGGTCCACCCACCCGCAACCGGACGCTGGTGTTCTCCAGCGCGGCACGCACCGCGTACCGCCCCACCTTGAAGTGGTCAGCGATCTGCGCGATCGTCGCCCCGCCCTCGTACATCGCCACGACCTCCCGTTCGGAGATGCGGCTGCGGTCCCGCCAGTCGGGGATGCCCTCCAGGTCGTTCGTCAGATGCCACACGTACTGCGGCGAGGTGCCCACCTCGGCGGCGATCTGCGGCAGCGTCCACCCCTGCAGGCGAAGCTCACGGGCCCGCTCCCGGTCGATGCGGTGGCGCCGCGACGCCGGGTCGATGCCTGCCGCGACCAGCACCTTGCGAATGGTTTCGGTGCTGGCGCCCACCTCGGTCGCGATCCGCTCCTGCGTCTGGCCGGCCTCCCACCCGGCCAGAATCGCCTCCCGTTTGGCGTCGCTGACCCGGGAAGCGCGCGGCGCCGTCATGGGCCGCATCTGCACACCGGCCGCCTTCAGATGCGTGTGCACGTACTGCCGCGAGTACCCGGTGTCGATGCTGATCTGCCGAAGCGTCTTCCCGGACCTGTACGACTCGGCCGCGGCCTCGACGTCGAACGGGCCGCGGTCGGCCGGCCGGGGTGGCATCGGGTCGACCGCGTTGCGAACCACGGTCACCGAGACGTTGAAGTGGCGGCTGATCGCCGCATACGTCCACCCCTTCGCCCGCAGCTTGATCGCCTTGGCAGGGCTCCACGCCGGGGACGGCTTGCCGGTCTTGGACTTGGTGTTCTGTGCCTTGGGGGTCGTCACGGCGGTGGACCGTACACGACTTCGACGTTAACGTCTTACGACGCTCTCACCTGCGAAAATGCCCCGCCGTGGCGGGGCATTCGTCAGGGGGCGGGCTCGCCGGGGCAGACACTTCCGTACGCTTCGGGGAACGGCCGCCGGCACTTGAGGCAGTAGGGGTCCCCGGCCACGGCGACCTCGGTTCCCGCGGGGATCTCCACACCGCCGGCCAGCATCTTCCTGGCCTCCTCACTGGACGCGAGCGGCAGTTCCGCGGGGACAACCCACGTGTGTTCTTCGGTGGTGGCGCTGGTCATGCCAGGACGCTACCAGCCGCGCCGTCCAGGAAGATCACCGGTGGCCTCACGTCAAGGCATCAGCGGCGCTCTGGGTGCCGCCCTGAAGGTGGCCGCGGATCATCTGTTCCAACGCCTTCAGGTTCGCGGCCAGGGCGGCCAGCTCATCGGCCTCGTCCAGGAGGACGTCGGGGTCGGCGGGCTCGTTGAAGTCGAGGTCGACCTCGTAGCCGCTTTCCATCTGCGCGGCCAGCGGGTATTCGCTCCCGTGGACCATGTCGGCGATGACGGCGCGCACCGTGTCGCGCTCCAGCGGCAGCACCAGGTCCTGCCAGCGCTCACGCACCCGCATGGCGAACTCCCACGCATCAGGCCACTCACCGTCTCGCGCCAGTTCCCACTCGTAGCGGAGACGCTTCTGGGCCGGACCCGACAGCGCCGCCCCCAGCTGTCCGAACTCGGGCATCTGCTCCACCAGGTCGTCTACCTGTTCCCGTGACATGTCGAACACGGTCGTGTCGCCGGCCTCGCGGGCCGCGGCCAGCAGCGGCGCGCGCTCGTGGAGCCACTGGGTGAACTTCTCCGGCTCGCAGCCCTCGCACGGGCAGACGAGCATGTCGTGATCGCCCATGCATCCCGCCGCCGACTCGGTGGCGTTCACCCCTCGGAGGCTTCCGTCGGAGCTGAGCCGCTGCAGTGCCTGCTGGTAGCTGAGGCCGTGCTCAGCGGCGTAGGCGCGGACGTGCTTCTTCTTCGCGGCGTCTTGAGTCACCGTGACGTCTCTTCCGGGGCTGTCGTCCCACGCACAAAGCAGCCCGCAGGTGGGGAACCGCAGTGAGCTGACGTCGCGATCCAGGGGGCCTTCGCTCGTCGGCGCATGCTCCCAGCGTGGGCGGGAGGGCTCAGAGCAGGCTTTGCGCTAGCCGTACCGGCACGCTACACCACGGCGCCGACATCCGGCACCGTCCCCCGGCTCGGGCATGCGGGCCGCGGCACTGGGACGCCGCGTCGCCCTGCCGAAGCTGCCAGCTCCGGCAGGGCGACGCGGCCGGAATCCGTCACGGCGGAGGGCACTTGGCCACCAGCCGCGTGTCCGCCCACTTCAGCACTTCCTGCGACACAGCGGGCATCTTCCACAGGGCCGTGCTGTGCCCCGACCCGGCCAGCACCCGCACCACCGCGGTCACGCCCGCCTCGCGCAGCCGCGCGGCCAGCTCCTGCGTGGGAGCGGGAGGAACGAACTCGTCGCGGGAGTGGAACGCCAGCAGCGCCGCCGAACGCGGCCCCACCCCTGCGGCGGCTTCCATGCTGCGCCACTGGGCCTTGCACGTCGCCGTCGTCGGCTGGCATCCGGCCAGCGCCACCGCTGAGGTCCGCAGTTTGCGCACCAGGTCGGAGGCGCCCGCCTGGGCACCGGCGGTGTAGGCGGCGGTGGGGGAGACCGGCGGCGACATCCCCACGACGCCCCGCAGCCCCGGCGGGCGCTCCGGCCAGGAGCCGATGGAGGCCGCCAGGTGCCCGCCGGCGGAGAAACCGACCAGCAGCCAGCGGGAGGGGTCGAACCCGTAGCTGGCCGCGTGAGCGCGGGCGTAGGTGATCGCCGCGGCGACGTCGTCGCGTTGCGCGGGCCAGTGCGCCACCCCGGTCAGGCGGTAGTTGACGTTGAAGACGGCGTATCCAGCGGCGGCGAACGTCGCGGCGCCCGACCGCAGGTCGCTCTTGTCTCCGCCGGACCACCAGCCGCCGTGCACGATGAAGACACCCGGCTTGACGCCGCGGCCGGCGGTGACATCCATGCGTTGAGCCGGGTCACGGCCGTAGGCCACCTCGACGGGCGCTGCCGCACTGCGGGTGGCGGACCGGGCGGACGGGTGCGGGGGGAGAGCGGCGAGCCCGACCATCAGCGCAACCGTGACCGCCACGGCCAGCCGTACCGACGACCACGTGTCCGCCCGCCGCTGTCTGCTGGCGGCCCTCATGCGGTGCTCGCGTGTCCGGCGGCGACCAGCGCGGCACCGAGCCCGTCCGGGTCAGTCGCCGTGGTGATCGTCACCAGGTACCGGCCGTACCGTTCCTTGCGGTCGCGGAACGTCCGCACCCAGAACTGCGGGCCGTGCTGGTCGAGCCACGCCGCGGTGAACTCGCGGGCCGCCTCCCCCCCGGCGGTGCCGAGCTCGGGAGCGTACACGCCGGCCAGGCGTGCACGGATCGTGTGGGAGATGCCGAAGCCGACGTCGACGACCAGGTCCACGGTGTCGGCGTCGACGACCTTGGCCACGGTGGCGGTGTACACGTACCGATCGGGTGGCGCCGGGGCTGTGGTCTTCTTGCAGCGGCAGCGCGCCGAATGCGTGTGGGCCGGCGTCTGCTCCCGGTCGGGAACATCGGCCGGCGGCGCCGCGGGTGTGTCAGGTGCGGAAGTCATGCCGCGGAGGATGGCCGTGTCGGGGGCTAACGTCGCATCGGGCCGCAATCCGGTAGGACAGGCCCCTACCAGCAGGTGGAGCGCTGGACGGCGGCGGCAGTCAGCACGGCGGGCCGGGGCTCGTTCGCGACCGCCAGCATGCCGATCCAGCCTTCGTCGGAGACGGACAGGTCGTCGCACCAGGACAAGGCGGGTGGCATGAAGGAGTAACTGGTGGGTGTTTGCGTGGTCTGCGTGCCGGTGGCGCTGGCCGACTGGTAATCGGCAAGCGCCGGATTGAGCGCGAGCCGAATCTCATGAGCGGGGCTGGCGACGTTGATGCCAGTGCGGGTCTCGACTCGCACCCACCGGTTGAGCGGCACCACGGCGGACGTCAGGGTGACGACGGGTGTGAAGGAGGTGAGGTAGTTCCACAGCGACAGCTGGCCGCTGCTGCTCAACCGCAGGCCGCGTACCGTGTTGGAGGCGGTGCCGATGGAGAAGAGCTCCGAGTCGCCCGGGTAGGCCGTCAGGTACAGGTGCTGGCGGGTGTAGATGGTGGTGCCGCCGGTGAATGACCACTTCATGGAGGTGTACTCGTCAGCGCAGTAGGCCGACAGGCTCCCCGAGTAGGAACGCACCGCGGAGAAGACCGGCGCGGTTCCTTCGCTGTAGGTGTCGAGCGCGTCACCGGACGCCCCACCGGAGTTGTCCAGCGTGATGGCGGCGCCGCTGGTGCCGCCGTTGAAGGAGTTGCTGCGTTTAGCCATCACCGGCTCCCCACGTGTGCGCGACCGAGACGCGCGGTCGCATCACGCGACCGCGCGTGAACCAGGAAAGGAGACGCCCTTCCTCCGGTTCACGCGCGGCCGCATCACCGCCGATCAGGCACCGGTGTAAGGAGTGAAAGAGCCATACACGAATGACTCGGGGCGGTCCACTGCGAGGCCGACCCGCTCGCTCGCCTTGATCACCACGGTTCCCTCGAGGAAGCTGTTGCCCGTTTCCGTGGAGGCCTGCACGACCACGGTCTCCCGGTCGTAGAGCTTGGCGCCCTGCCCGAAGCTGCCGAGCAGGAACTTGCCCGACTGCATCGCCGGGGTGTCGATGACGTTCAGGCGCCACACACGCTTCTCGGCGCCGATCGCCACGGACACCGCGACACGGAACGCGCCCTGCTTGTCCTCCTCCAGCTCGACGCCCTCGAAGTCCAGCGGGTGCAGGATGATGCCGTTGGGGTCGTAGTACGACAGGATCGCCAGCGTCATCGCCCGGCGGATCTGCGCCGTCCGCTTGTCGCTGGCCAGACCGGTGTACATCTGCACACCCGGCGTCTGGGTGATGCCGAGGATGCTCTCCCCGGCGCCGTTGCCGAAGAGAATCGCTTCGTCTTCCTTCAGCTTGACCCCGTCGATCAGGTCACGCTCGAGGATGCCGCGCAGCCTGCTCTCATCGGCGAGGGTGTTCTTGTGGACGACCTCGTGGTGGCCGATCTCCGCGATGGGCGCGGTGTAGGACTCGTAAGTGAAGCCGGATCGCGGCGACTTGCCCCAGATGTCGGTAGGGCCGCCGGTGGCGGCGCCGCCGCCGGCCGCGGTCCTCTCCGGAATGAAGCCCGCGTTGTTCACGAACCCGACCTGGCGGACGCCGTACAGCACGTTGGCCTGCGTGCTTTCGGCCGGGAACAGGTCACGCACCCGGCTGGGGCGGCGGACCCGCTCGGTGAGGCCGACGTGCTCAGGCATACCGAAACCCGGGTGGGTGACGGTGCCGGCCGACAGGGAGAAGATGTCCTTCGTCTCGAAGGAGTACAGGCCCTGCTCGAAGGTCGTGATGCCGCGGATCTCACGGAAGCCGCTGGACTTCATCTGCAGGAACTCCGGCGACTCCAGCCACGCCTGAGCGAAAGACCGGCTCGCGTTGCCGCGGCCGCTCGCGGCGGCCAGGTGGCCGGCGACCGGGCTGGTGGACGGCGCCTCCAGGTACTCGGCGATGCCGAGGGCCTTCTTCTCCGCGATGATGAGCGCCTGGATCTCGGTGGCGGAGTCGACGGCCTTGAGGTAGTCGGCGTGCTGCTCCTTGGTCATGACCAGGTGGCCGCGGCCGGTCTCGTCGGTGATGCTGTCGCGGATGCGCTCGATGTCGGCCGCCTTGGTCTGGAGTCGAGCCTCCAGGTCCTTCAGGTGCGCCTTGGATGCGGTGGCAGTCATCTGCCGTACCCCCCGTGCTGACGTGCGTTGCGGATGGCGATCCGTCCGCCCGGTCAGCACCGGGACAGCCTCCAGATCTGGGGTGGCATGTAGGCGTTGGTGGCGCTTAGGTCGCGTCGCGCTGGTCAGCCCGTTGACGGTTTCCGCAGTTCACGAGCGGGTGTTGGCGCCAGCGGAGGCCGCGCGCACGGTTCGCGGCGAGGAGCGGCGGGTGCTTCGCACGCTCTGGTGCTGCGCACTGCTGGCGATCTCCCCGCCAGCTGGGCGGGCCGCGGGATGAGTGGCTACGCCCACCTGCTGGTGATGTGATGCGTTCATGGAAGCTGAGCCCGTACCAGACGGACCTCCTGCGGCGGACGCCGGGCTTCGCGACGAGTTGCTGCGCCGCATGGACCGCGACCAGGCCGTGCGGACCGCGGCCCCGCCGGGCAGCGCATGGCCGGCGGAGCTCTTGGAGGAGTGGCGCACCGTTGATATCGACAACACCGCGTTCCTCAAGAGCGTGATCGCCGAACGCGGCTGGCCGGGCGCCGACATGGTCGGTGAGCGCGCCGCCCAGGCCGCGTGGCTGCTGGTCCAGCACGCCGACCTGGATCCAGACTTTCAACGCAGCTGCCTTCCCTTGCTGCACGCTGCGGTTGAGGCCGGGCACGCTCAGCCGTCTCACCTGGCGTATCTGATCGACCGTGTCCACGTCGCCGAAGGACGCCCGCAGTTGTACGGCACCCAGTACGGGGTTCGCGAGGGCGTGCTTGGGCCGCAACCGGTTGAAGACCCTGAGCATCTCGACGAACGACGCGCCAGCGTCGGTCTGGAACCGCACGCTGACTACGACCGCACGATGCGCGAACTGTACGAGTGAGGCAGCACCTCACGCCCGGCGGGGGAGAACCGCCCGCCGGGCGGGGCGTGCGCGGTCAGTGCCGGGCGCGGCTCCAGCTGGCCTCCAGGAACGACTGGATGGTGCGCAGCGTCGGCCGGCTCGCCCGATACGGGACCGGCGTGTTCCGGCATCGGGACGTCGAGGTCACCTGCGGCCTGGTGACGTCCGGCGACAGGATGCCGGTGGAGTGGCCGACGCCGGGAACCGAGTAGAACGTGGCCGTCGCACACGCCCGCTTCAGCGCCCAGTACAGCGCCTGGCTCTGGTTGTGCGGGACGAGCTGGTCGTCCTGGCCGTGCGCGATGAGGAACGGCGGGTCGTTACGGGAGACGTACGTGATCGGGTTGGCTTCGCGAACCTTCTCCGGGCACGTCTTGATGGCGCAACCGACGAGCTGCGACTCGGGTGAGCCCTCGTCGTTGTGGCAGTCGGTGGTGCCCATCATCTTGTTGAACGCCGCGCACGCGCCGGGCAGCATGTGGCGGTCCATCCTCAGGAAGTTCGTCGGCCCGTACAGATTGACGGCCGCCTGCACCTTGCTGGACACGCCGGTGACGCCCACGGCGCCTTCCAGAGCGGGCACGTCACCGGTGACGGCGACCATCGTCGTGGCCCACCCGCCAGAGGAGTCGCCCATCATGGCGAAGCGGTGGGGGTCGATGCGGTACCGGGCCGCGTGCGCGCGCAGCCACCTGACGGCCGCCTTGGCGTCATGCAGCTGAGCGGGGAACTGGGCCTGGGAGGTGGAGCGGACGGACACTCCCGCCACCACGTAGCCCGCCGCGGTGAAATGCGGGGCGATCTGAGCGGCGAAGTCCTTGCCGTTGTCACGGCGCCAGGCGCTGCCGCCGGTCACGATGAGCACAGGGCGGCGCGCCCTGCCGCGCTGCTCCGGCACGTACAGGTCCAGCAGGTGGCCGCGGCTGCCGGCGAGCTGCGCGGGCGCGTACGCGATGTCCTTGTGGACGGTGACGTCGCGGCCCGCCGCTGACGCGGTCGCCGCTGAGGACGGGGCGGCGGCCAGGCCGCTCAGAAGCGTCACAGTGACGGCCGCGGCGATGGCGGTGACGGCGCGCGGCAGCCGCCAGCGCACGGTCCTTGCTGGGGTGGCACGGCGGGCGCCGGGTGCCGATGCTGCTGTGAACATGTCGGGTTCCTTCCAGAGTTGACGCATGGGGTGGACGACCCCGCCGGGCTCAGGCGGTGAAACTCGATCAGGCGCGTTGCGCAGAGGCGGCCTGTACGGTTGGCGCGCCTGCGGCTCTCAGTGCCGCAGGCGGGCGTGGGCGGCGGCCAGGCGGTAGCTGATCCACCTCACGACGGGGACGGCGACGCTGTTGCCGAGCTGCCGGTACCGAGGCGAGTCGGCCTGCAGCTTCTCCCTGGACGTGATCGTCCAGTCGTCGGGGTAGCCCTGGAGGCGTTCGCATTCGCGCGGAGTGAGCCGCCGCACCCCACCGGCGGTCAGGTCACCGACGTCGCCGTCGGATTCTGCGGCCACCGGCAGCAGGTTCTGCGTCTCATCTCCGGCGGGCCCGCCGGTGCCCTTGGCCCATTTCGCGGTCACCGTCGCCGACACGCCTTCCGCGGGGGTGGTGGCGACCATCGGCATGGATGAGCCGCCGCCAGCGGCACGCAGCGCGTACGCCGGGTCGCCCGGCTGGCCGTGCTCGAGCGTGTTCTCTCCCGCGCGGCCCCGCAACGCCACCGGGATCGCGGTGACCGACGGCCGGCCGGTGGCGCACAGCGGCGGGCACGGGTCACCCGGCGCCGGGTTGGACCGGTTGTCGGGGCTGGTGATCTGCGCCAGGTCGTAGGCGATGATCGGGGTGCCGCGCCCGGTGCCGTCCTCCATGGCGTCATGCCCTTCGCACGTGAGGGTGTGGGTGACGCGGCCGAGCGTCGTCACCACCGGCGTCGGCGCGTGCTCAGCGGCAGCGGTGGCTGACGCCACGGCGGGCATTTCCCTCCCGGCGGTGACCGTCTCACCATTGGGTGTCGCGGGCCGGGTGCTGCGCCCGTCGGGGTCGTAGGCGACGATCGGAGTGCCGCGCCCGGTGCCGTCTTCGGCTGACATGAGGTAGCTGCACCGCAGCGTGTGCGTCACCGTGCCGATCGTCGTCACGTACGCGCCGGATCCGTCCAGGTCGGTGCGGTGGCCGCCCTGGTTTGCCGCTAGAGGTCCGGCAATGTCAGGTGTGGCTGCGGCGGTTCCCCAACCCCGGCTACCTGTCGGAGCGCCACCTCGAGCGCGGGCGGTAGCTTCTTGCCGCGTCGCGCGGCGCGGCGCAGGATGCCCACCGCGGCTGTCTGGCTCAAGAAGTACTTGCTCGGCACTGGCGAGGTCTCCAAGACATCCGACAATGAAGACGCGACGGCGCCGCTGGGGAACTCCGAAGTGCTGCGCATCGAGAACCCGCCACGACACGCCGTACCCGAGCTCGGCCAGCTCTTGGACCACGATCCCCATGTCGCGACCGCGGTTCGATGACAGGAGTCCGGGCACGTTTTCGAGCAGAAGCCAGCGGGGTTGGAGCTCGCGGGCGAGGCGGACGATCTCGAAGAACAGGCCGGAGCGTCCGCCGTCGAGGCCGGCGCGGAGCCCGGCGACGGACAGGTCCTGGCAGGGGAATCCTCCGGTGAGGATGCCGTTGGAGGGATCAAAACCTGCTGCGAGTAGCTGTTCACCAGTGACGGTCCTTACGTCGTCGAACAGGGCGGAATCAGGGAAGCGGTGGGCGATGACACCGCGGGCGGCGGCATCGATCTCCACGGAGGCGACGGTGCGCACCCCGGCGTCATGCAAAGCCAGCTCGAACCCTCCGATGCCGGCGAACAGCGACACCGCTGTCATCGGCTGCCCGGTGGCGGGCGGGGCGAGCACGGGCGTGGATGTCACGGAACCTCCCAGAGAGTGCGCGCCACCATGTGGGGGGCGCTGGTGGTACGAGGCCGGGACGGGCACGACCAGCTCGCCCGCGGCGGCCGGTCGGCGACTTTGCGCCACCCGGCTGCGCGCAGCGACGTGCCGGGTTCACCGGCTTGGGTGTAGGTGATGAGCCGCTGCCAGCCGAGAGCGCGAGCGGCCCGCCAGGCGGCGCCGTACAACATCGAGCAGGCGTTGGCGGTACCGGTGGTGGCGACGCGTGTCACTTCCAACGTGGTGCCGTTGTCCAGGTGCCGGTTGACGGGCCGCCCCACGGTCGCCACCCCCGCCAGGCCGTGAGCGTCGGCGACGCCCACGGAGTACTTGTGGCCTTGCGGCGGCTGGTGGTGGCGGTGGTGGTCGGCGATGAACTGGCGGGCCTGGGCGAAGGAGACCGGCACGACTTTCAGAGCGCCGCTCACGTGAGGGCGGCGGCGAAGTCGAGCAGTTTCTCCCCGGCGCGCCACTGCTCAGCCGACAGGTGCTTGAGCTCGTCCGGCAGCGCGGACGGCGCGGTGGAGTCCGGGTAGACAGCCGGTTCGGGCGGCATCTCCTGCTGCTTGTGCGGTTCCGGGTCGCGGATCGGTTCGTGGTCGATGCCGGCGGAGGTGAGGACTTCAGCGAGGATCGCCATCGCTTGCCGCAGCCGGCGGGCGTTGTTGTCCGACAGCACCCGCCCGGCTTTCGTTTCCCACCCGGTGCCGTACCGGTCGGCCCACGCGCGGGTGGCGTGCTTGACGGTGTAGGCGGCGTCCTCCACTGCGGCCAGGGCGAGCATCGGGTCCGCGGACCCGTACGCCGACACCTGCACCGGGATCGGGGTGTCGATGACCACGTCGGCGGTGGCCGTGACCGTGTACGGCACCTGGTAGGCGACTTCCCGTCCGGTGCTGGCGTCGTCGCCGCGGACGGTGATGATCGCCATGTCGGCGAACGTGGCGTCGACGCACACCCAGCCGCGCTGGCCACGGGCGGCCATCCAGTCGGTGACGGCCAGGCGCACCTTGTCGCGGACCTCCTCGAACGCCAGCGGGATCGGCAGCCCGGCGGCGCGCAGCACATCCAGGCGGGCGTCTTTCACTTCCACGCCGGTGGCGGCGAGGGGGAAGTCGCGGTGGTCGTCCTCGATGGCGATGGTCACCGCGCTGAAGGTGACGTCGACTGCGGGAAGCGGCGCGGGCGGTTCCTGGCCGGGCTGAAGGTAGGTGAGGGTGACGTGCGGGGTGTAGCCGTGCTCGGTGGAGTACGGCACGCCGGTGGCGTCCAGGGCGTCGATGATGCGCTGCCGGGCGACCTCCAGGCCGGGCACGTCCACGGGCGCCCACACGGGGATGCCGTCGCCGCGGTCGGGGAACATGCCGAGGCCGCCGATGCTGCCGGTCAGCGGCGGCATCGTCGCGGCCGCCTCAGCGACGGCTTGTTCAGCGGCGGCGATGGTCTCGGCATCGACGCCCTGGCCGAGGTAGGCGAGCGTCACGTGCAGGCTGGTGGCGTCCAAGCCGTCGGGCTGGGCGAGGTGCGCGGCGACGGGGGAGGGCACGATCAGCGCCACCATGGCGCGCGGCCCGTCCTCATCCGCCGGCACCGGGCTGGGGATGACGTCAGCCCATTCGGCGCCGACTCCGGCGGCTTTCTTCTCGTGGCGGGCGCCGGGCCAGCGGCCGGTCGCTTCGTGGTGGCGTTCGGCGCAGTACCCCTTGGCCTGCTCGAGCGTCATGTGCTCGCTGGCGAGTGCGACGCACCGGCCGAACGCGCCTTCGGTGTTCCAGCCGATGCGGGCCGCGCCTTCGCCGCGCACGTACCAGGCGGCCAGGTTCCGGGCGTTGCCGTGGCTGTTGTCCTTGGTGTCGCCGCCAGCGGTACGGCGGCTGGTCATGCCGAGCTTGCGGGCGGCGCTGGCCGTCAGCGCCGCCACGTCCACGCCCGGCGCAGGCTCAGAGATGATCGTTTTGACCGACAGGGTCGCTGACTGCGACGCCGCGCCGAACAGCACCGGCGAGTATTCGTACAGGTCGAGGTCGTAGATGCGGCGGATCCCGGTCTTGGTGTCCTGGCGGGCCTTGCCGGCGGGCACCTGGTAGCCGATGCTCCACTCGCACTCGTCGGTCTCGGAGAAGAACCGGACGTTTTCGTAGGCGTTGCGGCCATCGTCGGACTTGAGGTTGAAACGGCAGCGCACGTACAAAGCGCCGGCTTCACGCGGCCACGGCTTGCCGTCCTTGGTGTGGGACGGCAGCCGCGCATCGCCCGGCAGCCACTCCTCCACGACCTCGGTGCGAGCCGTCCAGATCTTCGTGTCGTGGGAGAAGATCCCTTTCGGTTTGCGTTCGGCCAGCGTGCGAGCGAACGCGCCCGGGACGATGATGTCTCCGACGCCGTCCAGGACGCCGGTGACCGCGACGAGCGCTTCGACGGTGCCGTCTCCGCTGCCGTCGACAGCGATCTCTGCCGTCCTGGGCGCGGCCGTCACCGCCTTGTGTTCCAGCTGCTGCATCCAGCCTGTCGCCACCGGGGCCCCCTCCCGCGTCGTCAACCGCGCGGAAGAGTGGCAAGAAAACGGGCTTACGTCGCATAGGCGACATCGGGTGTTGTTGCCCCTGCTGGCGGGGGAGGTGGGGCAGCGAAGGCGGTGCTTCCGCCGGGCGGGGGAACCCTCGCCGGGGAAGGCATCGTTGTTGCCTGATAGCCGCTACGGGGTCAGGCGGGCACCGGTTTCGGGGTCGAGGCCTTGCAGGATGCGTGCCTGGCGGAGGAACTCGGGGTCGTCGCCTGGGTCGTCGGGCCCGTCGGGGTGGGCGGTTCGCCATTGGAACACCAGCCGCGACAGGGCGCGCCGCTGCTCGTCGGTGCTCACAGCTTCAGCACTCCTTCCCATTCGGATCCGGCCATGACGCGGGAGCCGAGCCACTCGTCGCGACGATACTTCATCCCTGGCCGTCGGCCTGCCTGGCTGATGCGGTAGGCGCTCGGGAAACCGGGCTGGCCGTACCCGGCGGCGGCATCGGCCAGGAGGGCGCGGGCGGCGGCGATGTCGTCGATGATCTGCTGCAGCATCGGATCGTCCGGCGGGCCGGGCCAGGTGTCGCGGGCGTGCTCCAGGCGGGTGAGTTCGTCCGCGAGCTCGTCGAGGATGGCGGTGGCGCTCCATTCGCTGTTGAAGTCGTAACCGGCGGACGCCCACATGTAGCCGCCGTCGTCGTCGGCGGCGAACAGTTCGACGCGGTCGAACCCGGAGTCGCGGTACAGGGTTTCCATGTGGTGGCCCCACGCGGAACCGAACCCGTTGCCGCGGTGCTCAGGCAGGAGCCGCTGTAGTTCGTGGTCGGCGACGAGGGTGCCGTCGGGTTCGCGGACGAGTTTGCGGGTGGAGATTCCAGCGGGGCCGCCGTCGGGTGCTTTGACCGCGACGGTGAAGCGCACGTAGCGGCCGCCGCCGCTATGCGGGGTGTGCGTGCCGGCGAGGGCTTCGTAGACACGCACCGTGTATCCGTTGCCGTAGGTGCGGCCTTCGAGCAGGTGAGCGAGCGCGGCTTTGAGGGTGGCTTCGTCTGGGTTGGGTTCGCCGTGGCGGGGAATGAGGTCGTCCAGGCGTGATGGTGGCTGGTGGGGCTGGGGTGGGCGTACCGGTGGGGCAACCGCAGGAGCCGCCGGTCGTGGTGGTGGTGGTGGGGTGACGCCGGTGGGCCGCCATACGGGAGCGGCCGGCGGCGTCTGCCTGCTGGGCGTCGGCTGGTGGCGTGCGGGGGCGTGCTGAGGGCGTAGCGATCGGCCGGGCACGATCGTGGTGGCGCCGTCGTCCCAGCGGACGGTGACGCGCCCGCGCGCGTCACCGCCTTGGACGACGCCGGTGCGGGCGTAGCCGACCAGTTGGACGCGTTCGCCCATGGTGATCCAGCGGCCCTGCCAGTCGCGGGCCTGCCATGCGCCGCCGGGTGCCCGGCTTCCGCGGGTGCGCAGACGCCCGAAGATCTTGGTGTCCGTTCCGGTGGGGAAGGCGGCGAACCGCATCCCCCACCGGGACCACTGCGTCGTCATCTGGGGCGGCTTATGCGTAGGTGAAGGCGCCGGTCTTGGTGACGGCGCCCGCGTCGGTGGTGACGACGACGTCGACTGCGCCTTCGGTCTTCGCTGGTGTCTTGCACGTCAACGTCTTGTCGTTGATGACGATGATCGCGGTGGCGGCGGTGCCGCCGAAGGTGACGGTGGTGCCGGGGGTGAAGTTCGTGCCGGTGATCGTGACGGTGTCGCCGCCGGCCGCGGCCCCTGCGGCCGGGCTGAGGGCGGCGACGGTCCCTGCGGGAAAGCAGGCGTCCAGTTGGGACTGGCGGATGTGGGCCCCGGCGGGGAACTTCAGCCTTCGGCCGCTTTCGGGGAAGTTCGTGCCGTCCAGCCGTACGCCCTCATACAGGTTCTCCGTCACCTCCACGATCGGGTCGAGGACGGGTACGGCCGTCTTCTTGGCCTGGGCGGTCGTCTTGGTGAGGCGGGTGCCGTTTGCGGCGTACAGCGTCATGAGTCCCCCGAACGTGCTGCTGCTTGCAGCAGAGGGGCGTCCACTCCGACGTCCGGGCCGGGGTCCTCGATCGTGAAGTCGGGCCATATCGCAGCCAGCGCCATCAACGCGATCAGGACGCCGATCACCAGACCGATCGGCCACCACACTCTGCTGTCTTCCACAGCGGCGCATGGTGGCCGATTCGGCGGCTAACGTCGCGGCCCCATGATCAGCCAGGCCGGAGGCGGCGGGGGTTATTCGCTGCGGGCGGGGCGGCGTTTGATGCCTCTCCAGCTGGTGCCGCGCATGACGCGCGAGCCAATCCAGGAGTGTTCGCGGAGGTTCTGGCCGGGGCGGCGGCCCAGCTGGGAGATTTCCCGCGCGGACGGGTACCCGGGTTCGCCGAAGGCGTGGGTTCGGGCGCGCTGCAGCAGTGCTTGCGCGGCGGCCCGGTCGGCGGCTGACAGCGGCGGGGTGTTGCGGTCGAGGAGTTCCTGCAGCCGCTCCAGCGCGTGGGTGGCGTACTGCGGGTAGGCGAAGTCGAATCCGGCGGACGCCCACACGTAGCCGCCGTCGGCGAGGGCGGCGTGCACCTTGATGTGGTCGAACCCGGAGTCCCAGTAGAGCTGCTCCAGGTACATGCCCCACACGGGGGCGAAGCCGCCGCCGCGGGCTTCTTCGTGGAGCTCCAGCAGGTTGTTGTAGGCGTGCAGGGTGCCGTCGCGTTCCCGGGTCCAGGTGCGTTCGGTTTCGCCGGCGTACGCGCCGTCGGCGTCGTAGATGCGGGCGGTGAACCTGACTTCGCCGTAGCCGTCCCAATGTCCGGCGTCGACGTTGTCGATGCGGACGGTGAAGCCGTTGAAGGAGCGTCCGTCGACGAGATCTTCGAGTCGGGCGCTGATGTCGTCTTCGTCGTAGTCGTCGTCGTAGGGGATGAGGTCGCCGGCGTGCAGCCCGTACGGCAGGTCGGGGATGTGGGCGGGCTGGCGGGGCGCGGAGGCGGTGTTCGGGGCGGGTACGGCTTGGGTGGCGCCGGCTGCTCCTCCGGCGGTGGTCCATTCGCGGGAGGTGGCGTAGCGGCGGATGACGCCGTCACGGCCGCGGACGTGGAAGGTGACGCCGTCGGCGGTGTCGTGCGCCCACGCTTCGCCGGGGCCGTCACTGCTGTTGAAGTAGGCGATGGCGCCGTCGGGGCGGGCGTCGGGGTCGGGGATGCCCGGGTCGGCTGGTGCAGGCGTCGGGACGGGTGCGGGTGTGGAGGTGAGGGGGGTGTCGTCGGGGACGACGAACGAGATCGGGATGTGCGGGCCGCGCAGGACGCGGGTGCTGCCGCTGGTGAAGATGACGGTGGCGCCGCGTCCCTGGGGGCGGATTTCGGCGATTTCTTCCACGGGTCCGTAGCGGCCGTTGCGGAGGTGCTGGCCGACGGCCAGGGTGGCGACGGGTGGGCCTTGCCGTCGCGCAGGCCGGGCAGGCCGGGCTGGCGCGGGTTCGGGTGCCGGGGCAGGCTCGGGGGTGGCGGGTGGCGTGGTGCCGCGGCGGCGCGGCCGCGGCCGAGCGGCCACCGGTGAGGTGACGGGCTCCGGGGCGGGTTCGGGCTCTGGGACAGTCAGGGTGGCGTCGCTGGGCTCCGCAACGGTGGACGGGGTCCTGCTCGCGTCCCGGCGGCCGCTCGGCCGCTGCCGTGCCGCCGGGACGACGGGCTCGGCGGTGGCGTCGCCGGGGGCACGGGCAGGGTCGAGGGTGCTGCCCGGGGCGGAGACGAGGATGTCGGCGACCGCGGCCGTGGCCGGCAGGCTGGTGCTGCCGCCGTCGTCCAGGGTGAAGGTGAGCCGCCCGTCGCCGGTGTCGGTGACGTGCGTGATGCGGGCGAGGCTGCCGTCGCGGCGGGTGATGCTGTCACCGGGCTGCAGGTCGGTTGCGACGTGGGGGACAGGCCGGTCGGTAGCGGAAGGGGCGGATGCCGGGGAGGGCTTGGCAGCGGGGGTCAGGAACGGGTTGCGTTTGGTGCCGTGCCAGTTCGAGCCGCGCATCACGGACGAGCCGAGCCACACATGGTCGCGGATGTTCTGCCCGGGGCGGCGGCCCAGCTGGGAGATTTCTCGCGCGGACGGGTACCCGGGTTCGCCGAAGGTGTGCCGGTCGGCGCGTTCCAGTAGCGCTTCGGCGGCGGCGCGGGTGGCGTCGTCCATCGGTACCCGGTCGAGGAGCAACTCTCCGCGCAGCCGCTGGATGGCGTCGTAGGCGTCGTAGGGGTTGTCGAAGTCGAAACCAGCTGACGCCCACACGTAGCCGCCGTCTTCGAGGGCGGCGTGCACGCTCACCCGGTCGAACCCGGCGTCCCAGTACAGGTTTTCGAGGTGGGCGCCCCAGGCGGGAGCGAAGCCTCCGCCGCGGGTGCTGCTGCGGAGCGTCAGCAGGTCGTTGTAGGCGTGCAGGGTGCCGTCGGCGTCGCGGTTCCACGTGCGGGAGGTGTTGCCGACGCGGACGCCGTCGGTGTCGAAGATGGTGGCGCTCCACCCGAGGCTTGCTGAGCCGCTGCGTTCGTCGTAGAAGGGCCGCAGGTCCTGGAGTTTCACCGTGTAGGGGCCGAAGGTGCGGCCTTCGATGAGGGTGCGCAGTTTGCTTTCGATGTGACGCTGGTCGTAGTCGTCGCTGCTGGGAATGAGGTCGGCGACCGAGGTGATGTCTGGGGCGGTGTTCGGGGCAGAGGCGGCTGGTTTGGTCTGGTCAGCGGGGTCGACCAGGTCGGTGACGTCGCTGCTCGGGTGGAAGACGCGGATGTCGCCGTTGTCGAAGGTGGCGATCACTTCTTCCAGGAAGGGCAGGTCGACGTGTTCGACGGCGGCGATGGTGTACGACCGGCTGCCGTAGTGCAGGCGCTGCCCCGGCTGAAGGTTGGCCGCGGTCAGCGGTGCCGCGCCCGCGCTGGCGGGTGCGGGGTCGGCAGGGGCGTCGCCATCCGGGGTTCCGGTGGGGGAGCCGAACAGGTCGGGGATGGGCTTTTGTCCGGCGGGCGGGGCGGTGCGCCGCCGGCGGGCGCGCGGCGGGCGGGCCGGGATGGTCGCCGCGGCGGCCTGGGCGGCTTCCTGCCAGTCGGCCATGCGGTCGTAGCGGCGGGTTTGGCCGTCGCTGCCGCGCACGTAGAAGGTGACCTCTCCGGAGGGGGTCAGGCGGGACCAGGCGTGCGTGGTTCCTGCGGGGGAGGTGCGGTACAGCAGGGCGCCGTCGGGGCGGGCGTCCGGGTCGAGCACGCCCGGCCTGGTGTCCGGGACCGGTACCGGGGCAGGGGCGGGTGCTGTGGTCGCCGGCGGGGCGGAGCGGCGCGGTGCGGGGCGACGCGACGCGGAGGAGGTAGGGGCAGCGAGGTCGAACAAGCTCTCCGGCAGGGGCGGTCCCGGGCGGCTGGTGCGCCGGGTGGGGGTATCGACGCGCAGCAGGTGCGGCATGACGGTGCTGGTGTGGCCGTCTTCCCAGGCGACGGTGACGCCGCGGCGTTCGTCGGCGCCGACGACCTCGCCGTAGCGGTTGCGGCCGCGCAGCTGGACGCGGCCGCCCATGTAGATCCAGCGGCCCTGCCAGTCACGGGCTTGCCAGTCGCCGCCGGCGGCGCGCCCCCGCAGGGAGCGGGCCTTGGTGTCGATGACGGCGCCGGCGGCGGTGAAGCGCACCCCGTAGCGTTCCCATGAGATTCGGCCCAACGCGCACACTCCCCCGAGTCGCTGGAAGCAACCCGGGCGGGCCGCTCGCGCGGGGATGGTGATCGATCAGCGGGCTTACGTCGCGTCGGCGTCAATGCGGCGAGGGCGGCGACTCCGTGATGGAGTCGCCGCCCTCGCCGGTGTGACAGGTGTTGGGGGTCAGGGAAGCGGTGCGCCGGTCTCGGGGTCGGCGCCCTCGGCGCGGCGCCAGGTGCGCAGGAACTCGGGGTCGTCGTCGGGATCGACGCCCGGGTGGTCGATGATCCACTGGTCCCGCAGCGCGTTGTAGAGGTCGTCGGTGTGCGGCAAAAGGTCTCCCGTCGTCGGTTACCCGAATAGTTGCTGGTGTCGGCGGTTCACGTGGAAGCACGCCGGCTGGGAAGCGGACTGGTTTTCTCTTCCTGGGCGGTGGAGGAGGCCGGTGGTGCGGCCCGCCTCAAGGGCACCTTCCCTCGTTGCCCGCTTCGGGCCGATGGGACACCCTGTACGGCGCCGACTCGTCGGACGTCGTAATGCAGGAAGGGGCGGCGGGATGGGGGTCCTGTTCGCGCACAGACACCCCGCCACCCCTTCCTGCATGTGTTAATGATACAGGATAATTAGTAATGTTGTCATGCGGTGATCGCATCGCTGGTTTCCACCTGATCGCCCAGCTGGGGAACCGAGGTGTCCGCTGGCCCTGGAGCGTCCCCGACGACCTTGATCACCTGCGTCCATTCGCGCAACGCCACCAGCACGCTCGCCGCGTCGGAGGCGTCCACCAGGACCGGCATCATGCGCGGCCGGCTGATCGTCTCCCCTTCGCGGGCGGCGATCAGCCCGACGGCGACCGGTGAGCCCGACACCACGCCGTGCGTGGCGGCCGCTTCCGGCCGGGCCTTGCCCACGGTCACCGCGTACGGCACCGCGTCGACGTAGCCGTGCACCTCAAACACGCCTGTCCTCCTCCTTCTTCTCGGCGCCGAGCGGCGAAGCCACCGACCAGTATCCGAATATGAACAGCCGCGACAGCGTCGCCTTGGCCGGGTCGCCTGCACCGGCGAACGGGTTGGCTGACACCGCCAGCCCCTGGCTGGCGGCGGCGCGCCCGGCCAGGCGGGCGGCCCGCGCGTGAACCGGGGACGGTGGCCCACCTGACTGCGGGGCCGCCGCTGTGGATGTTGACCGTCCCGCAGGGGGATTCGTCACCGGACACCTTCCTTCTTCGTCGCGCACACGGGGGCAAGACCAGCCGGGCCCTCCGCGTCGGCGCGGAGGGCCTCAACTTATCGGCGGCTGCGGCCTCGGCCGCGCTGGCGAGCGTCCGGGCGGGCGGCGCCGCGCGCCTCGCGAGCCCGGCGGGCGGCACGCACGTCGCGGTCGCGGCCCAGGAACTGGGCGCGGTATTCGGTCCAGCTCATCCACCCTTGGGCTTCCAGCCACTGAACGAACTCGGGGCTGCCGTTGGCGACGATCTCGTCCCAGCTGGCGAGAGTCCACAGCCGGTCGGAGTCGTAGCCGCGACCGCGTGCGGCCCGGTTGGCGGCGTCCTCGTTGCGGTTGGCGTAGATGTCGGTGTTCCGGTTGCCGGTGAAGCCGCCTTCGTAGGCTTGGCGCAGGTTCTCGATGAACAGCTCGTAGTCGGCGCGTACAGCCTCTTCGGTGTTGCCGCCTCGCTCGGTGCCGGCCAGGGAACGCGCCCGGTCGCGCCGCATCTGCTCTTCGCTGACGCCGTACTCTTCAGCGATCGCCTCATCGAGGCTCTGGCCGCTGGCGACGCGCTGCTCGATGCGGGCGGCGCGCTGCTGTTCGGCGGCCTCTTCGGCTTCCCACTCGTCGAGCGCCTCGGTGATGCGGGCGACGCTGTAGTAGTCCTCCACCTGGCCGAGCAGTTCGAGTAGCGCCTCACCGGACAACTGGTCGAGGTTGACGCCGGCGAGCGGGTCGTCGTGGTCGTCGCGGCCACGCAGCTCGTTCATGATCCGGTTGTAGGCGGGCGAACCCCACGGGACGCTGCCGAGCAGGTCCTGCAGGTCCTGCACGGACAGGGACGTGATGTCGACGCCGTCGAGCGGGTCGCGTTGCGGCCCGGTTTCGCCGGTGCCGAGCAGGGCGAGCACGCCGAGCGTCCAGGCGCGCGAGTCGTCGTCGAGGTAGTTGCCGCCGGCCAGGAGCGATTCGACGCCGGTGGTGAAGACCTCGCCGTGCCCGTTGGGGTAGACGCGTCCGCTGTAGGGGTGTGGGAACGCTTCGGGGTAGCCGACCTGGTCGGGGGTGCCGTCCAGCGGCGTCGGCTCGGGGCGGGTGCGTTCGCCGATGGGGCCGCGGGAGGTTCGCTCCCACAGGTAGGCGCGCTCGGCGTCCTTCAGCCCCGGCAGCAGGTGCTGGAAGGCGTGCCCGAGCTCGTGGACGGCCTGGTCGCGGCTGCGGCGGCCGCCGCCGAAGTTCGGGTTGAGAGCGATGGCGCCCGTTTCGGCGTCGCGGTACGGGGTGTCGGTGGTGGCCTTGAGGGTGATGGGGCCGTGTCCGGCGAGCGCGGCCACCCAGTCGGCGGGGAACAGCTGCTCGGCGTCGCGCATCATCGCCGTCACCTTGTGAGTGTCGGCGCGGCGACGGCCGCGTTCGTCGTGGAATTCCAGCCGGTGGCCACCGATCGCGCGCAGGTTCGCGAGCGCCTCCAGCGTGGCCGTCTGCTGAATGTCGCGGATGGTGCGCTCAGCGGCGTCGCGTTCGGTTCGGTCGTCGGCGATGCGGGCCTTCAACGTGACGACTTCGGGCAGTTCGCCGCTGCCGAACTCAGCTGGGGTGATGACCTTCCACCGGTCGCGGGCCGCCTGGCTGCCGGCGTCGGCATTCGCCTGGGCGACGAGGTCGTCGATTCCGGCGTAACCGAACGTTTTGGCTTTGGCGTCCAGGCGGGCGCGGCGGGTGGCGCCGTGTTCGGCTTTCAGCCGGGTGATCTCCGCCGTGGCGGCGTCGATGCGCTCTTGGGCGGCCTGGCGGGTGCGTACGGCGTCGCTGTAGCCGTCTACGGCGCTGGCGCGCCGTTCGATGTCGGCGGCGATGTCGGCACCGGCGGCCTTGATGATGGCCACATGCCGCATGGCGTGCTCGCCGGGGCCGCCGTCGGCGGCGATGTCGGGCACGTACGCGGTGATGGTGTCGAGGCTGGGCTGCTGCGCCGCTTCGAGCTGGTCCAGGCTGAGCGGCCGGTAGATGCGCCGCTCGACCTGTTTGTGGCTGATGTGCGCCAGGTCGGCCGGTAGCGCCTTGCGGTAGGTGGCCATGCGGGAGGGCAGGTCGGCGCCGCCCTCGTCGTCGAGGTCGGGCACGGCGGGCGGCGCGACGTCGTCGAGTTCGGTGAGGTCGTGGGCGGCCAGGAGGCGGGCGATACCGGGGCCGGTCAGCGGCGGGGTGCTGGCGTACTGGTGCATGATGCGGCGCAGCGCCTGGTCGCGGGTTTCGCCGGGCAGCGGGTCGGCGTTGACGATGCCTTGGACCATGCTAGCGAAGGCGCGGTCGCGGAGCTGCTGCATGAGCGGGGTGATGCGCTTGGCCAGGACGCTGGTCTGCTCGTCGTCGCTGTCGTCGGTGAGGATGCGCGCCACCTGCTCGGCGGCGGCGCTGCCGTCGGCGTCGTGCTTCTTCCATACCTGCTCGACCAGGTCGGGGGCGGCCAGCCACCGGTGTTCGCCGCTTTCGTCCGGGCGGGTGCGCTGGTCGTCGTAGTCGGCCAGGACGGTGCGGGCGACGTCGGCGTACAGCGACGTCTCGAGCTGGCTGAGCGTTTCGGCGAGGTGGCGTTCGCGTTCGGTGCGGCGGCGCTGGTGGTACTGGCGGTTGATGCGGTGCTCGGCGTCGTCGGTGCCGAGCGCGTGCCGGGTGACCTTCTGCTCGCCGGCGTCCATGATCGCCACCATGTCGATGTCGTCGTCGAGGGTGCGGACGGAGGCGACGAACCCGATCTGCTCGCCGCCGCTGAGCGGGTCACCGCCGATCAGCGGGGTGAGCTGTTCGACGGTGCCCGACAGGTTGCCGTGTTCGGGGCCGAAGGTGACACGGTCACCGACGCGGACCTCGGTGGCGGGGATGATGCCGTCGCCGCCGCGCTCGTCCAGGACGGAGTCCCACGGCTGGTCGGCCGAGTGGGTGCCGCGGCCGACGCGGACCACGGACGGGAAGCCGCTCCAGGCCAGGTCCACGACGTCGCCGTCGCTGGTGCGGGCCTGCCACGTTTCCGTGGCCGCCCACGGCGTCGACGTCGCCGTCAGGGTGGTGATGGTGTGAGTGTCGGTGCCGACGCGGATGGTGTCGCCGATCTCCAGCCGGTGCGGGCTGATGTGCTCGGTGACCGGGCCGGTGTCCGGGGAGACGTCGACGTCGTCGGGCAGGTCCGGCATGAGCCACACGTCGACGCCGGAGGCTAGGATGCGCTGCTCGCGGCGGCCGTCGCCGTGCTCGATGGTGACGGTGACGAGCGGGAAGCGGGGAAGCGGCTTGGTGTCGATGACGCGTGCCAGCGTCACGGTGCCGTTCGTTTCAGCCAGAGCGATGGCGTCGCCGCTGGTGAGGTTCTCGGCGCGGGAGCGTTCGGGGGTGGCGCGGTGCGGGTTGTGCGGCGGTTCGGGGTAGCCGGCCAGGCGCGCGAAGGAGCCGTCGATCCAGGAGGCGGCGCGTTCCAGTGCGCGCCGCCGCGGCGTCGGCAGCGGGCTGTCGCCGCCGGCGAGGGTACGCAGGTGCACCGACAGGGCGCGCATGTGCACGGTCGTCATCGGCTGGCTGGCGCGCAGCATCGCGGCGGCTTCCCGCGCCTCGGGGGTGGCGTCCGGGTCGGCGTCGATGTCGAGGCTCAGGACGCGTTTGCGGATGTCGGAGCGCAGCCTCACCCGCATCGTCGGCGGCCCGTCCGCGGCGGCGGCCGGGTTCTTCGGCTTGCGGGTGCGTTTCGGCTTGGCCGGGGTGGGGGCGGACTTGGCGGGGATGCGCCACACGGACGTATCTCCGAGCGGTTCGGCGCTCGTGCGGCCGTCGTCGTGGGTCAGGTGCGCCCAGCCGCCGTGCACGCCGGTGACGCGCGCCAGCTGGGTGCCGTCCATGTCGCCGCCCACGACGAGCCGGTCGCCGGCCTTGACCTGGCGGGCGGGAACCTGCTCGAGGGTGGCGCCGGCGGGGATCTGGACCAGGCGGCGCGCAGAGGCGTCGGCGGTGTAGGTGCTCCAGTGGGATTCGCCGCGCCAGTCGATCGCTTCGGCGATGGTGGTGGCGTCACCGCTGCGAACGACACGGGCGACGTAGGCGGGCAGCGCCGCTTCGCCGTCGCCTCCCAGGTCGATGACGTCGCCGGCGGTGATCTGCCAGGCGGGCACCGTCTGGGTGGCGTGCTGGTTGCCGTGAGCGGGCTGCAGCCGCGACTGCGACAGGTCCTCCCACACGTCGCCGCTGCCGTCGGCGGGGAACGCGCGGCGCAGCACGCTGCTGGTGTCGGTTTCGATGATGTCGTCGCGGCCGTCGGCGGTGCGCACCCGCAGCAGCGCCTGACCGTCGGAGGTGTAGTCGGCGCCGACCACCTGGGCGGGGGTGACGGAACCGTCGGGGATGATCCAGGTTCCTGCGGTGAGCGCGACCGGGGAGACGGAGTCGACCTGCAGCGGCGGCCGCTCGCCGAGGATGCGTTCGACGCGCTGGTCTCCGGTGGAGACGGGGCTGGTGTAGACGAGGCGGCGGTCGTCGTCGAGGCGTACGTGCACCGACCAGGAGTTGTCGCGGTTGTGCTCGGCCTGTTCGACGACGGCGCGCTGACCGCCGGGAAAGGCCGGGGAGACGCCGGTGGCCTTGTCGGTGCCGTGGTGGAGAACGATCGCGTCGCCCGCCGTCAGGTCGGAGGGGTGAACGGTTTCCGACGGGTAAGGCCTGTCGCGCAGGTCGGTGTAAGCGGCCAGGGCGGCCGCGGCGTCCTCAGCGGTGGCGTACCGGGCGCCGCCGGGGACGGTGCCGTCGTCCTTGCCGCGCCACCACCAGCGGGCCGGCCGGTGGCGGAGGCTTCGCGACTGCCGTTCTTTGCCGATCTGGCCGAGCGGCTTGTCGCCGCGCATGGGGTCGCCGGGCCGGACCACGTTGAACTGGTCGGGTTTGCCGTCGATCGCTGCCAGGGTCAGACCGTCGGGCAGGCGCGGGGCACCCGGGTCGGGTGCGTCGGCGGCCGGGGCGGGGTCGGTGGCGGCGCGGGCGCGCCGCGAGGAGCCTCCTGCCTCGTTCAGGCGGGTCAGCAGCGTGTCCTTGGCGTTCTTGGCGCGGAAGCGTCCCCAGCCGCCCGCGTCGCTGTCGTCGTTGAGGCCGGCGATGTACTGGGCGAGTGCGTCGTCAGCGGCGATCCAGGCCCGTTCGGCTGCCTGGATGGCGGTTGAACGGCGGTCGCCGTCAGCGGCCGTGGCGGCGTCCAGGGCGTCGGCGAACTGGCTGAGCTTCGCCCCGGCGACCGGGTTGCGGTCGCCGTACTCGGCGGCCAGGTCACGCACCGTCATGACGCTCGGGTGGCGCGGCAGCGCGCTGGCGGCCGACTGCCGGGCGGCGGCGGCTTCACGCAGGTCCTCGGCCTGGCGCAGGGAGGCGTCCGCTTCGGTCGGGGTGAGGCGTTCGACGTGCTCGTCCAGGCGGACCTCGGGCGGGTCGGCCAGGTGGCGCGGCAGCACGACGCCGGACTGCTCGATGACGACGTCGGACAGGCGCACCGGCTGGCCCGGCTGGTAGTCGCCGGGGACGGTGCCGACCCACGATTCGCCGTCGTCCTGGGTGAGGTAGTTACCGGCTCCGGAGCGGACGGTGCGCACCGCGCTGGTGCGGCGCACCACGCGGATCCGGTCGCCGGGCTGAAGATCACCTGCGGAGACGAAACCACCGGGGCGCGGTTCGGCGGCGCGGGCGGCGGCCCGCCGGTCGGCTTCGTCCTGCAGCACCTTCACGGCGGCCTCGGTGGCGCCGACGTCGCCGTCGTCCGGGCCGCCGGCGATGGCCCGGGCCAGGGTGCGCTCGTGGTCGCGGCGAGCGGCGGCAAGCTGCGCTTCCAGGTCGGTGTCGGAGATGGCGGCCATGCGGGCGGCGGCGGCCTCGTTCAGCTGCTCGACCATGGTGGCGCGGCGCTGCTGCCAGTCGGGGGTGCCCGCCAGGTCGGGGGCGATGCGGGCGGCCTGGTCAAGGGTGTTCAGCGCCCCGGCGTAGTGGCCGGCGTTGTAGGAGCGTTCAGCGTCGGCCAGCAGGTCGGGCACATACTGGCGGCGCGATTCAGCGATCAGGTCGGTGCGCTGCTCGGGTGTGAGAGCGGGCAGCCCGTCGGGCAGGATCGGCACGTCTCTCACCGGCTGCGGGCGGGTCCGGCCGTCGCGGCGGCCCAGACCAGGACCAGGACCAGTTCCGGTGCCGGTGCCGGTGCCGGTGCCGGGGATGAGACGCAGGCCGCCGAGCGGGGTGCGGCGGGTGTGCGTCTGCCCGGCGGGCAGCAGCACCCGGGAGGCGTGGCCGTCGCTGTGCTGCAGCCGCGCGTACCGGTCCCCGCTGGGGGTGTCGTCGATGCCGATGACGGTGGCGTCGTAGATGTCGTCGGTCGGCCGGTACAGGTGGTCACCGATGGTGATGTCGGCGGTGTCGGCTTGTTCGGTCCGCGGCGGGTCGGCCAGGTGCTGCTCGTAGCGGGCGAACGCAGCGTCGGCCTGCTCGCGGGTGAGGAAGCTGACGGTGCTGGACTGGCCGTCGGAGCCGACCCATCGGAAGGAGTCGTTCCAGCCGTCGTGCACGCCCGGCGTGGCCGCGGGCGTGGCCGGCGGGCCGGAGCGGCGGTTGGCGGCGTTGCGCCGGTCCAGGCTGATGCGCCGCTGCTCGGAGTTCAGGGTGTTGTGCATGTCGCGCAGACGGCGCCGCTGATGCCCGCCCGGGTCGGCGACGTCGTCGAGGCCGTCGATGGCGCGGTTCAGTGCCGCGTACACCTCATCCCACGCGACGGTGATCGCCTCGGCGGGCCCGTCGTCAAGCAGGTCGGCCAGAACGCCTGCGGCGTGCCCGGCGTCGCTGTCGAATCCGGCGATCTCGTCGGCCATGTCGTGGGCAGACATGTCCCGGAGCGGGGTGAGGGCGCGGACGCGGTCGGCGTTGGCGCGTTCAGCGGCGGCCCGTTCGGTCTGCTGGGCGCGGCTGGCGTGGGCGTCGGCGACGCTTTCGGCGGCCGCCTGCGGCGTGTACCGGTTGACCTCGGCGGGGATCTGCTGGGCGGTCCACGTGTTGTCGACGGCGCGGTCGGCGCCCTGGCCGCGGCCCTGGGTCATGTCGACCAGCTGGGCGCTGGAGCTGCCGGGCCGGTAGTCATCAGGCAGGGTGCCGGTGGTGACGGTGCCAGAGGCGTCGCTCCAGAAGACGCGGTCGCCGGGCTTCAGGTCGCGGGAGGAGACCGGCACCCACGGGTAGGTGCCGGGGTAGGTGCGCCGGTGCAGGTTCTCGGCTTCGTCGGCCAGGTTCGAGACGTGCTGCAGGATGCCGTTGGCGGCATCGGCGTGCGGGGTGTCCTTGTAGACGTCCCAGATACGGTCGAGCTCGTCGCGAAGGGTGGGGAGCTGCGCTGCGAGGAAAGCGCCGTCGCTGCTTTGCACGCCTTCGGCGGCGGCGTCGGCGGCCTGCTTGAGGCGCACCCGGTCGGATGCGTCGATGCTGGCCGGGATGTCGAGGTCGGACAGGGCGTCCGACAGCTCCAGCAGCCGCTGGCGGGCTGCCGGGTCCGGCTCGTCCGGGGCCTCCGGCGCGACCTGGATGGCGTCGGCACGGAGCCGGTGCACGTGGTCGCGGATGCGGTCCCAGTCGCGGAAATCAGCGGAGATGCGCTGGCCGGCGTCGATCGCGGCGAGCGCGGCGTCGTAGTCGCCGCCGTCGGCCAGGCGGCGGGCATCGGCCGAGCGGGCCATGGCGCGCCGCTCGAGTTCGCTGGTCACCGCATACCGCTGCTCGTTACGCACCGCCGGTATCGACGGGCCGGTGTCGATGCGCTGCAGTTCGGTCCGCAGGTCCTCGACGCTCATGGCGCGCAGCCGGGCGCGGCGTTCGCGCACATCCCGGTTGGGGGTTTCCCACGCTTGGCCGCGGATGCGGTCGCGGACCTGGCCGAGCAGGCCGTTGAGCCAGTCCCGGTTAGGGGAGGTGGCTCGGCGGCCGTAGCTGTCGCGCCAGCCGGGTTCGTCGGCGTAGTCGCTGCTCAACGCCTCGATGGTGTCCTGGGCGCGGCCCCATGCGGCGCTGACCTGATCGACGTGGTCTTCGAAGGCGTCGTCGTCGTCGGGCGGGGTGACATCGAGGATGGCGAGAGCGTCCCGAACGGCGTCGGCGGCCTCGGGCGCGTTGTAGCGCTCGCGCAACTCCTGCTGCCACTGCTCGGGCGTCATGTCCTTGGGCTGCGTCTGCGGCGGTTTCGTCCATTCGCGCGGCGGCGGACCGAGCGGGTCACCGTCCTCGGTGAGCCCTCGGCGGGCGAGCTCGTCACGGATCTGGCCGGCGGTGGCGGCGTCGCCGGTACGGCGGGCAAGCCCGGACAGCTCGACGAGGTGGTCGGTGTCGTAGGTGCCGATGTGCTCGGCCCGCCAGTCGCGCATGGCGGCGGACGCCGCGGCGTCGATGCGGGCGCGTTCGGCGTAGGCGGCGTCCTGGTCGGATGCGTAACCGGTGTTCGCGTCGATGCCGGAGTACGTGGAGTCCTTCAGCCACTGGTGGGCGCGTTCGGCTTCGCGCGGGTCGGATCCGGCCAAGGCGGCGACCAGTCGGTCGGCGGCGCCGTTGATCTGCTCCTCCCGCAAGGGGATGAACACCCCGTCGGCGGGGGTGAGCGTCTCACGCACTGCGGCTGGGCCGCTGACGGGCGGGGACTCCTGGGCGGGTGCGACGGCCTCGTCGTCGGCGGCGGGCTCGTCGCGGGCGGGTGCGGCGGCCGCCGGGGCAGCGTCGGCGGCCTGGAAATCGGCGGCGTACGGGTCGAACAGCTCCACGCTGCCAGCGCGGTCGGGTTCGAGGAACAGACCGTCCTGGCGGGTCTGCGGGGCAGGCGCGGCCGGCGCCGAGCGGCCGGATGCGCCGCGGCTGGTGCGGTGCACATCCTGGCCGTCGTCGAGAACGAACTCGCGGCTGCCGGTGATGGGGCCGATGGCGCCGCCGGGCGCTTCCCAGCGGGCGTTTTCCCCCAGGCGCAGCGTGTGGCCGCCGTACAGGTCTTGTTCGGGGTCGGCGACGACGGCGCCGTGCACGGTCACGGTCGAGCCGATGGGCGGCATGGCACCGCTGGCGCTGGTGAACCGCTCAGCATTCGCGCTGGTGACCGACACGTCGAACGCGACCCGGTCGCCGACGCGAAGGTCGGTGGCATCCACCGCCGAGTCGGTCGCCGGGCCCGGTTCGGGAGCGGCGGGCGCCGGTTCAGGGGCCGCGGATGTAGCTTCAGCCGGGATGGCGTCCGTCGCAGAGGAGCTTTCGGCCGGCTGGTCTGAGCCGGCCGTACCGGAGGAAGTGTCCGTGGCCTGAGCAGCGCGGGTGTTCGCATCAGCGGGCTTGCGCGCGGCGGGCGCGGCCGCGTCGTCCTGGCCGCCGCCCTGCCCGGCTTCGTTGTCGTCGTCGCGGATGGCGGAGGCGTACAACTGCTGGCCGAGCCGCTGGGCGTTCGGGTCGCGGCGGCGCACCGCGGCGATCAGGTCCTGCAGCGGCTTTTCCGGGATCAGTCGGGCGACGGCGTCCTCATCGACGACCAGGGAGGTACGGCCGCCGGGCACGTTCAGTTCGACGCGTATCTGCCCGTCGATGATGCGGCCGACCTGGGAGATCGTGCCGATCCGCACGACGGCGTCACCCGTGCGCGGGTCACGGCCGTACATCAAGACGGTGCGGCGCCCGCGGATGCTGCGCACCAGGGTGCGCCCGTCGCGCACCTCGGGTCGGAAGTCGGTGCCGCCGCGGGTGGGGTTCTTCACCGTGAGTTCGGCCGGTTTGTCGGCGGTCTTGCCGGTCGGGGCCGAGCCGTCGGGGCGTTTTTCCACCGTCAGGTAGTTGCGGTGGACCCGCTGGATGGTGCCGTCGGGGAACTTCACCTCGATGCGGCCGCCGCCGACGTTCTTGACGACCTTGCCCAGGCCGCCGCCCCACACGCGGACGGTCGCGCCCGTCTCGATGAACCGCCCCTTGCGATCACGGGGATGCAGGTCGCTGTCGAACTTCGCCCGCCCTAGCGCCTTGATCTCCCAGCTGTCCCAGCCGGATTCGGTCATCAACCTGGCCCCCCGCGTCGTGCCCCTCGGTCAGTCGCGGTGGAGAGTGCCGAAAGCGGGAGCTAACGTCGCATCGCGGCGGCGGCTACAAGACCGTTGCTGGCAGCGCGGAGCTGGCTCGCGAACTGGCGGCGATGAGCGGCGCGGGCCCCATCACGGACGTCGATCCGCGGCGTGCCTTCCCTCGGCGGGAACGGCCACGGCCGATAGCAGGACCTGCGCCGCAGCACGGGACCGCAACGGTGTGCGGCAATGACCTGCGGTGGGATGAGGGCGTCTCCTACTGTCGGCTGCGGTAGGAGCCGGTGAGCGAGGGAGCGTCCGTGGCGATCAACTGGGACACCGTCGCGACGAGTGCCGCCACGGCGGTCGTCGTCACCTCCATGTACGACTACTTCGTCAGGCCCCGGCAAGAAGCACGCAAGGAACGCATCGCAGAGCAGCTTCGTGCTCGGCGGGAGTTGCTGGCGGTGCTGGCGTATACCGCGCAAAGCGCCAGCGTTGTCCTGCTGGAGCCGCCGCCGGACGCGACGACCGCAGTGCTGGAGAAGCTGCGCGATCAGCGCCAACGTCAATATGAGCGCATGCAGGAGCATGTCCAGAGCCTGTTTGACGACGTGACGCGCTACGCCAGCACCTACGTCCTGCTGCCTCGCGATGTGCTGATCGAGTGCGTGTGCTGCATGCAAGGGGTGCTGATGTCATCGCGGTCCCGCCGCGAGCAGGCCCGTCTCCTTCACGCGTTCACCTACCAACTGGCCGTGATCTTCTCTTACGCGGGGTGGAGGCTGATCGCCCGTGGGAAGGCGCTGATGAAGACCCGGCGGCTTCTGGGGGAGGTTGCTTGCGACGGCACCACCGCGGCGGCCCCGAGTGTGCCGACTTCGGCGGGGTGAGCGCCGCGGCCGGCGGGTGCATGGCGGTGTTCACGCGGGACTGATCAGCCACAGCAGGCTGCACCGGCAGCCGGTTGTCTCCTGTTGCGGGCCGTTCGGATCGCCGGGCCAGCGCAGCGCCGCCGTGCCGACGGTGAACAGCTCGCCGCTGTCGCGGGCCTGCCCGTCAGCGTTGGCGTGGGAAGGATGCGCAACTGCGTCGGGACCCGCCTGCCAGATAGCCGACACCCGGCCGCCGGGTCCGGCCAGATGCAGCGCGGTGGCGGCCTGGGCGGCGGCGGTGAGCGCGGTGGCGGCCTGGGCGGTGGCGGAGCGGGCCCACTGTTCCACGTGGGGGAGCTGGGCGCGGACGGCGGTGACGATGTCGGTCATGTCGTCGCCGGCGGCGTCGGCGGCCGCGACGACGGTGCCGAGTTCGGTGACTTGTTCGGCGGCAGAGTGTGCCAGCCAGTGCGTGATCTCCTCGGTGACGGTCTCCAAGGTCGCCGGGGCGTCGGCGAATGGGCCGAGCAGGTTCCTGGCCGCTGCGGAGACGGCGATGGAGACGGCCATGCCGACGGCGTCAGCGGTGTCGTGCTGCCAGTGGGATGCGTTGGTGACGCGGCCGACGTCGAGCGGCTGGCTGCCCACCCGGGTGTCGACGGCGTATTCGGCGTGGAAGTGCCGGGTCCCCTTCCTGGCTTTGGGGGAGGCGACGCGGGCGGCGGTGCGTTCGATGAGGCGGCGCGCCAGCGGCGCGAGGATGCTCAGGAGCGCCTGCTCCGCGTGGTCACGCGTGTCCGGGTCCGGCGCGGCGGGCGGCGCGGGTACCGGCGGAGCGGTGAGGGCCTTGATCTCCTCAATGCTGGTTCCGTTGCCGGTGACGATGTCCTGCAGCATGGTGAACGCCTCGGCGGTGGCCGGGTCGTCCATGTCGATGGGCGGGCCCGCCTCCTCGGCCGGAGCCTCCTCGCCGCTCTCCTCCTCGCTGATCTCTTCTGCACCGGTCTCCTGCGCGGGTGCCTCCTCTGCGGGAGCGGCCAGGCCCAGCGCGACGGCGTCCTCCTCGCGCGTCGGGATCGGGGTCTTGCCCTGAGCCACGTACAAGGCGCGAGTGTGCGGCAGATCGTAAGGTTCGTATTCGGCGATCTGCCGGTATTCGTCCAGAGAGATGACGCCCTTGTCGAGCTCTTCGCGCGCCTCGGTACGGCGGGCGGCGGCGGTGCGGCGCAGCACTTCCACCTTGGAGACGTCGAACTCCCCGGTGATGCCGTCGTCGCTGTCGTTGTCGAACCCGGCGGCGATGATGCGCATGTGCGGCGGCATCGTCACCGTCCAGAAAGCATAAAGTTCCTGCTCAGCGTTGTCCCAGGTGCGGCCGGAGCTGTTGCCGAGGACAGACTCGCCGACGCCGAACGCGGCGAGTGTCTCTTCCTTGGCGCGGGCGGCCATCTCGCCGTAGGCCATGTCGCGGGGGCGGCTGGCCAGATCGACGTACGAGAGCTTGCCGCTGATGACGGTGACCTTGCCGGCTTCGGCGGGGCCGCGGCCGAAGCGGGACTCCAGCAGGCGGGCGTCGGCTTCGTTGGTGCGGCCCTCGATGGCGACGATGCCGCCGGGGCGGCCGTCGTTGCGCAGGAATGACACGTTGTACAAACGGGCGAGGAAGTCGAGGTCGACACTCAGCCCGGCCGCCTCCAGCGGGGTCATGCCGCGGTAAGGGTCGATCGGGTGCGGCTTTCTGAACCATCGCACGCGTTCGGGGTCGATGGCGACGCGGGTGCCGTCAGCGGTGATCGTCTCGAAGTGCGACAGCAGGTCGCCGCCGCGGCCGGGCACAGGACGGGTGCGGCCCGGCGGCAGCAGGTCCAGGCGCAGCGGGGTGCCGGCGCGGCTGGAGGTGATCTCGACGAACGCTCCGCGTGGGCTGAGGAGGATCTGCGTCGACAGCCGGTAGCGGAAGTCGCGACCGGTTTCGAGCGGGTTGGCTTTGCCGTCGTTGAGGAGACGCACCAGCGGGTGGTCGTTGATGAGTTCGTCGCTTTGGCGAAGCTGGAAGTCGAGCGTCGCCTGGTGGTCGGCGATCGTGTCGATCGCCTTGTAGGTCCACACGCTGCGTTCGAAGCCTTCGGCGACAGCCCGGTCGACGGGCCAGGCGCGGCGCGCCGAATGCGACATGCCGGTGAGGAGCTGGTCGACGCGGGTGGGCGCGGATGTGGCGTACTGCTTGGTTTCCCCTGCTGGCAGGCGCGGTGCTTCGAGGCGGGTCAGCAGCCCGGGCAGGAAACGACGACTCACGATGAACCCCCCGAGGTTGCTTAGCGGCTGGTCGCGGTGAGCCAGCCGGCCGCGACGAGGAAGGCGCCGGCGGTGAGCAGGCCCGCAGCGGGATGCCAGAGCGTGGCGGCGCCGACGGCGGTGGTGAGCGCGCCGACGATCAGCAGGATCAGGCCGATGGTGTCGCGGCGGATCCGGTGTGTCAGGCGGTCGGGCTCGTGCAGCGGTTCGTGCTCGATGTAGTCGCCGTCGTCGATGTGCATCTGTGTGCTGGGCCCCCCGTGCCGGTGCCGGCCCGGTCGGGCTGGCTCGGGGCGGGAGTGTGCCGTTTTTGCGTGCTTGTGTCGCAGGCTGCAACGGCCGCTGCTCAGGGGTGGGAAACGCGCGGCCCCTGGCGGCTCTGCGCAGGTGCCAGAGCGGCCAGGGGCCGGGAAGAAAGGTGGCGCTGGTGGGCGTCAGGCCAGACCGGACAGGCGGGATGCCTGGATGAGAGCCGAGCTCTCGCGGTGGGCGACGCTGCGTGCCTGGCGGGCGAGAACCTCGTCGGCGCGCTGGCCGGGGCCGGGCACGAGGCGGGGTGCGCGGTTCTTCGTGCCGCCGCGCAGGTGGGCGTTGTCCTTCACCGCCAGGCAGGGGGCGTAGGCGACGTCGTCGTAGCTCTTGCGGCAGCGGACGCACAGCCGGTCGAGGATCTCCAGGACGAGGCCGTCTTCGAAGTCCTCCAGCTCGCGCAGGTCATCCGGCAGGGTCAGGAAAGGGTTGGAGGCGTAGCCGCGCATGAGTGCTGGCGGAATGTTCTCTATGGTGATGGCGATTCCCCAGATGTGTCGGCCGGGGCGCTGAGGCATGTTCTATCTCTCCTAGTGGTGCATGCGCAGCCCGCCGCCGGCCGGGGGAGACCTTGGCGGGACGGGGCCGCACCCCTGAGAGATGGAGGTGAGACGGTCCCGCCGCGGTAACGGCGGCGTGCGTGCGGTTGTACAGGTGGACGTGAACGGCAGCGAGGTTTAGGCCACGCCGTAATGGGGGTTTTGTTCTCTTTCACGTTAACGATCATCGTTCTGGGGCAAAAGGGGGAAAGCGCCTTCTTCGTTACACCCCGCGTGAAAAAAAATATGTCACAATCAAGTAACGCCAGTAAACCTTCTTTCCTGTTTGAGCGTCTAAGGCGCTTCAGACGAGGATGCGCCACTCCTCTTCCTCCTCTACCAGCGGCTCGTACGGCGCGAGGAGCAGGCCTTCAGCTCGGTCGGGGCTGTGGATGCCGCGCTTCTTCATCTCGGGTTTCGGCTCCACGACCGAGTAACCGCCCGCCGCGGTGGTGGTGAGCTTCGGTGACGACAGCTGGGCGACGGTCATGTCGTCCACGCGCAGCCGCAGCCGTGTGGCACCGTAGGCGTCGGGCTGGATGAGGGCGCGGCCCGACAGCCACATCTCGGCGCGCTTGTTGAAGGGCCGCATGGTGGCCTCGTCGGGTTCGCGACCGGTCTTCTCCGACACGACCACGGAGATGACGTCGGCGTTGTGCAGGCCCTCGAGCTTCCATGAGCGCAGCACGCTGACGACGCCCCAGCCGACACCGATCCCGTCCACCTTCACCCGGACGGGATCGTGCGTGCCCAAGGCCTCGCGCAGGCGTTCGGCGCGCCGGATCTGCTGCAGGACGGCGTGCGCGACCTGGACCTGGTCGGCGTTCTCGGGGCCGCTGTTGGTGAACTCGACGGTGGCCAGGTCACCGACGAGGCGGGCGATGACGAGTTCATCGCCTCCGTCAGCGGCGACATCGACGCCGAGGCGGATCCACGCTCCCGGGGCGACCTTCCACTGCTCGACCTCCTCGGCCAGGCCCAGGTCGCACAGGCGCACGCCGGTGGCGGGCTCGTCCTGGTCGCGCGCGGCCTGCACCCAGTCGGCCGGGATGGTGGCGTTGGCGACGCCGAGCGGGAACTGCGCTTTGATCTTGGCTCTGACGTAGTTGGAGCGCTCACCGTGGACGCGGATGGTGCGGCGGATCCAGGTCTCGTCGACCATGTGCTTGGCCGGGGAGTGGTCGGCCCCCGGGCACGACTGGCACATCCCGAACCGCTCGCCGGTCAGGTTGGGGGTGTCGTAGGCGCTGATGGGGATCGTGAGCACGTCCGAGTCGTTGCACAGCTTCTCGAACCATGTGTTCTGCTCATCCGTCGGCGGGTTGCCGATCGCGATCATGCGGGCCCCGTCGCCGACCATGAGGCCGGCCAGGTTGTCACCGATCGTCTGGGCGATGCCTCCGGCCTCCTCCACCACCAGCAGCAGGTGGTTGCTGTTGCCGCTCCACATGGCGCAGCCGTTGCGCCGGACCATGATCGTCTGGTGGGGGGTGGACACGCAGTAGACCATCCCCTTGTACCGGTGCTTGACCACGTTCTTCTTCAGCACGTCGCTGTCGACGGGCACTCCCGGGTCGTTGATCATCCACGTGCTTCGGTGCCGCCGGAAAGGCGTTCCCTGCGGGCCCACGGCCTGGCTGCCTTCGGCGTGCATGGGGCGCACCTTCCGACCGCGCCCGAGCTTGCACAGCACCTCATGCAGGTCGTCCGCGAGCTGTTTGCTGGAGGTTACATAGCGACGACTGTCCGCGTGAGTGTGCTGTGCCCCTTCCCCCTTGCCGAAGGAGTCAAGGAACGCCTCCATCACCTCCGGCCGGGCTTCCTTGATGCACCGGGGTATCCGCTTGTCGCCGGACCCGACACCGCAGTGCTCACGTAGCCACTCGGCGATCGCGTAGTGACTGAAGCTGAGGCTTCTTGCGTAGCGGCCGAACGTGATGCCCATGCGAGACAGCAGATCTGCGATCTCGTCGTATTTCCGGCCCGGGTTCTGCGCGATCGACACCCGGAAGGTGTTGCGACCTTTCGCCTGGTAGGTGTGCCCTTCTGCCACGTACCAGCCGAGGAATCGCGCCCAGTCCTCGAAGCTGAACGTGTAGGTGATCGCCTTGCGGCCTTGGGCGGACGGCTGCGTGAAGGTGACCGTGTCAGGGTTGGTACCGCCGCCCCACGTGTTCGTGCGCCGGACGACGAACGCATCCGGCAGGTCCCTGTACTCGGCGAGCCGCCAGCGCGGCCCGCCCGGCCGATCCACCATGGCGTGATCGCGTCGCCCCTGCGCGATCATGTAGATGAGCGACCGGCTCACGCCGTACCGCTCGGCCAGCACGTCAGCGGAGACGCCGCGGGCCCGCTGCTCCTTGATCTCCTGGCCCTGTTCCGCAGTGATCCTGCTATGCCGCTTGTATTCCTTCTTCCTGCTGCGGACGAGGAGACGGTGATTGTCTGTGATGCAGAAGTTGACCCGCTCGCCGTCATGCAGGTTCAGGTAGCCGTCGAACGGCGCTCGAACCACCTCGGTGATCGGCCCCCACTCGGCGGCATCGCCGTTGAGCGTGAGGACGCGCTCTTCTCCCGTTACCTTAGGGAACTTCTTCCAGCCCTGATCGGTGAGTAACTCGGTCTGGTCGTCGAAACAGTGGATACCCTGCACAGCAGCTTCATTGTACGGCGCCGCGGCGATTCCGTAGGCGACGACGGTGTCCAGGCCGTTGGCGTCGGGCAGCTTGTACTGCGCCATGTCGATCGTGCCCGGCAGGCCGGCGCGGGAGTGGGCGCCGCGCACCTCGCGCCAGAGCTGGCGCACGACCTGGCGCCACAGCGGGGCGAGGGTGACGGTGACGCCGGTGCCGACCGGGTGGATGAGAGAGTGCCACAGAACGATCTGGCCGCAGGAGTAGGTCTTGCTCGAGCCGAAGCAGCTCGGTACGGCAACCTGCTTGTGCTCGGTGAGGGCGTGCATGAACTTGCGCGGCACGCTCCACGCGGAGGAGCCGAGGACCTGGTCGCAGAAGCCCACCGGGTCGTCGAGCCAGACGGCGTAGGCGGATCCGGCGACGCGGTAGGCGGCGGCGTACACCAGGCGCAGTTCGTCGGCGGTGAGCTCTTCCAGCAGCGGTCGGCGTTCAGCCGGCGGGAGTTCCATCAGGCATTCGAACAGGCGTTTGCCGAGCAGGGAGCGTGCATCGCCGCGACCAGCCCGAGCAGGGGTGACGCTCAGCATGGGCCGCACCGCGGAACGTGGTCGATCATGACCGGGTATGGAAGGGCGCCGGGCGGTTAAGGTCCATCCGGCGTTCGAGGGTGCGGCGGTCTGCCACCCGGAGGCAGACGAGAGCGAGTCACCTGCTTGGCACGTATGTGATCGTCACGGTGCTGGAGGGCCGCGGCGAGGTTCGCCTCGGCTTCCTGCGCGCCTGTGTCAATCGACGAGGTTCTCGAACGTCTGGATCACCCCTGCTGCCCACTCGGTTCCCCCGTGGAACCAGAGACCGAAGCTGCCACCGTTCGAGGTGGTGACAGTGCAGAACTGCCAGTCGTCGTCGCGTTCCTGACAGGTGGCCTTGGGGTTCGCCCATGCTTTCGGGGTGGTGGTGACGATGGCGCGGATGCCGTTCCAGACGTCGTAGCTCAGGTACGGCGGAGACACATCGTCTCGATGCTTGGTCGCGATATATCTTCTTGCAGTCTTCTGGTCATTCTTCAGCGCGGCGGCCAGCAACTTACGCACCCCATCCTCAGGAGTGGCGGCTGCGGGCGGGAGCTGACCGATCTGCGGCCCGCGCGCACGGCACTGCGCTCCCGGCGCGGTTATGTACTTTCGCCTCTCGGACGCCTTAACGAAGCCGCCCTCGCTGCCTGCAGCTGTCACGACGGCACCGTCGAACCGGTAGAAGTACCGATACCAGGCGTACGACTCGCCGTATGAGACGCCGTCATAGACGGAGGTATCTTGCATCACCAACAGTGGCATGGTGCCGGACACCACGCACCCGAACGAGGTGGAGTAGGCGTGTGCGGATCCATGCATGATGACCAGCGGCCGCTTTTCCCCGGCGTAGCCAACCAGCCGTAGTTGCCTGTCTCTTCCCAGGGACAGCACCACCTCGTGCAGTGTGCTGGACCCGACCAAGACCCTGATGCGCACCTGCGACCGCGTGCCACCGTCGAGATGGACGATTCCTACCGGGTCGAAGCTGTCCACCAACCGGGTCTCCGGTTCGACCCAGGTGCGTACCGAGGTCACCAGTTGACGGGTTGAACCGTCGTCGAGGTAGGCGGCCGCTCCTGCCAGTCGCGTGTCCACCTGGCGGAAGGGGAACTGGCTGTCTGTCAGTATCGGACGCCAGGTGAGCAGCCGGTCCTTTTTCCCGTTGCCGTCCAGGTCCGCGTCGGTGGCGTGCACGCACAGGTCGTCGGCGAGCGGCATCCCGGGCGGACGGAAGGCATCCTGTGGCAGCGGCGTGCATCCCGACGCCGGCAGCGCTGCTGCCTCCGCAGGAGTCATCAGCCGGGACGGCTCGATGGTGATGGTCGTGTCCACCTGCCGGGTGAGGGTGGCCAGCATGACCGGGATGCCGGTCACCTCCGCCCGCACCAGGTCCATGAGGCTCTTCAGGTCCAGGAACGCCTTCAGGCGCCGGTCCAGGAACTTCTTCAGCACCCGCCCGGCCGTCTTCAACACCCCCTTGGCGGCGGACAGCAAACCACTTGCCCCCTCCAGCAGCGCCTTGGCTACCTCCGTGACGCACTCCTGCAGGACCTTGCGCACCGCGTCGCCGATCTTCTTGGAGTCCTGCAACGTCTCCGCGCCCTCGGTCAGGCAGTCCCATACCTTGGGCGCGAGGAACGCCTTGTCGATCTTGTCGGCGGTCTTCTGCGCCTCCTCGGTGTCAGCCTTGCCGAGCAGCAGTGCGTCGACCAGCACCCGTAGCGTGCTCACCAGGTAGGCGCCCCAGTCCACATCCCCCTTGAGGGCGACACCCGGTGCGAGCGCGTCGGCGGTGAAGGTGACCGTCAGGCTCTTGCCCGGCCCGATGACCGGCCGGTTTCGCCACAGGCGGCCGAGTCCTTCGGCGACCTGGGCGTTGACCCCGTAGTCCACCTCCTGCTGAGTGAACCCGTCGGGCAGGGAGATGGCCTGCGGCAGGCCGGAGGTGTTGACGTACTGCAGCCGGTATTGGCCGTTGTCTAGCAGCTCCTGGCAGAGTTTTGCGTCGAGCACCAGTTCGGCGCGCACCCGGACCGCCACCAGGGGGTGTTTCGGGTCGCAGGTGAGCGAGTCGTCCGCCTCGCCGAAGATCACCTCAGCCAGGAAGCCTTCGCTGGCCGCCTTGATGCGCGCCTCGTATGCTTGCGCGTCCATGAGTTCCTGCGGGTCGGTGACGGCAAGCATCCAGGTGGAGAAGTGCCCGGTGGTGGCCGAGACGGTCCGGGCCGCGGTGTCCACCTCATCGCCGACGGGGAGCCACAATCCCCAGTCTTCGACGTAGGTGAAGACGGCCAGGTCCTCCTGGGGCAGCGCGCCGGCCGGTAGCTTCGCCGGGTCGTAGCGGAAGGTGATCGTGGCTGTGTCGTCGAAGGGATCGGATTCGATGTGCACCGGCTCCGACAGCGCGCGAACCGCCGCCGGCAGGTGCGTGACATCGATCTTCGCCGGGGAGATGCGCGGGGTGCCCGCGGCTTCGGGGGCGACCACGGTGACGTCGGCGTGGGGGCTGTTGTAGCGCGTGGTGGTTGGACGGTCTGGAACGATCCAGATAAACAGCGGGATCAGGAGCACCACCACCCCACCAGCAGCGACCCACCTCAAGCGCGGCATCACTTCATATGGCCTTATGGCATCTCATACGTCAACCCTTTGCTATGCGCCGATAGCCGATGGTGACCGCGGCGAGGTGCCGCAGTCTTCGGCTTGGGCGGGGGAGCGCCGGAGCGGTCCCAGGGTCAGGCGGGGGTGGCGGTGCCGGGCTCCGGTACGGGGTGGCCGGCGACGGCGGCGACGACGGCCTGCAGGTCTTCCAGGTCGGCGTCGGGGCGGAACAGTTCGGCGGCGTCTTCGTCGTCCAGGCCGAGGATGCGCTTGGCGCGTTCCCACACGCCGATGAGCAGGCGGCCGTCGATGGGCTCGGCGCGGCTCATGTCGTCGCCGGGTTCGGGCTCGAGGTAGTTCTGGGTGGCGGCGCCGCGCTGGATGGGGTCATATGCCCAGCGACCACCGGCGAGGTCTGCGGCGCGAGCGGCGAAGTCGAGAATGTCGCCGTCCGGGCCGGGGCCGCGGTGGTCTTCTTGCCACCACAGGTCGGGGTGGGTTTCGATGTGGCGCATGGTGGCCAGCAGCAGGGGGATGTTGACGCGGGAGCGATCGGGCGCGGGCATCTCGGCGAGGGCCGGGGCGCTAGCGGGACCGGCGGTTTGGCCGTTGCTGATCAATGCTGTCCTTTCGGCGCAGGGGAGCCTTGAGGGCGGCTCCCCTGCGGGTGGGCGGGTCAGTCGGTGAGCAGGTCGAGGGCGTTCGGGTCGATCCAGGCGTAGGTGGCGACGAAGTTCTCCACGATGGCCCTGGCGAGCGTGAGGGTGGGGGCGGGCAGCAGGGGGGCGGGGCCGAAGCCGCCCGCGGGGGTCTGCCAGCACAGGGCCAGGCAGCCGCAGGCGGCGTCCCATGTGATCTCGTAAGCGTGAGGGGTGCTCTGGGGGTCGTTCCAGGTGAAGGTGGCGCCGCTGGCGGTCCGGGTGAGGCGCACGCGCACTGGGGCGGGGCCCAGGTCGGGTTCGGGATCGGGATCGGGGATGTGCTGGTTGTCGCGGTAGGCGCGGGGGCAGACGGGGCTGCCGCTGGTGGCGTCGATCCACAGGCCGCGAGGCCCGTTGACGACGGGCTGCTGGCACCACAGGCAGAAAGGCAGTTCGCGGGGGCTGATGGCCATGGGTTCTCCCTCGGGCGGCGGGATCGCTCCCCGCCGCCCTTAAAAGTACAAGATGGTTAATAAAGAGGGTGGTTGGGTCGAGGCGGCGTGCCGCCCTTGAGGTCAGACATCCCTGGAGCTTGGATGTCAAGCGGCGAGGTCGTGGTTGCGGTGTGACCAGGCGGTCGCCCGGTCGTAGAGGGTGTGGTTCTTGAGGCAG
>NZ_JABTEX010000009.1:0-127500 GCF_015711645.1 Planomonospora sp. ID82291
GCGGAGGCCGGGATCAGCGGTTCAGAGTGATCAGCAAGCAAACGATCACAAGCTACACATTCACCGCGTTCGTATGCAAGATCCACATAAGTAGCAGATAAAGAACGGAAAGTGGTCAAATCGGAAAGATCGCCTTTCCTGATCGACCGCCGGGTGCACTGGCGGCCGGCCGGTCCTCGATCCCAGGACGCCCGGGGGGGAAGGCGGGTCTCGTGAGTCGCGCCGTGCGCCGCGCCGGACGCTGTTTCATAGGCGACCGCCTATGAAACAGCGCGGCCGGGACCGGCCATCCAGGGCGGACCGTGTTTCATAGGTCGATGCAAACACCTTGCTGATTGAAACATATCCGTGAAACAGTGGCGGGGTGAGCGACGACTTCCTGCGCGTCGAAGAGCGCGACTGCCCGATGTCCTCCTGCGCCGCCCCCGCGGGCTCGCCCTGCCGGACCGGCAAGGGGCGGGTGGCCGCCCAGTACCACACCGCCCGGTTCCGGCTCGTGCCCGCCCTGGCCAAGGCCCTGTCCGTGCCGACCCCGCCGGTCCGCAGGCCCGGCACCGTCTGGACCGAGCTGCCCCGCCCGGCATCGGCCGCCGCCCCACCGGCCGGGCGCATGCGGATCGGCTACGCCCGCGCCTCCACCGCCCGCCAGTCCCTGGACGTCCAGATCGACTCCCTGGCCGCGGCCGGGGTCGCCAAGGTCTTCTCCGAGAAGATCTCCACCCGCGCCACCAGCCGCCCCGAGCTCGAGCGGGCCGTCGCCCTGGCCCGCGACATGCGCGCCGCCGGAGCCGCGGTCACCCTCGTGGTGCACGAGCACAAGCGGCTGGGGCGCGGCATCGAGCTGGCCGCGCTGGCCGAACAACTGCGCGCCGCCGGCATCGGTCTGGAGTTCCTGTCCGGCGAGCTGCAGGGCAGCCACGACCCCTCCGGCATCGTCTTCACCGTGCTGGCCGCCTTGAGCGGCATGGAGCGCGAGTACATCCGCGAGCGCACCCTGGAAGGCCATGAATCCGCCCGCACCCGCGGCAAGACCATCGGCGGCGCGGCCGTCACCGACGAGGCCATGCTGTCGATGGCCCTGCACCTGCGCGAGCAGGGGATGAGCCTGCGCGACATCGCCGGTTGCCTCGTCATCACCAAGGGCAAGAAGAAGGGCCGCCACCCCTCAGCCGCGACCGTCCTGCGCCTGCTGCGCGAGCATGACGAGACGACCGCCGCCGCGGCGGCGGAGAACGTGCCGCCCGTCTAGGGAAGGCAGGCCGCTGCCCGGCCCGCTGGCGATGACCGGCTCACCTGGGAGGGGGTGCGCCCGGCCCCGCGCCGGCTGGAGAACGGCTACCGGGTGGCGCGGCGGTCCGGCGACGGGCGCCGCTACCTGCTGCCGTCCGGCAGCGAGACGCCGATCGGCTACGCCGAGACCGACGGTAGTCGCTGGAGTGCCCGCACGATGGACCACGAGCCGGTTGAGGTGGACGCCGTCTGCGGCTCCCACGCCCGCCAGGCCGACGCCCTGGCCGCCCTGGACCGCCACCACCGCACCCGGCCCACCACCGCCCCGCAGCCCGGCACCTGACCCGCCTGCCGTGCTGCGGAGACGGCTGGCCCGTGGTCATCGGCGGCCCGAGCGCCTATACCGGGCTGCGGTCGATGCCGGGAGCGATGACGAACTGATCCGTTTCATTGAGCGCCGCAGTGACGGGTCGGGGGAGAATCAGGACCTGCGGTACGGGCTGGAGCCGGACGGTACTCCGTCCGGCTCATGGTGATGGTCGCGGTCGTCGACTCCTTGCCCGTGTCTTCGCGCCGATCGGCCGGCTCGATGCTTTCTGGCTCCTGATAAAGGCGGACTTATTCCGGGTCAACGGAAGGCAGACGTCCTGCCTCACCGGTACCGGCGTCCTTCGCCGTGGACCTTCCCGCGGCGATCAACCCGATGGCCATGATCAGCCCGTACACCAGGAAGGGCCAGCCGTACGGCTGGCGGGGCGCCCACTGGTCGGAGACGATCGCCACTCCCGTCAGAAGAACGGCCGCCGTCAGCGCCCAGCCCACCACCTGTCCCGCCAGACGGGTGCGCCGCCACATCAGCAGGAGCGCCAGGACCAGGGCCGTGGCGATCCCCGGCCAGCCCATCTCGACGTACTCCCAGCCGTAGGCGAGGTCATCGTGCCGCTGACCGATGATCGCGTCGTATACCGAGTCCCCGACGAGGGAGAGCGGGAAGGCCATCAGGAGCATGCACAGACTCCCGTACAGGCCATCGCCGAGGTGGCCGTCTTGGGTCAGCCAGGTCAGCGTGAGCACGGCCGCCGCGTACGCGCAGACGACCAACGCCGCGGGCAGGCCGTGGAGGCGGGCGAGGACTCGAATCATGGGATGCCTTCCAAAGATGGCCACGTCATGGCCAAGACGGCAGCACGGTGGTCTCACCGGTGATCAGCGTCCGGCTGCGCTGCCGCTGCACCGCCACCGCGGCGGTGCACCGGTCCGGCTGCCCGGTCACCGGTGGCTTGGCCGTCGCGGTGGCGGCCGCCGCCTGGAGGCGGGCGCCGATCCGGGCGGGGCCGCAGTTCGCCGCAGGGATTCGATCGTGCGCGGTGGCCGATGAACAGGAGGGCGGCAAGGGCCACGAGCTGCATTATTCCGCAGGCCAGGAGGGGGGCGCCGTAGGGTTGTCGCGGCGGCCAGCCGCTGTTGGCGATGGTCCGGCCGAAGTAGATCATGAGCGCCGCGCCGGTCACGGCCATCGACACGCCAAGACGCGTCGGTCGCCGATGGGAGGTCGTCCGCATCAGCCAGGCCATCCAGAGCGCTTGAATCACCCCGGGGCCCACCATCAGGAGAAATCCCCACGGCTCGGCCATGGATGACTCCTGTGCGGCCAGGAGTTCCGCGGCGGGGATGCCGATCGCCTTGCCGATGAGGGAGAGCGGAAGCGTCAGCACGAGGATGAGCAGGTCTCCGTACATCATGTCGCCCAGTTGGCCGCTGTGGGTCCACCGGGCCAGCATGATCACTGCTCCCGCGTAGGGCAGGGCGGCGCAGACGGCGAGTCCGTTGAGGATGATGTGCGTCCTTGTCCGCCTCGTGGTGCGCCGCTGCGGGGCGGCGCGCGGTACGGCGGGGAGGGGTTGACCCACGACATGCTCGCAAGCTGGTAGGAGGAAGTGGAGTAACCGTACGGACGCCGTCCGGGTGCGTGATGCCGGCGTTATGCCCGGCGACCGCGATCTACGCCCGCTTGACGCGGGTGGCGCGGGTCACCCTCGCGGGCAGGTGCGGCCGGGCCGTCGTGCGGGTGCGGCGTGGTTGCGGGGCGAAAGCGTGCCTCGGCGGGCCGCTGATCGGGTGCCCTGGGCATGCTCGCGGGTGAGGTGCGTCATAGGCGGGCCGGTGTGGCCGGGGTGGTGGAGATCGGTGAAGCTTTGCCTGGCTTTACCTTGTTTGCTGTTTGCCGCCCCACCTATTTGCCCTTTTTCCTTCTCTCGCTCACTCTGAATGGGCCTTTGATCCTTTGGGTTGCGTCTTGCGTGGTTTCAGGCGTTTCGTCAGGTTGGGGTGGATTCTTTGGTGAGGCGGCGGCTCATGATGTCGATCATCGCGAGGTGGATCATGGCTTCGGAGCGGTCGGGCCGCGGGCATGGCCATGGTCAGTCCGGCACTGCCGATGACCAGCGCGGGCAGGATTTCGAGATAGCCCGTGTCGGTGTCGGCGACCACGGCGATCCAGCCCATGCCCAGTGTCTGCAGCAGCAGCCCTCCGACCACGAACGTCCGCTCGCCGACCTTGTCGGCCAACCGGCCGGCGATCGGCGCGCACACCATCAGCGTCCCGGTCCACGGCATCAGCCGCAGGCCGGCGCCGAGCGGCCCTTCACCGTGCACGGTCTGGAAATACTGCGCGAGGAAGAACATCGTGCCGTACAGCGAAGCGAACACGCAGAAGTTCGCCGGGTTGGCCGTGGCGAAGCACTGATCAGGGTGAGCGACAGCGGCAGCACCATCGCGGCACCGGCGCCCTGCAACGCCCGGGCCGCGACCAGAGCGGCGATGGTCGGGGACAGCGCGCAGGCCGCCGATGCGACGGTGAACACCGCCAGCCCGGCGGCGAACATGCGGCGGCGGCCGAACCGGTCACCCAGGGCCGCTCCGGTCGGCAGCAGCACCGCGAACGTCAGATTGTACGCGTTGACGGTCCACTCGAGCGATTCGAGCGACGCCGCCAGATCCTGCCGGATCGTGCCGAGAGCCGTCGTCACGACCAAGCTGTCCAGGGCCATCATGAACGACGCCACTGAGGTTATACCCAGTACCCACGCCTGATCGGACGTCATCCGTCCTCCGTCACCGCTCACCGCTTCTTCTTTCTGCTCGGACCTTCTCCGGACACGCGGTCGGACGCCGTTCGCCGGAATCCTGCGGGTCCGCCGTCTGTTTCTGTGCATGGCTTTCTGCACGTGCTCCGCGGGCACGCCGCCGGATACACGCGTCGGGCCTCCGGCCTCCGCGCGACCGGTCAAGTGCGCAGCGATCGCGGGAGATGGCCGGTCCGGTTCCCCGCCCGAGTGCCGTAGTCGCTCGGCCCGCCCGCGCGATGCGGCCCCGGCGATACACGCGTCCACCGACCCTTGGAACACCCCGGCCTCGGCTCAGCCGCTGAACCGGGAGTAGAGCGCGGACCAGGGCCCGTAGCGTTCGGGGACATCACGCCGACCGGACCCGGTGCGCAACCGCCGCTGAGAACCCGCCGACGGGTCGGCGGCCCGCGCCCGTTCGTGGCGGCGTGCCTGTGACGGACCTCCCGGGCCGAAGCCCGCGCCAGGCGGACGGAACCCGCGCTGAGCGGATGGCCCGCCCGGCGGCGCCCGCCGTACCGTTCTCATCAGGCGCCGATCGACCATCCACCAAAGAGAAGACCCTGGAGAAGGGACATCCCACCATGCGCAGAATCCTCATCGTCGGCGCCGGGCAGGCGGGCCTCCACCTGGCCCTCGGCCTGCTCCGCAACGGCTACGACGTCACCGTCGTCTCCAACCGGACCCCGCAGGACATCCGGAACGGCCGGGTCATGTCCGGCCAGGCCATGTTCGGCACGGCCCTCGGGCTCGAACGCGACCTCGGCCTGGACCTGTGGGCGGGCGAGTGCCCGCCGATCGACGGGATCCAGCTCACCGTCCCCGGCCCGGACGGCGGCCGGGCGATCCACTGGGCGGCCCGGCTCGACACGCCCGCCCGCTCGGTCGACCAGCGGCTGAAGATGCCCGCCTGGATGGCCGAGGTCGAGCGGCTCGGCGGCAAACTCGTCATCCACGACGCCGGGGTCGGCGACCTGGAGGAGTACGCCGCCGAGTACGACCTCGTCATGGTCGCCGCGGGCAAGGGGCCGATCGCCTCGCTGTTCGAGCGGGACGCCGCCCGCTCGCCGTACGACGCCCCGCAGCGGGCCCTGGCCGTGACCTACGTCACCGGCCTGACGCCGCGGCCGGAGCACTCCGCGGTCTGCTTCAACCTGATCCCGGGCGTCGGCGAGTACTTCGTCTTCCCGGCCCTCACCGCCGCGGGCCCCTGCGAGATCATGGTCTTCGAGGGGGTGCCCGGCGGGCCGATGGACTGCTGGGGCGACGTGCGCACCCCCGCCGAGCACCTGGCCCGGAGCCGGCGGATCCTGGAGACCTTCCTGCCGTGGGAGGCCGAGCGCTGCGCCGACGCGGCGCTCACCGACGACGGCGGCGTACTGACCGGCCGCTTCGCCCCGGTCGTGCGCCGACCGGTCGCGACGCTGCCCTCGGGCGCGCCGGTCCTGGGGGTCGCCGACGTCGTCGTGCTCAACGACCCCATCACCGGCCAGGGGTCCAACAACGCCGCCAGGTGCGCCGCCTCCTACCTGGCGGGCATCCTGGAGCACGGCGGGCGGCCGTTCGACGCGGCCTGGATGGAGGAGACCTTCGAGCGCTACTGGGAGGGGGCCCGGCACGTCACCGCCTGGACGAACGCGCTGCTCGCGCCCCCGCCGCCGCACGTCCTGGAGATCCTGCAGGCCGCCGGCCGGGTGCCGGAGGTGGCCTCGCGCTTCGTCAACGGCTTCGACGACCCGGCGGACTTCTCCGAGTGGTTCATGGACCCCGTCTCGGCGGGCGGCTACCTGGCGCGCACCGGCGCCCGAGGGGAGTGAGCGGCCGTGCGATCCCTGCGCGAGGCCCTCGGGCAGTACGCGACCGGGGTGGCGGTGGTCACCGCCGCCGCCCCGGGCGGCGACCTGGCCGGGGTCACCGTCAACTCCTTCACCTCGGTCTCGCTCGACCCGCCCCTGGTGCTGTGGTGCCTGGCCCGGAGCTCTCCCAGCGCGCCCGTCTTCCTGCGGGCCGGGCGGTTCGCGGTCAACGTCCTGGCCGAGGACCAGGACCACCTGTCACGGCGGTTCGCCACGCCGCTGCCCGACAAGTTCGCCGGGGTGGAGACACTGCCCGGTCCCGGCGGCGCACCGCTGCTCGCCGGGACGCTGGCGTCCTTCGCCTGCCGTACGGCGACCGTGCACGAGGGCGGCGACCACCTCATCCTCGTCGGGGAGGTCGAGCGCTTCCACCGCGCGGAGGGCGCGCCGCTGGTCTTCCACGCGGGGCGCTACCGCTCCGCGGCGCCCCTCGGCCTCGTCCCGGCTCCGGCGCGCTGCGCCTAGCGCACCGGCGGGCATGCGTCACCGGCCCGCTCCGGCGGGTGCCGCACCCCGGGGCGCCGGCGTCACGTCACCGACGCGCCGGGGCGGGCCGGACGGCCCGCGACGGCGGACGGGGACGTCACCAGCCCGCTCCGGCGGCCCGCGCGGGGGCGCCGGAGCGGGGCCCCCAGATCGCGGGGTAGTCCGGGTAGCCGTATCCGACGACCTCGCCCTCGGACCGGATGCGCCGCTCGACCCGGCCGTTGTCGGTGTTGCCCTCGACCGTGGTGATCGTGCCGTCGCCGTTGTCCCGCTTCACCAGGCCCATGTGGTCGATCCGGTAGACGCCCTCGCCGCCGTCCCCGTCGATGTCGAAGAAGACGACGGCACCGGGGGCGGGGGCGTTGCCCCAGCGCCCGTCGAGCTGGAACCGCCTGGCCCAGGTGACGACGTAGACGTCCGAGCCGACCGTGGACCGCAGTCCCGCCTGCTCGCCGACCCAGGCGACGAACATCGCGCACCAGGGGGCGTTGGCGTAGGCCCGGATGCTGTGGCCGTCGCGGGCCGCGGTCTCCCAGGCCCGGGAGGTCTCCATGTACCAGGCGTGGAACTTCGTGCCGCCGCCGTCGGCGTCCTCCCGGATGCCGACCTGCTGCTCGGCCACGCTGAGCATCCGGGCCACCGCCGCCTGCGGAGCCCGGCCCGCGGGCCAGTACGGCACGGCCTGGGCGAGCGGGCCGGTCCGGGAGCCCGGCGGGACGCCGGAGGTCAGGGCGGGGACGCCGACGAGGGCCGCCCCCGCGACGAGCACCGCGCTGAGGGCCAGCCGGGGAAGGAGGGAGGGGGGGAGGGAACAGGGAAAACGATCATGGATCATCCCGGGTTCGCTCCTTGTCTCCGCGCCGCCTGCCGGGTCGGCCGGCGGATGAGAGAATCGTCGAGAACTCCGAGGTCAGTCTAGCATCCGCCCGCTTTGATGATCATCGGGCGAGCCCGGGGCCGGTCCGGCGGACCGGGTCAGCCGGTCGTCCGGGCCGGCTCGCGGCGGGGTTCCTGCTCCGTCGCGGCCGGGGCGGGACGCGGCGTCTCCCGGGTGGGCGCGTCCCGCTCGGGAGACGCCTGCGGGGGAACGCCGTCCTCGATGCGCCGGACCGTCCGCTCCAGTTCCTCGGCCGTCTCCGCCTCGGCGTGCGACGCGCCGGCCCGCCCCTTCGCGCGGGAGAGGGCCCAGAAGCGACGGGTGTGCTCGCCGTACCAGACCGTCCACCCGGGCAGTCGCGCGGCCAGCGCCCGCGCCGCGGCGGCGCCTTCGGTGTGCTCTTTCGCCATCGTGACCCTCTTCCGTGGTGCGCTCCGTCGTGCATCGGCCGGGACGAGTGCCTTACCCGGGAACACCCGTCCCATCCGCACCGGGGGTCGTCGCGGGCCGATTCTTTACCGAAGCATCGCGCATCAGGGGGCGTCGTCGCGTGATAACACGCGGAAAGTCAGGAAGCAGTAGTCGTCGGGCCACGGCCGCCGCGCACCGGACCGGGTGGCGCGGCGGCCGCCGCGCACCGGACCGGGTGGCGCGGCGGTCTCCGGCTCAGTCCGGGTGGCGCGGCGGTCTCCGGCTCAGTCCGGGCCGGAGGCCAGGAAGCGGGCGACGTCCGCCGCCTCTTCGGCGATCCCGGCCTCGACCTCCGGCGGCAGGGGGGCGAACGGTGTGACGGCGACGGTCCCCTCCCGGCGCGTCCAGGTGGCGACCGCCAGCCCGTCCGCCAGGACGACCGGGCGGATCTGGCCGCCGCCGGGCCACACGCGCCGGGCGTGGGCGGCCGGCACCGACAGGTCCCTCGTACGGTGGCCCACGAGGTAGCCGTCGTAGGCGGGCAGCAGCCGTACGTCGGGAGGGCCCTCCCGCTCGGGTTCCGCCGGCCGGGTCCGGGGCACGAGGTGCGCACCGCCCCCGATCCCGGCCTCGGCGACGTCGTCGAGGGCGCGCCATCCCCGCCGGGCCAGGCCCGCAGGAAGGCCCGACCAGGTGATGAAGTCCTCGGCCGAGGCGGGGGCGTGCGCGGCGAGGTACCGGCGGGCCAGCTCGGCCGCGGCCTCGTGCGCGGGAGGTCGGGGACCGCCGGGCGGGACCAGGTCGTCGAGCAGGGCGAACGTCGCCTCGCCCCGGCGGTCCGGGCCGTGGCAGATCCACCCGCGCAGCGCGGTGCGGCGGATGAGGTGGAAGGCGGACTGGCCGGTCGGGGGCACCCCCAGAGCGGCCGCCAGCCGGGCCGTGAGCTCGGCGCGGGTGAGCGGCCCGTCCGTGCCCACGGCCTCGGCGACCAGGTGTTCGGCGCGTTCCTGAAGCCGCTCGTCCAAGCCGAGTTCGGCGCACCGGCGACGGCCCGCCGCCAGGAAGACCGGCCCGAGCAGCCCGATCAGCCACCTGGCGTCGGGCGCGGCCACCGTGTGCAGCGTGCCGCGCATGAACCAGCCGCGGACGAGGGCGGGGCCGGCGGTGTACGCGGCGCAGACGTCCCGGCGGGTGATCCCTGTGCCGCGGACCCGCAGGCCGAGGGCGGCGGCTCCGGCGTCCTGGGCCTGGATCGCGAAGGCGCGGCCGATGACCTCCGGCACGCCGCGGCCTCTGACGCCGCCGGCCAGCCCCTGCGCCCGGGCGCGCATCAGCCGGGCACGCTCCGGGGTGATGATCGGCATGGGTGCCCACCCTAGTGGCGCGGTCCCCGCCCGGCGCTGAGACCGCATTCGGTCATCAATCCTGAAATTCCTTGATCTGGGGTACGGCACCCGGGAGACTGCGGCCTACCCGATCACAGGAGGACGCATGGGGAAGTGGCGGGCCGCGGCCGTCGCGATGCTGGCGGTGCTCGCGCTGGGCGGGGCGGGGACGACCGGAGCGGCGGCGGCGCCGCCGGAGCCGTACGAGGTGTGGCTGGTCGACCAGTCCGACAGCGCCGGGCGGTCGTCCGGCGGGACCATCCGCGTGTACGCGGGGGACGACGTCACCCGTGACCTGTCCCAGGCGGAGCCCGTGCAGGTGATCGACCTGGGCGGCGCGGCCTCGTCCCTGTGCGCGGCGAGCACGGGCGCGCTCCCGGTGCGCCCCCACATGATCGTGTTCAACCGGGCCGAGACCCATGCGGCGCTCTCCTTCGTCGCCAGCGGCCATGTGGTCGTCTTCGACGCCGCGACCCGGAGGCCGCTCGCCTGCCTGCGCACCGAGGCCGGGGCGGGAGGGGCCCGGCAGGCCCACGCCCTCTGGCCCACCGAGGACGACAGGTATCTGATCATCGCCAACCAGAACGGCAAGAAGCTGGAGCGGATCAGCACCGACTACGCCGCCGGACGCTTCGTCCAGGAGCCGGCGGCGACGCTCGACCTGGCGGGCTGCACCACTCCGAACGAGGCGCCGTGCCAGGCCCCGGGGCTGCGTCCCGACAACGCGCCGATCTGCCCGTTCATCGCCTCCGACAACGGCCCGGTCTTCGTCAGCCTCCGCGGCGGCGGGATGCTGGTGGCCGACTGGCGGACGACACCGATGTCGATCGTGGGCGAGTACGACGACGCGCACATCCCCGCCAACGGCTGCGGGTTCATCGAGGCCGAGGGCTTCGTCTTCGGCGACGGGGGCGGCGGTACGCCCGCCAACCTCGACCAGTTCAGCGTCTTCCGGCTGCCGATGGGCGGTTACTCCCCGGCGAACCCGCCGAACACGCCCGCCGTCGAGCGGCTCTACGACGACGAGGCGGCCGACCGCGACGCCCACGGGACGGCGGTCTCCACCCGGGAGCGCCACATCTGGGTCGGCGACCGCGACGGCAACGTCGCCGAGGTCTTCGACGGCGTGACCGGCGCCCACGAGGGCACGGTCGACCTGGTCTCGCCGTTCAGCGCGGACCCGACGGTCGATCTCTTCGCCAGTTCGCCCGACCACAAGTGGATATTCGCCTCGACGCGGGGACCGCACCCGCTCTCCGGCGACCCGCACTCCTCGCACGGCAGCGATCCCGGGATGCTCGTCATCCGGGTGACCGCCGACGGGAAGTCGGGCCAGGTGCGCGGCCTGATCCGGGTCTCCAACCCGGACGCGGCCGGCCTGGAGCGTGCCGACCCGCACGGCATCCGGGTGCGGGTCGTGCCGGCGACCGGCTGACGGCGGAACGCGGCGTGGCCGGGGGAGCGTCGGGGAGACGGTCCGTGCTCACGGGGGAGCGTCGGGGAGGCGGTCCGTGCTCAGGGGGAACGAGGTGCGGAGAGCGTATGGTGGGGAAGCCGGTCGTCCGGCCCCCGCAGGCCGATGCGGATCGCCGGCGCTCAGGGGGTCCCGGCGTACGGCTCCCCTCGGATCCGGTGTCCTTCCCGTGTGGCGCACCCGATTCCGGGCTCCGGGAAGCGCCTCGCAAGGGCCAGGAGAAGGCGTCAAATTCGTGCAAAGCGCCTGAGAGCGGTATGAATGTCAGTGGTCAGGGCAATGTCCCTACCGGGGATGTGCTTTGTCGGGGGGTGGGTGCATGGCCAGGGTTCTGACGGTCGAGGACGACGCGGACATCCAGTTCGTGATCAGTTTCGCGCTGAAGAAGGCCGGACACGAAGTGAAGATGGCCGGTGATGGTCTGGCGGCCATGGACGCTCTGGCCGAGAAGCTGCCCGATGTTGTGATCTTGGACTGGATGATGCCGGGGCTGTCCGGCCCCGAGGTGTGCCGCAGGCTGCGGGAGATGCCCGGAGGGCAGAACGTGGCGGTGCTCATGCTGTCGGCCAAGTCGGAGCAGGACGACGTGACGCAGGCGTTCGAGGCGGGCGTCGACGACTACATGACCAAGCCGTTCAGCCCCAAGGATCTGGCCACGCGCGTGCAGGACCTGCTGGCCCGGGTGGCGGGGACCCACCTGTGACGTGCCGGCGCGGTCCCGGGCCCGCGCCGCGCCCGGGACGCCCGCCCGGCCTCCCGGACGTTCCGGGTCCTTCGGCGTCTCGGCCGTCCTGACGGCGCCCCGGGTGCACGGACGCCCGGGCATCGGGGCACCCGAGTGCGGTCCGGCCTCCCGGGTTCTCAGACGCTCCGGGCCTCGCCCCGGGACTCGCGCAGGGCGGCCCGGGAGAGCCGGTCGGACGCCCGCGTCGTCTCCGGTAGCCGGTGGCGAGGGCTGAGCGCCAGCACGTGCCGGCAGGCCGTTTCCAGATCGATCCGGTGCCCGGGAGAGACGAAGACCGGTTTGACCCCGTCCTGAGTGCGCAGCACGCGCCCCACGACGTCGCCGTCCAGCACCAGATCACTCCACGCCCCCCGTTCCCGGCCCGGCTCCCGGTGGGTGCCGACGAACGCGGTCTTGCCCACGCCCACGGTGGGCAGGCCGGTCAGCACGCCCAGATGGCAGGCCAGGCCGAAGCGGCGCGGATGCGCCAGGCCGTACCCGTCGCAGACGATCAGGTCGGGGACGACGGTGAGCCGTTCCAGCGCCTCGGTGAGGGAGGGCAGCTCGCGGAAGGCGAGCAGCCCGGGGACGTACGCGAAGGCCGTCCGGCCGGTCACGGTCACCTGCTCGACGACCCGGTGGGTCGCCGCGTCGAGGACGACGACCGCGGCGGCCAGCCGGTCGCCGGAATAGGCCACGTCCACGCCCGCGACCGTCGCCGGGTGGCGGGGGCCGGGGCCCGTGAGGTCGAGTGAGGCGCGCAGGGCGTCCTGCAGGCGCTCGGCCTCGGCGGCGGTCTCCGGCCAGGGGTGGGAACGCTGAATCTTCACACCGCGTGACGATATCTCCCCTCATCTCCCTTCACGCGCGGAAGCATGCGCGGAAGCGCGCCCGGAAGCACACGCGGAAGCACGCCCGGAAGCGCGCCCGGAAGCACGCCCGGAAGCACGCCCGGAAGCGCGCCCGGAAGCACGCGCGGTGAGTGACGGAGCGTCACCGTCGCATTTTCCTCAGTAACCGGTCGCGGCGGCCGAACAGGGAGGCGACACCAGGCTGCGCGCCGGTCGCCGCTCGCCCGCGGACCGGAGCCGAGTCCCGCCGGGGGCGCTGCTTCCGGCCCGGGAGGCCTTCCACCGGACCCCGCCCGTCGCGGCGCGGGTCCCCTCCCCGGCGGGCGGCAGAAAGGGAACGCGTCCTTGTCCGCCCTGTCGCGCGTCTTCTCCCGTGGTGTCCTCGCCACGGGCCTGGCCCTCACCACCGCCGCCGGTTTCGCGGTCCTGCCCGCCGGGGAGGCCGCCGCCGCGGCTCTGCCGGCCGCCGACGACCAACCGGGCGGGGCCCCCTTCGCGGAGATGCAGTCCCGGATCGCCGAGATCGAGTCCAGGATCGAGATCCTCCGGCGGCGGACTCCGGGGACGCTCGAGGGGGAGACGGAGCCTCAGGCGGCGTCCGGCTCCGGGTCCGGGTCCGGCTCCGCGGGGATCGGGACGCAGGACGGGGAGCTCCGGCTGCCGGGAGAGGCCAGGCTGGAGGAGACCCGGGCGCGGTTGGAGAACGGCGGGCCGAGCCTGCCCGATCAGCTCGTGCCCGGCGGGCTCCGGCTGCCGGCGCGGTCCCAGGCGGGCGGGACGCCGGCGCAGGCCGCGTCGCTCGCGGGCGCCGCCCGGGTGCGGCAGGTCGTCACGACCGCGCTCGGCAAGGTCGGCGAGGGCGAGCGGAAGGACGGCACGACCTCCTACGGCGCCTGGTACGACGACTACACCGGGCAGAAGGGCTTCGCCGGGGCGGCCTGGTGCGACATGTTCCTGTCGTGGGTGGCCGTCCAGCACGGCCTGGAGAAGCAGATGGGAATCTTCGCCTACACCCCCTGGCACGCCGAATGGTTCAAGAAACAGGGCCGGTTCGACCGCAGGCCGCAGGTCGGCGACCTCGTCTTCTTCGACTGGGCGGGCTCGCGCAGCGTCTCGGCGATCGACCACGTCGGCCTGGTGACCGGCGTCAACCCCGACGGCACGGTCTCCACCGTCGAGGGGAACATCAGCGACCGGGTCGTGACCCGCACCCGGACCATGGACACCATCGTCGGGTTCGGCCACCCCGCCTACGGAGGCTGACCGGGCGCCCGCCACGACCCCGCCGGCCGGGGACGCTCCGCGCCGTGCCGCCGGCCGGGGCTCCCCGCGGAGCCGGTCCGGAGCCTTCCATGCCGGCTCCGGACCGGCTCTCGCGCGTCCCGCCCGACCCGGCGGCACGGCGCGGCTCCCCGCGCCGGCCGCTCCCCGCGGATCACGCGGGAAGGGGCGGTGCGGACCGCGTCCGCCGCGGGTGGGCGGGCGCGAAATGTGAGCGTTAACAACACGAGCTCCCAACATTTAAGAGCGTGTGGACCTTTACGTCAAGAGTGGGTTAACCACGTATTTCGGGCGGCTGCGATGTGATGTGAACGTAATCCGGGGAGTGCTTGACGCGGCGCGTTGTTAGCGTTCACAGTCGGTCCCAGGTCATCCGGGACGAGTGGAGGGAGCCGCCATGACGCCGAGCAAGGAGCGTCTGCCGGTGATGGCGGACGTGGCCCGGCTCGCCGGAGTCTCCCACCAGACGGTCTCCCGGGTGCTCAACGAGCATCCCAACGTCCGTGCCGAGACCCGCACCCGGGTCATGGACGCGATCGACCAGCTGGGCTACCGGCGCAACCTCGTGGCCCGCGCCCTCGTCACCCGGCACTCGCGCACGCTCGGCGTCGTCAGCTTCGACACGACCCTGTACGGCCCGGCGAGCACCGTCTACGGCATCGAGCAGGCGGCCAGGGCGGCGGGGTACTTCATCAGCATCGTCAGCCTCAAGTCCATCGACCGGGCGGGCGTGCGCGACGCGCTCGGCTACCTCGCCGAGCAGGCCGTCGACGGCATCGTCGTGGTCGCCCCGCAGCGGTCGGCGGCCCGTGCGCTGGCCGATCTGCCGGCGGGCATCCCCGTGGTGGCCGTCGAGTGCGGTGAGGCCGGGGAGGTCTCCACGGTCAGCGTCGACCAGATCGAGGGCGCCCGGCTGGTCGTCGAGCACCTGCTCGGACTCGGCCACGAGACGGTCTGGCACGTGAGCGGCCCGTCGGGCTGGCTGGAGGCCGAGGGGCGGATCCACGGGTGGCGGGCGGCGCTGTCCGATGCCGGCCGCAAGGTGCCCGAGCTGCTCTCCGGCGACTGGAGTCCGCGTTCGGGATACGAGGCCGGGCGGCGCCTGGCCGGGATGGAGGACGTCACGGCGGTGTTCGTGGCCAACGACCAGATGGCGCTCGGCGTGCTGAGGGCGTTCGCCGAGGAGGGGGTGCGCGTGCCCGGCCGGATCAGTGTGGCCGGCTTCGACGACATCCCCGAATCGGAGTTCTTCTCGCCGCCGCTCACCACGGTCAGGCAGGACTTCGCCGCGGTGGGCCGGCGCAGCATCGAGGTGCTGCTCCGGCAGATAGAGACGCGCGAGCAGCGGGTCCGCGAAGCGTTCGTGGTCCCGCCGGAGCTCGTGATCAGAGCCAGCACCTCGCCGGCCTGAGAAAACCCGTCGCGAAGAGATCGGGGGTGACGTCGCGACGTGATGTTAACGCTCACGGAAACACGCTCACGAAATCGTGAGAAGAAGGGAACGATGACCGTGTTCAAGAAGATGTCAGCGCTGCTGCTGGCCGGTGTCACCATCATGGCCGCGGCGGGATGCGGCGGCGGCGGCGAGGCCGCCGGCGGCGGCTCGGGCGACGGGAAGATCACCATGGGCTTCGCCCAGGTGGGCGCGGAGAGCGGCTGGCGCACGGCCAACACCAAGTCCATCCAGGAGTCGGCCAAGACCGCCGGGATCGAGCTGAAGTTCTCCGACGCCCAGCAGAAGCAGGAGAACCAGATCAAGGCGATCCGCTCCTACATCCAGCAGAAGGTGGACGTCATCGCCTTCTCGCCGGTGGTGGAGTCCGGCTGGGACAACGTGCTCAAGGAGGCCCAGGCCGCCAAGATCCCGGTGATCCTCACCGACCGCGCGGTGGACTCGGCCGACACCAGCCTCTACAAGACCTTCCTCGGCTCCGACTTCGTCGAGGAGGGCCGCAAGGCCGGCAAGTGGCTGGTGGAGGAGTACAAGGACTCCACCGACACGGTGAACATCGTCGAACTGCAGGGCACCACCGGCTCCGCGCCCGCCAACGACCGCAAGGCCGGGTTCGCCGAGGTCATCGGCGCCGAGTCCAAGTTCAAGGTGGTCGCCTCGCAGACCGGCGACTTCACCCGGGCCAAGGGCAAGGAGGTCATGGAGGCCTTCCTGAAGTCCAACCCGGACATCGACGTGCTCTACGCGCACAACGACGACATGGGCCTGGGCGCCATCGAGGCGATCGAGGGCGCCGGCAAGGTCCCGGGCAAGGACATCAAGATCATCACGGTCGACGCGGTCAAGGACGGCATGCAGGCGCTCGCCGACGGGAAGATCAACTTCATCGTCGAGTGCAGCCCCATCCTCGGCCCGCAGCTGATGGACCTGGCCAAGAAGGTCGTCGCCGGTGAGCAGGTGCCCGCGCGCGTGCTGACCGAGGAGACGACGTTCACCCCCGAGCAGGCGAAGGCCGCCCTGCCCACCCGCCCGTACTGACCGGACCGGGCCGCTTGCGGACTCGCACTCCGCGAGCGGCCCACTTCCCCGAGAGGAAGGGACGCCGCAATGGCACCCCCCGCCCCGATCCTGCAGATGAGCGGGATCTGCAAGGAGTTTCCCGGCGTGAAGGCGCTGTCCGGCGTCGACTTCCGGCTCCTCCCCGGAGAGGTGCACGCGCTGATGGGAGAGAACGGCGCAGGCAAGTCGACCCTGATCAAGGTGCTCACCGGCGTCTACGCCATCGACGGCGGCCGGATCACCCTGGAAGGCGAGGACGTCGCCTTCACCGGCCCCCTCCAGTCGCAGCAGGCCGGGATCAGCACGGTCTACCAGGAGGTCAACCTCTGCGCGAACCTCTCGGTCGCGGAGAACATCTTCATCGGCCGTGAGCCGCGCCGGCTGGGCCGGATCCAGTGGAAGCGGATGCGGCGGCGCGCCACCGAACTGCTCGCCGGACTCGACCTCGACATCGACGTCTCGGCGCCGCTGTCCTCCTACTCCCTGGCCGTCCAGCAGATGGTGGCCATCGCCCGCGCGGTCGACATCTCCGCCCGGGTGCTCATCCTCGACGAACCGACCTCCAGCCTCGACAGCGGCGAGGTCGAGCAGCTCTTCCGGGTGATGCGCCGCCTCAAGGCCGAGGGCATCGCCATCCTGTTCGTCTCCCACTTCCTCGACCAGATCTACGAGATCTCCGACCGGATGACGATCCTGCGCAACGGCAGCCTGGTGGGGGAGTACCTCACCAGCGAGCTCGGCCAGGTCGAACTGGTCGGCAAGATGATCGGCCGGGAGCTGGCCGACCTGGAGAAGCTGGAGGACAGGCCGCCCGCGCGGACGAGCGAGCCGCTGGTGGAGGCCGAGGCGCTGGGCCGCGGCGGAGCCATCGAGCCGTTCACGCTGACCGTGCACAAGGGCGAGGTGGTCGGCCTGGCCGGCCTGCTCGGCTCGGGCCGTACCGAGATCGCCCGGCTGCTGTTCGGCGCCGACCACGCGAGCACCGGCGCGCTGCGGATCGACGGCGAACCCGTCACCCTGCGCACCCCGCGCCTGGCGATGAACCGCGGGATCGCGTTCTGCTCGGAGAACCGCCGGGCCGAGGGACTCGTCCCCGACCTCACCGTCCGGGAGAACATCGTCCTGGCGCTGCAGGCGATGCGCGGCTGGAGCCGGCCGATCCCCCGGCGCACCCAGGACGAACTGGTCGACAAGTACGTCGCCGCGCTGAACATCCGCCCGGCCGACCCCGACCAACTGGTCAGGAACCTCAGCGGCGGCAACCAGCAGAAGGTGCTGCTGGCCCGCTGGCTCATCCTCGAACCCCGCCTGCTCATCCTGGACGAACCCACCCGCGGCATCGACGTCGGCGCGAAGGCGGAGATCCAGCGCCTGGTCGCCGAACTGTCCGACGGCGGCATGGCCGTGCTGTTCGTCTCCGCGGAGCTGGAGGAGGTCCTGCGCCTCAGCCACAAGGTCGCCGTGCTGCGGGACCGGAGGCTGGTGGCCGAACTGCCCAACGACGACGGCCTCACCACCGGAGTGATCATGGAGACCATCGCGAGCGGAGGCCGCTCATGACGGCGCTCGTCCGGCACCGGCTCTTCTGGCCGGCCGCCGTCCTGGTCCTGCTGCTGGCGGCCAACGTGGCCTTCACGCCGGGCTTCCTGTCCATCGAGATGAAGGACGGCCACCTCTACGGCAGCCTCATCGACATCTTCCGCTTCGGCGCGCCGCTGATCCTGGTGGCGATCGGCATGACGCTCGTCATCGCCACCGGCGGCATCGACCTGTCGGTCGGCTCGGTGGTGGCCATCTCCGGCGCCCTGGCCTGCCTGCACATCAGCGGCCTGCCCGACCAGAACGACGTGGGCGGCGTGCTGGCCGCCGTCGGGCTGGCCCTGGGCCTGGCGCTGGTGCTGGGCGCGTGGAACGGGTTCCTGGTCGCCGGCGTCGGCATCCAGCCGATCATCGCGACGCTGATCATCATGGTCGCCGGGCGCGGCCTCGCCCAGCTGATCACCGACGGGCAGATCGTCACCGTCAACAGCGACTCCTACAAGCTCATCGGCGGCGGCTACTGGCTGACGCTCCCGTTCGGCATCCTCATCGTGCTGGCCGTCCTGGCGCTCACCGCGTTCCTCACCCGCCGCCTGGCCCTGGGGCTGCTGGTGGAGTCCATCGGCGGCAACGCCACGGCGAGCCGGCTGGCGGGCATCCGCTCGCGCGGGCTGACGGTGGCGGTCTACGCCTTCTGCGCCCTGTGCGCGGGCATCGCCGGGCTGATGATCAGCTCCAACGTCTCCAGCGCCGACGGCAACAACGCGGGCCTGTGGATCGAGCTCGACGCCATCCTCGCCGTGGTGATCGGCGGCACCTCCCTGATGGGCGGCCGGTTCTCCCTCGGCGGCACCGTGCTCGGCGCGCTGGTCATCCAGACGCTGACCACCACGATCTACTCCATCGGCATCCCACCGGAGACCACGCTGCTGTTCAAGGCGCTCGTCGTGACCGTGGTGTGCCTGGTGCAGTCCTCCGCCTTCCGCGAGAAGGTCTTCCAGCGCCGCGGGCGCCGCCGACCGGCCGCGCCCCGGGCCACCGACGACGAGAAGGTGGAGGTGCCGGCATGAGCTCGGACATCCTGACCTCCGCCCGGCTGCGGCTGCCCGGCCGCCTCCGGAGCGCGTACATCCCCGTCCTGGCGACGGCCGGCCTGCTGGCGGCGATGTTCGTCGCCGGAGGCGTGCGCTACGAGGGGTTCGCCAGCGGGCAGGTCGTGCTCAACGTCTTCATCGACAACGCCTTCCTGCTCGTGGTCGCCGTCGGCATGACCTTCGTGATCCTCACCGGCGGCATCGACCTGTCGGTCGGCGCGGTCGTGGCCCTGTCCACGATGGTCTCGGCGAGCCTCATGACCGACCACGGCTGGCCGCCGCTGCTGGTGGTCCCGCTCGTGCTGCTCATCGGCTCGGTGCTCGGCCTGGCGATGGGCTGCATCATCCACTACTTCGAGATCCAGCCGTTCATCGTCACGCTGGCCGGCATGTTCCTGGCCCGGGGCCTGTGCTATGTGATCGGCACCGAATCGATCTCGATCACCGACCCGGACTACACGGCCGTCGCCCAGGCGCGGATCGCGCTGCCGGGGGAGATGTCCGTCTCGGTGAGCGTGCTGATCGCCGTGGCGGTGGCCGGCGCCGCGGCGTACGTGCTGCACTACACCCGTCTGGGGCGCAACGTCTACGCGATCGGCGGCAGCGAGCAGTCGGCGCTGCTCATGGGCCTGCCGGTGGCCAGGACGAAGATCGCGGTCTACACGATCAGCGGCTTCTGCTCCGCGCTCGGCGGCGTGCTGTTCTCGCTCTACACGCTCTCCGGTTACGGTCTCAACGCGCTGGGTATGGAACTGGACGCGATCGCCGCGGTCGTCATCGGCGGCACCCTGCTGACCGGCGGGTCCGGTTACCTCGCGGGCACCGTTCTCGGGGTGCTGGTGCTCGGTCTGATTCAGACGATCATCAGTTTCGAGGGCACCCTCAGCTCCTGGTGGACCAAGATCTTCATCGGGCTGCTGCTCTTCGCCTTCATCCTGCTCCAGCGCCTCATCTCCGCGCGCCGGGCGTGATCCGTCCGCTGCGGAGCCGTGCCTCGTGAACCCTCTGAACAGGAGAGACATTGTGAACGTTAACAACGATCAATACGTCGTCGGGGTCGACTTCGGCACCCTGTCCGGCCGTGCCGTGGTGGTCCGGGTCGCCGACGGTGCCGAGATGGGCAGCGCGGTGCACGAGTACCCGCACCGGGTGATCGAGGACCGGTTGCCCGGCACGGACGTGCGGCTGGGACCGGCCTGGGCGCTGCAGTCGCCCGAGGACTGGCGCGAGGTCCTGCGCACCGCCGTGCCGGAGGCGATCATCGTTTCGGGGATCTCCCCGGCGCAGGTCGTCGGCATCGGCACCGACTTCACCGCCTGCACGGTGCTGCCGGCCACCGCCGACGGCACCCCCCTGTGCGAGACCGAGGGACTGGCGGCCCGGCCGCACGCCTGGCCGAAACTCTGGAAGCACCACGCCGCCCAGCCGCACGCCGACCGGATCAACGCCGTCGCCGCCAAGCGGGGCGAGACCTGGCTGCCCCGCTACGGCGGGAAGATCTCCTCGGAGTGGCACTTCGCCAAGGCGCTGCAGGCGCTGGAGGAGGACCCCGAGGTCTACGCCGCCGCCGACCACTGGATCGAGGCCGCCGACTGGATCGTCTGGCAGCTGACCGGCGTGCAGACCCGCAACGTCTGCACGGCCGGCTACAAGGCGATCCGCCAGGACGGGGCCTACCCGTCCGACGACTTCCTGGCCGAGCTCAATCCCGCCCTGGCCGGTCACACCGGCAAGCTCGGCCCGGAACCGGTGCCGCTCGGCGGCCTCGCGGGCACGCTGTCCGCGACGGCCGCCGGGTGGACCGGACTCCCCGAGGGCATCGCGGTCGCCGTCGGCAACGTCGACGCGCACGTCACCGCCGCCGCCGCCGACGCCGTGCGGCCCGGCCAGATGGTCGCGATCATGGGCACCTCGACCTGCCACATCATGCCCTCCGACAGCCTCGCCGAGGTTTCCGGCATGTGCGGCGTGGTCCGCGACGGGATCGTGCCGGGGCTGTGGGGCTACGAGGCGGGCCAGTCCGCCGTCGGCGACATCTTCGGCTGGTTCGTCGACACCTGCGTGCCCGGGTCCTACGAGCGGGAGGCCGAGCGCAAGGGCGTCTCGGTGCACGAGCACCTGACCGCCCTCGCCGCCGAGCAGGCGGTCGGACAGCACGGCCTGGTGGTGCTGGACTGGCACAACGGCAACCGGTCGGTGCTCGTCGACCACGACCTGTCGGCGGTGGTCGTGGGCCAGACGCTCGCCACCCGCCCCGAGGACACCTACCGGGCGCTCATCGAGGCCACCGCCTTCGGCGCCCGCACGATCGTGGAGGCGTTCGAGTCCTCCGGCGTGCCGGTGCGGGAGTTCGTGGTCGCCGGCGGCCTGCTGAAGAACCGCTTCCTCATGCAGGTCTACGCCGACGTGCTGCGCCGCCCGCTGTCGGTGATCGGTTCCGAGCAGGGCTGCGCGCTCGGCTCGGCGATCCACGCGGCCGTCGCCGCCGGGGCCTACCCCGACATCACCGCCGCCGCCGCGGCGATGGGCAAGCGCACCGAGGCCGCCTACCTGCCCGACCCCGGCCGGGCCGACGCCTACGACCGGCTGTACGCCGAGTACCGCCGCCTGCACGACCACTTCGGCCGGGGCGAGGAGCCCGCCGGCGGTACCGCCGGCAACGACGTCCTGCACCGGCTGCGGGCCCTGCGCAACGAGGCCGGCGGGGCGAGCGCGTGACCCCCGTCCGGCACCCCGACCTCCGATCCACCGAGTCACGCCGGTCCCCGCGGCCGGCCAGGGAGAACCCATCATGACCTCCGCCACCACCGGCAGCGCCGCCAGTGCCGTCAAGGCCCTGCGGGAGACCGTCTGCCGCCTCCACTCCGAGCTGGTCCGCTACAACCTCGTCGCCTGGACCGCCGGGAACGTCTCCGGCCGGGTGCCCGGCGAGGACCTGTTCGTCATCAAGCCCAGCGGCATCTCCTACGACGACCTGACGCCCGAGTCGATCGTGGTGTGCGACCTCGACGGCAACCTGGTCGAGGGCGAGCTCGCCCCGTCCAGCGACACGGCCGCGCACGCCTACGTCTACCGCGCCATGCCGCACGTCGGCGGCGTCGTGCACACCCACTCGACCTACGCCTCGGCCTGGGCGGCCCGCGGCGAGGCGATCCCGTGCGTGCTCACCGCGATGGCCGACGAGTTCGGCGGGGAGATCCCCGTGGGGCCGTTCGCGCTGATCGGCAACGACGACATCGGCAAGGGCATCGTCGCCACGCTGGAGGGCCACCGCTCTCCGGCGGTGCTCATGCAGAACCACGGGGTGTTCACCATCGGCAAGGACGCCCGCGCCGCGGTGAAGGCCGCCGTCATGTGCGAGGACGTCGCCCGGACCGTGCACGTCGCCCGCCAGATCGGCGAGCCGCTGCCGATCGCCCAGGCCGACATCGACCGCCTCCACGACCGCTACCAGAACGTGTACGGCCAGCGCTGAACCGCACGGACAAGGAGTCTGAACAATGAAGTCCCTCAACGGCCGCGAGATCTGGTTCCTCACCGGGAGCCAGGGCCTGTACGGCGAGGACACGCTGCGCCAGGTGGCCGAGCAGTCCCGGCGGATCGCCGAGGCGCTGAACGACGCCGAGACCGTGCCGTTCCGCGTGGAGTGGAAGCCGGTGCTCACCGACGCCGACGCGATCCGGCGCATCTGCCTGGAGGCGAACGCCGACGACGCCTGCATCGGCGTCATCGCCTGGATGCACACGTTCTCCCCGGCCAAGATGTGGATCGCCGGGCTGGACGCGCTGCGCACCCCGCTGCTGCACCTGCACACCCAGGCCAACATGGCGCTGCCCTGGGACTCCATCGACATGGACTTCATGAACCTGAACCAGGCCGCCCACGGCGACCGTGAGTTCGGGTACATCCAGTCGCGGCTCGGGGTGCCCCGCAAGACCGTCGCCGGGCACGTCAGCGACCCGTCGGTCGCGGCCCGGATCGGCGCCTGGGCCCGCGCCGCGGCCGGCCGCGCCGAGGTCGGCTCGCTCCGGCTGGCCCGCTTCGGCGACAACATGCGGGACGTGGCCGTCACCGAGGGCGACAAGGTCGAGGCGCAGCGGCGCTTCGGCGTGTCGGTCAACACCTACGGGGTCAACGACCTGGTCGCCGCCGTCGACGCCGCCTCCGACGCCGAGATCGACACGCTCGTCGCCGAGTACCAGGACGCCTACACGGTCGCGCCCGAACTGCGCTCCGGCGGCGAGCGGCATGACTCGCTGCGCTACGCCGCCCGCATCGAGCTGGGCCTGCGCGGCTTCCTGGAGGCGGGCCGGTTCGGCGCGTTCACCACCAACTTCGAGGACCTCGGCGGCCTGCGGCAGCTGCCCGGCCTGGCCGTGCAGCGGCTGATGGCCGACGGGTACGGCTTCGGCGGCGAGGGCGACTGGAAGACCTCGGTGCTGCTGCGCACGCTCAAGACGATGGCGGCGGGCCTGCCCGGCGGCACCTCGTTCATGGAGGACTACACCTACCACCTGAACCCGGGCCAGGAGCTCATCCTCGGCGCGCACATGCTGGAGGTCTGCCCGACGATCGCCTCCGGCACGCCGTCGTGCGAGATCCACCCGCTGAGCATCGGCGGCCGGGAGGACCCGGTCCGACTCGTCTTCGACGCCGAGCCCGGCCCCGCGGTGGTGGTGGGCCTGGCCGACATGGGCGACCGGTTCCGGCTGGTCGCCAACGAGATCGACGTCGTCGAGCCCGCCGCGCCGCTGCCCAACCTGCCGGTGGCCCGCGCGGTGTGGCGGCCCCGCCCCGACCTGCGCACCTCCGCCGAGGCCTGGCTCACCGCCGGAGCCCCGCACCACACCGTGCTGTCGGCCGCCGTCGGAGCCGAGGAGCTCACCGACTTCGCCGACATGCTCGGCGTCGAGCTGCTCGTCATCGACGCCGAGACGACCTCCCGGCAGTTCGCCAAGGAGCTGCGCTGGAACCAGGCCTACCACCGCCTGGCCCAGGGGTTCTGACCGCCGCGTCGCGACCGGTCCCGCCCGCCCCGGCCCCGGGGGGATTCGGGGGGAGGGGCGGGTAGGAGCCGGGCATGACGCGAATCGGATACACGATGATGGGCGAGCAGACGCCCGCCCGGCAGCTGGTGGACGACGTGGTCGCGGCCGAGCGGGCCGGGTTCGACTACGCGGTCGCCTCCGACCACTACTTCCCGTGGCTGGAGGAGATGGGGCACTCGCCGTACGCCTGGTCGGTGCTCGGCGCGGCGGCGTACGCCACGGAGAACCTGCCGCTGATGACCTACGTGACCTGCCCGATCATGCGCTACCACCCGGCGGTGGTGGCGCAGAAGGCGGCCACGGTGGGGGTGCTGTCCGGCGGCCGGTTCACGCTCGGGCTGGGCGCGGGGGAGAACCTCAACGAGCACGTGATCGGCCAGGGCTGGCCGCCCGTCAACACCCGGCACGAGATGTTCCGGGAGGCCATCGAGATCATCAAGGGCCTCTTCGAGGGCGGCTACTTCACCTACCGGGGCGAGTACTTCGACGTCGACTCGGCCAAGCTGTTCGACCTGCCCGAGCAGCCGGTACCGCTCGCCATCGCCGCCTCCGGCACGCAGTCCGGGGACATCGCCGCCCGGTACGGCGACGCGCTCGTCGCGGTGGACCCGGACACCGACCTGGTGCGCTGGTTCAACGACTCGCGCGGCCAGGGCAGGCCGGTCTACGGCCAGCTGGCGATCAGCTACGACCCCGACCGCGACGCGGCGGTGGAGCGCGCGCACCGGCTCTGGCGCTGGGCCCTGCCCGGCTGGAAGGTCATGGCCGAGCTGCCCGCGCCGGTCAACTTCGCCGCCGCCGCCGCGACCGTGCGCCCGGAGGACGTCGCGGAGAAGATCCCGTGCGGCGCCGACGTGGAGGCGGTCGTCGAGGCCGTTCGCGCCTACACCGACGCCGGGTTCACCCACGTCGCGCTGGTCCAGATCGGCGCCGAGCACCAGCGCGCGTTCATCGAGTGGTCGGAGAAGGAGCTGCTGCCCGCCCTGCGGCGGGGGTGAGGGGCCGTACAGGGCAGCCGTAGGCACGCCGGGCGCCGTCGGGAATCACGTGCAGGATGCGGGGGCGGTAGTGGATGTCGTGGTTCCACCGCTTGCCGTCGTCCACCGCCATGTGATCATCTTGCCGGATGCGGTGGTGTCATCGGAATCCGCCGGGAAAACATCGCGGTGGGATGTCGAGAATCCGAGCGCGGCTCCGTCCCCGCAGTGAACACGGCCACAACGGGCCGCACCGGCACCAAGGAGAACACGATGGCCAAGTACCTGTTGCTCAAGCACTACCGCGGCGCCCCGGCTCCGGTCAACGACGTGCCGATGGACCAGTGGACGCCGGAGGAGATCTCGGCCCACCTGCGGTACATGCACGACTTCGCCGCCCGGCTGGAGGCCACCGGCGAGTTCGTCGGCGGCCAGGCGCTCTCCCCGGAGGGCACGTTCGTCCGCTACGACGGCGAGGGACGGCCGCCGGTCACCGACGGCCCGTTCGCCGAGACCAAGGACCTGATCGCCGGCTGGATGGTGATCGACGTCGAGACCTACGAGCGGGCGCTCGAACTGGCCGGCGAGCTGTCCGCGGCTCCGGGGGCGGGCGGGAAGCCGATCCACGAGTGGCTCGAGGTGCGCCCGTTCCTGGCCGCGCCCCCGACCATCACGGAGTGACGCACGGTGGACGAGGCCCTGCTCCGGACCCTCACCCCCGCGGTGATCGGGATCCTCGTCCGCCGCGGAGCCGACTTCGCGGCGGCCGAGGACGCCGTGCAGGACGCCCTGACCGAGGCCGTGCGCACGTGGCAGGCCGACCCGCCGCGCGACCCCAGGGGCTGGCTGGTCACCGTGGCCTGGCACAGGTTCCTCGACGCCGCCCGCGCCGACGCCTCCCGGCGGCACCGGGAGGTACGCGTCGAGCACGAGCCCGTTCCCGGCCCGGTTCGGGCGACGGACGACACGCTCCGGCTGTACTTCCTGTGCGCGCACCCGTCCCTGACGCCGGCCTCGGCCGTCGCGCTCACCCTGCGCGCGGTCGGCGGCCTGACCACGCGCCAGATCGCGCAGGCCTACCTCGTGCCGGAGGCGACCATGGCCCAGCGCATCAGCCGGGCCAAGCGGACCGTCTCGGATGTCCGGTTCGACCGGCCCGGTGACGTGGCCACGGTGCTGCGCGTGCTCTACCTGGTCTTCAACGAGGGCTACTCCGGCGACGTCGACCTCGCCGCCGAGGCGATCCGGCTCACCCGGCGGCTCGCGGCCGCGATCGACCACCCCGAGGTGGCGGGGCTGCTCGCGCTCATGCTGCTCCACCACGCGCGGCGTCCGGCACGGACCGGCCCCGACGGCAGGCTCGTGCCTCTCGCCGAGCAGGACCGCGGCCGGTGGGACACCCGCCTGATCGCCGAGGGCGTCGACGTGCTCCAGACGGCTCTGGCCCGCGACCGCCTGGGCGAGTTCCAGGCCCAGGCCGCCGTCGCCGCGCTGCACGCCGACGCCCGGACGGCCGAGGAGACCGACTGGGTGCAGATCGTCGAGTGGTACGACGAACTGGTGCGTCTCACCGGCAGTCCGGTGGTCCGCCTCAACCGGGCCGTCGCGGTCGGTGCGGCCGACGGCCCGCGGGCCGGCCTGGCCGCCCTGGCAGGGCTCGATCCCGCTCTGCCCCGCCACGCCGCCGTCGCGGCGTACCTCCACGAGCGCGACGGCGACCCGGCGACGGCGGCGCGGCTGTACGCCGAAGCCGCCCGGTCGGCGCCCAGCCTCCCCGAACGCGACCACCTCACGCGGCAGGCCGCACGGCTCAACGCGCGACTGCGCGGCTGAGCGGCGCGGCACGATCGTTCGAGCAGGCCGCCGCGGCGGGGAGCGCGCCGTCCCGGTTCCAGTGGGACGGCGCGCTCAGCGGGACGGCGCCCTCAGCCGGACGGGCGCGGCAGGTCCGAGATGCTGTCCAGCCAGGCCCGGTGCAGCCCGGCGAAGCGGCCGGCCCGCGCGATGAGCGCCTCCGGCGGGCCGTCCTCCACGATCGTCCCGCCGTCCATCACGAGGACCCGGTCGGCGGTCTCGACGGTCGAGAGCCGGTGGGCGATGACCAGGGCGGTCCGGCCCGACAGGATCGTCCGCATGGCCCGCTGCACCAGCCGCTCGCCGGGGACGTCCAGGCTGGAGGTCGCCTCGTCCAGGACCAGCACGGCGGGATCGGCGAGGAAGGCGCGGGCGAACGCCACCAGTTGCCGCTGCCCCGCCGACAGCCGCCCGCCCTGCTTGCCGACGGGCGTGTCGTAGCCCTGCGGGAGCGCCGCGATGAAGTCGTGGGCGCCGACGGAGCGGGCCGCCTCGACGACCTCGTCCATGGCGGCGTCCGGCCGGCCGAACCGGACGTTGTCCGCGACCGTGCCGCTGAACAGGAAGTTCTCCTGCGTCACCACGACCACCGCGGCGCGCAGCGCGTCCTCGCCGAGGTCGCGCAGGTCGACCCCGTCGAGCAGCACGCGGCCGGCGACCGGGTCGTAGAACCGGGCGACCAGCTTGGCCAGCGTGGTCTTGCCGGCCCCGGTCGCGCCGACCAGCGCCACGACCTGGCCCGCCGGGATCTCCAGGTCCATCCGGGACAGTACCGGGGTGCCGTCCCGGTAGGAGAACTCCACCCCCTCGAACCGGATCGCGCCCGCCGGACGCTCCAGCGGGACCGGCTCGCGCGGCTCGGCCACCGCGGGCCGCTCCTCCAGCACGCCGGAGAGCTTCTCCAGCGCCGCCCCGGCCGACTGGAAGGTGTTGTAGAACTGGCTGATCTCCTGCATCGGCTCGTAGAACTGGCGCAGGTAGAGCAGGAACGCGGCGAGCACGCCCACCGTCACCGAGCCGCCGGAGGCCAGCAGGCCGCCGTAGAAGAGCACGGCGGCGGTCGTCACGTTCCCGATGAGCTTGACGCCGGGCATGAAGACCGCGATCAGGTGCATGCTCCGCACGTTGGCGTCCCGGTAGTCGGCGTTGAGCCGGGAGAAGATCTCCTGGTTGCGCGGCTCGCCGCGGAACGCCTGGACCGCCCGGATTCCGGTCATCGACTCCACGAAGTGGACGATCACCAGCGCCACGGTCTCCCGGGTCCGGCGGTAGGCGAGGCTCGACTGCCGCCGGAACCAGCGGGTGAACAGCAGCAGGACCGGCAGCGGGAGGAGGGCGACCAGTCCGAGGCGCACGTCCAGGAAGAGCAGCACGGCCGCGGTGCCGACGAGGGTCAGCACGGCCGTGACGAGGCCGTCGAAGCCCGACTGCAGCATCTCGGAGATGGCGTCGATGTCGGAGGTCAGCCGGGACACCACCCGCCCGGAGGTGTAGTCGTCGTGGAACGACAGCGACAGCCGCTGGAAGTGGCGGAAGACCCGCCGCCGCAGTTCCAGGATGATGCGCTGGCCGATCCGGCCGGACATCCCGAGGAACGCCCGCCGGGTCGCCGCCTGCACGACCGCCGCGGTCAGCAGCGCCGCCACGACCGTCACCAGCGCGGCCGGCCCCTCGCCCGCGGCCATGGGCGGGATGCCGGCGTCGATGCCCACCTTGACGAGGTAGGGGATGGCGAGCGCGGCCACGTTGCTGACCACGATGAGCGCGACCAGCACCGCGATCCGCCTGCGGTACGGCCGGAGCAGGTCGCCCAGCAGCCGCCGGGAGCGGTCCCGCAGCAGGAGCGACACCTGCTCCGGGATCTCGTCCCGGTCCTCCGCGGCGACGCCGCGCCAGTCCCGCACCATGCCCGCGGTGCCCGCGGTGCCCGCCGTACTCGTCGCGCGGGCCGGGTCCGTCGCGCGGGCCGGGTCCGCCGTGCCTGCCGGATCCGCCGTGTCCTGTCCGCTCACCGCAGTGCCCCCTCTGCGTCCACGTCGTCGTCGAAGTCGTCATCCAGGCCGCCGCGGTCGTCCGGGTCCTCCTCCAGACCGGCGGAGAGCAGCGCGCGGTACTCCGGCACGCTCGCCATCAGCTCCTGGTGGCGGCCGACGTGCGCGATCGTGCCGCCGGACAGCAGGGCGACCCGGTCGGCGATCAGCACGGTGGAGGCGCGGTGCGCGACCACGATCCCCGTGGTGTCCCGCAGAACGTGCCGCAGGGCCTCCTCCACCAGGGCCTCGGTCTCGACGTCGAGCGCCGAGAGGGTGTCGTCCAGCACCAGGACCCTGGGCCGGGACAGGACCGCGCGGGCCAGCGCCAGGCGCTGGCGCTGGCCGCCGGACAGGGACATGCCCTGCTCGCCGATCCGGGTCTCCAGCCCCCACGGCAGCCGGTGCACGAACTCCGCCTGGGCGACCCGCAGCGCCGCCTCGATCTCCTCCTCGGCGGCGTCCGGCCGGCCCAGCGTGAGGTTCTCCCTGACGCTCATGGAGAACAGGGTCGGCTCCTCGAAGGCCGTGGCGACCATCGAGCGCAGCGCGGGCAGCGACAGGTCGCGCACGTCGTGGCCGTCGATCGTGACCCGGCCCGCGGTGACGTCGTGCAGCCGGGGGACCAGGGCGGTCAGCGTGGTCTTGCCCGAACCCGTCGCGCCCACGACCGCGACCGTCTCGCCCGGCCGAACCTCCAGCCAGACGTCGCGCAGCACCGGCTCCGCGGCGCCGGGGAAGCGGAACTCCGCGCCCTCGAAGCGCAGGTGCCCGCTCGGCCGCCCGACCGTCCGGGCGCCTCCGACGATGGTGGGCTCGACGTCCATCACCTCCATCACCCGGTCCGCCGCGGTCATCGCCTCCTGCGCCATCGCCAGGATGAAGCCGAGGGCCGAGATGGGCCAGACCAGCTGGAGCATGAGCGTGGTGAAGGCCACCAGCGTGCCCAGCGACAGCGTGCCCGAGCCCACCGCCAGCGCGCCGAGCAGCAGTACGGCGGCCAGCGTGACGTTCGGGATCACCTCCAGGAAGGTGAAGAACCTGGCCGAGAGCCGCACCTTCTCCATCGCGGTGCGGTAGACCTCGCGGGCCCCGGCGTCGAAGGCGTCGTAGACGTGCCGGCCGCGGCCGAAGGCCTTGATCGTGCGGATGCCGGCCGCCGACTCCTCGACGACGGTGGCCAGGTCGCCCTGCTGGTCCTGCACCCGGCGCGAGACGTCGATGTAGCGGCGCTCGAAGCGCAGCGAGGTGACCACCACCGGGACCGCCGACGCGGCGACCAGCAGGCCGAGCGGCCAGTGCATCTGCAGCAGCAGGACGGTCACCGTGAGGATCTGCACGGTGATCAGCACGAGGAAGAGCATGCCGAAGCCGAGGAACCGCCGGATCGTCGACAGGTCCGTCGTCGCGCGCGACAGCAGCTGGCCGGACTGCCAGGCGTTGTGGAAGGCCATCGGCAGCCGCTGCAGGTGCCGGTAGAGGTCGTCGCGGATCCGGGTCTCCAGGCCGATGACGGCGTCGGCCAGCAGCCGGCGGCGCACCAGGACGAGCAGCGCCTCGACCGCGCCCAGCGCCAGGGCGAGCAGCGCCAGGGGGAGCAGGCCCGCCGTGTCGCCCCGGGCGACGGGGCCGTCGACGACCTCCCGGCCGACGAGCGGGATGACGATCCCGATCCCGGTTCCCAGGAAGGAGGCCGCCCAGATGACGGCCAGGCGGGTGGAGTAGGGGCGGAGGTAGGTCTTCATCCGCCACAGCGAGCGCATCCCGGCCAGAGGCCGGCTGCGGGGTCGTGGTCGCCGGGTCGCTCGTTCCGGCTCGGTGGCGACGGTATCCGGAGGTTCGGGGGACATCGTCAGGCGGCACGCTCCTCACGGGTCTCGGTTGACGGCCGGTCACCACGGGCGGTGAAGGGCCCGTTCAGGCTAAGCAGCCCGTCAACCGGTTTTCCGCGGGAGAGAAGCGTTCATATCAGACAATGAGTGACTCTATGTAATCAGGGCAGTACATAGAGTATGAAAAACGGAGTGAACGGTTCGGGGCTCCGATTGTTGATCATAATTGGCGACGGTCCCGCGAATGATGACATCACGTATCTGGAAGAGGGGGCGCGGCGGCGCGGGCACCTGCCGCTCGTCGTCTCCTGGAGCGAACTGAGCGTGGCCCTCGACGAGCGGGGACCGAGGCTCTGCGCCGACGGGCTCCCGCTCGCGGTGGACGGGATCATCCACCAGATGTCCACCGACGCCCTGCCGGGGCTCACCGTCCTCGGCGCGGTGGAGGACCGGATCGCGCACCTGAACTCCACCGCCGCCGTGCTGCGGTCGGCCGACAAGTTCGCCACGCACGTGCGTCTGGCCGCGTACGGCGTCCCGACGCCCGCCACCGCCTTCTGCCCGGGCGACCGCGAGCTCAGGATCTTCGCCCGGACCTACGGCTACCCCGTCGTGCTCAAGCAGCCGGACGGAGCGCGCGGCGCGGAGGTCGCCCTCGCGCGCGGGGAGGACGAGCTGATCGCCAAGGCGGAGTCGATCCGGGGCCGGGGGAGGCCGCTGCTCGTCCAGCGGTTCGTCGCCGAGGCGGCCGGGCGCAACCACCGGGTGGTCGTCGTCGGCGGCCGGTTCGTCGCCGCGGTCGAGCAGACGGGCCGGCCGGGCGACTTCCGGTCCAACGGGCCGGGGGACGTGTGCCGCCCGGCCGCCCTCACCGCCGACGAGGTGTCCGTCGTGGAGCGCACGGCCCGCGCGGCGGGGCTCGACCTGATGAGCGCCGACCTGCTGCGCGGACGCGACGGCCCGGTCATCCTGGAGACCAACTCCTTCCCCGCCTTCGGCGGGTTCGGCCACGTGGACCTGCGGGACCCCGTCCTGGACCTGATCGAGCGCAAGGCCGCCGCCCACCGGACCGGCACGGCCGTCCCGGTCGCGCTGCCGGGCCGCCGGCCGTTCCCCCGGGAGGAGCGCGTGCCCTCCGCGCCCCTCACGGGGGAGGAACCCGTCACCGCGCCGGCCTGATCCGCCGCCCGCCGGGCGGGTAGACAGCGCTACATGGACCCCCAGGCGGTGACCACGAGCGGACGGGTGCGCGGGCGCTGGAGCGGCGGGGTGGCCGAGTTCCTCGGCGTGCCCTACGCCGCGCCCCCCGTCGGCGCGCTGCGCTTCGCAGCCCCGGTCCCGCCGCCGCGCTGGGACGGGGTGCGGTGCTGCCGCAGCCACGGGCCCACCGCGCCCCAGCCGCGGGGCGGCGCCGGGGACGTGCCCGAGCCGCTCGTCGCGGGCGACGGCTTCCTCAACCTCAACGTCCGCACGCCCGACCCGGGCGCCGCCGGGCTGCCGGTGCTGGTGTGGATCCACGGCGGGGCCTTCGCCACGGGCGGCAACACCGGCCCGTGGTGCCGCGGCGCCTCCTTCGCCCGCGCGGGGGTGGTGTTCGTCGCGATCAACTACCGCCTGGGCGTGGAGGGGTTCCTGCCCCTGGACGACGCCCCGGCCAACCTCGGCGTGCTCGACTGGATCCGGGCGCTCACCTGGGTCCGCGACAACATCGCGGCCTTCGGCGGCGATCCCGGCAACGTGACCGTCGGCGGGCAGTCCGCCGGCGGCCAGGCGAGCGTGACCCTGCTCGCGGCGCCCGCCGCCGCCGGGCTCCTGCACCGCGTGATCGACATGAGCGGCGGATCGGTGACCTGGGAACCGGCCGGACCCGCCCGGGAGGCGGCCCGCGCGCTCGCCCGCCGCCTGGGCGTGCCGCCCGTACGGGAGGCGTTCGCGGCGTTCACCCCGGCGGAGCTGGTCGCGGCGTACGGCTCGCTCGGCTCGGGCGAACCGGACCCCGGGCCCCTCGGCGCGGTCTTCGGGCCGGGCCCCACGGGCTTCAACCCGGTCAACGACGGCGAGGTCGTGGCGCGCAGCCCGTACGCCATGATCCAGGACGGCTCGGCCCACCCGGCCGCGCTGCTCGTCGGCACCACCCGGGAGGAGTTCAACGCGCTGGTGCGCTCGCGGTCCGCCCCGCCCGGCGAACGGGAGTACGGCGACGCCCTGCGCGCGCTCGGCGCCGGGCCCGAGGCGCGGCGGTTCTACGAGGAGCGGCTGCCCGCCGGCCCGGAGGTGCTCGGGCAGATCCTGACCGACCGGCTCTTCCGGGTGCCGGCCCTGCGCCTGGTCCGGGCCTGCGCGGCCGCCGGGCGGTCCGTCCACGCCTACGAGTTCCGCTGGCGCTCGCCGGTGCGCGGCGGCGTCGTGGGAGCCGGCCACTGCGTCGAGCTGCCGTTCGCCTTCGACGACCTGGGCGCGGAGGGGGTGGACCGGGTGTGCGGCCCCCGGCCCCCGGCCGACCTGGCCCGCGCCATGCACACGGCCTGGACGGGGTTCGCGGCCACCGGTGATCCCGGCTGGCCACCGTACGGCGGGCCCGGCGGAGCGGTCCGGATCTTCGACGACCCCGGCTGTCTGGCCCGCGACCCGCTCGCCGCCGAGGGCCGCCTGTGGCGGGACCTGTGAGTGCGCCGCGCAGGTTCCGGCCCCGTCGCCGCGGCGCCCGGACGCGGTCGGCGACCTCGCGCTCCGCCCCGGGGCCGCGGCCTCAGGGCTTGCGGCCGAGCCCGCCCACGATGCGCAGCCCCGTGTCGGGCTCGTCGAACTCGGGACGCCAGTGCTGCACGGGCACCAGACCGGGCTCGACCAGGTCGAACCCCTCGAACAGGGCCAGCACCTGCTCGTGCGTGCGGAAGGTCGGCTGCGCGGGTGAGCCCGCGGTGGCGGCCTTCAGCTGCTCGATCGCCTCCGGCGTGCTCTCGGCCGTTCCCGCGGAGAGCAGCAGATGGCTGCCCGGCGCCATGCGGTCGCGGAAGGCCCGGACGACGCCGGGCGCGTCCTCCTCCTCGGCGATGAAGTGCACCACTCCGACCAGCAGGACGCCGACGGGCCGGGAGAAGTCGATGAGGCCGGTGATCCGCGGGTCGCCGAGCACGCTCTCCGGGTCGCGGACGTCGGCCTCCACGCTGACCAGGCCGTCCTCCACGGCGAGGATCACCTCGTTGTGCAGGGTGACCACCGGGTCGTGGTCGACGTAGGCGACGCGGGCGTCGGGATGCGTCTCCCGGGCGATCTCGTGCACGCTGGGGGAGGCGGGGATGCCCGCCCCCAGGTCGAGGAACTGCCGGATCCCCTGCGCGGCCATGAGGCGGACGGCGCCGGCGATGAAGCGCCGCTGCGCCTGGGCCAGGAGCCTGCTGTCGGGGGCGACCGCCAGCAGGCGGGCGGCCACGTTCCGGTCGATCTCGAAGTGGTCCTTGCCGTCCAGCAGGTAGTTGTAGACCCGGGCGGCGCTCGGCACGCCGGGGTCGACACCGGTGGGAACGCGGGACGGCTCGACCACGGAATCGGGCTCCTTCGGGAACGACGGATGGAAGGCGATCGTACCGGGCGCCGCCCGGAGGATGAAGATCTTCGGGCGCCGGACCCCCGCGCGGTCGCCGACCGCGCCGCGGCGTCATCCCGTGACGAGCGCCCGGACGAGGCCGACCGCGGCGGCGGCGGCGATGAACCAGGCGGTGTTGAGCCTGGTGCGCCACTGCAGGAGCAGGGCCGCCCCGGCCAGGCCGACGGTGAGCGGGTCGACGAACGCCTCGCCCGCCAGCTCGACCGTGACCCCCGCCATGAGGGCCAGCGCCGTGGCGTTGACCCCGTCCAGGAACGCCGAGGACCAGACCCGGTCGCGGATGCGGTCGACGATCCGGGTCAGCAGGGCGACGAAGGCGAACGAGGGCGCGAAGATCCCGACGGTCGCCAGGACCGCGCCGGGCAGCCCGGCGATCACGTACCCGAGGAAGGTCGCGGTGGTGAAGACCGGCCCGGGGGTGACCTGCCCGATGGAGACGGCGTCGAGCAGCTGGGTCCGGGTGATCCACCCGAGCCGCTCGGCGAAGTCGCCCTCCAGGAAGGCCAGCAGCACGTAGCCGCTGCCGTACAGCACCGAGCCGATCTTCAGGAAGGTCAGGAAGAGCTGCGCGAGCTGACCGCCGGTCGGGTCGGGGAGGTACGGCCCGGCGGGCAGCAGGGCGATCCCGCCGAGCCCGCCGGTCCCCCCGCCCGGCGGCCGGGCCGGCAGGGTGCGCACGGCCGTGACGAGCAGCCCGCCGGCCGCCAGCACGAGCAGCTCGTCGACCCCGAGCAGGTAGGCGGCGAACGCCGCCGCGGCGACGACCGCCGTCAGCGGCCCCTTGACCGCGGTCCGCAGCAGGCCGGCCAGGGCCCACACCACGATCGCCACGACCACCGGCTTGATCCCGTAGAGCAGCCCCTCGGCCGCCGGGGCCTGCCCGTGCCGGACGTAGGCCCAGGCCAGGGCGAGCACGACGGCGAACGCCGGGAGGATGAAGCAGACCCCGGCCACGACCAGCCCCCTGCCGCGGGCCCGCTCGTGGCCGAGATGGATGGCCAGCTCGGTGGAGTTCGGGCCCGGGATGAGGTTGGTCGCGCCCATCAGGTCGACGAAGCGCTCGTCGGAGACCCAGCCGCGCCGCCGTACCAGCTCCTCGCGCATCATCGCGATGTGCGCGGCCGGCCCGCCGAACCCGATCACCCCCAGCTTCAGGAAGACGGCGGCGACCTCCGCGAGGGTCCGGCCCCGTTCACCCGTCGGACGGCTCACACCCCGACCCATCGCTGCATCCGCGTGAGCAGGTCCTCGGCGTCGACCGGCTTGGTGACGTAGTCGGTCGCCCCCGCCGCCAGCGCCTTCTCCCGGTCGCCCTGCATCGCCTTGGCGGTGACCGCGATGATCGGCAGCTCCGCGAAGCGCGGCATCTTCCGGATGGCGGCGGTGGCCGCGTACCCGTCCATCTCCGGCATCATGATGTCCATCAGCACCAGGTCGACGTCCTCGTTGCGGGACAGCACCTCGATGCCCTTGCGCCCGTTCTCGGCGTAGAGCACCTGCATGCCGTGCAGCTCCAGGATGTTGGTCAGCGCGAACACGTTGCGGACGTCGTCGTCGACGACCAGGACCTTGCGGGTCGACAGGGCCGTGTCCGGCTCGCCGGCCTCCTGGGGCCGGACGTCCGGGCTGGACTGGACCAGGGGGAGCACGTCCCCGGGCTGCCGCGCCGACAGGTGCAGGGTGATGCGCTCGCGCAGCTCGTCGAGACTGGGCAGGCGCTCCAGCGGCTGGGTGGCCGAACGCCCCTGGAGCAGGTCCTCCTGCGGGCGGGAGAGCGTGCGGCTGTGGTGGGCGAGCACCGGCACCCCGCGCAGCGCCGGGCTCCGGTCGAGCCCGCGCAGGAACTCCGCCGCGGCGTCCTGCCGCATGCCCAGGTCGAGCACGATGCAGTGGTGGTCCTCCCGGGCCAGCGCGGCCAGGGCGGTGGCCGGGTCGTCCGTGGTGGACACGCGGACCTGCCCGTGCGTCTCGGGCAGGTCCGCCACCACGCTCTCGGCCAGCTGGGACAGCAGGCCGTTGACGCGGGACTCCACGACGAGCAGGCGGCGCACGTCCCCGCCGCCCGGCCGCTCGGCCTCCGGGCCGGCGATCAGAGCCGGAGCCGCCGGGACGCCCGGCGACACCGCGGCGCCGTCGGAGCCGGGACGGCCCGCCGCGGCGGTCCCGCTCTCCGGAAGCGGCAGGTACAGGCTGAAGGTGCTGCCCTTGCCGACGGAGCTGACCGCGCGGATCTCGCCGTTGAACAGCGCGGCGATCTCCCGGCTGATGGACAGCCCCAGCCCGGTCCCGCCGTACCGGCGACTGGTGGTCCCGTCGGCCTGCTGGAACGCGTCGAAGATCTGCGAGAGGTTCTCCTCGGCGATGCCGATGCCGGTGTCCACCACGTGGAAGACGAGGACCTCCTGGCCCTCCGAGCCCGGCGGCTCCATCCCGGCGGCGCGCTCGATGCGCAGGCCCACCGAGCCCTCCTCGGTGAACTTCACCGCGTTGGACAGCAGGTTGCGCAGGACCTGGCGCAGGCGCTGCTCGTCCACGAGCAGCTCCGCGGGCACCTCGGGGTCGACGGTGACGTCGAACCTGAGGCCCTTCTCCGTGGTCAGCGGGCGGAAGGTCGCCTCGACGTAGTCCAGGAGCTGCCGCAGCGGCAGCGGCTCCAGGCTGAGGTTCATCTTCCCCGCCTCGATCTTGGACAGGTCGAGGATGTCGTTGATCAGCTGGAGCAGGTCGGTGCCGGCGGAGTGGATGACGTTGGCGTACTCGACCTGCTTGGCGGTGAGGTTGCGGGTCGGGTTCTGGGCCAGCAGCTGGGCCAGGATGAGCAGCGAGTTGAGCGGGGTGCGCAGCTCGTGGCTCATGTTGGCCAGGAACTCGCTCTTGTACTTGGAGGCCAGGGCGAGCTGCTGGGCGCGGTCCTCCAGCTCCTGGCGCGCCTGCTCGATCTCCCGGTTCTTCGTCTCGATGTCGTGGTTCTGCCGGGCCAGCAGCTCCGCCTTGTCCTCCAGCTCGGCGTTGGAGCTCTGCAGCTCCTCCTGGCGGACCTGGAGCTCGGTGGCCAGCCGCTGCGACTCGGTCAGCAGGGCGTCGGTGCGGGCGTTGGCGACGATGGTGTTGACGTTGACGCCGATGGTCTCCACCAGCATCTCCAGGAAGGCCCGGTGCACCTGGGTGAAGCGGTTGAGGCTGGCCAGCTCGATCACGCCGAGCACCTGGTCCTCGAAGACGATCGGCAGCACGATCAGGTTGACCGGCGCGGCCGCCCCCAGGCTGGAGGAGACGGTGACGTACCCGCCGGCGACGTCCTCGGCGAGGATGGGGCGCCGGGCGAGCGCGGCCTGCCCGACCAGCGAGTCGCCGAAGCCGTGGCGGCGGGCGGTCTCCCGGTGGCCGTAGGTCCCGACCACCTGCAGCTCGGGCCCGGCCGGGCCCTCCTCGGCCAGCAGGAACGTGCCGTACTGGGCGGAGACCAGCGGGGCCAGCTCGTTCATCACCAGTTCGGCCACGACGGCCAGGTCCCGGTGGCCCTGCATCAGGCCGGAGATGCGCGCCAGGTTGGACTTGAGCCAGTCCTGCTCCTGGTTGGCCAGGGTGGTCTCGCGCAGGGACTTCACCATCGAGTTGATGTTGTCCTTGAGGTCGGCGAGCTCGCCCTCGGCGTCGACGGTGATCGAGCGGGTCAGGTCGCCCGAGGTCACGGCGCTGGTCACCTCGGCGATCGCGCGGACCTGGCGGGTCAGGTTGCCGGCCAGCTCGTTGACGTTCTCCGTCAGCCGCTTCCAGGTGCCCGAGACGCCCTCGACCTCGGCCTGGCCGCCCAGCCGGCCCTCGCTGCCGACCTCCCGGGCCACCCGGGTGACCTCCGCGGCGAAGGACGAGAGCTGGTCGACCATGGTGTTGATCGTCGTCTTCAGCGCCAGGATCTCGCCGCGGGCGTCCACGTCGATCTTCTTGTTCAGGTCGCCCTGCGCGACCGCGGTGGTGACCTGGGCGATGGAGCGCACCTGGCTGGTCAGGTTGTCGGCCATCGAGTTGACGTTGTCGGTGAGGTCCTTCCAGGTGCCGGCCACGTTGGGCACGCGGGCCTGGCCGCCGAGCTGCCCCTCGGTGCCGACCTCGCGGGCCACCCGGGTGACCTCGTCGGCGAAGGCGGACAGCGTGTCGACCATCGTGTTGATGGTCTGCGCCAGCGCGGCGACCTCGCCCTTGGCCTCGACGGTGATCTTCTGCGAGAGGTCGCCGCGGGCCACCGCCGTGGCCACCTGGGCGATGGAGCGCACCTGGCTGGTCAGGTTGGAGGCCATGACGTTGACGTTGTCGGTGAGGTCCTTCCAGGTGCCGGAGACCCCGCGGACGGTCGCCTGGCCGCCGAGGTTGCCCTCGGTGCCGACCTCGCGGGCCACCCGGGTGACCTCGTCGGCGAAGGCCGAGAGCTGGTCGACCATCGTGTTGATGGTCTCCTTCAGCTCCAGGATCTCGCCGCGGGCGTCCACCCGGATCTTCTGCGACAGGTCGCCCTTGGCCACCGCCGTGGTCACCTCGGCGATGCTGCGGACCTGGGCCGTGAGGTTGTCGGCCATCACGTTCACCGACTCGGTGAGCGCCTTCCAGGTGCCGGAGACGCCCTTGACGTCGGCCTGGCCGCCCAGCCGGCCCTCGGTGCCGACCTCGCGGGCCACCCGGGTGACCTCGTCGGCGAAGGAGGAGAGCTGGTCGACCATGGTGTTGATGGTGTTCTTCAGCTCCAGGATCTCGCCGCGCGCCGAGACCGTGATCCGCTGGGAGAGGTCGCCGCGGGCCACGGCCGTGGCCACCTGCGAGATGTTGCGGACCTGGTCGGTGAGGTTGCCCGCCATGTAGTTCACCGAGTCGGTGAGGTCGCGCCAGGTGCCGGAGACGCCCTTGACGTCGGCCTGGCCGCCGAGGTTGCCCTCGGTGCCGACCTCGCGGGCCACCCGGGTGACCTCGTCGGCGAAGGAGGAGAGCTGGTCGACCATGGTGTTGATGGTGTTCTTCAGCTCCAGGATCTCGCCGCGGGCGTCCACGGTGATCTTCTGCGAGAGGTCGCCCTTGGCCACCGCGGTGGTGACCTGGGCGATGGAGCGCACCTGACCGGTGAGGTTGCCCGCCATGGCGTTGACCGAGTCGGTGAGGTCCTTCCAGGTGCCCGAGACGCCGGGCACGTCGGCCTGGCCGCCGAGCTGCCCCTCGGTGCCGACCTCGCGGGCGACGCGCGTCACCTCGGAGGTGAACAGCGACAGCTGGTCCACCATGCCGTTGAAGACCGTGGCGATCTCCTGCAGCAGTCCGTCGCCCTCACCGGGCAGGCGGGTGCCGAAGTCGCCGTCGCGCACGGCGGTGAGCCCGGCGAGGAGCCGGCGCAGGTCCAGTTCGTCCACGCCGGAGGCGGTCGCGGCCCCGTTCTTCACGAGGCCGTCGGCGATCTCAACCATGTCCACCATCGCTTGTCTCGACGGGCAAGAGGTCAGGCAATGGTAAGGCCGGAACGGTCCCGGCGGGATTCCGCCCCGGCCTCCCGCGCCCGTTCCCCGGCCCGTTCCCCGGCCCGTTCCGCGGCTTTTCCCGCCCGTTCCCCGGTCCGTTCCCCGGATCGGGCGCGCCCCCGCCGCGAACCGGCGTAGGCCGCCTCGCGCACCCGCAGGAGCAGGGCGGGGAAGCGCAGCGCCGGGTGGCGGTTCAGCATCGGGTCGAACGCGGCGAACTCCTCGTCCGGGAGCACGGTGTGCAGGCTCAGCCGGGCGAACGGCCGCCGGCGGCCCTCGACGCCGAGGACGAAGTCCAGCGGGGCCGCCGCGACGGTCTCGGCGATCGCGCCGGGGTCGGCGGAGCGCGCACGGGTGCGGTCGGCCGTCACGGCCAGGAACCGGATCCGCCCGGACCCGTGCCGGTAGGGGATCAGCGTGGAGAAGACACCGGAGCCGAACCCGGTGCTCGGGAAGGGCAGCCACCGGGGCCGGCCCCTCGTGGCCAGCAGCAGGTCGAGGACGCCGCCGGGCGCCTGCTCGCACGGGAGCCGTACGGCCAGGCCGAGCACGTCGGGCAGGCCGCCGGGCAGGGAGGCCCCCTTGGAGAGCCGTACCAGGGCCTGCCGCTCCCCGGGCTCGTCGAGGACGGGGACGCCGAGGCGGGGGCCGGCGTGGTCGAGGACGCGGAAGGCGGCGCGGAAGAACCGCCCCCGGGTGTGGACCGCGCGGCCGCCGCGCAGCGCCGCCACGCGGCGGAACAGCGAGGGGACGACACCGGTCTGGTCAGGTGAGCAAGAGGTCATGCCCCCCACCTACCCCGGCGACCGGATCACAGCGGGCCGTGCCGGAATCGGTGCTGGAATCCGTGCCGGGGCCGCGCGGGGCGGTGCCGTGCGGGGCCGGGTGGATCCCGTGGCGCGCGGGACCGCACCGCGGGAGAGCCGGGATCAGGCCCGCAGCGGCCGTGGATCTTCAGGACGAGCCGGCGGAACGGAGCCGGCCGCCGGCCTCCGGCCATCGGTTCCCCGGCATCGAGGGTCGACGGCCCCGCGCGCACCGCTGATCGGCCTCCGTGTTGAGACCACGTCATGCAGCCGCAGGACAGGGGAGCCGTCCCGGCGGCGCAGGATGTTGTCGTAACGGTGCGTGATGGTTCGAACGCGGCCGGTCTGAATCTTGACTATCGACACGAATTCAGGCGAAATAGAAAATGGCGCAAGAGAGGTGTGCCGCGGTTGCCAAAAGAACCCGAAACCGAAAATCTGCCACCCGAAAACATGTTTCCGGCAATGCTCGACGTGGACGGATTGCTGGCCTCGGGATGGCGGCCGTCGGCCTTCCAGCAGTTCATCCTGAAGATCCACAGCCGCTGCGACCTGGCCTGCGCGTACTGCTACATGTACGAGATGGCGGACCAGTCGTGGAGGGCCCAGCCGCGCCGCATGTCGGAGGCGATCGCCGACCGGGTGGCGCGGCGGATCGCCGAGCACGCGCTGGGCCACGACCTCGCCGAGGTGGAGGTGATCCTCCACGGCGGGGAGCCGCTCCTGGCGGGACCGGAGTTCATCTCCCACGCCGTGCATGCGATCAGGGCGGCGGCCGCCGACGTCGGGACGCGGGTGCACCTGGCGGTGCAGACCAACGGGGTCCGGCTCGACGAGACCTTCCTGCGGCTGTTCGACGCCCTGGAGGTCCGTGTGGGCGTGAGCCTGGACGGTGACGAGGAGGCCCAGGACCGCCACCGGCGCTTCGCCGGCGGGCGGGGGAGCCACGCGGCGGTCTCCCGCTCCCTCCGCAGGCTTGCCTTCGGCCGCTTTCACCACCTCTTCAGCGGCCTGCTCTGCACGATCGACGTCCGGAACGACCCCCTGGCCACCTATGAGGCGCTGCTCGCCTTCGACCCGCCCGCCGTTGACTTCCTGCTCCCGCACGGCAACTGGTCCTCGCCGCCGCCCTTCCGCGACCCGGAGTCGATCGCCACTCCGTACGCCGACTGGCTGATCCCGATCTTCGACCGCTGGTACGGCGCCCCCGCCGAGGAGACGGAGATCCGGCTGTTCACCGAGATCATGCGCCTGCTGACCGGGCGACCCTCGCGGACGGAGACGGTCGGGCTGTCACCGGTGCGGATGGCCGTCGTCGAGACGGACGGCAGCATCGAGCAGTCGGACATCCTCAAGTCCAGCTATCACGGAGCCACCGCGACCCGCATGCACGTCCTGCGCAACTCCTTCGACGAGGTGCTCGCCCACCCGGCGATAGCGGCCCGGCAGATCGGCGAGCTCGCGCTGGCGCGAACCTGCCTCGAATGCGACCTCGTCCGGGTCTGCGGCGGCGGGCTCTACGCCCACCGCTACAACACCGGCACCGGGTTCCTGGCGCCCTCGGTCTACTGCCCCGACCTCTACCGGCTCATCACCCACATCCACGCCACCCTCGCCCGGGACGTCGCCCTGCTGAAGGGAAGCCGATGAGACTCTTCACCCGGCCGCTCTCCGGGACGGTCCTGGCGGAACTGGCGGCAGGAGGGGGCGGTGCCGCGGCCGTACGCGAACTGGCGGCGGCGCAGCACCTGAAGAACCTGCTACTGCTGCGCGGGGTCGTCGAGGAGGCGGCGGCGGCCCGGCACCCCCGTGCCGAGCTGGCGGCCGAGGCCTACGGGCTCCTGTCGGACATGGAGAACCGCGCGGCGGACCGGGTCGGGCGGGTGCTGCGCCATCCGGCGGCCGGGGCGTGGGCGTGGCGGACCTACCGGTCGCTGAGCCGGCGGACCGGTGAGGAGGATCCCGGGAGGCTGGGCGCGCTGGCGCTCTCGGCCGCGATCGGCTCGCGGACCGCGTGCGAGCTCCGGCTGCCCGTCGCGGGCGGGGACGTCATGCTGCCGTCCCTGGGCCTGCTCACCCTGCCCGCCGAGCTCGGGGCGGTGGCCGACGTCGCCGTACGGCCGGACGGCACCGGGGACGGCGACGGCGACGGAGCCGAACTCCGCTTCGGCCGGTTCACGGTCCGGGTCGACCCCCACCGGGACGGGCCGGGCTGGCAGGCGCTGCACCGGCTGGCGGTGAGGCCGGGATTCAGCCTGGTCGTCGACGACCTGGACCCGTACCGGTGGGCGGTGGCCGACGTCGTCGAGCCGAGGCTGAGCGCGGAGCGGCGCGGTTGGTGGCAGTCGTGCCTGCGGGACGCCTGGCGCATCCTGACGGCCCACCACGGTACCGTCGCCGAGGAGGTCGCCGCGGCGACCCGCGTCCTCACCCCGATCCAGGCGCCCGCCTGCGGCCAGAACAGCGCGACGTCCCGGGAGACGTTCGGGACCATGGCGCTCTCGGAGCCCCGCCACGGGCTCGGATTCGCGGAGACCTTCGCCCATGAGGTCCAGCACGCCAAGCTGACCGCCCTGACCGACATGGTCGATCTCACGCTGCCGGACGACGGTCGGCGTCACTACGCACCCTGGCGGCCCGACCCGCGGCCTGTCTACGGACTGCTGCAGGGCGCTTACGCCTACCTCGGCGTGGCAGGGTTCTGGCAGCGGCAGCGGCGGTTCGAGAGCGGGGAGGAGGGCTTCCGGGCCGAGGTGGGGTTCGCGCGCTGGCGGGAGGGCGCCCATCTCGTCACCGGCACGCTCCAGGCCAGCGGGTGCCTGACCGAGCGGGGACAGGAGTTCGTCGCCGTGATGAGGGGGACGCTGGAGCGGCTGCTCGCGGAACCGGTGGACCCCGCGGCGGCGGCGCAGGCACGACGTGAGGCCGACCGGCACCGCGAGGAGTGGACCAGGCGGAACGCCTGACCGCGGTGCCCGGTCAGATCGGCGGCGGGTCGAAGTCGGTGTCGATGCGCAGGCCGGCGACCGCCGCGAGGATGTCGGGCTGGACCGACGCCAGCGGGCTGTACTCGTAGCGCTCCAGGGTCTCGGTCCGGAGCCGCTCCGCCTCCTTCTCCGCACCGGCGGCCCGCAGGTCGAGCGAGAGGTTGGCGGCGCACAGCAGTGAGAGGTAGTGCTCCTCGCCGAAGAGCCCGTGGAGTCGTCGGAGGGTGTCCTCGCCGAGCTCCCGCGCCCTGGCGGTCTCGCCCAGGAGCGCGAGGTCCGTCGCGAGGTTGACGGCGCAGGCCAGTGAGTAGTTGTGCGTCCGGCCGACCGTGGCGGTCAGCCTCTCCAGGGCCGCCTCGTCGATGGCCCTGGCGGTCTCGGTGTCTCCGCGCAGCCGGCACAGGATCGCGAGGTTGCTCCGGCAGGCCTGGGTGTACGGGTGGTCCTCGCTGTAGACCCGGGGATAGCGGAGCACGGTCTCCTGCGCGATGGCGAACGCCTCGTCGAGTTCGCCGGTCGTGCGCAGGGCGTTGGAGAGGTTGACCGCGGCGGCCATGGTGTCGGGATGCTCGTTACCGAAGAGCCGCTGGAACCGCGCGTGCGCGTCGCGGGCCATGGCCAGCGCCTCGGGGAGATCGCCGGCCCTGCGCCGGGCGATGGACAGGTCCTTGGCGGTGAGCAGGGTGACGGGATGGTCGGGACCCAGTTCCTGGACGCCGTAGGCATGCGCCTCGTCGCCCAGGTCGCATGCCTCGGCGTAGTCTCCGCAGAGCCGCACGACGCGGGCCAGGCCGTTCCACGACAGCAGGAAGGAGGACTTGCTGATCCCCTGGGTCGCGTCGCTCTGCTCCAGGTAGGTCTCCTGCTGCAGCGTCCGGGCGAGCATGTAGTCGCTGGTGAGGCCGTAGTCGAGGGCGAGGTTGTTCATCACGCGCAGGGTGGACGGGTGGGTCGGTCCCAAGGTCTGCTCGTGGGCCTGCCGGGACTCCTCGTCGAGTTCGCGGGCCCTCATGAACTCCCCTCGGGCGCGCAGGGAGGCGCCGAAGGCGTTGGTCATCGACAGGGTCTCGGGATGCCGCGGTCCGAAGACCTCGTGCATGAGTTCCAGGGTCTCCCTGCCGAGGTCGTAGTCCTCGGCGTACCTACCGAGTCCGCGCAGCACGTTGCCCAGGTGCTTGCGCGCGATCAGCACGTCGGGGTGCCGGGGCCCGCTGCTCTCGGACCACCTGCCGATGAAGTCCTCCGCGAAGGTGAGGGCCGACTGGTAGTTGCCCGCCTGGTACAGGTAGCGGACGATGTTCAAAGCGAACCTGCGCACCACGGGCTCGGTGCTCTCGGCGAGCTCCGAAGGGGCGACGTGGCCCACCAGCTCCTCGAACTGGCGCCATCTCGTGCTGTCGTCCGGGTCGGGCGGTGCGCTGCCGGCCAGCAGCAGGTGGACCTCCCGCCGCGCCGTCCGCTGCTCCTCACCGGACAGGCCGTCGCGCAGGAGCGCCTGAACGAGGCGGTGGACCTGGATGGTGCGTGTCTCGGGCTCGATCCTGGCGAGGGCGAAACGCCGCAGCTCGCTCAGGGCCTTGGCCAGCAGGATGGGATCGGACAGGATCGAGCTCAGCAGCGGGTCGGCCTTCTCCCCGGCACCGCGGCCGATGGTCCGCCCGCCCCGGCGGAAGATGTCACGCGGGATGGGCTCGGGACCGAAGAACGCGCAGCACCGCAGGATCCTGACGGCCTCGGGGAGCCGGTCCTGCAGCATGGAGACCGAGACCTGCCAGGCGGCCGTCATCGACAGGGGGTAGCCCGACGCCTTGTTCGCGCCGAGCAGCCGGCCGGTCTGCTCGTCGAGCTGCTCGATGTACTCGTCGACCGACATGCCGGTCTCGTACTGGAGCGCTCCGGCCTGCTCCAGCGCGAGGGGCAGGTCGCCGAGCTTCTCCGCGAGCCGGGAGGCGTCCTCGTCCGAGATCTCCCTCCGCAGCCGCCTGCGGAGGAACTCCACGCTCTCCTCGCGCTCGAACACGTCGACCTGGAGCGTCTCGAAACGGTCCTCCCAGTCGGGGTTGCGCGAAGTGATCAGTACGTGCCCGGGCCCGAGCGGGATGAACTCCTCGATCCTGGCGGGGTCCTCGGCGTTGTCGAAGATCAGCAGCCAGCGGCGGTACGGCTCGCCGCTCTGCAGCGCCCTGCGCACCGCCTCGGCCGTCTCCTCCACACCGGTGGTCGCGGCGCTCGGCAGGCCGAGGTGGGGCGCCATCATGGCCAGCGCCGACGGCACCAGGACGCGTTGGTCGGCGGGGATCCACCAGACCAGGTCGTAGTGGGACCGGTAGCGCCAGGCGTACTCGATGGCCAGGTGGGTCTTGCCGACGCCGCCCAGGCCCTGGAGCGCCTGGGGCTGGGGGACGACGGCGGTCACGGTGCTGATGCCCCGGCGGAGCCGGGTGAGGAGCTCCTCGCGGCCGGTGAAGTTCCTGTTGCGCGGCGGCACTTTCTCCCAGACCTCGGGCGACCGCTCAGGCACCGCGTTCACCGTGTGAGAAAGCTCCGCCACCTGAGGCCTCCACCCTGTGAGCCGAAACGATCCTTCGGCCATCCTAAAGGTTGATTGACGAAGGGGAGTGTCACAGAATGATTTAAACCCCGGTGGCAGGATCCCGGAGCGATCGGAGGACGGGGTGGCCGCATTGTTTTCGGGCCGGCCGTAACGACGGGACGGTCCGAGAAAGTGGAGGAGTGATCATGCGTGAAAATGAGACAGGATGCAAGCCTGCAGAAGTCCTCGTCGGTCGCGACAGGCTGCCCCTGCTGTCCCTGGAAGACATCCAGGGAATCGACAATCCCGTCTTGGGCAGGATGCTGCAGTCGCTCCTCCAGGATGATCGACCTCCACTGGCGGGGTTCAATTCCGTCATATGATCCCGCCGGGCATTGACCGGGCCAATAGAGTCGTACGGCATCGGCCCGTGGTCCGCCGGGCCCGCGGTCGACGAGGTGGTGCCGTGCGTGTACGACATGGGTGACGCCGAATGGGAGCGTTTGATCTACCAGCTGAGAAGCGGGGACTGCACGCCTTTCCTGGGGTCGGGGGCGTGCGTGGGCACCCTGCCGACCGGAACGGCGCTCAGCCGGAAAATGGCCCGCCGCTGGGGATATCCCTACGGGGACGACCACGACCTCCCCCGGGTGGCGCAGTTCGGAGCGATCAAATACGGCGACGCCGTCCATGTCAAAAGACTGGTCTGCGACGAGCTGGACGCGGCGGATCCCCCGGATTTCCTCCATCCGCTGGAACCGCACGGGCTGCTGGCGGAGTTCCCGCTCCCGGTGTACCTGACGACCAACTACGACGACTTCATCTTCCGCTCCCTGAAAGCGGTGGGGAAACGCCCGAACACGGCCGTCTGCCCGTGGAACAAGGACATCGCCTACGCCGAGAAGCTGTTCAGCAACGAGGCCGGGTGGAACCCCCAGCCGGACACGCCGCTCATCTACCACCTGCACGGCAACCTGCAGGACCCGACGTCGATCGTGCTGGCCGAGGACGACTACCTGGAGTTCCTCACCAGCCTCGCGGCCGAGGGCGTCGCGGGCAGCCAGCGGATGCTGCCCACCTCGATCCTCGCGGCGCTGACCCGGCGCCCCCTGTTGTTCATCGGCTACAGCCTGCAGGACTGGACGTTCCGCGTCCTGTTCCGCGGGCTGCTGCGGGCGGTCCCCGGCATCAACCGGCGCAGGCACATCAGCGTGCAGCTCGCCCCCTCGCTCGACACCAGCAAGGCGGACGTGAAGGACGTGCAGCGGCAACTGGCGAGATACTACGAGGACTGGCGGATCTCCATCTTCTGGGGGACCGCCGAGGAGTTCTGCATGGAGCTGCGGCGGCGGATGGGGGCGATGTCGTGAGCCCGGGTGACGTCCGCCCGGCGCAGGCGGTCGAACCGTACGTGGGGTTGCGGGCGTTCCGGCGGGAGGACGGCGCCCGGTTCTTCGGGCGGGCCAGGGAGTCGCACGAGATCGCCGACCTCTGGCAGGCCAACCGCCTGACCATCCTCTACGGCCCTTCGGGGGTGGGCAAGACCTCGCTCATCCAGGCCGGCGTGCTCCCGCTGATGGATCCGACCACGGTCGACATCCTGCCGATCGGCCGCGTGTCGCACGGCTCCCCCTTCCCCTCCGCCGCGCTCTCGCAGCACAACCCGCACGTCTTCGCCCTGCTGTCGTCGTGGTCCCCGGAGGAGACGCCCACGCGGCTGGCCGGCCTGACGCTCCGCGGGTTCCTGCGGCGCAGGCCGTCCCGGCAGGACCCGTACGGGGATCCGGTGCTGACCCTGGCCGCGATCGACCAGGCGGAGGAGCTGTTCGGCGACCTCGCCCACCGCCAGCCGTACCGGGAATGGTTCATCGACCAGCTCGTGGAGGCGCTGGACGAGGATCCGCACCTGCGCCTGCTCGTGTCGATCCGCGAGGACTACCTGGCCGCGATCCTTCCCTACGAGCCCAAACTGGCCGGCATGCCCCGGGGCCGCTTCCCGCTCGCCGCGCTCGACACGGCGGCGGCGGTGCGGGCGACGGAGGGTCCGCTGGAGGGCACCGGCCGGTCCTTCGCGCCGGGAGCCGCCGAAGGGCTGGTGGAGGACCTGCGCAGGATCCGGGTGGGAACGGCGCTCGGGGAGGAGGTCGTGGCCGACGCGAAGGTGGTCGAGCCCGTCCAGCTCCAGGTCGTCTGCTCCGCCATGTGGCGCTCCCTTCCCGCCGACGTACGGGTCATCACCGCCGAGCACGTGCGCCGCTTCGCCGACGCCGACCGGTCGCTCACCGGCTTCTTCGAACGGATGATCGCCGAGGTGGCCCGCGACCACCTCGGCGGGGACACCGACCGCCTGCGGACCTGGCTGCGCCGCAACTTCATCACGGAGCACGGCAGGCGCGAGATCGTCTACCAGGGCGAGACCCTCACGGCCGGGGAGCCGAACCGCGTGGTCAGGGCGCTGGTGGAGCGCCACATCCTGCGGGAGGACCTCCGGGCGGGCGCGCGCTGGTGCGAGCTCTCGCACGAGCGGCTCATCCAGCCCATCCTCCAGCACGGCCGCGCCGCCGAGCCGGTCGAGAGCCGGGCCACACCGGACGAGTACCTGCGCGCCGCCGAGCTGGCCTTCCGCGACGGCGAGTTCGGGCTGGCCGCGAAACAGGCGGAGGAGGCGCTGAGCAGGTGCGGGGACGACACGTGGCTCCGCGCGGAGATCGAGTCCTTCCTCGGCAACGTCGCGCACCGGCGCGAGGACTTCGAGAAGGCGGTCGCGCACTACCGCACGGCCGCGGTCCTGTTCGAGACGCTGGGCGCGACCACCGCGGTGGGCCGGCTGCTCGCCGGGATCGGGCGGCTCCGACTGGCGCAGGGGCGGCCCGCGGTCGCCGTGCAGGAGCTGTACTCCGCGATCCGCCGGGTCCCCGGCGACACCGCCATCCAGACCGAACTCGCCTGGGCGCTGTGGTACGGCGGGCACCCCGACGCGGCGAGGGACGTCCTCAACGACGCCCTCGCCCGGGAGGGGGACGCCGCGGAGGCGCTGCGCGCGCGGGGGGAGATCCTGGCCGATCTCGGCCGGACGGCGGAGGCCCTGCACGACCTCGAACGGGTCCGGCCGCTGCAGTGGCCGTCCACCCGGGCCGCCTACGCCCTCGCGCTCGCCTCCGGAGGGCGGGCCGCCGAGGCGGACCGGGAGATCACGGCCGTGCTGGCCGAAGCGGGCGACCACGGCCCCGTCCTGCTGTACGCGGCCAGGGTCAGGGAACTGGCCGGTGACGCCCCCTCAGCGGCCGGTCTGGCTCGGCGTGCGAAGGCCGCGGTGGCTCCGCGGCTTCCTCCGCACCTGACCGCAGAGGCGGACCGCCTGGCGGAACAGGTCTGACCGGCGGCAGGCCGGTTCGGGGGCGGGTGGGACCCGGCCCTCCGGCCGGCTGCGGATCCGTCCGGGGGCGGGTGGCCCGGCGGAGGCGGACCGCCTCCGCCGGACCTTCCGGAGCGCGACCGCCGCGGACACGAGCAGGGTGGTGCCGGACATGGCGAGGAACAGGCTCGTCGTCGCCGCCGCCACCCCCACCGCGGAGACGAGGAACCCGCCGAGCGGTGCCGCCAGGCACACGGCGCCGTGCGTGGTGAACCGGTGCACGCTGACCACCCGGGCGAGCTTGCCCTCGGCGACCCGATCGATCTCGAAGGCCCTGACGGACATGTTGCTGAGCGCTCCGGCGCACCCCATCAGGAACAGCGCGGCGCCGAAGAAGACGGGGGACCCGCCCCCGACCGGGATGAGGAGGGCGAACGTCCATATCCACATGTGGGCGAAGAGCAGGATCTCCCGGGGACGCCCGAGCGGCGCCAGACGCGGTGCCAGTAGCCGATGCCGGAGCAGGCGCCGCAGCGGAGGCGCCAGAGCCGACCCGAACACCCCGCCCAGACCGCTGGCGGCGAGGATCAGGCCGACCTTCAGAGGAGAGCGGGTCACCGTGCCGGCGACGAAGATGATGATCAGCATATTGCTCATCAGGTTCGTGAACGTGGTCAGCACCATGGCGTCGCGCAGGAAGCGGTGGCTTCTCAGCTCCCCGACGCCGGCTGTCATCTCCTGGAGGAACGGCAGTCTCCCGCCCGTGGGGACCGCCGTCCGCGGGGCACGGCGTTCCTTCCCTCCCGACAGGGTGAGCACGGCGATGAGCGAGGCGAAGAAAAGTAGGGCGTTCATCACGAACGGCACGTAGTGGCCGAGTCCGAACAGGAACCCTCCCACAGGCCTGGCGGTCATCACCGCGATGTGGGAGTTCGTCTCGCTCGTGGCCAGCATGCCGACGAGGCTCGCCCGGGGGACGGCGGACCGGATCAGAGCCGTCTCCGCCAGCGAGTAGACGACCCAGAAGGCGCCCTCCACGAAAGCGGCTGCCAGCAGGTGGGGGAGGGTCGTCCTCCCGAAGAGCACGGCCAGGAACACGCTCGTCACCGCCAGCAGACGGGCCGCCTCGGTGGCCACCATGACGGCGCGCGCGGTCATCCGATCGACGAGGAGGCCGGCCGGGATATAGAAGAGCAGGGTCGGAAGGGTCAGGGCGAAACCGACCCAGCCGACGTGCACCGGTGACTTCGTCAGCGACAGGGCCAGCAGCGGGTAGGTGACCCCCAGGGTCCGGAACCCCACCGTCGAGGACATCGAACCCGCGCAGATGCGGAGCAGGTCCCACCGCGACCGGATCTCCGCCTCTCGGAGCCCGCCGGAGGGCGGCGGTCCCTCCGATGGGCGGGGCTCATCGGACCGCGGGGTGCCCGGAGCCGCGAGGGGCGTCCCAGGCTCCGTTCCCACGATCCGTTCGTCCCCTCTGCTCCTGCCGGCGTCGTCGGGAACAGCCCATCGTGAAGAACGGAGGGGAGAGCTGTAGCGACCCTCGTTGCCGGAGGGAAAATGGTGGCTCTTTGGGCAGCCGACTACCAGGGGGAAGCCGTGCCCCGACGATCGCTCCGGGTCGCCCGCGGGCAGCAGCATAGCGCTGGTCGTGGTCTTCCGCGACGCCGTCGGCGACTCCCCTCCTGCGGTGCTCCCCGGGAAGGGGAAGGGGCGGCATGCCGTATCGGCCGGGAGGTCACAGGCCGTAGGCCTCCAGCAGGCGCAGCCAGATCTCGCTGACCGTCGGGAACGACGGCACCGCGTGCCAGAGCCGCTCCAGCGGCACCTCGGCGGTGACCGCGATCGTGGCGGCGTGCAGCAGCTCGGCCGCGCCGGGACCGGCGAAGGTCACGCCCAGCAGCACCCGCCGCTCGGTGTCCACCACCGCCTTGGCGCGGCCCCGGTAACCGTCGCCGAGCAGGTAGGCGCCGCTCACCGCGCCCAGGTCGTACTCGACCGCGCGGACCGGGAATCCCTCCGCGCGGGCGCGGGCCTCGGTCCGGCCGACCGCGCAGACCTGCGGGTCGGTGAAGACGACCTGCGGCGCGCCGTAGCCGCCCGCCAGGTCCCGCAGCGCCGGCAGGTCGTCGGGCTCGCCCTTGGCCCGCGCGGCGATGACGTCGCCGCAGATCCGGGCCTGGTACTTGCCCATGTGGGTGAGCAGGTCGCGGCCGTTGACGTCGCCCACGGCGTACAGCCAGCCGCCGTCGACACCGGTGGCGCGCATGCCGTCGTCGACGGCCACGGGCCGGTCGCCGGCCAGCCCCACGCTCTCCAGGCCGAGGCCGGCGACGGCGGGCCGGCGGCCGGTGGCCACCAGCAGCTCGTCGGCCTCGACCGGCGGGCCCGACGACAGGTGCACGGTCACCGGCCCGCCCGGCACGGGCCGCTCCACCCGCGTCACCTCCGCGCCGGTCCGCACGGTGATGCCGGAGGCGGCGAACGACTCGGCCACCAGCCCGGAGGCGAACGGCTCCAGCCGTTCCAGCAGCCGGCCCCCGCGCACCAGCACGGTGGTCTCGGCCGCGCCGAGCCCGTGCATCGCCTGCGCCATCTCGCAGGCGACCACGCCACCGCCGATCACGGCCAGCCGTTCCGGGACCGCCTCGGCGGCGGTGACCTCGTGGCTGGTCCACGGCCGCGCCTCGGCCAGGCCCGGCACCGGCGGGACCACGGCGCGGCTCCCGGTGGCCAGCACGACCGCGTGCCGGGCGGTCAGCGACCGCGAGGTCCCGTCGGGCAGGTCCACCCGGACCCGCCGGGGGCCGTCCAGCCGTCCCCGCCCCCGCACGAACTCCGCCGGCACACCCGCGATCCACTCGACCTGACCGGCGTCGCTGTAGTGGGAGACGGCCTCGTCCCGGCGTGCCAGCACGGCCGCGGCGTCGATCGGGCCGACCTCCAGGCCGGGCACCCGGCGGGCCTCGGCGGCCAGCTCGACCGGGCGGAGCAGGGCCTTGCTGGGGATGCACGCCCAGTAGGAGCACTCGCCGCCGGCCAGGTTCTCCTCCACGATCGCGGCGCTCAGCCCGCCCCGCACGGCCCTGTCCGCGACGTTCTCACCGGCCGGTCCGGCACCGATCACGATCACGTCGAACTCGTCCGCCACCACTGCCTCCTGTCGGGAACGCGCGCCGGAGATCCGTGTCGCCGGTGCCGGTTCCATCGTCCCCGTAATCTTCCCCAGTCGCAGGAGGCCATCGCAACGCGGGGCGCCGGAGGACGCGGACCGGGGCGGCGGGCAGGCGGCGGCCTGCGCTCGGGGACCGCGCCGGGGCCGCTAGCCGGCCGTGCAGGAGACGGCGGGGGCGGCGGAGGGGGTCCCGGAGGCGAGGAAGCCGAAGGACGTGCCCGCCCCGGGCGCCAGGGAGCCGTTCCAGGAGGCGTGCTTCGCGGTGACGGCCGAACCGGACTGGGTGACCGAGGCGTTCCAGGCCTGACTGACCCGTTCGCCTGCCGCGGTCCAGCTCACGGTCCAGCCGGTGATCGCGGAGGTTCCGGCGTTCCGCACGGTCACCTCGCCCTGGAAGCCGCCGGCCCACTGGTTCACGACCCTGTAGGCGGCCGTGCAGCCGTTCCCGGCGGTGGGGGTCACCGTAGGAGTGGCCGTAGGAGTGGCCGTGGGGGTCACGGTCGGAGTCACTGTGGGAGTCGCGGTCGGGGTCGCCGTGGGCGTGACGGTCGGGGTGGCGGTCGGTCCGGCGCCGAGCAGGGCGGTCAGCGCGGGGAACCACCGGTCGGCGATCTTCCGGTCGCCGGCCGCGTTGGGGTGCACGCCGTCGCCCGTGTCGACGGCGGTGTCGAAGCCCGTCCACTGGTCGACCACCACGACGGGGGAGCGCGCGGTCGTCCTGCCCGCCGCCCAGCCGGGGATCGCCGCGTTGAGCGCCGCGACCCGCCGGCCGCACTCGCCGCACGAACTCGGATTCATCGGGATGATCTGGGCGACCAGGATCTTCATGTCGGGATTGCTCTGGCGCATCTGGTCGACCAGTTTGCCGTAGGCGGCCAGGATGGTCGCGGTGGAGCGGTTGCTCCACGCGTCGTTGGTGCCGAAGTGCATCATCACGATGTCGGGGCGGGTGGCCGAGAGCCAGGCCGGGAGCTGGTCCTGGTCGGCCACGTTGGTCGCCAGGAAGCCGCCGTGCCCCTCGTTCTCGCCGTCGTAGGCGAAGCCGCAGCCCTGCGGCGGCAGCGTCCCGACGAAGTCCACCGACGAGGCCAGGCCGGCCTCCTGGAGGCGCTGCCAGAGCAGGGCCCGCCAGCAGCCGGGGGAGCCGGTGATCGAGTCCCCGAGGGCCATGACCCTGACCGGTTCGGCGCGTGCCGACGATGCGGCGCCCGCCGTACCCGCCAGCACGAACCCCAGGACGGCGGCCGTCGCCGCCAGTGCCGCCAGAACCGCCTTGCCTTCGCGCATCGCCCGCTCCCGTCGTCGCCCGGCGCGATGCTAGGCATCCACGCCGGGAGACGGGAAGCGGACCGCTCCCCGGCACTGCGCCGACCTGCGGCGCCACCGGTGCCGGGGATGTAACTTTCAGTCCGCGGCCGGGTCTCCGGCTCGGTCCGCGGCCCGGTCTCCGGCCGGGTCGGGGCGGCTCAGCCCTCGGCCGGGTTGAGGCGGACGATCGCGGTGTTGAGGGCGGTCGCGAACAGCGTCCACGCGCCGTAGGGGAGCAGCACCGCCCCGGCGGTCCGGTCGGTCGCCCACGCCCGCCTGATCAGGTCCGCGTTCGAGGCGTTGAGCGCGGTGATCTCGGCCAGGGCGAGCCTGGGCGAGCGTCCGCGGAAGAAGGCGAGGCTCCAGCCGGCGTTGAGGACGAGGTTGGCCGCGAAGCGGGCGGCGAACGCGGTGCGCTCGTCCCCCTCCCGGCGGTCGAGGACGCGGGCCGCCCCGACGGCGATCAGCCCGTACAGCGGTGTCCACACCAGGCCGAACGTCTGCGGCGGCGGCTGCCAGGACGGCTTGCGCAGCCGCCGGTACCACAGGGAGGCGGGCCGGGTCGCCAGGCTCCCGACGGCGGCCGTCGCGCTCACCGCGAGCAGCGTCCTGGCCAGGGTGCGGGCGCGGGCGCCCGCGCGCGTCCGCACGATCTCCTCCGTACGGCGTCGCGCCCGGCCCGGGGCGCCGTCCCCCGCCCGGCGTTCCGGGGCCGTCCGCGCGAGGGGCGAGGTGGTGGGTGATGTCGTCTTCATAGGCGGGCTCCTACCCCGGTCGCCGGTGATATGCCGCGCCCGGGTCGCCCCGCGCCCGCCGTCGCGGGAGGAGGGCGGCGCGGCGGAGATGCAACAGGGCTGTTATGTTGGCGGGATGCCTCCCCTCGACTCCGGGCCGGGTCTGCTCGGGACCCGGCTGCGGCACCTGCTCGACCTGCTGGACGCGGATGTCGCCGCCGTCTACGCCGAGCTGGGGGAGGCCGGGTTCCGCCCCCGGTTCGCCCCCGTCCTGCGGGTGCTGGCGGCGTCCGGTCCCTGCGCCATCCGCGACCTGGCGGAGGCGATCGGGGTGACCCACTCGGCGGCGAGCCAGACGGTGGCCCAGATGGCCGGTGAGGGGCTCGTCGTCCTGACGCCGGGGGCGGACGCGCGCCGCCGGATCGTCCGTCCCACCGCGAAGGCCGAGGCGCTGCTCCCGGTGCTGGAGGCGGAACGGGCGGCCACCGCCGCCGCGGCGGCCGGACTCGAGGCCGAGCTGTCGTTCCCGCTGAGCCGCCTCGTCGAGGAGGCGCTGGACGCCCTGGACCGGCGGCCGATGAGACAGCGGATCGCCGACGCGGCGCCGGATCCGGCCGCCTGGGCCCGTCCCGGGCGGCCGGAGAGGGCGGGGCGGTCAGCGGCGGAGGAGGCGGAGGAGGCGGAAGAGGAGGATCGGCGCTGACGGCCGGTCTGCGGTTCACCGGCCACAGTGGGCGACATATGCCTCATGTCTATCTTTACGGCGAAATAGCAACTTCATGCACTATTAGTACTCTGATCATGTTCATCGCCCCCCTTCTCGGGCACAAGCGCCGTGACGTCGCTCGGGAGAAGGGGTTCGGGGATGAGGATCGTGGGGATCGCGGGAAGCCTGCGGCCGGCGGCACACGTCGGGAGACTGCTGGAGGCGGTGGCGCGGGAACTGCCCGTCTCCGCGGATTTCACGGTCTGGGAAGGGCTCGCGGAGATCCCCCCCTTCACCGGCGGCCCGCTCCCGAGCCCCGCGGAGGAGTTCTGCGACCTGCTGTCCGGCGCGGACGGCCTGCTGATCACCGCTCCCGAGCACAGCGTCCTGCCGGTCCAGCTGCTCCACGCGCTGGAGTGGGCCTCCCGGCCCGGAGCGGGCGCCGTCCTGCTGGGCAAGCCCGCCGCCGTGGTCACGGCCTGCGTCCGCCCGCACGAGGCGATGTGGGCGCAGACCGCGCTGCGGCGCCCGCTCGTCCTCGCCGGCGCCGTCGTGTACGGGGTCGACCTGCCCGCCTCTCCGGCTCCGGGGCGGTTCGACGCCGCCGGCGGCCTCGCCGATCCGGCGGTGCGCGACCGGCTCGGCGGCGTGGTGGAGGTGCTGTGCGCGCGGGCGCGGTCGCACCCGCGGGAGGCCGTGCCCGGAAAGCTGCCGGAAGGTGCGCCGGGGAAGGCGCTGGAGACTCTGCCCGGCGGGGTTCCGGGCAGGATCTCGCTGGACAGGGTCTCGGGAACGGCCCCGGTGGCGCTTCAGGGCAAGGCCCAGGCGGCCGTGCCGGTGATGATCCCGGAGAAGGCCGCGGAGCGGATCCCCGTGTGAGCGTGCGCCCCCGGATCCCGGCCCCGGCGCACCCGGCCGGACGCTGTCGCGGCTGGGCCGCGCCCGTCCTGCGACGGACGCGCCTCAGGGCCGGGCCCGCCGGCCGGCACGCACGGCCGGACCCGCTTCCGGCTTCGGGGGCTGCTCGGCCACGGCCTGTCCCGTGGATCTTCATCAAGGAGTCCGCCCTGGTCATCGGCCCATCATGAGTGATCCCAGTGCTCGCTGACCAAGATTTCCCAGGAGTCGGCGGGCGCGAGCCGCCCTCATCGGCGTGCTCGGTCCGGTGCCGGACCAAGGTGGACGTCGGCCGCGACCGCAAGACCGAAATCGTTGGACAACGCGTACGTCCGCTGCCACCGTTGCCAGAATGCGACAGGATGAGATCTGGGACGCCGAAACCGCCCAGCGTTACGACACGCCGGGCACCGGCATGTTCGCGCCCGAGGTCCTCGGACCGGTCGTGGACCGCCTCGCCGGACTCGCGGGCGACGGACGGGCGCTCGAGTTCGCCATCGGAACCGGTCGCGTCGCCGTGCCGCTCCGCGAGAGAGGGGTACCCGTCGCGGGCATCGAGCTGTCGCAGCCGATGGTCGATCGACTACGCACGAAAGTGGACGAAACGACGATCCCCGTGGTCATCGGCGACATGGCCGCGGCCACCGCCCCGGGAGAGTACGCGCTCGTCTACCTCGTCTACAACACGATCTCCAACCTGCTCACTCAGGCCGAGCAGATCGAATGCTTCCGCAATGCCGCCCGTCACCTCACATCCGGTGGCCGGTTCGTGATCGAGCTCTGGGTGCCCGAGCTACGCAGGCTCCCCCCCGGCCAGCAGGCCACGGTCTGGCATTGCGAGCCCGGCTACATCGGCCTGGACACCTACGACGTCCTGCGCCAGCACGTCATATCGCACCACTTCAGGTTCGACGAGAGCAGGCAGGCCCGGCTGTCCCGCAGCCCGCACCGCTACATCTGGCCGGCCGAGCTCGACCTCATGGCCCGACTGGCCGGATTCGAGCTGGAGAGCAGGCACGCCGATTGGGCCGGAGCCGCCTTCACCGCCGAGTCGCGCTCCCACGTGTCCGTCTACCGCATCCCGCCGAGCGGCTGAAGACCATCCCGTGTCGGGAGAGCCGGTCCAAGGCCGCGACCGGCGAGATTCGCGGGGCGGCCGGCCGTACGCCTTCGATCCGGAGATCTGTAAGCGGCGCAACGCGGTCGAGCACGCGATCGCGTGCCTGAAGCGGTACCGCGCGCCGGTCGCCCGGTACGCCGCGCGCGGTCGTCCACCGCTGCCAGATCCTGCTGGTCGCGACCTCGGACTGGCTCTCGTGATTTACCGGACAGGCCTTAGCACTGCGACGGCACTTGCGCAGTCCTGTCCTCCTTGTGATCATCCATGTTTCGTGACCGCGGTAGATCCTGAGGTGTGGGCGGCTGGGTTGGAGGAACTGCATCAGCGGATCGCCCGGCGGTTCGCCCGCGCCGAACCGCGTGAGCGGGTGCCGGCCTACGTACGGGGCCTGCTGGCAGGGCGGGAGCGCAAGAACGGCTGGACCCTGGCGGAGTCCGCCGGGCAGATCAGCCCGGACGGGATGCAGCGCCTGGTGCGGACCGCGACCTGGGACGCCGACGCGGTCCGCGACGACCTGCGCCAGTACGTCACCGACCACCTCGGTGACGCCGAGGCCGTCCTGATCGCCGATGACACCGGGTCAGGGCCTCGGCCAGTTCCGGGTGCTCGCGCTCCAGGTGGGGGAGAGCGCGTTGTCCGCGCCCTCGTGGTGGGCGTGGAGGGCCTCGCAGAACGCCAGGCAGTGTGTGCGCAGGTCCGCCGCGCCCGTCCGGGACGACCGCAGGGCCGCCAGGTCCCTGCGGAAGCCGTCGTGCAGTTTGATGAGCTCGTCACCCCAGGCGACGAGGCGCCGTTCGTCGGTCATGCCGGTGTCTTCCGGGAGAGGTTTCCGTACGCGGCGGTGAAGAGAGCCGCCAGCAGGGCCGCCCCGGCCGCGGTGCCGAAGGCCCATCCGGCGCCCCCGCCGGACAGCACCGCCATCCCCATCGCTCCGGCCACGATCCTGACCAGCGCGTTCACCCCGCCGGCGCCGACACCGTCGTGATGGCGGCGAACAGGGCGAACCTCAGCAGGAACGAGGCCACGGTCGCTCCCACCGTCCCGCGGTGCAGCAGCATGGGGATCTCGATCAGCGGTGACGCGGTGCGGCGGGCGGTCGCCACCCACACCGCTGCCACCGCCGCCGCGATGAACAGGCCCAGCGTCGTCGGTGGGGTCCAGCCCCAGACGGTGCCCTTGCTGACGGCCGGCAGCAGGCAGACGAGCCATCCCGCGACCAGCACCGCCCCCGTCAGGTCGGGCCGGGATCGGCCGGCGCGGAGGATGGGAGTACCGACCGGCCTGACGGACGACCGGCTGCAACCGTCGGGGCGGTGCCGAGACCCGGCGGCACGACCCGGGGCGTATCAGCACCGGTGTCGGCCCTGGCCTGCAAACGGTGTCGTGAACCGCGTACGGAACCACGGGCGGAACCGATCCTCAGCCGACTTCTGAAACAGGCCGCGGTCTGTCACCCAACTCACCTGTCCAGGGCGTAGTCCCGATGAAAGCGGTTCATGCGAAAGGACGGGATGGTGGATGGGTTCACCGAATACGCCAGGTACGGCCATGAGCGATTGTGTCGCACGGCGTACCTGCTCACCCGGGACTGGGCGGCGGCCGAGGACCTGGTGCAGACCGCGCTGGTCAAGGCGTGGATCGTGTGGCGCAGGATCGAAGGCGACCCCGATCGGTACGTGTACCGGATCATCGTCAACACGCACGCCTCCTGGTGGCGACGGCGCTGGCGGGGAGAGGTGCCCACGGCGGCGGTGCCGGAAAGCCTCGCGGAGCGGGACATCGCCAGGGCGGTGACCGACCGTGAGGCCCTGTGGGCGGCGACCGGGGCCCTGCCCGGGCAGCAGCGTGCGGTGCTCGTCCTGCACTATTTCGCTGACCTGACGCACCAGCAGGTGGCCGACGTCCTCGGATGCTTGCTCGGAACGGTGAAGAAGCAGCTCAGCCGGGCGCTGGCACGGCTGCGGGTGGACTCGGCGCTGCACGACCTGGGGATGGAGGAAGCGGTCAGATGACCCGGTACACCGAGAACGATCTGCGGACGGTGTTCGCCGACTACAGTGAGGACGGTCCTGCGCGGCCTCCGCACCTGGAGACGATCGTGCGGAGGGGGCGCAGAGCGCGGCTGCGCCGCAGGACGGCGATCGGCGTGGCGGCGGGAGCCGTCGTGGCGGCCGTCGGCGTAGGCGGGGCCCTCCTGCCCGGCCTGAGCGGGAACGCGGCCGATCCGGCCTCGGGGCCCTCGACGTGGGCGACGATCAGCGCCGAACCGCCCGGGACGGTGAGGGGCATGCGCGGGGAGGCGCTGTCGGTGATCCACTCCGAGACTCATCGGACCATGGGCGCACCGGTGACGGTGGTCTACCGGCCGACCAGCGTCAACACCGGCCACTCCATCCGGTGCGCCGACCCGAAGGCGTGGGTGGTGGTGCAGCACGTGGGTACGAGCGGTGCCGACTTCGGCCGCTGCGGCGGATCGAAAGACGGTCCCGACTCCCAGCATGACCAGTTATCAGTCCCACCGGGGTGGCTCGACAAGCCGCAGTCCCTGAAGATCTGGGTGTTCCCGGCCGACGCGCCGATCGCCGATGGGCCGTGGAAGGACGACGGCACTCCCAATCCCGATGTCCCGACGGACGATCCGTACGCCGCCTGCAAGAAGGCCGACCGCAAGCAGGGCACCTGCGACGGCAGGTTCATCCAGGACGTGGTCCACGCCAGGCCGGAACGGCTCGCGGCCGTAGTCGGGCGCCAGCGGGGTGAGCCGTGGACGATCAAGATCTACGACAAGCTCGCCGGTTCCTGAATCCGGGCCGGCTGAATCCGGGCCGGTCGGCGAGGAAGTCGCCGGTGGCCTCCCTGACGCGGTCGGTCGGACCGTCCGACCGCGTCACGTTCCCGGCGGAGGCCGGCTTTCGGCTGCCTTCTGGACAGAACACCTAACCCAGGGAGGCCGAGACCAGGGCCCTGGCCGCCTGCTGGACCTCGGCCAGGTGGTCCGGCCCCTTGAAGGACTCGGCGTAGATCTTGTAGACGTCCTCCGTGCCGGAGGGCCGGGCGGCGAACCAGGCGTTGGCGGTGCAGACCTTGAGGCCGCCGAGGGCGGCGCCGTTGCCGGGGGCGGAGGTGAGCACCTGGGTGATCGGTTCGCCCGCCAGGGTGTCGGCGGTGACCTGCTCGGCGGAGAGCCGGGACAGCACCGCCTTCTCCTCGCGGGTCGCCGGGGCGTCGACGCGGGCGTAGGCCGGGTCGCCGAACCGCGCCACCAGGCCGGCGTAGTGCTCGCTGGGGGTGCGGCCGGTGGTCGCGATGATCTCCGCGGCCAGCAGCGCCAGGATCAGGCCGTCCTTGTCGGTGGTCCAGACCGAGCCGTCGCGGCGCAGGAAGGACGCCCCCGCGCTCTCCTCCCCGCCGAAGCCGAGCGAGCCGTCGAGCAGGCCCGGCACGAACCACTTGAACCCGACGGGCACCTCCACCAGCGGCCTGCCCAGGTCGGCGGCGACGCGGTCGATCATGCCGCTGCTCACCAGGGTCTTGCCGACCCCGGCGCCCGCGGGCCAGTCCGGCCGGTGGGAGTACAGGTAGGAGATGGCCGCGGCCAGGTAGTGGTTGGGGTTCATCAGGCCGCCGTCGGGGGTGACGATCCCGTGCCGGTCGGCGTCGGCGTCGTTGCCGGTGGAGACGTCGAAGGCGTCGCGGCCGGCGATCAGCGAGGCCATGGCGTACGGGGAGGAGCAGTCCATCCGGATCCTCCCGTCCCAGTCGAGCGTCATGAAGCGCCACGTGGGGTCGGTCAGCGGGTTGACCACGGTCAGGTCCAGCCGGTGCCGCTCGGCGATCTCGCCCCAGTAGGCCACGCTCGCCCCGCCCAGCGGGTCGGCGCCGACGCGCACCCCCGCCGCGCGGACCGCCTCCAGGTCCACCACCGCGGGCAGGTCGTCCACGTAGGAGCCGAGGAAGTCGTACCGGACGGTGGTGTCGGCGGCCAGCGCCCGGGCGAGCGGGATCCGCCGGACCTCCTTCAGCCCGTCGGTGATCAGCGCGTTCGCCCGGTCCTGGATCCAGGAGGTGGCGTCGGTGTCGGCCGGTCCGCCGTGCGGCGGGTTGTACTTGAACCCGCCGTCGCCCGGGGGGTTGTGCGAGGGGGTCACGACCACGCCGTCGGCCGTCCCGGCCGTCCGCCCGCGGTTGTGGGAGAGGATCGCGTGCGAGACCGCGGGCGTCGGGGTGTAGCCGTCGCGGTCGTCGACCATGACGGTCACCCCGTTGGCCGCGAACACCTCCAGGGCCGAGACCCGGGCGGGCTCGGACAGGGCGTGCGTGTCGGCTCCGAGGAAGAGCGGGCCGTCCACGCCCCGCGCCGCCCGGTACTCCACGATGGCCTGGCTGGTGGCCAGGATGTGGTCCTCGTTGAACGCGGCGTTCAGCGCCGAGCCGCGGTGCCCCGACGTGCCGAACGCCACCCGCTGGCCCGGCTCCGCCGGATCGGGGTGCAGCGCGTAGTAGGAGGTCACCAGCCGGGCCACGTCCACCAGGTCGGACGGCCGGGCGGGCCGCCCGGCGTGGTCATGCGTCATCGAAGTCTCCTCAATATCGTCACCGACAACGCTACATACCCGTCATGTGGGGGTTTCGTCGGACGCGCCGTCACCGCCGCGCGGATCTTCCCTGCCGCGGGGCGGGATCCGGCGGTACGGCTCCCGCCCGCCGGGGCGGGTTCCGGTGGGCGGGAACCGTACCCGGAGGACCGGGAGGAGACTGCGAGGACCGGGAGGAGACAGCGAGGACCGGGAGGAGACCGCGGGGTCCGGGGCCGTGGGTCCGAAAGGTCCGGGGCCGGGAGGACGGCGAGGACCGGGAGGACGATGAGGACCGGGGGAGGGCGTGACCGCGGCTCTGCGGGGCAGGGTCCGGCCCGGGCGCCGGTCGGCCGGAGGAGCCGCCGCCGGGCCGAGGCGGAGGGACGGGAATGGCCGAGCTGCTGGCGATCTGCAACAGGAGGGCGGGCGGTGCGGGCGAGGACGCGCTGGAGGCGGCCCTCGGCACGCTGCGCGAGGGGGCCGACGTGGTGGAGACGGAGGCCGGCGACGGGCTGGACGAGGCACTCGACGCCCACCCCGGCCGGGACACGGTCGTGCTCGGCGGGGACGGCTCGCTGCACGCGGCGGTCGCCGCCCTGCACCGCCGGGGCGAGCTCGGCGTCCGCACCGTGGGCCTGGTCCCACTGGGCACCGGCAACGACTTCGCCCGCGCGCTCGGGCTCCCGTCCGCCCCCGGGGCCGCGGCCCGCGTGGTGCTCGCCGGGCGCCGCCGCCCGATGGACCTGCTGGTGGACGACGACGGGGGGATCGTCGTCAACGCCGTCCACCTCGGCGCGGGCGCGGAGGCCTCGGAACGGGCGGCGCCGCTCAAGCCGGTGCTCGGGAGGCTGGCCTATCCGCTCGGCGGGCTGCTGGCGGGGGTGCGGGGCCGGGGATGGCGGCTGCGGGTGACGGTGGACGGGCGGCCGCTCGCGCACGGGCGCCGGGTCCTGATGGTCGCCGTCGGCAACGGCGTCACGATCGGCGGCGGCACGCCCCTCACCCCTCGCGCCCGGCCCGACGACGGGAAGGTGGACGTGGTGGTCGCCGCGACGACCGGCCCGCTGGCCCGGCTGGCCTACGCCCTGCGGCTGCGCCGGGGGACGCACCTGGGCCTGCGCGACGTGGTCGCCGACCGGGGCGGGGAGGTGACCGTGTCGGGCGACGCCGTCCCGGTGAACGCCGACGGCGAGCTGACCGGCCCCGTCACCGGCCGCCGCTGGACGGTCCTGCCCGCGGCCTGGCGGATCTACGCGGGCGACGCGCCGCCCGTCGTGCCCGGGTCATCCGGGCCGCCCGTCGTGCCCGGGCCGTCCGGGTCGTCCGGGCCGCCCGTGCCCGGGCCGTCCGGGCCGCCCGTCGCGCCCGGGTGACCGGCGCCGGATCCGCCGGAGGCCGCCCGGCCGGAGCGGACCCGGCCGGAGAGGCGTTCCCCCTCCGCGTCGGCCTCCCGCCCGGCGGGCCGTTCCGCCGAGGCCTCCTCCAGGCGGGCGCGGAGCCGCGTGCGGATCTCATCGGGGGTGTAGGCGCGGCGGCGCCGTTCCGCGCGGGCGACCACCGCTCCGGTCGCCGCGACGCCCGCGATCCCCGCAAGGCCGAGTATCTTCCACCAGCGCATGTACTTAGAGTAGGGGAATGTCCGCTACGAGCATCAGCCTCGACGAGGCACTGGATCTGACGCGAACCGGCGACGTGTGGCTGTTCCGCGGGCGCTCGGTGCCGGACCGGGCCATCCAGACCGTGACCAACAGCCCGGTCAACCACGTCGGGATGTCCGTCGTCATCGACGACATGCCGCCGCTGATGTGGCACGCCGAGCTCGGCAGGTCGCTGCCCGACCTGTGGTCGGGCACCCACCAGCGCGGGGTCCAGCTGCACGACCTGCGCGAGGCCGTGCAGGTCTGGGCCACCCGGTACGGCCAGCGCGGCTGGCTGCGCCAGCTCCATCCGGAGACGACCGCCGCGATGGAGGAGGCCGTCCTGCGCACGATCGCCCGCCTGGACGGCACGCCGTTCCCCTCCACGGCCCGGCTGGCCGGGCGGTGGGCCCGCGGACGCCTGCCGAGGATCCTCAAGCGCGGCGGTGAGCAGAGCGCCCTGGAGAGCGCCTACTGCGCCGAGGTCGTGGCCGTCACCTACGAGGCGATGGGCCTGCTGCCCGGCGGGCGCCGCCCGAACTGGTACGACCCGGGCCGGTTCTGGAGCGGGGACGACCTGGAGCTGAGCGGCGGTTTCCACCTCGGCGGGGAGATCACCGTCAAGGTCGGCTGACCACCGGCGCGCCGGTCAGCGGCAGGGCTCCAGGTGCCGGGGGTGCGCCGCGACGGGCAGGAACGCCGCCCACACGGCCTTGCCCCCGGTCTCCAGCGGGGACCACCCCCAGGTGTGGCTGACCCCCCGGACGATCTGCAGCCCCCGGCCGCACTCCGCCTCGTCGTCGAAGTCCCGCAACCGGGGCCCCTGGTCGCAGGGGTCGGTGACCGCGCACAGCACCGAGCGCTCCGTGCTGCACAGCACGACCCTGGTGGGTTTGCGGGGGACCGCGTAGGACGCGTTCACGGCCCCGTGGCGCAGGGCGTTGGTCACCAGCTCCGAGACCGCGAGCGTGACGTCGTCGACCAGGTGGTCGAGTCCCCAGCCCCGCAGGGAGCAGGAGGTGAAATCCCGTGCCGTCCGGGTGGCGCACGATTCGTCGCGCAGGCTCCGGACCGCCATCTGCACCTGGTCGAGCCGGCCGTCCCCGTCCGACCAGGGCGGCAGGCCGCTGGGCGGGAGCAGGTGGTCGAGCATCGACAGCCAGCGCTCCCAGCCGTAGATCTCTGCCCGGGCGGAAGCGACGTCATGTCGTGGATAACCAGTCATCGGCGACCTTGGGGGAGAGGCGGCGATCGCGTAACGAGGGGTCTAGCCCAGTCATCTTGCCTGGGTGGGATGTGCGAACGCAAGTACAGATGCACGTGCATATGCACACAGGTCTATGCTGCTTCCAGTTTCCCCTGCCTGATTCGGTGAGAGGCGAGGATGGATCAGCTGTGTAACGGCATGGCCGCGACCCTGTTGGGCGAGGCGGAGTGGCGCAAGAGCCGCTTCAGCAATCCCAGCGGAAACTGCGTGGAGGTGGCCGGGCTGCCCGGCGGCGCGGTGGCCGTACGGAACTCGCGCGACCCCGGGGGGCCCGCGCTGATCTACACCCGCGCGGAGGTCGACGCCTTCGTCCGGGGGGTGAAGGACGGCGAGTTCGACGACCTCATCGGCGGAGACGGTTGAAGAATAAAGTTCCATATGGTCCTGGGCGGCCCGCCGGAGTACCGTGAAGGCCGCGACGGCCACGAGGGGTGGGCGCAGACTCGCATTCCGTGCACGAAGGACCGCCGATGACCAGATCCCCCGCTCATGCGGAGCCCGCCGATCCCGTCCTCATGACCGGGCCCCGGGGCAGTTCGACGGTGCTGCGGATCGTGCTCGGCGCCCAGCTGCGCCGGCTCCGCGAGGCGCGGCACATCACCCTGGAGCAGGCCGGCCGGACGATCCGCGCCTCCCACTCGAAGATCAGCCGGATGGAGCTCGGCCGGGTCGGCTTCCGGATCCGGGACGTGGCCGACCTGCTCACGCTGTACGGCGTGCTGGACGACGGCGAGCGCGGGGCGCTGCTGGGCCTCGTCGGGCAGGCCAACCAGCCCGGCTGGTGGCACAACTACGGCGACGTCCTGCCGAACTGGTTCGAGACCTACGTCGGGCTGGAGGAGTCCGCCTCCGTCATCCGCAACTACGAGGTCCAGTTCGTCCCGGGCCTGCTGCAGAGCGAGGAGTACGCGCGGGCGGTGATCCGGCTGGGCCACGCGGACGCCTCCGAGGAGGAGATCCGCAGGCGGGTGGGGCTGCGCACGGCGCGCCAGCGGCTCCTGCGCGCCCCCGAGCCGCCCCACCTGTGGGCGGTGCTGGACGAGGCGGTGCTGCGCCGTCCGCTCGGCGGGCCCGAGGTCATGCGCGGCCAGATCGACCACCTCCTCGACGCGGTCGAGCTGCCCAACGTGACGGTCCAGATCGCGCCGTTCAGCATCGGCGGCCACGCCGCGGCGGGCGGCCCCTTCAGCATCCTGCGCTTCGCCCAGCCCGACCTCCCCGACATCGTCTACACGGAGCAGCTGACCAGCGCGGTCTACCTGGAGAAGCGCGACGAGGTGGAGCGCTACCTGGAGGTGATGGAGCGCCTGTGCATCGCGGCCGAGCCCGCGTCGGAGACCGCGGCGATCCTCACCCGGATCCGCGCGGAGCTGTAGTTCCCGGCGTACGCCGACCGGCCGGACCGCCGTACGCCGTCAGGCCATCACCCGCACCGGTGAGAAGTCTGTCCCGTTCGTAAAAAACCGGTATGACAGCAGACGAATCCGGGCACAGCTCTGCGGTGTGGCAGATGATCAGCGAGGTCATGACCATTGCGATCGTGCTCGGCATCGCCGGGCTGGCGATGCTCGTCCTGTCCGTCGTCGTCCTGGTGGCGCTCGTGGTGCTGGCCCTCGCCACGGGGAGGGAGCAGGATGGGAACGGAACCTTCCGGAGGTAGGCGATGCGGCAACTCAGCGCGGTCGACACGCAGTTCCTGAACTTCGAGACCGCGACGAACGTCGCGAACATCGCCGGGCTGGCCATCCTGGACGGCGTGCTGACCCGGGGGGACCTGCTCTCCCTGCTGGCCGGCCGGCTCCACCTGGCGGCGCCGCTGCGCCAGAGGCTGGCCTTCGTCCCGTTCGGCCTGGACCATCCGTACTGGGTGGAGGAGCCCCGGATCGACCTGGACTACCACGTGCGGGAGCTGGGCCTGCCCCCGCCGGGCGACGACGAGCAGCTGGGCGAGCAGGTGGCCCGGCTGCACGCCCGCCCCCTGGACCGGCGCCGCCCGCTCTGGGAGATGTACCTCATCCACGGCCTGGTCGGCGACCGGATGGCCCTCTACACCAAGGTCCACCACGCCGCGGTCGACGGCATCACCGGCGCCGACGTGCTCGCCTCGCTGCTGGACACCTCACCCGAGCCCGCCACCGCCTCCCCGGTCCCCGCGGCCGGGACCCAGGAGCGGATCAGCGCGGGGGAGATGCTCGCCAAGGGGGTGGCCAAGGCCGTCGCCAACCCGGCGAACACCGTCCGGTTCCTCGTCGACGCGGTCCCGCACCTGGACGAGATCCCCGTCGTCTCGCAGCTGCCCGGCGCGGGACTGGTCTCACGGGTCACGCGCGACCTGGCGGGCCGGCTGACCGGTCGGGACCCCGCGCCCGCGCTGCCCCGGATGACTCCGCCCCGCACCCCGTTCAGCGGGCGGATCAGCGGCCACCGCAGGTTCGCCTTCACCGCCCTGTCGCTGGCGGACGTCAAACGGGTCAAGAACGCCTTCGGCGTCACGGTGAACGACGTGGTGATGACCGTCTGCGCCGGGGCGCTGCGGCAGTGGCTGATCAAGCACGACGCGCTGCCCGGCGGGCCGCTCATCGCCGGCGTGCCGTTCTCCCTGCGCACGATGGGCAACCAGAGCGCGGGCAACCAGGTCACCATCATGATCACGCAGTTGGCCACGCAGGTCGCCGACCCGGTGGAGCGGCTGCTGGCCGTGCGGGACGCCATGAGGGTGATCAAGAACCGCTCGTCGCTGGCCCCCGCCCACTGGCTCCAGCAGGTCAGCGACATGATGCCCTCGGCCTTGACCGGGTTGGCCGCGCGGGCGGCCTTCGACCTGTTCGCCGGGACCGCGGGACCGATCAACGTGGTGATCTCCAACGTCCCGGGCCCGCAGATCCCCCTGTACGTCAGCGGCGCCCGGCTGCTGGCCTACCACCCCGTGTCGGTGATCACCGATATCAGCGGCGGCGTCAACATCACCGTCTTCTCCTACGACGGCTCACTCGACGTCGGCGTGATCGCCTGCCGGGAGATGGTCCCCGACGTGTGGACGATCACCGACCACCTCCGGGCGGCCCTATCGGAGCTGGTGCTCATCGTCGAGGAGCAGTGACGCCCCGGGGGCGTCGTCGTCGAAGCGCAGCACCTTCTCCAGGCAGACGATCGAGCCCTTCTCCCGCCGCTTGACGAAGCGGATGTCGTCGGCGAGGGCCCGCATGATCTGCAGCCCCCGCCCGGACTCCGCGGTCGGAGCGGCCTGCGGGCGCGTCCCGGAGAACTCGAAGCCGCCCCCGGCGTCCACGACCTTGATCACGCACCGGTCGCGGGACAGTTCGGTGCGGACCATGTAGTCGTCGCTCTCGGTGGCGTGCTTGATCACGTTGGAGCACGCCTCGGAGAGCATGAGCTGGATGTCGTCGCGGATGTGCGTCTGCACGCCCAGTGCGCCCAGCGACGAGTCCAGCATCTGCCTGATGACCGGAACGCTCGCGGCGTCGCGCGGCAGGCGCAACGCGATGGTGGCTTCCACGGTCTCCCCCTTCCCGGTGGCCTTGCCGACCCCTGCCCCGCGAGGACGGGCCTAACCGCGCGGCGGGGACGGGTTCGATCACATCCCGGGCCCCCGCCCGCCGGAAAACCCGGAAACGGAGTACGCCGCGGGCTCCCGCCCGCCGGAGACGGGGGGAGTCCGCGGCGCGGACGGCGGGGCTCAGCGCGCGAAGGCGTCCAGGGCGGCCTCACAGAAGGCCTTGAGGTCGTCCGGCTTCCGGCTGGTGACCAGGGTGTTCGGCCCGGCGTCGCAGACCACGACCTCCCGGTCCGCCCACGTCGCACCGGCGTTGCGCAGGTCGGTCTGGAGACTCGGCCAGGAGGTGACCGTCCGGCCGCCCACCGCGTCGGCCTCGACGAGCGTCCAGGGCGCGTGGCAGATCGCGGCGACGGGCTTGCCGGCGTCGAAGAACGCCTTGGTGAACCGTACGGCCCCGGGCACGGTCCGCAGGAGGTCGGGGTTGGCGACGCCGCCGGGCAGGACCAGCCCGTCGAAGTCGTCCGCCGCGACCTCGTCCACCACGGCGTCCACCGGGAAGCGGTCGGCCCGGTCCAGGTGGTTGAAGGCCTGGACCTCCCCCGCCTGGGTGGAGATCAGCTTCGGGGTGCCGCCCGCCTGCCGTACGGCCTGCCACGGCTCGGTGAGCTCCACCTGCTCGATGCCCTCGGGGGCCACCAGGAACGCGATCGTCTTGCCGTTGAGCATGATCTCCCCTTTTTCTGAGGTGTCGTCCGGATGTGTGCCTTGCAGCGGGACGTCATGCCCGGCGGGCGGGGAACCATGCGGGCTGCACGGTCTCGGCGGTCTCCACGGCTGCGGCGGGCTCGGCGGTCTCCACGGACTCCGCGGCCGGGCGGCGGGTCTTGCGCCTGCGCAGCCCCGCGGCGGTGAGCCGGGCGACCAGCTCGCGGGAGGAGACCGCCTCGGCGCCCAGCGCGCGGGCCCGATCGTAGACGGTCTCCGGGACGTCGTAGTGGTCCCGGTCGAAGGCCCGGGGCGGCACGCCCAGCCGGGCGGCGAAGGCGTGCAGCTCCTCGGTCGAGGAGTCGCTGACCAGATGGGACCAGAGCAGCCCGCGGGGGCCCGGCCAGTTCGGCGGGTCGATCAGCACGCTCACCGGCGCACCGCCCCGCGGCCGGCGGGTCGCGGACGCCCCGGGAGTGTCGTCGCGGTCCTGGCCGCCGCCGCGGTCGCGCCTGCCGTCACCGTCACCGTCACCGTCATCGCCGTCACCGCTGTCGTCACCGTCGCCGTCGTCACCGCCGGATGAGGTCGAGCGCGACCTCCAGGGCGGCGGCCCTGCGCTCGTCGTCGGACAGCTCGTCGCCGGAGAGCAGGAACCCGGAGGCGTGCAGGGCGAACAGCGCCAGGGAGCTCCGCAGCCGGACGACCGCAGAGTCGCCGGGCTCGACCAGGAAGCCGATCAGGTGGAGCATGCGCTCGCGGGTCTTGCCCATCACCGGGTGGTTCTTCAGCGCGGTCTGGTTGCGCTCGAAGAACCGCATGATCTGGTGGTGCCGCTCGTGGTAGAGGTCGTCGGCGTAGCGGCGGAGCAGCTCGCGGCGGGTCTCCTCGGTGCGTGGCCGCGACTCGACCCAGGCGATCAGCTCCTCGACGATGCGCAGCCGCTCCCCGGCCAGGCTGGCGACGATGTCGTCCTTGGTCTTGAAGTGGTAGTAGAGGGCGGCCTTGGTCACGCCGAGGATCTCGGCGATCTCCCGGAGCGAGGTCGCCTCGTAGCCCTGCTCGACGAAGAGCCGCAGGGCGGTCTCCTGGATGCGTGTGCGCGTGTCGGCCTGTTCCCGCATGGTGTCCTTCGCCGCTGAGTTCGAATGCCGGAGAATCAACTTGACGGTCGGCAAGTAAGTCACTTACATTCCTAGCATATCGGACACTTGCCGGTCGGCAGGTAAGGCGGATTCTCTCACGGGGGGCGAACAAGTGACACAGACCGAAGCGGCACCCGCACGGCGGCGCGAGGTCATGGTGGTGCTGCCGGGCCTGATGCTGGCCATGGTCCTGGCGATGCTGGACAACATGATCGTCGGCACCGCGATGCCCCGCATCGTCGGCGAGCTCGGCGGGCTGAACCACCTCTCCTGGGTGGTGACGGCCTACGTGCTCGGCACCACCGTCTCGACCCCCATCTGGGGCAAGATCGGCGACCTGTACGGCCGGAAGGCCATCTTCCTCGCCTCGATCGCCATCTTCATGATCGGCTCCGTGCTCTGCGGCATGGCCGGCTCCGACCTCCTGGGCGGCCCCGAGGGCGGCATGACCCAGCTCATCGCCTTCCGCGCGCTCCAGGGCCTGGGCGCGGGCGGCCTGATGGTCAACGCGATGGCCATCATCGGCGACCTGGTCCCGCCCCGCGAGCGCGGCCAGTACCAGGGGATGATGGCCGGCGTGATGTCCCTGGCGATGATCGCCGGACCGCTGGTCGGCGGGTTCATCACCGACCACCTCGACTGGCGCTGGGCCTTCTATGTGAACCTGCCCGTCGGGTTCGTCGCCCTGGCGCTGCTCGCCGCCAAGCTGAAGCTGCCCCGCCGCCGCACCGAGCACCGCATCGACTGGCTCGGCGCCGCCCTGCTCTCCACCGGCATCACCGCCCTGGTCCTCATCACCACCTGGGGCGGGAACGACTACGCCTGGGGCTCGCCGCAGATCCTCGGCCTGGCCGGACTCGCCGCGGCGACCCTCGCGCTCTTCGTCGCCGTCGAGCGCCGCGCCGCCGAGCCCATCCTGCCGCTCGGCCTGTTCCGCAACCGCAACTTCACGCTGATCTCGCTGATCGGCTTCCTGCTCGGCTTCGCCATGTTCGGCGCGATCAACTTCCTGCCGCTGTTCCAGCAGACCGTCCAGGGCGCCTCGGCCACCAACTCCGGCCTGCTGCTGCTGCCCATGATGGGCGCGGCCATGGTCGTCTCCCTCTTCGTCGGCCGGGCCATCACCAAGACCGGCAGGTACAAGGCCTACCCGATCATCGGCGGCGTCGGCATGGTCGCCGGCATGGGGCTGCTGTCCCTGATGGACGTGCACACCCCCTCCTGGCAGACCGGCGTGTTCATCGCCGTCCTCGGCCTCGGCATGGGCTTTCTGATGCAGACCACCATGCTGATCGCGCAGAACAGCGTGGACGCCAAGGACCTGGGCGTCTCCAGCAGCACCGCGACCTTCTTCCGCTCCATCGGCGGCTCGTTCGGCGTCTCCCTGTTCGGCGCGGTGTTCAACAACCGGCTCGGCGACGAGCTGGCGGCCCGGTTCGGCCCGGCCGGGGAGAAGCTCGCCACCGCGGGCGGCCAGGTCACCCCGGAGGCGCTGGGGCGGCTGCCCCAGCCCGTGCGCACCGGCCTGCTGGAGTCGCTGGCCGCCTCCATCTCCGGCGTGTTCTGGTGGGCGATCCTGTTCGCCGTCGCGGTCCCGCTGCTGGCCGCCTTCATCAAGGAGATCCCGCTGCGCGGCGGCCCGGGGGAGGGCGGGAAGGCCGACGAGCCGGCCGCGCCGGTCCCGGCGCTGGACTGACCGGCGCCACCGGTCGGTCCAGCGCCGGCGCGGGGTCACCGGGCCCGGCCGGCGCCCTCCAGCAGGACGGCGTCGGCCTCGGCCTGGACCGCGTCCAGATCCTCGGCGATCTCGGCGCCCGCGACCGCGTCGGGCAGCGCGTCCTCCATGCGCCGCAGCGGCCGGTACCACAGCCCCAGCGCCCCCCAGAGCATCAGCAGCGCGCCGCAGGCGGCCAGCAGCAGCCCGGCGCCGCGCCCCGGCCCCACCCCGACGACGTCGCCGACGACCGTGTCCGCCAGCGCCCCGCCCGGGACCAGCAGCGGGCCGAAGACGTCGTCGGCCAGCACCGGGGCGGTGAGGAACGCCAGCGGCGTCATCGACACCGCCAACATCTGGTTGGTGGCCAGCACCCGGCCCTGCAGCTCCAGGCCGACCTTGAGCTGGATGAGCGCGAGCCAGTGGGCGTTCAGCACGGTCAGGAACGCCCACGACATCAGCCCGCCGAAGGCCGCCAGGACCAGCGAGGGCCGCAGCCCGACCAGCAGCACCCCGGCCCCGAACCCGATCACGAAGCCGACCATGCCGACCGCGCGCCGCTCGGTGCCGCCCCAGAAGACCATGACCAGGGAGCCGGCCACCGCGCCCAGGCCCTGCATCGCGGTCACCAGGCCCACCCCCGTGACGTCGCTGAACGACAGCACCGCCGGCACGGTCACCGACAGGGCGAGCATGCCGAGGTAGTTCTCCACCACGAAGAACCCGATCATGATCATCAGGGGGCGGCGCCGGACGAGGAAGCGCCAGCCGCCGGCGATGGCCTGGCCGAAGGACTCCTCCAGGCGGTGGAAGAGCCGGTCGGGGAAGCGGACCAGCAGCAGCGTGCCGAGCCCGGCCAGGAACGTGGCGATGTTGACCGCCACCACGCCGTGCAGCCCGACCAGCGTGATGAGCGCGGCGCCGCCCAGCGGGCCGACGAGCATGCCCAGGCCGGTGCCGAGGTTGGCCAGCGCGTTGGCCTGCATGAGGTACGGCTTGGGCACCAGCTGCGCCACCGCCGCCAGGTAGGCGGGCCGGTGGAAGGCCGACACCAGCGACAGCAGCCCGGCGATGACCCCGACCTGCCAGACCTCCAGCCGCCCCAGCCACAGCAGGAGCACCAGCGCCGCGGTGGCCGCGGCCGAGACGCCGTCGCAGACCAGCATGACCAGCCGCCGGTCCACCCGGTCGGCGACCGCGCCGCCCAGCGGCGCCGCCAGCAGCGACGGCAGCAGGGCGAGCATGGTGACCAGGGCGTAGTCCAGCACCCGGCCGCTCTCCTGGTAGGCCCACACGCCCAGCGCGAAGGAGGTCAGCGCGGCGCCGAGCAGCGACACGGTCTGCCCGGCCGCGACGGTGTAGAAGCGGCGCAGGTCCCGGCGGGCGCCGCGGCCCGCGACCTCCACCTCCCCGACCGGCTCGGGCAGGTCCCCGCCGGCCCAGCGGTCCAGGTGCCCGTCGACCAGCAGGGCCAGTTCCCGGGCCTGGTGCTTGAGGAAGTAGTGGCCGGCCCGGGAGATCACGGCCAGCTCCACCCGGTCGGCGAACGCCCCCCACTCGCGGTGGCGCTCCTGGTAGAGCTCGGTCGCGCGGTCCCGGTCGCCGATCACGCACAGCAGCGGCGCGGTGAGCCTGCGCTCCTCGCCGGAGGCGGTGTCGAGCCGGCGGCTGAACCAGGACTGCGCCTCCTGCACGTCGTGCCGGAGCCCGCGCAGCATGACCTCGGTGTCGCCGAAGTCCTCGTCCAGGGCGCCCAGCATGCGCAGGAAGTCGCGCTGGGTGCGGTCGGAGGCCCACCGGTGGGCCGGGAACCTCCGGTTCCACCAGGCCGAGAGCCGTCCGGGCAGCCGGGCGTCGGGGAAGCCGCCGCCGACGAAGACGCCGGCGACCTGCCGGCCGGCCGCCTCCAGCCGGAGCGCCACCTCGGTCGCGGCGGCCGAGCCGACGCAGTGGCCGTACAGCGCGATCGGACCGGAGACCCCGTCCAGCTCGGCGGCGATCCGGCCGGCCAGTTCCGGCAGCGAGAGCAGGGCCTCGCCGGGCCGGGCCGGGTCGTGCCCGGGCAGTTCGACGGCGAGCACCGCCGTGCCGGGGGAGGTGCGGGCCAGCTCGGCGGCGAGCGGCCGGTAGGCGGCGGCCGAGCCGCCGCCGTAGGGCAGGCAGACGACGGTACGGCTCGCCGCGCGCGGACCGGCCAGGCGGTGCAGCAGCCCGGCCTCGGCTCCGGCGGACGCCGCGCCGCCGTCCAGGTGGGCGGCCAGCTCGCGGACCGTGGGCCGGGTGAACAGGTCGATCACCCGCAGCGCCGGGTCGATCTCGCGGACCGCCCGCACCGCGCGGAAGGAGTCGCCGCCCAGGGCGAAGAAGTCGTCGTCGACGCCGATCTCCGCCACGCCCAGCACCTCCGCCCAGACCGCCGCGATCCGCAGCTCGGCCGGCCTGCTCGGCGCGACCCGCCCGGCGGCGGGCGCGGCCTCGGGGAGCGGCAGGCGGGCCCGGTCGACCTTGCCCAGCGGGGTGAGCGGCAGCTCGTCGAGAACGGTGATCACCGGCGGGACCATGTAGTCCGGCAGCCGCCCGCGCAGTCCCGCCCGGACCGCGGCCAGGTCCACCGAGGCGGGCGCCACCCAGGCGGCCAGCCGCCGGGAGCGGCCCTCGCCGACCGGCAGCACCGCCGCCTCCCCGACCCCGGGCTGCTCCTGCAGGGCGGCCTTCACCTCGCCCAGCTCCACCCGGAAGCCCCTGATCTTGACCTGGTCGTCGACCCGGCCGAGGAACTCCACCAGCCCGGCGGAGTTCAGCCGGACCCGGTCGCCGGTCCGGTAGCAGCGGCCGGTCCCGGTCACCGGGTCGGGGACGAACCGCTCGTCGGTCAGGTCGGGCCGGTTCAGGTAGCCGCGGGCCAGGTTCGGGCCCGCCACCCACAGGTCGCCCGGGACGCCGGCGGGCAGCGGGCGGCCCGCGGCGTCCACGACGTGGCACTCGACGCCGGGCAGCGGGCGGCCCAGCGGGACCGAGCCCGGACCCGGCGGCCCGTCGGGCACCCGGCCGCCCAGCACCGAGACGGTCGCCTCCGTCGGCCCGCAGTGGATCTGCACCTCCAGGTCGGGCCGGGCCGCGCGGACGCGCCCGGCCAGCTCCCACGACGTCGCCTCGCCGGCCAGGATCAGCAGCCGGCGCGGGAGCACCCGGGCCAGGTCGCCGTGGGCGGCCAGCAGCTCCAGGTGGCTGGGCACCATCTTGACCACGTCGACGGCGTGCGCCGCCAGGTGGGCGGCGTAGGCCTCCGGGTCGGTGGCGGCCTCCTGGTCGACGAAGTGCACCGCGGCGCCCCGGGTGAGCGCGCCGTACAGGCAGGTCATGACCAGGTCGGAGGCGATCGTGGAGACCACGCCGTAGGAGGCGTGGACGTCGGGCACCAGCTCGGCCACGCCGTGCAGGTAGTGCAGCGCGGCGCGGTGCTCGATCCCGACGCCCTTGGGCCGCCCGGTGGAGCCCGACGTGAAGATCACGTGGACCAGGTGGCCGGGGGTGACCTCGACCTCCACCGGCTCGTCGGGCCCGGCGGCCAGCAGGTCCGGTAGGACCAGCGTGCCGGGGACCCGGCCGGCGTGCTCGCGGTCGGCCAGCACGATCCGCGCGCCGGCCGTCTCCACCATGTACGCGAGGCGGTCGTCGGGGTAGGCGGGCTCCATCGGCAGGTAGGCGCCGCCCGCCCGCAGCACGCCCAGCAGCGCCGGCACCAGGCCGGTGTGCCGGCCGGCCAGCACGCCGACCGGCTCGTCCGGCCGCACCCCGGCCGCGACGAGGTGGCGGGCCAGCCGGTTCGCCAGCCGGTCCGCCTCGCCGTAGGTGAGCGACCCGGCGGCGTCCACCGCGGCCACCGCCTCCGGCGCACTCCGGATCCGGTCGCCGATCACCGCGTGCAGCGGGTGCGACAGGTCCATCGCGATGCGCGGGCCCGCGGCGACGGGCCCGGTCACCGGCTCCAGCGGCACGGCCGCCGCCGGGGCGTCCAGGTCGGCGAGCACGCCCTCCAGCAGGGTCAGGTACCAGCCGGTGACGCGCCGCGCGGTCGCCTCGTCGAACAGGTCGGTGCGGTAGGTCAGCTCGCCGTCGTAGGCCTCGCCGTCGTTGACGAAGGCCAGGTTCAGGTCGTATTTGGCGGTGCGCGGCGCGACCTGCACGGGTTCGGCGGTCAGGCCGGGGAAGGCCGGCGGCTGCGGACGGTCGTCCAGGACGTTGAGCAGCACCTGGAAGACCGGTGTGACGGCGAGGCTCCGCTCGGGGTGCAGCCGCTCCACGATCCTCTCGAAGGGCACGTCCCGGTGGGTGAGCGCGTCCAGCACGGCGTCCCTGGTCCGGGTCAGCAGCTCCCGGCCGGTCGGCTCGCCGGACCGGTCGCCGCGCAGCACGAGCGTGTTGACGAAGCAGCCGAGCATGCCCGCGGCGCCGGGGTGCAGCCGCCCCGCCTCGGGCACGCCGACCGGCACGTCGTCGGTGCCGGAGATCCGGCCCAGCAGCTCCTGCCAGGCGGCCAGCAGCACCATGAACGGCGTGCATCCGGTCGCGGCGGCGGCCTCGCGGACCCGGGCGGTCAGCGCGGGCGCCAGCCGTACCGGGACGGTGGCGCCCGACCAGTCGGCGACCGAGGGCCGGGGCCGGTCCACCGGCAGGTCCAGGACCGGTTCCAGCCCCGCCAGGCGCCCGGTCCACCAGTCCAGGTCGCCCTCCGGCCGCCCGGCCAGCCACGCCGCGTAGTCGGCGTACTGCGCCCGCGGCGGCGCGGGCGGCTGCGCCAGGCCGAGCCGGGCCGTGTACAGGGCGGCCAGCTCGGCCAGCGCGAGGTTGCGCGACCAGGCGTCGAAGGCGATGTGGTGCACGGTCAGCGCCAGCACGTGCTCGTCGCCGCCGGGCAGGCGCAGCAGCAGGGCGCGGGCGGGCGGCTCGGCGTCCAGCGCGAACGGGCGGGCGAGCTCCTCCTGCAGCCGCGCCTCCAGCGCTGCGGGGTCGTCGAGGTCCTCGACCGCGACCGGGACCCGTCCGGGATCCACCGGGACGGCGCCCTCGCCGGTGACCAGGCTGCGCAGCACCTCGTGCCGTTCGGCCAGGTCGCGCACGGCGCCCAGCAGCGCGGCGGTGTCCAGCGGGCCGCGCAGCCGCAGCGCGGCGGGCACGTTGTAGGCGGCCAGGTCGTCGAGCTGGGAGAGGAACCACAGCCGCGCCTGGGCGGGGGACAGGGGAGCGGGGCCGCCGGCCGCCCGCCGGAGGGGGAGCTCCGGGGCCGCCTGGGCGGCGGCGCGGCGCGCCGCCGACAGCCGGGCCGCCAGGGCGTCGCGGCGTTCGTCGCTGACGGTCATGCGGTCTCCTTCGCCGGCCCCGCGACCGGGGCGTCGCCTCCGCTGACGGGCTCGGTCACGGGGTCTCCTCCACGTGGGCGAGGGCCGAGGGGTCCGGTCACGGGGTCTCCTCCACGTGGGTGAGGGCCGAGGGGTCCGGTCACGGGGTCTCCTCCAGGTCGGCCAGAAGCAGGGCCTCCAGGCGCGCGGCGTAGTCGGACAGCGTCCGCCGTTCGAACAGCAGGCGCACGGGCACCCGCAGGCCCAGCGCGTCGCCCAGCCGGGCCGCCACGAGGGCGGCGGTCGCGGAGTGCCCGCCCAGCGCGAAGAAGTCGTCGTGCCTGCCCAGGCCGGAGCGGCCCAGCGCGGCGGACCACACCTCGGCCACCAGCAGCTCCGCCTCCGTCTCCGGCGGCGCCGGCGGCGCCTGCCCGGAGGGGGCGGGCAGCGCGGCGCGGTCCACCTTGCCGGAGGCCGTGACGGGCAGGGCGTCCAGGACCACCCAGCGGCGGGGGATCATGAACTCGGGGAGCCGGGCCGCCAGGGAACGCTCCAGCTCGCCGGTGTCGATCCCCCGCGGCGCGGCGAGGTGACCGACCAGGTGGTCGCCGCCGTGCACGGTCACGGCCGCGTCGGCCACGTGCTCGCGGAGCGCGGCCTCGATCTCGCCCGGCTCGATCCGGTGGCCGCGGACCTTCACCTGCAGGTCCCGGCGGCCGAGGAAGTCGAGCGTGCCGTCGGGCCGCCAGCGGGCCAGGTCGCCGGTGCGGTAGCGGCGCCCGCCCCGGGGGTCCAGGGGGTCGTCGGTGAAGGCCGTGGCGGTCTGCTCCGGCCGGCCGCGGTAGCCGCGGGCCACGCCGGCGCCGCCGATCCACAGCTCGCCGGTCACCCCGGCGGGCAGCAGGCGGCCCGCCCGGTCCAGGACGTAGGCCCGCTCGCCGGCCAGCGGCGTGCCGATCGGCACCCGGTCGCCGACCGGGGCGGTGACCCGGGCCATGGTGGAGTAGACGGTGGTCTCGGTGGGACCGTAGGCGTTCCACAGCTCGGCGGTCCGCTCCAGCAGATCACCGGCCAGGGCGGGGTCGAGCACCTCGCCGATGCCGACCACGCGCACGTCCCCGCCGCGCCAGCCGGAGGCGACCAGCATGCGCAGCGCCGTCGGGGTCGCGGTCATCAGCGTGACCCCGGCCTCCTCGATCCGCCGCGCCACGGCCCGCCCGTCGAGCACGTCGTCGCGGCCCAGCAGCTCCAGCCGGAGGCCGTGGCAGAGGCTCACCCACACGTCGAAGCCGAACACGTCGAAGGAGAACGGTGTCAGGCCGAGCATCACGTCGTCCGGCCGGATCCCCGGGGCGACCCTCATCGAGGCGGTGAACGCGGCCAGGTTGGCGTGGGTGACCTCCACGCCCTTGGGGCTGCCGGTGGAGCCGGAGGTGTACAGGACGTAGGCGAGATCGCCGGGGTCCACCCGAGGCAGGCCGTCGGGCCCGGTCCCCGGCGGGTCGCCGGGTTCGGCCCGCTCCGGCGGGGACTGCGCCGAGGAGAGCCGGGACAGGTCGACGACGGTGCCGCCCAGCTCCCGGGCCGTCGCCAGGGCGCCGCCCGCCGCGGCGATCAGCTTGATCCCGGCGTCGCCGACCTGGTGGCGCAGGCGCAGGGGCGGGTGGCCGGGGTCGAGCGGGACGTAGGCGGCCCCGGCGAGCAGCACGCCCAGCAGCGCCGCGGGCAGGTACCGGTCGCGGGGCAGGCACACGCCCACGCAGGCGCCCGCCGCCGCCGGGCCGAGCGCCGCGGCGACCCGCCGGGCCAGGCCCGCCAGCTCGCCGTAGGTCAGGACGCCGCCGGCGTCGGCGACCGCCGGGGCGTCCGCGCGCCGTACGGCCTGCTCCAGCACGGCCTCCACCACGGTCCGCGGCGCGTCCGCGGGCAGCGGCGCGCCGGTCCCCGCGGCCAGCAGCGCCGCCCGCTCCTCCGGGCCGGTCACCTCGAACTCCGACAGCGGCCGGTCGGGACGGGCCGGCGCGTCCGTCAGCAGGCGGACCAGGCGGTCGGTGAGGACCTCGGCCCCGGCCCGGTCCAGGTGCTCCAGGTCGTACTCCACCTGGAGCTCGGGCCCGTCCGCGGTGGCGTTGACGTAGACGACCAGCGGCGCCTGGACCCCGCCCGTGCCCAGCTCGCCGACCAGGTCCACGCCGACGCCTCCGCGCTCCAGCGACAGGGGGACCTCCGGCGGCTGGACCGAGAGCGTGACGGGCGTCAGGATCGCACCGGGCGGGCGCTGCACGCCCCCGGCGTCGGCCCGGTCCCGCGAGGGCAGCGCCCGGTGGTCCATCGCCCGGACGGTCACCGCTCCCGCGTGCCGTACCGCCTCGCGCAGCGACAGTCCGTCCGCCAGGCGCAGTCGCACCGGCAGCACGTCGACCAGCAGGCCGACCATGGCCTCCAGCCCGGGGTCGGCGCGGTCGGCCACGGCGGCGCCGAGGAGGACGTCGCGCCGGTCGGTCAGCCCGGCGACCAGCAGGCCGAGCACGGCCAGGTGGACGGCGAACGGGGTGGTGCCGCACTCGGCCGCGAGCTCGGCGATCCGCGCGGTCGTCGCCGGGTCGAGCCGGCGCACCAGGCGTTCGCCGCGCAGCCGGCTGGGGCGGTCGTCGGCGCGGGGCAGCAGCTCGTACGGCGGGACCGCACCGGCGAGCTCCTCGGCCCAGAAGTCCCGCAGCGCCCCGACGCCCGGTGCGGCGTTCGCCCCGGTGTCCGGTGCGGTGTCCGGCCCGGTGCCCGGTGCGGTGTCCGGCCCGGTGTCCGGCCCGGTGTCCGGCCCGGCCGCCTGCTCGCGCAGCGCGGCGTCGCCCAGCTGGAACGGCGGATCGGCGATGTCGCCGGAGCCGGTGAGCCCGTCGAGGAGCTCCCGCATGACGATCCCCAGCGACCAGCCGTCGAACGCGGTGTGGTCGGTGAGGAGCACCAGCTCCGCGCTGTCCGGCCCCGACCACAGCAGGGTGGCCCGCAGCAGTGGCGACTCCCGGGAGACGTCGAAGTCGTGGGCGACGGCGGCCCGGCGCAGCCGGTCGGCCTCCTCCGCCGAGGCCGGGCGGTGCTCGGTCAGCGGGACGGGGGAGGGCGGCCGGACCTCGCAGGTCCGGCCGTCCACGATGACGGAGCGCAGCGCCTCGTGGCGGCGCACGACCGCGTCCAGCGCGGCCCGCAGCGGCCGGGCGGAGGCGAGGCCGCGCAACCCGAGCCGGAAGGCGATGGCGGTGGCGCCGGGGTTGTGGCTGACCTCGCGCAGCAGGTGCAGGCCGCGCTGGATGTCGGTCAGCGGGTAGCCGGTGCGCCCGGCGTGGCGCACCAGCGGTCGCACGGGGGCCGGGGCGGCCCCGGCGACGTACGGCGCCAGCTCGGCGACCGTGGGCCGCGCCAGGAACGCCGTCAGCGGGACCCGGACCCCGAACGCGTGCTCGATCCCGGCGCAGATCCTGGCGGCGGCCAGCGAGTGCCCGCCCAGGTCGAGGAAGTGGTCGTGGACGCCGACCCGCTCGACGCCGAGCGCCTCGGCGGTGAGGTCGGCCAGGCGCCGCTCGGTCGCGTCGCGCGGGGCGGCGTATCCGGTTCCGGCCGCGAGGGCGGGGGATTCGGTGGGATCCGCGGCGGGGGATTCGGCGGGATCCGCGGCGGGATCCGCGGCGGGGGATTCGACGGGATCCGCGGCGGGATCCGCGGCGGGGGATTCGGCGGGGGATTCGGCGGCCGGTTCCGGGGAGGCGGCGGGGCCCGCCGCGGAGGAGAAAGCCACCGCGGGCAGCCGGGAGCGGTCGGCCTTGCCCGTGGGTCCCACGGGGATGGCGTCGAGGAACACGATCCTGGCGGGGATCATGTAGTCGGGCAGCCAGTCGCGCAGCCAGGACCGCAGCTCCCCGTCACCCAGGCCGGGACCGGACGGTTCGACGTAGGCGACCAGCCGCCGGGTGCCCTCCTCGTCGGTGGGGGCGAGCACGACGGCGTGGCGCACCAGCGGGTGGCGCACCAGCCTGCCCTGCACCTCGCCCAGCTCGACCCGGAACCCCGCGACCTTCACCTGGTCGTCGATCCGCCCCTCGTAGAAGTGGACCCCGCCCTCCCGGCGGACCAGGTCGCCGGTGCGGTAGTGGCGCACGCCCCCGGCGTCGGTGACGAACCGCTCGGCGGTCAGCTCGGGCCGGTTCAGGTAGCCCCGGCCGACCAGCGGACCGGCGACCCACAGCTCGCCGAGCTCGCCGTCGCCGAGCGCCCGGCCGTCGGCGTCGCGCACCGACAGCTCCGACCAGGCGTACGGCGTGCCGATCGGCGGTTCGCCCGTCCCGTCCCTGGCGATCTCGTGGGCGCAGCAGTGCACGGTGCACTCGGTCGGTCCGTACAGGTTCACCATGCGCCGCACGCCGGGGTTGGCGAAGACCCGGTCGGCCAGCGCCCGGCTCACCGGCTCGCCGCTGGACAGCACCGTGCGCACGTTCGGGGGCAGCGGCTCCCGCAGCAGCGCGGTCAGCGCCGAGGCCGCCGCGCTGATCATCGTGACCTCGTCCCGGGCGGGCAGGGCGTGCAGCGCCAGGGGGTTCTCCGCCATGATCACCGTGCCGCCCAGCAGCAGGGGCAGGTAGAGCTGGGGGACGGACGGGTCGAAGCAGACCGAGGTCGAGGCGAGGAAGCCGGCCGTCTCCTCGGCGGTGAAGTGCCCGGAGTCCCAGCCCAGCAGCGCCATCACGCTGCGGTGCTCGATCACGACCCCCTTGGGGCGGCCGGTCGAGCCGGAGGTGTACATGACGTAGGCCCGATCGTCCGGGTCGCTCGGCAGGTCCAGGCCGTCGCACGGGCGGTCGCCGACCGACTCCACGAGGACGAGGTCGTGCTCCGGCAGCCGCCCGGCCAGCGCCGCGGAGGTCACCGTGTGCGAGATGCCGGCGTCCTCGACGACGAAGCCCAGGCGGTCGGCCGGGAAGGCGGTGTCCAGCGGGACGTAGGCGGCGCCGGTCTTCCAGACGCCCAGGAGCGCCGCGATCAGCGTCTCGTCGCGGTTCAGGAACACCCCGACGGCCGAGTCGCGTCCGACTCCCCGGGAGACGAGCTCGCGGGCGATCCGGTTGGCCAGGGCGTCGAGGTCGGCGTAGGTCGTGCGGGTCGTCCCGGTGACGACCGCGGTGTGCTGCGGAGTTCGTCGTACCTGCCGCTCGAAGGCCTTGTGGACCGGTTCGAGCAGCGCGCGGCTGCCAGCCACCCTTGGTCTCCTCTTGGTATGTGGAAGAGGACGTACGTGGTCGTACGCGGGCAAGGGTGGCAAAATGCGCTTGGTCGAGATAGGGCAAAGATCGCTCTGTTACTCGAAAGATATTCAGCCCGGCTGATCATTCCGAGCGGCGTCCTCCGGCGGCCGGGGCCGGGCCAAGCCGCGATTCAGCCGATCCCAAGTCGGGCCGGGCAGGCTCGGGGACATGGACACCACCGCACCGGACACCGTCCCCACCGCCGCCGGCTACGCGACCCGGCGGCCCGAGGCGGCCGACGCCGCCGCCGTCCACGAGCTGGTCTCCCTGTGCGACACGCAGGTGATCGGCAAGGCCGACATGACCCTGGACGACGTCACCGACCAGCTGAACGATCCGGCCTTCGACCGGGAGCGGGACGGCTGGCTCGTCCACGACGCGGCCGGCCGCCTCGTCGCCTGGGCCTGGGCCTGCCGCAAGGGCGCCGGCGACAACGTCGACATCGACGTGGTGGTCCACCCCGACGCCCAGGCCCTCACCGGCGGGCTCTGGGACGCCGTGACCGAGCGGGCGCGGCAGATCACCGCCGGGCTCGGCCACGACCGCGCCGTGGTCGACATCGGCCTGTACCGGGAGGACAGCGGCAAGCGCGCCGTCGCCGCCGCCCGCGGGTTCGTCCCCGCCACCAGCTTCATCCGGCTCCTCGCCGACCACTCCGGTCACGCCGGCCGGGTCGCCGACCCCGTGCCGCCCGCCGGGCTCACCCTGCACGACGGCCGGACCGAGGAGGTCCGCCGCCAGGGCCACGCCGTCCAGCAGGCGGGCTTCGCCGACCACTTCGGGTTCGCCCCGCAGGGGTTCGACGCGTGGTCCGCCGAGCTCGACGCCTCGGCCAGCACCGACTGGTCCCAGCTGCTGGTGGCCCGGCTCGACGGCGAACCGGTCGCGATGCTGCTGGGCACCGACATGTTCGCCGGAGACGAGAACTGCGGCTACGTCCGCCGGCTCGCCGTCCTGCCCGCCCACCGCGGCCGGGGCCTGGGCCGGTTCATGCTCCGCACGGCGTTCGCCGCCGACGCGCGGCGCGGCCGGATCGGCACCTACCTGCACGTCGACGCCGGCAACAGCACCCCCGCGCTGGACCTGTACCTGTCGGCGGGCATGCGCCAGGTCCTGGCCATCGACGTCTGGCGCCGCACGCTCTGAGCCCCCGCGCCCCGCGGCGGCTTCCCGAGCCCGCACGCCCGCGGACGCGGTCGGAGCCCGTACGCCCGCGGACGTGCTCCGGGCCCGCACGCCCGCGGACGTGCTCCGGGCCCGCACGCCCGCGGGCGTGGTCCGGGCCCGCGGGCTCCGGGTGCGGCTCAGCGGGCGGGCCGCACCCGGAGCAGCGGCAGCGCGCACGCCCCGGCCGCCAGGGCCGCGGCGGCCAGCGCCGTCCCCGTGCCCGCCACCGACCCCTGACCCAGGTACAGCGTGCCGAACGTCGCCACCCCCACGACCTGGCCCAGCTGCGTCACCATCACGAACAGCCCGCCGGCGTCGGAGGCGTCGGAGGGCGCGACGTGGGCGAGGGCCACCGTGAGCACCGGGCTGAACGCCCCGCCCAGCCCCAGACCGATCACCGCCATCGCCGCCGCCAGCAGCGGCTGCCCGTGCCCGTCGCCGCCCAGCGCCACGGCCAGCCCCAGGTAGCCGAGCGCGGCCACGGCGAACGACACCACGATCATCCGCCGGTGCAGCCGCTCGGGCACCCGCCGCCAGTTCAGGCTGGCCACCGCGAAGGCGACCATCCCCGGCAGGAACGTCAGCCCCGCCTCGATCGGGCTGTCGCCCAGCCGGCCCTGCAGGTGCAGGGCGACGGCGAACAGGAAACCGCCGTAGGTCGCCATCGCCCCGAACACCGCCAGCGCGGACGCGAGCACCCCCGGTGCCCCGAGCACCCGGCCCGGGACCAACGGGGCCGCGGCCCGCCGCTCCACCAGGGCGAAGACCCCCGCCACGACCGCGCTCGCCGCCAACGCCGCCCAGGCCCACAGCGGCCAGTGCTGCTCGTGGCCCAGCACCAGCGGGACGACCAGGAGGCTGACCGCCAGCGAGAGCGTCACCAGGCCCGCCAGGTCGAGGGGGCGGCGGGCGGCGGGGGCGCCGCCCGCGGCGGGCAGCAGCCGGACGCCGGCGGCGAGCAGGACCAGGCCGATCGGCACGTTCACCAGGAACACCGGCCGCCATCCGCCGCCCAGCAGGTCGGCGGAGACCAGCACCCCGCCCAGCACCTGGCCGGCGATCGCGGCACCGGAGATCACCGCGGCGTAGAGGCTGAGCGCGCGGGCGCGGGCGGCCCCGGTGAAACCGGTCTGGATCATGCTCAGCACCTGCGGCACCATCAGGGCCGCCCCCGCCCCCTGCAGCAGCCGGAAGGCGATCAGCTGCCCGGCCGAGGAGGCCAGGCCGCAGGCGAGCGAGGCGGCGGTGAACAGCGCCAGCCCCGACAGGAACAGCGGCCGCCCGCCGTGCCGGCCGCCGAGGCGGGCGCCGGTGACCAGGAGCATGGCGTAGGCGACGGTGTAGCCGGAAATGATCATCTGGAGCCCCGAGCCGGACACGTCGAGATCGGAGCGGATCACCGGGGCGGCGACGTTGACGATGGAGACGTCCAGGACGGCCATGAACTGCCCGGTCAGGAGGATCGTCAGCAGCCACGGCGTGCGCAGGGCCGGGGCCCCGGTCGGAAGGGAGATCGCGGTCATGGCACGAGCCTGGCGGCGCGGGGATCAGGGTGGTGAGAGCCTGCCGATCCTGGTATCACCGGTACCTGGCAGGCCGGCCGCCCGTCGGCCAGCATGGAGGGGTGACCGTGACCCAGCCCGACGCCCGCGCCGCGAGCGGTTCCGACGCCCGGCGCGCGGCCGGTTCCGATGCCCGTTCCGCGGCCGGTTCCGCCGCTCGGCGAGCCGAGCTCGCCGCCTTCCTGCGCACCCGCCGCGGCCGCATCACCCCCCAGGACGTCGGCCTGCCCCCCGGTTCGCGCCGCCGCACCCCCGGACTGCGCCGCGAGGAGGTCGCCCAGCTCGCCGGGGTCGGCGTCACCTGGTACACCTGGCTGGAGCAGGGCCGGCCGATCAACGCCAGCACGCAGGTCCTCGACGCGGTCTCCCGGACCCTCCGCCTGGACCAGGCCGAGCACGAGCACCTCTACCGGCTCGCCGACGTGCCCGCGGTGGCCGAGACGGAAGACCACCGGGGCCTGGAACCCGAGACGCGGCTCATCCTCGACCAGCTGGGGCCGCTCCCCGCCGCCGTCTACAACGGCCGCTACGACCTGATGGCCTGGAACGCCGCCTACGAGCGGCTCTTCCCCGCCCTGACGGCGCAGCCGCCCGCCGTCCGCAACGCGCTCTGGCAGCTGTTCACCACCCGCGACTGCTGCAACCCGGTGGTCAACACGGAGGAGGAGCTGCCGCAGATGGTGGCCACCCTGCGCGCCGGGTTCGGCCGCCACCTCGGCGAACCGGCCTGGACCGGCTTCGTCCGGCGGCTCTCGGCCGTCAGCCCCGACTTCGTCCGCATGTGGGCCGCCCACGACGTGGCCAGGCCCGGCAGCCGGATGAAGATCTTCCATCACTGCGCCGTCGGGCTGATCCGCACGGTCTCGACCAGCATGGCCCTGCCGTCGCCGCCCGAGGCACGGATGGTCGTCTACACCCCGCTCGACGACGAGAGCCGCGAGCGCATCGCCTGGCTCCGCGCGCACCCCGGCGTCCCCGCGACCGACCACACCCACTGACCGACCACACCCACTGACCGGCCGCCGTCGGCGGGACGGCCGGGCGTACCCGCTGACCGGCCGGCGGGCCGACCGGCGGCATCCGGGCACCGGCCGGCCGCACCCGCGAACCGGCCGGGCCGCCGCTCAGTCGGAGGCCACCCGGTGCTCGGCGAGGTGGGCCAGCACCGCCTGGTTGGCCTCCCACCCGTCGGGGAACTTCACCGGCACGCCCAGCTGCACCGGCTCCGCCGACGGATGGGCGTCCAGCAGCTCCGGGATGCCCGCCCGCGCCACCACGATGCACGCGTGCCGGTGCCGGGAGGTCAGCACGCACAGCCGCCCCGACTCCAGGTGGAACGCCGTGGCGTCGCGCCGCCCCGACAGCGGGTGCAGCACGATCGTCACGTCGTACTCGCGCCCCTGCAGCCGGTTGGCGGTGTCCACCGTGATCTCCTCCGGCACCCCCGCCGCCCGGATCGCCGCCACCTGGTCGCGGTGCGCCGCCCCGATGGCGATCCGGTCGGCCGTCACCGGGTGGCTGCTGCGCTCGGAGTGCGCGACCGGCGCCCGCTGCAGCAGCCGTACGGCCAGCAGCGCCACCGCCCGCACCGCCTCGGCGTCGGTGCGGACCGTGTGCCGGCTCGGCAGCTCGTACAGCGCCCAGCCCGAACCCGCCGCCTCCTCCAGCGCCCGGTCGTAGGAGGTCCGCATGCCGTCCACCGTCAGCTCCAGCGACCGGTCGGCGCGACCGGTGCCCGCCCGGAAGCCGGTGAACGGGTAGAACGCCTCCGACACCACCGGCGCCGCCGACGCCGGCAGCCGCCACGACACCGGCAGCCGGTGCACCGGCAGGTCCGGGTTGTGCCGCAGCAGCACCGAGACGGCGCTCTGCACCGGATCCCACGACAGTCCCGCCCACCGGTCGCCGTCCACGATCGAGAACGGGTCGAGCTGCCCCGGATCGCCCACGAACAGCGAGCGCTCGAACAGCGAGGCGATCCGCAGCAGCTTGTCCGAGCGCATCTGGTACGCCTCGTCCACGATCGCCCACGGCCAGGTCCGGTCGCCGACCCAGGCCCACTTGTCGGCCGTGGCGATCACCACCGCCGGGTCGCCCAGGTCCGGCAGCTTGCCCGCCACCGAGACGTTGGGGTGCGCCAGGATCCGCTGCGGCGTGACGTACCCGCTCGCCGACAGGCGGCCGACGGTCAGATCCGGATGGCCGGTCGCGAGCCGCTCCACCAGGTCGTCGACCTGCTCGTTGGTCTGCGCGACGATCATCAGCGGCTCGCCGGTCTCCGCGATGTGCCCGGCGGCCCGCACCACCAGCGTCGACTTGCCCGCCCCCGGCGGGGAGTCCACGACGACGCCGCGGTGGCGCGGCAGGTCCGCCAGCACGCCCGCGACCACCCCCGCCGCCTCCTGCTGCGGGGTCAGCACCGACACCGGCACCCGCGGCCCGGCCGGGACCGGCTCCGGGGCCGGGTCCCGCACGACCTTGAGCGTCACTCCCACTCCTCCTGCGCGTCGTCGTCACCGGGCACGTACTCCTCGGGCGGGCCGCCGTGGGTCCACGGCGTCTCCTCCGGGTCCGGGAGCGCCGCCGAGGTCTGGAAGTCGTCGGTCAGCGAGGTGTAGCAGACCCGCTCGCCCGGCTCGGGCACCGCCCCCGGGGCGGGCGTCTTCCCGCGCCCCATCCCCTTGGTCACCTTGAGCACGACCTCGACCGGGCCGCCGCCCGCCCCGCCCGCCCCGGCGCCGGACACCCCATCCGCCCCGGTGCCGGCCACCTCGACCACCTCGACCACCTCGGCGCCGTGGCCGCGCCGCTCCGGGCTGCCCACCGCCGCGCCCGGCGCCAGCCGTACCGGGTCGTCGGTGCGGACGGTGACCAGCGGCCGGAGCTTGCGCGAGCGGCCCTCGCCCTCGAAGTGCTCCGGCTCCACCGCCGTCACCACCCCGGCGAACGCCTCCCCGGTCAGCCGGTACTCCGCCATGACCAGCGGATCGTCGTAGGCCCGCTGCACGTCGTAGGAGGCCCGCGCCCGCTCCAGCCCCGCCAGCCGCGCCGCCGCGCCCACCGCGCCGTCCCGGCGCGCCTGCGGCGGGCCGCCCTCGGCGATCCGCTCGACGAACCGGGTGAACGAGCCGCGGTCGGCCTCCCAGCGCCCGGCGACCCGCGAGCCCTCCGGCAGCGCGCGCAGCAGTTCCACCGAACGCCACATCAACCGCCACGTCGGCTCCAGCTGGGTGCGCAGCGCCTCGGCCACGCGCGCCACCGCCCGGTCCGTCGGCGCCTCCTCGTAGGCCTGCACGGCCGGGGCGAGCACCTCGTTGTCGAACCCCGGATCGGTGGCCGGCCCCGCCGGGGGCCACAGCAGCGGGTCCTCGGCCTCCTCGGCGGCCCGCTGCCCGGTCGTCCCGGCGGGCGGGTCGATCCAGCCCAGCAGCGCCGCCAGGTTCGCGTCCTCCAGCGCGCTCTGCCCGGTCGCCCAGTGCGCGCCCAGCGCCTCGGTCGCCGCCAGCAGCAGCGACGAGCCCGGCTGCCGCGACCGGTCGGCGAAGTAGGTCAGCCACCGGCCCAGCAGCGGCACCGACGGGTGCACCGGGTACGGGCCGTCGGCCCGCCGGAACCGGGTGGACCGGCCCAGCAGCCCGGTGAACTCCGCCGCCGGCCGGTTCGGCACCAACAGCTGCGGCGCCTCCAGGCACCGCTCGTACGGCTCGCCGCCCTTGCGCTCGACCGTCTCCGTCGCCTTCTGGAAACCCTCGACGTACGGCAGCAGCACCTCGGCCAGCTCGGCGGCGAACGCGAACCGCAGGTCCCGGTTGCGCGGCTGCGGCACCACCAGCAGCCGGGGGTGGTCCGGATCGGTGCCGACCATCGCGCCGAGCGGGGCGGCGGCCTCACCGGCCATCTTCACCGGGACGAACACCATGGGGCGGTCGGAGACGTGGCAGTGCCGGACCGTGGTGATCCGCTGCGCCGTACCCTCCCGCATCGCCCGCAGCCGCGCCAGCGCGGTCAGCGCGCTCATGCCGCGCCTCCCCGCGTCGCCCGCAGCCGCACCGGCGCGGTGAGCGCGCTCATGCCACGCACTCCCGGTGCAGGCGGTCCGCCAGGCGGAGCAGGCGGGAGATCTCCTCCTGGCCCTCGCCCGGCTCGCGCACGCCCTCGGCCAGTCCCAGCGCCTCGTCCATCCCGGACACGCCGCCGAGCTGGTCGCGGACCTGGCGGCCGAGCAGGTCCGTGGAGCCGCAGCCGCGCGCCTCGTCCCGGCAGAACATGCACAGGTCGCACGCCGCCAGGCAGTCCGGCGCGTACCGGGCCGGCACCCGGCGCAGCGCCTCGGCCAGCTCGCCCGCCGACCGCGTCGGCACGCCGTCGGCGTCCGGCTCCAGGGAGAAGGTCAGCCCCTCCGGCAGGCCCTCCAGCAGCCGGTCCACCCGGGTCATCCGGGCCAGCTGCCGCCGGAGCACCGCCAGCTGCCGGCGCACGTCCACCAGCGAGGCCACCGGGCGGTTGGCGAAGTTCTCCGGGCAGACGAGCACCACGTCGTGGGAGACCAGCTCCGGGTCGTGCCCCAGCTCCTCCAGGAGCGCGCGCAGCGCCAGCACGTAGACCGCCGCCTGCCGCGCCGCCGCCGCCACCTTCTCCGGCTCGGCCTGCCCGTCGATCACGGAGAACGACTTGATCTCCACGATGTGGAAGCGCCCGCCGAGCCGGAACGCCACCACGTCCGGCTCCAGGTAGGAGGTGTGCCCGGCGATCCGCAGGCTCAGCAGCGGATGGTCGTAGAAGACCGCGGAGTCCTCGCTCTCCCTCGCCGCCCGGTCGATCAGGGCCCGGGTGTGCGAGGCCCGCAGGTGGGAGCCGACGCTCTCCACGTCCCGGTAGCCGACCTGCTCGATCGGCAGCCCCATCAGCTCGCGCAGCAGCCGCAGCAGCTCGGCGCAGCCGTTCTCCTTGACCAGCGACTCGAAGACGTTCCCGCGGGTGATCGCGAACTGCGACTGGCCGAAGGGCGCGGGGAAGCCGACGTGCCGGGCCGCGGCGTCCTTGTCGACCCCGGCGGCGTCCAGCAGCGACCGCCGGGCGCACCCGGGGTTGGCCGCCAGCGCCGCGATGGCCCGCGCGTCGTGCGCGCGGGCCGGCACGGGCCCGCGCAGGTCGTCCAGCCGGCTCACCGCACGCCTCCGCAACAGCCGTGGAGGACGTTCCCGGAACGGTCCCAGAGGACCTCGTGATACCCGCTCATCAGCAGGCCCCCCTCAATGTGCTCAGTGCGGCCGCGCCGAACAGGCGCTCCACGTCGGTCAGCTGATCGCCCGCCCGGGCCGCCACCTCGGCCCGCTGGGCGGTGTCGGCGGGCAGGTGCACCTCCAGTTCCGCCCGGGCCGCCCCGACCACGGTCGCCGGGTCGACCGGGCCGAACCCGCCCTCCACGGCCCCCGGGATGTTCTGCGCCATCCGCGAGAGCAGCCGCACCGCGCCCGGCGGCGGTTCGGCGAGCCGGGCCAGGTGCTCGGCGATGCGGGTCGCCGCGGTGAGGAAGTCGACCCGCGGGCTCAGCGGCCCCACCACCCGCGCCTCCAGCGGCCAGGTGCTGGCGGCCAGCAGCCCGCGGGCGGGGGAGAGGCGGTCGGTCAGCGCCGCGCACAGGTAGTACGGCCGGGCGTAGGGGTCGCTGCGGAAGGACCGCTCCTCGTCCCGGCGGAGGCTGGACAGCTGGGGGCTGCGCAGCCCTCCGGCGAAGAACGCCTCGTTGACCGCGACGACCAGCTTGGCGGCGGTCGGCACCCCCAGCAGGAGCAGCGCCTGGTGCACCTGCTCCCGGATCGGCATCAGCGCCGCCCCGGCCTCGCGCGGGAGGGGGCCCGCCCCCTCGGGTCCCTCGGCGCTCCCGGGTCCCTCGGCTCTCCCGCGTCCCCCGGACTCCCCGGATTCCGCGGACTCCTCGGTGACGACCGCCTCGTCCCAGGCCCGCTCGGCCCGGCGCAGGTCGGCCCGCAGGAGGCGGGCCAGGGAGGTGTCGCGGGCCTTGACCGCCCGCCGCACCTCGGCGCGGAGCTCGGCGATCCGCCGCTCCAGCGCGTCCAGTGGTTCACTCACGGCCCGGATCGTAACAGGAGTTCCACCCGTCTCCCTTGAATTCCAGCGATTTCCAGCATTAAAGTGCAAGACATGTGGTGATATATGGGCGAAAGGGGCATTTCATGCGCAACTTGTCGCAGGGGCGAACCGTCCACCTGCTGGACGTGGAGAACCTGGTAGGAGCCCCGCGCCCCGCCCTCGGCGAGGTCCTCACCATGATGCGCCTCTACCGCCGCCGCGTCCCCGCGGGCGGCATGGACCAGTACGTCGCCGCCGTCAACCACGGCGCCCTGCTCCCCGTCGGCCTCGCCCTGACCGGGATCCAGCTCCTGGTCCGCTCCGGCCGCGACGGCGCCGACGAGGCGCTGCGCGAGGTGATCCGCCTCGACCACCTGCACATCCGGTTCGAGCGCGTGGTCATCGGCTCCGGCGACGGGGCCTTCACCGACCTGGTCGACTGGCTCCGCGGCCGGGGCGTCCAGGTCGTCGTGGTCTCCCGCCCCGGCGCCCTCAGCCACCGGCTCCGCCGTACGGCAGGCCAGGTCATCTCCCTCGAACCGCCCCTGGACCTGGCGGCCTGACGCCTGCACCCGAGATCCGCCCGGTCTGCCCGAGATCCGCCTAGTCTGGCGGTCATGAGCGCGGGCAACGCCCACTACGTCGTCGTCGACCGCCACGGGCACCGGGTCTGGTCGCGGTACGGCGGCGCCGCCACCTTCCACCGGGATCTGCTCCGGGGGCCGGAACGCACCCTCGACTTCGTCCGCCGGCAGCAGGGCGGCCACGCGGCCTTCTGGACGAACTCCGTGTGGTGGCGGGCCGTGGCGCTGCTCGACCTGAGCGAGCGGCGGCTCTGCGTCCACACCGAGCGCGAGATCGTCGGGTACCCCCGCACCGGCCTGCGGGAGGTCCGCGCCTGGCTCGCGATCCTGGCCGCCCTGTGGCCGGGGTGGGCGGTGACGTGGATGCCGCGCGGGCTGTACCAGGTCATGGAGTATCTCGGCCTGCCGTACGACACCGTGCGCTACCTGGACGAGCCGCCGTCTCCGCTGGCGGGCCAGTGGGCGCTGGCGCCCGCCGAGGAGGACGACCTGACCCGGGTCGCCCCCACCCTCGTCGCCGTCCGCGACGAGGGCGGCGCCCTGTCCTTCGGCGGCTGCTGGGCGAGCGGGCTGGCCGAGCCGCTGATGGCCGGGCCCGCCGTGCTCGCCTCCGCCCAGGAGGAGGCCACCGGGTTCGCGGTGCTGGAGTCGGTCCCCTGGAACGGGGCCTTCCTGGACGTCCCCGGCCGCCGCCTGGACTGGTGGGCGCTGGACCGCCTCCTCGATCCGGCGTGGGCGGCGGACCGCTGGCGCGGCTGGACGCTGACCGACCACGGAGACGCCTTCGAGGAGGTCGCCGCCCTCATCGGTCCCGAACTGCTACTGGACGCGGGCACGGACGACGACGCCCTGCGGGACCTCGCGGAGTGGTTCGCCCGCGGCACCGCCGACCCCGGCGTCCGCGAGCGCCTGCTCCGGATCCACCGGAGCGGCTGAGCGGAGCGGCGTGCGCGATCGACGCGCCCCGGTCCCCGCTCACCGGATCTCCGCGGCGCGGAGACGCGATCCTCGCGGATCCCCCCGGCGTAATTCCAGGGTCAGCGAGCGCAGCCAGGCCTGGGTGAAGGACGGTTCCGCCGAAATCCGGCGGGCGAGGTCGTCGCGTACCCGGCGGCTGCGGCCCAGCTCTACCAGGGCGACCGCCTGGGCGAGGGCGCCCAGGGTCTCGTCGTCGCGGCACGGTACGGCGACCGCCTCGTCGGCCCAGAGCGTCCGCCGGAACGACGGGGTGAGCTTGTGCTGCTCATTGCCGAGGTAGTTCCAGAGCCACGGTTCGACGGACACGCTCGTCACGGCCCTGCGGGGCAGGGACCCGGTCCAAGGGGCGTTCTGCCACCATCGCCAGGTGTTGGGGCTGGTCTTCTTGCGCGAGGTGATGCCGAGGAAGCGTAGTTTGAGGCGGATGACGTCCCAGGTCTCCCGCTCGTCGCGGATCCAGTCGTGCAGCAGGCCGTACAGGTGGGTGAAGGTGGCTCCGCCATACACCAGGTCGGTGAGGACGATCGGGCGCTTGCGGCGGGCCAGGCCGTGCGGGGTGATGCCCACTGCGGCGAGGTTGGCTCTCAGCTGCCGGACCTCGACGGTCTGCAGCGGATCTTCCAGGCGGTAGGAGAAGGGCAGCAGGTGCAGCCGGTCGCGGTGCGGGGTCCGTGCCAGGGCGCCGGAGATCAGGTCGTGGACGCTGTCGGCGGAGCGGCCGACGAAGTACAGGTCGCCGTCTGCGCTGCGGGCCACCACCTTGGCGGCGCAGTCCACCAGTTCGTCCGGATAGGGGAACTCCGGTTCGGGACGGTCACGCAGGAGGTCTCCGAGCCGGTCGCGGCGGACCAGGTCCCAGCGGAACGGCCGGTTCGGGACCGTCATGGACCGTGCTCGTCGTGGGGTTCGGCCATCCCCTGCGGGTCGTGCTCGGGTGTATGCGCGCGGATCTGCCGGTAGGGCGGGTGCATGCCCATCAGCGTGACGAAGCCGGCCCCGCCGGGCAACACGATTACCGCCGACCCGGCGGCCTCCTCTCCCGGGGGGTGCCGACGAGGCGCTGCACGAGGTGATCCGCCTCGACCAGCTGCATATCCGGTTCGAGCGCGTGGTCATCGGCTCCGGCGACGGGGCCTTCACCGACCTGGTCGACCGGCTCCGCGGCCGGGGCGTCCAGGTCGTCGTGGTCTCCCGCCCCGGCGCCCTCAGCCACCGGCTCCGCCGTACGGCAGGCCAGGTCATCTCCCTCGAACCGCCCCTGGACCTGGCGGCTGATCACTTCGCCTTCTACGTGAATTGGTGAGTCTCCTGTCGCAGAGTCATGATCGGCTTTACGCGGCGGTGGCCTAGGCAGGTCCGGGGTGTGAGCAGTGAGAGGGCTTTACGTGAGCTGATGTCCCCTTCGTCGCTTGCACCGGACAGTTCGGGCTGGTCAGGGTGCAACCCGCTGGGCTACGGGCGTGGCTGAACGAACAAACCCGGCTCGGTCTCCATGAGGACGCCGTGGCCGACCAGGCGCTTGAGCTTGGCGCGGAGGTTCTGGATGCCGGTGTGAGCCAGGGACAGGTCGAGTGCCTCGCACAGCTCACGCGCCCGAAGGGGACGGCCGAGATCAGCGAATACGGTCAGAATCTGTCGATAGGCCGGATTGTCGGGCAGCTCGGAAGGCACCGTGACCGGCTCGCGGTCGGGCGCGTTGGCGAGTGAGAACAGGGTTTTGCGGGTGATCCGCAGGTGCTCGATCTCTTCGTTGAGGTCGCCGAGGCGAGCGGTCAGCGTGTCGATCTCCGTCTGGGCCTGCTCGATCTGGCAGGTCAGCGCCTGCTCGCGGTTGTCGATCCTGTTGAGGAGCCACGTGCCGGGGTCGGGCTCCGAGGCGCTGGGCCTCGTCATGTCCACCGCCCTGACGAGGCCGGAGCGCGCGTCAGCCGCCGGGACATCACGGCGGTCATCGCCCAGCGCACCCGCGATTCGGAACTGGCGGGCAGATGTTCGTAATCACGGACCAGACGCCGGTGGAGCATCAAGGTGCCGTTGGTCTGCTCGACGACCCAGCGCTTCTCCTGGGGGACGGACCCCTGGTCGGCGGGGTTGCGTTGGACGATCTCCACGTCGATCCCCAGCCTGGCGCCATGGTCGACGACGGTCTTCTTGAGGCCCTGGTCGACCAGGGCCTTGGTCACCGTGCCGGAAGTCGTCGCGGCGACCTTGTCCAGCAAGGCGGTCCCCGCGACGTTGTCGTGCGTCGAGGCGGCCAGCACGATCACCGCGATGACCAGGCCGAACACATCCACGGCCAGGCCCCTCTTGCGGCCTGGCGTCTTCTTCGCGGCGTCCCGGCCATTTGCCCTGGTGGCCGCTGACCGAGGGGTGCGCCGCCTTCCACGCGGTGATCACCGGCTCGATCAGTGCCCACTGCTCGTCGGATACGTCGCTGCGGTACGGCTTGCGCTCGCTCACCGAGCCATCCCAGCACATTCGAGGCCGTCACCGGCGGTAACGCTACAAATCCAATCGATCGCACTGTGACATCAAAGACTTCGGCTCACATAAAGCCCTCTCATCGCCCCTACGAGGGGTCGCAACGCATGTTCGGCGTTGGGGCCGCCTCCGTTGACGATGCTCACGGCGGTCGACCGGCGGGCCGGGTCCCGCTGTCGCCATGGAGGTCAACCACGGCGCTGCGCGCCCCAGTCCCAGAGCGCCTGCAGGACCGGGCCGAGGTCGCGTCCGTGCGGGGTGAGCGTGTAGCGGACCCGGGGCGGCCGTCCGGGCAGGCGGTGGCGGGTCAGCACACCGGCCTCGGCCAGCTGCGCCAGCCTGTCGGTCAGGACCTTGTCCGACAGCGCGGGCAGGGCGCGGCGCAGGTCGGTGAAGCTGCGGTCGCCCCGCAGCAGCTCGCGGACCACCAGGGTGGTCCAGCGGCCGCGCAGCGCCGCCAGGGTGATCTCCACCGGGCAGCTGGGAACGGGTGCGGCGGTGTCCGCGCGGGGGTCGTCGGGCAGGCCGGGCCGTGGCCGGTGACCAACCGTTTGGTGAGTCACGAGGGCTCCTCCTACCGTTGCCGCATCCGATCGGTCGTCCCCTGATTCCTACTTCACGGAAGGCGTGTGTCGATGATGCGGAAGCTGGCCGAACGTCCCGAGGACGTGCCCGCGGTGTTCGCCGAGCGGTTCAACAGCGGTGACGCGCAGGCGGTGGCGGAGGTCTACGAGGGCGGCGCGGTCTTCGTCGCGGAGCCGGGCGCGGCGCTGACCGGGGAGGAGCTCCACGCCGCCAACGCCCGGTTCATGGACCTCGGCGTGCCGATCACCGTCCGACCGCGGCACGTCTACGCCGCGGGGGACCTCGCCCTGCTGATCGTCGACTGGGTGATCGACGGCACGGGCCGCGACGGCCGGCCCGTGCGCGTCGAGGGCACCGCCACCGACGTCGCCCGGCGCGGACGGGACGGATACTGGCGCTACGCCGTCGACAACCCCTTCGGCGTTCGGGCGGAGGCCGAACGCCGAGCGAACCGCTGAGCGAACCGCCGCGCGCCGAACGGCCCGGCGTGTGACGCGCCGGCCGCAGGCGGGCCCCGGCCGGCGCGTCACACGCTACGCGGCGGCGGCCTCTCGGAGGTGCCGGGCGAAGAACCGCAGCGCGTCGTCGGTCTCGTGCGCGGGGATCCCGCCGTGGTCGCCCGGGTTGGCGTGCAGCGTCTTGTCGGCCGAGCCCAGCGCGTCGAACAGCGCCAGGGCCTGCTCCCTGGACACCCGCGTGTCGTCCCACTGGAGCAGGAACCGCACCGGCGCGGTGACCCGGGCGGCGGACGCGGCCAGCCCGTGCACGCCGAGCAGTCCCAGCACCGCGGCGCGGATCCGGGGCTCGGCGGCGAGCAGCGGCACGCCGAGCCCGCATCCCATCGACACGCCCCAGTAGCCGACCGGGCCGCCGCCCACGTGGTCGAGCTCCTGGATCGCGGTCAGCACGGCCTGCCAGTCGGCGACGGTCTGCTCGGCCAGCAGGTCGTGCATGGTCGCGAGCAGCTCGGCCGGGTCGTCCCCGGCGGCCATGCGGGCCCTCATGTCGCCCGCGAACCGGAGGAACCGCTCGTCCTTCGGCCGGTCGCCGTGGTTGGGGGCGTCGATCGCGACGACGGCGAAACCCCCTTCGGCGGCGAACCGGTGGGCGCCGGCCAGGACGCCGGGGGCCTTCTTGTGCTGGCCGCCACCGTGTCCCATCAGGATCAGCGGGCGGGGACCGGTGGCGCCCCGCGGCGTGAACAGCACGCCGGGGATCTCGCCGAGGGTGAAGGACTGCTCGGTGACGCCGTCGGTCGACGTCGGAGAGGTCAAGCTGAAGCGCATGGCGTTTCAAAGCCTTTCGGGGTGCCTTGTTCGGGCGCTCCCTAGACCATGCGGGGGAGGGAGGCCCGACCTGTCGTCACAGCGTTGATCGGTCTCACCTCCCTCAGTCGTGGTGTCGCACGGCAGCGGTGAACATATCACACGGGCGTCGCCCGGCGCGGTGTCAGCGCGCCCCCCGCCAGGGGCCCGAGCTGTCGCGGACCACCAGCTCCACCGGGACCAGGTGGACCCGGGTCTCGGGCTGCCTGCGGGTCGTGATCTGCTCCACCAGGAGTTCCACGCAGATCCGCCCGCCCTGGTCGAAGTCCTGGCGGACCGAGGTGAGCCCCGGCCAGAAGTAGGCCGACTCCGGCATGTCGTCGAAGCCCACGACGCTGACGTCGCCGGGTACGGCGCGGCCCGCCTCGTGCAGGGCGCGGATCACCCCCAGGGCCATCTGGTCGTTGGCCGCGAAGACCGCGCTGACCTCGGGGTCGTCGGCGAGATAGCGGCCCAGCCGGTGGCCGGACTCCGCGGTCCAGTCGCCGAAGAGCACCGGCGGGACCGGGCGGCCCCGGCCCTCCAGGGTGCGGCGCCAGGAGGCGTGCCGGTGCCGGGCGGAGTTGGAGGTGGCGGGACCCGCCACGTGCCGGACGGTGGGGTGGCCGAGGTCGAGCAGGTGCTCGGTGGCCAGGCGCGCGCCGGCGGCCTGGTCGGAGTCGACCATGGGGTACTCCTGGCCGTCGTGCCCGTCGGAGACGACGACGGGCACGCCCTGGGGGAGGCGGAACGACGGCTGGTCGAACACCTCGGCCTCGACGATCACGACGCCGTCGACGGACTGGGTGCTGAGCCGGGCGAAGGCCTCGTCGACCTCCTTGAGCGTCGGGGTGGTGATGCCGATGAGGTCGATGGAGAACCCGGCCTCGCGGGCGGCGCTGGAGATGCTGTCCAGGGTGCGCATGTTGCCGTACCGGCTGAGCGTGAAGCTGATCACGCCGATCATGCCGAAGCGGCCGGTGGCCAGGGCGCGGGCGGCGATGTTGGGCTGGTAGCCCAGGGCCCGCATCGCGCTGAGCACCCGTTCGCGGGTGGTGTCCTCGACGTTGGTGCGGTTGTTGGCCACCCGGGACACGGTCTGCGGGGAGACCCCGGCCAGCCGCGCCACGTCCGTCATGGACGGTGCCCGATGGCTGCGTCCCTTGCCGCTCTTGCCGCTCTTGCCGGCCTGTGACCCGCCGTCTGCTGCGGCCACCTGAACGCCCCCTTTTTGCTGCTAAGTCCGGTTCAATGCTGTATGCACCATCGATTCCTGATTTCATGGCAGCGCTAACAGGGTATCGCGCCCGTCGGCTGATGGTGAAACGCCCGGTCGCGGAAATCTTTGCAGTTCATGCCGGGATCTATTGACGCGCCCGCAGTGCGCTGTGAGGCTCATGGTCGTGCCGCCATGGCAGCGCTAACACGGACAAGGAGGTCATACGTCGTATGGCAGACACGCCCGTTGTCGCCCCGAGGGCACGACCGCCCACCTTCCGGAGGCGACCGCCCACCCCCCGGAAGCGCCCGCCCCGTCCGGCCGCGCGGTACCACCGGGCGGCCTGGGCCTTCAGCGCCCCCTTCTGCGCGGTGTTCGCGATCGCCATCGTGGCGCCCCTGGCGTACGCGACGTATCTGAGCCTCTTCCAGGACCGGCTCGTCGGCGGGACCGTCTTCGTGGGCCTGGACAACTACCTCACCGCGTTCGGCGACCGGCTCCTCCACGTGGGCCTGCTCCGGGTGGCGCTGTTCCTGGCGGTGCAGGTCCCGATCATGCTGGGCCTCGCCCTGCTCGCCGCGCTCGCGCTCGACAGCGGCCGGCTCCGCTTCGCCGGGGTCTACCGCATCGGGATCTTCGCGCCCTACGCGGTGCCCGCCGTCGTCGCCGCGCTGATGTGGGGCTACCTGTACGGCGACGAGTTCGGCCTGGCCGGGGGCGCGGCGCTGTCGGGGCCCTGGATCCTCACGTCGATCGGCAACATCGTCACCTGGGAGTGGACCGGGTACAACATGCTGATCCTCTACGCGGCGCTGCGCGTGGTCCCCGGGGAGCTGTACGAGGCGGCCGAGATCGACGGCGCGGGGGAGATCCGCAAGGCGGTGAGCATCAAGCTGCCCGCACTGCGCCCGGCCCTGCTGCTGGCCGCGATCTTCTCGATCATCGGCAGCTTCCAGCTCTTCAACGAGCCGAACGTGCTGGCCGTGCTCGCCCCGGCGGAGATCGCCACCTCCTACACGCCCAACATGTACGCCTACAACCTCGCCTTCAACGGCCAGCAGTACAACTACGCGGCGGCGGTGGCCGTGGTGCTGGGCGGCGTGACCATCGTCGTGGCCTACGCCGTACAGCTGACCGCCGCGCGAAGGGAGCGCCGGTCATGAGCGGGGCGCCGGTCACGAGCGGAGCGTCGGCCATGAGCGGAGCGTCGGCCATGAGCGGAGCGTCGGCCATGAGCGGAGCGTCGGCCATGAGCGGAGCGTCGGCCATGAGTGGAGAGCCGGTCATGAGCGGGGCGCAGGTCGTCGGCGGAGCGCCGGGGCGGGCGCGGGCCGGGCGGGGGGCGTCGATCGCCGGACGCGTCGCGCTGACGGTGCCGATGCTGGCCATGCTGCTGTACTGCCTGCTGCCGCTGGTCTGGCTGCTGGTCAACGCCACCAAGTCCAACGCCGGCCTGCTGGAGAGCCCCGGCCTCTGGTTCGCCGACGACTTCGCCCTGTTCGACAACGTCCGGGAGGTCTTCGCCTACCAGGACGGCGTCTACGGCCGCTGGTTCCTCAACACGCTGCTGTACGCCGTGCTCGGCGCCGGCGGGGCCACCGCGATCGCCGCGATGGGCGGCTACGCCCTGGCCGTCTACGACTTCCCCGGCGGCCGGGTGCTGTTCGCCGTCGTCCTGGGCGCCATCACGGTGCCCACCACCGCGCTGGCCGTGCCCACCTTCCTGCTGTTCACGAAGCTCGGCCTGGTCAACACGCCGTGGGCGGTGCTGATCCCGGCGCTGGCCAGCCCGTTCGGGCTCTACCTGATGCGCGTCTACGCCGCCGACGCGGTGCCCGTCTCGATGCTGGAGGCCGCCCGGCTGGACGGGGCGGGGGAACTGCGCATCTTCCTCGGCATCGCGCTGCGGCTGCTCCGGCCCGGCCTGGTCACCGTGCTGCTGTTCACCCTCGTCGCGACCTGGAACAACTACTTCCTGCCGCTGATCGTGCTGAGCGAGCCGGAGTGGTATCCGCTCACCGTCGGCCTGAACCAGTGGAACAGCCAGCTGGGCAGCGCCGCGGGCGGCCAGGCGGTCTACAACCTGGTGATCACCGGCTCGCTCGTCGCGATCGTCCCGCTCGTGGCGGCCTTCCTCCTCCTCCAGCGCCACTGGCGGTCCGGCCTGTCGGCCGGGGCCGTCAAGCAGTGACCCCCCACCCCCCACGGAGGTTTCCCATGCGCAAGCCAGCGATCGCCGCGCTCTTCCTGGCGATCCTCACCGCCGCCCTCACCGGCACCGCCGCGTGCTCGCCCGCCGCGGACCCCGCGGACCCCGCGGGCGCGGGCGCGTCCGGAGACGCCGGGCGGCGGGCCACCGCGGCCGACATCGAGAAGGCGCTGCAGACCGAGACCACGCTCACCTTCTGGTCCTGGGTGCCCGACATCGACAAGACGGTCGCGCTGTTCGAGCGGAAGTACCCCAAGGTCAAGATCAATCTGGTCAACGCCGGCCAGTCGGCCGCGCACTACACCAAGCTCCAGTCGGTGGTGAAGGCCGGCAGCGGCGCACCCGACGTGGCGCAGCTGGAGTACTTCGCGCTGCCCCAGTTCGCCCTCTCCAAGGCGGTGGTCGACCTCAACCGGTACGGCGCGGCGGAGACGAAGGACGCGTTCACCCCCTCGGCCTGGGAGCAGGTGACCGTCAACGGCGGCGTCTACGGCGTCCCGCAGGACACCGGCCCGATGGTCATGTTCTACCGCACCGACGTCTTCGACCGGCTCAAGCTCGACCCGCCGAAGACCTGGGAGGAGTTCCGCACCGTCGCGGAGAAGATCAAGGCCGACGACCCGGACGCGTTCGTCACCTCCGTCGACCCCAGCGACGCGGGCGGCGTGGACAGCCTGATCTGGCAGGCCGGCGGCCGGCCGTTCGCCATCCAGGACGCCACCACCGTCCGGGTGAACCTGCGGGACGAGGGCACCGGGCGCTGGGCCGCCCTCTGGGGCGACCTGGCCAAACGCAAACTCGTCGATCCGGCCGTCGGCTGGAACGACGCCTGGTGGCGCGACATGGCGAGCGGCAAGTACGCGGTGTGGATCGCCGGAGCCTGGGCTCCCGGCGCCATCGCGAGCACGATCCCGCAGAGCACGGGCAAGTGGCGGGCCGCGCCCATGCCCCAGTGGGACCCCGCCGCGCCCGCCGCCGCGGAGAACGGGGGCTCGGCCGTGTCCGTGCTCACGCAGAGCAGGAACCCCCTCGCGGCGGTCGGCTTCGCCCGGTGGCTCAACTCCGACCCCGAGGCGGTCCGGTCGCTCAACACCGCCTCCGGCCTGTTCCCCGCGACCAGGGAACTGCTCGGCAGCGCCGAGTTCACCGAGGCGGAGATCCCGGTCCTCGGCGGGCAGAAGGCGAACAAGGTGTTCGCCGAGGCGTCGGCCCGGGTGGCTCCGGGCTGGCAGTACCTGCCCTTCCAGGTCTACGCCAACAGCGTCATGAAGGACACCCTCGGCCGGGCCGTGGCGGCGGGCACCGACCTCGGCGCGGGCCTGACCGCCTGGCAGGAGCAGATCACCGCCTACGCCCGGCAGCAGGGCTTCACCCTCGCCTCCGGCTCCTGACGTCCCGGGCGGGGCCGGCGAGCCCGGCCCCGCCCTTCCTCCCGGACCCCGAAGGACGCACATGCCCCACCGCTGGATCCGCAGGCCCGAGCCGACCGGCCTGGTCTACGGGGCCGACTACAACCCCGAGCAGTGGCCGCAGGACGTCTGGCCCGAGGACGTCCGGCTGATGCGCGAGGCGGGCGTCACCATGGTCAGCGTCGGGGTCTTCTCCTGGGCGCGGCTCCAACCGACCGCCGCGACCTGGGACTTCGGCTGGCTCGACCGGGTGCTGGACCTGCTGCACGGGGGAGGGATCGCCGTCGACCTCGCCACCGCCACCGCCTCCCCGCCGCCGTGGCTGACCCACGCCCACCCCGAGGTGCTGCCCGTCGACGCCGAGGGCCGCCGGCTGCACCACGGCGGACGCCAGGCCTGGTGCCCCAGCTCGCCGGTCTACCGCGAACACGCCCTGCGACTGGTGGAGGAGATGGCCACCCGGTACGGCGGGCATCCCGCCCTGGTCCTGTGGCACGTCTCCAACGAGCTGGGCTGCCACAACGCCCGCTGCCACTGCGAGGTGTCGGCCGCCGCCTTCCGCGGCTGGCTCCGCCGCCGGCACGGCGACCTGGACGGGCTCAACGCCGCCTGGGGCACCGACTTCTGGAGCCAGGTCTACTCCGACTGGGAGGAGATCCTGCCGCCCCGGCTGGCCGCCTCCTACGTCAACCCCACCCAGCAGCTCGACTTCGCCCGCTTCTGCTCCGACGAGCTGCGCGGCCAGCTCCGGGCCGAACGCGACGTGCTGCGGCGCCTCACCCCGGACGTGCCGGTGACCACCAACTTCATGATCATGGGCGGGACCCGGGACATGGACTACGCCTCCTGGGCGGCCGACGTCGACCTGGTCGCCAACGACCACTACCCCGACGCGGCGCGGGCCAGGCCGGAGATCGAGCTGGCCTTCTCCGCCGACCTGACCCGGGGCGTCGCGGGCGGGCGCCCCTGGCTGCTGATGGAGCACGCCACCAGCGCGGTGAACTGGCAGCCGGTCAACGTCGCCAAGCCCGCCGGGAGCCTGCGGCTGGGCAGCCTGGCGCACGTGGCGCGCGGCGCCGACGGCGCGTGCTTCTTCCAGTGGCGGGCCTCCCGCGCGGGCGCGGAGAAGTACCACTCGGGCATGGTCCCGCACGCGGGCACCCGCTCGAAGGTCTGGCGGGACGTGGTGGCGCTCGGCCGCGACCTGGCCGCCCTGGCGGAGGTCGCCGGCTCCCGGGTGGTCTCCGAGGTCGCGCTGCTGTTCGACTGGGAGTCGTGGTGGGCGGCCGAGCTCGACGCCCACCCGAGCGACCGGATCCGCTACCGCGAGATCGCCCTCGGCTGGTACGAGGCGCTGTGGCGGGCGGGCGTGTCCGCCGACGTCGTCCCGCCGGACGCCGACCTGTCCGGGTACCGGCTCGTCCTGGCGCCCACGCTCCACCTGACCACCGACGAGACGAACCGCCGCCTGGCCGGCTACACCGCGGCGGGCGGCCACCTGCTCGTCACCTACTTCTCCGGCATCGTGGACGAGAACGACCACATCCGCCTCGGCGGCTACCCCGGCGCCTTCCGCGACCTGCTCGGCGTCCGCGTCGAGGAGTTCTTCCCCCTGCCGCCCGGGACCGCCGTCCGCGTGCGCGACGAGGACCCCGGCCCGGAGCGGACCGGCACGCAGTGGACCGGCGCGGAGCGGACCGGCACGCAGTGGACCGGCGCGGAGCGGACCGGCACGCAGTGGACCGGCCCGGAGCGGACCGGCACGCAGTGGACCGGCACGCACTGGACGGAGCTGCTGGAGACCGGCACCGCGACCGCCGTCGCGCGCTACACGGACGGCCCGCTGGCGGGGGTGCCCGCGGTCACGGTCAACCGGTACGGCGAGGGCCGCGCCTGGTACGTCGCCACCCAGCCCGCCCCGGACGCCGCCGCGGCGCTGCTGGCCCGGGTGCGGGCGGAGGCCGGGGCGGGACCCGTCGCCGAGGCCGCCCCCGGCCTGGAACTGGTACGGCGCAGCGGACCGGAGGCCGACTACCTGTTCGCCCTCAACCACTCCGCCGAGCCCGCCTGGCTGCGCGCCGGCGGCACCGACCTGCTCACCGGGACCGAGCACGACCCCGGCGGCCGGACCGCGGTGCCGCCGAACGACCTGGTGGTGCTGCGCACCCGCCGCCGGTGACCCGGGACCGGCCCTCCCGGTCCCGAGGAGGACGGGGTCCCGAGGAGGACGGCGACCCCGCGGCGGCCCCCGATCCCCCGGGCCGGCTCGATCGCTCCACGGACGGAGGACCCCGATGTCCCGCGTGACCCATCTCGCCGAGCACCGCCTCTGGCTGCTCACCACGCCCGCGACGTCGTACGCGCTGCGCCTCGACGACGAGGACCGCCCCCGGCACGTGCACTGGGGCGCCCGGCTGACCGCCGAGCAGGCGGCCACCGTGCCGCCGCCCGTCAGCCGGGACGCCGGCAGCTTCCAGACGGGCGGCCCCGGCGGCGAGCTGGAGGGACCCGGCTTCGGACCGCCGTCGCTCGACGTCCGCTTCGCCGACGGGGGCGCGGGCGTCGAGTGGCGCTACCGCGGCCACGCGATCGACGGCGGCGACCTGGCGGTCCGCTTCGCCGACCGGCACCACCCCCTGGAGATCACGCTGCACTACCGCGTGCACGACGACACCGACGTGATCGAACGCTGGACCGTCCTGCGGCACACCGGCGACGGCGATTCCCGCGATCCCGTCGGGCTGCTCCGGTGGGACTCGGCCGCCTGGACGCTCCCGCCGCTGCCCGCGCCGCGGCTGAGCCACGTCGCCGGGGGCTGGGCCGCGGAGACCCTGCTCCGGCGCGAGGCCCTGCCGTACGGCGAGACCGTGCTGACCAGCCGCCGCGGGACCACCGGCCACCAGGCCAACCCGTGGGTCATGCTGGACGGCGGCCAGGCCACGGAGGAGCACGGCGAGGTGTGGAGCGCGGCACTCGCCTGGAGCGGGAGCTGGCGGATCACCGTGCACCGGCCCGCCTTCGACGCCGTCGGTCTCACCGGCGGCTCCGGCCACGACGGGCTGAGCTGGCGGCTCGCCCCGGGCGAGACCTGGCGCAGCCCGGTCTTCGCCGGCGTGTACGGCGCCGCGGGCTTCGGCGGGATCAGCCGCCAGTGGCACTCCTACGCGCTGCGCCACGTCCTGCCCCACCCGGACGAGCTGCGGCCGGTGGTCTACGACTCGTGGGAGGCCACCGGCTTCGACGTCGACCTGGCCGGGCAGCTCCGCCTGGTGGAGCGGGCCGCCGCCCTGGGCGCGGAGCTGTACGTCCTGGACGACGGCTGGTTCGGCGCCCGCCGCAGCCAGCGGGCGGGGCTGGGCGACTGGCGGGTCGCGCGCGACCGGTTCCCGGGCGGCCTGGACCCGCTGATCGAGGCGGTGCGCGCCCGCGGCATGCGGTTCGGGCTCTGGGTCGAACCGGAAATGGTCAACCCCGACAGCGACCTGTACCGGGAGCGGCCCGACTGGGTCCTGCACCTGCCGAACCGGCGCCGCACCACGCTGCGCGACCAGCTCGTGCTCGACTTCGCCCGGCCCGAGGTGGCCGGCTGGGCGTACGACTGGCTGGACCGGCTGCTCACCGGGCACCGGATCGACTTCCTGAAGTGGGACTTCAACCGCCCCCTCACCGAGGTGGGCCGGCCCGGCCACGACGACCCCGGCCGCCTGTGGACCGACCACGTCCGCAGCGTGTACGCGGTCATCGACCGGCTGCGGGCCGCCCACCCGCACCTGCGGATCGAGACCTGCGCGGGCGGCGGCGGGCGCGTCGACTTCGGCATCCTGGCCAGGACCGACGAGGCGTGGGCCTCCGACAACACCGACGCCGTCGACCGGATCGGCATCCAGCACGGCTACGGCCAGGTCTACCCCGCCCGCACCATGGCGGCCTGGGTGACCGACAGCCCCAACCCGCTCACCGGACGCGCGGTGCCGCTGCGCTTCCGCTTCCACGTCGCCATGTCGGGCGTCCTGGGCCTCGGCGGCGACCTGACCCGGTGGTCCGCCGCCGAGCTGGCCGAGGCCGCCGGGCTGGTCGCGCTGTACAAGGAGGTCCGGCCGGCCGTCCAGCACGGCGCCCTGCACCGCCTGACCCGCGCCGACGCGCCGGTGACGGCGGTGCAGTACGTCCTCGGGGACGCGGCCGGCGCGGCCGACGAGGTCGTGGTCCTCGCCTGGCGGGTGACGGCGCGTTTCGGCCACACCGCGGCGCCGCTGCGCCTGGCCGCGCTCGACCCCGGCGCCGTCTACCGGGACACCGGCACCGGGGCCGCGCACCACGGCGCGGTCCTGCTGGCCCACGGCCTGCCCCTGGACCTGCCGCCCGGCGACCACGCCAGCGGCCTGACCCGCCTCGTGCGCCTCCCCGCCGGCGCCCCGCACGGTCCGCCGTCCCCGGTACCGGGCGGGCGTGTGGGAACGTCTGAGGCATGAGGATTCTGACTTTCAACGTGCTCGTCGGCGGCGAGGAGCGGTTCGACGCGATCCGCTCGATCGTGGCGGCCGAGCGCCCCGACCTGCTGGTGCTGCAGGAGTGCGTCGGCTGGGAGGACGGCGAGCGGCTCCGCGGGCTGGCCGCGGCGGTCGGGATCCCCGACGGGGACGGGCACCTGGTCGTCGGGACGGCGAACCGGCGGCCGAGCGGCCGCCGGTACAACGTCTGCCTGGCGTCCCGCGCGCCGATCCTGCGCCGCGCGGTGCACGCGCCGCCGTCCATGGCGCACTGCGTCGTGGAGGTGGAGCTCGAATCCGGCGGCGGGGGCGAGCCGCTGCTCGTCCTGGGCACCCACCTGGTCGCCGGCGACGAGGACGCGCGGCTGGCCGAGGTGGACGAGCTGCTCCGCCTCGTCCCGCCCGGTCTGCTGGCCGTACGCGACTGCCTGCTGGTCGGCGACCTCAACGGGCTCTCCCGCCGCGACCCCTACCCCGCCGACCTGGCGGACCGCCTGGCGCGCGCCGGGATCGGCAAGTACGGCCGGCCGCCCCGGTTCGAGGTGGTGGACCGGCTGGAGAAGGCCGGCTGGGTGGACGCCCTGCGGGCCCGGCCGCGCTCGTCGCGCTGGGCCACCGCGCCCCGCGGCGGCGCCGGGGTGGTGGTCGACACGCGCAGCGACTACATCATGCTGTCGCAGCCGCTGGCCGCCCGCCTGGAGTGGGCCGACGTGGTGGAGACCGGCACGGCCTCCGACCACCACGCCGTCGTGGCGCTGCTCGACGGGCGGGACGGCTACTGACGCCGGGCGGCGTCGGGAGGTGTCGGGCGGCGCCGGCGGGCCCGGACCGTCGGGCGGCGGCGGGCCCGGACCGTCGGGCGGCGCCGGCGGGCCCGGACCGTCGGGCGGCGCCGGGCCCGGACCGTCGGGCGGCGCCGGGCCCGGACCGTCAGGCCGCGCCGGACCCGGCCGTCCGCCCGGCGTCCGGGCCCGCCAGCGCCGCCCGGTACACCGCGAGCGTCTCCTGCGCGGCGCGGGCCCAGCTCAGCCGCTCCCGGACGAACCGCTCGCCGTTCTCACCGAGCGCCCGGCGCAGGTCCGGGTCCGTCATCACGTCGATCACGCAGCGGGCGATGTCGTCGGGGTCGGCGGCGCGCACGAACCGCGCCGCGGGCCGCTCCGGGTCGCCGAGGAAGATCCGGGAGAACCCGTCGCCGAGGATCGTCGGCCGGGCCAGCGCCATGGCCTCGGTCGCCACCAGGCCGAAGGGCTCGAACAGGGAGGGGAAGACGCAGGCGTCGGCCATCGCGTAGTACTCCAGCAGGTCCCGCCCCTCGACGAACCCGTCCGAGGTGAGCACGCGCCCGTCCAGCTTGCTCTCGGCGGCGATCCGTTCGACGCCGGCCCGGTCGCCCTCCCCGACGAGGACCAGCCGCAGCCCGGGGACGGCGGGCGCGATCCGCCGCATCGCCTCCAGCAGCTGGTAGACGCCCTTCTGCCGTTCCAGGCGGCCGACGAACAGCAGGACCGGGTCCTCCGCCGGGATGCCGAGCCGGGCGCGCAGCGCCTCGGCGCCCGCGCGGAGCCCGTCCCGGTCGAGGCCGGGATCGGCGAGCACCCGCTCGAACGTGCCGCCCAGGCACACGACGTCCAGCGTCGCCGGGTCCCAGCCGGCGGCGACGAGCTGCTCGCGGACCTCCGGGGTGGCGACGACGACGCGGCGGGCGATCCGCCCGAGCCACCGCTCCACGGCGGCGAACACGTCGAGCGGGTCGGTGATGCTGCGCTGCGGGGCCACGCCGTACTCGGTGGTGTGCACGTGCAGGACGACCGGCAGCCGCAGCACGTGGTGGCAGAGCAGCCCGGCCAGGAAGTTCGTCGAGTCGTGCACGGCGACCAGGTCGGGCCGCCCGCTCCGGCCCGCGCGCAGCAGCCGCAGGAAGTAGCGCCAGTTGCTCGCCACGACGCTCGCCGCGAGCAGGGCGAACTCGGTCCGGCGGGTGCGGTTGAGACGCCGCCTGCGGCCGATCGCGCCGAGGATCCGGCCCGGCGGCCGGTACACGGTGACGGCGCCGCGCCGCTCGTGCACCGGGCGGTCCCCGGTGTCGTTGAGGGTGAAGACCGCCAGCGGCCGGTGGCCGGCCAGGTGGGGGACGATCTCCTCGGCGTAGCGGCCGAGCCCCGCGGTGATGTTGGGCGGGAACTGGTTGATGATGTGGACGATCTTCATGGTGCGGTCTCCCGGGGACGTGGCGCGCCCGCCGCCGGATCCGCCCGCCGGTACGTCCGGGCGGCGGTCGCGGCCACGAGGGCGACGAGGACGAGATTGCTCAGCGCGAACGCGGTCAGCGCCCCGGTCAGGCCCTGCCAGGCGGTGAGCGCCGCCTGGCAGGCCAGGGCGACGGGCGTCCCCGCCGCCAGGCAGGCGATGAGCACCTTCGCGCCGCGCACCCCGTCCATCAGCAGGGCGGCGGAGTAGAGGTTGAAGACCATGTGGACGCCCATCCCCGCGGCCGACAGCGCCATCAGGCCGAGCGCGTACGGGTACTGCTCGCGGAGCAGGAGGAAGAACACGGCGCCGGCCGCGAACGACAGCAGCGCCGTGCCCGCGGCGACCAGCGGGGTGATCCGGCCGATGCGCCGCAGCACCGCGGTCTTGTCCATGGTGGCCAGGGCGGGCAGCAGCACCAGGCCGATCCCGTCGGTGAACAGCACGCCGAACAACCGCTTCGGGAAGCCGTTGTACACCGAGTACACGCCGACGTCGGCCTGCCCCGCCCAGTGGTTGAGGAAGATCACATCCACCCCGAACACCAGGGAGGTGAACGCGGCCAGGACGGTCACGTAGGCGCCGTGCCGGTACAGCGAGCGCGCCAGCGCCGCGGACCAGGTCCGGGGGGCGATCTCCAGGCCCGGCACGGCCGCGACGGCGAAGGCGGCGGTCGTGGCGATGAGCGCGACCAGGTAGAACGCGGCGTCCCGGATGCCCAGGACGAGCAGGCAGTAGGACGAGCCGCCCAGGTAGGCGACGGCGACGGCGAGCTTGAGGACGGCGGTGCGGGCGTACCTCTTCAGGCCCCGCAGGAGGCTTTCGGTCAGCTGGTTGGCCGTCATCGCCGCCGCCAGCGCCAGGGAGAAGCACAGCGTGCGCACGTCGACGCCGAGCAGGGCGGTCAGCGGCGCGGCGGCCAGCAGTCCGGCGGCGGTCAGGGCCGTCCCCAGTCCCAGCGAGGCCAGCAGCGCCGTGGTCACCAGGGCCGGGCGGTCCGCGGGCTCGGCCCGGGGCAGCTCCTGGTACATGACGTAGTTGAGGCTCATCAGCATGCCGACGGTGAGGATCGTGGCGATCGTCAGGACCACGGTGAAGTGGCCGAACGCCGCGGCGCCGATCTCCCGGGCGATGACGAGCCCGGTCGCCGCGGACAGCCCGCTGGCGACGGCGCCCGTCACCGTCGGGCCGACCGCCCAGCCGCGGCCGTGCAGCAGCCGCGCGGTCCGGGCGCGCACGCCTCCGGCCGTCCGGCGGAGCGTCATCGGGCGGCCTCGCCGTAGGCCGTCAGGGTGAGTTCGGCGGTCCGCGCCCAGGTGAACCGGTCGCGGACGTGCGCGGCGCCGCGAGCGGCGAGCCGGGCGGCGGTCTCGCGGTCGTCGAGGCAGCGCGACAGGGCTTCGGCCAGTTCCTCCGGTGAGTCGTGCGCGTACCGGAGCGCGCCGTCCCCGACCACCTCGGGGGAGTAGCCGGGTCCGACGACCACCGGCCGGCCCAGCGCCATGGCCTCCACCGCCACCAGCCCGAACGGCTCGTAGACGGACGGGAAGACGCACACGTCGGCGGCGAGGAAGTGCGCGAAGACCTCGGGCGCGTCCACGAACCGGTAGCCGGCCGCCACGTGCCGGCCGACGCCCTCCTGCTCGATCAGCCGTGCCGTCTCCGCGTCGTCGTCGGTGCGCGGGGCCTGCGCGCCCAGGAGCACGATCCGCACGTCGTCGTGTTCCCGCGCCACCCGGGAGGCCGCCCGGATCAGGGTGCGCACGCCCTTGTGCGGTGACAGGCGTCCGGCGAAGACCACCAGCCGGCCCTCGCCGCCGGGCAGGTGGCGGCGCCGGACCTGCGCGCGGAGGCGGTCGCGGTCCGCGTCGGGCAGTGCGGCCAGCCGCAGCAGGTCGGGGTCCTCGAAGCCGTGCGGCACGACCCGCAGTCGGTCGCGCGGCCAGCCGCGGGCCGCCAGGTCGTCGCGCATGCCGTCGCTCGGGACCACGATCAGCCGCGCCGTGCGCGCCTGGAGCGTCTCGAGCGCGGAGACGGCGGCGGCCACGGGGGAGCGCCGGGGGGACGGGGCGGCGTTGAGCTCGCGGGTGTGCACGTGGAAGACCACCGGCAGCCGTCCGATCAGCCGGCACAGGATGCCGGCCAGGCAGCCCATCCAGTCGTGCACCGCGACGACCGTTCCGCCGCGTTCGGCCCTGGGCCTGCGCGCCTCGGCGCGCAGGACGCGGACCGCGACGCGCACGTTGAAGGCGACCAGCCCGGCGATCCGGGCCAGTTGCCGCACGGGCAGCGGCGTCCGCGAGTCTCCGGCGCGACCGGCGCCGACCGTGCGCACCCGGTGCAGCGTGACGTCACCGGCCCGCTCGGTCCGCGGGGACCGGGAACGCGGCCCGGCGGTGCCGTACACCTCCACCGGGACGCCGGAGTGCTCCAGCGCGGCGGTCACGCGTTCGGCGTAGCGGCCGAGTCCGCCGACGACGTCGGGCGGGATCTCCGAGCAGACGACGTGGACCCGGTGCGGGCGGGCGCTCACCGGGTGCTCCGCAGGAACGCCCGGCGGACGAACTCCAGGTCGGCGGGCGTGTTGACGCCGCGGGCCTCGTCGGGGTCGGTGACCGGCACGACGGTGGTGCGCCAGCCGCGGTCGCGGGACAGGTGGGGCAGGAAGGGCAGGAAGTTGACCTCGCCGGTGGCGGTGCCGGGGGCGGCGCCGGCCAGGTAGTCCCGCCAGGCCGCGGTCAGGCCGCCGGTGCTGAGGCAGAAGACGCCGACGTCGCTGAGGCCGCCGGGACGGCAGTCGTCGCCTTCGCGGGACATGCGGACCCGGGTCAGGGCGGGTCCGGTCAGTTCGTATTCGACATAGGGGTCGGGCAGGGGGACCAGGGGCAGGGTGAGCGCGGGCCGGGCGGCATCGGCGGCGGGGGAGCCTGCGGGGGCATCCGCGGGGGCGCCTGCGGGGTCGTCGCCGCGGTGGGCGTGGACGACGCGTCGGACGGTCCGGGGGGACAGGTTGGCCTGGTCGCCCCAGACGATCAGGATGGATTCGTAGGGGCGCCAGTGGGGGGCGGCGCCGAAGATGGCGTCGCCCATGCCGGTGGGGGTGTGCTGGACGCTGACGGAGACGGCGCCGCGGGCGATCTCGTCGGCGGCCAGCTCCTGGAAGGGCCCGTGGCCGGCGGGGGACAGGACGACGTGGATGTGGTCGGTCCAGGGGCGCAGCCGCCGGTGGAGCAGGTGCCAGACGGTGGTGCCGTCGGCGATCTCGGTCATGATCTTGGGGACGTCGAGGCCGAGCCGGGTGCCCTGCCCGGCCGCGGGGATCACCGCGCAGATCCGCCGGTCATCCACGGGGGTTCACCTCCATGCCGGGAGTCTCGGTGTCGAGGAGGGCCACGATCGCGTCCAGATTCTGCACGGTGACGGCTCCCGGAGCGGGTTCGGCGCCGTGGACCTGGAGGGTGAGCAGGCCGGCGCCGGTGGCGGAGGCGACTCCGTGGGCGGAGTCCTCCACGGCGAGGGCGTCGGCGGGGTCGACGGCCCACCGGTGGCAGGCCTGCCGGTAGAAGCGCGGGTCGGGCTTGCTCCAGGGTGCGTCGTCGGCGGTGAGCACGGCGCGGAACGACCCGGTCAGCGCGCAGGCGGTCAGGACCCGGGTGACCGAGTCGCGGCTGCCGCTGGTGACCAGGTAGGGGATGCGGCCGAGGTCGGCCAGCAGGCCGAGGAGCCGGCGTGCTCCGGGAAGGACGGCCACGGCCCCGTCCGCGGCGTAGGCCCGGTACAGCTCCTGCTTGCGTTCGGCCGCCCGCCGGGCGAGGTCCGGGCGCAGCCCCAGTCCCTGCATGACCTGCCGGGTACTCGTTCCGGCGTGGGCGGTGTAGTCGAAGGAGTCGAGCAGGTCGGGGGCGGTCTCGGCGAGGGCGGTGCGGAACGCCGCCTCGTGGGCGGGGGCGGAGTCCACGAGCGTGCCGTCCAGGTCGAACAGCCAGGCCCGCCGCCCGGCGATCGTCGCGGCCACGGTGGCGGTGACCGGCTCCGGCGCCGGGTTCATCCTGCACCCACCAGGGACGTCCCGGCGGCGATGCGGGTCAGCGCGGCGACGGTGCGCCGGCCGCAGTGCGCGCCGGGCCGCCGCGGGTCCTCCAGGTCCTCGGTGATCCAGCGTGCTGCCGTCCGGCCGGGCCCGGTGTCACCGGAGGCCGGCGCGGTCCGTGTCCGGTGGCACAGGACGTGGGTGACGGTGCGCCGTTCGTTGAGGGGGTCGGCCAGGTAGGCCAGGGTGCGTTCGAGCAGGGCGGGTGCGTCCAGGCCTTGGACGTCGTGGTCGTCGTCGATGTTGACGATGAAGACCTTGGCGGCGGTGGGGTTGGCGGTGATGGCGTCGCTCAGGCCCGGGGTGAGGTAGCTGGGCAGCAGGGAGGAATGGGGGGTGCCGGGTCCGTAGACGATGAGGTCGGCGTGGGTGAGGGCGTGGCGGGCGTGGGGGTTGAGGGTCAGGGGGGCGCGGGCGCCGGTCAGCGCGGCGCGCAGCCGGTCGGGGGGCAGGGCCTGCAGCGCGGCCTGCCGGTGCGGGGTCAGGGGCGCGTCGAGCAGGAACAGGTCGGTGATGGCGACGGCGTCCTGGGGGGCGACGATGTCGGCTTCGTCGGTCAGCAGGCGGCCGTCGTGCTTGAGGGCGGTCAGGAAGGCGTTGCGGCCGTCGGTGACGTTCAGGAGGCGGGCGGGGGTGGCGAAGGTGGCCGCGCAGGAGGTGACGGCGGCGTTGAAGTCGCGGTTGAGGCGCAGGTAGGCGCCGGTCAGGACGAGGTTGCCCAGGGCGCAGTCGGCCAGGTCGAGGCCGGGGTGGTGGTGGAGGTGGTGCAGGAAGGCGGTCAGGTCGCGGGTGATGGCGGTACGGGCGGCGGCGGGCAGGGCGGGCAGGGCGGTGCCGCGGGCCAACCGGTCGGTGAGGGTGGTGAGGTCGTCGGGGGTGCTGGCGGGGGGCAGGCGGTGTTCGAGGACGGTGCGCAGCGCGGTGTGGCGGGGGTCGGTGTCGTTCAGGTGCAGCAGCAGGTTCTTGCGGAAGTCGGAGGGGCCGAGCATGCCGGGCAGGTAGCGGCGTAGCGCCCCGGTGGAGTGGCCGTTGTCGTAGCCGTTGATGAGCAGGGACAGGTCGGTGCGGGGGGTGCGCAGGAGGTGGCGGGCGATGCTGGCGCCGCCGCGTCCGCCGCTGAACAGGGCGATCCTCAGCCGGCCGGGTGGCGGGTCCGCGGGCGTGCGGTCGGCGGGTGGGTGGCCGGCGGCGGGCGGGGTCATCGGGCCTCCCGCGCCGTGCCGGACAGGTCGTGGGCGGCCGTGGTGCCGGATGGGGCCGTGCGCGCCGTGCCGGTCGGGTGGAGGGTGGCCGTGGGGTCGGTCAGGTCGGGGACGGCCGGGGCGCGCAGCACGCCGCGGTGCAGCAGCCATCGCCGGTAGCCGAGGTAGGCCACGAACAGGGCGCGGTCGAGGGCGCCGCGCCAGAAGCGCCAGCCGCGCCGGCCGCCGCCGCGGGGGTGGTGCTCGATCGGGATCTCGGTCCAGGTGTGGCCGGTCTCGGTGAGGCGGGCGGTGATCTCGGTGGAGCAGTTCATGCCGCCGGATTCCAGGGGCAGGGCGCGCAGCAGGGGGCCGCGGACGACTTTGAAGATGGAGTTGAAGTCGCGGTAGCGGGTGCGGTGCAGCAGGTTGCTGACGGCGCCGCTGGCGGCCGAGCCCCAGCGGTAGGGCAGGGTGTCGGCTTTGTGGAGGCGGGCGCCGGAGAAGGCGGTGGCGGTGCCGGTCTGCAGGTGGGGCAGGAAGCGGTCGAGGTTGGTGATGGGGAACTGGCCGTCGGAGTCGAGCAGGACGATCCAGTCGTGGCGGGTGGCGGCGATGGCGGCGGCGATGGCGGCGCCGGCGCCGCGGTTGCGGTCGAAGCCGATGATGACGAGGTGGGGGCAGCGGTGTTGCAGGTCGGTCAGGAGGGCGCGGGTGGTGTCGGTGCTGCCGTCGTCGCAGACGACGATCTCCCAGGCGCCGACGGCGGGGTGGCGGTCGAGGTAGGTGTGCCACCGGGTGATGGCGGTGGTGATGTTGTCGGCTTCGTTGTAGGCGGGCGCGGCCACCGAGATGCTGACCGGTGCGCCGACGGCCGTGCCGGGGGCCGTGGCGGTGCCGGGGGTCGTGGCGGTGCCGACGGCCGTGCCGGGGGCCGTGCCGGGGGTCGTGGCGGGGGGCGTTTCGGCGACGAGATCCGCGGTCGCGCCGCCGGGGTGGGGGGTGTCGTGGGGGTGCGGCACGCTTCGCCTCCTCGTGGTGGTCCCGGTCCTCGTGGTGGCGGTCACCGCGCCGGGGCTTCCCCGGCCCCCAGCAGGCGGCCGATCCAGCGGTCCAGGGGGAGCAGGTTGATCACGATGAGGACCGGCAGGTGGGCCAGGGTGAACAGGATCGCCGCGCCGAACGAGATCGGCCCGCCGGTGAACAGGTTGATGTGCGGGGCGTCGATGAGGTCGGGGATCTCGACGGGGTTGACGACCTGCCACATGACGTCGAGCAGGCCGGAGAAGACGATGAGGATGCCGCTGGCCGCGACCTGCAGGCAGCGCCCCGGGGTGCCGCCGCCGATCCGGTAGGCGGCCGCGACGGTGAGCACGATCCCGGGGTAGAGCAGCAGGTACAGGTGGGTGTAGAAGCCGTCGCCCTGGGCGCGGGCGACGTCGCCGTAGTAGAACCAGCTGACCCGGGGGATCACGTACGCGGTGAAGAACACGAACGGGATGTACAGCAGCCAGTGCAGGCGGCGCGAGACCCAGGGGAAGAACGCGATCGCGCAGCACAGGCAGGCGAACGCGAGCAGTTTGACGACGAGTTCCCAGACCGCCTGGATCTCCCTGCCGTGGGGGGCCAGCCACGAGACGCCGGCGCCGGCGGCACCGGCGAGCAGGGCGATCCACCACACGTGCGGCGCCCAGCGACGCCGGGCGGTCAGCACGATGTCGGCGGCGCCGTCCGGAAGCCGCCCGGCCGGGGCTCCGCCGTCGTCGAGGCGCGGCGGGGAGGTTCTGTCGCTGTGCGCGCTCACGGGTTCCGGTCCCTTCCCTGGGACGCCTGCGGCGCCGCCGCCGAGGGCGCGCCGGCGGACCGGCGCCTACCGGCCGGGCCGATATCCGGACACCCGTTATCCGGGTTCGGACGTGGCGCGTCCGCAGTCGTCTTCGTGCTGTCTCGGTGAATTCCGGCGCAGGGCATGCCGCGCTTCTCCATATTCTTTATGTGAACGTGCCGTCCGGCGGATCGTTTCCGGCGGCGAAGCGGACCGGTGGCCGTCGGCCGGGTATTGATTTCCTTTTCCCGGCCGCGATGTCGAGCAGGGCGGATGCACGGAATCCCGTGCTCGTCACCGCCCGGACCGCCGACCGCCGGATCGCGGAATCCTCGACGGGGAGCCGCCTGAGCGCCTCACCGGTCGCCGTGGGGACACCATAGGGCCGATGCCGTTCGATGCGGTAGGCCGACGGGCGGGTTTCTCCGGCGGAGGCTTTCCCGTCCCTCCGGCCTCCGCGGTAAGGCTTCTTTCCTGGCCCGGGGTTTTCTCTCCCGGCCCGGGGCAGTCGCGCCCAGCCGATTCGCTTTCATTTGTGGTCCACCGTAGTGGGACCCGATACGGTATTCAATACGTGCGGACCAAAACTTGGGAGCGCTCCCATGGCGGCCCTCCGATCACCGCGGAGACCTCCCCGCCGGGTAGCGCCGCCCTGCGCGGGCGGGTGGCAGTGTGGTGGGCATGAGCGATGACGCCGCGATCCGGCCCTTCCGCATCGACATCCCCCAGGCCGACCTCGACGACCTGCGCGACCGGCTGCGCCGTACCCGGTTCCCCGACGGGCTGCCGGACGCGGGCTGGGACCTGGGGGTGCCGCCGGACTACCTCCGGGAACTCGCCGACCACTGGGCCACCGCCTACGACTGGCGGGCGCACGAGGCGCACATCAACTCCTTCCCGCAGTTCACCACCGTGATCGACGGGCAGAACGTGCACTTCCTGCACGTCCGCTCACCCGAGCCCGGCGCGCTGCCGCTCGTCCTCACCCACGGCTGGCCCGGCTCCGTCGTGGAGTTCCTGGACGTCATCGGCCCGCTGTCCGACCCCCGCGCGCACGGCGGGGACCCCGCCGACGCCTTCCACCTCGTCATCCCGTCCATGCCCGGCTACGGGTTCTCCGGCCCGACCACCGAGCGGGGCTGGACGGTGCGCCGCATCGCCCGGGCGTGGGCCGCGCTGATGGCCCGGCTGGGCTACGACCGCTACGGGGCCCAGGGCGGCGACTGGGGGTCGATGGTCTCCCGCGACCTCGGCCTGGTCGACTCCGGACACGTGGTCGGCGTGCACCTGAACTTCCTGCTGACCGTCCCGTCCGGCGCGCCCGGGGAACTGGACGACCTGAGCGAGGCCGAGCGGGCGCGGCTGGACGGCCTCGGCCGCTACCTGGACGACATGTCCGGCTACCTGAAGATCCAGTCCACCCGGCCGCAGACGCTCGCCTACGGCCTGGCCGACTCCCCGGCCGGGCAGCTGGCCTGGATCGCGGAGAAGTTCAAGGAGTGGACCGACTCGGCGGAGGTCCCCGAGGACGCCGTGGACCGCGACCGGCTGCTCACCAACGTGACGGTGTACTGGCTGACCAACACGGCGGGCTCCTCGGCGCGGCTGTACTACGAGTTCGCGCACGGGGGCGGCCCGCCGGAGGTCTCCGCGACCCCCACGGGGGTCGCGGTCTTCCCCCGGGAGATCGTCCCGCCCGTCCGGCGGTTCGCCGAGCGGAGCGAGAACATCGTGCACTGGACCGAGTTCGACCGCGGCGGCCACTTCGCCGCCCTGGAGCAGCCCGAGCTCCTGGTCGGGGACGTGCGGGAGTTCTTCCGCCGGTTCCGCTGACGCGGGTACGGCGGGCGGCGGCGGGGAAGACGAGAGAGACGGTGTTCGCGCAGGGGGTGGAAGCGGGATGGGATGACCGTCGACTCGTGGGGAGCCTGGGCCGCCGTCGTGGGGATCGTGGTCGTCCTGCTGGTTCTCGACTTCATGGTGGCCGCCCGCCGGCCGCACGCCGTGGAACTGAAGGAGGCCGCCTTCTGGTCGGTGTTCTACCTGGGGGCGGGCCTCCTCTTCGGGCTCGCGCTCTGGCCGCTGGCGGGCCCGGACATCGCGACGGAGTACTTCGCCGGGCTGGTGGTCGAGAAGAGCCTCTCGGTCGACAACCTCTTCGTCTTCGTGGTCATCATGAGCCGGTTCGCGGTCCCCGCCCGCAACCGGCAGAAGACGCTGCTGTTCGGCATCGCGGCGGCCCTGGTGATGCGGATGGTCCTCATCACCGCGGGCGCGGCGGCGATCTCCCTGTTCTCGCCGACGTTCCTATTGTTCGGGGTGCTCCTGCTCTGGACCGCCGTGCAGCTCTTCCGGCACCGGAAGAACGCCCCCGACCCCGGGGACAACCCGCTGCTGCGCTGGGTGCGCCGCGTCCTCCCCGTCACCGACGACCTCCACGACGGCCGGCTCCTCGCCCGGGAGGACGGCCGACGGGTGATCACGCCGCTGTTCCTGGTCTTCGTCGCGATCGGCAGCACCGACCTGCTCTTCGCGCTCGACTCGATTCCGGCGATCTTCGGGATCACCCAGCACCCGCTCCTGGTCTTCTCCGCCAACGCCTTCGCCCTGCTCGGCCTGCGCGCCCTCTACTTCCTCATCGAAGGGCTGCTGGAGCGGCTGGTCCACCTCTCGATCGGGCTCTCCGCCATCCTCGCGTTCATCGGGGTCAAGCTCATCCTGGTCTTCCTGCACCGGGACGTGTCGGCGGAGATCCCGGAGATCCCCACGCCCGCCTCACTCGGGGTGATCCTCACCATTCTGCTCGTCACCGTCGTCCTGAGCCTCAGGCGGGTCCGGCGGCACCCGGAGGAGCGGGCGCACGCCGGAGCGCCGTACCGGGGCTCCGGCCCGGACCCGGACGGCGACCCGGGCGGGGGCGTGGGCGGGGGCGTGGACGGCGACCCGGGCGGGGGCGCGGAGGGAAGGTGACCCGGACGGGAGGCGACGCGGACGCCGGACGCGGGAGCCGGTCCGCGCCCGACGGGCCTACCCGACCACGACCGCGGGATGCCTGGGGTCGTCCACGCGGACGACGACGTCGGCCGTCTCGGCCGGTTCGGCCTCCAGCTCGTAGCGCTCGTAGGCGGGCAGGGTCCAGCGCAGCTCCGGGTCGGTGCGGCGGGCCAGCGCGCCGGGGGAGAGCCGCAGGTGCACGGTCAGCTCGAACGGGAGCCACCGGCCCAGCAGCAGCGCCCCGTCCAGCAGCAGCACCGCCCCCGGCGGCAGGGTGACGTACGGCGCGCGCGTCGCCCGGTCGGTCGCCGTGTTCCACAACGAGGGCAGGACCTTGCCCGAGCCTCCCGGGTCCAGCGGCGCCAGCACCTCGCGGGTCAGGCCGCCCGCGTCCAGCCAGTCCTCGTAGAAGGCGTCCGGGTCGGTCCTGCCGTGCTCGAAGCGGAGCGAGGCCGGACGAAGGAAATCCCACGCGGACACGCGCAGGACCTCGCGGCCGCGCAGCCGGAGCGGCCCGGCCAGCGCGTCGGCGAGCTCCCCGGGCCGGGCGGCGGGCGCGCCGTCGACCGCCACCCGCACCCAGGAGTCCCGGGGCGCCGCGGCGATCCGGTCGGCGAGTTCCTCGGTCAGAGACGACATGGAGACGGGGCGTGCACGCACCCCGCCATCCTGCCAACAGCGGACGCCGCCCGCGCCGGTGGGCCCGCGGACTCCCGGCGGCTCCCGGCGGTACGGCACGGCGGCCGGGAACCGGCCGTGAACCCTCCACGGCGTATCGGGTGAGAGGAAGGTGAACACCATGACGGACCCCGGAGATCCCGGGCCGGACGATCGGAGCCGGATTGATCGCGCGCACAGACCGCGCCGGGGCGGCCGAGGACGCCGGTGACGCCGGTGACGCCGAGGTGATCCGGAGGTCCCTGGAGGAGCCGGACGCGTTCGCGCTCCTGTTCGACCGGTACGCCCCGGAGATCCACCGCTACGCCGTCCGGCGGCTGGGCGACTCCTTGGCCGACGACGTGGTCGCCGACACGTTCCTGGCGGCGTTCCGGCGGCGTGACCGCTACGACCTGACCCGGCCGGACGCCCGCCCCTGGCTGTACGGCATCGCCGGGAACCTCATCGGCAGGCACCGCCGGGTGGAGATCCGGTCCTACCGGGCGCTGGCCAGGACCGGAGTCGACGAGGTAGCCGAGAGCTACGCCGACCGGGTGGACGCCCAGGTGAGCGCCTCGGCCGTGCAAAAGGACCTGGCCGGGGCGCTGGCCGGGCTCTCGGCCGGGGACCGGGAGGTGCTGCTGCTGGTCGCCTGGGCCGATCTCACCTACGGCGAGGTCGCCGAGGCGGTGGGGATCCCCGTCGGCACGGTCCGCTCACGGCTCAACCGGGCCAGGAGGAAGACCCGCGCCGCGCTCGGCGGCGCCGACCCGACGGCTACCGAGGAGGAGCGTCATGGATGAGCTGAACGCGCTGCGCGAGATGCGCGCGCAGGCGCCGGAGGCGGACGCCGACCGGCTCGGGCCCGCCCGGGAGCGCCTCATGGCGGCCGCGCGGACCGCCCCCGCAGGAACGGCCACCGGCCGTCGCCGGTCCGGTCGTCCGGCACGCCCGCGCTCCGGCGGACTGGGAAGGATCGTGCCGGCCGGGGCGGTCGGCCTGGCGGCCGCCCTCGCGCTGGTGGCCGTACAGGTCGCGCCGACCGGTCCGCCCGGCGGCGGAGACGGCGCCCCCGCGACGCCTGCGGTGACCGCGCGGTACGCCGAGACTGCCGTGGTGCTGGAGCGGGCGGCGCTCGTCGCCGAGTCTCGGCCGGCGGCCGCGGCCCCCCGCCCGCACCAGTGGCAGTACCGCAGGTACGTCACCGTGCAGCCGAACGGGGACGGCGAGGTGCAGGAGCACGAGGAGTGGCTCCGCTACGACGGCCGGCAGAACGCCGGATACGGCCTGGATGGCGCTTTCCGGGTCCAGGACGTGCCGCCGGACCCGGGCGACGACGACCTCTCACCGGAGAAGTACGCCGAGAGGCTCCGCAGGCTGCCGACGGACCCCGACGAGCTCCTGGCGCACGTCACAGGGGACCGGCACTGGATCGACCTGCCGAAGGAGGACCCGGGCGGGGCCGAGCCCCCCGACGCCCGCGCCTTCCGGGTGCTCTCCGTCTACCTGGGCCAGCGGGCCGTCATGCCGCCGGAACTGGAGGCGGCGATCTACCGCGCGCTGGCGAGGATCCCCGGGGTGGCGGTGGAGCTCGGTGTCCGGGACGCGGCGGGCCGGGCGGGACTGGGCGTCTTCCACCGTCCCGCGGGAGAGGAGCGGGAGCGCCGCTACCTCATCCTCGAACCGGACACCTTCCGCTACCTGGGGAGCCGGACCGTGTGGCTGCGCGACGAGGTGATCGGCGGGGAGGTGGCGTTCCCCGCGGGCAGCGCCTATGTCACGGCCGAGCTGGCCTCGACGATCGTGGACCGGCCCGGGCAGCGGTCCTGACCGCCCGCGGCGGGCCCGCCACCGGGGGCCGGGCCCGCCGCGGGCGGTCAGGACGGCCGGAAGAGCGTGCCCGTCTCCTCCGGCCCGAGGATCCCCCCGAGGCAGCGGTAGGTGCGGTCGCCGTCGGCGAACCGCTGCGCCGACGGCGGCAGCACCGTCGAGCGCCACTTCCCGGCGGCGATCTTGCGGGCGTCGCCGTACCGGGAGGCGAGCATGATCCGGGACGCGCAGACCTTCTTCACCGTCGGGTTCTTCTCCACCACCTGCTGGACGTAGGTGGAGACGTCCGCCGGCAGCGTGGCGACCGCGTAGGTCTCCCAGTAGTGCGCCTCCTCGCAGCCGACCCGCGTGGCACCCGCGTCACCGGCCGAGACGAGCAGCCCGCTCCAGCACTCGGCCTCCGCCACGCACGCGGCCCCCGCCCCGGAGACCCCGGCGGCGGGGCAGCCGGCGGTGACGGTGTCGACCCCCTCGACCGCCGCGGGATCGGCCGGAGCGCCGTCCCCGCTGGAGGCCTCGGCCTCGGGGGCCGCGTCTCCGCCTCCCGCCGGCCCGCCCGTGCTCCCCTGCGTGAGGGAGAGGCCGGCCACGCCCTCCATGCCCCCCTCCATGTACATCAGCCCGGCCCCGGCCAGCAGCAGGATGACGAACGCCACCGCCACGGCGGCGAACACCTTGCCGTTCGATCCGCCGGACACCGCGGGCACCGCGGGGGCCTGGGTGTGCGCGAGGCTCCGCAGGCCGGGCGAGGTCAGGTGCGCGCGCACCGGTTCCCCGCCGGGCACGCCCCCCGTGCCGGGCGGCATGCCGTACGGCACGGGCCCGGTGGCGGACGGAGAACCGGCCGGGAGCCCCGCCGCGGGCCCGGACGGGGGCCCCGGCGGGGGCGGGTTCGCGGGGGAGAAGGGGCGGGAGGCCGCGGAGTGCCGCGCCAGGTGCAGGTCGGTGAGGGCGTCGCGCAGGGCCGCGACCGAGGGGGTGCGCCGGGCCGGGTCCGAGGCCATCGCCTGCCGGAGCACCTCGGTCAGCTCCGGCGGCACCCCCGGGATCTCGGGGATCGGCTGCCGGTGCAGGGCCATGATGACCGCCAGGTTGGCCACGCCGCTCTCCGGGAAGCGCGGCGGGCGGCCCGACAGCAGCGCGTACAGCGTGGCGGCCAGGGAGTAGACGTCCCCGGCCGCGGTGGGCTCGGTCAGCTCGAACGCCTCGGGCGGGGCGTAGGCGGGCGTGAGCGACTCGCGGGTCACCGACATCTCACCGCCCGCCGACGGCATGGTGGCCAGCCCGAAGTCCGACAGCACCACGTTGCCGTACCGGTTGACCAGGATGTTGGCGGGCTTGATGTCGCGGTGCAGCACGCCGACGGCGTGCGCGGCCGAGAGCGCGTCGGCGATCCGCACGCCGATGTCGGCGACCTCGGCGGGCGCCAGCCGCCCCTCGGCGCGCAGCCGGTCCAGCAGCGACCCGCCGGGGCACAGCTCCAGCACCATGTACGGCCGGCCGTCGGGCAGCACCCCGGCGTCGTAGACGTGGGCGACGTGCGGGTGGCCGGACAGCGCCCCGGCCGAGGTGACCTCGCGCATGAACCGGCGCCGGTCCCGTTCGGAGACCAGGACCCGGTTGTCGACCTTGAGTGCGACCTCCCGGTCCACGGCCAGCTGCCGGGCCCGGTAGACGATCCCGAAACCGCCCTGGCCGAGCACGCCGGACACCTCGTAGCCCGGCACCGCCACGGCACCTGCTTCGGCCACCTGCCACCTCCTGGAGAGAGCGGCAAGATTACCCGAAGTTCGCTTTCATCCTGGTTGAATCGCCCGAGGCGAGATCGTCCAGCAGCTCGTCCCACATCGCGCCGACCGTGCCGAGGTCGTACCCGGCGGCCGTCACCAGGGCGTTCCCGCCGAGCCTGCGGCGCAGCTCCCGGTCCTCGATCAGCCGGCGGACGGCCTCGGCCAGCGCGGACGGCTTCTTGGAGCCCACGAGCAGCCCGTCGTGCCCGTGGGTGATGATCTCCCCCGGCCCGTGCGGGCAGTCGAAGCTCACCACCGGCACGCCCTTGCTCATCGCCTCCAGGATCGTCATGCCGAACCCCTCGTAGCGCGAGCTGACGACGTAGACCGACGCCTTCGACAGCTCCACGCCGAGCTCCGCCGTGCGGCCCATCAGGAAGACCCTGCCGGACAGGCCGGCCTCCTCGATCCTCGCGCGCAGCCGGTCCTCCGCCTTCCGGGTGCCCGCGCCGTAGATGCGCAGCACCCAGTCCGGATGCTCGGCCGCGACGTGCTTCCAGGCCGCGACCAGGCGGTCGAACCCCTTGGCGTGCACCAGCCGGCCGGCGGCCGCCACGACCTTCTCCTCCAGCCCCGAGACGTCGCCCGCGAGCTCGGGCAGGGCGTTGGGGATGCGGACCAGCCGCCGCGGCGGGGCGGCCCGCAGCAGCCCGGCGTACCGGTCCCGGTCGGCCCGGGTGAGGGTGACGAAGGCGTCGAGCCTGCCGTACCGGCGCTTGGCCAGGCGCAGGACCTCCGGGGCGTGCACGCCGTAGGTGACGTGCTCCTGGCCGACGGTGACGACCCCGGGCGGCGCGAACAGCGCGGTGACGAGGTTGAAGGCCGGGCGAGTGGAGATCACCACGCCGGAGCGGAACGAGCGCAGGCGGCGCACCAGGCACAGGTCGGTCCAGAGGTTCAGCGCGTGGTGGACCCGCTCCTGCTCGGGCACCAGGACGCTGGGGAAACGCGACAGCAGCCGGACGAGCGGCCCGGCGGGCACGGTCCGGTCGTCCAGGAACGACACCCGCACGCCGGGCGGAACCGGGAAGAACGGCTCGCGGGCCGTGCGGATCACGCTGACGATCTCCACGTCGCGCTCCCGCGCGAGGTACCCGGCGAGGTTGAGCACGGTACGGATCGTCCCGCCCATCCCGTGGGCGTGCTGCAGCAGGATCCGGACCGTTCCGGCGTCGGGCGCCGGGGCCCTGCGCGCCCGCCGGGCGTTGAGCGCCCTCAGCAGCCGCAGCGCCACCCGCGCGATCAGTCTGCGCGTCCTCCCCGACGGCTTCCCCGCCGCCGTCCCCACCGAATCACCCGTCACCCGAAGAGTCCCCTGCTCGACCGGCCCACCCGCCCGAAGGCGCGTCCTGCTGACGTTGGCCCTGCCCGGGATACGGGGAGATATCCGTTGCAGACCGTCATGAGACCTTAAGGGAGCATCCAGAGACGCCGTACGGTGATCCGCAGGCGTGGCGACCCGTCCACGGAAGGCGGGACCTCCACGGGGTCCACGGCGGCTTCCACGGGGTCCACGGCGGCTTCCACGGGGTCCACAGTGGCTTCCACGGGTCTCCACCGGGGGCCACGGCGGCCTCCACGGACAGGATCTTCCGACGGGGCGGCAACGGGCGGGCCCGGAGCGGGTCCGTCCGCTTATCCTGATCTCTCTTCTGAGAGGGGGCATGCGTGAGCGGACGGGATCCGGAGCGGCGGCGGGCGCTCCTGGACGCCGCGGACCGGGTGATCCGGCGGGAGGGCCCGGAGGCGTCCATGGCCGCGATCGCCGCCGAGGCCGGGATCACCAAGCCGATCCTCTACCGGCACTTCGGCGACAAGAGCGGCCTCTACCAGTCGCTGGCCGGCCGGCACGTCCGGAGCGTGGTCGCCCTCCTGCGGCCCGAGTTCGACCGGGCCGGCGCCGACCTGCGCGGCCGGGCCCGCTCCGCGGTCACCGCCTACCTCGACATGATCTCGGCCAATCTGAACCTCTACCGGTTCCTCTTCCACCGGGCCGGCGCGGAGGACAGCCGGACCCACTCCCAGATGACCGCGGTCGTGCGCGGGCTGGGGGAGGAGCTCGGCCGGGTGATCGCCGCGGAGTCGGACGCCCTCGACCCGGTCCGCGCCCAGGTGCTCGGGCACGCCTTCGTCGGCATGGTCCAGGCCACCGGGGACTGGTGGCTGGAGCACCCCGAGGTCGACCGGACCGAGGTCGTCGAGGGCCTGGTCAGCGTGATCGCGGCGACGATGTCCGTCACCCCGGCTCCGGCGGTCCCTTCCCCGGGCCCGTCCCCGCAGACCTGACCCCGCTCGGGTCCTGCGGATCCGGCCCGGCCGACCGGCCCTCCACCGCGCCGTGCGCCGCTACTCCCCGAAGCGGGACAGCTTCCCGTGGGAGCGGGCGTAGCGCAGCGTCCACGCGAACACCCCCAGCGTCGCCGCCAGGTAACCGGCGGCCAGCACCGCCGCCCAGGCCAGCTCACCCCACGGTACGGCGCCGCCGTCGAGGACGGTCCGCATGCCGGTGAACACGTGCGTCGCCGGAAGGAACGCGGCGACCGCCTGGAGCGGCTCCGGCAGCACGTCGACCGGGTAGAAGATCCCGGCCAGCGGCTGCACGACGAAGACCAGCGACCAGGCGATCACCTGGGCGTTCTCACCGAAGCGGAGCACGGCCGAGATGCCCACCAGGCCCAGGGACCAGCCCATCACCAGCAGCAGCGCCATGAACGGCACCAGGCCGGCACCGAAGGAGGTGACGCCGAAGCCGTAGAAGGCCAGCGCGAGGCCCGCCATGACGGCTATGGCGAAGACCACCTTGCCGAAGGAGAACAGGATCAGGCCGATCACGTACTCGACGGTGGAGAGCGGGCTCACCTGGACGTTCAGCAGGTTCCTGCTCCAGATGTCCTCCAGGAAGGCGATCGAGATCTCGTTGCTGGCCTTCTGCAGCACCTGCCAGAGGAGCACGGCGCCGATCAGGAAGGCCACCACGAACGGGACCTGCTGCGACTGCAGGAACACCGTCACGAAGCCCCAGACGAGCAGTTCGATCGTCGGCCAGAACACGATCTCGAACATCCGGATCGGGCTGCGCCGCAGCGCCGCGAAGTCCCGGCGGACCACACCGCCGATGCGCGTCACGCGCGCCGGGAGGCCGAGCGGGGAGTGGGTCACGGTCAGGGGTGTCATGGACGGGCCACCTCGGGTCGTGCGCGGGCCACCTTGAGGAAGACCTCCTCCAGGCTGTCCGCGCTGTAGACGTCGGTGAGCTCGGCGGCGCTGCCGCTCGCGACGATCCGTCCCGCGGACATGAAGTGGATGCGGTCGCACATCCGCTCGACCTCCTGCATGTTGTGCGAAGTGATCAGCATGGCCCGCCCGTTCTCCCGGGCGACGCGGACCAGGAGGCTCCGGATCCGGTCCCCGGCGTCCGGGTCGAGGTTGGCGGTCGGCTCGTCGAGGATGAGCAGGCTGGGCTCGTTGACGAGCGCCTTGGCCAGCTGGACGCGGGTGCGCTGGCCGGAGGAGAGCTCCATCACCTTGCGCTTGCGCAGGGGGCCGAGGTCGAGCAGCTCGACGAGCTCGCCGACGCGGGCCTTGGGATCGCGCACGCCGTACAGGCGGGCGAAGACGTCCAGTACCTCGCGGACCTGCAGCACCCCGGGCAGGTCCACGTAGCTGGCGGCGAAGTTGATCCGGCTGAGGACCTCGATGCGGTGGCGCTCCAGGTCCAGGCCGAACATGCGGATGCTCCCGGAGTCCGGAGTGATGAGCCCCAGGAGCATGTGGAGGGTGGTGGACTTGCCGGCGCCGTTGGGGCCGAGGAGCCCGATGATCTCGCCTGCGCCGACGTCGAGGCTCACCTCGTGGACGGCGGTCACCGCACCGAATCTCTTCGCCAGGGCCGTGGCCTCAAGAATCGTCACCGTCCAAGCGTGCGTCCCGCCGCAGCCGTCGGGCAAAGGGTTTTCGCGGGGCGGCCGCATCGATTTGACGAGGTCGGCGCGGGTCCATAAAGTTCACCGGGCCCGAGGGAACCGGTGGTGGCACCGGGGACGCGGGATCCCTCGATCATCTCCGGACGATTCGACATGAATCGGATGTGCGGGTACGTTCGAGGGGTTGCCCCGGAAACGGGGCGGTCTGAATTCCAGGCGGATCGGCCGGACCGGGTCAAATTGACACGGAAAAGCGGATCCGACAGAATGAAGACACAACGGAACGAACGAAACGCCCCGCGAGATGCGGCCTCCGGGCCCGTCGGACGGTGAACGCGTCCGTTTCTTGAGAACTCAACAGTGTGCTAA
>NZ_JABTEX010000009.1:130000-135368 GCF_015711645.1 Planomonospora sp. ID82291
GTGAGAAATCCAGTGGGTAGTCGAAGTCTCTGGGAAGGGACGCCGTAGACCGTGAGAGCCGGGTAGGCGAAACCTGTTGGACTGCTGGAGGGGATCCCAAGTAGCACGGGGCCCGAGAAATCCTGTGTGAATCTGCCAGGACCACCTGGTAAGCCTAAATACTCCCTGATGACCGATAGTGCACTAGTACCGTGAGGGAAAGGTGAAAAGCACCCCGGTGAGGGGTCGTGAAATAGTACCTGAAACCGTGTGCCTACAAGCCGTAGGAGCGTGCACAGCTTGCTGTGCGTGATGTGACTGCGTGCCTTTTGAAGAATGAGCCTGCGAGTTATGGTGTGTGGCGAGGTTAACCCGTGTGGGGGAGCCGTAGGGAAACCGAGTCTGAAGAGGGCGTTTGAGTCGCATGCTGTAGACCCGAAGCGGAGTGATCTAGGCATGGGCAGGTTGAAGCGTGGGTAAGACTGCGTGGAGGACCGAACCCACCAGGGTTGAAAACCTGGGGGATGACCTGTGTTTAGGGGTGAAAGGCCAATCAAACTCCGTGATAGCTGGTTCTCCCCGAAATGCATTTAGGTGCAGCGTTGCGTGTTTCTTGCCGGAGGTAGAGCACTGGATGGCCGATGGGCCCGACAAGGTTACTGACGTCAGCCAAACTCCGAATGCCGGTAAGTGAGAGCGTGGCAGTGTGCCTGCGGGGGATCAGCTCCGTAGTCGAGAGGGAAACAGCCCAGACCACCGACTAAGGCCCCTAAGCGTGTGCTAAGTGGGAAAGGATGTGGAGTCGCAGTGACAACCAGGAGGTTGGCTTAGAAGCAGCCATCCTTGAAAGAGTGCGTAATAGCTCACTGGTCAAGTGATTCCGCGCCGACAATGTAGCGGGGCTCAAGTGCACCGCCGAAGTCGTGGCATTCACATGTTGAGCCTGGCAGCGCGAGCTGTCTGGGTGTGTGGATGGGTAGGGGAGCGTCGTGCGGCCGGCGAAGCAGCCGAGTGATCGAGTTGTGGAGGCCGTGCGAGTGAGAATGCAGGCATGAGTAGCGAATCAGAAGTGAGAAACTTCTGCGCCGGATGACCAAGGGTTCCTGGGCCAGGCTAATCCGCCCAGGGTAAGTCGGGACCTAAGGCGAGGCCGACAGGCGTAGTCGATGGACAACGGGTTGATATTCCCGTACCCGTGGTGATGCGCCCATATCGAATCCAGTGATACTAAGGGTCCTTAAGCCCTTCTGCCCTTCGGGGTGGGGGTGAGGCTGAACGCCTGGCCTGATCTGGTAGTAGGTAAGCGATGGGGTGACGCAGGAAGGTAGCCCATCCCAGGCGATGGTAGTCCTGGGGTAAGCGTGTAGGGAGAGAGGTAGGCAAATCCGCCTCTCATGTATCTTGAGACGTGATGCCGAGCCGATTGTGGCGAAGTGGGTGATCCTATGCTGCCGAGAAAAGCCTCTAGCGAGCATCGTTGCGGCCCGTACCCGAAACCGACTCAGGTGGTCAGGTAGAGAATACCAAGGCGATCGGGTGAACTGTGGTTAAGGAACTCGGCAAATTGCCCCCGTAACTTCGGGAGAAGGGGGGCCTTCGCTGGTGACGAGTCTTGCGCTCTGAGCTGGTGGGGGCCGCAGTGGCCAGGGGGAAGCGACTGTTTACTAAAAACACAGGTCCGTGCGAAGTCGTAAGACGATGTATACGGACTGACGCCTGCCCGGTGCTGGAACGTTAAGGGGACCGGTTAGCGGGTGCAAGCCTGCGACGCTGAGAACTTAAGCGCCAGTAAACGGCGGTGGTAACTATAACCATCCTAAGGTAGCGAAATTCCTTGTCGGGTAAGTTCCGACCTGCACGAATGGCGTAACGACTTCCCCGCTGTCTCAACCGCAGACCCGGCGAAATTGCACTACGAGTAAAGATGCTCGTTACGCGCAGCAGGACGGAAAGACCCCGGGACCTTCACTACAGCTTGACATTGGCGTTTGGAGCGTCTTGTGTAGGATAGGTGGGAGACGGTGAAGCTCGGACGCTAGTTCGGGTGGAGTCATTGGTGAAATACCACTCTGGTCGTTTTGAACGTCTAACTTCGGTCCGTGATCCGGATCAGGGACAGTGTCTGGTGGGTAGTTTAACTGGGGCGGTTGCCTCCTAAAGGGTAACGGAGGCGCCCAAAGGTTCCCTCAGCCTGGTTGGCAATCAGGTGTCGAGTGTAAGTGCACAAGGGAGCTTGACTGTGAGACCGACGGGTCGAGCAGGAGCGAAAGCTGGGACTAGTGATCCGGCGGTGGCATGTGGAAGCGCCGTCGCTCAACGGCTAAAAGGTACCCCGGGGATAACAGGCTGATCTTCCCCAAGAGTCCATATCGACGGGATGGTTTGGCACCTCGATGTCGGCTCGTCGCATCCTGGGGCTGGAGTAGGTCCCAAGGGTTGGGCTGTTCGCCCATTAAAGCGGTACGCGAGCTGGGTTTAGAACGTCGCGAGACAGTTCGGTCCCTATCCGCTGCGCGCGCAGGAGACTTGAAAGGGGCTGTCCCTAGTACGAGAGGACCGGGACGGACGAACCTCTGGTGTGCCAGTTGTTCCGCCAGGAGCACGGCTGGTTGGCTACGTTCGGAAGGGATAACCGCTGAAAGCATCTAAGCGGGAAGCTCGCCTTGAGATGAGGTCTCCCACCCTGTGAGGGGGTAAGGCTCCCGGTAGACGACCGGGTTGATAGGCCGGAGGTGGAAGCGCAGTAATGTGTGGAGCTGACCGGTACTAATAGGCCGAGGACTTGACCTCAAAGTTCATGCTTGGTTTCTGCAGCGCTCTGTATCCTTCGCCGGGTCCGGAGCAGCGCGAAACCGAGGTTCTTGCTCGCGTCCACTAGGCAATTCTGAGACAACAGGCATCTGCTTGTGTGTTTCATGGGGTTACGGCGGTTATGGCGAAGGGGAAACACCCGGTTACATTCCGAACCCGGAAGTTAAGCTCTTCAGCGCCGATGGTACTGCACTCGGGAGGGTGTGGGAGAGTAGGTCGCCGCCGGACATTTTTTGTGGAGAGGGCCGTCCCTGTGGGGCGGCCCTTTCTGCGTTTCGAGGGCTTCACTGCGCTCCGGGCCGTTGCGATAGGCGAGCCGTCCGTGGGTGAGCCGTCCTTCGACTCTTCCGGATGATCGTGCCGGTGCCGGTGCCCTCTCAGCGAAGGGCGTGGCCGAACCGGAATGCACGTCGGCCGGAGTCATCGGATGTCAACGGCCAAGTGCGTGTCGCCGCTGGTGGCCGGGTCGAGGTCCCCATCCCGTTGAAGTTGACTACTTCTTGGCCGGGCGCCCGCCTGTCCGGGTTCGTGCCTGTTTCATGCGGAAGGACTCGCCCTCGGTGACCACGACGACGCTGTGATGCAAGAGCCGGTCCAGCAGGCTGACGGCGGTGGTGTGCTCGGGCAGGAAACGACCCCACTGGTCGAAGGGCCAGTGCGAGCCGATACCGAGCGCACGACGTTCGTAGGCGGCGGCCACGAACCGGAACAACAGCTGCGCGCCGGTATCGTCCAGCGGGGCGAACCCCACCTCGTCGATGATCACCAGGTCGTTGCGGAGCAGGTTGTCGATGACGCGGCCGACGGAGTTGTCGGCCAGGCCCCGATAGAGCGTCTCGACCAGCTCGGCCGCAGTGAAGTAGCGCACCTTGTGCCCGGCCTGGACGGCCGCGACGCCGAAGGCGACCAGGCTGTGGGACTTGCCCGTGCCCGCCGGGCCGATGGCGCAGTAATTCTCGCTCGCGCGGATCCACTCCAGCGAGGCCAGGTAGTCGAACGTCGCACGCGGGATGCAGGAGCCGGCCACGTCGAACTCCTCGATCGTCTTGATCACCGGGAAGGCGGCGGCCTTCATCCGGGTGCGGACGTTGGAGGCATCCCGTGCGGTCAGCTCGGCCTCCAGCAGCGTGCGCAGGAACTCCTCGGGATTCCAGCGCTGCGTGCGCGCGGTGACGAGCAGCTCGGGCGCCAGACGGCGCATGGCGGCCAGCTTCAGGCGGCGCAGGGCGGCGTCCAGGTCGCCGGGCAGCGCGGGAACGGCGGGCGCGCTCATCCGGCCTCTCCGATCCGCTCCAGGGCGTAGTCGGCCAGCGACCGGGTCGGGACGGCGGGCAGGGCCATCACCAGTGCCTGCCCGGCAGCGGTCGGCTGCGGGACGCCGGCCCCGGCCGCCAGGATCGAGCGCACGTCCTCGGCCCGCCAGCGGCGAAAGCACGCGGCGCGCTCCAGCGCGGCCACCAGGGCGGCGTCCCCGTGCGCCGCGCCGAGGGCGGCCAGCTCGACCAGGTCGGCGGCCAGACGGGTGTTGCCCGAGGCGGCCGAGCCGCTCAACCACGCCTCGGCGACCGGGCCCAGCTGCAGGAACGCCTTCTCCGCCGGGGTGCGGGGCCGGGCGGCGCGACGCGGCGCGGGCCGGGGCCCGCCGTAGTGCTCATCACAGACCGCCGCCTCACCGGGCGCGACCGGCGCGTGCTCAGCGACGATCTCGCCGGTGGCCAGGTCGGTCACCAGCAGCCGCCCATCGGCCTCGACCACCGCGACACGAGCACCGATCAGCCGGGTGGGCACCGAGTAGCGGGCCGAGCCGAAGCGCACGCACGACAGCTTGTCCACCTTGCGCGTGAGCGGCGCCTTGCCGATCACCGGACGCAGCGACGGCAGCGCGCCCATCACCTGCCGCTCGGTGGCCAGCCGCTCGACCGGGACGGCGCAGATCTCCGAATGCGTCACGCCGTTGACCTCGGCGCACCACGCTCGGGCGGCGATGTTGGCCACCGTCAGGTCCTCGAACGGCTCCAGCGGGACGACCAGGTCCCGCTTGGCGTAGCCGACCAGGTTCTCCACGATGCCCTTCGATTCGGGATCGGCGGCCTCGCACCAGTCGGGACGGAAGGCGTAGTGGGTGGCGAAGCGGACGTAGTCGGCGGTGGGGACGACCTTGTTGGCGACCACGCCGCCCTTCAGGCAGCCCATCCGGTCGGCCAGCACCGCCTTGGGCACGGCGCCGAGCGTCTCGAAGCACTCGGCCAGCAGCGCCAGGGTGGTCTCAGCGCGCTCGTTGTCGGCGAACCGCACGAACCGCACCCGCGACCAGGCCAGCACCGCGCAGAACACGTGCAGCCCGCCTCCGGCGTCGCCCCAGTCGATGACCAGCATCTCGCCCGGGGCCCAGATGGCCGGGCGCCGCCCGCGATGATTGTCTTGCCTCCAGGCCTTCTTCGCCTTCGCGACCAGCCGCCGGAAGTTACGCGCTGAGCCGCCGTAGCCGGCCGCCTGCGCCAGCGGCAGCAGCCGCTTGGCCGAGATCTTCCCGTGCGTCGCGGTGACCTTGTCGGCCACCAGCCGGGCGACCGCGTCG